>LT608311.1:1954593-2649084 GCA_900095875.1 Caecibacter massiliensis | reverse complement strand
GTTTGATGTTTGACGAAGCCGGTTCGACGTGCAGGGTATCTTTGCCGTCCCTGAGAAGCGGTCCTTCGCAGGGGTAGCTTGCTACACTGCCGGTTCGTCGAACCAACTATCTTTACAAAAAATAGCATTACAGGCCACACGACGGGAAACGCTTTCTATCCTGAATCGCACGAGATGGCATCAGCTGCAAGGAGGATGGAGGGAGCCATAGCGGGGCTATGGTGACCGACGACGACGCGGCAGATGGTGCCAGATTGGGTGAGGCAGGGGAAAGAAGTTTCCTGCCGTGTGGCCGATTGGTTGCCAAGTGACGAAATCCGTCCCCCTTATAGAGTGAAAGGAGACATGCTTATGAATCCATTTATCCGACATTTTCCCAAAGAACGCATCGTCTATTTCGTGCGTCAGGCTATCGAGATGCTGGTATCGCTCAGGCCCTATGCGGCCTGTCGTACCAGTACCACCTGTCCCTGTCCGGCGGCTTCATCCCGGCCGGTGACGGGCATTGCCATCGGCGATGAAGTGACACTCAATATGCGTTCCCGCAAGCCTGCTGAGCGCAGGCGCGTCGAATTTCCCCGAAGAAAGGAGAGCGAATATGTTTGTTTACCTCAATCCCGGCCATGATATGTTCCGTGACCCGGGAGCCGTCAATGACCATCTGGCCCTGACAGAAGCACAGCTGGCCCGGGACCTTGCCTGGCTCGTCTCGAAACGCCTCGACCAGCACCGGATCCGCAATATCGTCGAGCAGAACGACGACCTCTTTGGCGTCATCTGCAATGCCAACCGCTGGCAGGCCGACCTCTTCGTGTCCATCCATTTCAACGCCTTCAACAGGCACGCCACGGGCACGGAGACCTTCGTGAGCTATACCCCGCACAGCGTCATGGCAGGCCATGCCATACAGCAGAATGTTTGTGCCGCACTGGAACTGCCTGACCGGGGCATTAAGGAAAACATGAACCTCCTGGTCATCAACAGCACATCCATGCCGGCAGTCCTCGTAGAAGTCTGCTTCATCGACAACGATGACGACATACAGCGTTATCAGGCCAGGAAAGGCCAGACAGCCGACGCCATAGCAACGGGCATCATCCAGTACATGGGCCAGGTGGAAGGAAAAGCGGCGTAGGAAGGGCCGCCGTTAGCGGCTGGTGGTTAGTGGAAAGGGAGAGAAAAGGCAGTTTGAAGTTTGATGTTTGAAGTTTGACGAAGCCGGATCGTCGAACCGCATATTTTCATACAAAAATTAGCAATTAGGACCCACGACCGATGGCGGTTTCCCGCCTGAATCGTCGGCGGGGCCGTTGGTTGTGGTTCGTAGTTCGTTCATCAAAGCCGGTTTGTCGAACCGACTATTTATACAAATAAAATCAGCATATAGGCCACACGACGGGCGGCGCTTTCTAATCTGAATCGCACGAGATGGTACCAACTGCAAGGAGGATGGAGGGAGTCATAGCGGCGCTATGGCGACTGACGACGACGCGGCAGATGGTGCCAGATCGGGTGAGGCAGGTGAAAGAAGCCGCCAGCCGTGCGGCCGGAGAGGAGGAAAAGGAATGGCAGAACGTAGTAACTTATCCAATAAGTTGAAACTCGTCGTATCCTACCGGGATGCCGACGACAACGAAAAGACCCGTCAGATCACCTTCAAGAATCTGAAGGGCAATGCCGATGCTACCGCCGTCTACGGCGCAGCAGAAGCACTGGCCGGACTGCAGGAAGATGCGCTCATCCGCATCTCCGAAGTCACCGAAAATGTCATTGAGGGGTAAGAGATAGCAGTTAGCAGTCAGCGGCTGGCAGCTAGTGGCCGGTTCGACGGAAAGACTGTAATTCGTTGGTCGTAGTTCGTTCGTCGAAGCCGGTTCGTCGAATCGACTATTTATACAAAAAAAATTAGCATATAGGCCACACGACGGGCGGCGTTTTCTAACCTGAATCGCACGAGATGGTGCCAGATCGGGTGAGGCAGGTGAAAGAAGCCGCCAGCCGTGCGGCCGGCGGAAAGGAGAAAGAAATGGCTAAAAAAGAAACGCGGACGCTTAGTTTGGTACTGATCGACCCGAAAGGCAAGACCGTATCGTACAGCATCCGCAACCCGAAACCGGGCCTCGATAAAGAGACCGTAGAAAACGCAGTCAAAGCCGTCATCGACGGCAAGATATTTGCTACTGCCAACGGGGACCTGATGGCGCTCAAGAGCTCCCAGGTAGTCACCCGCCAGGTAGAAACCCTGGAATAAGCGCAAGCATAAGGGACGGTAACACAATAGATGTGTCTGTATTGTGTTACCGCCCTGTTTTTTGCCGGTGAAAGGAGAGAGTTTTTTGTAGAATGACAAATGAAAATAAGGTACAATGGAAATGGACTTTAGACGTATTATCCCGCGCCAAGGACGGTGACACGGCGGCCTTTTCCCAGCTGGCAGAGCAGTACGGGCCGCTCATGGGCGCGGTCAGCTCCCGGTATGTATCGTATTATACGGACCTCTCCGAAGCCCGGCAGGCCGCTCTGCGCGGACTTCATGAAGCTGTCTGCCGGTGGGATGGCACCCCTTTCCCCAGCCTGCAGCAGCTTCACTATTTCCTAAAAAAGGAAATCCATCGGTACGTGCGCAACGAAACGGCACGCATGGCCTACGACCGCCGTCATTATGGCCAGAGCATCGACAGCGGCGGCCAATGGACCGACCTGCCAGATGCGATGGCTGATGATGCACCCGGCCCGGCTGAAGCAGCTATCGAGACCGAACGGAATCAGATTCTGCAGAAAGCCTTGCAGAACCTGCCACCGAGAGAACGGCAGATTGTCACCGGCCGGATCTACGAAAACAAGACCGTCCGTGAACTGGGCGCCCATTTCGGCGTGACCCATCAATACATCTCCAAAATCTACGGCAAAGCCATCCAGAAATTACGCGACTGGCTGACGCCGTATGATATACAGCCTACGTAGAAAGGAGGAGAAACCGATGATACAATCTCTGATTGAACTCACCCATCCCCTGTGGAAGCATCTGGATAAAAAAGTGCAGTTGAAATTTTATGCCGAATGCATCTTAGATACGAACTATCCCGATGGGACCTTTTATTTCGTAAATACGAAACGGGGACTCCGGGCAAAAGGCGTCGAAGCATGCCACCGTCCCGACATCTATATCAAGCCGGACACACCGCTGGAACCGTGCACCTGGCTGGAAGAAGGTGAAGAAGAAAAAGGAGCCTGACCGTTACCCTGTCCGGCAAAAAAATCCAATTTCCCCGGACAATCAGCAAAAATTTTATTTTAAGAAAAAGAAGGAAAAACCTAAAAATGTAACACCATAAAAGCACTGCCTTTACTGGGCAGTGCTTTTATGTATATTCGCTTATATATAGCATTCATTGATACAAACGTATCAAAAACTACAATGGTAAATGTCTAGATTAGACGAAAATTAAGATTTGGGCTAATTTAGAAAAAAAGCTTGACAAGTGAGGAATAATATGATTGTTTTATGCGATAAAATACAATGAAAATTGGGATTACCGCTTGAAAATCACATCGTTGTGATATTGCAAAAATTTAGAATCAGGAAGTGTCCGATGGGGCAGGGTAATTTCGATGGAAAAAAAAAGAGAACGCAGAGCATTTGCAAAATCTTCATTTACAATCACTATACGAGCAATGGAGTCAGGAGATACAGGACTTTGCTCTTGTACCTGATAATGCGGAACAGATAGAGTGTATTTTTTGATAAGGTGAAATAGGAGATTTATCCGAGGTTGTGAAATCATGTCTGGATGTGATTTGAAAAGTTTATACAATGACCAACAGTATGGGAAAATCTGTTCAATCTGGGAAATGCAGAAAGAGGATTGCAATTCTAATACCATATCATCTGGAGATTATATCTATTATATGAATAGTCTGTATAAAGAAAAACACTATACGGAATGCTTAGCTCTATATAAGATTTTTCATCATAATTATCCTGAGTTACAGATTCTCGATGATAAAATGGGATGGTCCTTGTATCAAGTTTATTTAAAACAGTTCGACGATAACCAAACAGATAAGGAACTCTATCTGCATCAGGTAGAGTATATCATCCGCCACCATACGGATAGCTTGTATTCTCCGTTCCATAAAATTATTTTTACTACGGTGCGATTGATGCTAAAAGGAAAATTAGGATCAAAAGTGGATTATCAGCGTGCAGATACCTACCTTAGCCTGATAACGCCAGCCAATCTTTCCGACGTTCCCGGATATTTCAATAATGGGCAGGGCATTACACGAAAAACTGCATCAGAACGAGAAATTTGGTATACACTCAAGTCGCAATGTTTTTTACAGCAAAGAAAATATGATGATTGTGTTATTTGGTGTGATAAAGCGTTGCATGATTTATCTCAATTATCATAGAACACGGAACCCGACCCGATTTGCCCGATTTTTCAAATTCCCCTAAGTATAGTATAATTAAAATGTTATTCGTAAAAAAGTAACCCAATGTCATACACATACTTTCAGCATTTTAAGGGGGAATTCAATGAAGAAGACTATCATCGCAATCCTGTTTTTTTGCTGTCTTATGGGGGCTGTCACTGCATCGGCAGCACAGGTCAGGGAATCGGAAACGGTATCTCCGGCCGTTGCCGCTTTGGCACAGGCCCGGCAGCTGGACAAAGCCAGAGAAAAAACGAAAACCACAACCAATCATAACGAATCCGACAAGATTGGTGACCGGCTCAAGGCGCGCGTTCATGCCCTGATTCCGGCATCAGCCTTTGCTAATATTGACAATCCTGGGACGATTACGCCGGATACGGTCAAGTATCACTATGCCGGATCGCAGCACATGGCTACGCCGGTCACGGCCTGGAACCGCCAGAAATATGAAGATCAGTACCAATACCAGTATCAACATGATTCCTATGATGCGGCGATTGCCGATGCCTATTCGTACCGCCGTGATTTTGGCAAGAGCAACCTGCGTAAGTGGAGCAGTACCGAAGGCATGGATACGCCGTGGGACAGCAACTGGACGACCGATACGGCCCATTTCCAGAGTTCGACCATTGCTTTCCTGGATCGTCTGAATACAGAAGCACATCAGGCGGGCATTTCCTTCGTCATCACTGGCGGCGCTGAAAGCGGCTATCATGCCGGTGGCATCTATTCCCATGAAAATGGCTATAAAGTCGATATTTCCGATGAAGGTATCTACCAGGGGACCAAAGCCTATGAAGTTCTCATTGATGCGTTGGCGCCATACAAGCATCAGATTACGCACGAATGGGATAAGAATCACTATGATATCACCATCTATCCGGAAAATTATAAAGGGTGACGTTTGGCGTCTGATGTTTCAAACATGCTCTGGTTGAACTGGCAGGTTGTCAGGTAAAGAAGGGAATGATTCGGGTATGATCATCAGTGCCAGCCGCCGGACCGATATACCGGCGTTTTATAGTACCTGGTTCTTCCGCCGCCTCCGCGAAGGCTTTGTCCTCGTGCCCAATCCCTTCAATACGAAGCAGATCAGCCGTGTCTCCCTTTTGCCCGACGATGTAGCCTGCTTCGTCTTCTGGACCAAGAACGCGGCACCCATGCTGCCGTATATAGAGGAATGGAAGAGATTGCCTTGTTATTTCCAGTTTACCATCACGCCCTACGGCAGAGATACCGAACCACTTCTGTAAAATGAAGCACGAGTATGATGATTGCGGTTATGATACTCGTGCTTCATTTTATGTAGGAAACGACATCCATTGAAGCCTCCTCCAAGTAATCGCATATACAGGCTTCATCATTACAGCAGTCTGATGTATAATATGGATATATATTACCCGGCCGCTGCGTGCCGGGGTGAAGAAAGGTGATAGTCGTGTCCAAAGAGCTGGAACAGGAGTTTACGAAGGTCATTTCATCGGTGACGAAGGAGATAACGGAGTCGGTGGTGCGCGATTCGGCACTGGCTTCTGTAAAAGAGCTGAACGAGTCGCTGCAGGCGCTGAAGAAGGATTCGCCCAGGCTGGTGAAGGATATAGAAAAGGCAGAGGCGATGTATGCTGATGTTTCCCAGCATGCTCTGGATAATATGCAGCGTTTTGCTGATTTTATCAGTTCCTGGCAGGAACAGCAGTCTGAGCTGCTGAAAGAGATAGGGAACCGCAATGATATGGTTTCCCGATGGCTGCAGCAGTCAGAGAAACGGCGCATAGAAAACGTGAAGTCTTTGCAGCATCAGGGCGAGGAACAGAAGAAAGAACTGGATGATATCCGGCAGGGTGTAAAGCTGGTATTCCATCATTCGCTTGACATGGAGAAAAAGATCAATGCAGAGCATCTGGAACAGGTGAAAACGCTGGCGGCATATGATGCGGCCCTTTCTTCTAAATTGACGACACTCAAGGTGCTGGCCGGCATCAATTTCGTCATACTGGCGGCTCTGGCCGGGTATACCATAAAAGGCATCATAGGGGGATAAGTGATGATTTCTAAGGATACGTTTGCCGCGGTGCAGTCCCTCTATGATGATGTGGAAGACGGGTATAATCAGCGTATCCGCCGGCATGTCCAGCAGCAGATGCTGGCTCATCTCGACGATATCACCCGCGAGCTGGAGGCCATCCATACGGCTTGTGGCGCAAAGACTGTCCGGCTTCACGATTATATCCAGGTCATAGAGGAAACGTGTACGGCCATTCATCAGCTGGCGGAACGGCTGAATGAGAATTTTATGCTTTTTGTCATGGGAAGTGGCAAGAACGGGAAATCGACGCTGATCAATGCCCTGTTGGGCCAGCAGGCGGCAGCAGAGGATTTCCTGCCGAAGACGTGGAAAATCGATGTGTTCCATGATGCGGACTTGGATGCCTCTTGTACGCTCACCTTCAAAGACGGGTCCTGCCGGTCGATGACCGCCGGCGAAGCCCAGGCATATATCGAAGGGGAAGAACAGAAGCGGAAAGATTCGGAACGGGCGATCCGTCAGGAACTGCGGGAGTTCAAGAAGAAAAAAGTGCCCCTCGAAGTACTGGAAGAAAAGCAGCGGGAACTGCGCAAGTACGGCCTGTACCAGTCGCAGGTCATCGAAGCGTCCTGGCCGGTCGGCCACAGTGATATCCTGAGCCATTACCGCCTCGTCGATACGCCGGGCCTCAGGCAGGAACTGGACGATATGATCGTTGCCAGCGCGGAAGAATATTTCTCCAAGGCCGATGGCGTCATCTGGATCCTGCCGGGGGATAAGATTGCCAGTGCCGGCGACCATACGGAGCTGCGCCGGCTTTGTGAGAAATATGAAAAGCATCCCGATAACATCATTGCCGTCGTCAACCGCATGGATATCGTGCGGCAGAACGGCCAGAATCCAGACGATGTGCTGGCGGAAGCACGGCGGTTCTATGGGGACTTGTTCACGGAAATCGTCCCTATTTCGGCCAGGGAAGCCCGGCAGGCGGAAGATATGCTGCATCAGGACGGTATCAGCAAAACAGAGCGGCAGGAAGCGGAAGCCCTGCTGGAACGAAGCAATCTGCCGGCTCTCCTGCGGTTGTTGAACCGGACGCTCTTTGCCGACGCCCTGGACATCCAGATCCGCAGCAAGCTCCGCGGCTGCCGCGATTTGTTGGATCACATCCGCCAGGAGGCGGGGCAGGCCTCTTTGCTCCTCGCCGAAGTGAGCGGTCAGCGGGAGGCGAAGATCGCTGCCTGGAACAAGGATTCGTCGGAAATCCTGGACCGGCTGAAGCAGGATCTGGAGACGTTCCAGGACCAGGAAGCGAAGCGCATCCATCGGGAAGCGGGCCGTGTGGAAGATGAGCTCTGGGATATGGAGACGGATTACCGCAACGAGTATATCCTGGAACAGATCATCTGCCCGGAATCGCTGGAACGGCGCCTCCATGAGTTGGTAGAGGCCCATAGCCGCCAGCTCATGGACCTCTACCGCCGTCATCTGCAAAAAGCGCCTTTCAAGGAATTTCCCTCTCTGAAGGAGGATGAAATGACCGTCTGCCTCAATCAGCAGGGCGTCATCGGCAGGGCCAATCTGTCCGATGATCTGAGCGGTCAGGGCAGTGCCCAGCTGGCCCTGGGAGGAGCCCTGGCCATCGGGGCGGCGGCACTGCTCGGCCCCGTAGGGCTTATCTTTGCCGGACTGGCAGCGACGGATATTGGCAAAAGCGTGGCCAAATTCCTGTCCCGTACGTTTGGTTCCAGTATGGCCGATAAGATACAGAGGCGGTTTGAAGACCAGATGGCCGATGTCCGGAAGAAGCTGGAAAGGGAGTACCAGGATTATATCGAAAAGTCGGGAGGTTCCATCGATTCTCTGCGGGAATCGACGTATGCCGAGCTCTACGGGCCGTCAGATCAGACACAGACCGTCATGGAGCATCTCCAGAAACTGGACGGCCTGGGCCGGCTGCAGGTGATACCGCTCCGGGTCCAGGACATTATTTTTTCTCATTAGGAGGATTTCATGGACGTTAGAACTTATATAGACGGGCTGCTGGCCCGGGCTGAGCAGTCGCCCCTGTTCGGTGACGAAGCTTTTCCCGGCCTGTACCCGGTGTACCGCGACCTGCAGCTGCTGCGGGCCAAAGTCGAACAGCCGCTCCATGCCGCCATCATCGGCGAGGTCAAAGCGGGGAAATCGACGTTGATCAACGCCTTTGCCGGGGGTGACATTTCCCCG
Source organism: Caecibacter massiliensis (assembly GCA_900095875.1). Lineage (GTDB taxonomy): Bacteria > Bacillota > Negativicutes > Veillonellales > Megasphaeraceae > Megasphaera > Megasphaera hexanoica. The sequence goes on along the minus strand of LT608311.1, from coordinate 2,640,386 downwards.
ACGGATGCGACGGAAACGACGGCGTGCATCATGAAGATTGCCTATTCGCCGGAAGAAAAGGCCGTCCTGCATTTCCGGGACGGGACAGAACGGGAAGGGTCTGTGAGCGACATATACGGCCTGTTAGAAGAGCATCACAACGATCAGGATTTCTTCGGTCACTGCGATTATGTGGAAGTCGGCCGGAACCTGCAGGGCCTGCGCCATATCTGCCTCATCGACACGCCGGGGCTGGAAACGATTACGACGGCCAATGAATCGCGCACGACTGACTATTTCCAGTCCGTCGATGTGGTCCTCTGGGTATTCAATGGCAATTATCTGGGCCAGAGCGATGTCAATGAACGGGTATGCCAGGTGGCCCAGATGGGCAAGCCTATCGTGGCGGTCATCAACCGCATCGATCAGGTGGACGGCGACCCGCAGGATCTGGTCGATTATCTCGATGACTCGCTGGGAATCTATCTGGAAGAGATTTTCCCCCTGTCGGCCCGCAAGGCCTACGAAGGGGTCATGCAGGCCGACCAGCAGCTCCAGGACGAATCGGGGTTTACCGATCTGTATACGTATCTGGACGAGCACATCGAACGCCATGTCGATGATGTGCAGCTGGACAGTATCATGAAATCGGCACGGGTACTGGAGGATAAGATGAAACTCCTGCACCGCCAGGCATTGGATCAGATTGAACGGAAGCTCCACACGTATATGGAACTGGATGAGCAGATCCAGTACAACGGGAAGATGCTGTCCGAAAAGGCGCTGAGCCAGACGAGAGAGTGGCTGCAGCATACGTTCCTGAGCCGGGCGGAAGGGGCCCTGTACAGCCAGATCGGGTCGGGCAATGCCTTCAGCAGTTCGTCCCAGGACGAGTTCCAGCAGACGCTGCGTCAGGTCCTGTCCCAGGAACGGATCCGCAGTGAAATAGAGGGGTATCTGCAGCAGTTGTCGGAAACGATACGATCGGACTGGCAGGGACGGCTTTCGGGGATTGATGCCGAATTGTCGCGCATGTATGAACAGGAGCAGGAAAAGAACCAGATGGAAATGGCGCGGCTTTCCCTTTCGATGCAGGAAAATACCGGCATGGAATCGGTGAAAAATTCCGTCCTGGCCGCCGGTGCTGCCGGAGGTGCCCTGTCCATCTATTCGGCTGTCGTCGCGCCGGCTGCGGCCCACGTCACACTGGGAGCGGCCGTGAGCACTATCATGCCGCCGGTCCTCCTGGCCGGGGCCGCCGTCGGGCTGGTCACGGGCTATGCCAGGAGCAGGAAGGTCAAGACACAGCAGCGCCAGCAGGTACGGGAAGTACTGGGCATGGTACGGGACAAGACGGGAGCGACGCTGCTTCCAGCCTTGAAAACGTATCTGGAAGAAATTTGCCAGGCTACCCAGACTGAAGCCAAACGGGATTTCGTCGAAAAGAACTTCGCCGGCCGGAGCGTGCAGGATTTGCAGCAGCTGGTGGAACAGTTGAAACAAATCGTCCGTCAGGACGAAGCGGACCTGCGCGTACTGGATTGAATCAGCCACTAAAAAAAGGACTGTCTTCATGCGACAGTCCTTTTTGCTACCTATTATTCGTCTTCATTTTTGAGTACGGTGATTTTCTGTTTCAGGCTGACGGCCCGGTCGAATTCAGCCTGGATTTCGGCACTGGGCGGTGCGTCCCATTTGCTGACCAGATAGATGGCCACCAGGGAGAAGATGAAGCCCGGCACGATTTCATAGAGGCCGAACCAGGCGAACTGTTTCCAGATGAGGACCGTGAGGCCGCCGACGATGATGCCGGCCAGGGCCCCGTTTTTGGTCATCCGTTTCCAGAACAGAGACAGGAGGATGCAGGGACCGAAAGCTGCCCCGAATCCGGCCCAGGCGTAGGCTACCATGGTCAGGATATAGTTATTGGGGTCGAGGGCCAGGTAGATAGCCAGTGCCGCCACGACGAGGACGGTGAAACGGCTGACGTAGATCAGTTCTTTGTCACTGGCTTTGGTGTTGATGAACGTATGGTACATATCTTTGGAAATAGCCGATGCCGTGACCAGAAGCTGGGACGAGGCCGTACTCATGATGGCGGCCAGGACGGCAGACCAGATGAGGCCCGACAGGAAAGGCGGGAAGAGTTCCTGACTCATGATGAGGAAGACTTTTTCCGAATCGGCTCCGACAAGCGGCGTCTGCAGGACGACTTTGCCGACGAGGCCGACGAATACGGCTGCGGCCAGGGAAATGATGACCCAGGTCATGGCGATGTGTTTGGCTTTTTTCAGTTCCATGGGGTCTCCGATGGCCATGAAGCGCACCAGGATGTGGGGCTGGCCGAAGTAGCCGACGCCCCAGCCGATGGCCGAGATGATGGCGATGATGCCGGTCATGCTGGTGTCCGGTACGAGCTGGAGCAGCTGTGGCGAATCAGTAGCGACCCGGTCCAGTACGGGCCCCAGGCCGCCGTAGCTGATGACGCCTACGACGGGGACCAGGACGATGGCCAGGAACATCATGCAGCCCTGGATGAAGTCGGTCCAGCAGACGGCCATGAAACCGCCCAGGAAGGTATAGACGACGACTACGCCGGCCCCAATCAGCAGGGCGTGGAAGTAGTCCAGGCCAAAGACGGTCTGGAACAGCTTGCCGCCGGCGACGAATCCCGATGACGTGTAAATCAGGAAGAAGATGAGGATGAAGATGGCAGAAATGAGGCGGATGATATTCTTTTCATCATGGAACCGGTTTTTCAGGTAGTCCGGCATGGTGAGGCTGTTGTTGGCCACTTCTGTATAATTACGCAGTCTGCGCGATACGAAGTGCCAGTTGAGGAAGGTCCCCAGACAGAGACCAAAGGCCGTCCAGAATGCGGAAATACCGATGGCATAAGCAAAACCGGGCAGGCCCATGAGCATCCAGCCGCTCATATCCGAGGCTTCGGCACTCATGGAAGTAATCCACGGGCCGAGACTGCGTCCGCCCAGAATATAGTCACTGAGGCGCTGCTGGGACCGGGAGTAGTAGACACCGATGGACAGCATGGCCAGGAGATAGAGGGCAAAGGCGCTCAAAACGACAATATTTGTCTGAAACATGAATGAAAACTCCTTTGTAAAAAAATGCAATACCATAGATTATTTTATTTTACCGCATATGTCAACATATGGCAATACTTTTCAGGAAGGGAAAGGATGACGGAGCGTGGCGGGTGGTCAGTGGTTAGGGATAGTTTGAAGTTTGAAGAAGGCTGGCATTTTCTTTTCCATCCCTTTATAATGGAGGAGAAACTGAAATAAAAGGATGACTGACGATGAATATATTAACCGTAGAAGGCGTGGCTAAATCGTATGGCACGCGCGTGTTATTTGATGATGTGACTTTTTCCATCGATGGCGGTCAGAAACTGGGCCTCATCGGCCTGAACGGGGCAGGCAAGACGACGCTGCTCAAGATCATTGCCGGCCTGGCCGAGGCGGATACAGGGGAAATCTGGCGCAATCCCAAGGCGCGCATCCATTATCTTCCCCAGGAGCCGCAGTTCCAGCCGGGCCGCAGCGTACTGGAAAGCGTTCTTGACGGCGACCTGCCAGTCATGGATGTCCTGCGCCGTTACGAAGCGGCAGTCGAAGAAGACGATGATGAAGCCGTGCTGAAACTGACCGGGGAAATGGACGAAAAGCAGGCCTGGGAGCTGGAGCAGCATGCCAAAGTGGTACTCCAGAAACTGGGGATTTCCGATTTGTCCCAGTCCGTCGATACCTTGTCCGGCGGGCAGCGGAAACGGCTCGGCCTGGCCCGGGCGCTGATCCTGCCCTGTGACCTGCTCATCATGGATGAACCGACGAACCACCTGGACGACCGGACTATCTGCTGGCTGGAAGACTATCTCCACGACAGTAAGTCCGCCCTGCTCCTGAGTACCCATGACCGCTATTTCCTCGACCGCGTCGCCGGATCGATGCTGGAACTCGACCGGGGAAAAGTCTATACGTATAGTGGCAATTATGCAGCCTACCTCGAACAGCGCCAGGCCCGGCTGGAACGGGAGGAAGCGGAAGCGGCCAAGCGGCGCAACCTCATCCGCCGGGAAACGGCCTGGATCCGCCGCGGCGCCCAGGCACGCTCGACCAAGCAGAAGGCACGGCGTGACCGCTATGAAGCCTTGTGCGCCATGGAAAACGGCAAGCCCATCGATAATGTGGAAATCTTCGATACGTCGGTCCGTCTGGGCAAGACCATTATCGACATGGATGACGTGGCCTTTTCTTATCCGGGCAAGGCGCCCCTTTTTTCCCACGTGACCTATCACGTCGTCAAACACGACCGCATCGGCATCATCGGGGAAAACGGCGTCGGCAAATCGACGCTGCTCCGGGTCATCGCCGGCCAGCTGCCGCCCGTTTCGGGTACGATTACCATCGGCCAGACCGTCCGCTTCGGATTTTTTACACAGCAGCTCCCGGAATTTGACGAATCCCAGCGGGTCATCGATTACGTCCAGGAACACGGCCATTACGTAGTCAATCAGTTCGGCGAACACATTTCGGCATCGCGCCTGCTGGAACAGTTCCTGTTCACGGAAGACATGCAGTATACCTATATTTATAAGCTCAGCGGCGGTGAACGGCGCCGTCTCTATCTGCTGCGCCTGCTCATGGACCAGCCCAATGTGCTCCTCCTGGATGAACCGACGAATGACCTGGACATCCCGACCCTGACCGTACTGGAGCAGTACCTCGATACGTATCAGGGCGTCGTCCTCGTCGTATCCCATGACCGCTATTTCCTCGACCGCGTGGCCGACAAGCTGTTCGTCCTCAAAGACGGTACGTGGAGCCGCTATTACGGCGATTACAGCGAATATCTGGAAGAGATGCTCCGTCAGAAAGAACCGAAAAAATATGCTCTTTCCCGCGATAGTGGGGACAGCCGGGGCAAAGAAGCGCCGCCAGAGCCGGCACCAGTCAGAAAAGGTCTGACGTCACGGCAGGAACAGGAGCTGGAGCAGATCACCCAGGACCTGCCCCGTTATGAAGGGCTGCTCAAAGGGCTCAACGCCGCTATTGCAGCCGCTGGCAGCGATTATGAAACGGTAGAGAGCCTGTTGAAGGAACAGGAAGAGACAAAGGCCAAAGTGGATGAACTGACGGAACGCTGGTGCGAACTGGAAGAGTTGAAAGAATCATAAGAATCATAAGAATCATAAGAATCATAAAGAAAGGGCGCTGCCTCACGGTCAGCGCCTTTTTCATTGGTACGGGTATGCCGGGATTATTCCCATTTTTTCGGTTGTACGTTATAGGTCGTCTGCCCTTCGAATACGACGTAGCCCGGTACGGCGTGGGCCGGTTTCTTTACATTGCGGACGAGGGTGCAGTCTACTTCGACCTTGCTGTCCTGACGGGCTTTGCTGTACCAGGCGGCCAGTTCGGCTGCGGCGGTCAGCTGGGTATTGGTCGGCTGTGCGTTGTGGCAGGCCAGGATGACGTGGGAGCCGGGACGGTTCTTTACGTGGAACCACAGGTCGTAGGGATGGGCTTTTTTGAGGGTCAGGAAATCGTTCTGCCGGTTGTTGCGGCCAATCCAGATGTCGAGGCCGTCTACGCGGACGGTGAGGATATCCTGGGAAAATTCGCGGCGCAGCTTGTCCTTGGAAGAGGACTTGATGAGTCCCATCTGGCGCATTTCTACTTTAATATCGGTGATTTCCGATTTCGTACTGGCATTTTCCAGGGCGTATTCCAGGGAGTAGAGATAATTGAGATAGCGGGCGTTTTCTTCGTGCAGTTCCCCCGATTTCTGGATGCGGTTGCGCATCTTGGTATAGCGCTTGTAGTAGCGGTTGGCGTTGTCCGTCATGGAGTAGGCCGGATCGAGGGGAATGGTGACGGGAGCCTGCTCCGGTGTCAGGATGTCCGGCAGGGTCACGGATTTTTCGTGGTCGTGTTTTTCGTAGGCGTAGATCATGAGCAGGTCGCCGTAGTGTTTGTACGTGTCCATCTTGGATGTTTCTTTCATTTCGGCGGCGATGCGCTTGATTTTCCGCTTCTGTTTTTCAATGAGTTTGCCTACTTTTTTCTGGAGTTGTTCCTGTTCCCCGCTCAGGCTGCGGTGGGCCGTCTGATAGTCGCTCAGGTATTCTTCGATGAGGTCGAAGTGGCGGCGCGGATACTGGGCCAGGCTGCAAAGGAGGATGGGAAAGAGGATTTCCTTGCCCCGGACGGTGTAGACGTAGGCACCGCTTACGCCCTGAAGTTCATTTCCAAAGGAGACGATAGCATTGCACCAGGCGTCTTTCTGTGTTCCCGTCAGGTCCGATACGGGGGTGTTTTTGTCGATGTCTGTGCGGAAGGCCAGTTCGTCGAGGACGATGGTGCTCATGCCGTTGAAGCGTTTGAGCATCCACTGGTACAGGGGTTCGCTGCTTTCCATGTCGAGCATTTCCCGGAGTTCGGCCGGCGTAAAGGCGAAAGGGTCCATGCGCTGGAAATTGGGCGGGAATTCGTACGGTTCTTTGGGGGCAATGGTGCGAACGGCGTTTTTTCCTTTGCCGGTCTTGATGAGGGCTTCGATGATGATGCCGTTTTCCGTAAAGATGACGTTGCTGTATTTGCCCATGAGTTCGACGTGGATTTTGCGGGTCACCAGGCGGCCGGAGATGTCCAGGACATCGATGTCGATGTCGATGAGGCGGTCCAGGTGGAGCTGGCTGATGGAGGCGATGCGGCCGTTTTCATAGTATTTGCGCAGGAACATGCACAGTCCTGTCGGGGTGTCCGGCGTCGGCGGCATGGTCTGGGATATATAGAGGCGCGGTGCGTCGTCGAGGGTGATGACCAGGTGGTGGATGCCTTTGTCGTTGAAGACGCGGAAATACAGGGACCGGGCGTCGAGCTGGTAAATTTTGGATATGGCACCTCCCTGAAGGAGGGAGACGAGTTCGTTTGTGATGCTATGCAGGGTAATACCGTCTAGATTCATGTTCAGGCTCCTATCGATTCTTTTCGTTTTTTTCGTTTCTCTCTATTCTATCATGTTCTATCGGGCCCTGCCAGTACAAATGCAGACGAGGCCTGCTGGGTTGTAGCTGCTAGATTAAGATTCCTGCCGCCGGCCCCCTGTCAGGTTCGGAAGCTCCACGGCCCTTGCCGTGCGTGCCCGTTGCTGGCGCGCTGAAACTCGCTTAGCTCAGACAAAACAGCGCGCCGGACGCAACAGGTACGCACGCCATCCGTCACGGTCCATGATGACCGCATCGGAACGGAGCCGTTCCCGCAATGTCACCAGCCAGGGGCCCGGTGGCTGGTTGGGTTGTAGCTGCTGGATAAGAGCCTGCCAGCCGCCGGCCCCCTGTCAGGTTCGGAAGCTCCACGGCCCTTGCCGTGCGTGCCTATTGCTGGCGCGCTGAAACTCGCTTCGCTCAGACAAAACAGCGCGCCGGACGCAACAGGTACGCACGCCATCCGTCACGGTCCATGATGACCGTATCGGACCGGAGCCGTTCCCGCAATGTCACCTGACAGGGGCCCGGTGGCTGTCTGAGTTGTAGCTGCTAGATTAAGATTCCAGCCGCCGGCCCCCTGTCAGGTTCGGAAGCTCCACGGCCCTTGCCGTGCGTGCCTGTTGCTGGCGCGCTGAAACTCGCTTAGCTCAGACAAAACAGCGCGCCGGGCGCAACAGGTACGCCCAGCATCCGTCACGGTCCATGATGACCGCATCGGACCGGAGCCGTTCCCGCAATGTCACCTGACAGGGGCCCGGTGGCTGGTTGGGTTCGTGCTGGTGGATAAGAGCCTGCCTGCCGCCGGACCCCTGTCAGATTCGGAAGCTCCACGGCCCTTGCCGTGCGTGCCCGTTTCTGGCGCGCTGAAACTCGCTTAGCTCAGACAAAACAGCGCGCCGGACGCAACAGGTACGCCCATCATCCGTCACGGTCCATGATGACCGCATCGGAACGGAGCCGTTCCCGCAATGTCACCAGCCAGGGGCCCGGTGGCTGGTTGGGTTCGTGCTAGTTAAAGTGTTATGTTAATAGCAGTGTTTACGGATTGGCTCCATGAATTGGCGGAGGACCCGGTGAAAACGCAGCATTGTTTTATCGGTATTTGACATTTGTATTTTAAACTGTATAATGGAATTAAAGAGTGCACCGGATTTTGCGAATGCGAAGGTACCAACATGCCAGATATGTAGCAATCGCGCCGGGGCTTTTTTATAAGGAGGGGAATAGCTATGAAAGCAAGAGATGTTGCGTTATTCTTCTTATTGAAAGATACAGATAATACTGTATTTACGCAGAATTTAGTGAATAAGAATGATAGAACTTTCTACGATGGCAATGCACGATTGAATAAATTTTTGCATCTGGCCCAAAATATTTATTTAGCTAAGTATGGCGAGTTGTTGTATGATGACGATTTGCTGGCTTATGACAATGGAGGCGTTGTTCAGGAAGTTCAAAAGGGATATGGTTTCTTACTTCACAACAAGCAGAAACTTTCAAGTTCTATCTGTATTACGGAGCAGGCAAAGTCATTTCTAAATGTGTTTTATGATGTTTTTAAAAATGCATCTCTTGATGAACTGATTCAGTTGTCCCATGAGGATGAATCCTGGGTTGACAAGCACAAATATGGAACGGATTTAAAGTTAATCAAAATGGATACTGCCAAGTACGCTGAGCAGTACAAGAAACAATATAGTGATATATTGCAGGTAATGGACGGATTGGGAGCGTAGAATGGTAGAAATAGGAGAGATTTTGTGGTTAAGGATGCGGTTCAATAATGATCCGGGCACTATATCAAAAACAAAACACCCCTATGTCGTAATTCGAAAAAGTGAATTGGGCTTTATCGAGGTCGGACAACTGGACTCGTTACAAGGAAAGGAATACAAGGTTGCCTTTAAATCCAATCATCTTGTCAGGTGTGAAGGGCAAAGTGCAATAACCAAAGATGGATATATACAGATGGATAACTGCTTCATGATTGACGACTATGATGAGCTGCCAAAATACAGCAGGGGAAAGCTTACAGATGACCTTACGAAAGATATTGTTTCTCATTACAACGAGTACCAATCCAATAATGAAATCAGCGAAAATAAGACCGTATATCTCCCTAAAGAGGAAGTAGATGCACTCAATGATACGTAGTCGTTGCCGGTATCGTTTTGTCCCGTATGGCTTGTGCCGTGCGGGATATTTTTTATTAACGACCCGAGCATGAAGGAACTATAGAAAAGGTAATTGGAAAGAAATTTAGCCAGATTTATAAAAAAAGAAGTATCGAGTGAATATAGAGAAGGATCTGATTCTTCTACATCTACTACCGATACGCCTACACAAACGCGTCGTATCAGAGCCGATACTTCTTCTATTTCCATTATATTCTTGAAGGCAGAAAAAGGGAATGAGTCAGATGCAGTACGTAATGGACATACCTGCCATACGGGCCTGCTGGATAAGAGCCTGCCTGCCGCCGGACCCCTGTCAGGTTCGGAAGCTCCACGGCCCTTGCCGTGCGTGCCCGTTGCTGGCGCGCTGAAACTCGCTTAGCTCAGACAAAACAGCGCGCCGGACGCAACAGGTACGCCCATCATCCGTCACGGTCCATGATGACCGCATCGGAACGGAGCCGTTCCCGCAATGTCACCAGCCAGGGGCCCGGCGGCTGGTTGGGTTGTAGCTGCTAGATTAAGATTCCTGCCGCTGGACCCCTGTCAGGTTCGGAAGCTCCACGGCCCTTGCCGTGCGTGCCTGTTGCTGGCGCGCTGAAACTCGCTTAGCTCAGACAAAACAGTGCGCCGGACGCAACAGGTACGCCCAGCATCCGTCACGGTCCATGATGACCGCGCCGGAACGGAGCCGTTCCCGCAATGTCACCCGCCAGGGGCCCGGTGGCTGGTTGGGTTCGTGTTGCCGGGCTTTCTATAGAACTTATTAAAATAAGAGACAATTTTAGTCTTTTCTGATATACTAAAATTGTATGAAAAGAGTTTGGAAGTGAGGGGACACAGATGATTACTTGCAACGGCAACGGCAGCTTTGACATGCTGGTCATTGGCGTCGATAAGAAGATGAAAGCCCTGCAGCGGGTACCCAAGGAGGATGTAAAGGCCCTGAAGGTATTTGTTGAGGAGCGGCCTGATATATTGGATTATACTTCGCTTTATGTGTATCATTGTGCCAGTGGCAGCAAGGTACATACGTATCTCCTGGTAGGGCTGGACAATAAACCGGTACAGTATGCGACGTATGAGGATTTCCGGGTGGGCCGCCAGATTTTGCAGGCTGCGCGGAAGGAGAAGGTCCGGGAGCTGGCTCTTTTGATCGATACGCTGGAAATGGATATTCCATCGCTCATCGACGGACTGTTGTACCAGAATTATGAGTTTATCCAGTACAAGACCCAGGCGTCGCCCAATCTGGTCAAGAATATCAATCTCATCACGGCGAGCCTGCAGATTAAGGAATTGAATACGCTCTGCTATGTGTATTCGTCGGTTTATGAAGGGATTTATCTGGCCCGGGATCTGACGAATATGCCGTCTAATGAACTGACGCCGCGGAAGTTTGCCGATTCGGTACAGGAGTTGTGCAAGGGCGAAAATATCCACGTCGAATCGCTCAACAAGTGGAATCTGGAAAAGCGCCATATGGGCGGCATCGTAGCGGTCGGCAAGGGCAGTATGAATCCGCCGCAGCTGGTGTCGGTTCTGTACCAGGGCGATCCGGACAGTAAGGATGTGCTGGGGCTGGTCGGAAAGGGCATTCTCTATGACAGCGGCGGCCTGTCTCTCAAGTCCCACGCCAATCTGGAGTTCATGAAAGACGATATGGCAGGAGCCGCAGTGGTCCTGGGCGTTATCCGGGCGCTGATGCTCCTCAAGTATCCCGTCAATGTGCTGGCCGTCATGCCTCTGGCGGAAAATATCCCGTCGGGCATGTCCTACCGCGTCGATGATGTCATTACCATGTACAATGGCAAGACCGTGGAAGTCAAGAATACCGATGCCGAAGGCCGGCTGGTCCTGGCCGATGCCGTAGCCTATGCCCAGGATAAAGGGGCGACGCGGATCATCGATTTCGCTACGTTGACGGGAGCCTGTGTGACGGCTCTCGGTACGGTGCGCAGCGGCATGATTGGCAACGACCAGGAATGGATGAACCGCATTTTCACTATGGCGGAACGGGTCCATGAAAAGGTATGGCAGTTCCCGGCGGACCGGGAATATGAAAAGCAGCTCCAGAGCGATATTGCCGATTTGAAGAACGTCGGCGGTCCCGAAGCCGGAGCCATTACGGCCGGCCTGTTTATCCGTCAGTTCATCAGGGAAGGGACGCCGTGGATCCATTTCGATATCGCCGGGACGGCATTCCTGGAAAAGAAAGATGATCTGGGCTATATGGGCGCGACCGGGACGGGCATCAAGACGGTCCTGGAATGGCTCAAAGGGGGCCAGTCGTCATGAATGTAGATCTGCATATGCATACGACCTGTTCTGACGGCCTGTATACGCCGGAACAGCTGACGAAGATGGCAGCAGAGGCCGGCCTTTCGGTCATGGCCATTTCCGACCACGATACGGTGGCTGCTTACTCCGGTCATTCTTTTGCACCGGGCATACGGGTCATCCCGGCTATTGAAATGAGCAGTGATTATGATGGGGAAGATGTCCATGTCCTGGGCTACTATATCCGGCCGGATCAGAAAGAGCTGACGGAGTATTGCCGGCAATTCAAACAGCGCCGTCTGAACCGGGCTCTGGAGATCGCCGACCGGTGTGTATCCCTCGGCTATGACATCGACCGCGGCCAGATAGAAGGGATGCTGGCCAAAGGGGGGACCGTAGGCCGGCCGCATATTGCCCGCATGCTCGTCGCCAAAGGGTATTTTCCTGATGTGAAAGCCGTATTCGATACGATACTGTACCGCGGCGGCCCGGCCTACGTGCCGTATCACCGCCTGACCGTCGATGCCTGTATCGACCTGATCCATACGGCAGGAGGGCTGGCTTTCCTGGCCCATCCGGGACTGTTGAAGCGGACCTTGTCCCGGGTCCTGGCCTTTCCCTTTGACGGGCTGGAAGTCTATCACCCCAATAACCGCGGCCGCTGTGACGAATTCCTGCGCATCGCCCGGGAGCATCACTGGCTGGTGAGCGGCGGTTCCGATTTCCATGGCGTACCGGGCCGGTTCCCGGAAACGGTCGGGTCCTATGCCGTAGATGAATCGTATGTGCACGGGCTGCTGGCCTATCGGCCGTAAGACCGGGAAGCGGCAGGGCAGTCTATGTCATGGCAGGCAGAAAGAAAGGATGAGGAATGATGCATATTACCGGCTTTATCGGTGCCAGCGGGACAGGGAAGAGTTATCATGCCCTGGTCGTGGCGCACGAAAGGAATATCGACTGTATCATCGATGACGGCCTGCTCATTTATCAGAACCGCATCGTCGCCGGCCAGTCGGCCAAGGAGGAAACGAACCGCATGCAGGCCGTGCGCCGGGCTATTTTCCTCGACCCGGCCCATGCTGAAGCCGTCCGCAAGGCACTCCTTACGATCCAGCCGCCGCGGCTTCTCATCCTGGGTACGTCGAAGCATATGATATGCCGCATCTGCCAAGCCCTGCACCTTCCTCATGCGGATGATTATATCCATATCGAAGAGGTATCCTCGGCAGCGGAAATCGCCAAAGCCAGGGATATCCGCCTGAAAGAAGGCAAGCATATCATCCCCGTGCCGACGATGGAGCTGAAATCTCATTTTCACGGTTATCTCCTCGATCCCATCCGTTCGTTCCTGTCCGGCCGGGGTGGCAGGAAATCCGGCGTGGAGCAGTCTGTCGTCCGTCCCGTATTCAGCTATTATGGCAAGCTGGTCTTTTCCGATGATGTCCTCTTTGCCCTCGTCCGCCATACGCTCAAAGGGATGAGCGGTATTGCCCGGGTGAACCGTGTCAAGGTGGCCAAGAACTACCTGTCCCATGCCAACGGCCTGGCCATTATCCTGACGCTGACCATTTATTACGGGGAAAATATCCGCCAGCTCCTGCGCCGCGTCAAGGACGAGGTACAGCAGTCTGTCGAATACACTACAGGAATGTCTGTGGATGTTATGAAAATTACCATTCGTGGCATTGCGCCCCGTTCTTGACAGTCTGCAAGAGGCCATGCTACCATTAAATACAACTGCATAGGAGCTGTCAGGTGTCGCAAGACTCAATAGAAAAGCCGGTATAAGCCGGCGCGGTCCCGCCGCTGTAAGGAGGAGCACTGCTGCAGAAACGCCACTGTATATCTGTATGGGAAGGCGCAGCAGGGTCATGAATCCGAGCCAGAAGAACTGCCTGACAAAGAATCACCGGCAGACCTGCGAGCGATGGGGATGGGGATTAGGACTCTGTTCTGTTATAAACCGTAAGGATGACGTATCCCTGCGGTTTTTTTCTGTTTCAGTTGTTTCAGTATGTATAGGAGCGGTAGTATGGAAGCGATTACTAGTGGATTTTTGTTGTTCCGGCAGGGTGGGATTGTCATGTACATCCTCCTGTTGTGTTCATTGTTTGTCGTCTATATCGGTTTGGAACGGGCTATTTTTTATACCCACATGGATGCCGGGGCAGCCTTTGCCCAAAGGTTTTACACGTATATGAAACTGGGACAGTACGATAAAGCGCGGACGCTGGCCGATGAAAGCCAGGGAGGGCTGGCCTATATCCTGCGCGACGTCTTTGCCGGCCGTACGGGCAGGGATGTCCGGGCTTATATCGAACTGCAGTCGGGCATTCTCATGGCAAAGCTGCGCAGCCGCCTGTATTATCTCAGTGTCATCGTGACCCTGGGGCCGATCCTGGGCCTGCTCGGAACCATCAGCGGTATGATCCGGGCCTTTAGTATTTTCAACGTACAGACTGGCCAGTCGGCCGCTATCACCGGCGGCGTCGGCGAAGCGCTCATTGCTACGGCTTTCGGCCTATGCGTGGCTATCCTGGCCCTGCTGATCCATTCGTATTTCACCCAGCGCCTGGACCGGATCATCACCGATATGGAGCTGTGTTTTTCGGCTCTCGAAACGATGCCCCGGGAAAAGGAGGACTGAGCCATGCGTTTACGGGATCCACGGTATTTCAAGCAGCCGTCGATCATGATAATCCCCATGATCGATGTCATGTTCTTTCTCCTCGTCTTTTTCATGATGACCTCGTTGTCCATGGTCGATCTGCGTACCATGGGGGTCGATCTTCCCTTTGCCTCCCAGGCAGAGCAGCAGCCGGCGGCACAGTACGTCGTCACCCTGCGCCGCGATGGCTCGTTATGGCTGGACGATGCGCCCGTCGATAAGGAGCGCCTGCTGGCGTCGGCGCGGGAACAGCAGCAGAAAGACAGCCGCTTCAACGTCGTCGTCCGTGCCGATAAAGGTCTCGATTACGGAACGGTCATGGGCCTCCTCGACGACTTCAAGCGCGTGGGCATCGTCCGCATTGGCCTGGCTGCAGAAAGCGGGGCTGAGCCGTGACATGGGAGAAGAAGAAAGGGCGCGTCGCCGCCGGTCTGTCCGTGTCTCTCCATGCGGCGGCTTATCTGGCCCTGGCAGCAGGCGGCTTTTTTACCATAGCCTACAACTACACACGGCAGGAGCCCGGCACCGTTACGGTCTATAATGCCAACGATCTGTCCGGTGCCGGCGGCCGGGATGCGGCAGGGACGGACGGCAATAGCGGAAGCCCCCTGGCTTCAGAACGTCAGGAAGGCGGTCGCATAAGAACGGACGCCGCACAAGCGCCTTCCATGGCGGCCACGGTGACAAATACCTATCATACGGGACCGGTGCATACCGCCGCGACGGCAGGAGAACCGTCCCGGTCTGGCCGGGCAGAAACGGCCGGTCCTGGAATGGCTCATGGCGACGGCGGCAGCGGACGGGCAGCCGGTCCCGGGACGGACGAAAGCGCGGCACCGTCCGGCTCGATTCATGTCGCCGGTGCCCTGGCGGATATGCTCGATGCCCTGCGGGACAGGCTCCCCGATATAGGGAAACGGGCGGAGAAGGAACGGCCCGTTCCCTCTGTTCCGGCCCGTCAGTCCAATACGACCATCATCACCCGGGAAGATATCCAGACCCACCGGGACCAGACCGTCCAGGAAGCACTGCAGCGCGTGACCGGCGTCACCGTCAACGAACAGGTACCGGGTATTTCTTCCTTCGTCAAGCTCAACGGTGATGACCGGGTGCTCATCCTCGTCGACGGACAGAGCCTGGCCAACGCCCAGGGCAGCGGCTACGGCAGGGGAAGCGTAGATCTGACCAGCCTGCCTGGCATAGCAGCTATCGACCATATGGAAGTGACGAAAGGCAGCGGCTCCGTCCGCTATGGCAGCGGTGCCGTCGGCGGTGTCATCAACATCGTAACGAAGAAAGCCGATCACGACGAAGCGACTCTTTCGGCCTATACCGGCTCGTGGGGCATGCATGGCTATACGCTTACGAACAGCGGGAAGCGGGACCGTACGTCCTGGCTGGTCAGCGGCAGTATGGAACGGCGCCAGTATTATGCCTTTCCCCATGGTATCAATACGGATCGTTCCCGCGGCGATATTTTCCGCCAGTCCTTCGACCTGAGACTGGATCAGGAACTGACCAGGGATAGTTCGCTTACGTTCAAGGCTTATCATCAGGATTACCATGGCCATGGATCGACGTTCCTGCCATCCTATTCCCGCTCCCTGCCCCGGAACCTGCGCAAAGAGCGCCTGCCGGGCTGGTACCTCAGTACTAATAAGGTAATCGAACGACTGATTAACGATTACAGCCTGACATATAATTTCCATACCCGTTCGTCCCAGCCGGGATTCTTCCGCTATTTCAACGATTACCAGCGCACGTTCTGGACCAATCATTTCCTGACCCGGACGCAGGGACTGGAATGGCAGAATAACTGGCAGCTGGGCCCCCATCAGCATGTGACGGCCGGAGCCGAATGGACGGAAGATATGGGGACCAACTATGAGGCCCATTATATAGACAAAAAACGGCACAACCGGGCTGTATATGCCGAGGATGCCCTCAACTTCGGCAAGTGGACCGTGACGCCGGGATTGCGGATCGACGACAACAGTACCTTTGGCCTGCACCGTACACCGCGCCTGGCCATGAATTATAAGGCCAATGACGCCTTTAACGTTTACGCGTCCTGGGGCCGCGTCTTTTCGCCGCCGCGTCTCAACGACCAGTTTTACGTGACATCATCCTCACGGGGAAGAGAAGATCTGCAGCCGGAAGAAGGCTATACGCAGACGCTGGGATTCCAGTATCAGATACACCCCAAATCGTACCTGGAAGGCAGTATTTTCCACAGTCATCTGCGCCATGTCATCCGCTGGAACCGCAGCGTCACGCCCCACGAAGCGGAAAACCTCGATGAGGAGGATAAACGGGGGCTGGAACTGACGTGGAAGCAGAAGGTCAATGATCATTGGGAATGGAATGCCGGTTACTCCTATATCCATACCCGGACGGACAGTGGAGACGGACTCGTCTTTGATGAGACCTACAACCAGCCCAACGGCTACCGTGCCGGCGTGGCCTATCACAGCAAGAAATGGCAGGCCTCTGTCGATATGACGGCGGGCACGGGCCGGAATGACACGTATTACAGCAACAATTCCTACGTCGTGTGGAACGGCAGTGTCAGTTATGCCGCCAGCAAAGATATGACCATTTATGGTAAAATCAATAATATCAATGATGAAAGCTATGATTTGTATCACAATTATCCTGCCAGCGGCCGGAACTGGCAGATCGGGATCCAAAAGAAATTCTAGGAGGTGTCGGGAATGAAGAAATGCATGACTGCCGTCTTTGTTTGTATGGGACTGATGCTGGCCTGTCTGGGACTTGCCGGATGCGGACCGGAAAAACAGGTGCCGTCATCGGACGGTCCGGCCTTTGCCCAGGTGACTGACGACGCCGGCCGCACGGTGACAATCAAAGAAAAACCGCAGCGCATCGTCGTCCTTTCCACGTCGCTGCTGAATTTTGCCGATGCCGTCGATGGAAATCTTGCCGGACGGGCTTCAGTCCAATCGGATGCGGCGGCTCTGCCGGAACGATATGCTGATGTCCCTGAAGTCGGGCCCGTCTACAATGTAAGCGTAGAAAAAATCATGGCCTGCCAGCCCGACCTGGTACTGGCCAATAAAAATCAGCATGAGAAACTCATCCCCCTGCTGGAACAGAACGGCGTGACCGTTCTTGCTCTGACGACGAAGACCTATGACGATGTAAAACGGAATCTGACACTGGTGGGAAAACTCTACGGAAAAGAAGAGATGGCACAGGAAAAAATCGCTGCCATGGATAAGGAAATACAGGCTGTCAAAGAGAAAATCCCTGACAATCATCTGACTGTCGCCATTTTGCACGCTACGCCCAGCCATGTCAGTCTGGAACTGGAAAAGAGCATTGCCGGCGATGCCGCCCGCATCCTGGGATTTACTAATGTAGCACAGGACGGGGCGGACAAGGTGGGAAACAGTGCCGAAAAGGTGCCGTACAGTATGGAAGCACTCGTAGAAAAGGACCCTGATGTCATTTTCATCACCTCTATGGGCCGGAGTGACAAAATCGAAGAAAGGCTCCGGCAGGACGTGGAAAGCAGTCCTGCCTGGCAGACCCTCACGGCGGTGCGGCAGAAGCGGGTCTATGTGCTGCCGGAAAATCTGTTTCTCCTCAATCCGGGGCTGGATTATCCGCAGGCCGTCGCTTATATGGCCAAAACCGTCTATCCGGAGGTGTTTCACTGATGGGGCGGCGCTGGCTGAAGCGGCTGATCCTGCTTATGCTGTTTGCCCTGCTGGCCATTACGGGTATCGTCCTGTCGGTCACCCAGGGGGCGGCATCTCTTACGGCGTCGGCAGCCCTGCAGTTTCTCCTCGTTCCCGATAGCAGCACCATGAGTCAGATCATCTGGAATATCCGCCTGCCACGGGCCGTGACCGGCGCTATGGTCGGCATGAATCTGGCCCTTTCCGGGGCGATCCTTCAGGCGGTCATGCGCAATCCTCTGGCAGATCCTCATATCATCGGCATTTCGTCCGGGGCCGGTCTTACGGGTATTGCCATCCTCATCCTGTTTCCTGCCTATACGTATCTCATGCCGGCCGCTGCCTTTACGGGTGCCATGGTGGCAGCTGTCATGATTTACATCCTGGCCTGGAAAAATGGCATCAAGCCCGTGCGCGTCATCCTGGCCGGCGTCGCCGTGTCGGCCTTTCTGGGCGCTGCCATTTCCAGTCTGCTCATCTTTTACAGTGACCGCGTACACGGCGCCCTGCTGTGGATGGTAGGAGGGCTGGCTGCCCGCAGCTGGAATGACGTGACCCTCATCGTGCCGTACACCCTGACGGGGCTGGCTTTGTCCCTGTTTGGAGCTTCCTATCTCAATCTCCTGCAGCTCGGCGATGACATGGCCCGCGGCCTGGGGCTATCGGTCGAGCGGGCACGGCTGGGACTGACAGCCATTGCCGCGCTTTTGGCGGCCAGTGCCGTCAGCGTGGCCGGGCTCCTGGGATTTGTCGGCCTCATCGTGCCCCATATGGTCCGCCTCCTGGGAGGGACGGATTACCGCTATATCATACCGGGATCGGCCCTTCTGGGCATGGCTGTCGTGACCTGGTGCGATACGGTGGCTCGGATCATCCTGGCGCCGGTGGAACTGCCCGTCGGCATTATCATGGCGCTTTTGGGCGCACCGTTTTTTCTGTATCTTCTTAGGAGGGACGTGTGATGGATACACCGCAGGCTCTGAGTCTGGACCATATATCGGTAACGCTGGGACATGTACCGGTCCTGCATGATATCAGTCTGAGCGTGGTATCGGGAGAGTTTCTCTCCATCATCGGACCGAATGGATGCGGCAAAAGCACGCTCCTCAAAGTGCTCTGTCATATGATCCGGCCCCAGTCCGGACAGGCTTTTCTCGAGGGACGGCCTCTTTCGTCATACAGCCGCCGCCAGCTGGCACGCCGCATGGCAATCCTGACACAGAAACACGATATCCCGGAAGACATGACCGTGTACGAACTGGTCAGTCTGGGCCGGTTTCCCTACCGGACGTTTTACCGCCGTCCTTCCATGCAGGAACGGGATATTATCGAAAAAGCCATGGCCGATGCCGGCATCCGGTCCTGCCGGGACCGCCTGGTACATACTTTATCGGGCGGCGAACAGCAGCGGGCCTTTCTGGCCATGACCCTGGCCCAGGAGCCGCAGATCCTGCTCCTCGATGAACCGACGACGTACCTCGATATCCGCCACCAGCTGGATATCTTGGAACTCTTGCAGCAGCTCAACGAAACGCTCCATCTGACCATTGTCCTCGTCCTGCACGATATGAATCAGGCCCTCCGCTACAGCCGGCGCACGCTGGTCATGAAAGAGGGCCGCATCGTCGCCCAGGGCCGTCCGCAGGATGTCATCACGCCGGAGATGATACACGACGTGTTTTCCGTGTCCGGTGAAGCGGCCGTCACGGCTTCGGGCCGCCGGGTCCTCGTCTTTTGAGGGTAGCAGGCCGGCATAGTTCATGTTATAATTGAGAAAAATAGTATATACTATACAGAAATCTATATACAGAAAACAATGGATACTTACAAAATCGTACAAGGAAAAAAATTACGCTGCGGCTATACGACCGGCAGTTGTGCTGCCGCTGCCGCCAAGGCTGCCGCCCGCATGCTCTTTACGGGAATGCCCGTTGCCATCGTGCGCCTCATGACGCCCCGGGGTATCGGTCTGGAACTGGAGCCGGAAGAGGTGTCTATCGGCCCGGACCGGGTGACCTGTGCCATCCGCAAGGACAGTGGCGATGACCCGGATATTACCGACGGCATGCTCGTCTTCGCAACGGTAGAAAAGACCGGAGAGGGCATCCGCCTCTGCGGCGGTCCCGGTGTGGGCCGTGTGACCCGTGATGGCCTTTCCTGTCCCAAGGGAGGTCCTGCCATCAATCCGACGCCGCGGCGCATGATAGAAGAAGCGGTGCGCAGGGAAGCACAAAGGGCCGGTTATACGGGCGGACTGGTCGTCACCATTTCCATTCCCGGAGGAGAGACCCTGGCAGCCCGTACGTTCAATCCCCGCCTGGGCATTGAAGGGGGACTGTCGGTCCTGGGGACATCGGGCATTGTCGATCCCATGAGCGAGCAGGCTCTGATTGATACGATCCATACGGAAATGAACTCCCGCAAGGCTGACGGCGTCCGCCACCTCCTTGCTTTTTTTGGCAACTATGGCGTCGATTTCAGCCGCGATGTGCTGCATCTCGATGTCTCCCAGCGTGTCACCTGCAGCAATTACGTCGGCGAACTCCTCGACTATGCCGTCTATAAAGGATTTGAAGATGTCCTGCTCATCGGCCATACGGGAAAACTCATCAAACTGGCGATGGGCATCATGAACACCCATTCCCTTTATGCAGACGGGCGCATGGAATTCATGGCTCTCCAGGCCATGCTGTGCGGTGCCGGCCGTGATACGGGCCGCCGCATATATGAATGTACGACGACCGATACGGCCATAGAGATACTGATAGAAGCGCAGCTGCTCGGACCGGTCATGACGGCGGCAGCCGGAAAAATCCAATATTACATGGACCAGCGGGTCCACGGCGAAATCCGCTGCGGTGCCATGATGTTTTCTAATCGTTACGGTGTGCTGGCCCAGACTCCCCGCGCAGAGGAACTGCTGGCCTTTCACCAGAAGGAGAAGGCTGAATGAAACAAGGAACGTTATACTGCGTCGGCATGGGGCCGGGAGATCCGGAACTAGTGACTTTTAAAGCCTGGCATGCCCTGTGCCGCTGCCCGGTGCTGGCATTGCCCGAAGACCAGAGCGGCCGTCAGACTGCTGCCGCCATCCTGAAAGAAGCCGCGGCCCGGCAGGAAGGGCTGCATCTGGAAGAAAAGGATATCCTGTCCCTGACCTTTCCCATGACCCGCGATGCCAATCAGCTTCGAAAAGCGCACAGCGATGCATCAGACAAGGTGGCTGCCGTCCTCGACGGGGGATGCGATATCGCCCTCATTACTCTCGGCTGCCCGACGGTTTACGCATCGTGCATGTATATCCAGAAAGAAATCCGCCGCCGCGGTTATGAAACCGTCGTCATTCCGGGCATTACCAGCTTCTCGGCGGCTGCCGCCCGTCTGGGCCAGCCCCTGTGTGAAAAGGATGAACCCCTTCTCATCGTACCGGCCGGACGGGACGATCTGCCGGACCTTCTCGCCGTACGGGGGAGCAAGGTCCTCATGAAAGTACCCCGCCATATGGGCGCCCTCAAGGAACAACTGCAGGACGCAGGACTTTTGCAGCACGCTTCCCTGGTAGAACGCTGTGGTCTTCCGGGGGAACGGGTATGCACGGATTTACGAAAGGCAGACGATACGGGGTATTTTTCTGTGATTCTCGTAAGACAGGAGGAGAACCTATGATATATTTTGTCGGAGCCGGCCCGGGAGCCGTCGATCTCATTACCGTACGGGGCCAGAAACTGCTTGAAAAAGCAGACCTCATCATCTATGCCGGATCGCTGGTCAATCCAGAGCTGCTCCAGTTTGCCAAAGAAGGATGCCGCATCTGCAACAGCGCCTCCATGACGTTGGAAGACGTCCTGCAGGAAATGGAACAGGCCGAAGCAGCGGGCAGGATGACGGTCCGCCTGCATACGGGCGATCCCAGCCTGTACGGGGCTATCCGCGAACAGATGGATGCCCTGGACCAGCGGCACATCGCCTATACGTACGTTCCCGGCGTCAGTTCCTTTTCTGCCGCCGCCGCTGCCGTCCGCAAGGAATACACCCTGCCCGGCATCAGCCAGTCGGTCATCATCACCCGCATGGAAGGCCGGACTCCCGTGCCAGACGGTCAGCGCATTGCCGACTATGCCGCCCATCATGCGACGATGGTCATTTTCCTCAGTACAGGTCTTCTGGACAAGCTGCAGGACGAGCTCATCCGTGGCGGCTATGCAGAGGACACGCCGGCGGCTATCGTCTACAAGGCATCCTGGCCGGATGAACGGGTCTGTCCCTGTACGGTGGCGACCCTGGCGGAAACGGCGGCAGCTGCCGGTATTACCCGGACCGCGCTCATCCTGGTCGGTGATTTCCTCGATGGTTCCTACGACCGGAGTAAGTTGTATGATCCATCCTTTACTCATGGATTCCGCAAAGCGTCCCAATAGTTCGTGTAAGAGGTGAAGAAACGATGAAGGCAGTGTTGTTTTCCTTTACCCGGCGCGGCGCCAGACTCAGTATTTCCATACAGTCGTATCTGAAACTGTGTGGCTGGCAGGTCCGGGCATTGACAGGGAAAAAATTTGTATCGCTCGATTCCCAGCTGGAAGAAATCGAGCCGGATCTGGCCAGCTGTACCGGTCAGGCCTTTTCCGGGGCAGAACTGCTGGTCTTTATCGGGGCTTCCGGTATTGCCGTGCGCAGTATTGCTCCTTATATAAAGAGCAAAACGACCGATCCGGCTGTCCTGGTCATCGATGAAAAAGGGCAGTACGTCATTCCCCTCCTTTCGGGGCATATAGGCGGGGCCAATCAGATGACGCGCAAACTGGCCGGCTATCTTCATGGCCAGCCGGTCATTACGACGGCGACCGATGTCAACCATCTCTTTGCCGTCGATGAATGGGCGGCACGGAATCACATGGTCATTTCGTCCATGCGGGAAGCCAAGGCATTCTCGGCAGGACTTTTGGACGGCGGCCCCGTCGGGGTATACAGTGATTTTCCCGTAGAAGGTACGTTGCCGGAAGGACTGGAAATGCAGCCATCGGGGCCTCTGGGCATGGCCATTACTCTCAGCCAGGACTGTTATCCCTTTGCCGAAACAGTCGTGCTCCGGCCGCGCATCATCCATCTGGGCATCGGCTGCCGCAAGGATACGCTGGAAGAAGCCATCAGCCGCCTCGTACTGCGCGAGCTGCGGCGCCTGCGCATCGGCCTGAACCTCGTCGCCGATATAGCGACTATTGACATCAAGAAGCAGGAAAAGGGCCTGTTGCATTTTGCCAGGAACAATGCCATCCCCATCCAGTTTTACTCGGCCGGGCAGCTCAATGCGGCACCGGGCCTGGGATTTGCCTCGTCCCGGTTCGTACAGAAAACGACGGGGACCGATAATGTCTGCGAACGGGCTGCCGTACTGGCCAGCCGTGGAGGACGGCTCCTGCTGCATAAAACCGTCCGCGATGGCGTGACGCTGGCCATTGCCTGCGAAGAATTCTGCGTCAATTTTGAAATGATGGAGTGACCATATGAAGAAGAACGTATATGTCATCGGCATCGGTCCCGGGTCGCGTGATGAAATGACATTCCGGGCCGCCTGTGTACTAAAAGAGTGTGATGTCATCGCCGGTTATCAGACGTACATTGACCTCATTCGGGACGATTATCCCGATAAAGAATACATCATTACGGGCATGACCAAGGAGACCGACCGCTGCCGCATGGCCCTGGAACGGGCACAGCAGGGCGCCTCTGTCGCCCTCATATCCAGTGGTGACGCCGGCGTCTACGGCATGGCCGGCCTTATTTATCAGCTGGGCGCGGCCTATCCCGACGTGGATATCACGGTCATACCGGGAATCACGGCGGCCTGTTCCGGCGCAGCCCGTCTGGGTGCCCCGCTCATGAACGATTTCTGCCTCATTTCCCTGAGCGACCTCATGACGCCGTGGGAAACCATCGAAAAGCGCCTGGACTGTGCCGCAGCTGCTGATTTTGTCATCTGCCTGTACAATCCGGGAAGCCACAAACGGGCCGATTATCTCCAGAAGGCCTGTGCCATCATCTTGCGGCACCAGAATGGATCCGTCCCGGCCGGCCTGGTCCGTCACATTGGCCGGAAGGGAGAAGACGCGGCGATCATGACACTGGGCGAACTGCAGCATGTGCCGGTGGATATGTTTACGACCGTATTCATCGGCAACAGCCAGACAGAACTCATAGACGGCCACATGGTGACGCCCCGCGGGTATACGCTGCTGTGACGGGGACGCTTTGGATCATCGGCGGGACGACTGAAGGCCGGGAACTGGCCGCTTATGCCGGAAGCCGGGGCATTCCGACGTATGTCACTGTGGCCACGGCATACGGTGCATCCCTGATTCCGTCATGGCCGTCGCTGACGGTGTGGACCGGCCGCCTGACCGAAGAGGATATGGAACGATTCCTGCTGGAGCACGCCATTTCTCATGTCGTAGATGCCAGTCATCCCTATGCGGCTGTCGTAACTGGCAACTGCCGCACGGCATGTATGCGCCGCCGCGTTTCCTATATCCGCGTGACACGGCCGGCATTTCCCCATGGAGACGCCGTATCAGTTTATTCCATGGAAGAGGCAGCGGATTTTCTCAGCGATACGGAAGGAGCGGTCTTTCTCACGACGGGCAGTAAGAATCTCGACGTGTTTACCCATATCCCGGACTATGAGAAACGGCTCTATGTGCGTATCCTGCCGCTCAGGGATTCGCTGGACCGGGCCTTGTCCCTGGGATATGTGCCAGGACATATCATCTGTATGCAGGGGCCTTTTTCTACGGAATTGAACGCCGCCATGTTCCGTCAGTATCACAGCCGGTATGTCATTACCAAGGATTCGGGAAAACCGGGCGGATTTGCAGAAAAACAGGAGGCGGCCCGTATGGCCGGTGCCCGGCTGATCGTCGTCGGGCGGCCAGCGGAAACGGGGGATTCACTGCAGGCCGTCAAGGAGCAGCTCGAGGCCCTTTGGCACGATTCCTGAGAGAGGCGGAGAGGAGAAGAAATGATGGATATCTATGTCATCGGTATCGGTCCGGGAAATCCGGAATATCTGACAGACCGGGCCCGTTCTGCTATTGCAGCCTGCCCGGTCCTGGTGGGAGACCGGCGCATGGTGGAGCCGTATGCGGCAGCGGGCAAACGACTCGTATATACGTATAAAAAAGATGAAATATATGAGCTGGCCCTGTCTCTCCTTCCGGACGGCGGCCCTATGGCTGTCCTCGTATCGGGCGACGTCGGGTTTTACAGCCTGGCGTCTCTCATCCGGGACTTGCCGGACTGTCATATCGTCCGCATACCCGGCATCAGCAGTCTGGTGTATTTCGCCGCTCTCCTGCAGACGAACTGGCATGATACCTATATTGTCAGCCGCCATGGCCGCCGCGATTCCCTGACAGAAGCCGTGCGCCATCATGGGAAGGTATTCTGCCTTACCGGTGGCAGTGACACGCCGGCCGCCTTGTGCCGCATGCTCTGTCGTGCTGGTCTGGGACAGGCCCGGGTTGCCGTGGGATACCGACTGTCTTATGAAGATGAACACGTAGCCAGGGGCACGGCAGAAGAACTGGCCGGGCTGAAGGAAGAGGGCTCGCTGGCCGTCATGATGATCTGGAACGATAAGGCCCGGCCCTGGCATCGTCCGGTCCACGGCCTTCCCGACGAGTCTTTTATCCGCGGCAAGGCGCCTATGACCAAGCAGGAAATCCGCAGTATTGCCCTGTCCCGTCTGGCGCCGTCTCCCCAGGCCGTTATGTATGATATCGGAGCCGGCACCGGTTCCTGTACGGTGGAACTGGCACTGCTGGCACCGGCGGGGGAAATCTTTGCCTTTGAAATCGATGAAGAAGCCCTGTCTGTCCTTACAGCCAATATAGACCGGTTTGCCTTGTCCAACGTGACCGTCGTTCCCGGGAATGCTGCCCGGACACTGCCCAGTGTGGCAGATGCGCCGGAATATGCCTTTATTGGCGGGACGAAGGGGAATATACCGGCTATACTGGATGAAATATACCGCAAGAACCGGGCCTGCCGCATCGTCATGACGGCTATCACTGTAGAAACACTGGCGGCGGTCACGGCGTATTATGCAGGCCGACCGGACTATACGCTGGATATCACCCAGGTCATGACGGCCCGGTCCCGTCACGTAGGCAGCAGCCATATGATGATGGCCCAGAATCCCGTGTATATTATGACAGCCGCCTATGATCCCGTCCCGGGCGGAGAAAGGAGTTCGTCATGCCTATAACGGACCTGCCACGACTCATGGTTGCCGCTGCCAGCAGTGGCAGTGGCAAGACGACCGTCGTCTGTACACTCCTGGAACTGCTGCGCCGGCGTTCCTGTCAGGCCGCCGCTTTTAAAAGTGGTCCCGATTATATCGACCCCATGTTCCATAGGCGCGTACTGGATACGCCGTCGTATAATCTCGATCTGTTCCTCCTGGGACGGAACGAACCGGGCCGGGAGACAGCCTGCCGCATTCTCGGGCGGCATGGCCGACAAAAGGAGATTGCCATACTGGAAGGAGCCATGGGGTATTACGACGGCATCGGTATGGGCAGTGAAGCCAGTGCCTATGAACTGGCTTCTGCAACGGAAACGCCGGTCGTACTCGTCGTCGATGGCCGGGGCAGTGCCCTGACACTGGCGGCGGTTCTCAAGGGGATGGCGGCATTCCGCAAAGACAGCCGGATTGCCGGTTTCATAGTCAACCGGGTAAAACCCATGGTGTATGCCCGTTACCGCCGTGCCTGGGAAGGGGAATCGGGACTCCGGTCGCTGGGTTATCTGCCGGAAATGCCGGACTGTACCTTTTCCAGCCGTCATCTGGGATTGGTGACGGCTTCTGAAATCGCCGATTTACAGGATATACTGCGGAAATTAGGGGATGCAGGAAGAATGAGCCTGGATTGGAGTGCTATGATGGGACTGGCCCGAACGGCGTCGCCCCTTTCCTGGAAAGAACCGGACATGGCGGCTCCGGCTGATACGGTGCGTCTGGCCATCGCACGGGATGAGGCGTTCTGTTTCTACTATGAAGACAGTCTGGATACCTTACGGTCGTACGGGGCGGAGCTGATTCCCTTCAGTCCGCTCCACGATGGAAGCCTGCCCGATTGTGACGGCCTCTATCTGGGTGGCGGCTATCCGGAGCTGTATGCACAGAATCTGAGCCGCAATGGGAGCATGTCCGCATCAATCCGGCAGGCCATCAGGCAGGGCATGCCCTGTCTGGCCGAATGCGGGGGATTCATGTATCTCCATGACTATTACCGCTGCCAGGACGGGCAGCTGCTTCCCTGGGCTGGCGTCATTTCCGGCGAAACCTATATGACAGGCGGCCTGCGCCATTTTGGCTATGTGACCCTGGAAGCCCGGACCGACACCTTGCTGCTGCCCCGCGGTAAAACCCTGACGGCCCATGAATTTCACTATTCTGGTAGTACGGCTTCCGGTTCGTCCTGTACCGCTTATAAGGCCGGGAGCAGCCGCCAGTGGCAGGCTATTGTGGCCAGTGGGCGGCTCTTTGCCGGGTATCCCCACATTCATTTCAGCGGCTGTCCGGACTGTGCATCCCGCTTTATCGGGGCCTGCCGCCAATTCAGAAAGGAACGAATGCGATGAAAGTAGAACACATCCTGCCGGCTGATATCGAACGGCGCAGTATGGAAATCATAGAAGAGGAACTGGGGGACATCATCCTGCCTCCCGATGAAAAAGACATCATCAAGCGCGTCGTCCATACGACGGCCGATTTTGACTATGTACGGAACCTGCGCTTCAGTCCCAGCGCCGTCCGGCGCGGACTGGAAGCTCTGAAGCGTGGCTGTACGATCGTCACCGATACGAATATGGCCTGTATGGGCATCAGTGCGCCGGGACTAAACAAACTGGGAGCCGGCAAAGTGTGTTACATGGCCGACAGTGATGTAGCACAGGCGGCCAGAGAGCAGGGGACGACGCGGGCGCAGGCATCGATGGATAAAGCGGCAAAGCTCACCGGTCCCCTGATCATCGCCGTCGGCAATGCGCCTACGGCCTTATTGCGCCTGAAAGAGCTCATAGAAGCCAGACGGATCGATCCGGACCTGATCATTGCCGTGCCCGTAGGATTCGTCAACGTCGTCTATGCCAAAGAAGAAATCATGAAAGCCGGCGTCCCGTACATCACGGCCCTGGGACGCAAAGGCGGCAGCAACGTCGCCGCGGCTATCTGCAATGCCCTGATTTATACACTGACGCGCCAGTACTGATACGCTGGCAGAAAAGAGGGGATTTTATGAATTGGAAAGTCGTTCTGGCTATTCTGACCTGCAACATCCTCTTTATGTCATTCAGCTATACGATGCTCATTCCCTTCCTGCCAATCTATCTCACGGACGAATTGGGCGTTCTGCCGGGAGATGTCCACCTCTGGTCGGGCATTGTATTTTCCTCCACTTTTCTGGTCAGTACCATCATGGCACCCATCTGGGGAAAGCTGGCTGATGCCCACGGAAAAAAGCCTATGGCTATCCGGTCCTGTCTGTTTTTGTCGCTCAGCTATTTCTGCGGCGGCCTGGTCACCTCACCGGAACAGCTGACACTCATGCGGCTCCTCCAGGGGTTTGCCTACGGATTGTGGCCTATGGATCTGGCCATTATGACACTCTATGCTCCCGAAGACAAGCTTGGGTTCTGCCTGGGGACCATGCAGGGGGTCATGACGGCCGGCAGTGTCCTGGGACCGCTGTTCGGGGGCATCCTGTCCGATTTGTTCGGCATGCGCTTTTCTTTCTTTATCGCCGCCTTTTTCCTCTTTATCAACGGCCTCATGTTCATCTTCTTCATCAAGGAGCCGCCCGATCCGGAAAAGGACGAAGCCGGAAAGACGCGCCACCTGTCCCAGCTGGACGTATTGCGCCAGCCCCTCCTGCGCAATATGCTGATATGTGGAGCACTGATCCAGATGGTCATTTTCATCCTCCAGCCCGTCCTGTCTACGTATATCACCAGTCTGGCCGGTGATATTCCCAATCTGGCCCTTACGACAGGATTCGTCATTTCCCTGTCCGGTGTTTCCGGTGCCATCGCCGCGCCGCTGTGGGGAAAGGCAGGGCAGAAGAAAGGCTTTATCCGCATCCTCACCGTATCGATTTTTGTCACCGCTATGGGAGAAGCCCTGCAGGGCCTTCCCAATACGCTGGCAGCCTTTTCCGTGACCCAGTTCACCATCGGCCTCTGCTTTTCCGGCATCAATCCGGCTCTCAACGCCATCATGGCCCAGCATACGCCGCCAGACTTCAAAGGACGTATTTACGGTCTGCTTTTTACGGCCCAGCAGCTCGGATCCATGGCCGGCCCTCTTCTGGGCGGAACTCTTGCGACTTGGTGGGGCATGAAATCTATCTTCTTCGTTATGTCGGCTATCCTCCTGGCGGCCAGTTTCTGGCTCTACCGCACCTATCACAACGAGGACCCGAAAACGGTGTGGTTCTGAGTGGTTTTTAAAGGAAATGAGCCTTCCGGATAAAAAAAGACTGCCTTCATCAGATTCCCGTCGCCGTGTTTCCTGGGTAACGGTCTGAATCCGATTCAAGGCAGTCTTTTCTGCGCTGGTATGTCTTTATATATTAAAATACGATTTTGACCCGTTCGTCGATGGGCAGTTTTTCAATCGGTCCCGGCTGGCTCAGAGGCTGGCCGAAGGGCATCTGGGCGATGAGCTGCCACGAGGCCGGTACGTCGAATTCACTGGCCAGGGCTTCGTCGATGAGCGGGTTGTAGTGCTGCAGGTTGGCAGCCAGGCCCATATTGGCAAAGAGTGTCCACAGGGCATACTGCATCATGCCGTTGGCCTGCTGGGCCCATGTGGGGAAGTTGGCGGCATACAGGGGGAACTGTTCCTGCAGCTTTTTCACGACATCCGTATCGTCATAATAGAGGATGGTGCCGTAAGCGGCGGCAAAGGAATCGATTTTCTTTTCCGTATTGGCAAATGCTTCGGCCGGTACGACCGCCCGGAGGGCGTCTTTGGTTATCTGCCATATTTTGTCATGAGCACTGCCGTAGGCAATGATAATGCGGCCGGACTGCATATTGAAAGCCGACGGGACTTCCCGGACGACCGCTTCGATGCGGGCCGTGATTTCTTCCTGGGGCAGGGTGACATCCTTTCCCAATGTATAATTCGTACGACGTTTGGCGAACATCTGCTGTACTGTTTTTTCCATGGTATCACCTCATCATGAATATGTAATAAATAACGATTATTTATTATGTATAAAGTATACCAAAAATATCCACATAAGGCAAGCTATAATTGCAATGCCTGAATAAAACTTTCTCCCAAACTGGACAGGTATCGTCCTTTGGGCCAGATGGCGGCAATGCGCGTGCGCAGGGACGGTTCGTCGATAATTTTCACGCTCAGGTTATCGTGGGCTGCCAGATGTACGGCAGAAGCGGGCGTAACGGCGATGCCCAGACCGGCGTTGGCCCAGAGGATGGTCGTACGGGCATCGTCGTTGCGGCAGAAAAATACGGGATTCATATCCTGGCTGGTGCAGATATCCTGAAGGAGTTGGTTGAAGCGCCGGTAGATGATGAGCGGTTTCTGATTGAGTTCCCGGAGGGTAATATGAGTCCGGTCGGGACACCAGTCCAGTTCCCGGGGCAGTGCGGCCACCATCGGCTCTTCGTTGAGTATTTTACAATGGAAAGATCCGGCCTTGAACGGCGTGCGGACAATGCCGATTTCAACCAGGCCCTTGTGCAGCATATCGATGACCTCAAAGGTATTGCCATCATAAATTTCGAAATGAACGCTTTCATGCTTCTGATGAAAATCGCGCATGGCCGAACTGAGGATGACACTGCCTGAGCTCGATACGGTACCGATGTGCAGCGTTCCTTTGAGTCCCTGCCTGAAATCGCGGATTTCCCGCCTGGCCGAATCGCTGAGATTCAGGATCTGCCGGGCCCGTTCATAGAGCAGTTTTCCCGCTTCCGTCAGTTCCATGTGACGGTGCTCCCGGATAAACAAATCTACTTCCAGCTCTTTTTCCAGTAACTGTATCTGCTGGGATAGTGGCGGCTGTGCCATATGAAGCTGCCGGGCCGCTGCCGTGATCTGTCCTTCCTCGACGACGGCGACGAAATACCGGAGTTGTCGTAAATCCATGGATACCCCTTCCTTACTATATGAAAAATATATATTTGCTAAATTAAAATTATATTTTTAATATAGCACGAATGCTGGTATAATTCCAGATAGAAACGAGGAAACAATTGCACCTGTCTGATAAAGGAGGAACTACCGATGGAAGAAGAAACCACATTGGAACATCCCCGCCGGGATGCCCATTTTTTCTGGGTCTTATTTAAATCCACATTTATTATTAGTGCCTTTACCGTTGGCGGCGGCTATGTCATCGTGCCCCTTCTCAAGGCCAAATACGTCGATGAATACCACTGGATCAGCGACAAAGAAACGCTGGATATGGTCGCCATTGCCCAGTCCATGCCCGGTGTCATTGCCTGTAACAGTGCCATCATCCTGGGATACCGCATGGCCGGTATCGCCGGTACACTGACCGCCCTCATTGCGACGGTGCTGCCGCCGCTCATTACCTTGAGCATTATTTCTTACTGCTATGATTTCTTTATCCAGAGCCAGATAGTCAAGATGATCCTGCGGGGCATGCAGTGCGGTGCTACAGCCCTCATGGTCAATGTAGGCATCAATCTGCTGATGAAGCAGTGCAAAAAAAAGCTCATCCTGCCGCTGGTCATCATTGCCGCTACGTTCATTGCCAATGTCGTCTTCGACGTGAACCTCATGTATCTGGTCCTCATCGATGGCATCATCGGGCTGTTATGTATGCGTGATGCCAGGTATGATTAAAAGGGGGGAGATAGATCATGATTTACTGGCAATTATTCTGGGAATTCTGCAAAGTCGGCATTTTCTGTGTCGGCGGCGGTTATGCTTCCATGCCGCTCATCCAGGCATCGGTGGTCGATACCTTCCACTGGCTGTCAATGAGTGAATTTGTCGATATATTCACCATTTCACAAATGACACCCGGCCCGATTGGCATCAATGCGGCTACCTTTGCCGGGACGAAAATCGCCGGTCTCGGCGGTGCTGTCTGTGCGACGGCCGGATTTGTCGCTCCGTCCCTGATTCTGGGAATCATCCTGGCCCGGGTGTTCTTCAAATACGGCAATATCGGTCCCATCCGCGGCGTATTGAACGGATTGCGCCCGGCTGTCGTCGGACTGATCTGTGCGGCCAGCCTCAGCTTTGTCTGGCTCGCCGTGTGGAGCACTGAATCGGTGCCGGAAGACTTTGGGGCTTTCAGTCCGGCTGCCATCCTCGTCCTCATCCTGGCGCTGGTGGCTATCCGCCGTAAAATCGGCGTCATCAAAGTCCTCATCGGATCGGGCGTCCTGGGCCTCGTACTGGGACTCATGGGCATCCTGCCTGTATAAGAAAGGAGACTGTTATGCATCTGGGAACACAAGAACTTATCCTGATTTTACTCATTGTCGTCGTCCTCTTTGGAGGCAAAAAAGTTGCCGGCCTGGGAAAGGCGCTGGGAACGAGCCTGCGGGAGTTCCGGGCAGAAGTCCGGAAAGACGATGACTCATCGTCAGAACAGACCGATACGTCACAGACGAAACCGGAAGAATCATCGGATGTATCATCGAAAGAAAGCGATGAAACGTCTCACCGGCCGTCTACATAATATTGATACCTATTAACCTAATCCGCCAGAAGTCCTCCACCTCTTAGGTGGGGGATGAAGGCGGGTATGGCGAATTTACGTAAGTAATTGAGCCATACCATTGCTCTGTAGATAGTTCTGTAGATAGTTCTGTAGTATAATTAGTCGTATATGAGAAAGAATTGATTATACTATGAAATTGGATAGCAATAACCATTCAGTATTCTTACTCTATTACCATCTTGTTTTGGTGGTAAAGTATCGCCGCAAAGTATTCTCTATACAGAACTATCAAAATTCATCAATGCTTATAAAAGTGCCAGCTCTAGGCTGATCAAAAAAGATTTTCCAGAGGTTAGGCGTAAATTGTGAATACATAGAACATCAAGGCTGGTGAGATTATAGTGAATAAGGCATACCGATACAGGCTCTATCCAACGGCTGAACAAAAAATTATGTTTGCCAAGACTTTCGGCTGTGTCCGATTCATCTATAACAAGATGCTTGGAGACCGCCTTGATTACTATAAGGAAACCGGTAAGAAACTGAATAATGCTCCTGCACAGTACAAGGAAGAGTTTCCTTGGCTGAAAGAAGTGGACAGTCTTGCTCTTGCCAATGCACAGATGAACCTGAACAAGGCATACNAACAATTTTTTTCGCAACCGAAAACATTTTGGCAAACCGCACTTCAAGTCTAAGAAGACAGGCCACTGCTCATATTCTACGAACAATCAGAAAGGCTCTGTCCGATTAGAAGGAAATAAGGTTAAATTGCCTAAAGTTGGTTGGGTAAAATTATGTCTGCATCGTCCCCTGATGGAAAACAGCACGATAAAGACCGTTACCATAAGCAGAACACCTTCAGGAAAATTCTATATCAGTATTTTGGTGGAGTACGAAAACCAAATACTCCCTATAATGCCGAAGAAATTTCTTGGGCTTGATTTTGCCATGCACGGTCTATATGTTGCTTCTGACGAAGAGAATGCGAATTATCCAGACTTTTTGCGTAAAGCCGAGAAGAGATTGGCTCAAGCACAAAGAAAACTATCCAAAAGGCAAAAAGGAAGCCACAATCGTGAAAAGCAAAGGCTTCGCGTAGCTGTGCTTCATGAGAAAATTGCCAATCAACGCCGCGACTTCCTGCACAAAAAAGCCCGCTACTTGGTAGACCACTATGATGCCATAGGTATTGAGGATATCAGCGTCAAGGCGATGGCTAAACGCAAGAAAGGCGGTAAATTCAGTTTTGGTAAGTCCGTAGCAGATAATGGCTGGAATATGTTCACAAATATATTGGAATACAAATTAGCATGGCAAGGAAAACAGCTTGTAAAGGTAGACAAGTGGTATCCAAGCAGTCAGCTATGTCATGTTTGTGGCTTCCAAAACGATGCAACTAAGGACTTATCTGTAAGGGAATGGGATTGTCCTAAATGTGGCAGTCACCATAACCGAGATAAGAACGCTGCGATAAATATACGAGAAGAAGCTAGGCGAATATCTGCCTGACATAACGCATAAAGTACCGTGGGTCGCACGGAAACTTACGCCTGTGGAGAGAGTGTAAGTCGCCACAACTCTTCAGAGTCAGTGGTGCTGTTCTCGTTGAAGCAGGAAGCCCCCGCCTCTATAGACGGGGGTACGTTCACTAAAAACAATTGACATATTTTATATATGGTGATATTATATGGCCATGAGTTGATCCTCATGAATGATATATCCGGGGCAATGAAGCCTTCTCTTCCTGATGGGAACGAGAAGGCTTTTTTAATAGCACCGAGGGGAAAACTCATGATACCCGCGCTGAAAGGGTCTTGCAGCCCAAGGCATGACGCTTTCAGTTTCATATACCTTTATCTCCCATATCCCAATGGAAAGGCCGTACAGACGACTCCTGCCTGTACGGCTTTTTCCTGTGTGGTTTTAGAAATCTCTTGTGTAAGAGTCGTATTCAGTATATGATAGAGAGAACATATCCTATAGAATGTGATACTAATGAAAGGGAGCAGGACCATGAGCGATATCCGCATTATTACAGGGCATACGACCCGGTTCAACCCGGACCAGACATTGCGCCTCCTGGGATGCCGATCAGGCAGTGATGCCTGGGACCGGACAAAAAAAGATGTAATGGAACGAATACCGGTCCTGCGCCGCATCATCCGTCCCAAAGGGGCTTTTGCCATGAAAGAGGATGAGGGTAAAACCTGGATATATGCCATGATGACGCTGGGAGGAGCCATTACGGCGTATACCGGCCGCCTTCGCGAAGAGGGCGATGCCGCAGCAGCCCTGCTCTTAAACGCCATGGCAGACAGCAGCCTGTTCTCCTTTGAAGAAGAACTGCAGCAGGCTCTCCGGTCTTTTTGCCGGGAAAAAGGGTGTGGCATCTCCCGGCGGTATGAAATCGGGACGGACCTGCCACTCCCGTGGCAGCAGCGTGCCTATGACTGCCTGGCTGCCCGGCGTACGCTGGGACTGACCATGACGCCGGACTATATGGTCGTTCCGGAAAAGTCGCTGAGTCTTGTTTTTTCCGTGAGCCCGGACCCTGAAGAATTCCATGCCGGCCATGACTGCCGGCAGTGCGCCCACAGGGACTGCCGGCTCCGGCAACAGCCGTACGGAACAGAAACCGTTGTTTCTGCCAGTCCGGCCTTTCAGGAATACACCTGTCCTGCCGGACAGAATCTGGCCGTTTCCCTGCGTGGGCAGGGAGAGCTTCCTGCCCTGTGCGGTGGCAAGGGCACGTGCGGGCGCTGTGGTATCCAGCTCGTCGAAGGGGATCTTCCCGTCACGCCGGCCGACCGGAATTTTTATTCCGGAGAAGAGCTGAAAGATGGCTGGCGCCTGGCTTGTCAGGCCGTTCCTGCCGCACCGGTCCGGGTGCGTCTGCCCGTACATCGGGAAGGACAGATGACCGGCCTCCATCAGGAGAAGGCGGCCGCTGCCGTCCGGACCAGCGGAGACTATGGCCTGGCCGTTGACCTCGGTTCGACGACCATAGCCTCATCACTCGTATCCCTTTCCGATGGGACTGTACTGGATTCGGCAAGCGCCGTTAACCGCCAGCGCACTTTTGGTGCCGACGTTGTCAGCCGCATTGCTGCCGCTTGTGACGGACAGGCTGACGAGTTGCAGAAGCTGGCTATGGACAGCATAGAAGAAGTGCTGCATAAGCTGCTGGCTCCGTATCCCGGAATGAGGCAGCAGCTGCGGCGCATGACCCTGGCCGGGAATACGACCATGGAGCATCTCCTCATGGGATGGTCCTGTAAGGGGCTGGGAAGCTGGCCGTTCCAGCCCGTATCGCTAGGAGGAGTCACCCTGCCGGCAGCGGAACTATTTGGCAGGGTACTTCCCGATTCCTGTATGCTTACCATACTTCCCGGCTTTAGTACCTATGTGGGGGCCGATATTGCCTCGGGGCTCATTGCCTGCTCTATGGACCAGAGCGATACGAACAGCCTGTTCCTCGATTTGGGGACCAACGGGGAAATGGCACTGGGAAATGGCGATGGCATTTTTGTCGCTTCCACGGCAGCCGGGCCGGCCCTTGAAGGCGGACAGCTGCGCTGTGGCATGAGCAGCGTTCCCGGAGCTGTCTGCAGTGTGACATGGAATGAATCCGGACCGGTAGTCCGTACGATCGGCGATATTTCACCCCGTGGACTGTGTGGTACCGGCGTGATAGAAGCCATGGCAGGCATGGTAGAGCATGGAATCGTGGACCGGCACGGGACGCTCCGGGAGCCGTGGTTTACAGAGGGATTTCCTCTGGCTCAGGGAGCAGACGGCACGCCTGTCGTGCTGACCCAGCGTGATATCCGCCAGATACAGATGGCAAAAAGCGCTATCCGGGCCGGTATATCCGTCCTTCTTAAGACAGCCGGCCTGCGCGAAGACGATGTGAAGACAATCTGGCTGGCCGGCGGATTCGGCTATTATCTTAAGCCGGAAGCAGCCGCCTCTATGGGACTCATCCCGCCGTCGTGGGCAGCCAGGACCCGTGCTGCCGGCAATACGTCTCTGCTGGGGGCCGTACAGGCCCTGACCGATGGCAGAGCCGTAGAACGGATGACATCGTTCATTCAGAAGGGAAGGGAA
The DNA here is from genome assembly GCA_900095875.1 of Caecibacter massiliensis. GTDB lineage: Bacteria > Bacillota > Negativicutes > Veillonellales > Megasphaeraceae > Megasphaera > Megasphaera hexanoica. The sequence goes on along the minus strand of LT608311.1, from coordinate 2,603,730 downwards.
GTCGTCCTGGGAAATACGGCGGATTTCCAATCATTATACATACAGCATATGGATTTTACCGATGGAACGATATGATAGATATGGGGAGATAGATGATGACACGAGATGAATTCAGACAGTTATTGGAACAAGGTGTTTTTATCCTTGACGGTGCCACTGGTACCAACCTGCAGAAAGCCGGCATGCCCGTCGGCGTCTGCCCGGAACTATGGATTATGGAACATCCGCAGGCCATACAGGACCTGCAGCGCCAGTTCGTAGAGGCCGGTTCCCGCCTGGTCTATGCGCCGACTTTTACGGGCAACCGCATCAAGCTGGCCGAATACGGCCTGGAAGACCGGCTGATAGAAATTAATACCCGGCTGGTGCAGCTATCCAAAGAAGCCGTAGGGGACAAGGCCCTGGTCGCCGGCGACATGACCATGACCGGCCAGCAGCTCTATCCCATGGGAACGCTGACTTTTGAAGAATTGGTTGACGTATATAAAGAACAGGCCCGCGCCTTATATGAAGCGGGCTGTGATGTATTCATCGTCGAAACGATGATGAGCCTGCAGGAAACGCGGGCTGCCGTACTGGCTATCCGCGAAGTATGTGACCTTCCTGTCATGGCAACTCTCACCTTTGAAGCAGACGGCCGGACGCTCTATGGGACGCCGCCGGAAGCGGCCGTCGTCGTCCTGCAGGAACTGGGCGTCGATGCTATTGGCACCAATTGTTCCACCGGCCCGCTGGATATGGTGGAACGGATCCGGGCCATGTACCGCTACGCGACGGTGCCGCTCATAGCCAAGCCCAATGCGGGCCTTCCGGAAATCGTCGATGGGAAAACGGTCTATCAGACGACGCCGGAAGAATTTGCCCGTGATGCCCGCCTGCTCGTCGAAGCCGGCGCCCGCATCATCGGCGGCTGCTGTGGCACGACGGTGGATCATATCCGGGCCCTCCATGATGCCGTCCGGGATATGCGTCCCCAGCCTGTATCGGCAGTGAAAAAGCGCGCCCTGGCATCCGAACGGAGCGTCGTGGAAATCACCCTGGACGGCCCGTTCCAGGTCATTGGTGAACGCATCAATCCGACGGGAAAGAAAAAACTGCAGGCCGAACTGCGCGCCGGCAGCATGGCCATGGTCCGGTCCTTTGCCCGGCAGCAGGAAAAAGACGGTGCCGCCGTCCTCGACATCAACATGGGAACCAATGGCATCGATGAAAAGGATATGATGATACGGGCTGTCTATGAAGTGACGGCTGTTACGGGGCTGCCCCTGTGCATCGACTCCAGTTTCCCGGAAGTCATTGAAGCGGCCCTGCGCATCTATCCCGGCCGGGCTCTCATCAATTCGATTTCTCTGGAGGGGAAAAAGTGCCAGCGCCTGCTGAATGCGGCTAAAAAATACGGGGCCATGTTCATTGCCCTGCCCGTATCGGACGCCGGCCTTCCCAAATCGGTCGAAGAAAAACATGACATTATCCGGTCCCTTGTCAAACAGGCAGAAGCAGCCGGCCTTGCCCGGGAAGACATAATCGTCGATGGCCTCGTCGGTGCCGTAGGGGCACTGCCGACGGCGGCTCTCGACTGCCTGGCCACGTTCCGCTACTGCCACGACGAATTGCAGATACCGACGGTCTGCGGTCTGTCCAACATTTCCTTCGGCCTTCCGGGACGGATTTATGCCAATATGACATTTTTGTCCATGGCGATTGCCAGCGGACTTACCATGGCCATTGCCAATCCCGGACAGGACCTGCTCATGAATGCCGCTGCGGCAGCCAACATGCTGATGAACCGTGCCGGCAGTGATCTGGCCTATATCCGGCGCATCCGCTATGTGGAAAAGAAAGAAGAGGAAAAGCAGCAGCATCAGCCGCCGGTTCCCCCTGCGGGTCTTTCCGCCCAGCCGGAAGGCAGTACAAAGCAGGCCGGTTCTCCTGTCAGTGGGAACCCCGTATACCAGGCCGTCCTGAACGGGGAAAAGGACACGATCATCTCTTGTACGGAAGAAGAACTTCACAAGGGGACGGGTCCGGAAGACATCATCAACCAGCTTCTCATCCCGGCCATCAATACAGTAGGCCAGCTCTACAATGACCAGTATTATTTCCTGCCCCAGCTCATCGCCAGCGCAGCCGCCATGGAAACGGCTATCCATCATCTGGAACCGATGATACAGCGCAGCAGCAGTGAAAAACTGCCTACCATTGTCGTGGCAACCGTAGAAGGCGACGTCCACGATATAGGCAAAAATCTGGTAGCCCTCATGCTGCGCAACTACGGCTATGAAGTCATCGACCTGGGCAAGGATGTCCCGGCATCGGCCATCATTGAAAAAGCGCTGTCGGCCAAAGCGGCTGTCGTCGGCCTGTCGGCGCTCATGACGACGACGATGATGCACATGAAAGATGTCATTGCCGAAGCCGTCAAACGCCATTATGACGGTAAAATCATCATCGGAGGGGCTGCTGTAACTCCCAGTTTTGCCGACGAAATCGGTGCCGACGGTTATTCTAAGGATGCGGCGGACTGCGTGAAACTCGTAGGCCGGCTGCTCAAGTAACCGGTCATCATTGTCACAATTCGGACACATTGTTCTAAACGGCCTTGCTGTCTCCTGACGGGGAGTGATATAATTTCAACACTGGGGACCAGGCGTCCGGACGCCGTATGCCGACGCGGCCCATGCCAGCGGGTTCGCGCCGTTGTATCTGACGCGGGACAGCATGAAACATAACAGTACCCTTATTTGTTGTAACGAAGCAGACCTTTACCGGCCTGCTTCTTTCTGTTATGATAGGTATACGGCCATATGTTTCTGGCCAACTCATCTATGAGGAGGAAAATTATGTTTCATTTCGATATACTGTCTCTCGTTGCCGCTATACCAGGGCTGCTCATGGCTCTTGTCATCCACGAATATGCCCATGCCCTGATAGCCGATAAAATGGGGGATTCTACGCCGCGCATGACGGGAAGGCTCACGCTGAATCCCATTGCCCACATCGATCCCATCGGCCTTATTATGCTGCTGGTTGCCCAGTTCGGCTGGGCCAAACCGGTCATGATCAATGCCAATAATTTCCGCAACTGGCGGAAAGGGGAAATCTGTGTGTCCCTGGCAGGACCCTTTGCCAATTTCATCCTGGCCCTCGTCATGTTTGCCATACGGATGATCCTGTACTGGAGCGGCATCCGCATGCGCAGTCTGGATTTGGTGCTGGATTTGATCATCATCTATAATATCAATTTCGGCATCTTCAATCTCATTCCCCTGCCGCCGCTGGACGGGTCGCGCCTCATCACGGTCTTTCTGCCGACAGAATGGGCGATACGCCTGGCCAGTGTGGAACGGTACAGCTTCCTTTTGCTGATCGTCCTCATGGCGACACCCGTATTCAGTTACATCCTGATTCCCTTGCAGCGCCTGATTTATCTGATTGATTACACGATTGTACAGGGGCTGTTTTATTGGATTTTCGCTTGACTCTGCAAATTCGTAATGCCATATGCCATGGCCTATGAGGAAGGAGGTATTCTTTATGAAATGGAAGACACGTCTGGCCGTACTGGCTGCCGCCATGTATATACCTGCCGGTGCGCTGGCTTTTGATTATAATCTGTCTATCGATGAAATCAGCGAACATCCCCTGACGGCGTATAATACGGTGTACCTGGGGATGCCCAAAAAGGATTTTGCCCTCAATTTTTCTATCCTGCCCGACTGGACGTTCTATGGAAGTGACGGCACGACGGAAAAAGCCGAACGGTCGGTGACCCAGGATGGCGTTACCGTCATCGAAGGGCTGTCTATCGAGACGGCCGATGGATCCCCGGCGGGACGGGTCCTGGCGTTTGAAAATTACTTCAGGACGACCAACCGCAAGACGGCCCGCGATATGTACGCCCGCCTGTCGGCAACGATTTATTCCAATATGGAAGACTTTCCAGCGAGCCAGAATAGTAAAGAAATCCGCTGGATACAGAATGATGTTACCATCGTGACCCGGCTCGATGACAAAAAAGACGGCGAAGGGTATTATACGGTCCTCATCCGCCGCTATAATAATCACGTCCTGTCCGAATAGTGATGCATAGAGAATATGAATCGAACATATTGACAGAATGACTTTTTCTGTTATAATATAGTAAATTCTGATTTTACCTTTTGACTTTTGATTTTTTAGAATAGAGGAGAGTAGTATGAACCGTTTAAAGACAGTCTTTCTCATGACTCTGCTGGCGGTGATTATGATGGCCATTGGCAGAGCGTTTGGCGGTGTTCATGGCATGACCGTCATGCTCATTCTCGCAACGGGGATGAATTTCTTTTCCTACTGGTTCAGTGATTCCATCGTCCTGCGCATGTACCACTGCCAGCCCGTAGGTCCGGAACATCGGCTCTACCACATCGTAGAAGATCTGGCACAGCGTGCCGAACTTCCCATGCCCAAAGTATATATCATGCCGACGGAAGTCCCCAATGCCTTTGCTACAGGGCGCAACCCGTCTCACGCGGCCATCGCGGCGACGGAAGGCATCCTCGACATGCTTGATGATGAAGAAATCCGCGGTGTCCTGGCTCATGAAATGTCCCATATCCTGCACCGGGATATCCTCCTGAGCACCGTCGTGGCTACTTTTGCCAGCGTTATTTCCTGGATTGCCAATATTGCCCAGTGGGCGGCTATATTCGGACGCGGCAACGATGATGACGACAATGGCGGCATCGTCGGCCTCCTGGTAACGATCATCATCGCTCCGATTGCGGCGACGATTATCCAGCTCGGCATCAGCCGGACACGGGAATATATGGCCGATGAAGAAGGCGGCCGCATGATCGACGATCCCCTGGCCCTGGCCCGGGCGCTTGCCAAGATAGATAACTACGCCCACTATCAGGTGCTGCCAGGCGCTTCCAAGACGACGGCACACATGTGCATCATCAATCCGTTTTCCGGTATCCAGTCGGGGCTGGCCAATCTGTTCAGTACCCATCCGCCGACAGAAAAGCGGATTGAACGCTTGAAAGAATTAGATTATGAACTGCATGGCTGATGTCATACACAAAGGAACGGGCCTGCCGCGTTATGGGCAGGCCCGTTCCTGGTTCATACCATATATGTTCAATCAAAGCCCCTTTTCATCGAGGACCCGGCGCAGATCCGTGCAGGACGGTAATGAATCCGTTTCTTCGTTGACGGCTGCGTAAAGTATGGGCGAATCAAAGGTGTTCCCTTTCAGGAGTTCCGCTTTGGCAACCGGGCCAGTTGGCTGGATGATGACCTTGAATTCGTAATTTTCCTGTAAAAATGCGCGGACAGCCTGACGGACGGCATCGATATCATCCGTCGTCTGTGCCGGGAAGGTGATGTGGAATGTATGGGCTTCCAGGTCAGACAGACCGGTCAGGCGCTGTTCCAGGGATGAGGCCTCTGACGCATTGGTCAGGGACAGGGAAATGATTGGAATCAGGCCCGTATCCATACATTGTTCCGACAAATCATCTATGAGATCGGGGTCTGTATCGGCGGCGATTTCCAGTGCATCGGGAAGGCCGCTGCGCAGGGCAAAGGTCATGATGTCACGGTAGTCCCGTTCGGTACGGCAGTATTCAGGCAGATCTTTTTTTTCACATTTAAAAATAAACGTCCCTTCATTGGTTGCCTGGGTGATCATCAGCAGGGCATTCCACAGCTGGGACAAATTGGGCAGGCCGTTAAAGGTGCCGGCATTGTACTCAATGATGTCATGCGGTTTTTCCCGTATCTGCTGGCAGCTGTAACAGATGTCACCCACTGTTGCGCCAGTACAGGGAACACAGATAATCGGTTTTTTCCGGTTCAGCCGGATATTTGCTAAATTAGCCATACAAAGAACCTCCCATTGATATGTATCATACAATATCAAGTATAGTGTACCACGTTATGGATATTTTTGCACCGTTTGACTTTTTCCGGTGTTCCCACCCGGCTGGAAAGCTCCGGGCACTATTTATTTTACTTTTTTTTCGCTATTTTAGCAGATTCTATCATTTCCGGCGGCGGTTTATGGTATAATGTAATTCAATGCTTTTTTATATTTTAGTCACTGTTCCTTTTTTTCGATGAGGTGTAAATATGTTTATAGACAGAGCAAGAATATTTGTGCAGTCCGGCAAGGGCGGAGACGGGATGAGCAGCTTCCGTCATGAAAAGTTTGTACCCAAAGGCGGTCCCAATGGCGGTGACGGCGGCCAGGGAGGAAATGTCATCCTCGTGGCTGACCGCAATGTGAATACGCTGGTAGATTTCCGCTATCGCCGGTTGTTTAAAGCCAAACCGGGCGGAAAAGGCCAGGGGAGCAATAAATTCGGCCGCGACGCCGATGACCTGCTCATCCCCGTACCCGTCGGCACGGTCGTGCGCGATGAAGAATCGAACGCTCTCCTCGCTGACCTGAGCCACGACGGACAGCAGGCCATCGTCGCTAAAGGCGGCCGCGGCGGCCGGGGCAACTATCATTTCCGTACCAGTGCCAACCGGGCACCGACCTTTGCTGAACGGGGGGAACCGGGGGAAGAACGCTGGCTGCGCCTGGAACTCAAAGTACTGGCCGATGTAGGCCTTCTGGGGTATCCCAGCGTAGGAAAATCGAGCATCCTGCGCAAAGTATCTGCGGCCCAGCCGGAAGTAGCAGCCTATCATTTCACGACGCTGAACCCCATCCTCGGCGTCGTCAATCTGCCGGATCAACGCAGCTTCGTCATGGCCGATATTCCCGGCCTTATCGACGGGGCAGCCGAAGGCGTCGGTCTGGGCCATGATTTCCTGCGCCATATTGAACGGACGAAAATTCTCATCCACGTTCTCGACGTGTCCGGCAGTGAAGGACGCGATCCCATCGAGGATTATGAGAAAATCAATGGCGAACTGGCAAAATACAGTGAAAAACTGTCGCGGAAACAGCAGGTCATCGCAGCCAATAAAATCGATTTATTATCTGATGATACGAATCTGAAACGGCTCCAGCAGTATATGGATGAACGGGGCCGGGACGTATTCCCTATCTGTGCTATGTCCGGCGAAGGATTGCCGGAGCTGATGGAATATGTCTGGAAACTGCTGGAAACGTATGTGGAAGAACCGGACGAAACGGATGAAGAGGTCATCTATAAACCAGAAGAAAAACCGGATTTTGAAATTCATCGCGACGATGATGGTGCCTTTGTCATTACCGGCCCCCGGATCGAACGGCTCGTCGCCATGACGAATTTCGATGATGACATGTCCCTGCGCCGGTTCCAGCGTATCTGGCGTTATATGGAACTGGACAAGATGCTGCAAAAAGAGGGCATCCAGGAAGGCGATACGGTGCGCATTTATTCCATGGAATTTGAATACCGCAAATAAGGAGATAGAATATGAATAATAAAGATAAAAAACAACTCAAGGCACTGGCCAGCCAGATGCCGTCGGTCATCCAGATAGGAAAGGAAGGACTGTCCGACGCCGTCATCGATAGTGCCCGGGCTGCCATTACCGCCAGAGAACTGGTCAAGGCCCATGTGCTCAATAATGCCGACCTCGATACGGCGGAAACCATGGAAACACTGGCAGGTATGCTGGGAGCCGAACTCGTACAGGTCATCGGCCATTACGGCGTCCTGTTCAAAAAGAAGAAAGATAAATCGCATTACGACTATATTAAAGAGTAGGACAGTGATGGAAGTGGACTGCAAGCAGAGAGATTTTACCAATAAAAAACGCATCGTCGTCAAAGTAGGGTCCAGTACGATTTCTTATGAAAACGGCAAGCTCAATTACCGGCGCATCGAACATCTGGTCCGGGAACTGGCCGATTTGCAAAATCAGGGGAAAGAGATGATCCTCGTCAGTTCCGGTGCGACCAATGCCGGTCTGGCCCCGCTGCACCTGGACCACCGGCCGCGCAGTATCCGGGAAAAACAGGCGGTGGCAGCTGTCGGACAGGGCGTACTCATGCATACCTACGAAATGATGTTCCGCGAATATGGACAAATCGTAGGACAGGTACTTTTGACGCGGATGGATTCCCAGGATCGGAGCAAGTTCATGAATTCCCGCAATACGCTCCTGACCATGCTGGAGATGGGAATCATTCCTATCATCAATGAAAACGATGTCGTCGCCGTCGATGAATATAAAATCGGCGATAACGATACTCTTTCTGCTATGGTCAGCGGTCTCGTCGATGCCGATCTGCTCATCCTTCTCTCCGATATCGACGGGTTATACACGGACAATCCCAAAACACATCCGGAAGCGACCATCATTCCCGTCGTCCATACGATTGATAAACACATCTATGAAATCGCCGGTGATGCCGGTTCCAGTATGGGCACTGGCGGCATGCATACCAAAATCCAGGCAGCCTCGATTGCTACTGCGGCCGATGTCGATATGGTCATCGCGTCGGGCAGTGAAGACGGTATCATCAGCCGCATCGTCGGAGGAGAGGGCGTTGGTACGCTGTTCAAAGCCAAGGATACGCCTCTTCACTCCAAGAAGCGATGGCTCGTTTCGGGCAGCAGGGCGAAAGGCAGTATCGTCGTCGATAAGGGCTGCCGTGATGCCATCATCGACCACGGGTCGAGTCTTCTTCCCGTCGGGATTACGGCCGTAGAAGGTATATTCCAGGAGGGAGATATCGTCAACGTCCAGTACGATGGCATCATCATTGCTAAAGGGATAGCCAACTACAGCAGTATCAATATCAATGCCATCAAAGGCGTCCAGTCTTCCGATATTCCTAAAGTACTGGGCCATGACGGCATTTATGAAGAAGTCATTCACCGCGATAATCTCGTGGCTATGTATTAAAGGGGGAAGAGGCTATGGAATCAGAAGCCGTCCGGAAAGCCCGGGCAGCCCGGCAGGCATCGTATGCTCTGGCCAATGCGGATACAACAGTAAAAAATAATGCTCTCACCTATATTGCAGATGATTTGCTGGCTCAGGCCAGTTCTATTATGGAGGCCAACGCAGCCGATGTAGCGGCAGCCCGGAAAAAGGGAATGAGCGACGCCATGATTGACAGGCTGACCCTGACGCCGGACCGCATCCGGGGAATGGCTGAAGGAGTCCGTCAGGTCATTGCCCTGCCAGATCCCGTCGGGCAGACGCTGGCATCCTGGGACCGTCCCAACGGCCTGCATATCGATAAGGTGACCGTTCCGCTCGGCGTCATTGCCATCATCTTCGAATCCCGCCCTAATGTCACTGTCGATGCGGCTGTCCTGTGTCTGAAATCAGGTAATGCGACCGTATTGCGCGGAGGCAGTGAAGCCATCCATTCCAACGTGGCTCTGGCGGGAGTCATCCGCCATGCCATTGCACGTGCCGGCCTTCCGTCCGATGCCGTTACGATTATGGAAAATACCGACCGGGCCCTGGTCGGCGAACTGCTGACACTGCGCCAGTACATCAATCTGGCGATTCCCCGCGGGGGAGCCGGTCTGATCCGCATGGTCGTCGATACGGCGAAAGTTCCGGTCATCGAAACGGGAAGCGGCGTCTGCCATGTCTACGTCGATAAAGATGCCGACCTCGACATGGCCGTCAGCATCATTGAAAATGCCAAAGTATCCCGTCCCTCTACGTGCAATGCCATGGAAACACTGCTGGTCCACAAGGACGTCGTCCAGCCGCTTATGGAAAAGCTGGTACCGGTCCTGAAGGCCCGCCATGTTGAAATGAGGGCCGATACGGCTGCCAGAGAAGCTGGCGGAACGGGCATAGAAATGGCATCAGAAGAAGACTGGCGCACGGAATACAATGCCCTCATCATGTCTATCCGCACGGTTTCATCTCTCGATGAAGCGCTGGATCATATTCGCCGCTACAGCACCCATCATTCAGAAACTATTGTCACGGAAAATACAGATACGGCGGAACGATTCCTGCAGGAAGTCGATTCAGCAGCCGTGTATGTCAATGCCTCGACGCGGTTTACCGACGGCTTTGAATTTGGCTTTGGCGCAGAAATCGGCATCAGCACGCAGAAACTCCATGCCCGGGGACCGATGGGACTGGAAGCGCTGGTCAGCTATAAATATCTGATCCACGGTAAGGGACAGATCCGCCAATGATGCGATGCCTGCGCGGATACGTGCGGACGCTGCGTCAGTATGCGTCCTCACCGAAGACGCAATATGAGTATAAACATTACGCCATTTTTTTGCTATTATATATAATAGTAGTGGCTATTATCTGGGGAGGTATGTATATCTATTATGGAAATCACTAGATTGGGTGTTATGGGCGGAACTTTCAATCCGATCCACTTGGGACACCTGATGATAGCCGAAGAAGCACGGGAAGCGTATTCGCTGGACCGCGTCCTCTTTATTCCTTCATACATTACCCCTCATAAAGAAGTACACGGCGCTACGGCACAACAGCGGCTGGAAATGACGCGTCTGGCGACGGCCGATAATCCCTATTTTACGGTCAGCGACATGGAAATACGCCGGGGAGGACCATCGTATACGTTGGATACACTGCGTTTTTTAAAGAAATTGTACGGCCCCAGTCATGAATTGTATTTCATTTCCGGTACGGACACCATACAGGACCTTCCGAACTGGAATCATCCGGAAGATATATTACGTCTGTGCCATTTCATCGGCGCAACCCGTCCGGACGGTACAGAAGCCATCATGCCCGTCGTCCGGCATTTCGGCAGTCTGGGACATCACATCCTGAAGCTGTCCGTACCGACCATGGAACTCTCTTCGACGGAACTGCGCCGGCGCATCCGGGAAGGCCGCAGCATCCGCTATATGATTCCCCGGGCCGTTGCAGACTATATCAGGAAGAATGGGATATATCAATGTACAGCACAACGTTAAAAGAAGAAATAAAAAGTGATTTAAAAAGCATATTATCTGCCCACCGGTATAAGCATGTCCTGGGCGTAGCCAAGGCAGCCCGTCAGCTGGCTTGGCGTAATGACTATGATCCCGATAAAGCTGAAACGGCTGGTCTTCTGCACGATGCGGCCAAGCAGCTGCCTCTGGAGGAAATGCAGGAACTGGCCCGGCAGTCTTTCGGCGACCGTCTCGATGATGCCATCATGACAAACGGCGGCCTGCTCCATGGGTATGCGGCCGTTACCGTTGCCCGTACGAAGTATCACCTGACAGACGAGGAATTTCTTGCAGCCCTGGCCCATCATACGACTGGGGCAGAAGTCATGGGGACACTGGAAAAGATCATCTTTGTTGCCGATTACATCGAAGAAAACCGTGATTTCGACGGCGTAGAACACCTTCGCGAATTGGCCGCTGCAGACCTGGACCAGGCGGTCCTTGCCGGATACGATTCGACCATTTCCCATCTGCTGGAACAGGACAAGCTTATTTTTGCCGGCACGGTCATCAACCGCAATGCCCAGATTCTGGCGATGCAGAAGAAGGGGAGACAGAAAAATGGGTGAAAAGCAAAAGAAAGGGAAGACGCGGAACAAGCGTCGCCGGACCGTCAGCCCGGATGAACGGAAACGCCGGTTCTGGCACAGATTGGGAATGGCAATCCTCATCGGGCTGGCTATCATTGCCGGTGTACTGGCCTGGTTTCATTTCCGTCCGTCACCGGCAAACGAAGAATTTGCCCAACAGAGTCCGGATATACCTCTCTATGTGCTGGTTATCGGTGTCGATGAAGAAGCGGCGCCGCGGACGAATTTCGTCGGACTGGCAGCCGTCAATAAAGAAAAGAAGACCGTTGATTTCATCATGCTGCCCAATAACACCAAGATTGAAGGACGGAAGGGAAAAGGAGTACAGGCACTGCAGGATATTTACACCGAAGGCGGGATGAGCCTTACCCGGGCTGTCGTAGAAGATATCTTCCACATCCGCATTCCGTATTATATTTCTTTTACGCCTGAATCGTTTGCCCGGATGATCGATATCAATGACGGCCTGCCACTGTATGTAGAAAAACCGATGTACGGGGAAACCAGCGATGGGGCGGTTGATTTCAATCTCGGCCAGGGATACCAGCTGCTTACGGGGCGGGAATCTGCCGGCTATATGAGTTATAGTGACAAGGAAGGCCCGCTTTTCCAGGCACTGCGGCAGGAACGATTCCTCAAGGCATTTTATGAAGACCGGGAAACCCACTTTGGTATAACGAATGCGGTAAACGCATACCGCGTCTGGCACGACGTAGATTCCAACATATCGGCCAAAGACATGGCACGACTTGTCTGGACATTCCGCAATGTGCCCGTGTCGGACATTCACTTTTACATGCTGCCCGGCGAAATTGCGAAGAGTGGAGAAACGAAAACGGCTACATCGGATACGTTATGGAATTTTGATCCCGTAGAAGTACAAAAGATTATCGGGACGAGCAGCCATGCCATAGCCAATGAATAGTACGGCGTGGATGGGATAAAAAAGGAGAAGATAGAAAGAAATGCCATTAGTAATGAAAGAACAGACACACGACACAAAGGAAAAGACTTGTTATGAAATCGCAGCCCAGGCTGCATATGACAAAAAAGGCTGGGATATCATCATCCTCGATATGATGACGGCATCAATCATGGCCGATTATTTTGTCATCTGCAGCGCCCGCAATACCCGTCAGGCCCAGAGTATTGCCGACAACGTGGAAGAGGAACTGGAAAAGAACGGATACACGGTCCGTCATGTCGAAGGCTACCGTTCCGGCCGCTGGATCCTCATCGATGCCGGCGATGTGGTGACCCACGTTTTTGTCGATCAGGACCGCAGCTATTATGAACTGGAAAATCTCTGGTGCGATGCACCGCGGATTCCCTTTGAAGGAGAATAAGATGAATCAACTTTTGCAGGAAAACAGTATCGCTGCCCTGAAAGTGCTCCGTCTCGGCGAGATGGGCGCCTTCCTCGATGGCGGTACGGGCAATACGAATGATGATATCCTGCTGCACAAAAATCAGCAGACTCATCCTGTTGCTGTCGGGGATACGGTGACCGTATTCCTGTATCATGACCCGTCAGGCCGGCTGACTGCCAGCATGCGCCTGCCAAAAATCAAAATCGGTCAGATTGGCTATGCCCCTATCATCAACACGACCCGTTTCGGCGCCTTTGTCGATGTCGGGACAGAGCGGGGGATTTTCATGCCCTTTGCCGAAATGAAGGGACGGCCGAAAGAAGGGGAATATGTATGGGTCCGTCTCTATGAGGATAAATCCCATCGTCTGGCCGTTTCCATGGAAGTAGAAGACGAAATGCGCCGCGCTTCCCGGCCGGCGACCGATGCCAGGATTGGCGACTGGGTAGAAGGTGCCGTCTATAATATGAACGACCAGGGTGCCTATATCATGACCCGGGAACGGTGGATTGCGTTCCTGCACCGCAGCGAGTTCCATGGCCCTATCCTGATTGGCCAGATGATCAAAGGGCGCATTACCTACCTGCGGGAAGATGGCCGTATCAATATTTCTCTGCGACCGGTCAAGGAAAAGGCGATGGATGAAGACTGTGCCCAGATTGTAACATTTCTGCAGAGCCGTAAGGGGAAGATGCCCTACAGTGATTCGACGGCACCGGCTGTCATCAAGGCAAAATTTGGCCTGAGCAAATCGGCGTTCAAGCGTGCGCTGGGGCATCTCATGAAAGAAGGGAAAGTCCATCAGGAAGATGGCTGGACCTATCTCGATGAGCAACAGTCCTGAGTGCCATGTGATTTCTTTGCAAAAAATGCATATATGAGGCGATTTAACTTTTAAAGTGCTTTTCTGATGAGCAACAGAGTTTGTCCGATGGACAAACTCTGTTTTTTTATGTGGTATGTCCCGGGGAGCAGGAAAATCCTTGTGTATGGTTCATACATATTGTATACAAAATTCAATTCATACTAAAAATATAGATTAAATAGGCAATTTTATAAAAATATAATCATTTATTTTAAAAATTTAAATTGTTTTTCCAAAATACCCTTGAAAAAAATTAATAAATGTTCTATACTTTAATCATTCAGCGAACTGAATTCTTCAGGAAATAAAAAATAAAATGAATATTTTAATTTTGTAAAAGAATATTCATGCGAACTATGTCCTGAAGGAATACCAACTGGAAAGGAGAGAGGTATATGCGAGTGTTGATTACAGCCATACCATTCATCTGGTCCATCTTCTGTCTTCCCTTTGTCAATGTGGCTCATCCTTACGTGCTGGGGCTTCCCTTTGTCGCCTTCTGGGAACTGGCAGGAATCATCATTTCCGTAATCGCATTGCAGCTTTTGTGGAATGTGGACCACAAACCTGGCGGTATTGCCTCAAAGGATCATTTGTACATGGATCCGAACGTCAGTCGTGATGACATCAAATAAGTGCAAGAGGGGATGTGAACTGGATGGATAATTTCGGTGCATTAATCATTTTATTTGCTTTTATTATCGGTATCTCTATTCTCGGTGCTATTCCGGGCCTGAAGGATAGAAAAATGAGTGCTGAAAACTGGGCTGTCGGCGGCCGTAATTTCGGGCGCTGGCTGAACTGGTTCATTATGTGCGGGGAAGTATACACCGCCTTTGCTTTCTTAGGTGCCAGTGGCTGGGCATATGCCCGTGGGGGCCCTACCTTCTATATCCTGGCTTATGGCGGTCTGGCATATCTCGTCGGTTACCACGTATTGCCCCGTGTCTGTGCGCTCGGCCATCGTCATAAATTAGTTACCCAGGCAGACATGGTAGAATATCTCTACAGCAGCCGTCCCCTTGGGATTTTCATTTCCTGTGTCGGCGTCGCTTTCCTCCTGCCGTATCTGCAGCTGCAGCTTACTGCTCTGGGTCTTATCGTGGAAGTCGCTTCTCTCGGAGCCATCGGCCGCGTCCAGGCCATGCTCATCGCCTTCGTCATGGTTGCGGCATTCGTCTTCCTGAGCGGCCTGAAAGGTGTTGCTTCTACGGCAGTATTTAAGGACGTCAGCATGATCGCTGCTATGCTGATTTTTGGTATTTATCTTCCGTATCATTACTGCGGCGGTTTCTCTGAAATGTTTACAGCCGTAGAATCGATTAAACCCGATTTCCTGACTTTCCCTGGCGGCACGAAGAACCTCGATGTGACCTGGGGGATGTCTACCATTGCACTGACTGCCCTGGGTTTTTATATGTGGCCCCATTTTTCGACCAATACGTTCAGTGCCAAAGACCCGGA
The DNA here is from genome assembly GCA_900095875.1 of Caecibacter massiliensis. Taxonomy (GTDB): domain Bacteria; phylum Bacillota; class Negativicutes; order Veillonellales; family Megasphaeraceae; genus Megasphaera; species Megasphaera hexanoica. The sequence continues at coordinate 2,588,561 of LT608311.1, read as the reverse complement.
CGTACCGCGTCATAATGCCATTTATCTGCCCTTTGCCCAGCTAGCACTGATTTTCCCAATGCTCGTCGGCTTTACGGCAGTCATCGTATACGCCAGCAATCCGCTGCCTCGTACCGATATGGCATTCCTGTTCCTCGTAAAGGATACGTTCCCGACATGGGTACTGGGAATCCTCGGCGGTGCCGGCGCTCTGGCCTGCATGATTCCCGCAGCGGATCTGCTCCTTTCTACGTCGCTGCTCATTTCCCGCAACATTTATGTACGCGGCTTCCGTCATAACGATGAACACGTTACACCGGAACACATGAAGAACGTAGCCCGGTATCTCATCCTCATCCTGACGGCTGTTGCTCTTTACCTTTCCATTTTCCATGCCAACCTGCTGGTCAATCTGCTGCTCACGGGCTATGCCGGCGTTACTCAGTTCTTCCCGATTATCGTACTCGGCCTGTTCTGGAAAAAAGCCAGCAAGCTCGGCGCCGTCTGTGGCCTCATTGTCGGAGAATTCCTGGTATTCTTCCTCATCCTGAGCAAAATGGATCCCGTTGCCCTCGGTTCGGTCCATATCAATGCCGGATTCTTTGCCCTGTGCATCAACACGCTTGTCTTCGTCATCGTCAGCCTGATTACTTCGTCGGGCAAGACGAAGATGATTTAACGGTCTCTATCCTCATGATTGACAACTCCCACAAGATTTGCTATGATTAGTGGCATGAAAGCCGATGAAAGAAAGTAGTATGCAGTCCGCCACAGCGAGGCAGGGAAGGTGTGAGCCTGCCAGAAGGAGTGCAGAAGGCATTCTGAAGGCGGCAGCCGGAAGCCGTTGCGGTGTGTATGGCTGCATAAAGTGAGCGGGTCAATCGACCAATCAGGGTGGAACCGCGGGTGTTAACTCGTCCCTGTAACATCAAGAGATGTTACAGGGACTTTTTTTGTACAGGAGGGAAAAGCAACATGAACTTTCAGGAAATGAGCTTCGCTTTGAAGAAATTTTGGTCCTCCCAAGGCTGCATCATCCAGGAACCGTATGATGTAGAAAAAGGGGCAGGTACAATGAATCCGGCGACGTTCCTGCGTACGCTGGGACCGGAACCGTGGCACGTCGCATACGTCGAACCGTCCCGCCGTCCGGCCGATGGCCGTTATGGCGATAATCCGAACCGGCTGTATCAGCATCATCAGTTCCAGGTCATCTGCAAACCGAGCCCGGACAATATCCAGGAACTGTATCTGCAGAGTCTGGAAGTACTGGGCATCAACCCGAGAGAACACGATATCCGCTTTGTCGAAGACAACTGGGAATCGCCGACACTGGGTGCCTGGGGTCTCGGCTGGGAAGTCTGGCTCGACGGCATGGAAGTCACACAGTTTACTTATTTCCAGCAGGTGGGCGGCATAGACGTTCATCCTGTATCATCGGAAATCACATATGGCATGGAACGACTGGCCATGTACATTCAGGGTGTAGACAACGTATACGACCTGGAATGGACGGACGGGGTGACTTATGGGGATATTTTCCATCAGAACGAATTCGAACAGTCGTCCTATGCCTTTGAAGTCAGCGATGCCAAGCTGCTGTTCCATCTCTTTGACCTCTATGAAGCCGAAGCCATGCGGACCATCGAAGCCGGCTTTGTCCTGCCTGCCTATGACTATGCGCTGAAATGCTCTCATACGTTCAACCTGCTCGATGCGCGGGGCGCTATCAGCGTCAGTGAACGGGCTGCTTTTATCGGCCGTGTCCGCAACTTGTCCCGGGCCTGCGCCAAAGCCTATCTCGAACAGCGTAAAAAACTGGGGTTCCCTATGTTGAAGGAGGAAAAATAAATGAGCAAAGATTTACTGCTTGAAATTGGTACGGAAGAAATCCCGGCTCATTATATGCCGAGTATCCTCAGTCAGATTAAGGATCTGGCCCATAAAAAACTGGATGAAGCTAACATATCCTATGAATCCATCCGCTCGCTGGGCACGCCGCGCCGTGTAGCTCTTCTGATCGCTGGTGTGGCAGAAAAGCAGTCCGATGTATCGGCCAAGAACAAAGGGCCGTCCGTCAAGATTGCCTATGACAGTGAAGGCAAACCGACGAAAGCTGCTATGGGGTTTGCCCGGGGCCAGAAGATAGCCGTAGAAGACCTGGTCGTAGAAGACGGGTATGTCTATGCCAACGTTACGACAATCGGCAAGGATACAGCCAGTCTGCTGCCGGATATCCTGAAAGATATCATCCTGTCCCTGAGTTTCCCCAAGAGCATGATCTGGGGTGACCAGACGGTTCATTTCGTACGGCCTCTGCGCTGGTTCGTAGCGCTCTTTGGCACGGATGTCGTTCCCTTTGAAATTGCCAAAGTAAAATCCGGGCGCATCAGCCGCGGCCACCGTTTCCTCGGTACGGGCGATTTTGAAATCCCGTCTATGAAAGACTATGAAGCCGTAACGAGAGAACATTTCCTCATCGTCGATCCGGAAGAACGCAAACAGATGATTCTCCAGGGCATGCAGAAACTGGCGGACGAAAAGGGCGGTACGATCATCATGGATGAAGACCTCCTGGAAGAAGTCGTATTCCTCGTCGAATATCCTACGGCCCTGTGCGGCGAATTCGATACGGAATTCCTCCAGCTCCCGGAAGCGGCCATCATTACGCCGATGAAAGACCATCAGCGGTATTTCCCCATGCGCGATAAAGACGGCAAGCTCATGAACCTGTTCCTCACCGTCCGCAATGGCGATGACTATCATCTGGAAACGGTCCAGCACGGCAATGAACGGGTACTGCGCGCCCGCCTGGATGATGCCAAGTTCTTCTTTGAAGAAGATAAGAAAAAGAAACTTATCGACCGCGTCGATGACCTGCAGCGCATCGTATTCCAGGACGGCCTGGGTACACTCAAAGACAAGGCACAGCGTCTGGAACAGATTACGACATTTCTCAATCACAAACTGGATCTGGGCCTCGATGATGGCGACCTTACCCGCCTGTCCGACTTGGCCAAGACTGACCTCCTGACCCAGATGGTAGCTGAATTTACGGAACTTCAGGGCGTCATGGGACGAGAATATGCCATGATTGACGGCGAAAAGCAGGAAATTGCCGATGCCATCAACGAACAGTATCTGCCGCGTTTTGCCGGCGACGAACTGCCTCAGACTACGATGGGTAAAGTCCTCGGCATTGCCGATAAATTCGATACCATTACCGGCTCGTTCAGTTTGGGCCTCATTCCGACAGGGTCGCAGGATCCCTTTGCCCTGCGCCGCCAGACTATCGGTATCCTGAATATCCTCATGGATGCCGGTTGGAACCTCAACTGTGACGAAGTCTTTGCTTTCATTCTCAATCTCCTTCACGTGGAAGAAGATAAGCAGGCCGAAGTCATGAGCCAGCTCAATGAATACTTCACCCTGCGTCTGAAAAATATCTTCCAGGATAAAGGGATGGATTATCATATCATCGACTGCGTACTGGCATCGGATACGCTCAATGCATCGGAAGCGGCCAAGAGAGCCGATGCGCTCATCCGGGCCGACCTCATGAGCCAGACCGAACTGCTCCAGGCTTATACCCGTGTAGGGAACATGGTCAAAGACGCTGACGATACTCAGGTTAATCCGGACCTCTTTGAAACAGAAGAAGAACGGGCCCTTTATGGAGTCGTCGTAGCCATGCAGGCCAATCTGCCGCAAAAATACGCCGTATACGACTATGCCGGCGCTGCCGAAGTCCTGACGGAAGGCATCGGGGCCATCAATGCCTTCCTCGACAACGTCCTGGTCATGCATAAAGACGAAGCGGTCAAACAGAACCGTCTCAATCTCCTGACGCTGACCTTCAGCCTGATCCAGCCTATCGGCGATATCAAGAAATTGAGCTGATACAGCAGATGGGTGTGTCACAATCTTCTTACAGTCTGTAGTATTCGGCTGACGATATGACAAATTCATGATATAATAGAAGCAAAAATAGATGTGGATCCGCTCCACATCTATTTTTAAATGATGTATACGAAGGGAATGATATGGATGAAAGGAAAGAAAATCGCGCTGCTTCTGGCTGGTCTGGCTCTCGTTTCCTCCACAGCCCTGGCAGCTAATACACCGTATGGACTGCTGGACAGCTCCGATAAAGACAGCTATGCCAAAATCATGGTCTATCAGGCTAACGATATGAATTATTACCGCTACATCAACAGCAACTATCATTATGCGCTGGATATTCCGACAGAAGTCAATAAAGCCGACGAAAATGAAGGGGGAGATGGCTGCTATTTCCAGGACCTCAAAAATAAAGTCGTCGTCACGACCTATGCCGTTAAGAATCAGATGAATTTTTCCCTGGATGAATTGTACAACATGGATATCGGCATGAATGGATCTCCAAAACTGACGACAGACAATAAGACGGTCAATCACTATGCCATCGCCTGGACGAAAGACGGCAGGAATTTCTATAAAGAACTGTATCTCCTGAATGATACGAATACCTATGTCTGCTTTTCCGTCGTCTATCCGACTAAGCTGGAAAAGAAATACCAGAAGTATATTTTCCACATGAGCCAGAGCTTTATGCCAAGCGGAGCCGTTATCTAAAAAAAGCTTGCAATACTGTTTCTCCTATGGTATAATATCGCTGTTAATTTAGGCAGTCCTCTGCCCGTAAGGCGATTGTCACAGCTGGGTGATGACGCGGGCACGAATGTCTTATAGGAGGAAAATAAACATGAACATCATCAGCGTACTTGAACAAGAACAGCTTCGTAAGGACATCCCCGATTTCCGCCCTGGCGATACCGTCAAGGTACACGTAAAGGTTGTCGAAGGCAACCGCGAACGTATCCAGGTATTTGAAGGCGTCGTTATCGGCCGTCAGAACGGCGGTGTCCGTGAAACATTCACGGTTCGTCGTGTTTCCTACGGTGTCGGCGTTGAACGTACTTTCCTGGTACATTCCCCGCGTCTGGCCAAAATCGAAGTTGTACGTCATGGTATCGTTCGTCGTGCAAAGCTGAACTATCTGCGCGGTCTTACAGGCAAAGCTGCCCGTATCCGCGAACGCCGCTAATTTGCAGGCAAGAACACTGGAAAAAAGACTGTCTGATGGCAGTCTTTTTTTTATCCATATTGGTGCCCTCCTATGGCAGGTGGCCGTGACGTATGGTATAATAAACAACAGGATTAATTAAATTACAAGTATTTAATGAGGTGATTTATTGTGGCAAAACCAATTTTTGTTACAGGGCATAAAAGCCCCGATACAGATTCTATCTGTTCCTCCCTTGCATTCGCGAAATTAAAACAGCTCCAGGGAGTCGACGCCGTCGCTATCCGGGCTGGTGAAATGAATAAGGAAACGGCCTTTGCGCTCGATTATTTCCACGTCGAACCACAGCCAATCGTCAAAGATTTTTATATCAAAGTGGGCGATGCTGTCCATACAGAAGTTGAAGCACTGAAAATCAGCGCCAGCCTCAAAGACGCAGCCAAATGGTTTGCAGCTCATCCGTCTCCCATCGCTCCCGTTGCCGACAATGGCACATTCGTAGGTGTCATCGACCGGGCCGCCCTGGCAGAAGAATTCATCAAGACCGTTACCGGGGAAGAACTGAGCATGGTCAAAGACCTGGTACATGATCCGGACCGCTTCTTCCAGACGACGGATAAAGGTTGTGATATCCCGCAAGACGGCAAATATGTCGTCGTCGATGATGGCAAATACGTCGGCATGGTATGTGCCGAATGCGTAGCTGCTGCAGAAAAACAGCAGGTCATCCTCGTAGACCACAACGAAAAGAAACAGATCATCGACGGTTCTGAAGATGCCGACATCGTCGGTGTCGTAGACCACCACCGCATCGGCGGCACCCTTTCGACAGAAGGCCCGATTTTCATTCTCTTCCGTCCGGTAGGCTGCACGGCGACGATCGTAACCGGTCTGTACAAACAGGCAGGCATCGCTATTCCTAAGGATATAGCCGGCCTTCTCCTTTCGGCCGTAATCTCCGACACGGTCCTGTTCCGCAGCCCTACCTGCACGGAAGAAGATAAGAAGACCGCCGCTGAACTGGCTGCTATTGCCGGCGTCGATGTCGAAAAATATGGCATGGAAATGCTGAAAGCCGGCGCCAATGTATCGGATCTTACACCGGAAGAAATTGCTGCCAACGACATGAAAGAATTTTCTGACAGCGGCAAGACCTTTACGATTTCTCAGGTTCAGGTCATGGACACATCGGATCTTCTGCAGCAGAAAGACGTATTGCTCAATGCGCTGGAAAAAATGCGCGCTGCCCACAGTTACGATGCCGCATTCCTCATGATTACCAGCATCATCGACGAATCGACCAACCTGATCTTTGCCGGCAACATGGATGACGTAGTCACCAAGGCCTTTGCCAAAGACGTCGTCGATAAGGAAGTCTATCTCCCGGGCGTCATGAGCCGTAAGAAACAGATCGTTCCGCCAATCCTGACGGCTCTGAAATAAGTTTTGCTATACCTGTAATCCAACAAGGGACTGTCGTCGTGCGGCAGTCCCATTTTATACGTATGCCGTCTCATAAAGGAGTTTGAATGAATCCTATTTTTGATACTCTTAACGAACGCCAGTTCGAAGCTGTCCAGCATACAGAAGGGCCGCTGCTCATCACGGCCGGTGCCGGCTCGGGTAAAACAAAGGTACTGACCTGCCGGATTGCCCATTTACTGGAGCTAGGCATTGCGCCATATCGCATCCTGGCCATCACCTTTACCAATAAAGCTGCCAGGGAAATGCGGGAACGTGTAGAAAATCTTGTCGGTGCCGAAGCAGAACGCATCTGGCTCAGTACGTTCCATTCTTTTTGTGCCAAACTGCTGCGTTTTGAAATCAACGGATTTCAAGGGTATACCCGGAATTTCACGATTTACGATGCGACGGACCAGCAGACACTCGTCAAGGACTGCCTGAAAGAACTGAATCTGGACGATAAGCAATTTCCCCCGCGATCCGTTCTGGGAACTATCTCCGGAGCCAAGAATGCGCTCATGGATTCCCAGGCGTTCGCCCGCCGGGCCGGTGATTTCTATGAACAAAAAGTAGCCGATGTCTACGACCTGTATGAAAAGAAACTGAAAGCCAATAATGCCCTCGACTTCGACGATTTGCTGCTCCTGGCTGTGCGCCTGCTGCAGGAAAACGAAGAGGTCCGGGAAAAATATCAGGACCGCTTCCAGTATATTCTCGTCGATGAATATCAGGATACGAACCATGCCCAGTACATGCTGACCCACATCCTGGCGGCCAAATGGAAGAACATCTGCGTCGTCGGCGATGCCGATCAGAGCATCTACGCCTGGCGTGGTGCCGATATCCGCAATATCATGGATTTCAACCGCGACTACCCTCAGGCTGCGTCCATCAAGCTGGAGCAGAATTACCGTTCTACCAAAACAATCCTCAAAGCAGCCAATGCCGTCATCGACAACAATATGGACCGGCCGCAGAAGAATCTGTGGACGGAAAATCCGGAAGGCCATAAAATCATACATTATCACGCCCAGACGGAACACGATGAAGCCGATTATGTAGCGGGTGTCATCTATAACCGTCATACCATTGAAAATGAGCCGTACGGTGATATGGCCATTCTGTTCCGCACCAATTCCCAGTCCCGTGTGCTGGAAGAAAAACTGATGCGCTATTCGATTCCCTATACCATGGTAGGCGGTACGAAATTCTATGACCGCAAGGAAATCAAGGATATTATCGCCTATCTGCGCCTTTTGTATAATCCGGAAGACAGCCTGAGCCTGATGCGCATCATCAATGTACCGAAGCGCAACCTCGGCGCTACTACGCTGGAACATCTGGCAGAATATGCCGAAAAGAAGGGCATTTCCTTATTTGAAGCCCTTTCGTCTACGGAAGAAATCCCCGTCACCAAACGGGCCAAGGCCTCACTGGAACAGTTTTCCATCATGATTTTCGATTTACTGGGCCATGTCGATGAATGGGATGTCCAGACCCTGATGGAAGAAGTCATCCGCCAGACCGGATATGGCGATATGCTCGATAAAGAAGCTGCCCATGATCCGCAGGGGGAAAGCCGGAAGGATAATGTCGGCGAATTTCTTTCCGTTGCCAAAGATTATGTCGATTCCAATCCGGAAGGGAGCCTGCAGGATTTCCTGGAAAATGTCGCTCTGGTCAGCGATGTCGATGAATTTGAAAGCAGCGATTCCAAGGTTACGCTCATGACGCTTCACGCCGCGAAAGGCCTGGAATTCCCCGTCGTTTTTCTGGTCGGCATGGATGAAGGATTGTTCCCTCACAGCCGGACTCTCATGGACGAATCCCAAATAGAAGAAGAACGGCGCCTGGCCTATGTCGGCATTACCCGGGCAGAACGCCAGCTGTATGTGACCAATGCTTCGACGCGCACCATGTACGGCCGTATTTCCGCCTATCTTCCCAGCCGCTTCCTCGACGAAATCCCGGAATCGCTGGTTGAAGAGTACCACCGCCGCACGGCCATGCCCCAGAATCACGCCGGGGACGTGCCAGCACGGCAGCGCGTGTCTATCCTGACCAAGCCGGTCACGACGAGTCTGCCCAAAAAGCACGCTGTCGATCATACTTGGCAGAAAGGGGATACGGTACGTCATAAAATATGGGGAACCGGCAAGGTCCTGGAAGTCATAGGCAGTGGTGAAAATCTGCAGTTGAAATTGGAATTTCCCACTAAGGGTGTGCGCCAGGTCATGGCAAAATTTGCACCCATAGAAAAAGTGTAGCCGCACAGGCTCACCGAGGAGGTCTGAATGGAAAAAGAAAAAGCGCGCCTGCTGGAATTGCGCAAGACGATTGATGAACTCAGCTATCAGTACTATACACTCGATAAGCCGACGATGACCGATTATGAATACGATATGCTGTACCGGGAACTGGAAACGATAGAAAAGAATCATCCGGACTGGGTGACGCCTGACTCGCCGACTCAGCGCGTCGGCTCGAAAATTTCCGGCGGCTTTGAAAAATATACCCACGACAGACCCATGCTCAGTATGGGAGATGTCTTCAACGACCAGGAACTGATGGAGTTTGATCAGCGTGTCCGCAGTGATCTGGGGGGAGAAGACCTAGAATATGTGGTCGAATTGAAAATCGACGGGCTGGCAGTCAATCTGATTTATGAAAATGGCCAGTTCATCCGTGGCGTTACCCGCGGAGACGGGCGGGTCGGTGAAGATGTCACCAATAATGTCCGTACTATCCGTACGATACCCCTTCATATCGACAGTACTTCACCTCATATGGAAATCCGTGGCGAAGTCTATATGCCGATACAAGCCTTTGAACAGCTCAATGCCCAGCGCCGCGATGACGAACTGGAACCCTTTGCCAATCCCCGCAATGCCGCGGCCGGATCGCTGCGTCAGCTCGACCCGCAGATTACGGCCCAGCGCAAACTCGCCTTCTTTGCCTATGCCATCGGGGGAACGGTTGGCATTGATATTCCCAGCCAGGAAGCACTGCTGGAAGATCTGAAAGCATTTCACTTCCAGGTCAACAAGGAATACCGGAAGTTTAAGACGATGGCCGATGTCATTACTTTCATCCATAGCTGGGATGACCGGCGGGACAAGCTGCCATATGCGACAGACGGCATGGTCGTCAAAGTCAATTCCTTCGCCCAGCAGGCCCGTCTGGGGAACACAGTCAAGATTCCCCGCTGGGCCATCGCCTATAAATTCCCGCCGGAACAGGCCCGTACGAAGGTGCTGAATATTTCTGTCAGCCTGGGCCGGACCGGGGTTCTGACACCGGCTGCCGACCTCAAACCGGTCCGTCTCGCCGGGACTGTAGTCAAACGGGCCACGTTGCACAACGAAGACTATATCCGCGAAAAGGACATCCGCATCGGCGATACGGTAATCATCCAGAAGGCAGGAGAAATCATTCCCGAGGTTGTCCGCGCTGTTACAGCTGACCGGAATGGCAGCGAACAGGTATTTTCCATGCCGGCCCGCTGCCCGAGTTGTGGCGGCCCTGTCGTACGCCGCGAAGGAGAAGCGGCTACGCGCTGTATCAATCCCGACTGTCCGGCCGTCATCCTCGAACGAGTCGCCCATTTCGTTTCCCGCAATGCCATGAATATAGACGGCCTCGGTGATGCCATCGTCAGCCAGCTTCTGGATCATCATCTGATTCATACCGTAGCCGATATTTATGGCCTGAAGAAGGAAGATTTACTGGACCTCGACGGATTTGCCGATAAATCGGCAGATAATCTGCTGAAAGCTATCGAAACGAGCAAACATGTAGGCCTGGCACGGGTCTTGTTTGCCCTGGGAATCCGCTTTGTCGGTGCCAAAGCCGGTCGGATCCTGGCCGAATGTTTCGGATCCATCGATGCCATCATGGAAGCTAAGGCAGATGAGCTGACCGTCATCGACGAAATCGGACCGCGTATTGCCGAAAGTGTCGTTTCTTACTTTGCCGATGACAAAAACCGGGCCCTTATCGAAGAACTGCGCCAGTACGGTGTCGATATGACTTGTGAAAAACGGCAGCTCATCAATGCTTCCTTTGATGGAGAAGTAGTCGTCCTCACAGGAAAACTGGAATCCATGACCCGTCAGGAAGCGCAAAAAGCCGTGGAAGACCGCGGTGGCCGGTGTACTTCGTCAGTTACGAAAAAGACGACTCTCGTCATAGCCGGTGCCGATCCGGGAAGTAAGTATGAAAAAGCACAGCAGCTTGGCACACATATCATCTCAGAAGCGGAATTCCGTGAATGGCTGGAACGGGAATGATAACGTATTAGAAGAGTCATGACGCTGTCCGTGGCAGTGTCATAGTCAGGGGACTGCAGCAAAATGGGAAAACAAGGCCCGTTCTGTTACAGTCCTCTTTTTCTCTGTGACTTTAGTATGAAAAGTCTTGATTTATTTCATTAATAATGAAATAATATACATAACAAATATCCTATGTTGAAGGACTGATGCAACATGAAAAATAACAAGCTGACGATTGGACAAATGGCAAAAATGAATCATACGACGATCAGTACGCTTCGCTTGTATGATAAACTGGGCATTTTAAAGCCAATCTATGTCAATCCAAACAGCAATTACCGGTATTATGACATCCGTCAGTGCATCACTTTCCGTGCCATACAATTTCACAAAAATATCGGGTTAAGTTTAAAAGAAGTTGAAAATATATCCAAAACAGATACATTTTCTTATGTCGAAGAATTATACTATCGCCGTCTTGATGAACTATCCAAACAAATCGAAGCCCTTAATGCCCAGCAGCGGGCTATCATCCGATCTCTCCATGCAATCCGTCATATCGTCGATCTGCCTCCCGTCGGGACAACCAGCCTGACGTACTTTGATACAGAATATGCGTATACCAAACCAGCAGAGCGCGATTACTTAAAAGAAGATTCCGGCAGCGTAGAACTGGGGATTTCTCATCTTTTGGAGGACATGGAAAAAAACAACTATTCTTATGAATATGCCTTCTTTATTGGCCTGACGGTCCGACGTGAAGATTTTCTTTCTAATAGTGCGAGAAGTGATATGTTATGCCTGTATGTTGACCGGTCGTATGCGGACAAACGCCATATCCAGGAGCAGCCTCAGGGTCTCTACGCCTGCATATATTTTGACACGTTCAGCAGAATTGGCGAATACATGGATAAACTGTACCAGTTTTGCCAGGAAAAAAACTGTACGATTACAGGAGATGTCATTTGCCGTTGGATGGGAACGATGAATCTGCAGCGGTTCATTAATCATGAAGAATTTTTACGCCTGCAAGTGCCGGTCACCCTTCCTGAATCGCAGGACATAAACGTTTAACTATTTCTTAAAACCGAGTTTGAAATCATATGGTTTTAGATAATTTGTCTATATGCCAACGTAAAATAAGATGAAAATCGTTGCGCTAAATCAATATGATTTTAAAATAAAAAATATATCATATTTAAACGGGATTAGTCCTTATTTTTCTTCTAAAAATTAACATAATATAAAAAATAATTAAACAAATACATGATATATTCTTATTACACCATAAAAAACAATTTGTTTGACTCTCGCCTCTATATATGAGTTATAATTATATATATAATTTTTAATCTTTTGTTCATCATAACATGTATCCATATAACATTTTTGAATCAGGCAGGGGAATAAACAGTCAGGGGAGAGAAATAATTATGGTGCAGTATACGGATCGATTGAAATATTTGCGAATCAGTAATAACCTTTCACAGAAAGATGTTGCCAATTTGTTAGGATGTTCTCAGGTCGCCTATGGCATGTATGAGCTGGGAAAACGCCGCATTTCTCTCGAGAAACTCATCATTCTTGCAAAATATTATAATACGACGCTGGATTACATTGCCGGTTTATCTGACAAAAAATAAGGTGGTTGTACGGCCACATTGCCTTCGTGGGAATGTGGCATTTTTTCTTTTGTTGTTTTTGCAACAGAAAAAAACAGCGTTTCCGTCTATACTGATAACGTAATAAGAGACGCCAGAGGAGGCGGAAACGATATGGATAAAACAATTGATGATATCTGGTCTATTGTGCCGGATTATTTTAACAGAAAAGAATGTGAAGGCTGCGGCTGCTGTATCAGCATTTGCCCGGCCCATGCGATTACCATGATAAAGCGAATGGATGGCAGTGAACGGCCTGTCGTCGATATGAGCAAGTGCATCCGTTGCACCCGCTGCATGGATGCCTGTGAAATTTACAAGTGCTATCATGCCTGAGCGGCGTACCGCTCCGTTATTATCAGGATTGCTATTCAAAACAGGAAGAAGTCCTATGTCAAAGGGCATCTTCCTGTTTTTATTTTGTCCTCATACAGCTGAACGTTTTTTTCAAAATTATGCAATATATTTTTGAAACTTCCATCAACTTTCATTGCAATATATAATACATAAGTTTATAATAAAATCCGTCATAAGAAAAATATAATACTCCAGTGCATAGTTTAAGGGGAGGAATTAAAACATGAATGCATGGATCAATAACGTTTGTGAAAGGCGGTTTCATCTCAGCCGGTTTCATTCATCTGTCAGTACAGAAATTATAGCCGGGCTGACTACTTTTGCCACGATGGGTTACGTACTAGCTGTCGTGCCCCATATGATGGGGGAAGCCGGATTGCCTGGCGGGGCCGTTCTGACAGCTATGGTACTCATGATTTTTCTGACTACGATGGCCATGGGCCTGTATACAAACCGGCCCTTTGTCCTGGCTCCAGGAATGGGCAGCGTTGCCATATTTTCTATTACCTTGGTGCAGTTACAGCATGTATCGGTCAGTATTGCCAGTGCTATCGTATTTTTAAGCGGTATTTTATTCATTCTCGTCACGGTTCTCGGTATCCGCAAAGCCATCGTTATGGTCATTCCTAAGGGTATCAAGATTTCCATCAGTGCCGGTGTCGGCATGTTCCTTGCCGTAATTGGCCTGCGCAATGCTAAATTACTGGCAGCTAATGCCAAGAAAGTCGCCCTGTCTTTCGGTGACCTGACACAGCCTGTCGTCATTCTGGCTATGATTACCTTCATCATTCTGCTGGCACTGCAGGCGCGCCGTGTCAAAGGGGCAGCTCTGATCAGTATCATTGCCGGTACTATCATTGGTATCCCCATGGGTATTACCAAAATCCCGGCTACGCTGTTTACCATGCCGGACAGCTTGGCACCGGTATTTTTTAATTTTGACCTGTTCGGGGCACTGGACGTCAAATACTTGCCGTATTTATTCGTATTTTTCCTGCCGGATTTCTTTTCTAGTTTTGGAACGGCTATTGGTATCGGCGGCAAAGCGGGATTCCTCGATAAAAACGGGGATCTTCCTGACATAGATAAAGTGTTCCAGGTCGATTCGGTAGCAGCTACGCTGGGTTCCTTCTTTACCATTCCTGTACTCATTACCTATCTGGAATCGGGTGCCGGTGTCGAAGCCGGTGGCCGTACGGGGCTGACTGCAATTACTACGGCTATTATGTTTCTTCTCATCCTGGCCGTGACTCCACTGGCTCTCATGATTCCGGCAGCGGCTACAGCTCCTGTCCTGGTCTATGTCGGCGTGAGTATGATGGGAGGCATGAGAAATCTGGATTACACTGATATGTGTGAATATATACCGGCTTTCCTTTGTATTGCCTTTACGGCTTTTACTTTTAATATTGCTAACGGTATCTCCGTTGCGTTCATTGCCTATGTCATCATGAAAGTCGCTTCCGGCAGAGCATCGGAACTTAATAAAGGACATTTTCTGCTGGCACTGCTTCTGGCGTATTATTTCTATGCCATTGCTGGCGTTAAATAAGGGAGTGATGGATGGTGAAAATCGATTGGCTGTTAAAAAATGGGAATATCTATAATGTCTATCTGAAAAAATTTATTCCCTGTAATCTGGCTATCAGTGGGAAACGATTTTGTTATATGGGAAATGACCCTCTGCCCATCAAGCCGGAACATGTGCGGGATCTTGATGGCCAGTACGTAATCCCCGGCTTCATCGATTGCCACATGCATATTGAAAGTACGATGGCAGCACCGCGTACCTTCATGAAAGGAGCTGTCCGCAATGGTGTAACGACACTCATTGCCGAACCTCATGAAATTGCCAACGTATTCGGCCTTGCAGGCATACAGGCCATGGCTAAAACAATGCAAGAGGGGCCATGTGACGTTTATATCGCCATTCCCAGTTCGGTCCCATCGACAAATGAAGAACTGGAAACGACCGGTGGCGTCATCGATAATGATGATGTAGAATCTCTGATGCATATGGACCACGTCATCTGTCTGGGCGAAGTCATGAACTGCCGCGACGTCATACGGGACAGCCATTCCAAGACCAGCCGCCTGATCCGGCAGATCCGGGCTGGCCGGCCCGATTTCTCTCTGGAAGGCCATTGCCCCCGGTTCAGTGGCTGGGAGCTGGCCCAGATTTTGATGAGCGGCGTGAATTCCGACCATACGGATCAGTCGCTGGAAGGCCTGAAGGAACGGCTCATGAATGGCATGTTCGTACAGTTGCAGGAAAAGTCACTGAAACCGGAATTTATCTCTTATATTAAAGAAAATAATCTGCTGGAACACATGGCCATCGTAACGGACGATACCATGCCCGATGCCTTCATGGAACGGGGCCATCTCAATTATCTGGTAAAAAAGGCCATGCACAACGGCCTGACACCGGAAGAAGCTATCTATACAGCGACGTATACACCTGCCCGGCGCATGGGCTTGCGCGATAAAGGGAGCATTGCACCTGGCAAAATCGCTGATTTCGTCATTTTGTCTGACCTGGCTGACATGACCGTTGAAAGTACCTGGTGTGCCGGGCAGGAAGTCTATACAAAAGGAGATTCCTGGCAGGAAGCAGAACGGGATACGTCTTTCCCGAAAGCCTTTTATCATAGTGTCCACGTCGCGCCGCGCACGTCCGATGATTTTACTTTGAAAGCTCCTATAGAAGAAGGGGAGGTTACCTGCCGCATCCTGGAGGTGCAGGAACATACGACCTTTGTCAAAGAAGGACGGGCCGTGCTGCCAGTCCATCATGGAGAAGTTGATTGGGAACATAGTCTTTATAATCTGGCAATCGTCTGGGAACGCCATGGAAAGAACGGTGGCCATGGGACAGCTCTTGTCGGGGGAACGGCCATGACCAGGGGTGCTGCAGCTACGACCTATGCCCATGACCATCATAATCTCCTTGTCATAGGTCAGACAAAAGAAGATATGATGGCGGCTGCTAATACGGTCATCGCCAATCAGGGAGGCTATGCTGTAGCTTGTGACGGCGTCACGAAAGCCTTTGCACCGCTTCCCATTGCCGGGATTCTGTCCGACCGGCCGCTGCCTGTATTGGGAAAACAAATACAAGAGGTGCATCGCGTCCTGACAGATTGTGGATATCGCCATGATAATGTCATCATGTCCCTCAGTACCTTGTCACTTCCCGTAAGCCCATTCTTTAAATTGACCGATAAGGGGATCATTGATGTCCGTAATGCGAAAATCGTCCCACTTATTACGGAAGCACGGGAAAAGCCGTAGAATACGAATAAGTAAATAGATAAACGAAACAGACGTGCTGTCTGGAGCTCTATACACCAGACGGCACGTCTGTTTTACTACATCCGGACGTTAAAAGGATTGAAGTGGAACGGAGATTGGGTATAATGAATGTAAAAGGAAGTGATACGTGTGAATATAGCCATTGTAACAGGAGCTTCCAGTGGTCTCGGCAGGGAATATGTACGGCTTCTTGATGAACAGTCTGTCGAAGAAATCTGGCTCATCAGCCGCCATCAGGAAAAACTGGAAGAGACGGCACATGCATTGAAAACAAAATCCCGCATTTTACCGCTGGACTTGCAGAAACCGGCATCGTATACGTCTTTTGCTACAGCTCTCAGGCAGGAACAGCCCGTCGTTTCGTATTTCATCCATGCTGCCGGATATGGCCGTATGGGCCGGGCTGCTGCTATGACAGAAGCAGATACATCCGGTATGATTGCCGTACACTGCCAGGCCGCTGTCTCCCTGACGAAGGCGGTCATTCCCTATTGCCAGCAGGGCAGTCACATTGTTGAAATCTGTTCCTGTGCCGCTTTCCAGCCATTGCCATATCTGGCCGTATACGCTGCCTGCAAGGCCTTTCTTCTCCGGTACAGCCGGGCATTGGCAGAAGAACTGAAACCATCGGGGATTCTGGTCTCGGCAGTCTGCCCATACTGGGTCAAAGATACGGCTTTTATTGCGACGGCAAAGAAGACCGACCAAGAAAACCGGTTTACGCACTACCTATTTGCCGGAGACAAGAAGACTATCGCCCGCCGTTCTTTCCGTCAAATCCGTCAGGGACGTGTCGTCATTACTCCTGACCTGATTTCTACACTTCATCGCATCAGCTCCGGTATCCTGCCGCAATCCTTTTTCATCTGGATCAGCCGCTTTTTCCGCTGAAAATAGATATCCTGTGTGTCTGTAAAGCCGGATATTGTCAGGTTTTATTGCGTATGGCAGAGGGGATGATGCCAATGGAGCAGAGAATGGTAAAAATCAAAAATGCCAGCTGGATATGGGCTGTAAGCCATGATACCGTACCATTCTGGTTCTGCGAAAGAATCAGTGTAATAATGGCAACACTCAGGACCTGCCCGATGAGCCGGACCGTTCCGACGACGGATGAGGCAGCACCGTAATACTGGGGTGTAACGGAACCCATGATGGCATTGTTATTGGGGGCCGTGAAGAGGGAAAAACCGATACCGATGATAACCAGGGCGGCAATAATACAGATAAACAACGGATGGGTGACAGTATAGGTCAGTGTGGCAAGACCAGCTGTGATGAACACCATGCCGGATGAAGCCAGGACAGACGGGCTGATTTTATCGGACAGCGTCCCTGTCACCGGCGATAACACCGCCATGAATACGGGCTGCATCAATAAGATGAGGCCCGTATCGCGGGCATTCATGCCCATGACACGCTGCAGGTAAATGGACAAGAGAAAACTGATGCCAAAGGTTGCACAATAATTGAGCATGGCAGCCAGGCTGGAAAAGGAAAAGACACGGTTGCCGGAAAAAATACGTACAGGCAGAACCGGGCTGGCCGTATGCCATTCACGATACAGGAATACGCCGAATGCCAATAGTCCTGCTGTCAGCAGATATTTCCCAACGTCCCAGACGGCTAGTTCAGAAAGGCCGGTCATGACGGCTACCATAGCCAGTGCATACAAAAGACTGCCTGTACCGTCCAGACTGCCGCCAGCGTTGACGATCCATTCTTCTTTCATATAGCGCAGCGATAAAAGATAGACAATGGCACATACGAGGGCAATAAAATAAAAAATAGCCTGCCAGTTCAAATAATACGAAAAAAAGCCGCCCAGGACAGGGCCAAAAGACAGGCCGCTATATACAGCCGCTATGGTAAATCCCATAGCACGGCCCCGGCGCTGAGGATTGGTAACGAGTGAAATGATTGCCATATTGGTAGCAAAAATACAGGCGCTGGCCAGCCCCTGCAGGACGCGTATGACGAGCAATGCCATAATGGATGAAACGAAAAATACCGATAGAGAAGAACAGCAGAAGAGAAGGACGCCGATTAAGAATATGCGCCGTTTGCCCCACCGGTCTGCCATTTTGCTGACGGGCATAATCGTGATAGTGGAGACGATGAGAAACGTTTCAATGACCCAGCTCAGGGCCATTTCACTGGCTCCGTATGCAGTTCCAATGTCAGGGAGAGCTGTCGTAAGAGCACTGCTGGTGAACGGATTGATGAACGAAACCATCATCATGAGAATTAAAATCTTATTTTCATAGGAAATGCGTTCCATGCCATTATCCTTTCTGTATTATAGATTACACGGCTAAGCCGGTTTGTTGACGTATTTTATCATACGCTTTATTCCATATTCTGACAAGAAAATTTCCCTATGTATCACTAAATATATGAAATAATTTACCAAACACATCGCTGGTCTTGACAGATTGTTTACATCAGCCTGATATAGTGAATGCAGATATACAGGAGGTGTAATTTCATATGAATAAAAAATGGAAACGCTGGATAGCTCTGGGATTGGCCGTGTCTTGTCTGGGAAGTGCTGCCGTGCTGGCTGAGGGAGTCCAGACTAAATCGTATATTGTACATGCCGATTCCTATCAGCTGCCCTATAAAGGCAACGAAAAAGCCTTCAAGCATCACATTAATCCCGGATACGGGTCGGCATTGGCCCTGAAGGATATCAAAACCGATGGAACCATCGAATTTTATGCAATTACAGACCGGGGCCCTAATGGAGATATCCCGACATACATAAAAAATGGTAAAAAAGTAAGTGGAAAATTCTTCCCAACCCCCGATTTTGCCCCGTCTATCGGAGTCATTACCGTACGTCCCGGACAGAATCGTGCCGATATAACAGAATCTATCCCGCTGAAGGTACAGGGAAAAGCGATTACAGGCAAACCGGTACCGAAAGGAATGACTGGTTCTACAAAGGAAATCGCCCTCAATTTCAAAATGAAGGATTTGGGAACCGATATCAACGGTCTGGATACGGAAGGACTGGCCATAGATAAAGACGGTAATTTCTGGATCAGCGACGAATACGGTCCTTTTATCGTCAAAGCCGATAAAAATGGCAATATAGTGGAAAAATTTGCTCCCGGTGCCGGACTGCCCAGCATCCTTGCCAGCCGCGTTCCCAATAGAGGCAGTGAAGGCCTGACCATTGATGAACAAGGACATATCTTTGCTTTGATTCAGAGTCCGCTGAATGTAGATGGCAAAACGGGCAAAACATCTAAATATACACGTATTGTAGAACTTGACCCGGTAACTAAAGAAACGAAAATGTACGCTTACCCTGTCGATTCAGGCTATAAAAACACAGGAGCAGCCAAATTAGGCGATATCACCTCCATCGGCCACGGCCAGTTCCTCATGATTGAACAGGGGAAACAACACGGTGTTATGCAAAACCTGATTTATAAAGTAGATCTCAATGGTGCCACGCCCGTAGCAAATAATGGCGATCTGGAATATGGACGCCTCGACGGAAAACTGATACCAGCCAGGAAAGAACTCGTTTTAGACCTGCGTGCCAACGGCTGGAATATCGAAAAAGCCGAAGGCCTGGCACTATTGCCGGACCGCAGGACCATAGCCGTCGTAAACGACAATGACTTTGGTATGGACATTGCCGTACAGGACCCCAAAGCCCCGTCAGCCGATGTATCGGACTATACCTATGACAGCGACAAAAAAGTCATGATATATAATAAAGACAAAACAGTCCATAAAGTAAAACTCAGCCTTAAGAAAAATGCACCGTCTGAACAAGAAAGCCAGATTTGGTTTTTCACATTGCCCAAATCATTATAGAGAGAAGGCATTACTTCCGATAACGTTAATTTATCGGAAGTAATGAAATGAGTAATTTCCGGGAGTATCTGTAAAGTCTCGTAAACCGCTTATTTATGCCAACTATCAGGTACCACTGTACATTGGTAATGCTCTTCAACGTTTGTCGAATCTCTTAAATTAGTATCTCATAGTGGGAAGGTTTGTGGGAAGGCTGATAAATACCGCTGTAAATTTATTATGCAGTATTTTAACAATGGTATGCTAATCGATATCATACAAAGAATGGCCAATTGCAAAAATGCAGCTGGCCATTCTGTTTTTTATTCTTGTTCTTAAAATCAAACATAATACGCTTACCATTTGTACTACGTACGTGATATAATACCTGTATACAGCAAGTTATTGTGATGCCCACGAAGGAGGGTGTATTTACTATGTTAGCAAAAAAAGTAGCTAAATTGATTAATGACCAGGTTACCTTAGAATTTTATTCTGCTTACCTCTATCTGGATTTTGCAAATTATTATATTGATGAAGGACTCGATGGCTTTGCTCATTGGTTCGAAATCCAGGCCCAGGAAGAACGGGATCATGCTATGCTCATGCGTACGTATCTGCAAAATAATGATGTCCGCGTCGTTTTTGGCACGATAGACAAACCGGATCAGGAATACAAGGATTTGAAAGCTCCTCTTAAGGCTGCGCTGGAACATGAACAGTTTATCACCGGCTGCATTAATAAGATTTATGGAGCTGCCTCTGATGAAAAGGATTACCGTACCATGGAATGCTTCAACTGGTTCGTCAAAGAACAAGGCGAAGAAGAAAAGAATGTCGGCGATCTGCTTAAGAAATTTAAACTCTTTGGCAATGACCCGAAGGGACTCTATGCATTGAATCAGGAACTGCTGACCCGGGTTTATGCGGCTCCGACACTAGTCCTCTAATCCAACTTTGAATTTCTTATATGATATATGACAAATCTCCCTGGCCGGGCGTACTCGTCGTCGCTAGCCAGGGAGATTTTTTTTACCAATATTGATGTATAATACGGGCCGTTTCATCATGGACCAGACCATTGGTAGCAATGATATGTTCATTGTGTAATACGTCAGGAACCTGTCCATCATATGTCGTGACTCTGCCGCCCGCTTCTTCGACAAGCAAAATACCGGCGGCCATATCCCACGGCTTCAGGTTGCGTTCGAAATAGATATCCGTCCGCCCGGCTGCTACATAGGCCAGGTCAAGACAAGCGCTGCCCGTACGGCGGATATCCAGGCATTGTGAATACATGGCCTGGAATAAAGGGAAATTCTTTTCTGTGTATTGCCGGTCATACGGAGACGTTCCAATGGCAACCAGACAGTGAGATAATGCTCCATTTCCAGTCACATGGATAGGTTTGCCATTTAAAAAGGCACCGCCACCACGGGTTGCATGAAACACTTCATCCGTAAACGGGTTATACACGACAGCCGCCTGTAAGGTGCCTTGTGCATAATAGGCCAGCGATACGGCACTCATATCGAAATGGCGGATAAAATTCTGGGTGCCGTCAATGGGATCAAGAATCCAGTATCGGCCATCGGGATCCATAGCCTGACTATTGTCCTGCTCTTCTGACAGAAGTGTGACGTCTCTGTCTATTTCCTGCAGTTGAGTGCGCATATATTCCTGTACGGCAACATCCATCTGGGTGACGAAATTAGCCCTCCCTTTGGCCGTAATTTCCAAGTCTTTTTCTTCCGTCAGCATATCGTGGGTGCTGCGAACGAGCTCTATTATTTCTTTTTCAAACATGAATCGCTAGCCCCCTTTTTTCTAGTGTGTTGAACATTTGTTTGGCGAGCAAATTCCGGCTTCCAGGAACACATGTTCGGAAGCTTTTCAAAGCGCCATGTCCGTTGGCAGTCGGGATATTTCTGGTGATCCACTTCACTCATAAACATGTCCAGAGGCCGCAGATAATGGCCATACGAGCCATAAAGCGCCTGATACACCACATAGGATTCGCCGGTCTTAGCATCCTCTGCCAACGTGATGATACGGTACTGTTTTTCTTTGAAATGGATCCAGATCTCTCCAGCTGATGGCAGTGCTCTATTCATGATGACCTCCTTATCCGCGTATTGATTGCGTATCGATATGAAAATACTACTTCAGATAATAAACTCTGTCTGCTTTTCTCGGTGCGGCTTTGGGGAGCGCTCCTGCCGGATAGCCTATGATGCAATGGCCAATGCCTTCCCATTCATCAGAAGACAGGCCAACCTGGTCCAATATCTTCTTTCCCAGAGGCGTATCCATTTCCTCTTTGGCCCGGTGAATCCAGCAGGTGCCAAGACCCAGGGAATAAGCGGCAAGCATCATGTTTCCCATGACCAGACTGCCATCGTATTTTTCTTTTCCTTCTCCCGTTTTGCCTAATACGAGAACGACGACAGGCGCACCATAAAACGGGTCATTGCCAGCAGGCCAGCCGCCAATCTGATTGTTGATTTCTGACAAATCGTGACGGAGTTCATCGTTCGTAATCACAATAATTTTCGTATTCTGCCGCCCCATACTGCTGGCCGCATAGAGGCCGGCTTCGACGATTTCATGGATCAGCTCTTCAGGTACCGGTTTATCTTCATACGTACGGATGCTGCGCCGTTCTAACATGGCTTTTATGATTTCATTCATATCAATCACCCTTTCTTTTTTTTACCTTTTTCCGTCACTTTTGACCTGTGTCGCAACGAGGAGCGTAAAGACGCCCGTACCGCCGATGATATTTCCCAGGCCTGTTGGCAGGAGAAAACGGAAGAAATAATCAAACATCGTGGAACCACCCATGAGTACATCATAGGCCGCTTCGCACGACCCGACGACGACATGGGCGAAGTTTCCGATAGAAATGAAATAAGTAAACATAAAAATGATAAAAAAGGCAAAGCTCCGCGACATGGGCATCATCCAGACGATAGCTGCAATCAGCATGCCTGCCGGAATCCCCCGCATGATGTTATCTACCGGACCGGGGGCCATGATATGGTGGGACACGTTGTACAGGCACTGGGTAATTTCCGGTGTCGTGAAAATCGGGCTGGACATGAAAAGAGCCGCGATTGCGGTGCCGACAATATTGGAAAGGAAAACAATCCCCCAGAGCCGCAGGAGCAGGCGGAGATTCTTCCAGCAAGGATCACGGAAAACGGGGATGACCGTAGTAATCGTGTTCTCCGTAAAAAGCTGGAGCCGGCCTAAAATAACGATGAGGAAACCCGTCGTATATCCGATACCGGTGATGGCTTCTGCCCAGGAAGCGTTCCCAATATAGACATTGATAATGGAGCGGAAATAGAAAGAAAAAGAAATCATCAATCCCGCAGCCAGTGCCGATAAGACGAGGGGCCAGGCCTTGCGTTCCAGTTCCAATTCGCCGTCATGACGGATAATTTCAAAAATCAGATTCGGTGATAATTTTTCATATTCTTCCACAATGACGCGGGTCTTCTGCTCTTCTGACTGAGGGCAGGAAAAATCGCAATCGCAGGGATATTTCGTTGTCATACATCCTCCTGATAGATACTAAAATATTACTAATAACTGGGTTATTGTACCACATACAGCTTCATTTTGGAATAGAAATTATCCGGCTAAGAAAGCTTCTAATTGTTCAAACGACGAAAGAAAGGCGACTTGTCCGGCCCAATGATTATCAACAAACCCTTCTTCTGCCATATGCCGTATGAGTGATTTCATCGGCTGGTAATAGCCATTGAAATCGAGGAATGCAAAACGGCCCTGCAATAATCCCAATTTAATCTGACTCATGACTTCACTGATTTCTTCCAGAGTCCCTATTCCTCCGGGGAATGCCAGGAACACATCGCCCAGTTCCATCATCTTTTCTTTGCGCGATGCCATATCGTTTGTCACAATGAGCTGGGTCAATCCTTCATGCTGCAATTCGTCGTCCATAAAAAACTGCGGTTCCACGCCAATGACGCGGCCGCCGTGCTCCAGAGCTCCATCGGCCAGCTTTCCCATGAGCCCGGTCCGGCTTCCCCCATAAATGAGCGTATGACCGTGACAGGCAATCCATGCTCCCAGTTCATAGGCATATGAACGATAGACTGCACTGTGTCCTGTCCTTGCTCCCAAATACACCGTAATATTCATGATATTCCCCCGGTTAATCGTCTTTAAGTGATGTATCAATGAAATGCAGATTTACTTCCTGTGTCCCTGCTCCGTATACGGTCGTAACCCACGCTCGCAGAAAACCTGGCACATCGCCTTCTCTGTCATCCCTGGCAGGGTATCCTGGTACCCCTTCCTGCCCCAGCGCAAACTGTACCAGAGACTGTACGAGGTCCTTTCGCGTCAATACGCAGGCATAAGAAGGCAACCCGGAAGGCACATCACCGTTTGTATCATACATACAGTGAATAGTGCCTTCCAGAGCCTTGCTGCCATCAAGTTGATCCCATTGCTCCTGATAATACCGTGCCATGGCAAAGCGCCGATTAACAGCCTTTTTATATGCTTCATACCGGGCACTGATTTTAGAAATCCGGTCCCGGTCCGCCGCCGACTGCATGCACATGCGGAACAGATTCCGTTTCTCTTCCTCCGTTACGACCAGAGGATGAACAGCAAACCGTGGGAAATCTCCCAACTCCTCCTTATCAACCTGTACCAATTGCTGCCAATGCTGCAGAATCGTTTTCTTTTCATTACGCGTACTCATGGACATCCCTCCCATTTATACAATCTGGAAATCTCTCTATTTAATACTTTATTATATATTATATTATAGCAAAAATCAGTTTGTCATTACAGACATTGCGAACCATCATAAAGAACTCAAAAACCATTGGAATATCCAGGAAGGTTAGTGTCAAGAAGTTTCCGGTTATTTTACATCAGCCTGATGCAATAGGCACAGTATAGTTGAATATTCAACTATACTGTAGAAAGTGTGATGTAGAAGCATATGGGGCTTCTACATTTGATACTCGTATCAGTTCCTGTCGATACGTTGATTATGTAATATCAAGGCCCCAGGGATTATTCCTGAGGCCTTTTTCAGAAGCATTATTTCAAATGATATTCTTGTAGTAATTTTTCCTGATATTCATTGTCCTGCAAAACGCGGTTGATATCTTCTGTCCTGCCTTCCTGCAACAGTTTTTGAAGCAACGCACTGAGTGCCTGCCTCCCTGTTTTCTCACCGCGTTCCTGGCCAATTCTTTCGCCGCGTTCCTGGCCAATTCTTTCACCGCGTTCCTGACCTGCCTTTTCCCGGCTGTAAAGGGCCGAAGCAATATCGCGCATGGTACGTTCATGCTCCCAATAGGCTGATTTCAGTTCGTTATTGGTGACAAATTGTTTTTCATAATCCATCGCTTCCCGGATTGCCGTATCATTCATTGCAAGCGCCCTCCTTTCCTGGTCCGTAAAATTAGGTGAGAAATATGCAATCCACCGGTCCGACCGTTTTAGCTTTTTGATGTCGCTGATATGGATTTTCTTGAGTTCGATGAAATGCATTTCCAAATGGTTCGTCAATATATCATGGGTATCATCATTTGTGATATGATACGTGTTTACATACGTATCATACTGCGGAAATCGGTTGAAATATAACAGATTGATGGGGATGATCGGACGAAGGTCTGCATATAAATCACTTTTTTCCAGCTCACGGCTGTATATCCGTCCCCAGTAGTACAAAGACCGATTGACCATGTATTCATCCATGAGCACCTGTACTTCTGCATGCACCCGCGTCCCGTCATCCATTTTCACCAGGACATCAAAAATGGTTGGAATGACGCCCTAAATCAATTTATTTTTTTTAGCAAGCTCCTCAATTATAGATAGCGATAATTTGCTATACTTTGCTACTTTATCCAAGGCCATCCCATCCTTCAACAACTCTAGAGCTAATTCTAATTTTCCTTCTTTTCTGCCTCCTTCACAGCCCACTTGCTTGCCTTTCATTAGTCCATCTTCGTATATTCCTTCTCCTAAATTGCACATGGTTTCTAAGTCCCCCTATCTTTCACGTGTTAAATCAATCCCAAAATCAGTATGCAAGACCGTAATTTTTTCACTGGCTTTCTTTCTCGATTTGAACATCAAATCCAGCAGGTTCATCATCTGGTCTTTGACTTTGCTGTTCCCTAAGTAGACGAATACGATGCCCATCAGGTCATAGTTCTGACAAGGTTCTTTATAACGGTGCAGCAAATGCTGTTCTTTCAGTTGATACCGGTTGATAGCACTTTTCCCATGTGGGGCTTCCATGCAGATCCAAATAGTATAGATCTTCTTTATTTTGTCGTAATCGCTATTATTGAATTCGCTTCCTTTTTGCGAAGAAATTAACCGGCTCGCATAATTGTAGTGACTCAATAAGTTAGATCAAAGGGGCTGTAACACAATAGCCTCATCAGGTATATGCAAGATTCAAAAGTCTATTTTATATCCTATTCGACATTATAATATATAATTAATTTTGGTTTATTTGCTATGGCAAAAAAACAATATGAAATTACTACACCTAGTCAACGAATTATTCTTTATTCTGATGTATTCCCAAGATTTTTCCTTATTGCAATTAACATTTTTAGGGTAAACGCTTTTAATAAATCCAAGAAAACCTGCAGAATCATTTCCAAATTTATCAGAAAATTTTTCCGCTTCATCAACTTTCTTTGCATCATCCATATTCGCATTATTATGCAGCACATGATCCATATTACATGAAAAATAATAAATATCATAGGGTATCCCCATTACCTTGGGTAAGGATATAATCCGTTCAAGATTTTGTGCCTTATGGTGATTCCTATCCTGTAACTGAGAAATTCTCTCTAAACTTTGAACAAAAATCTTATCCGTACTATAAAAAGGGTACCGTGAAAAACTCTTTCTAGTATCAAGTACTACGCTAGAATCTTCAACATAAGCTCCGTCCATATCAACAATTTGCACAACTTGACAAATATCTTTTTTCTGTAAATGATGCCTATTTAAAAAATCATTTACAGTCCTGCCAATTTTAGAAACTATGTTTTGTACAGTCGTACTATTTTTCGATGTTATATCTCCATCGGTAATATGAAATTCTATGCCTTTTTGTTTATAGTAGATATCAAAAATATTTTGCAATGGTAACGCTAGTGATGATTCATCAGCTATACCTTCCACAATAAATAGACATACTTTCTTAGTTTTCCCCATGATGTCCTGCCTTTCTCAAAGCATATCGCAGCCTATATTGATTAGTTTCATGGTATAAATTTTCATCTTGTCCACCTAAAAGAATAGTGCGATAATAAAAATCTCGTAAATTATTATTACTCTTTACATTTTTTAAGCGTATGTATCTATTTTTAGGATTAGTCGTAGTAAAAACAATAAATTCTTTATCTAACAATTCTAAAGGACGCAAATTATGGGATGTGAAAATAAGTTGTCCTTTCCCCGATTTTTCAAATATTTCCAACATTTCTCCCAATAAATATTCAAATACCCCAGCGTCAAACTCATCAATAGCTATAGTCATAGACGAATCATTAAAAGCACCCGTGAAAACATGAAGGATACTCAGTATTTTTTTGATTCCTTCTGATTCATATTTCAGGGGAATCGCCTGTCCATTTCTTAGAGATACAAGTTCTATCCTTTTCATTTTTTTGCCTTGCAAATCAAGCTCATCGCCAATGTCCTTCATCTCTAATTGAAAATCGGGAATTAAAAAGGTTAAAACTGAATTCATATCATTGATTAAGGTTTCAGCAGTTTTACATGCGTTTTGTGGTATGGTCGCAGGACCATCGATAGGAATCGCGATGGTACCAAACGAATGTGTATTATCGTCTTGTATATGAAAATAAAAAGGCATAAGAATACTCAAATTAATAAATCCAATGTCTTTTATTCCAATGATATATAAATACTCTGTGGCGAATTTCTTTAACTGCGTTAAAATAAAACGAGTTTGGCTGATACTATCTCGATCCTTTATAGTCTCCATGCTTTTATATAATTCATTAGAAAAAATAAAAGATCTTCCTTGACTTTGTACAATGCCTTTTTTTACTTGTAAATCTATATTATTAGCTTTCAATAGGTCATTAAAATCTTTTTTAGGTCGTAATACATTTAAAATATCACTACTTATACATGTTTGTTTTCTGTTTTTCCCATTACATACAGAAATACGTTCTGCACTTATCTGCGCCTTTGCCTGATTATCATCCTGTTCCCGCTGTATAGTAACATCATAAAAAATATCACAAATATTCTCATCAATACATGCCGAAAAACCGATATGGATTGTCATACTGGAAGTATCTTTTTTTATATAAGCAGCAACTTCATCATTCAGTTTTTGTCCCATAAGACAAGTTTTGATAATCGCTAAAGCATGGATAAAAGCAGTTTTCCCTGAACCATTCTGTCCATATATACCTAAAATATCAGAACGGCCAAAATTCCGCTGTTTATCTTTTGAACAAGATAATCTAACACGTCCATCGGCAACATTCATAAAATTATGTAAGGATAATTCTATAATACGCAAATCATATTTTTTATCCATTATAATCACCTATTTTTATTGATTTATTTTTTATTATTGTAACATTTTGTATCAAATTTGTAAATCATCAAATCTGTAAAGGTTAGTGTCAAGAAGTTTCCGATTATTTCACATCATCCTGCTGCTATAGGCACAGCTACTATAGTTGAATATTCAACTATGCTGTCTGCGAACCGGCCACTGCCAGTCAGAATCATGGGAATCTGGTGACAGGGGTTTTGGTTTATATTTGATATATGGTTGGAATGTTATGCGCCTATAGCTCTTTCAGGTATTCGCGAAAAGATGGGCCCAGGTCTTTTCGTCTTAGGGCGTATTCTACCGTTGCTTTTAGGTAGTCCAGTTTGTTGGCCGTGTCGTATCGCTTGCCTTTTATTGGGCAGGCGTATATAGCCTGTCGGTCCAGCATGAGGCGCAGGGCATCGTGCAAGTGGATTTCTCCATCGTCCCTGGGTTCTACCCGATTCAGGATTTCAAAGATATCCGGGGTGAAAACGTATCTTCCCAGGCAATTATAGTTTTGGCTACCTTTGGGGGCTTTGTGTAGCTCTTGTATATTGTGAACGCGTATGAGTCCACTATCGGCACATTGGCTTCCTTCCAGGGCATCTACGGGCATCATTTGTTCTTCCGTCATTGGCTGACAGCCCATAATCGTTGTTCCTGTCTTGTCGTAGGCTTGCAATAGTTGCTGAAGTGCAGGATTCTGATTATTATACATCATATCATCGCCGAGAAGGACGGCAAAGGGATCATTGTCAATGAATGATTTAGCACAAAGAATGGCATCTCCCAAACCGCGGATATGTTTCTGATGAATATAATGAACGTTGATTGCCGAAATATCTTGTACCAGCTTCAACATCTGGGCTTTTCCTTTTTGATACAGGTCATACTCTAATTCTACGTTGGTGTCGAAATGGTCTTCAATAGCCCGTTTTCCATGGCCGGTAATAATCAAAATTTCTTCGATGCCGCTTTGCAACGCTTCTTCTACAATGTATTGAATGACTGGCTTGTCTACGATAGGAATCATTTCTTTAGGAATAGATTTAGTAGCTGGTAGAAAACGGGTACCAAATCCAGCTGCCGGGATGACGGCCTTGCGTATCGGTTTCATCATTATATCTCCTACCCTATTCTGCCATTACTTTCTTTACCATATCCAATGCACTGGCAATGACATCATCCATATCGTAATACTTATATTCAGCCAGACGACCGCCAAAGATGACATTTTTTTCTTCTGCTGCCAGAGCGGCATATTGACAGTACAATTTCTGGTTCCGTTCATTATTTACCGGATAGTATGCTTCTTTTCCGGGCTGCCAGTCAGCCGGATATTCCTTGGTTACATACGTGACAGGCTGTGTGCCAAATTCAAAATGCTTGTGTTCGATGCTGCGCGTGTACGGCGTTTCCCGGTCGGTGTAATTCATGACGGCTACACCCTGGTGATTCACTTCTTCCAGCCGTTCCGTTTCAAAGCGGAGTCCCCGGTATTCCAGTCGTCCCAATTTATAATCAAAGTATTCATCAACAGGACCAGTATAGACTACCGTCTTAGCTATGCCTTCATATTCCTGACGGACCTGATTATAATCAACACCAGTACGTACTTCGATGCCTTCAAGGAGTGCGTCAATCAATACATTATAACCTCCAATAGGAATGCCCTGGTAACGGTCATTGAAATAGTTATTGTCAAACGTGTACCGTACAGGCAGACGCTTTATAATAAACGCAGGAAGTTCTGTACAGCTACGGCCCCATTGCTTTTCCGTATACCCTTTGATTAGTTTCGTATAGATATCCGTACCGATGAGGGAAATAGCCTGTTCTTCCAGATTCTTCGGTTCCGTAATACCAGCTTCCTGGCGCTGCTGGGCAATCTTGACAGCGGCTTCTGCAGGCGTGACGACACCCCACATCTTGCTGAAGGTATTCATATTAAAAGGCAGATTATACAACTCACCCTTATAATTGGCTACCGGTGAATTGACATAATTATTGAATTCCACAAACTGATTCACATAATCCCAAACTTCTTTGTTTGAGGTATGGAAAATGTGAGCTCCATACTTGTGAATCCGGATGCCTTCCCTTTCTTCACAGTACACATTACCACCTACATGAGCACGCCGTTCCAGAACCAGACAAGACTTGCCGTCCTAAGAAATTTTATCATGAATTTGTTTAAATCCATTCATCACTTTATGTTTCTCATCATTTGACATAGAAAAATAGTATATTCCAGTTATGTATATGATGGTATAGGCAAGAACTTTTGATATAAATATAACGAGAGAATTTGATGCAAAAATCAGATTACCCATATAACCTACTACTAAACAAATTCCCACAGTAATAGAAATGTGTAATATTTCATTCCAAAACCTACGAATATCCAAGTGAATTTGTTTTGCATAAAACCAGTTCATCGCCAGTCCATTTCCCAATATCATGGCAATCGCTGTCGCAACAGCACAGCCAATGCCACCATAATAAATACCTAAAGGAATAGCAAGGCAAAGATTTAATACGCCTACACAAAAATAAATCCGTGCCCTGAATGTGTATTGATTCATAGCCTGCAATATAGCCAGGCCGATATTCTGGATTAAATCAATGGTAAAGGGAAGGATAATCAAAATGGTAATCCAGTAAGCATCTTCAAAACCATGACCGGCCCAGATTTGAATAAACTGTCTACCGAATATGATAAATCCTGTAGCTACTAAGGCTAACAAGTAATACTGCCAGCGACCAATCTGAATGAACAAATCAGACAATTTTTGAACCGGCTCTCTTTTAGCAACAATTTCTGTAACATGTGGTAAATATACGCCAGAAATAGCTGTTGAAAGAGCCATATAATTCATATAAATCAAAGATGCAATGGAATAAACAGCTACTGCTGCCGTCCCACTAACAATCCCCAAAATGACTTGGTTAGTTTTCCAAAACACCTGATCAATCAAACTTACCGCAAATACGCTCAACGCTAACCGTTTAAATGAGTGGAACAATTCAGAATTCCAATAATGGTATTTGATTTTGATATGCAGTTTGAAAAAGCAATAATAAACTCTAGATATAATCAAAAAGATATTGATTCCCGTTTGTACTGCGGCTACTGAAAAAGCAGTGGGATGACGTTGCAAAACCAATACGACCAGAACAGGCTGCAAAATTAATTGCAATGTTTCTAATCCTTTCAGGAAAAAGAAACGTTCATGCGCATTGATAACCGCGCGAAATATCATGGTAGACAGAGTAATCGCAATGTTGAACAACAGAAGAAGGAACATATCCTTTGCTTCTATTAACTCTGCAGTAGTCATGGAATTCTCGAAAGCCGTATCAAGGAAAAGATAGCAAATTCCTCCAACAATCAATGCCAGGCAAGTTACGATTCCATATCCACGAAGGGAAATAGCCAAAATATTTTCCATACCTTGCTTATCATCAAGGGCCTTATACTTTGTATAAAAGCGAATAACTGCAGCCGTCAGGCCAAAATCCATAATACTGAAATACGCAATCAAGGACCCTATCAACTGATAGAGTCCATACTCGCTTTTCCCGATATAATGAAGTAAAATCGGAACATATAAAAAACCGATTACGGCATGTAATATAATATTGAGATAACTCAATAAAATTCCTAATTTACGCTGATTCATGTTTCTCCTTTTTATATGGGGACAAAATCAATGCGTAACCAAGTCCCATAAGAATCCAATAACAACAAGTGATACTCATGTTATCTCCCAGTCCGGAAGCCATAATCCCTGCCAATGAAATAAAGAAAAATATGCATCGTTCCCTTTCCTGCTGCTCACCAGCCAATATAATCCTTCTTATTAGCTGGAATGCTAAAAAAAGAGCAGGCAGTAAATAAATGACTAAACCAAGAATCCCTGTTTCTGCAAACCGGGTACAATATTCCCCTAATGCTGGGAATCCCGACTTCATGATTCCCTTTTCTTTTTGATTCTTCATCCAATATTGTACTTCTGCGTTGTCTTTTCCCTCTTCGGATAAATAATCCGGTATATAGGCATGCCTTAAAGATTTGCCAACACCAAGTAATGGATAATCTTTCCCTATTGCGATACTCGCTTCTAGGATAGAAAAACGAGCTCTGTTGCTCCTCTTGTTCTTGCTGGCCAAAGAGCCTAGGTTATCATTTACATAAGATGTCATTTGTTTATCAACTTTATTATACTCCATAGAATTTTCTTGAAAATTTCCTTGAGGACTTCCGGGCATAAGACTTAAGGAAAACGTAGCCGCAGCAAATGTTATAAATGATATCGTAATAATAAAGGCCATTCGTTTGACAAGATATTTTTGTCTTTTCCATAAAGAAAAGATAATTAAAAGAAGCAATTCTCCAACAAAAAGCGCATTTGCTGTCCGAGCTTTTGTTAAAAAAAGACTATAGGTAAATATCGCCATAATAAATATAAGAATAAGTTTACTTTTAATATTTTGCTTTTGCCCTAACTGGTACCAAAGAAAGGGCATGGCAAATGCTGAATAGATACCATAGTGTGACGGTTCAGCAAAAAGAGATCTCAGCTGTCCCTTCCATAACAGTGGCGGCCACCAGGTTCCATTAGACTTTATGTCATGGACAATCGGATTTAGCACACATAATATATTTTCAGCAATAGGACTACCACTTAAGTAGAAAAAATCTATTATATTATACCCACAAACCAGAACGGCAGCCGTAAACACAGCCTTCGTTAAAATAGAAAAGCCTTCATTTATATTCTTTCTATACCAAGCAAAAATAAGATAAGGTAGTGCGAAGTACCAAAAAGTTTCCAAAATAAAACTTTTAATAGGGCGAGCGAACATCCAGATTTTTAATAATGACTCTGTATCTACTTGTATGCCTTTATTTAACAAAAATTGCTGAACAAGAGGCAGTTTCTCAATTTGATCTGCAGGTCCAGTCAGAATGGCTTCATAATAAGGATAGATTGCTAATCCATGCAAAAAAGACAGCATAAGAATAAAAACATAGGCTGCAATATAAATAAAAAATATTCTTTCTTCTTTATGAATTTGCAGTTCTTCCCTTTTAAAAAATGTATATCCTGAGAAAAATGCACCTACAAGGATGGGATAAAAGCTTAAATCTTTTCCTAAAAATGCACCTATGAAATTAAGTTGTAAAAGACGAGGTATATTGGGAAAAATTAGAAACAAAACTACAAAAAAGAATAATTTATTTCGTAATTGTATAGGCATGATATCCTCTTTCTATAAATTAATTAATCATTTGCACTATTTTCTGTGTTTTTTATACATATTTTTCAAAATCCCATTCAAAAAAATAAACACTCCATATAACAAAAACGCTCGATGCATTATCAAGTAATACTGCAATCGTACCTTCCATCCCATTTCAGAGGTATTCGCATTCTTACCCATCGAGCGTAATAAGTTCGAAAAATTTTTCTTAACAGAAAGGTAGCGTTGAAAAATGGAAATTTTGTCATTGATAAATTCCATTTTTATCAAGCTTGTCAACGTCATAACCACCCGATTAGGCAATTGTTTTTTTAAATAATTTGCCTGATCTATTTCTTGTAATTTTGAAAAAAATAATTCAAAATTTCTCCAATATGCCACATTATAACTCCTTGTTGCTTGTCCTTTCCGTACTACATAATAGTATAATGGTTTTTGCATGACAAACATACTGTTTATACTATATAACATTTCAAATATGGCAATTTGATCTTCACAATGAATAATTCCTTTACCAACTTCTAATGCATCCTGAACAAAACACCGCTTAAAAAGCTTTGACCAGAGAAAACCGCTCATACCAGCTAGTCTTGTACTTTTATCGTAAAGAAAATTCTTTGCCAAGAGCTGTTGAATTTTCTTCTTGTCATAATAACCTAATGCAGGGCGAATTGAAGCAGGTATCACCCGTTCATCTTTTACATCGTAGTATTGGCAGGAAACCATATCCGCCTGATACTTCTGCTGACATCGTAGCATGAGTTCTACAATTTGGGGCGAAACATAATCATCAGCATCAACAAACATAATAAATTTTCCATGGGAGTGAAGAAAACCATTCAATCTAGCTGCTGTAACTCCAGCATTTTCTTGCATAATAAAGTAAATTCTCGAGTCTTTTGCTACATATTGTTTACAAACAGATGAACTATTATCAAGACTTCCATCATCTACTAAGATAATTTCAATATTTTTATAAGTTTGCAATAATAAGCTATCCAAACATTTTACTAAATACTTCTGGACGTTATACACGGGGATAATAATAGATACTAATGGTTTCGACTCTATTACTTTTTTAATCATCTATCTCACCTACCAAAAGTTAAAAAATATTTTCTATTTTAGAATAACACTTTCAGTATAAGCACCAATATAATCGTATTTTTCACTTTAACTCTGATAAAATTTTAACAGTTTTCTGAATCCCAGTTTTTATATTATAAAATGGATACCACCCTAACATTCGTAATTTAGATCCATCTAGTCTCGCCTTTGTAGCCTTGCTATAACCAGCCTTTTCAATAGCATCTGGAATTTCAAAAATTACTTTTGTTCCTGCAATGCTCGCAAGAATAGAAGCAAGATTTCTTAGAGTAATATCTGAGCTTTGATTCGCAATATTATAAGCTTCTCCTGTTTTTCCTAATAGAAGAATTATCAAAAGCCCTAAAACAGCATCTGCCATATACGTATAGGAATAATACTGGTTCCCTGCACTCTTTAAAACGATATTTTCTCCTGCCACAGCTTTTTTAATAAATTGACTGATGGCCTTTGTATCACTTTCCAACATAGTAGGGCCATAGGAGCGCGTAAACCTTGGAATAACTATATCTAGATTTTTTTGCTCTATATACGCCTGACATAGAGCTTCTCCACACCGTTTGCTTTCTGGATATCCAGCACGCAATGTATTGCAATTTATATAGCCACAATAATGTTCATCAAAAAATTCCTGATCGCCTCTATTTTCCCCATAAATCTCATTGGAAGACGCAAAAACAAATCTTTTAGTATTATGTTCCACACTGAAATCCAACATATTTTTCAAACCAATAATATTAGTCGTAATCGTTCCAATAGGATCAATTGCATAGGCCACCGGATGAGTATTGCTGGCTAGATGGAAGACATAATCAACGTTCTCATCTGTTTTTCCTTGCATCGGTTCATTAATATCATGGGAAATAAAATGAAAAAAAGGAGAATCAATATAAAAAGAAAAACGTTTCAAAGCTTTTTCCACATTTCTCCCCAATGCAAAAATACGGCAGTTTGCCTTTTTATAGGTATTACGCCACATAAGTACATCAACCAAAAAAGAACCAATCAAGCCTGTAGCTCCAGAAATAAGAACTGAAGTATCTGAGATTTTTTCCCAAGGCAGGGCCATTTCTGCTACTTTTTTAACGTCTTCTATATATAAAGGATGTTCATGCATATCCATTTTCTGTTCCTCACTTTAACCAAGTATCTTTATCCGCCTTCAAATACGCTTTAAACAATTCCAAATCATCTTTAGTAGTCAGCTTAATATTTTTATCAGATCCTGCTGCAAAATAGAGAGTTACTCCCAATTCTACCATCATGGTATTGGTATAGGAAGACCCATAGATACCAATTTTCTTTTCAAAAGCCTCATGATATTTTTTATCTAAAAGGTCAAAACGATATGCCTGAGGCGTAGAAACCCGTCGTAGTGTTTCTCTCGGAATATATTGTTTTGTAGTGGTGTTATCGTCGGGATTTATAATAAAAATCTGTTCATTATAAGGCATGGAAGTCACTGCATTTCCGTATTTTTGTGCCTTAAGCAGGACATCCGTCAGAACGGTAGCGTCAACCAATGGACGAATACCATCGTGAATTACAATAATATCATCTAATTGTGCCTTACCTTCCAGATTATAGACCCCATTGCGAATGGATTCCTGACCAGACAATCCCCCAGAAACTATCCATTTTAATTTGGTTATATTGAATTGACGAGCATAAGCTCGGAGTACATCGTGCCACCCATCAATACATACAACTTCAATAGCATCAATTTGCGGATGCCTTTCAAAACCTTCCAATGTATACAAAAGCACAGGCTTGTCATATACATTAATAAACTGTTTGGGGATATCCTGTCCCATACGCTTACCAGAGCCACCGGCAATTATCAATGCTATATTCATCTTATCTCCTCTTTCCAGTACGCTTTGAATGCATGTTCTGAATATCTTTGATTTTCAGGAGGTAATTCCATATAATTATCCCCGTATAAATTTTTTAAATAAGATTGATAACCTTTGGGTGCCCAAAATTTATAGCCCTCAAAGTCAACGGGTATACGTTCTTTATATATACTACCTGGAACAATTTCTTTAGTCCCATAATGATTGACTACTACTACAGCCACAAATTTATCTAGATTAAATTTATAAATTCTCCCTACTTGATGAACTAGCTTCACCCAAAAGGAAGGCGGTGTCCATCCAAAAGCCAAAATCATTAAATATTTTATAATCGTTCTCAACCTATTTTTTAATCGACCTGATATTGAAGAAATTTTATATCTATGGCTCTTCTGCAGTTTTAATACTGTGCAACGATTTAAGGTTACTAAAATTTTTTCTACTAAAAACTCAACTTTTTGCAGAATATAATAACATGAAACACCATCAATAGGAAAAACATCTACATAAACACCTGTTGGATATTTGTCAAATGGTATTTCCATAATTGTTCTATTATCGATGATTCGACCAGCAAGATCCCAATAACCCGAAAAAGACTCTATGGACAAGCTTTTATAAATTAGGTTTTTGTAGTTTTTCATCGCATATTCATAATCTGTTCTTGGCATCATGATATCAATATCATCATCCCAAGGGATAAAACCTTTATGCCTAATCGCTCCCAATAAAGTACCCCCGGAAAGATAATATTTTAAATTATTCTCATCACAATATTTAGCAAAATCAACTAAAATATCTAATTGTATTCTCTTAATTTCTTGTAATGTCAATTCATTCTTATGCATATTTTCAAAATGTTCCATATTCATGCCTATTACCTTATTGTACCTGTATACCATTAAACATTTATAGCAAACGCTTTAAAATAACCAAATATTTGTCTGATGCTGTATTCCAATCATATGAATTACAACATTTTTTGTCAAGAACGTTTGATTTTTCTGTAATATTAAAAATCAGGTTTGATGCCAAGTCTTGCTCATCAGTCGC
Source organism: Caecibacter massiliensis (assembly GCA_900095875.1). Taxonomy (GTDB): domain Bacteria; phylum Bacillota; class Negativicutes; order Veillonellales; family Megasphaeraceae; genus Megasphaera; species Megasphaera hexanoica. Next base: position 2,550,741 of record LT608311.1, on the reverse strand, counting down.
TTTAAAATACTTCACACAATCTCCGTAAATTTCTCGAAGAACAGGAATATCACTACACAAAATATTATGACATCCGGCAGCCATCGCTTCCAATGGTGGCAATCCAAACCCTTCATATAAAGATGGAAACACAAGCAAGTCTGCATAATGATAATAATTTTTCAGTTCCTCATCTGAAACAAATCCCGTAAAGGAAATTCGATTTCCTGCTTGCTCCGCCAATCGTCCAACTTCCTCATCGCCGGTTATGAATCCTTCTTTTTTGCCTACGATGACTAAAGAATGTGGAATTCTGTCCATCACATTCTGAAATGAACGAACCAGAGTCCGTAAATTTTTATGAGGTTTCACATTGCCTACATACAAAATATACGGTTTCGCAAAAATTCGCTGTTTTTGCTGCAATGGAGTGCTCCAAAATTCATCCACTCCATTGTAAATCACACTTACCTTATTGGAGGATACACCAGTAAATCGACACAATTCAGCTTTCGTAAAATGGGATACACAAATAATATGCGAAGCTTTTGCAGCTGCAGCTTGAAACATGATTTTTGCATAGAACTTTTTCAGAGCTCCATCTACAAATTGTGGCATAGCCAAGTGAAATACATCGTGTACTGTTACAAGCATCCGGCCACGATAAAAAACAGGAATATTATAATGGGGAACCCAGAGCAAATCTGTTTCTCGTGGAATTTTTTGGACCAGTTCCAATTGCTCACGAATCGTATAAATCGCACTTTTACAAGAAACATATTGCACATTTTCAGCGATTAACCAAGGATACTTCCGCATCATTTCCGGATGGCCAAGTAAATAAAATGTTGTATCCGGCATAGACGGAATAACACGTTTCAGTATGTTCCGCAGTACTGTGCCAATACCGGAAGATTCCAGCATACGAGCATCAACGGTAATTTTTTTCATCAATAATCCTCCGCACCTTTTTCTGACAGAACGCGATTTACATAATTTTTAAAATTCTGTCGAAATATTGCTCCGCTGAACTGTTCGGCGTGGTGACGGCAGTTATTGTAGGTGATGGCCGTCTGTTCCTGTTCAAATCTGGCAACAGCAGCTTTGAGGGATTCCACTGTTTGTTCTTTGAAGAATACACCTGTTGGATTATCTCGTACACCTAATTCACGAACCGTTTCCAGCGATCCCCCCTTGCCATATGCGATGACTGGTGTTCCACACGCCTGTGCTTCAACTGGGGTAATCCCAAAATCTTCTTCAGCTGCAAACACAAATGCTTTAGCATGCTGCATTTTATCTTTAAGAACTTCGTCAGGAGCAAAGCCTAATAAAGAAATATTAGGTCCTGCTTTTCCCTTAATTTTCTCAAAATCTGGTCCATCCCCAATAACAACTAGTTTTTTATCTGGCATTTGAGAAAAGGCTTCTACGATAAGATCCATTTTTTTGTAAGGGACCATGCGAGAAGCTGTAACATAGTAATCATCTTTATCTTCACAATATTCAAATTTCTCGATATCTACTGGTGGATAAATGACGGTAGCTTCACGTCGATAGCATTTCCATATTCGTTTCGCTATAAAATGAGAATTGGCAATAAAATAATCCACACCATTGCTGGTCCGTGTGTCCCAAATTCTCATATAATGCATAATTAATCTGGCGATTTTACTTTTAAGGCCGTGCGTTAATCCAGCTTCACGTAAATATTGATGTTGCAAATCCCAAGCATAACGAATTGGGGAGTGAACATATGAAATATGAACTTGGTTAGGACCCGTAAGAACGCCTTTAGCTACACAATGAGAACTCGAAATTACTACATCATAGGCGGATACATCCATTTGTTCTATCGCAATAGGCATAAATGGTAAATAATTTCTATATTTTTTTCTTGCTCTGGGCATATTTTGAATAAAAGTCGTAGTAACCTTTTTTCCTTGGATAAAATTGCGCTGATTTTCTGGCAAAAAATCTACAACTGCGAACAAGTCTGCTTCCGGGAAAACATTCAAAATTTGCTCGAGGACCTTTTCTGCCCCGGCGTATGTCACTAACCAGTCACACACAACAGCTATTTTCATTTAATTTTTCTCCCATACTTATCTTCAAATCGTACAATATCATCTTCCCCCAAGTATTTACCGATTTGAACTTCGATAATATAAAGGGGTATTTTCCCAGGATTCCCTAATCGATGTCGAGTCCCGATAGGAATAAATGTACTTTCATTTTCTCTAAAAATAATCGTTTTATCATCCAATGTTAATTGTCCTGTTCCACTAATAACAGTCCAATGCTCACTTCGATGATAATGCATCTGTAAACTCAAACTTTGGCCCGGGTTTACACAGATTTTTTTTACTTTATATCCTTCGCCTTCTGATAAAATAGTATAACTTCCCCATGGCCTATACATTGTTACGTTTTCAGCAACTTCCGTTCTTTTTTTCCTCTTTAATTCATTTACTACGTCTTTTACCCTTTGAGATTTCCCCTTTTGCGCAACCAGTAATACATCGGGCGTATCGACGATAGTAAGATTCTGCAAATCAATTCCGGCTATTAATCTATTGCTTCCCAAAATCATCGTGTTTTTGCAATCACGAGAAATGATATCGCCTTTTATGACGTTTCCTTCTTTATCTTGAAGCATATCTGAAATTGCGTCAAAGCTGCCGATATCATTCCAATAAATATTTTTCATAGGTACCACAGCAATATGGTCAGATTTTTCAGCAACAGCATAGTCTATGGATATATCCGGCAATGAAGAGAACTCTTCTATCATATTGGTGTATCCACATTTTGCAATTTTCATTATATCTGGAACATGTCGAGTCAATTCACTTTCAATGGTGCCAACCGAAAACAGAAACATGCCGCTATTCCAATAATAATTTCCTTTTTTTACGTAAGATTCTGCAGTTTCCAAGTTTGGCTTTTCCGTAAATTTAATAACTCGATAAGCATTTCCTACGGAATTTGTGCCTGCTTCTATATACCCGTAACCCGTTTCCGGACGGGTAGGCGTAATGCCAAGTGTCACTATATCGCCTTTTGCAGCAACGGATTCAGCAGATACAATCAATTGAATAAATTCACTTACTGGGTGAATGACATGATCAGAAGGGCCTACAAAAATGAGTTCATCATCATTGCAAGATAATTTATCTTTACAATAAGTTACCGCTAAGGAAATAGCTGGTGCCGTATTTCTACCAACCGGCTCGGTAATAACATGGACATTTTCTACTTGTAGTTCTTGTAATTCTGCTTTAACATGATATATATATTTGTCATTTGTTACTATAACAATATCTTCTGGCTGCACTAGGTGTAAATATCTTTCAATGGTTTGAGCTAACAAAGACTTATCACCATTTATTTTTAAGAATTGCTTAGGATAACAAGTTCGTGACAAAGGGAATAAACGGCTACCACCGCCACCTGCTAATATAACTACTTTCATAATGATTGCTCCTATACTATTATAATGAAAAGTATGTTTCAAATCTTTCTTTGTACTGTTTCATACGATTTTGTGCCTTGATTTCGTTTTCAGATTTAATGGACCAATATATTTTAATTTTAGGCTCTGTACCAGACGGTCTTACAGCAATCCATGAGCCGTCTTGCAAAATATATTTCAGCATATTTGCTTTTGGCAAATTATTAATAGATTCATTAAAATCAAGTACTTCTTTAATCCCATTAAATACTAGATCACGATTCATTCGTAATGCCCGCATAATTCCACTAATTTTTTCATGTCCTTCTTTACCTTTCAATATATATGAAGATAATGAATCGTAATAATACCCATATTTTTGATATAATGATGACAAAACATCCACTAATGTCATTCCCTGTTTTTTATAGTATGATGCCATCTCACAAATCAATAACGCAGCTACGACGGCATCTTTATCCTGGGCATGTGTACCAACAAGGTATCCGTAACTTTCTTCATATCCCATAACAAAATCGCATTTTACATCATCAGCAAATCTCGTAATTTTGTCGCCAATATATTTAAAGCCTGTAAGTGTTTCAATGACTTGGACCTTTTTATCTTTGGCTATAACAGCACCTAAGTCCCCTGTGACAACGGTTTTTACGATAGTCGACGCAGGCGTCAACAAATCTTTACGCATAGAAAGGATAAAATCGACTAGCAATGCGCCAATCTGATTTCCAGTTAATAATTGATATAAATTATTATTTTTTATACCCACCCCAATACGATCGCTATCCGGATCTGTACCAATAATAATATCCGCATCAATAGATTCAGCTAATTCAATTCCCAACTGGAGAGCACTGTGTTCTTCTGGATTAGGAGATTTTACTGTACTAAAATTTCCATCTGGCAGTTCCTGTTCTTTAACGACATGAACGTCAGAAAAACCAGCTTTCGCTAAAATTTTTCTTACCGGTTTATTACCGGCACCGTGAAGTGGAGTATATACAATTCGTAAGGGAGTAACATCACCCTGTAAGATAGATTGCGTATATACAGAATCAACGAATTGATCTACAACTTCATCACCAATATATGTTAATTTAGAAGGATCTCCCTCTGCCGGGATTGATACAATATCAGTAATAGCATTTATATACTGAATCAAAACATTGGCAATGGATGGCACGATTTGGGTACCATGTTCGTCATATACTTTATATCCATTATATTCTTTAGGATTATGACTAGCCGTAATGACAATGCCAGCTACTGCATGTAAATATTTTACTGAAAATGATAATACAGGAGTAGGTTCTAACTCTTTAAAAAGATTTACTGGAATTCCTGCAGAGGTAAGGACATTAGCCGCTTCCAATGCAAAAGAATCCGAATTGTTTCGAGAATCATGAGCAATAACAACACCACGCTGAACATCATTTCTTCTATTGGCAAGCAAATAATCTGCAAGACCTTTTGTCGCTTTGCGAATAATATATTTATTCATGCGATTAGAGCCGGCACCCATAACACCACGTAACCCGCCAGTACCGAACTCTAAGTCACGATAAAATCTGTCCTCAATTTCTTTGTCGTCTTTTATTGATAATAATTCTTTTTTTGTATCATCATCTACCCATGATAACCAATTATTATACTTATCTATATAATTCAAAAGAAAATCACTCCCAATAGAATTCAGATTTAAATCAAATCGTATAAAGAACCAAATAACACTACTCATTAATCATTCGTCCAGTAAATTATAGATAAAACTAGCAACTCTGTCCATGTTTTAAAATCAAACAATAACAAAATTTTACTAGTATTTATAACGATATGGATATAGAACACAAAGACTAAGCATTACAATCTACAGTTCACATGTTTAATATGCCCCCTTGTGTTTCAGCACAACAGATATGGTTCTCCAGATGAGTACGATGTCGAACCAGACGTTCCAGTTGCGGACGTACCAGGTATCCATCTGGACCCGTTCGTCATAGGTGGTATCACTGCGGCCGCTGGTCTGCCACATGCCGGTGACGCCGGGACGGACCATGTAGAAGTCTTCGATGTATTTGCCGTATTTGGGAACTTCGGCCTGGATAATGGGGCGCGGGCCGACGAGGCTCATTTCTCCTTTGAGGACGTTGAACAACTGTGGCAGTTCGTCCAGGCTTGTCTTGCGCAGGAATGCGCCACTCCGGGTGATGCGCGGGTCGTCTTTGAGTTTGAATTCTTTTTCCCATTCCCTGCGGGCTTCCGGGTCTTTTGCCAGCAGTTCTTTGAGCTTGACATCGGCATCGACGCACATGCTGCGGAATTTATAGCAGTTGAATTCTTTTCCATGGCGTCCGACGCGGCGGTGTTTGAATATGATGGGTCCTGGAGAGTCTTTGTATATCCAGAGGGATATAGCCAAGAAAACAGGGCTGAGACAGATAATGCCGATGCAGGTACAGACAATATCGAATGCCCGCTTGAGGATACGGTTGTACCGCCGGGCCATGTTGTTGCGGATCTGGAACGCTACGATGTGCCCGTCGATGAGTGTTTCCATATCGAGGGTTGCCAGAGGCATGGTACCCATATCGGGAATAAAGGCGATGTTTTTGACTTTGGGCTGCAGCCGGTATATAATATCCTGCACTTTGTCGTTGCTCAGGCCCGGCGCAATGACCAGGATATGCTGGACACCGGTCTGGTCAATGACAGCTTCGGCATCGGCAAAGGTTCCCAGATGAGGCATGAGCTGTGATACCGCCTTTTCCGGCTTGTTGTCTTCCAGAAAGCCGATGAAATCATAGGCAAGGCCCGAGTCGTCCTTGAAGTATTTTAATACGATAGCCGCCGTCTTTCCTGCCCCCATGATGAGGACCGGGAGCTGCAGCATATGGAAACGGTTCAGTATTTTGCGGCTGACAAAGCGGAATAATACGAGAAAGAAAAATGCGAAAATCCAGATGAATCCGATAAACAACCGTGATGTATGAGATGCCGTTTCCAGTACATACATGAGAAATATCATCATCCCGACAGCATAGAGATCTGCTTTAAAGATACGGGAAATGATTCGCCAGAACTGCATGCGCCGCGTATAGAGGGATTGCACCTGCATAAAGAGGATAAAAATAGCTGGCCCAATCACGTGAAAACTGAGCCAGGAAACATGTAAAACGGAATCGGTTATTAATACATTACGTAATGTATAAGAAATGTATTCTGCCAATAAAACAGCTATATAATCGACAACACCCCATACCAGGGGCAGAATGACAGTACTGTATTTATTCCTGATAGAAATGGATGCTTTCATGACCTCATCATGATCGTTCATTCCTACAACTCCCTTCAAAATTTATAACATGCTTTATTCTATCACAAATCATTTCCTTTGTCAGTATCATCAATTGGCATGCTCCCAGTAAATATGCTTATCCATGTATTCAAAATATTATTGCGTAATTTCAAGCATCAGGTTATTAGAAACATTTACCCATTTCGATTTCCAATCTTCCAATGCAAATAATTTACTATCTGGATTAGGTGAATCTGCACTTTTATCTTCTTGAGCTATTTGGAAAATACACTGACACTTGGATTGTTAGTTAAAAATCAGTTCTACTCTTGCAACAGATAAAGTCTTGGCATATAACCAGATAGCTTTTCAAATTTATCATTTCCTTTATTAACTATATTAAGCCAAGTTGAAATCTATCGTCATCACTAAACTCGCAACTTTCCAAAATGCCGTCAATGAGATATTCACTAATGTTCTCAATATGAATCATTTTATCGTTTTTTAAATCAGTCACATTTTCTTCTAAACAATGCCAGTAGTCAAAATATAATTTATTTAAAAATTCCATATCATTACTCTCATAGGATAGGGACCGCATAAATGAAACGATTTCCATATTACATTTAACAATTCGCATGAGTTTACTAGTTTCTTGCTTATCTGAAAAAAGTTTAAACTTTCGAATCTCCTTAATATTCCATCCATATTTTTTAGAAACCTTCGCACAAGTATCTAAATCTGCAAATGCATACAACGCTCCCAAACGTGAAGGGAAGGTCGGATAATGTGACATTCTATATATCTCTAAATTATATTCTAACGCATAATTTTCAATAATATGCAATACAAAAGGTGATGGCATCTGTGTAGAATTTTCATTTTTAATAAAAGGCAAATATTGAATTTCTCCTTTTATATATTTTTCTGGTGAGACTAAAAATGATTGAAAGCTTGTAGATGTCAGCATTTTACTTAACTGAAAATTATGTTTTAAAACTCTTCCCACTATATCATTGCCGGGGTTCATAAAGATATAAAAAAATTCAGGAGCTTCTTCATTAATATTCAATAATTTCATAATTTCTCTCCAATAATCTGTATTTCTCTTAAAATATAAGTATGAAAAAAATAACGACAATATAGCCAGATAGTTTCTTTTACCATATTTTCCCCAATTTTGCTGCCCTCCACCATGATGCAATCTCTACGAATCAGCCTAGAATGTCCCTTCTGCCCCGACCTGTACTGGCAAGTACACCGGATCCGATGGCATCCAGTACGGTTTATGCGCAGCTACGATGATTTTAATTGACAATGTGTCCTGTCCTTTCGATGATTGAATATGGGGTTAGTAAATGGACTCATGATATGGACTCTGTATTGGAGTAAAGCCCCTTCCACCGCTAACGCGGTCCCCCTTCCCCTCACTGGGACGGCAAAGACATCACAAGCCTGCTCCAGCATCCGTCACAGAAACCACAATATTCTTTTAATTGTGGCTCTCTGCTTATCAAGGGGACGGCAAAGATACTCAGTCCGTTCGGAAGCGGCAAATGTTCAGTCATGAATATGGCTTATTTCTTCGGTTTCCGATGGACGATGAGAGCTTTATCGGCCCATTCGAAGAAGTATGGTTCAGTCATGTAAACAGAATAGTTGGACAGATAGGCAGCCATGAGTTCTTCGTCCGTCCCTGGTAAGTATCCCAGTAGGCTGGAGTTGGCGTGGATGAAGTTCATGTCCTCCTTTTTAATAGCACGGATGAGTTTTTTCGTAATTGGATAATACTGTTTCAAAGTTTCCAGGTACGATTTCGCTTTAGGCCAATCACCGAGCTTGAAGTACAACAAGGCTAAAGGCAACAGATAGAAAGAATTCGTCTTTTCGTCTTTGTTTTGCTTATACAGCTTCAAGGCTTTCAGTTCATTGCATACTTTAGCATACAGTGGCATCAGCTCAAAACGAATGCCCAGATTATCATTCCGGTTAAGGCGCATCATTTCTTCCCCTACCTGGATAGCCTTATTGATGACACCACATTCTGTTAAATTCATCAGATATCTATGCAGCAAACGCATATAAGGGCGTGTTTCCACGACCAGCCAAAAGTCGCCTTTACTACGGTTGTAAATCTGCTGATCTTTTAACCGTTTTTCTTCCTCCGCAATCAGGCCCGGCAGGACTTCGATAAGTTCCAGCGGACCTTTGGCTTCTAATTCGGCCTGAGCCAGTTTGACATCGGCATTATCCGGTTCCAGTTCAGCTGCTTTTGCCAAATATTCTTTCTTGTCTTTTTTTCGATAGGCCTTATCGGCAAAGTCCAAATAATCATAGACATCCATAGGCTCTGCATCACCGTACAAATTCTCGATACTTTCATTATGCTGTACCATAAATTCATCGATTAACTGATTCAATTCTGCTTCACTTTGCGGACCGTTTGGAGCCCTTTCATTAATAAATTCATGTAGTCCTTTCATTACTTTATCCATGGTATGCATATAAAATTCCCCTTTCAGGCTTTTTGATTAAGGTCTGTGTACGTATCCATTCACTGGAATCTTCTTTTATAAGTATATACGTCTTTGAAATATATCAGCTAATATGCACCCTTATGCTTCAGGACGACGGATATGGTCCTCCAGATGAGCACGATATCAAACCATACATTCCAATTGCGGACGTACCAGGTATCCATCTGGACCCGTTCGTCGTAGGTTGTGTCGCTGCGGCCGCTGGTCTGCCACATGCCGGTGACACCGGGACGGACCATGTAGAAGTCTTCAATGTATTTGCCGTATTTGGGAACTTCGGCCTGTATGATGGGGCGTGGACCGACAAGGCTCATTTCTCCTTTCAGGACGTTGAATAATTGGGGCAGTTCGTCCAGGCTGGTTTTGCGCAGGAATGCACCGCTACGGGTAATCCGCGGGTCGTCTTTGAGTTTGAATTCTTTCTCCCATTCTTTGCGGGCTTCCGGGTCTTTTGCCAGGAGTTCTTTGAGCCTGACATCGGCATCGACGCACATGCTTCGGAATTTGTAACAGTTGAATTCCTTTCCATGACGGCCGACGCGGCGGTGTTTGAATATGATAGGGCCCGGCGAGTCTTTGTATATCCACAGGGAAATAGCCACAAATACGGGACTCAGACAGATAATGCCGATACAGGTACAGACTATATCGAACAGGCGCTTGATGATACGGTTGTACCGCCGGGCCATGTTATTGCGGATCTGGAAGGCTACGATGTGCCCGTCGATGAGTGTTTCCATATCGAGGGTGGCCAGTGGCATGGTTCCCATATCGGGAATGAAGGCGATGTTTTTTACTTTGGGCTGCAGACGGTATATGATATCTTGTACTTTATCATTGCTGAGCCCCGGCGCGATGACCAGGACTTGCTGGACGCCTGTCTGGTCGATGACGGCTTCGGCATCGGCAAAGGTCCCCAGATGTGGCATGAGTCTGGCAACTTCCGGTTCTGGTTTATGATCTTCCAGAAAGCCGATAAAATCATAGGCAAGGCCGGAATCGTCCTTGAAATACTTCAGCACAATAGCAGCCGTCTTTCCTGCCCCCATGATAAGCACCGGGAGCTGCAGCATATGGAGACGGTTCAATAGTTTACGGCTGACGAAGCGGAATAATACGAGAAAGAAGAAGGCAAATATCCAGATGAATCCGATAAATAACCGTGATGTATGTGAGGCCGTTTCCAGAACATACATGAGAAATATCATCACACCGACGGCATACAGATTGGCCTTAAAAATGCGGGAAATGATGCGCCAGAACTGCATGCGCCGTGTATACAGAGACTGAACCTGCATGAAAAGGATAAAAATAGCTGGCCCAATTACGTGAAAACTGAGCCAGGAAATATGCAGGGCCGGATTGGTAATGAGTGCATTACGCAGGAAAAAAGACAGCTGTTCCGCCAACAGGACAGCTATATAATCGATTACGACCCACAACAGAGGCAGCACGACAGTGCTGTATTTATTTTTTATAGAAATGGATGTTTTCATGACGTTACCATGTCCGTTCATTCCCAGAATCCTCCTAGTTTGTAGCTTGTTTCATTTTAACACACCCGCCATAGTTTGTCAGCACGAGAAAACAATATGTTTTTTGAATAGTTATGGTACCATCAGACCTGCTCTAGTACTTCGTAAACACAGAAAAGTCCGCAAGGCGATATACAATGCACTGTGCGGACTTATAGTTATTTCATGATCAGGATCGGTACGTGGCTGCGCAGGAGGACGTAATTGCTGACACTGCCAAGGAGTATTTTTTTCAGGCCTGACAGGCCGCGGTTGCCGATGATGATGAGGTCCACCGGGTGTTCTTCACTGTATGTTACGATGTTTTGTGCCGGGTCTCCTATCTGGACGACGGCTTCGGCATGGATAGTATCGGGAATGAGAGGCATAAGTTTCAAAAGTAGTTTGTATCCTTTTTCTTTCAGTTCTCCCGGTATATATCCGCCAGTGCTGACTTGTTCAAAAGAATTGATTTCTTTATTCATATCTACTACGGTCAGCAATGTCAAGCTGCTGCCGCATTTTTGTGCCAGATAGACGGCTTTTTCCAGAGCCCGCCTCGATGGTTCGGATCCATCAACCGGTACCAGTATATGCTGTAATTCTTCGTTCATAACAATTCCTCCTTCTGATGTGCCAATTTCTTCTGTTTCGTTCCGTAAAAGACCAGGCAGAAGACGATGAGGATGCAGGCGAAATAAATCAGGAATCCTCCAAATTCCGGGGCAATATCCCAGAATCTGGCACCGCGGATTGTAATGTCTCTCGTAAATTCATACTCCCAGGTCAGGGGAAAGAAATGAGCAAAGTAGCGTACCCACAGACTTTGCTGCATAATCGGGCTGGTGGCACCGCCAAGAATAAATCCCATAGGTATAAAGAGTATCATGCGGCTGGCAGCTACGCCGGGGTTGGCTGCATTCCATCCAAAGAGCAGGCTCATCATTCCGACGGCCGGGATATAGAAGCACTGGGTCAGGAAAAACAGGAGCAGGCTGCCTGTGAAAGCCATGTCATTCAGGAAATGAAGGATGACCATGCCGACAGTAAGGGCCGTCATGAGGCAGATACAATACGGGATGAGACGGACGAGTATGGCAAACGGCGTTCCCTCCTGCTGTGTACGGGCTAGTTCCCCGGTCATGCGCAGCCTGGGTATCATACCGATGGTAGCAAAGGTAAAAAACATGGAAGAAAAGAAAAAGAGAAATCCCTGGACTTCCCCATTGTTGGCTGCGGAACCCTGTGGATTGAACAGGAGCCGGTCGCGCAGGGTAATGCCCCTTTCTGCCCGGGATGTTGTGGGAGCCGCCAGTTTTTCATTTTCTACCGCCACGATAGCATTGAGACCTTCTACGATATCTGCGTTCTGGGCAATGCTCGTATTGTCATAAAATACACCAATAGTCCCAGCAGCATCACTGTAGCGGTTCTTTTCCAGATTTTTTGGGAAATAGACGACGGCAGCAAACCGGTCCTGATAAAAAAGCGATTTCGGATTGACTGCTGTATGAAGGACCGTATCGATGCGGATATACGGGGAGGCATCCATCTCGTCGATGACCTGATGGCTGTATTTGGAGTTATCCAGATCGATGACGGCGACCGGGGCATCCTGTATATAGTTATTCCCCAGGAGCACTGTAAATAATACGGCGCAGACCACCGCTACGATCATCGCCACTTTTTCATAAGGCATGCCCATACCGGAAAATAGAAAAACCAGCTCACGTTTCAGAGAGTTCATGATCGGTCACCTCGATTGTCTGACCCGGCAGGACTTTTTCTTCCGGATTGGTGTAGACGCGGATTTGGAAAGCCGTAAGGTCAGCCTGCCCTTTTTCTCTCGTGCCCTTCAGGTCGGCAAAGCCCGGTGCCTGCGTGATAAACCGTATCGTACCACCTACGCGATGGCCATCCGTTATGGCCGTACCGGACAGATCCTGCCCTTCGTGAAGGCGGACAGCCTGTTTTTCACTGACATAGATATCATAATATTTCCGTTTGCTTTCCAGGAGGATGACCGGCGTGTCAGCCTGAATCATTTCTCCTTTCTTGGCCAGCAGTTTCAGTATTTTACCATCTTCCGGCGCTCTCAGAATCAGGCGGTCTTTTTGTACTTCCAGCTGCTGCAGTTGTACACGGAGCTGGTTGCGCTGCTGGACCAGGGATTCTCTGTCATGTCCCTTGTTGGCTACAGTCTGGCGCTGTTCTTCAATTTGTGGCAGTACCATGGTGTTCGTATTACCCGTATCCATGGCTCCACCCAGTAATTTAGCCAGGCCTTCCTGCTGCTGGTTCATAGCGGCCTGGGCTACAGAAAGAGCCGCTTCCGAGTCGTCCATATCGGATTTTGCGATGGCTCCCTGACTGTACAGGGCCATTTTACGGTCGTAATCCCTCTGGGCATTGACCAGTGTGGCAGCGGCCGAATCGATAGCTGCACGCTGCTGATCAATCTGGCGCCGGCTTTCCTGTTCTGTCGTATTGGTCTGGGCAAAGCCAATCTGTATAGAACCTTCCATCGATTGTATCTGTGCATCGAGCTGGGCAATCTGGGCCTGGGTTTTAGCAATATCGAGGTCTACATCGGTACTGTCCAGTTCCATCAGGATGTCGCCGGCTTTTACTTCCTGCGATTCCTGCACGGCTTCCCGGATTAGTTTGCCACTGACTGATTGAAAGGATACTTTTACCTGCTCTGCCGTGACGATGCCATCTTTTTTTATGATGCCCTGAGCGACGGCATCATTTCCCTTATACAGCAGCAGAATTCCGCCGGCAATGAGGACGATGATAAAGAATATCCCCATATGCATCGCTTTTCTGCGCCATATCATATTTTGTCCGTCCATACTAAACCGTCCTTCCATCTATATATTTAGCTAGCTAACTAATTACATCTAATATCACACAGGGACTGTCAGTCAGACTTATCCTGTCAGTTTCTTCAGCAGTCCGATGAGTTCATTTTGTTCCTGTTCCGTGAGTCGTCCCATGAGTTTCGTAATGCGCAGATAATGACCGGGCAGTACTGTTTCCGTATAGGCCTTCCCGGCCGGTGTCAGCAACAGTTTCTTTGCCCGCCGGTCTTCCTGGCTCGACCGGGCTTCTACTAATCCATCCCGTACTAGTCGCTGTGACATGACGCTGATTGTCGCTTTGGTCACTCCCGTCTTTTCTGCCAGGTAACTCGGTGCAATGCCTTCCGGATGCTGGTGCAGGACGATGAGGACCCGCAGTTTACCTTCGCTGAGTTGATATTTTTTTTCCAGGACGTCATTGATATCACAACGTATTTCTTCGGCAGCCTGCATGATGCGCAACATGGCCAGTACTGCCGGAGGATTGATTTCCGGAATCAGGCTGGCATGTTGTTCCAGTTCTTCCCGTGTCGGAAACGCTTCAATTTTCATCACTGTCATCCCTTTATAATTAGTTAGCTTACTAACTATAAGTATAGACACTTTTTCTGAATTTGTCCATACTTGAGCCTTTTTTCCTACAGGCCCTTTACTTCATCAGGGATGTTGCGCCGCATGCTCCAGTCTACGATAATACCAGCGGACGAAATACAATTGAAGCAGCTATACCAGAATTTCCATTTTCTCTTCCAGATTTTCATCAAATGGCCCGCCTGTAGACATATTTACAGAATCTGCCCAGCCCCATCGTATAAAGTATATGACAGGAGCCGGGCAGAGTTTATCAGTACAGACTATTCCAAGCCGAGTTTTTTTTTCCAATAGCCGGAATAGACGACTGACATGGGGTTATGAGCCAGTACACGGTCTTTAACTACCAGTGTCGTGACAGGGCCTTTGCAAGTCCGTGCAAAAAGCGCATCATGACCAACACAGAGACCAGCCGATACAAATAATTGGCAGTTCTGCTTATTGAGAAAATCAGCCTGGCCTTTTGGATTGCACATGCATTCTACAGGGGCATCGGGATTTACTTTTTTCAGACCCAGGACATCTTTTTCGACACCACAATTTTTACAGCAGACAGAATACACTTCGAACTCCTTGGACAAGTAAGCAGCAAACAGGCGTGCTTCTTCGGCTATACCGATACAAAAGCCGATACCAATTTTTGTATACCCCATTTTTCTGGCAAAAGCTGCCGTTTCCTGCAGGCGCGTATATTTCATGTAATATGTAGCTTCTACATAAGCCGCGGCATCCATGATGCGCCGTTCTTCTTCATTATATAATGCCAGTACTTCTTCGGTCTGTACCCCTGTACAGCTTTTTCCCAATCGGGCACACATATGATTGCAGTTGCAATTGGCACAGTCTCCTAACATAGAAATCATCTCCTCTTTTCGTCGTTTCTTTTAGTATACTACGAATTAACCAGGAAGTAGTCCGATTGTTTGTATACTTCTTCTGTAATATCCTGCCCGATTCCCGGGAGATCCGGAACGGCATACTGTCCGTTTACAGGTTGATAATCGTATTGAACCAGTTCTCTGTATTCCTTCAGTAAGGTTTTCTGGTGATGTTCATGAATGATAAAATTAGGAATAGCTGCTTCCGCCTGAATCGCTGCCGCTTCTGCTACTCCTGTACCAGCAACGTGGGCTTGTACGGTGATTTCATACGCATGGGCCATATCTGCAATTTTCCGGAACTCGGAAAATCCGCCGCACGACCCCAGATCAGGCTGTATAACATCTAATGACCGGTCTGTAAAATATGGCAGATAGCCAAAGCGGGAGTAAATCCGTTCTCCTGATGCCAGGGGGATATGTCCGTCTTCTATAAGAACAACCCGGTCAGCCAGATAGACGGCTTCGCTGACATCGTGTGTCACGAGAACCAGAGTAAACCCCAGTTCCTGCCAGAGCCGTTCAATCAGGCGCTGCATATGCAGGCGGGTCAGTGCATCGAGAGCGCTGAGTGGTTCATCGAGCAGCAGTACCCGCGGCCGGCCGATCAGTGCCCGTGCCAGTGCCACACGCTGCTGCTGACCGCCTGATAAATCGCCTGGCCAGGCATCTTCCCTGCCCTGCAGGCCGACTTCCTGCAATACACGGCGTGCCGTATCCTGATCCCGGTCCGGAGAACCCAGAATAACATTTTCCAATACGGTTTTCCATGGCAAGAGGCGGGCGTTCTGAAACAGGAACCGTATCTCCGGATTGACAGCGCAGACTTCCCGACCGCCGACGACGATATGCCCCTGTGTTTTGGATGTCAGTCCCGATATAAGACGTAAAAGCGTACTCTTGCCACAACCGCTCTTGCCGACGAGTGCCACGCTTTCCCCAGCCTGTACAGTCAGATTGATATCCTGCAATACGAGATGGGAACCATATGCTTTAGTAAGATGATGCAGATTGATTTCATATCCGTTCATGATTCGGACCTCCTCATATTAGTGTTCCAGCGGAGCAGACGCCTGGTAAGCCGCACGGCCAGCCAGTCTGATATAGTGCCCAGCAGGGCGTAGACAATCATGCTCAGGACGACAACGTCCATCATCATAAATTCGCGGGCATTTGTCGCCATGAATCCAATGCCGGACTGGGCTGCTACGGTTTCAGCGACAATCAGGATCAGCCAGGTCCCACCGATAGACTTGCGCAGACCAATCATAATAGACGAGACCGCTCCAGGGAAAATAATGTGCCGGAATAATTCCCATGGCGTCAGCCCGTATACTTTGCCCATTTCCAGTAATTCCGGGTCTATGGAGCGGATACCATGAAACGTATTGAGGTAGACCGGGAAAAACGTGCTCAGGGCAATGAGGACGACTTTCGCCGTTTCACCCAGTCCGAACCAGATAAGTATCAGCGGCAGAATAGCCAGACGGGGCACGCTTTTTATCATCTGGATTGGCGTATTCAGAATGGTATCGAAAAGCCGGAACTGTCCTGTCAGTGTCCCCAATACAAATCCGATGGTTCCTCCCGCTGCCAGACCGGCTCCAGCGCGAAGCAGGCTGATCTGTATATTGGCAGCCAATGTCCCGTCAGCAATGAGAGATGCTGTCGTCTGTATCAATTCCGATGGTCTGGGAAATAAATGATTCAACTGATTAGTCATGGAAAGGTATATCCAGATTCCTATCAGAAGTGCTGGGACGGACCACATGAGAATAAGGGTTTTCAACCAGTTCCGGACTTTTATAATATTCATTCTTTTTTTGTTATTTTCGCATGCTTGCCTTTTCAGTACTACTTCCTGTACTGTTCTTACTGCCATACGGCATACCTCCTTTATTCATACACATGAAATTTTGAAATAGCTTCCGTCAGTGAGCCATCAAATAAACCAGCCGCTTCAACAGGCTGGTTCAACAGGCTGGTTCAACAGACCCATTTTTATAAAGGAATTGATAATATCTTGTTCAGATTGAATTGTTTTTTCATCAAGAGGGGCTATTCTCCCTTTGCGCTGTGCTTCCTGCTCTTCAAATTGTTTTTGATATTCATCAGCCTTCTGATTCGTTTCTTTGGCATAAAAAGCCGCCCATTCCTTCGGATGCTGACGTATCCATTCATCGGCTTCATTGATCCGTTCCAGATAATCGATGAGAGCCGCTTTTTTCTTGGGATCCGCCAGGGCAGCGGGAGCAGCATACCAGTAATAGTCGCCGGAAAGAATGCTTTCTGCTGAAGCCAGCGTAACGGCGCCTTTATTTTTGGCCTGAATAATACTATTTCCATATCCGGCATAGGCATCGACATCACCAGTGAGTACGGCCGACAGACCGTCTGATGTAGACATAGGCAGTGCTTCGATATCATTCCAGGAAAGGCCGGCTTCTTCCAGCATTTTAAACAGGAAATACTGGGCTGTCGTAGATTTGACATAGGCTACTTTTTTCCCTTTCAGGTCGGCGACCGTATGGATAGATGCTTTGCTTTTTGGGCCCGTAATCAGTTCCTGATCCAAAGTTGATCCTTTTCGTATAGCGACGATTTTGAAATTCCCGCCATTATTGCTTAGTGAAGCAAAGATAGGTGGTATCTGACTGCCACAGCCTGCATCCAGCTGGCCTGCAGCATGGCTTCCAATACCAGATTTCCACCGCGGAGATTGTGGAAATGAACCGTATAGGGCGTATCATCAAGACCGGCGGCCTGCAATACTCCCTGGGCGTTTTGGATTCCTGCCGCGCCGATATCCAGTGTCACTCCCGACAAATCACCTCATAGGGATTAGAAGCATGGAAAGAGTCTTTTTCGCTTTTTGCCGTACCTGTACCGCCACAGCCTGCCAGTCCCAGAATAAGAAAACAGATTACAACAAGCAGAATAGATATTTTTTTCATAACATTTCCCCCTTTGGCAATAAAAAAAGCTGAATACACCCGGTGCGCCTGCCTTGATGGCATACGTACCAGATGATTCAGCCTTCAGCTTTTCTGATCAGCTTTTTCTCCGTCCGTTCGATGCGGACAATTTCATGTTTTTTGATGACGACGACTAGTTTCCCGTATTGCAGATTCCCCAGTGATGAGCGGATCTGTTGTTCTATCCCTTTCCGGTCCGGTGGTTTCCGGCAAATTCCTTGTCCCTGACAAAGGACGATGCGTTCATTGCGCTCCAACTGAATCAGCCGGGAATCCTGGATGACCAGGGCAATCTCTCCGGAACAGGTCTGTTGTATTAAATCCAGCGCATAGGTCAGTGCATTTCCCTGATTCGATGCTCCCCCTCTGTTTTTCATGTATCCCTCCTAAAAAAAAATCAGCATCCTGAAAGATGCTGCTCCCCTAGCCAGTCTCATCTTCCAGGTTTAATCCTGCTGGAATTGGCACCTTACCTTCCGGCAGGTTGCCGCAGCTTCACCGGGCCAGTCCCTCCGCTGCTCTTGATGACGCGCATTCTGTTGTTTCAGATCCGCGCTATGAATTTGTACACATACAGTCTATTCTGTTCATATCCGGTACCTCCTGATTCGTCAGTTTTTAATGTATACCGAAATAATACACTATATTCTCCTGCCTGTCAAGAAATTTAGAATTTAATTCTATATTTTTTACGTATATGCAGAAGAATTATATCCCTATGTACACTATGTATTTTTTATTGTGAATCCGTTGTTCTTTTTGTGTATTAATTGTGATATGATTGTGAAAAAGCATATGAAAGGAACTCCCCCATGAACCTGAAATGCGTGTTGCTCTTGTTTGTTCTGACAGCCATTCCTATGTTCTACGGATCCAGCCAGGCAGCCGGATCTTCCACTTTTCCAGTAATCGTTCCTGATGATGTACAATCGGAGCCATTAGAAGACGAAGAAATTCTGAGGACGCAGAAAAATACCTATCCCTATGTCGAAGTGCACGGTGATTACCGTTGGCTTTGGGGGAAAGGACGGTTTTCCGCTCATACCGCCCAGTTTGGCAAGGAGAGTCGCCGGCATGATGAAACGATATATATGGCGACGCGCCGGCTGCGGATTTTTCCTTTCATCCATCTGAACGAACATACAACCATACGGACCCAGTTGGAAGATAACCGGAATGATAAAGACCATGACGCAGACCATCATCTTTATCTGGGCAGACTGTATATCCAACATGAAACGGAGCAGACGAAAGTAGAAGCAGGCCGTTTCAATTATTATCTGCTCGATGGCAATGTTATCGACAAAAAGGTGGACGGCCTGCGGTTCCGCCTCGGTCAGAAAGGAATTTCTCCCGGCAGCATTACGCTCTTTGCCGGCCGCACGACAGGCCCTGATGATGAACATCGGAAAATAGGATGGAGTCTTCTCCACAGCCGGCTTAACGGCCGCTTCCAGAGCGATACGGCCTTCCTGGATTTCCGCAATGCCAGCAGTCTCCCACCGACGTTTCCATCATTAGCTGCTTACGGAATCTATCCGGGGCAGGCCGGTACGATGTATGACCGGCAGCGCATCTTCCTGTGGCGCGGATCGTATCAGATACGGCCGGATTTCAGGGCCAGCCTGGAATGGCTCCACGCCTGGGGGCGTCATGAGGCGGACCAGTACAGCCAGTCTGAAACGGGATTTGTCGCCTCCCTCATCTACGGAGAGCTGGATGAACGGAAACAAGGCTCCTACGAAGCATGGATCCGCTATTATGACCAGCCTGCTTCTACCATCCTGTACCACACGATGGATGCCGATGCGACATTTTTCCGCCGCATGGGATTCCGTGGCTGGGGAATCCGTCTGGACTACGTTCTCCAACCGGGACTTATCTGGGCTGTCGAAGGCTTTTCACTGAAAAACCGTCACGATACCACCTATATGGCTTCTTTCCATGAATATGTCATCGGCACCAGTCTGACAGCTTATTTCTAGGGGGCCGACGCATATCCTTTATCGGCAGCTTCGACAGCAAGGCCTACGATGCTTTTATGACCGGTCTTACTGAGCATATTGCTGATATGAAAGCTGACGGTCCGCTTACTGATTCCCAGTTCGTCGGCAATTTCCTGATAGGACAAATTGCGGCAGATCAGCCGGAGGATATCCAGTTCCCGCTCAGTCAGGGTTACACCACAGACACCGAACGTCACATTCCCCTGTACATCGGGATATATCTGCTCGCCTGCTACAGTCCGCTTCATGCACTCGATAAAGGCAGCGGCCGAACTTTCTTTATAGATGAAACTGTCGGCTCCGGCATCACGGGACATTTCCAAAAAACTAATATCCTGAAACCCGGTCATGATGATGATTTTCTGACCGGGATTTTTTTCTTTTAGCCGCTTTGTCAATTCAATGCCACTGTTTTTCCCCTCCATGCAGATATCCATGAAAATCACATCCGGCTTTGTCAGGGAGCAGGCGGATTCGACCATTTCCGAGAATGGAATTGTTCCAACAATTTCTACATCATCACATTGAGATAAAATGGCTGCCAGTCCTTCGAGCAGAATTTTTTGATCGTCAATGACGAGTACACGAATCATAGTCATCCTCTCCTTCTACGGACAGAACAAAATGAGGTTTTCCTTTCAGATGAAGTGCAGCGCCCATTTTTCTGACTCTTCGTTCAATTCCCTGCAGTCCATTGCCGGGCTGTATGGGTCCCAGGCACCCAATACCGTTATCATGGATTGTCAGTATCCGTTTTCCCGTAAGAGGAAGCTCTATCGAGACCTGGCTTGCCTTTCCGTGAAGCAGGGCATTGGTCAGGGATTCCCGGATAATACTTACCAGATCAGCAGCAAACTCCGCATCCGCCGGCAGAGCACCGGTCAGGGTGATGTCGATGCCAAGGCTGCAATAGGTACGGATAAGTACGTCCAGCCGTTCTGCCGGATTATCCGCCGTCTCGCGGTGCATATCGGCCAGGACATTTTCTACCAGTGGCAGGATTGCCGCATAATCGGTCGTATTTTTATTATTCAGAAGCTGCTGCAGGATAGTAATACGCTGCCCCATGAGATCGTGGATTTTATAGCGCATTTCTTCTGTCGTCCGCTGGGTTTGTATATCGACAAGATGATTGAGAAGGTATTTCATTTTTTCATTCCGCTGTTCCAGAAGCTGATTTTTCTGGTCCAACTCCCGGTTTACCCGGTCCAGATTCGTCACATCCAGTGCCGTGATCTGCCAGCCTGACTGATTTCTGAACTGGATATGATGCCGCTGCAGCAGCCATGCCATGCTATTTTTCTTTCGGAACAGAAGGTCCTGCCCCTGACGCTCCATGGTAACGTGTTCTGTATTGTTCCAGTTTGACAGGAGATGCCAGAAAATATTCGCATTGCGGATGACTGTGCCCAACAACTTTTCCATGACATCATACATGACGTAATTGACCAGGACAGGCTCTCCTTTTTCCAGACTGAACAAGACTCCCTCTTCCAGAAAATCGACGGCTGACTGGATGGAACGGGCTGTCAGCTGACTCCGGTATTGGCGGTATGCCGCCGGAAAAACCAGGATGAGACGCAGGGCTATGCATGACAATGCCAATAACAGCGACCAGGGGAGCCACGTGTCTAATTCCGGAAGGAGAAAGAACGAGGCAATGAGCAGATACTGTCCACCGGCATGGAAATCATGAATCATGTACAATGTGCTGATGATAATTACTAATATGATGCCATAACGCCAGATATTCAGTGCTTCTATATACAGGATTCCATCTGCCCTATCAGTCATAACTTCATACAAGATAGTCACAATTGCCAGAAGAACAATGAGATTGCTTCCCTCGAGGCATTTGCGGCCCATATTGCGGAATTCCTGCTGTGGCATCAGGAAATAGTACAGCAGGCTGCTGGCAACGAAGAGGATGATAGCCACGGTCATACAAATAATGCAGAATGTACTGGAAAGGGTGTAAATATTAATCATGATACGACTCCTTTCCAGTAGAAACAGTCAAACGGCGCCCATATTCGAGCCTATCATAGATAAGCGGCGATGGCAGTGTGCCGCCCGCCAGAGCCCTGGGAAGCCAGTCTGATTCTTCCGGCCGGTCTTCCAACATTACCGAAAGCGTCCATGCCCGACCGGTTTCAGAAAAATGACAGATCCAGTATGGCTCGTGATGAGCAATAGATGTTTCCCCTATTTCTTCAAACATATCATATAGAAAGAGCGCTGTCTTATCCGGTATGGTCCCGGAAAGGCGGACCGTAGCCATGCCACGCAGGCCTGCGACAGTCATATAATGCTGGGATTCGCTGACTGCCAGAGATAATTCCCGTACTTCCAGGATACCTTTTTCTTTTCCGCGGAGCAAGAGAATGCACCGCTTTTTCAGATAGCAGACCATGACGTTCAGATGACTGACGATAGCATCAGCTTCGATTCCCGGCTTCATAGACTGCAGCGCTTTCATATAAGCTGCAATACGCTCCCGCTTGCTGCTGATGACTTGCTCCAGTTCGGCATAGATACATCGGCTGACTTCCTGATGAATGACCTGGCGCTGGATTTCTTCTTCTCTCCGTAATAAGTGGTACGACCGTTCCAGTGCCTGCGCAACGAGGGAGAGATTTCTCTTTTGCTGACGCAGATGTCGTACGTCGCGATACCAGCGTACCCAGCCACCACGTATGGGCATGGTCTGGATTTCCATATCTTCCAGAGGCAGATTATTTATATCCCGTGATGCATATGCGACACGGCCCGAATCATCACAAAGCTGTATAGCAAGACGGGACTGACGGAAAAATTCGATATAGCCTTCATTGGTCGGGATAATCCGGATACGCATCACTACTTCCAGCCAGATAAGCGTCCATACTACGGTCGTCAAAACTAGTTCAGAAATACGGCAGAAGGGGATTTTCATCAGATAGCCGACGATATATCCTCCGTAGAACAGGCAACACAGGAACGGCAGGATAAGGCGGAACGAACGCTGCACATGCTGCTTCCACGATGCATAACAGAGCCAGAAATTAACGACCAGAAACTCAGCACCATACGATACGGCCAGGAGGTAATACAGCGGTCCATTACCATGATAAGAATTGGCATCGCCTGCAATGTCCGGCAGGATGAATGCCCATTGATGTATATCATTCGTACATACGAGTACGGCCAATACCAGATTGTAAGAAAACAACAGGCGCAGCCATGGCGGGCATTCAGGGTGCCAGTCCGGTTGTGACGCCATATAGCCAATCCATACGATCAAGGAAACGAGCAGTCCGAAAAAAAGATAATAGCTATACCAGCTCCAGCGGATTAGATCCACGGCATATCCCGGCAGCATCAATTTGTACATGCGCAGGAGAACCCATCCACAAAGAACAAAAGTAAGACCAGCATAGGCATTCCTCATGCGGGGCTGTATGACGTGGCGGCGCAGGCGGCAGCCCCAGAGGATTGTCACAAACAGGGAGGCCATATACCATAACATGTTATTCGTACCGGTGAGAACGTTTTTTTCATACACATGAAAGACATGGAACAGCATCTGATGGCTGATTAAATCAGCACTAACAAAAAAGGATTCCTGGTCGGATATCTGCACGGCTCCTTCCATGGGTTCCGTCCGGTAAGCGGCATCAGCCAGACAATCAGCCAGTCTAGCATCATCCACTACCAGCGGTATCTTCGATAAAAGTCCCTTCTGAAATGCCAGCGTTCCTTCATCGGGGACGACGATATGGATAGGCGCCCCGCGCCGCTGCCATTGCCGCGCCTGGTAATCGTAGAGAACATAGACCTGTGCAGCCGGACGGTTTCTGTAGGGCTGCATGATATTAAATCCCGTGAGTGTATCCAGCTGGAACCGGCCCTCCTCATGGATTTTTTTCAGTGCCTGCACGGCCAGCTGGCCGGAAACATCTCTGCCTAATCCATAACTCATAGCCTGGACAGAAAAAGAATATTGTGGCTGTGACGAAAGGATGCAGACCGTTACAGGCAGGGTCTGCAGACTATGCCAGCCTGTAATGTCATACGGGCAGTCATCACTGACGGCTAATACGACAGTCGCCATATAATGAGGATACCAATAATAGGAATAACGGGTGTTTTTCTGTAATACGGTGGCCTGGATATCGTATGCTTCCATAGCAGTTACATCGGTATCGGTAAATAATTCCATGATATAGTCATCATGGCCCGTACACTCATCCAAAGAAAAGACGGTGCGTTCCAGGACCTGTCCATAGGCATCTCTCCAGGTGTTATCATATATGATAGAAACGGCCTGGCACATCATTGATATGAGCCAGAATACAACAATTCCGCATGCGGTCAGCCATTTTTTTCCAATCATCGTTTCACCTGCCCGTCGCAAACGCACTGTCCATTTGTTATAAATATTATACCATGTACACATGACAGTTGTCACGACAATATAATGTAGATATGGCAAAAGGAACCGGCCGCTGGCCAGTCCCTCCCGCTCTGCTGTTACAAGTCTATCCGGTAAATATGTTGTACCTTTTGTTTGTTATCGTATAGAGTAAAATACACATGGTTCGTATCATCTGTGGCAATAGTATCCGGCGTATACACTTTGTCATCAATCTGATAGATGATATCACCGACGGCGGAACCTGTCTTTTTATCAAATATGCGGAACAGCCCCCGTCCCGTAAAACCGACATAATCACGGGTGACAAAGACAGGTCCGCTGGCGGAAGCTTTTTGCATCCCTTCAGCCAGGCCCGTATTCACTTCAAAGGAACGCAGTTCCTTGCCATCCGGGTCAAAAGCATAAAGCGGGTTCGTCCATCCCGTGCCATTGTTCGAACCATTACGGGCCGTCCACTGCATATAGAAGCCGTCTGTATCAGCTGCAATCAGCTTGGGAGCGACTTCGTCTTTAGCAGCCTTGCGCTGGTCCATATAACCAAAGGTAGCCAGCAGCAGTTTGGGATTCGAAAAGCCGTCTTTCGTGAGCGTGCCCCGCGTGATGCCGGCCGTCGCACTGGCCCCTTCGCGATCGAAATAGACCGTATCACTGCCGTAGACAGCCTGGACGGAGCGTTCCCGGTTGCTGCTCAAGGCCGCCTGGTGGACAGCCGAACCGTCATAGATGCCCTGGACATGATTGCCCTGGCAAAAATAGACGTTCTTGCCATTCGTCGTCAGCCAGGACATTTTCATCAGACCGATTTCTTGTCCTGCCGAGAGCTTGTCGCCCTTCATCGGGAATTTCCAGAGATGAGCATCGTTTTCCCCTTTTTCCTGAGTCGGAGCATAGACTGCATCAGCTGTCACGGCCAGACGGGATTTGACAAAGTGAGGCAGCTCGATTCCCGTCAATTCATAGAGCGGTACGTCTTTACCAGCCAGTTTGAGTGTTTGGATAGGTTTCATCTTCACGGCATCTGCTTTCGGTGATTCCGGTGCGTTACTGCCACATCCGGCCAGGAATGCGACGGAAAGAATACCGGCCGCTGCGAGAGAACAGATGCGTTTTGTCATCATAGTCATGGAACGCCTCCTTTTGTATTATTTCTATTGAATTATCGGTAAGTCTTCAAAGCCCGATGGTAATCCGTCCTTGTCCGGCCGGGTTCCCATAGTCAGCAGCCAGTGCGGCACCAGTGGTGAAAAGCAGGCTGCGAGCAGCGTGACCAGCAGTTTCTTCTGCTTCATTCCAAGCGAGGTTGTCCTGAATTTCATAGCAAACACTTCCATTCTTATGAACGACAGGGCTTATCCAAATCCTTCTTTACGGCCCATATAGATGTCATAGCTGTCCTGGAGCATCCATTCGACGATTTCCGTACGGCCTACCCAGGGGCCGGCTGCCGTTTCAGGATGCATGGTGAACCAGGCGATGTTATGCTGGAAGACGTACCGGTAATACCATTGCTTGCTCTTCAAGGTCAGGCCCTGGTGCTGCGGGTTCACTTCATGGACGACGGGAACGGTTTTTCCATTCTGGTCCTGCGTCAGGATTTCCAGCAGGCCGTCGCCGTCTAGGTCGGTGACAGCAAATTTCTTTAAGGGGTTCCCGTCCCTGGGATAAATGGTATCCCAGTATTGCGTAAAAACGTGAATCTGCTGCGCTTCATCAGAATCCAGGCGCACGGCCCGGCGATACCCTTCTTCACAGGCTAAGGCACTGGTTCCAATCAGGCAGGCCGCCATCAGCATGAGCAGTATTTTTTTCTCATATCTCATAACGAGCTCTCCTTATACACCTGTTTAAAACTTCCCTCCTCCGCCACCGTGACTGCTGTCGGTGCTATCGTGGCGTTCTTCTTTTTTGGCTTTGGCTACGCGGGACACGTTCATGAACAGGAAGGTATCGTCCTTCTCTACGAGGTCGAAACTGTCTTCATCAAGGTAGGCCGAAGCCGCCAGGGCCGGAGCGACATTGCTCATGGTACTAATGAGATAGCGCCGGATGAGGAAGCCACCGACGATACCGAGGACCAGGGCGATGGCCAGGGCCGTAACACTGAACTGGTCATGAGGATCGTAGGCCTTGCCATTGGCTTCATAATAAGCCAGCAGTTCACCAGACTCCGACGCATACGCTTTGAAAGCATCGCCATATTTCTTTTCTTTCAGCAGAGGCAGGAATTGTTCTTCCAGTGCCGGTATGCCGCCTTTATCCGTGATGCGCTGGCGCATGGTCTTATCTGTAGCGATGTAGTAATCGCGTGTATCCATGGCCAGGACCAGGACCATATTGCCATTCTTTCCGTCCTTATAGGTGCTGTCCAGAATCTGATTGGCATAGTCACCGATTTTCACTTGCTTCGTCGAGGCGACCGTGACGACAGCCAGGCGCACGCCATATTTCTTTTCGACACTGCCGATTTCATTTAACACGGCAATGCGTTCACTTCCCTTTAAGAGCTGAGCCCCGTCAGCCAGGCTGGACGGATTGGCAGCCAGGGCGTTCATCGTCAGGAAGAACAGGCAGACAAGGAACAGCATACATTTCGTTACATATCCTTTCATGACTATCCCTCCTTATACGAACAACTTGGCGATGAAGTAAAAAATCACTGTCAGGATCAGAGAGCTGCCGGCCCAGTACAGATTAGCTTTCTGCTTGTCATAGGGCAGGCTGCCGATCATCTTGCCGGTCTGGCCGTTCATCATGAAGGTATACGGCTGGTCCTGGTAACGCGTCGTCAAAATCCACACCGGCGCCATGGCGTAGGACACAGCTCCTTTATCTTTGCTGATGACATCTTCTTTGAGTTCTACCCGGTCATACCCTTCGACGGTATCTTCGAGGACACCGATGGCGCTCTGGCGGACCCGTTCGTCTGCCCGGGGTACGGCTGCTTCAGCATCGACATCGTATTTATCGGCAAGGCATCCCGTCAGGTAGACACTGCTGAAATCTTTCATGCTATCATAATCGTAAGGTTCGATGCTTTCCATGTACGTGTCATCCATCTTCTGGCTGCCATCGACGGGGATACGCTGGAAGCGCATAGTCCCCTTGCGGTCGCAGCGGTAGACGCTGGTCTCAGTGATGCGTTCGTCTTTCGTTTCATAGACCGTATCAGTCTCTGCCTTGAATTCAGCCGACGCCGTCACTTCGGAATCAAAGAGCCAGAAGGGCACGTACATGGGCTGGATGGCTTCTACGCGGTTATGGGCCGTAAAAGCTTTTGGCAGGAGCCGCTTTCCCTTATAAAACGCATTTAATGCTGCTATGGCATCTTCTTTTGTCTTTGTAAAGGGGATGACAAAGTCCGGCTTGAGCATCCCCGAGAAACGACTGGGCAGCATGGTAGGATTGCCACAATAACAGCATTCTGTCGCCATTGTATTGCTATCACTGACGATTTCAGCACCACAGGACGAACAAGTGAAAATCTGCAGTTGGGCTGCTTCGTCTTCGCTCCATTCACTGCCGGCATTTGCCGTATCCCATTTAGCTTCCTTTGCAGCCTGGGCTTCTGCCGCCATCTTTTCTTGCTTTGCAAACAATTCTTCGATTTTGGTAACTTCGAATTCCGTATCACAATACGGACAGGTTACCTTGGCGGTACCAGGAGCAAATTCCAGAGGCCCTCCACAATTGGGGCATGTATATCCCACAGAGGTATTAGCCATAATCTCACCTCATTTCATACGTCACTGTTTATCGTTGTCATCAAAAGGATCGCCGCACTGAGGGCAGAATTTTGGCGGATGATGGGGATCCGGCGGCTGCCAGCCACATTTATCGCATTTGAAAAGAGGGGCATCAGCCGGCTTTTTCGTACCGCATTCCATACAGAACTTGCCCTGATTGACAGCGCCGCACTGCGGGCAGGTCCATCCATCGGCATCTTTTTTCTGTTCCGGACGGGGCTTGCCACAATTTTCACAGAATTTTCCCGTATTGCCTTTCTGTCCACAGCCACAGTCCCACATACCTTCAGCCGGTTTAGGTTTCGGTTTCTTCGTTCCGCAGTTGAGGCAGAACTTGCCCTGGTTCGCCGTGCCGCATTGCGGGCAGGTCCAGCTGCCTGCCGTACCGGCCGCCATCGCTCCGCCTGCCTGCGCAGCTACGACCCGTTCCGCTTCGAACTGCTGCGGGTCCATCAGTCGTTGCCGCCGGTTCATCAGCTCCTGCTGCTGAGCCATCTGCTGATACATGCCGGCACCGGCATTGCCGGCCATACTCATGTTCATGAAACCAAAAGCTGCACCGCCGGCACCTTCATTCTGGGCGGCCATACGCATGGAATCGCTGGTGGCATCAGCCATAGCTCCCATGGCCAGGGACGGATCTGACAGCGTCTTACCCATCTGTACTTTCTGGATTTTCGCTTCATCTTCTTCATTAGCTTTGATACTGTTGATGCCAAAGGATACGATTTCCAGACCGCGCAGTTCCCGCCATCGTTTGGACAGGACCTCATTCAGGGCATCGGCGATTTCAAACGTCCGTCCCGGCAGTTCGACGTAGTCAATCCTCTGGGCGCTCAGCCTGGCGAAAGCCGGCTGCAGCGCATTGAGCAGTTCCGATTTCAACTGGCTGTCAATCTGGCTGCGTTCATACCTGTCGTCTACATTGCTTGCTATATTCGTATAGAACAGGACGGGATCGACGATATGATAACTATATTCGCCAAAACAACGCAGACGGATCAGAAGAATCTGCCCCGTATCGGGATCTTTCATCTTGAAAGGAACTTCCTGGGGCGTACCGTATTTATTACCGACCAGTTCTTTCATGTTGAAATAGTAGACACGCTGATCTTTCCCCGTATCGCCACCAAAGGTAAATCGTTCCTTCATCTGTCCCCACATGTCTTTGAGTCCCTGCTTGAGATCACCTGTAAAAATAGATGGCTCCGTAGATTTATCATAAATATACTCGCCCGGCTCGTTGCAGAGATCGACGACCTTGCCCGATTCGACAATCATCATACACTGTCCGTTATTGACGGCAATTTTTGAGCCATTAGAAATGATGTTGTCTTCCCCGCTCGTATTGGAACTGCGGCCACGGGAACTAATCCGCTTCTGCCCTTTCATCATCAGGACGTCTGCAGGCATACTGTCACAATAGAAAAACTCTTTCCACTGGTCGGCCAGGACGCCACCTGCCGCACCCATCGCTGCTTTAATTAAACCCATAATACAACCTCCTTTACAAAATGATTCATCGTGGGCATTCTTTTGTTATTTTTTTAGTTCTATTTATCTACGTATAGGATACTAAATTTCAAAAAAAAATAACCTGTACTTTAATACAGGTTATTGATACATATTGTGAATAGAAATATCTTATTTCTCCAGTCAATATGCGTATATTAGATAAATAACTTTCTGTTCTTTTGGCTGAATACCTGTTCCGCTTGAGAGACAATGGCCGTACGACGCAAAAACACCTGCCTTATGAGATAATTCTCCCCTAAGACAGGTGTTTACTTTATGCAGTATTACTACATCACAGACTGCAATGTTTATTAGAATGCATTGTGGCTGTATTCATAATACAGATTCAGCAATTCATCCATCTTGTCGTTCATGATGACCATCAGGTCGGAAGCCGTATCATAATCTTTGACAGCCAGGGCTTTTTTGATTTTGGAGAAGATAGACAGATTCTTTTCCGTATCGCGGCCCAGTTCTGTACGGAGCGTGTTGATGATCTTCCAGCGTTCAACTTCCAGCGGGTTGGAATCGGCTTCTGTATGAAGTTGTTTGCAGGCAATGACCTTTTCCAGGTTGTCCGGGATGATGCGGTACTGGAGTTCCAGAGCCCAGCGGGTAAGAGCACCCAGTTTAAACGATTCTACGAAACGTTTTTCAAAGGCACCTTTGGTAATTTCTGCCAGTTTTTCCGGATATTCGTCGAGAGCTTTGAAGTTTTCCCAGACGGTCTTCGGAGCCTTGCCAAACATGTCAGCCCGTTCTTCATCGGTAAAGGCTTCAAATACATCAACTTCGCTGCGGTATGCGCGGTCTTTTTCAAGGTAATCGGCGTCATCGCCCGGTTTCTTCGAAAGTTCGGCACATAATTCAGCCGGTGTCTTGCCACTGGACAGGGCATATTTGATACCGTCGAGAGCGGCAATATACAACAGGGAAATGGCAATATAAGTATTAGTGAAAGCGTTAGGAGC
The DNA here is from genome assembly GCA_900095875.1 of Caecibacter massiliensis. Taxonomy (GTDB): domain Bacteria; phylum Bacillota; class Negativicutes; order Veillonellales; family Megasphaeraceae; genus Megasphaera; species Megasphaera hexanoica. Next base: position 2,519,984 of record LT608311.1, on the reverse strand, counting down.
ACGCAGTTCGAAACGGGTAGCAGCCGGTTTCATCGTATTGCGGATCAGGCCGATGAGGACCGAACGGTTACGGGACTGTACAGCCGGTGTTTCGCCACCGAGGGCTGTTACGATGCAGACCGGAGCTTCAAAGCCCGGTTTGAGACGATTGAGGGCATCGTTTGTCGAAGAAACGAACGGATTGATGACTTCGTAATGTTTCAGGATGCCCATGATAGCACCATAGCCGAGAGCAGACAGGAATTCCTGGGACATGTCATCAGGATTGTAGAGGTTGACGAATTTACCGTTCTTCATGATGGCACCGATGCCGATATGGGTGTGTTCGCCACTGCCGGCAACGCCCTGAATCGGTTTAGCCTGGAACGTAACTTCAAGACCATTTTCACGGAATACTTCACGGACGATGACACGGGCCTGGATTTCGTTATCAGCCGTCTGTACGGGATCGCCTGTGTATTTCCAGTCGATTTCGAGCTGTTCGAGAACGTAAATCAGATTACCGGAATCATCAATCTGGGCTTTGATACCACCGACTTCTTTATGACCCATTTCTGGTTCGAGGCCATAGAGACGGAGGCGTTCAACAGCCTGTTCCAAAGCTGTACGGACTACGCCGTGTGTACGCTGCCAATACGATTCCTGCAGTTTCTGTGTAACGGAAAGGCTGCGTGTTGCCACTTCCTGGCTCGGGGTCTTGACCCAGAATTCCAGTTCGGTTGCCGTCGTAAATACGATTTTTTCGATATCGTCAGTATTAATGGTCAGGCCTTTGACGCCGTATTTTTTGATGACTGCCAGAAGTTCATCATTAACATAATTCAATGTGTTGCGGAGAATGGAACGGGAATCGATATAGCCCGTTGCATGACGCAGAAAGCTGGGGATACGGAGAGTACCAACCGGCTTGCCTGTTGCATAATCGATGTTGCCATCGTTATAATCGACGAACCAGTTTACACCGGGGTCAGCCTTGATATCAACACGGGCATTGGAAAGCGTTGCAATACCCGGCAGGACGACGGAAGAACCATCTGTCTGGAAAGCCGTTGCATTGAAGAAATCATCATAGTCATCAAAGAACGTAGAAATAGGAATCTTTTCATCTGTATCATTGCCGGCGAGATCGACGCCTACGAGAGATACGAATTTGATTTCCGGATGCTGTTCGAGCAGGGCCAATACCCCTTCTTTACCATACTGACCTGCAGGAATGACATAAACTAAATCTTCTTTTACCATACCCAATTCCTCCTTAACAAATAAAAAAGACTTCTCCCCAAAAATTTGGTTTGAAGTCTTCTTTGACTTGATTCATGACTTATTTTGTTGTCTAAATCATGTTTAAATATTACAATCAATCAGCGGATTTGTCAAGCGATTTATGATAAATTCACTACTTGTTTTGTAAGATTTTTTTGACGGTCTGGGAAACGACCTTCCCGTCGGCTTTGCCCTTGACTTTCGGCATGACGAGCTTCATGACATCGCCCATCTTAAGAGACGACGCATCCTGCCCGGCAATGGTGTCACGGACGATTTGCGCAACTTCATCTTCCGTCAGCTGTTTTGGCATATACTTTTCCAGAACGGCCATTTCAGCCTTTGTCTGGTCTGCCAGGTCAGTACGGCCGGCTTTTTCAAATTCAGCCAGCGATTCTTTGCGCTGTTTCATTTCTTTGGCAATGACTGCTGCTACACCGGCATCATCCAGTTCGCATTTACCATTGATTTCCGTATTTCTAATGGAATTACGGACCATGCGTATGACGGAAAGAGCCGTCTTACCAGCTTCTTTCGCTTTCATTGCCGTTTTCATATCTTGAAGCAGTTCTTCTTTCAGAGACATGATATCACCCTTCTACTCTTTGCGATTATGCTCTATACTTCCGTTTCCGTGCTGCTTCAGATTTTTTCTTTCTCCGTACGCTCGGTTTTTCATAGTGTTCGCGTTTCCGGACTTCGGAAAGAACACCTGCTTTTTGGCAAGAACGTTTGAAACGGCGCAGTGCGCTGTCCAAGGATTCATTTTTACCAACTTTGATTTCTGCCATTCTATATCCCTCCCTCCAAATGTATGTTAGGGAGTGCTTTACTGCACACATTGAAATTATACTCAAAAAGAGCATATTTGTCAATCCGTAAAGTACTGTAGAAAGTGAAGTCATACACTTTCCTCAGGCAGACATCAAGGATGATTGCCTATTATAATCCGGCTTCTTTACGTAGAATATCGGCCTTATCGGTCTTTTCCCAGGGAAGATCCAGATCGTTGCGGCCAAAGTGACCATAAGCAGCGGTCTGTTTGTAGATAGGACGCTGCAGGTCGAGCATTTCGATGATGCCGGCCGGGCGGAGATCAAAGTGTTTATTGATCAGGCTGACGATGACATCGTTATCGACCTTGCCTGTACCGAACGTTTCAACGTGGATAGAAACAGGGCGGGCAACGCCTATGGCATAAGCCAGCTGGATTTCGACCTTATCAGCCAGTCCTGCGGCAACAATATTCTTGGCTACATAACGGGCTGCATAAGCGGCCGAACGGTCGACTTTTGTGGGGTCCTTGCCGGAGAAGCATCCGCCGCCATGACGGGCCATGCCGCCGTACGTATCGACGATGATTTTCCGTCCCGTGAGGCCCGAATCACCCTGAGGGCCGCCGATGACGAACCGTCCCGTCGGATTAATATACAGTTTTGTCTTGTCATCGAACAGGCCTTCAGGAAGTTCCGGCTTGATGACGTATTCGAGGAGGTCTTTTTCAATCTGGTCACGTGTTACTTCCGGGCTGTGCTGTGCCGAAATAACAATGGTGTCGATACGGACCGGCTTGCCGTCATCGTATTCGACCGTGACCTGTGTCTTTCCATCGGGACGGAGATAAGACAGCGTGCCATCCTTACGGACTTTCGCCAGGCGGCGTGCCAGACGGTGTGCCAGGGAAATCGGCAGTGGCATGTAATCGTCCGTTTCATTAGTAGCGTAGCCGAACATCATACCCTGGTCACCGGCACCAATCATATCAAATTTATCCTTCTGCCCTTCTTTTGCTTCCATAGCTTCATCGACGCCCATAGCAATATCTGAAGACTGTTCGTCAAGGGATACGAGGATGCCGCATGTATCGCAGTCAAAGCCATATTTAGCCCGCGTGTAACCGATTTCACGGATTGTTTCGCGGACGATATGGGGAATATCGACATAGCAGGTAGTGGAAATTTCACCTACGACATGGACCATGCCAGTCGTTACCAGCGTTTCGCAGGCAACGCGGGCATTTTTGTCTTTTGCCAGGATGGCATCAAGGATGCTGTCGGAAATCTGGTCAGCCATCTTATCTGGATGACCTTCAGTAACGGATTCAGAAGTAAAGAATTCGCGGTTTTTAGCCATTTGTATATCCTCCTTAACTTTTTTAGTTCCATTTGATACGTATGTAAAAAAAAGCCCTCTCTGACAAGAGGGGGCTACGTATACCCATCTGCCAGTATATACACTGTTGGATTTAGCACCTTTCAGTAGATGAAGGTTGCTGCGGCATCACAGGGCCAGTCCCTCCGCCGTCTCTTGATGGAACTATATTTTATTTGACGTAAGATAGTATACCCGATATAGCAGGATAATGCAAGTCTTTTTCAAAAGAAATTTTCCCTGCCCGGTAACACCTATACCGCATCAGGCTTCGGGCACAGCTGTTGTTTCTTCATTCTGGGCATTATCTTTTGTGACAGGATTGAGTTCGTCTTTCGAAATGGTAAGACGATGCTGTGCTGCTGCCAGGATGAGGTCTGCTGTCTTTACGACACCGTAATCGCTGGATTTCAGGCTCATATCGTAATTGGCCCCATATCCCCAGTAGGAATCAGTGCAATACATGCAGTGGTCGCGCCGTTCCTTGTTGACGCGGTTGCGGATTTTCATGGCCGTATCGGCATCGACGTGTTCGCGCAGCATGATGCGCTGCACAGCCCAGTCTGGATCAGAAGAAATAAATACATTAAATGTATTGGGACGCTTGCGCAGGATATAGTTTGCCAGCCGCCCGACGATAACGCAGGATTTGCCGTTGGTTAGTTCCCGGATAACATCGGATTCATCATTAAACATCTCCTGCCGCTTCGATTCATACCCTGTCGAATAATGGACGTAATCATCGTAGACTTTAGCCAGGAGCGGACCGAGATGATTGTCTTTTTCCTTGCGCCAGGCTTCGAATGTCTGGGGATGTTCTTTCCGTGTCATATTGAGAATAGCCGTGTCATAGTAGGGCACGCCCAGCTTGCGGGCTACGAGTTTGCCTATATTGCGGCCGCCACTGCCGAATTCCCGGGAAATAGTGATGACCAGCGGGCATTCTGCATCTTCCCGGATCCATGCCGGATGATTCTTACGCCCTTCGATTTCACCGACCGCATGATGGCGGAACAGGAGATGTTCGATAGGCCCTGCCATGGTGCAGCCCAGAAGGATGAGAACCAGACCGATGACAGCGTTTATTGTAATCGGTTCCGACAGAATAATCGCCGACAGGATCAACGCGATGACTGGTTTAATAAAGAAGGCAAAAGATGCATTGGAAGGGCCAGTCAGTTCAATTGCTTTCATGAAGCACAGGTACCCGAAACCGGTAACGACGAGGGAGCAATAAATGAGCGGCCAGATAGTACGGGAATTGATGCCGCCCAGGATAGGATCGCCGTGAAACAGGAGAATAAAGAACAGGAAAAAGCAGCCCAGAAGGAAACTGAAGGCATTTTCTACATTGCCGCCCAATTTGGCAATACGCAGCTTACCAAGTGTCGTATAGAGGGCAAAGGAAACAGCTGCCGCAGCCGAAACGAGCAGCCCGAAATTGCCGCTTTCGATAATGGCTACGGGATTGGCCACGATAATCAGACCGACGATACTCAGGACCAGGGTAATTGCCTTTTTGCGGGTAAATGCTTCATGAATAATAAAATACGAAAAAATCATGACAAAGACAGGATTACTGGAAAAGACGATAGCCGCAAGGCCGGCATTGGCCATATTGACCCCAATCTGGAACAAAATCATGCTGAAACAGATATTGACCAGCCCCAGCACAGCCAGATAAGCTATATCAGACCGATTCAGATGGATATGGCGCTTCTTCATATCCCGCAGTGCCAATGGCATCAACAGCAGCCCACCGACGAGAAAACGAAGAAAGGTCAATTGAAAGGGGGTAAAAACAGTGCCAGCGATTTTCAACGAGATTTCCATGGTCCCGAAGGCAATTGCTGTCAGCACAATATAGATTGTGCCTAATTTAGATGACATAGAAAAGCCTCCTCTTCATACATTACTGCTTTTAAATGAAATGATACATCAAACCATCAAAGCAAATCTTATTATATACCCGCTCGATAAGCGTTGCAATATAAAAAGGTGCTACACTTTTCCATCCCATTCTTTTGTTTTTTTATATTCCCGGTGTTCACTACACCATCTATTCAGACAGGCTGGCAGCAAGCCGCTTCCGTCTCGGCGTATCGTTGAGGACGTATAATAAGCCTTCTTTCGTCGCATTCAGAACGAGAGATTCAGGAAAACAGGCGTCTTGCAAAAAGGCGTCCGACCGCTGCAAATCTCCGACATCGAGCCATATATGCGCGTCACTGCCGGCAATGACAGGAACCTGATACTGCTGACAATATTTCAGCAGCACAGGAATATTTTTTTCTGCACCGGTACGCCCGTTACGTGGCGAAGCAGAACTATTATTGATTTCCATGGCAATATGTTCGTGGGAAGCCGCCTCTACGAGTCTTTCATAATCGACAGGAAAGCGGTCATCGTCAGGATGCCCAAGAATTTTAACATAGGGATTTTTCATAGCCTCGATAAGTGCCGATGTGTTCTCCTCTACCGATTCGGACTGGATGCAGTCTTTATGGAGACTGGCAATGATGTAATCGACTTTCTGCAATATGCGTTCTTCCATATCGACATGGCCTTCATAATCTATGATATTGAGTTCCATCCCTGTAAAAACGTGCAGTCCATCGATGATGTCAGGGATTACTTTAAAATTGGTAAAAAAGATAGGCTGCGGCGCACCGGGCATGGAACTGGAATGTTCTGATACCCCCAGACCCCAGAGGCCCCGTTTCCTGGCCGCAGCAATATTATCCGTAAAGGAACCATAGGCGTGGCCACTGGCCAGCGTATGGGTATGCAGATCAAATAAATAATTCATATGCTTTCCTCTTTTCACGCTGTAAATACGAGCCGTACCGATTCGCCGGGGAAAAATACTTCTCCTGACCGGGCAAAAACTTGGAATTCTTCTTTACCACAGGTGACGGCGTAGTGTATTTCCCTTCCGTGAAACTGCCGGTTCGTTATGGTCGCTTCCAGTCCCGGCCCATCATAGGTGATATGGAATTGTTCCGGCCGGACGGGATAGAGGCCTTTTTCTTTTAGCGGATAGGCAATACCCGTATCAGGATATACGAAAGGATGTCCCGCCACATGAAAATCACTCCCCTGCCAGGTGCCATGAAGGAGATTACATTTGCTGACGAAGGTAGCGACGAATTCGCTTTCCGGGTGAGTATAAATTTCTTCCGGTGTTCCCAGTTGTTCGATGACGCCGTAACGCATGACCAGAATGCGGTCTGCCATGGCCAGGGCTTCGCTCTGATCGTGCGTGACGTATATGATAATGGCGCCCGTACGGCGGTGTATGTCCTGGATTTCTTTGCGCATATTGATTTTAAGTTCGGCATCGAGAGCACTCAGAGGTTCATCCATAAGCAGGATGGACGGCTTGCTGACGATAGCCCGGGCCAGGGATACGCGCTGGCGCTGGCCGCCGGACAGTTCCCCGGGATAGCGGTCGGCCAATGCATCGAGTCCCATATCATGGATGGCCTGGGCGACAGCGGCTTCTTTTTTCTCTGCCGGCCAGCCTGCTTTTTTACGGCTCTTCAGGGGAAATTCCACATGTTCCCGCACAGTCATATGTGGCCACAGGGCAAAGGACTGGAACACCATGCCAAGGTCTCTGTTTTCAATGGGAACCATGACTGATGAATCAGAATAGACCGTGCCATCGAGGCGTACTGTGCCAGAGGTAGGTTTCAGGAAGCCGCCGATAATCCGCAGCAATGTCGTCTTGCCACAACCGGACGGGCCGAGGATAGCAAGGAATTCTGACGGTCTGATAACCAGATTAATATCATTAAGCACTGGCGTGCTGCCGAATTTCTGTTTTATGTGTTCGAGATGCAAGCTCATACACGTTTTTCTCCTTCTTTTTTAAAGATGTAGCCCAGGCCAGCATATATCCGCCAAGGAGCAGTAATACGACGACGGTGGACATGGCCGCCGACAGGCTGTAATCGCCGGCCTGCTGAAAACTGAAAATCGTAAGGCCGATGGTCTTTGTACCGGCACTGGCCAGAATAGACGATAAGGTTAGTTCGGTCAGGGACAGGCCGAATATGAGAAACGAACCGGAAAGGACAGGCCGCATCAGCAGGAGCACCAGCACATAGCGCCAGACTGACAGCATAGAACCGCCGCTGGCACGGACAGCATCCTCCAGTTCGGGATTAATGGCATTCAGTGCAGTCTTACTGCTCTTTATCTGAAGAATCAGGTAACGCGTGATGTACGCAAACAGCAGGATGTAGATTGTCCCATAGAGCTGGGGCCGGACCCCGGGGAGCGGTTCCGTCCACTGGAAAATCATGGCCAGAGCCAGGACAATGCCCGGCAGTGCATAGGTCAGGGCTGCGCATTTTTCAGCAATTGCAGCGGCCAGACTATGGCAACGCACTTGACGGAATGCCAGGACCGTACCGATCACGATGCATACCAGACAGGTGACCAGTGCCAGAATTAGGCTGTTGCGGACAGCCGTAAGAACGCCCGTATTGGTAAAGACAAAGGAAAAATTACGCAACGATATATTACTATAGGTCACGGCAAGACCATAATTTTTCAAGAACGCGTTGAGAATCATATCAGCTAATGGAACGAAGTTGAGAAGGCTGAGCAGACCCGTGACACCCCACTCCAAAATCTTTCGTCTGCTGCCGTTCAGGATGATGCGGGGCTGGAAATCTTCTTTGATGGATTCCATGGCGCTGCGGCTATGGACAAAGCAGCTTTCCAACAGTGTCCAGCCAATGGCGATACACGACAACAGGACAGACAACGCGGCTGCCATGGGAAATGCATCGGGTCCGAAACTGATGGCCTTTTCGTAGATGTACGTACTGAGTACGGGAATCCCCGATGAAATGCCCAGAAAGGCCGGCACGGAAAAGTTATCAATAGCAGCCAGGAATGCCAACAGGCTGCCACTGGCGATAGCTGGCCAGACTTCCCGCAGGTCAATGCGCCATATAGTCTGCCAGATAGTAAAGCCGCAGGCCCGGGAGGCCCATTCCATCTCTGCAGGTATCTTGCGCAGCATGTGGACGACGCTGAGATAGACAACGGGAATATTGATGAACCCCAGGACAACCCATATGCCGGTCAGACTGTATAAATCGAGCGGGGCAAGCCCCAGTGATGTCACAAACGTATTAATATGGCCTTGCTTCAGCAAAAGGCCTGACCAGGACAGTGTCACAATATAAGACGGGATGATAAACGGCATGAGAACGAGCAGTTCCAGCAGCTTTTTGTGACGAATATTGGTATAGGCTGACACAAAAGCAAGGAAACTGCCCACAAAGGCAGCCATAATCGTCGACGCAATGGAAATGATCAATGTATTTTTTATGGCTTCCCACGTCCGCTGGTCATGGAACAAGGTAATGAAATTGGCCAGACTATAGCCCTCTGCGCCATGAAAACTCATGACGCAGAGGCGCAGGACCGGAGCCACAAAGACAAAACACAGAAGGCTGTAGAACACCAGGCGTACTATCGGCCGCTGTATCTTTGAGGATAACAATGGAAGTCCCCCTTTATGAGAAGATGCTGCTGAACTGTTTTTTATCGGCTTCACGGTTGGTAAAGAGTGTCGTCACGTCGCCAGACAGTACATGGATATCCGTAATCGATTTCAAACCTTCTGGAGCAGCGACTCCTTCTTTAATCGGCGTATATCCGATGCTGGCAGCCAGTTCCTGTCCCTTTTGGGACAGTACGAAATCGATAAAAGCCTGGGCTGCTTTTTTATGTTTGGCATTCTTTATCAGGCCGATTGGTTCGGTTACGGCAGGAGATCCTTCCGACGGATAAATGAAGGTGACAGGCGCTCCGTCTTTCCGGGACCGGTTAGCCATGAAATCGGCAACGATACCGTAAGCTTTTTCACCAGAAACGACAGCTTTCTGAACGGAACCATTTCCCTTATCGACTTTAACGCCATTGGCTTTCATGGCATTATACCAGTCCCAGCCAAGGCCGTTTGTCCGGGTAAGCAGGCTCAGGTTATAGGCAGCCGCGCCGGAATATAGCGGGCTCGGCATGGATACTTCGTCTTTCATCGCCGTTTTTGTCAAATCGGCAAAAGCAGCCGGCTGTTCTTTGGCTTTATCCGTATTGACCATAATGCCCGTCGTGATGACTTTCGTTCCCGTATACATGTGGTCCTTATCGATGAACTGACTGGGAATACCGGACAGTTCCGGCGATTCATAAGCTTCCAGCATATCTTTATTTTTCAGAGATTCAAAGGTCACATTATCGGCGACCAGCAGCACATCCGCTTTGATATCGCCGGCCGATTGTTCTGCCATGACTTTGCTGATGACTTCTTCCGTACCAGACCGGAATACACTGACTTTGACGTCAGGATGTTCCTTGTTAAACGCTTCTATCAGCTTCTGGGCATTTTTTTCCGGCTGGGACGTATAGAGGACGACTTCCCCTTTAAGGTCGTCTTTGGCAGCCGATGACTGTTCCCCACTTCCTCCGCAGCCAGCAAGACTAAACAGCGTAACACCGGTCAGTAAGAGACCGCAGGTTTTTTTTATCCATGTATTCATGTTGTTCCTCCTCATGTAAGAAATCAAGATTTTTGTGTAATATCGTGTAGCCGGTACCGGCATCAAACCCTTCTACGACCAATGGCAGCTGCCGGCTGTATAAAACGGGCAGCAGTTTCATGAAGTCATAATCTCCTTCCCTAAGGGGCGTATGATATACGGGACCCTGACGGTTGCTGATATGTATCTTAGACAGCCGTGGCATCTCATTCAATATGCGACGGATTTCCGCTGTACTGTCACAGTGGGCCGTATCCAATGTATAATAAAATGCATCAAATAAATCTCCTGCTGCGTTCTCCATAGCCTCAACAGATGTGACGAACTCTTTCGGAATCTTCTCCATAATTTCCAGTGATACGGGGATTGCTAAAACATGAGATGCTTCGGCAATCTGTTCCAGCGATTGATGAAACAGGGCCACGCTGGTTCTGGGCCAGAATGGCATAGTCATATGTCCAGGATGAACCGTCACTTCAGAAGCTTCCAGGTCTCTGGCCAGATGCAGCGAAGCTATGACTTCCTGAACAGAAGCCTGCCGTATTCCCTCATTGAGTGAAGCCAGGTTCAAATCCCAGCTGCAGCTGTGCACAAAAGTTTTCATCTGGAATTTCCTGGCATATTCTCTATAAACATTCCGGTCGTACTGATGATAGAAAAAATGCTGTGCCCATACTTCTATCCCTGCCAGCTGATGGTCCCGGACGACCTGTGCCATATCCTGCAAAGGTGCACTCCACATCAGCGTGGAAGAGAAAAAAACTTGCTTCATATAACCCCTCCTTCTGCACGAACACATCTATTGTGAATCGCCTTTGTAAAGATTTCCTATATATCCCGTTGCTTCTATGTAAAACTTTCTACTTCTATGGGAAATTATGGTATATCCACACATCGGGGATTCTGGTATACTATGTTCAGTATTACACTTTCTTTTTCGAAAGGAGCCTTTCCATGACCGATATTTCTCAGGAAACGAAATCAGAAATACAGGGCCGCTTCCCTCTGTTTAAAGAAGCCTGCCATGCTTTTTATGCTAAAGAGCTTCCACCTGCAAAATACAAAGGCACGTCCGGCAAGTTTGGAAGTTATGGTGAACGGGGCGGACAGAGTTCTATGCTGCGTCTGCGCTTTTCCGGCGGTGCCGTCCGGAAAAAGCATATTCTCTTTTTAAAAGATATACTCGGGCGGTATCCCTTAGACCTGATTCATTTCACGACAGGTGAAGCTCTCCAGATTCACCATTTGTCTGAAGAAAATCTGCTGGCTTTGTACCAGGAATGCTTCGATGCCGGCATATACTGTTATGGCGCTGGAAGCGACAATCCGCGTAATATAACGGCCAGTCCCCTCCACGGCGTCGAACAGGGTGAATACTTTGATATGACCCCTTATATTGAAGCGGCTTCCCACTTCGTCATCAATCTCATGCCCAGGCTGAACCTTCCCCGCAAATTTAAAATCAGCTTTTCAAACGGCCTCGACAATGAAGGACATGCAACGTTCAAAGACCTGGGATTCGTAGCCCGTCCGGATCACACATTCGATGTCTTTGCCGGCGGAGGTTTTGGCGTCAATGGCTCCCGCTTTGGCATTCTCATCGACCACGGTATCGATCCCCTAGATATTTCTTACTACATTTTTGCCTATGCCCGTGATATTTACATGAAATACGGTGATTATGAACACCGCGGCCGCAATCGTTCCCGCTTTATTCTGGAAGCCATGGGAGAAGATGCGTTCCGTAAGGCTGTGCAGGACGCCGTCAGGAAAGTCCGCTCTGAAGGAGATTACAGACTGACGATTGAACCGCAGACACCGTCGACAAAAGGCAGTGATGACGATCGCATATTGTCTGACCCGCGCATAGGAAAGCAAAAACAGCCCGGCCTGTACTATGTAGCCTACAAGCCCCTGGGAGGTACGCCGGATATGACTGTATTCACCCGTCTTCTTACGGCACTTTCAGCTATGGATGATGTCGAAATCCGGCTCAACGCTGATGAAACAGCATATATAATCAATCTGACTGCCCCGGAAGCCCGGGCGATAGCGGATATTACCGTAAGTGATACGGCACGGACAGCGTTTGAACAGTCGGTCAGTTGCATCGGCGCAACGGTATGCCAGCAGGGATTGCGCGATTCTCACGGTACATTCGTCCGTATTGCCACCGTACTGCGTGAAAGCGGCAAAGACACGACCCTTTTGCCTAAATGCCATTTTTCCGGCTGCCCGTCTAATTGCACAGTCCAGCAGCTGGCCATACTGGGATTGCGCGGATCTGGCAAAAAAACAGGCACTGCCATGGAAGAAGCGTTCGACATCTACGCTGGCGGCAGTTATGCCATCGGTCAGGGTGTCATAGGCACACAGATTGGCACTATTACAACGAAGAATCTGCCGGCATTCTTTCTGGCACTGAATGACCGTCTCCTCGCCGATTCCCAGGCCTTTACTGACTGGTATCCGTCTCATAAAGATACCTTCCGGGACCTGGTACAGCAGTTTGAATAATTTTGAATACAAAAGAGGGGCCGCAGCAAAATGAACTATCCTGGTCATTTTGCTGCGGCCCTTTTTTTGTTATGTCGTATATCATACCGCTTCCGGTAAAACAATAATCATCCTTTTTTCTTCCGGACCCTGTCGAGAAAAAATTCATGGATCCGCGTATCCTGACCGACTTCAGGATGAAAAGATAGTGCCAGCTGATTTTTGTAAACTACGGCCACGATATGGTCATCGACAACAGATAACACATCCACTCCTGATTCAACGGACTCAATATAGGGGGCACGGATAAAATTCATCCGTACGTCCCCGATACCTTTTACCGGTGCCGTCGTTATAAAACTGCCGAGCTGCCGTCCGTACGCATTGCGCCGCACCGTAACCGGCAACGTCTGGAAATAAGACGCCCGGTCATTGCTCAAATGATCTGCCAGAAGAATCAGGCCGGCACAGGTGGCAAGGACCGGCAGTCCGTCCCGGATTTTCTGCTGTAATATTCCGAACATGCCTTCATCCCTGAGAATACGCCCCTGAACGGTACTTTCCCCACCTGGCAGGACTAGTCCATCCAGTGGAATGGCCAGATTCTCTTTATTTCGCAATTCAACACACCGGGCACCCAGAGATTCCAGCATATACCGGTGTTCGATAAAGGCCCCCTGCACGGCCAGTATGCCAATCGTCACGGGTTTCATCATCACTGCCCCCGTTCTGCCATGAGAATTTTTATTTCTTCTTCATTGATGCCGACCATGGCTTCTCCAAGATTTTCGGATAATTTTGCCAATATTTCCGGATTCTGATAGTTTGTCACGGCCTGAACGATAGCCCGGGCCCGTTTGGCCGGATTGCCCGATTTAAATATACCCGACCCTACAAAGACACCTTCCGCACCGAGCTGCATCATGAGTGCCGCATCAGCAGGAGTCGCTATCCCGCCGGCTGCAAAATTAACGACAGGCAGTCTGCCTTCATTGTGAACGTATTTAACTAAATGGTAAGGTACCTGCAACGATTTGGCTGCTTCATACAGTTCATCATCCCGTTTAGCCGTAAGGGCCGCGATTTCTGAATTGATGAGCCGCATATGGCTGACTGCCTGCACGACATCGCCTGTACCCGGTTCACCTTTCGTGCGGATCATAGATGCCCCTTCCGCTATGCGGCGCAAAGCTTCGCCGAGATTACGGGCACCGCAGACAAAGGGTACATTAAATTTAGTTTTATCGATATGATATATATTATCTGCTGGCGACAAAACTTCACTTTCGTCGATGTAATCAATTTCTATAGCTTCCAGAATCTGGGCTTCTACGAAATGGCCGATGCGGCATTTTGCCATGACCGGTATTGAAACGGCATCCTGAATTCCTTTAATCATATATGGATCACTCATGCGGGACACGCCACCGGCAGCCCGTATATCAGCCGGAATGCGTTCCAGTGCCATGACCGCACAGGCACCGGCTTCTTCAGCGATTTTAGCTTGCTCCGATGTTGTAACATCCATAATGACACCTCCTTTCAGCATTTGTGCCAACTGTTTGTTTAATTCATAGCGTTCGTTTGTTTTTCTGGTCATAACTATCTCCTCCGTATGTAACTTGATATTTCTTACGGGTATTAGTATAATCTAAATTGACCTTATTAAAAGACTCAATTTTTATATATTTTAAAAGGTCAGATTGGATGAGACGCCTGTTATGCTAACCTATTCTTTTGAAAATATAAGGTCAGAATTTCTCTATGAACATTTGTATCATTGTCTCCGTGAAGACATTCAGTGCGGTAAATTACGGTCTGGCGAACGACTGCCGTCCAAACGGACCTTTGCCACTCACCTGGGAATCAGCACCATCACCGTAGAAAAGGCTTATGGCCAGTTACTGACAGAAGGCTATATTTACTCCCGTCCCAAACGGGGATATTACGTATCTGATATTACGACCCGTGCCTTCCCACGGCCCCGGTCTGTGCGGAAAACGGTCCGGGAAACAGAAAAAACACCTGCCTGGTTTGCTGATTTTACATCAAATCAGATTCAGGCCGATATGTTTCCCTTTGCTACCTGGACTAAAGTGCTTCGGGACACTCTGGCAGATGAACAATCCCACCTGATGGAACCAGTACCAGTCTGGGGCTGCCTTGCCTTGCGACAGGCCGTGTCCACTCATTTGCAGCATTTCCGTGGCATGTATGCGTCGCCAGCACAGATTGTCATCGGCGCCGGTACAGAATACCTGTACAGCCTGATTGTGCGATTTCTAGGCACAAAGCACATTGTCTGTCTGGAAGATCCGGGCTATGCCAAGGTACGACGCATTTATGAAAGTAATGGCATGTCATGCCGCTACGCCCCGCTCGACGAAAACGGAATTTCCATCGATGCCCTGCGAAAACTTCACGGATCGATTGCCCATATCAGTCCATCCCACCATTTTCCTACAGGCAGAGTCATGCCCATCGCCCGGCGCTATGAGCTTCTGGGCTGGGCCAATGAAACCGAAGGGCGTTATATCATCGAAGATGATTATGACAGTGAGTTCCGTTTTACAGGAAAACCCGTCCCGACACTGTTCAGCATTGACGCAGGAGGAAAGGTCATTTACATGAATACTTTTTCCAAAACGCTGACGCCAACCATCCGTATCAGTTATATGGTTCTGCCTCCTGAACTGGTCCAACCCTTCCAGGAATCTCTGGGATTTCTTTCCTGCACGGTATCGAATTTTGAACAGTATACACTGGCCCGCTTCATCAGCCAGGGGTATTTTGAAAAACACCTGAACCGCATGCGGACGTATTACCGGAAAAAACGTGACCTGCTTATCCGTACCCTGAAAAACAGTGCCCTCGCCGGAAAATCGGATATCATTGAACAGAGTGCAGGGCTCCATTTCCTGCTGCGCCTTCACACGATTCTTGACGACGCCTGTCTGAAGGACCGCTTTCAGGAGCAGGGACTGTACCTGACCGGGCTTTCCGAGTATTATCATGAACCACGTCCTGATGCAGCCCATACGTATCTGATCAATTATTCCAGTCTGGAAAGCAAAAAAATACCAGAAGCTATCGAACGACTCTGTCAGGCAGTCCTTTCAAAGTCGTAATACTTCCGGTATTTAGGTGATGTGCATTTAGTTTTTACATGTACTTACGGTTTTTCTGTTTCATATTTTTTCAGCTTCAGCAGATGGATTCCCTTCAGTTTTTCAGCATAGAGGTTCAGTTCAACATCATCGCGAAGCTGTGGCAAAAGGCGATAGAGATTCTTGCCCGGGCAGTCCGTACTGTTTACATCGCGGTGACCGACAATCGTTGCCGGGCCGGGATCGATATGATAAATACGGCAAAGCGCCGTCACCAATTCTGTAAGGGATTTCATCTGGGCATCAGTGGGGACTTCTTTGTCAAAATTTCCAGTCACGTTAATGCCGACGGTATGATAATTTTCCCCGTAGGCATGAGCTCCCACAACGGCCAGAGGCCGGCCCCGTTCGATAACGCCATTTTTGCGGATGACATAATGATAGCCGATGCCAGCCCATCCATTGGCCAGATGAGCCCGGTGGATAGCCGATGCCGGTGTATCACCATCGGGGATTCCTACATGATGGATGACAATCATATCCGTCTTAGGCCGTACAAGGAGTGGTTCAGTAAAATGAAAATTCGTTTCCTCAATGACCAGTCCTTCCGATGGTGCTGCATCCTTTTCAGGATTGTAGACAGAAAGGCCGTCATCGTGTGCTGCCTGTCCTTTCTGATACGTATCGGCTTTTTCCGTACTGGCCGGTCTTACCTGAGCCGCCTTTTTTTTCGACTTCTTTGTCTTTTTCTGTTTTACCTTTTTTACCTGCTCTTTTGATGACGCATTCTGTACGGCTGCCGTCTGATTGGGAGACTGAACGGCTTCCGCCTGTTCACTGGCACTGACGGATGGCAGACTGAAGGCAGATACGGCCACTGCAGCCGTCAATACGAATACAAATTTCATAAAGGATTTCATCTTGTTACCTCCTTACGCCAAAAGTGACTGCCCCAGGAAATGTAATACTCCTGGGGCAGCTGTCTTTTCTATTTTCCTTGTTACGGCTGGGGGATATGTTCCGCCAGTGGTTTTGTCATTTCCATATTAGCAAAGTAAGCATGGGTCTTCCACAAAAGGGCACTGAATGCACTAAAGGTCAGACGGAAACGGAAATGTTTGAAACTGACCGGACCTTCAAAGAAGGGGACCCGGTCCAGATCGTAGTGGTCATCCCAGGGGAAATCACGGCCTGTTTCTACAGTAAATCCATAATCATACCCGGCATTTTTCGTTTCTTCCATGACCATAGCATTGAACTTTCCTTCCGGGAAAGCGATGAAATTACAAACCTTGCCCGTCCGGGCTTCAATCATGGCTTTCGATTCCTGCAATTCTTTTCGTACGCCATCGCGGTCAAAACTAGTCAGAGGCTTGTGGCTGATCGTATGGGATCCGAATTCCATCCCGTCGTCGCTCATTTCCTTGACCATATTCCAGGTCAGATATCCTGGCTTTTCCATGAGATTCATGATGAGAAAAATGGTGCCACGGAATCCATATTTTTTCATGATAGGATAGGCGAACTCGTAATTATCGACATATCCATCATCAAAGGTAATCAGAACCGGACGGTCCGGCAATGACCCTTCCCCGCGCATATAGGCATCAAACTGTTCCTGAGTAATAGAATGATAATCGTTGTCGTGCAGATATTTCATCTGTGCTTCAAAGTTTTCAGGCTTCATAGTGAGACATGTCTCATAGCGGTTGTTGACCTGATGATAATTGAGGACGGGAACCCCCGTCAGATGATAATTGGTCGATCCAAAATACCAATACGCAAAGATACCGGCTACAAGAACGATGACTGTAAAAAGAATACCTAAAAACCAGGAAAAAAATTTTTTCACATTAAAACTCCCTTGTCCTGACTCTAAGCAATTCATATCTGTTTAAGGATATCACAACATGTGTGTACTGACAAGGATTTTTTCGCACTAAATATGATTTATTGTTTTGATAAACCCATTTTCCCGGAGCCAGTTCTTGTCTTTTTGTTCTAATGCCTGCTGCAGGTCTTTCAAGCAGACATTTTCCGTTTCCGCTGTTTCCCGCACGTGAACGAGGTACTGTGTATCTTCGAAAATGTATTCTTTTAATTCTTCAGGATCTACGATGCCTCTTATGGCATAACGGATGTCTTCCGATTCCTGCACGATATGGAGGATTTCCTTCCAATTGTCGTATTCCTGTTCAGAGAGGATGAATTCCCCCATCACGCCCGTATCGAGCCGCTCCTGGGAACAAATGACACTTTTTGCGTAATCGACGCCGCTGCTGCGGTCGTAAACGTGGAGTTCCCGTTCTTCATTGTTGACGTATACTATCATGATTAGTGTCTCCTTCATTAAAAATATTTTCTATTATATCATATTAATGTTTATTCCATAGCATCTTTTGTCACATAAAATGATGCTGTCCAATGTAAAATTACAGTAAAAACACTTTCTTTCTCCGCAACGATGGTATACTATGGTTGCATACAACATGTATTCTGGTATACAGGAGGCAATACGATGAAATCAACCCCTTCTCTAAAAGAAATGAATGACCTATATCAAACCTTGTTCGAACTTCGCCAGAACGTTTTAGAGCAGGGTATGAAAATGTATCAAGCTGTTTCTCCATCTATCCGGCGCAGCTCCTTCCGCTTCAGTGCCCTGAATCTGGCTTTTTATCTTGCCATACGCTGCCACGACCTGCGGCCCCTGCAGGAAAAGCTGCTGTTATTGGGATTATCTTCACTTGGGCGCAGCGAAGCCCGTACGATGGCGAATCTCGATGCCGTCATCGCTTCATTGGGGCGGATCTGCCACAAGCAGGAACATGAACTCATCGCCTACCCTGCACCAAAATGGTTTTTTCACGGCAGCCGCCTGCTGGCTCATAATTCCAATCTGATTTTTGGCAGTCACCCCGATGCATCCTATACGAATATTATGGTGACTATGCCTCCGGAAGCGGCTACGGACTACAAACTGGTCCGCAATCTTCTCGAAGCAGGCATGGACATGGCCCGCATCAACTGCGCTCATGACACACGGGATATATGGCAGGCCATGCTGCACCATATCCATAAAGCCGAAAAAGAAACAAAGAAACGCTGTAAAATCTACATGGATCTGGCCGGTCCGAAAGTCCGCATTTCCCAGGTATTAGTTCCCGGTGATGACGACCGTGTCTTTACAGATGATTTCTTTTTCCTCGCCCGTGGAAAAATTTCTGATTACCCTGCCGATTATACAGGAAATGTCATCATTACCTGTAGTATCCCCCAAGTATTCGATCATCTTCAGGAAGGCGATTCCGTCGTCATCGATGATGGCAAACTGAATTGTGTCGTCACCAGGCTTATGCCTCAGGGAGCCTATCTGCGCGTCATTTCGACAAAAGTCAAGGGATTCCGTCTGAAAAATAAAAAAAGCTTGAATTTCCCTAAAACACCACTGGACATTACGCCCCTGACGAAAAAGGATCTGACCGATCTCGATTTCATTATCCATCATGCCGACGCAATCGGCTATTCGTTCGTCCGCAGCCGCGCCGATATTCTTCTGTTGCAGGATGAACTGTACAAACGGATGGGAAATAAAGCACGGAACATGGCTATCATCGCAAAAATAGAGACCAGAGACAGTGTGCATAATCTGCCAGAAATCATCATCTAGGCCGCTTCCCGGAATCCCTTTGGCATTATGATTGCCCGGGGCGATCTGGCCGTTGAAGCGGGATATCATCGTCTGGCAGAGCTGCAGGAAGAAATACTCTGGATTTGTGAAGCTGCCCATATTCCCGTCATCTGGGCTACACAGGTTCTGGAAAACCTCGTCAAGACAGGCATTCCGTCCCGGGCTGAAATCACCGATGCCGCCATGAGTGAACGGGCCGAATGCGTCATGCTCAATAAAGGACCGTACATCGTAAAAGCCGTTTCCAGCCTGGCGGATATTGTTAAGCGTATGGAAGGCCATCAGTATAAAAAAGCACCCCAGCTGCGCACGCTCCATATCGCATCAGATGCGCTGAAAGCATTCGATAATTAAATTATTGACTTTTGTTGTTTATATTATTGACATATGTCGTTATATGATGTATACTCTTTAATAGAAGAAAGATTCAGTATAGTCAGGTTATATTAAGGAGGAATTCATATGATGACAAATGGCAAAATTGCCGTAACCTATGACAACGGCAGCGTATTCCAGCATTTTGGACGGACAGAAGCATTCAAGTTTTATACAGTAGAAGACAAAATCGTAACGGGGAGCGAAATCATTTCCACCAACGGTGTCGGCCACGAACCGCTGGCCCAGTGGCTCAAAGATCACGGTGCTGACGTACTCCTCTGTGGCAATATGGGACCGGGAGCACGTAATGCCCTGCAGCAGGCTGGTATCCCCTTCTACTGTGGCGTTCAGGGATCCTGTGACGAAGCCGTACAGGCATTCTTGGAAGACCGGCTGCAGTATAATCCGGATGCCACCTGCAGCGGCGGTCATCATCAGCACCACGCCGGTCATGGTCATACATGCAATCATCAGTAGTCATGCCGGACAAGAGTACAGCGGAAATCACATCAGCTGTACTCTTTTTACGTTTTCTTACTGCGTTAACAGAATTACTGTTTTCCCCTTTTTCCGGCTCGTGTTTATAATAAAAAGTAACAAAAGAGCACGTGTTCTGCAGCACAGCTTTTGTCTGTTCCTGCGCCGTCTGCAGCTGGATACGAAAATCCTCTTACATGTCCCTTTTAGGATTCTTGTATGCTGATTTTAGCAGGAATATATTTATATCGAGACTCCCTGAAAAAGGGGCTGCAGCAAAGTGAACCAGAAGCATTCACCTTGCTGCAGCCCCTTTTTCCACGCACAGATTTTCTTTAATGGAAATATCCATTCATGTAAGACTATCTTTAATGAACTCTTTCGTACATTCAATGAATGCCCTGGCCGGGACAGAACATTCACTAAAGGAAGCCACTGTCAGGATAATATCACAAGTCAGGGACGGTGAAATCGGCCGTGCTGTAAGTCCCGGATGCATAGGAGCATAAAAATCCCACATATAAACGGGAAGCAGACTGACACAAGGTGTCTGTTCCAGTTTTTTCAGCATGACATAATTGCAGTTGGACGTAAACGTCGAAAGAGGCTGCAGATTATACTTTTTCATGTACTCGGCTACATTCGATTCCAGACCATGGCGTGAACGGAACATGAGTACCCGGGACTGCTGCATTTCTTCTGCCGTAATGCATTCGTTCCGGGACAAAGGGTTCTGTTTGGACAGGACAGCCACATAAGGATTGACATTGAGGATAATCCATTCATTTTCATAATCTGGCTGTTTCGTCGTAATCGTAATATCGGCAACGCCGCTGCGCACCCATTCGGCTAGCGTTTTAGGACTGTTCTCTTCCAGAATGTCCACATCAATATTGGGGTATCGTTCCTGAAAGCGCTCGACGACAGGCAGTATGATGGCACAGGCCGTGCTGGTGAATCCGGCAATGCGCAGGCGGCCCAAATGAATGCCCTTGATATTTTCACACTGCTCTTCCAGCCGTTCTTCCACTTCTACGAGCTGCCGGGCATAGGGCAGGATGGCGTGTCCTTCTTTGGTCAGAACAACACCTTTGTTGCTCCGCTGGAGCAGGCTGAAACCACATTCATTTTCCAGGGAATTCATCATCTGGGTCACCGCCGACGGCGTATATCCCAGTTCCCGCGCAGCCTGGATGAAGCTTCCCTTGCGGGCTGCCGTGAGAAAGACTTTGTATTTTTCTATATTCATACAATCACCGCTTTTTCTGTAATTCATATACGGTAACTTCCCGGGAGCACAAGACCCGGAAAGGCAGCCAGTGGCCCGTACCGCGATTGACATACCCATAGCAGCCGTCTTTTTGGAACAGGCCGCGGAGATATTTAAATCCTACGGCCTGGACTAAAGGCCCGATAGGTGCAAACTGGGCACCATGGGTATGACCACACATCGTAAGAGGAATATGATGAGCGAATCCTTCATCGATGAAGGCCGAATTGTGTGCCAGCAGAATCGTAAATGCACCTTCTGGTATTCCCTGCAAGGCTGTCTGCGTATAGTCCCGGCGCTGTTCATCGTGGAGACGGCCGCTGGGGGCAAAACTGAAATCTGTGCCGGCAATATAAAAGGGCCTGTTATCCTTTCCGGAACGGCCGGAAAGATTCCGTCCCCCTCCGGGACTGGCACAGAAATGGCTGTTGCGTACGATACGTATGGGTGTCGATTCCAGCATGTCTGTAATATCCGCCAGTCCCCGGTAATATTCATGGTTGCCGTAGCAGAAATCAATGCCATCGGGAAACAAAGCGGCTCCCTCCATAAGGACCTGCCGGCACTGAGGAAGCCGGCTCAGCTCATCGATGAGATCCCCCGTAATTTCCAGGCGGTTGACTTTTTCCGCTGCCAGGCGCTCCATCGCTGTTTTTAAGTCCTCCGGGCTGAAAAACAGCCCAATATGGCTATCAGAAATCTGTCCGATGCGGTACCCTTCCAGATAATCAGGTAAGTCCGGAAAGGAAAGGGGAAGTTTGGTCACAGCCAGATAACTTTCGCCCACGACATTTCCCAGTCCGCTCGTCGCTGCTGCCGCTACGGGAACGGCAGCGGCCATCCCTTTCAGGAATGTCCGCCGGCTCATGGATGGCCCCTGATGTTCCCCGGCAGTCATATTTTCTGCCGGTGTAACCGGTCGGCCGCGCCGCTTCAGCCGGTAAAAAAAGATGCCAGCCGCCAGCACTGCCAGGACAGGAAATGCCAGGAGAAAGGTGAGGAACCAGCTCACTGACGCCAAAGCTCCTATATGGAGCCCCATCAGGCGGATGCCCCCCGTCAGACCGGGGAACCAGTGGCTGTACCAATACAACTCCCCTGCCCCCAGCGCCGAGCAGCATGCCGTGAGCAAAGCAATTTTCTTTCCCTGTCCGCCTTGTACGATGTAGTTATATAGTACGCCTGCTGCTACGGAAAAACAGGACAGGATTACCATAAAATTAATAAAAAAAGGACCTTTCATCTAAACTATGGCAGTGATTTTTCCATGGGGCCCGGCCCAGGGAACCTGCGTGTAGCCAGCCTGTGGCAGCCACTGCCAATCCTCCTTATCCAATAGCGTCCCATTTGCATACGGGGCTGTATATATCGTCATCTGCCAGACTTTGTGGGAAAATACATGACGCAGTGTACCGACTGGCCCGCTGGCACTGCCGGCGCGGATTCCTGCTTTTTTCAGAACTTCTCTGGCTGCATCCAGCCCGGCATTTCCCTTTCCCACGGCATTGGGAAATTCCCACATAGAAGCGAGCAGTCCCTTTGCCGGACGGCGATGGATGAGCCAGGACTGCCGGTCGGAAACGACCAGAACGGTTATATCCACCGCAGGCTTGTCTTTTTTGACAATGCGGACCGGAAGTTCCGTCTCCCGCCCTTTTTCATGGGCAAGGCAGCAGGAAACAAGAGGACATTCCTGACAGCGCGGATGACGGGGAATGCAGATCGAAGCTCCCAGGTCCATGAGCGCTTCATTGAAATCGCCCGGCGCATCGTCGGGGATGACATCCTGTGCCAGGCGGGTAACTTCTTTTTTTACTTTCGCCGATAAAATATTATCCTCTATGAGGTACAGGCGGGAAAAGATGCGGAGCACGTTGCCATCGACAGCCGGGACCGGCCGGCCATAGGCAATACTGAGGACTGCCCCGGCCGTATAGGCACCGACTCCTTTGAGTGACAGCATATCCTTTTCCCTATCCGGTACCTTCCCGCCGTACCGGGCCTGCACTTCACAAACGGCCTGATGGAGATTGCGTGCCCGCGAATAATACCCCAGCCCCTGCCATTGGCGCAGCACTTCTTCCTGGGTGGCACTGGCCAGGGACGCCACCGTAGGAAAATGATCCAGCCAGTTTTCATAGTACGGCCGGACGGCTTCGACTTTCGTCTGCTGCAGCATAATTTCTGAAACCCATACTTTATACGGATCACGCGGCGAAGTGCGCCAGGGCAGGTCACGGCGGTGAGTCCGGAACCAGCCGAGCAGCAGCTGCGGCCAGTCATGGGCTGTTTCGTTGTGTATCGTCATAAACGGTTCATACCTCTGTTTTTTCAATGTAATCACATCGGAATGCCAGTCTGGCTCCGGTGCTTTATATTATACCACATCCCCTGCCATATATCGTATTTGAAAAAGCGTATCTCTATGCTACAATATACGGTAGGTATTAGTAAAGGAGTCCGTCATAATGGAACACAATCCGTCATTACATACATTGATATACAATCTGGACCTGGGCAGGACAAAGCCGGATACGGTGCACCGCGACGCGTCGTACTGCCCGTTCTGCGATGTGGCACATTTAAAAAACATCATGGAAACGCGGGGACACATGATATGGCTGGAAAATGCCTATCCGGTCCTCAAGGATTCCTGGCAGACACTAATCATCGAAAGTGACGACTGCGACGGTGAATTTTGTGAATATACGCCGGATTATGCCACAAAGCTCATCGATTTCGGTCTGGAAAAGTGGCAGCAGGTCAAAGAAATGGGGCGCTTCCGTTCCGTCGTTTTTTACAGGAATCACGGTTACATGTCCGGTGGAACTATTCATCATCCCCATTCCCAGATAGTCGGATTTGAAAACTATGATTATCATGACGACATCAAGCTCTACCATCTCCTGGGGACGCCCATCATCGAAGAAGACGGTCTGGAAATCAATCTTTCAACCCGTCCCATCATCGGCTTTTATGAAGTCAACCTGATTCTTGAAAACAAGGAAAAACTGCCAGAGTTCGTTCGCTATATGCAGCTCGTCGCCCACTACTTCATCCACGATTTCGTGTGGCGCAACGAAAGCTATAACATCTTTTTCTACGATTTTCCCGGTGACAGCCGGCTCTTTGTCAAAATAGTCCCACGTTTTCTTACCAATCCGCTGTACGTAGGATATATGATTGCCCAGGTCGCCAACAAGGGACATCAGCAGCGGGTTATAGAAAAACTGCGTACCATTTTATCGGAAAGGAAATAATATATGCGTTTATTTGCAATCGGTGATTTACATCTGTCCGGCAACCCGCCTAAAAAGCCCATGGAGGTCTTTGGTCCCCGCTGGATCAATCACTGGCAGCGGATCCGGGAAGACTGGCTCAGCCGTGTCCATGAAGACGACGCCGTCCTCATCGCCGGTGATACATCGTGGGCCATGCATCTTAAAGAAGCTCAGGAAGATCTCGACGAAATCCGGGAACTTCCCGGCACGAAATATATCATCCGCGGCAATCACGATTACTGGTGGGAAAGTGCCGGCAAGTTAAACCGCCTCGATGAAGGAAAGGGCATGCACTACTTATACGGCAGCACCGTCACTCTCGACGAAGGCCGCATCGCTGTCTGCGGTACTCATGGCTGGGTCTGCCCCGGCGACATCCACTATCATGAAGAAAAAGACGCCAAACCTTACCGCCGGGAACTGCTCCGCGTCGAACGGTGCCTGCAGGAAGCGGCAGCACTGAATTGTGAGCACACGATTCTGCTTCTCCACTACCCGCCGGTCTGTGATCTGACAAGACCCAGCGGTTTTACAGAGCTTCTGGAAAAGTATCACGTTCCTCTGTGCGTGTTCGGCCATCTCCACGGCATGCAGCCCAACACCATGTTCCCCCGCAGATATAACGGGACATTGCTGCAGCTCGTCTCTGCCGATTACCGGGACTGCCAGCTGCTGGAAATTACATTTGATGATAAAGGAGAAGAACCATGAGCCAGATTGCCCAGAAACATCTATTAGCCGGGTTCATCTTCGGCGATAAAGAAAATAACGAATACATCTATCTGCCCGGTGGCGAAGTCGGCACGGAACATCCACTCTGCGTGTATGAACACGATGGTTCCCGGGAAGATATTCCCCTGGAAGAAGCAGGCTATCTCGTCGGCCATCTGACACTGAAGCCGTGCAGTCATCCTACACTTGGAAAAAAATCGTTTTAATGCAAAAGGAGACCGCAGCATAATGACATGAACCATTCATTTTGCTGCGGCCTCCTTTATTTGCCGTTCATAGCAATTTTTCGACAGTCATCCGAATGAAACGAATCAGCAGGCTTTCAAGGTAAACCAGAATGTCACGCCGTCCGGTTCATTGTACACGCCATACGTTTCATGGTGCAGTTTCAATAAGGCTGCCACGATTCCCAAGCCCAGACCATGACCGCCAAAAATACGCTGGGATTTGCGGGTCCTGGCGGCATCTACTTTATAGAACGGTTCCCAGACGCGGCTCAGGTCCTGCTCCGGTATCTGGATTCCCTGATTGTAGATGCTTATGGTATAACGGTCTCCCGAACGGACGGCAGAAAGAATAATACGTCGTCCGTTTTCCGTATAGTCGATAGCATTGGAAAGGAAATTGCTAAGGACTGTATCAATGCGTTCCGGATCAGCGTAGACAACCATTTCTTCAGGCAGGCAGCACGAAAACTGAATTTCTTTTTCCCTCAGGACCCCTTCGAAACGACAATGCGCTTCTTCTACGAGAGCCCGGAAATCAAACTCCGTCATATCAATGCGGAACGTTCCCGTTTCCAGCCGTGACAGGTTGAGCAGGTCCTTCACCAGATGATCCATCTTCATCGTCTCACTGTGTATGACCTTGCAGTAATGCTGCCTCGTCGATTCATCCACATCGAGGCTGTCCAGCCCTTCGGCATATCCCTGGATAAGGGCCAGTGGCGTCTTCAGCTCATGAGACACAGCAGAAATAAATTCTTTACGCATCTTTTCCACTTCATTGGCTTTTTTTAGCTGTACTTCCAGTTCGCTATTTGCCTGTTTGAGCTCTGTAAGGGCCGTATTCAGCTGATTAGACAAATTATTCAGGCTCTGGCCCAGTTCCCCGATTTCATCATTGCGCGTATTCATCCATTTATGGGAAAAGTCGAGATGGGCCATAGCAACAGACAGCTTTTTCAGATGAATCAACGGTTTCGTCAGGGCATTGGTAAACAGAATGGAACCGATGATGGCAACAAACAGCCATATGATACCGCACAATGCAACGAAATTCTGCACGACGACAACGGTCGCTTCCAGTGGTTCCAGCGGTTGGGAAACAATAACGTAACTATTACGGTCTTCGTCTACAGGATAGACATAACTGATGAATCGCATGTGATCGTCCCGGCCGTCAATGTAAATTTCATTAGTTTCATCCTGGCTTAAGGCTTCGCCATTGAACAGTTTGCGCATGATGGTGACATGCCGTGGCTCTTTCATCGGCTGCTCTTCCCCATCGGGATTGAGCCTTTTCAGTCCTGGGGCAGTAAATTCCTGCTGTCCCTTGAATGACGGTCTTCCCAGTACAGCTTTCCGGTTCGGCATGGATGAATACACAAGATGCTGATTGTCCACGATATAAATGACAGAACTGTTCTGCTGGCTAAGGCGGTCGAACTGTTCTGTATTATCGGTCCCGGCTTCGTGGTACATGCGGCCGATATCCTTGGACATAGATATAAGTGTGTCCTTCCTGTATTCCAGATAAAAAGTCTTAAAACCTATCCCAATAGCCAGCATGAGCAGCAGCGCCGACAAAATCGTAAAGGCAGCAAGGAAAAAGCATGTTTTTTTGCGCAGTGATATCTTCATCATTTCGACGCTTCGTAACGGTACCCGTAACCACGTACGGTTTTAATGACATATCCTTTGTCACCGAGTTTAATGCGCAGTCTGTTAATATGCGTATCAACCGTGCGAAGATCGCCGTAATATTCATAATTCCAGACTTTATTGAGAATCTGGCGGCGGCTCAGCGCTTTGCCGGCATTGGTCATGAGATAGTTGAGCAGTTTATATTCTGTCGGACTGAGATCAACGTTTTTGCCATCGATGACGACCTGACGGGCATCTCGGTCAATAGATACACCTTCAGCCGCCTGGGGTTGTTCTTCTTCAGCCTGTACGCGGCGCAGCAGCGCTTTTATTTTGGCTACGAGAATTTTGGGGCTGAAAGGTTTGGTTATATATTCATCGACACCCAGATCGTAGGCAAAGAGCTGGTCTATTTCTTCACCTTTCGCCGTCAGCATCATAATAGGTACAGTCGATTCCCGGCGGATTTCCCGGCAGACCGTCCACCCGTCGTATCCAGGCATCATGACATCGAGAAGAATCAGATCCGGATGTTCTGACCGGTATTTTTCCAATGCTTCTTTTCCATCAGCAGCTTCTACGATTTCATAGCCTTCTGGTTTTAAAAAATCAATGACCAGCTGCCTCATCAATTGTTCATCATCGGCAATCAGTATCTTTTCCATAATCTTCTCCTATTCTATTTTAATAATCTGCCTGCGTTCGGGCAGCTTTATCAGCAGTTGTCCGATATCAGTTCCCCCTATCGTCAGATGAGGGGCAATTTCCTGCAATGGCACGAGGACAAAAGCCCGCTGTGTCAGATATGGATGGGGCAGTGTCAGCTCTGCGGTCCGGCAGGTCACGTCAGGACTGTACACGAGGTCTATATCGATCGTGCGGGCTCCCCATTTTTCGTGCCGTACCCGGCCCAATGCCGTTTCCACAGCCTGACACTTCCGGAGAAATTCCACGACAGGGAGCGATGTCTCTGCCAGTGCTGCCGCATTGATGAACGGCGGCTGATTCTCTTTTCCCCAGGGCGGAGTTTCATAAAAGGATGATACAGCAGCCAGACGCACCCCGTCAAGAGCCGATATGGCACGGACCGCCTGCTGCAGCGTTTCCTTCCGTCTGCCCAGATTGGCACCCAGGCTCAGATAGACCCTGATCACGACCGGCTCCGCCTGATGACAAAGGTCACATCATCAAAATGACCGTCAATGGGCGCCTGCGGCTTGTGGAGTGTCACTTCCACCGCCTGTATCCTGTGATACGTATCAAGTACCGTATCGGCAATAACGGCAGCTACTTTTTCGATCAGTTTGTATGGCCTGCCTTCGACGATTTCCTGTACTGTCGTATAGACGGCACTATAATCTACCGTATCTTTAATACTGTCACTTTGTACGGCATCGCTTGTATCCAGTTCCATGACCAGATCGACGGAAAAAGGCTGCCCCTTTCTCGTTTCTTCCGGAAATACGCCGTGATATCCATAAAAATGCAATCCTTTTAATACTATTTTATCCATAGGAATCTCCTTATCCATCTATTCCGGCCGTAATGCATCGGCCATTTTACACATGCGTGCTATAGGTCCGACGTCATGGACACGGACGATAGCCGCCCCGTCGAGTACACCGGCTACACAGGTTGCACCTGTTCCTTCCATGCGTTCTGTCACAGGAAGATCCAGGATGCGTCCGATGAACCCTTTACGGCTCGTACCGAGAAGCAGCGGATAAGGCAGGTCCGTCAGTTCACGGAGATGTTTTATGACGTACACATTCTGTTCAAACGTCTTGCCAAACCCGATTCCCGGATCAGTAATAATGTTATCACGGCTGACACCGGCAGCGTCGGCAATAGCTACGGAGCGGGCAAAAAAAGCCTTCATATCGCCTATGATATCGCCGTATTCCGTCCCATCCTGATTGTGCATGACGATGACCGGCACGTCGAATTCAGCGGCGACGGCAGCCATTTCTCCCGGTTCCGGGGCGTATTGCAGTCCCCATATATCATTCATGATGTGGGCACCGCAGGACATGGCATAATGTGCCGTCTTGGCCTTGTAGGTATCGACCGATACGGGAACCGGGCAGTCTGATACGAGGCGGCGCAGGATGGGTTCCAGTCGGCTGATCTCTTCCTCTGCCGAAATAGGGGTAAATCCCGGCCGTGATGATTCGACGCCAATGTCGATGATATCGGCACCGGCCGCTACCATATCTTCCATATGGTGAAGAGCCTTATCCACGTCATTCCAGCTCCCGCCGTCCGAAAAGGAATCGGGCGTATAATTCAATATGCCCATAATCAATGTCTTATCCCCGACAGTAAGAGTCTTGCCATCTTTCCAGTGATACGTGCGATGTTGTCTTGTCATTCCTGTGCATCCCCTTCCATAAGCAGTTTCCATGCCTGATGCCCTGCATCGGTACCGTCGGCCAGACATCCCAGCCCGGCCTGGGTAATAATATCTGAATCGCCGCCCAGATGATTGCGCATGGAAAGGCACAAATGAGTCCCCCGGACGATGACCAGGGCACCTCTGGCCCCCAGTCCATCCTGAACGGCTTTACATATTTCATAGGTAAACCGTTCCTGAAGCTGCGGTCTGCGGGCCAGTACGTCTACCACTTCGGCAAAGTGGCCAAACCCGGCTATTTTGCCTTCTGCCGGATAATACGCGATGTGAACGATGCCAAAAAAAGGCAGCAGGTGATGTTCACACATGGAATAAAACCGGATGTTGCGTACGGCAACCAGCCCGTCCGACTGGGTAGGGATTAATTCACCCCAGCAGTTTTCCGGATTTTCTTTCAAACCAGAAAAGAAATGGGAAAAGGCCATAGCTACCCTGTACGGTGTTTTTTCCATGCCGAGTTGTTTGAGGTCCAGTCCCAGAGCCTGCAGAAAATCTCCCGCGGCCTGTACGGCCTTTTCGTTCACTTCAGTCTGCTCCGTCATATGTTTTGAAAAATCAGTCATGACTATACTTCCTTATATTGTAATATAATAAGTTGCAATAAATATCAAGCCGCCGACAATGATCATGAACGGACTGGCATACTGCTGCAGCGTCGTCTGTTCGTGATACAAATAGATTTCTTCCGGTTTTTGCGGATTGTAGCGGATATCGACGGTATCGCCAGCTTCAAAGCTCCACTCACTGTTGCCGAAGGTATAGCGGGCCGTATACTGCTCTGCTCCCGCCTGAAAGCGGATGACGGGGTAATACATATCGCCGCTTTTATTTTTCTGTACGTCAAACTGCACCACCGTACCCGTTGCCGGAACCGTACAATGTCTCGTCAGGGCACGCAGCCGCCAGCCATGCCAGGTGCCGATACCGATGAACAGCACGCCAAGGACAGCTGGTACATAATAGAAAATGCTCATTGCGCCATGTCTCCTTCTAAGAGGATGGAAACCCTCTCTTAACTATCTCTACATGTGTCTTAAAATATGATACAATAAAAAGCTGAAAGTATCTAGTGCAAACTTATATGAATGAGGTGCGAGATGTCAAAACGTTTTATACAGTCTATTAATTATATGCGTGGCCTTTGTATGCTGGGAGTCATCGGGATCCACGTCGGCTCCGTAGCCCTTCTCAGCCCCTCTCCCAATCTGGGACTGGTCGCCGTGCTGGAAATTCTCTCCCGCTTTTCCGTTCCGGCCTTTTTTTTCCTGTCCGCTTTCGGCATGTTCCTCAGCCAGCCTCTCAATCAGCCCTTTGTATACAAAGAGTACCTGAAGCGCCGCCTGCGCACGGTCCTAATCCCTTACCTCTCTTGGTCCTTATTTTACATGTTGTACGTTTCCGTCATCGGCCATAATTTTACTCTGTTCCATCCCGGACAGTTCATCCGTACACTCTGGTACGGCCTGGCCATGTATCACATCTATTTTCTCGTCATTCTCCTGTGGTTCTATTTCCTCATGCCCCTCTGGCGGCCCCTTTTGCGCTGGATGGATAAGAAACCGGCCCTGTCCTTTACCATTCTCTTTTTCGCCAACATGATATTTAACTTCTATTCCAGTTATATCTGGAATTTTCATTTTGCCAGCCCGATTCTGCAGGATGCCTTCAATTACCGCCTCAATTACGTCGTCCTTCATTATCTGTTCATCTTCCTGTTCGGCGCTTTTACGGCAGAACACTTTTCCGCCGTCTGCGACTGGCTTAAAAATCACGGACTTCTGGTCAATCTCTTCCAGGGGCTTTCCACAGCAGGCATGCTGGCCGCTTATTACGGCATCATGTACTATAAGGGCTATGATGCCCTGTCTGCCGTGTTTACCATCCACCAGCTCAGTCCGGTAGGAATGGTTTATACTTTGTCTACGATGCTGTTCTGCCTGTACTGGTGGCAATGCCGTCCCGTGCCGCGTGCGGTGGATAAAGTGTTTTCTCTCCTGGGCGATTACTCCTATCCCATCTATCTGGTCCATCCCCTGTTTCTGGCACTGCTCACCCATCTGGCATCTCACTTTCATATTTTCCTGCGCAGTCTGTACATCATGGCCATCTACTGCATCGTAACTCTCCTGGCCATCGCCTTTTCCATCGTCGTCACCAAAGCTACACTGCCGCGGTGGCTGCGCATCTGCATCAAAGGAAAATAACCACATACATATAGACGCAGAAAAGAAGCGGCCGCATTAAGCATAAACACGTAATGCGGCCGCTTCCATTTTGTTATTTATTGAGTTTTTCCAGTACTTTCTGCAGTACTTCATCGGCCATGCGGGCCCGTGCCTTGATGACATTATTGCCGTTCTTGATGGATTCGGGATAAAAACTGCTTTTATACTTGCTCTTTTTCGTCTTTGTTACCATTTCCTTGAGCTGGATGGTCTGTTCATCCACGTTGTAGACATAGGTGCAGTAATCCGTCGAATCACCAGCTTTTTCTACCGTATGGAAGGTAAGAGTCTGCATGCCTGCCGGATAGGAAATCTTCGCTGAGCTCATATCAATAGTCGTAAACTGATTGTACTGCCACACTTCTTCCTTGGCAAAAGCCGTAACGGATACAGCCAGGGACAAAACCAGGGCAGCCAGTATTTTTTTCATTTTCAAGAAGAACACCGCCTTTATGTTTACTATGAACTATCGTTTGTTCTATTATACCATATCTTTTCCAATTTCTGTCAATGGCAGAAAAACTGAGACAAAACCGTAACCTGAAAGTATCTGTCAACGGTTGTCGATGGTTTCCGGATAGAGATCGTGCTGAGACAGGCGCTGCCAGGCTACCTGCTCCCAGGGAGTCCCGGCACGGCCGTAATTGCAGTACGGGTCGATGCTGATGCCGCCACGGGGCAGGAATTTCCCCCACACCTCAATGTATTTCGGGTCCATGGCATGGATCAGGTCGTCCATGATGATGTTGACACAGTCTTCGTGGAAGTCCCCGTGATTGCGGAAACTAAACAGATAGAGCTTCAGCGATTTGCTTTCTACCATCCGCTGGTCCGGTACATACGAAATATACAAAGTAGCGTAATCGGGCTGTCCCGTCTTGGGGCAGAGACTGGTAAATTCGGGACAGTTGAACTTGACGAAATAATCCCGGCCGGGATGTTTATTAATAAACGTTTCCAACAGTGATGGATCATAATCGAACGTATAGGCTGTATGCTGATTTCCCAAAGACGTAACTCCCTGTAATTCTTCCTTTGTGCGGCTCATAAAAAAACTCCTTTCCTACAAAAAAAGTGCAAGAGTACGGCACGTATACAAGCGGTACGCGCACCGGCTCTTACACCCTATTTACCAAATGACTTTCCCCAGGACGTGATCAACCGGGACCGGCCCGATGAAGCGGCTGTCACTGCTGTGGTTACGGTTATCACCCATGCAGAAGACATATCCTTCCGGCACCTGGACCTCCCCTTTGCGGCTATAAGTCATGGGTTCATTGATATACGGTTCATCCAGAGCCTCACCGTTGCGCCATACTTTGCCGTCATGGAAAGCCAGCGTGTCGCCCGGGCGGCCAATGACCCGTTTTACCCAGACATTCTTCGTCTGGAAGCGGGAGCTGAACAGGGCCAGATAATTGTCCATTGGTTCGGCTACGTCATCTTTCCACGTCCGGGGATAGCCGACGCGGCTGTCGATGATGACGATGTCACCGTAATTGGGTACATCTCCCATAATATGTCCCATTTTTGAAATAATCAGATATTCACCGTTATGCAGGGTCGGCACCATGGATTCACCTGAAACCCGTGTCGGCTGCAAAAAGAATATATGGATAACCATGGCAATGGCCAGCGCAATGACAATGGCATAGAGCCATTCCAATATTTCATGTAATACCGTATTCACTATATGTTCCTCCTCGCGTACTTATATATTGTAGCAAAGAGGCCCCTATAAAGCAAGCAATATTTCCACGGCGGCCGGTAAGAACAGGCGTCTTACAACTGTTCCAGGAGCCAGGGAATACGGCTTTCGCCAACAACGGAAATGCCCTCTTTCCTGAACAGGGCCGCTGTCACGCCATCACCTTCTGTAAGAGTGCGCGTAAACGTGCCGTCGTAAATGCAGAAGCTGCCACAGGACGGGCTTTTCTCCTTGAGGACGGCCCAGCGGCAGCCATATAGCCTGGCCAGGCGCAGTGCCTCACGTGCTCCCCGTTCATACTCAGCGGTCACATTGCGCCCTTCCCGGGTAAACACGCCGTTTTTTGATCGTTCCGCTGCTGGTCTCGGCGTAGCCAGGCCTCCGGCCTGTTCCGGACAGACGGGAATGAGCACGATGTCTTTCCGGCTGCACAATGGGGTAATCTCCGGATACTCCCGGCATTGCCCGTCATAACGGCAGGATTGCCCTAAGAGACAGGCACTGATGATAATAAACTGCATAAATCACATCTCCTTTCACATTACGAAAGAAAAATTTGTATGTTAAATTTTATGATGCAGAATATAATTCTACATAGCGGCATAATATTTGACAGGTAATTTATCATAAACATTGGATAAACCCTTGTATTTACAGTATTTTATTTCTCCATTCATTCATTTTCGCAAAGGAAAGAATTATTAAAACTAGATTAAATTTCATATTGTGAAATTGAAAAAGTCATTTCCAGATACTATAATTGGAGCCGCAACAGAAAAGTATCTGTGTTATTAAGAGAGGGGATCATCCAATGAAAACAAAACAGCGCAATACAGCCGATCTTTTAGTCGAATGTCTGGAAGAAGAAGGCGTTCATTATATTTTTGGCATTCCCGGCGAAGAAAACCTCGCCATCATGGAAGCGCTGAAAAGATCTAAAATAGAATTCATCACTGTCCGTCACGAACAGGGCGCTGCCTTTATGGCTGACGTCTATGGCAGACTGACCGGCAAGGCCGGCGTCTGCATGGCAACTCTCGGGCCGGGGGCGACAAACCTCATCACCGGCGTTGCCGATGCCGACTGCGACGGGGCGCCGCTGGTTGCTATTTCCGGTCAGGTAGGCACAGACAAGATGCACATTACGGCCCATCAGTATCTGGACCTGCGCTCTATGTTTGAACCGATCACCCGCCGCGCCTATACGGTCGTCCGGCCTGATACGATGGCAGAAATCACACGGCTCGCCTTTAAATATGCCGAACGGGAAAAACCAGGTGCTACCTTCATCGACCTGCCGGTCAATATCAGTAAAATGCCCGTCGATGACGACGAAAGGCCACTGCAGCGCAAGACCATCCAGCCGGAAACGGCCCTGGAAGCGCAGATTGAAGCCGCTGCATCCATGATTTCCTATGCCAAGAATCCGGTCATCCTCGCCGGAAGCAGCGTTATCCGCAGCCATGCCACGGAAATGCTCACCAAATTTGCAGAAAAGCTGAAACTGCCGGTTATCAATACGATGATGGCCAAAGGGGCTATTCCCTTTGACAATCCCTATTCGATGTGGACTGTCGGCATCCCCATGGACGATTATCAGACGAAGATGTTGGAAAAAGCCAGCCTGGTCATCGCCATCGGCTACGATATCATCGAATATGCCCCGGCTAAATGGCACATGTCCAACGCCGATATCATCCATATCGATACGATGCCGGCCGACATCAACAAAAATTACCAGCCCGAAGTGGAAGTCGTCGGCAATATTCCCGATGCGCTGGAACGGATCATGAATAAAGCAGCCCGCCTGCAGGAACCGGTCCCCTTCCTCAATCTGCGGAAACAGATGGTCGAAGAACATGAAAGCTATGCCCAGGACCTTTCCTATCCTGTCAAGCCGCAGAAAGCACTCATCGACTGCCGGCGCGTCATGGACAAGGATGATATCGTCATCTCCGACGTAGGGGCCAATAAGGTCTGGGTTGCCCGCCATTATAACTGCTATAAGCCCAATACATGCATCATCTCCAACGGATTCGCCACCATGGGTCTGGCCGTCCCCGGCGCTATTGCCGCAAAACTGGTCCATCCTGACAGAAAAGTGCTGGCCATCACTGGTGATGCCGGCTTCATGATGAACTGCCAGGAATTCGAAACGGCTCACCGGCTGGGAACGAATTTCGTCACCCTCATCTTCAATGACCGCAGCTACGGCCTGATCAAATGGAAGCAGGACATGCAGTACGGCCATCACGAATACGTCGATTTCACCAATCCTGATTTCGTGAAATTTGCCGAAAGCATGGGGGCCATCGGCTACCGCATCGAAAAGGCGGAAGACCTGCTGCCGACGCTCATCAAAGCCTTCAAGCAGGATAAACCAGTCATCATCGACTGCCCCATCGATTACAGTGAAAATATGAAACTGACCCATCATCTGGAAGAACTGATGAAGGAACTTTGAGAAAGGTGATCTTACGAAAAAATGCCGCTATGAACGCGGCATTTTTTTTGCATTTTCCAGCGCAGACAGCAGTGTATCGGGAAGATGCTGATCTTCTTCGTTGTGACCGAAGATAACGGCTATTTCAACGAAATCGCCATGCTGCCAGGCCAGAACATAAATGGACTCGGTAAAATAAGACTGGTTGATGAGCAGTACGTGACGCAGCCGGCTTTCATAGAACGTCGTCCCCCGCACTTTCCGTGCCGTGAATGGCTGAACCAGTTCAAATTCTGATGGGAGAGAAATACGGAGCCGGTTATTGGCATGGCTGGCCAGCGTCTGCACCGACGGGCGGCTGCCAATATCGCGGAGATAGGCATTCTCCTGCTGTTTTCCTTCTACGGCCGCTTCCACCTGCCAGATGTCAAGACTGTAGCGCAACATGTATCCGTATTGAAAACTGGCATCATCCTTTTCTACAATCTGCCAGCATACCGGTTCGGCCGGATATATTTCTTCCAGCATACGTACGACATCATTGCCATAAGACCGGGCTGTCAGAAATGGCTGCGTCCCTTCTTCCATCGTGATATCCGGAGGCACTGTCACGATTCCCCAGTTGTCAAACCGCGTTTCCACGCCTTTATCTTTATCTTTCGCCATTACAGGCAGGCTCAGGCAGATAAGAGCCAGAGCCAGAAGACACCATTTACCCTTCACGAGCTACCCTTCCTTCTCCTATTGCTTACAAGTATAATTCATTGTACCGTATTTCTTTTATAAAGTCCACTGGCCGGACCCGTCCTATTCATTCTGCGCACAATATGGTACAATAAAATAAAAAAATGAATAGCGAGGGATGAAATAATGGATTTCACACTTACTCTGCAGTCTTCTGCAGAAACAACAGAAAAAGTTACCGAACAGAATACAGCTATCCGCTACGCCAGCGGCACGGCCCCCGTCTACGCCACACCGGCACTGGTAGGCCTTATGGAACACGCCGCCGTTCTGGCCGGTGATTCCCAGCTGCCGGAAGGCTATAGCACCGTCGGCATCTCCATGAACGTCAAGCACCTGTCGGCCACTCCTATTGGCCTTACAGTCCGTGCCAAAGCCGTCCTGACAGAACAGGACAGACGAAAACTGACCTTTACCATCCAGGCCTGGGATGATGCCGGACTCGTTGGGGAAGCCGTTCACGAACGGTTCATCATCGAATCGGCACCGTTTGTCGCCAAGGCGGAAAGCAAACTGAAAAAATAACTTCGTAAGCAAAACCCCACAGGAAGGAATCATCCTCCTGCGGGGTTCTTCTATTTCTGCATCTCCTGCTTATCTACCTTTTTTGTCTTTATCCATTTCATGCTGCAGACGCACCAGATCCTGCAGCGTAATGTGATCGACGACATCGTTGATAGCCGTAGCCAGTTTCTTCCACACATACTCTACAGCGCACGGCGGCAGATCAGGGTTGATTTCCGGGACAGGTGACAAATCACCTTCCATCAGACGCAGTATTTCACCTATGGTAAACTCTTCAGGCGGCCGTGCCAACCGGTAGCCGCCAGCCGGACCGCGGGCACTGAATACCATGCCGCCCCGTCCCAAACGTGTGACAATCTGTTCCAGATACTTCTCGGAAAGATGCTGGTGATCCGCTATCCCCTTGATGGAAATATAGCGGGGCTCCTGTTCGTGCATAGCCAGTTCCAGCATCAGACGCAATGCATAACGACCACGGGTAGATATTTTCATGGAGATTACCTCTTCTCACTATTGGGTAATAACGGCTAAGATATCTCCTGTCTTAACGTTATCACCGACCTGGACACGGATTTCATGAAGGGTTCCATCAGCTGTGGCAGTAATATCGTTCTGCATCTTCATCGCTTCCAGTACGACCAGTACATCACCTCTCTTGACTGACGCACCACTTTCTGCCTTGACTGCGGAAATCTTGCCCGGCATAGGAGCTTTTACCGTGATGGCTCCTTCCGGAACCGGGCCTTTGGGAACAACCGGCGCTGCCGGAGCCGGCTGGGCTGCCGGTGCTTTCTGTACAGGCTGCGCGGCTGGAGACGGTGCCGGAGCTGCAGCAGGAGCAGCCGGCGCAGCTGCCTTCTGAGGGGCGCCAACTTCTTCTACTTCTACTTCATAGGTCTTGCCATTGACAGTTACGTTAAATTTTTTCATTATACTAATTCCTCCTGGAGTCCAATTTCTCTTATCTCATACCAGCCAGACGGCCTGCCATGACCCAGCCACGGCTCTGATGCGGCCGGGTTGTATCCCGCCGTATCGACCGGATGGCTGCAGGGCTGTAACCGCAGGCGGCAACGGCAGCCATGATGACGGCTACGACTTCAGGCGGTATTTCACTATCCGATGGGACGTCTTCTATAGCATCTGTTTCCGGCTCTTCCACAGAGGCAGTCTGCACCGGTTCTTCTGCCACAGTTTCCGCCACTTCCTGCACAGCCGGTTCTGCCGGTTCTACAGGAGACGAAGCTGCTGCCGGAGAGGCCGGAGCCGCAGCCAGTTTTTCTTCTGCCGCGTTCAGGCGTGCCAGAAGGCCATCCCGTTCTTTCTGCAGGGCTTTTACATCCGCAGCCAGCGATTGAATCTTGCTGTTTAAAATATACCAGCCGAGCAGGAGCAGCACAGCCAGGGCAATCAGGGCCGCTAATACGAGTTCCATCGAAATGGCTGATGTTTCTTCCATGACCTGATTCCCCCTTATAACGGAATATTACCGTGTTTCTTCTGCGGCCGGTCTTCCCGCTTGCTGTAGAGCATAGCCAGGGCATTGATGATGCGCGGACGCGTTTCTTTCGGATCGATGACGCAATCGACGTAGCCGTGTTCCGCCGCTTTGTACGGTGTCAGGAATTCCTTGATATATTCCTGTTTCTTGGCTTCCTTGTCAGAATCGCGTTTGAAAATGATGTCAGCTGCTCCATCAGGTCCCATGACGGCGATTTCCGCTGTCGGCCAGGCAAATACCATGTCGGCGCCGAGCTGGCGGCAGCACATGCCGATATAGGCGCCGCCGTAGGCTTTGCGCGTGACGACCGTCACTTTGGGAACTGTCGCTTCGCAGTATGCGTAGAGCAGTTTGGCACCGTGGCGGATGATGCCGCCGTGTTCCTGATTGATGCCCGGCAGGAATCCTGGTACGTCCACGAAGGTGACGACAGGGATATTGAAGGCATCGCAGAAGCGGATGAAGCGGGCAGCCTTGTCGGAAGCATTGATGTCGAGGCAGCCGGCTAGGAATTTAGGCTGATTGGCAATGATACCCACGCTCTGGCCGTCGAAACGGGCAAAGCAGGTAATCATGTTCATGGCATAGTTTTCCAGCACCTGATAGATTTCCCCGTTATCGACGCAGGATTTGATGACATCAACCATATCGTAAGCTACGTTGTCGCTGTCGGGAATGATGGAATCGAGGGATTCATCCATCCGTCCGGAATCATCGGACGAATCGTATACGGGAGCTTCTTCCATGTTATTGCTGGGCAGGAAATCGAGCAGGTATTTAATCTGCTCGATGCAGTCCGTTTCGTTTTCACAGGCAAAATGCGCCACGCCGGAAATGGTATTGTGCGCTACGGCACCGCCCAGGTCTTCTGCCGTCACTTCTTCCATAGTGACCGATTTGATGACCTTCGGTCCCGTAATGAACATGTTGCTCGTGTTCTTTACCATGTAGATGAAATCGGTCAGGGCCGGACTGTAGACGGCACCGCCGGCACAGGGTCCCATGATGACAGAAATCTGGGGAATGACTCCGGACGCCTTGGTATTATTCATAAAGATGCGGCCAAATCCGGAAAGGGCATCGACACCTTCCTGGATGCGGGCACCGCCGGAATCATTGATACCGACAATGGGAGCTCCCATTTTGAGTGCCATTTCCTGTACCTGGCAGATCTTGTGGGCATGCATTTCACCGAGAGACCCGCCTTCGACGGTAAAATCTTCTGCATAGGCAAAGACGAGGCGGCCATTGACATTGCCGTATCCCGTGACGACGCCGTCGCCGGGGATTTCCTTCTTTTCCATGCCAAAATTGGTGCAGCGGTGATGGATAAACTGGCTGATTTCGGTAAAACTGCCTTCGTCAAAAAGCATATGCAGCCGTTCCCGGGCTGTCATCTTCCCTTTTTCATGCTGTTTATCAATTTTCTGCTGGCCGCCGCCCATTTCTATCGTATCAAGCTTCTGATGCAGGAGCTCAATCTTTTCCTGAACTGTTGCCATAATGCACCTCCAATACACTTTATCGCATAGTTATTATATTTTATCATATTTCCCATGTTTTTACTACAGTTATTCTCTATTTATTATAATACTATTTTACTCATCATTCCACAAAAATTTGTAAATACGTACACCGTATCATCATAAGGAAACAAAATGCCGCGGCAGCTGGCATACAATGCCAGCTGCTGCGGCAGAAAACGGACGCAACATATATAGAAACTCTGAATATAAACGAAGCCCCTTCAGTCAGCATAGCTGACAGCTTCCCCTGCAAATAATCTCTTCCTACTGATGGAGGAAGAAGGTTTTTCCTTCTTCTGTTTCACACGTAAGGTCGCAGTCGGGAGACAGGATATGACCATCGAGGATGTAGACGACGGCACGGCACCAGTCACGGATCATCGCTTCGGTGAAGTGCAGGAGGTAGGCCACGTCCACAATATAATCCAGCTGATCATTATAAATGCGGTCATCGATGGCGGCAAGCATAAAGAACCAAAAAACTGTATCGTAGGGAGCAGACTCGGGAACACGGATATCATAATAGCTGCTGCCAGTAGCATTGGGCTTAGAAATAGAGAAACTATTGTTTTGAACATAACCATATACATTATTTCCCATCTCACACCGGGAAAAAATAGATTCTGCTACTAACATGTTGATATAGGGATTATCGACGTATGAAGAAAGCCATTCAGGACCTACAGGAACACAAGGAATACTTGAAGAAGACCTATAAGGCCATAAATATTTTTGCAGTCGTTCGACGGTTGTTTTAAATTTTACAATCTTCATTTGCGTTACTTCTGCGTTCTGTTCGTTATCTGCCATGGGTATTCTCTCCTTTATTCTGTCTGTACGTATGTCTATTTTGTCTCATAGCCAGGATAGCTGATTTCCTGTATTTTCTGTTATGCACTCCTTATAGCCGGTCGAGGAAACGCTGGAAGGCTCCTTCTTTTCTGCAGGACCGGGCTGCCAATATGAGAGAGCGCGTCGAGACGTCAATATCAAAGGTCGCCCGTCCCAGTTCTTCCTGGGCCGTATCCAGCAGGCGGTGTGTCGAGACGTCGATATCGAAGGTCGCATGTCCCAGTTCTTCCCGGGCTGCATCCAGCAGGCGGTGTGTCGAGACGTCAATATCGAAGGTCGCATGTCCCAGTTCTGCCTGGGCTGTGTCCAGCAGCTGCCTCGTCGCTACGTCGATATCGAACACGGCTGCTCCCAGTATATGCTGGGCTTCTTCGTACAGGACCGCTGCTTTTTGCTGCTGTTCGTCATTCAGCTGGCTTTGAAAGGCCTCGGACACGACGTACGGCTTATCCTGTTTATTGTTCTGCCGTACCGGTTCCGGTGGTTCTTCCGGTATTCTCAGCTGTTCCGGCAGGTCAGCCTGTTCAAAGACAATTCCCTTTTCTTCCAGTTCGTCGGGCGATGCGGCATTGATCTGGATGCGGGGTCTGCCGAGAATGCCGATATAGGTCCGCTGCACCACATCAGCCGGCACGGTAAATTC
Source organism: Caecibacter massiliensis (assembly GCA_900095875.1). Taxonomy (GTDB): domain Bacteria; phylum Bacillota; class Negativicutes; order Veillonellales; family Megasphaeraceae; genus Megasphaera; species Megasphaera hexanoica. The sequence continues at coordinate 2,478,130 of LT608311.1, read as the reverse complement.
CTCACCGCATAGGTATATGACCGGTACGCCGTCACCGATGAGCTCATCCAGATCTCCCTGGGTGAAAGCCGTCGTTTCGCCGTGCTGCCAGATGGATTCGTCGGCTGTCATCTGCCGCAGCAACGCTTCTTTTTCCTGCCGCCGCTGCATCCGTGTCACATCTACAGTCGTTTCCTTCGCTTCCCAGGCGACACCCAGGAGATGGCACAGCTGCTGTTCCAGATCCGGACTTTCCGCCGGCAGAGACTCTACGGACGCGGCCAGTTCATCAAAATACCGGTCCCGCAGCCATTCTGCCAGTTTGCCGTCGAGAAAATATCCCAGTACATGGGGCCAGTCGAAATGGTCCCGCAAATCTTCCAATGTCCGCACTTTGGCCCCGTCGGCCATGGTGAGGGCATATTTTATTTTTTTTACCATAGGTACGCTCCTGCATCAGAAAAAACTAAAAATGCTCTTAAGGCCGTTCTTGATTCCTCTGGCAACCGCCTTTGCACCGGAATACAGAGCATGGCCCACGCTTTTGGCGACGCGGACAGCCGTTTTGGCAACGGTTTTGACGCCGCTGTACACGGCTTTTCCCACAGTAGAACCGGCCAGACAGCCGGTCAGGCCGCCTACGATGCCACCTACGATGGCACCGACACCGGTCCCGATGACGGGGATCCACGAAAGCATGGCGGCTCCTGTAATGGCGCCTTCAACCATACCGATACTGCCGGCGATGTATCCGCCAACGGTCGATACGGTGACGCGGCCCATGGCGTCGATAGCCTCCATAGCCGTCAGTTCTCCCTTGGCGGCACGATAGCAGATTTTGACCTGTTCGATACCGGCCCAGGCCAGGGGCGTCAGTACCGCAACCGGCGTCCCTCTGGCCAGTAAGGGAATGAGATTTTTTTCCACACTGACTTTGAGAGCCCCGGCGGCAGCCGCCTTGATTCCCGTATCGGCGCCGGTCGTAATGGCCGTGCGGACCACTTCTTCGCCATCGATTTTTTCTCCCTTCAGAGCTTTTCCCGCCAGATGGAATCCCGTGGCCAGAGCTGCGCCGGAAATACCGGCCAGAGCCGCCTGTTTGCCGATATGCAGGGCCAGGGAACGGGTATTGAAGGAATTCCAGTTGTCCTGAGCCAGCCGGCGTCCACGCTGGACGCGTTCCTGCATGGCCTTGGCCTGTTCTTTGCCCAGTGGCCGGGACTGGACGCCATCAGGGCTTTCTATCGTATCGGACACGTGTTTCCCCGGAGAGACGCGCTGACGGACTTCACTTACCTGCCCTTTCGGCACCAGGGCGCGCTGGCCCCGGTAGTCGCCGTGCTCCAGATAGGAAGCCGTGGCATCGGCATTGCGGCCAAATTTCAGCTGATAGCGCCGTACCGGTGTCTGCACCTTCAGACGGGTATCACGGATGACGACATCGACGGAATTTTTTCCATAAGTTGTGCCGTCAGGCTGGAGTACATCCGCACGGTACGGGGAGTTTTCCAGTGCCGCCGCCCGATTGAAGGAATTGACCTGTTGCTGTTCGGCAATGAATCCATCGAGATTGGGGTTCATATTGACCGAACCATTCTGTTTCATGATTACCTTGAGCATGGCCTGATTGTTATCAGCCAGCACGTCGTCTATGCGCTGCAGATACTGGCCCATGGCCGTCACGCCGACGCCGACAGATGCCTGCTGCACTTCATCAGCAAGCCACGATTCCTTTGTCTGCCCCGCCGCACAGGCCTTGTCCAGTGACGTCTTGCGCGCTTCAGCCTGTTCTATTTCGCGCACGATGTCCCGGCTCATAGCGGCTATGTCGTCCTTACTGTACGATGGAAGCTCTTTGCCCAGTGTTTCCGTCAACCACTCCTCGGTGCTCACGGCCGGGTCCTTTGCCCCGTAAGAACGGAAAAACCGTTCCATGACGGGCCGCATTTGCCGTACCATGTCTTCGCCGCTCGTCTGACGGGGCTGTTCTTTTTCTTCCATGATCTTGCTCCTTTCTATGCCGAAGCATTTTTGAACTTCCGTTGTTTATAGAGAGATTCCATCTTTTGCAGGGAATCTTTCATGATTTCCTTCAGAGAATGCGTCTGGCTGACTGCCTCCAGGATGCCGTCGGTCGTAATCGCATCTTCTCCTTTGGCAAAAGCTGCTTCGATGCTGTCCTTGACGACGCCTTCGATATCGGCGCCGCTGTAGCCGTCCGTACGGGCTGCCAGCCGGTCCAGGTCGATACCTTCCAGATCGTCGGGCCGCCGTTTCCCGATGTGGATGGAAAAGATTTTTTTCCGTTCTTCCTTATTGGGCAATGCCACATAGAAGATTTCATCGAAACGGCCTTTCCGCAGCAGTTCCGGCGGCATATTGGCGATGTTATTGGCCGTGGCCACGACAAAGGCCTGACTGTCTTTTTCCTGCAGCCACGTAAGGAACGTTCCGAACAGACGGGTTGTCACGTCTGCTGCGCCGCCGCTGCCACCGACTCCGGCAAAGGCTTTTTCCAGTTCATCGATCCAGAGCACACATGGCGCAATGGCTTCGGCCAGGCCGATGGCCTTGCGCATATTGGCTTCCGATTCACCGACGTATTTTCCCATGAGGCGTCCCATATCGAGGCGCAGCAGGGGAACACCGAAGAGCTTGGCCGCCGCCTTGGCATTTAAGGATTTGCCACAGCCGGGCATGCCGGCAATGAGAACGCCTTTGGGCATATCTACACCAAAGGCCGCCGCGGCCTCCATATTGCGGAAAATCTTTTCCTTTCTCTGGAGCCATTGTTTCAGGCTTTCCAGTCCGCCAATATCGTCCATGCCTTCTTTGAGGGGAATCATTTCCAGTATGCCCGATTTCTGTACGACCTGTTTTTTCTGTTCCAATATGAGCGATAAATCAGACCGGGTGATTTCCCCGTCGTCGGACAGAGCCAGTGCCAGGATGGTATTGATTTCATATTCCGACAGGCCCTTGAACATCTGGGACAGTTCGCGGATGAATTCCGGCAGCATGTCCACTTCCTGATCGTGGCAGAATTGTTCGATGACGCCGCGGATATCCGATACAGTCAGGTAATCGTCGTGGAGAATGGTCAGGAAGGGATCGAGTTCTCCGGGAATGTAGACCTCAGAAGACACGATGACAATATTAAAATCGGGCAGGGAGCCATTGCCAATCCGCCGGGCCAGGTATTTCAGCAGTTCGATGACGGCCATCTGATCTTTGAAAAGGGGTACGTCTTTGAGGACCAGAACGGACCGCTGCAGGGACAGGGGGTCATCGATAAGTGTCCGCAGGATATCTTCCAGCGGCGCTTCGGCCTGCATGAGTACCTGGTTTTCAAAATAGCCGCGCACATTCCATTCCTCTATTTTCCGGCCGCCGGCGACGGACCGGATAAGGTCATCGGCTTTATCTTCTTCATACGTATCGAGGTAAATAATGGGAAATCCTGCATCCATATAGCGGATGAATTGTTCTTTTATATGCTTCATGTCGGGCAATCCTCCTTACTATCAGTATAAGCGTTTTGTATTTTCTGCAATGTCTGGATAAAGGCCTGCTGGAACTGGTCCGGCCCGATAATGACGATGGCATCGCCCTGCATGAGGAGCCAGCGGAAAAAACCGGGAATGCTTACGGTCACTTCCACCAGTACGGTCTCCGCTTCCCAAGAAAGTACCGTGTGAGCGGGGATTTTATCGAACAGGGCTTCGGCCGCCCGGTGCTGACAGCGCAGGGTCAGACGGACAGGATTTCCACCGAACATAAAGGGCGTCGTCGAACGCAGGCGGCGGAGAGAAAAGTCATTGTCTTCCGGGGAGCATCCGTTCCCGGGAAGGACATCGAAGGAACGGATGCGGTCGAGGCGGAAAAATGCCGGTTCCTTGTGAATCGTCCCTTCCACGGTGGCGATGAGATAAAAATATCCATCGGAAACGACGACTGAGAGGGGAAACACGATATGCGCCGTCCGCATGTCATCGCCGCGGCTGTAATGAAGGCAGATTTTTCTGTGGTCCCGTATGCACTGCTGCAGGTCCCATTGGGTCTTGATGATGGCCTGATGATGAGACGGTTCACGATAGCCGTCAAGCTCTTCTTCCAGCAGCCGTGAAAATTCCATTTCATCCCGGGGCGACAATAATCCGCACAGGGCCTGTACCAGCCCTTCCATCTCATCGAGACGCAGTGCCCGGCTGCCCAGCAGGATTTTCAGGATGGTCAGTGCCTCCATGCTCTGCAGTGGCCGGTGCTGATAGTGGTTCAGGATATAGGACCCCTTCTGCCGGTCCCAGAGAAGTACGGCCGGGCTGCGGGCTTCGGAAAGGACGGCGCGGATGGACTGCATATCCCGTTCGATGGTTCGTTCTGTCGTATTAAATTCCAGTGCCAGATTCGTCTTATTCAGCCATTCGTGTTTCAATAAACGGCAGAATACGAGAAGTATCCGCTCAGCTTTATCCATACTCTCTCCTTTCATCCCTATAGTATCATAAAATTACGACACATATTGTCGCTGTATTCATAAACAATTTGTAACATATTATAACATAAAATGGGGATTTGCATGCAAAAATCCCTCAGGATATACGGTGCTCCTGAGGGATTTCACTAAGGCTGTTATTTTTCGTAATGTTCGTGCCACTGATGGTGGAACGTGCCTTCCTGGTCGGTGCGCTGATAGGTGTGGGCCCCGAAGTAATCCCGCAGAGCCTGTATCAGATTGGCTCCGACGCGGGGACTGCGGTAGGCGTCGAGATATTCCATGGCATTGGCAAAAGCCGGGATGGGAATGCCTTCCTGTACGGCCAGGCAGACAATCTGGCGCAGGCTTTCTTCGTTGGCATTGATTTTATCCAGGAAGAATTGGTCGAATATCAGGTTTTCCAGATCCGGATTCTTTTCATAGGCTTTGGTAATCTTATTGAGGAACTCCGCCTGGATGATGCAGCCGGCCCGGAAGATAGAGGCAATACGGCCGTAGTCGAGATCCCAGTGGTACGTTTCCGAGGCACTGCGGTAGAGAGAAAATCCCTGGGCGTAGGCCACGATTTTCCCCGTATACAGACTGCGCCGCACGGCTTCGATGAATTTTTCTCCTTTTACAAGCTTATGTTCCGGCCCGGAAATAACCGTTTCAGCCATGTGCCGCTGAGACAGGTTGGACATGACGCGGGCGTTGCAGGCAGCGGTGATCATAGAAATGTCGACGCCCTGTTTCAATGCTTCGATGCTGGTCCAGCGGCCGGTCCCCTTCTGCCCTGCCGCATCGACGATTTTGTCAATGACCTGTCCGCCTGTTTCGTCATCTTCGGCAAAAATATCGGCGGCGATGCCGATAAGGAAGCTGTGCAGTTCCCCCTGATTCCACTGGTGGAAAATATCGGCGATTTCACTATTCGTATAGCCGCCGACGGTTTTCAGCAGCAGATACGATTCGGCAATGAGCTGCATATCCGCATATTCGATGCCGTTATGGACCATCTTGACATAATGGCCGGCGCCATCACTGCCGATATAGGTGCAGCAGGGTTTGCCATCACTGGCTTTGGCTGCAATGGCTTCATAAATGGGCTGGATTTCGGGATACGTGTCTTTATTGCCGCCGGGCATGATGGACGGGCCGCGGCGGGCGCCGGTTTCCCCGCCCGATATACCCATGCCATAAAAATGGATGCCCTGCTTGCGGCAGTATTCATAGCGGCGGCGCGTATCACCGAAATAAGAATTGCCGCCGTCGATGAGGATATCCCCCTGGTCGAGAAGAGGGATGAGCTGGTCAATCATGCTGTCTACGGGCTTTCCCGCCATAATCATGAACATGATTTTCCGTGGCCGTTTGAGAGACGATACGAAATCCTGCAGGCCGTAATAGGCGGTAATATGATCATGGGGCCGTTCTTTGACAAATTTTTCCGTCAGATCCGGTGTGTAGTTATAGACGCTGACCGTAAATCCATGGTCTGCCATATTGAGAGCCAGGTTGCTGCCCATGACGGCCATGCCGACAACGCCGATATCATGTAAATCCATTGTGTATTCGCTCCTTTATCACGGACTTCGTCCGGTCAGATTTTTTTCTGGTATTCTGTAATTTCTGCAAATTCGTCCTGCAGTTTCAGATACAGCCGGGCAAAAATACTGTACAGCTCCCGGTATGTCGCCACGTTTTCGGCTATCGGTGTATATACTTTCTTTGCATGGACCAGATGGGCCGTGTCGGCAATGCCCTTTAGTCTGCCGCTGGCAATGAATCCCAGTGTCGCCGCGCCGAAGGCTGCTCCCTCGCTGTTGTCGGGGAGAGTCAGTTTTTCGTTTAGTACGTCCGACAGGATCTGCAGCCAGAGGCGTGATTTGGTAAAGCTGCCACTGACGCGGATATCGCGGATATCACCGAATTCCCGGAGGGCCAGCATGACGCTGTTCAGGCTGTAGCAGATTCCTTCCATGACGGCCCGGATGATGTGGGACCGGCTGTGATTGAGGGAAAACCCGAAGAACATGCCCCGCAGTTCCGAATTCCAGTAGGGCGCCCGTTCCCCTGTAAAGCAGGGCAGGCAGATGAGGCCGTCGGCACCGGCATCGACGTGTTCAGCCTTCATGGTCATGAGGTCATAGGGGTCGATGTCCAGGTCTTCCAGCTTGCTGCCGCCGTAATGGCAGATTTTGTCGCGTACCCAGCGCAGGATCATGCCGCCGTTATTGATGGCGCCGCCGGCAACCCACATGTCATCGGTCAGATTATAGCACCAGGTGCGCATCTGCGGATCCGTCTTCGGCTGTCTGGTCAGCATGCGCAGAGCTCCGCTGGTACCGATGGTCGCGCTGAGCTGGCCCGGCTGGACGGCACCGATGCCGACGTTGACCAATACGCCATCAGTAGCGCCGATGACCACGGGAAGTCCTTCCGGCAGATGCATGGCCCCGGCGGCTTTGGGTGCCAGCGTGTGCATGTACGTCGTGGAAACGACAGGCGGCATATACGACTTGTCTATCCCAGCATAGGAAAGGATTTCATCGTCCCACTGGAGTGTCCGTTCATTGTACATGCCGCTGGTACTGGCCGTCGATTTATCGATGACCCACTGACCCGTCAGATGATAAAAAAGATAGTCTTTGATGGATCCGACGTATTTCATCTGGCGGAACAGGTCCGGCTGATGGCGTTTGAGCCAGAGAACCTTGGCCAGGGGATAACAGGCATGGATGGGGCAGCCCGTCCGTTCGTAAAAAGAATGGCACAGGACCGGATCTTTTTTCATATCACGGACTACATCGGCACTGCGGCTGTCGGCCCAGGTCTGCATATCCATGAGAGGTTCCAAGTGTTCGTCAAGACCGGCAAAACTGTGCATGACCGTGCTCAGGGCAATCCCTGCCAGTTCTTTGTTTTTATACCGCAGCTGGGCCGCCGTCTTGCTGATGACTTCTTCTACCGATTCGTATATCTGAAGCGGACTTTCTTCGGCCCAGTCCGGGTGGGGCGTCAGGAGCGGGTAAAACGCTTCGGACGAGCACACATTCGTACCGTCTTCCGTATAGGCAATGGCCCGCACGCCTGTCGTTCCTACGTCGACGCCAATCCATACTTCCTGATTGGATGATTCCATACTCATGATTATCTTCTCCCTTTCCGTTTATCACAGATTTTCACTCATGGTTCAGACCACAAGGGCTCCTACGATATCGGTAATATGTGTGATGCCTTCTTCTTCGCAATACTGGGCCATCCCCTCAGCAATTTCCTGTACCGCCCGGGGATTGACAAAGTTATAAGCCCCTACGGCGACGGCACTGGCTCCGGCCAGCATGAATTCAATTGCATCCTGCCAGCAGGCAATGCCACCCAGGCCGAGAATGGGAATCTGCACGGCCTTTGCTGTCTGCCATACCATGCGCAGAGCAATCGGTTTGACGGCAGGACCAGACAGGCCTCCGGTGATATTACCCAAAAGAGGGCGCCGCGACCGGATATCAATGGCCATCCCCGTCAATGTATTGATGAGGGACACGGCATCGGCACCGGCCGCTTCCACGGCTTTCGCCATGACCGTGATATCTGTCACGTTCGGTGATAATTTTACAATGACCGGCTTTTTCGTATGAGATTTGACCTGTCCGGTTACGGCAGCGGCCGCTTTAGGGTCGGTCCCGAATACGATGCCGCCTTCTTTGACATTAGGGCAGGAAATATTGACTTCCAGGCCGGCTACGCCATCGACATCGAGGGCTTCCGCCAGCTGGCCGTATTCTTCAGCCGAACCGGCTGAAATATTGACAATAATGGGAGTCCCCATCTGTTTTGTCCGCGGCAGGATGTCCCGTTTGAACGCATCGAGACCGGGATTTTCCAGACCGATGCAATTGAGCATGCCCGACGGCGTTTCCGCCACCCGTACACCGGGATTACCCGCCCTCGGCAGGGGCGTAATCCCCTTGGAAATGACAGCGCCGATTTCACTGAGGTCGAGGAAATCACTATATTCCACGCCAAATCCGAATGTACCCGAAGCTCCCATGACGGGAGTCTTCATAGGAATACCGGCGAATGTAACGTTTAACCGATCTGTATTCATTAAAATACCTCCTTCGCCGGAAATACCGGTCCATCTGCACATACCTTATGCCGTCTGCCATCGATTTTACTGGCAAAGGTACAGCCGAGACAGACGCCGATGCCGCAGGCCATGCGTTTTTCCATGGATACTTCACAATACACATCTGCTTCGGCCGCAGCTTCTGCAATGGTCTTCATCATCACCGTCGGGCCGCAGACGGAAATGCGGTCTATGGCATGTTCCTGGAAAATCGCAGGCAATGCCTGTACGGCAAATCCTTTTATTCCCTGAGATCCGTCATCAGTCGTCACGTAGATATCTTCCGCATAGGGTTCAAAAAAACGTGTCCAGAACGTTTCTGCCGCCGTCTTGCCAGCCACGAGGACCACCGGGTGATCCAGCCTTTTTGCCAGGAAAATGAGTGGTGCCAGCCCGACGCCGCCACCAGCCAGCAGGGCCTTGCCGGGAGAAGTTGTAAAGACGCCATCTCCCAGAGGACCTTCCACATTCAGCACATCACCGGGATGCAGCCGCGATAATTCTTCCGTTCCCGTACCGACGATACGGTAGATAATCGTGACCGTACCCTCTGTTGACGTATCGACGATGCCAAAGGGACGGCGCAAAAAGGTCGTACCGCCATCATAGTGTACGTTGACAAACTGCCCCGGCCGTGCTGTCCGGGCAATCTGCGGCGCATGGAATTTCATCTGCCATACGGCAGGAATAATCGCTTCGTTTTTTAGTATTTCAGCTTGCTCCACATATTTCATAAGCAATGCCTCCTATAAAAAGTTTCCCCGGATTTCTCCTTTTCCTATTCTACCATAGATAGAAAGAAAGTAAAAACGCCCTGCATGAATATTGTGTTCACACAGGGCGTATCCTATACCTGTTATTTATGTTCGACTTCTTTTTCCATATTCAGGGTAACTTCATCACGCCAGATACCGAGTCGGGCCACACAGTCAGCAGCCGATGCGTCCCACTTTCCATCTTTAAGGCGCTGTTTGTAATCGTCTACGAGAATCTTGACTTTGCCGCTCAGAAGGAAAACGACAATGAGGTTGCAGACGACACATGTGCCATAGAAGAAATCGAAGGAAGACCACAGTGTCTTGGCTGCTCCGATAGCACCGACAATAGCCCAGGCACAACCGATGGCATAGTAAATTTTGATCCATGCGCCTTCAAGGCCCAGGGAGTTGAGGCAGATACCGCCATAATATACGTTGACAACACAGGTCGTAAAAGCAAAGAAAGTAATGATGACTGAAATAAATACAGCACCGACAGCCACACTGCCAAAGGCAGAGGAAAAGCCGGCTGTCGTAAGAGCAGCACCGGAAATACCCGTATTCCACAGGCCCGAGGTCATAACGACCATAGCCGTCATCGTGCAGACGACAATAGTATCGAAGAAGACTTCAAAAATCCCCCACAGGCCCTGTTTGACCGGATGGTTGACCGATGCCGACGAATGAGCCAGCGGAGCTGTACCCGTACCGGCTTCGTTGGAATAAATACCACGGGCCAGGCCCCAGCGGACGGCCAGCATGACCGTGCTGCCAGCAAAGCCGCCCGTTGCAGCCGTACCGGTGAAAGCATCTTCAAAAATCATAGCAAAGGCCGAAGGAATCATGCTGGCATTGACGATGATAACGAAGATAGCACCGACGATGTAAATGACAGCCATAAACGGGACGACGAGATTAGCGAAATTGGAAATACTCTTGAGACCGCCCAGGAGAACTGCTGCCATTAGGACAGCAACGGTGATGCCGACGATATACGGATTGACAGCAAAGGCTGTATTAATGGCATTGGAGATTTCTGCTGCCTGGATAGACGGGGCAAACATCATGCCCGCTGCCATAACGATAGCCCAGATAGCCGACAGCCAGCGCCAGTTTTTGCCGAGACCGTTCTTGACATACCAGGGGAAACCGCCGTGCCAGACACCGCTTACGGGATCTTTTTCACGATAGGCCAGGCCCAGGGTAACTTCTGAGAACTTGACGATCAGGCCCAGCATGGCGATGAACCACATCCAGAAGACGGCACCGGGACCGCCCGTTGCGATAGCGACGGAAACGCCGGCGATGTTGCCAACACCCAGTGTCGATGCCAAAGCCGTACAGGCCGCCTTAAATGGCTTGATATTGCCGTCACCAGACCCTTTGTCAAAGATTTTGCCAAAGGTATTCTTCATGACATGACCAAAAAATGCAAACTGGAAAAAGCCAAGACGGATGGATAAGAAGACGGCTACAAAGGACGTGCCGATGAGCAGCGGCCATCCCCAGATAAAATCAGCAAAAGCCATCATCCCTTTTGCAATCAAACCAAAAAATTCCATACACATTGCCCCCTCATGCAATTATTGGAATTCTCGAATAAAGTAATGATGATATCTGTAAAAGCGGAACGATACCGGCCGAGAATCCTCCAGAGATACGATATGACGTTCCTTTAAGAATGTGAAACAACACACTTACTATAGCACATTATCAAGCTCTTTATAAATATATTTTTAGCATACTAGGACAATTTAGCTGAATATTTCTATTTTTTTCTGGTAAAATACTTCTTTTTGGCATTTTGTATACAATATTCAATCAATTTTTAAGTATATATATCTTTATTTTTGCTTTGAAATACAAAAAAAGCACTCAGATAATCTCTGAATGCTTTAACTTCTTCTTGGTGACCCAGTAGGGATTCGAACCCTAGACCCACAGCTTAGAAGGCTGTTGCTCTATCCAGCTGAGCTACTGAGTCATAAAAAAATGGAGCGGGTGATGGGAATCGAACCCACGTAACCAGCTTGGAAGGCTGACGCTCTACCATTGAGCTACACCCGCGTGCAGATGGTCGGAGCAGCAGGATTCGAACCTGCGACCCCCTGGTCCCAAGCCAGGTGCGCTACCAAACTGCGCTATGCCCCGTCAACGTAAAATATTATACACGTTATCCCATCATTTGTCAAACATGAATATACATTAATTTTGAAGATGGTAAAATTGGATATCGGCCAGCCGGCCATCTTCTGCCGTAACGATGGCATACGTCCCCTTCCGCCCGTCTCTGGGCCGGCTGATACTGCCGGGATTGACGATGACAAGGTCTTCCTGTTCAAGCAGATACTGGCGGTGTGTATGGCCAAACACAACCAGGTCGGCCCCGGCATGATGACCCCATTCTTCTAATTTCTGGAGTCTCTTTTCTCCATACCACTGGCTGCCATGGATGACCGCAATGGTAAGGCCCGCCACTTTTACAAGGCGTCGTTCCGGCACATTCAGGTCTGTCAGGTAATCATTGTTGCCGAGGACGGCATACACGGGAACGGCAGCATAGGCTCCTAAATCTTCCGCATCTTCACAATAATCTCCTCCATGTATCCAGCAGCAGACGTCAGGAGCCTGATCTACCATCTGTTCCAGGCAGGAAAAGCGGCCATGGCTGTCACTGACTAATCCGATGCGTACCACACTCATGGCAACAGCTCCAACAGTTTTTTCAGAGCCCGGCCACGGTGGCTGATCTTGTTCTTCTCATCCAGTGATAATTCCGCCATAGTCCTTCCATAGGACGGAACATAGAATAATGGATCGTATCCGAATCCGCCTGTACCAGCATAGAAATCACGGATAAGGCCGGAACAGGTCCCTTCAGCATGGATTTCACGGCCATCTGGCCAGATGAGGACCAGATCGCATACATAATGGGCCGTCCGCTTTTCCGGCGGGAAAGGCCGTAATTCTTCAATGAGTTTCTGGTTATTCTGTCCGTCGTCACATTCCGGTCCGGCATAGCGTGCCGAATAGACACCAGGACGACCATCAAGTACATCGGCAATGATTCCCGAATCGTCAGCCAGGCAGGGACGGCCTGTAGCCTTCATATAATACCGGGCTTTCAGGCGGGCATTTTCCACAAAGGTCGTACCCGTTTCTTCCGGCTCCTTGATATCAGAAATGACGTCATGCACAGACACGACGTCATATCCCAATGGTTCAAGAGCGCCTTTGAATTCTCTGATTTTTCCAGCATTATGCGTCGCCAGGATAATCGTTTCTTTCATAGCAGGTTCCTTCTCCATCGTTAGTTATTTTCTTTGGCAGCGGTTTCACTTTTTTGTTCCCGCACGGCCTGGGCATAATTCTTGATGACGACAATAGGCGTCTTCTGCGATGCATTGCCAAAGGGGTTATTAATCAGGATACGGGCGATTTCCTTTGGATTCAGGCCGCGGGAATGGCCCAGTACAGCTGAACGCTTAAGGTCATTGACGTCGGCCACGCAGGCGCCATAACAGCCCATGCGTTTTTTGATTGCTTCAGCCACTTCATCAGGCTTATCCGGGCCATAGACGATGCATTTATCAAAAGGCGGCATCGTGCCCGTCACGTCATCAGTCAGCGATGCCTGGCGGCATTTGGCATACCACACGCCATTTTTGCCAACCAGTTTTGCCAAAAAACCGATGATGAACCAGAAGAGCATCTTCCATTCCCCTTCAAGGTTCATCGCCGCCTGCATGCCATAGAGACTGGCCATGCTCCCTTCACCGGGGACGAAGCGGCGCATGAGACGGCACTGCCAGGTTGGTGTCAGTTCTTCCGGGCGGGTATAGCGGTGCTGGGTGATGGCGACAACGCTTTCTGCCGAGCATACAATATCATCAGGTCCGACGATATCTTTTGCATATTCTTCTATGACATCGACGATGTCATCTTTATCAGTAAGAATTCTGGTCTTTACCGGTACTAATTCTAATTCTGCCATGTCTATTTTCCTCCTATGCTTGTTCCATAGCCCGTTTTACTTCTGAAGCTTTGAGTGTAATACGGGCCTTGTGAATATACCATTCACTGCGGGAAACGACCTGATATACCAGGTCAATGGGCATATCGGGGAAGGTCTTTAAATCTTCACGGATGGTTCCTTCCTTGCTCACCAGTTCAATCGTAACGCGGATGCGGCCCGATTCACCGGGATTGATGATGACCGATTCCCAATATCCATCGTTCCGTTCAGCTGCTTTATTTGCCAGCTGGGAGTGGACAATGACCTTGTCATACTGTTCATAAGGCAACAGGGTCCGGGGATAAAAATCCATAATCGTTCCTAGTTGTTTCCCTATATTCTTAAAGGGAACTTCTGTTTCAAATACAGCTGTACCGGCAGTCAGGCTTTTTAAGGCAAAAGGCTGGCGTCTCCGCGCTTCGATGACAAACCGGGCATCCCCCTGGTGCCAGGCAAAGAGGCGGAATAACAGATACAGTACGGCAATGAGGCCGACGATAAAGATAATGATGTTCAGCAACTGGTAGACAATCACGACACAAGACTCCTTTAGGTAAAATATGAAGTAGAACTAGAACAACGGCTGCAGAAACAGATCACATTTCCTGCTGATCTGTTTCATACATGGCTTTCAGCCTGAGGTATGGACCATCGCCAATGCGGGCTACCTTTCCCGTATCCTTATGGGTAAAAACATTCTGCGTCGTTCCTTCGGCCATGAGGCGGCCGTCCCGTTTCCGCAGAATACGGTAGGCATATACCATCTGAGCCCGCGATAACTTGACCAGGCGGGCTTCGATGACGATTTCATCATCGTAATAGATATTATCGATGTATTCACAGTTTACGTTTTTAATAGGAAAAAGAATGCCTTCATCCATGAGTTCAAATAAATCGACACCGGCAACACGCATATACTCGCAGCGCGCACATTCAAACCAACGGATATGATTGGCATGATGGGCGTTTCCCATCATATCTGTCTCGCTGAAGCGGACCCGTTCTGTTACGCTGACCATTTTTTCCACTCCTGTCTTCACTTAAACATGCCCTATTATTTTACGCTGTATAGGAGCATTTGTCAAAACTTACCAGACAAAACCTGGCGCTTTATACTGTAAAAAAGCTGCCGCAGATGCGGCAGCCTGAAACACTATCCCCGGCGGATCTGCAATTGATGCAGACCTTCCTTCCACAGAGAAAATTACCAGTCGCAGTGAGCAAACGGAAGGATACGCCGTACTTTTTCTTTATGCTCCGGTTTGATGTAAGCCGCTGCAAACTTCAGAGCCGCCGCTACGACAGCAGCGTCATCGACCCAGCCGGCAACAGGCAGAAAATCGGGAACAACATCAATAGGCAGGATGACATATCCGATAGCACCCATAAGTACGAGCCGGACCAGTTTGGGCGTATCCTTATCCTGGATGCAATAGAAGATGGCCAGGAGCTTCGGGAGGAAATGTAGTTTTCCCTTCGTTTTACTCAGAAACCGCAGAAAACGGCCTGGCGAATAGAAACGGGTAAAAAACAACAGCAATTTCCACATAGGCACACCTTCATTTATTTTTCATCAAGAGGAATCTTGGCGTCTTCTACAGCTGCCTGTACTTTTTCATCGACAGACGGTTCCGCCGTATCGGCAGCTGGCTTTTCCCCTGCCGGTGCCGCTTCTTCCTGTGTCGTTTCTTTTACATCAGCACTGTCTTCTCTGGCTTCTTCCACATCATCGAGGACGCTGCGGCGCCGTACAGAATCAATAACTACCTGGCCCTTTTCCTTGACATCGTCAAAAGCATCAATAGCAGCGTCTTTGGCAACACTGCCCCAGCGTTTCATGAAATCTACTGTTTCATCTCCGAGCGGCACATTTTTCAGTGGATTATCACGCAATTTATCTACTTGTTCACGGGCCTTGTCCTTCCACTGGGCCATCATTTCGATGTACGGGCCCATATCGGTAGGCATGCCGTCTTTCATCCAGCGCTGTGTTACCCGGCCCAGGCTGTACGTAATACCGACGGCGACAGGGACCTGCACCGCACTGAACGGAATAAGCGTCGTCAGGAGATTTCCCGCCATACGGCTGCCCATGGCACCGAGGAAGGCAATGACAGCCCGTTCAGACAGCTTGACATTGTAGACTTTGGCAATGCGGCTGACGAGATACACTTCATTTGCCATGAGGGCGATTGTGCCAACGAGGGGAGCAATGACAATGGCTCCAGCACGGGCAGCCGCCCAGCGGCAATAGGTTTCAACCTTGAGATCAGCATCGGCAGCAGAATTTTCGATAGACTGGATTACTTCCAGAGAAGCGGTCGGCGCTACAGGCGCATGGGCTTCTTTTTCAGCTTTCATAGCTGCCAATTCTTTTTTCAGGGCATCGATTTCTTCTTGTAATGCCTGTACTTTATCCATTTCATCTGACATAGGAATCCCCCCATTTTCAAAATACATTTTTCTTTATTTTCCCATGTTTTCACCAGCTTGTCAAACCGCCATCGACAGGAACTGCTGTAGCCGTCATATACGACGCTTCCCGGCTGAGAAGGAATACGATGACCTGCCCTACCTCGGAAGCCTCGGCCAGCCGGTATAGCGGGTACTGCTGGCGCAGAGACTCTTCCGTTTCGTCAGGATTCGCTTCCATCTGGCGGGACAGAAGCGGAGTCTTTACATCGCCGGGGCAGACACAGTTGACCCGTACATCATGAGGGGCCAGTTCCAGGGCAAGCGATTTGCAAAAAGACACAACAGCCCCTTTAGTCGCACTGTAGACTGAACAGCCGATATTCCCCTGCAGGCCGGCATCACTGCTGACCATAACAATGCTTCCCTGATTTTTTTTCAATGGTTTCAGTGCTTCCCGGCAGAGATATATCGTACCGTAGACATTGGTGGCAAACAGGCTCTCTACGTCCCTGGCCGCAACATTTTCCAGCAGCTGTTCTTCATAATACCCGGCCGATGTTACCAGCCCGTCCAGCCTGCCAAAATGATGCAGTGTCTCCTGAACGATACGGCAGCACGCTCTCTCGTCGCTTACATCTCCCGGCACAAACTGGCAGGAACCGGGAAGAGACTGAAGATGTGAAAGAGCTGCCCGGCCCTTTGCGACATCCCGTCCATTGATGACGACACCGGCCCCTTTTCCCAGGAGGATCCGGGCCGTTGCCAGACCAATACCGGACGTACCACCGCTGATGAGAATGACTTTATCTTTCCAGTCCATACGCATACACCTCAGAATAGTCCTAAATACTGCAGAATCAGTTTGCCTATGAGCAGCGTCGTCACAGTCATCATGACGACGCGGACGAAGCCGCTGCCCCTGCGGATAGCCATACGGGATCCAAAAAAGGCGCCGATGAAAATGCCCAGAGCCATAGTCAGTCCATAAGCATACAGGACTTTTCCCGAATAGATGAACAGGCAGAACGCCGTAACATTGCTCACAAAATTCAGCACTTTGGCATTGCCGGCAGCAACGACGAAATCAAATCCGATCATGGCAAAAGCGATGATCAGGAATGTTCCCGTGCCCGGCCCGATAAAACCATCGTAGATACCGATGGCAAAGGCAAAAGCCACAGCCTGGATCAGCTTTTTCTTCGTTTCTCCCGTATAGGTACTGGCCGCCCCAAGGTCCCTGCGGCTAAAGACAAAAATAGCTACGGCCACGAGTGCGGCAATAACCAGGGGCTGGAGCACGGCTGCCGACATATGAAGCATGAGCAGGCATCCCAGGACAGCCCCGATGAACGTAAATGGCACGAGTTTCTTCATGAGACCCGTATCTACTTTTCCAGCCCTCATGAACTGGACGGTACTGATACCGCTGCCAAAGGTGGCAGCAAATTTATTGGTACCGATGGCATAATGGGGCGGCATCCCCATGGCCAGAAAAACAGGCAGGGAGATGAGTCCCCCTCCGCCGGCAATGGAGTCGATGAATCCCGACAAAAAGCCTCCGCACAATGTAATCAGCAAATACTCCCAGGAAAGGGAAAGAAAATCCATATTCAAACGACTCCTATTCCATCAAATCTGTGGCAAAGACCAGGTCGATGCCTTCATTATGCAATTCGTCTATCATTTCACTGATAGCCTGTGCCGTATTCCAGCGGCAATGACCGATTACGATGGCACTGCCGTTTTCACGGGCAATTTGTCCAGCCTGGCGCAAGCGGCTCTTGACAGCATCGACGCTGGCATCGTTGTCGATAAACAGGTTATTGCGGCTGGTCACGACACCCATGGCCCGGGCCGTCTGTTCCCCAACAGATGTACTATTAGTGCGGCTGTCCAGGTATGCCAGGCCGCGGCTGTTCATGACCTGCATGACATCTTTCATGATCCGGCTGTCTGATGTTGCCAAAGACCCCTGATGATTATTCATGCCGATGGCATGGGGTACCTGATCCAGGATTTCATTGGCCGTAGCTTTTACTTTGCTGTCGCTCATATCCGTTCCGATATAGACCGATTCTGATGACGGAACTCCTTGGGGCTGCATGGGCATATGAACAAAGATCTGCCGTCCTGCCCGGTAGCCGCTGTCGGCACTTTCTGCTGTATGAGATTTATACGGCATGACGGCATAGGTCAGTGGAATGGGCATAGCATTGAACTGGTTCAGGATATCAAGGCTGCTTCCGCAGTCATCAATGACGATGGCCAGCCGTCCCCGTACTTCTGACGGATGCTGTTGGCCGGCCGTGCTCTTCTTTTCTTTCACACTGGCCAGGTCCTTATCTTTTGCGTTCAGCACGGCTTTCTTTACGGCCTCTTGTGTTTCTTTCGCAGCTCCCGGTTCGGTGACATACAATTTTGTCACGACGAGATAGACCTGTTCCTTATCCAGCATGTCGAATAAGGCGATGTCATATTCTGTAATGGTACTGCTGCCAGCTTTTTTCGTATCCACCTGATACAGGACAGCTTTTCCTCCACTCTTGGCAAGTTCCCTTTCCAGACTTGTCCGCGAAAATTCTTTATCCGGTACGACTTCGACCTGTTTCGTCGTCCAGCGGATTTTCCCTCCTGTCGCCCGGCGGTTTTCTTCCCTGTTTTCTGTCTTCAGGACTGTCACTGAAGCATGTTGTGCCTTCAGCCATGTTTCCACGGCATCCTGCAGTTCGCTGGCCGGTCCGGTATAATCAGCATCGACACCATTATCCTGTACGCTGTCTATACGGGTCATTTCTTCATCGGCCTTTTTTTCCGTATTGCCGTTGAGAAACCACCAGGCCCCGGCACAGAGGGCGATGAGCAGCACCAGGACGGCAAGCGGTCTTGCCAGGGACGAACTTCCGGAAGAACGCCGGCTCCGTTTACGTTTTATCATATGTCTTCCTCCATAGTAAAAAGCGGAGCCGCTTTCATAGCAACTATCTATGAACAGCCACTCCGGTTTCTCTCATTTCTGAATCAAATCAGGCTTTTGAATATTCTTCTGTCGTTATATCCAGTTCCGGCTCAGCACTGCCATGAAGCAGCTCCAGAACGCGCCGCCCTATGATCTGTGCCCCGTTGCGGTGGCAGGCAAGGCTTGATGCGGACATTTGCTGCAGTGTTTCCGGCGATCTGAGCAGCTCGGAAACAACCGCTGCCAGGTCATCTTTCGTTTTGACCCAGCGGGCGCAGCCCTTGCTCTGCATATAGGTGGCATTGGCTTCTTCCTGCCCGGGAATAGGACTGTACAGCACGATGGGCACCTGAACAGTAGCCGCCTCCGTGCAGGTCAGAGCTCCTGGTTTGGTAACCAGAAGGGAGGCCCGTACCATCAATTCCGGGATGTGATTGGTATAACCCAGGATTTCCACATGGTGATGCAGTTCCCGCCGCATCTGGCAGAGTTCATCGTACAAATCAGCATTATATCCTGTTACGACAGTAAAATCACCTACATCAGGAAGCTTATCCAGAACAGATAAAGACTGGCGAATCGACCCCATGCCGAGGCCGCCGCCCATGATGAGGACGTTGCGCCGTCTTTCGTGATCTTCATCCCAATGCCAGCGCTGCTGCTGGAAGGTATTGCGTACAGGAATACCGGAAACGACGATTTTTTCAGCCGCCACATGCTGCTCCATGAGCTGCTGTTTCAACTGGGACGTCGCTACACAGTACAGATCCATTTGCGGATAGACCCAGAGCTGATGGATGGTAAAGTCCGTAATGACGCCAACCAGGGGAATCTGCAGACGGTGCTGCCGTTTCAATAAGACTGCCGCCCCTGCCGGGAATGGATGAGTAAAAACGATAATGTCGGGATTCTTGTCCGCCAGCACGCGCAACATACGGCGTTTCAATCCCCACGAAAAAAGTGTTTTCACTACCATGCCTTTTTTATAACCCTGGGAGGAATAATACATCAGATCATAAAGCATGGGAAATACATCGAGTATTTTCAAATACGTTTCCTTGACAATGTTGTCGATAGAAAGCACATCATTGGATATGAAATCAAAGTGTTCCACTTCGCATTCTGCCGGCAGGGTTTTCAGATATTCTTCTATAGCATGTGCTGCCTGAGTATGACCGCTCCCAATAGAAGCTGACATGATCAGCACTTTTTTCTTCGTCATCCTGATTCCCTCTTTCAGACGGATAGTCCTACTAAATTATATATCCATGGTACGACAAAATGCAAGAAAAGAAAAGAGCCGTTTCTGACTGCGGCTCCTTTTCTCATTGACTTATTTATTGTTAACCAGATCTTTGAGCTGTTTGCCCGCTTTGAATGCCGGTGTATTGGAAGCGGCAATCTTGATGGTTTCTTTAGTCTGCGGATTGCGGCCTTCCCGTTCTTTGCGGTGACGTACTTCAAAGGTACCAAAGCCGATAATCTGAACTTTGTCATCCTTCTGAAGGCTTTCGCTGATAGCTTCAAATACAGCTTTTACAGCTTTTTCAGCATCTTTTTTCGTGATATCAGCTTTTTCTGCTACACTGTTTACTAATTCGGTTTTATTCATTGTAAATCCTCCTTTGATTTGTTACATCTATCGTTTCCGTCTAACAGGAGTTCCCGCATCTTTTCGTTCTTCCCGCTTCGCCTTTTGCCAGAAGCCATCCAGCTCATCCAGGGAAAATTCAGACCAGTCTCTGCCCGAAGCACGGACACAATCCTCTACATAGGAAAATCTGCTGCGGAACTTGTTGTTAGCCCGATGTAACGCACACTCCGGTTCTATGTCATATCGCCGGCATAAATTGGCCAGAACGAACAGGACATCGCCTGCTTCTTCCTCCATATGATCCCTGTCACCTTCAGCCACGGCATCCAGGAATTCCTGCCATTCTTCGTGGACTTTGGCTACCACTTGTTCAGCCGTATCCCACTCAAATCCTTTTTTTGCAGATTTTTCCTGAAGTTTATAGGCGGCAAGGAGTGAAGGAAGGCCTTTGACGACTCCATCGAGAAGATGGTCGTGCTGCTGGCGTCGTTCGCTCTGTTTCAATCTATCCCAGTTTACCATACTCATATGCCTGTTTTCAAGGGGTTTATCCGTAAAAACATGGGGATGGCGGCGAATCATCTTCTTTGTTACATCGTTTACAATATCCTGTGCTGAAAAAAGGCCTTCTTCTTCAGCTATGCGGGCATGGATGACGACCTGATACAGAATATCGCCCAATTCTTCCCGGATACCTTCTATGTCGTTCTGATCTATGGCATCGAGCATTTCATACACTTCTTCGATGAGGAACCGTCGCAGGGTCTTGTGAGTCTGCCGTTTATCCCAGGGGCACCCTCGTTCGCCGCGCAGGCGTGCCATGACCTGTACCAGGGGATCGAGATCAAAAGGCATCCCCTCTTGCGGCGTTTCTCCATCTTCTGACACCACATCCCCTTCTACCGGCGGCACAGGAAGAAAGAGACTGGTCAGGTGGTCAATCTGGTCACAGCGATCCAGTTCATAAAGCTTTATCGGCCGTATCGATTCGTCAGGAAGACTGACATGATACACCAGCTGCGCTTCATATTCGTCACCGTAAATATCCATCAAAGACAGTTTCAAATCCGATGCGACGTGGCGGTCGTATACCTGGGTCACGATAAGGGGCGTGCGGATATCACGCGGAATCTGTCCGGCATCGGAACTGTCGATAATGGTCACGCCGTTTACCGGGTCAAAACGGAGCCGCGTGTACATGACTTCGAGGAAACTCATCCCCGGATGGACTACGACGGGGATATGACGTCCCGCTCCCTCTTTTTCCAGCATAAGTACCGTCCGTTCCGCTACGACGGGACTACCCGGCACGGCATAGACGACATCTCCTTCCGATGCCCGGTCCAGCACATAATCAGTAATGCCCTGATAGACGCTGTCAAAAGATGTCCCCTGTTCATAAAAACGGTCCAGTGCCTCGTAGGCAATATGTGCTTCATCAAGCATAGAAACAGACGGATGCACAGCCGTCCGCAGCAGCAGGCAGCGCGCTTCCTGCATAAGCCGGAAAGCCGAAAGTGTAATCAGGCCGGCATCCCCCGGACCCAGCCCGACAATATGTATCGTTCCCATAATCAGCCTCTTTTCCATAACGTCATTATTCCAGTTTTTTTACCCAGCGATATATACGGGGCCCCAATACGGGGATTTTAGCAACATCCTCAGTGGCGATAGCCCGGAAGGCAAACAGACAAATGAGGTAAATCAGTGCTGCCATTCCCATAGCGGCGACCGTGGCCAGCGCGTCAGGAGCTACTGCCGACAAACCTTTGTGGACAAACCAGGCTGTCCCGGCCATGGCCGCTGCCGCCAGAAATAGTTTTCCTATATAAAGCCATTGTACGGCATAGCGGCAGTAGCGCCGGGCAAAATATAAATTGAGTGCGGCAGCAATAGCCAGATCGGCATTGGTCGCCCAGGCGGCCCCTACTTCAGCCAGCCAGGGCAGGGCCGTCAGATACCAGCTCAGGGCGATTTTGACAATGGCCGCGGCGGCCATATTATACAGAGGAATTGCCGTACGGCCCAATCCCTGCAGGAGACCACCCGTGACCTGCTGCAGGCCGATGAGGAACACTGACAGTCCCAGGACACAGATGGAAGGCCCTGCAGCCGGTGTCGCATAGAGCAGCCGTGAAATAGGCACGGCCAGTACAGCCAGTCCCAGGGAAGCGGGAATAGTAATCAGGCAGGCAATGCGCATGGCCGTATGGGTCCGCGCCAGCACCAGATCTCTTCTGCCACTGGCAAGGGCTGCCGAGACTGCCGGGACGAGACTGGTAGCAAGAGCCATAGTCAGGATAGCCGGCAGCTGCACCAGCCCGTTAGCCATGCCAGAAAGATAGCCGAACAGGGCCGTAGCTTCATGAGCCGTGTATCCGGCAGCAATGAGACGGCGCGGCACGATGAACAAATCAATACTGGCTACGGCTGGCAGCAGCATATTAGCTGCCGCGACCGGAACGGCAAGGACAACCAGGCGTCTGATGACAGTCAGGACGTGTAACGGTGCAAATGTTCCTGTATCGGGTAGCTGCTCTTTTTTTTCATGGCGGATGTACAATGCGGCGATGATACAGAGTCCAGCCGCTGCACCGGGGACAGCGCCAAAAGCAGCTCCGGAGGCAGCCGGTACCAGTCCATATGGCAAAAGGGCCCAGGCCAGCGTAAGCATGACACACACCCGGACGAACTGGTCCAGCATCTGGGACAAAGCTGTCGGAGTCATGAGCTGCAGGCCCTGGAAATAGCCGCGAAAGCAGCAGGTCAGGACAGATAAAGACAAAGCCGGAGCCAGTACGACCAGAGGCCAGTAGGCCCGTTCATCACTGACAAGCCCCGTAGCAATGAGTGCGCGGGCTCCCAGCACCATACCCAGACCGCACAAAACGGCAATGACAGCCATGAAAGCCAGAGTAACGTGAAAAATCCTCCGCGTACCGCTGTAATTGCCCCGGGCCGCCTGCTCAGCCACCATGATGGAGACAGCAATAGGAATGCCGGCGCCGACAATACTGAGCAGCAGGATATACATGGGATAGGCCATCTGATAGAGACCGATTCCCTCACCGCCCAGAAGGCGGGACAGGAGAATGCGGTTCACGCCGCCCAGGATTTTTACGACAATCCCGGCAACGGTGAGCACCATAGCTCCCCGCAGGAAAGAAACGTTAGCCAAGGGAATTCCCCTTTCTCACTGTGTTGAAAGACGCAAAAATCTGATCTAAGAAGGTCAGGATATCTTCTACCCCGGCAAGACTGATCCGCAGCATTAGGGGCATACCCGGTACCGTACGGAACCGGCGCCGCAGCGGCCCTGTCAGCTCTGCCAGCGGTGGCATATCCTGCAGGCTGCGCCACTTCAATTCCAGCGTGTCCCGTTTTTGGGCGATGAGTGTAAGGCCCAGGCTGCGTCCCGTAAGACGGATCCGCGTCGCGTGGAGCAGCGTCTCTACGGGACGGGTAGGACGACCGTAGCGGTCCAGTAGTTCTTTTTCCAAATCATTCAATTCTTTTTCGTCGGTAATAGTGGCCAGACGCTGATACATTTCTATCTTCTGTCCGCCGTTGCTGATGTAGGCATCATCGATAAAGGCATCAATATGCGTTTCCATGACCGTTTCCGGTGGCGGCAGTTCATCGCTCTGTCCTTTCTGGGCTTTGGCGATGGCTTTTTCCAGCATGCTGCAGTACATGGCAAACCCGACACTAGCAATATTGCCATGCTGTTCCCGTCCCAGGAGATTGCCGGCACCGCGGATTTCCAAATCGCGCATGGCTATTTTAAACCCTGAGCCCAGTTCGGTAAATTCCTTAATTGCCTGAAGACGTTTTTCTGCCACTTCCGACAGGACTTTATCCCGGCGGTACAGGAAATAGGCATAGGCCATGCGATGACTGCGGCCGACACGGCCCCGCATCTGATACAGCTGGGACAGGCCGAAATGGTCCGCATCATAGATGATGATCGTATTGGCATTGGCTACATCCAGACCGTTTTCGACGAGGCTGGAACACAGGAGAATATCATAGCGGCCTTCATAAAAGTCGAACATGACCTGTTCCAACAGTGTCCCGGCCATCTGGCCGTGGGCGATGCCGATAGATAAATCCGGCAGTAATGCTTGAAGCTGGTCTTTCATTTTTTCGATGGAATCCACCATGTTGTAGACAAAAAATACCTGCCCGCCCCGGTGCTTTTCCCGCATGACTGCGTCACGGACAATACGGGCATCGTATTCGGTGACATAGGTCTGGACGGGGAAACGGTCTGTCGGTGGCGTTTCGATGACACACATCTGGCGCAGATTGACCAGGGACATATGAAGCGTACGTGGTATCGGCGTCGCGCTCAGAGTCAGCACATCGATATGGGCTGCCCAGGCTTTCCATTTTTCTTTCTGGGCCACACCAAAACGCTGTTCTTCATCGACGACAAGCAACCCCAGATCTTTAAATTTCACACGTTTATTGAGCAGACTGTGAGTCCCGATAAGGACATCGATTTCTCCGGTCAGCGTCCGGCGCAGGATGTCCTTCTTTTCCTTTTGTGACCGGAACCGGTTGAGAACATCACAGTTGACACCAAAATTACGGAACCGTTCCGTAAAAGTCTGGAAATGCTGCTGGGCCAGGACTGTCGTCGGGACGAGGACTGCAACCTGTTTGCCTCCCATGACGGCTTTGAATACGGCCCGCATGGCGACTTCCGTCTTGCCAAAACCAACATCGCCACAGACAAGACAATCCATCGGGAATGGTTTTTCCATGCTCTTTTTGATTTCTGCTACGGCTTTCAGCTGATCTTCCGTTTCTTCATAGGGGAACGCATCTTCAAATTCTTTCTGGAACGGCGTATCCGGCGGGAAAGCAAATCCTGGGACGATTTCACGCTTGGCATAGACTGCAACCAGTTTTTCCGCCAGGTCCGTAATCGATTTCTGCGCCTTTGCCCGTGTCTTCTGCCAGTCACTGCCACCCATCTTGTGCAGTTTTGGCGTATCACCTTCATTACCGATATAACGCTGCAGCAGATTAAGCTGGTCCGTCGGGACATACAAGATATCTTTTCCGGCATAATGGATTTCCAGATAATCTTTATGGACGCCGTCGATTTCTATGGTCTTGATGCCGGCGTAGCGGCCGATGCCGTGGACTTCATGAACGACATAATCGCCGGCTTTGAGATCGGTAAATACGTTGATTTCCTGCCCTTTCTGCACGTGATGGCGCAGGCGGTGCTTCTGCATGCCGTAAATATCCCGTTCAGATATGACGACTAACTTGGCATAAGGCAGTTCGAACCCATTTCGTATTTCCCCTTCTGCCACGTAAATCTGGCTGGCCTCAAACGGTTCCGTCTCTTCGTATGCAGAAACGGAAAATCCGTTCTGGGCAAACCAGCTTTTCAGCGTCGCAATCCGCTGGCGGCTGCCGAGTACAAAAAGAATCGCATCGCCGCTTTCCTGCCAATGCGAAAGTTCATCATGAAGCAGGTCAAACTGTTTCTGGAAACTGGCCATGGCCTTGGCAGAAAAGCTTGCCGACGAATCTATCATCATATCCGGTACGGACTGGGCCATGAGAGACAGGACAATCTGTGTCCCCTTTCGTCCTGCACCGGACAGAGATCGCCATGAACAGAGCCATTCTTTGTAATCGGCGCTTTCTTTCAGGAATTTCTTTAAATTTTCCCGGCAGCGGTTGGGTTCATCCCAGATAATAACGCCTTCGTCAAGATAATCGAGGATCGTATGTTCTTTGTCTTTATCGCCATCTATAGCAAAAGGAAGGATACGGACCGTATCGGTCTTATCGAGGGATTTCTGGCTCGACGCATCAAAAAAGCGCAGGCTTTCCAGTGTATCGCCGAAAAATTCCAGACGGAGCGGCTGTTCATAGTTTACGGCAAATACATCGATAATATCACCGCGCACAGAAAAATGGCCCCGCCGTTCGACCATATCGACCCGTTCATATCCGTCATCTGCCAGGCGCCGGAGCAGCGTTTCCCGTTCGTAATCCTGACCGGCAGATACGTTAAACGCTGCTGCATTGACATGTTCCGGCGCCGCGATGAACTGGGCCGCTTCTTCTATCGTCGCGACGACGGCACAAAAAGCATGACTGCAGAGTGCCGCCAATACTTCCATCTGCCGGGCTGTCCGTTCCATGCTCTTTGCCGTCGTTGAAAATACGGCCCGGTCCCCTAAGGGAAATGTATAGACGGGTAAATCCGCGGCAAAGAACTGCAGATCCGTCTGCCAGGCCGTTTCCTGCTCTTTCGATGGTACAATGATCAGAGCCGGTTTTCCCGCAGCCATGACAGCCCGGGCGGCAAACGACGTTTTGACCGATCCTCCGACACCGTATATGCTGTGGCACCCGGGCTGGATAAACAAGTCAGCACAGGAATGTATATTGGCATCCTCGTTCATGCGTTGAAAAAAAGTATTCATATTACACGACCTCATAGAAAACGGGGCCTTAGTAAAAAATCCCTAAAGCCCTTTTAGTAAACAATGTTCAAGTGACGTTTCATTATATCATAGAACGATTTTTTTTTAAAGACACACTTGGCCCATTCAAAAGAAAGAGGCTGCAACAAAATGGGCTTTTACGCCGTACATTTTGCTCAGCCTCTTCCCGTTTACTGCAGATCGTGCTTCCGCTGGCATCAATTACTCAGGTTTTCCAACGAGCGGTGTCAGCAACTGCCTCCTGCGTCAGGAATAGTCATCCTGGTACTACTTATTATCCGACTGTGGCAGATCGCGGTTGGTATAGATGCGGCCCTGCCTTTTACCGATAGCAGCGATAATTTCGTCTACCCTGGCCGGGTCTTTTTCCATACCCGTTGCCGCCCGGACGAGATTCTTCAGATAATCCCAATCCGTAAACGACCGGGCCATGACGGTAGACGCTTCCTGGTTTCCTCCGCCGTGGAGAGCCATGGCCGTCCAGTTGGAACCGCGGGCCATATGTTCAATAAACCGGCCGGCCCGGAGACGATCCATTGCCGTATAGGCCGGATTGCCCGGATTAAACGCTCTCTGACAGAGTTCTCCTACTTCTTTACTGCGCATATCCAGTTCAGATGGCGCCGTTTCTCCAAATCCCGCCAGAATATCCCGGGCCAGCCGCACAGCTTCAAAAGGCATCTGGGTACAGGTATACTTACAGGTATGGGACATAAGCGGATTGGGGATCCAGAATCCGCTGGGGTGCTGGAATCCTTCGACGCCCGATGCCAGGGACAATCCGTACACCGTTTCGGCCGTCATGGCCATCTGGGTCAGCTTTGTGCGGATATGCCCGGCTTTCTGGACACCAATCATATCGGCAATGAGGCTGGCCGCACCACACAGGGCCGAACAGCCGCCGGCCTTGCAGCCACCGGCAGTCAGGCGATGGACAGCGGTGAAATAACTCAACAGGCGGCCGACATATTTCGTCTCGCCGCACATGAAGACCCGGTCATTGGGCACGAATACATGGTCAAAGTATACCAGAGCCTGATGGTCGGCATATTTTTTGCCCAGATCAATTCCTTCGATATCACCGCCGACTTCAAAGAAACGCTTATCCTGGGGCGTGCGGCCCAATACAAAGGTCAGGCCCGGCGTATCGGCCGGAACGGCACAGGCCAGAGCAAAATCTTTATCTTCAGGACGCATATTAGTCGTCGGGACGATGACGATTTCGTGAGCGAACAAGATGCCTGTCTGGTTGCATTTATAGCCGCTGATGACGATACCGTCATCGCGTACTTCATTAATGTGTACGTATGCATCTGGATCAGGCTGTTCGTGAGGGGCCAGCGTGCGCAGGCCTTTGACGTCCGTCACTGTTACCGTACAGGTCAGGTCATTGCGTTGCACATAATCGAGGAATTTCATGAACCGGTCGAAGTAATGAGTTCCCAGATCCTGATCCATATCATAGCAGGCCGGGCCCAGACCGGCAAAGGCTTCTGAACCGGTACAGCGGTGAGTACAACAGCCGACGACTTCCGCAAGAGCACGGGCAGCCCGGGTCTTGCGGTTTGCGTCTTCTGCCGAACGCAGGGGCGCATTGTAAATACTGACCGGCTGTCCGCTGAGATGGGATGGCACCGTAATCAGGTCTTTCCATTCCGGACGGCTCTGCAGGTCATAAATAGTAGAAATGGCATTAAAGCTGGCCGCCAGTGGCGGGAACGTCGTCAAGTCTTCGATTTTTTTGCCCAGAAAATAAACATTCATCGGTTTGCGGGCACGGATACTGGCTTGAAATTGCTCTTTTGTCATCAACATAGTGATTCCTCCTCCCGTACAGTCACAGCATCACACAATAATATGCATCTTTCTGGCTGCCTCCGTTAATTCTTCCCGGAAAGCAGGAGCTGCAATGCGAATCAGCGCTTTGGCACGCTGGGAACAGGTCAGCCCTTTCAGCCGTGCCATTCCGAACTCAGTAACTACATAATCGACATCGTTTCTCGTCGTACTGACACAGGCTCCTTCTGTGAGGACCGGTTTAATTTTGGACACTTTCCCTTTTTTTGCCGTTGCCGTAAAAGCGAGGAACGATTTTCCTCCTTTGGAAGCAGCGGCCCCACGGATGAAATCAATCTGCCCGCCTACACCGCTATAGTTCTTTGTTCCCATCGTTTCCGAGCATACCTGGCCGAACAAGTCGATTTCGATGCACGAATTGATGGAAATGACCTGATCATTCATAGCAATGACGCGGGGATCATTGACATACGATACGGGCAGGAAGGCGACACCGGGATTATTGTCAATAAAATCATAGGTCCGGCGGGAAGCAAAGGTAAAGGTCGCAACAGAGGTTCCGCGATGAATCCGTTTGCAGCCGTTAGTAATGACTCCGGCCAGTGTCAGATCAACCATGCTGTCACAAAACATTTCACTATGTACGCCCAGATTCCGCTTATCGAGCAGGCTCTGTGCCACCGCATTGGGAATGCCGCCAATTCCCAGCTGCAGCGTGGCTCCATTGGGTATCTCGTCAGCAATCATCTGCCCGATGGCAAGGTCCGTATTGGTAACTGGCGGCGGATCGACTACTGTAATGGGAGCATCATTTTCCCATATACCGTCTACTTCTGAAATATGGATAAAGGAACCAAACGACCGGGGCATAGTCGGATTTACTTCTACCAGTATTTTTTCTGCATGATGACGGACTTCACTCAAATCGGCCGCCGTACCGAAACTAAAATACCCGTGCTCATCCATAGGGGATACGGCAGCGTAAAACACATCCGGCTCAGGCAGGACACTGGTCCACACCTGTGGTACCTGACTGTAATGGGCCGGCATATAATCGCCGCGGCCTTCCCATATCATGTTCCTGTCATAAGCACTGACAAAGTGGGAAATGTGATAAATATATTTCTCCATACCGGCTTTCATGTACTCCTGCTGCCGGAGGGGAAGGAGTACACAATGGCGGATATGTTCCAGGTCCAGCTCGGGAGCATACGAGGCCAGTACCTGCAGAATTCCCGTCGGTTCCGCCACCTGCCCTGTGCTGACACAGACATCCCCGTTTTTGAACTGCCTGGCCAGGGATTCAGCCGTCATCTTCTTTTCTTCGTACATGCGCTGCCATTGATTCATCATGTCCGCCTCCTTTTCCCTCCATTCACATGATTTGGGATGGGATATTTTTTCCTTGCCCCTTTTCTCCCGTCTCTACAAGTATATATGAAATAATCGCGCCAATTATTCGTGAGCAAACGGAATGGGGCCGGAGCCCATGATTCAGGCATCGAAAAAAAAGAAGCGTTTCTTTGTGATGTCATTTTGCATCATCAAAAAAACGCTATATCAGAAATGCCGGCTGAACCGT
Source organism: Caecibacter massiliensis (assembly GCA_900095875.1). Classification (GTDB taxonomy): domain Bacteria; phylum Bacillota; class Negativicutes; order Veillonellales; family Megasphaeraceae; genus Megasphaera; species Megasphaera hexanoica. The sequence continues at coordinate 2,447,946 of LT608311.1, read as the reverse complement.
GAGATCATCCCCTATAAAAAGACCGATTTCTGATGCAGGATTACATCAGAAAATATGCAGTCCTGCATCAACAGCCGGATATATTTATTTCTTCTTTCCCAGGGACAGACCGTACTTCTGCATCTTCCGGGATATAGTAGACTGATCAATATGCAGTACATCTGCCATGGCCCGTGTCGAACGGCACTGGGCTGCCGTCATCTGGAGCACTTTTCGCTCCACTTCGGCCATAGTCTGGTTCCACGGGGCCACACGGCGTATAGTGACGATAGCCTCGCTTTCTTCCATCTGGATCTGACTGATAAAATCTTCCGGCCGCAGGTCATCGCCTTCGGTCAGTACGACCAGTGTTTCCATGGCATTTTCCAGTTCCCTGATATTGCCGGGCCAGTCCTGGACCATGAGAAGACGGCAGAGTGCCGGTGTCAGTACTTTATGCTTCTCATATTTTGTATTGAACGTATGGAGAAACTGCGCTGCCAGCGGTATGACGTCCTCCCGCCGTTCCCGCAGCGGCGGAATGTGGATATGGATGACGTGGAGCCGGTAATACAAATCACTCCGGAACCTTCCCTGCTGCACCATGTCCCACAAATTCCGGTTCGTAGCGGCAATAAGACGGACATCAACGTGGATAGACCGGGTAGCGCCAATGCGCTGTACTTCCTGATTCTGTATGACCCGCAACAATTTGGCCTGAGCTGCCAGACTCAGTTCCCCTATTTCATCGAGCAGGAGTACGCCCTGATCGGCCAGTTCAAAAAAGCCGGCCTTACCCTGCCGCCTGGCTCCGGTAAAGGCACCGCTTTCATAACCGAACAATTCCGATTCAAAAAGCTCATCGGGGATGGCACCGCAGTTAATTTTCAGGAACGGTTTATCCCGGCGCCGGCTACGATGATAAATTTCATTGACGACGACTTCTTTGCCCGTCCCCGATTCCCCTGTAATCAGCACCGTCGAATCGACATCCGAAACGACCTCGATGAGATGCATGACCTTCTGCATCGCCTGACTGCGGCCGATGACCATATCATGGGAATGACTGCTCAGAACGGCGACTTTGCGTATAAATTCATTCATATGCTGCCGCTGTTCCTTGAATTTTTCCCACAATATCTTCCATGATGACACATCCTGGATATCTACGACGATACAGCGCATCTGATGATTGCGGTCCAGTCCGGGAGTAGCCGTATAGACGAGCTTGCGCCCCTTATATTCGACAAGGGAGACGCCGTGCTGCCGTTTATGCAGCGCTTTATCCAGCAGTTCCCGAGGTATCTGCGTTTCTTCCCTGATTGTTTCGATAGACTTGCCTAATATGGCTTTCCGTTTCAGGCCGTATAATGCTTCAAACCGGCGGTTGACCCGTTTGATCATACCCCGGGAATCGAGCACTAAAAGTCCCGTCGAACCGGCTTCCAGCACGGCATCGATTTCCTCTACGACATCGCGCACGACATTCAGTTCCTGAACGGCACAGGAAGACACGCACGATTCATGGACAATGAAGATACTTCCCTGACGTCGCTTTCCTGTCTGCCATGGACGGATATGACAGATGAAATCACGCGATGCAGCCGTTACCACATAGCGGCCTTCACAGTGGACGGCATCAACCGTTTCTCCCAGTCTTTTGATGATTTCCCGGCACGATCCGGGCAATCTCCGTTCCAGATCACAGGCCGCACTGTTCCAATATACGGGAATCCCCTTTTCATTAACCAGTATGAGAATACAATACACCGCATCGGTAATCGCCATAAAATCTTCACGGGTTAATGCCAACGGTCTCGTATTCATCGCCATACACCTCCGGCAGTGGCAGGAAAACGTGCAGTATCGCAGGGGTAACAAGTCTATACTTTTATTATACCAAAAACAGCCCGCCCCTGTCCTGCACAACGCGAATCACTTTGTGTTACGCAGAAGAAACGAGTTTTTCCCAGCTTTTCTCCTCCTTTCCCTGTTTACGAACATCACTTTTCTTAGTATAATAGTATGTACTGTATTTTTTGATTATTCGAATTCATGAGGTGGAACATGTCATTAGTAGATGAAGTAAATAACCGCCGTACGTTTGCCATCATCTCTCACCCGGATGCTGGCAAGACGACATTGACTGAAAAACTGCTCCTCTACGGAGGTGCCATACATCTGGCTGGCTCTGTAAAAGCGAGAAAGACAGCCAAACATGCCGTATCTGACTGGATGGAAATCGAAAAACAGCGTGGTATTTCTGTCACCAGCTCGGTCCTTCAGTTCGATTATGAAGGCCATCATATCAATATCCTTGATACGCCGGGCCATCAGGATTTCAGTGAAGATACGTACCGTACGCTCATGGCCGCAGACAGTGCCGTCATGCTCATCGACGTCGCAAAAGGCGTCGAAGCCCAGACGAAGAAGCTGTTCCGGGTCTGTAAAGAACGGGGTATCCCCATCTTTACCTTTGTCAATAAAATTGATCATTTCGGCCGTAATCCTTTCGACCTGATGGATGAAATCGAAAATATCCTGGGCATCCACGCGTATCCCATGAACTGGCCCATCGGTCTCAATGGCAATTACCAGGGTATCTATGACCGGACGACAGCATCGATTGAACTGTTTGAAAAAGACACGTCCCACGGCCAGCGCAAGCTGGCATCGACCAAAGGTTCAGCCGACGACCCGGTCTTCAAGGAACTCCTCGATGACGATGTACATCAGGGACTCATCGACGACATCGAGCTCCTCGATATGGCCGGTGACGAATTCGATATGGAGAAAGTAAAAAATGGCCAGCTGACACCGATGTTCTTCGGTTCAGCCATGACCAACTTCGGTGTCAAGCCCTTCCTGGAAGAATTTCTGCGCCTGGCTCCACCGCCCCAGCCCCGTCCCTGTGCCGAAGGCGTAGTCGAACCGACGTCTGATCAGTTCACGTCGTTCGTATTCAAGATTCAGGCCAACATGAATCCCCAGCACCACGACCGCATCGTATTCATGCGCATCTGCTCCGGTCAGTTTGAAAAGGGCATGACCGTTACCCATCGTCAGTCGGGAAAGACCCTGCGTCTCATGCAGCCCCAGCAGTTCCTGGCGACAGAACGGACTATCGTAGAAGAAGCCTATCCTGGTGATATCATCGGTGTATTTGATAATGGCACCATGGGCGTCGGCGATACACTGTACTCAGGCAAAAAGAAAGTCACCTTCAAAGACTTCCCGACTTTCCCGCCGGAATTATTCGCCCGCATCCGTGCCAAAGATTCGATGAAGCGCAAGCAGTTCCTGAAAGGCATGACCCAGCTGGCCCAGGAAGGGGCCGTCCAGATTTACGAAAATCTCGGCTCCATGGAAAGTTATATCGTCGGTGCCGTCGGCCAGCTGCAATTCGAAGTGCTGGAATACCGGCTGAAGCATGAATACGGCGTCGATCTGGAAATGAACACTCTGCCTTACACGGTAGCCCGCTGGATTCAGACCAATGGCCATGACTACAAGGAACTAAAAAATATCGACAGTGCCATGATTGTCAAAGACCACAAGCAGCGTGTCGTACTACTCATCGCCAACGAATGGCAGACCAACTGGATTGTCGAACGGAATCCGGACTTTACTTTCTGTACGACACCAGATGAACTGGCCATTGACGAACCAGACGAAGAATAACGATTCCGGCACGCATCCCGCGCTTAAGATTCCCTGTCAACTGTCAGATTTTTAATCTCAAACTCAAAAACGAGGCTATCGCATTATGTAATTTTAACCTAATGCGATAGCCTCGTTATTTTTCTTTATCTATGTTTTCCTTATCCAGATCTTCTGAAATCTTGCGCAATACCTTCTTTGCCTGCTGGCGCCGATGCCAGTACCAGAGTCCGCCATAAATCACCGTAATAGCAATAATCAGTATGGTAAGGCGCAGGGTATGATCTTCGAACATGACCACATCGTGTCCAACGAACACTTCACAGGCTACCGACGGAAGCTTGCCAATAAAACAGCCCAGAATATAATCGCGGTAACTGATATGGCTCAGAGCGCCCAGGGCCGTCACCAGTCCGTTGGGTGAATACGGTACAGCCCGTGCTACAGTCATAGCCTGCCACGTGCTGTAATGGTCCAACTTACTGAGCATTTTACTTTTTTCTATGACTTTTTTGGCTTTGCCCCGGAAGAGAGTCCGCATGAAAAAGAAACTGATAATGACACCGATTGTTTCGGCAATCCAGGAAACGATGGTTCCCTGGAATACGCCGAACACGACACCGTTCGCCGTCGAAATAAAAATTGACGGCAAAAAGCCTACGATGTTGATGACTATATCAATAATCATGCTGACTGCCATAGCCCAGATTCCGAAAGACCGGAGATACGCTATGGTCCCCTGCATATTGCCACTCGTCGAAAGGTCCCAGACGGTGCGGTAAAAATCCGGGATAGCCAGATGAATCCCGGCCAGCATCACGACGAGCATGCCAAAAAATGCGATTTTTATATGCGTTTCGTTTACTTTCATGGTCTTCATACTTCTTCTTTTGCATTCCGTTCCCTAATCTCAGCCATTTCAGCAATACGATCGTGCTTGAGCTTAGTCAGGTACATAGAACCACCGATAATCAAAACGCCGCCTGCTACGGTGAGCAGGGTCAGCATTTCCTGGAATATGACAAAACCCCAGAGGGCATTGAAAAAAACGCCGATATAGGATACAAAACTGACGACGACCGGATTCGCCATGGCGTAGGCATCGGTCATCCAAATCTGGGCAATGACCGTAATCACGCCCAGTGTGATATACCAACCCCATTCCTGCAGATTGGGGACGAGGAAGCTGCCGCCTAATATCATGAGTACAGCTCCTGACAGGGCCGCACAGACGAGGAAATACAAAACGATTTCATAGGGATGGTGCTTTCCCGAATCAGTCAGCTTACTCACTGTCGTATAAGCACCGGCGGCAAACACGGCCTGTGCCAGAGCAAACAGGGAATAGACATTGAATGAATCAAAATTCCATGGCCGGACGACAAGACAACCGCCGGCAAAAATGATAACCAGAGGCAGTTTAGCCCCTTTGGGTAATACCTCTTGGAGAAAGATTGCCGCAAAGAGCATGACAAAAAATGCCGATAGCTGGGAAATGATGGACACGTCTGCCAGGGGCATTCCACGCAGGGCATAGAAAATGCATATCATACCTGTACCACCCAGTATGCCGCGCAGCCATAACGTCGGCCTGTCTTCATGAGACAAATGGACATGATTGGCCCGCATCAGTCCCAGGATAAGAACAGCACTGAGGAAACCGCGGAAAAACGCGATTTCCCCAGTGCTCATGGTATACGATAGCTCTTTGACAATGACGTTTTGAATACTGAACGCCAGAGCAGATAAAATGGCATATACAACGCCTTTGTTCATATAAAACCAGAGCGCCTCTTTTCTATTGCTTCTTGCTGATATCGTCGATAAAGGACAATACAGCCTGCTTCATATCTTCTTTTTCAATACTATCTGCAAAGCGGACCGGCTTCTGCTGCAACGCGGCCAGCGGTTCCGGCAGGGCGATGCCGGTCAGACTGCTGATAGACTGGAGCATGGCAAACGGATCGTCACTGGACGGCAATGCCAGGGCCTTGCAGATAACTGGCGGAAATTTGTATGGATGAGCCGTAGACATGATGACCGTATGACGCCCCTGGTCCATGCCCTGCTTGTGACGGTTCAGGTACACGCCATAGGCGACAGCCGTATGCGGATCCAGGAGATAGCCAAAGTCGTTATAGACGTGATTGATGACAGCTTCTGTTTCATCATCATCAATCCAGCCGCCACAGAATTCCTCCTGCAGCCAGGCCAGTTCGTCTGCGTTGACCGCCATCTTTCCCGTTTCCTGCAGGTCTTTTTCCCACTGGGCCACGCGCTGGCAATCGCCTTTGGCAACATAGAACAGAAATCGTTCAAAATTACTGGACAGAAGGATATCCATGGACGGGCTGTCCGTCGTATAGAAATCGCGGTTCATGTCATAGACACCGGTTTCAAAGAAATCGGCGAGGACCTTATTGCGGTTCGATGCACAGATGAGCCGGCCGATATGAGCCCCCATCTTTTTGGCAAACCATCCTGCCAGGATATTGCCAAAATTCCCTGTCGGCACGACGACATCAAATGATTCATCGGGAGCGATGACACCGTTGTCTACAAGGCGTACCCAGGTCGAAACATAGTAGGCAATCTGTGGAAAGAGCCGGCCGATATTAATGGAATTGGCACTGGAAAAGAGCACGCCATGGTCATGGGCATAGGTATTGACTTCTTCACTCGTAAAGACCCGTTTCAAAAAGCTCTGGGCATCGTCAAAATTTCCGTGTATAGCACTGACGCGGACATTTTTCCCTTCCTGCTTCTGCATCTGCTGCTTCTGCATGGGGCTGACGCCATCGCTGGGATAAAAGACCATGATGTTCGTGCCATTTACGTCTTTGAACCCTTCAAGAGCTGCTTTGCCCGTATCGCCGCTGGTTGCCGTTAGGATGAGGATATCGCGCTTTTCTTCTTCTTGTACCTTGGCAGCTGTCAACAGATAGGGAAAGAGGGATAAGGCCAGATCTTTGAAAGCCAGTGTGCGGCCGTGATACAATTCGGCAACAGAAAGATCCGTATCGATTGAATGAAGCGGTACAATGCGGTCATCACGGAACGTCTGATCATTGTAGGCAGCATCAATCATTTTCTGCCGCACTTTAGGCGTAAAATTCGTAAAAAAGTACGCTAAAACAGCATCAGCGATTTCCTGATAGGACTTTTCTTTCAAATCTGTATACGATAATACCTGTTCCGGGAATTCTTCCGGGACATATAGTCCGCCATCGCGGGCCAGGCCATGTAATAATGCATAAGACGGAGTAACGGTTTCTTGCGAACGAGTGCTTCTGAACTTCATGGGACCCTCTCCTTTATTTCATTAAGTAATAGCAGAATCAATCTGCTGCTTTATTATATCATACTTAAACCATGGCGTCAGCCTTGTCTGAAGCCGGTCAGACGACCTGGAACAAGTAGAATTTCAAATAATTTGTTTCCGGCACATTCCAGAGAATAGGATGATCCGGCGACTGCTGGCGCCCTTCAATCTGGCGCAGGTGGACACCGGCATCGGAAGCCGCATCGGCCAGCATGGACCGGAACAAATCATCGCGCATGAAATGGGAACACGAACAGGTAGCCAGGTACCCGCCCCGGGGCAGCAGTTTCATGGCTTTCAGATTGATTTCCTTATAACCACGGATGGCATTGCGCACCGTATGGCCCGATTTGGTGAAGGCTGGCGGATCGAGGATGATGAAATCATAGTCATGGTTTTTATGGTCTGCCAGGTCCGTCAGAAGGTCAAAGACATTGGCCTGCATTGCCGTAACCTTGTCTTCCAGTCCGTTGCGGCGGATATTTTCCCTCGTCATGGAAACGGCTTCGTCCGATATATCGACGGCGGTAACACTGGCCGCTCCTCCTTTGGCTGCATTGAGGGCAAAGGCTCCCGTGTGGGTGAAACAGTCCAGTACATGATGGCCTGCGGCAATTTTGGCTACGGCCAGGCGGTTATATTTCTGATCGAGGAAAAAACCCGTCTTCTGGCCGTTCTCAACATCTACGTCATACAAGATGCCGTTCTCATCAATCGTCGTAAGGGCGCTGCCCGGTTCCGGCAGATAGGGCGTCTCGTACCAGCCCTTGTACTGTTCCATCCCGTCCAGTTCGCGGACGCGGACATCGTTACGTTCGTAAATTCCCCGGATGATGACACCCATATGGCGCAGCTGGTCTGTCAATGCCTTGAAGATGACCGGTTTTACGACATCCATGCCATAGCAAAGTGTTTGGGCTACGAGCAGGTCATTGTACCGGTCAACAGTCAGACCCGGCATTTCATCAGCATCACCAAAAATAAGGCGGCAGCAGGAAAAATCTTTCTCTCCCATAACGGTCCGGCGGTATGCCAACGCATACTGGACACGGCGCTGCCAGAAGGCTTCATCAAAGCGGTCGTTGGCATTGCGTGATATGATGCGGACCCGGATTTTAGAAATATCATTGGCAAATCCCGTTCCCAAGTATTTTCCTTTTTCACTGAGGACATCTACCAAGTCTCCTGTCTTGTACTGCCCATCAACATGGGTCACTTCTTCTCCATAGACCCAGGGATGACCGCTGCGGGCAGCCCGTTCTCCTTTGCGGGTCAGGTACAATTTAGCGTAAGGTCTCATATGACTCCTTTATATTATACAAAAATGGTAAACAAAAGATAAATCAAATTTAAGATTATCTTTAATTATGGCAAATATTTTAGAGAAGTGCAATAGCCAGACCAGAAAATAAGGCCAGGACCACTGCAATACAGCGTTTCCCGGCCTTGATATATCCAGTTTCCGTTATTTAGCCTGCAATTTTTTGATTTCCCGCTGAAGGATAGGCATAACTTCAAACAAATCGCCTACAATGCCATAATTGGCAAATTTGAAAATGGGTGCGTCCGGATCCGTATTGACGGCAATGATCAGTTCTGCCTCTTTCAGACCCAGTTGATGCTGGATGGCACCGGAAATTCCCAGAGCGATGTAAATCTTCGGAGCTATTTTTTTGCCTGTCACGCCAACCTGTGCATCATGGGGCATCCAGCCGTTATCGACCAGCGGTTTGGAAACGCCCAGCGGCGCGCCAATGGATTCGGCAAAGGCAGCTACCTTTTTAAGGCCGTCTTCGTCTCCTACCCCCCGGCCGGCTCCGACAACCAAATCAGCCGTTTCGATAGTCAGCGTTTCATCGAGCGGCGGCAGGCTTTCAAAGCCGGTCACCTTCTGGGATACGGTACGCGTACAGGAAAGACCGTCCTCTTTGATGACTTCTCCACTGCGGCTGCTGTCAAACGTATTGCCCCGGAAAATCCGTTCACCAATCGTAGCCAGCTGGGGACGCGTCGTCGTCAGAATCTTAACGAACAATTTTCCCGTGTAAGCCGGCCGTATCCAGGTAAGACTGTCATCGTCTCCTTCGTACCGGCAATCGATGCAGTCGGCAACGAGTCCCAGATTCATAGCGGCAGAGAGCCGTCCACCCAGGTCACGGCCGTCAGGAGATGCGCCAATCAGCATAGCACTGGCTTCATATTTTGTCAGGATCTGCTGTACGATTTCCGTGTACTGCGAGGCATCAAACGTATCCAGCCCATCGCGGTTAACGACGACCGCCACATCGGCGCCATAGCCTATAATATCAGAAGCCGCTTCTTCTGCTCCCTTACCCACGAGAAGAGCCATCAGGGCTTTATTTCTGCTATCTGCCAGTTCCCGGCCTTTTCCCAGCAGTTCAAGGCTCAGCTGTGACGGTTTCCCATCCACTAATTCTATGTACACCCAGATATTGTGTTTCTTTTCCATAACCATGCGCCTCCTTATATCAGTTTTTTCGCTGCCATATCTGCCATCAGTTTCTGGACAGCTTCTTCTGTCGTATTGCCGTCAATCATGATGCCGACAGCATGTTTTTCCGGCGCAAACACTTCGGTAACATCCGTTTCCGAACCGGCACTGCCCGATTCAGACGGATCGAGTCCGATATCTTCCAGCCGCCAGACATCAAAGACGGCTTTTTTTGCTTTCATCTTGTTACGGATACTGGGTGAACGGGGCACGTTCATCGTTTCCATGACTGAGCAGACTGCCGGAAGCTTCGTTTCTACTGTTTCCATTCCACCGTGATTCTTCCGCGATGCCCGGATCACCCCATCTTCTGCCGTGAGGCTTTCTGCATACGTTATGAGACTGAATCCCAGGTGTTCGGCAATAGCTGGCGGAATCTGTCCCGTATCACCGTCAGCCGATTGTTTTCCTGTAAGGACCAGATCGACAGGCGCCAGTTTTTTAATGGCCAGGGCAAGGATTTTCCCCGTCGCCAGCGTATCGGACCCGGCCATGCGTTCATCGGACAGAAGGACGCCGCCATCGGCCCCCATGGACACGCCTTCCCGCAGAGCTTCACTGGCCATAGCCGTCCCCATGGAAACCAGAGTCACTGTACCTCCCTGTGCTTCTTTAATGGCAATGGCTGCCTCAATGGCATTCTTGTCTACGGGGTTCAGCATCGTCGGCGCCCCGATACGGACCAGATTATGATTCTGACTGTCAATCTGGATATCCGAAACGGCTGGTACTTGTTTAATCAGTACTACGATATTCATACAACACTCCTCCTTTAGTCTAGCCGAATTATTTATGTATTAATATTATATATATTATCTCACGGTCACATAAATTTATCAAGAAATAATGTTTATTATTTTATAAAAAAGTTTGTAAAAAGAAAAGCATCCGGAAACGGATGCTGGTTCATATTATATATGCACACATTGTCTGGTCATCTTACAGGTAGCCCCGCTCACACAGGCTGACAAACACACCGTCACCGATGATGATGTGGTCCAGGATTGGGATCTCCATGACATCACCGGCTTGTACGAGGCGGCGCGTGACATCGATATCTTCCTGACTCGGCTCAGGATTGCCACTGGGATGATTATGCAGCAGGACGACAGCGGCCGCATTACACTGCAGCGCGTAGCGGAACACGTCTCTTGCCTTGGCCAGGCTGGCATTAATAGTCCCTACGGTCAGAGTCTGGACGCGCAGGAGCTGATTCTTCGTCGAAAGGTACACGGCGGCAAACCGTTCCTGCGGTAGGAAGCGCATGTCTTCCATAACGTATTCGGCAATGACCTGAGGTGAACTGAAATCGGGATTATCCCGGCGTACCCGGCAGCGGACGATGCGCCGGCCGAGTTCCACGGCTGCACAAAGAGTGACAGCCTTGTCCGGGCCGATGCCGCGGATCCGGCATAATTCACTCAGCGTGATTTCGCCAAGACAGCCCAGATTACCTCCCGGCAGGGACGCCAGCAAATTCCGGGCCATATCCAGTACTGAACAGCCCCGGGTACCGGTCCGCAGGAGAATGGCCAGAAGCTCTGGATCCGTCAGCAGGCGGGCGCCATGCTGGATCAGTTTTTCCCGTGGTTTTTCCCGCGATGACAATTCTTTCAGACAAGTCATCTGATAATTTTTGCCTTCTGGAGCAGCGTATAGACCTGGGATAACGGCAGGCCGACTACGTTCGTATAGGAACCGTTGACTTTTTCAACGAAGACAGCGGCCTTTCCCTGGATACCATAAGCCCCGGCTTTATCCATGGGTTCACCAGAATGGACATAGTCCTTGATTTCACTGTCTTTCAACTTCCGGAACCAGACTTTGGTTTCCACGACTTTGGTATAAGTCTTTTTACCGCGCACCAGTGCTACGCCCGTGAACACGGAATGTTTACGGCCCGATAATTCCTGAAGCATGCGCATGGCATCTTTTTCATGCTTCGGCTTACCCAGGATTTCCCCGTCGAGTGCCACGACCGTATCGGCACCCAGTACCCACTGACCCGGATATTTGGCCGCTACATCATTGGCTTTACCCAGTGCCTGGGCCAGGACAAATTTAGCAGGATCTTTCTTTTTAGGTGCACCTTCTTCATAGGTGCTGGGATTGACCATATAGGCTACCCCAATCTGAGACAGCAATTCCCGGCGCCTCGGTGAAGCGGAAGCCAGAATAAGCATAATAAAAAAACCTCCTTATCCTTATATACTATTATAACCGGCGGAAAATAAGAAATGCCAGTATAATGCCAAGAATACTCAGCAGATTAGGGGCAAAATGAATGCCGAACTGAATCTGCATGACATACAGATTCAGATGGACGTTCTGAATATCAAATATTTCATAATGCTGGGACAAGAGCGGCATGAGACTGCCAAAGCTAACATGAGACAGCAGTTCTCCCAGGATTCCTCCCAGAATACCGCCTACGACAATAAATAAAATAAAAAGCAGGACACTATGTGTACCTAATACTTTCATACGCACATCTCCTCTGCAATAACTACGAACTTCATTATACCGTTATTACCGGTACAGCGCAACGATAAGACAGAAAAAGGCCGCTTTTCTCAGTTAATTTTAATATACTGAAAAAAAGCGGCTTATTTTCTCATTTCATTTTAATCTTATTGTTTCTTATTTATTTTTCTTCTGCATCTTAGCCCAGGTATCGCGCAAGCCGACGATACGGTTCACGACGATATGATCTTCTGTCGTATCGGGATCAATGACAAAGTACCCTTCCCGCAGGAACTGGAAGTGGTCGCCCGCTTTATACTGTTTAATGCAGGCTTCCGCTTTGCTGTGATAGACATCGAGGCTGTGCGGGTTAATTTGGGAGAGGAAATCCTTGTTGTTTGTTTCTTCTTCGTCTTCATTGTCGCTGTCCTTGAGCAGGTAATCGTAGACTCTCGTTTCAACATCGACGGCATCGTCTGCATTGACCCAGTGGAGGGTCCCTTTGACTTTGCGGTTGGCGTTCTTGCCCGTACCGCTCATGCTTTCCGGATCATGACTGCAGTGAATTTCTACGATATTGCCATTTTCATCTTTAATGACTTCTTCACATTTGATGATATATGCATATTTGAGGCGAACTTCCTTGCCCGGAGCCAGGCGGAAGAATTTCTTTACCGGTTCTTCCATGAAATCTTTGCGGTCGATATAAATATTCTTGCTGAACGTCATCTGACGCGTACCCATGGCTTCATTTTCCTGATTATTTTCTGCCGTAATGGTTTCCGTTTTGCCATCGGGGTAATCCGTAATGACGACTTTGATGGGGTCAATGACAGTCATGATGCGCGGAGCCTTGAGTTTCAGATCTTCGCGGATGCAGTATTCAAGGAGGGAAATATCGACCATGCTGTCAGCTTTGGCCACACCGATGCGTTCGCAGAAATCGCGGATGGATTCCGGTGTAAATCCGCGACGGCGGATACCAGCAATGGTCGGCATACGGGGATCGTCCCAGCCGCTGACAATGCCCTTTTCGACGAGGACGCGGAGTTTGCGCTTACTCATAACCAGATTCGTCACATTGAGGCGGGCAAATTCAATCTGCCGGGGCAGCTGGCCTTCCGGATCTTCCCAGTCCTGAATGCACCATTCATAGAGAGGACGATGGTCTTCAAATTCGAGAGTGCAGATAGAATGGGTGATCCGTTCAATAGCGTCAGAAACAGGATGAGCAAAATCATACATAGGATAAATGCACCATTTGTCACCCGTACGGTGATGAGTAGCATGAAGAATACGGTAGATGACAGGGTCACGCATGTTGATATTAGGGCTTGCCATATCAATTTTGGCACGCAGGACCTTTTCGCCGTCGGCATATTTCCCGGCCTTCATTTCTTCAAACAGGCGCAGGTTTTCTTCGACACTGCGGTTGCGGTACGGACTTTCTTTTCCCGGCGTATTGAAGGTACCACGGTATGCTTTAATCTGTTCGCCTGTCAGATCATCGACATAGGCCTTGCCCAGTTTGATCAGTTTGACCGCATATTCATAAATTTGATCAAAATAATCTGAGGTATAATACAAGCGGTCTCCCCAGTCAAATCCCAGCCATTTGACATCCTTTTTGATGGATTCAACAAATTCTGTATTTTCTTTGGACGGATTCGTATCATCAAAGCGCAGATTCGTCAGACCGCCATATTTTTTGGCAATGCCAAAATTCAGGCAGATAGACTTGGCATGACCGATATGCAGATACCCATTCGGTTCAGGCGGGAAACGGGTGTGTACGCGCTTCCCATATTTATTCGACGCATTATCTTCATCGATGAAATTTTCAATAAAGTTCTTAGTGATTTCAGTACCCATATAGTGTCGCTCCTCGCTATTACAATATAATACTCTCACATTGTATCATAAATATCGCTTCAACACTAGCATATATCAACATCTGACAGTGTCAAGATGTTGCGGTAATTTTGGGAGATGAGAGGAGCGTTTTTGCATCGCTACATAATCCTCATCCGCCAAGAGTCCCCCTGTTCAGTCGCGGCGGATGAGGAGATGGATGCCTTCTTTTTTGTAGGTCTTGTAGATGCTTTTGATGAACTGGTGCTTGAGAACGGCTTCGTCGACGATGTTGCGGATACGCAGAACGACTTTGAAAGAAATGCCGTATTCCCCCATCTGGTCATAGCGTACGAGGGGCTCGAAACCGGTGACGCCGTACTCGCTGTGGTCGAGGATATGGCGGGCTACGCCGAGGGTGACGTCTTCGACGTGCTGCAGGTCGTTATCATAAGTAATAGTCAAGGGAATGGAAATGGTACATTCGGCCAAGGGCTGTTCATAGTTAGTCAGTGTCGCAGTGGCAATGCTCTTGTTGGGAACGATGACCATATTCCCCGTCGCCGTGCGGATGGTCGTATTACGCCAGTTCATGTCGACGACGCGCCCCGCTTCGCCGCTGGCCAGGCGGATATAATCGCCCATGTGGACCTGTTTGGACACGAGCGTCGTAATGCCGGAAAAGAGGTTGGCCAAGGTATCCTGCAAGGCCAAGGCCGATGCCAGGCCGCCGGCGCCGAGAGCCGTAAGGAGCGGTGAAATGGAAATACCATAAGAACTGAGGATGAAGAGAATGCCCACCATGTAGACGCCAAGGTCGACGACGGTCGTCAAGATGGACGTCGTCGCCGCCTTATCACCGCTCTTGGATAGCTTGTCTTTTAAGAAAGACGATACCGTATGGGCGCAGAAGAAGGTCACCGTAATGATGACGACACTGTGATAGTGATAGGACAAGATATTTTGGACGAAGTTAGGCAGATTCAGGATATCCTTGGTCAGCTGAATGCCTAGGAGGATTCCCAGCAAGGTCGGCATGAAGCGGAAGACATTGCGCCAACTGTCCCGCGGGACTTTCGTCACGCGGCTCAATACCTCGATGACGCCCCGGAAGACGCCGTGCAGGATGGCGATGCCGATGATGATAAATAAAATAAAGGCCAGGAAATGCACGTGCGGCCCGCCGTGTTCCAGCTCAAAGGTAAACGTATTGACAATGTAATCCATAAAAAAATCCTCCCCCGAAGAAACAAATCAGAAAGTACGATTTATTATACTCCGGAGAAGGTAAAACAACAACTCAAGAACGGTTACAGTTCCATGTCATTTTGCCATCGACGCCGGTCTTGTCGGCAATGACTGGAAGTCGTATACTAAAGAAAATCCATCCTACAGGAGGATACCTATGGAAATACGAACACTGCAATACTTCCCTGGCCGTCGCCAGGGAACAGAATATGACCGGTGCGGCGAATATGTTGCACATCACACAGCCGACGTTGTCCCGGCAGATGGCCAATCTGGAGCAGGAATTGGGCAAAAAGCTCTTCGTCACCTGCCGTGATACCCCCTGGGCCCAGCTGTCGACCATCACGGCTGATACCTGCGCCACATTCCCCTGCTCATCTCGTCACGGACCGCTACGGCAACCTTCGACATCCGTCAGTGGTCACAAGGAAGCATAACGGCAGAAAACTTGAAGGTCGTCGGAAAATTCGACCTCATCGCCAATGCCGCCCAGCTCATCCGGACAGGCATTACCAGTGCCCTCGGCATCGACGAGCTCTTCCAACTCCAGACACCGGATTTAGTCTTTATCCCCTTGGAGCCAGCCGTCACCGTCTCATGTCTCGCAGCCTGGAAAAAATACCAGCTCCTGTCGCCGACGTGCGAAGCCTTTTTGAAAGGCCTGAAAGAAGAGATTCATCTACCAGGAAAGGATTGATAATGATGTTAGATTTACGGGTACTCAATTATTTCCTCACCGTCGCCCGAGAAGAAAGCATTACCCACGCAGCCGAAGCCCTGCACTTGTCCCAGCCGACACTGTCGCGGCAGTTGCGTGACATGGAAGAGATGCTGGGAAAAGAACTGATGATCCGCGGCCCCCGTCGCATTACGCTCACCGAGGAAGGCCTATTCCTGAAAAAGCGGGCTGAAGAAATCCTGTCTTTAGCTAGCCATACGGAACAGGAACTGCGCAGTGACGATACGGAACTAAACGGAAACATCCGCATCGGTTCGGCTGAATCCGACAGTGTCCGCTTCATCATGCAGACTGCCCATAAACTGCAAAGCCATTACAAGAACCTCCATTTCCACGTTACCAGTGGCGATGGACAGGCCATCATGGAAGCCCTCGACAAAGGACTCATCGACGTCGCCGTCGTCTACGGTCATGTCGATACGGAAAAATATGAGGTCCTGCCCTGCCCATACACTGATCACTGGGGCCTTCTTTTGCAGCGCAGCCACCCGCTGGCAGCCAGGGAGGCAATCCGGTCACAAGATTTATGGTCGGAAAATCTCATCCTGTCCCAGCAGGTATTGCAAGCCAACAGCCATGGCAATAAATTGCAGACATGGATAAAAAAGCCCTTTGCCGAATTGAACATCCAGGCAACCTACAATCTGGCCTATAATGCATCCCTCATGGTCCGCGAAGGGCTGGGGTCCTGCATCATGTTGGAAAAAATCATCAACGTGCCACCCTATGACCCGGCGCTCTGCTTCCGCCTCTTGGACCCGTTGTTGGAGGATACCCTGTTCATCGTATGGAAACGATTCCAAATATTCTCCAAAGGGACCCAGCAATTCATCCATCTCTTGAAGGAAGATGCAGAAAAAATAAGCCAGCTATAAAACCTCACTGTTCAATGTTTTTGATAAAGTGAGCCGGTACGCCGCCGACGACAGTATACGGTGGGACGTCCCGGTTCACGACGGCACCGGCTGCGACGATGGCATAACGGCCGACAGTGACCCCAGCTGTTATGGTCGCATTAGCCCCAATCCAGACGCCTTCATGCAGGACGATCCGGCCCGGCATGAGCTCACTCCGTTTATCCGGGGCTGGATGATGATTGAGCGTAGCTAGGACAACATTATGTCCAATGAGGACATTATCACCGATGAAAATACCTCCCTGGTCCTGGAACTTGCAACCGCTATTGAAGAAGACATTCTTGCCAAGATGGATATTCTTGCCAAAATCCGTATAAAACGGTGGAAAGAAGGCAAATGTATCATCGACAGGACGGCCGATGAGCCGTGAAAAAAGTTGGCGCAGTACTTCTGGTTCATGGTACTGTGTATTGATTTCCATGAGAATCTTCTGCGCCTGTCGGCTGTAAAAGCGCATGGTTTCAATTTCGTCTGCTGTCGTACCGATGACCGGCTCCCGGCTCCATCGTTTCAAGGCTTGCGATAAAGATAACATATGAAGGATCCTTTCTAAGTTTCTTACTTTTATTTCAAGGCATCGTCAAAAAATTGGACCAAATCGGCAAAAGGAATCTTATCTATCTGATCATATAAATCGGTATGCGTAGCCCCGGGAACAACGATTTCCCGTTTCGGAGCCTTCAATTTAGCATACGCCGCATCGGCAAAGTATTTCGAGTGAGCTTTCTCACCGGTAATGAGCAGGACCGGACGCGGGCTGATTTCATCAATGTGTTCCATGAGAGAGAAGTTGAAGAATCCATACGGCGTTGTCGAATCCCAGGCCAGTGTATTGGAGTTGATGGACCGCGGATGATATGCCCGCCCTACGTAATAATCATAAAATCCTTTCACTACACTATTTGCATCGGCTGGCAGTTTGTCTGGAAACATCGTATCATGAGAAATGACATGTCCCTGCGCATCGACGGCCAGTTCATGCGAGCCCGGGATAGCTTGCCCTTCTTTGGCTTCTTTGTCCCGCATAACAGCCAAATGTTCCTTCACTTTTTCCCGCTGTTCCGGCGTATAGTAATCTCCTTGATAGTGATTGCGGATACTGTCGGACATATCATACATCGCTGAAGTTGCGACGGCTTTGATGCGCGTGTCATTGGCAGCAGCCGTCAGGGCCATACCGGACAGACCACAGATGCCAATAGCCCCTACTTTATTGGGATTGACGAATTTCAAATTACTGATGAAATCGACAGCAGCACTATAATCTTCTACAAAGATATCAGGCGAAGCCATATTACGGCGCGTGCCCCCGCTTTCTCCAGTCATGGACGGATCAAAGGCGACAGCAACATATCCGTGTTTTGCCATTTCCTGAGCATATAAGCCGGAAGATTGTTCTTTGACAGCGCCGAAAGGCCCCGAAACGACGACGGCCTTATATTGCTTCTGGGCATCGAAATTTTTCGGCAAATAAAGGTGGCCAGCGATGTCGAAACCATAACGGTTCTGAAAGCGGACATTCTTCGTTTCAATCTTGGGGTCAACCTTGAACACCCGTGTATCATTCGTTAATTCGCTGATGGAAGACTGTTTCATCTGCGATCTCGCCTGCAAAACCGCTGCCGGTGTCGCCGCATATGCGGCACCCGTGCCGAATCCAGAAAAGGGAAAGGTACTCACCCATAAAGCAGCCGCTATTAATAAGGCTTTCTGATGTTTTTTCATGTTACATACTCCTTTTTCAACACTTTTGAAACTCTCTATTGCTTGATTACAGTATACTTTGCTATCTATTGAATAACAAATACCTATGAACTTTGTTAATCAATGCTTTTTTACTATGATTATTTAAATAAAAAGAAGGCTGCCTTATTCAGACAACCTCCTTCTTTTTCTATCAGCGATTCAGGCTCTGAACCCACTGCTGGACGTCGCTTTCCGATGCATTGGAGGGGAAACGTTTACCTTCCAGCCAGCTGCCCGTGCCGGCCATCTGCTGCAGCTGTCTGCCGCTGTCGCCGAGGCCCGAGCTGGCCGACGTGGCAAAGGGAATGACCGTCTTGCCACTGAAGTCATTGTGCTTGACAAAAGTATCTACCGGCCAGGCAGCGATGCCCCACCAAATAGGATACCCGATAAAGACCGTATCGTAGCCTTCCCAGTTGTCGGCCTTATCCTTGACCAGAGGAATATCGCGCAGGCTGGCATCATCGTGTTCGCGATAGACGCGGCTGTCTTTATTGTTGTAATCCAAGTCGGCATCGGTATAATCGTTCGCCGGTTTCAATTCCAGGACATCGCCGTTCGTCGCTTTAGCGATATAATTGGCGACGTTCTTCGTATGGCCGCCGGCCGAATAATAGACGACCAATGTCTTACCATTGCCCTTGGCCGGAGCCTGGGCCGCCGTATCGGTCTTTTTCGAGGCGCTGGACGAGGCATCAGCGCCGTTCGTATTGCCACAGGCAGCCAGTCCCAGGACCATGAGGCTGCTCAGGGCGAGCATTAATATTTTCTTCATCATCAGCTGTTTACCCCCTGATTATTTCAAATAAGTATGGAAGAAATCGGCCATCTTGTCGAAGGGAATCTTATCGGTTTGATCGTAGAGGTCCGTGTGGGTCGCACCGGGCACGATGAGGAGTTCCTTATTATCCCCTTTGAGGCGTTTGAAGGCGTCTTCACTGAAGTAGCGGGAATGGGCCTTTTCGCCGTGGATGACCAGGACGGCACTCTGTACTTCGCTGAGGTTCTGCAAAATCGGGTCGGAAATGAGGCCCATAGCCGACGTGACGTTCCAGCCGCCGTTGGAGTTGAGCGAACGGGGATGGTAGCCGCGCGTCGTCTTATAGTAGTTGTAGTAATCCTTGACGAACCGCGGTGCATCAGCCGGAAGGTTGTCGGGCACACCGCCGGCCCGTTTATAATAGCCATTCTTATAGTCGATGGTCCGCTGGTCACTGATGGCTTTGCGCGTCGCCATCCGTTCTTTTTGAAGCGTATCGGCATCCTTTTCATAATCGAAGTAGCCGTTCGCCGTAACGCGGCTCATATCGTACATAGTCGATGCGACCGTCGCTTTGATGCGCGTATCGTTAGCGGCCGCATTGAGGGCAAAGCCGCCGAAACCGCAGATGCCAATAAGGCCGACGCGGTCGGGATCAACATTGTCCTGCGTCGAAAGGAAGTCAACAGCCGCCGAGAAATCTTCCGTGCTGATGTCCGACGAGGCCACGTAGCGAGGAGTGCCACCGCTTTCCCCGGTAAAGGACGGGTCAAAGGCCAAGGTCACGAAGCCCTTTTCGGCCATGGTCTGGGCATATAAGCCCGATGCCTGTTCCTTGACGCCGCCAAAAGGACCGGATACGGCCAGGGCCGGCAGCTTGCCTTTGACGCCTTTCGGCGTGTACATATCAGCCGCCAGGGTAATGCCGTAGCGGTTGACGAAGGTCACTTTCTGATGATCGACTTTGTCGCTCTTTTTGAAAGTCTTGTCCCATTCCTGAGTCAATTTCAGGTTTTCCTTGACAATCTTATTCGGTCCTTCGTGCCGTGCATTGACGGTCTTATACGTCGTCTGTGCTGTTTCTTGTGCCATCGCTGTCACACCCCCTACTGCCATCAACCCTGTCAAAGCTAACGTAAGCATGAATTTAGATTTTAATTTCATAGCAGCCTCCATTATATACAATAAAAAAAGTTTCAATTTCTTTGCTTTCGTTTATATATAGTATAGACGAGGCAGTAAACGATATCAAATGCCTATGGTCTTAATGTATCCATGCTTTTTGACTATGTTTTTTCTACTCTCCATACACGTCCTTGGCATAGCCAAAGGCCGCCCAGGCTTTGGGCCAGCCGCTGTAAAAAGCCAGCTGCGTAATGATTTCAGCCATTTCTTCTTTCGTGACGCCGTTCTTCTTGGCCGTCTGGATATGATACTTCAAAGAACTGTCCGTAATCCCCTGAGCGATCAGGGCCGAAACGGTGACGATGCTGCGGTCGTGCAGGGAAAGGACATCGTTCTTGCTCCACACTTCACCAAAGAGGATATCATCGTTATAACGGGCAAAATCAGGGGCAAAGTTCCCCAGCTGCTGCCGCCCTGCGGTCTGGACAATTTTAACGGCTTTTTTCGGCTGATTATCAGTTGTATTCATGGCAAATGCATCTCCTGTTCCCAAAATCCTATCCCGGCCAGGGCGATGAGCCCGGCTGCTAACAACGGCTTACGGAAGAGCTTCATAATCGGCCTCCGCTACGGCTTCACACCATTCCGTACTCGTATCGGTCCCGTCGACTTCGATGGCCAGATGCTGGAAGGCACTGTCCTTGGCAGCACCGTGCCAATGCTTGACATTGGCCGGGATGTGGACGACGTCGCCGGCATGGAGTTCCTGTGCCGGTTTCCCCCATTCCTGATACCAGCCGCGGCCGGCCGTGACTAACAGCATCTGGCCGCCGCCTTGACTGGCATGGTGGATGTGCCAGTGATTGCGGCAGCCCGGTTCAAAAGTGACATTGCCGACAATGACCTGTTTCAGTGACAACATGTTCAAATAACTGATACCATCAAAATACTGGGCATAATCAACATTTTCCCCGCCGATGGCAAAGGGACCGTTCTTTTTGATTTCTTCTAAATTCATGATTTTCCTCTTTTCACCTGATAAATTAAATAATCAAGACAATCGAGCTGGCGCTGGCCGTCATGTATGCGGCGGAGCAGTTCTTTCCGATGCTGCCGCAGGCGGCAAAGCTGTTCACTGCCGCTGCCCGCTGCTGCATAGTCGTCAATGAAGCCTTCCGAGCAGCCCGCATCGACCAGGTTCTGCCGTACTTTTTCATCCATGGCATCCACCTCCTGAGACCTTGTTTTCTTTACACTCTTATCTTACCAAGGTTCCTGTGAAATGTGAAATGCCTATAATTTAGTTTTAGGAATACGTACGGCAAATAGTGAACGTACCCCCGTCTATAGAGGCGGGGGCTTCCTGCTTCAACGAGAACAGCACTACAGCTCCGAGGAACTGCTGCGGCTTACACTCTCTCCACAGGCGTAAGTTTCCGTGCGACCCACGGTACTTTATGCGTTATGTCAGGCAGATATTCGCCTAGCTTCTTCTCGTATATTTATGGCAGCGTTCTTATCTCTGTCATGATGACTGCCACATTTCGGGCAATCCCATTCTCGTATAGACAAATCTTTCGTTTCATTGTTCTGGTAACCGCAAACATGGCATAGCTGACTGCTTGGATACCATTTGTCTATCTTGATAAGCTGTTTGCCTTGCCAAGCCAGCTTATATTCCAACATGTTTGTGAACATATTCCAGCCATTGTCGGCTACGGACTTACCAAAACTGAATTTACCGCCTTTCTTGCGTTTAGCCATCGCCTTGACGCTGATATCCTCGATACCAATAGCATCATATTTGTCTGCCAGATTGCGAACTTTCTTATGTAGAAAGTCGCGACGTTGATTGGCAATTTTCTCATGAAGCACAGCTACGCGAAGCCTTTGCTTTTCACGATTGTGGCTTCCTTTTTGCCTTTTGGATAGTTTTCTTTGTGCTTGAGCCAATCTCTTCTCGGCTTTACGCAAAAAGTCTGGATAATTCGCATCCTCTTCGTCAGAAGCAACATATAGACCGTGCATGGCAAAATCAAGCCCAAGAAATTTCTTCGGCATTATAGGGAGTATTTGGTTTTCGTACTCCACCAAAATACTGATATAGAATTTTCCTGAAGGTGTTCTGCTTATGGTAACGGTCTTTATCGTGCTGTTTTCCATCAGGGGACGATGCAGACATAATTTTACCCAACCAACTTTAGGCAATTTAACCTTATTTCCTTCTAATCGGACAGAGCCTTTCTGATTGTTCGTAGAATATGAGCAGTGGCCTGTCTTCTTAGACTTGAAGTGCGGTTTGCCAAAATGTTTTCGGTTGCGAAAAAAATTGTTATATGCCTTGTTCAGGTTCATCTGTGCATTGGCAAGAGCAAGACTGTCCACTTCTTTCAGCCAAGGGAATTCTTCCTTGTACTGTGCAGGAGCATTATTCAGTTTCTTACCGGTTTCCTTATAGTAATCAAGGCGGTCTCCAAGCATCTTGTTATAGATGAATCGGACACAGCCGAAAGTCTTGGCAAACATAATTTTTTGTTCAGCCGTTGGATAGAGCCTGTATCGGTATGCCTTATTCACTATAATCTCACCAGCCTTGATGTTCTATGTATTCACAATTTACGCCTAACCTCTGGAAAATCTTTTTTGATCAGCCTAGAGCTGGCACTTTTATAAGCATTGATGAATTTTGATAGTTCTGTATAGAGAATACTTTGCGGCGATACTTTACCACCAAAACAAGATGGTAATAGAGCAAGAATACTGAATGGTTATTGCTATCCAATTTCATAGTATAATCAATTCTTTCTCATATACGACTAATTATACTACAGAACTATCTACAGAACTATCTACAGAGCAATGGTATGGCTCAATTACTTACGTAAATTCGCCATACCCGCCTTCATCCCCCACCTAAGAGGTGGAGGACTTCTGGCGGATTAGGTTAAAAGCCTAGTTTTTCATATTCCAGCTTCGGGAAGAAATACCAGGTCACATCGTGATTGTCTTCGGGGCTGATGGCGATATGGGCAAAATGGCTGCCCGGAGCCGCGCCGTGCCAGTGAATGACGCCGGGCGGGCAATAGACGACATCGCCGGGATGCATGACCTGGACGGCACCGCCTAAGGTCTGCGTATAACCGATGCCATCGGTGGCAATTAGAATTTATCCTCTCTTATGACTATGCCAACGATTGTACGTCCCTTGCGGGAACGCCGTTATTTAAGGTAACATATTCCATGATATAATTTCCTCTCGCGTGACTTTTAAAAGCAACCATTATTCCTGAAAATGAAGGGGCATCTGGGCGTAGCTTTCTTCCAGAGAATCACTGGGGTGATAGTAGCGCTTCGTGCCGTCTAATTTGGCGATTTCCTGCATTTCATCTGCCGTCAGGGCAAAATCGAAGATATCGAAGTTGGCCCGGATATGATCGGGGTTCTTCGAGCCCGGGATAGTGATGATATCCATCTGGACAGCCCAGCGGAGGATAATTTGTGCTGGGCTCTTGCCGTATTTTTCCGCTAATTTCACGAAGACCGGTTCACGCTGCAGGCCGGCGTCGCCGTGGCCCAGGGGATACCAGCCCATGAGCTTCGTGCCGTATTCCTTGAGGCGGTCCATCTGAGCATGATGGGCGTAGTACGGATGGGCTTCCAGCTGGATGACATGAGGCTTGATGGCTGCCGCTGCCAGGAGTTTTTCCAACTTAGCATCGTGGAAATTGGAAATGCCCAGAGATTTGGCCTTACCTTCGCGATAAGCTTTTTCGAGCTTTTCGTAGCCGGCGAGGAAATTGCCGGCCGGCTGATGGATGAAGAGGAGGTCGACGTAATCGAGCTGCAGGCGTTTTAGCGTATCGTCGACAGCGCTTTCACTTTCATAGACCGTCGGCCAGAGCTTCGTCGAGATGGAGAGGTCTTCCCTCTTGACCAGCCCTTCATCGACAGCCCGGGCTACGGCCCGACCGACAGCCGTTTCGTTGAGATAGCCGTTGGCTGTATCGATCAGTCGGACGCCGGAGCGGATGCCTTCATAGACGGCGTTTTCCGTATCTGCCAGGCTGAGCTGGAAAGTGCCGAGACCGAGAAGCGGAGCTTTGATGCCGTTGCTTAAAGTTGTATATTCCATAAGAATCTTCCTTTCTAAGTGCTTACCAATCTACTTTTCTACTTTCGAACCGCCAAAAACGTCGGACATGTCGATTTGTTCCAACGTTTCATCGATGCGGCGGACTTCATCCTGCGTGAGGACAATGTCGGCGGCGCCGCCGTTTTCCTTGAGGCGGCCCAGGTTCGTCGTACCCGGGATGGGGACGATCCAGGGCTTTTTGCAAAGCATCCAGGCCAGGGAAATCTGGGCCGGCGTGGCATTCTTCTGGTGAGCCAGTTCCTGGATCCAGTGGATGAGTTCCTGATTCTTTTCCATATTCTTTTCCTGGAACTGGGGCATGATGCTGCGGTAATCCGTTCCCTTTTCGAAGTGGGAATGACTGTCATAGCGGCCACTGAGGAGGCCGTTGGCCATCGGTGAAAAGGCGACGAGGCCGACGTTCAGTTCTTCCAGGACCAGGAACATCGGTTCATACCAGCGGGCCATCATGGAGTAGCGGTTCTGTACAGCCGTGACCGGGCAGACGGCGTGGGCCCGGCGCAGCGTGTCGACGTCGACTTCAGAGAGGCCCCAGTGGAGGATTTTCCCTTCTTTGATCAGGTCGGCCATGACGGAGGCGACTTCTTCAACAGGAACTTTCGGGTCCTGACGGTGCTGATAGTAGATGTCGATGTGGTCCGTCTGCAGGCGCTGCAGCGACGCGTCGACGGACTGGCGGATGACCTCCGGACGGGCATCGGTAACAATGGGTTTGTTCGTCGCCGGCGAGTCCAGGTCAAAATGGATGCCGAACTTCGTGCCGATCTGGATGCGATTGCGGAAGGGCTTAAGCGCTTCGCCGAGGAGCGTTTCGTTGGCATGCGGATTGTCCGGCGTGCCGTAGACTTCGGCCGTATCGAAGAAGGTGTAGCCAAAATCGACGGCCTGTGCGAGCAGTTCGGTCATTTCTTTTTTATCTCTCGGTTTGCCGTAGCCGTGGCTCATGCCCATGCAGCCAAGGCCGACAGCCGATACGGTAAAGTCTTTTCCTAAGGTACGAGATTTCATGAATGTCTCTCCTTTATAAATAAAACGTAGAGCATTTTTTGTTTCCTTGCTTCTTACAGCTCTTATCATACGGCAGGATGCTGGTAAAGTACAGTTCCGGTTCGTTAGAGCAGTATAAATTAAACGCATACTGAATCTTTCAAAAAAACCTCTTCTGTGCTACACTGACAGAAGAGGTGATACGATGTTTGAACTCAATCAACTGGAACAATTACTGACCGTCGCGGAGTGCGGCACTCTTTCGGCAGCGGCCGAGAAACTCCACCTGTCTCAGCCGGCCCTGAGCCGCTCTATGCAGCGCCTGGAAGCCGAGCTCTCCGTGCCGCTCTTTAGCCGGCAGAAAAATAAAATCACTCTCAATGAAAACGGCCGGCTCGCCGTCGCCTATGCGCACAAAGTCGTTCAGGAAGCACAAGAAATGAAAGAACGTCTCGTCGCCCACGAGCGGGCACGGCATACGATTCTCATCGGCTCCTGCGCACCGGCGCCGCTCTGGCGTCTCATCCCCCAGCTCTCGGCGTCCTTTCCGGAGATGACTATCGCTTCAGAAATCCGGGGTCTGACCCTACTCGAAGAAAAGCTGCACGACCAGAGCTACCAGCTCATCGTCCTGCCTTATGCTCTCGATGAAAAAGGCCTCACTTGCGTCAAAATCGGCCAGGAACATCTCTGCTTCACCCTGCCGCCGGCCCATCCCCTGGCCAGTCGGAAAGGGCTGCACCTAACGGACCTCAATGGTGAAACTATGCTCCTGCGGCCGAACCTGGGGTTCTGGGGCCCCATCGTGAAGCAAGCCATGCCGGAGACAAAATTTCTGATTCAGGAAAACGAAGCTTTCAATGAACTCGTCAAATTCTCCGTCCTCCCCTCCTTCGTCACCGACCTCAGCCTGCGCCGCGAAGGACCGCCGCCGGACCGCGTCGTCGTCCCCATCGCAGACGCCAGCGTCCAGGTCACCTACTACGCCTGCTTCTGGGAAAAGACAGGGTGGAAGCTGAAAAAGGCCCTCACCGCATAACGCGGCAAGGGCCTTTTTCGTCGTTCATCGTTCATCGTTTGCGATTCGGGCTCGCTGGCGCATCGCAATGTTTTTACTACAAACTACAAACTGCAAACTATCAACTATCTCCCTCGACGAACGAACTACGATGAACGGCTTTTACTTCCTCAATCCAATCATCGATGTCCTGTGCAGCTGTCACCAACTTACTGCCGCCGGTCGAATCGAACTGTACCGCCAGCGACGGACCGAAAGACGCGCCCCGGCAGGCCTTTTCCATATCTTTCAGCGTATGGCCGGGCCAGCCGCCGTGGGTCTGGAAAAGGATGACCTGCTTGCCGCTGAAATCATGATCCGCCAAAAAAGACTTGACCGCCGGCGCCATCGTATACCACCAAGTCGGCGTACCTACGGCAATGACGTCATAATCCGCCGGATCATACGGCAGGGCCTTGATTTCCGGCATGAAGCCGCTGTTCACTTCCCGCTGGCCCTGAGCCACGACATCGTCATATCTGCCTTCATAAGGATGAAGCGTTTCAATTCGTTCCATGTCAGCGCCGGCAACCCGCTGCAGCTGAGCCGCAATCTTCGCGGTATTCCCATTGCTCCAACTATAATAAACAATCAGCATCTTCTTCATCGTCATGCTCCTTCATTCCGAAAACCAAAAGCCTTAATTCTTTACAGTTTCATTGTAACAAGCGATAAGTCAACTACTCCCGACTAAAGTCGGGAGTAGTTGACAGTCGAAATAGCCGTCAGCAATGACTTTTTTAGACGTAAAACACGTTCCCTTCCCTTACATGGCCTGCCGGAAGATATCCCTGATTTCGTCTTTGGTCAGGACTCGATAGCCGCCGTTGAGGATCAGCGTGCCGTTTACGAGGTCGTCGAGCATGTCTTCTGTCGCACCGAGTTCTTTGATGTGGAGCACGAGGCCGAGTTCCTGCATCCAGGTCTTCATGCGTTCCAGGCCGGCTGCGGCGATTTCTTCATCGCTCATGCCGTCGGCATCGACATTCCATACGGCTTTGGCGAAGCGGACGAATTTCGGCAGACCGTCTTTCATGATGAAGCGGTAATACGGCAGGGACACGGCAGAGAGCGTCATGCCGTGCGTGGCATTCGTGCAGGCGCCGACGGCCTGGCCCAGCATGTGGACCATCCAGTCCGTCGATTTCCCCTTGGCGATGAGCGTGTTCAGAGCCCAGGTGGCGTCCCACATCAGATTGGAGCGTGCTTCGTAATCCGTCGGATCGACGACGGCTTTGCGGCTGGCTTCGATGACATTGCGCATGAGGCCTTCGGCCAGATAGTCGCTGGTATTGTCGTCTTCACCGGAAAAATACTGTTCGCAGATGTGATTGAAGATGTCATAGATGCCAGCAGTCATCTGATATTTCGGCAGGGTCATGGTGTAGACCGGATTCATGATGGAAAAACGGGGCATGACGCTTTCGTCAGCAAAGACATGGCCAATCTTCAGTTTCTTTTCCGGATAGGTAATGACGGAACCGGCGTTCATTTCAGAGCCCGTGCCGACCATGGTCAGGACATCGCCGACAGGGACGATGTCACAGCTCGGTTCTTCGAAGCGGATGAAATATTTATCCCACGGATCTTCGTCGCAGTGTACGGAGACGGCCAGGGCCTTGGCATAGTCGATGACGGAACCGCCACCGACGGCGAGGATGAGGTCCACGCCGTGCTTTCTTGCGATGTCGATGCCTTCGCGCACCTTATGGATTGTCGGATTGGGCATGACGCCGGCGATTTCCGCTACGTCCTTGCCTTCGTCCTGCAGGATTTTGACGACGTCGTCATAAATCCCGTTCTTCTTGATCGAGCCGCCGCCGTAGACCAGGACGATTTTCTTACCGTATTTCTGCAGTTCGCCGTGGAGGTTTTCCAGTGCATCTTTGCCAAAATAGAGTTTCGTCGGATTGCAGTATGTGAAATTCCCTAACATGAGTCTTCTTCATCCTTTCTGTAAATACCAGAATCAATTCATTTCATGCTCTTATCTTACCAAAAAAAGTATGAAATGTAAAAAACTTATATTTTATATCCGGAAATACGTAAAAAGCATTGCCAAATGGACAGACCTGCCGTATACTAAACGAAAAAGAAAGGAGTGTGTTGCCATGGAATTGCGGACATTACACTATTTTCTGGCCGTCGCCAGAGAAGGAAACATGACCGGAGCCGCCAATATGCTGCACATCACCCAGCCGACACTATCACGACAGATGGCCGACCTGGAAAAGGAGCTAGGTAAACAGCTCTTCATCCGGACCAACCGCAATACCCACCTGACAGAGGAAGGAATCCATCTCCGGCAGCGGGCCGAAGAAATCCTGTCCCTCGTTCGCCAGACTGAAGCCGAAATCAACAATGATCAGCTGGAACTGACTGGCTGTATCCGCATCGGTGCCGGGGAGACTCCGGTCATTCATTTCCTGACTGATGCCTTTGCCAGGCTGCATAGTCAGCATCCCGGTGTCACGTGCGAACTCTTTACGGGAAATGCCGATACGGTGGAAGAACGACTGGTCCATGGTCTCATCGACTTTGCCCTGTTCATCGAGCCGTTCAATCCGGAAAAATACGAATACCTCCGTCTGCCTGAAACCAATACGGTCGGAATCATTACCCGCAGCGACAACCCCTGGGCAAAACTCCCGGCCATTACACCGGACATCCTGAAGGATATCC
Source organism: Caecibacter massiliensis (assembly GCA_900095875.1). Taxonomy (GTDB): domain Bacteria; phylum Bacillota; class Negativicutes; order Veillonellales; family Megasphaeraceae; genus Megasphaera; species Megasphaera hexanoica. Next base: position 2,418,745 of record LT608311.1, on the reverse strand, counting down.
CCCTGCTCACGTCTTCACGGACAGCAACGGCTGCCTTTGATGTCCGTACCTGGTCCGGAGGACAGGTGACAACGGAGGACCTGCAGATTGTCGGACGCTTCGATCTCATCGCCAATGCAGCCCAGCTTATCCGGACAGGTATTACCAGTGCTATCGGCATCAACGAGTTTTTCCAGCTCCAGACACCCGATCTGGCCTTTGTCCCCCTGAAGCCGGCCGTCTCCTTTTCCTGTCTCGTAGTCTGGAAAAAATACCAGCTTCTCACCAAACCATGCGAAGTCTTTTTACGACTGCTAAAGGAAAGCTGTCCACATACGGATACAGAGAATACATGACGCAATGAATTATGATATAATAAAACAAATATGACAAGGAGAAGATAGCTATGATGATAAAAAAACTGATTACTTTTGAAGACCTGGGATTCGTTCAGTGGGGCGTGCTGGATACCGAAGAAACAGGAGTATACAGCGCTATTGCCTTAGAAGAGGCGTTCTTTACCCCTCTTCCGGAAACATTGGCAGAATTTATCCAGCAGGGAAATGAAGGCCTGCTGGCCCTGGCCGATGCCCTCGAACAGAACGAAAAGACCCAGGCCGTGAAAGCCAAACCGCTGGCCACGGTACATATTCTGGCCCCGTTGCCGCAGATTACGAAAAATATCTTCTGCGTCGGTGAAAACTATGCTGAACACATCGAAGAATTTCATAAGAAAAAACTCGATTCCCTGCCAAAATATCCCCAGTTTTTCACCAAAGCCCCGACCTGCGTCATCGGGCCGGAAGATACCATCGATTCTCATCCGCAGGTAACGAAAGAATTGGACTATGAAGGAGAACTGGCCGTCATCATCGGCACCAGCGGCAAGGATATCCCCGTCAGCGAAGCCATGAATCACGTCTATGGATTTACCATCATGAATGATGTAACCGCCCGTGACCTGCAGCGCAATCACGGCCAGTGGTTCCACGGTAAAAGCCTGGATACCTTTGCCCCCATGGGCCCCTGCATCCTGCTGCGCGATGCCGCTCCTGATACGTTTACTATCGTGACCAAAGTCAATGACGAAGTCCGCCAGGATGCCTCGACAGAAGAATTCATCTTCCCCATTCCGTCGCTCATATCCACCCTATCCCAGGGCACGACACTCCAGCCCGGTGATATCATTTCGACGGGTACACCATCAGGTGTCGGCGCCGGCTTCAAACCGCCCCGCTACATTCATTCGGGAGACACTGTAGAAATTTCCATCTCTTCCATCGGTACATTGAAAAACACGGTAAAATAAAGGATTGTTTCCAGTATAGAAAAAACAGTTTGCCATGCTATACTCTTCTGAATTACATATGAGAACTGAGATTATAAAGGCCACCACTAAAAGAGCCAGCCATAACGCAATTATGTTGCGTTATGGCTGGTTTCTTTTTGTCTGTTCTATTTTCGTTATGCAGACACGTACTACTTATCCATTCAGACGGGACAGGATTTCCTGAATCTGTTTCTTCATTTCCTGGTTTTCTTTTTCCAGGGCATCGATTCGTTTATCCTTGGCTGCATCGTTCGCTTTAATAGCCGAGATTTCTTCAGCCTGATCATGGATTGTCTGTGCCATTTCAGCCTTGCTGACGCCGTTGTATGCGGAGCCTTTGCCAATCTTGAAGGAGACACCGGCATTGAAGCCCGGGTCGCCATTGCCAAGAGAAATGCCCATGTTGACCATGGTATTGGCATTCGGCTGATAGAAGGCACCGACAGCGGCTGCATTGGCGTTATGGTAATGGCCGTAACCGACGGCGAAGCTGGCTTTATCAGCCGGGTCGAAATCGAGCGGATGGAGAGCCGCCAAAGCATTGCTGCCGGCTGCCGCTCTGTTGATGTTCGTATCCAGACGGCTATAGGCATTGTTCATATCGCGGTAAATCTGCTGTGTATTGGCACTGGTAATACCGTTGACATAGCCGACATTTGCCGCACTGGTCAGATCTTTGCCATCTGTCATGACTCCTGTGATGACGCGGCCTGTAATATTGCCATCCTTATCCTTTCCGCTGACATCAATCTTCGTAGCCGTGCTGTTGCCACCAATCTGGATGGTGTCACCCTTGGCGTTCGTGTGTATGAGGTCACTCGTCGTCTTGAGGCCCGAATCCAGAGCAGACAGGTTCTGACCGACCGTATTGTTACTCTTGATATAGGAACCATCGCTATCGACATGGACTTCCTTATAGAGCGTGTCGCCGGAAATCAGACCGGTATCGCCAGAAGCGACCTTGCCCGTGCCTTCGACATTGACGGCATACGTCGTCGGAGTCGTATCCGTGCCATCGACCTTAGTGACCGTCGTATTCTTGCCATCGACAACTTTGACAGCATCCTTGGCAATATTATGGATAGCTGTCTTGCTAGCATCCGTGAAGTCACCATTCTTAATCTTGGTAATTTCATTGGTGTTGTTCGTCACCTTTTCAGTAATGTCCTTGTCAGCCGCTTCACGAGCTTTCTGTTCGTTGTAGAGCTGCTTGCCATTGACGGCATCCGAGCTTTTTTCACTCAGAGCACCATCCTTGACGTTGGTGATTGTCGTGCCGCCTTCACCGCCCAGCGTGACTTTTGTCTTATTGGAATCTTTGTCATACTGGACAGCATTATCGCTGAGGTTTTTCACGCTGTTCGTGATATTCTGGATGGACTTAGTGTTATTCGCGATATTATCGGCATTGGTCTTGACCTGTGCATCGAGCGTGCTCAGGTTCTTAGAAATACTGTCATCCTTCTTGATGTAGTTTCCATCGTCATCCAATTTGCCAATCTTGCTATCGAGAGCCGACAGATTTGCACCCGTAGTCTGATTTGTCTTCACATAGTTGCCATCTTCCTTAGGACGGACTTCATTATAGACGGTATCACCCGTTACCAGCTGGCCATTATTGGCTTCAATTTTACCAGTACCGATAGCCTTGCCCCAGGCATTTTCATTTGTAGTCTTTTCATCATCAGATGCCGGAGTCTTGCCATCTTCACCTTTCAGGTTAGCCCCAATGTTGGATGCATCGATATTGGCTTTGTTATTCAGACCATTATCACCACTGATCAATTCTGTTTTGGCATCATTGACCATGTTCTGAACATCGCCGATGTTGGCGGCATTGCCTTTGTTCTGGTCTGTAACGGTATATTTGCCATTTGCATCTTTTTCAATGCCACTGCCTACATGGGTAATCTTATTGCCGCTGACATTAACATCGCCGCCGGAAATGGTAGTCGTGCCATCAGCACCAAGGGTAATCTTAGCGCCGGTGGTTACATCCTTGCCGTCAACCTTAGTCGTCTTCTGATTGCCGATGGACGTGATGCCCTTCAGGTCTTTTGCCAGCTGGACCTTCAGCTGACCCTTATCCGTGCTGTTGACACCGATGTTGCCTTCTGTCAGGTCGCCATTCGCACCACCGATGATATCAAGAGTGTTGTTCAGCTTCTTGGCAATTTCTGTTCCATCATCACCCTTGAATTTCAGGCCGTCTTCCATGGTAGCTACCTGATGTTCACCAGCACCATCTTTGTAGACGATACGGGTCAGGCTCGTTCCATCCACACCATTTTTACCGTTGACACCATTTGCTCCATCATAGCCGTTCTTGACGGTGATATCAATGGAAGTTCCCGGCTTTCCATCTGCACCTTTTATTCCATTGGTGCCAGCAGGGCCTGTCAGGCCGATATGGCCTTCTGTACCATTTTCACCATCGACAGCTTTCATGGTCACACCATCTTTGCCATCTCTGCCTTTGATGGAGATGCCGTCTTTGCCATCAATACCGATACCGGATTTGCCGTCCCGGCCGTTGATGCCGATGCTGCCGGGAGCACCATCTTTGCCATCCTTGCCGTTTACAGCCAGTTTTTCCACGGACAGATCCTTGTCCATGAGGATGGTGATGTTGCCATTTTCATCAATTTCCGTAGTCAGATTATCAGCCGTGTATTCATGGTTTTCTTTCTTAGCCGTACCCTGAATCTTCACAGTAGAACCCAGCTTAGCCGTATATTCGGCCCCAGAATTAGCTGCGAATTTCAGTCCCGTGTCTGTCAAACTTGTAGCGGTACTTTCTGCAATGGTCTGGACATCGCCGATGTTGGCAGCATTCGTCTTGCTTGCTTCTGTGATGTTACCAGTAGCATCTTTTTCAATGCCACTGCCTACCTTGGTAATGACTTTGTTGCCACCATCAATGCCTTTGTTGGTAATACTTGGGCCGTCCGTAATCGTCAGACCATTACCATTCACTACTGTCGTAGAAGTCGTTGCCGATTCTCCTTCGCCAGTTGTGGTTGTATAGGTGGTGCTGTTCATTCCTGTCAAATCCTTAGACAATTGGACTTTCAGCTTGTCGCCATCACTATTGACACCGATGTTCTTGTCAGTCAGTTTCGTGCTGTCTGCACCACCGATAATTTCCATAGTGTTGTTCAGCTTCTTGGCAATTTCTGTTCCATCATCACCCTTGAATTTCAGGCCGTCTTCCATGGTAGCTACCTGATGTTCACCAGCACCATCTTTGTAGACGATACGTGTCAGGCTTGTACCATCGACACCTTTTTCACCTTTGACACCATCCTTGCCTTCTGTTCCATCATAGCCGTTCTTGACGGTGATATCAATGGAAGTTCCCGGCTGTCCATCTGCACCTTTTATGCCATTGGTGCCAGCAGGGCCTGTCAGGCCGATATGGCCTTCCGTGCCATCCTTGCCATCGACAGCTTTCATGGTCACACCATCCTTACCATCTTTACCTTTGATGGAGATACCGTCTTTGCCGTCAATACCAACACCGGACTGGCCGTCCTGGCCACTGATGCCGATGCTGCCGGGAGTACCGGGAGCACCTTCTTTGCCATCCTTGCCGTTTACAGCCAGTTTTTCCACGGACATATCCTTGTCCATGAGGATGGTGATGTTGCCATCTTTATCGATCTCCGTAGTCAGATTATCAGCCGTGTATTCATGGCCCTCTTTCTTCTCAGTGCCCTGAATCTTCACCGTGCTGCCCAGCTTAGCCGTATATTCGGCCCCAGAATTAGCTGCGAATTTCAGTCCCTTGCCTGTCAAACTTGTAGCGGTACTTTCTGCAATGGTCTGGACATCGCCGATGTTGGCAGCATTCGTCTTGCTTGCTTCTGTGATGTTACCAGTAGCATCTTTTTCAATGCCACTGCCTACCTTGGTAATGACTTTGTTGCCACCATCAATGCCTTTGTTGGTAATACTTGGGCCGTCCGTAATCGTCAGACCATTACCATTCACTACTGTCGTAGAAGTCGTTGCCGATTCTCCTTCGCCAGTTGTGGTTGTATAGGTGGTGCTGTTCATTCCTGTCAAATCCTTAGACAATTGGACTTTCAGCTTGTCGCCATCACTATTGACACCGATGTTCTTGTCAGTCAGTTTCGTGCTGTCTGCACCACCGATAATTTCCATAGTGTTGTTCAGCTTCTTGGCAATTTCTGTTCCATCATCACCCTTGAATTTCAGGCCGTCTTCCATGGTAGCTACCTGATGTTCACCAGCACCATCTTTGTAGACGATACGTGTCAGGCTTGTACCATCGACGCCTTTTTCACCTTTGACACCATCCTTACCATCTGTTCCATCATAACCATTCTTGACGGTGATATCGATGGAAGTTCCCGGCTGTCCATCTGCACCCTTTATGCCATTGGTGCCAGCAGGGCCTGTCAGGCCGATATGGCCTTCCGTGCCATCCTTGCCATCGACAGCTTTCATGGTCACACCATCCTTACCATCTTTACCTTTGATGGAGATACCGTCTTTGCCGTCAATACCAACACCGGACTGGCCGTCCTGGCCACTGATGCCGATGCTGCCGGGAGTACCGGGAGCACTATCTTTGCCATTCTTGCCGTTTACAGCCAGTTTTTCCACGGACATATCCTTGTCCATGAGGATTGTGATGTTGCCTTTTTCATCGATCTCCGTAGTCAGATTATCAGCCGTGTATTCATGGTTTTCTTTCTTGGCAGTGCCCTGAATCTTCACCGTGCTGCCCAGCTTAGCCGTATATTCGGCCCCAGAATTAGCCGCAAATTTCAGTCCCTTATCTGTCAAATCCTTCGTCAGACCAGACTGCAAAGATTTCAGCTGAGCCACGTTGACTGCGTCAGTTTCATTTGTACCGGCGGCTACGCCGTTGATCTGGCGGGTTACTGTGCCATCTGCTTTACCGATGGATACAGCTGCATTGGTGGCCTGCCAAGTAGAAGTAGTCTTTTTTGAATTCTTACCAGTAGCAGGATCATATCCTGCAGTAGACTTATCAGTAGTAGCTTCAGACCCGCTGCCAATGGCTACGCCGCCCTCGGCGCTGACTTTTGCGTTGTGGCCGATGGCTACGACGTCGGAGGCTTTCGTTTCATCGTCGGTGGTATCGGACGAACCGATGATGACGTTGTTCTTCTGATTCGTCAGTTTGTGGTTGTCGCCGAAGACGATATTGGACTGATTCTTGTCTATGCTGTCTCCGCTGACCGTGTTGTTCGAACCGATGATATAGTCATGTTTGCCGTTAGTCAGTTCGTTCTGGAATCCATCGACGAAGTTGTACTGCGTCGACGTGCCTTCTGCATAGGTGCTGTTTGTGCCCGTGACGGTGTTGCCAACGCCGGAAACCTGGGTCATGTAAGCTTTGTCAACCGTGTTGCCGCCGCCCATGACCATGACCTGTCCACCGCTATCCTTGACAGCCTTCTGCATAGCCTCACTGAGTTTCGTCGGATCCGAAATACTGCCTAAGATACCTGCAGCCTTCTTGTCATTAATCGGACGATAGGAATCCGTGACAGTATTGCCGGCACCATAGATGATAGCTGCGTTAGAGTTCGTCGTCATATTGGCCTGGCCGACAATGCTGTTAGCTACGCCGCTGTGTTCTTTCGCGGTATCCGTATTCTGGTTGACGTTGAACGTACCATAGGACAGAGCCGCTGCACCGCGGAGGTCAAGCCCCTGTGCATTCCCCGAATTGATGACACCGGAGTAGGAACCGGCTACTGTTGAAGCAATGCCGTCTGCATGCGTAACAAAGCCTGCGGCCATGCTGCCCATGCCTTTAGCACCGTCATTACCTGCATTGCTATAGCTGTCAAATCCAAGCGTAGGTGCATTATCAGATACCGAATAGTACTTGATGTTATGAGTCTTATCATTCAGCGTGTCAGCATTGGCTTTAACCTGTGCATCAAGAGCACTCAGGTTCTGGCCAGTCGTGTTGTTTACCTTAACATAATTCGTCGAGCCGGTTGGCTTATCATAGTCGTACAGCGTCTTGCCCGTTACCAGCTTGTCCGAAGTAGAAGCATTTGTGGCAGTAGTATCTGTACCAGTAGTGAACGTGCCTGCGCCAAGAGCCCTGCCCCAGGCATCTTTATTGGCATTCTTCTGATCTGCTGTTGCATCATCTTCTGTAATGGTTTCTCCATCATCGCCGACGGTGTAGGTCCTCAGATTAGCGCCAACGTTAGATGCGTCCGATTTGGTATACGGTTTCAGCTGTTCCATGACCACGGCATCATGGGCATCCTTGCCATCAGCCACTTTAACAAGTCGGTTATATTCGGCGGATTCGTAATACGTGGGCGTATACACAACGTTTCTAGCATCTTCACCACTTGCAGGCGGAACCAAATAACTCTTAACCTCACCAGAATAATAACCATAAGGACCATATTCTATCTTTGATTCATATCCGGAAACATCTCCTTTATCATGCCCAAAGGATATCGTTCCCTCTTTATCAGCAGTCGCTTTATATCCTAATGCCAGCCCGTTCTTTGATGTAACGACAGCATGAGATCCTATAGCTGTTGCATGCTCAGCGTCTATGCCAGTAGAGGCACCACCAATTGCAGTTGAATAGTTCCCAATAACTCTCTGCTTTTCTCCGCCAATAGCTGCCGACATAAAGCCAGCTACTTGGTTTGCGGAACCCCCAGCTGCAAAAGCACCATGAGACACAGCAAGGTTAAGTTGTCCACCAACAACGGTCGTCGCATCTACCCCCATATTGTAGGCACCGCCAAGAATTGCAGTAGCGAAACCAAGTGCCTTATTGGACTGACCACCACCAATAAATGAGCTATCCCCTGAAGTTATGTTTTGATAACCACCAGAAACAACATCATTTATTCCTTTTGCCTTGTTTCCATCTCCACCAATTATTGTTGAAAACTGTCCAGAAGCCTGATTTCCCTGGTCATCTGAAAATTCTCCACCGCCTATAACAACAGAATGATCACCAGAGGCCTGGTTATAAGAACCACCAATAACTGCTGAATTTTCACCTGATGCTTTATTATAAGAACCAGCAGCCACTACTGCGCGTTTTCCTGCACTTTTTATAAAATTATTATATCCGCCGACTAATACGGAATAATCTCCATCCGTACCAGCTGTGACATTAGAATCGTATGTAGTAGATGCCTCACCACCAAGGATTAATGAGTTTTTACCTTTCGCTTCAAAAGAAACCTTACCATTAAAGGACCTACCATTTTCTTCAGCCTTAGTATTACCACTATTTGTCCCCAAATTTCGGTTCAGGCTGATGACATTTTTCTTGGTTACTTCTCCGGTTTTCGGGTCTTTTTCATCAGCAATATTGATGCCCCAGCCAGCATTGACAGAGAGATCTTTCGTCAAATCGTTTGTAGCTTTGGTCAGCTGTTCCATGACGACGACATCATGGGCATCCTGACCGTCGGCAACTTTGACAAGGCGGTTGTAGTAAGCATCTTTATATGTCGTAGGAGTTACAGAATCGGGAACCTGCGTATAATCGTTGGTTGTATGATCTGCATTTGTCTTGCCATCGGTCCGCTTTTTCCATGTGACAGCATAACCAGATACATCTCCAGCATCATGGCCAAACGCAATCGTGCCTTCTTTATCAGTTGTGGCCTGATAGCCAACGGCTGTACCATTAGCTGTTGTGACAACGGACTGATTACCTGCCGCTAAGCCATTTAACGCATCAGTACCGGTAGAACCACCAGCCAGACTAACTGAGTAGTTACCATTTACACTAGTGCTGTAACCATACATACCATTGCCGCCCGTTCCGCCGATGGCGGTTGAAGAAGTCCCCAATGCATAGTTGTATGCACCACCAAGAGCAACAGCCTGCTGACCATTGGCAACATTCATGATACCGCCTCCGGCTGTAGAAGCAATACCAGCAGCCGTGTTATCACGTCCACCGAATACAGCAGACTGATTTCCTGCTGCATTATTGTTATCACCGCCGACGACTACAGACGTAGCGCCAGAAGCAACATTGTCCAATCCACCGACAACGACACTGCTCTTGCCGGATGCCAAGGCCTTACCAGCACCGACGATAACGGAATTTGCATCAGCAGCACCGTACTGTTTTGCAGGATCTCTGTCTTCAACCAGACCGCCGATGATCATGCCGTTAGCCTCGTCATCGTTGTACCCCGTGCCAAGATTGTGTTTCAGGCTGATGACATTTTTAGTTCCCTTTCCGGTGTTCGTCGGGTCGTTTTCATCAGCAACGTTGATGCCCCAACCGGCATTGACGTTCAAATTATCAGCTTGTTTAATAGCGTCATTCATCTGACCAACGGTAACAACATCGGAGTTATCGGTACCTTTAGCGACATTGGTGATGCGACGCTTAAGAGTTCCATTACCTACGGAAACGTAAGAGTCGCCTTTATCTGTAGATGTAGCATCTGAATAGGAACCAATGGCGATATTACCGTCTTTTGAATGAGCGTTATAGCCTAAAGCTACAGAAGCTCCCTGGATTGTCGGGTTTTCTTTTATTCCATAAGTATCATCACTTACTGTACCAGAAGTATGAGCATCCCCTACTTCTTCTACAACTTGGCTCTCCATCTTTGAATTTTCAGCTTTTGCATTAGAGCCGATGGCAATAGAACCCCAACCGGTAGCATCAGATTGGAACCCAACAGATGTCACATAGTTGTTTTTCATCCCAGCAGGAGCATTATCCCCATTATTATATCCACTATGTTCACCAATGAATACACTGCCTTTTGACTGGCCGGCATTGCGATCACCAATGGTAACCGTCTGCTGTCCTGCCTGTGCATATAACCCCGCAGTGACGACACCAGGGAACTTTGCACCACCGCCCTGATAGTTCGGTAAATCGCCTCGTGCACGGTTATTAAAGGCACTAGTCAATTTATATTGATATGTTGTCCATTCACCCTTCTTTTCATCATAATACCAATATTGATCATTAGCTCCTACAAAATCGTTATTTCGTAAGCTTTCAGTGCCGTCGGCCGCCTGCACCACTGGCATCCCTACAAACGAGAAAGCTCCCAATGCCAGCAACACAGCTGCCGTCAGGGCTGTCTTGCTCTTTGCCGTATTACATTGCGTACTTTTACAATGACTTTTAGTTAGTTCTGAAACGACGATGTAACAATGTTTTGTTTTACTGTAAATAACTTTAAATATTTTGTTCATAAAATTACGCATCCTTTGTTTTTAACGATTTGATAATACGCGCAGACATTCTATAGTTTTTTATTACACCGCCTTTCATTTTATTACAATTTTATACGTATTATACAATTTTAAAGCTAAGGAATTATAGCATGTATTTTATGTGATTAAAAGGCTTTATATAGCCATAAAAATATTATTTACAGCTGTCTTTACATCATTTTGTTTCGACATATTTATTCATTTTATAATAAATAATTAATATATCATATATACAATATATTAATAAAATATTACATAAAAAATTTTATAAGAAAAGAGCATTTTATGTGGTATTACAGAGATATCTTAGTTTGATATTCAACGATAATATGGTATTACTGTGGTATTATTCATACATCACGCCAACCGCTTACATTACTTATGATTTCTTCGTCTCATCTTTAGCAGTAATATCGAAGGGAATCCGTTGTTCCCGTACAGATTTCATGATGAAAATGTTAATCGCCGTTGACATACTCATGCCCGTAGAACTGCAAAACTGCTCAAATTCTTTTTTCAAATTCTCATCTAAACGGATGCAAATCGTCGTTTGTGCCATTGTATACACTCCTATTTCTTACTAACGAGCCGTTTAATCATTGCATTTTGTTTCTTTATTGGGCCATTTATGGTGCGCTATATCACTTTCTGGTCCTAGTCTAACATTCAACCCCGTTCGTTACTTTCCGATATCATCACCAAAACGCAAAGTCCCCCCCCAGTAGACGGTAGGAATGACAAACTATTCTATTTATCTATCATTGCACCACTATTATACCATAAAGTGTTATTTTGTTACAGTTTTATCGATTATTTTTTATTTAATATTATTTTTTTATTTATATTATTTATATTTATTATTCATGATTCTTCCAGATAGACATCATGGTATTATAAGAAACGTACAAAAAACGCATAGAATATAAAAACGCCTCAGAAAGCCATGTCACTTTCTGAGGCGTTTTCTTTACCTTACATATATCAGATTTTGCTGAGCGCCTGATCCATGTCAGCAATGATGTCGTCAGCGTGTTCTATACCGATGGAGAACCGGATCATGCTGGCCGAGATGCCACATTTTTTCAGTTCTTCCGGCGGATAAGCCCGATGACTGGTCTTGACCGGATAGGACAGGGTCGTCGAGAAGCTGGCCAGGCTCGGTACAAATTTGATGTACTGGCAGGCAGCAATAAAATCTTCTGCTCCTTTAGCACCGCCGGCAATGTCGGCACTGACCATACCGCCGCACATGCCATCGGTAAACTGGGAGACAGCCCGGTCATGATAGGGAGAACTTTCAAGACCTGCATAATATACTTTTTCCACCTTGGGATGCTGTTCCAAGAATTGCGCCACTTTCAGTGCATTTTCACTATGCTGGCGGACACGCAGCTCCAGAGTGCGCATACTGCGCGTCAGGAGGAACGAGTCAAATGGGCTCAGGAGGTCACCGTACAACGTAGCATATTTCTGGATATTGGCAATATCCGCCGCACCGGCACAGACGGCACCGCCTGTGAAATCACTATGACCGCCCAGGTACTTGGTGGCACTGTAGACGACGATATCGGCACCCAGTTCCAGCGGCCGGCAGACGACCGGTGTAGCAAAGGTATTATCTACGACGAGTTTGCATCCGTGCGCATGAGCAGCAGCTGCCGCTTTGCGGATATCCGTAACTTCCATGAGCGGGTTGGCTATCGTTTCCGTATAGACGAGCTTCGTATTCGGTTTGATATGAGCTTCAATATCTTCCGTATCAAAATCGACAAAATCAACGGTTACACCCCACCGTGGCAATTCATTGGCAAAATAATCGTAGACACCGCCATACAGAACCGGCGACGATACGATATGATCGCCACTTTTCACATTGCTCATGATAGTCGTAATGATGGCAGCCATACCGGCACTGAAAACGATAGCCCCATCGGATTCTTCGGCAGCCCGCAGCACATCCTGAGCCGCATCAAGGCCCGGATTTGCCATGCGGCTGTACACATAACCGGATTTTTTACCTTCATAGACGCTGTCCAGCGTAGGCACATCGTCGAAACTAAAGACACTGCTCATATAAATAGGAATGACTTTGGGAACCGATACCGATTCCGCTATTTCCTTGGCCAGTTCATGTTCCCCCGCCCGGCACAACTTGGTTGTAAGATGACTTGTACTCATGACTATTCCCCCTCATCAGGCACTATATAGATAAAACCGATGTGACAGTACCACATATTTTTAAGTATCTATTCAGTCTGTCCATTATACATTCATTGACCTGCTTATGCGGTTATAGTATCATAAAACGAGTTACTTTTCTAATAAAAAATATTTTATCAGTAATAGGTGTTACCTATTACGCAAAGAGGAGCACCATGCGTCTACAACAGTTATTATACGTAAAAGAAATCGCCCGCTGCCGTTCTATGAATCAGGCAGCCGTCCGTCTGTACATATCCCAGCCCAGTCTGTCCGAAGCCATACGGGACCTGGAAAAGGAATTTGGCATTACGCTCTTTGAGCGGTCCCGCCGTGGGGTGAGCCTGACGGCAGAAGGCATCGAATTTTTACAACTGGCCGATAAAGTCCTTGCCGATGCCGACGAACTACGCAACCATTATCTCATAAAAAACGATGTGACACGGCTCCACCTGCAGATATCCTGCCAACATTATGCTTTTGTCATCGATGCCTTCATCCATTTTCTCCATACTTTTCAACAGGAACGCTACACCATTTCCCTGAAAGAAACGGAAACCATTATGGCACTGGAAGACGTATACTTAAAAAAAAGTGCCTTCAGTATCATTGCTATCACTGAAGAAAATAGCCACTACATCCATCAGGTACTGGACAAATGGGGCCTGTCGTTCCACGTATTATGCCCTGTCATCCCTCACGTATTCATGAATATCCATCATCCCCTGGCCCAGCGCCAGACGGTGACACTGGACGATATACGGCCTTATCCACTGATTCAGTATGCCCAATCCGCAGCCACGAGATACGCCGACGAAGAACTGGTCACATTGAAAGATCATGACAAAATCATCTATTCATACGACCGGGGGACGACCAACAACCTTCTGGCCAGTACGGACTGCCTGAACATCGGCACGGGCTGCCTCATCCCGGCAGTCATGCCATCGGCCATCACCGCCATTCCCTTGTCAGGTCTCACCGTACAGGCTCAGATTGGTTATGTACAGCTCCATACACAGCCATCCAACGAAATCATCAATGCTCTCATACAGGGCATCCAGCAATCACTAAAGACTTACAATCCGGGCAGATAATGCTGATATCATTCCTCCAGCAACTTTTCTAATTTCATCTGACAGGCCTTCAGGTCTTCCCTTTGCCGTTTCACGATTTCCGTATGCGTCGTTTCATTTTGTTTCATACGATGAAGCAGCATTTCCGACTGGGAAGTGAAAGCCAGCATCTGTTCCTGAATTTGCCGCCGTTTTTCCTTTAGCTTAGCTATCCCTTTTTCCACTCGCTTGTAATAATTATACCAGCAAAGAGGCCCTTTGGGGCCTCTTTTGCTTAAAAAAATGGACTCAGATAACTGAGTCCATTTTTTTAGATGAGGCTATTCTGTTACAGCCCCCTTTTTGATGTTGTCTGAAGGCCTTATCTTTTTATTTTCAATCCATCATGAAAGGCCTGGCCTACGACGGGGCCAATCAGGCGATAGGTCATGGTGGAAATGTCAAAGATGATGGGCTGCAGTTTGTCGTAATCGATTTTGCCGTCAGTCAGAACCGATTCATCAGCCTGCTGGGCTACGATTCTGCCTACGAGAATGCCTGTGTTGTCATCATAGCTGGTGCATTCACATTCAAGTGTGACCGGAAATTCTTCGATAATCGGGGCATTGACATGAAGGCTCTTGTGGACGTGGCAGCCTGCTTTTTCTATCTTATTCACCTTGTTGCCCGTTTCTACGCCAAAGTAATCGGCAATGTCCACCGTATCTTTCGTTGCGAAGGCTACCGTAAAGGCCTTGGTGTGCTTGATGTTGTCCGTCGTCTTGTGCTTTGCCAGAAAGAGCGTGATTTCACCGTAATCCGACTGGGAACCCCAGGCCGCATTCATGGCATTGGGTACACCCTTTTCATCATATGTCCCGATGATGAATACCCCTTCCGGCGCGATACACGCCTTCTTCCCTTCAAATTCTACACTCATCAGATATACCTCCTTATCAGTTATTCTTTACTTAGTATACACTATCTGACCACCTGACGGGAAGACAGGCCTCTGCCTGTACAAAATCTGCTCGATTGACAAACCACATTTTTGTTCTATACTAATAAGCAGAATGTCATCGTCAAACGACCACATGAAGGGGTACACCACCTTGGGTGTAATCTTTCGTGCGGTCGTTTTTTTTAGTCAGGAGGTCATATATATGAAAAAAGAATCTCAAATGCAGCGCGGCCTGAAGAATCGTCATCTTCAGATGATTGCTCTTGGCGGCGCTATTGGCACCGGTTTATTTTATGGGTCGGCATCGACGATTTCCCTGGGCGGCCCATCCATCATCGCAGCCTATCTCATCTGTGGCATCGTCATTTTCCTCATCATGCGCATGCTAGGCGAAATGGCTGTAGAAGAGCCCGTATCCGGTTCCTTCAGTTACTATGCCACCAAGTATTGGGGCTCTTTTCCGGGTTTTATGCTGGGCTGGAACTATTGGTTTTCTTACGTCGTCATCAGCATGGCTGAATTGACAGCTGTCGGCATCTATGTCCATTACTGGCTCCCGGACCTGCCCCAGTGGATCACAGCTCTTGTCTGCCTCATCGCCATTACCTGCCTCAACCTGGTCAATGTCCGCGCTTACGGTGAAACGGAGTTCTGGATGTCCTTCATCAAGGTAGCCGCTATCATAGGCATGATTTTTCTCGGGGCCTGGCTTATTGCTCAGGACAGCCGGCCATTTCCGTCTATAACTCGGCAATTTACGGCAATTCCCGCATCGCCTATGGACTGGCAGAAGAAGGTCATGCCCCGCAATGGTTCAGGGAGCTGTCGGCCCGGGGTGTACCAGTCCACACGCTCTGCCTTTGCTCGGGCCTTACCTTGTTCGTCGTCGCCGTAACCTATTTCTTCCCGGGAAAAATTTTCATGTACTTCCTGTCCCTTACAGTCGGCGCTACCATCATCAACTGGGTCACCATCATCGTGACGCACTTGAAATTCAAGGCCTACCGCCAGAAAATGGGCAGGACGACGAAATTTCCGTCTCTCTGGTACCCGGCAGCAGACTATTTTTGCCTTGCCTTCCTCTGCTTCATCGTACTCATGATGACCCAGATGCCGGACATGCTCACAGCCGTCCTCATCATGCCTGTCTGGCTGGCTATCCTCTGGTGCTGCTGGCGCCGCCTGTCTCATTCGCCAATGCCGACATACACCAGGCAAAAGCCTTAGCACAACGCTGACCCGTATGCTGGAAATGATTTCCTTTGTTCCATTCTAACGTGGTCTGGATACAGGGCATCGTTTCCAGATGCGCATACTGCTGACGGATACAGCCTCCTACCGTCGCCATGATGGGATTTCGCGTCCGTTCTTCTCTATCACCCAGACTCAGATATACGGCTTTCGTCATTGGCTGCTGCTGCCTGGCATAGTCCAACCAGCCAGGGAACCAGACGGAGGGGGAAGCGGCAGCAACAGCTGAAAAGATATCGGTCTGCCAGCCACTCCACAAAGAAAAGAGAGCTGCCAGAGAATAGCCGCCTAATATGACAGGCACTTCGTCAGACAAGTGAAATTGTGTTCGGACAGCTGGCAGAAGTTCATTTTCTACAAAATATAGAGTTCCCGCCGCGCCGTGCCCGAAGTCATCCGGTCCAAAAACAGCCGGACTATCCCAGGGAGATAATTCCCCGTTCCAGTCCACCACAGGAAATGCCACAAATACGAAGGGCAATTGAGAGGCTTCGGCAATAGCTGTAACCTGCTCATCCAGCACTTCCCGGTCGTGGTCATCGACAGGCTGGACCAGTATATATGCCGGCTTGCCTGTCGAATACAAGAGACAGTCTCTACCGTCAATAGAATATATCGTCTTGTCCAAGAAATTCACCTTCCTTATCGTGTTCATGCTATTTCAAGTCATGGTATGAAAACGTAAACAAAATGGGACAGTACTTATTTTATCTGTCCTGGTTGTTTGTCATGATTTCTCGTGTTATAATAAGCACAAATCCTATAATCATGAGGTGATCATTGTGAAGAGGAAACACTTTGCATCCATTTTAGCCATCACAGCTATGCTGACCAGTTTCACCATGACGGGAACGATTGAAGGGGCCAGCCGGGCTGAGCTGGCAGCCATCCACGTCAATAAAGCAGGAAACTTCCAGTACTGGAACCGCGATTCCGCCGCTAAGGAAAAATTGGTATCGTATGTAAAGGATGTAACCAATCCGAAGAGTCCCCATTTCATCCCCGTAGAACATCGCCTGGCCGTCTTTGACATGGACGGGACCCTGTTAGGTGAACGGACGCCGTCCTACACAGATGGTGTATTTTATGCTGACCGGGTCCTTCACGATCCGGACTGTCAGGTATCGGCAGAAGATAAAAAATTTGCCCAGGACTATTGGGATGCCATTTCCCAGCGCAAGCCCGTTCCACCGGAAATCGACAATAATTTGTACAATAAACTATATGCCGGACTAGCCGGAATGACGCCGCAGTCCCTGGACACCTATGCGCAGGGATTCATGAAAAAGCCGGTCATCGGCCTGACCAACCTGACCTATGGCGAAGCCTTTTATATGCCTATGGTAGAAGTCATCTCCTATTTGCAGTCCAATGACTTTACGTGTTACATCGTCTCTGCTTCGGACCGTCCCCTCGTCCGCGCACTGACCCGCGATGTCATCCATATCCGTCCTGATCAGATCATCGGTTCGGATCCACAGATTGTCGCCAGCCATCAGGGAAATACAGACGGCGGTTCCTACCAGATGACATACGAAGATACCATTCAGTTCGGTACGCTGGACCGGGTAAATGAAAAGATGAATAAAGTATCCTCCATTGTCCGGGAAATCGGAATCCAGCCGGTTCTGGCCTTTGGCAACAGCAGCGGCGATTATTCTATGTTCCGCTATACCTTAAAGGATAATCCATATAAAGCAGAAGTCTTCAATGTTCTCTGCGACGATACGCAACGTGAATACGGTCGTCCTGAACGGGCAGAACGGGATAAGAAGACATCCGACGAAAATGGCTGGAATACCATTTCCATGAAAAATGATTGGAAAACTATCTACGGGGATAATGTAAAGAAAACAAATTAAAAAACTTCAAAATAAGGAAAACTGGCATAGAACATGCTCTACATGCTCCATGCCAGTTTTTTTCATGCTCCCGGCAGATTCAATCAGAACATAGTATTGTTATTTTCTGCTTTTTCCGGAATATCCTGGATAACGTCCCAGTGCTCTACGATTTTTCCATCTTTGACACGGAAAATATCGACTGCCGCCTGCCCCCGGTCCGAAGCATTCAGCGTAATATGGTTATGGATGAACACGAGGTCTCCATCAGCACCGATATGCTTGATGACTGCTTTGCTTTCGGGAAATTCCTTGAGGAATCCCTGAATACCATCTTCGAAAGCCTGGCGTCCATCAGCAAAACCCGGGCTATGCTGGATATAGTTTGGAGCTGTCATGCTGTCGATGACAGAAGTATTGTGCTTATTGAATACTTGATTCCAGAAATATTCGACCATCTGCTTGTTGTTTTTGAACGCCGGCATCTTATCAGCAGCAAAGGCAGGTCCGGCGGACATAGCTGTAACCAGGCTCAGCCCCAGTATCAGGGTCATCATTTTCTTCATTTTTTTCATCCTCATAAAAGTTCCTCCTCATTCATGTTTCTTCATTTCATCCTGCATTTCCATAAACAACTCTTTTAAAGTGACTTCCTGCATCTGCTGCAACAATAGCTGCTTCCATGCATCAAGATGCTGATCTAGTACTCCTTTGATTGACTTTCCGACAGGACAGTTCGTATTCGGATGTTCGTGCATATGGAACAGGTCTTCCGTGGAATCCTCTACGGCTTCAAAGATATCCCTCACCGTGATATCTCCAGGCGCTTTTTTAAGGCAGGCACCACCAGTCCCTCTGCGAATCTCGATAAACCCGGCTTTCTTCAGGAGCTGTAGCGTCTTGCGTATATTGACTGCATTCACACCGGTCGTATCGGCAAGGACTTCAGATGTTACTTTCTCTTCTTTTTCATATTCTTCCAGATACAGCAGGATATGGATGGCCACGGTCATACGGCTGGAAAATTTCAACGGAATCACCTTTTTTCATTTGTTGTTGTCCGAACGGCTACATCTTATCATACTTTCGTTGTATTGTAAAGACCAACAACAAAAATATATGATACGTAATCCGCCTGCTCCAATACCAAAAGACGTCAGGATGACGAAATCGTTGGACGATAAAAAGGCCCATCGTCATGTGATGAGCCCATTTCTATTACTATTTCCGTTAATATTTCAATGCATAGTCCAGAACGCGCCGGACGTTGGCTTTTGTTTCTTCAAAGCTTTCTCCCGGCTGGGCTTCATATAATTTATGGAAGCCGTCGAACATGCTGGGATCGTAATAATACTGATGACCAGCCACCAGGTCCGGATGCTGGGTTTCTTCAATCCAATCTATTTCTACTTTCCCATATTCCGGGTTTTCTGCAATCAGATCTTTCAGTGCCTTTTTGGCATTAGCACAATACGGGCAGCCTGTCAGATAAAAAGCGGTAATTTTTTTCATATCGTACACACTCCTCCAATGATATATTTGTAAGCAGGATTTCCGCCCTGCCTGCAGGGTAAACAAACGTTTTTCGTTGTGTTTTATAATACTACTATAGCATAGTTGATATGAATTTTCCACAAAAAAATAATTAGAAAAACCAGAGCCGTCTCACCATGACAGCTCCGGTTTTCTTACATTACATCCTATATGCGTTTTTACGCTTCTTCTGTTTCAGCTTTTTTGTCGGGAACGACTGCCTTGTAAATCAGACCGACGATGAATCCGGCTACGAGGAACGGAATCCAGTCCATACCGAGGGAATGGAGAGGCAATCCCTTGAAGATGGCATCAATCGGTCCCAGCGGAATCTTAGCTGTCTGCAGGCCCGTTACGAGAGCCGGTATAAAAGTGAAGATTGTCGAGCAGACCCATACACAGCGGCGACCGCCGAACAGATTGTGGGTAAAGGTAAGGATAATGTTGGCAACGACCAGCGGATAAACGAACATCAGGACCGGGATAGCGGCGACGATGATGGTCTTCAGGCCGGCAGTTGCAACTGCAAAGGACGCAATGGTAAAAATGGTAACGTAATTCTTATAGCTCGTCTTGCCGATGAGCTGATGGAAGTACGCTGCACAAGACGTAATCAGACCGATTGAAGTGGAAAGACATGCCAGGAGTACGATGACTGCCAGCAGCAGAGCGCCGCCATAGCCGAAGAGAATCTGAGCACTCATAGAAAGAACAGGAGCGCCTGTTTCCTGCATGGAAATGGCCTGTACGGACTGGGCACCGAGATAGGCGACGAAGACGTAGACGAAAGCGAGCAGCGATACGGCCAGGCCGCCGGCTTTGAATACTTCATGGGTAATTTCTTCTTTCGTCGTAGCACCGTCTTCTTTGACGAATTCGATGACCAGGATGGCAAATACGAAGGCTGCGATGGCATCCAGCGTATTGTAACCATCGATAGCACCCTGTGCCAGTGCAGTAGTTGCCGTAGCATAAGCCGGCAGTGGCGGCTGGGGAACGCCCATAGGCGTAATCAGGGATTTTACAATCAGAGCCAGAATGGTGAGCAGCAGAGCCGGTGTCAGGACCTTGCCGATGCGGTCAACCAGTTTAGCTGGGTTGATGGAAAGCCACCAGGAAAATACAAAGAATAACACCAGGAATGCCCACATGATTGGCTGGGAACCGCCGCCATCGAGAAGCGGGCGGACGGCAATTTCATAGGAAACCGTCCCCGTTCTGGGGATAGCAAAGGCAGGACCAATAGCCAGATAGGAAATGACCGTGAAGAAAATAGCATATCTTTTATCTACACGATTCATCAATTCCTGCAGGTTGCTGCAGCCCGAATAACCCATAGCCAGTACACCCAAAAGCGGCAAGCCTACACCGGTAATAACAAAACCAGCAACAGCGTACCAGACGTTCGTACCTGCTGCCTGACCCATGGATGCAGGGAAAATAAGGTTACCGGCACCAAACCATAAGGCGAATAACATTAAGCCAATTGCAATCGTTCTATTGCCCTTTTTTCCTCCCATACGTCAAACCTCCTTACTTATAAGAACAGATAATATAGAATAATAACAACATACCAGAAGCTCTGCTTCATTTATTGTTCGTCTCATTCTACCATAAATTTTTAAAGTTATCTACCCTTATAAGTAGCAAATTTGCATATTTAACCTTATTTTAACTTTGCTTTAATCTTCATTTAATTTAAATGTGAAATTTTTCCTTTATAATGTCTGAAACGATATGTTAATATGATAATATTGACAGATTTCTTATTGTTATTCTTAAAATAATTAACTTTTATTTTTTAAGCATGATTTTATTGTCTCTACGACATACTCATTCTCTTCCCTGCTGCGGACAGCCAGGCGGATGTAGTAGGAATCCAGCCCCGGATAGTTGCTGCAGTCACGGATGAGGATGCCCTGCTCCTGCATGTGTCCGGCCAGTACCGTCGCTGTCAGGCCCGTCTGTCTGATATGGCATAAAATGAAATTGACCGACGGCTGACATATTGTCACTCCGGGAATGCAGGACAACATCCGGCTCATCCAGTCTCTTTCTTCTCTTACCAGTGTCCGTGATGCTTTTTGATATGCCGTTTCTGCAAGGGCTTCTATACCGGCAGTCTGAGCCAACGTATTGACGTGCCACACATCCGTCTGCTCCATTAATCCCTGTATAACTGCTTCGGGTGCGATGCCGAACCCCAGCCGCAGACCGGGCAGAGCATAAAATTTCGTCAGTGAATGGATGACAAAAACCTGACCGGACTGGCTGGCAAAGTCTGCCACAGTGAAATCCGGACCATCGTCGAGGAAATCAAGAAAAGATTCATCGACAATGACAAACTGCCCTCGTTGTACCGCCCGTTCGAGAAAGGAAATCAATTTCTGCCGTCTGATGAGATTTCCCGTAGGGTTATTGGGATTGCCGAGGACAATGCAATCAGCATCTTTGACCTGACTTGCTATAGCAGTCAGATCAGGCTGAAACGCTTTATCTGCTTCCAGATAAGCATATACAATCTCTGCCCCGGCAGACCGGGCAGCCCGTTCGTATTCACTGAAAGCCGGAACGGGAATACAGACGCGCCGGAAGTGGAAATGATGAAAATACAAGTATAGCAGTTCCGCTGCCCCATTTCCAGGAACGATAGTTTCCACAGGGAGATGATAAAACCGGGACAGAGCTTCCCGCAGGGCCGTGCAATCAGGATCCGGATAGTGAATGACATCGTCCAGATGGGACGATATGGCATTGCGGACGCCTTCAGCCAGACCCAAAGGGTTGATATTGGCACTGAAATCCAGTACAGGCCTGCCGCCTGCATGGCGGTATATATTTCCTCCGTGTTCAAAGGGACGGATCATACAGTCACTCTTCTTTCTCTATGTCCATAGTACCACTGATAAGGGGCACCACATTTAGTAAGGTATAATCAGGGAAGCGGGCTGTCAATTCGGTCATGCACTGCTTCACTTCAGAAACAGGCAGGAAGGAAGGAAATAATACGCCACACACTGTACCGCTGTGAGCCGCGTTAACGCCTAAAGCACCCATTTCCCGGCAAGCCTGTATCAGCTGGGGCAGGGCTGGTTTTGGCAATATATTCTGATGAGCCAGGGCACTCATCGTCGCCGCCTCTCCAATCTGCTCTTCCGTCGGCTCCTTGTCAAGAAGGGAGAGCGCAGCCACAGCCGGGGCTGTATGGTACGGCATGGTTTTATCCCACTGGTGGTGAAAGGTCTGCGTATCTACCGTGCCACCCGTATCCAGTATGGCAACGTTCATGGGCGGGACCGGTTCATACGACCAGATGATATTGCCACGACGGTATTGAATCAGCGAAAGCCCCCGGGCAAAAACGCCGTCTGTCGGATCTACACGAGCCGCCAGATGGCCTACGTCCTGCTCACTCAGTGTCCTGCCACAGGCACAGGCCACGGCCTGTATCACTGCTGCTACATCGGCACTGCTCGAGGCCATACCTTTTCCCCGAGGAATGGACGAAACAAGTTGCAGATGATAGGGAAAGGAGGAACAGTGCAAATATGATAACGTAAGATTCACGGCTTGTGCTGCCTTTGGCGGGAGCCGTGAAAAGCCCGGTTCGTCAGATACAACAGCAGTGCTGAAAATCGGAACCGGACAGGTCAGAAGGAAGGGCGTCCCATGACAGACGCCCTGTACCAGTTCCCCACAGGATCCGGGAACACGGACGCGTATCACCATAGCCCCCTCCCTGCCCAGCACAAAATGGCAAGGGCTACTCCCATCACTGTTGCGGTATACATGAGTTGCACTGCCCCGCGGATATGACGGGCTTTGAGCGGCTGTCGCGCATCTCCCATGTAGGCCCGGAAGGTCATCTTGCCGAAATAGGAATTATACCCGCCAAGACGGATATCCAGCGCCCCTGCAACAGAAGCTTCGGCATAGCCGCCATTGGGACTGGGATGCTTTGCGGCATCGCGGCGCATCATGCGCCAGGCATTTCTATAATCCAGTCGCAGGAGGAAGGCTGCCATGACAAATAACAGGCCCGTAATCCGCGCCGGAATAAAATTGCATACATCATCCAACCGAGCTGCCACCCGGCCAAAATAGAGATATTTTTCATTCTTATACCCCAGCATGGAATCCATGGTATTGACGGTCCGGTAAAGCAGCGCCAGGGGCAGACCGCCAAGGGCATAGAAAAATAGCGGGGAAATAATTCCGTCCGTCGTATTTTCTGCCACCGTTTCTACCGTCGCCCGCACAATTTCTCCTTCATCGAGCTGGTCTGTATCGCGTCCTACGATCCAACCAACCTTTTCCCGGGCAGCACCGAGATGATGATGAGCGAGGAAGGTATAAATTTCCCCTGCCGCACTGGCCAGACTGCGTGGACAGATAGTAAAGCTCAAGAGCAGTGCTTCTACGCCTGTCGTGACATAGACGTTTCCCAAAATATCGAGTCCCCAGTACAGGATGTACAACACATTAAACACCACGAGGAGAACCAGAAGGACAACAACCATGCCGGCCGTCATCTGCATAAGCGGTCTGGCCTGTCTGGAATAAAAGAGATGGTCCAGCCAGCCGATGAGTTTTCCTATGAGGGCCACCGGGTGGAGACGCGTACGGGGATCACCAATCAGTGTATCGATTATAAATGCTGCCAAACATGTTATCATAAGCCACTATCTCTCATTATCCGTAATATTGTATCCATATCGAGATGCTGTGCCGTCACCGCCGCCAGACGGTCATAACTGCGTTCTTTTTCCGCCCGGTAATTGCGCTGTACCGGAAGAGGCGCAAGCCCTTTGTGACGGCGCAGGATATTAATCATATCCCGGCGGAACGGGTCATTGTCAAAGAGACCGTGAATATACGTACCAAAGACAAGACCATCTTCCCGGGCCGTCCCCACCGTAAGTGAGCAATCCCTGCCCGAACGCTGGCAGACGACAAACGGTTCGACAGCACCGGGCGCCACGTCAGTCTGACCCATGTGAATTTCGTATCCCCCAAGTCTTCCGGCCTGCAGTGTTTCTTCCATGAAAGAAAAGGGACGGCACAGGGCCTGTACCTGATAGGTCTGTTTCCAGTCGGCAAAAGTCGTCGTAACCGGCAGCAATCCCAGGCCGGCTACTTCCGAAAAATCTGATTCTGTATGATGCGGGTCATAAATAGACTGTCCCAACATCTGATATCCTCCGCAAATGCCAATGACGGGCGTCCCCCTTTTCACCTGCAAGGACAAACAATCGGCCAGTCCCGATGCCCGGAGCCAGCGCAAATCTTCGGTCGTATTCTTACTACCCGGCAGTATGATGACATCGGGATGTCCCAGCTCCTCTACTGTACGGACGTAGTACAGCGATGCATCTGGTTCTTCCGCCAGGCTGTCAAAATCAGTGAAATTAGAAATTTTCGGCGTCTGGATGACAGCTATCTGTACATCTCCTGTCTGAGGAACGCGCGGTTTGTCATCGAGAGAAACCGAGTCTTCTTCATCGATTCCCAATTTCTCTATATAGGGAATGACGCCCAGAACTGGTTTTCCCGTCTTTTGTTCCAGAAAATCCACGGCCGGCGTAAACAGGGATATATCTCCCCGGAATTTATTAATAATCAGCCCCTTGACCAAGTCCCGTTCCTCCGGTTCAAGCAGTTCCAGCGTACCAACCAGTGCTGCCAGAGATCCGCCACGGTCGATATCGGCTACGAGCAGGACCGGTGCCCGGAGATACTTTGCAACGCGCATATTGACGATATCATGGTCCCGGAGATTGACTTCGGCCGGGCTGCCCGCTCCTTCAATGACAATCGTGTCATACCGTTGTTTCAGCCGCTCCAGAGCCTCCGTAACAGCAGAAAAGGCACGGAGAGAATACCCTTTATGATAGTCCCGGGCAGACATATTCCCAATTGGCAGACCATCGATGATGACCTGGGAACAGCTGTTTCCCGTCGGTTTCAGCAGGACCGGATTCATATCGACCGCGGGTTCCAGTCCGGCAGCTTCAGCCTGGGCTACCTGGGCCCGCCCCATTTCCAGTCCCTTACGGGTCACATATGAATTGAGTGCCATATTCTGTGCTTTAAATGGGACGACCTGCCGGCCCATGCGGTAAAAAATACGGCATAACGCCGTCGTCAGTATACTTTTGCCTACGTGGGAACTCGTCCCCTGGAGCATAATATATTGTGTCAAATCGATTCACCACCTCTAAAGTGTAAGACATACATCATTATTATAAAGAAAACCTGCCGGAGATACAACCTCAGGCAGGTTTTGATTTGTTTATACTATGTGTGGTCTCAACCGGACCTTATCCTGTTATTAGAGGATGTAATGGCTCAGATCAACATTTTGTACGACATCGTTCAGTTTATCCGCTACGAAGTCTTTATTGACGATGATATGCTTCGTTTCGATATCCGGCGCTTCGTATGCAACGTTTTCCAGAATTTTTTCCAGAATCGTATGGAGGCGGCGGGCGCCGATATTTTCCGTTTCCTGATTGACACGATGGGCATATTCGGCAATGGCATTGATACCGTCATCTGTAAATTCGAGAGTCACGCCATCAGTTGCCAAAAGTGCCGTATACTGTTTGACCAGAGATTGATTCGGTTCCGTCAAAATGCGGCGGAAATCATCGACTGTAAGCGACTGCAGTTCGACGCGGATAGGGAACCGGCCCTGCAATTCAGGGATAAGGTCGCTCGGCTTGGACACGTGAAAGGCCCCGGCGGCAATAAACAGGATATGATCCGTCTTGACCGGACCGTATTTCGTGTTGACCGTAGCCCCTTCGACGATAGGCAGAATATCCCGCTGTACGCCTTCACGCGATACGTCCGGACCGTTGGAACGGCCTTTTTCTGCAATCTTATCGAATTCATCGATGAATACGATACCAGCTTCTTCTGTCGCTTCGATAGCTTTATCGACGATGACATCCATATCAAGACATTTTTCCAGTTCTTCTTCCTTGAAAACTTCCCGTGCCTTGGCAATGGTCATTTTTTTCTTCTTTTTCTTCTTCGGCAGGATACTACCCAGCATTTCCTGGAAATTATTCGTTAGTTCTTCCGTCGAATTGCCTGTCAGGATGCCCTGGATGGTCCGTTCCTGTTCGGCTACTTCCACTTCGATTTCCCGGTCATCCATCTTGTGCTGGCAGATATCATCGAACATCTGCAGACGGCGGCCAGACATAGGTTCTTCCAGCTGTTTGGGCACATCTTTTTCTTCCCCTTCATCGTCGGAGGAAAAGAAGACATCCATCGGGTTGGGGACCTTTTCGGTCACACTTTTCTTCTTCGGCCACAGGACCTGTAAAATGCGCTTATTGGCTTCTTCTTCGGCTTTCTGTTCATAACGCTGGCTTTCCTGTTCCTGTACCATACGGATAGCATTGGTAACGAGGTCGCGGATAATCTGTTCCACGTCGCGGCCTACATAGCCTACTTCCGTATACTTCGTCGCTTCGACTTTAATAAACGGAGCCCCTACCAGGCGGGCCAGGCGGCGGGCGATTTCCGTTTTACCTACGCCGGTCGGCCCGATGAGCAGGATATTCTTGGGAATGATTTCATTCTGCATATCCTCGCTCAGCCTTTTGCGGCGCCAACGGTTGCGCAGGGCGATGGCGACGGATTTCTTAGCTTCACCCTGGCCAACGATGTATTTATTCAGTTCAGCGACAATCTGCTTTGGCGTCAATTCGATTTCGTTCATGCTATACCTCTTTCCTACGTTTATATTTCTTCTACGATTACATTATGATTGGTGTAAACGCAGATATCTGCTGCTATATGAAGAGATTTTTCTGCAATATCCCGGGCAGACAGGTCCGTATTCTGCAGCAGGGCGCGGGCCGATGCCAGTGCATAGTTACCACCCGATCCGATTGCCAGTACTCCATCATCGGGTTCGATAACTTCGCCGTTGCCGGAAATGAGCAGGATGCGCTGGCTGTCTGCCACGAGGAGCAGGGCTTCCAGCTTGTGCAGTATCTTATCCGACCGCCAGTCCTTGGCCAGTTCGACGGCACTACGCACCAGGTTGCCGTTATGTTCATTCAATTTATCTTCAAAACGGTCAAACAAGGTAAAGGCATCGGCCACAGATCCGGCAAACCCACTGACGATTTTACCATGATACAGGCGGCGGACCTTCTGGGCCGTCCCCTTCATGATGACCGAATTGCCCATAGTGACCTGTCCGTCACCGGCAATGGCCGTTTTGCCGTCCCGCTGGACGGCGCATATAGTCGTAGCATGAAATTCTGTTGTCATGTCAAATACTCTCCTTCATTGCATCAATTTCTTCCAGTGCCCGTTTAGCCAGAAGGCCATTCTTTTCCTTCTTTTTCATCCGTTTTTTAATTCCCAGCGGTTCCATGATACCAAAATTAATATTCATGGGCTGGAAATTGTCATGAGGCGATGAAATATACTGGCTCAGGCCGCCTATAGCCGTACGCTTGGAAAAGGTCAGGCAGGATTTTCCCTGCAGCAGCCGGGCGGCGTTGATTCCTGCCAGGAGCCCCATCGATGCCGATTCCAGATACCCTTCGACACCAGTCAGCTGGCCGGCGAAAAACACGTGTTTGTTTTTCCGGTACTGGAGGGTCGCGTCGAGGAGTTCCGGAGAATTGATATAGGAATTGCGGTGCATGACACCATAGCGGACAAATTCTGCCGATTCCAGGCCGGGAATCATGGAAAATACCCTCTTTTGTTCCGGGAATTTGAGATGTGTCTGGAAGCCGACAATATTATACAAAGTTGCACTGCCATTATCCTGACGAAGCTGTACGACCGCATAGGGAAGTTCCCCTGTGCCGGGAATTTCAAGGCCAACGGGCTTCATAGGACCGAACCGCAGGGTATCAATGCCACGAGCAGCCATGACTTCTACAGGCATGCATCCTTCAAACACGGCATCATTTTTTTCAAAATCGTGAAGTTCGGCACATTCTGCCGTTGTCAGGGCCTGCCAGAACGCTTCGTATTCTTCTTTCGTAAACGGACAGTTCAGATAATCGGCACCGCCCTTGCCATAACGGGCAGCCCGGTATACTTTAGTCATGTCCAGCGACTCTACCGTCACGATAGGCGCTGCAGCATCGTGAAAATGAAAATATTCTTCTCCCGTCATCTGGCGGATGGTCTCGGTCATAGCCGGGCTGGTCAGCGGCCCCGTGGCGATGATGCATATCTGATCATCAGGAAGGTGGGAAACTTCTTCATGACGGACCGTAACCAGGGGATGATTCTGGAGATGATCGGTAATATACTGACTGAAAGGGACCCGGTCTACTGCCAGTGCTCCCCCGGCCGGTACGCGGTGTGTATCAGCCGCTTCCATGATGAGCGACCCAAGACAGCGCATTTCTTCTTTCAGGAGACCGACGGCATTTTCAATATTGGCAGCCCGCAGAGAGTTACTGCAGACCAGCTCAGCAAAGAGGGCCGTATGATGGGCCGGAGACGGTTTGACCGGACGCATTTCCACCAGTTCGACGGGGATGCCCCGCTGTACCAGCTGCCAAGCCGCTTCCGAACCGGCCAGGCCGGCGCCGATGACGAGTACACTATTCTTCATTCACTTCTTCACCCTTTTTATGATTTTCACATTCCGGATTACTGCAAAAGAGCTTGTCCGGACCTTTTTTATAATGTTTGATAGTCATGATGCTGCCACAAAGCTTGCAACGTTTGTCTACCGGCTGGTTCCATAAGACAAAATCACATTCCGGATACTGGCTGCATCCATAAAAGACGCGGCCCCTCTTGGACTTGCGCCGGATGAGCGTCCCCTTGCCGCACTTGGGGCAGGTAATGCCCAGATCATCGACGATAGCCTTTGTATTGTGACATTCAGGGAAATTAGAACAGGCCAGGAATTTGCCAAATCTGCCGAATTTATACACCATAGGAGCTCCGCAAAGTTCACATACTTCACCTGAATCCTGTCCGGCAATGGTGACTTTTTCCATTCCTTCTTCGGCCGCTTCCATTTCCGGTTCAAAGACATCATAAAATTCTTTCAAAACGTGGACATAGGTGTCCTTTCCCTGTTCGATGGCATCCAGTTCTTCTTCCATGTGAGCCGTGAAGCTGACGTTGATAATCCGTTCAAAGAATTTTTTCAACAGATCGACGATAATGACACCCAACTCAGTCGGAACGAACTGTTTATCCTTCTTTTCGACATAATTGCGGTTCTGGATGGTATCCATAATCGGCGCATACGTACTCGGACGGCCGATACCTTTTTCTTCCAGCGTTTTAATCAGGCTGGCTTCGGTATAGCGGGCAGGCGGCTGAGTAAAATGCTGAATCGTATCAATGGTCTGATTATGTACTATCGTACCCGCCTCAATAGCCGGCAGCACCGATAGAGTCTTATCTTTCTTTGCATCTTCATACAGTTCCGTAAATCCTTTGAACAGGACGGTATACCCGGCAGCCCGCAGTTCATAAGATCCGCTCATGATGACGATGGTCATATGCTCTGTTTCTACAGGAGCCATCTGACTGGCCAGGAAACGGTTCCAGACAAGAGTATACAGGCGCAGCTGGTCCCGCGACAGATACGGCGCTACTTTGTCCGGCGTCAGTTCCAGCGACGTCGGCCGGATAGCTTCGTGAGCATCCTGGCTGGACTGTTTGGCTTTGTAAACATGTGGTTTAGCCGGAATATACTCTTTCCCATAGGTTGCCGTAATAAAATCACGGGCATTCTGCACCATATCATCATTAATACGGACAGAATCGGTACGCATGTAGGTAATGAGCCCCACATGACCGTGTTCGCCGATATCGAGGCCTTCATAAAGCTGCTGGGCCAGCATCATCGTCTTCTTGGCACCGAAATTGAGCTTGCTGACACATTCCTGCTGCATCGTAGACGTCGTAAACGGCGGCTGAGGCTGACGTTTGCGTTTCCGTTTCTCTACCTTTTCAATACGGTCCGGTTCATGACCGTCAGCTTTCCCTTTTTCCCATTGCAGGGCAGAAGCGATGGCAGCTGCCTGGTCCCCCGTTTCTATGGCCGCCTTTTTCCCGTCAATTTTTGCCAGTTCTGTATGGAGTTCCAGCCCGTCTTCTGTTTTGTATGTGCCTTCTACAGTCCAGTATTCTTCTGGTACGAAGGCCTTGATTTCTTCTTCCCGTTCGCAGATAAGCCGTACGGCTACAGACTGGACACGGCCGGCACTGAGTCCCTTACAGACCTTTTTCCAGAGGAGCGGGCTCAGCTTATACCCTACGATGCGGTCGAGGACGCGCCGTGCCTGCTGGGCATCCACTTTTTTCAGGTCGATGGGCTGAGGATGTTCCATTCCTGCCAGAACAGCTTTCTTGGTGATTTCATGGAACATGACACGACACGAAGTCTGGGGGTCCATATCGAGCAAGTGAGCCAGATGCCAGGAAATAGCCTCCCCTTCTCGGTCCGGGTCAGTTGCCAGATAAACGGTTTTGGAGCGGACGTATTCATTCTGCAGGTCTTCGATGAGTTTGCGCTTATCGAACATATTGGTATAGGTCGGCGTAAAATTATCTTCAATATTAACACCGAACTGATTGCGTGGCAGGTCGCGAAGATGGCCCCGGCTGGCCATGACTTTGTAGTCACTTCCCAGGAAGCGTTCAATTGTCTTCGCCTTGGCCGGTGATTCCACGATAACCAGGTTTTTGGCATTTTTAGGCAGGGGATCCATTTTCTTCAGAGGCTGCTTTTCCGGCAGATGGACCGTACCCTTTATGACCATTTTTTCATCGCTGCCCTTTTTTTTACGGCCCCGGCTTTTCTTTTTCTTATCGTCAATGACAATCGTTCGTTTAATTGGAAATTCTAACATCCCTATATCCCAACTCTCTGTGTATCATAGTATCGTATAGATTCTGCATGATTATAAACCTATGTATATTCAGTTATCCATGATACACTATAATCTCTGCAGGTTCAACCTCTATTGTAAGAAAACTGTCTGTCCGCTATGGCAGATGATCAAAAATACCGTGCATGGCGCAACAGGAATCATCCTCAAAAGGTCAGACGCATCTGATGCCAAATGGCCCCGCCATGGACCGATTTGCTGGTCACCCCTTCATCGAGAAATCCAAATTCTCCATAATAGGAGATGAGCCGGTCTTTGCAGGTCAGAACTAAGCCGCGTCTTTTCTGACGGCGGGCATCGGCAATTGCAGCCTGGAGAAGCCGTCCGGCATAGCCCTTTTTACGATACGAAGGCATAGTATTGACACCAAAGATCATCTGCCATGCCCCCTGTTCATTGTGCAGTGCGGCCCGGGCGTACATGTCGTCGGTCAGGTCTTTGTCATCGGTGACCATGCCATCGACAAAAGATATGAGCGTATCTCCTTCAAAGAGGAGCCAGAAATGATTGGCATAATAGGTCAGGCGGTCGTAAAATTCATCTTTCGATGCCGCTTCAGCCGGAGGAAAACATGCTGCTTCTACAGCAGTTACGGCGTCCAGGTCCTGAAGCGTGGCAGTACGGATCGTAATCATGAGATTCAAGCCATCCCTTTCTTTTTTATCATGAAAATTTGAAAAGGGGCTGTCGCACCTGCGGCAGTCCCCTTTGTCTTATTTTCCACCATATTTATGAGCCACGTCGATGCGCAGCAGCGCTCGTTTCAAAGAAGCTTGCGCTCTGGCTTCATCGAGGTTTTCTTTCTTTTCCTGCAGGCGTTTTTCCGCTCTGGCCCGGGATCGTTCTGCCCGGTCCAGATCAATATCTGCCGGCAGTTCTGCCGCCGGTGTAATGACCGTTATGGTATTGCCATTGACTTCCAGGAAACCGGAAGCAACGCAGACACAATTACGCTTGCCATCTTTTTCGTAAACCAGCGGCCAGATACGCAAAGAAGCAATGAGCGGAGCATGACCGGGCATGATACCCAGGTCGCCATCGAGGGCACGGACGAGAACAAAACTGACATCCGTGTTCAGGACAGCAGCATCAGGCGTGATAATTTCCAGGTGGATTGTTTTGCCTGTTTCTGCCATGCCTTATTCTCCTTTCAGAGTTTTGGCTTTTTCATATGCTTCTTCGATGTTACCGACCATATAGAAGGCCTGTTCCGGCATATCATCGCATTTGCCCGACAGGATTTCCTTGAACCCTTCAATTGTTTCCTTCAGCGGAACATACCGGCCCGGCTGTCCTGTAAACTGTTCGGCAACGGCAAAAGGCTGGCTCAGGAAACGCTGGATCTTACGGGCACGGGCTACGGTCAGCTTATCTTCTTCTGACAGTTCGTCGATACCCAGGATAGCGATGATGTCCTGCAGGTCATTGTATTTCTGCAGGATAGCCTGTACGGCACGGGCCGTATTGTAATGGTCTTCCCCTAATACGTGGGGGTCGAGGATACGGGATGTCGAATCCAGGGGATCCACGGCAGGATAAATACCGAGTTCGGCAATCTGGCGGGACAGGACGGTCGTCGCATCCAGATGGGCAAAGGTAGCTGCCGGAGCCGGGTCTGTCAAATCATCGGCAGGAACGTATACGGCCTGTACAGACGTAATAGATCCGTTCTTCGTCGATGTAATCCGTTCCTGCAGGGCACCGACATCGGTTGCCAGTGTCGGCTGATAGCCAACAGCCGAAGGAATCCGGCCTAACAGAGCCGATACTTCCGAACCGGCCTGGATGAAACGGAAAATGTTATCAATAAAGAGCAGTACATCTTTGTGTTCCTTATCGCGGAAATATTCCGCCATCGTAAGTCCCGTCAGGCCAACACGCATACGGGCTCCTGGCGGTTCATTCATCTGGCCGTATACCAGCGCCGTCTTATCGATGACGCCCGATTCCTTCATTTCATTCCACAAGTCGTTACCTTCACGAGTCCGTTCACCAACGCCGGTGAATACGGAATAGCCGCCGTGGCCGGTAGCTACATTGTGGATCAGTTCCATGATGAGGACGGTCTTGCCAACGCCGGCACCGCCGAAGAGGCCAATTTTGCCGCCTTTGGCATAGGGGCAGATGAGGTCAACGACTTTGATCCCTGTTTCAAAAATTTCCGTACCCGTAGCCTGGTCTTCAAATTTTGGTACCGGACGGTGGATAGGCCAGTAATCGTCAGCTTCAACCTTCTTATCTACTTTATCGACTGTCTGGCCCAGGACATTGAAAATCCGGCCCAGCACGCCTTCTCCGACAGGTACCTTGATCGGGCCGCCTGTATTTTCTGCTTTCATGCCACGCACCAGACCATCTGTGGAGCTCATGGCTACACAGCGGACAACATCGTCGCCCAGATGCTGCATGACTTCTGCTACCAGGTCAATCGCCTGATCGCCCGTACCACCGGTAATATGGATGGCGTTATATATAGCCGGCAGGTCTTCTTCGCTCGCAAAGCGGACGTCAACGACAGGGCCGATGACCTGAATTACTTTCCCAATTGTATTGCTCATGAAGAGGCTCTCCTCCTTATTTAGATTTTCCTTCGTCCTTACTGCAGTGCATTGGCACCGCTGACGATTTCCGTCAGTTCGTTGGTAATACCGGCCTGACGGACTTTATTATAATGAACGGTCAGTTTTTCAATCAATTCACCGGCATTATCGGTCGCACCGGTCATGGCCGTCATACGTGCTCCCAGTTCGCTGGCTGCAGACTGCAGGAGGCCATTATAAATGACCATATCGATATACTGCGGCAGCAGAGTCGATAAAACCTGACCAGCATCGGGGGCAAAGAGGTATTCTTCCGAAGGACCGCTTTTTTCCGATACGGAAGGTTCGATGGGCAGCAGCTTCGTCTGTGTCACGACCTGTGACAGGGCAGACTTGAACTTCGTATACACCAGGTACACTTCATCAACGTTACCGGCGAGGAACTCTTCCGTCGCTTTCCGTGCCAGATTCTGGGCATGGCCGAAATTCGGCTTGTCAGAAAAGCCCGTCTGTTTATAATCGGGCGTGATGCGAAGATGCTTCAGATAATCCACTGGCTTGCGTCCCGTCACGATGAGATATGACGCAGAGCGGGGCTTGTTTTTCAGGAGACTTACCATTTCCTTATTGATGTTGGAATTGAAAGCTCCTGCCAGGCCTTTATCGGAGCCGATGATGATGTAGCACGTACGCTTTACATCACGCTGGATGAATAACGGATTATTTTCTCCCGGTATAGCTGCCGACAGACGCTGCAGCATCCCTTCCATTTTTTCAGTAAAAGGAGCAGTTGCCAGAGCGCGTTCCTGTGCACGGCGCAGACGAACGGAGGATACCATCTTCATAGCCTTTGTAATCTGCTGCGTATTCGTTACGGATTTAATCCGACGGTTTATTTCGCGTGCACTCGGCATAGACTATTCCTCCTCTTTAATCAGCTTATGGCTCGTACCGAACTGCTTGGTAAATTCCACAATTGCCTTTTTGAGAACTTCTTCATTATCTGCACCGAGTTCTTTTGTCTTTTTGATATCTGCACCGACTTCGGGATAGTTGGCATGCATGAATTTGATGAGCTGGTCTTCAAATGCCTGCACATCTTCTACTTCTACAGGCATGAGATATCCTTTGACGGCTGCATAAATCTGAATGACCTGGTCTTCGACGGGCATCGGCTGGTACTGTGGCTGGATCAGCATCTGCATCGTCCGTTCACCGGCGTCAATCTGGGCTTTGGTGCTCTTATCGAGGTCCGATCCAAACTGGGCAAAAGCTGCCAGTTCGCGGTACTGTGCCAGGCTCAGACGGAGTGTGCCGGCAATTTTCTTCATGGCCTTGATCTGAGCAGACCCGCCGACACGGGATACGGAGAGGCCGACGTTGATAGCAGGCCGTACACCGGAGTTGAATAATTCCGTTTCCAGGAAAATCTGGCCGTCGGTGATCGAAATGACGTTGGTCGGGATATAAGCGGATAAGTCGCCTGCCAGTGTTTCAATGATTGGCAGGGCTGTAATAGAACCGCCACCCAGTTCATCAGACAATTTGGCAGCTCGTTCGAGCAGACGGGAATGTAAGTAAAATACATCGCCCGGATAAGCTTCACGTCCTGGCGGACGACGGAGCAGCAGACTCATGGCTCGATACGCCTGGGCATGCTTGGACAAATCATCATATACACAGAGGCAGTCCTTGCCCTGATGCATGAAGTATTCAGCCATGGATACGCCGGAATACGGTGCCAGGTACTGAAGCGGCGAGCCGTCAGAAGCCGTAGCGGCAACGACGATAGTATATGCCATGGCTCCGTGTTCTTCCAATGTCCGTACAACGCGGGCAACAGTAGAAGCTTTCTGTCCGATGGCGACATAGACACAGATGACGCCTGTATCTTTCTGATTGATGATCGTATCGATGGCAATGGCCGTCTTACCGGTACCGCGGTCACCGATGATCAATTCACGCTGGCCCCGTCCGATAGGAACCATAGAGTCGATAGCTTTCAACCCTGTCTGGAGCGGCTGCTTGACCGGCTGACGTTCAGCAATACCATGAGCAACGACTTCGACGCGGCGGTATTCCGTCGCCTTGATGGCGCCCTTGCCATCAATAGGAGCTCCCAGGGGATTGACGACGCGGCCTATCATGGCATCACCGACAGGAACACTCATAACCTTGCCCGTCCGGCGTACCGTATCGCCTTCTTTAATGAGTTCGTCATCCCCGAGAAGAACGGCACCTACGTTGTCTTCTTCCAGGTTCATGGCCAGGCCATACACATTATGAGGCAATTCCAGGAGTTCCCCGGACATGCACTTATCCAAACCGTATATATGCGCTATGCCGTCCCCGACTTCCAGGACGGTGCCTACGTCATCGACGTTCATTTCGACGTTGTAGTCTTCGATTTGTTTTTTGATTATAGCCGTTATTTCTTCTGGCTTCATTTTCATTTTTCGTCCGTCACCTCATTCATTACGTCAGACTGAAGCAGGGAATGCTGCATATCTGTAAGCTGCCGCTTCAGGCTGCCGTCTATTAGCCGGTCGCCTATCTGGACAATCATACCGCCGATAATAGAAGGATCCATATAATACAGCGGTTCGATATGTTTGCCAGTCATCTTTTCCAGAGATGCGACCAATTGTTTTTCCTCTTCTGCTGACAGCGGTTTTACGAGGCGGATCTTCGCAACTTCGATATTCTGAGCCGCACGGGCCAAATCGATAAACCCGTCGATAGCTGCGATGATGGCCGCTTCCCTGCGCCGGTCTATCATGACGTAGAGAAACTGCAGGACAACAGGGGACACGTCATCAGCAAAAATAGCGTGGAGTGTTTCTTTCTTCGACTGGGGCGGAACCAGCGGATGATGGATGAACTTTTTCAGCTCCGGATTTAGCTGCATCGTATCGCGGACGGCTTTCAGTTCATCACCGTACACGTCCATCTTGTGCTGTTCCTTTGCTATGTCAAACATAGCCTGGCTGTATTTGCTGTACACGGCTTCAGGAATCATGATTTCTTACCTGCCGGATGCTGCCCGTCAAACTGCTTCAGGCATTCTGCTACCAGTTTTTGATTCATATCCGTATCCATGTTCTTTTTCAGCAGTTTTTCTGCCACAGCCATAGACAGCGTCACTACTTCATTTCTCATTTCGCGAATAGCTGCTTCCCGTTCATTGGCAATTTCAGCCTGAGCGATTTCCTTTTCCCGTGCAATCTGGGAACGGATAGCATCGAGCTGAGCCTGCGCTTCCTTGTCGGCTTGTTTTACAGCCTTGTCCACAATGGCCTGGGCTTCCGCATGGGCTTTCTGCAGCTGTGCTTCATAATCGGCTTTCAGTTTTTCCGCTGAAAGCCGGGCTTCTTCGGCACTGCTAAGGTCAGAAGCAATCTTTTTCTTGCGGTCTTCAAGCACTTTTAAAATGGGCTTGTATGCAAACTTGGCTAAAATAGCGACGAGGACAAAGAAGTTGATGAACTGGATTACCAGTGTAAAATTAATATCTACCAAAACTTTCTCCTCCTTTTACCGAACTGTGCCGGTACAGTTTAGCCTGCCAGAGGGTTGGCAAATACGAGCACGATAGCGATAACAGCTGCAATGATAGGCATAGATTCGATCAGACCTACAGAAATCAGGAAGTTGACCAGAAGCTTGCCACCCATTTCCGGCTGACGTGCCAGACCTTCGAGCATCTTCGATGCAGCGTGACCATCACCGATAGCAGCACCCATTGCTGCCAGACCAATACCAATAGCTGCGCCCATTGCGGATAATGCTAATACTAATTCCATAATTATAATCCTCCTTGATGTATGAGTTACTTGTCTTCACTTACTCTTCTCTAAGGGAATCTGCCAGATACGATGTGGTCAGTATAGTGAAGATAAAGGCCTGAATCAGGCCGATGACCAGACTGAATATCAACCAGATGATCGGTACCCCGACGGGGACCAGTTTGTACAGCACTTCCATCAGGATTTCCCCGGCAAGGATATTGCCGAATAGACGGAAGGCCAGCGTAATAGGCTTTGTAAATTCTTCCAGCAGGTTGATGACAAAAAATACAGCGAACGGTTGAAAATAATGTTTGACGTGTTTTTTCAGACCTTGGTTGCGCAGAGCAACAAAATGTACCATAAAAGATGATACCAGGGCCAGGCCCAGCGTCGTATTGAGATCATTCGTCGGCGACGTCAGGATGTGCGGACTGGGCAGCAGCCCTAATTCATTGCCGACGAGGATAAACAGGAACATAGTCAGAAGGACTGATACGACCTGTCCCCACTTTGGGCCCAGTGTTTCCTTAAACTGTGCCAGGAGTGCCTCAACGACAATTTCAACTGCATTCTGGATACCGGAAGGAACCAGTGACCGGCCCCGCGTCGCAGCCAGCGTAATAATGATGACGATAGCCGCCGTGAGCCAGGTCATGTACAGCGTATCCATATTCACATTCATGCCAAACAGTTGATAAATCAAATGATGACCCGTATGCAGCTCCATGATAAGCGCCTCCTTTCCTTAAAGATGTCTTCGGATACAGGCGTGATACGCCGCTTCGAAGTATATGAGAACCCGATACGTCAGGATGCCCGCAACGACTGCCCATATGCGGACAGAGGGAAACTGCAGCACCACAATAAGTATCAGAACGATGGTAAGTATGCGCATCAGCGCGCCACCGCGGAGAACGGTGAATGCCTTAGCAGGGTCCATCTTCATGGCCCGAAAAGAGCGGCTGCACAACATAAGAAAGTACACGCCATTGATGGCACAGCCGATCAGCCAGCCACTGAGGTATTCTGCTTTTCCCAAAAGAAGGAGCAGTCCTGTAACCATTAGAGCCAGGCTCAGCAGTCTGAGCAGTGTCACTTTTACATATCGCGTAAATTCTTCCATAAGAGTCCTCTGCCCTATTCTCTTTCTAACGGGACGGATGATCATTCATAAAGCGCACGGCTTTTTTTAAAATAGACCAGAAGCCACTGACTGCGCCGAGAATACCTCCCAGGAGCAGCCCCCAGGGAATCGTTCCCAGCTGTGTATCCACCCAGTACCCGCAGGCAATGCCGATGCACAGGCTGACGCAGAGTGTCAGCCCCATAGACGCGGCACTGACCAGGATATCCCGGAGTCGCACCGGTTCCTTTTCGCCTTTTTTCTGCATAGTCTTTACCCCGGCATACATTGCATTACAATATTTCATGCATAGGATTCGTGTCCAGCAATACAGTTATTGTATCACGGGGCTTACATAAAATCAATAAATTTTTAGATATTAGTCATAAAACTAAAAAAAAATCTGTTTTATAAAAATTACTGCAAAAGTATGTAAAGTTACAATGTAAATTCATTTGGTTTTTCAGTACTATTTCCAAAGGTATACAGGATAGCCTGTACAATGCGGCGCGACGCTTGTCCGTCCCCGTAGGGATTAACAGCATTACTCATGGCATCATAGGCCGCTTTATCCGTAAGGAGCCGTTTCGTTTCTTCATAGACGCGGTCCCTGTCAGTTCCAATGAGGCGGACCGTACCGGCTTCCACTGCTTCCGGCCGTTCTGTCGTATTGCGCAGGACCAGGACAGGCTTGCCCAAAGACGGCGCTTCTTCCTGGATACCGCCGGAATCGGTCAGTACGAGACAGCTGTGATGCATCAGATTGGCAAAGGGTTCGTATTCCATCGGCTCGATGAGATGGATACGATCTACGCCGGACAGTTCTTCTTCTACGACCTTGCGCACCAGCGGATTGCGGTGAACGGGGAAGACGA
Organism: Caecibacter massiliensis; assembly: GCA_900095875.1. GTDB lineage: Bacteria > Bacillota > Negativicutes > Veillonellales > Megasphaeraceae > Megasphaera > Megasphaera hexanoica. The sequence goes on along the minus strand of LT608311.1, from coordinate 2,379,112 downwards.
TTTCCGTATCAGGGATTTCTTCAATGATCTGGCGTAGTGCTTTATAAATATGCCGCATGGGTTCGCCAAGATTTTCACGGCGATGCGTTGTAAGAAGAATAATGCGGTGATTCTGGAAATCAACCGACTGTAACTCTTCGTCTTCAAAATCATATCCTTCATCGACGGTTGTCATGAGGGCGTCAATGACTGTATTGCCGGTAACAAAAATGGCATCTTTGTCGATTCCTTCCCGCAGCAGATTACCCCGGGCGGTCATGGTCGGTGAAAAATGAATGGCCGCAATGGCTCCGGTGAGCTTACGGTTCATTTCTTCCGGAAATGGTGAATAAATATTTCCTGTACGCAGACCGGCTTCGACATGACCTACGGGAATCTGCTGATAATACGCAGCCAGTGCTCCGGCAAAAGTCGTCGTCGTGTCACCATGTACCAAAACCAGATCCGGTTTTTCCACTTCCATAACGGACTTCAGCCCTTGCAGGGAACGAGTCGTTATGTCATACAGTGTCTGTCCCTGACTCATAATATCCAGATCGTAATCCGGACGGATTTGGAACAAATCCAGTACCTGATCCAGCATCTGCCGGTGCTGGGCCGTAACGGCCACGACCGTCTGAATCTGATCCGGATGTTTTTTGAGTTCCAGGACGACCGGCGCCATTTTGATGGCCTCCGGACGCGTTCCGAATACAGTCATTACCTTAAGCATATAAAAACCTCCTTGAACTAAACAAATTCTACTCATAAATCAATCTTTATGAGTAGAATTTGTCGTTTTATGCAGTATTCCTATTCGTTTTGCTGAATATATAATCACCGCCAGAACCACTGCCACGGTCAAGATACCGGTTTTGTAATTGACATTAGCTACAAAAATAGCCACAATTCCCAATACGATACTGACACAGTACATGATGAGCACGGCCTGCTTCTGGGACATCCCCAGTGCCAGCAGACGGTGATGGAGATGACCCTTGTCCGGTGTGAAAATAGGCACGCCGCTCATCTTGCGGCGGATGATGGCAAACAGTGTATCCAGGATAGGCAGGCCCAGGGCGATGACCGGTACGACCAGGGCAATCGTCGCAGCCGTCTTCACCAGTCCCAGCACGGCCGTTACAGCCATGGTATACCCCAGGAGCATACTACCCGTATCTCCCATAAAAATCTTGGCAGGATTGAAATTATACTGCAAAAACCCCAGAGCTGCCCCGGCCATAGAAATAATAATCATAGCCGGCAGGTACTGGTTCATACTGACAGCCATGAGAAACATCGAAATGGACGCAATAAAGGACACGCCGGCAGCCAGGCCGTCAAGGCCGTCGATGAGGTTGACTGTATTAGTAAAACCAATGATCCAGAATATGGTCAGGGGAATGGCAACGACTTCCGGCAGGATGATTAAATCGCCAAACGGATTGGTCAGCCATTCAATCTGGATGCCAAAGACGACGGGAATCGCCGCCGACAAAATCTGTCCGACCAGTTTGACTTTTGCCGGAATGTTGCAGATATCATCCCAGATACCGACACAGACGATGGCCGTACATCCCAGCAATAATCCCAGCATTTCATGATTCATGGGCATGGAATACAGGACGCCGGCCAGAAAACCGATATAAATAGCCAGACCGCCCAGACGGGGAATGACATGAGTATGAACTTTCCTCGCATTGGGTCTGTCAACAGCACCCACTTTGATAGCCAGTTTCTTGACGCTTGGCGTCAGGGCATACGCTACAATCAATGCTATAAAAAAGGGTACAAAATATACAAGCACAACACACGCCTACTTTCAAAGGGATTCTCGATGCCGCCCGTCAGTTCGTCAGGCTGCGCATCGGGGCCGGAATGCGGCCGCCACGGGCAATAAACGCATCAGACTTATATTTATTAATATCAATAATAGGACAATGACCTAAAAGGCCGCCGAATTCGACCGTATCGCCCACATCTTTGCCCGGTACAGGGATGACACGAACGGCCGTCGTCTTGTTGTTAATCATACCGATGGCAGCTTCATCGGCAATGAGTGCCGAAATAGTAGAAGCCGTCGTGCTGCCGGGAATGGCAATCATATCCAGACCGACGGAGCATACACAGGTCATGGCTTCCAGTTTTTCCAAACTCAGGCTGCCCCGGCCTACGGCTTCCAGCATGCCTTTATCTTCACTGACAGGAATGAATGCACCCGACAGGCCACCGACACGGCTTGATGCCATAAGACCGCCTTTCTTGACGGCGTCGTTGAGGAGAGCCAGAGCTGCCGTCGTACCACAGGCACCACAGCTTTCCAGTCCCATTTCTTCCAGGATTGCCGCCACACTATCACCAACGGCCGGCGTCGGTGCCAGTGACAGGTCGATGATACCAAAAGGAACGTGGAGCCGGCGCGATGCTTCCTGAGCTACGAGTTGACCGACACGGGTAATCTTGAATGCCGTCTTCTTGATGGTTTCCGCTACGACATCGAAAGGCTCGCCCTTGACGTTTTCCAAAGCCCGTTTGACGACGCCAGGGCCGCTGACGCCGACGCTGACACAGCTGTCACCCTGGGTAACACCATGAAAGGCGCCAGCCATGAACGGATTATCTTCTACGGCATTGGAAAAGACGACTAATTTGGCACAGCCCAGAGCATCCTGATCTTTGGTCAGTTCCCCCAGTTCCTTGAATACCCGGCCCATTTCAGCGACGGCATCCATATTAATGCCGGCCTTAGTCGAGCCAACGGCAACAGAACTGCAGACAAGATCGGTGCAGGCCAGTGCTTCCGGGATAGAAGCGATGAGCTTCTTATCTCCTTCAGCATAGCCACGTTCTACCAGAGCGGAGAATCCGCCGATAAAATCGATGCCGATCGTCTTGGCCGCTTTATCCAGGGTACGGGCGATTTCGACGTAATTATCGAGATCACTGCATCCGGCTACCAGAGCGATGGGAGTAACGGAAACACGCTTGTTGATGATGGGCACGCCAAATTCTCTGGCAATATCTTCCCCGGTCTGTACCAGATGTTCCCCATAGCGGGTCACTTTATCATAAATATTTTTGCAGAGCGTCCTGCCGTCACTGCTGCAGCAGTCGAGGAGACTAATGCCCATCGTAATGGTGCGGACGTCCAGGTTATGCTTCTGAATCATCTGATTTGTTTCTAACACGTCATGGATAGTCAGCATTCTCTCTTCCTCCTATCCTACACGGTGCATCGCGTTAAAGATTTCCATATTCTGCGCCCGGATTTCTACCCCCAGGGTATCGCCTTTTTCCTTCAGCAGCTGCTGCAGCGTACCCAGATCCACCGACGCCTGATCCATATCTACAATCATGGCCATATTGAAAATACCGTCGAGGATTACCTGATTGATAGTGAGAATATTTACCTGATGTTCTGCCATAATCTGGCTGACAGCGGCAATGATGCCGGTGCGGTCTACACCGACTACTGTAATGACAACTTTCATTCTGATGCCCACTCCTTTTCTATATGCGGAGACAAGATAGAATGCCCCTCTTGATCATTCTTCCCTATTATAGCATAAATCTGCGATAAATTACTATTGATTATTTTTTTAATGCCCGGCTGATAAGCGCCCGTCCTTCGTCCAACAGGTTCCGCGCATGGTCTTCAGATACGAAACTTTCGGCGTACAGTTTGTACATGTCTTCCGTACCGGATGGCCGTGCCGCAATCCAGCCATCGGGACTGCAGATTTTGACGCCGCCTATGGCATAATTTCCATAGGGGGAATGTGATAATACGGCGGTAATTGGACTGCCGCAGAGCGTCTTTTCGGCTACATCGGCTTCGGTGAGACTGCTGATCTTGGCCTTTTCGGCAAGCGTTGCCGGCGCATCACTGCGCATGGCATACGGCCGGCCCAGCTTCTGGCATAACTCATCATAATAGGCAAGGGGCAGCTTACCCGTCACGGCCCTGATTTCTGCTGCCAGGAGGCACATGATAATGCCGTCCTTGTCGGTCGTCCACAGGCTGCGGTCTTTGGCGATAAAGGAACCACCGGCACTTTCTTCACCGGAAAAGGCAATCTTCCCATCACTGTAGAGGGAACCAAAATACTTAAATCCTACGGGGACTTCATAGAGCGGCACGCCCAGGGAGGCAGCCGAACGGGCCAGAAGGTCTGTCGTCACTACAGTCTTGGCAATCCCCAGTCCGTCAAACTGACGGTGAGTCATGAGATAGTGGGACGCTACGGTCAGATAGGCATTGGCCGTAATCATCCCCTGACTGCCGGAAACAATGCCAAAACGGTCGTAATCGGGATCGTTGGCCAAGATGAGATCATAGTCCCCGCTCTGCTTTGTCACGGATGACATGACATAGGCTGAAGAGCAGTCCATGCGGACCTTGCCGTCATGGTCGTAATTCATGAAGGTAAACTGGGGATCATACGTATCGTTGACGAAATCCATATCAAGGCTATACTGTTCAGCAATAGCATGCCAGTAATTCATCCCGGACCCGCCCAGTGCGTTGACAAGAATATGAAGATGGGCACCTTTGATTGCTTCAAAATCAATGATAGATGATAATTCCGATACGTACAGGCCTTTGTAATCATAGCCCGTCACCAGGGAACTTTCCCGTGCCTGTTCATAGGGAATCTGCCGTACTTCGCAGTTCTTCCCTGCCAGCAGGCGGTTGGCTTCCGTTTCGATGGCTTTCGTAATATCCGAAGGCGCTGGTCCGCCGCTCGTGGGATTGTATTTGATGCCGCCGTGTTCCGGAGGATTGTGGGATGGCGTAATAATGATGCCATCTGCCAGATGGTCCCGGCGCCCTTTGTTATACCGTAAAATAGCACGGGAAACAGATGGCGTCGGCACAAAATCGTCTTCACTGTCGATATAAGCAGCTACGTCATTAGCTGCCAGTACCCCCAGTACTGTTTCAAAGGCAAGCTTAGAAAGATAATGCGTATCTTCCCCGACAAACAGCGGTCCATCGGCACCAAAGGTCTTCCGCAGATTGCATACCGCCTGGGTAATAGCGGCAACATGAGCAGCCGTGAAGCTGCCGTTTCCGGCCTGCCCCCGGTGACCGGATGTCCCAAACCGCACCTGGCATTCCGGATTCGCTACATCCGGAATAATGTGGGCGTAGGCATCAGCAATTGCCTTCAAATCGATGTAATCTTCTTTTCTGACTTTCGTACCTGCTAATTCATGTACTGCCATACCAATCACCTGATTCCTTAATTTTGACAATCCCTATAAATTTCTATACAATAACGTCATATAATAGATAATACCCTATTGTTTACTGTATGAATCCATTATAACAAAGAATGAACAAATATTATAGCTTCATTGCAAAGAAAGGACAAAATCTCATGAAATGTATTTCCTGGAATGTAAACGGTCTGCGCGCTGTCATGAAAAAAGGATTTATGGATGTATTCTACCAGCTCGACGCCGATATCTTCGCCCTGCAGGAAACGAAGCTGCAGGCCGGCCAGATAGACATGGACCTGCCCGGGTATGAACAGTACTGGAATTACGCCGACCGCAAGGGCTACAGCGGTACGGCCGTCTTCAGCCGCCTCCATCCCCTGTCGGTCCACTACGGCATGGGCATGGACGAACACGACCATGAAGGGCGGCTCATCACCCTCGAATTCGACACGTTCTACTTCGTCACCTGCTATACCCCCAACAGCCAGAGCGAACTGGCCCGCCTCGATTACCGCATGAAGTGGGAAGACGATTTCCGGGCCTACCTGGCCGGACTCAATGAGAAAAAGCCAGTCATCCTCTGCGGTGACCTGAACGTTGCCCACGAAGAAATCGACCTGAAAAATCCCAAGACCAACCACAACAACGCCGGCTTCTCCGACCAGGAACGGCAGAAGATGACCGATCTGCTGGCTGCCGGCTTTACCGACACGTGGCGCTACTTTTATCCCGATGTAACGGGTATCTATTCGTGGTGGAGCTACCGCTTCAAGGCCCGCCAGAACAACGCCGGATGGCGCATCGACTACTTCATCACCTCGAAAAGTCTCGACAACAAGTTGAAAAAAGCCTCTATTTATACAGATATCACCGGCAGCGACCACTGCCCTGTCGGTCTGGAATTACTATGAAATGTCCAGCTTCTCGGCGGCTGGCGCAACAACATCGGCCACCAGTCCGATTCGGCCTCCTTTTACGGCGGCATCGGCGTCGCTGCACCCCATATTCTGGGAATCCAGCCCTATGCCACATATGTCAAAGGCTCCCATTTCTCTGAAGCCCAGGCCGGCATCAACTATAACATCGCCCTGGGATGGGGACTGAACGTCAATTACCATAATTACATGCCTGAAGACGGCGATAACGAACACGGTGTTGGCGCCGGCGTCACTTTCCATTTCTAAGAAATAAAGACTGCTCCAAACCAGACCCTCTTTTTTCTTTCCTGCAGCCGTAGTAAAATAAAACAAAAGAGCATTTGCATGGTAAAGGAGAATGATAACTATGTTTTGTACAAATTGCGGAAAACCGGTCCCTGACGGATCCAGATTCTGCCCGTACTGCGGAACACCAGTAGCCGGTTCAGCAGATGGGCCTTCCTATGAAGATATCCTAAAAAAGGTAAATGCGCGGAAAGAAGAAAAAATATATCCTATTTTCTGCTCTCCTGAAGACGATAGTCCTGAATTGAGACCTTTCCATGACGGAGAACGGGGCAAGTATGTCTTTGATGTAGACGGGTGCCATTTCGAATACGATGAACGGCAGGTCGGCTTTATCCGTCTGGCAAAAGCCATGACCAAAGAAGCGCTGTCAGATAAAGAACTAAAACGCATATACTGGAAAAATGACAGCGTAGAAGAGCTTCTGCAATTCTTTACGAGCGAAGAAGCAGCCGAACAGATTATGGGCAGCGTGCTGAAGAAGGAATCTTCCCTTCTTTTATCCCGCGGCATTTACGGTCTTACGAAAGATAATTTCATGGCCCGTGACATGGCAGACGGCGCCCCTTCTGCTCTCGATGCATGGCAGGATTTTGTCCAGTCTCTGCTGGGCCAGGTTGGTAAAATCACAGGAAATGCCGAAGCAGAAAGAACCTACCGGGAACTGCGGAAAGAATACCGCGGCCGGATCATAGGCGGCGGCTTCGGCCTGGGCGGCGCTTTGCAGGGTATGATTACTGCCGGTGTTCTCAATCTGGCAAGCGGTGCGGCGCACAGCATATTTAATGCCATCGGCAATGCATTCACCAACAGCCGGGAAAAAAGACAGCTCGATGATTTGTTCCGTTCCGACGATCTGGTACAATCGTTTATTGATACGTACAGACGTTCTGTTTTCTATCTCACCATGGACGCCTCCGACCGCCTGAACCTTATTCCACCAGATCCAGAAAAAAATGAATTGCCCGAGGTCATGCAAACTGCCATCAATGATGGTACCCTGGGAAAGGATGAGCGGAAAAAGGCAGCATTCTATGTACTGGACCGTAATCCCTACAAGCCCCTGTCCTACAAGTTATTTTACCTCTATCTCAACGATAGAGACGGTATCGTTGACCGCATAGCCGAAGCGTTCGGGCTTTCTGAAAAACTGGAAGATGTCAAGTTCCGGATGACCAAAGGTGTACTGGGCTATTTTGGAAAGAAGAGAGATCTTCCCCTGGCCGATTTATTGGACTACATACAGGATGGGTGTCCTCTGATAGACGCGTTCATGTCCCTGGGTCTGCTTCATCAGGCAGGTGACATAGCCGGGGCCCTGCATGATGTGCAGATGACCTTCCCCTATCCCCTTTTGGACAAGCTGAAGCAGGAAGCGGAAGAAATTGTCATCCTGAAAGGATCCTCCCAGGAAACAGGCGATGGAACGACTATTCCTTCCTTTCATTTTTACGGAGTCTCCGATGAATCCATTACCATACCCGAAGGGGTAACCACTATTTCAGACTATGCATTCTTCTGTTGCGAGCAACTGAAGGAACTCATCCTGCCACAAAGCCTGAAAACCATCGGCCACCGCGCCTTTTTCGATGTGCCATGTTTGAAGAAACTGGTCATCCCCCCTTCCGTTGCGGCCTATCCGTTATCTGCCGTCGGGGAAAAAACGGTAGTGTTCCTTTCTGAACACACTACTGTTGTCAATGATGAATTCTACAATATAGACGTACGCCTCGATATTCCCCTTGGCGGGAACGTCTATGAAGACATGAAATCATGGGGACTACTGGAACGTAATACATCCATTTTTACACACAAAAATGCCATAGACCGAATCAAAGGCAGCGAACACTGTGAGCTTCCCATAGAATCACGCAAGCTACTTCCGCCTATTTCCGATGTCTGCTATAAAGAAAGCAAACAGTATCCGGAAGTTATTCATATTCCCGAAGATACGGAAGATGAGGAAGATGCGCTGCCCTATACGAAGCTGGATACAAAAGCACTGGTATATGCCCCCATATGTTATCTCCATCTCACTGGTGATATACGGGAAATCGGAGAATGGTGTTTTATGAAATCCACCCTTCTTCAGTTCAAAGCGGAAGAAGGTCTGGAAACGATAGGGGCCCATGCTTTTGAAGGACTGCATTTTCTTGACCGGGTGGAACTTCCTGCCTCCCTTTCCCATGTGGGCGACGGTGCCTTTGCCCATTGCCGCGACCTTCATTTCATCGAACTGTTACAGATGGACTGCCATATAGGAGAAGACGTATTTGCCGGAACGGACATCACGGTCTGCTGCCTGCCAGGAAGTATCTGGGAAGCGTACTGCCAGAAACATGCCATCCCCTATTTCCTGAAAGGGGAAGATTCCCCCGTACGCCAGGAACTGAAAGAACGGCAAAACCTAGACGACGAACGCGCCTGGAAACACTATGATATTTATAAAGAATCAAAAACCTACACGTTATATAGCTATCGGTCGGATTTCCGGGACACAGTACATACTATCAGTAATGACATGGGCATCCCGATTCTTCCGGGAGGAGGAATCAATCCGAAAGACAATAAACGGATTTACGTCGTGAAAAGCCAGGCAGAGAAAAACGGCGACTATGACAGGGAAGCCATCGTCGCCGCCATCAGACGCCGTCCGGAAAAGCCTGCCTACCAATCGGAAGACGGCATGAGGGATATCATCATCCACCCATGGACTATGTCTTTCCAAAAATGTATCGGCGAAGACGCATATATGAATTCCTCCCTGATCTACGTCTACGGCGGAACGAACATTTCCTATATCGGAGAAAATGCTTTTGCCGGTTCCAAAATCGTTGCATTTTATGCAACTAAGGTGAAAGGCATCTGGGCCCGCGCATTCAAAGGATGCAGTGAACTTTCCTACGTAGAAGTAGGCGACTGCCTGGACTCGCTGGAAGACGAAGCCTTCGCTGACTGCCCGAACCTCAAAACGATTAAATTCACGGGTATCAATCATATAGGAAAAGACGTATTCAAAAACACCCCCGTCACCGTAATCTGCAGAAGAGACTCTCACGTCTATGAATACTGCATGGAAAACGGAATTGATGTGGATACATACAGTTTTGATTCAGACTGGTAACGTACAGCTAATACACACTCACCCCTGAGAACACATCTGTACCGGATTAAAAGGGGCTGTAACAGAATAGCCTCATCTAAAAAAATGGACTCAGTTATCTGAGCCCATTTTTTTAAGCAAAAGAGGCCCCGAAGGGCCTCTTTGCTGGTATAGTAACCGTTCCACGTCTTGTAATTCATCGGTTCCTTCTGCCTCCGATTCAGCTGTATCCAGCCAGAGCGCCAGACTCGTTTTATCATGGTTCCAGATACTCTGCCGGATTCCTTCCTGTGCCTCCGGTGCAGCAAAATGCAGCCGTTCTTTCACCTTGCGGTGTACATGATAGACATCCCGTTGGTGCTCATGCCACTTGCACCCTGCTGCCAGTTCCTGAAACGCCTCATAGCCATATCCCGTTCCGCCATCCCCGTTGCTGATCACTATCGTATGGCTTAATCCATAATGCCGGTGCATGTACCACCCTGCTCGTTCCCATGTCTTTTCATATTCCGTAGAAGCCATGTGATACGCATGAATCAGCCGGGTCCGTTTCCCTTCTTTTTCCCGTCCTTCATACACCTGCATCCGGTGTATTTCCAACTGCTTCTTATGCTGTCCCCGCAAGACCAGCCCGTCTCCTTCGATGTACACAACCGGGGCTTCCGTTTCTTCTGCGGGACTTTCCTGACGCTGAATGTCCTGCCATTCCTGACACAATTTCCCCGATTGCATCACAATATGCTTCACCGTTTGATGACTCAGGGTCGTCAGGGTAAACCGGTTCACGATATCGGCCGTTTTTCGATAGACACAGCTGGTAGCCGTTTCTGCCACTTTCTTCATCAGCAAAGCGGAAAACCGTTGGTAGGGTTTCAATCGGAATAATTCGAAAAATAGGGCCAATAATTTCATATTCCGTTCAATAACTGTATCGGAATCCTTTATTGTTTTGATGATTTCTATTACTACATATTTGCTTCGATTTTTTCGATAATCAAACGCTGTACCCATTTGGGTGGCATCCGATTTCCGGCATTCCATTCCTGGACCGTACGATAAGGCGCCCCTAAGAGTTCAGCCAATCCTTTTACATTTAATCCGGCTTTCTTGCGCGCGTACTTGATAGGATTATTTTCCCGGTCAATGACATCTTGATATGCGACGGTATCAGCAACCACTAAATTAACGAATCCATTTTCCGGTACTTTTACTTTATCCCGCGGTGTCGGTCTGGGTATAGCCTGCTTTTGCTGTTCCATACTCCAAACCATTAAATTCAACACATCGTCTGCGTTTTCCATTGCTTCGGTCAAGGTTGCGCCATCGGTAAAGCAGCCGTCTACATCCGGAAAATTTACGTAATATACTTTGTCTTTTTCATCCCATTGGAATATAGCTGGGAAAATATATTTGCTCATGACGTCCTCCTTTTTATATGAATCAGGCCAAGGGGATTTCTCCCTTTGCCTTACTGAATACCAGCCTGTTTAAAAATAGCTTTAATAGTTCCTGACGGTATATCCTTATTGTGCCGCCAGACGGGGAATTGCTTTCCCGTTATCGGGCTGTAATACAGATCATGATTTCCACCATGCCCAATCAACTTGCACCCATTCTTTTTAAGGATCTTTAACAGCTCCGACCTCTTCATTCTGTAACCTCCTTTCTTTAATTATATTATACACCTTCTGAGTATATTTGTAAATATAAAAGTACCTTCTGAGTATATTTTCATTTTTAAAAGGGCGATTTTTATGAAAAAAAGACCTGATGGCCGCTACAAAGTCTCTCTGACCATCGACGGCAAACGTCATTATTTTTACGGCCGAACCATTAAAGAAGCGGAACAGCGGCGCAATAAGTACAAAAATACGCTCCATTCCGCGCCTAACATCGATTATAACATCACCTTAGGTCAATGGCTGTCGATATGGCTACGAGGCGCCAAACCGACGTTGGCGACGGATACATACGAATCATACGTATATCAACTACGTCAATATGTGCTACCGACTATGGCTAAAATTAAGCTAATCGATTTACAGCCTCATATGTTCCGTAAATTGATTGCTGATTTACTGGCTCTCGGCTATAGCAACCAATCCGTGCAATACGCATTGGCTGTTGTCCGAATCGGACTCAACCAAGCTGTCAATGATGGAGTACTGCCAATCTCCCCTATGCGCGGTGTCAAATTACCGCAAAAACAGAAGACGCAAGTATCCGCACTATCAAAAAATGAAGCTCAGCGCCTGCTAGGCGTCATTTCCAACCCCTGTCACTATAATCTATACCATGTGGCTTTGCATACGGGTCTGAGACGTTCTGAGATACTTGGTTTGCGTATTCGTGATGTCAATACGAAAGCATCAACCATTTCTGTCAATCAAACTGTTCTTATTGTCGGTGGAAAACTAATTATATCAGCTACAACCAAAAATGCCGCTTCCCGGCGTACCATTTCCGTTGATGCCAAGACGCTGGCTGTTTTGCGGCGACAAATCATGTGGACGCTCAAAAACAGAATGGCCGCATCAGACTATGAAGATAACGGGTTATTGTTCTGCCGACGCGATGGACGTCCGTATGATCCGAAATATATCAGTCATACGGCCAATAAATATGGAAAGTCGGCAGGCTTCCACCTGACCTTTCATATGTTGCGACACACTCATGCCACACTACTTCTCAAAGCTGGCGTTCATTTCAAAGTCGTCCAGGTCCGCCTGGGCCACTCTTCCTTTCAGCAGACTATGGACACATACAGTCACGTTTTACCAGATATTGAAGAGAACGTTGTTGATAAATTAATTGACCTCGTTTAACTTTGTCCCGTCGCGGGGTCAAAAAGTTGTCAAACGCACCAGATATTATGAGGTCAATAAAAAAGGACAACCATCATTCAATGTGATGGTTGTCCCATTGGTGCGAGTGAAGGGACTTGAACCCTTACGCCGTGAGGCACCAGATCCTAAGTCTGGCGCGTCTGCCATTCCGCCACACTCGCCTGCCGATTGTCAGATGCAATCTGACACGGTATTCATTGTATCATGAAAGCGCGGACAATGCAAGGATTCTGCAGTCCCCGCTTCATGCTTCTGTTTTGATTCTGTATACCCTGCCTGTTCTGTGACGGTTACAAGGTCTGTACAACTTCCAATGCTTTTTCATATTGATAGTCTTCCGGGTCGTTGGGTTGCAACTGGACTTCTATATCAGGTTGTATGCCTACGCCATCAATTTCCCGGCCACTGGCCGTGCGGTATTTGGCAACAGTCAGCTTGATAGCGTCATCAGAATCAATGGGATAGACGCCTTGTACGGTTCCTTTTCCATAACTCTTCGTACCGATAACTGGCCCCAATTTCAAGTCCTGGATGGTACCGGATACGATTTCAGAAGCGCTTGCTGAATTTTCATTGATGAGCACTACCAAAGGGATAGTATCACCACTGCCATTAGCCTTATATTCCGATTCGTCACCGGATCGGCTCGTAAAGGATACGATGACACTGTCCTTGGGAACGAAATTCGATGCTACGGCAACAGCTTGATCGACGATGCCACCGGGATTATTCCTGAGGTCGAGAATCATGCGCTTCATGCCCTGCTTACGCAGTTCCTGATACTGATGGGTAAACTCCTCGCCCGTATTTTCACTGAAAATTGCCACCCGGATATATCCCACATCAGTTCCTTCAATCATCTGGCCACCGACGGTTTTCATATGGATCTGACGGCGCGTTATGGCCATCTCCTGAGATTCACCATTTCTTCCCAGGGTCAGAGTAACTGTCGTATCCACGGGTCCCCGGATAGTCTTGGAAATGTCTTCCAGACTCATCCCCTTCGTAGATGTGCCGTTAATAGCCTGGATCAGGTCACCGCGCTGGACGCCGGCTTCAGCAGCCGGGCTGTCATCCATGACTCCGGCTACAATCGTACCTTCCTCACTGGAACCGATATACACACCAATACCGGCATAGGACCCGGACGTCTGGTCGGAAAATGCCTGGAAATCATCGCCGTCGAGATAGATGCTGTGTTTATCCCCCAGCTTTTTGACAATTCCTTCCAGTGCCCCATTAAGGAGATCCTGCTTATCGACAGCACCGGGAAAATTCTGTTCCACCACATGAAGAGTGCGGAAGAATTTAATGAATCCTACGGGCGTCCCCGTGTAGTAGTAAAAGAGGCCCACTAGCAGCAACACACTGCAGGCTGCCGTAAACAACCCCCAGGCAACGGCCCGGAACAACATCTGAAACATGTGTTTTTTCTGATTCATAGTCTGCCTCGTTTATAGATACGAATTCGGATCGACTGGTTCACCGCCGACACGGACTTCAAAGTGAACGTGTGGCCCCGTCGAATTCCCTGTAGAACCGGCATAGGCGATGACCTGGCCCTGAGAAACAGACTGTCCCGACGATACAGCCAGAGATTCGTTATGTCCATACAGAGTCGATGTCCCATTGCCGTGGTCAATGACGACGGCATAACCATAACCGCTGATCCATCCCGCTTCTACAACGACACCACCATCAGCAGCATGGACAGGCGTCCCGTAATCGACGCCGATGTCAATGCCGGAATGAAGAATCTGGCGGCCGAAAATCGGGTGTTCCCGGTAACCAAAGGGCGATGTGATGACGCCATTTACCGGCCAGATCATCTGACCGGAACCACTGACTGGCTGGTAATAACCGCTGTCATCTCCGCCGGACGAACTGCCACTATCCCCACTGCTGTCGCTGCCACTTTCCCCAGACGACGCTGCCGCCGCTGCCGCAGCCGCTGCTGCCTGCCGGGCTGCTTCACGGTCGCGGAGCATCTGGGCAATCTGATTGGACGACGCTTCCAGTTCGGCATAGGCTTCTTCTGCCGTCGCCTTATCAGTCTGGGCTTTTTCCAGGATAGCCTGCTGTTCAGCCTTATGCTTGGCGATTTCTTCCTTCTTGGCTGCTGCTTCTTCTTTTAGCTTTGCCTGCGTTTCCCGCTGCTCTTCCAGAGCCTGTTTCGTCTGGTTGATCTGGTCCCGTTCATCCTTTATGGACGAAATCAGTTCCAGATCCGAACTGACGATACGCCGCAGGAGTTCGACGCGGTTAGCAAAATCATTAAAATCCTTAGCCCCGACGACGACATCGAGGTAATTGAGCTGGCCGTGCATATAAATATCACGGATGCGGCGGCTTAGCACCTTTTCCCGGCTTCTCAGATGGGTTTCTGCCCTTTCCAGTTCGGCCTGGGTCCGGGTAATCTGCCGTTCTGTTTCAGTTAATTCTTGGGAAATAGACTTATATTGTGCATTGGCGGCATCGAGATTTTCCTGGATGACCCGCAATTTTTCAAAGACATTGCCGATAACTGCTTCGGCTTCACTCTTCTTCTGAGCCTGTTCTGCCATCTGCCCCTGAACTGTCGATAACTGATCCTGCAAATCTTCGTCTTCCGCAAAGATGAGACCACAGGGGTTCAGGAGATACAGGACCGTCAAAGCCGCTGCCAACGGCTTTTTATATTGTATACTCATCATACGTTACACCTTCATATAGCGTTTCAGAGAAATCGTACTGCCAATGGCCCCGATGACCATGCTCAGTACGAGTATCAGACCACTTGCCTGATACATGAATGGATACGGACTGACCATAGGCAGAAATGCCAGAGTCCGGTGAATCGTTATCGTGACAAATTCATAGAACTGCAATAAGGCCACATCGGCAATGAGACCGCCGATGAATCCCAGGAACAATCCTTCCAAGAGAAATGGCCAGCGGATGAACCAGTTGGTAGCACCAACGTATTTCATGATGCCGATTTCCCGGCGCCGGGCAAAGACGGTCAGGCGGATCGTATTGGAAATGATGAACAGCGTCGCAAAAGTCAGGAAAATAATGAGGGCAATGCCTCCCCAGCGGATAATCGTCGCCACGCGGAACAACTGTTCCACGATTTCCTGTCCATAATGGGTGCTTTCCACTTCGTCATACTGTCCGACGACAGTTGCCGTCTTTTTAACCTGTTCCGGATTACTCAACGTCAGCGTATATGATGTCGGCAGCGGATTCTTCCCGTCGAGGGCATCGAGAATGCCCGGCTGGTCTTTCATACGTTCCTTTAGTTTATCCATGGCCTGGTCTTTGTTGGTAAATTCCAGTTCTTTTACATCGGGCAGGGCTTTCAGCCGGCTGCCTACACTCATGACCTGATCCGTTGTCAGATCATCTTTCAGATACACGCTGATCTGCACCTGGTTTTCCAGATTATCGGCAAAATAGTCCAGATTGGCTACCATTATCAGGAACAACCCTAAAATAAAAAATGAGACGGCTACGGTCGCAATGGACGCAATAGACATGAAGCTATTGCGCCAAAAAGACGTAAAGGCTTCCGAGAGGTAATACCTCATGGTTCTAATTTTCATCGTCGTATCCTCCCTGCTGTTCATCACGGACAATCTTGCCATCGACGATTTCAATGACCCGCTTGTTCATCATATCGACAAGCTGCTGGTCATGGGTCACCATGACGACAGTTGTCCCCATATGATTGACTTTGGTAAAAATATCCATGATTCCCTTTGACGTTTCTGGATCCAGATTACCCGTCGGTTCATCGGCAATGAGCAGGAGCGGCCGGTTGACGATGGCTCTGGCAATAGCCACACGCTGCTGTTCGCCGCCGCTGAGATTCGACGGCAGGGCATCGGCTTTACCGACCAGCCCTACCAAGTCGAGGACGTTGCGGACCCGTTCTTTGATCAGACGCCGCGGTGCTTCAATAACTTCCATGGCAAAGGCGACATTTTCCTCTGCCGTCTTATTGGGCAGCAGACGGAAATCCTGAAACACGATTCCCATGCGGCGGCGCAAGTACGGGACCCGGCTTTTTTTCAGCTTATTCACTTCAATGCCGTTGACGATGACTGAACCTTCCGTTGGCAGCTCTTCATGGTCGAGAAGCTTGATGAACGTGGACTTGCCGGCTCCGCTGGCACCTACGACAAATACGAACTCCCCTTTTTTGATATGCACATTGGCATGGTCCAGAGCAACAGACCCATTGTCGTACACTTTGGATACATTCTTAAAATATATCATAGATTTCCTCTTTTCTGGCAAACCATACTTTTATCAGACATACTCTATTATATATAAGGAAAAGCGGCCGTCAAGTCACTGCTCCTGCGAGCGTCAACCTTTCCGGGCCGCCGTATGTTCTTCTATAACGCGTAACGCCAGATAGGCATTACGCATAGACTGGCGTCGTAAGTGATTCATTCGCGCTCTGACTTCCGGCATAATACCGCCGGCCTTCAGTCTGGCCGTTACATCTGTCACCAGTGTCCTGGCAGTGACAGTCTCCATGGTCCCGCAAAGCGTATCACCAATGAGGCTGATGAACCCATCAATTTTGGGATCGTAGGAAATGGCCGTTACCGGCACCTGCATGATCGATGCAAAAATGAGTGCATGGAGCCGGTTTGCAATGACCACATCCATGCAGCCCATAAGGGCCATGAATTCCACCGTATTGTATGCTTCTTTCAGAACCGTCGCCGGTTCCTTCATACGCGCCGCCACATCAGACGCCGCTTCAGCATCGGCAGGATACTGCATGGGAATAAAAATAATGCGGGCTCCCACCGTACGTACCAGTTCATCTGCCGCCTTGGCAATCTCGTCTTTATACCGGGTCATATGCTGCCAGTTGCGGATGGCAATGCCGATACGGGTACCAACACCGTTAATACCATGCTTTTTCAACAGATAAAAGCCAATCTTTTTATCCACAGGGGGCATAGATAGTACGGCATCGGCCGTCACGTGGATGGGTGGATCCGTAACGCCGAGCCGCTGCAATTCCTGTCGCGATTCACTGTCACGGACACCAATCATAGTCACTTTCTGCAGCACATTGCGAACCGCCTTCCGCGCCTTGGGACGGCGTATGGGACCGATGCCCTGGGCATAGAGCATGACCGGCTTGTGGAAAAAGAGAGCCATGCGCATGATGAGCAGATAATAATAGAGACTGCGGGCGCTGGTCACATCCTGCAGCAGACTTCCACCACCGCTGATGAGAAGATCAGCCCGGCAGATAGCCCTGGCAATGCCCGGAAAATTCAGCCTGTGTACTGCCTCTACATGATGATTTTCCCGTGTCATATCCGGGTGTCCCGAAATGACCGTGATGGAAGCACCGGGAATCAGGTCCTCCAGTGATCCGAGGAGTGCCGCCAGCATGGCTTCATCACCGGCATTGGCAAATCCGTAATAACCGGAAATGACAATGTTAGTCACGGGACTTCACCCGCTTTCCCATCCAGGCCGTCACATACTGAACAATGGCAATGGCACAAATGAGCAGGATACCCAGTACAAGCCCTGTAAGCCAGCCATTAAGGCCACGGATAAAGGACATGATAAACGGCGTCCGGATATGGGCAAAGGTTTCTACCATGGACCCTACGCCGATGACCGCTGCCAGTACCGTAAAGAAATGGACCAGTTCCGGCCATTTGCGATACATAGCCGCTACCATGAGGAAAAAGGCTGGATGGCCGATGAGAAATTCTTTTTCCCGCGGCCGGGCATACATGACCGTTTCCAGGAAACGGCGCATAGCCACTTCGATTCCCGGTACAGGTACACCGGCCGTATGACCGCTGCGGCCGACGAAGATAAAGGCCACCAGCCCCAGGAATCCGACGAGGATGAGCGTTCCCATGCGGATGGGGATGCGGAGAAAATCTTTGGCAAACGCTATGAAATCAGATGATGTGGCAAAATCGTGACCCATAAGGGGGAAGCGCCGCAGATAGCCAATCGCTACGATAATGATTGGCAGGATAAAGGTGAGTTTGACACCTCGGTAATAATCAAATTCCATAAAGAAGCGTATGTTCCCCAACATGGCCGCAATGAAAATACCTCCGACCATGGACATGAGGACAGCCGCCGTGAGTCCCAGCGCACCATCGCGGATGACCCGGCCATAGCCGAGTTTCTTTGTCAGATTCTGATGACGCCAGAAATCGAGCAGTACCAGTATTGCCGCCGATGGCGCCGTTACGGCACAACCGACAGCCATCATCTGTAAAAACAGGGCTCCTTTGGCAATCCAGGCTCCGCCGGCTCCAAAGAGTATAGCCAGTACGATAAGCCCGTAATTAACCCGGTCCGAAAGAGGAACGAGCAGATTCAGGAGGAACAAGAATCCACAGGCCGCTGCTGCCGCCGCAATCGCCAGGAGTACCTTATTGGGATAGTAGACAGGCAGTACAGACGCCCGGTCCAGCTGATAGCCCCGGCCTTCCAATTTCTGCGTAACCCTGCTGATATAGTTCAGATTCGTATCCAGCAAAGACTGGCCATACCGGGGTTTCTTATACAGTGGGAACAGGTTGACCCGGACATTACGTTCCAAGTCGCTGATATAAAAGCGCATGGCCGCTTCTTCCGGTGTAATCTTTTCCAATTCCTCTTTGGCCATGGCATAGACACGGCCTGTATCATAATGCATAAGACCTGCCAGGTCGTACATGCCATCCTGGTTATCATACTGGAGCTGATTAACCGATTCAATCATATAAAACGGCATCTGCCGGGCCAGCATACGGTCTGCTGTCAGCTGCAGCATGTCTTTGCGCTGCGCCGGGTCCGGACTATAGCCCAGTACCTCCTTACCGACAAACATGATGCCCGTCACATTGCGGATTTTATCGGCGCGCTGGAAAAAGTGTTCCAGATCATCCGCCGTGACATCATGATAATTAGTCGGCCGCAGGATGACGTTAAAGCCATAGCTGGCAATGCGGTTGGCATCGGCTGACATAATGCCCAGATTGACTTCGCCGAGGGCCGGCATGATGCCATGCAGTCCAAGAATACGGTACTGGGGATTGTCGATGACGACAGCATTTTCCTTGCCCAGTCGCAACTGCAGATCTTCTGTCAGTTCGTCAAAATACAGGTCCTTCTGGTCTTTTGGCTTGCCGACAAGATAATATTCGTACTGATACGAACCAAGATGGAACTGTGGATAATAGAGTTCAGCTCCCAAACGGGTAATGACAGAGCATTCTCCGCGCTGGGTCATTTTATTCAGCGTCGTATCGTATATGGTAAAACTGGTGATGCCGGCCTGACGGCACTTTTCCAGTGTCGTTTCCAGATCATATCCTTCGTTGCGTCCCAAAACGACAACAGCATCATAATCCATCGCCTGTTCAATCGACATATTGTCATGTTCCACATAGTACCGCTGCATACATAGATATATACATGAAATCAGGCCGACCAATACGACCAGGATCATGAGCAGGATACTGCGCTTATTCTTTTTTTCCATTCTATCCACCTTATTCAGTGATTGCTGACCCTGCCATGCAGTGTAAGCAATCCGTTATCCAGAGTGACCTGGTCCGGAACCATATGAAGGGGAAAATCTGTAAAATCATAGACTTCCAGCCGGGCCAGATTCGAAGCATTGACCCGGACCCCCTTCGCCGATATGGCGGCATCCTCCGGCAGGAACATCAGCTTATTCCCTTCCATAGCAAACCGGCCGGCTATATCAGCATCGGCACGCAAAAAACCGCCGACCCGTACTTTGCCTCTGACATGGATAGTATCACCATCAAAGGATACATCCATTTGTTCTGTGCCTTTTACCTGTTTTTTGATAAAGTCACTCAGGTCATCCTGGGAAACTGTAGCTACCAGTTCTCCCTGTTCAGCCGATTCAGCCTGCAAACGGCCATCCATCAGGCTGGCCAGAGGATCGAACCGGACTCCTTCCAGCGTGCAGTCAAAGGACTGAAAACGCAGCTTGCCGACGCGGAAATCGTCACCACCTGCATGAACCCGGTCCAGACGGCCCGTCAGTACAGACAGGCCGGGGCTGGCTTCCACGAGGACATTATCCGGTGAAATTTCCATATGCCGGGAAAGGCCACGGTACAATCCATAAGCTGCCAGACGCGGAGCCGCTATATTCAGCCCCAGCAGAATAACTGCGACTGCCATGGCGGCATACATCCATTTTTTCATCATATAGTCTGCTTAGCCAGGCGCTTTTCTTTCTGCTGCTGCAAATATCCTTCGATGAACATATCGATATCGCCGTCCATGACAGCCTGGATATTTCCCGTTTCCACATTCGTCCGGTGATCTTTGACCATCGTGTATGGATGGAATACATAGGAACGGATCTGACTGCCCCATTCGATGGCCTGATGTTCGCCGCCGATTTCTGCTTTGAGCTGCGCCTGCTTTTCCTGTTCTAATTCAAATAACTTGGCACGCAGGTACTTCATACACATTTCCCGGTTCTGTACCTGTGACCGTTCATTTTGGCACTGCACGACAATGCCTGTCGGGATATGGGTCATACGGACGGCAGAACTCGTCTTATTGACGTGCTGGCCACCGGCACCGGATGCGCGGAAATAATCGACGCGGACATCGTCCATGTTGATTTCTACATCTACATCATCGGGCAGTTCAGGCATGACATCGACGGCCGTAAAAGACGTATGACGCCGCGCAGCCGCATCAAAGGGCGAAATACGGACCAGGCGGTGTACGCCTTTTTCCGACTTGAGATAGCCGTAAGCGTATTCTCCTTCAATGGTAAAAGCCGCACTTTTGATGCCGGCTTCATCACCGGGCTGCATATCCATGACGGTTATGTGGAACCCGTGCTGTTCTGCCCAGCGCGTATACATGCGGACCAGCATCTGTGTCCAGTCCTGGGCTTCCGTTCCGCCGGCACCGGCATGGAAAGTCAGGATAGCATTGCACGTATCGTATTCTCCGGAAAGGAGCAGCAGTACTTCCCGCTTTTCAATGTCTTTCAGCAGGGCATGGTACTGCTTTTCGATTTCCTCAGTCATACCTGTTTCTTTTTCTTCAATGGCCATATCTAGGAAATCAAGCAGGTCCGCACACTGGGTTTCCAGTTTTTCATGCCCTTCTACTTCCGTCTTCAGGAGCGTTGCTTCCTGGGAAATTTTCTTTGCTTTATCCGGATCACTCCAAAAATCAGGGTCACTCATCTGCATATCGAGATCCATGATTTTTTCTTTTTTCCTGGGGAGGTTAAAGTGAATCCCCGATTTCCTGTATTCTCTTCTTCAAATCTTCCAGCGGTTTACGCATTTCATCTAATAACACAAGAATCACCATCTTTCAAAAACATAATCATAAACAAAACGCCGCCACTTTGTGGTCCCATCTCTACTGTCCGTTTCGGCAACCGCCTTGCGCTTCCTTGCACTCAGCACCTTGTAGGCCGAAAAGGCCCTCCCCTTCACAGGGGAGGCTTTCTTGGGATATCTAAAACTGCAAACTGCGGGCTTTCCTACCTGTTAGCCGCTAACTGCGGTCTGCGGCCTACGAACTGCGGCTCTTTACTGCCGTTCTTCGTCCCGCTTGATATCTTCGGCCGTGACCGGGGCGCTTTCATCATGGACTTCCCGGGCACCCTGCAGATGATCTTCTGCCTTGGGAACCGGTTTGCTGTATGTAATCTGGATATGATAAAGGAATGTAACCGTCGTCCGCTTGATGGAATCGACCATTTCTTCAAACATATCATAGGCTTCAAACTTATATTCAACGAGAGGATTCTTCTGCCCGTATGCCCGGAGATTGATGCCTTCTTTCAGGGCATCCATAGCGTCAAGGTGATCCATCCACTTGCTGTCTACGACACGGAGCATGATGGCCCGTTCCAGTTCGCGCATCGTTTCTGTTCCGATTTCCTTTTCCCGGGCTTCATAGAGATCGACAGCAATCTGGTACAGCTTTTCTTTGACTTCGACACGGCTGAGATTTTCCAGTTCTTCACTGGTCGTCGCATCTTTCGGCACGAAATACTGCTGCATCTGTGTCAGAAGGCCGGCAAAATCCCATTCTTCCGGATAGAGTTTTTCATCGGCATATTTATTGAGGCCATCATCGATGATATCACTGACCATGCCGAGAATCGTATCCTTGAGGGAATCCGCTGTCAGTACCTGACGGCGCTGTGCATAGAGCACTTCACGTTGCTGATTCATGACATCATCGTATTCCAGAACGTATTTACGGATTTCAAAGTTGTGGCTTTCGACTTTCTTCTGTGCCTTTTCAATCGATTTGGTGATCATCTTGGCCGTAATCGGTTCGTCTTCATCCAGGCCCAGTTTGTCCATGAACTTGGAAATATTGTCGGACCCGAAAATGCGCATGAGGTCGTCTTCCAGAGACAAATAGAACTGAGTCGTACCGGGATCCCCCTGACGGCCTGCACGGCCACGGAGCTGGTTGTCGATACGGCGGCTTTCATGGCGTTCCGTACCGATGATCATGAGACCGCCCAGTTCAGCGACGCCCTTGCCCAGCTTGATATCGGTACCACGGCCGGCCATGTTAGTGGCGATGGTGACCATACCCCGCTGACCGGCATCCTTGATGATTTCCGCTTCTTTTTCATGATATTTGGCGTTCAGGACGTTATGTACGATATGTTCCTTGTTGAGCATCTGGCTCAGGATTTCCGACTGGCTGATGCTGGTCGTCCCTACGAGGATAGGCTGCCCCGTTGCATGGCGTTTGACGACTTCCCGCACGACCGCGCGGTACTTGGCATTCTTCGTCTTATAAATGACATCGGGCAAATCCTTACGGATCATCGGCTTATTGGTAGGAATGACATAGACGTCGAGTTTATAAATCTTATTGAATTCGTCTTCTTCCGTCTTGGCCGTACCGGTCATGCCGGCCAGTTTCTTGTACATGCGGAAATAGTTCTGGAAAGTAATCGTGGCCAGAGTCTTGCTTTCGCCCTGCACTTTAACATTTTCCTTGGCTTCGATGGACTGGTGCAGGCCATCGCTGTAGCGGCGGCCAAACATGAGACGGCCCGTAAATTCATCGACGATGACGATTTCGCCATTCTTCACGACATAATCCTTGTCACGGTGCATCATGAACCGGGCACGCAGGGCCTGAATGACCAGATGGTTCAAGTCAAGGTGTTCATTATCGAACATGTTGCTGATGCCCAGCATCTTTTCGACCTTGGCAACGCCCGAATCAGTCGGGGCAATGGTCTTCTGCTTTTCATCCATGATATAGTCGTCTTTGGTGAAGGTCTTGACGATACCGGCCAGCGTATAGTAGAGGTCCGTCGATTTTTCACCGGGGCCGGAAATAATCAGCGGCGTACGGGCTTCATCGATGAGGATAGAGTCTACTTCATCGACGATACAGTAATTCAGCGGGCGCTGTACCATCTGTTCTTTACTGATGACCATGTTATCACGGAGATAATCAAAGCCAAATTCATTATTGGTACCATAGGTAATATCTGAATTATAAGCACGGCGGCGCTGTTCATAATTCAGGTCATGGACGATAAGTCCGACAGACAAGCCCAGGAACTTGTAAATCTGTCCCATTTCTTCACTATCACGGGTTGCCAGATAGTCGTTGACCGTGACGACGTGGGCGCCTTCTCCGGTGAGGGCATTCAAATATACCGGCAATGTCGCAACGAGCGTTTTCCCTTCGCCGGTCCTCATTTCTGCAATATCCCCGCGGTGCAGCACAATGCCGCCCAGAAGCTGTACATCAAAATGGCGCATGCCAAGAACACGCCGCGATGCTTCACGCACGACAGCAAAGGCTTCCGGCAGAATATCATCCAGCGTTTCTCCTTTTTGCAGGCGTTCTTTAAATTCAAAAGTCTTAGCCTGGAGGGACGAATCGCTGAGCGCCGTCATCTGTGGTTCTAAATCATTGATATGGCGCACGATAGGCCACATTTTTTTGAGTTCCCGGTCGGTATTATTGCCGAGAAGGTGTTGTATAAACGAATCAAACACGAAATAACCTCCATTGCAACTTATTCATCACATAGTAACATTCATATCAATTTTACATTTTACATCATTTACCCCACTTTATGCAATAGCTGGCACCGTATCCGTCCCATTCCTTTACACGTTTCTTACGTAAAACGGCTTCTGTATTCCATCCATATCGCCCATCCAAAACATGTCGCGCTTCCATCAAATGTCCTATGACCACATCATGATGGATATTCTAAAAAAGAGGGATAGCACAGCGGCAATCCCTCTTAGTCTGTTATCAATATTCTATTTATTGCGTTTGTCCAGGATGTCTTCGATGAGCTGGACGGCTTCGAATACCATGCCGTCACAGTGGGGCTTCTTTTCCCCGCCATTGGCCTGGTTCATGCGCAGCAGGTCCGCACAGTCGAGACAGTTCTGATGATGATCCAGGAATGCTTTGTGGAAAGCGGCGATGGTCGGTCCGTCTTCGATACCCAGAAGGCCCAGTGTCATGAGACCGCCGGTGATAGCGCCGCAGGTACCGCCCCGTTTCATGCCGCTGCCGAAGTTTGCCCCAATTTTGCGCGATGTGGCATCATCGAGCCCGGTCAATTCTTCAAAGGCACAGATGACAGACTGTGCACAGTTATAATGCACGTCCGTAATGGCGCGCAGTTCTTTGGCTTTTTCCAGATATTTTCCCATGGGAATCACTCCAGTCTTTGTAGTACATGTTTCAATGATGCTGTGAGAATTTCGCATACACCATAAACAACGAAAATGCAACGAGTGCCGAAACAATAATGCCTATGAGTTGTGACATAGGATCACGTCCTTTTATGAAAAACGGTATCGGCAATATACCATTGCTGTCTTAGTCGTTATAAATGAGTGCCATGAATACCAGATCTTCCGTTCCATTATTGGCAATGCAATGGGACTGTCCCGGTTCGATGAGACAGCAGTCACCGGCCGTTACTTTGGTAACAGAACCGTCGTTATCGGTGAAATCACCTACACCGGACAAAATGTAGTACGGTTCGGTTTCATGGACATGCTGATGAAATCCCAGGCTGGAACCCGGCGGCAGGATGACTTTAGCATACATGCGGCCATGGCCCATCAGTTCGTCTTTCGTCAGGATATGACAGACTGTTGCCGGCCCTTTGCCACCAGCCAGTCCTTCTACTTGTACTCTGTTTTCTTTGCGGATCATTGCAACCCCCTCCTTATACATTCTACTTCTGGTTATATTCTAGCATAGAAAGCAAAGGCTTTCTACTGTTTCTCCTTCAGAAAGAAAAAGTCCTTTCGTTCTTCCCTGCAGCCTGTTACAATAGAATCGATAAAACTATGAACGGAACAGGAGAAATCAATGAAACAAAAACAGATATGTATATTAGGCAGTACCGGTTCAATCGGCACCCAGGCGCTGGATGTCGTCGCCGCCAATCCGGAAGAACTTCGTGTCCGCGTGCTGGCAGCTCATCAGAGCGTTTCTCTCATGGCTGACCAGATTCACCGCTTTCATCCCGATTTCGCCGTCCTCACTGATGAGACGGCCGCCAGGGATTTGCAGCGCCTGGTAGGGAAAGAATGTGATATTCTGAGCGGCAGTGATGGTCTCAGGGCCGCCGCTTCCTATGGCCCTGTCGATACAGTGCTAGCCGCCATGGTAGGCTATGCCGGTCTGGAACCGACGCTCGATGCCATTGCCGCTGGAAAAACCATCGCCCTGGCCAATAAGGAGACTCTCGTTGCTGCCGGCCATCTGGTCATGGAGTCGGCCCGGCAGCATGGCGTTCAGATTTTACCTGTAGACAGCGAGCACAGCGCCATTTTCCAATCTCTCCGCGGCGGCAGGAAAGAAGAAGTGCGCCGTCTCATTCTTACAGCATCAGGCGGCCCGTTCCGGGGCTATACGAGGGAACAGCTGCACCATGTAACGCGGGAGCAGTGTCTCCATCATCCCAACTGGAATATGGGACCCAAAGTAACCGTAGACAGCGCTACCCTGGCCAACAAAGGGCTGGAAGTCATGGAAGCACACTGGCTGTTTGACATGCCCTATGAGGCCATCGATGTCGTCATCCATCCCCAGAGCCTGGTCCACTCCCTCGTAGAATTCTGCGACGGATCGGTCATGGCCCAGATGGGACTGACCGATATGCGCCTTCCTATCCAGTACGCCTTTTCCTGGCCGGCCCGCTACGACTGCGCCTTTGGACATCTCGATCTGGTCCGTGCCGGTACGCTGACCTTTGAAGCGCCGGATCTGGATGCCTTCCCCGCCCTGCGCCTTGCCATCGAAGCCGGAAAGGCTGGCGGTACAGCCCCCTGCGTCTTCAATGCCTGTAATGAAGTCTGCGTACAGGCTTTCCTTGCAGGACGCATCGCCTATACGGACATTGCCCCGACGATTGCCACGATTCTCGACGCTCATAAGCCGATCAGCCGTCCCTCACTGGAAGAAATCGCTGCAGCAGATCAAAGCACGCGTATAGATACAGAACAAGTCTTACAAAAAATTTAGTTTACTGGAAGCCTTACATCAGTCCAAACGATTGACCATTGTGGAACATACTATTGCACACCAAAAGAAGCTGTTGCATTAAGCAAAGATAATGCTAATGCAACAGCTTCTTTATCATAAATGGAAACTCACGGGACAAAAGATTTTCCCTTAAATCACTTCTAATCAGATGTCTTTATCAGCAGGAGCCTGGGGTGCTTCGTCTCGTGGGCCCTGCTGGTGCATGAGCTGCATGATTTCTTGCAGACGCGTTGTAGAGATTCCCGTTTCCTGGGATAGTTCCTGTTCTAATTTCTGACGGTCCGGTCTTTGTCCGTCAGCAGGCGCCTTAGGAGGCTGTCCCTGCCGGGAATGATGCTTCTGGAAACTCTGTTCCAATGCCGTCGCTTCACTTTGTGTGATGGATCCGTCTTTTACCAGCTGCTGGAGACGTGCCTGAGGCCCGAATCCGCGGCGCAAACGGGGCGGTGCCATGATTTCACGGAGCGTTTCTTCTGATATACCCGTCTTATTGGGCAGACTCTTCATAAATTTCTGATGATCTTTCGCTTCTTTTTCCCGGAAATCAGCTATCGCTTTTTTCAGTTTATTTGCTTGTTCCGATGTGATTTTTCCCTGCTGGACCATGCGGTCAATACGGGCATTCTGTCCTATACCGGGATGTATCGGCGGCATCTGCCGTGTCATTTTAGGACGGGTGCTGGCGCCCGCTGCCGCATCGGTCGTATCAGCAGCCTGTGCTATCGTAAAGGGAGCCACACCTATCATTACGGCCGCCGTTCCGGCCAGTACAGCAGCCAGCGTACGCCGCTGCCATGTATGTAACATCTTCATCACCATCACTCCTTTTTTAGATGATGGACACAGTATAACAGACAAATGTTACATTTCTATGGCACAGGAGTCACAAATTGAAATAAACTGTTATAATTTAATTGGCTTCATAGGCCCGTACGCGCAGCGTCAGCCCCCGGTCTTCACAGATTTTACGGCACTTAGCGATTTCTTCTTCGCTTTCGACATGATCGACAACGGTCAGAACGACGTTGGGCACATACTTCTGACAGTGCTGGGCAAAGGTCAGCAGGGCTTCGTACGAACCGATGCCAAACTTGCTGCGCGTCAGGTCGAGATAACGCTGGGCGTTAGATGCATTGAGGCTGATGGAAACCGTATCAAGGATGCCGCCTTTGAAATCGACAGACGTATCACGGCCATATTCCAAATCCGACAGGCCATTGGTATTAATCCGCGTCTTGACATCACGATGATGTTTTTTGATATAGGTCAACAGAGTCACTACATCATCAAGGCGCATGGTCGGTTCCCCAAAGCCGCAGAACACGACTTCACCGATGTAGTCCCAGGGCTGGCTGTCCAGTTCTTTTTCTACCTCGGCAACAGATGGTTCTTCTTTAAGCCACAGTTCCATATCTTCGGCTTCTTTTTTCAGACTGCGCAGACAGAACGTACAGGAACAGGTGCAACGGTTCGTCAGATTGACATAGAGGTTGCGTTTTCCCTCTGGCTGTTTGGCCAGACTTTCGGCCATGGTAATATAGTGTCCCTTGTCGTATACATAAGTAATCATCAGTGCCACATCCCTTTTCTATATAAAATTAATGTAATTCTGTCAAAAATTGTTCAAAGGCCAGCCCCCGGTTGGTCGGTAGTCCCAACTGTTCCGTATAGACCAGCGTCCTGCTGATAAAATCCGTCGCCCGTACGACGGCGTCTTTCAGACTGTCGCCGCGTACGACCGAAGCTGAAACGATGGCGGCAAAGGCATCGCCTGTACCAGACCGGTCATGGCCGATTTTCTTCACCGACACGATGTCCGGTTCTTTTCCCGTTTCATAGATGTAGTTGTCAATATGATCCCCGTCGGCCAGTCCCGTAATGACGATCTGTCCCGGTCCCATAGCAGCCAGCCGCCCGGCAATATCTTCGAGGTACGCCCGGTCCGTATGACCTTTTTCCGGATAGGGAATGCCCAGGAGCTGGCATGCTTCCGTAAGATTCGGCGTAATGACATCGGCATACTGCATGAGACGGCGCATTTCAGCGCATAGCTTTTCCGTATATGACGCATACAACTTACCATAGTCCCCCATGACCGGATCGACGATGACGATGGTATCGGGCTGCTTGAACTGGTGGATAAAGTCGATGACAATATCGATTTGCTCAAGGGAATTCATGAATCCCGTAGAAATACCGTCAAAGGTCAGGCCATTTTTCTTCCAGCTGGCAATGTAATCTTTCATACGGTCCGTATAATCGTCGATGAAATACGTGGGAAATCCCGTATGGACCGACAAGATTGCCGTCGGCAGCGGACAGGCCTGTACTTTCAGGGCCGATATGAGCGGCAGTTCGACAGCAATAGAACAGCGCCCAAATCCTGTAATATCATTGATGAGTGCAATCTTCTTCTGTTGTTCCATCGCCGCGCCTCACCGTATACTGCCCTGACGGGTCGTGGGCAGCTGCTTGAGAAAAATCCCGGCACCCATGGCAGCAATCGTATTAAGAAGACCTTCCATGAGAAGTCCCGGTAGAGAAGCCAGACCGGCCTGGATACTACCGAAGAGGACGGCACCAGCCAGAGTATAGGCGATGGCCATCCACAGAGAAGAAAGGAGGAAGGCAACGAGCGTGCGGACAGAATAGAGGGCACTCTTCTGTGTTCCCCGGCAGCAGATGGCAAATACGATGAGTACCATGACGTATTTAATGACAAAGGTCGGTGCAATCCACAATGGGAAACCGCCAAGGAAATCGGACAGACAAGAGCCGATAGCGGCAGCCAGGGCGGCTTCGCGGCGGTTAAAATACAGGAAGCTCAGGAAAATCACGGCGTCGCCGAGGTGGGCATATCCCAGTGGAATGGGAATGCGCGGTACAAAAGTCATAATAAAGACCACAGCAGCAAGGACCGCCGATAAACAAATGGACTTTGTCGTATACGGCGCCTGCGGCGCTGCATCAGTAGGACGAGACATACATACCCCTTCTTTCACGATACTGCATAAATACAATATCTTCTATTTGTCCTCTATTTTATTATAAAAATCGCATAAAGTAAATAGGACAGATTGGCGGATTTCTGTCATCGTCAAGCAAATCTAATGCCACTGTTCTGTATAGCGGTTAATTTCTCAACATAATGATATTTCTATCCAAGATAGTGTAAAGAGGTTGTGGGAATTTGTTAGTGTCAAGAAGTTCCCAGTCATTCCCCATCACCCCATAGGAGCTATCCGCCTGCTACTGAAAGATATAGCATAGTTGAACATTCAACTATGCTGCTGAAGGTGTAATGTAGAAGCGGTAGGGCTTCTACATCGGATGCTTGTACCAAGTGTAGGTTCGGGCTATGCCTTGTTCCAGAGTCATTTCTGGTTTTATGTGCAGGGTTTGTATCAGTTCTTTGTTGCTCAGGACGGAGCGCTGGATGTCTCCGGGGCGGGGTGATGCGTATTGCACTTCGGCCTTGTGTCCTATGGCCCGTTCGAAGGATTGGATCAGGTCGTTGATGCTCGTTTCAGTTCCTGTCGATACGTTGATTGTGTGATAGCCCGTGAGGGGCAATGCCTGTACGATAGCCGACGCGATGTCTCCGGCATAGACGAAGTCCCGTGTCTGATTGCCATCGCCATAGACAGTGATAGGGCTTCCCTGGGACAGGAGTTTACAGAATATACTGACCACGCCGCCTTCTCCCTTTTCTCCCTGCCGTTCGCCGTAGACGTTGGCAAAGCGGAACACCGTCGCATCGAGGCCGTACAGTTCATGGTAGACCCGCATATACTGTTCCGTCGTCATCTTCGTAATACCATAGGGTGACATCGGGCAAAGGGGTTCCGATTCTTTCAGCGGGATATGCAAATTATCGCCATAAACAGCGGCACTAGATGAAAACAGCACATGGGGCACCTGCCATTTGCGGCAGGCTTCCAAAATATGCAGAATACCGCCCAGATTGACCTGGCAATCCAGAAGCGGATTCTCTACAGAAACCGGCACCATCGTCTGCGCTGCCAGATGGACGACTGCAGAAAAATGATGCCGGGAAAAGACATCTTCCACCACATTCCGATTCCGCACATCACCGACAACCAGTTCCATCCCGGATGGAACATGTTCCCTGCTCCCATTGGACAAATCATCCAGGACAACGACTTTGATGTCCTCAGCAGACTGTTCACTTACTTTTTACAATTTTTCCAATACATGGGAACCGATAAACCCGGCCCCGCCCGTCACAAGTATGTCCATGGTTATACTCCTCTAAAATTCAATGGATGCTTCGTACTGATATATCAGAATTTAAATGTATCTTTCAGGCCCCGCCATGTTTGATCTTTATCACTAAGATTCAGTGGTGTGCCATCGTCCAGTTGATATCCTTCTGCGCTGGGAGTGCCTTGATATTTGCCGACGAGATGGGGCCATGGGATGCCGATTTCCGGGTCATTCCAGGCCATTCCGCCTTCATCATTAGGATGCCAGAAATCGTTGACTTTTTTCCATGTACGATTGGTATCAATTGACCTAAATCAATTTATTTTTTTTAGCAAGCTCCTCAATTATAGATAGCGATAATTTGCTATACTTTGCTACTTTGTCCAAGGCCATCCCATCCTTCAACAACTCTAGAGCTAATTCTAATTTTCCTTCTGTTCTGCCTTCCTTTCTCCCCTCTGCTCTGCCTTCTTTTCTGCCTTCTTCCCAGCCCACTTGCTTGCCTTTCATCAGTCCATCTTCGTATATTTCTTCTCCTAAGTTGCACATGGTTTCCAAATCCCCCTCTCTTTCACGTGTTAAATCAATCCCAAAATCAGTATGCAAGACTGTAATTTTTTCACTGGCTTTCTTTCTCGATTTGAACATCAAATCCAGCAGGTTCATCATCTGGTCTTTGACTTTGCTGTTCCCTAAGTAGACGAATACGATGCCCATCAGGTCATAGTTCTGACAAGGTTCTTTATAACGGTGCAACAAATGCTGTTCTTTCAGTTGATACCGGTTGATAGCGCTTTTTCCATGTGGGGCTTCCATGCAGATCCAAATAGTATAGATCTTCTTTATTTTGTCGTAATCGCTATTAGTGAATTCGCTCCCTTTTTGCGAAGAAATCAACCGGCTCGCATAATAGACCGCCCTTTTTAATAAAGGATAGGTCCCGCTGGGCTTCTTTTTCGGCTTCAACCGTTTCTGTGCTTCTACATTGATAATCAGTGTTATGACTTCATTAGTTGCCGGCGCCTTCGCCCGAAATAAGATATCAAAGACGATGCTTCCTTCCGTTATGCTGTTATCTTCATTTTGCGTTCCTTTGATTTCCAGGGTATCCTGACGCTCTAAGGCGTGGCGGACTGCATTCGTTTTGTCCTTAGAAACAGGAATAGTACTGACTTCTGGCGTCCCTTCGATGTAAATATTGGCAATATCATCAAGGCTGACCGATTCAAATTCGGGTACGGTCCGTTTCAAAATGTAC
The DNA here is from genome assembly GCA_900095875.1 of Caecibacter massiliensis. Taxonomy (GTDB): domain Bacteria; phylum Bacillota; class Negativicutes; order Veillonellales; family Megasphaeraceae; genus Megasphaera; species Megasphaera hexanoica. The sequence goes on along the minus strand of LT608311.1, from coordinate 2,346,691 downwards.
GCCAGCACCTTTTTCTGCGACAAAACATTTTTTGCTGCTTTATCGTAGGCCAGAGCACCTGCTAGCTGTTCTTCTACGTCCTGCATTATCTCTTCATTCATCGGCCATACCTCCTTTGCCATCATTGTATCAGATTTTAAATTCGTTGTACAATTGGAATACCCAGGAGGGATAGTGTCTAGGAATTCCCGGTTATTTCTCATCACCCCATAGGAGCTATCCGCCTGCTACTGAAAGATATAGTATAGTTGAACGTTCAACTATACTACTTGAAGTATGATGTAGAAGCTGTAGGGGCTTCTACATCGGATGCTTGTACCAGGTGTAGGTTCGGGCTATGCCTTGTTCCAATGTCATTTCTGGTTTCATGTGCAGGGTTTGTATCAGTTCTTTGTTGCTCAGGACGGAGCGCTGTATGTCTCCGGGGCGGGATGATGCGTATTGCACTTCGGCCTTGTGTCCTATGGCCCGTTCGAAGGATCGAATCAGGTCGTTGATGCTCGTTTCGGTTCCTGTCGATACGTTGATCGTGTGATAGCCCGTGAGGGGCAATGCCTGTACGATAGCCGATGCGATGTCTCCGGCATAGACGAAGTCCCTCGTCTGATTGCCATCGCCATAGACAGTGATGGGTTTTCCCTGGGACAGGAGTTTGCAGAATATACTGACCACGCCGCCTTCTCCTTTTTCTCCCTGCCGTTCGCCGTAGACGTTGGCAAAGCGGAACACCGTCGCATCGAGGCCGTACAGTTCATGGTAGACCCGCATATACTGTTCCGTCGTCATCTTCGTAATACCATAGGGTGACATCGGGCAAAGGGGTTCCGATTCTTTCAGCGGGATATTTTTTATATAAAAAAAGGCCCCACATGATTATGAGGCCCTTACAAACCTTACTTATAGTTATGCTGTTTGTACATTCTCCAATGGGTCTTTTACGACTGGTGACTCATATACGATAAAGAGATCGATATCTATGCATCGTGTTTCATCGCGATTGCCTTCCAAGTCCCAGGCTACTGTACCATTCAATACAGTCAGACACGAACGGAACGTTTCTAAATTCTGTAATTCCTGAAAAACACCTTGTCTGGTAATTAATTTAGAAGCATCATATTGTCGTACTGTTCCATCATTAAAATATACGAAAATAGAAGATAGTGTCAAGATGTTGTGGGAATTTTTTGGCATGAGAAAGGAGACCTTGGTATAAAAGCTACATAATATGCTGATAGCCGCCGTTTTCTATTAATCGCATCCATCCGCCCGTCAAGGTGGATTCACGGCCTGGCATATCATCCGCTTTTTCAGGAATGTAAGTGCAGTACTTTAATTTCCGAAAATTCCATTCTTTTTTCAAGACTTCCCGATTGATGTTCAGTTCCGTCATCTGCCCACCGGACGCAAACCGTTTCTGTGCATAGGCTTTCAGATTACCTCCATTGGCTATATACGTACGCATCCTGGCGACTTGTTCGGCCCCAACCGGACTCCATCCCATACACCGTGAACTCATCCGTTCAGACAGCATATGGCTTACGTGTCCTTCCATACTGCTGGTAGCATCTGGTTGCGTCAAAGCTTTATGGACGCCATCCCAGTTGGACAGGATGTATTGGTACCCATCCATGATGGGCTTTTTCCGTTCCGGACCTGTCCGCAACTTTCGCTGTATTTCTTGTACAAAAGCCGCCTGGCCGTTGGCTCTCAGTGCGTCATAGAGTACGCGGCTCGTACCTTTCCCTGCGATTTTGCGAAGGTATTGGCTGGCATGATATCCATCCACAACATGGGTACTTTGGGCTATGTAGTTGGTCCCTGCTTTAATCCATGGAGCAGCATCTCCTTTGATTACCACTTCCGGCGTCTGCTCCGCTCCATAGGCTTGTTGGATATACTGATTCACTTCTGGCCATAACTGAGACGGAGCTTCCCATCCGGAAAACGTGCGCCGCCCACATAGCTCCTGCGTCCCCGACAGACAGATACCTTCGAGTCATAGACATTGATCAGCTTCATCTCTTTGGCAAGGCATTTTTGCATCGCTGCATGGTCCTCATCCGCCTCTACATATACTTTGTGAATCTCTGGTTTGGCTTCTGGCATAGCGGCTGCCTGATTGGGGAGAGTCCCTAATTTACGGATAGACAATAAGACACTTTGGCCACTCAGGCTGGTGGGCGTTGTAAGAGCAGCGGCCTTACGATAACTTACGTCAGCGGAACGAGTGACTAAACGAGCCCGGCACAGCGGCTCAATATGAGTCGATTTATCCAATCCCAGCCACTCATCTAACAAATAATGATATGACGAATCTGCATGATATGATGAATCTGCCTTACATTGATAATACGTCCGGGAAAAGGTGACATCGCCCCACAGTGTGGTCATCGTCCGTACGCGATGGTCTTTAACCTGATACTAATGGTTTGGTCTAATCGCTGCATAGATAGCCGCATCGGCTTGTTCCAGGAGTGTTGTCATGATGGCTACTCCGATTTGATTGACCAATTGATCCAGATTTTGGCTTAACTGAGCTAATTATAGTTCCTGGGCCAAGATTTTCCGAAGAGATGCATTAAAAAAATCTACACAAACATTGGAAATTTGTTGTATACTAAACATGAGAAGGACTCCTTTCGTATGTGTTGGATCTACACTTTATTATACAATAAGGAGTTTCTTCTCTTTTTGTATTTCCTTTAATGTATTAAAGTTTTCCCACAATTATTTTACACTATCTGCCATGAAAAAACCTTATGCAAAGATAAGGTAACATCCTTATATTAGGACACATTGCGATATCTCTGTAAATACGGGATTGAAAGGCAAAAAAACAGGGGCTATGGTATCCTTTTTCTGCGATACCACAGCCCCCGTATGATTCAGCTTAGTATTCCGGTTCAATCAGGCCATATTTACCATGTTTCCGTTTGTATACGACGTTGATGGCTTCCGTTTCCGAATTGAGGAAAACGAAGAAATCGTGGCCAACGAGATTCATCTGCAAGATAGCTTCTTCTACGTCCATAGGACGGGCTGCAAATTTCTTGACCCGGGCAATTTCAAAGTTTTCTTCCGGTGCAGCCGGTCCTTCGACGAGTCCTTCATGGAAGGAGCCGCCTTTCATACGGCGTGCCAGCTTCGTTTTATATTTGTGGATCTGGCGTACCATTTTGTCGTAAACCAGATCGATGGCGGCGTACATATCGTCATTGGCTTCGACGCCACGAAGAACGACACCATCTACTTTCAACGTGATTTCAGCAATTTTACGATCTTTTTCGACGGAAAGAAGAGCCTGGACATTGACTTCATTTTCAAAGTACTTCGTTACTTTCTTTTCATGTTTCAGTACATAGTCCTTTAATGCCGGTGTAATTTCTAAATTCTTGCCTCTTACGATTGTTGCCATACAAATCCCTTCCTTTCGTGAGAAACTTCGTTCCGGACCATCCATGCTTAAAATCCGGATATCCTGCTCCTCATATATTAAGTATTCGATATAAAAAGGTAAATTCCTGCTTGACGATGAAATATTTTTTTCGAACGGCATTCAATTTTTTACACAAATAACATTGACAAGGATTCCTATTAGTGTTAGTATACAACTCAGCAATTACATAACCTATTCATCCAGAGCAGCCGAGGGAATGGCCCTATGACGCTGCGGCAACCCCCCATAGCGGGAAGGTGCCAAGTCCAACGGATTTCTATCCGGCAGATGAAATGATTGTATACGTACCGTCAGCATCTGTTGACGGCTTTTTTATGCTATCAGCACCTCCAGGTGTATCCATTAAGGAGTTGATCTTGTGATTACCTTTGAAAACATTACCAAGACCTACGGCGGCAAAACGCACGTCCAGGCCCTGAAAGGCATCTCACTGACTATCCATGACGGCGAAATTTTCGGCATCATCGGGAAAAGTGGTGCCGGCAAATCGACGCTCGTCCGCTGCATCAATATGCTGGAAAAACCGACGACGGGCAAAGTCATCATCGACGATAAGGAACTGACGGCCATGTCCGACAGCCAGTTGCGGGCCGAACGCAAAAACATCGGCATGATTTTTCAGCATTTCAATCTGCTGTCTTCCCGCACTGTTTTTGACAATATCGCTTTTCCGCTGGAACTGGCTGGCGCTTCCAAAGAAGTCATCCGCAGCAAGGTCGATTCCCTGCTCGAACTGGTCGGCCTGACGGACCGGCAGTTCAATTATCCGTCCCAGCTTTCGGGTGGCCAGAAACAGCGTGTCGGCATCGCCCGCGCCCTGGCCAGCGATCCGAAAATCCTGTTGTGCGATGAAGCGACATCGGCACTGGATCCGCAGACGACAAAATCCATTCTGGAACTGTTGAAAGACATCAACAAACGCCTAGGCATCACCATCGTCATCATTACCCACGAAATGGCCGTCATCAAGGAAATCTGCGACCGCGTGGCTGTCATCGAAGGCGGGGTCATCAAAGAACAGGGCCGGGTCATCGACGTCTTTACCAATCCCCAGTCAGAAACGATGAAAGAATTTGTCAAATCAGTCATCAATATGGAACTGCCCGAAGGCATCAAAAAACTGGGCGTCACCAATCAGCCATCGCCGGACCGGGATATGCTCGTCCGCTTCCGTTTCAAGGGAGCCGCTACCAACGAACCGCTGGTAGTCAATGTCGCCCGCAAGTTCAATCTCGATGTCAGTGTCCTCTACGGAAACATCGATTATATTCAGGATGTGCCGTTCGGCTATCTGATTGTCGTCATCATGGGCGATATGAAAGCCCAGACCGAAGCGTATTCGTATATTAAGACGCAACCTATTGAAAGCGAGGTTTTAGGATATGTCCCCAGAACTCATTAAATTAATGATACAGGGTATTGAAGAAACACTGTTCATGGTGTCCATCTCTACTCTCATTGCTGCTATCATCGGTATTCCTCTCGGCATTACCCTGGTTACGACCAGCAAAGGCCACATTCTGGAAAACAGGGTAATCAATCAGATTCTCGGAACTATCGTCAATATCATCCGTTCCATCCCGTTCATCATCCTCATGGTCGCCATCATCCCGCTGACCCGCCTCATTGCCGGTACGTCTATCGGCACGACGGCAGCCTGTGTACCACTGACTATCGTCGCTATTCCCTTCCTCAGCCGGCTCGTAGAAACGAGCATCCGCGATGTCGACTTCGGTCTCGTCGAAGCGGCAGAATCCATGGGTGCTTCTCCGCTGCAGATTATCCGCAAAGTCCTGCTTCCGGAAGCACTGCCTACAATCATCAATAACATTACTGTCCTCATCGTCAACCTCATCGGGGCTTCGGCCATGGCCGGTGCCATCGGTGGCGGCGGTCTTGGGGATATCGCCATCCGCTACGGCTACCAGCGTTTCCAGGCCGATGTCATGTTGGCTACGATCATTATCCTCGTCATCGGCGTCAATCTGATTCAGGCTTGCGGCGACTTTGCTTCCCGCAAGAAGAATAAAAAATAAAAGGAGTGTCTGTATCATGAAATCATTCATCAAAAAGGCCGTAACACTGGCGGCCCTCGCTACACTGTGCGTTTTTGCCGCCGGCTGTGGCAGCAGTGACAACAATTCCAAATCGGCTTCTTCCGACAAAAAAGAAATCACCGTCGGGGTCACACCGGGCATCCATGCGGAAATCATGGAACAGGTCAAAAAAGAAGCTGCCAAACAGGGCATTACTATTAAAATCATGGAATTCTCTGATTATGTAACTCCCGATGTCGCCCTCTCCAATAAGGAAATCGACATGAACTCGTACCAGCATAAACCGTATATGGATAACCTGGTCAAAGACAAGGGATTGAAAATCGTTTCTATCGGCCAGACCGTCGTAGCACCTATCGGCCTCTACTCTCACAAAATCAAGAGCCTCGATGACGTAAAAGACGGCATGACCGTAGCCGTTCCAAACGACCCGACCAACGGTGCCCGCGGCCTGCTGCTGCTCCAGAAAGCCGGTTTCATTAAGATTAAAGATGGCGTAAAATATCCGACACCGCAGGATATCACGGAAAATGCAAAACATCTCCAGATTAAAGAACTGGAAGCCGCTCAGATTCCCCGTTCTCTCGACGATGTTGACTTCGCCGCCATCAATACCAACTATGCCATGGATGCCGGCCTGAACCCCGTAACGGATGCCCTCCTGCGGGAAGACAAAGATTCGCCGTATGCTAATATTCTTGCCGTCCATGAAGATGACAAAGATAATCCGACGCTGAAGAAAATCGTCGAAATCTATAATTCTGATGTCATCAGGAAATATATCGAAGAACATTACAAGGGTGCCCTTATTCCGGCATTTTAATGTGTGAAAGAAAAGACGAGCCCCACGAAGCATGCATGTTTCGTGGGGCTCGTCTTTTCTTTCATCAAACTTCAAACTCTCTCTCCCTTACACTTTCTTTCCTTCTTCTATCAGTTTGCGGCATTTGAGTTGTCTGCCGCTGAGTTCTTCTATGTAGCTGTATAGCAGTTGTTCCAGAAACGCCAGGTGATTCCGGGGGAGCTGTATGGTATCTGTCTTTTGCCAGGAATAGGTTAAAAGAGTCTGCCAGAGCTGACGGACGGCTGACGGCAAAAGGACGGGCTGCATGTCTTCTCTTTCATCGGACAGGTAATAGGTCTTTCTGCCATCAGTCCCTGGTCCCATATACACCTGAGCGGCCGCTGTATCGGGCATATAGCCGGCACAGGCCGTCAGCTGCCATCCGGCGATGATGGTCGCTACGCGGACGTTGCGGCTGGCAATGGCCCGGCTGTAACAGCCGATAAGCTCATATATCCGTTCATCTGGTTCTCCAGCCGGTGACAGGGCCAGCACCATTTCCACAAACATCTGGGTATAGACGTAATAGTCCCAAGTCAGGGCATCGAGAATCGTACTGTGATGGCTCTCGTATTCTCCCATAAACAGGACGTGATCCCGTTCCCAGGCATCAAAGGTAATGGGAGAAAAGGCCATAAAACTGCCAAATCCCTGATTATATCCCTTTTTCCCTTTAGGCGCATAGACGTAGAGGATGCCCGATTCTTTTGTGAATATGGTCAGCTGCAGCTGCCGGGACCGGCCTTTCTGCAGGCGAAGGATGATGCCTGTATAGGCCCGGGTCTTCTGCATGGGACCGTAGGAATTAGTCCTTCTGTTCATCCGTTCCTTCCCCTTCTGTATCATCTGCCGGCGGCATAGGCACGGCCTTTATCCGGGCAATGCGGAATCCTTGTACTTCCAGCACACTGAATTTGTATGATCCGATGACGACTTCTTCACCTACGTTCGGCGTATGGCCCAGGAGATAAAAGACGTAGCCGCCGATCGTATCGGTATCGACATCTTCTTCCACCGGGATATGGAGCATTTCTTCTACATCTTCCAGGAGCACCGTGCCGTCAAATTCGTAGGCACCATTGGGAAGAGGCTGGATTTCTTCCTGTTCCGACGAATGTTCGTTCCGGATATTGCCTACCAGTTCTTCCAGAATATCTTCCAGCCCGATGAGGCCGACAGTGCTGCCGTATTCATCGACAACCGTCGCCAGATAGGTACGGCGGGCCCGCATGAGCTGCAGGAGCTGTGATGCCGGCATGATTTCCGGTACCATGAGGATAGGCCGCTTGATGAGGCGGAGATTGCTCCGTTTGTGAATATACAAATCCATGAAATCCTTAATGTGGATCAGTCCCAGGATATGGTCCTTATCTTCTGTACAGAGGGGATAGCGCGTATGGCGGGACTGACGGATGGTTTTCAGGTGCTGGTTCATCGTTTCTTCTACATAGAGGCAGACGATTTCCTGACGGGGCACCATGATTTCCTTGGCCAGACGGTCGGCAAAATCAAAGACGTTGCCAATGAGTTCGCTTTCCACCGGGTCTATTTTGCCTTCTTTATGGCTGGCCGTGATGAGCATGCGGATTTCATCTTCCGAATGAGCCATATCGATTTCATTAGTCACGTCGAGATTGCGGTTTTTGAGGAGGCGCTGCCCCAGCCAGTTGCCAAAAATAATGAAAGGGTAAAACAGTCGGCTGGTAGAATAAATGAAATGGCTGACCCGTTTCAGTCCTCCTTCAGCCCGCTGCAGGCCAATCGATTTTGGGATCAGTTCGCCAAAAACCCACAGGCAGATGCAGACCAGGAGGATGATACAGATATACAGGATACCGACGGCCCAGAGAGGTATCCATCCGTGCAGCAGGGGAAATGCCTCATACAGTACATAAAATACGACAGCTCCCGAGGCCATACCGGAAATCACCATGCCCAGCTGGGCCATGCCGAGGAAAATAGCCGGTTTTTCATACAATTTTAATAAAAACCGTGCCTTTGTATCGCCGTCACGCACCATTTCTTCAATGGATTCGCGGCGCAGCTGCACGAAGGCAAACTTACCGATGACACAAAAAACGCTCAGCAGAATGGAAGGCACAAGAAGCAGCAGATATTGTGCAATGTGTCCCAACTCTGATTCCATCATATATCGCTCCTCTGCTTACTCATTTTTATACCCGAATTCACTCAGCGCGGACGGCTTGTTGCGCCAGTCTTTTTTGACTTTGACCCAGATATCGAGGAATACGGACGATCCCAGGACGTGTTCGATTTCCTGACGGGCCAGACGACCTACTTCCTTCAGGATAGTGCCGTTCTTTCCGATGACGATGCGCTTCTGCGAGTCCCGTTCGACGTAGACCGTGACCCGGATATAGACTTTATTATGGCCACGATTCTTCATTTCTTCTACGTACACAGCGATGGAATGCGGTACTTCGTCGCGCAGGCACTGGAATAATTTTTCCCGTACAATTTCTGCGGCCAGCAGTCGTTCCGGCTGGTCGGTAATCATGTCATCGGGGAAATATTTCGGACCTTCTGGCAGGATTTTTTTGAGTTCATCCACGACGGCATCGACATTATCCCCTGTAAGAGCGGAAATAGGTATAATCTGGGCAAAATCAAAGAGGGCATTGTATTCGGTAATTTTGTGCAGAATTTCTTCCCGGCTCATGAGGTCCGTCTTATTGATGACCAGGAAAACAGGTACTTTCGTGCCTTTGAGCTTATCCAGGACGAACAGGTCGCCGGGGCCCTTTTTTTCATTTCCCGATATGAGGAACAACACGGCATCGATATCCTGCAGGGATTGATAGGCCGCTTCATCCATGAACTCGCCCAGTTTATGGTGCGGTTTGTGGATTCCCGGCGTATCGAGGAATACAATCTGGCATTCTTCGTCTGTATGGATGCAGAGAATCCGGTTCCGCGTCGTCTGCGCTTTATCCGATACGATAGAGACTTTCTGTTTAATGATGTGATTGATCAGGGTCGATTTACCGACGTTCGGTCTGCCGACGACGGCAACAAATCCCGATTTAAATGTATCTTCCATAATTATGTTATTACCTTTCTTATATATGTATATAGAGTTAGCGGCTGCCAGGCTGTGATCAGGCCATGGACGATTCATCAAAGGTCAGCGGCAGGAGCTGCTGCAGCGTGAACGTTTCATACGAATCGTCAGGTCGGGCCAGGATGATTTCAGAAATGGCAAATTCTGCCATGACCTGACGGCAGGCACCACAGGGTGCTGTGAGGTCCTTGCTGTCACCGGTGATGACCAGCGCCGCAAAACGCTGACAACCACAGGCCACGGCGTGAAAGATGGCATTCCGTTCGGCACAGATAGTGAGGCCGTACGAAGCATTTTCCACATTGCAGCCCGTATATACCGTGCCATCTTCTCCCAGCAGGGCTGCCCCTACGCGGAAATGGGAATAGGGGGCATAGGCCCGTCCCTGTACGTCCCGCGCTGCCCGGATGAGGCGGGCAATCGTCGTTTCATCGGTCATCAGAGTTCTTCTCCTTCGCGGACGTAGCCAAGGCGCTGGAGGATAAATTCTTCTTCTTTGCGCATTTCTGCCTTGTCATCCGGTTCCATATGGTCGTATCCCAGAATGTGGAGCATGCCATGGATTGTGAGGTATGCCAGTTCCCGTTCAAAGGAATGACCGTATTCTTCGGCCTGTTCCTGAACCTTTTCCAGTGAAATGACAATATCTCCGAGAAGCGCCGTATCGGGTCCATCATAGCCATCGGCTTCACCTTCATTAAGGGCAAAGGACAGGACATCCGTCGGACGATCGATATTGCGGTACTGTTTATTCAGCTGATGGATGTATTCATTGTGACAGAGCAATATGCTGATTTCCGCATTGGGTCCCAGTCCGTAGACCAGGGCAGCTTCATCACAGACCCGTTCGATTACCTGTTCATATCCATCTTTGCGAAAAGCTTCATCTTCATAATTAATGTTGATTTTCATAATACAGAACTCCTCTCGTCATTCCTTTTTATAAAAAGACTCATAGGCGCGTATGATCCGTCCGACCATATCATGACGGACGACATCGGCATCGGTGAAATGAACCATGCCGATACCCGGTACATGAGCCAGTACCTTTTCTGCTTCGGTCAGACCGGAAAACTTGCGGTCTGCCAGATCGATCTGCGTATTGTCCCCGTTGACGACGACCCGGGAATGATTTCCCATACGGGTGAGGAACATCTTCATCTGTTCCCGCGTCGTGTTCTGGGCTTCATCGAGTATGATAAACGATTCTTCCAGCGTACGGCCGCGCATGTATGCCAGAGGGGCCACTTCAATGATATTACGGGCAATGAGCTTCTGGAACTGGTCAAAGCCGAACATGTCTGCCAGGGCGTCATACAGGGGCCGCAGATAGGGATCGATTTTTTCCTGCAGATCGCCCGGCAGAAATCCCAGTTTTTCCCCGGCTTCGACAGCCGGACGAGTGAGAATGATCCGTTCGACTTCCCGGTTTTTCAGATAAAAGGCAGCCAGGGCTACAGCCAGATAGGTCTTGCCTGTGCCGGCCGGGCCGATTCCGAATGTCACCAGATTCTTACGGATTGAATCGACGTAGCGTTTCTGTCCGGCCGTCTTCGGTTTGATCAGCCGGCCTCTGGCAGAAATGCTCACGGTGTCGCTGTAAATGTCGTGAAGCAGCTCTTCCTGTCCCTGGCGGATCAGGTCGGCCGAATAGCGCACGTGCTGGGTCGTAATATATGTATTTTCCCGGTTGAGGTAACGAAGTTCAGAAAATACTTGGGCTGCCTGGCTGACATCCGGTTCCGGACCGGTCATGATGACTTCATTTCCCCGGGCAGCAATACGGCAGCTGGGAAATTCTTTCTGCAGGGTCCTGAGAAATTCGTCTTTCATCCCCAATACGGCTTTGGCTTCTGTCATATCGATAAAGGTCAGTCTTTTTTCTATAGACACGCTTTAAGTCTCCTTTTAGTCTTTCGTCATGAATTTACGCACGGCTTTGCCACCGAGATAGTCACACTTTTTCCCCTGCCAGGTATCCTTCCGCAGGAGAGCCGCATCGATCATATCGCGGATTTTCCACCAGCCCATACCCCAGTTGGCAAATTCTGTCGCTTCTTTGGGGGCTCTGCCGATGAGACGCTGGAATACGATATCGGGACGGCTGTATTCGAGGAAGGTAACGACCCGGTCTACATATTCTTCGACAGGGACCAGCATGATATTTCCCTGATGATACCAGTCGGCCAGTACGGTATTTTTAATGACGTACAGGGCATGCAATTTAACTTCGTCACTGCCGAGGGCCGAAATGATTTTTGCCGTTTCCACGACATCGCCCATCGTATCCCAGGGAAGGTCCAGGATGACGTGGGTACAGGTACGGAACGGATACTCCCGCATCATCATCATGGCATCAATGTATTCTGCCAGCGTATGGCCCCGGTTGATTTTCTGCAGCGTCTTGTAGTTTGCCGTCTGCAGGCCGAATTCGACGAGGATATCGACACCGTACATTTCCTTGATTTCCGCCATATGATCGAGATACACCTTGTTGATGCAGTCCGGCCGCGTAGCTACGGCGATACCGACGATATCGGGCTGACAGGCCTGGATCAGGTAATCCCGGAATGTCTCCGGTGGCAGGTAGGTATTGGTAAAATTCTGAAAATAGGCTATGAATTTCTTTGCTTTATATTTCGGCTGGATGTGGGCAATATTCTGCTCTATCTGTTCCTGAATCGTCACCGAAGCCGGCAGATTTTCATAACCGGCGCCGATGGATCCACAGTAAACGCAGCCTCTCACTCCCAGTGTACCATCCCGGTTCGGACAGGTATCGGGAATGCTGATCGGCAGTTTATATACCTTTTCTCCATATGTTGCTTTTAAATAAGAAGAGTATACGTTATATCGTTCCATGACAATCCTTTCCTGTATCTTCTGTCTCCTGCCGTCCATCCGCTGCTGCCGCCATCATCTGCCAGGATATGCCTTCATCGTCTTTGAAGGAGATGATCCAGGCGTGACCGGCTGGTGCATGGCGATAGCAGGACAGGGCTTCTTTCGTCCTGTCACACACTGGCCAGATGCGATAACGCATTTTAATATCCCGCCAGTTGGTAAACCGGTAGTTTCCTATATACGGGCGAAGCCGTTCTTCTTCGCGGAACAGCCGGTCCGTATCCTTCCGCGGCGCTTCCTGCCAGCCGAGAAAGTCTGGCAGCAGGCGGAACCGGAAGGTAATCAGCATGTCGAGGGACAACAATTCCTTTAGTACCCTATGAGCCGGTGCGGGAACACGGGCATCGTGACAGATGAAATCCCAGAGGAAGTGGCAGAGGGCTTTATCGGCCACGGCGATACGGTCATTGCCGGCTTTCAGCCAGGACCGGGTCATGGCTTCATAGAGCCGGAATATATTGTCTGCATAAAACCGCTCCAGATAACGCAGGGTATAGAAAAATTTTCCTGAATTATAGGTCCGTTCGAATACATCTTCCAGCACTTTCAGGAACTGCACCTTTTCATAAGGGAGCCAGGTCGTGGCCAGTACTTCATAAGGGCCGCACGGATCATAGCGGTAATCATCGGGATAGTCGCGGCGGATGCCCGATCCTTTGAGCAGCTTTAGGAAGCCAATCTGGAGTTTGTCCGGCCGCAACGCATAAATATCATTGAACGACTGCTGCAGATGGTCATAATCTTCATAAGGCAGCCCGACGATCAGATCGAGATGGAGGTGCATCGTATGGAGGGACGTCAGCTTCTTCATGATGGCCGTAATGCGGGGCCAGTCATTGTGGCGGTGAATCGCCTTCAGCGTCGGTTCATATGTAGACTGGATGCCCATTTCCAGCTGGATCCGTCCTTTCGGGGCCCGGGCCAGCAGATCCAGATCGTCATCGGTGAGGACGCCCGGTTCAATCTCGAGATGGAAATTGACCGGCTTCTGCACGTGAATCATGTATTCGATGAGGGGCCGGTGATGACGGGGATTGCAGTTGAATGTCCGGTCCACGAATTTTACCTGGTGGACCCCGGCGGCGACGAACTGCTCCAGTTCAGACAGGACCAGCGGCACGGAGCGGAACCGGACCGTATCACTCATGCCGGACAGGCAGTATTGGCAGTGGAACGGGCATCCCCGTGAGCTTTCATAATAGATGATTTTATGGGCCAGCTGGCTGAAATCTTCACCTTCGTAGGGAAAAGGCAGGGTATCCAGGTCCGCTACTTCGGCAAACACTTCATTTCCCCGTATCTCCCCTGCCACACGGCCCAGGACGCCGGGAATATCCGTGCCGTCGCGGCCTTCTTCCAATGCGCGCAGGAAAGCCGGTACGATGCGTTCCCCTTCTCCCTGAAGGACGTAGTCGATATCGGGATGGTCGTCGAGGACTTCCCGGGCAGTATACGATACTTCCGGTCCTCCTACGAAGATACAGACATGGGGCATGACCTGGCGGATCAGCATGATGATGCGGCAGGTCATTTCTATATTCCAGATATAACACGAAAAGCCGATGACTTCTGCATGGAACTGGTAAATATGGCGCAAAATGTCATAGGCATTGTGATTGATCGTATATTCTGCCGTTACTACATCCGTGCGTCCGGCATGGAGGCAGGCCGTGCGCAGACAGCGCAGGGCCAGGGATGATTGAACGTATTTAGCATTTAATGTCGTAAGAAGCGTCTTCATGAAATAGTCCTTTATCAATAGTGTATATATAAATTATACTACAAAGGCCGTCGGACGTGAAGAAAAAGCCATATAAAACAAACCAGCCCGGTAACTGGCCGGGCTGGCAGAAATGTGTCTGTACTTATTGTACTTTCAGGCCGGAGCGATGGAGCGCCATGACAATCGGCGTAACGATGAGGCCCGAAACGATGGCTTCAGGAATGCCGTTGACGACAGTGATCCCGGCCATGATATTGAAAACGTTAGCCAGGGTAATGCCGTGTGCTTCGGCATAGGGCATGCCGACGATAGCCGTAAAGGATCCGAGGAACATGACCGTATGGCAGACCGTCGTGACAACAGCCGTTACGGCAACACGGGCAACTTCACGGATTTTCAGGTGCTTGTACAATTCATAGGCTACGACACCGATCATAATACGCGGTACGATGCAGATGAAGGCGTCTGCCACGATGCTGTACTGTACGGCAAACATCAACAGGGCACTCGGTGCCTGCAGCGTACGGATGAACGAAAACAGACCGAACATGAAACCGACAATCATACCGACGCGGCGTCCTGCGGAGATGCTGCCGATGATCGTCGGAATGTGAAGAATGGTCGCATTCATGATGATCAGGGGAATGAAGCCATATCCGGTAAGTCCCAGAAAAATGGTAATAGCCGACAGAAAACCGGCAACCGTAAGCTGCCGTACACTCATGAACTGATGCTGCCCAGGTAACGTTTTTACTTTTTCCATATGAAATTCTCCTCCGTTCTTACTCCCGCTTTCTCATGGGATATAAGTCGTAACAAAAATTTGTGTCCTCATGTCGTGGAAGCCACGGTTCAGCTCGTCGTGGATACTGACCAGCCCTTTGTTTCACGACCCTCTGGCACTTTGCATAGTTTAGCATAGAACGGACCATTTGACAATAGATTTTTTCTAAAATTAGTGAAAAAAATAACGTATAACGACAACAAAAAAGAGAGTTCTCCTCATAGATGACCTATAAGGAAAAACTCTCTTTTATACGAGCCTGTATGATTATGCTTCGGCTTCAACCGGGTAAACGCTGACTTTCCGGTTGTATTTGCCAGCACGTTCAAAAGCAACTTTACCAGCAGCCGTAGCAAATAACGTATCATCTTTGCCGATGCCTACGTTCGTGCCCGGATGGAAGTGAGTGCCGCGCTGGCGAACGATGATGTTGCCGGCTTTAACGATAACACCGTCGTGGCATTTGACGCCAAGGCGTTTGGATTCGCTGTCACGGCCGTTACGTGTACTACCTACCCCTTTTTTATGGGCAAACAGCTGTAAATCAAATTTGAACATTACGTTCACCTCCTGACTTCTATGAGTCGAATACGACGTATTGTCCATACTGTCGTACAATTTCCTCTAAACCAAGAACCATCGTTTCCAGGATGACCTGCGTCGTTTCGTTCCGTTCAGCAAGACGTATGGAAAAATACCCTTCCCGCTGTTCGTACGCCGGTTTCTTCCCGTAATGACACAGCCCCAGAAAGGCTGTCTGGGCCAGTACGGACACGGCCGCACAGACGAGATCGTATCCCGCATCTACCGATCCGGCATGACCGGAAATACGGAAACCACTGTAACGCTGTTGTTCATCCCGTTGTAATGCAATGGTAATCATTAGCCTTCAATCTTTTCAATGACGACTTTCGTGTAAGGCTGACGATGGCCCTGACGACGACGATAGTCGGATTTAGCTTTGTATTTGAAAACGAGGACTTTCTTTTCTTTGCCCTGTTCCAATACTTTAGCTGTAACTTTGGCACCTTCGACAACAGGAGAACCTACTTTGACATCTCCGTCGTTGACGACAGCCAGTACCTGGTCAAATACGACTTCGGAATCCACATCGCTGGCGAGTTTTTCAACAAAAATGTTGTCCCCTTCCTGAACGCGATACTGTTTTCCACCGGTTTTGATAATAGCGTACATAGTGACACCTCCTCATCAATATACTCGCTGAATACGGCGCCTTACGGACTTGTATGCCTCTTCATGCGGCTTATCTGTCTAGCCACTTGTGCATGCTACGACTTTTATATTGTAAGCGATTCTCCGGCCCTTGTCAAGGAAATTTCAGGAATAATCAAACAGTATGGACAGCACAAATCAGGACCGCATGGGGCTGACCGATATGGCAGCTGGATGGGCAGGACAGTGGTATTCACAGGAGCCGCAGCCGATGCAGCGTGACCCATCGACCTTGGGATAACTGCGGCCGTCGCGGTTTTCTACCATAGTGATGGCCTGTACCGGACAATGGCGGGCACAATTTCCACAAATGATGCCCTCACGGGCAATGAGGCAGTGAAACTGGGCATAGCGGGCAATGCCGATTTTCGTCTGCTGTTTCACATCCATCTGTAAAGGACGGATGGCCCCGGCCGGACAGGCCTGGGAACAGAAATTGCAGTTATACACGCAGTAGCCGCGGGTAAAGTCCATATGAGGCTGACCCATCTGCATGATTCCGTTTTCGAGGACAGCCGGCGTCAGCACCTTGCTGGGACAGCGGCTGACACAGAGATGACAGGCCGTACAGTGCTGGGAAAAATCAGTCAGTGACAGGGCTCCCGGCGGCAAAACCGCTTTCTTCCCCTTTCCCGTTCCCAGCAGACCTGGAATCAGCGGCTGGCTGCGTGCAAGGCCCGCGGCCAGCGTTCCGGCAGCGACAGCTGTCGTAATCAACATATCCCGGCGGCTGATGCCTTCTGTCTCCGGCATTTCCGGCGCTTCTTTCTCCTCAGTCCGCTCTACAGCACTTTGTTTCCTGCCACGGCGGGACATGGACAGTGCTCCTTTGGGACAAATGGAGATGCAGTCAAAGCAATCGACACAGCGGCTGGAATCTACGATTCCATGAGCCACATCAATACAGGACGAGCGGCAAATCTTTTCACATTGCCCGCACCGGACACAGCGGCTGCGGTCAATGATGGGACGGAACAGGCTGAAACGGCTGACCGTTCCCAGCAAGGTTCCTACAGGGCACAAGGTGTTGCAATACCAGCGGCCATACCGCCAGGAAAGGATGGACAAGACGAGAAAATACACCCCGGCCATAACGACAGCCGGGCCTGCCAGAGGCAGGATATCCACTTTCGATATAATCGGAAGCCAGCCCAATGAAAGACCTGCCAGGCCATTCCACACATACGATGCCGGGACGGCCAGTATATCTGTGACGATACGGCCAAAGATACTGTAGGGATCGACGAGAACGGGAACCAGCGATATGCCCATCAGCAGGGATAAGGCCACTGCGGCCAGTATACCATAGCGGACCCATCGCTGTTCTTTATGAAAAGTAAATTTCCGGCGATTTTTTTTACGCCGCTTTGCCAGCCAGTATATGGCGTCCTGACTGATTCCCAGGGGACAGAGCACACTGCAGTACAGCCGGCCACAGAAAAATGTGACGAGAAGAATGACAGCAATGGCAAGGACATTAGAAGCCAGCAGGGCCGGCAGGAACTGCCACCGGGTAAGGAACGGCGTCACTACTCCACCAAAAGACAGCAAGACGGCCGCCATCGTAAGCCACGACAGGAATATGCGTCCTTTCTGTATCATCTATATCACGACCTTTCCCGTGTCCCGGCTGAACTGCTGCACCATATCATCAATAGCGCGAATATTTTTGGAAATGGGAATATGCTGGGGGCACCGTGGCAGGCAGGTCTTGCAGGCCGTACACTGGGATGCCCGCTGAGTCCGTTCCAGATTATTTTGATACCGCGTCAGAAACTGCCGTTTTTTCGCATCATCCGCTCTGTCCGGATGGGCCATATCGATACCGGCCGGTTCACCAAAGCGGTTATACAGTTGAAACACCGTAGCTATATCGACGCCGTAAGGACAGGGATCACAATACCGGCAGTACGTACAGGGAATGGCCATACTGTCCGCGTTCTTTCCCATAGACCTCTGAATGGCCCGTTCTTCTGCTGGCGATAAGGGGCTAAAACCGCTCATGGTCCGGACATTATCCAGGACCTGTTCCAGATTACTCATCCCCGAATTCATCGTAATGACCCCGTCTTTCGATCCTACCCAGCGCAGTGCCCACGACGCCAGGCTGGCGTCAGGATGCAATTCTTTCAAAATTGCCGCTGAAGAAGCTGGCAGATCAGCCAGATTACCTCCTTTGACCGGTTCCATGACGAAAATGGGGACGTTCTTTTCCCGGCACTTGCGGTATAAATCGCCGGCCTGACGACTGCCCGACGGCGCTTCTCCCAGATCATTCCAGTCGGCATAGTTGAGCTGGATCATACAGAAATCCCACGGATACAGGTCCATGAGATACTGGAAGAAAGGCACGTCGCCATGAAAGGAAAATCCCAGACAGCGGATGCGGCCCCGGGATTTCTCCTGACGAAGATACTCGAGGATTCCGTTCTGGATATACAGCCGCTCGAATTCGTCCCGGCTGGTGAGAGAATGGAGCATGTAATTGTCAAAATATGTGACCTGGCAACGGTCGAGCTGCGTTTGGAAAATCTCCTTTGCCTGATTGAGGCTCTCCAGAATCGGCGTCGGCATTTTATCGGCAAGGAACACACTGTCACGGAGGTATTTTTTTAGGGCCTGGCCGATAAAGCCTTCCGATTGCCCGTCATGATAAAACCAGGCCGTATCGAAATAATTGATGCCGTGGCGGTAGGCGAAATCAATCATCTTTTCGCCCAATTCCGTATCAATGACCCGGCCCTGGGCAGAGAATTTCGTCGGCAGGCGCATGCACCCAAATCCCAACAGAGACAGGTCTTTCCCCAGTGGGGCATAATACCTGGTCGCAACTCTGCCCATATCCTGCCCTGCATCAGCTGCAGCTTTATCGGCATCGAGAAAGGCCATGATTTCATGACGTTTCCACACGGCCCCGCCAGCAGCCATACCGGCCAATCCCCCACCGAGAATTTTCAAAAACGTGCGCCGGCTCACTTCCTTACTCACGATACCACCTTCTTCTTCTTTCTTTGTACGTCCGCCTGACTTATTCTGTATGAGGTCTTACTGATTTCATGAACAGATTAAATAATATCGCTTTTTACACTGTGGTTCAATAATTTTCCTGCTTTAATATCCAGCGCAGGATATTGTTTTTGCAACGTCTTAACGGCTGTCTGCAAGCCACTGCCACCTGATGTAGCAAAAACTACAATTTCTTTATTGCTCAGATCATTGCTTTCTACAAATGTGTTGATGATTTTAGGTGCGATACCCCACCAAATGGGGAAGCCCAGATAAATCCGGTCGTATCCTGCCAAATTCATGTTCCCATGTTCCAATGCCGGCCGGACTGCATCATCGAGATTTTCCTGATAACTGCGGCTCTTCTGATTAGTCCAATCTAAGTCAGCCAACGAGTACCGTTGTGCCGGTACGATAGCCTGTATATCCGATCCAGTCACAGCAGCCAGTTCCCTGGCCCGTTTTTCCGTAATGCCACTGGCTGAAAAATAAATGACTATTTTTTTCATGTTATTACCTCCATCATTTAAACGTCTTATATTCTTTAATCATGAAATCTCAGGAAACTGCCCGTATTCCAAATCACGGTGAACCATCACAGTAGGCCTGCCTGCACCAGCCAGGAATCGATGACGCCGTAATCCGTATCTTTATCCAGGGTCAGTCCTTTGAAAATCCGCGCGCCCGGTGCTGCCGCTGCCAATGCAGGCAGTGTCACTTCAAATGGGCTGCTGTAAGAGCACATATAGGGAACGATGAGCTTTCCTTCCAGATTCTGTCCTTCCAGGAATGACGGGATAATCATAGGAGCCGTGAACCACCAGCAGGGATAGCCCAGGACGATGACGTCATACTGGGAAAAATCCGGCCGTTCCCCTGCCAGCTGGGGCCGGGCGTTGTCATCGACTTCTTTTACCGATTCCTTTAGGACTGTCGAGTAATCACGGGAATAATCGGGATTCCGCTTGATTTCATATATGTCGCCGCCGATTTTATCATGAATCATATGGGCCACTTCCCCGGACCGGCCGCCCCAGGTAAAATAAGCGATGAGGATACGCTGACCTTTGTGACTTCCCTTTGGTTCTTCCTGGATGGTCTTGATAGATGCCGCTTCCTGCTTATGCTTTGTTTCCAGCTCATCCTTGATGTCTTCCGACATAGGTTTGCCCGTCTGATTCGGTACGTAGACCCCTGTCGATGCCGATGGGGTATCCTGCACTGCCTGGGTATTTTCTGTATTTCCGCAGGCCGTAAGAGTACAAAGAGCCATTCCCATGCATATTATCTTTAAGATAGATGTAAGTTTCATACGGTATTCCCTCTCTTTAAAATATCATATTCACGCGTACGGTGACACGCCCCGGGCCTATTCCGGCACTGTCTGGGAACCGGCCGTCATGCAGGTCTGATGCCGGGTATACAACAATTGGTTGATTTTCTTCAGAGACTGCTGCAGCTCAACCATCTTCCGAAGCAATGTTTTCTGCGTCGCCAGTAATAATATATGCTGCTGTTCTTTTCCTTCTTTTCCCCCCTGCATCAACTCCAGATAGTTCCGGATATCGTTCAGAGAAAGTCCGCTGGCTTTTAAATACACAATCTTCTGAACTTCTTCAATTTCCACCTCGCCATATACCCGGTGTCCGCCGGCATCACGGGTAACGTGAGCCAGCAGCCCGATTTTTTCATAATACCTCAGGGTATCTTCTGAAAGATGTACCCGTTTAGCCATTTCCCGTATAAACATATTCTCCCCTCATTTCTACACTAATACACCATATCATAGAGTCAATACAGCCATCACAGTAAGATTGCACACAGCGATAATAGTTCTTTTTCATAAGGCAATACTTCTTTTCTGGCTGACTCCTGATTAGTTTCATTTCCTGCTTGTATTATATGGTCCCGGTTGTGACATGTAAAATGCTTATTATCACAAGTTAAGGAATGCTCAAAAAGCATAGCAAAAGCAATAAGGTAACAAAAAACAGAGACCGTAGCAAAATAGCTCTAAAAGCTCGTTTTGTCACAGTCTCTGTTTTAACTTAGATTAACTAACTATATTGAAGTGATTACGACGTACGTTTCACCTTAAACCAAGCAGCGTACATAGTCGGAAGGACCAGGAGTGTCAGGACTGTCGCTACGAACAATCCACTGGCGATGGCGACAGCCAGCGGCCCCCAGAAGACGCTGCGCATGAGAGGAATCATCCCCAGAATGGCCGCTGCCGCTGTCAACATGATAGGACGGAAACGCATGACTGCCGAGTCGATGACGGCATGCCACGGGTCTTCTCCGGCTGCCATGTGCTTCTGGATCTGATCGAGGAGGATGATGGAGTTACGGATGATCATCCCGCCCAGCGCCAGGATTCCCAGATAGGCCACGAATCCCAGAGACTTGCCAAAGAGAAGCATCCCCAGGGATACGCCAATGAGTCCCATAGGCGCCGTGACCAGTGCCAGTACCATCAGCGACGGGCTGCGGAGCTGGAACATGAGCAGGGTCATGATGATGATAATCATGACCGGCACGGGAACGAGCAGATAGTTCAGTGATTTCTGGCTGTTTTCCAGCGCCCCGTCTACTTCAACGGTATATCCAAAAGGCATGCTTTCCCGGATATCGGCAATGGAATCATAGGCCTTCTGCGTTGCGTCGTTGGCCGTTCCCGACTTGATACCGCCATTGATGGTAATGGTCGGCTTTAGATCCCGGCGCCAGATGAGTCCGTCTTCCCCTTCATAGGAAATCCGGGCAATCTGTTCCAGTGGCACGTAACCGGCCTGGCCAACGTAGACAGGCAGGCTCTTGATCTTGGAAAGGTCATTGCGGTCGCTGTCCTGAAGGCGGAACTGGATGCCGATGGTCTTATCGCCGGCATAATACTGCGCCACTGTAGCGCCGGACAATTCGGTGTACAGGGTCTGGGCAATATTCTGACCGGAAATTCCCATGGCCCGCAGTTTATTCTGGTCCAGTTCGACGTGCATGACCTTGTTTTTCTGATTCCAGTTGAGGAATACGTTTTCCGTATTGGGATCTTTGGCTATGCGGTCGGCAATCTGCTGGGCATAAGCTTTGACCTTATCCGTATCATAACCGGATACACGCAGCATGATGGGATAATCCGACGGCGGACCGAGAGGCACGTTCTTGACATTGCAGCGGACATTGGGGAACTGGTCCGCCATTTCCTGTTTGATTTCCTTCGTCAGTTTTTCCCTCGTGTCCGTGTCTTTGGCGACGACGACAAACTGGGCGTAGTTATTGGCCGGCAGGACCGGTTCAATGGTCAGGACAAACCGCGGTGCCCCTTCGCCGACATAATAGGAATAATCCTTCAGCTGGGACTGCTGCGTGTCGAGATACTGGGCAAAACGGGCTGCCTCATTCTGGGTAGCCTGCATGGAAGACCCTTCAGGGAGCGTCATTTCCACAATCAGTTCGGGGCGCAGGGACGGCGGGAAGAATTCCTGGGGAATGAGTTTCATGAGTCCCAGCGACAGGACGAACATAGCCGCCGTACCGCCGATAACTACCGCACGGTGTGTCAGGCACCAGGTCAGGACCTTGCGGAAGAACACGTAGAAGCGGCTCTGATACAATGGCTCCGGTTTTTCGTCTTTGCTGACTTTCGGCTTGATCAGATAATAGCCAAAGAGAGGTGCCACCATGACCGATACAATCCACGACAGGACCAGCGATGCCGTGATGACGGGGAACAGGTCCTTACAAAATTCCGAGGCGGCCCCGTCGGCAAAGGCGACGGGAATAAACCCGGCGCAAGTAATGAGCGTGCCCGTCAGCATGGGTTTTGCCGTCGCTTTGAAAGCATAGCAGGCCGCATCGACGCGGTTCATTCCCTTTTCCAACTGGACGGTCATCATTTCAACAGCAATAATGGCATCATCGACGAGAAGACCCAGGGCGATGATGAGTGACCCCAGGGATACTTTATGCAGGTCAATGCCAAAGATTTCCATCACACAGAACACACCCGTAAGTACCAGAGGAATGCAGAATGCGACGACCAGTCCCGTACGAAGACCCAGGCTCAGGAAGCTGACGATGAGGACGATGATAATGGCTTCCCGCAGGGTATTGATAAAGTCACTGATTGATTCCTTGACTACCTGCGGCTGATCCGACACCTGATGGATTTCCATGCCTGCCGGCAGGTCCGGCTTAACGCTCTGCTGCAATTTTTTCAGATTTTCACCGAGCTTCAGATTGTTGCCGCCGCTCTTCATGGACAGGGCAATGCCGACGGCCGGTTTGCCGTTGTAAAACATCTTGGGGTCCGACGGCTGGGTATATCTCCGTTCTACCGTCGCAATATCGCCGAGGCGGAATACACGGCCATTGGCATTGATAGGCAGATTGCGGATGGCTTCCACATCTTCAAAGACGCCGGACAGGCGGAGATACACATTGTCCGACTTCGTATCCACCATACCGGCAGGCGTCATGGCATTCTGTCCCTTGACAGCATCGGCAATAGCCGTTGGCGCAATGCCCAGTTCAGCCAGCTTGGAATTGGCCACTTCGATGTAGACCTTTTCCGATTGTTCTCCTACAAGTTCCACCTTGCTGACGTCATCGACAGACATCATCATACGGCGGATTTTTTCAGCCTTCTGGCGCAATTCCTCATAGGAATAGCCGTCGCCAGTGATGGCATAGATAGACCCGTAGACATCGTCGAAGCGGTCATTGTAATAGGGACCATACACACCATCGGGCAGGTCTTTTTTCATATCTTCCGTCAGGTTACGCACTTCATGCCAGGTACTGCGGATACTGTCCCGTGGCGCCTTATCGTCGAGGTACACGTAAATGACCGACTGACCGGGACGGGAATAACTTTTGATATAGTCGAGGTTGGGCGTATCCTGAAGTTTCTTTTCGATTTTATCGGTTACCTGTTCCTGCATTTGCTCTGCCGTCGCGCCGGGCCAGGCTACGGAAACGACCATGGTCCGCACCGTATAAGTCGGGTCTTCCATGCGGCCCAGTTTCATGTAGGAAAATATGCCGGCAATGGCGATGAGGATGATAAAGTACCAGACGAGGACCCGGTTGTGGATAGAGACTTCCGATAAATTTCTCATTCATCTTCCCCCTCTACCCGTACGGTTTCACCGGCACTGAGCATGTGGACGCCGGCTGTGACGACTTTATCGCCACGGGTAAGGCCGGTAACCTGTACCGTATTGTCGCCAAAGTCCGTGACCGTTACATCTTTAAGGGACAGCGTATGATCACTTCCGACAACCCATACCTTTGGTGTGTCCCCGGTCTGATAAATAGCCGAAATCGGCAGAGTAAAAGCGTCACCGGCAGATGCTTCTTCACTGCCGTTGTCCACCGTCGCCGTCATGCCGAGCTGCATTCCTTCCGGCGGATCGGGCAGGGAAATATCGACTTCATAGGTCCGCGATGCCGCATCTGCCATAGGCGATACTTCCCGTACGACGCCTTGTACATGCTGGCCCTGCAAGGCCCAGAAGGACACGGATACGGTCCGGCCAACGGGAAAATCGGCCAGCTTGTTTTCCGGCACGTTAACTTTGACTTCCAAATCCCCAGAGTGGACCAGGGTGACGACGGTCTGACCGGCTGCTACGACCTGCCCAACTTCGGCGGAGACAGATGAAATGACACCGTCGGCATCGGCGGTGAGCTGCGTGTAGGACAACTGGTTTTCCTGGGCCTGCCGGGCTGCCAGGGCCTGATTATACTGGGCGGCAGCCTGGTCATACGCCGTCTGGTACTGATCGAGTACGGAGGCACTGATGGCATCGACTTGGTACAGCTGCTGATAACGGGCCAGGTTCGACTGGGCCAGCTGCAGCTGGGCGGCCGCGGCGTCTACCTGGGCCTGTGTCTGATTGACGGCCTGGGCAATATCCCTGGGATTGACCGTCATGAGGACATCGCCGGCATGAACCTGGGAACCGAGCTGCACGTTCCGCGCCGTAATCCTGCCGCCTGCCTGGAAAGACAGGTTGCTCTGATACCGGCCTTTGACCGTACCGGAATAAGTTCCGGCCGTACTGCCAGCCGTATCACTGCCGGCGCGGATGACCTTGACCAGCTGGGCCTGTTCTGGTTGTTCCGTCTTCTGGCCGCATCCCGACAGGGCCAGTGCCAGCACGACCAGCAGGGCCAGTGCCGTATACGTTCCATTTTTCTTCATAATTTTATCTCCTTTACCGGGCCAAGTGCCGGGATATCGGCATGTGCCGCATTTTCCGCAACGGCATGCATAATATCCAGGGCCTTGTCCAACGCATGTTCATCAATACCCTGCACCAGCGCTTCTACCCATTTTTTCAAGATATTTTCCATCGTTCCCTGTAAGGACCAGGCTTTTTCTGTGAGATAAATATATTTAACCCGCCGGTCCTGCTCACTCTGTCTCCGGAAGAGGAACCCCTTCTCTTCCAATGTCTTGACGCAGCGGGCGACCAGTGCCTTATCCGCTTTGATAGCTTTGCCTAATTCATTCTGCTGACATTCACTGCGTGTATATAGACTCATGAGGATGATGTACTCGGAATAGGACAGATTCCAGGGTTTACAGATTTCCGTCACATAGGCCTGGGAACGCCGGTTTATGATGCCAAAATCATGACTGGCTTTAAGATAATCCATACAGCACGACTTCCTTTCTTTTAGTTGATTTAATCAACTAATCACCTATAGTATAGCAAATTAAAGGTACAAGTGCAATATACATCGTCTGTTCCTAACAAAAAAACTGCCAGCCAGATTCTTATCCTCTGACTGACAGTAAGGGAATTTCCCTTTTCCGGCAGACCCTGATCTCATACACTGCCTATGAGATGATTCATCAGACCTTCCGTTCCTGATGCGGCCTCGGGAAAGCGGCGCAGATCCGTCTGTCCCTCCATAAAATCGAGGAAGGCACACATACTCTTTTCTATATCACAGCGGCTTTCCTCTGAGACAGTTTCCAGCAA
This sequence comes from Caecibacter massiliensis, assembly GCA_900095875.1. Classification (GTDB taxonomy): domain Bacteria; phylum Bacillota; class Negativicutes; order Veillonellales; family Megasphaeraceae; genus Megasphaera; species Megasphaera hexanoica. Next base: position 2,320,606 of record LT608311.1, on the reverse strand, counting down.
AGCCTGCCGGTTCTGGTCGTACCGCCCAAGAATGGCCAATAAATGGCTGAAATCAGCCTGCTTCCCACTCCACTTCCGGCAGTCTTCCAAAAAAGCCTGACAAGCTGCTGTCAGAGATACGACCGATCCGGCCGTGCCCTGCCGGATACGCCAACTGTCCAGGACAGCCGAAAAAAAGGTGAACAACGTGATGACGGCCGTCCGTTCATACCGACACACCAGCAGATTGGCCTTCGGACTCTGCTTATGACGGTGGCTGTCTGCTTTTTTGCAAAAGAACTGATAATCTCTCCACAGATCTTCCTGCAGCGATTCTTTCACTATATTCATATCACCATTCGAAAAAATAGTGACGCCAAACTTGGTTTTCAAGTCCATCACACTCCGGAAAACAAACTAAACGGACCTGCCACACATAAGGCAGGCCCGCTTCATCATACCGTTACATTCCGGCATCGCCCTATTTTTCAGGCAATTCACTCGTACAATGGGGACACCGTGTCGCATCGTCCGCAATGGGCTGACGGCAATACGGGCACAGGCGGGGTTCCGCTACCGGTTCCGGTTTGGGCAGCAGACGGTTCAGCTGACGGATGACGATAAAAATAGAAAAAGCAATGATGAGAAATTCCAGTACCGTATTCAGGAAAGCACCATAGGCAATGACGGGAATACCAGCCGCCTTTGCTTCTGCCAGACTTCCAACGTGCTGTGTACTGAGGGGAATAAAGAAATCGGAAAAATCAATACCTCCCAGGAGAACGCCGATAGGTGGCATGATGATATTATTAACTAATGACGTGACAATCTTGCCAAAGGCACCGCCGACTACGACGCCGACAGCCATATCCATGACATTGCCGCGCATAGCAAATTCTTTGAATTCCTTGATGAAACTCATTCCATCCACTCCAATCCGTTTTACATAGGAAACATTACATAGAACCTGTCTCATCATATACTAATCAGCGGATTTTTGCAATATGTTAAAACGAAAGGTTGTTCTTATTTTTTCCCACTGCTCAATTTCAGTAAATCGGGATTCTTTTTTGCCATCCGTTCGAGAATCTTGCTGTATCCGCCACTGCCATAATTCAGGCACCGCTTGATACGGCTGATCGTTGCCGTACTGGCCCCGGTCTTTTTGACGATATCTTCATAAATATCACCGGCCTTCAGCATCCGGGCTACTTCCAGACGGGATGAAATGGCTTTCATCTCCTGGATGGTACACAAATCTTCAAAAAACTCATAACATTCATCGATTGACTGGAGTTCCAGGATTGCCTGGAAAAGCTGGTCATGAAGATGATCCCTTAATTTTTCATTGACAGCCATGATGACACCTCACTTGCCGCTTTCATACTTTAGCATAGTAAATACTCTACCTTATTATAAAGCAGAACGGCCGCTCTGTCGATACCTCTTACATGGCAAATAAATCGAGTTGTTCATCTTCGGGCAAATCGTCCAAGCATCCTTCGGCCGTCATAGCATCAACAAGGGACTTGGACACTTTCCCGCGGATCTTCAAATCCGCTTTGGATGTAAAAGGCCGTTCCTCGCGGGCCGCTACAATCTGTTCGGCAACGTTGGCACCCAGTCCGTCGATAGCCGTGAATGGCGGCAGGATTTTCCCATCGCAGACGGTAAATTTCGTCGCTGCTGACCGTTTGATATCGACGTTCATGAAGGAATAGCCGCGAAGGCTCATTTCTTTCGCCAGTTCCAGAGCCGAATACAGATCCTGGTCTATTTTGGACGCGCTCTTACCCTGAGCCTTGATTTCCTTCATGACCTTCACCTGCGTATCCAGCCCATGGATCATGGCCGATAATTTGAAGGCCTTGGCGCGGATCGTAAAGAATGCCGCATAATACGCCAGGGGATAGTTGATCTTATACCAGGCAATGCGGAAGGCCATCATGACATAGGCAACGGCGTGGGCCCGGGGGAACAGGTAGCCGATCTTATGGCACGAGTCGATGAACCACTGTGGAATGTTCCCCGCTTTCAGTTCCCCTTCATAATCAGTCGTCTTCTGTCCGGCCTTGTTCAGTTTGTCAATACCCTTGCCTTTACGGACGTTTTCCATGACCTTGAAGCTCGTCTTGGGCTTGATGCCATGCTGGATGAGATAGTTCATGATGTCGTCACGGGTAGAGACGGCTTCTTTCAGCGGTACGACTTTATCACGGATCAGGTCCTGGGCATTGTTCAGCCAGACGTCCGTCCCATGGGAAAATCCGGAAATACGGACCAGTTCGGAAAAGGTTTTCGGTTTCGTATCGACCAGCATCTGGCGGACGAAAGGCGTACCGAATTCGGGGATTCCCAGACTTCCGACCTGAGAGCCCAGTTCTTCCGGCGTCAGTCCCAGGGCCTTCGTCGAACTAAACAGGCTCATCGTCGCCGGATCATCGAAGGGGATGGTCGTCGCCTTGATGCCAGTCAGATCTTCCAGCATGCGGATGACCGTCGGATCATCGTGGCCGAGAATATCCAGCTTGACCAGACGGCCTTCGATAGAATGATAATCGAAGTGGGTCGTAATGATGCCCGAATCCTTTTTGTTGGCCGGATACTGTACAGGCGTAAAATGATGGACATCCATGTCGCGGGGAATGACCATGACGCCGCCGGGGTGCTGTCCCGTCGTATTCTTTACGCCCGTACAGCCGGCGACGAGGCTGTTGACATAAGCGTCGTTGACTTTAATACCGCGGGCATCGGCCCATTTCATGACATATCCATAGGCCGTCTTGTCCTGGACGACGCCGGTCGTACCAGCCCGGAATACGTTATCTTTACCAAAAAGTTCTTCCGTGTATTTATGCGCTTTGGGATGGTATTCACCGGAGAAGTTCAAGTCGATATCCGGTACTTTGTCTCCGTCAAAACCAAGGAATATGGCAAAGGGGATATTATGGCCGTTCTTTTTCAGATCCGCCCCGCACTTCGGGCATTTCTTGTCGGGCAGATCGAAGCCGCCGCCATATTCGCCGTGGGTAAAAAACTCACTGTACTGACATTCAGGGCACACATAATGAGGTGGCAGCGGATTGACTTCCGTAATATCCGACATAGTCGCGACAAAGGACGAGCCGACGGATCCACGGGAGCCGACCAGGTAGCCATCATCATTGGAATGCTTGACCAGCTTATGGGCAATGTAATACAAGACGCCGAACCCATGGCCCAGGATGGATGTGAATTCCTCAGTCAGACGGTCTTCTACGATCTGGGGAAGAGGATCGCCATAGATTTCATGAGCCTTGTCATAGCACATCTTTTTCAGTGCTTCCGAAGAGCCGGCAATCTGCGGGAAATATAGTGTTTCTTTGGGCACAGGCCGGACATGGTCGATCATGTCGTTAATCTTGTTGGGATTAGTGATGACTACTTCCCGGGCCCGGTCTTCACCCAGGTAGGAGAATTCCTGCAGCATTTCATCGGTCGTCCGGAAATACAGGTCCGGCTGATACTGGGCATCTTTAAAGCCCTTGCCGGTCATGAGGATTTCCCGGTATATCTTGTCTTCAGGATTGAGGAAATGAGCGTCGCAGGTCGCTACGGTCATTTTGCCCAGCTCATCGGCCAGACGGATGATAGTGCGGTTGATATTGCGCAGCCCTTCTTCATCTTGTACCAGCCCTTCCCGGACGAGGAACTGGTTATTGGTCAGGGGCTGGATTTCCAGATAATCATAATACGAGGCTATCTTCAGCAGTTCTTCATAGGGCAGGTTTTTCTGCACCATCGAGCGGACCAGCTCCCCTGCTTCACAGGCCGACCCCAGAATCAGACCTTCGCGGTATTCGTTGAGCACCGCCCGGGGGATGCGTGGCCGCCCGCGGTAGATATATTTCAGGTGGGAAATGCTGACAAGTTTGTATAAATTGCGGATGCCTATCTGGTTTTTGGCCAGGATGACGATGTGATACGATTCATCTACTTTCGTATCGAACAGGTAGCCTTCCATCCCATAGATGACTTTGACGTTATTCGTCTTATCCGTTGAAATTTCCTGCAGCAGGGGAAAGGACTGGACGACGCCGTGGTCGGTGACGGCAATGGCCGGATGATGCCATTTTTTGACGGTCCTGATGAGCTGCTTGACCGTAATCAGGGCATCCATATCGCTCATGACCGTATGCAGGTGCAGTTCCACCCGCGGCGTCGGATTGGTATCTTCCCGTTCGACCGCACCGCCTTTGGAAGGCATGATGCTGTCCACGTTGAGGACATAGTCGTTGAGATAATCGCTGTATTTGACATCGCCATGGACGCGGACCCAGGCGCCTTCTTTCATGTTGCCCTTCAGGGCCTCCAGTTCTTCTGCGGTAATCGTATTGCGCCGGCGGTACTTGCTGTTGCTGCTGCCGCCGATGTCGAGGAATTTCTGGGCGGAAATACCATTGGTCTTATCGGCCATCTGGAAGTTCAGGATAATGCGTTTCGTCTTCGTTTCCCGGAACTCTACCCGCACCAGTTTGCCCCGGAAAATGACATCGGGCCGTTCTTCTCCCAGGACATCATTGATGGGCGTAACCTCGCCATCGACATATTTTCCCAGCCAGACGCGGCTGTCGCTTTGGGCCGGACTGGTGCTTCCCTTTTTACTGCTGTGCTTCGTACTGCTGTTTTCTTTGCCATTTCCTGCAGCAGCCGCACAGGCTTTCTGGTATTCCGGATCATCTTTGAGCCAGTCTTCGTCGTCGTTGACATCGTATATATCTTCGTGAGGAATGCCGTACCCATCCATATCATCACAACTGACCTGGACTGCACTATTCCACTCCGCTTCCGTCTGGCTGAGAGGAATATCGCCGCCGTGGCGTATAAATTCCACTTCATTTTCCAGCGTCACTTCTCCCGGCAGCTGCAACGCCTGGCAGACAGCCTGTTTCAACACGTCTGCATCAGTTACCGGCCAGTCCGATTTCGTGCGGACATGCCAGCGTGGGCCCGGGTCTTCTGCACAAATCTCATGGACCAGGACATAGTGGTCCTTATCGACAGGGATAGAAAATTCTTTTTTCGGGAGAATGTGCCAAATTTTCATAAGGTTTCCTTTCTATGTGATGTATCTCTACCGGACTTACTCGTCGTCAGCCGCTTCACTGTCACTGCCATCGGCCCCGTCACCGCTATCCGTTTCAGAAACGGCCGGTTCAGGGATCTTCGTCGGGTCATGGGGAGCGTTGATCATGGCGTCCTGAGGCTGTTCTCCGTCGAGATTCGTCGTCTGCACGACTTCTTCTGAAGAATCGCCCGGCGTGAGGATGATTTCCGTATTAGGGTCATAGTGGGATACAATCGTATCGGTATAATGATCCCCGTCCGTATAGTTGACGGTACGGCGGATGGTAATATCATGTCCGTCGTAGCCTTCCTGGTCCCGTTTATCTTCCGTCACTTTGTCATCATGACGACGTACGACGCGATGAGGCAGGGTTTTCTGGGATACGGTGTTAAAGGTCACGTTGCACGTGTCGGCGTGATTGCCAAGGATATAGACGGTTACGGATGCGTCGCCCATTTCCGTGTAAATATACACAGGGCGGGTAAAGGGATTGGTAAAAGCAAAATCCAGTGAATCGTCGGCTACGGTAGCGTCCATGCCGACGGGCACATACCCTGCCGGGGCGTAGTGGGGCGAACGGCTGGCGATGATCATGCCGGCCCTAAGAGCCGCGTTGAATAAGGTCGTGCTGACCTGACAGACACCGCCGCCGGCATCGAGGACGACTTTATTGTCGAAATAGACAGGGGCATCTTTATATCCTTTTTCTCTCGTCCGTTTGCCAACAGTCTTATTGAAGGAACAATCTTTCCCGGCCGGGACGAGCGTATCGTTCAGAGCTTTCTGGGCGATGCGGATGTTATCATCGCGGTTATCATTTTTCCCATCGAAGTGGGTCGTATAATAGGAAAGGACAGTGTCGATACTCTTGAGGTCCTTTTCTTTAATCTGCGCTTCTTTACGGGCCGTGACCGGTACTTCTACCGTATCAGTCCTGCCGTCGCCCAATTCGTCGAGGACAGCCGACTGCAGGGCTTCCGAATCGATGGTAATCTGGTCCCGTTCTTTCTGGATGGTAACACCGCTTCCGTCAGGCCGGGCATGGGCGTTGCGCGGTTCCTGATCGTACCGGTCGTGCATGTCGCCGATGTACGATGCGAGTTTCTCTTCATCGACGGCTATGGACAGAGGAACATCCCGGCCAAAGCGCAGAATAGAAATGACATCAGCAACCCGTCTGACTGGCGAACCGGTGCGGCCGACGAGGAACAGCGCATCGTTGATACGCTGCCGGTCAAAATGGGCATCGACTTTTCCAAGGGGCAGAGTTTCATCGACATCATCGGCGGTAAAATGCACCGATTGTTTCTGCAGGTCTCCTTCGCGTTTATCGAGAAATTCCCGCACATCTTCTTCGGTCATTTCCGTAACCGGCTTTCCTTCGAGTGTCACCATCGACGCGGCTTTGCTCTGGGCTGCAAAAAAACTGCCCGATGCGGCAATGCAGATGCCAATGATTACAGCGGCTATTTTTTTCAGCCGGTTGGGGTGTTCTTTGATGCCGTGTTTTTCCCGATAGCGGCGGCGGTATTCTTTCATTCGTTCTTTACGTGCTTTTTCTTCGTCCTGCAATTTAAACCCTGCCTTTATTGCTGCAATACAAACAGATGAGCTGCTCCATATCCATGGACTGGGCCGTCCCTCTGCGTATATTGAGTTGTAATGTAAAAATCTGGAGGAGTAATTCGTCCAGCTCCTCTATTTTCCAATAAGATGCTATTTTTTTCAAGTGGTATAACGCATATTTTACCGGTTTCCCTTTATTGACCCTGGTCAGGACCTGTTCAGACTGCTTTTCTTTCATCCCTGCCGCCTGTAGTTCTTTATATGCCCGCAGGAGGCGCAGCCGGGACAACATATACCCCGTATTTTTCAAGAAAGCATCCTGGCGGCTGAACAGACTGGAAATAAAAGGAATCGTGTGACGGCCGTCCCGGCGCAGGAAGTAATCCATAAAGGTAAAGAGATTTTTTTCCATAGTGCCGGAAAAGAGGGACGTCAGATGGGTTGTTTCTATTTCCCTTGTCCCGTCGGGGAGCATGATGCACAACTTGTCCAGTTCAGAAAACACGTACTGCAGCGGGATAGCATCCCAGGTCTGGAACAGTCCCCGCAGATAACGGTCGGCGGAAGGAGACAGATGCAGTCCCCGTCCGTTCATATATGAACTGACATAGGTCATGACCGTCTTGTCCGTAACCGGCTGGCATTCTGCCACTTCAGCCAGCTTTTTAACTTCCTTGAAGAACACACAGCCCGTATCGAGTCTGCTTGTTTCCTTCGGAAATTTAATGACAAATAAAAGCCCGTTCCCTTCAGGGATTGCCGCCAGCTGTTCCAGAAACCACGTTTCTTCTTTAGTGAGCTTGCTGCGGGACCTCCCGCCCCGTTTGATGGGAAGGTACGGACAGTCATGCCAGATGCAGACATTTGTGCCGCCAAAGAGAGACGACGATTGGAAGGCCTCTACGACCTGGGCAGGCGCGGCATCTTTGCCAAAGACAGAAAGTTCCGGTTCTTCTCCTGCCCGTTTGCGGAATGCCTCCAGGAATGACTGCTCTTCCCGATGCATTAGATACGTTTCACTGCCATATATGATTTTTACCTGTTTCAAACCATTCACCACCTGACCGTACGGTCCAGCATCCCCTGCGCCAGGAAAGAATGACAGCTCCGTCTTCTTCCGGCGTCACACAGGGTATATCGTAAAGAGCTGCCGTCTCGCACCATCGCTTCCACTGGACATCCCGGGGGCCGCTGCGGTGCAGGATCAAAAAGTCGGCATCCCGGGGAAACGCCGTCCGGCCCGCCTGGCGCAGCGACTGGACTTCCAGCACGGAGCCCGATGGAAACTGTCTGGGTAGAGACGTTTCATATAAGTAGTACGGGACCCCTGTCTGAATTAGTACGGCAGCATCACCATCGACCGGCTCAGTCACAACCTGGAGGTCGCCGATCGTAAAATCCTGCCGCAACTGCGCTTCTGCCGGTCCGGCATCGCCACTGACCCATACCCGGTCCAGATGAAATATACCACAATGCCGCAGGGCCGGCGTGAGGGCACAGGCTATTTGTCCTTCATGGGACCACTGGCTCTTATTATACCACAGGCAGGCCGAAGTATCATCATAGACGATGCAGGTTGCCCGGTCATTTCCCATATCATAACTGTAAATCATGATTTCCGGCCGGGTATAGACGGCATACAGAGTAGAAACGAGGAACAGAATACCTGCCATACGCAGCAGCACCTTACGGTATGGCGGCAAAAAGAACAGACCGGTCAGTACGAGATAATAGGCAGCCGAGGTGTACACCGGCCAGGCCCCCTGCCAGAAACGGCTATATGGCAGGGAGGAAATGAAATAATTGCCCTTGACGGCAAGACTCAGCAGAGGCTGCAAGACGTAAAGCAGTACCTGGCCCAGAGGCAGTACGGCCATTCCCAGTACAGAAGCGGCGAGTCCCAGCAGGATGACGAAGTCCAGGACGGGCGCAACCAGCAGATTGGCCAGCAGGGAGTATACGGGCAGTGCTGAAAAATAATGCAGCAAAAAGGGAATGAGCAGCAGCTGGGCACAGATGCAGACGCTGATACCAGAACGCAAGAACGACGGCAGGAAGGAAAACCATCGTTCTACCGGGCGCTGGAGCAGCACGATGCCTGCCGATGCCCCGCAGGACAACTGAAAAGACAGGTCAAAGAGCAGGTAGGGACTATATAGCAGCATAGCTATAATTGCCAGAGCCAGGGCGTGACAGGCCGTGTACTGCCGGCGGGCTGTCAGGCTGTAGGCAGATATGAGACCCATGAGAGACGAGCGGATGACCGGCGCCGTCCCTTCGGCCAGCGCACCGTATACAATGACGACGACGGCAGAAAGGATGAACAGGGGCTTTTCCCGCAAAGAAGCCAGTCTCCCCAGTATCTGTACGGCTGCCAGCAACAAAGAAATGTGAGACCCCGATACGGACAGGATATGGATCAGTCCGGTAACACTGAAACTCTCCAGCAGGGACGGAGGCAGGTCATCATAGTGACCGCCAAAAAGGAGACTGCTCAGGATATAGGCATTGTCCCTGTCCAGGACGGTCTGGTACATATGGGTCAGATACTGCCTCAGACGCCATAGCTGACAGAGTATCCCCCGGCCTGGCTCCAGTGTTTCTATTTTCGTATCGGGTACCGTGTATCCTTTCAGAAAAATCGATTGTTCCCGGTCCCGGTGCCTGGCATCGTACAGGCCGGGATTCCCGTAATAGGTGAGCTCTTTCAGGTTCAGTCTCAGCCCGAGGCGCTCCGATGGAGGGTGAACGGGACTGGCCGGAAGGGTGACATATATACTCCCCTTTCCCCTGTGCCGTGCCGGATCGTCCGGGAATGCAAAATAGTCCATGTCGATGACATAGCGGCTCATCGTTCCCTGCTCCGTTTCATAAGAATGTTTCTTTTCCTTCACCGTCCCTTCTACATATACTTCCATTCCTGCCAGATACGCAGGCAGCGCTTCATACTGTCTGCTTTCCCAGGCCAGTCGGAAGAGGCCCAGCGAAAACATCAGGCATAATAACAAAATCAGGGCCCAGCGCATGCGATGCCTCAAGGCCCACATAGCGGGCAGGCAGAACCCTGCTCCGGCCAGTCCGGCGGCCGCCGGGACCGGCACGATATCCGCTGCGATGATGCCACAGGCAAAAGCCAGGGCGGCGAAAATACTGATATAGGTCATACGGTCACCTTATCCTTTAACTTTTCATACTTGGCAGCACCAATGCCTTTGACCTGCTGCAGCTGCTCACACTCGGTAAATCCTCCGTGTTCATCCCGGTACTCGATGATGTGTTTTGCCATGGCGGGGCCGATGCCGGGAAGACCGGTCAGTTTCTTTTCATCAGCCTCATTGATATTGATCTTACCATCACTATCTGCTGCAGGAGGTACGCCATCGAGATTGTATGGCAGGTGGATCTGCATGCCATCTTCGATGCGGGAAGCATAGTTTACGGCCGACGCCTCAGCGTACGGGAGTGCATCGCCTGCCGCGTGGACGGCATCGCCGACGGTGACGGCATGAGTAAAGGAATACAGGCCGGGCTTTCTGACGGCACCGGTAATATACACGATATAGTCCGGTTTTTCCACCTCTTCTACGACAGGGGCCTGCGGTACGGGCGACACATGGGGCAGACCTTCGTTCCAGACAAATCCGATGATTAACAGGACACAACCGATTATTATAAAAAATTTTTTCATCATTCTTCCTCCTCCCATTATCTGCTGATATATTTTCCGTTTATAAACAAAAAAACAGCCTCTGATACACATAGGTATCAAAAAGCTGTTTCCTTAAAGGACTAAACATTCACTTACCAATTTCCCCGTTTTTTCCAGAAGCTGACGTGCAGCATAGCCAGGACGGTGAATAATTCCAGCCGCCCGAGGAGCATGGAAATACACAATATGGCCTTGGAAAAATCAGACAGGCCGGCATAGGTGCAGGTAGCGCCGGTAATGCCGAACGACGGGCCGATACAGCCCATGGTCGTGACGCTGATGCCGATGGCGTCAAAAATGCCGATGCCGTCGAAGGTCAAAAGCAGTGCCCAGAAAGCAATGAACGCCAGGTACAGGAAAAAAAACTGGTTGACCCGGATAATCGTGTCCTGACTGATGAGCTGACCATTCATCCTGACATCCATGACCATCCGGGGGTGAAGTTTTTCCCGGACAGCCGCCACGAGAGAGCGGCACAGGATGACGACACGGGAAATCTTGATTCCCGCCGCCGTAGAACCGCTGCAGCCGCCGCTGATCATCAAAAGCAAGAGGATTCCCTTGGAAAAGGAAGGCCACTGATCGTAATCGGCCGAGACAAACCCCGTCGTGGCAATGGACGCAGCCTGAAATGAAGAAAAGCGCAGGGCCGTAACGATGTCGGCACCGAAGGCATGTATCAAATCGGCGGCGATGCATACGGTCGCCAGGAACAGGATGAGCAGGTAGGCTTTAAATTCCGTATTTTTCTTCAGGACATGGAACCCTTTGCGGTATAACTGATAATATAAGCCAAAATTACCACCAGCCAGAATCATAAAAAAAGTCATCCAGCCTTCCACAGCCGCGCTTTCAAAATGAGCAGCACTGTCATTAAACGTAGAGAATCCGCCGGCTGAAATGGTAGACATGGCGTGGTTGAGGGCACTGAAGAAATCCATGCCGCAGAGCATGAAAATGACGAAGGCAATGGCCGTAAAAGTCATATAAATGCGGAACAGGACGCCGGTCATATCCCTGAGGCGCGGCAACAGGCGGTCCGTCGCCGGCCCGGCTGATTCGGCATTATGAAGATAGAGCGTATTCTGCCCTGCTGCCGGCAGAAGGGCAATGAAAATGACGACGATGCCCAATCCTCCCAACCAGTGGGTCATGCTGCGCCAGAATAAGATACTGAAGGGCAGACTCTCTATATCTTCAATGACCGTCGCTCCCGTACCGGTAAAACCGGAAATGCTCTCAAACACGCCGTCGATGAGATTCAGATATCCGCCTGTCACGTACGGAATCATCCCCAGGAAGGTGGCCAAAAGCCAGCCCAGGCCGGTAATGGCTATGCCTTCGCGGATGGTCAGATGCTTGGTTCTCACCCTGCCGTACCGGAGAAGAAGAATCCCGCAGGCAATCATGCTGCCAATGGCCATGATAAAAGCTCCGGTACACTCATCACCAAAGCCCAGTGCCAGAAGCAGCGGAACGCAGGTTACACCCGATTCGGCTATCGATATTCTCCCTAAAAACCGGCAGACTACACGTAAATCCATAACAACACCTTTTTCATTTCTATTCTGCCCTACCAGTTGCTATGCCGCCAGAAAGACGGCATGAGCAATGCCAGAACGGGGAACATTTCCAGCCTTCCCAAGAGCATGGAAATGCACACGATGATTTTACTGAAAACGGGGAGCTCCGCATAGGTACAAGTCGGGCCGACCGACCCAAAAGCCGGGCCGCAGCTTCCCATCGTCGAAACACTGAGACCGATGGCATCCAGTGTCGGCACGCCATCCCCGATGAACAGGACGGTCCACAAGACATCCAGTATGGCATAGGCCACAAAAAAACGGGCTACACCGTACAATATTTCTTCATTATACTCTTCTCCGTTGGCATGGACCTGCACGACGCTCCGGGGAGACAGTTTCTGCCAGACGACGGAGTGCATAGTCTTGATGAGCAGCATGAGCCGCGTTATTTTCAGACCGCCGGCCGTCGACCCGGCACAGCCGCCACAGAACATGAGGAGCAGCAGGATTCCTTTGGAAAAGGAAGGCCATTGATCAAAATCAGCCGAAACAAAGCCCGTCGATGACGAAATGGACGCAGCCTGGAAGAAGGATTCACGCACGGCTTCCAGGGAATCATATGATGCCCCATAGATCAGATTGAGACTCATGAGGGCCGTGGCCCCCAGGACCATTGCCACGTACAGGCGGAATTCCGTATCCCTGAAAATGACCCGGGCTCCCTTTTGCCAGGCCGCCACGTAAATAGAAAAGTTGGCACTGGAAAGAATCATGAATACAATCAGGACTCCTTCGATGAGGGGGCTGTTAAAGTGGGCCACACTATCATTAAAAGGAGAAAATCCTCCTGTCGCAATGGTCGAAAACGCATGTTCCAGCGCCGTCAGGAAATCGAGGCCGCAAATCATAAGCGCCGCTGTCGCCGCCGTAGTCAGGATGACGTACACCGTAAATAGGGCCTTTGCCATCTGGCCTATCCGGGGCAGCATGCGATCTGATGTCGGCCCCGTACTTTCGGCGTCCATCATGTGCACGACGCCGTGGCCGAATTGAGGAAACAAGGCGATGAAAATGACGATGATGCCCAGTCCTCCCAGCCAGTGGGTCAGACTGCGCCAGACGAGTATACTCTGAGGCAGTATTTCTATATCCGTAAGGACCGTCGCCCCTGTGCCGGACAAGCCGGAAATACATTCCAGTATGCCATCCAGGATATCCAGATAGCCTCCGAACACATAGGGCAGCATTCCCAGAAAGGTGACGAGGATCCAGCTGAGACTGGTAATGGCAATCCCTTCCCGAACGCTCAGGTTATCAACCGCCGACGGCTTTTCATGCTGCAGTATCATACCGGCAGCCAGACTGACCAGAGCGGCTCCGGCCAGTGCCGCAAAACCGGCGTCACCACAGACGACGGACAGAGCGGCCGTCAGTCCCAGTGCCAGGCCCAGCGCCATGGAAATACGTCCTAAGAAATACAGGACAACGCGCATATTCATAATTTGCACACTTCTCTCTCAAGATGGAAAATTACCATTTGCTGTGAAACCGGGCTGCTATGGTCTGCAATACGATGAGGAAAGAAAAGATTTCTATGCGTCCCAGAATCATGACAAAGGTACAATATAACTTCGTCCACACCGGGAGCGATGCATACGAAGCCAGTCCGTAGAGCTCGGCTGTCGATCCGACACTGGACAGGCATCCGGCCGCTACTCCCATGGACTGTAACAGAGGGATGCCCGACAGGGAAATGACCAGCATGGAAAAAAAGAACACTCCCATATACAGGAAGAAAAAGCTCAGGACCCGGCTGATGATTTTCATGGAAACAGAAACACCGTCTATCTTCAGGCTGACGACCATCTGAGGATGAAGAGTGCGGCGCATTTCCCGGACTGCCATGCGGAACAGGACGATGATACGCATGATGCGCAATCCCCCCGTAGCCGAACCGATACAGCCGCCGGCAAAGACGAGGAGGAATAAGACATAGCGGTCAAATCCGGGCCAGAGGGAAAACTGGGCCGACGCATAGCCGGTCGTGCTCAGAAAGGAAACGACGGCAAAGGTTCCGTAGCGAAGACTCTGCCAGAAATCGTAAACACCGCTGCGCCAGAGATGAAAGACGATGAGCGCACTGACGGCGCCCACGATGGCCAGGAACGTCCGCAATTCCGTATCCGAAAAGATAGACCGCAACTCCCGCCGGGACAGAGCCCTCCAGATGAGGAGAAAGTTGCAGCTGGCCAGGATCATCGATATCATAGCCGCTATTTCCAGGAACGAATTGTCATAGCCGGCGAAATCAAGCGATGTCGTACCGCCGCTTGTCGAAGCCGTGGTCATAGCCTGGTTGATGGCTTCGAACACATTCATCCCAGCCGCCAGATACAGCAGCGCAGAAATGATGGTGATCCCGGCATATATTTTACCGGTCTGCAGCGCCGCATTTCGCATACGGCTGATCATCGGGCTGAAGGCGATGCTCTGATGAGCCGACAAGGTCACGCCGAAACAGCCGCTGACCTGGGGTACTACCGTGACCAGCATGATGATGAAATTCAGGCCGCCCATCCATTCCATGAGACTGTGCCAGAACAGGAGGGAATGGGCTTCTGCCTGTCCAGCCGCCAGAAGGGAAATACCTGTCGTCGTATAGGCGGAAACGCTTTCAAAAAACGCATCGGCCGGCGTGAGCATTCCTGTCCATACGTACGGCATCATGCCGATCAGCCCCAGCAGGAACCAGATGGACAGCAGATACCATGCGCCTTCAGCCACACCGAGCTGTTTTTTATGCTGCTTCCCTGCTGTTTTTAGCAGCAGTCCCAGCACGAGCGTCACCGCCAGGGGTCCGGCAAAAGCCAGCACCGTATCTTCTCCCCAATACAGGGCACAGCCGAGCGGCAGTCCCAGGACGGCAGCATTCAATAAGGCTATCCGTCCCAGAAGAAACAGATAAAGCCGCATATTCATACTCAGTCCCTGCCTTTAAAATATTTCATGACTTTTTTCGAATGTTCTGTCTGGATGAACAAAATCGTCCGGTCTCCCGCCTGCAGTATAGAACTGCCATTCGGTATATGGGCCTGTCCGTCGCGGACGTAGGCACAGACCAGGCATTCCCGGGGCAGCTGCACATCCATCAAGCGCTTACCGGCGACAGGAGCCCCTTCCTGGACGATGACTTCTACAGCTTCCGCCTTGGCTCCTTCCAGAAGAGAAACGGAAACGACGCCACCGCGGCGGGCAAAGGCCAGCACTTCGCTGGCGGACAGGAGCCGCGCCGAAAGGACGATATCGACGCCGACTTTCTGCATGAGATCGACATATTCGATGCGGGCCACACGGACGATGGTCTTTTTGGCGCCAAAATGCTTGGCAATGAGGGCCAGCATGAGATTCAGCTTGTCGTCGTCAGTCACACAGATGACCACATCGGCATCGGCAACGCCCTCCTGGACGAGCAGGTCGATATCCGTGCCATCCCCGCAGATGGCAATGCCTTCGTCCAGCTTATCTGCCACCATGCGGCACCGTTCCCGGTCCTGTTCGATGACCTTGACCCGGACACCCTGTTTATCCATCATGGGAGCCAGGAAACGGCCCGTCCGTCCGGCACCGATGATCATAGCCCGTTCGACTTTCTTCGTGCCGCTGGGAATGAAATTTTCACTGAATTTTTCAATGGCCTTGGGGTCCCCGATAAAATAGGCATTGTCGTGAGGCAGGAGGCAGTCATCGCCATGAGGGATAATCATGCGGTGATCGCGGAATATCATCCCCGCCAGGATGGACTTGGGCATCTGCAGATCTTTCAGGGGCACATTGGCCAGGTGGGAATGACGGCGCACCTTCGTTTCAAAGAGCCGGACCTTGCCATTGGCAAAGTCTTCGACATCGAGAGCGGCCGGCATCATGAGGATGCGGTCGATTTCACGGGCCGTAATCAATTCCGGGTTCAGCATGAGATCGATATCAAAATTTTCTTTCAGATAATCCTGGGCTTCCGACATGAACTGCATATCACGGATGCGGGCGGCCGTATAGCGTATGCCGTGTTTTTTTGCGAGAATACAGGAAACCATGTTGACTTCATCGATGGCCGTTACGGCGACGAGAATGTCCGAATTGCGGATATCCGGATCGTTCATGGTAATAGGGCTGGCGCCATTGGCCAGGATCGTCAGCACGTCGAGATTGTTTTTGACGGCTTCCAGCCGTTCTTCATTCTGATCGACGACGACGACGTCATATTGTTCATTAGATAACAGCTCGGCAATACTGTACCCCAGCTTACCGGCTCCGATTATTACAATACGCAAGATATGTCCCTCCCTTGATATCTGTATAGTATAGCATACCTCGCTGAATAAAGACAGCTTTCCCCCTTTCTCTATCTTTTTCTCTGACAATATGATAAAATGAGTTGTTTGTTATAGATTTTTTCCATCATTTCCTGCAAAAAGAGGTTTCATAATGGCCAATAAATTCGTATCAGGTACGCTGATCCTGACCCTTTCCGGTTTTGTCGTCAAGGCGATCGGCAGTATCAACTGGATCATCCTTTCCCGTATCCTTGGGGGCGAAGGTATCGGTATTTACCAGATGGCATTCCCTATTTATCTGCTCGCACTGGAAATATCCAGTGCCGGCATCCCCATCGCCATTTCCATCATCACCGCCGAAAAAGCGGCCCGTGAGGACTATAACGGCGCCCAGCGCATCTTCCGCGTTTCCCTGACTATGCTCTGTTCGACGGCTCTGTTTCTCAGCGTCCTCGTCTTCTTCGGCTCGCGGTTCCTCATCGATTATCACATCATCCGTGAAAGCCGTGCCTATTATTCACTCATCGCCCTGGCTCCGGCCATCTTCTTTACGACCATCATTGCCGGCTACCGCGGATATCTCCAGGGCTGGCAGCAGATGACGCCGACGGCATTATCGCAGATTGTCGAACAGCTCGTCCGCGTCGTAGTCATGCTCGGTTTTGCCGCACTGCTGCTTCCCTACGGGCTCGATTATGCCGCCGGCGGTGCCAGTCTCGGTGCCGGTGCCGGCGGGGTAGCTGCCTGGCTGGTGCTTATCTACTACTATCATAAACTGAAGCGCCATCTGCCAACAGACGGCCCCGTCTTTCCCAAAGAAAGCATCCGCCACATCCTGAAGCGGCTCATCGTCCTGGCCGTTCCCATTTCCCTGGCCAGCATCATGCTCCCGGTCGTCTCCAACCTGGACCTTTTAATCGTACCGCGCCGTCTGGAAGTAGCCGGATACCCGACCCATCAGGCAACGGAATTATTCGGGTACCTCACGGGCATGTCCGTACCGCTCATCAATCTGGCTACGATTCTCACGGCGGCCATGGCCATGAGTCTCGTACCGGCCATCAGCCACAGCTTCACTCTCGGCGATACGAAGGAAATTTACAATAAAACGTCTGGCGCCATGCGCATCGCCCTCCTGGTCACCATCCCCTTTTCGGTCATGCTCTACGTGCTGGCCGAACCGGTCGTTACCTTTATCTACAATGCTCCGGCCGCGACCGACGCTACCCGGGCCGTTGCCATCGCCATTTGTTTTCTGGGGCTTCATCAGATTACGACGGCCATCCTGCAGGGCCTCAAAAAGCCAAAAATCCCGGTTATCAATATGGGAGTCGCCTGCCTGGTCAAAGTGGCCTGCAACTGGTTCCTGGTTGCCATTCCGGCTCTGGGCATCACCGGTGCTTCTTACGCTACCGTCGCCGATATCGGCGTAGCCGCTGCCCTGAATCTGGTCTTCATCTATCGCAAGACCGGTTATATCATCGATGTGAAAACAGTCGTGCGCAACGTCGTCTGCGCCGCTATCATGGGCGTTGCCATGTATTTTCTCTACGGTGCCATCGGGCATATCGGTCTGTTCCTCAGCCTTGCGGCCACGACCGTCGTCGGATCTGCCATCTACATCGGCCTCATGGCCGTATCGGGCGGCGTCACCCGTGCCGACGCCCAGCGGCTGCCGTTTTTTGGCCGTTTCTTCTGATTTCTCATGACCTGTACCATCCAAGAGCCCTCATAGAGCGGCTCTTTTTTTGTATATGCATGAGATGCATTTACCGGTAAAATATGGTACTATAATAGGTAATTGAAATCTAACCCATGTACCAGGGAGGTTTATCTCATGCTGAAAATAGCACTCGCCCAGCTGAACGTCCATCCCGGTGACCCGCGACGGAACGTACAGTCTATGGAACGCTGCATATCCCAGGCAAAAGAGCAGCACTGCCACATCATCGTATTTCCGGAATTGTCGATTCCGGGATATCTCATCGGAGATATTTGGGACCAGCCGGATTATATCCGGGAATGTGTCCGCTTCGGGGAACGGATCCGTGCCCTGTCCGATAGGATCACCATTTTCTTCGGCAATGTCGCCTGCGATGAAACCCGTCTCAATCCCGATGGACGGCAGCGTAAATATAACGCATTGTTTGTGGCGCAGAATGGCCAATTCATCGGTCCGGAACGGTCCCCTTATCCTTACTACATCAAGACACTGATGCCTAATTACCGCGAGTTCAGCGACACCCGGTATTTTACCTCACTACTGCAGGTGTCCCAGGAACGGCACCTCTTCCCGGAAGATTTGATTTCACCGATTACCCTGACCTTCTCCGGCGGTCAGACGCTCCGGGTCGGTCCGCTCATCTGTGAAGACAGCTGGGATGATAACTACCCCTTCAAACCCATGCAGTATCTCCACGACAACTATCCTCTGGATGTATTCATCAATATTTCTAATTCTCCTTTTACCCTCGGCAAGACCCAGCGCCGTCACCGTCTGTTCGGCAAATCCATCGGCCAGTTCAACGTACCGGCCCTGTATGTCAATTGCACGGGCATCCAGAATAACGGCAAAAATATCTATACCTTCGACGGGGCCAGCGGGGCCTATGGCAAAGACGGATCCCTCCATTATGAATGCCCCCTCTTTCATGAAGAACTGGCAATTCTCGATTTCGACGAAACGTCTCATACGTTCGTCAGCCCGCAGAAGCAGAACCCTCAGGAAGAAGAAGTGGCCGACATCTGTCACAGCCTTCAGTACGGCATCCGGTCTTTCATGGAAAATGCCGGCCTCAGCAAGGTCGTACTCGGCGTCTCCGGTGGCATCGATTCGGCAGTCAATGCCGCCTTATACGCTTCCATTCTCCCCAAAGAAAATATTCTCCTCGTCAACATGCCCAGTGTCTACAACTCGTCTATGACCAAAGACCTGGCACAGCAGCTGGCAGATCATATCGGCTGCTACTACACAGTCATACCCGTCCAGGACAGTCTGGAACTGACGCGGAAACAATTCCGGGAAGCACCACTCCTGCAGAATGGCGAAGAAAAAGGCCATCTGGCACTCACCAGTTTCATCGAAGAAAATATCCAGGCCCGGGACCGTTCCAGCCGTATCCTGGCGGCGGCAGCGGCGGCTTTCGGCGGTGTCTTTACGTGCAACGCCAATAAAGCCGAATCATCTGTCGGCTATGCGACACTCTATGGCGACCATGCCGGTTTCCTGGCCGCAACAGCCGATTTATGGAAACATCAGGTTTATGCACTCGCCCGGTATCTGAATGATGTCGTATTCCAGCGGGAAGTCGTTCCCCAGGGCAGTATCGATATCGTTCCCAGTGCGGAATTATCGGCCAGCCAGGACATCACCAAAGGCCAGGGGGACCCCATCGTCTATCCCTATCACGATTACCTGTTCCGCGCCATGGTCGAACGGTGGCAGCGGGTCACACCGGAAACCATCCTCACCTGGTATGCCGAAGGGACACTGGAAAAGCAGATTGGCTGCTCCGTCAACGTCCGGGATGTCTTCCCTACGGCCAAAGCCTTTATCGACGACCTGGAACGGTGGTGGCGCCTCCTGTCGGGCTTTGCCGTGGCAAAACGGATCCAGAGCCCGCCTGTCCTTTCCATCAGCCGACGCTCCTTTGGCTACGACCTGCGGGAAGCCCAGCTGAAACCGTATTACACGACACGATATGAAGAACTGAAACAAACGTTGCTGAACCAGTAACTAAACCGGTATAAAACAAGGGACTGCCTCATGATGACATAAGCCTTCATGAGACAGTCCCTTGCTCTTTATATTTTATAGCAGTCTGTAGTTTTTAGAATTTTTAAATGTTCAGGCAACATCTGCAAACTATAAACTTAAAACTTAAAAAGGAGCTGTCTTCATGGGACAGCTCCTTTTTTACATGGTGTCAGTGAACCTTCACGGAATCATACATCCTGTATCCGCTGTACACCCTGATTCTTCTTTTTCGAACGATGCCCAATGTTTTCGACGATGATGAACAGCATCGGGATGAGGAATACACCGAAGATAGTTGCAACGGACGTACCGAAGACGACAGTCACGCCCATGTTGACTCGCGACGCAGCGCCCGCCCCAGTGGCAATGGCCAGGGGGATAGAACCTACGACGAAGGCCAGGGATGTCATGATAATCGGGCGGAGACGGATCTTGGCCGCTTCAATCGCTGCCGATGCGGGATCCATACCCCGTTCATCGACACGGACTTTCGCGTATTCGATGATCAGGATGGCGTTCTTGGCAGCCAGGCCGATAACGGCCAGAATCCCGATCTGGAAGTAAATATTATTCTGCTGATTGAGCAGATAGGCAAATGCAGAAGCCCCGAACAGGCCGGCCGGCACACTGAACAATACAGCAAAAGGTACCTTCCAGCTTTCGTACAAGGCAGCCAGTACCAGGAATACGAAGAGGATAGCCAGACTGAATACATAAACGGTCTTATTTCCTGCTTCGATTTCTTCACGGCTCATGCCGCTCCATTCGTAGGCATAACCTTCACCGAGCGTATCCTGGGCGATTTCTTTCAATGCATTCAGGGCATCACCAGAACTGTAGCCATTGGCCGGTGCCCCCTGAACAGTAATGGAAGGATAATCATTGAAGCGGTTGATAATAGAAGCAGAACCGATAGGCTTGGGCCGGACAAAATTAGATACCGGTATGAGCTCTCCACTGCTGTTCTTGACATAGAGATGTTTATTGGCATCAATAGACTGGCGGAACTCCGGCGCCGCCTGAATGACGACTTTAAAGTTACGGCCAAAAATGGTGAAATCATTGACCTGATAGGAACCATAGAAGGATTGCAGCGTCGTATACAAATCACTCAGCGATACTCCTTCCCGTGCTACCTTGTCGCGGTCAATATCCAGCTGATAGCCCGGAGTATCGGCAGCAAAGGCCGTATAGACAGAACCGATTTCCGGACGCTGACGGGCAGCGGCGATAAATTTCTGCGTCGTCGCATTCAAATCCGATGTGCCATGACCACCACGGTCTTCAATGACAATGCTGAAGCCGGACGATGTACCCATGCCATCAATAGGAGGCGGATTCAAGGCCATGACCTGTGCCTGAGGAATCTGGTTGCCAAACATCATCGTTTTACCTACCAGCGCATCGACAGACAAATCTTTCGTCTTACGCTGCGACCAGTCATCCATACCCAGGAAAATAGTCATACCATTCGGTTTGGCACCACCAGCCAGGATACTGAAACCGGTAACGTTCATGACGCCCTTGACAGCCGGCTGACTTTGAAGCCATTGTGTCATCTTTGTCGTCAATTTCTTGGTTTCTACCTGCGATGTCCCTTCCGGGAGTGTGGCGTTAACCATGACGAACCCATTATCTTCAGAAGGAACAAATCCCGTAGGCATAACCCTGAAAACAACCCCAGTCAGGCAGCAAAGGAGAAGAAGGAACGCCACGACCCATTTCAGATGGAGCTGGAGATGAGCCAGGCGGATGCCATACCAGTCGATGAGGCGGTCAAAGGCCAGGTTGAATTTCTGGAAGAACTTATAAATGCCCTTCGGGTTGTCATTGGGCTTGTGTATATTCAGGATAGAAGCGCACATGGCCGGCGTCAGCGTCAGGGCGACGAAGGCCGAAATGGCGACGGAAATGGCGATGGTAAAGGCGAACTGCCGGTACAAAATACCACTCATGCCGCTCAGGAAACCGACCGGTATGAATACCGATGCCAGTACACAGGCAACGCCGATAACCGGGTTCTGTACATTGCGCATGGCGATGATCGTCGCCTCCCGCGGCCCCTTGGCATTATACTTGATTTCGTATTCGACGGCTTCGATGACGACGATGGCATCATCGACGAGCAGGCCGATAGCCAGGACCATGGCAAACAGGGTCAGTGTGTTGATGGAGAAATCGAGCACTTTGAAGCTGGCAAAGGTCCCCAGCAGAGATACCGGCACGGCAATGAGCGGAATGAGCGTCGAGCGGCCGCTCTGAAGGAACAGATATACGATGAACGCAACGAGAAGCAGCGCTTCCACGAACGTTTCAATAACTTCTTTAATAGAGGCCCGTACAAACTGTGTACTATCATAGACTACACTGTAATCCATGTCATTCGGGAAAGACTGCTTTGCCTTTTCCAATACTTTTCGTACACCATCGACAGTCTGCATGGCGTTGGCATCGGATGTCAGGCTGACCATGAACCCTGCCGAATTCTGGCCATTATAAGAGCTGGTGACATTATAATCTTTATTGCCAAGATTGACACTGGCAATGTCGCCTATGCGGATCATAGATCCGTCACTGTTAGTGCGGACAATAATATTCTTAAACTGTTCCGCTGTCTGAAGGCGGCCGTCTGTACGCATACTGTACTGATACGTCTGGCTATCTGGCGTAGGCTGTGACCCTACTGTACCGACAGCAGCCTGCGTATTCTGCGATTTAATCGCCGCCATGACTTCGGTCGGCGTTACTTTTAAAATGCTCATTTTCATCGGATTGAGCCAGATACGCATGGCATAGTCCGATCCGAATTCCTGTACGTTACCGACACCAGACACGGATTTTAATTCATCCATGAAGTACTGGGTCGCATAGTTTTTCAAAAACGTTGCATCATACGTGCCACTAGGAGATACGAGCGCAAAAACCATAGCGGTCGAACTCGTTGACTTCTGTACAGTTACCCCCGTCTGCGTTACTTCCGACGGCAGGGTGGACTGAATCTGACTGATACGGTTCTGGGTATTGACCATGTCCATATCATCATTCGTGCCCGTTTTAAACTGGGCCGTCATGGAATACCGGCCATCATCGTTACTGGAGCTGGAAATATAATCAAGCCCGTCAACACCGGTCATCTGACGTTCGATGACGCTGGCTACGGTCGTCCCGATGACTTCCGAGTTGGCCCCGACATATGTCGCCGATACACTGATCTGCGGCGGCGTTACTTTTGGATATTTTGCTATCGGCAATGTCAGCAGAGACAACAGCCCCAGAATGGAGATGACCAGCGAAATGACGATGGCAAAAATAGGCCTGTCTATAAAAAACTTAGATATCACTGTGCTGCCTCCTATTTGGATGTACTATCCGTCGTCGTATCAGAACTGCTTTCAATATCCGTCTTTGTCAGCAGATGCTGATCCAGCGTTGCTCCTTTGGCTTTCTGATACCCGTCGACGATGACTGTATCCCCGTCGGACAGACCGTCGGTGATAATCCAGAATTTTCCGACTTTCTGCCCCGGCGTAACTTCTTTCGTCTGAGCCTTTCCGTCGCTGTCGATAATGGAAATGTAATATTTACCCAATGTCTGCTGTACGGCACGCTGCGGTACAGCCAAAGCATTCCGCTGTACCTGGGTATCGGAAACTACCGTCGCATACAATCCGGGAATGAGCAAATTATCTGGATTGTCGAATACTGCCTTTACGATAATCGAGCCGGAATTGCCATCCATGCCATGGTTGACCTGGACGACACGGCCTTCATAAGGATAGGTAGATCCGTCGCTGAGGCGCAGGAGCAGGTGATCGCCCCAGCTGCCGGCTCCGGTCTGTTTCGTCATCTGCAGGTATTCCGATTCGCTGATGGAAAATTCGACAAACACGGGATTAGTGGAGGAAATCGTGACCAGTGCGGTAGAACCGGCCGTCGCAAAGGTACCGATAGGTACATCATCGACATTCAGTTTGCCCGAAAATGGTGCATAGACGATGGTATCATCGACGTTGTCCTGGGCGGCATCGACCTGGGCGGCATTGGCTTCTACGACAGCCTGCTGCTGGGCCGTAGCCGCTTCCTGATCGGTGACGATCTGCTGGGCCACGGCATCCTGGCTGGCCAGTGTCTGATAACGGCGCAGGTTCAGTTCCTGATTGGCCAGATTGGCCGCGGCCTGGGCCTGATTGGCCTTGGCCTGAGCCAGAGCCGCATCATAGGTACGGCTGTCCAGACGGAACAAAGCCTGGCCGGCCGTTACTTCCTGACCGCCCTGGACATATTTTTCCACTACCCGGCCGGAAATCTTCGGCCGTACGGGAACTTTATCCGTTGCCGTCACGGTGCCGCTGTATTCTGCTTTGACAGGCGTATCTTCCGCCTGCACCTTGTACGTATTGACGGCGACAGCACCTTTCTGCGCCCCCTGCTGGGCTCCGCAGCCTGTCAATAAGGCCGCAACAGTCAGAGCCGTTACGCCCAGTTTAAATAAATCACCCTTCTTTATCATGCAATGTAAGCCCCCCTGTCTTTTTTTATTCCATATAAAATGATACGGATACATTTTTCCATATATTCTGGAAAAGAATAGTCTTCGTTTTTCTTTTCGATGTAATATAAGATTCCATCGGCGGAACAATGAAGCATATGAATCAGAAGTTCCTTATCGAAATCATAAAACTCATCATTTTCCTGTGCCTGTTCAAATATCTGTTCCAATACCTGCTAGTCCCGTTCAGAATAGGTCTGCATGGTAGCGCAGATTTCCGGCATTTTCGTAAAAATCTCCTTGGCTTTACGCATAGAAAATACCTTGCCGCTGGCATTGACATTAAAATACTCCACCAGTTTCTCTTCTGCCGTAAGATCCGGATCCTGCAGCAATTTCACATGGCGGGTATATACCTCATCCATCAGTGAATATAACGCTTCTATAATCATTTCCTGCTTGGACGAGAAATGTTCATATAAGGTTCTCTTGCTGATGCGGAGACGGTGGGCCAGATCATCCATGTGGAAATTCGGGCCATGCAGGCGCAATTCGTCTACCGCCGCCTGTAAAATCTGTTCACGGATATCTTTATTCATGTCCTCACCCTATCCATCCTCCACTTCAAAAAGGACTGTGTCTGAAAAAATAACAACAAAAAACTCAAATAGAAAACTCAGTACCAATTTATAGTTTAATATACGGGACTGCATTAGTCAATGAAAATCTACAGTCCCGCAGGAATTTGTTTCGTTTTAGAACTATCTATTCTGTTATCGTTTCAGCATGTCTTCGACCATCCGTTTCAGCGGAATGATTTTGAGGAAGACAGCCCCGCAGATGGCACCGATGAATGTGTTAGGCAGGAAGGCGACGACAAAAAACCAGAGGGCAACGGCTTTGGAATCGAGGATGAAGGCGGCCAGAGGGTAGGCAACCAGTCCGCCCAGTATGCCCGTACCAAAAATTTCCCCGACGACGGCGCCCCAGATGGACCCGGTCTTCTTATACAAAATCCCCGAAAGGCAGGCGCCGATCATGCTGCCCGGATAAGCCAGAATGGTGCCGACTCCCAGGGCGATGCGGATAGAAGAAATACAGAAAGCACCGGCAACCGAATAGCGCCATCCCAGCAGAACGGCCAGGAGGACATTAATCAAATGCTGCAGGGGAAATACACGGGCGCCCCCAAACGGGAACGATACAAGAGGGGCCAGGAGAACGCCGAGAGCAATAAAAATAGCTGTAAAGGTGAGTTTCTTCAAGTATACATTTTGATTATTCATCGTAATTCAGGACCTTTCCACAGGTAAGATATGTTTCTGTTTGCAACTGGTATAACGCATCGATAAGATGCAGGTGAAACGTACCCGGCCCCTGGGACAGGCGGGCTGCTGTTTCCCCGGCAATTCCCATGGAGAGGATGCCGCTTACAGCCGCCGTAAACGGGCCGGACACGGCCGCAAAGGACGCGATGAGCGATGTCGTCATACAGCCCGTTCCTGTCACATAGGTCAGGAGAGGCGTCCCATTTCCCAGGAGGACGCTGCGCCGGCCATCGGATACGGCATCAACCGGGCCAGTAATGGCCACTGTCGTTTTCAGCAGCCGCGCCAGATGGCGGACTTTTTCTATGGTCATGACTTCTCTGTCATGGCTGTCCACTCCGGGATTGATTCCGCTTCTTCCTGCAGCGAGGCACATCATTTCGCTCATATTGCCCCGGATAACGGTAAGGGGCAGCCGTGCTGCCAGCTGCAGTGCGCCCTGCGTCCGGTACGTCGTACCACCGGCACCTACGGGATCCAGCACGATGGGGACATTCTTCTCTGCTGCCGCTTTGCCGGCCCGTTCCATCGCATCTATCGTCCAGGGCTGAAGCGTTCCCATATTGAGGACCAGCGACGAAGCAGCTCCGGCCAATTCTCCTACTTCAGCGGGAGCCCAGGTCATGGTCGGCGATGCCCCTATGGCAAGAGTCGCATTGGCACAATCATTGATGGTGACGACATTAGTTATATGATGGACGAGAGGGCGTTTCTGCCGCAACCGCTGCAGCGCCTCTCCCGCTTCCTGTAATACATTCATAATATGTCCTCTCAGATATGGATTTTCATAATGATTTTACGGACGGGACCGCACAGCCCGTGAGGAGCACACAACGGGCGGTGGCTGTCGCCGGGAAGAAAGATAGCAAAGGTACCCGGTGTCATGAGGACCTGCGTATCATCTTCATAAGAACCGTCGTAGAACCAGATGTCATCATCGGGCCGTGCTTCTACGACCTTGCCCGAGCGGCACAGAGGCTGCCAGCCGATGTATTCTCTCCCGGCCAGTACCATCTGGATATCGATGTAAGACCGGTGCGCTTCTATCTTACGTGCCGACGCGTTTTCCGTCATGACTTCATCGATATTGAAGAAATTCGCTCCCGGAAGTTCATGCCGTCCCGGTTTGAGCAATGACGTATGAAGGGAGGCCAGTTCTTTGATCCAGGGCCGCAGCCATTCCGGCAGTGCCTGTACTTCCGTCTCCCATTGCCTGATATTTCCTGCATACATGAAAATCCCACCCTTCCAGAATTAATCCTCTTCTTGTTCTCTCTTTTCTACATTGCGGTCAAAGAGGGCATCGGCAAACTGGGCCGCATCAAAGGGGCGCAGGTCATCGACGCCTTCACCGACGCCGACCCAGCGCACAGGTACGCCCAGTTCCCGTTTGACCGATAAAATGACACCGCCCTTGGCCGTGCCATCCAACTTGGTGAGAACGACGCCCGTAAGCGGTACGACATCGCCGAACAACTTGGCCTGGCTGACCGCATTCTGCCCGGTCGTCGCATCGAGGACCAGCAGCGTTTCCTGCGGTGCCCCTTCGATATTGCGGGAGGCCACGCGGGCCATTTTCCGCAATTCTTCCATGAGGTTGGATTTCGTCTGCAGACGGCCGGCCGTATCGACGAGGAGGATATCCGTATGATGAGCCTTGGCCGACGCCGTCGCATCGAAGACGACTGCCGCCGCATCGGCTCCTTCCTGATGCTTCACGATAGGGACGCCCGTGCGGTCCGCCCAGATAGTGAGCTGTTCTGCCGCCGCTGCCCGGAAGGTGTCGCCTGCGGCCAGCATGACCGATTTGCCCTGCTGGGTATAGTATTTGGCCAGCTTGCCAATCGTCGTTGTCTTGCCGACGCCATTGACGCCGACGATAAAGATGACATCGGTCGTACCGGTGCAATCCGGTACGGGGTCGTTATTTTCTTCCAGAAGGGCTACGATGCACTTTTCCAGGTAAGGAATGACATCATCGCCATTCTGGATTTCCCGGCTCTTTACGCCGCTGCGGATCTGGTCGAGAAGATATTCCGTCGTTTCCACTCCTATATCGCCGGTGAGCATGACCGCTTCCAGATCATCGTACATCTCGTCATCAATTTTGGCATACCCGCGTACGACGGTCTCGATGTTCTTAATGAGCGAGCCTTTCGTTTTTTCCAATCCCTTGCGTAATCTTGAAAAAAATCCCATAATTAACTTCCTTTCTCTATCATATCGTCTACTTTAACGGTAAGCAGGCGGGATACGCCTTTTTCTTCCATGGTCACGCCCTGGAGCGTATTGGCTGCCTCCATCGTCTTGCGCCGGTGGGTGATGACGATGAACTGGGTCGTGCCACTATAATTCTTCATATACCTGGCCATGCGGATGACATTGGCTTCATCGAGGGCTGCATCAACTTCGTCAAACAGCACGAATGGTGCCGGATGGTAGGCCAGGAATGCCAGCAGCAGGGCAATGACGGTCAGCGCCCGTTCACCGCCGGAAAGGAGCGTCAGTGGCTGCTGCTTCTTTCCCGGCGGCTGAATGAGGATGGACACGCCGGACTGCAGAACATCCTGGCTGCCGGTCAGGGAAATATGGGCCGTGCCCCCGCCGAAAAGCTGGCTGAATATGCGCTGGAAATGACGGGCAATCTCAGCAAAAGCCTGGCTGAACTGACTGGACATGGCCTGGTCGATTTCTGCCACGACGATTTGCAGCCGTTTCCGCGATTCCAGCAGGTCATCGCACTGGCGATGGTAAAAGTCCCGTTTATCTACGGCGTTCTGATATTCCGTATCGGCATTGGGATTGATTTGTCCCAGGCCGGCAATCTGCTGACGCAAACGCGATACGCGTTCATTCAATTCGCGGAGAGAGCCTTCGCGGCGCCGTTTCATCGCCTCTTCCCGGCTCAGTCCCTGCCGGGCCAGGTGTTCTTCTCCCCGTTCAATCTCGCCACGGTACTTTTCCTGTTGCACTTCTGCCGCATGGACGCGCTGATTCCACTGTTCCTGTTCGTCCCTAAAATCGTTTATCTGCTGTTCCAGCTCCCGGCTCTTCTCAAAATCGGCTTCCCGTGAAGCATAAAAGGCCTTTTTTTTCTCATCCTTGGCCTTCGTTTCTTTTTCTTTTTCCCGGATATGCGTTGTCAGGTTCTGCAGCAGCTGCCGCGTTTCGTCCTGACGCCGCCCGATGGATGCCAGCCGGTCTGCCGCTTCTTTCGAGGCATCGGCAGCCTGCTGGGACAATTCTTCGTGCTGGCGGATCTGCTCTTCCAGATGACGGATCTGTTCTTCCAGGGTAGCCAGCGCTACCTGCCGGTCGGTCAGGGCATGACGGCACTGTTCCAGTTCGTCCTGTGCCCGCTGCTGTTCTTCTTCCAGTACTTTCGTATCGGCCGGCTTTTCGTCCATCCAGGCTGCGTACGTTTCCTCTTTCTGTACCAGCTCTGCCTGGATGTCCGACCGGGCCGCATACAGCTTCTGCAAGGTCTGTCCGGCCTCACGGGCCCGTTCCCGGGCCTGTTGTTCTTCCCGTTCCATGCTCTGCAGGCTAAGCTGTAGTTTCTGCTGCTCCATATCGGCCTGCCGGCAGGTCTGCTGCTGCCGGGATGCGGCCTTGTCTGCTTCGCCGGCCGCGCGGCGCAGGTCATTTCCCCTTTGGACCAGTTCCTGCAGCTTTTTCTCCGCTGCCGCCGCTTCCTGCTTCAAATCCTGCAGGGCCGCCCGCCGGCTGATGAGGGATCCTTCCCGGTTTTTTACGCTGCCGCCAGTCAGTGAGCCCCCGGCATTGAACAATGTCCCATCAAGACAGACGATACGCAGCCGGTGCTGGTATGCCCGGGCTGCGGCAGAGGCGGCATCGGCCGTTTCTGCTACGAGCGTCTTATGAAGGAGAGATGAAAAAACAGGCTTGTACTTGTCGTCATACTGTATCAGATCCTCGGCAAAGCCGATGATGCCTGCCATGGCAGAAGCCGCTTCTTCGTCACGGGTCCGGCTGCGGGGCCGCACCGTATCCAGCGGCAGGAAGGTCGTCCGGCCGGCATGGCGTTCTTTCAAATAGGAAATAGCCTGCCGGGCCGTCCGTTCATCGTCGGTCACCACGTGTTGGGATGCTCCGCCCAGGGCGATGTCCAGGGCCGTCGCGTAAGCTGCCGGTATGGTACACAATTCGCCGACGACGCCACAGATACGCGGCCGCCACGGAAGCTGTGCCAGTAATACGGCTTTTACGGCACGGCCCAGTCCTTCATGTTCCTGTTCCATGCTTTCCAGCACGCGGATGCGCTGGGAAAGGGCCGCCGTCTTCCCCTGCAGGCTGCGGTACACCTGTTCTGCCTTCCGGAGCTGCTCATTGGCCTCCTGCTGCTTTGCTTCCCACGTCTTACAAAGAGCCGACGAAGACTGGAACTGCTGTCTGGCCTGTTCCAGATCATCCCTGACCTGTTGCACGGCACCGGCCATGCGGGATGCAGCCTGTTCCTGATCCGTCTTCGCCTGTTCCAGTCCGCCGGCCTGACTGCGGTTCTCTTCCAGGCGGCGGCGCAAATCTTCCATATCCCGTGTCAGGACGAATACATCCTGCTGCCTCCGGGCACTCTCTGTCTGCACCTGTGCCAGGGCATCGGCAGTTTTGCAGGCTTTTTCCCCGGCCTGGCGGAACAGTTCCTCTGTCAGGGAAAGGCCCTGACGGGCTGCATCCCGTTCCTGTTTTTTCCCTTCCAGCTGACTTGTATAGGCGGCCTTTTGTTCCTTGATCTGCCCTTCCTTTTTTTCCGCTGCCTGGACATCCTGCCCGGCCTGGCGGAACGATTCGGCCAGCTCCTGCTGGCGGCTGGAAAAGGCTTCGTGCCGGCTCTTCATGCTGTCCAGTTCATTGTGGACGGCCAGGGTCTCTTCATCGAGGCGCTGCAGGGCCGAATTTTCTTTTTCCATACGCGTCACCAGCTGCTTCCGCAGGGCTGCCGCCTGTTCCAGTTTTGCCGTGACTGTATCCCGTTCCTGCTGAGCCGTGATACGGTTATTTTCCGCTTTGGAAAGAAGTCGTTCGGCGTTGCGCAATTCCTGCAGGGCCAGCGTACCTTCATAGGCCAGCCGTTCGCCGTCCAGTTCCCGGAACGTCTGCAGCCGCTGTGCCTGTTCTTTCATCGGTTCCAGCTGGTCTTCCAATACACTCATCATATCGTGGATGCGTTCGAGGTTATGTTCCGTTTCTTCTATCTTGCGCAACCCGTCCTGTTTGCGGCTTTTATAGCGGCTGATACCAGCCACTTCTTCGAAGATGATCCGCCGTTCTTCCGGCTTGCTGTTCAGGATGCGGTCTACCCGGTTCTGGCCGATGACGGCCATCGAATCCTGGCCGATGCCCGTATCGGCAAAGAGGAGATGAATATCCTTGAGACGGCACGGCCGCTTATTAATGAAAAATTCACTTTCACCGGAACGAAATATGCGTCGTGTCACGACGACTTCCGTAAATTCGACGTCGAGCTGATGGTCGCTGTTGTCGAAATACAAAGATACTTCGGCCGCACCCTGGGGATGCCGCTTTTCCGTACCGGAAAAGATAATATCTTCCGACTTCTGGCCGCGCAGCTGGCGGACGTTCTGTTCGCCCATGACCCAGCGGATGGCATCGGAAATATTGCTCTTGCCGCTGCCGTTCGGCCCGACAATAGCCGTGATGCCTTTATCAAATGTCAGTGTTGTCTTATCTGCGAACGATTTAAATCCCCGCAGCTCCATCTTTAGTAATTGCATAGGCTGCCAACTTTCCCATCCAGATATCCCTATGGATAGGAGTCTGTCGTCATACCCATAGTCTTTCTGCTGTAATAAACATATTCTATCATACCATAGATATGTGAAAACACCAATATAGGAGTGGAAAAGAATGAGTAATAAAAAAAACGCAACAAATGACTCTATCATGCCATTTGTTACAGTTTTTTCTCAGCCGATGAAATGATAATAAATCATCGGTATGAACAAGGCCGGGAGGAAATCAGCAATTTTCAACTTTGTCGTGCCGAACATGTTGAGGGCTATCCCGAGGATCATGATGCCGCCTACGGCATTGAGCTCCCGGATGACATCGGCCGTCATGAGCGGCAGAAAGAGTGTTGCCAGCACGTAGAACAATCCCTGGTACACCAGGACGACGAGTCCCACCGGCACGATTCCCAGGCCGTATATGGTCGCAAAGATAAAAGCCGACGTAAAATCGAGGACGCTCTTAAAATACAACAGTTCATTATTACCGAGAGCTGCCTGGACCGGACCCAGGATTGCCATGGCACCGATGACCTGCATGGAAGACAAGGTGACAAATCCCTTGACGAAATTCGATTCATTGCCTGCACGGAGCCGTTTTCTCAGAAATTCCCCGAACTGCTGCATATGGTCCTCTATATGCAGCGCCGTCCCAACCAGCGTACCTACGATCATACTGGCCAGTACGAGGATGAGATTCTGCGTCGCTACGGCAGCCTGTATCCCCATGACGGCGACACACAGAGAAATGACGCCGAAAATGGCCTGCGTATAATGCTGGGGAATCCCCCGTTTCAGAAAAAATCCAATAAGCGCTCCCAAAGAAGTCATACAACCATTGAGTATGACAGCCAACATAATCCATTCCCCCATATCATAGAAAATAAAGCCATTTTATTATAGCAAATTCGCCTATTCCCCGCCACCATTACCTTGCCAGAGGCAGGCAGCTGCGATTTTACCGGATCCTTACATTTAATATGGCCTTTTCTCTTGACGAATGAGTAAATTATGATTATATTGTAGTTTGGATTTACAACACATACAAAGGGAAAGGGGCTGCCATCATGATTCAAGTCTATAAACACAATAATGGCCATCTGGAAGACAATATTTCTCTCGCCTCTGCTGAGAAAGGCTCCTGGATACATGTAGTCAACCCCGATTCAGAAGATCTCCAGCTCGTTTCCATGGTAACGGAAATTCCGACGGACGTCCTCAAGACTTCCCTGGATACGGAAGAACGGTCTCACGTGGAACTGGAAGACAATTATATCTTCATCGTCATCAACATTCCTATCATCCTGGAAACAGACAGCTATGATACACTGCCGCTGGGCATCTTCATCACGCCGGACTTCATCATTACCCTGTGCATTCAGGAAACGGAAGTCATGCGCACCTTCACGGAAAACAAATATCCCCTGTTTTATACATTCAAAAAAACGCGCTTTCTCTTCCAGATTCTGTACCGCACGGCGACGCTCTTCCTGCGGTATTTGCAGCAGATCAACCACCGGACCGATGACATCGAAAAAGACCTGCGCCATTCCATGCAGAATAAAGAATTCTTCCTGCTGCTGGAATTACAGAAATCACTGACTTACTTCACATCGGCCCTGCGAGGCAACGGCATCGTCATGGAAAAACTCATGCGCCTGCGCCGTAACACGGCCCTGCATCATCTGCTCAAGATGTACGAAGAAGACGAAGACCTCCTGGAAGACGTCATCATCGAAAACAAACAGGCTATCGAAATGGTCGAAATGTACTCCAACATCCTCATGAACATGTCCGATACTTTCGCATCGATCATATCCAACAATCTCAACATTGTCATGAAATTTCTCGCCTCGATTACGATCATCCTGGCCGTGCCGACGATCATCTTCAGCCTCTGGGGTATGAACGTTCCCGTTCCCTGGGCCGAAGACCCCTTGGGCTTCCCTATCATCATCGCCATTGCTGTCCTCTGCTCCGGTGCTGCCGTCGCCCTGCTCTGGCTCAAGCATTTATTTTAAGAAATACAATTTCGCAAAAAGCTGCCCCATCAGTCGGTCAGTCTGCTCATGATATGCTCTCTTCCCGGTAGACAAGTGACACAATACAAGCTTGTTTACCGGGAAGGGAGCATTTTTATGAAAAGGCACAAGTTCAAAGCAAGCGTAAGATAGCGTAAGATAGCGTAAAATACCGTCAAAAGACCTGTTGACTTAGACTGTACTCCATCATTTATAATACGGACTAAGAGGTGATACCATTGAAGATCAAAGAAGTCAGTGAAAAGTATAATCTGACCCCTGATACATTGCGATATTATGAACGAATCGGCCTTATCAGCCAGGTGCCGCGCAATAAAAACGGCATCCGTGAATATACCGATGAAAATTGTGCCAGTATTGCGTTCATCAAATGCATGCGTGCCGCCGATGTCTCAATTGAAGGTCTGGCTGCCTATCTGAAATTATACCGCCAGGATGGTGATACCCGGTCTGCCCGCCGGAAAATCCTCCTGCAGGAAAAGCAGCGTCTGAGCGAACGGATGCGCCATATGCAGGAGGCACTGGACCGCCTCGACACCAAACTTCGCCTTCTCGATGAATCATAATATATTAATGGAAATATAGGAAATCTGTTACAGGCTGTCCTGCAGATCATTGCCCAAACCTGCAGGACAGCCTTTTCGCGTACCTTCTGCTACGCATTTCTGTCAAGCCAGGTGTCTATTCTATACCTTTTAATCATGGTTTTATGAACTAGTGGTATACTATAGGTAAAGAATTCATCGTCCGGTTTCATCTTTGTTCCCACTTACTGAGAATACCGGCAAAGGAGGTACTATGTATGAAATTCCCAAAACTCGACAAAAAATCGCTCACTGATGGCATCACGATTCCTCATATGGTCCGCGTCCGCCAGACCTTTCCCGATGAATACCTGACCGATCCCGTAGGCGAACTACAGAAGCAGCTCTCCGCCCATGAAGGCGAACTGGCTCCGGCTGTAAAAGGCCAGCGTATCGGCATTACGGCCGGCAGCCGTGGCGTACCGTATTACAAAGAACTGCTCCGCCTTTTGTGCCGCCAGCTGCAGGAATGGGGAGCCAGCCCCTTTATTTTCCCGGCCATGGGCAGTCATGCCGGTGCGACAGCAGAAGGACAGAAACAGCATCTGGCCCAGTTCGGCATCTGCGAAGAGTACTTGGGCGTACCGGTCATCTCCACCATGGAAACAGTACAGGTAGATCAGCTTCCCGATGGCATGCCGGTCTATTGCGATAAAGCCGCCTACGAAGCCGACGGGATCATTCTGTTCAACAAAATCAAACCGCACACCCATTTCAAAGCGCCCCATGAATCGGGTCTCTTGAAAATGATCTGCATCGGCGTGGGAAAACACCGCGGCGCCAGCGCATTTCATTCCCTGGGCTACGATCACTTCGGTGAAAACCTGGAACGCGTATCGGAAGCCTTCCTGAAGAAAGTACGGGTATTTTTCTCGGTCGGGCTGACCCAGAGTCCCTCCGACCATATCGGCCACCTGGAAGTCATCCCGACTTCCCGTTTATTTGAAGAAGATGCCCGCCTGCAGCAGCTGGCACGGGCAGAAATGCCCCACCTTTTGCTGCCCCGTATCGACGTGCTGGTCATCGATGAAGTCGGCAAGGAAATCAGCGGCGCCGGGATGGACCCCAACGTAACGGGCCGTACGGAACGGGAAAGCCAGTTTGCAGGTTTCCACAAACTGGCACCGGATATCGAAAAAATCGTCCTGCTCGATATTACGGAAAAGGCCCACGGCAATGCAACCGGAGCCGGCGTAGCCGATATCATCAGCTATCGCTTCGTCAATAAAATTGATTTTGCCATGACCTATACAAATATCATCACAGCGAAGTCATTCCACATGGGCGCTATGCCGCTATATGCCAACAGCGATAAAGATGCCATTGAAATGGCTATTGCCCATTCCTTCCTGCCCGACCCGTCACAGGCAAAAGTGGTCCGCATCAAAAATACGATTTCCCTGAATGAACTGGAATGCTCCGTTGCCTGCATCCCTGATATCCAGAAAATTCCCGCCATGGAAGTCATATCGGATCCCTATGACTGGAAATTCAATGAAGAAGATAATCTCTGGTAAGTATATTTACGATACCTGCCAGTGTTATCAAAAGTTTTACCTCATTCTAACGAAGGGGCTGCCTCACTATCAGGCAGCCCCTTTGCTATAACCGTTCTATATCTTTATTTCTCTTTACCAGCCGCTAATTTGATGATTTCTATAACCGTTTCACAGGACTTTTTCAATGAATCCAGTGGCAGGTATTCAAACCGCCCGTGGAAATTGGCTCCGCCCGTGAAGAGGTTGGGACAGGGCAGTCCCCGGAAGGAAAGCTGGGCCCCGTCCGTACCGCCCCGGATAGGCGCTACGACCGGTGTTATGCCGACGGCCTTCATGGCGTCCTTTGCCAGATCCACTACATCCATATGACCGTCGCGGATGACATCGAGCATGTTGTAATACACGTCGTGTTCCTTGATGACGACCGTATGATCGCCGTATGTTTCGTTGAAAAAACGGGCTATGTTGCGGAGATACTGTTTCCGCGCTTCAAAGCGATCCCGGTCGTGGTCGCGGACGAGCATGTGGAGGGTGCATTGTTCGACTCCGCCGCTTATTTTATAGACATGGAAAAAGCCGTCCCGGCCTTCCGTATATTCCGGTTTTTCTCCTGCCGGGAGCATCTGCTGCCATTTTGAGGCAAGAGAAATGGCATTGATCATCTTTCCTTTGGCATCTCCCGTATGAACGCTGCGGCCATACAGGGTAATGACTGGATTGGCAGCATTGAAATTTTCATATTCCAGCCCGCCGAGTTCACCGCCATCTACGGTATAGGCGAAATCAGCGGCGAATTTTGCCACATCAAAGAGAAGGGCACTGCGCCCCGTTTCTTCATCCGGTGTAAACCCGATGCGGACGGTTCCGTGCGGAATTTCCCGATGATGGAGCAGGTATTCTGCCGCAGTGACAATCGCCGTCATCCCGGCCTTGTCATCAGCTCCGAGCAGAGTCTTTCCGTCGGTCACCATGATATCCTGTCCCTTATACGCCAGAAGCCGGGGGAAATCCTTCGGGGACAGGATGATGTGTTCTTCCTGATTGAGGACGATATCCCCGCCATCATAGGCCGTGACAATGTGAGGCTGGACGGGGCCTCCCGGGGCATCAGGACTCGTATCGAGATGGGAAATAAAGCCTACGACAGGCGCCTTCTCTGCCCCATTGGCCGGCAGCGTCGCCATGACATAGCCGTTTTCATCGAGAGACACATCACGAAGTCCCAGCCGTTTCAATTCATCAGCCAGATACTGGGCCAGTACGGTCTGTCCCTTCGTACTCGGGCAGATCGTGTCGTTATCTTCATCGGACTGGGTATCAAAGGACACGTATTTCATGAAACGGTTTACCAGAATATCTCTGTCTATCATGTCAGACTCCCCCTTATACATCTTCATCCCAGGCGTTGATGACAACGGCTTCTTTCTTCAGCATATCCAGCTGGGCCGGGCTGAAATGTTCCCGGCGGATGACGGCTTCGTAGACGAATTCATTGAAATACGCTTCAGAGCAGACGAAATAGCCTTTGTCTCCCACGTCCTTGCCCCAGGAATTTTCTATCTTCCAGCGGTCCGGACGGCCCGATTCATCGAAATGGACCCCCGTCAGGATCATCGCGTGCGTAGCGGAGCTGCTTCTATATTCCAGCCGCTTTCCTTTGGGCATGGCCGTGGAAAAGCCGCCAAGGAGCGCTTCATAGCGCACGCTGTCCGGGTCCCAGACGCCTTCTTTGCGCGCACCGGCCGCGCCGGCATCACAGGCAAACCATACGGCCTGTCCGGCCTTTAACTGCCTGATGCACAACTCTTCCAGTTCTTCCTGGGGAATATTGAGAGCCATCATATCGCGGTCTGCCATATTTTCCGTCCCATGGAACCGGACAAGCCCATTCATCGGCTTGTCCGTCGTCGGTTCATTAATGACCGGTACATACTGGTCCAGGTCCAGTCCGACATATTTTTCATAAAATGACTGTGGTGTCAGATTGCGGTCTTCATGATAGGCGCCATCAGCATCGCGATAAGCGAAATCAAAAGTTTCAACGGGCTGCCCGAAGGCAATGCATCCGGCTTTGTAGACTTCCTGCATCATTTCCATCTTCCGCGCATACGGGTCTTTGCCCGTAAGGACCAGTTCCCGCAATTCCATGGCGTCTTTGCGCAGAAGCTTATTGATTGTAGCTACAAAATGATCCGTGTGTTCTGACTGATACGTTTCTGGCTGCACCTGTTTGGGCACAACGCCGTATTTTTTTATCAGGTCTGCTACTTCACACCAGTATCCGCCATCGCTCATACCGCGCAGGATATACTGCATGCACTGTCCCTTGAGCGGTTCATCGGCATGGTCGATGACCATCTGGAGGAAATTATTGGCCTTTTCCAGTTTGTCATAAAAGGACAGGTAATTCTGGGACAATTCAAATTCACTCAGGTGACACGTATCTGCCACGATTTCTCTGAGTATATTAAGGGCGGCAAAGAGCCAGCAGCGGCCTGATTTCTGCTGGGCCGTGATTCCTCTCGTCTTTACTTCTACAGAAAAAGCACCTTTGAGCTGCGCCGCTGCACCGGGTACATAAGACAGGCCTGCCATGTCTGTTTTGGCAAGGGCCGCATGTAGGACCGGAGCTGTCGTATCGGCCTCATAAGCCGAGCGGAACTGCTGCAATACGTCTGTTGTAATCGTTTTCATACCATAGCGCCTCACTTATCAGTCAACTGTATCGGAAAGCATAGCTCTCCTATAGGTCATTGTACCACACCCGGGGCACTGTGGCGATACAGGTGCAGCAGTTAGTCTATAGCATTTAATTATAAACCATGCATATTTTCTAAACAGGCAATTTCTGCTATACTTATTTCGTAACAAATACAAATTTTAACACTTAAAAGAGGCATTACGTCATGGAAAAACGATTTGACATTAATAAAGACGGCTATAGTATCCGCTGCCGGCTGATTTTCAGTGACCATGAGAAAACGGCCCGCACCTTTTCTCATATCGTCCTGGT
Source organism: Caecibacter massiliensis (assembly GCA_900095875.1). Taxonomy (GTDB): domain Bacteria; phylum Bacillota; class Negativicutes; order Veillonellales; family Megasphaeraceae; genus Megasphaera; species Megasphaera hexanoica. The sequence continues at coordinate 2,281,908 of LT608311.1, read as the reverse complement.
CACCCATGGATTCGGAAGCAGTAAAGACACGGCCGGTACACAGCATTTTGGCGAACATCTGGCATCGAAATACAGTGACTATGCGGCCCTCGCCTTTGACTGGCCCTGCCATGGAGAGGACGCCCGGAAAAAACTGACCATCGAAGAATGCATGACCTATCTCGATCTGGTCATACAGTACGCCCGTGAAGAACTTCAGGCGGAAACGCTTTACATCTACTCCACCAGTTTCGGTGGCTACGTCACGCTCCGCTACCTGATTGAACGGGGAAATCCTTTTAAAAAAATAGCCCTGCGCTGCCCGGCCGTCAATATGTATCAGACTATGTGCGATTTTATTCCCGAAGCAGATAAGACTAAACTCCACAAAGGAAAGGAAATCCAGATCGGGTTTGAGCGGAAGATGAAAATCGACCAGCACTTCCTCGATTCGCTCCGGGATTTCGATATTATGAAGCAGGAGTATTTCGACTATGCCGACGACATGATCGTCATCCACGGGACAAAGGACGAAATGGTCCCTATAGAAGCATCCCAGCGGTTTGCCGAAAACAACGTAATCGAATTCATCCCCGTGGAAGGCGCCAACCACCCCTTCCAGAACCCGAATCACATGGCCCTGGCTATTCACAAGATTATCGAATTTTTCAGCTGATACAGACGGATATACAAAAAAGACTGCCCCTGTATGATTCTGCGCCAGATTCAGTAATCTGACGCAACGGATCATCACAATAGGCAGTCTCTTTATATTTATGAAGCATATATTTAGATAAAATAATGGGAGGCAATGAACCAGCCCAGCCCCAGTATGATAAAGGAGCACAAAAAGGCTCCCGCCATGGGACGGACCCCTTCTTTGGCAATGACGCTGAAATTGACATTCAGGCCTAATGCCGCCATAGCCATTCCCAGAATGACATAGGCCGCCTGTACAAAATACGGGACCAGTATTTCAACAGCCGGCACATACGAACCGATGGCACTGGCCAGTATGAACCCTCCCATGAACCAGGGAATAGGGATTTTCATGTCCTGCTTGCTATCGTCGTTCCGCCGGTTGCGCCAGGCTTCGAGAATCCCCACGATAATGGCGACCGGGGCCAGCAACAGGACACGGGAAAGCTTGGCGATGATGGCACTATCCGTTCCTACCGGCCCTGCACTGCCGCCGGCAGCCACGGCATGGGCGATTTCATGAAGACTGAGGCCGGCCATGACACCGAATTGGCTGTCCGTAAATCCCAGCAGCGGCTGCAGTCCGACTTCGATCAGGGTAAATACCGTTCCCAGTACGGCCACGACAGCTACGGCCAGGACAGACTGGCTGGCTTTGGCTTTTACCGTCCCCGATATACCCATGACGGCAGCAGCCCCGCAGATGCTGCATCCACAGGCTGTAAGAAGTGCCAGCGTATGATCGACCCGGAATAACCGTGCCATGCCATAATTGATGAGGATCATCACCGCAACGACGACGACAGCCGCTTCCAGACTGTGCAGCCCCGACGTCATCAGGATGACCAGATTCAGTTTGAATCCCAGCAGGATAATACCGGCCCGTAAAAATTTATTGGCAATGAATCCCGTGCTTTCCCGGGCCGTCAGGGTCAGCGTACGGAAGAGCTGAAACGCCATACCCAGAAGCAGAGCCAGCACAAGATGGCCAATCAGGGAAAACCCCGGCAGCTTTGCCAGCTGCCAGCCTGCCAGGGAACAAGCCAGTGTCAGGATGACCCCGACAGAGGCGCGATGCCATTCCACAAATTTCATGTTACTCATTTTTGTCCACTCCTCTATTTCTCGTTGCGATGGAATAAGTATACCGCGCCTCTTTTCATATGGAAAATACCGATATATAATATATATCATAAGTAAATACTTATACTAACAGAGGTAATCTCATGACTATCCGCCACTTACAAATATTTATCGCCGTCTGCGAAACCATGAATATGACCCACGCTGCCCGGCAGCTGCACATCAGCCAGCCATCCATTACCCAGGCCATCCATGAACTGGAAGATCACTATGGGCTGTTGCTGTTCCATCGTCTGGGCCGGCGTATCTTCGTGACTGCTGCCGGCCAGCACCTCTTGCAATATGCCTACCAGATTACATCCCTCATCGAAAAAGCAGAAACGGGGATGAAATCCCTGCAAAATCAGATTCCCATACGTCTGGGTGCCAGCATTACCATAGGGGAAGTCCTGTTGGTCGAATTACTGCAGCACGAACACGTACGGCTGCCCGGGCAGGAAATCCTCTCAGAAATCCACAACACCAAAGAACTGGAACAACGGCTTATGGAAGATAAACTGGACCTGGCTCTCATCGAAGGCCGCCTGACATCTCCTTACCTCACGGCCCTTCCATTCCTGACAGACGAACTGACGGCCATTGCCGCTCCTCAAAATCCCTGGAGCCGGAAGGAAATCCGCCAGTGCCACGATCTGGACCATATCCCTGTATTTCTGAGAGAGTCTGGCAGCGGCACGCGGGAATTGTTTGCCCGCATCATGGACGATCACGCCATTCCTTATCATGTCTGCGGCGTCTACAATAATTCCGAAGCCATCAAAAAAGCCGTCATAGCCAATCTGGGGACAGCCTTTCTCTCGCGCCGCCTGGTACAACGGGAAATCGAAGAGGGACTTCTATGTGAACTTCCCCTGCCGGGCCTTTCATTTCAGCGTATCTTCCAAATTGTCTACCATAAAGATAAATTTCTCACGCCATCCATGACCCACATCATCCGGGAATGCCTCACCATCCAAAACTGGCTGCCGGGGACCCACCCCGGCGAGGGTATCTGAGATAGTTAAGAAACGGAGGTTTGTTCTATGAATCGTGTACAAGCAGGATTATTTGATTTTCTGGAAAAGGCCGTATCCCCCTTCCACTCGGTTAAAGCAGGTATTTCCCTGCTGGAAGAAAAAGGATTTACGCCTCTTTCCTTATCTCATACGTGGTCACTGACGCCGGGAAAGGCATACTATACCCGCGTATTCGGTTCGACGCTCCTGGCATTCCGCATCGGCAGGAAGCCGCGTAGTCACCTGCACATCGCCACGGCCCATACGGATTTCCCCTGTCTGCGCATCAAGCCCCATGCGGCGATTCAGACACAGCAGTACGGGAAACTCAATGTCGAAGTATATGGCGGCATGATCCGAAACACCTGGCTGGACCGCCCGCTGTCTCTGGCCGGTAAAATCGTGCTCCGCAGTGACGACGCCTATCATCCGGATGTGCGCTATGTCGATGCCCGCCGCCCTCTCCTTACGATTCCTCACCTGGCAATCCATATGAATCCCACGGTAAATGAGGGGGAAAAACTGAATCCCCAGAAAGACATGCTCCCCTTGTTCACCCTGACTGACCGGGATTCTTCCGGCGATGACCGGTCCGTTTTCCTGCAATTTCTGGCAGACGAATTTTCCCTGCAGGCAGCCGATATCCTGTCGTACGAATTGACGGTGTATCCGACAGAACCGCCTTGTCTCTTGGGGCGGAATAATGAATTCATTTCCGCCTCCCGCCTGGATAACCAGACATCGGTATATGCCTGCCTCATGGGCCTGATCCATGGCACCAGTACGGATGGAATCAATCTCATCGCCCTCTTTGACAATGAGGAAGTCGGCAGCCGCAGCAAGCAGGGGGCCGCATCACTCGTCTGCCCTCAGATCCTGCAGCGGATATACACCGGACTCGGATATACGGAATCGGAATTATGGGCCGATATGAGCGGCGGATACGTCTTCTCCCTCGATGCCGCCCACGCGTACCACCCCAACTATCCCGATAAAACCGATCCCACCAACCTCCCCGTCCTCAACGGCGGTCCGGTCCTGAAAATAGCCTGCAGCCAGACCTATGCCGGCGATGCCGAGGCGATTGCCATCGCCCGCAGCCTCTGCGAAAGCCAAGATATCCCCTGTCAGTTTTTCCTGAACCGCTCGGACATGCGCGGCGGCTCTACCCTGGGATCTCTCCTGTCGGCCAACATGCCCATGCGCACCATGGACATCGGACTGCCACTTTTGGCCATGCACTCTGCCCGGGAAACCATGGGAGCAGCAGACCAGGAAGCCCTGCAAAAACTGATGACCCTGTTCTTCAGCCGGTAACCGGGAAAAGCAAACGAGGCTTACCGCATGATAGCAACTGTTTCATGCGATAAGCCTTGTCTGTTTAGTATGGGGACGGTATATTTCGATGAAACCTTATTTTGTCTATTAAAAGAAGATATACGAATATATGACGGGACAGAAAGACAAAGCCGTTCATCATATGCAGATACTGGTTGACGCACATCCGGAATGGAAAAAGGACAGGATGCTCAGTTACATCATCAGCCGGAACTATATTGCGCTGAATCAGAAAGACCGGGGTCTTGCTTATTATCAGGACTACCTGTCCCACGATGCCAATCCCACCCGGGGCCATCTGGACTATGCCCGATTTCTGACCCAGTCTGGAAAACTCTCTTACAACCAATACAGCCAAAAAAGGAGCTGTACCTGCCGATATGTATACCGCCGTACTGACGGAAAGCATATCACAGGCCATCTCCTTTTTCTTTATGAACGGATCTGTATGAGCAAATGATTCTGTTATAAGAAGGAAGCAAACGTTCCGGCCAGTACGACCGAGGTAATGGTAACCGTTACGAAACCACCTACCAGCATGGACGGGAACATACGACTCATAAGGAATTCCTTTTCTTCAGGAGACGTTGCCAGAGAATCACAGGTCGATTCCGTAATGATGATATTGGGCGGGAAACCATACAGGGCAGTAAGTCCATTGGCAAATGCCAGGTAAAACGAAATATGAAGAACACGAGCGGCAATAAAGGCAATGATAGCCATGCCGATAACGCCGATGATAATCAGGACGAACATGGGCCCGATAATGGATAACAACATTTCCTGTGTGCAGTCTTTCAGGCCATCAAATATGAACATCATCAGTGCAAACATGCAAATGCCGTACGAATTCGCTTTGTTCAGGGCATCGCGGTCGAGGAAACCAATGGTACAGAAGACGACACCAAACACAAGAGCCCAGATAGCACCGGAAATTCCCGTCGCCGAACCAGCCAGGGTCGCCAGCCATGCGACAAATCCCAGCTTTCCTAATTTTACAACAGTCGTATCGAACTGAGCCGGCAGCTGTGGCAGAATCGTTTTGGCATGACTGACACCTACGGCGGCGTTGGCATTTTCTACGGCATGTTTATCGGCTTCACTCATGGTGATTTTTCCGGCCCGGAATAATTTCAATTGTTGTTTTCCGTACGTTTTAAGGCAAACCGCCGTCAGAGGATAGCCGGCAAAACCTTGTACACAATATATCGTAATGGCAAAGACAGCCGCCGTCACGAGTCCTGCCTTGGCAGCAGCCTGCTGCATGATCGTAGCCGCGACAATCCCGCCGGTCAGAGCCGGAAGTCCCGTAATCATGAGGGTCCGGTCCATAAACAGGGGGCACAGGAACCAGCAGGCCGTACACATCCCGATCAGACCGGCAAGACAGATGACAATGGTCCGCCATTGCATCATAAGCTGTTTCAGGCTGAGTACCGTTCCCATATGGACCAGTAACAGGAACAGGCCCAGTGTAGCACCAAACGGCAGCAGTACACTATCTGTAATCAGATTATACGGCAGGATAAACCAGTAACCCAGCAGCATCAGAATAGCCGTAACAAAGACAGATGGCACCCAGGCATGAGTAAGTTTGTCTACCCATTCCCCGGCAATATAAAATATAGCACAGATGGTAAAAGCTAAAGCAAAGTTATACATACAATCACCCTTTCTTGTATGTTCCGGCTGCCAGACGATCCCCACCGCAGCAGCCTTGTATCTCCATGATTCTGTATCAGCTATTTTGTTTCAGCCAGTCAATGGCCATCTGGGCATATACCCGTGCACCGCCGGCAAGAACTGATTCATCAGAGGTAAAATAATTGCTGTGATTCGGATAGGTTGCGTTACAATCGGGATTATGGGTACCTACAAATATGAAACATCCCGGTTTGTCTTCCTGATAAAATGCAAAGTCTTCTCCGCCCATGACCAGATCACTTTCCTGAATGGCATCGGGTCCCAGCACTTCCGTCACAGCCTGGCGGGCGATGGCCGTACAGGCATCATCATTAATGGTGGGCAGAATGAGGAACTGATAGTCTAATTCTGCCGTGGCGCCATAGGCTTTGGCCGTTTCTTCTACAATGCGTTCCATCCGTTCCTTCAGTTCCGGACCGATTTCGCGGCGGAAATACCGCGTTGTCCCTTCCAGTACGGCTTCGCCGCTCACAATATTCCAGCGATCGCCACCCTGGAATTTACCGACCGTCACGACGACCGGATCAATGGCATAGAGCTGACGGGATACAATGGACTGGAGATTCGTAACAATAGCCGAACCGACCACGATGGCATCGACGCCGGACCAGGGCTGGGAACCGTGAGACTGGACTCCGTGAATGCGGATAGTAAATTTATCTGCCGCCGCCATGAACGGGCCAGTGCGGATGGCAACGGTACCAGCCGGTACGCTGCTCCAGATATGGGCACCGAAAATGGCCCCTATTTTCGCAAACCAGTCACCAAATTTCTTCATATAGGCCGCGCCTTTGCCAGCTTCCTCTGCCGGCTGAAATACCAGATAGACATCGCCATATATTTGATCTCTTATATCAAGCAGCATCCGTGCCGCTCCCAGGAGCATGGCAATATGATTATCATGGCCGCAGGCATGCATCCGTCCGGGAACTTCCGAAGCAAAAGGAAGTCCTGTTTTTTCCATTACAGGAAGAGCATCTATATCGGCCCGGAGAGCCACCGCTTTTCCAGGATGGGCACCGGAAATCCTGGCAACCAGTCCTGTATGTTTTTCTTCATTAATCTGATACGGAATCCCCCATTCATCCAGAACAGATGCTATCCTCCGCGTAGTTTCTGTCTCCTCGAAACTGAGTTCCGGATGCCGGTGAAACTCCCTGCGCAGGCGGATGATGTCATCATTATATCGTTCCATCAGCTTATCATGTTCCATATGTTTTCACTCCAATCACATAAATATTCATTAAATAATACGAATACGACATAGTAAAGAAAATAAGATTTGATAATTGAAAGATAATTCTTTTTCAATATATCATCTTAGCGCTTTTTTATTCTTTGTACGCGTACATGAAAATCATACAGTTTTTATTTTTTGTCCGGCCAGCTAGAAGATAAACGCATTAATTAAATGCGTTTATCTTCTTTATAGCTTGATTTTACGTCATTTTCATTATTTTGTAAAGTATTTATTTTAAATTATAAACACTAATACTAATATTATTCCAATTATTTTTAAATTTTATAGAATATGCATAAAACAATGTCTTATTTGATATGTCTATTGCGAAATTACAAATATCAATTAATTATTGTGAAAAATGTTTTGTTTTATCTCAATCAGTTACCAAAATGCATATTTAGAACTTCCATTTTTATGCATTTAGAAAAATTTGGCTTATTATGAAATATTTTAAGAAAATGAGGGTATTAATTTACTATATTTAATATTTTCACACTGCTATATTGTCTATCTCACAAAGACAAAAGAACATTTCGTATATGACGTTCCCCGTTTTCTGAATACCGTTTGTATAAGCCTGTCATATATATTTAGTCAGGTCCATGGCAATTCCTATCCTGGCAGCTAAAAATCCATATAGGCACAGGCATTTTTTCTGCCCTGGTATCGATAAACAAGAAATAGTATAATAGATCCAGAATAATTGACAGGAAAGGTGACGAACTGATGAAACAATTGGAAGTCGTAGCGGCTATTCTGACGTATAATGGAAACATTCTCTGCATGCAGCGGGGAAAAGGGAAGTATCCTTATGTATCGTTCAAATATGAATTTCCTGGCGGAAAAATAGAAGCGGGAGAATCACGGCACGCCGCACTGGAACGGGAATTACGGGAAGAAATGAACATTCATACGACCATCAAGGAAAGTGACTTATATATGACGGTCCATCATCAGTACCCCGATTTTGCCATTACCATGCATGCCTTCTATTGTCCCCTCTCTTCACCGGAATTTATCCGCAAAGAGCATATTGCGTCATGCTGGCTTCCGCCGCAGGAACTGCCATCCCTGGACTGGGCGGCAGCCGATCAGCCTATCATGGAAAAATTAGTTTCTGAATCGAAACCGGATTAAATAGTAAAGGGTGCTCCACGATGACGACAGGCAATGTACTGGAAAATTGTTTACGCGAAGGTTTTATCGATTATAATACGAAAGCGGATTCACGGTATGTTCCCCGTATTGTGACCAATAACCGCGCACAAAAGACGAAAGTGCTGGATACACTGGTTACGCAGCTTTCTTATTGCGATGAGTTTTATTTTTCCGTAGCCTTTATCACCAAATCAGGCATTGCCTGCCTGAAAGATGTGCTGCTGGAATATAAAGACCGTCCGGTCAAAGGCTATATCCTGGCTTCCCAGTATCTGAACTTCACTGAACCCGACGCCCTTCGCGACCTGCTCACCCTGCAGACCTATCTCTGTCCGCCATCATCCATCGAGCTCCGCATGGTCACGGAAGACCACGGCTTCCATGCCAAAGGCTATCTGTTCCATCTGCCCAACCGGACTCAGGAAAACTACACGATGATCCTGGGCAGCAGCAACCTCACGGCCTCCGCCCTGACGACAAACCAGGAATGGAATGTCTTCTTCACCTCATCCAAAGATGGCGGCCTCATCCGGCAGATGCGTTCGGAATTCGATACGCTTTGGGAGGAAGCCGTCCCCGTCGATGAAAACTGGATCAACGCGTACGAACGTGTATACACCTGTAACAGGCCCCGGCATACCCATCTGGCACGCATGCAGACCATCAATCCCAATGCCATGCAGAAGGAAGCCCTGCAGGGACTCCGGCAGCTGCGCGACCAGGGCGCTGACAGAGGGCTCCTCATTTCGGCAACGGGGACAGGCAAAACCTACCTGTCTGCTTTTGACGTGCGCATCTTCCAGCCAAAGCGTTTCTTATTCGTCGTCCACCGGGAACTCATCGCCAAAGCGGCCCGCCGGAGTTATGAAACCGTCTGGTGTGATCGGGAAGATACGGGCCTGTTATCCGGCAATCAGAAAGACTGGAATGCACCTTACCTCTTCTGTACGATCCAGACCCTTTCCCAGCCTGACGTATATACAAAATTCTCTCCGGACTCGTTTGATTATATTGTCGTCGATGAAGTACACCGTGCCGGAGCGGCTTCCTACCAACGGATATTCCACTATTTCAAACCCCGGTTCTGGCTGGGCATGACGGCCACGCCGGAACGGTCCGACGATTTCGATATCTACGAACTGTTTCATCACCACATCGCCTATGAAATCCGTCTCCATCAGGCATTGGCGGAAAATATGCTGGTACCGTTCCACTATCACGGCATTGCCGATATTTCCGTAAACGGGGAACTACTGGATGAATCCGCCACCATACAGGATCTGACCTGCGAAGAACGGGTCCGCCATATCCTGTACTACTCTTCTTATTACGGGTGTGATGGAAACCGCCTGCGCTGTCTCATATTCTGCAGCCGCGTCGAAGAGGCCCGCATACTGGCCGGTTTATTGCAAAAGCATGGCCGCCGGGCCATAGCACTCAGCGGTGATTCTACCCCGGAAATGCGGGATGATGCCATCCGCCGCCTCGAAGGCAGTCCGGATACGACGCCCGACTATCTCGAGTATATCCTGACCCGCGATATATTCAACGAAGGGGTCGATATTCCCTCAATCGACCAGATCATCATGCTGCGCCCTACCCAGTCGGCCATCATCTTCGTCCAGCAGCTTGGCCGCGGCCTGCGCAAATTCCCCCATAAACGCTATCTGGAAGTCCTCGATTTCATCGGCAATTACAAAAACAATTTTCTTCTGCCTATCGCCCTCTACGGAGACCGTACCTACAACAAGGACGATGTGCGGCGTACGATGTCCCAGAATTTCCTGCCCGGTTCCACCTCTGTCCATTTCCAGGATGTCGTCAAAGAAAAAATATACGAAGCCATCAACAACCGAAAATGGCTGGCCGATGCGCAGGAACTAAAGCAGTCTTATAAAGATTTGAAATACCGTCTGGGACGGCGGCCGCTCATGATGGATTTCGTAAGGCTTGGGGATAAAGATCCGTACTTATATGTCAAAAAAAGTCAGTCCTATTTCGCCTACGCCCAAAGCATCGATAAGACACCGGCAACGCTCACGGAAGACCATGAAGCCGTGCTGAAACTGGTCAGTCTGGAACTGGCCAACGGCAAACGGCTGGAGGAATTGTGGATCCTGCAGTATCTCTTATCCCATCCTTCCCTTTCTATAGGCGATCTCCGGGCGTATATACGTCATACCTGTGGCTATGAAACATCGGAAAAAACGATTGCCGGCATCGAAAATGTCCTGTCCCTGCACTTTTTTACACAGACGGCCCAGAAAAAATACCGGCACATTGCCCTCGTATCGCTCAAGGAAGATCAGTTCGTCCTGACGCCCCAGATGAAGTTTCTCATAAAAAACAGCGAATTTCTGACCTATTTGAACGATTGTCTGGCCTATGGCATATACCAGTTCCACAAGCAGACCGACGGCCAGGCCTATGCCGGCGGATTCGTCCGCTATGGAAAATACTCCCGTAAAGACGTATCGCGCCTGCTCAATTATAAGACGAACCGCGAAGGGACGCTCAATGGCTATGCCATCGTCGATGACAGCGATTTTGAAACGACGGGACGGCGCACCTGCCCGATTTTTGTCACCTATAAAAAGAGCGACGATATTTCCGAAAGCACCAAATACGAAGACCAGTTCATCGCGCCCGGCCGCTTCAGCTGGATGACCCGGTCCCGTGTCCGGCTGGATTCCAGAGAAGTTCCCAAAATCCAGTCGCCACTGACGCGGAAACTGCTCTTTGTCAAAAAAAGTGACAGCGAAGGCACCGATTTCTACTATCTGGGAGACCTCGCGGTAGTCGCCGGACCACTACAAAAAGAAATGACTGGCAATGATGGGAAAACCCTGCCAGTCGTCAATTTCCAGTTCAAGCTGGATGTCCCGGTCGAAACCAGGCTGTATGAATATCTTACCCACTGACCGGCCGATAGGGGATTCCGTTACCGTTTCATCAGCCGGTGCACCATACGGATGCAGAAATCAAACAGGATTCCTGCCATGCATCCGGCACTATCCAGCAGGACATCATGCCCGGGAAAATGCACGGAAAATGGCACGGCAGTCCTCATGAGAGGGGAACCCATATTCCGGATGCCACTGGACGGCCCATACAAAGCGTTTCCCCGGCATATAGACGGCTTCTACAAGGCCATCCTCCGATAGGGCCATTTCCCGCAAATCCGGTGCCAGTTTCCGTATAGCCTGGTGATGAATGCTGTTGACGCCCATATGCTCCGTCTGCAACAGATCATAAAGCGGCGTGTCCCGCAGGATCCGGACCGTATGAACAGGCCGGTCATAGGGAGGCGTCATATGATGATCCGTGTCTGACGGATGCTGCAGCGGCAGGTCCTGGTATAACGTACCTCCCAGTGCCACATTCAGGATCTGCAGTCCCCGGCAGATTCCCAGGACAGGCATATCCTGAGCCAGTGCATGGGATATGACCCTCTCTTCCATCACATCTCTCGTCTCATTCCATTCAACCGATGCATTCACCGGTTCCTCCTGATACAGCGAAGGATTGACATCGTGTCCCCCGGTCAGCAGGATCTGGTCACAAAGCCCGACAAGCCGTTTCACTTCATCCTCATCCTGCGTCATAGGGAAAATAAAAGAATCCATCCCTGCCGCTTTCAAGCCTTCCATATATGCCGGCAACATCCAGATACTTTCCTTTTCATCATCCCAGAGCGGCATCACGCCGACCATTTTTTTCATAATCAACCCCTCCTCATCATAAATCCAGTCCGACATAAAACAACATTCCTCAATCCCTCATAGCGTGAAGACTCCATTATCCACGCCAGTCTGTACATTCTAAAATGGATTTCCTGGTGACCGTATAATGCCACGGCTGCTGCTTCTTCTTTTTCTTCCTTTTTCCTCCACTAAATCCCGGACGGCCATGCCCCATTAATTTCCAGACCCTATCTTTGATAAAACTTGGTATATCTGAACGCACAGCATAGGATGCCAGATGGTCATAGATTGCCAGAATCGTATCTTCCAATGAACGGAAATATAAAGGTTGTACATGAAATTTTTTCATCGTACCGGCTTCACCGCGTATTAAGTTCTTGTGGACAAAAGGACCATGATAAATCAGGATTCTCTTTTTAGTCTGCGAATATTTAATCAGCCATGTGCAGTTTTTTCATCTGCTGACGCTGACACACTTTACACAGGCGATATCCCGTATCTTCCGCTTCCTGGGCGGTATAAAAATAGCCAAGGTGGGATTCACCGATCCGACGGACCACAGGGCATTGTTCCATATGATAAATTTTATGCGTTCCAGAAGAATGCTTACTGTAAACAAACACCTGATCACCTTGCTATCTCTTTGTCTATAATCAAGTCTATTATATCATATCTGCACGTTATCATATACAATGATGTAAACCGATAGTATTTACGGGGCAAGTGTCCATGGCTTCCGCCTCTTCATGACTTTAGCTCCGTCTCTGATGTTTCATGCGATAGCTGTATATACGATGTCCTGCCTCACACGCTCCGGGCTTTATCAGTTTGACTTCACCCGGTATCTGTCATTGGTTGGATGGTTCTACAACAGTGTACATAATATACATCCCGTTAGTATTCATGCCACTTGCCCCTGCTACCAGTTCCTAGAAAGCCTCATAGCCATATTTTTACTATCATCGTTGCTGATCACCATCGTCTTGTTTAATCCGTAATGACCGTTCATTTACCCATCCGGCTAGTTCCCATGACTGTTCATCTTCCGTGGAAGCAAAGTGAAAAACCGTGATAGGATTTCAGTCGTAGTTGCTTATCAAGTGGATAGAGGCCTTTTTCCCTGACTTTTTTCATCCGCCAGCGAACAAACGACACCGTACCGTACAGGCATTGCACCATCCGCCCATTCCAGTACTCTACGACATATCCTTACTTTTTGTATTCCTTTGCTAATTCCAAGTCGAGCCGCTCTGGTCCTTGGGTGTACACGCAGGACGATTAACCGGCTGATCATCCGTTATCACCAAGAAGGGAAAGCGGCCTTCCGTCATGGCAATAAGGGCCGTAAACCATCCCATACCATCCCGGACTCCGTCAAAGAATCTATCCGTTCAACTGTACGAAAACGACTATTCTGATGCCAATTTTACCCATTTTCAGGAGATTCTGGAACAGCAGGAACATATCTGTATTTCTGTTTCAGCCCTGACCTCTATCTTGGAGAACCGGTACATCCTGTCTCCCAAAGCAACCAAAGCAAAAAAGAAACGAATGCAACATGAAATCTTTACCGATAGGCGTACTGTGTTCACCTATCAATGCAAAAAATCCCCATCGATTGATGAGGATTCCTAAGGAGAATCCATCTTTGCCTTAGACCATGAGCCATCCGTGGAAACGAGCCTCCTTTGAACGGTATATTGCCGCTCAAAAACATTATACATCAACGGAAATACCACGACTCATGTTGTAATATTAATACTATAAAATTATAAAACTCTCTCTTCTAAGCCCTATAATTTGGGGCTAATAAATAGCTTTTTTCGATACATTTTCAAAAATGCTTGACATCACTTTTACTTGGCAGTTAGCATAAAGAAATTTCCAGCCATTCCAAAAAAATCATAAAAGCACTCGCCCCACTGTGCCAGGGCTATCATAGTTGAGCTTTCAACTATGATAGCTGAAGAAAGATGTAGAAGCACGGGAGCTTCTGCATCGGATGCCTGTACCAGGCTAAGGTACAGGCTACGCCTCGTTCCGGGTCCGCGGCTTTCCCTGTACAGGGGATACTGCCGTCCAGTATTGCCCGGGATAAAATGTGGGATGTCTCCGGGACGCGGCGCTGCCTGCCGGCCTGTTACATCCGTCTGCCTTATCTTCCCAGTGCCAGGACCAGGCGGTACATATTTTCATCCAGCGGGAAATGAAGCCGTTCTGCTTCTGTATACGGTGTCGCGACGATGCGTTCGCCTATCTGCCCGATGACGCAGTTATACGTGCCGGCCAGCAGACTGTCTATGGCCTTTTCGGCAAACAAACTGGCCATGATGGCATCCTTTGCCGACGGAGAACCGCCGCGCTGTACATATCCCAGCACTGTCAGCGTCGGTTCCAGATAGGTGTGACCTTTAATATAATCGACCACATCGGCTCCCTTGGCTGCCCCTTCGGCCACGATGACAATACTGCTCATCTTCTTCATGCGGTGAGATTCGTTGAGGTGCGTGCACAAGTCTTCCAGTGATACTTCATGTTCCGGTACCAGCACCGCTTCCGCACCGGCAGCCATCCCGGCATACAGGGCGATAAATCCGGCATGCCGGCCCATGACTTCAATGACGGCGACGCGGTCATGGGAAAAAGCCGTATCGCGGATCTTATTGACCGACTCCAGGACCGTATTGACCGCCGTGTCGAAACCGACCGTATACTCCGTCCCCCCCATATCGTTATCAATCGTACCGGGGATGACAATCGTAGGGATTCCCAGACGGCTCAGGGCCTGGGCACCGCGCATCGATCCGTCGCCACCGATGACGACCAGCGCATCCATTTCCTGTTCGCGGATATAGTCTGCCGCTTTTTTCTGCGTTTCTTCTTCCAAAAATTCCAGGCAGCGGGCCGTGCGCAGCATCGTACCGCCGCGATGAATGATAGCACCGACACTGCGGCGGTTAAGTGGCATGATTTCATGACTTAAAAGTCCTTCATACCCCCGGATGATACCCGTGACTTCCAGTCCCTTTTCAATCGCATACCGGGTAACGCCACGGATAGCCGCATTCATGCCCGGCGCATCACCACCACTTGTGAGTACACCAATTTTATTTATCATGATGACCATCTGCCTCCTTTGGCTCACGGGAAACGAAGACTATATCGTCTCCTTTAATTCGTTTTACAATAATATCTACAATTTCTTCAGCACTGTAATCTGTCGTATCGACGACATAATCACAGTACGGATATACATGCTTCCACTGGGCATCCATGCGCGTTACAAAAGCATGGAGATTGTCATAGTCTACCGTCGGCCTCTTGCCAATATGGCGTCCCACCCGCTCTTCCACGCGGTACGGCTGGGAACGGAGGGCCACGATATACCCATGACGATGGAGGATACGGTATGTTTCGATATTCATGGGGAAATTCCCGCCAAAAGAAATAACCGCTTCATGGTAGCGGCTGACCTGTTGCAGCACATTGATTTCCCGTTCACGGAACACCTTTTCTCCTGCCCGTTCAAAAAAGTCAGCAATAGACTGTCCCATCTGGCGTTCAATGCGGCGGTCCGTATCGACAAACTGCCATCCCAGACGAACGGCTAGTTTGCGTCCTATATGGCTTTTGCCACTGCCCATCATGCCTACGAGAACTATATTGCGCTTGATCATACCCTTCCCCTCCTTGCAGTATATTGCACCTGCAACGTATTTCATTTATTTATTATAGCAAAAATTGAAAGGTATGAGTATATATAAATTAAAAAAACAAGCATAAACAAATGCCCCTGTCAGTCCGGCTTTCCGCACGGGCTGACAGGGGCATCTGCCATCGTTCAGTTGCGCTATACGTCTGTTATATGCCGTTGTTGTCGAAATAATCGGCCAGACCTTTTACGATGCTTTCGGCAAAGTTCTGCTGCTGTGCTTCCGAGTTCAGGGCTTTTTCTTCACCCGGATTGGAAATGAAGCCCAGTTCCAGCAGGGTTGCCGGCATGTTCGTGTGGAGCAGGACGTAGAAATTAGCCGTCCGCACGCCCCGGTCCTGGAAATTCGTCGCCTTCATATTCTGATTATGAATATACTTGGCAAGGCCGGCATCATGGGATGTCTTGCTGTTGTAATAAGCCGTTACGCCGCCGGCATCAGCCGAGGAGTAAGAATCGATGTGGATGCAGACAAAGGCATCGGCCTTGGCCGCATTGGCGATATTGCAGCGGGCCTGCAGTTCTTCTACAGCCCCGTCATTCGGTGCATACACATCGACATCGGTCGTGCGGGTCATGATGACGTTGGCCCCGGCCTGCTGCAGGAGAGTCTGTACTTTTTTGGAAATGGCCAGGGTAATATTCTTTTCCTGGCTGAACGCGCCGAGGGCTCCCGTATCACTGCCACCGTGGCCGGGATCTATGCAGATGGTCTTGCCTTTCAGCCCCTTGGTCAGGCTGTAGCTGGCACTGCCGCCGTAGGATGGCACCGTAACGGATGAACCGCCCGTTTTAGTTCTCTTTGTATTCTGCGAGGAATGAATGCCGATAGATTCATTGCCCCAGTGTTTCCACTGTTTTACTTTACCGGATTTGTCATTGACATCGACGACTACCCGGTCTGAGCGGTTGGCTTTCTTATCTCCCGGCAGGGTAAATACCTTTACATCCTGAGCCGTGACCTGGCGTGGAACCTTGATATTCAGGTCCGTACCGGACGAACGCTGGGTCAGCCAGATACGGGATACGACATTGGAATTGGCATCGTACTGCTTCTGCACATTTTTATCGATTTTCGTATTGGGCAGCGTGACCGTCACGTATCTGCCGCTCTTATCGATATACAGACGGGGTGTAACCTTTCTGGACACATCGAGGACGGTCCGGACAAAGGGTTTATTGGCATCATTGCGTGTCGCTACGCGGACACTGGTAATTTCCGTATTGGCGGCAGCCTGGACGGAAACGAGCGGCAGCAGGCAGGCAATCGCCAATAGCGGTATCATACATAATTTTTTCAGCAATTGTATCTTCTCCTTTACAAATGAACGTTACTATTATACCATACCTCCTGCTCTATTTTAAGTTCTGAATTATCACAAATCCGTCACAAAGTTCTATCTCCATGTGCCGTTTTTATCGTATAGGATGTACCGTCGCTATCAATCGAAATGGTCCCGTCCCGGTCGGTACGATAGATGGGTATACGATATGCCGCAAGGAGAGAGACGACTTCCCTGTGAGGAAATCCGAAGGAATTGCCGGCTCCGCAGGAAATGACCGCTGCCGACGGGGCCGCTTCTTTTACCAGTTCTTCTGTCGTGGCCGTACGGCTGCCGTGGTGGCCGTTTTTCAGGATCGTCGTCCTCAGCGCCCCGGATGTCATGTACTGCAGCAGGACCCGTTCACTTTCCTTTTCCGCATCGCCCATGAACAGCATAGAAAAAGTCCCGTATTCCAGGCGGCAGACGAGAGAAAAATTATTCTCCCTGCCCTGGGAAGACTGGAGCGCCCCGTATCCCCGTTCTCCCCGTGCGGGTGGCGATACAATTTCCAGAGTCAGCCCGTCCGTCCAGGACAGTACCTGTCCGCGCTGCAGTGTTTTACAGTCAATCCCCTTTTGGACAGCTATCTTACGGTAGTGGGCATATACGGGAGAATCCGATTCCTGACCGTTGTCGTAAATGCAGGCGACCGGCAGTGTTTTTAATAACACCGGCGCACCGCCAATATGGTCTTCGTGAGGGTGGGTCAGGATCAGCGCTTCCAGTTGGCGCACGTGGAACTGCTGCAGCTGGGACAAAAGCCGGTCCGTGCCGTCGCTGTCCCCGCAGTCGATGAGGAAATCACCTGTCTTATGCCGTATGAGTACAGCATCTGCCTGCCCGGCCGACAGGACGTGAATGTGCAGATTGCTGTCATCGCGCGTATCCGATGTACAGCCTGCCAGACAAAAAACAAGGACTGTCGCCAGTATCAGAGCGATACGGAACAGTCCTTTTCCCTTACAGGGATACACGAGTTATGCCTCCGTCACCAGAGGCCGCTGCAACACGGGCAGCGGGCGGTTGTCTTCCAGGCGGGTAATGACCCGGGGAACGGCATCGGCCACTTCCATAGGCAAGAATCCATAGGAGCCATACGTATCATGGCAGATATCACCGGCGGCACTATGGAGCCACACCGCCGCGCAGGCTGCCGTAGTCAGGCTGGTCATGCCGTCGTGTACGGCTAGGGCCGCTACCATGCCCGTCAGGATATCTCCCATGCCGCCACAGGCCATGCCGGCATTGCCGCCGGGATTGACGTAGGCGTGGAGTGTCCTGGGCGAGACGATGACGGTCGGCGCCCCTTTCAGGACCAGCGTTACCTGCCATTCCCGGACAAACTGTTTAGCTGCAGCGATACAGTCTTTTTTGATATCCGCCAGGGGCAGTCCGCTGAGACGGCTGAACTCTGCCAGATGGGGCGTCATGATGATGCGTCCGCCGTAAGGTGCAATGAAATCCCGTTCTCCTGCCAGAAGGTTCAGGGCATCGGCATCAAGTACCAGCGGGCACGACGTGTGGGCAATGACTTCTTTCAGGAACATCCTGGTATCTTCCTGTTTTCCCATGCCCGGTCCCATGGCCAGTACCGACCAGTTCCGGCTTTCTTCGATGATTTCTGCCGCATCGGCTGCCGTAAAATGATTGCCCGTTCCGACGCCGCGCACCATAGCTTCAGCCTGCCGGCCAATGCAGTAAGGCGCCGTACGCGCCGGCACCCGCAAAAAGAGCTTACCTGCTCCGCTGCGAAGAGCGCCGCGGGCAGCCATCAGGGCCGCTCCGGCCATATCACTGCTGCCGGTCACGATAGCGACCGTGCCATGCGTTCCCTTATGGGAATCGGGACTGCGCGGCACCAGGACTTCCGATATGTCGCTTTCTTCCAGCATATACGCCCCATCGTCTTCCCGTCCGGTCAAAAGCGGCCGGGGCATGCCGATATCGTCGCAGACGACAACACCGGAACAAGTGCGTCCCGGATACAGGAGCAGTCCCCGTTTCCAGACACCGAAGGTGACGGTCATATCGGCAAAAACCGGCCCGGCCGCCTCTTCATCGCCACTGCCGCTGACATCGCCCGTATCGGCATTGACGCCCGTCGGGATATCGACGGCAATGACCCGGAGCGTACCCGACGCGGCCACTTCGTTGACCATATTGACTATCCGGCTCACGGGCATGCGCAGCGTGCCGTGGAATCCCGTTCCCAGAATGGCGTCGATGACGACCTGGCTGGAAGACAGGCGCCGGTACAGCCTGTCCCATGCCTTGTCCGATGGCGCAAAGTAATCGATGAGGCACGTTTCTTCATCGGCCAGTTCCTGCAGCGTATGGAGATGAGCCCGGGCTTCCGGGCTATACGATTCCACCGTTCCCAGTACATAGACGTATACCCGGGCGCCGCGGTTCAGCAGATGACGGGCGATGACAAAGCCGTCTCCGCCGTTATTTCCCTTACCGCACAAGATGACAACGTCCTTACCCTGCCAGCCATGAACGGCTGTTTCTGCATGGGTAACGACGGCATGGCCGGCATTTTCCATGAGGACCGCCGGCGCGATGGCATACTGGCCGTGCATGGCCGTCTGGTCCATGAGCCGCATCTGGGCCGCCGTATTGAGTTTTTGCATGAGAACCTCCTTAAGGTGATTACAAGTATAACGCCGGGTCAACGGCTTCCCCATTGACGCGGATTTCAAAATGGACGTGGGGCCCTGTCGAATTTCCCGTAGAACCGGCATAAGCAATGATGTCTCCCTGCTTTACGGTCTGCCCGGTTATGACATTGAGGCGTTCATTATGGCCGTACAAGGTCGTCATGCCATTGCCGTGATCAATGACGACGGCATTGCCATAGCCGCTGATCCAGTCGGCTTCGACGACGACGCCACCCATGGCTGCCTTGACTGGCGTACCGTAATCCACGCCGATATCCATACCGGAATGAAGGATCTGCCGGCCATAAATGGGATGGATGCGGTATCCGAAGGGAGATGTAATGACGCCCTTCACAGGCCAGATCATATCACCCCTGCCCGGCCCGGCAAAGGGTTTGCGCCCTTTAAAATCTTTTTTGATAGATTCACTGAACGGCTTGGAAATGCTGTCTTTGGAATCGTGCCAGTGGCTCCATTGCTGTACCTTGCCTGACTTGTCGTTCACATCGATGACGACGCGGTTGCTGATTTTCTGTCTGGCATTGCCATCCAGCGTAAAGACTTTCAGATCTTTCGTATTCACCGCTTTGGGCACGCGGATGCGGACCTCCGCATGAGGGCCCTTATTTCCCAGTTCCAGCCGTGAAATGACGTTCTGATTTACCTGGGGGCGGGGATTGATGCTCCGGCTCAGGTTGGTATTGGGAATCGTGACGACGATATTGTAGCCGCTTTTATCGATGGCAAACCGCGGCTGGACCGGCCCGGTGACATCCAGGACGGTACGGACAAAGGGTGTATCGGCATCGTTGCGGGTCACGACGCGGACATTGGTAATATTCGTTTTAGATGCCCCTTGGGAAATTCCCACGGGCAGCAGGCTGGCCACGACAATGAGAGGCCAGATCAGAAATTTCTTGTACACACTATCTTCTCCTTTATGTGCTATGAATTCAACGCCTCTATTATAGCACATCGGGAATAGAAACTTAATCTCCACTCTAAGGAATTATCGTCACAGCCAGACGACCTGGGCGATGGCATACTGGCCGTCATGTGCCAGGGACAAGGACAACTCCCCTCGTTTCTCCAGCAGTACCGCACAGGCTCCGTGCAGGACAAAGGAGGGTGCGCCCAGCTCATCGTGCCGCACTTCCACATCGGTCCAGGCCCCTTTGCGGAAGCCCGTGCGGCAGGCTTTCCAGAATGCCTCTTTGGCAGCAAACATGGCGGCAAAGGAAGCATACTGTCCCTTTCCCCGGCTGCGGCAGTAGGCAATTTCCTGTTCCGTAAATAAGCGCTGCAGGGACTGGCCGCGGGTACAGACCAGTTTTTCCATGCGCCCGATTTCTACAATATCTACTCCACAAGTCATACAGAGTCCTCCCAGACGGGCATGTTCCCGTTTTAAATCTTGTTTGATGTTTGACGTTTGATGCTTAAAACGACAAGAGGCTGTCGCATTAAGTATTTCCTTAATGCGGCAGCCTCTCTTCTGACCCATGCTCTTTACCATTTCTGCATGCGGATACAGACGGCAATGCCTTCCAACAGCACCTTGAACGTGGCAAAGGCGACGGTCACATCATCATATACGTTAGGTGCCACTTTATACGAAATAGTGACTTCCTTTTTCTGATAATCATACCGCAGGCCATGCAGATTGGATTCAAACGTATACTGCGGCGCCGGTATCTTGAACTGTGGCGGCTTTTCGACCTGAAGGCCATGCAGCATGCGTTCCAGAAGAACGCGTTTAGGGACTTCTACCTGAAGCATTTCTTCCACAAAATTATCCAGCACAGACATGGATGCCTCAGTTTTCGTCAAAGAAATAGGCGTGGATGGCACGGACAGCTGTATCTACCTGGTCTTCAGAAATGAGGCAGGTGATGCTGATTTCCGAAGTGGAAATGATTTCAATGTTGATATTGTTTTTGCCCAGGACGCCGAACATGCCGGAAGCAATGCCCGGATGGCCGGCCATGCCGGCACCGACGACGGAGACTTTCGCCATCTTGTCATCGATGAGGATATCTTCGACAGGCATCATCCCTTTAATCTGTTCCAGTACGTCTTTGGCAGACGCCAGTTCATCCCGGGAAATCGTAAAGGTAATATCCGTTACGCCTTCGTTGGCAACGCGGACACTCTGGACGATCATATCGACAACTACGTTGGCATTGGCCAGTGTTTCAAACAATTTATACGCGTAGCCCGGTTTGTTGGGGATTCCCAGAACGGTGATTTTAGCAACATTTTTATCTTCTGCGACGCCGCGGATCAGATACTGTTTGATTTCCATGGAATAAGCCTCCTGTATGATAGTACCTTCGTTTTCGGAAAATGTGGAACGGACATGGATGGGGATATTGAAACGGCTGCCCATTTCAACGGCCCGGGGCTGCATGACGCCAGCGCCGAGTTTGGCCATTTCCAGCATTTCTCCGTAGGTAATTTCTTTCATTTTCTGCGCATTGGGCACGACGCGGGGATCCGATGTATAGATGCCTTCTACGTCCGTGTAGATTTCGCACACATCGGCATGGATGGCACCGGCGATAGCGACAGCCGTCGTATCCGAGCCGCCCCGGCCCAGTGTGGTGATATCGCCCGAATCCGTAATGCCCTGGAACCCGGCGACGATGACGATATTTCCTTCATCCAGCGCTTTTAAGATGCGGTCCGGTTGGATGTCCAGGATACGGCCCTTGTTAAAGGCGTCACTGGTAGTGATGCCCGCCTGGGCACCCGTAAAGGAAATCGACTTGTGGCCGGCTTCCTGGAAAGCCATGGCCATCAGCGCAATGGAGACTTGTTCCCCCGTAGAAAGAAGCATATCCATTTCACGGCCATATGTTTTCGATGTGATCTGGCTGGCCAGTTCAATCAGTTTATCCGTTGACTTACCCATAGCTGATACGACGATGACGATTTTGTCATCGGGCTGGGATCCTTTGAGCACGCGCTGTACGATAGCGCGCATCTTATCCGGCGTGGCTACTGAGCTGCCGCCAAATTTCTTCACAATTAATGCCAACTTATATCCCTCGCTTTTATTGAATTAAAGCCTGTAGTATACGTCGCTAAACGACTACCTCCTGCCATGATATCATGCACTACGCCTATTGTAAAGTATCAAAAAAATGTATACAAAAATTTTGTCATGCCTGACGAAATTTATACTGGCTATAATCTGTCTCCGGTCATCCAGACCGGCAGAATACACCAAAAAAGGCTGCCACACCGCAGATGGTGCAACAGCCTTTTCCTGTCGTGGTATGATGAGTAATCAGTAAGCCGAGTTTTGTTCTGCCTTGCGGCAGCGACAATCATCTATCTAGACATACTGTTGCCAGCATGTTCAAGCGACACAACCCGGAAGATCAGCGGGCCGCTTCATCCCTTCCCTATTCGGTCTTGCTCCAGATGGGGTTTACCTAGCCAGTACATTACTGCACTGCTGGTGCGCTCTTACCGCACCGTTCCACCCTTACCGCTTGCGCGGCGGTACACATTTCTGTGGCACTATCCCTAAAGTCACCTTCGCCGGACGTTATCCGGCATCCTGCCCTGCGGAGCTCGGACTTTCCTCTGACCCGGAGGCCAGCGATTGTCATTCATACTCATCTGCGTAATCGTATCATAAATCACCCGTGCCGTCAAGGGAGAAGTGTCGTTGATCGTCTGCCGCCCCGTCCTATCGTGGCCAGTCGTGAAGGGACGGAATGCCGTATGCCGATTGGGCATGGCTGACAGCCCGGCGTATGGCCTGTTCTACCACATAGGCAGCAAGGGTGCCGACGGTGTTGAGCTCTGCCAGCACATTTCCTACGCTGAGGGCGTACAGGGCATCGCCGTCGGCCGTCGTATTGACCGGCCGGATGGTCCGCACCAGACCGTTGCTGGCAAGTGCTGCGATTTTTCCCATATGGGCCTTGTCAAAGGCCCCGTTGGTCACGACGGCCCCGATAGTCGTGTTGGTCGTCCCGCCGGCGGCCTGGCGCTGGGAGAACAGCGTGTCCGTCGTGCCGTATTCTTCCAGGAGCACCCGGCGCGTATCGGCAAATCCCCTGCCTTCACGGCTGCGCATGCCTGCCAGGATCTGGCCGTCTTCCCCGAGCACGTCGCCCAGGGCATTGACGGCCACGACGGCGCCGACCTGCAGATCCCCGGTCTGTACGGCATAAACTCCCAGGCCGGATTTCATCATATAGGAAGGGCCGCAGCATTTCCCGACTGTCGCTCCCGTACCGGCGCCGTGATTGCCCATGAGGGTATGATTCTGTTCGGCCTGTACACAGGCTTCATATCCCATGGCCGCATCAGGCCGCACATTGCTGCCACAGCCCAGATCGTAAATACACGATGCCAGTACGAGAGGGACCTTGCAGATCCGCGTGTCGAAGCCGATATCGTGTTCTTCCAGATACTGCATGACGCCAGCTGCCGCGTTGAGGCCAAAGGCACTGCCACCGCTTAAGAGTACAGCATGGATGCGTTCCGCTGCCGCCCGGGGATTGAGCAGTTCCGTCTCCCGGCTGGCCGGGCCGCCACCGCGCACGTCCAGTCCGCATGGCGCCCCATCGGGACAAATGAGGACGGTGCATCCCGTTCCTCCGGCCGCATCTTCACTGCTGCCGATACAAAAGCCCTGTATATCCTGTAAGGAAATTTCACGCAACATGTTCTCACCTGCTATTTCTTTTCAAAGTCTTTCCAGAGCATGCTGGGCTGGATGCCCGTATTGTTCTGGTACTTGCCGCCGTGATAAGTATCGTATTCTCCATCGATATCGTGATAGTAAATCTGGCAGATTTCCACATCAGGATAAATGCGGATCGGCTGGACGCAGAAGATTTCCAGTGTCCAGTAGCCGGCAAATCCCACATCGCCGAATCCCGCCGTGACGTGGATGAACACGCCCAGACGTCCTACGGAAGAACGGCCTTCCAGCATGGGGATGTAGCCATCGGTCTTCGTGTATTCGTTGGTCCGGCCCAGATAGAGCTTATTGGGCTGGAGGACATATCCCGATTTGGGGATGTAAATAGTGGAAGCCGGATTGGGTTTGGCCATATCCAGTTCGTGATGATCGTACACCATCAGTTCGTGGTATAAGGACAGATTGTAGCTATTGGGGTTGACCCGTTCCGGATGAAAGGGCGTGATGATGATCTCCCTGCCCAGATGTTTGACGATTTCCTTGCCCGATAATATCATAATTTCACCTTTCTTCAGGAAATGTAGTAGTTCCGTTTTGTCTATTATAGCCCAGCACAAAGAGCCTGTGCAAGCTATTTGTTATGATAGAGACTGGGCACGCCGTCTACATCGGCACACCGCGTATGGCACGATGGCGTACTGCAAGTCCAGTAGACACCATACGGCCCTTCCCGCTTCTGGAAATAGCCATCCCGGCAGCGCGGGCACTTGTAGGTCTTATCGATGTCCGCCGGGGATGCCGCCTCCACCGGCTCCGTGGCCCGGCAGGACGGATACTGGCTGCACCCGTAAAAATCGCCGTACTTGCCATGGCGCAGGATCATCATGCTGCCGCACTTCGGGCAGCGCCTGCCTTCGCCTTTCTGCCGGCCCATATCGGCTTTTCCTGCGGCGGCGATGAGTGTTTTCAGGAAGGCAATCTGATCGGCCAGGAAAGCATCGAGGCTGTCCTTTCCCTCACTCATCTTGTACAGCCGGTCTTCCCAGATGGCCGTTTCGTCAGGATAGACCATGGCATCGGGCAGGGCATCGACGAGGAGATAGGCCATATCCGTCGGTTTCAGATATTTCTTCTTTCCCTCTTCGACGAGAAATTTACGCTGGATGAGCTCACTGATGATGGTGGCCCGCGTCGCTTCCGTGCCGATGCCCTGCACTTCCTTCAGTTTCTTCTTCAGGGAATCGTCTTTAACATATTTATATATTTCCTTCATGGCAGCCAAAAGCGTAGACGCCGTGAACCGCGGTGGCGGCTTCGTCTGCTTCTGATCGACGTTCCCCTTTTCATAGCGGACCTTGTCCCCCTTGCGGACGGCCGGCAGGTCTCCTTTGGCTTCGTCGTCTTCCTGATTCTTATCGTTGCGGTACAGCTCTTTCCATCCCCACTGGGTTACGATTTTGCCATGGGCGGCGAACTGTTCTCCTGCCGCTTCGATGGTAATCTTCGTCTGGTCGTATTCGTACAGGGGATAGAACTGGGCGATATAAGCCTGGGCAATGAGATAATACACATGCTGCTGCATTGCGTTCAGATGGGCAAAATCGCAACGCACCGTCGTCGGAATGATGGCGTGGTGGGCTGTAATCCTGCTGTCGTTCCAGGCCCGGCTCTTGATGGACGGGTCGGCGCCGGAAACCCAGCCCGGCAGCTGTCCTGCCTGTATCTGCCGCAGGTTGTCCAGTATGCGCGGCACGTCCTTACGCTGGTTAAGCGGCAGGTATTCGCAATCAGACCGGGGATAGGTCGTCAGTTTCCGTTCGTACAACTGCTGGGCCGTATCCAGGACCTGCTGCGGGCTGTACCCGTAGCGCCTGCCTGCCAGTACCTGAAGGGCTGAGAGGGATAAGGGCAGTCGCTGTGCTTCTTTTTTCTTCGTCTTCTTCCGTTCGGCAATCGTCCCGCCGGGATCAGCCTCCAGCCTGGAGAGCAGTTCCTCTGCCTGAGCCTTGTCGATGACCCGCCCTTCCGGGTCGAGGCCGGCCTGCGTATCCTTCGGCTGCCACTGCGCCGTGATCAGGCCGTTTGGATGACGGAAATCAGCCTTGACGACGTAATAGGTGACGGGCTTGAAATCATCCAGTTCCCGCTGGCGGCGCACGACCAGGGCCAGGGTCGGCGTCTTTACCCGGCCAATGGGCAGGACCACCTTATGCCCCTGCCGGCGGGCCGCCAGGGTGTACGCCCGGGACAGGTTCATACCGATGAGCCAGTCGGCCCGGCTGCGGGCCAGGGCCGATTCTTTCAGGTGGCGGAAATCGCCGTTATCCCGCAAATCCGCCAGGGACTCATGAATGCTTTTTTCATCGAGGGCATTGAGGAGGATGCGCCGGACGGGCTTTGTATTGCCGATATAGTCCAGTATTTCATCGATGAGCAGCTGCCCTTCCCGGTCCGGGTCGCCGGCGTTGACCAGCGTATCCGCCTGTTCGATGAGCTGGCAGATGATCCGGAACTGGTCCTTACTCGCCGGGCTGACCAGAAGTTTCCACGTCTGCGGTATGATGGGCAGGTCCTCTGCGCGCCACGTCTTATAACGGCCATCGTAGTCCTGCGGTTCCGCCTGCTGAAGGACGTGGCCGTATGCCCAGGTCACGATACCCCCGCCCGTGCGGATGAAGCCATTGCCCCGCTGCTGCGGTGGAGGCAGACAGCGGGCCAGTTCCCGGGCCATACTCGGTTTTTCAGCGATAAACAGTGTCGTCATTACCTAATATCCTCTGTCAAATATATATTACCGTTCTTCTTTCTCCTCTTCATAGCGGCGACCCTCTTCTTCCCGCCGGAGGGTAACCCGTGCCAGATCGCCGGCCGCCCGGATGGTACGGACAAAGGCCGGGGGAATGAGTCCGGCTTTCAGGGACTGGCCGATGAGCCGTCCCAGGATGACCCCCTTATTGCTGTACAGCCAGGAAAAATAGTAGACGCAGAGCGCATCCTGGTTGCGGGGATTCACATGCCAGAGCATGCGGGGCGGGTAGTCGTGATAATTGAGGTCGAGCTTACGGCATGCCTTCTTGAGCATGTCCGTCGTCGCACGGGCATGTTCGCCATTGGCCGTATCGATGATGCGGTCCAGCTCGCGCCGTTTCCCGTGGGAAATCATCGTCTTCACCAGATCCATTTCGAAGCAGATGCCGTCGGTGAAAAACGTATTCTTCTCATGCCCCTTGCTGCCTTTCACATCGGCGTCATACAACACTACCGTGGGAATATGGAAGAATTGCAGCAATTTCCGGATCTTGGCAATGGAACTTTCCCCGCGGGCATTGATCAGGCAGATGCCGTAGTAATCAAAGGGAAGTCCCAGGGTCGTGCCGAAGAGAGAAAAACAGCCATACTCCGTTTCCCCTTCCACGATGATGACACTCCGCGAATAAAGTGCTTCCTTCACTTCGGGGAAGTGCATGATCAGGTGCTTTTCGATTTCTTCACTGAAATGAATCGTCGCCCCGCAGGCCGCCCGGACCTGACCGCCGTCATGGCGGTAAAAGCGGACGATGTTGCGGTAGTCATCGACCAGGGCATCCGTAGAATGGGTGACGACGAACAACTGGCCCCGAAGGCCGTCTATGTGGAACAACCCCTTCAGCAGTTCGGCAAAGCGGGGATCCTCGTTGCTGAGGAGCTGCTTGTAATAATGGAGGATAGACCGCTGCATATACGGATGAAGATGGATTTCCGGTTCGTCGATGGACGTGATGAGCGGCAGCCAGCGCCGTCCTTTTTCATCGACGATCAGATTGTGCTCGATGGGAACGGCCTTGCTCTGGCACATGATATAAATCTGGGTAATCAGTTCCAGGGCGACGAGGGAAATGAATTTCATGTTATCCGCCAGGGACCGGTCCTGCCGGCGCAACAGACAGGACAAGAGGAAGATATCAACGTAATAAGACGAATCGAAATGACCGTACCGGGCTTCATGGCGGATGAAATTCTGCAGTTCCGGCGTAAACTCCGCAATCTGCGTCTGTCCCCACGAGGTAAGCATGTCTTCAATGGCCCGGTATACCCGTGCCGGGGCCGCGTATTCCTGGGGAAGGGACGAAGAATAGGACACGTAGCGGATGCGCCGGATGACATCCAGCGGCAGTTGTTCCCCCGTCTGTTCATCATAGAGCCGGGGATAGATTTCCTCTACGTTTTTTTCCATGCGCACCCGGATAGAGGTCATATGCTCTTCCGGAAGATCGGCAAAGGCCTCTTTATCGCTGTCGAGGAGCTGCAGTTCCAGGGTGATGACAATAGGCTGCAGTACTGAATCATAGTCATCTTCTGTAATGCCGCAGCCTTCGCTCATGAGCTTCAGCAGCCTCAGGAAACTGCTCTTGCCGATGGCATTTTCCCCGACGAGATAGTTCGCCTTTTCGTGGAACGTCATTTCTACATCCCGGAAATTCCGGTAATTTTCAATGCGTATATATCGTATGTACACATGCGTCACCTGCCCGTACTTCAGATTATCCTGTGTATGCCAACACAGAACCGCTATGTATAGTATTCGACACAAAAACACAAACACCTGCCGTCACCGGGCCGGTTCTTTCCCCGGGGCAGTAAAATACGGCCGCAGCCGTACTGCAGCCGTATGGATCATCTCATATGGAATATAAGGAAAGCCATGATAGCCGCCAGTAACAGCAGGGAAACGATGCGTATCATCCTGCCTCCGCCAGCGACCTGTCTGCGGCGGGCGGAACTCTTCCGGTGTCTCCGCCGGACCGGCCCGGGATTTTCCCCGGCAGGTCTTATACTCCCGGCCATGCCATTTCCTTGCCGCCGAGAATGTGGGCGTGCATGTGATGGACCGTCTGGCCTGCTTTTTCACCCGTGTTGTAGACGACGCGGTAGCCTTCCTTGTCGAGGCCCAGTACCTGGGCTACTTTCTGGATAGCATAGAGCATCTTGCCGGCTACGTCGGCGTCGTCCGGCGTCAGGGCGGCGATACTGGCAATGTGTTTCTTGGGGATGACCAGGACGTGTACCGGTGCTACGGGAGCAATATCTTTGAAGGCATAGAAATCGTCGTCTTCATACACTTTCGTGCTGGGGATTTCACCAGCAGCAATCTTGCAAAATAAGCAGTCTTCCATTTAAATCTCCTCCTTAATGATGCCTGTTAATCTATGGTCGCAGGCTCCCGTCAGCACGACGGGAACGATGGAACCTTCCTGATGGGGTGCAAGGCCGCTGACGCAGACCCGTTCATAGTTTTCCGAAAAGCCTTCTCCTTCCGGGCCTTCCTGTTTTTCAATCAGCACCCGGACGGTCTGGCCAATCATCTCCTGCAGCCACTGGTCTTTCTGCCGGGCCGACAGATCCTGTACGATTTCTACCCGCCGTTTCTTGACGGCCGGATCTACCTGGTCTTCCATAGCCGCGGCGGGCGTTCCCGGCCGGGGCGAATAGGGAAAGGCGTGGATGTGGGAAAAGCGGAGCTTCTGTAGCGTTTCCAGTGTTTCCTCAAACAACTCATCCGTTTCACCGGGAAATCCCAGGATGAGGTCGGTCGAGACCGTCAGGTGGTGGATACGGCTGCGCAGTGTCTCTATAAGATGGATAAATTCCTCTTTTGTATATTTGCGGTTCATGGCTTTCAATATGGCGTCAGAACCCGATTGCAGGGGCAGGTGCAGATGGGGGCAGATGCGGTCCGACTGATTCATGACATGGATGAGCTCATCGTCTACTTCCAGAGATTCCAATGACCCGAGGCGGATGCGCTGTACGTCCGTTTCTGCCAGGAGGCGCCGCAGTACCAGGGCCAGGCCCGGATGGTCTGGCAGCTCCCTGCCGTAGGCGCCGAGGTGGATACCGGTCAGGACCAGTTCTTTGAACCCCGCTTGTGTCAGCCGCCGGGCTTCTTCGATGATGGCATCGGGCTGGCGTGACTTCAGGGCGCCGCGGGTGTAGGGAATGATGCAGTACGAACAGAAATTATTGCACCCTTCCTGGATTTTGAGATCCGCCCGCGTATGTTCGACTGCCGAGGGATACAGAGGGATTTCCTCGAAGGCATCGGCGCTGCGGGCATCGTGGACGGCCGTCACAGCCGCCCCGCCGCCCCGTCCCAGGAGCATCTGCACCATGGGAACGATGCGGTGCCGTTCGTTGGTGCCTATGACGGCATCGACGTCGGGCATGGATGACAACAGCTCCGGCTTGAGCTGGGCATAACATCCCGTCACAACGACGACGGCTGACGGATTGACTTTCTTAGCACGGCGGATAAGCTGCCGCGATTTTTTTTCACCTACCTGGGTGACCGAACAGGTATTGATGACGTAGACATCGGCAGCATCGCGGAAATCCCGTTCCTCATAGCCTTCCTTTAAAAACAGGCCGCGCATACTGTCTGTATCGTACTGGTTGACCCGGCATCCCAGGGTCACAAAGGCAATAGTTGGCATTATCTGAATCCTCTTTCATACATAATGATGGCAAGGGCCGCTACGGCCGCCGTCTCCGCCCGCAGTATGCGGGGACCGAGGGAAACGGTCTGGCAGCTGGCAAGTTCCGTAACGGCCCTTTCTATTTCTTCCCTGGCAAATCCGCCTTCCGGTCCGATGCAGATGACCACGTCCCCGGTCTGCACGGCGGCACAACAATCGCGCAGTGGCCGCGTTTCTTTCTCAAAGGGAATGATAAAGGGCATCGTTCCGTACGCTTTCAGTAATTCTGGAAAAGACAGGACATCTGCTACTTCCGGTATATCATCGCGGCCGCACTGTTTGGCCGCTTCCTGGGCAATGCGCTGCCAGCGGAGGCGCCGGTCCCTGCGGCGCGTGTCGTTTAATTTTACTACACAATGCTCCATTTGTACAGGAACGATCATGCTGGCCCCCAGCTCGGCGGCCTTCTGGACGACCCATTCGAACTTGTCATTTTTGAGTAGTCCCGCCGCCAGGATCACCCGGCCGGCAGACCCGTCTTTCTGCCCGGTCTTCTCCAGGGGCTCGAGGAGCGCCCGCTGACTGTCGGCCTCACGGATGCGGCAGTCATAAGTCACGCCGGCTGCGTCCGTCACAGCGATAGAGTCCCCCTGGCGTTTGCGCAGCACCGTAATGATGTGGCGGGAATCGTCCGCCGACAAGTAAAAAGCGGATGTAATGGGAAAATCGACGAATACCTTGCGCATTAGTTCCTCCTGAGCAAAACGGCATACCAGCCATCCTGCAGCGTATCTGACACCCATTCATATCCCGTCTGTCCTGCCATGTCTCGTATTTCCCCTATGCGGTCATCAATGATGCCGCTGACGATGACATAGGAACCGGCATGGGTATAGCTGCCCAGGTCGGGCAGCAGGGATAGGACGGCGTTGGTGACCAGATTGGCCGTGACGACATCGGCTTTCTCCCCCTTGTCCGATATGGCGCCGAGGAGGTCGCTGTGCATGACTTCCACGCAGTCGCTCAGTTCATTGAGTTCCACGTTGACTACAGCCTGATCCACGGCCTTCTGGTCGAGATCGACGGCCGTCACATGACCGGCACCCAGCCGGGCCGCCGCAATCGCCAGGATTCCCGTGCCGGTCCCGATATCATAGACGAGCTGTCCCGGCTGTATGACCTGTTCCAGATAAGACACGCACATGGCCGTCGTCGCATGAAGGCCGCTGCCAAAGGCGACACCCGGGTCGATGCGGATGACCGCTTCGACCGGCCCCGGTTCAGCCGTTTCCCACGATGGCGATACCCAGAGACGGGGGGAAATCTTCGTGGCGTGAAAGTAATCCTGCCAGCGGTACAGCCAGTCGGAATCGCTCGTCTTACGGGTCATGATATGCCAGCGTCCCATGCGGGGATTCCGTTCCTGCAGCGCCTTCATGCCCTGCCGGACGGCCGGTTCGGCCTTGTCGTCGTCTGCCGGAAAATAGGCCGTGATGCGGATCAGATCATCGTACGTTTCCTCATCGTGGATAACCGATCCCTGGCTGCCACAGTCGCACAAAATAAGAGAGACTACATCGGTAAATTCCGGAGATACAAACACATCTATTTCTTTATATTCCATATCTTTCTCCTGTCTGCTTCGGCAATTCATCCAGCAGGCGGCCCGGATGCATCGCCTGCCGTCCACTGATTTATTTACTATTATACCATATTTTCCCCGCCTTCTGGCGACGAAAAAAGAGCCGTCCTGAGACAGCTCTTCCGGTCCTCCCCCGTTTCTGTACCGCTAAAGGAACACCGCTTATATAATATAAAACCACGTTTCGTCGTTTTCATCGACGTTCTTGACGGCCTGTTTATCTTCATCGAAGCGCAGTTCCTGATTCTTGACACTGACCTTGGTCCCCGGCGCTACCGATTTGGTGATAAATACGTTGCCGCCGATGACCGAATCGTGGCCGATGACCGTATCGCCGCCCATGATGGAAGCACCAGAATAAATGGTCACATGGTCTTCAATGGTCGGGTGACGCTTCTTGTGGGCCAGCTTGCGGCCATCTTTCAGGGAAAGCGCCCCCAGGGTAACGCCCTGATAGAGTTTGACGTGTTCGCCGATTACCGTCGTTTCCCCGATGACGATGCCCGTGCCGTGGTCGATCATGAAATACTTCCCTATTTCTGCACCGGGATTGATTTCAATGCCCGTCATGCCATGAGCGTATTCCGACATGACCCGGGGGATGATGGGAATCTGCATTTTATACAGGATATGGGCCACGCGGTGGACGGAAATGGCAAACAGGCCGGGATAGGAAAAGATGACTTCCGCCTTGCTTTCCGCTGCCGGATCGCCTTCGTAAATCGCCTCGATATCCGTTTCGATATATTCCCGGATTTTGGGAATTGTCTTGAGCAGGGTCAGTGTCGCCTGTTCGGCCCGCTGTTCCACGTTATCAATCTTGACGTTCTGGGTCATCCCCTTATATTTCAGGGCGATGGTAATCTGCTTGCAGAGATTATAGGCCACATCTTCGATGACGACGGTCAGATTGTTGCCGATGTCATAGAAGCGGTAGGTCTTGTCTTTGATATATCCCGGATAAATGATCCGCAGCAGTTTGGTAATGATATCGACAATGACCTTTTTATTCGGTTTATTGAAAATGTCCAGTTTATCGATTTCCCGCTGCCCGTCGTGATTGTAGTCCGCCAGGATGCTGTCGACAACGCCTTGTATGTTTTTTGAAATCAGTTCGCCCATGTTCAACCCTTCTTATCGCATAAATATAAATATAACTATTATAGTACACTTTATAAGTATACTTGTCAAGTGCATATTTCACATGGAAATAGAAAGATAACGTAGAAGGCTGCTGCATGGAGCAAAACCTGTCATGCAACAGCCTTCCGGTGAGTTTGATGTTTGAAGTTTGATGTTTGAAGTTTAGTGTTTGAAGTTTAGTGTTTGACGTTTAGTGTTTTTGTTATCCGATATACGTGACCAGTATGTGCAGGATTTCTTTCATGTCGATGGTGTCTTCCAGTACGCGGAAGGTGCAGCAGTCAATGGACGGAGCCCAGATTTTGAATTCCGTATCCATTTCCGAATTATCGCTCACTTCTGCCGAATAGGCCGTAATCTTGCTGTACGGGATGACCAGGGCCGCTTTGTGCCGTGCCGTATAGGCTTCGACGCGGACGCCGATGATTTTCCGGTCCGTCAGCACGACTACATTGCGCTGGGCGTTGAATTCGAGCAGTACCTGTTCGCCTTCGGCCAGAAGGTTCTGATACAATTCTTTCCTGAATCCGATTTCGTTCTTTTCTGCCAGGGTAAACTTCTTATCGTCTTTATCTGCAAACATGGTATGATCCTCCTAACGTGTAATGGAAATAAGGCTCTCTGCGAGAGACAAATTATTCTTATTATAATATTCGCCGTCATGGGAAAAAATCCTGCCGGACCGGAAAAAAATTTTCCGGACAAAACAAAAACACTGCCCGTACAGATGATACCTGTACCGGCAGTGTCCTGTGGCAAATTATGCATTTCCGGCAATCGTACCGGAGTTATTCATGGAGCGGATGAAGTCGGTCACTTTCTTTTTTACTTTTTCAAAGAAACCTTCTTCTTTAGACTCCCCCACCCAGGTTTCTCCACCAGCCCGGGCAAATTCTTTCAGGAGTTCTTTTTGTTTGGCGTTCATGCGCTTCGGCGTCGTAATGTTGACCTGCACATGATGGTCACCGCGGCGGCCATTGGAGCCCAGATAGGGTACGCCGTGCCCTTTGATCCGGAAAATAGTGCCGCTCTGGGTACCGGCCGGCACCTTCAGATCGACCTGCCCGTCGATGGTTTCCACGCGGATGGTGCAGCCCAGCGCCGCCTGTGCAAAGGTAATGGTCTGCTGGGACACGACATCGTTGCCCTGACGGGTAAACTGCGGATCGCGGCGCACGAATATGTACACATACAGATCGCCATGGCCACCACCGCGTACGCCCGGTTCGCCTTCGCCGGCTACGCGCAGGCGTGCGCCATCATCGACACCAGCAGGAATCTTGATTTTCAGTTTCTTGCGTACCTTCACTGTGCCTTCGCCGTGACATTTCTTGCATTTTTCATGGATAATCTTGCCAGTCCCGCCACAATGGGAACAGGTCCTGACGTTGACCATCTGGCCAAAAGGCGTATTCTGTACGACCCGCTGCTGGCCTGTGCCGTGGCAGACCGGACAGGTATCTACCTTGCTGCCCGGTTCGGCACCGTTGCCGTGGCAATGTTCACACGTTTCATTCTTCGGCACCTGGATTTCCATTTCCGTCCCGAAGGCAGCCTGTTTGAATGTAATGTCCACATCGAAGCGGAGATCAGCTCCCCGTTCCGGACCATTAGACTGTCGGCTGCCCTGGCCGCCAAAGAAGGAATCAAAGATATCACCAAATCCACCGAAACCGCCAGAGCTGAATCCGCCCTGACCGAATCCGCCGAATCCGCCAAAGCCTCCCTGGCCGAAGCC
This sequence comes from Caecibacter massiliensis, assembly GCA_900095875.1. Taxonomy (GTDB): domain Bacteria; phylum Bacillota; class Negativicutes; order Veillonellales; family Megasphaeraceae; genus Megasphaera; species Megasphaera hexanoica. The sequence continues at coordinate 2,246,607 of LT608311.1, read as the reverse complement.
GCCGGCTCCGCCTGCGCCATTCTGGAACGCATCGGGGCCGAACTGGTCGTACTGGGCACGCTTGTTCTTATCGGACAAGACGCTGTAGGCTTCGTTGACTTCCTTGAACTTTTCTTCTGCAGCCTTAGGGTTGTCCCGGTTTTTATCTGGATGATATTTTATTGCCAGTTTGCGAAACGCTTTTTTGATGTCCGCTTCGCTGGCGTCCCTGGGAACGCCAAGTACTTCATAATAATCTTTTTTGCTCATATGGGCAGCCCCTCTTTACTTACAACTTACTTCTGGTCGTCATCGACAACTTTGTAGTCGGCATCGACAACTTTTTCACCGTTCTGGTTTTCCTGCTGCTGTGCACCGGCACTCTGCTGTGCACCGGCCTGCTGCTGGGCAGCCTGCTGCTGAGCATCGGCCTGTTTGTACATATCGCTGGTCAGATCGTAGAGCGGTTTGGTCAGAGCTTCCGAAGCGGCTTTGATCTTATCGACATCGTTCGTCTTGACGGCTTCTTTGAGGTCGGCAATCTTCGATTTGATTTCCGAAACTTTGGAAGCATCGGCTTTGTCGCCCAGATCCTTGATGGTCTTTTCAGCCTGATAAATCAGGGAATCAGCATTGTTCTTGGCTTCGATAGCTTCCTTGCGCTTCTTATCTTCTGCTTCGTGGGCAGCGGCTTCCTTGACCATGCGGTCGATTTCGCTCTTGTCAAGGCCGGAAGACGATTTGATGGTAATCTTCTGTTCCTTGCCCGTGCCCAAATCCTTGGCTGCTACGTTTACGATACCGTTGGCATCGATATTGAACGTAACTTCGATACGGGGTACTCCACGGGGAGCAGCGGGGATACCGGTCAGTTCGAAACGACCCAGTGTCTTGTTATCGGCGGCCATTTCCCGTTCGCCCTGCAGGACGTGGACATCGACAGACGGCTGGTTATCAACGGCTGTCGAGAAAATCTGGCTTCCCGAAGTCGGGATGGTCGTGTTGCGGTCGATGATCTTGGTGAAGACACCGCCCAGCGTTTCAATCCCCAGAGACAACGGCGTTACATCGAGGAGCAGTACGTCTTTGACATCGCCGACGAGGACACCGGCCTGGATAGCAGCACCGACAGCAACGCATTCATCGGGGTTGACACCTTTGCTCGGTTCTTTGCCCAGTACCTGTTTGATGGCTTCCTGAACAGCCGGGATACGGCTGGAACCACCGACGAGGATAATCTTGTCGATTTCATTGATAGAGAAACCTGAATCGGCGATAGCTTTACGGGTCGGTTCCATCGTAGCCTGTACGAGGTCTTCCGTCAGTTCGTTGAATTTAGCACGGGTCAGCGTCAGGTCGAGGTGTTTCGGGCCCGTGGCATCGGCCGTGATGAACGGCAGGTTGATGTTGGTCGAAAGGACCGTGGACAATTCAATCTTGGCTTTTTCAGCAGCTTCTTTCAGACGCTGTTCAGCCATCTTATCCTGCGACAGGTCAATGCCGGTCTGGCTCTTGAATTCACTGATCATCCAGTTCATGACTTTATTATCGAAATCGTCGCCGCCGAGGTGGGTATTCCCGTTGGTGGCCTTTACTTCGAATACACCGTCGCCCAGTTCGAGGATGGAAACATCGAAAGTACCACCGCCGAGGTCGAATACGAGGATCTTGCCGTCGCCGCCTTTATCCAGGCCATAAGCGAGGGCTGCAGCCGTCGGTTCGTTGACGATACGGAGTACATCGAGGCCAGCGATTTTACCAGCATCTTTCGTGGCCTGACGCTGGGCATCGTTGAAGTATGCCGGAACGGTGATGACAGCCTGGGTAACTTTTTCACCGAGATAGCTTTCAGCATCTTCCTTCAGTTTCTGCAGGATCATGGCCGAAATTTCCTGAGGCGTATATTTCTTGCCCTGGATATCGACGGTGTAATTTTCACCCATATGACGTTTAATGGAAGAAATCGTGTTTTCCGGGTTGGAAACAGCCTGACGTTTTGCCAACTGGCCGACCAGGCGTTCACCGGTCTTGGAAAAACCAACGACAGACGGCGTCAGTCTGGACCCTTCTGTATTCGTGATAACCGTCGGTTCGCCGCCTTCCATAACAGCTACAACCGAGTTTGTCGTACCTAAATCAATACCAATTACTTTAGACATAAGTAATTCCTCCAATCTTATACTTTCTACGATACTTAACCGTTAAATGCAACTTTAACCATTGCCGGGCGCAATGTCTTGTCGCCCAGCAGATATCCTTCCTGCAGGACTTCCACAACGACGTCATTGTCGTATTCATCGCTGGGGACCCGCATGACTGCCTGATGATAATTCGGATCAAACGGTTTGCCTACGGCATCAATTTTCGTAACACCTTCTTTTTCGAGAACCGTCATGAGCTGTTTGTAAATCATGGTATAGCCATCTACAAACGATTTGAGCTCATCGGAAAGGGAATCCTGCGGCACTTGCAGGGCCCGTTCGAAATTATCGATGACCGGCAGGATGTTCTGGAGGACATCCATTTTGACGACTTCAGAAATCTGCTGCTTTTCTGTTGCAGTCCGCTTCTTGAAATTGGCAAAATCGGCCTGGAGGCGCAAGTAGCGCGATTTCATTTCCGCTGCTGCCGCCTCTGCCTGTGCGCTGGCATCCGGCTGCTGTGCCTTCTGGCTGTCCGCCTGTCCGGCACCGGCACCATCATCTGCCGCTGTTTCTTCTGCTATTTCATCAGCCGGCTGTTTCGTTTCTTCCACAGCCTCTGTCGTCGTCTGTTTTTCTTTTTCTTCTTTTTTCTTGTCTTTACTCATGACCTGCATCCCTCCTATTTATCGTCCTGGTAATGTTCCAGAATATGGGTCACATGCTGTTTCATAAAATCGAGTAAGCCAATGATCCGGGCATATTCCATGCGGGCCGGTCCCAAAACAGCAATCTTACCGAGGACTACATCATTGGCCATAAAGGTCGCTTCAATAATGCTGCAGTCATTAATCGGAGATAATTTAGTTTCTTCACCGATACGCACCGTTACCGGTTTGTCCGTTTGTTCTCCCTCATCATGCAGGATATTGGCTACAATATCCTGTTCCTCCAGCATGGTAAACAGGCTTTTCGCCTTATCGACATCCTTGAACTCCGGCTTATTCAGGAGTTCCATCGTCCCGCCTTTATACAACTGCTGCTGACGGCGGAACGCCCTGTGAAGTGAGCGGAAAGCAGTCCGGTACAAATCAAGGTCATCTACCACATCGTCGTGGAACTGCTGCAGCATGTCCATGTTGATTTTGGCCATGGGCACGCCGGACAGGAAATTCGTCAATTTCTCAGCGACGATGTTGAGTTCGTCCACATCGACGCCATCCGGTTTGGAATAAATACAGTTTTCAATCTGCCCGGAATCGGTAACGACAATCATGATAGCGCGCCGGTGATCCAGCGGCAGGAACCGTATGTATTTCAGCCGGGAACCTGGCTGCTGCGATGTCATGACGAGGGTCACATTGTGCGTAATCCTGGCCAGTCCCTTCGCCGTATTCTGAAATATCTGATCGACATCGCTTACCTTGTCCTGAAACCATGTTTCGACAAATTTCTTTTCATCATTTGTCACCTTTTCTGGTTTCACCAGGCAATCGACGTAGAACCGATACCCTTTAATGGATGGAATCCGGCCAGCCGACGTATGGGGCTGTTCCAGATAGCCCATCATTTCCAGGTCAAACATTTCGTTACGGATTGTTGCGGCACTGACGCCCAGATTATACTTCCGGGCAATGGTCCGGGACCCGACAGGTTCGGCAGACGTGATGTAATCCTGAATGATAGCTTGCAATATTTTTTGTTTTCTTTCATCCAAATTCATTTCCTGTCACCTCGATGCCGCGTTGTTTTAGCACTCTTTTTATTGGTGTGCTAACAACTATATAAAAGATAGCATGATTGAGCCGATTTGTCAATGATTTTAGGCCAAAAAAGTCAAAAAGTCAAAAATATTTTTCTCTCATACTATTCTTTTGACTTTTATGGTCAAAAAAAATACAGTGCCATCGCTGACACTGTATTTTTATTACCTTGTAGAAAAACCGGTTATTCGCCTTTGAAATCGGCTTTACGTTTTTCCATGAACGCTTTCATGCCTTCCTTCTGATCTTTTGTAGCAAAGCAGAGGCCGAAGACATTGCTTTCGAACTGGATACCTGTAATGATGTCGCACTGTAAGCCGTTGTTGATAGCTTTCTTAGCGATCTGTACTGCTACAGGACCCTGTTTCATGATTTTCTTAGCGGTCTTGATGGCAGCCGGCATTAATTCAGCCTGAGGAACGACTTTGTTGACCAGGCCGATGCGGAGAGCTTCAGCCGAATCAATATTCTGGTTGCTCAGGATGATTTCTTTTGCCATGCCAGGACCTACGAGGCGGGCAAGACGCTGTGTGCCACCGAAGCCGGGGATGATGCCCAAGCCGACTTCCGGCTGGCCGAATACGGCGTTATCCGAAGCATAACGGAAATCGCAGGCCATGGAGATTTCGCAGCCGCCACCCAGAGCATAGCCGTTTACAGCGCAGATAACCGGCTGTGGCAGTCTTTCGATCTTGGTGATGACGCCAGCACCATATGTGCCCCAGTCACCAGCCTGTTTCGGGTTGTAATCAGCCATTTCTTTGATATCTGCACCAGCAACGAAGAATTTGTCGCCAGCACCGGTAATGATGACTACCTGTACGTCTTTCGAGCCGGCAATGTAGTCAACGGCTTTTTCAATATCACGGACCGTAGCGGCGTTCAGGGCGTTAGCCTGTTTCGGACGGTTGATCGTAATTGTAGCAATACCTTCTTCTACGGTGAAGAGAATGTTTTCAAATTCCATAGGTAGAATCCTCCTTAAGGTCAGTATCAAGCTATCCAGCGGGCATTATTTGCTGTAATCGTAGAAGCCTTTGCCCGTCTTGCGGCCGAGCCAGCCGGCAGCAACGTATTTACGGAGGAGCGGGCACGGACGATATTTCGGATCGCCAAAGCCTTCATAGAGAACTTCCATAACGTGGAGAACGACATCGTTACCAATCAGGTCGCACAGTTCGAGCGGTCCCATCGGATGGTTGTAGCCGAGTTTGCAGACAGCGTCGATACCTTCTTTGGAAGCAACGCCTTCCATGAGGGCATAGCATGCTTCATTCAGCATCGGAACGACGACACGGTTGGCAGCGAAGCCCGGGAAGTCTTCAACTTCAACAGGGGATTTGCCAAGGCCTTCAGCGCATTCTACAACGGCTTTCGTCGTAGCATCGTCAGTTGCGATACCTTTGATGATTTCGACCAGTTTCATGACCGGAGCCGGATTGAAGAAGTGCATGCCGATAACTTTTTCCGGACGTTTCGTAGCCGTAGCAATCTTGGTGATAGGCAGGGAAGACGTATTGGAAGCGAGGATTGTATTAGCCGGGCATTTTTCATCGAGGTTCTTGAAGATGCCGCATTTGATCTTTTCGTCTTCGATAGCAGCTTCGACAACGAGTTCAACATCTTTCATGTTGTCTTCCGTGATTTCTACGATACCGGTCAGACGGCCCATGATTTCAGCTTTCTGGTCTTCCGTCATTTTACCTTTCGTAACTTTTCTGGTCAGCTGTTTGTCGATTTTTTTCATGCCGCCATCGATGAATTCCTGTTTGATATCGTTCAGGATAACATCTACACCGTGTTCAGCAAATACCTGAGCAATACCGGAACCCATCGTACCTGCACCAATAACCATGACTTTTTTGAACATTTGAAACTCCTCCTTTATTAGCGTGATTTTTTTCACTTTTTGTCTCAAAAAAAAATCACTTTTTGGTAAATATAAGATGCACTGCTTACATTCATAGTATAACACGTTTGGAAAAAAAGTCCACTAAAAAAACAGACATTTTCATAACTTTACAGAATCATTGCCTATTTTACCTTTTATATACGGCATTAAAACGGCCTTTTTCCATGCATTTATGTTGTTTAATCATCGATTTCCATAAATCAATGAACTTTAGGCATGGCCAGATAACTTTGTACCAGTAATGTACAACATACATAACAATAAAATAAGAACCGGAAAAATATCCGGTTCTTATTTGTGAATTTGTACACATTCACGAACTATTTTATAAATTTTTGATATTGTTTAAGGCTTCCAACAGTCCCTTGCGGCGTTCATACTGGTTCCGGTACAGGGCCGTATGATCACGGCAGGGCACAAACTCTTCCCTGACGGCCAGCTGCTGCTGCAACGCTGTTTTCAGGTCGGTCACATCCCCGGCGGCAAAGGCTGCCACCAGGCAGTTGGTCGGCACGGCCCCGCCGGCGACCTTCAAGGTCACGACACGGGTATCGAGCATATCGGCCTTGATCTGATTCCACAGCCGGTCGCGGCTGCCGCCTTCGGTGATGGTCAGCTGCGTGAGATCAATACCAGCGCTGCGATAGCGGTCGGTGACTTCCATATAGTCGTAGCCGATGCCCTCCAGCACACAGCGCCACAATGCCCCCTGGTCGTCGTCCAGGGTCAGGCCCGTAAAGGTACCGCGTACATTAGGATAATCGCCATTGCCACCGGTCAGGTACGGGATGAACATGGCGCCGCCGCAGCCTGCGGGATGACGCCGGGCCAGGTCGTCCATTTCTCCGTAATAGGCATCATCATCGGCCTTGCGGGCAATGTTATCCTTGAACCAGCGCAGGGCCAGCCCTCCCGTACGCACCATGCCCCAGTAAAAATACGTGCCGGGAAGAGTCCCCGAATTAAAGACCAGTCCCGTACCCGGCGCCGACAGTTCAGGAATAATGCCATCCGTAGCCGCGCAAAACATGGCACAGGTCCCGGCCACATCGACGGCCCGGCCGGCTTCCAGGATGCCGCTGCCCATCATCGATTCCATGGTGTCGCCAGCACCGGCGCAGATGGGGATGCCAGCGGGAAATCCCGTTTCCGCCGCATCGGCTTCACACAGATGGCCGATGATATCCCAGGGCTTTACGATACGCGGCATATACGACCGGGGAATGCCCAGGATACGGAGCTGCTCCTCCGACCAGCACTTGTTCACCACATCGTAGCCGAGCCCCCAGCCGGACATGGTCCCCCAGTCGATGAAGGCATCGTTCCCGGAAAGGCCGGCCAGGTGCAGGAGGATATACTGGCAGTTATGGACGAACTTGACGCCTTTTTCCCGTACGTCCGGCACGTTCTGCAAAAACCAGCGGGCAAACATGGCCGGGAACATGACGTTCGGTTCGGCATTGCCCGTTTCCCTGGCCCAGATATCAAGATGCTGCTCTTTCAGCTGCGATACATCTTCCGCTGTCCGGCTGTCGAGGTAATTGATGTACGGCGTCAGGGCATGGCCATCTTCGTCTATGCAGGCAATGCCGCAGATGATGCCATCGCCCATGATGGCCCGCACGCCCGAAGGAGAAATCCCCTTTTCCTTCATGCCGTCGCTGCAGACGCGCATGCACTGCTTGATCAGGCGGTAATATTCATCGATATCCATCTGTACCCAGCCGGGCTGTGGATAGGACAAGGTCGTCTTGGCCGTCGCCATGACAATTTCCTCCATGTTTTCATCATATACCGCTACCTTTACGCTCTGCGTCCCCGCATCAAATCCGAGATAATACTTCATTCCCATATACTCCGTCCTCCCCTGTTCCAATTCTTCCACAGACCTGATGGCCCGTGTCGGTCTCTAACTCGTTATATATATTGTATCATATTCCTGCATGGCCAAAAAGAGGCCGCCCCGTTACACAACCCGGGGCAGCCTCTGATCATCCCATATTATTTTCTGTACTTTTCAACAAACCGTGCCATCCGCTTCAATGCTTCCTTGATGGTTTCCATGGAAGCAGCGTAGGAAATGCGGACATGATTTTCTCCGCAGGCACCAAATGCCGTGCCGGGAACGACGGCTACTTTTTCTTCCTTGACCAGTTTTTCACAGAATTCTTCACTGTTCATACCCGTGCAGCTGATATCGGGGAAGATGTAAAAAGCGCCTTTCGGTTCAAAAACGGGAAGACCCATATCGACCAGGCCTTTATAAATGACTTTACGCCGTGCATCGTATTCCTGACGCATCGATTCCACGTCAGCGGCGCAGTCCCGGAGAGCGGTGATGCCGCCGTACTGGGCCTGCGTATTGGCACACATGATCATGTACTGGTGCAGCTTCAGGATATTGGCCAGGCCGTCCCGCGGGGCACAGACATAGCCCAGGCGCATGCCCGTCATGGCGTAGGCCTTGGAGAAGCCGTTGAGTACAATCGTCCGTTCGCGCATATCCGGCAGGTTGGCAAAGGACGTGAATTTCGTATCGCCGTACACCAGTTCGCAATAGATTTCATCGCTCATGACGACCAGGTCATGCTTCTTGGCAAATTCCGCAATGGGCAGCAGTTCTTCCCGGGTCATGACCGTCCCCGTCGGGTTATTGGGGTAACCCATGACGAGTGCCTTCGTTTTAGGCGTCACGACCTGTTCCAGCGCGTCTGCCGTCACTTTGAAATCATCTTTGGCATAGGTCGGCACGAAAACGGGAATGCCGCCGGCAGCTTTTACGGCCGCCGGATAAGCTACATACGCCGGGTCGGGAATGATGACTTCATCCCCCGGTTCGGTCAGTGCCAGAAGAGCCATTGTCAGCCCTTCCGAAGCCCCGACAGTCACCATGATTTCATCGACCGGATCGTAATCAACGCCATAGCGGTCATGGAATAATTTTGCAATTTCCTGCCGCAGTTCGATGAGGCCCGAATTTGCCGTATAGCTGGTCTGCCGCGCATCGATACTGGCTTTCATCGCTTCACATACCTTGTCCGGTGCCGCAAAGTCCGGTTCGCCGATACTCAGGGACAGCACGCCTGGTATCTGATTGGCAATATCGAAGAACTTACGGATCCCCGACGGTTTGATAGCCTGCACGTTTTTCGAAATCTTGTCATCCCAATTCATAACACGCACCACCTTATTCAGATTATTTCTCTCTGCGCATACTGGATATGCACGTATCTTATATCTTTATAGTATACCTTATACTTGCCGATTGCAAGGTTTATATTTTAGGTTTATCGTTTATCCTGCGAAACTTTTAAGGTTTGTCAAAGAGATATTCTTCCCGTTCCACCACCCTGCCGTTGCGGATATAGACCCGTGGCACCCGGCGGTTGATGTTGCACATGATTTCGTAATTGATGGTCCCAGCTTTGTCGGCCAGTTCTTCAATGGGGATGAACTGATCGCCCTGGCGGCCAAATAACACGACTTCATCGCCGGCCCGGCAGTTCGCTTCGCCCGTGATGTCGATCATGCACTGGTCCATGCAGATCGTGCCGACCTGGGGGACGCGGTGACCGTGGAACAGGACGTCGGTCTTCCCCGACAAGGCCCGCATGTAGCCATCGGCATACCCGGCAGGAAGCGTCGCGATCTTGCGCCGCCGGTCGCAGGTAAAATGACGGCCATAGCTGACCGTCGCCCCGGCATCGATGAGCTTGACGTGGGCCACGCAGCAGCGCAGGGACATGACCGGCCGGAAATCAAACCCGGCAAGAGATACGTCATGGCTCGGCTGGCAGCCGTACTGGATGATGCCGGGACGGACCATGTCGAGATGATACCGGGGCAGTTCCAGCGTCGCCGCACTGTTGCAGCAGTGGCGTATGGGGATATGGACTCCTTCATCTTCCAGGCGGCTGCAGACCCACATAAACCGCTTGAACTGTTCATGCGTAAAGGTCTTGTCCTTCTCATCGGCCACAGCAAAATGAGTAAATATCCCCCGGATTTCGATGCGCGGCAGGGCGGCAATTTCCTTGATGACGGAAATGCTTTCCTCATCGGGCAGGAATCCGATACGGCTCATACCGGAATCAATGGCAATATGAACCTGCAGGGTCTGGCCCAGGCGGGACGCTTCCGACGAAAAGTATTCGGCATTCTTCAGATTGAACACGGCTGGCTCAATATGATAGGCCAGGAGTTCCTCCGTCCGCCGGCCGTCCGTATGGCCGAGGATGAATATATTCTTGGTAATCCCCGCATAACGGCGCAGTTCCACCGCTTCATCCAGACTGGAAACGGCAAAGCAGTCGGCCCCGTTTTCCGCAAAGGTACGGGCCAGTTCGACGGCACCGTGGCCATAGGCATTGGCCTTGACAACGGCCGCAATCCGTACATCCGGCCCGACATGACGGCGGATGACCTGCATATTATGAGCGGCCGCGTCGAGGTCGATCTGGGCCCAGAGGGCGCGGCGCGTAAAATTTTCAGTCGTGCTGTAGACATCCATCATATACTCAGCTTCTTTCCTCTCGTAGTATGGGATTTTTGTACATCTACGGTCTATTTTATCACACTTACGATATAACTGAAACGTAAAACCACTATTTCTTTTTCCTTTTACTTATGTATACAATTTACAGAATACAAAAAAAATGTATGAACCCTTAACCCTTTTTCCCTATTCTTTGTTACAATACAGTATATATGATACTACACGGGTGTAATAGGAGGATACGATGAAAGACTCATATATCAAATTCATTCTGGCGACAGTCATCTTTGGCACCAACGGCATCATTGCCAGCCATATTCCCTTATCGAGCTATGAAATCGTATTGTGCCGTACGGTCCTGGGCGGGACCTTCCTGTTCATCCTGGCCCTCTGCCGCCGGCAGTGGCACGTACTCTTTACGGCGCCGCGCCGTTCCCTCGTCTGGCTGGTACTGTCGGGCATATTCCTGGCCGGGAACTGGCTTTTCCTGTACGAAGCCTACCAGCAGATTGGCGTCAGCCTGGCCACACTCATCTGCTATTTCGGCCCCGTCCTCATCATGATTCTGTCACGGTTCGTCTTTCACGAACCGTTCACCCTGCCCAAAGTGGCCGGCATGATCATCGTCACCGGTGGCATGATCTGCATCAATGGCGCCGATTTTCAGGCCAACGGCCTCTCATGGGGACTCGTGTGTGGCCTGCTGTGCGCCCTGTGCTTTGCCCTGCTCATCGTCGCCATGAAAAAAACAGCCGGCATAAGCGGAATCATATCTCCTGCCTGCCAGCTGCTCGTCGCCTCCCTTGTCGTAGGCCTCGTGACCTGTACCATGTCCTCCGGCCCGGCCGCACTGGACGGCACGGCCATCGCCTGCATTCTCTGCCTGGGCATCGTAAATACGGGTATCGGCTACTCTCTCTATTTCTCCGGTATTCAAAACCTGTCTGCCCAGACCGTCTCCATCTGCGGCTACATCGAACCCCTGACGGCCCTGGCCCTGTCGGGACTGCTCCTCGGCGAAGTCCTGACAGCCGTGCAGTGGCTGGGGGCCGTCCTCGTCCTGGGCGGCGTAGCCCTGTCCGAGTTATGGCACCGGAGAGCCTGATGGCGGCGTGCGCCGGTCCGTCATATGGCCGCTTTTCCATGCCCAGAGCGTAAAGGCAATGTACAGCCCCATGACGGCCAGGACGCCATAGAAGATAGCCACGTATCCCACATGGCCGGCCAGGGTCCCCAGGAGGACAATGCCCAGGCATGTTCCCAGGTCCATGGTGTTGTAATAGGTCGCACTGGCATTGCTGCGCCGCGCCGGAGCCACCACATTAAACAGCCAGGTCATGATGGCCGGCATGAGAAGTCCGGCACCCAGGCCATAGAAAACCGAACCACACAGCAGATAGATTGGTGAATGAACCGTACAAATCATGAAAATGGCCACACTGTACAGGAGTACGCCGGGAAACATGACGGAAAACGGGCCGTGACGGTCATAGACTTTGCCGCCAACTACCCGGGAGAGAAACACGAATAACGTGCCAGACACAAAGAACAGGCCGGCATAGGCGATGTGCGCTTCTTCCGCCATGAGCGGCAGGTACGTATTGACCGACGCATAGACGAAGCCAAAGAGGAAGGAAATAACGCCCGGCACGGCCGTCCCTTCTTCAAAGAAATGATGCAGAAGGGAAATCCGTTCCTTCTTCACCTGCCCTGCCGGCCGTTCCGGAACCCGTGCCAGCAGGAACAGGGTCATGGACACGATACAGGCCGCCGAAGCCAGGGCAAACAATATCTGCGGCGGAAATGCCGAGAAGACCGCCACCCCGACAGCCGGTGCCGAGCCCATGGAAATCGTGTTGCCCAGACCGAAATACCCGACGCCTTCCCCGCGGTGCTCCGGCGGTATGACCTCGACGGCCAGGGCCGCCGCGAACGTCGTAGACAGCCCAAAGCCAAATCCATGGAGGATACGGGCCGTCAGAAGTCCGCCGAATGTCGGGAACAGCCCGTATCCCGCCGTGGCGACGAGGGACGTCAAAAGTCCCAGGAAGAGACAGCGTTTCTTCCCCAGTCTGCCTACGAGGGCGTCCGTAAACAGCCGCACAACGATGGCCGACAGGGCGAAGATACCGGCAATGATGCCGATTTCACCGCCGCTGGACCCGATGGAAGCGGCGTACATGGCAATGGTCGGGACGAGCATATGAAAATTGACAAACAACAAGCCGTTCCCTACTGTAATAAGAATAAAATTCCCGTTCCAAATGCGATTCTGCTGATTCACTATATTCACCTGATAGCATAAAATATTTCACTACGTTTTAAATAATTTATAAAGAGAAAGGAGCTGCCGCAGTGAGGACAGCTCCTTTTTAGGCCCTATTATTGCGAAATGCCTTTTTGTTTGCGCACATAGGCAGCTGCGCTGATACCGGCCTGGGCTCCTTCGTACACGGCCTTGGCAATCTGCAGCAGACCACCTGTGGCATCGCCGGCGGCGAACAGGCCTGGAACGGCCGTCGCCATGTGTTCATCGACGAGGATATGCGAGCCCGAAAGGGGCGCCCCGATTTTACGGGCCAGGTCCGCACTTCCTGCCACACCACTGGCGACAAATACACCGGCCGCTTCAATCTGGCTGCCATCCGCCAGACGGACTGCCGATACGCGGTCCGTGCCTTCTACGGCCTCTACGGGCTGGGTGCATACAGCCAGCCCTTCCGGTACACCGGCAGGCGCATCGCTGCCATTAGTGCAAAGTGTGACTGAAGAGGCAACAGGCAGCAGCACCTGCGCTTCGTGCAGGGCGTATTCTCCGCCGCCGAGGACGACGACGGGCTTTTTCCGGTAGAAAAAGGCATCGCAGATAGCACAGTAGCTGACACCCTTTCCTTCCAGCTCACGGAGCCCCGGGATGGGAAGACTCTGACGGGCCGCACCAGTCGCCAGGATAATGCTGCGCGTTTCGATTTTCTCCGTCGTCGTTTCCACGACAAAATGAGTCAGCGTATCATCCATGCCGATCCAGACGACTTCCGCTTCCTTGAAAAGGACGCCGAGGCGCCGTGCCCCGGCTATCCCCCGGCTGGCCAGCTCAGCTCCGCTGACCGGTTCGGGAAATCCGTAATAATTTTCAATGAGCTCCGCCTTTTCCAGGGCCCCCGTGCCTTTGGACAGCACCTCTACGGACAGCCCTGCCCGCCGGGCATAGAGCGAAGCCGAAACGCCGGCCGGGCCGGAGCCAATAATGATGACATCAGTCATAAGTACCTCCTATTTGTACAATGCCAGCAACTTTTTGAATGCCGGCAGGCTGCGGCGGATCATATCGGCATCGACGCAGTAGGAAATGCGGGCATATCCCGGGCAGGCAAACTCATCAGCTGCCACCAGGAGGATATTAAATTTCTTGGCATTTTCCATGAACTGCAGCGAATTTCCATCAGGCGCTTTTACGAACAAATAAAACGCTCCCGACGGATAAACACAGTCGTAGCCCATCTTCGTCAGATTATCATAGATAAGATGACGGTTCTTGTCGTACTCACTGATGTCCGCCGTCGCCCCGCGTACGGCCGCAATGACCCGCTGGTACGTACTGGGCGCGCAGACATAGCCATACATGCGGGCCGTCCCCAGGATGGCCGTCATGAGATATGCATGATCGTCCACCGTCGGCGGCACGAGGATATAGCCGATCCGTTCACCGGGCAGGCTCAGGGACTTGCTGTACGAATAGGTCACAATCGTATTGTCATAATAATGCGGCAGATAGAGAATGGGGAGATTGTCGTAGACGATTTCCCGGTACGGTTCATCGGAAATAAGGAAAATAGGATGACCGATTTCTGCCGACTTCTCCTTCAAAAGGGCCGCCAGCCTGCGGATCGTATCTTCCGAATAGACTGTCCCCGACGGATTATTAGGCGAATTGACGATAATTGCCCGCGTATGCGGCGTAATAGCCTTTGCCACCCCTTCGATGGACAACTGGAAATGCTCCGTATCGGGCGGAACGACGACGCATTTGGATCCGATGGGTTCGATGAAGATGCGGTATTCCGGATAGAACGGCGCAATGACGATGAACTCATCGCTCGTATCTTCCTGCAGGGCCCGGATGATGACCGCCAGGGAAGCCGAAGACCCGACGGTGAGATGGAAATTGTCCGGTCCGACGCCGGCATCATAAGTTTCATTCATATAATCGGCCAGATACTGGCGTACTTCCAGCAGGCCCCGGGCATTAGTATAACTGTGGATTTCCCGGCTCGTCTTATGATCGAGCATGTCGATGATGGCTTCCTTGACGCAATCCGGTGCGGGAATCGACGGATTTCCCAGACTGAAATCATAAATATGTTCCCAGCCGATTTTCGCCGCCTGGGCCTGTCCATATTCGAATAATTCACTAAACTTGGAGCGCACGGCCCCCAATTCATACATTTTTTTATCTGCCATCGTATATCCCCCTCCGGTTCTGCCATGGCGGCAGCCCCTCTCACTGAATATCGCAAATCATGTAATCAGACAAATTACAAAGCACAAATGATATTGTACCATGTTTTACACCGCATTTCTATCCTTTACAGCAGAGCAATGTGCCATTTTTCCCCGCTTTCACAACGTCAGCCGGTGGAACACCGTACCATCCATCTCTTTCCAGATCACGTCCCGGCCGGAAAGGACCAGGTACGAATGAGGGCTGTCTTCCTTGGGAAGAGCGGCCGAACCGGGATTCAGGTACAATACGCCTCCGTCCAGCTCCTCCCAGGCCGGCACGTGCGTGTGGCCATGAAGGAGGACATCGCCCTGGGAAAGGGGCGGCAGGTGGTCCTTGTGGAACACATGGCCATGAGTGGCAAAAATCGTCCGATCCACTACGAGGAGCAGGCACGAATCAGACAGGATGGGAAAGGGCAGTACCATCTGATCGACATCGGCATCACAATTTCCCCGTACAGAAGAAACGGGGACCGTAAGACCGGACAACATGGCTATGACCGCCCTGGGATCGTACTCCCGGGGAAGGTCGTTGCGCGGCCCATGATACAAAATATCGCCCAGGAGCAGCAGCCGTCCGGCCCGTTCCCGTTCCACCACTTCCATCAGCAGTCGGCAATAGTAAGCCGAACCATGAATATCTGAAGCTATCACTATATTCGTCACAGTACATCCTCCTCATTTCAGGCTCCGGGCCAGCGAATACGCCAGCTGCTTCCGGTCCAGACTGCCTGCATGCTTATCTAAGATTGTCCCGCCGCGGCCAATCATGAACCACTGGGGCACTTCATATACATTATATATACCGGCCGTTTCCATACTGGCAAAATACAAGGGCATATCGTACGGCCAGGCAGACTCAATCTGCTGCCGCGCCGCCTCTCCCCGATCCAGGCAGACGACGACAAAATACACCTCCCGGCCCTGCTCCCGGTACATCTCATCCAGAACCGGCAGCTCTTTTGCGGCCATATCGCTCCAGCTCATCCAGAAATACAGGAATACGGGCTTCTTATTATATAGCGACTGGATCGACACGGAATGACCGGCCTGGTCGGTCAGGGACACATTGTGGGCCAGCACCTCCGTCTGCGAGCGGGATACCGCTTCGGCCTCCTTGATTTCCTCCTTCGTCAGGACATGGGGATACGGCTCCGGCAGATACCCGATGGTCAGGCCAATGCAAAGCAACGTCAGCAGCACAACAACTTTCTTCCTGAGTGGCAGTTTCCTCCACATGTCTTTCATATCATTTCCTCCATGCCCATAACATAACATATTATGTAAATAATTGTACCATAGTAAGGCCAGAGAAAGAAGTGGAATTGGCAGGCGGAAAGGGCCGTAGGCCGGGAAGGACCGTTGGTCGTTGGTCGTTGATCGTTCGTCGCATGAGGAAGGGTTAGCAGTCAACAGCTGGCCGCTAGTGGCTATATTATAATATTATACAATTTAATAAAATAAATATACAGTATTAACACTGCATCAGCATTAGAAAAAATAAGGCTGTTGAGCCCTTGTTCCTTTTTGACAGGTTCTCTCCCCTTTTGCTATGATTTATTCATCACGTTTGTAGCATGTGCAAACGTATCATGCAAAATAATTTCACATCTTGAAAGGAGAATCTGTGACATGGAACTGAATGACGTATTATCTTTTGACGAGGCTATTGAAATTATGGACGAGCCGGAATATCTGGAACTGGCACCGGGTGAATACGATTTCACCGTACGGGATGTGGCCTTTTCGACCTATGAAGGCAGCAGCAAGATTCCTTCGTGCCCCATGGTAGAGGCGAGACTATCCGTCGTGACCGATGAGGGAGAAACGGAAATCATCGACCGCTTCTACTATTGCCGGAAAATGCGGTACAAACTCTCCAGCTTCGCCCGGACACTGGGACTGGCCCGGGTCGGTGACAAAATCACCATCGAATGGAAGAAACTCATAGCAAAACAAGGGCGCGCCCGCATCTCCCTCCGGGAATACAACGGGAAAAAATACAATCAGATAGACCGCTACATCGTCCCGACAGACGAACCGGCCCCGTTCTGACAGGGAAGGGTCGTAGTTAGTAGTTCGTTCATCGTTCGTCGTAGGCCGTAGGTCAGTGGTTAGTGATCAGTGGTTAGTGGTCAGAAAAGGCAGGATCTCCCTGCATGGGTATAGCCTGTTACTTAACGATTTGATATGAAAATCGCAGGCAGCAGTTAGCAGTCAGCGGTTAGCAACTAGCAGCTGGTTTGACGGACTGGGGATCTTTGCCGTCCCCGTGAGGGGAAGGAGGGCCCCGGAGTGGCGGAAGGGGCCTCATTTTCATCAAATCAGCATACAGGACCCACGACCTCCGGCCGTGGGTCCAAAAAGGAGGCGATCATATTTCTTATATATCAACTCATATACACGAATTACTGGATGCCATCGATCCGGCCAGTTGTACGTACAGTGAATGGTGCGAGGTCGGCATGGCCCTCAAGTATGAGCAGTTCCCCCTGTCTCTCTGGGAGAGCTGGAGCCGCCGCGATATGGCGCGCTTCCATGACGGGGAGTGTGCCTGCAAATGGGCCTCGTTCCGCAAGTCTTCCGGGGCCTGCGTGACCGGGGCGACGCTGGTCAAGATGGCCCGCGACCGGGGATATAGTGACCCCGATGAAGTCTGGACGCTGGATACGCCCATTTCCATCGTATCAGCCGACGAGGAACTTCCCCAGCGCATGGACACGGTTCCTGCCCTGTCTCGTGACGGCAGGGACAATCCCCTTACAGAGCCGCCGGATCCCTGGGACGGCCTCAGGGAGACGAAGACCTTTCTCTCCCGCCTGTTCCGGCCCGGTGAATTCGTCGGGTTTTCTATGCGTTCCTATCAGCATAAACACCGCTATATTCCCCGTGGCCGGGGCATTTATTTCCGCACGCAGGACGATATCCTGAAGGCCATCGATACCTATGGCGATGTGGAAAAAGCCCTCGGGTCTTATGACCCTCTTGCCGGTGCCTGGGTACGCATCAACCCTCTGGACGGCAAGGGTATCCGCAACGAGAACGTCAGCGAGTACCGCTATACACTGGTAGAATCGGATGAACTTTCCTTACAGCAGCAGCTCTCATGGATACGCAGCCTCAGATTGCCCACAGTTGCGCTTGTAAACAGTGCTGGAAAAAGCATCCATGCCGTCGTACGCATCGACGCCGGCAGCGACCCGGACCTCTACAGCCGGCGCGTAGACTACCTCTATCAGTATTGCCGCCGTCAGGGGTTTATTGTAGACATGCAAAATAAAAACCCGTCGCGCCTCATGCGCCTGCCCGGCATCTGGCGAAGCGGACACAAGCAGTACCTCATCCCCTTTACGCCGGGCACCCGGACCTTCGACGAATGGTACGAATACGCCGAGAACAGCCGCGACAACCTGCCGCCGCTGCAGCGTCTCTCTGCTGTCTGGGACGACATGCCGCCCCTGCGGCCGGTCCTCATCGAAGGGCTCCTGCGGCGCGGACACAAGATGATGGTCGCCGGACCCAGCAAGGCGGGGAAATCCTTTGCCCTCATCGAACTGTGCATTTCCATTGCCGAAGGACGGCGCTGGATGGATACGTACCAGTGCGCCCAGGGGCAGGTCCTGTACATCAATTTCGAACTGGACGAACACTCCTGTTATCACCGCTTTGCCGACATCTACAAGGCCATGGCCATCACAAATCCCCGGACGGATCAGGTCGTCCTGTGGAACCTGCGCGGCTACTCGGAATCGCT
Source organism: Caecibacter massiliensis (assembly GCA_900095875.1). Classification (GTDB taxonomy): domain Bacteria; phylum Bacillota; class Negativicutes; order Veillonellales; family Megasphaeraceae; genus Megasphaera; species Megasphaera hexanoica. The sequence continues at coordinate 2,228,060 of LT608311.1, read as the reverse complement.
GGAGACACTGCTCCCCAAACTCCTGCGCCGGATTCACCACGAAGACTTTGCGGCCATCGTCCTCGACCCGATTTACAAAATCACCGACGGCGACGAAAACAGCGCCCACGACATGGGCATCTTCTGCAACCAGCTGGACCGGCTATCGACGCAGAAACAGTGCGCCGTCATCTACTGCCATCACTACAGCAAAGGCAGCCAGACTGTCAAAAAAGCACAGGACCGGGCATCGGGCTCAGGAGTCTTTTCCCGTGACGCCGACGCCATCCTCGACATGCTCGACGTCAAAAGCCCTGTCGGGGCCCCGCCGGCCTTTAGGATTGAAGCCATCCTGCGCGAATTCGCCTCGCCACCGCCCTTTTACATCACCTTCGACTATCCCATCCACCATATAGACACGACGGGAGAAATCGCCGCCTGGAACGAAGACCTCGACGATTTGGGCCGGGGACGGATAATGATCAATTCGGATAAAAAAACAAACAAAGAATTGCGACAAGACCTCATGAGAGAAATCTTTGATGAAATCCAGAAAGAAAAACAAGTAGTAAAAATAATAGACTTAGTAAACGCCATGCATCTGAGCCGTAACACAATCCGAAGATATATAGATGCCAGCGAACATATGGAGCGTGATGAAAATGGATTCGTTTATATAAATTATAAGAAAAAACGATGAAACCGGATAGAAAATGTTGCTGAAAAGGGGTCCAAAATAATGGGGCCTCACAGGCTTATATAGAGTTTGGACACCTGAACCCCTCAAAACAGGCAGCCAGTCCCGGACGGGAAGAGCGGGGAGTTTGAAGACTCCCCCGCTCAAACCCGGTCACGGGAACTGGCCCGCGCGGGAAGAGCCGCCGTTAGCGGCTGGTGGTTAGTGGGAAGAGATAGTTTGATGTTTGATGTTTAATGTTTGATGAAGCCGGTTCGTCGAACATCATGTTTTAATACAAAAATCAGCATTAGGCCGCACGACAGGAGACGCTTTCTATCCTGAATCGCACGAGATGGTACCAGATGCAAGGCGGAAGAAGGAAGCCATAGCAGGGCTACGAAGGGCAGTAGGTCGTTGGCCGTAGTTCGTTCATCGAAGCCGGTTCGACGGACCGACTATTTTTACACAAAAATCAGCATTAGGCTGCACGACAGGAGACGCTTTCCGACCTGAATCGCACGAGATGGTACCAGATGCAAGGCGGAAGAAGGAGGCGTAGTGGAGCTACGAAAGGCCGCCGTTCGCAGGCCGCAGGCCGCAGCCGGTTCGTCGAACATCATGTTTTAATACAAAAATCAGCATACAGGACCCACGACCGATGACGGTTTCCATCCGGCATCGTCGGCGGGGCCGTCAGCTGCAAGGAGGATGGAAGGAGGCGTAGCAGGGCTACGCTGACTGACGACGACGCCGCAGATGACAGTCCCACTGGCGAGGCAGGGGAAACAAGGCATCGGCCGTGGGTCCAACGAGGAGACGGTGTTATGGATCTGCAACAGCGGGCCCGGTCGGCATTTGCCATTGTACTGGAGGCCATGACCCGGCGCCAGTCCCGGCTGCGTGCCGACAGGGATATCCGCACATTGACAATAAAACTTATCGAGAAAGTCGAAGCCGTGGCAGAGCCGGAGGACTGGCCGGTCAGCGAATATACGGACGATTTCCGGCAATACCACCCCGAAGACTCGGCCATCTGGGAACGGTTCTTCTTCCACGCCATGTTTGTCAGTACGGACTTGGCGGACTGCCTGTGCTTTTTGCGGGCCGGCGGTGCTATCCTCATCCCCGATGCCGCCTATGGCTACATCATCCGCCCCGTCATCGGCGGGCACGGCTACCGCAGCCAGAGCGAATACGACCGGATGAAACAGCCCCTCCGGAAATGGCAGGCCGACATCATCCACATCCTGCGCCTGCTCCACCACGAGCAACGACGTTATGCACGGTACGAGGAAGGAAGGCTGGAGTTGTGATGGACTGCGGTCAGTGGTTAGTGGGAAGGGATAGAAAAGGCAGTTTGAAGTTTGATGTTTGATGTTTGACGAAGCCGGTTCGACGTGCAGGGTATCTTTGCCGTCCCTGAGAAGCGGTCCTTCGCAGGGGTAGCTTGCTACACTGCCGGTTCGTCGAACCAACTATCTTTACAAAAAATAGCATTACAGGCCACACGACGGGAAACGCTTTCTATCCTGAATCGCACGAGATGGCATCAGCTGCAAGGAGGATGGAGGGAGCCATAGCGGGGCTATGGTGACCGACGACGACGCGGCAGATGGTGCCAGATCGGGTGAGGCAGGGGAAAGAAGTTTCCTGCCGTGTGGCCGATTGGTTGCCAAGTGACGAAATCCGTCCCCCTTATAGAGTGAAAGGAGACATGCTTATGAATCCATTTATCCGACATTTTCCCAAAGAACGCATCGTCTATTTCGTGCGTCAGGCTATCGAGATGCTGGTATCGCTCAGGCCCTATGCGGCCTGTCGTACCAGTGCCACCTGTCCCTGTCCGGCGGCTTCATCCCGGCCGGTGACGGGCATCGCCATCGGCGACGAAGTGACACTCAATATGCGTTCCCGCAAGCCTGCTGAGCGCAGGCGCGTCGAATTTCCCCGAAGAAAGGAGAGCGAATATGTTTGTTTACCTCAATCCCGGCCATGATATGTTCCGTGACCCGGGAGCCGTCAATGACCATCTGGCCCTGACAGAAGCACAGCTGGCCCGGGAACTTGCCTGGCTCGTCTCGAAACGCCTCGACCAGCACCGGATCCGCAATATCGTCGAGCAGAACGACGACCTCTTTGGCGTCATCTGCAATGCCAACCGCTGGCAGGCCGACCTTTTCGTGTCCATCCATTTCAACGCCTTCAACAGGCACGCCACGGGCACGGAGACCTTCGTGAGCTATACCCCGCACAGCGTCATGGCAGGCCACGCCATACAGCAGAACCTCTGCGCCGCGCTGGAACTGCCCGACCGGGGCATCAAGGAAAACATGAACCTCCTGGTCATCAACAGCACATCCATGCCGGCCGTACTCGTAGAAGTCTGCTTCATCGACAACGATGACGACATACAGCGTTATCAGGCCAGGAAAGGCCAGACAGCCGACGCCATAGCAACGGGCATCATCCAGTACATGGGCCAGTTGGAAGGAAAAGCGGCGTAGGAAGGGCCGCCGTTAGCGGCTGGTGGTTAGTGGAAAGGGAGAGAAAAGGCAGTTTGAAGTTTGATGAAGCCGGATCGTCGAACCGACTATTTATACAAAAATTAGCAATTAGGACCCACGACCGATGGCGGTTTCCCGCCTGAATCGTCGGCGGGGCCGTTGGTTGTAGTTCGTAGTTCGTTCATCAAATCCGGTTTGTCGAACCGACTATTTATACAAAAAAACTAGCATATAGGCCACACGACGGGCGGCGCTTTCTAATCTGAATCGCACGAGATGGTACCAACTGCAAGGAGGATGGAGGGAGTCATAGCGGCGCTATGGCGACTGACGACGACGCGGCAGATGGTGCCAGATCGGGTGAGGCAGGTGAAAGAAGCCGCCAGCCGTGCGGCCGGAGAGGAGGAATTATAGTGGCAGAACGTAGTAACTTATCCAATAAGTTGAAACTCGTCGTATCCTACCGGGACGCCGACGACAACGAAAAGACCCGTCAGATCACCTTCAAGAATCTGAAGGGCAATGCCGATGCTACTGCCGTCTACGGCGCAGCAGAAGCACTGGCCGGACTGCAGGAAGATGCGCTCATCCGCATCTCCGAAGTCACCGAAAACGTCATTGAAGGATAAAGGCCGTAAATCGTAGGCCGTAGGTTGTTCGTCGAAGCCAGTACGTCGAACCGATTATTTTTACAAAAAATTAGCATATAGGCCACACGACGGGCGGCGCTTTCTAACCTGAATCGCACGAGATGGTACCAACTGCAAGGAGGATGGAGGGAGTCATAGCGGCGCTATGGCGACTGACGACGACGCGGCAGATGGTGCCAAATCGGGTGAGGCAGGTGAAAGAAGCCGCCAGCCGTGCGGCCGGCGGAAAGGAGAAAGAAATGGCTAAAAAAGAAACCCGGACGCTTAGTCTGGTACTGATCGACCCGAAGGGTAAGACCGTATCATACAGCATCCGCAACCCGAAACCGGACCTTGATAAAGAGGCCGTAGACAACGCAGTCAAAGCCGTCATCGACGGCAAGATATTTGCTACTGCCAACGGGGACCTGATGGCGCTGAAGAGCTCCCAGGTCGTCACCCGTCAGGTAGAAACGCTGGAATAAGCGCATAGAGAAAACCTTGGGCGTCCTGAATGCCCGGGGTTTTCTTTTCGCGCCCGATTTGTACGAAAGGAGAATCATCATGACCGAACCTGTACGCCCCTGGCTGTATCTGGCCCGGCTCCCCAAATGGCAGGATGAAGCCACATCGGCCGTCCTGCGCATCTATCACAGTCTCGCCTGCAAAGAGGCGGGCCGCTTCTGCAGCCGCATTTCCTATGACGAAGCCCTTGCCGCCGCCGAAGAAGGCCTGTATCATGGCATTGGCGCCTATGACCTTAGCCGTCCCCTGCTCCACCCCCGGGACCTGAGCTATCATTTCACAAAATACGCCCGCGGCGCCATCCGCAACGCATGGAAACGTTACCAGTACTATTACCGCAACATTGATCAGACCATCCGCGACGGCGATAGCCTGACCGATCTGCCCGAAACCCGCAGTACCGCACCGGCAGCCGAAGACGTCGTACTGTCCCGTACATTGTCTCCAGAACTGGAAATGGCCCTCAGACGCCTTTCCGAAAGGGACCGGGACATCTTATACCGCTACGCACTGGAAAAGCGCCCATTCCGTGAAATTGCGGAACAACTGGGCATCTCACGGCAGGCCGTCTGCAAGCGGTACCAGACCATCAAAAAAACACTACAGACATACTTGCAAGGAGGAAATCAGACATGGTAGGAAGAACATGGGGAAGCCTGACAACGGAAGAACGAAAAGAACTGATAGGAGGCATGCACATAACCATTATGGAAGACCAGAAAACCATCTATTTCTACAATATGGAAAAAAATCGCTGCATCCTGGGCACAACCTGCTTCACCAAAGGACAGCGATATCTCGAGTACTACATCCCAAAAAACGCTAAAATCCAGCGTATTGGCTAGTATCCCAGGCCAATATTCCCATTCATCATTAAAAATACATTAAAATTTTAAGTGTTTAACTAAAACGAAAAATAATATCAAAAATTGCTGTAAACAGCATTAATAAGCCAAACGAGGGGCGTGCTAATCAAGAATAGCACGCCTCTCGTTCTTAATATTACTTAGTTATAACACTCCAGATTGCAAATTTTAATAATTGAGTGTCTAAAGAGTAACTGCATAAACATACAAAAATTGAGCGTCATAACTAAATTTCTAGCGACAAAAGCTTATCCAATTTAGAAACAATACGTTTTTGTTCTGCCAGCGGGGGAATCGGCAATAAACAATTCTTTAATTTGGACAAGCTGGTTCTCTTCCGTGTTGTACCTTGCACATTAGCTGTGACTTGATTTTGAAATACAGGCGAGTTAATGCAGTTGATGACAAAAGGCAAATATAAATGCTTGTTTGGCACAAACTTTACGGCATCAGAAGACAACACATATTTAGGATCCTTATCGGGAACAATAATAGCTCGTCCAGCTGGCATCATTTTAGCAATAACAATATCGCCGGGATCGACTTCGCTCCTTGATATTAATTTGAGATGCTCAAAGGTTGTATATTTTACATTCTCATCTCGCCAACCATTTTCTCCTATATTACTTAACTGAATAATGCGTACTTCTCGGTTCGTTGTGTAATGCTCTTTTTTTAAATTGCTACCAAACGGTCCATCTGCAAAAGGATATTGTATAGGCGCCCCTAAGTCCCCCAGTCTCACCCACTCCCAGTTTTTCGGAATTTCAAAGGGCTTTTCCTCTTCCGTAATCGCTGGCAGGGGCTTTTCTTTCTTGATTTTCTTTTCTTTGATGAGCTTTTCTTTTTCTGCCTGTATCTCTTTCAGGAGGTCCTGTGCGTTGCCGTCTTCTGCCCGCTGGTCGGTAAGTTTTCCCTGTATGGCCAGGTCCAGCAGTTTGGATTTCATAGCTTGCTGCAGTTCCTGGTATTCTTCATAGGCTTTATCGATAGAGTCCAGCTGGGCAAAAAGAGCGGATACCTTGCCGACAATGCGGTTTTGTTCGGCCAGAGGAGGAAGAGGAATTAACACTGTATTTATTTTAGTAACAGATAATCCTGGTTGTGCAGTCGCTGTTGCATATTGATTCAAATTTAAAGCCTTTAAAAATATAACCGCCCAATATGCATTTACTTTTGAATATCCATCCGTAACTACAGCATGTTCTGTCGCATAAAATTTACCTGATGAAAAATTAATATTACCACATAAAGCACCTTGACGTCCTATGATTGGATAATCTCCTTCTCGATTAAAAGCCTTAACATACCCACGAATTCCATTTCCTCCAAAACAAGGATATCTATACTCATCATATTGTTTCACAGAAATTTCATTTGCCTTTATACTTTTTCCTGATTGTAATGTAAATATGTTTCCGATTCTCACCCACATCCAGTTCTCTGGAATATCAAATGTTTTTTCTTCTTCCATTATCTCCGGTAGTTTTTTTTCTTTCTTGATTTTCTTTTCTTTGATGAGCTTTTCTTTTTCTGCCTGTATCTCTTTCAGGAGGTCCTGTGCGTTGCCGTCTTCTGCCCGCTGGTCCGTAAGTTTCCCCTGTATGGCCAGGTCGAGGATTTTGGCCCGCATGGCTTGGGTGTCGATGTGGAGGTTCTTAGTCATCCTGATCCACCCCCGCCAATTCCTGGTTGAGTACGGCTACGGCCTGGGCAATCTCTTCGGATTTCTCCTGCATGGCCGTCAGGATTTCAGAAAGGCTGCGGGTATCCGCTTCTTCTTCATCGGTCATCCAGGAAATATCGAGACTGGTATTGGGACGACCCTCGATGTCCGCTTTCGTAAATTTGCGCCACCGTCCTTCAGGGTTGGTTTCTGCATCATACGTCTCTTTACGTTCTGTACGATTGTCAGGGCAGTACAGTTTCTCGAATTCAGCGAAGTCCTTTTCATTCAGGGGAGAGCGCTTGCCAAAAGTGCGCATTTTATGGCGCATATCATAGATCCAGATTTCCTCTGTATTATTTTGGTCTGTAGTCCCACGGTCAAAGAACAGGACGTTGGTCTGCACGCCCTGGGCGTAGAAAATGCCTGACGGAAGGCGCAGAATGGTGTGGAGATTGCATTTATTCATCAAGTCACGACGAATCTGTTCGCCTGCGCCATCGGCAAAGAGGACATTATCCGGAACTACGACAGCGGCACGAGCTGTCCCTTTTCGATTGAGGGCATTGTAAATGATTTCCAAGAAATTGAGCTGCTTATTCGATGTGGCATAAGTAAGGTCGTCACGGGTAGCCCGTTCACCGCCCTTTTTCGTACCAAATGGTGGATTGGTCAAAATGACGTCGAAGTCCTTCATCCATTTCCCCGCCGCTGAAAGGCTGTCGCCCTGTTCCAAGCGTCCGTCCATATCATGCAAATATTCATTCATAAGAGCCAGACGATGAGTAGTCGGGACTAGCTCCATACCGGAAAAAGCTTCATGCCGTTGGAATTGTTGCTCCTCATCAGACAAGTCAAAATAATCATCGGTCTGCTTTTTCAGGTAGTCATTGGCAGCTACCATAAAGCCGAAAGTCCCTGCTGCCGGATCACAGAGCCGTTCTCCCGGTTTGGGGTCCACCATACGCACCATCATGTTGATGAGAGGACGCGGCGTAAAATACTGGCCGGCGCCGGACTTGGTTTCACTGGCGTTTTTTTCCAGAAGCCCTTCATACAGATTTCCCAGCCCTTCTTCTCTAGCCGAGAACCAGTCGAGCTCATCAATATCTTTGATGATTTTTTCCAGATTGGCTGGTTCATCAATACTGGTTGACGCATCTTTATATATGGCATTTACTTTTGAATTGGGTGTCTTTCGTTCATTGCCCAGGTCCAAAAGCATCTGCTTATAGAAATTCTTGAGTTCCAACCCTTCTTTATTTTTCAGCTCATCCCAACGATACTGCTCCGGGATTCCTTCTTCCTGTCCTTGCTCCTTGCTCATCTTGAGAAACAAAATATACGTAAGTTCCGTCACATAATCCTGATAGGTAATGCCATCATCCCGAAGGACATTACATTCATTCCACAAACGTTGTACAATTTCCTGATTGGTCATAATCTTCTCTTTCTATTAAGCAAATATGATATCATTAATAACGTCGATAATTTCATCGGTTTTGTCTTTAAAAACACTCTGCATTCTTTTATAGCCACCATGACTGCGAAAGGCTTCGTTGGATTCAAAAGCTACCTGGGCATTAGGTCCCAGAACATTGTTCTGAAGCAGCTGCTTTTTAATTCGTTCCAACCATTTCATCTGCGTCGGCGTCCAGTCTGCCAAGCCATAGACCTTATTCATAGCACGTTCCACCAGCGCATCTTCTGACTCCAGTGGGGTACCCAGGGCGGCCTGGCGGATAAAACTGATAATATTAGCCGCTGTCGCTTCTTTATTCACCTGCCGCCATGCAGATTGCAAATCGCGTTCCCGGAAGCCTTTTGTCTGAAGTATAGCATTAATCTGCTGTAACTCTTTTAATGTCAAATCTCTCGGACGATTCACGATGACACCGATTCCCGCAATGGCATTAACGTTATTCTTGATGAACGCATTAAATTCTTCCAGATAATCGCCGGGTTCTTCTCCTGTCTTCCCATAACTCTGATGAACACTTACCAGCTTATCATCCTGGTGGGAAATAAAGACCTTTTGGGAATCCCTGCGGAAAGAATCTATGAGCAGGATGGTCTGCCCTTCTTTTATCAGTTTTTCTTTGCTGCTTGTTTCCAAAGACCTGGCCCATTCAAACAGATCCATAGTCCCCGTCGCTGTTTCCAGCGATTTGCGGTCTTTATCATGGAGCCGATGTAATTTACGCTGAACTTTGGCAATCAGCTGATCCCGATATTCCTCAAAGTCTCCATCATTTTCCGCTCCCGTAACTAACTGAAAGAGATCTTCCACGGAACGATTTACGTTCTTTTCACGAATGACCGCATTCATATCGGTTACTTTTTCCATGCTGGCGAACTGTCCTACCGCATCGTAGATATTGAAGCAGTCCATGCCTGGAAATAGGCGCGTAGCACGGCCAATCATTTGTTCAAACAAAATACGGGACTTCACGCGACGCATGAACACGAGGTTCATGATGGATGGGACGTCAATGCCCGTCGTTAAAAGGTCAACGGTAACCACGATATTCGGGAATTCTTCGTTTTTAAATTCTCGGATATGCTGTTCTCTATGGCGGTCGTGTCCCGTAATTTTCATGATGGCATCAGCCGGTAAGGGCTTATCGGCTTTGGCAAAAGCCTCCTGCAAAAGGTATACGATCATATCGGCATGAGAATCACGGGCGGCAAAGATCAGTGTCTTGCCAAGTTCACAATCCAGCGGATCGAGCCGTTCTGCCAAAGCCTGACAAACTACACGATTGAAAGATTCTGTCACCACTTTCGTATTGAACGAATCGACATCAAAATCCATATCATCCGGTAACTGATATTTTTTTATAGACGCATCGGGTTCATGAAAGATTTCGACTTCCTCATCTTTATGAAAATGAATGCCCTGCTCTGAAAGTTCTGTTTTAATGACATAGGGGGCATTATGATCCATCAGATAGCCATCAAGGACAGCCTGCCTGTAGGTATAACTATAGACAGGATTGCCAAAGATATTGACCGTATTTAATGCCGGCGTTGCCGTCATGCCAATCGCTACGGCATCAAAATAGTCGATGACACGGCGGTATTGACTGATATATTCGCTGGGATCATAATGTTCCATTTCCTCATCGCTCATCTCGCGGTCTTCCAGATAGCCGCGGTGAGCTTCATCGACGATAATGAAATCATATGTTCCCGGAGAAAGCTGGGGAAGTTCCCCCTCGTTATTAAACAGCCGCTGTACGAGTCCTTGTACGGTAGCGATGTGGATACGGGTATTGGCTTCCGGACTTTTATCTCCATATTCTTTTACACCATATATACTGCTAATAGACTGGCCATCCACTTTGTTATCTTTGAGGGCATCTGCCGTCTGCTGTGCCAAGGACTGACGATCTACGAGATATAAGATACGGCGGGCCCGTTTATTCTTAATCAGCCGGTACATCAGGGCTATGGCCGTACGTGTTTTCCCTGTCCCAGTTGCCATGGCCAGCAGGATACGATTTTTGTGCTCGCCTATGGCTTTTTCGATTTCCTGAATGGCCAGCTTCTGATAATACCGTCCGGCAAAATCAGGATAGTAATCGTCATTTTTTAAAGCGGAATCTGCATCCTCTTCGGGACGGGCCATTTCTTTCATTTTGATATCATCCGGCGTTAGCCAGCTTTCCAGGGGGCAGTCCGGATGATTTTTATTGCGCACATCACGGAACCAGATTCCGGACTGGCTTTTCATCTGAGATAAATACGGTCGGCCGTTGGTGCCAAACAAAAATACAGCACCGTCCATTGCATAGGGTTTCCGACCCTCAGCCACAACATTTTCTGCCTTTTTTAGATGTTTATAGTAATCATAGGCCTGGTTCAGAGCACTTGCTGCTACCGTTTCTCCATACTTTTTGGCTTCAATGATACCCACAGCACGTTCGCCACTGAAAAGGACATAATCCGCACGTTCCCTGCTATGAGGCAGTTTCCACTCGGCAATAGCCATATTATGCCCCTTTCGTGGAAGTGTGCCTTTTTTCCAATTATTAAGCGTTTTTGTATCGGCTTCCCATCCCGCATCCCGAAGCTGCTGGTCAATGATTTCCCGCGTCTGTTCTTCTGTTAATTCGTTCGTTGCCGCAAATTTTTTATTTTTACGCCGGCGTTCAGCACGGACATTTTCTGGTACCTGTATAGGCTGAATCTGCTGGAGCTTCTCGATTTCAGCAGTCAACTGTTCAATTTTCTTTTGCTGATTGGCAACAACGGTCTGCTGGTTTACGGGTTTCTCATAAGGCTTTATCTCATCTTGTGTGAACGTTTCAAGGAACCAGCACCAAACAAAGAATGCGGCACGATCGATAAATAGAGCATCATCAAGAGAAGGGTGAAAATCATCTTCATGAGAAGCTTTATTGCGTAACCGGCGAATCTTATCCAAAGAAGCGGTCACACTGGATGGATATTCATTACTGGAAGCCTGCATACGTAAAATACGCTCATTCTGCTGTAAATTCCAGTCTTTCATTCCATCTAAGCGGAAAATCAGTTTTGTTAATTGTTCAGCGAATGAGCCAAAAATCGTCAGACTACTCTTGGCATCAGAATACATCAGGAATTCTGCGCTATCCGCTAATTTTGCCAGACTTGGATATTCTTTACTCTCAAAATTCGCCAATTTTATCATCCCTTTTCACCGATTGTGCATCTTTGTCTATGGTTCCAGCATAGTTATCACTTTTGGATAAAGAAACGGCCGGATCATTGCCCAAACGGCTTTTACAGAGTGCAACGATACACATCTTCTCTATAATTTCGTATAGATGTTTTCATTTTTCAAGCTTCATAATGGAAATTGATTGAGTATCAATTATCGGCTATAGTTTTTTATATTTCAACCTCTCTACGATTTTCACATGTCTATACTAAATACCATGAAAAAAATACCTGTCATCTAAAAAAATCATTTTTATACATCGATTATACTGAACTTAAAAGCCATAATCAAGCAAACACATGATTTTCTCTATGTCAGTACCAAAACAGTTTTACCTATAGCTAAATTTCCATACATGACAGGCGCTCTTTACATTGGCACAACTCCACTAGGAACCCTTGTCCAATATAACATACAATTATACCACTGCCCCACCACAACACCGCTCTCCAACCTTTGCCAATATAGTTGAAACTTCAACTATATAACACATAGCCACCGTATGAGGATAAAAAAAAACTCATAAAAGGAAATTGTAATGGCCATTACAAAAAAGCCCGTCCCCTTGCGGGGATTAAGGTAATGTACAGCACCCCTTACGAAGCCTGTATTTATGCAGGTCTATGAGGCAGTTTGCGGGGCGGATTTTCCATTTTTCCTGAAAATTCGTTTTTATTATAACACATCCAGCTTCAAAAGGGTACGCCGCTTTTCCTTCATACAGTATCCCTGCAAGCACCACTCCCCCTGCTGTATGTAGCTTAGTTGATAGTTCAACTAAGTTGCATGCAAACTCTTGTACAAGGCTGATTTTTCCAGCTTCATAAAAAATACCCACAAAGCTCTCCATAATGAGCTTCGTGGGCATGTCAGCAGTACCAGAGTTCTGATAGTGAACGTACCCCCGTCTATAGAGGCGGGGGCTTCCTGCTTCAACGAGAACAGCACCACTGACTCTGAAGAGTTGTGGCGACTTACACTCTCTCCACAGGCGTAAGTTTCCGTGCGACCCACGGTACTTTATGCGTTATGTCAGGCAGATATTCGCCTAGCTTCTTCTCGTATATTTATCGCAGCGTTCTTATCTCGGTTATGGTGACTGCCACATTTAGGACAATCCCATTCCCTTACAGATAAGTCCTTAGTTGCATCGTTTTGGAAGCCACAAACATGACATAGCTGACTGCTTGGATACCACTTGTCTACCTTTACAAGCTGTTTTCCTTGCCATGCTAATTTGTATTCCAATATATTTGTGAACATATTCCAGCCATTATCTGCTACGGACTTACCAAAACTGAATTTACCGCCTTTCTTGCGTTTAGCCATCGCCTTGACGCTGATATCCTCAATACCTATGGCATCATAGTGGTCTACCAAGTAGCGGGCTTTTTTGTGCAGGAAGTCGCGGCGTTGATTGGCAATTTTCTCATGAAGCACAGCTACGCGAAGCCTTTGCTTTTCACGATTGTGGCTTCCTTTTTGCCTTTTGGATAGTTTTCTTTGTGCTTGAGCCAATCTCTTCTCGGTTTTACGCAAAAAGTTTGGATAATTCGCATCATCTTCGTCAGAAGCAACATATAGACCGTGCATGGCAAAATCAAGCCCAAGAAATTTCTTCGGCATTATAGGGAGTATTTGGTTTTCGTACTCCACCAAAATACTGATATAGAATTTTCCTGAAGGTGTTCTGCTTATGGTAACGGTCTTTATCGTGCTGTTTTCCATCAGGGGACGATGCAGACATAATTTTACCCAACCAACTTTAGGCAATTTAACCTTATTTCCTTCTAATCGGACAGAGCCTTTCTGATTGTTCGTAGAATATGAGCAGTGGCCTGTCTTCTTAGACTTGAAGTGCGGTTTGCCAAAATGTTTTCGGTTGCGAAAAAAATTGTTATATGCCTTGTTCAGGTTCATCTGTGCATTGGCAAGAGCAAGACTGTCCACTTCTTTCAGCCAAGGGAATTCTTCCTTGTACTGTGCAGGAGTATTATTCAGTTTCTTACCGGTTTCCTTATAGTAATCAAGGCGGTCTCCAAGCATCTTGTTATAGATGAATCGGACACAGCCGAAAGTCTTGGCAAACATAATTTTTTGTTCAGCCGTTGGATAGAGCCTGTATCGGTATGCCTTATTCACTATAATCTCACCTGCCTTGATGTTCTATGTATTCACAATTTACGCCTAACCTCTGGAAAATCTTTTTTGATCAGCCTAGAGCTGGCACTTTTATAAGCATTGATGAATTTTAATAGTTCTGTATAGAGAATACTTTGCGGCGATACTTTACCACCAAAACAAGATGCTAATAGAGTAAGAATACTGAATGGTTATTGCTATCCAATTTCATAGTATAATCAATCCTTTCTCATATACGACTGATTATACTACAGAACTATCTACAGAACCATCTACAGAGCAATGGTATGGCTCAATTACTTACGTAAATTCGCCATACCCGCCTTCATCCCCCACCTGAGAGGTGGAGGACTTCTGGCGGATTAGGTTAAAGGCCTGGAAGTATGTCTCCGTATTGTTCATCAATGTGTTTTTTTAGATTCTGGAAAGCAGGAATATATACTTGGATAATCTTCGTTACCAGGCGCTTAGCTGCTTTACCATCATAAAGATGTGTCATGTCATTTCGATCTCTGAGCATCACCAGAAAAATGTCCGGATCGACAAAATCATAGACGGCGTACGCTTCCTTAATGATTTCCCGCGGTGAACCACTATGAGCTGCATTACGGCCTTCATATTTCAATAATTCCTTTAATAATTTCCACGTCAATTCAAATTGCAGGGAGAATTTGTTGATAATGCCGCTGAGTATAAATTCGTTATCTAAATCTTCCTTTCCGGCACTGGCCAGTACGGCCAGATTGGAACAAAAATTTTCATATTTTTTCATAAAGCGTGACACCTTCTTTCTGAATCATAGTCCGAAATTCTGGTTCCAATGGATTATCCAGATTAATGATATCAAATTTCAATAATGTCCATGTGTTTTCCTCCACATCCAGGCAGAATTGTGTGAAATCCCCCCCAGAGACAGCAAGGTCTATGTCACTGGCACGTCCATAATCTCCCCGTGACCGGGACCCAAAAAGAATAACTTTTTGCACTCCCCATTTGCTGGCAATGGTACCTATTTCTTTTATTAATTCTTCACTGAGTCCTGTTTTCTGTATATCCATTGTATCTGTCATATACATCACCTGAAATATGTTTGTATAAAACGGTATATATCCGTATCTCATTGCCTCATAAATGCGATATAGTCATTTCTATATAATAGTTATATTTATTATATCATTACGGATTTCTCTACTCAACACTAAGAAACACTGCGTTAGTGTCAGCTTTTTATCAGTGAAATGCTCCATTTTTTACTACCCATCCCGGCCCTGCAGCTTTTTCTTTAAACTTGAAACTATCCCTTTCCCGCATGCAAAAAAACTCACGGCTGGAAGCGTTTCCAGTCGTGAGTTCTGTGTCGATGTTACATAGATGATATATATTAGTGATGGAACAGGCGCAGGTGGGTCATGGCCATGGCTATGCCGTATTTGTCGCAGGTTTCGATGACGTTGTCGTCACGGATGGAGCCGCCGGCCTGGGCGATGTAGTCTACACCGCTACGATGGGCCCGTTCGATGTTGTCGCCAAAGGGGAAAAAGGCGTCGCTGCCCAGGGCTACACCGTGGAGCTGGGCAATCCAGGCTTTCTTTTCTTCCCGTGTGAGCGGTTCCGGTTTTTCCGTAAACAGATCCTGCCAGATGCCGTCGGCCAGGACGTCTTCGTAGTCATCGGAAATGTAGACGTCGATGGCATTGTCCCGGTTCGGACGGCGCACGTCGTCACGGAAGGGCAGGGCCAGGACTTTCGGGTTCTGGCGGAGCCACCAGATGTCCGCTTTGTTGCCTGCCAGGCGGGTGCAGTGTACACGGGACTGCTGTCCGGCACCGACGCCGATGGTCATGCCGTCTTTGACGTAGCAGACGGAGTTGGACTGGGTGTATTTCAACGTGATGAGGGCGATCATGAGGTCGCGGATTGCCGATGCCGGGAGATTCTTGTTTTTCGTCGGGATTTCCTTGAAGAGATCTGCCGTGATTTTGGCGTTGTTCCGTTCCTGTTCGAAGGTGACGCCGTATACTTCTTTCGATTCGATAGGAGCCGGCGTATAATCGCTATGCATCTGGAGGACGCAGTATTTCCCTTTTTTCTTTGTCTTGAGCAGTTCCAGGGCTTCGTCGGTGTATCCCGGAGCGATAACGCCGTCCGATACTTCCCGTTTGAGGAGGGTTGCCGTTTCGACGTCACAGACGTCGGACAGGGCGACGAAATCGCCGTAGGAGCTCATGCGGTCGGCACCACGGGCACAGGCATAGGCCGAGGCCAGCGGGGACAGGGCCAAGTCATCGACCCAGTAGATTTTTTTCAGGGTATCGCTCATGTCCGTCGCTACGGCTGCACCGGCGGGGCTGACGTGTTTGAAAGAAGCTGCTGCCGCAAGGCCCGTCGCTTCCTTCAGTTCTTTGACCAGCTGGTAGCTGTTGAACGCATCGAGCAGGTTGATATAGCCGGGGCGGCCATTTAAGACATCAAAAGGAAGGTCGCTGCCGTCTTTCATATACACTCTGGCCGAAGCCTGATTGGGATTGCAGCCGTATTTTAATTGCAGTTCTTTCATCGTTATTACCTCCGTACGCAGATAAAAAAAATACCGACACTTCCGGGAACCTTCGCCCAGACGGTCGGCTATATCGAATCATGCTCCCCGTGGTATGCTCCACTTTCCGTCAGTCACATGTTTCACGTCTATTATACAAGGGGAATCGCGGCACTGTCAATCATCTTGCCGGGAATCGATAGAAAAATCTGACCGGTTCCTTGCTTCTTCGTAAAAATCATGTAAAATTCCCTCTTTGACACTTTTAAAATAAAAAATGCTTATAAAACCTTATAGTAGACTTCGTGTCACTCTTTCCCGGTTGCATGTGTCGAACTCGCGTGAACATCAATCAGGACATCTTAAAAAAAGAATGGAATTTTCGGAAATTAAAGGACTGCACCTACATTCCTGAAAAAGCAAATCCTATGCCAGACCGTGAATCCACCTTGATGGGCGGATGGATGCGACTAGTAGAAAACGGTGGCCATCAGCATATTATGCAGCTTTATACCAAAGTCTTTTTCTCATCCCTAAAAATGCCTACACCCTCCTGACACTATCACTATACCTGAATTTTTTATTGTTCTGGTGATTTCTGCTACAATAGTTTTCATAGAAGACCCTGATAATAATGAAATCGGTGCAATGACCTATCATTATTATCAGGGTCTTCTTTCTGGCAAGTCTCACTTAGAACTATGTTACACTAAGGGATTTCTACCAACGGCAAAATCTCCGAGCGCAAAAGTCGATAAGAACGGCTAACGAATCGCTGTCACTGGTAAAGGAGCTGTCTACTTTCTAAACTGCCTATACGGCAGTTAACGACTACTGGATTCCCGGACACACGCGCCATATTTTCTAAGCTGCCTATGCGGCAGTTAACAATGAAGATCTGGATAAAGTGGACTGGCGGGAATTTCTAAGCTGCCTATGCGGCAGTTAACACAACAACGGCAACCTACTTCGTATGGCTTATTTTCTAAGCTGCCTATGCGGCAGTTAACGGAGATACATCACATCGTGTTCCGGTCACACCTTTTCTAAGCTGCCTATGCGGCAGTTAACGATATAGGGAATATTTTTCATTTCATCACGACTTTCTAAGCTGCCTATGCGGCAGTTAACTTATGACTTTTTTTGCAGACACAACACCTGTTTTTCTAAGCTGCCTATGCGGCAGTTAACACAACAACGGCAACCTACTTCGTATGGCTTATTTTCTAAGCTGCCTATGCGGCAGTTAACGGAGATACATCACATCGTGTTCCGGTCACACCTTTTCTAAGCTGCCTATGCGGCAGTTAACAAAAAACGGGGTTATGACGGCGGTCTATAACAATTTCTAAGCTGCCTATGCGGCAGTTAACCTCCTTTATCTATGATGCGGTTCACAACTGGTTTTCTAAGCTGCCTATGCGGCAGTTAACGAGTGAAAGAGTATGAGTAACTATATCATGTACTTTCTAAGCTGCCTATGCGGCAGTTAACATGCGATACTATGAGAGTTATAAGGGCTTAAATTTCTAAGCTGCCTATGCGGCAGTTAACGGCCATTACAATTTTTAAAAAAGTGAAAGAGATTTCTAAGCTGCCTATGCGGCAGTTAACGAATAATGACACGTTTTCGGGACAATACATTTTTTCTAAGCTGCCTATGCGGCAGTTAACTACATCACTTGCCCGGTACCATACGCCGGGAATTTCTAAGCTGCCTATGCGGCAGTTAACTTCAAGCACTGGATTACGAGTGAAGTCCTACCTTTCTAAGCTGCCTATGCGGCAGTTAACGATATCTTTTCTTGTCTTCACTCTTACGTACTTTTCTAAGCTGCCTATGCGGCAGTTAACAGGTAAATGGTGTGTCCCAGGTATTCTATCATTTTCTAAGCTGCCTATGCGGCAGTTAACCGGGGTACCTATGGGTACATCGGTATACATATTTTCTAAGCTGCCTATGCGGCAGTTAACTACAGCAGAGGAAGGAACTGCCGGTATACCCATTTCTAAGCTGCCTATGCGGCAGTTAACGGTATTCATGT
The DNA here is from genome assembly GCA_900095875.1 of Caecibacter massiliensis. Lineage (GTDB taxonomy): Bacteria > Bacillota > Negativicutes > Veillonellales > Megasphaeraceae > Megasphaera > Megasphaera hexanoica. The sequence continues at coordinate 2,209,784 of LT608311.1, read as the reverse complement.
ACGCCATCTAGCACGTCATGCTTTCTAAGCTGCCTATGCGGCAGTTAACAAGTATCCTAACATTGCCGAGGCCTTAAAAGATTTTCTAAGCTGCCTATGCGGCAGTTAACCGATGGCATGCACGCCCTGGCATAGGTGGCATTTTCTAAGCTGCCTATGCGGCAGTTAACGCAGGCCAGCACGGCCATGGCCAGGAAGCTCTTTTTCTAAGCTGCCTATGCGGCAGTTAACTATACCATCCTCCGTCACGTTCCCCTTTTGTTTTTTCTAAGCTGCCTATGCGGCAGTTAACATACTGAGCCAGTTCGGACAAATCAATGAACTTTTTCTAAGCTGCCTATGCGGCAGTTAACCGTATGACACGCCCATTACATGCGACGCCTTGTTTCTAAGCTGCCTATGCGGCAGTTAACTCGACAAGTTTTTCCCGAACATCGCATAGTGCATTTCTAAGCTGCCTATGCGGCAGTTAACCGTATGACACGCCCATTACATGCGACGCCTTGTTTCTAAGCTGCCTATGCGGCAGTTAACTCGACAAGTTTTTCCCGAACATCGCATAGTGCATTTCTAAGCTGCCTATGCGGCAGTTAACATATTTATGCAAAGTCAGCTGGCTTGATACGGTTTCTAAGCTGCCTATGCGGCAGTTAACCCGATGTACTGTACAAATCGTTTTGAGGAGGATTTCTAAGCTGCCTATGCGGCAGTTAACGATAGCGTCGTGTGTCAACGTAACAGTTTCATTTTCTAAGCTGCCTATGCGGCAGTTAACCTTGCAAAGGCCCTGCGGCGTTCGTTCCGGGCTTTCTAAGCTGCCTATGCGGCAGTTAACCATCACGCATAACTCATACCTCCTGTTCGTCTTTTCTAAGCTGCCTATGCGGCAGTTAACTTGCGTCTGGTGAATTTGATACATTTTAAGGATTTCTAAGCTGCCTATGCGGCAGTTAACCTTCATGTCGCCATATACGACAATAGCATAAATTTCTAAGCTGCCTATGCGGCAGTTAACAGTCCTGGGAAATGGCTTCTGTTACCCATTCTTTTCTAAGCTGCCTATGCGGCAGTTAACACAAGAAATAGACGTTATTAACAAGTACACTGTTTCTAAGCTGCCTATGCGGCAGTTAACCATCCGGAACTGAGAAATACCAATGGCCATGCTTTCTAAGCTGCCTATGCGGCAGTTAACGGAGTAAAGTACATAAATATATTTTTATATAATTTCTAAGCTGCCTATGCGGCAGTTAACTTTCAAAATAGCCGTACTGTGCCACCCATACATTTCTAAGCTGCCTATGCGGCAGTTAACGATGAATTTGAACGGACTATTCCGTTGTTTTATTTCTAAGCTGCCTATGCGGCAGTTAACGCCAGGACTTTTTGACATATGTAACAATATATTTTCTAAGCTGCCTATGCGGCAGTTAACATTCCCGAAGAGCCGACGCATGATGATGACGTTTTCTAAGCTGCCTATGCGGCAGTTAACAAGGATTTACAAGACTTCGCTAAGTGCAAAAATTTCTAAGCTGCCTATGCGGCAGTTAACAAATGAAAGCGGAACTACAGGAACCGCGGACATTTTCTAAGCTGCCTATGCGGCAGTTAACAAAGCATTTAATTTATAGGAGGTGGGAATTATTTTCTAAGCTGCCTATGCGGCAGTTAACTCTGCATCATGGGGCTTTCCCTTGCTTATCAATTTCTAAGCTGCCTATGCGGCAGTTAACTTTGACATTTTAGGATGTATAGAGTATTTATATTTCTAAGCTGCCTATGCGGCAGTTAACTTCCCGCGTCATGCCGCACGACCAATCCGTAATTTCTAAGCTGCCTATGCGGCAGTTAACATGCATTTCCGTTCAGTGAGTCCGGACTAATGCTTTCTAAGCTGCCTATGCGGCAGTTAACAATCCGGCAGAACAGGCCCGTATCAGTGATAATTTCTAAGCTGCCTATGCGGCAGTTAACTGGATGAGTTCCAGTGCTGCCCGGGTTTTGCCGTTTCTAAGCTGCCTATGCGGCAGTTAACATCGGAAAGATTTCTAAAAGGTTTTTCGGACATTTCTAAGCTGCCTATGCGGCAGTTAACAGCTCAACACATCGGACCAGGTCGGCCTCCCTTTTCTAAGCTGCCTATGCGGCAGTTAACTATACATATCACCGACACTCTGCCCGGAGGTATTTCTAAGCTGCCTATGCGGCAGTTAACCCTGCTCCTTTCGGTCCGCTTCCATTTCTTCTTTTCTAAGCTGCCTATGCGGCAGTTAACTTCTTCGGCATGGGGAAGTCGCCTTTGGTGCTTTTCTAAGCTGCCTATGCGGCAGTTAACTTCTGGGGCACGCTACGCAAGATATTACCGATTTTCTAAGCTGCCTATGCGGCAGTTAACTAAAACCATTCGTGTTGGTTCTGGGGCTTCCATTTCTAAGCTGCCTATGCGGCAGTTAACACAATATCGCACAAAACGGGTATTTATGTTTTTTTCTAAGCTGCCTATGCGGCAGTTAACATCTACAATACAGTTACATATTTAGAATCACATTTCTAAGCTGCCTATGCGGCAGTTAACTGGCGGTCGGTCATGCACCGCATCCGTGCCGATTTTCTAAGCTGCCTATGCGGCAGTTAACGGCTGAAAGATGAATCGAGTCTGAAAGGGCTCTTTCTAAGCTGCCTATGCGGCAGTTAACGATTGGCATACCCGTTGGGACTCTTCCGGATGTTTCTAAGCTGCCTATGCGGCAGTTAACGCCGTGCTATCCGTTGCATGGATTGTGATATTTTTCTAAGCTGCCTATGCGGCAGTTAACGTAGCTGCCGGCAATGTGTAGTTACTGAGCCCTTTCTAAGCTGCCTATGCGGCAGTTAACAGGACACCTACTATTTGCCGGTGTGCATCAATTTTCTAAGCTGCCTATGCGGCAGTTAACGCGTGTTCAGTGGGCTGATTGAATTCATTACGTTTCTAAGCTGCCTATGCGGCAGTTAACAAAATGTCGACGGCTTTACGGAGCTCGCGCAATTTCTAAGCTGCCTATGCGGCAGTTAACGGCGGTATGAGTATCGTTACCAGGGCCATTCCTTTCTAAGCTGCCTATGCGGCAGTTAACGAATTCGGGTTCGGAGTCAAGCGGTGCCAGCATTTCTAAGCTGCCTATGCGGCAGTTAACTAATAATTGTAACGGCCATTACAATTATTAAATTTCTAAGCTGCCTATGCGGCAGTTAACCAATTTATGTATATCATAAGATAGACAAAAGATTTCTAAGCTGCCTATGCGGCAGTTAACGCCATTTTGTAATGGCCATTACAATTTTCTAATTTCTAAGCTGCCTATGCGGCAGTTAACAAGGGGTAGCTAATCATGTCGGCATTTATATTTTTCTAAGCTGCCTATGCGGCAGTTAACGGAACAATCCTAATTCCATTGCTCTCTGTGTATTTCTAAGCTGCCTATGCGGCAGTTAACTGGGATAACGTGTTGTTCCTCATCCATATCACTTTCTAAGCTGCCTATGCGGCAGTTAACTAATGGCTGTTGTTCTGGTGTGGCTCCTAGCATTTTCTAAGCTGCCTATGCGGCAGTTAACCTTTAGCACTAGTGACGACGCTACTGCCCCATTTTCTAAGCTGCCTATGCGGCAGTTAACTAGTTGTACATATTTGCGACGGGTATCAGATATTTCTAAGCTGCCTATGCGGCAGTTAACATCTTATGATTCAAAATTAGGAAAGATTATGTTTTCTAAGCTGCCTATGCGGCAGTTAACAGTAGGCTTTTATGCGAATATCCTGATGCTACCTAAGCTTGCATCAGTCTACTCTTATTTAACCAAAATTTTATGCGCTTGTCAAAACCCTTGATTGACAAGGCTTTTCGGTACATAGTAAAAACTTTGGTCAGAAATCAGGAACAGACGATTTCTTGCTGAATCCATAGGCAGAAAAACCGTTGCATGGCTGCTCTACAGCTTCCTGCTTCTGGATGAACAGGCTGAAACGATGGTGATTGGTCATGCTCTCCAGCTGAATATACGGGTAGCGATTCTTACTGACAGCCGTGGGAAAAAGTTTTTGCGCTTCTTCTATTGAAATACCGTGTCTCTTTGCATAGCGTCTAGCTTTCTGCATAACCGTAGCTTCCGGCTGATATCGGCTGTATGTCACGTATCCCTTACATTTTCTGATAGGGACCTGACGGATTGTCGTAATCTTCACGTAATCTGGGGCAAAACGCATCAGTGCATCAGGCAGATTCAAACGCTGCAGATCTGATTCTTCTGGAGCGAGCAAACGAAGTCGATGACCCAGTGTCAGACTCTCCTCGGAATACTCAGGAAAGGCGACACCACATCGGATTATCCCCTGTTCATCCTTGCTGTTGACAAGTGCCAAATGAACTTGCCGGTAGACTCTGGACCAAAGGAAGGAAGCGGATATGTCTTCTGTGGGCCGTAATATAACATCTTGGAAGAACCACATACCTATCATTCCTTTCCGCTTGCGCCAAATACGCCGCCGCGAATCAGCATAGCCATGACGTAATGAGCAGCTTCCGGACTGTCAAAATCAGCACCCAGTGAATACTTATCAAACAGCGTATAAAAATCGCATTTTTCTTTTGGATTGCGGAACGCCTTGCCAAGATTCGTCACAGCCCCATATGGTTCTACAGAAATGGGACCTACACCGTTTCCCGTTTCATATTCGTTATACCAGGTATCAATCGTGCGAATTGCATTGCCGAGCTTCTGAGAATGCATTGCTGCCGTACCGTTCACTTCATATAACACTTTGCTTTTCTTACCTTTCCCTTTGTCAAGAATGAGCTCTTCACTTGGATAGACTTCCTGTCCCTTGCCAATCTTAGCAAAAGCCGTGACTTCCAACAGCAAGTACGGAAGCTTACCATCCAGTGCCGACTCAATCTGTTCCGATAAGGCTTCAACCTTTTCGTCAACATGATCAAAATCCTTCAGAGAATAATCATATGAATGAAACAGCCACTGCGTATTTCCAGCTTTTACCTGCACTTCCAAGTCTTCTGCGCCGACGCGATTTCTCCAAAGAAATCGCCCGTTAGCAAGATTCAAAGCATATCGTTTGGCTAATTCGCCAAATCCATATTGCTCAACATAGCGCTTCCCCATTTTCAAGATTTCTTCCTTGTGGTTTTCCACATTGCAGGCTGCGGGAACAGCTGCACCCGGCAGGACTTTCATCGTAAAAGTGACCTTTAGCGTATCCTGTTCCATGGTCAACGATGCTGCATCAACAGTCTGCAGATTCGGCTTTTCGACTTCTGCATTGAGCTTTGCAGGATCATTGGCAACTGCCGATTTCAGGCGATTGGAAATCGTGCCGCGAACAGATTTTTCATGCAACGGCAGGGCAGTCGCTTGTGTCTGCCGATTTTCCCAAGTTGTCCCATACATCAAACCATCTGAGAGAACGATTTTTTTCTCAAAAGACAATACGGTTGCTAACCCTTTCGTGCTTGATTTTGCCATGATTAATCCTCTCCTTTAGCCTCTTCATCTGATTCCATCTGCTCATTCACACAGACGTATAAACCTTTATCCTCATCATAATGGTACTGCCACATCATATCATCCACACAATCAAACCGATGTGCCATCTTGAACTCGCCGAGGGTCAGCACAGGTTCTGCAAAGCGATGCAACGTACTCGCATCGCGCTGATTCGCAACGTGGCCAAGTGGTGTCAGCCCTTTAAATCCTGTAACAATCGGCACCAACCAGCCTTTTTCCTTGCGCGGCTGTACATTCCATGTATCGTGTTCGTCATCGTATTCATAGTGCAGAGCCAGCAAATCCAGCATCGCCTGCAGGGTATCTTGATGATTGAGTTCTTCCTGTCTTTGTTGCAACAACTGGCGACGCTCTATTAGGACATATCCCGGCATGAGGCTGCGAATGGCACGACGGTTATCTTCCTCATTTTTTTCATCAACCAAGAGGATTCTGGAGTGGCGCGTCGAAGTTAAATTTATAGCGTCTTGTATCGGCGAAAAACCAAGGACAGCTCCGCCGGCAATCTTCATCCTCTCCAAAGCTTCTGTAACCTTCTCCTCAAAAACCGGAAAGTCGCCCGGCATGAGCCCATCGATTTCGATAAGAAGTGACACATTCAAATGGACTCTCGCTTCTTCGATAAACGGTGGCCGCTCAAAGGAAGCACCTTTTTTTCGCAAGGGATTCGCAGTGATAATCACTGAGTTCACATAGTCACCTGGTCCCTTATAGGTCTGCAAATCAAAGTCATGACAGGAGACAGCCAATTTCTTCAAGCGAATGCCTGACAGCGCTTCATGCTGACGAAGCTTTCTTTCAAGCGCGTGCATGGCACCTAGCCACGCTGTCATGGCGGGGAAGCCAATCGTGAGAGGGCTGCTGAATGCATTCGCATTATGAATCTTGACCTGCCGCAACAGCAAATACGTTTTAATTCTATTCATCCTTCTCTCACCTCCTGCTTCAGGACGCTCTCCAACGTCGATGCAAAGGAGTGCAGCTCTGCATCCGAAAGCGAAATCTCTTTCCGCTTCTCTATGCCACAGAACCTCCCGTAGGCATTTACGAGCCAGCGAGAAAAATCCAAGCAAACCGGCCAAATCCAATCCGTATCGGCTTGCCGCTGTCTTCCATAGGCTTCATCCAGCCAAGTCGCCTGCTCATCTGACAGCTCAGTCTCCTTGCTCCAGCCAGCAGGAAGGTTCTGTAGACGATTTGCTTCGTACAAAACAGTTTCAACAAAATCCAGGATAATATCCTCCCGCCGCTCTCGCGTCTCAAGATTGTGACGCTGATCGCGAAAGAGAGCATCGAGATCAGATAACGTGTCACTGAATCTGCGCCAATAAAGCGAATCAGAGAAGAAATTTCTCTTCGGCAACTTTATTTTGCGTCCACTAAGTATTGGTGGTTGTGAAGGCAAAATATCTACTCCAAGGGATGTATTCCGACAACTCATGTTTTGCGGCTGTGATCCCCCAAATGCAGCACGTGTGATATCCGGAAATATGAAATATGATTCTCCATAATGTTCTGACTCTTTATCACGGCACCTTCCCTGTGAGCGTGATGCAGTTTCAACCTGCTCCGTTAAAGAAAACATCATCGACACGGGCGGGATGACTGTCAACAAATGATAGTCATCTTCACCTGTCGGAAAGTACACTTGCCGCAAACGAGTATCCGTCATCTGTGGCACTTCCTGTGGCCGAATTTTAAGGATTTTCTCTCGCAGCGGTTCATACTCAACCCCCAAAGATTCAATCTCTTTGCGAATAAACGGTGAATCTTCACGGAAGTATTGCCATGCCGTCTTTGCCGCAAGATCTGCTTTTTGCTCTTCTGCCGTTTCTTTTTGAGAGAATTTTCCTACCAAGAATGAAGCAAACGCCATATAGGCGGCACCGCCATTCACGATCAAATCATCTTCGGCTGTCATGTCGGTTGTTGTCAAATATCCCTGGCCAACAGGCTGACTCGTATCGTGTACGCTGATGGCAACATCCGGATTGGTATAGCGAGCAATATGTGATACAGTTCTACAGCGCTCTAAATTCTGTAGATTCTTTTGTATCCACTCTGCCGGGGTCTGTTCTTTCTTTGCCGCTTTATCGGTGATGTAAGTTGCTATGGATCCCATATTTATCCCTCCTTTATTTTTATTATACCACATTTTTTGATTTCCTCAAGATTTTAATATGGATTTATTAATACAATCCTAAAGAAAAATCATATGAGCTGCCTATACGGCAGATTATGCTTCCTCAGGATTTAAATATTTACTAAGCTGCCTGTGCGGCAGATATTATCAAATTCATTATAGCAGAAACAGATTCGACTGACTATCCCTTTCTTTCATTCAATAAGGTATGGAACGCTCCAAGCTGGTCATCATACCAGTATGTCCTGCCGGATTCATCTGCATAGGCCGGAAGAGCCAGCTGACCGTATCGTTCTGATATCCGCTGCAGTCCCTCTCCTTCTTCTTCATCAGAATACGATTTTCTGGCAACTTGATTCTGAAGCGACGCCATATAATCACGTGGCAACCAAAAGCGTTCCCTATGCGCATCCAGTTTCTCCTTGGGATATGGTTTCAAATTGTACATATCCCCACAAGGCACGTATTCGCCGCTGTTTCTTTCGTAAAAGCCCAGCATTCCCTTGCTCGCATCGTATCGATAGCACAGGTCTCTATCAGGAATCCCTGCACGGAACGGGCACAGATACTGTGGTTGACCCGTCATCCACCAGCCAGCCTGCTGCCAACCACCCACTGTATCCGGATATTCGTCATCGAGACTACGCCAGTCCGCCAGTCTCTGATGCTCCAAATCGATCAGCCTCGCATGTGGACGAAGCGGTTTTGGAATCTGTACACGGGGAATGGCATCGATATCGTTCCAATTATCGGCTGGAATCAGATCGTTCATATCATGACTATCCAACAAATAATCCGGATTTTTTTCGAAGCCCGGTCTGCAAAAGACAGCGTTCCTTCCAGAATCGACCATCCCCCTCCAATTAAATTCCATGACACCGATATTCGGGACCGATACATCTTGCAGACACGGGCGGTGACGATGGACGCGCCCTGCCAGCTGAATAATCGAGCGATATGAAGAGGGTTCTACGACAGCCCAATCAAAATCATGGTCGCGTCCGATTTCTTCTACTGGAGTAGCCACCACCAAGAAAATACACCGCTTCATCTGGCCATGGTCCAAATGGCGGCGAAGGACAACATCTTGAAATGCCACCTTTGCGCCGCGTTCTTGCTTGCGGCGCAAGACATGGTCAAGATACACTTCCTGCTCATGGCGAAGCAGCAAAACCTGGCGACTATGATAACACATAATGAAAACCGCTGTATCCTCCGGCCAATCAGCCGACAACAGGGAAAGTGTCATATTAACACATGGATTGATATTCGCAAATCGCATGAGACCAAAAGATACTTCCTTGCCCGTCTTCTCATCTACTACATGATGAGCGTCATGCAGTTGCAGGACGGCTTGCTTAGCTGCTGCAACATACAATTGCCATGATGTTTCTTTCGTTGTCTGCGGCTGGCAAGGAATCACGAACGCCTTCCGCTTTACGACCTGCATCTGTAAATTTTTGACGCGTTGCTCAACAAATTTCTCATGAGCAAGCCCGTACTGCTTTGACTGCTGCAGTGGTATCACAGCGGATGCAGAACGGAATTCATCGACCCAGACAGCGTTCATCGTCTTGGCGTGATTCGAGAATGCATTGTAGCTGCACAGGCCATCCTGGTAGGCTTGATACAGCCCTTGTGCCAAGTCCGGTGGAATCGTTGCAGAAGACAGGATGACATTGCGTCCGAGCATGCCCGCTAAATGGACAAGCCGGGCGACGGCTGTCAAATCTTCCGGCGAGAAATCATCGACTTCATCGATGACGAGATCCGATGACATCATACGAAGGAAGGGCAGCAAGCCTTTTCCGCCGCGCGTCACCTCTGTCGCACGGATAATCTGATCGATGGTTGCAACCAGTATGGGTTTGAACAGGAAAGCACCATTTTTCTTCGCCTGCGGATTCTTACGCCCATCCAGGTAAATATCCAGATACTTCAACTGCTCATGCGTGAAATTATCTTCAAAAGAAATCATGTCTTCCAGAAGTTCTTCTTCCCCAGAGCCGCCGATTTCGCAACGAGATGATTCTTTCCCCGGATCCGCATCATCCACTTTCTGTTTCTGGTGATACAGTTCTGCAATGGCCTGAGACCCAATGATTACGGCCAATTCATCTTTTGTCAAATGCATACGTTCCCGATATTCACTCCCCGTCTGGAGTGTCAACGAGCGCAGCCCCAGGGCTAACGTATATCGCATGGTCTTGCCATCTGGTGACAAGACCTGCATCAATTTGGCATTGGCAGTGGTCTTGCCGCAGCCTGTACTTGCCATATTCAAGATAAACCAAGCTTGTTCCATCCCATCCTGTTTGGTCGATTGGATTTTGCGGACTGCCTTGTCCTGCCACTGATAGGGTGCCTTCGCAGGTGTGAAGCGCACGGTATCAGCCACATCCATCTCACTGGCAAAGAGTGGCAACTGGTGCGCGATATTGACAGCTTGCGCAGCCACCCGAATCAAATGGGAGGATAGTTTATCACAGAGCTTATCTCCATCCGTATTGGCATATAAAACCTTCTTCTGCTCATCGACCGGTACATCTGTCTGACACTTCTGGGAAGAGACGAAATGATCTGCCAGCATCAAGGCTTCCCGCGCATATAAAAGAAGTGGACGCAGAGCTGAGTTCGCTTCCGAGCATAGCTGCTGCAACTGTGCTTTTTCCCGAAGCAGCCGTGCCAGCCACTTTTTGACCGCTTTATTCCAATCATCATCATCCAGCAAGAACCCTTTCGAAAAGGAAAAACAGGGATTTCTCTTTTCTGGAACGACGCCTTCATACCCCCATCCAGCTTTGACGGCCGAAAAAAGCCCTTCCAGCGACAGGGGCGGCTTCTCTGCACACATTTTACACTCCATATCATTCCGCGTCACGGGCATACGGTGATGAGACAAGATGAGCCAAGCAATCATGCGCATGATGGGCGGCATACTCGGCAATGAATGTGCCTGTTCGCCCTGTTTCTTTATCTCATTCTTCAAGGTCGTCTTTTTCAGCTTTCCCTCCAAAAAAAGGCGTATCCAGGCATCTTCATTCTGCGTGTCTCCACTGATATTTGCTATAGCTGCTAACAATTGACAAGAAACCCACTCATGACGATACGGGTCTTTCTCCATCGATGACGACCGCAGTTTTTGCTGGAAGTGATCCGAGGCTTTGCCCCAATCGTGAAAAAGTGCTGCCACAGATACCAGTGCTTTGAGCACAGACAAATACGGCCAACCGCCTTCCCATTCCTTGTGCAGGATATTTTTTCGCGTTGTATTGACAGGCACCATTCCATCTTCATTGAATTTATCGCGGTTCCCTACTACCCAGAGAAGCTGGCTGCGATTGCGCGAACGAATCCATCGACAAGACACTGCCGTACTTTTCGTCGCACTCCGGCGCAAGAGCGTCCTGACTTCCTGTACGCCTTCCTGGGTCATAATGGTCTGCCACGTATCATTGCCGATGCGGTCTGCAAATTGATCCAATATACGGCGAACCGTCAACAAGGCTTTCTTTTCACTGCGGCTAGTAAACAGTACCATCATGATACAGGTCCCTCCTTTCCCCACAGCTGACTTACGCGCTTCACTTCGTCAAACAAAAAGTCAAGAACCTTGTGTTCCGTGAATTTCTGCAGGCAATACGAACGAAATTCCTGATCTCGAAGATCATCTTCGGCGCAGATGAATGCGCCCGGCAGGACAATGGCATCTTTTACGAGATCTGCAACATCGAAGACCAAGGCACCGCGCCGCGTCTTCCCGTGCATGACGGCAAAGCCATGCGGTATCCCCAGGACCCATAGGGTGACCGCAGCCAAGCCATAGGCCAAGTAATTACCATGATTCAGGAAGATATTGGCCTTGTCACCAGCAGGGGCATCATGAAGGCGAACAAAATCCGTCCTATTGACACATCCACTCGCATATTTATAAAGCGCTTTCGTAAAGACTGCCTCGCCTGCCAGCAGCTGTTGGATATTCACAGATTGTCGAATCACCCGATGGAATCGATGCATGGCTGATTCGATTTCATCGTCATCCGCATAAAAACCCCAGCTCTGCAATTCCCGGTCCTTCTGCCAAACCCGCTCGATGAACTGGCATCGCTTCAATTGGAACTCTTTCGCTGCCGCTAACCGCTTCTCTGCCTGGAACCAAAAGGACAGCCATCCCTGCACATATTCCGTTGGCCGGTATTCGCTCTGAGGACTGAGCCATTCGATTTCCACACCGGAAAGCAACGGCGTTCCCCCATTGCCACAAAACCCGACCATGACGCCCGCCATAGCTAACATCCGCATAGCGGCCTGCGTAATGGATGTACCTGTTCCCAACAGCAGCACCGTCGTATTGGCAATCGGTATATTCCAGTACTGATTTTCGCGCTTACCTTCCGTCAGATAAAGCACGCGCCCATCTTTCTGCATGACTCGGCACTTTTCCAGGTAATAGATATTGGCCCTTTTGGAATGTAGAATAACTTTTAAACTCGATGCTTCAATTTCTGCTTTTGTCATGACATCACCTTCATCATTTCGTATAATAATTCGTTCATTACATTTCAAAAGTGCCATAAAAATCACACACAGCCAGTATCCTTGTGCATAGGAACTGTCCCAGATAACACGTCCTAGGGTATTTCCACATGACCATAGCAGGCACGCCCCTACCATACAAAACTTGGTTCGCAATAGCACAAAATTAATTGCCATCGATAACTTTCTAAGCTGCCTGTGCGGCAGTTAACTTGTATGATGACTTTATTAAAAAAAATATTAATTTCTAAGCTGCCTGTGCGGCAGTTAACACATTCGATTCCTTTCCACGTGTAGTGGTCCGTTTCTAAGCTGCCTGTGCGGCAGTTAACCGCCCGGTCTGCGTAAGTTCGCCCGGCTCCACTTTCTAAGCTGCCTGTGCGGCAGTTAACAGTATTCTTTTGTGCGAATATCCTGATTCTATCTAAGCTTGCATCAAGTTACTCTTATTTAACCAAAATTTTATACGCTTGTCAAAAGCCTTGATTTACAAGGTTAGTGTCAAGAAGTTTTCAGTCTTTCCTTTAATGCACGCCTTTATGAAGCTATATAGGGACTCGCTTCATCACTTTACCTTTGGTGCGGTAAAATGCAGCCGTTCTTTCACCTTGCGGTATGCATGATATACATCCCGCTGGTGCTCATGCCATTTGCCCCCTGCTGCCAGTTTCTGAAATGTCTCATAGCCATATCCCGTTCAATAACTATACCTGAATTTTTTATTGCTTGGGTGATTTCTGCTACAATAGTTTTCATAGAAAACCCTGATAATAATGAAATCGGTGCAATGACCTATCATTATTATCAGGGTCTTCTTTCTGGCAAGTCTCACTTAGAACTATGTTACACTATCCCGGAAATCGATAGAAAAATCTGACCGGTTCCTTGCTTCTTTATAAAAATCATGTAAAATAGATACAGTTCTCTTTTTTGGGATGGAGGTACCACTATGTATGACAGGGAAATGGAAAAAGCTGCCCGTATGGCCATGGATGAACAGCCGAAGAAGAGGGTTCTGTCTTTTACCTATCAGGATACATCGTATTTTATCAAGCGCAGCCTGTCCAACGGGCGCAACCGCTTTGCCAAGCAGAACGCGCACACGGCCTATCTGACGGAGGTCTATAAAATCGGACTGGTGAACAGCCGGATTCCTCTGGCGCCGGCCATCGTCTTCCTGGGTCCCGATTATTTCGTCATGAAAGCCAGCGGCCGGCCGCTGCAGCGCATCGTAAAGGAATATCCGCAGGACGCGGCCGAAGCCTATCACAAGGCAGGAGTGGCCCTGGCCCAGCTCCATTCATACGGACTGCATCATGGCCGGCCCGCCCTGCGCGATATTGCATGGAATCCCGCTACCCGTTCGATTACCTTTCTCGACTGGGAAAATGAAATGAAATTCTTCCACGTCGATGGCCGCGTCCTCGATCTGTTTTTATTCATCCACAGCTATTTCCGTGAAGGATGGCCCGGAAACAATCTGCTGGATCAAGCTATAGAGGGGTATCGCTCTGTTCCGGGCTGGAACGGACAGCTCAATAGGCTCCGGCAATTCATCGCCGGTCATGGCATGATTTTCGGTATCTGCAGGCATTTGATGCGCACCGGCTGGATCGACGTCGTGTCGGTCAGCAAGGCTGAAGCGTATATACGGGGGCTTTCCTGAGTGTTACGGAAAAGGGACTGGATAAGAACGCATATTTCACAGAAGTATGCTGTCATGCCCAGTCCCTTTTTCTTATTCTTTTGTCTGTACGGTTATACCGGCCAGTTTTTCATAGAAGGTCACCATGCAGCTGTTGTCTTCCCGGCCGCGGCCTTCCTGCATGAGGCTCTGGGTAATCTGCTGTACGATTGGTGCCAGCAGCAGGGGGACGTCCAGTTCCTGTGCCGTTTCCATGACGTGATTGATATCTTTCATCTGACTTTCCAGGAATCCTCCGGGAGCAAAATCGCGGCCATAGATACGGGCTGCTTTTTGTTCCAGTATGGCACTGCCAGCCAGTCCGCCCCGTACGGCCTGATAGACTTTCTTGGGATCTGCACCGGCTTTCTGGGCCAGCACCAGGGCTTCGGAGACGGCAGCGATATTGATGAAACACATGATCTGATTGCACAGTTTCGTCACCGATCCGGCCCCGTTAGGTCCTGTTACGACGGCCGATGAGCCCATGGCCAGAAAGACGTCCCGGACCCCTTCTGCCACCGTTTCGTCGCCGCCGATCATGAAAGCCAGCGTGCCGGCTATGGCACCGGGTTCGCCACCACTTACGGGTGCATCGAGGAAGGGACAGCCGGCTTTTTGTGCCAGGGCGGCAAATTCCTGCGATTCGACTGGAGCCACCGAGCTGGAGTCGATGAGGACCGTACCGGGACGGATGCCGGCCAGTACGCCGTCGGGACCGGTGAGGACATCTTTTACAATGCGCCCGCTGGGGAGCATGGTGATGACCACATCCTGATTCCGGGCCGTTTCCCTGCCCGTCAGTGCCGTGTGGACCCCTTGCTGTTTTAGTTCCGCTATGGCTTTCTGGTTGCCGTGTCCATTGTCTATGATTGTGACATCCATCCCTGCCTTGCACAGGTTGCGGACCATGGGGACACCCATGATGCCCAGTCCGATAAATCCGATTCGTTTCATATCATTCATCTCCTCTGTGAAAGTGAGTCATCGTCCGTATGGGTTCAAAACTACGCCGGTGAATCGGGCAGGGCCCGTAGGTTTCGATGGCCTCTTTATGTAGTCTGGTCAGATAGCCTTTGTGCACGGCAAAACCGTATTCCGGGTAAGTCTTATCGTACTGTTCCATGAGCCGGTCCCGGGTCACTTTGGCAATGATCGATGCCGCCGCAATAGACGCGCTGAGGGCATCGCCGTGGACCAGGGACTGATGGGTTACCGTAAGGGCCGGCAGAGGCATGGCATCGACCAGGACGGCTTCTGCCGGGACGGACAGGGTCCGGACGGCATCGTACATGCCCTGTTGGGTCGCGTGATAGATATCAAGGTCATCGATTTCTTTTTCCGATTTGGCGATGCACGAGACGGCGACGGCTTCGGCCATGATTTTGTCGTAGAGCCGTTCCCGTTTGGCCGGCGGTACTTTTTTGCTGTCATTCAGGCCGGGACATTCCCAGAAGGGAGGCAGGATGACGGCAGCGATCATAACCGGTCCTGCGACGGGTCCCCGCCCCGCTTCGTCAATGCCGGCCACGTGATAGATGTTTTCATTATAAAATCTGGTTTCGTAGGTATACATAGAAAGCAGCCGTTCCCGTTCTTTTTCTTCCCGCACTTTGCGGCGCATAAAGGCGGCGGCTTCTTTTTGTACGGACACGCGGGAGTCTTCCTTCATAGCCTGCAGTAGGGCCGGGATGTCGGTCCTTTCGTCTTTCAGCATAGCTTTCAGCTCTGCCAGTTTATAGGCTGCCGTTTCCATTACGCATCCTCCCCGCTGAGTTCTTCTACCCGGTCGAGGGACAGGGCACCAATGCGGCCTTCGCGGAACTCTTTCAGTATGAGCTTGTACGTTTTTTCCATATCGACGGTGCCGCCCGATACGATACAGCCCCGTTTGCGGCCGATGGCTTCGACCGTGGCAAGTGGAGCTTCGTCCAGGCTATCGAGCTTGAACCGGCCTTTTAGTTCTTCCGGATACCACTGACCCAGTTCCCGGATCAGTTCGGAGATAACCGTTTCCATGTCAAAGACCGTATCGGAAATGGCTCCTGTCGCGGCCAGCCGGCAGGCATAGGTCTGATTTTCCAGTTTCGGCCAGAGCACGCCCGGCGTATCGAGCAATTCCAGCTTGTCTCCCAGATGGACCCATTGCTTGCCCTTGGTTTCGCCGGGCTTATCGGCCGCTTTGGCCACGTTCCGGTGTGCCAGGGTATTGATCAGTGTCGATTTACCTACGTTAGGAATGCCCAGGATCATGGTACGTACCGACCGAGTCCTGAGCCCCCGCATCTTCCACCGTTCCAGCTTGGGAGCGGCCAGCTGGCGTACCTTGCTGAGGAGCTGTTTGACGCTGCGACTGTCTTTGCTGTTGAGAGCCAGCACGAGGCGGCCCTGCTGTTTATAATAAGTCAGCCACTCCGCCACACAGTCCGGATCGGCCAGATCAGCTTTATTCAGAACGACCAGAGACGGCTTCTGCCCGATGAGCTTTGCAATCATAGGATTGGTACTGCTCATGGGAATCCGGGCATCGACCAGTTCGATGACGACGTCGATGACTTTCAGATTGTCTTCGATGAGCCGGCGGGCCTTGGCCATATGGCCGGGAAACCAGTTGATAATCATATATACTACCACCTTTCTATCTTCTATTCTACTGGATTCGGCAAAAACCGTCAAACACCTATCCAAAGATGGTCCGTGCTCTGCCTGATAATCGAAAAAACAGGACCCGCGTGGAGCGGATCCTGTTTTTGTCTATTCTATGCCGTTGTATCGATCAGCCTTTACGGGTTGCCGTTAATTCCTGTACATGGGCAATGAAGTCGTCTACCGGCTGTGCACCGATATCACCTTTGGCGCGGTCGCGGATGGAGAGGGTATTGTTTTCCATTTCCTTATCGCCGATGACAGCCATGTAGGGAACTTTTTCCATCTGGGCCTTGCGGATCTTGTAGCCAATTTTTTCATTGCTTTCGTCTACTTCTACGCGGATACCCATCTTCTTGAATTTCTTGCGCAGTTCCTTGGCATAGGCCAGATGTTTGTCCGAAATGGGCAGTAATTTGACCTGTACCGGAGCCAGCCATACGGGGAAGGCACCGTTGTAGTTTTCAATGAGGATGCCCAGGAAACGTTCGACTGAACCGAAGACGGTACGGTGAACCATGACCGGACGATGTTTCTGGCCATCTTCGCCGATGTAAGTCATGTCAAATCGTTCCGGCATGAGCATATCCAGCTGGATAGTACCGCACTGCCAGGTACGGCCGATGGAGTCTTTGACATGGAAGTCCAGTTTCGGGCCGTAGAATGCGCCGTCACCTTCGTTAATCTGGAAGGGAACGCCTTTTTCTTCGATGACTTCACGCAGCGTCTTCGTAGCCAGATCCCAGATTTCATCAGAGCCCATGGAATCTTCCGGACGGGTGGACAGTTCTACGTGATAATCGAGGCCAAAAATCTTGTAAGCTTTATCAATGAGATCCATGACGCCGGAAATTTCCTGTTTCATCTGGCTCGGCAGCATGAAGATGTGGGCATCATCCTGCGTGAAGCAGCGGACGCGGAACAGGCCGTGGAGGGCACCGTGGAGTTCGTGACGATGGACGAGGCCCAGTTCAGCCATCCGCATGGGGAAATCACGGTAGCTGTGGACGTTGCTCTTGTAGACGAGGATGCCACCCGGGCAGTTCATCGGTTTGATGGCGTACGGTTCATCATCAATAGTAGTGAAATACATGTTTTCCCGGTAATGATCCCAGTGACCAGACTGTTCCCAGAGATGACGGCTCAGGATGGTCGGCGTACTGATTTCGTCGTATTCGGCTTCATCGTGGAGTTCGTACCAGAGTTTGAGCAGTGTCTTGCGAAGGACCATGCCTTTGGCGTGGAAGAACGGGAAGCCCGGGCCTTCTTCGTGGAAACTGAATAAGTCGAGCTGTTTGCCCAGTTTACGATGATCACGCTTTTCGGCTTCTTCCAGCATGTGGAGGTAATCATCGAGGTCAGATTTCTTTTCAAAAGCCGTACCGTAAATACGCTGGAGCATCTTGTTGTGTTCGTCACCGCGCCAGTAGGCACCGGCAACGGTCTGCAGCTTGAAGGCTTTAACAGCGCCCGTAGAAGCTGTATGGGGGCCGGCACAGAGATCGACGAAATCGCCCTGGCGGTAGAGGGAAATTTCAGCGTCTTCCGGCAGGTCCTGGATCAGTTCTACTTTATAATCCTGACCGGCTTCTTTAAAGAGTTTCAGCGCATCTTCACGGGATACGACTTCTTTCGTAAGAGGCAAGTTTTCTTTGACGATCTTGGCCATTTCGGCTTCGATTGCCGGGAAATCTTCCTGTGTGAAGCGGTGTTCTGTATCGAGGTCATAGTAAAAGCCGTTTTCAATGGACGGGCCAATAGCGAATTTTACGCCCGGGAAGAGATGCTGGATAGCCTGGGCCATGACATGGGATGCTGTATGGCGAAGGGTATCTTTGCCAGCCTGATCGTCAAAGGTGAGGAATTCAACAGTCGAACCGTCGGTAATCGGTTCACGCAGGTCTGTTACTTCTCCATTTACCTTTGCGACTAATACTTTTTTTGCCAGGCTGTTGCTAAGCTGTTTGACGGCTTCGGCAAGAGAAATGCCATCGGCAAATACTTTCTTGCTACCATCTTTCAAAATTAATTCTGCCATAAAAAACATCCTCCTTTGTAATACAAAAGCTCCCGTCCTCAAGGGACGAGAGCTTGCTCACGTGGTTCCACCCTAGTTCAGCAGACAATACCTGCTGTACTCGAACGCGGTAACGGTGCGACCGGACATCCATACTCTATTCCGGATGCCAGTTCCAAGGCGGTAACGAAGTCGTGTCTTATGGGGTACTCTCACCACCGTACCCTTCTCTGGTATAAAACGAACAACCAGTCATGTCCTTGTCAAAACTGTTTTCTTATCACTAGGTATGCGTAAATTATACGACCGCCTTTGCAGCTTGTCAAGGGGGAATAGGGTTTGAAGTTTGATGTTTGGGGTTTGATGTTATTGCCTCAGACAGAAAAAAGGACTGTGCATGACAGCCTTTGCTTTCATGCTACAGTCCTTTACCTATCTCAGCTATTAGCCTTTGATTTTTTTGATAGCAGCAGTCAGGAGCGGAACGATCTTGAATGCGTCGCCTACGATACCATAATCGCAAACTTTGAAGATAGGAGCATCTTCATCTTTGTTGATGGCGATAACGCAGTCAGAACCACTCATGCCAGCGAGATGCTGGATAGCGCCGGAAATACCGCAGG
Organism: Caecibacter massiliensis; assembly: GCA_900095875.1. GTDB lineage: Bacteria > Bacillota > Negativicutes > Veillonellales > Megasphaeraceae > Megasphaera > Megasphaera hexanoica. Next base: position 2,190,573 of record LT608311.1, on the reverse strand, counting down.
CAATGTAGATTTTCGGACCTACCGTCTTACCTGTCTGGCCTACCTGATGGAGAGCATCGATCCAGCCAGCGTCAACAGCAGCACGGGAAGCGCCTACAGCACCGCCGAGAACGTCAGCGAGGTCTTTCAGCATGCCAGTGAACGGTTCAGGACCATTCATGCCACGGCCGCCGGATACGATAACGTCAGCTTCTTCGATTTTGATGCCTTCGCCGCCCATTTTGATGAGTTCAACGAATTTAGTCATGAAATCAGCGTCGCTGAGGTTAGCAGTCTTTTCGATAACTTCACCTTTGGCATTAGGATCAGCTTCCGGTTTTTTGAATACGTTCGGGCGAACGGTACCCATCTGCGGGCGGTTGTCCGGGCAAATGATTTCAGCCATGATGTTGCCGCCGAGAGCCGGACGAGTCCAAACGATGGTCTTGCCGTCGTCGTCAACAGCCAGGCCCGTGCAGTCAGCCGTAAGGCCGGTCTGGAGGGAGTTGGCAATACGGGGGCCGAGGTCACGGCCGATGTTCGTAGCGCCTACGAGGAATACATTCGGTTTTTCTTCATGGAAGAAATCGCAAATGACTTTTGCATATGCCGTCGTGTTGTAGTTTTCCAGTTTCGGATCGTCATATACATATACTTTATGTGCACCGTGGGCAATCAGTTCCTGTGCCAGCGGTTTTACATCTTTACCAATCAAGATAGCGCCAACTTCGTCACCGATGGTGTCAGCCAAAACGCGGGCCTGACCCAACAGTTCGAAAGATACGTTGCGCAATTTGCCTTCGAATTGTTCAGCAATGACATAAATGCCTTTGTATTCTGCTAAATCCATTTTCACTTTTCCTCCTTAGAATTAAATGATTTTCTGAGCAGTCAGTTTTTCCATCAAGGTATCAACAGCTGCCTGGTCGTTGTCATCTTCAACAGGAATGATGAGGCCCTGTGTTCTCTGAGGCGGTGTGAAAATCTTACGAACTTTCGTCGGGGAGCCGCTCAGGCCGATTTTGGTTTCGTCAGCTTTAACGTCATCAGCGGAGAGTTCAGGAATTTCGCGACGTTTTGCTTTCATCGTGCCACGGATGGTCGGGAAGCGCGGTTCGTTCAATTCTTTAACAGCCGTAATCAGGACAGGGAAGTTAGCTTCCGTAATGATGTAGCCTTCTTCGTTCTGCTGTTTTACTTTTACGCATTTAGCTTCTTCGTTTACTTCGATAGCTGCTGCATAGGTAATCTGCGGGATGCCGAGTTCGCAGGCGATCTGCGGGCCGACCTGTGCCGTATCACCATCAATAGCCTGTTTGCCGCAAAGGATGATATCGAACTGTTCGATGCCTTTGAGTTCAGCTACTTTTTTAACAGCCTGAGCCAGGCAATAGCCTGTAGCCAGCGTATCGGAACCGCCGACTTTGCGGTCTGTGAGGAGGTATGCTTCATCAGCGCCCATAGCCAGACCTTCACGGAGAACGTCTTTAGCCTGCGGGGGCCCCATGGAGAGCAAAGTTACCTTTGCGCCCTGGTTATCTTTTAACTGAAGAGCAGCTTCCAAAGCGTTCTGGTCGAACGGATTGAAGATGTTCGGTACACCGGCACGAATGACGGTATGTTTTACGGGATCAATTTTTACTTCTGCTGTGTCCGGAACCTGTTTGACACATACCAATATTTCCATATTTCTGTTGCCTCCTAAAAATAATTTTTATGTCAACAGCGCTAATGGCTGCCTCATAAACAAGGATAGGTTATTTGAGCAGGAAGCCCGATGTAACCATGAGCTGTACTTCGTTGGTGCCTTCATAGATCTGCGTAATCTTGGCGTCGCGCATATGACGGGCAACGGGGTAATCTTCGGTGTAGCCATAGCCGCCAAAAATCTGGACAGCTTCTGTCGTAACTTCCATAGCGATATCGGAAGCCATTCTCTTGGCAATGGCAGCTTCCAGAGAGAAGCGGCCGCCGGCCTGTTTGGCTTCGGCTGCTTTGTAAACCAGGAGACGGGCTGCTTCGATCTTCATTTTCATATCAGCCAGTTTGAAGGAAACGTTCTGGAATTTGCAGAGCGGACGACCGAACTGTACACGTTCTTTCGAATAGGCGACAGCGTCGTCAAGGGCAGATTCAGCGATGCCGAGAGCCTGGGCAGCGATGCCGATACGGCCTCCGTCGAGGGTCTGCATAGCGATGATGAAGCCTTTTCCTTCTTCACCGAGCAAGTTTTCTGCCGGAACTTTGACATCCTGGAAGATGAGTTCCATAGTCTGGGACGTATGGATGCCCAGTTTGTCTTCTTTCTTGCCAAAGGTGAAGCCTTCCCAGCCTTTTTCAACGATAAAGGCGGAAATGCCTTTCGTGCCTTTGGATTTATCCGTCATGGCAAATACGATGTACGTATCGGCCTTGCCGCCGTTGGTGATGAAAATCTTGTTGCCGTTGAGGATGTAATGATCGCCATCCTTGACAGCCGTCGTCTGCTGCATAGCAGCGTCGGTGCCGGCACCCGGTTCGGTCAGGCAGAACGCACCGAGTTTTTCACCCGTTACGAGCGGTTCGAGATATTTTTTCTTCTGTTCTTCCGTACCATACTGCCAGATGGGGTTGGTGCCGAGGGAAATGGAAGCGGAAACGGTTGCTGCCATACCGGCATCATATTTGGCAATTTCTTCCACGCAGAGGATATACGTCAGTACATCGCCGCCGTCATTGCCCATTCCACCGTATTCTTCAGGATAGTAAATACCGGCAATACCCATGTCCTGCATCAAAGCTTTTACATGTTCTTCGCCAAAATCACCTGCGTGATCGCGTTCGCCGATATCCGGTTTTATTTTCTTTTCACAATAATCATGGACGGTTTTAACGATGTCTTTCTGCAGATCATTCAATTTAAAATCCATACTGTTCCCACTCTCCTTAAACATCTATTACGTATACGTAAAAACTAAAAGGTCTTCTTTCCTGCCATTGATACTGCATAAATACAAAAATTTTACACTATCTATACGGAACGTCGCTTGCAACAAGGCAAACGTATCCGACCTGCAAGCTCTTACACTTGCATTGTACAACTTTTCACGTATTTAATCAATAGAAAAAGGCGCTATTTATACAATGCAATTATTCCTTTTTTTCATGATTGAATAGTTATCATTGCAAACGATAGTTTACAAAATATTTATAAATGATTTATGAATACACGTTTGAATTATAAAGTAACATTTTTAAAGGCCATATATAGCTATATTGTATATCCGTACAAAAACGTATAGCCGTACCAGACTAGTGGTCCTGCCGATACAAATACATGTGGCATCATCTTCCTTTATTCTCTTTCCTCTCATGCCTCGTACAGGGACAGGAAATGTCGCAGGATATGAGCTGTAATGCCCCATATGGGCCACTTCTGATACCGATAAATATAAACGGAATATGTTTTGCGCCGCTTCCAGCTGCGGTCACCGCGAAAGCTGTTGTACAAGACGTCTTCCGGGAAATCAGCTCCGGGACGGGTGGCGATTTCCATATGCTTTTCCTCTGGCCGGACCGAGCGAAGGTAGGAAATGGGGGCCGTAAATATTTCCGCTATTTCTCCGCGGCTCAAAGTGAAATCCTGCGTATGAATCCGGGCCGCAAAAGGCCAGACAGTGACGCCCGCCATGGATTCAATATAATCTAGGGGTCCCAATATGTCTATATCGCCGCGGCATACCCCCAGTTCCTCCATCGTTTCCCGTATGGCCGCATCGAGGGCGCTGGCATCGCTTTTTTCTATACGGCCACCGGGAAAACAGATATCCCGCGGCTGCCAGGCCAGTTTGCTGCTCCGGACTTCAAAGAGGATGTGTTCTTCCCCGCCAATGGTGAGAATTGGCAGGATGACAGCACAGGGCGTATTATTCAGGGACGTAAGGTGATGCACCGTCCGGTTGGGAGTGAGTTTATCTTTCATGACACGGCTCCTTCTGCAAAAAAAGGGATGCCCGGCGGCACCCCTTTTCCTATATTATTTTACGACGATATTGATGATTTTCTTCGGTACGACAATGAATTTGACAACCTGCTTGCCATCGGTAAAGGTCTTGACGTGAGGACGGGCGAGAGCCAGTTCCTTCAGTTCGTCTTTCCCCATTTCGACAGGAACGGTGATGCGGTCACGTACTTTGCCGTTGACCTGGATTGGCAGTTCGATTTCATCGACCTGAAGGGCGCTTTCATCGACTTTCGGCCAATCCTGTTTGTGGACATCGCCTTCAAAGCCGACTTTCTGCCACAATTCCGCTGTGATATGAGGTGTAAACGGTGCCAGAATCTTGAGCAGATTTTCTACGACTTCTACGGCCACATCCTTGCGGATGGACGTATTCTTGTCCACGTAGTTGTACATGGCGTTGACGTATTCCATGATGGAGCTGACTGCCGTATTCAGTGCGTAGTGGCCATCGGCCCCTTTGACATCGACCGTTACTTTGCGGATGGACGTGTATTCGACGAGACGCAGTGCTTTTTCTGCTTCCGTGTACGGACGGCTGCTGTCGTCGCCGGCTTTCGCCAGATCCATGTACTGGAAGACGATGCGCCATACACGGTTCAGGAAGCGGTACGAGCCTTCTACGCCCGTATCCGACCAGGGCAGATCCCGTTCGGGCGGAGCGGCGAAGAGGATGAACAGGCGGGCCGTATCGGCACCGTATTTCGACACAATTTCTTCCGGCGATACGACGTTACCTTTGGATTTACTCATCTTGCTGCCATCGAGGAGTACCATCCCCTGGGTGAGCAGGCGTTCGTACGGTTCGACTTTATCAACATAGCCGGCATCGTACAGGACTTTCATGAAGAAGCGGGCGTAGATCAGATGGAGGATGGCGTGTTCAATGCCACCGATGTACTGATCGACATTCATCCAGTAATTGGCTTTCTTCGGATCGAAAGGCATTTCCGTGTTGCGCGGATCGGTATAGCGCAAATGATACCACGACGAGCACAGGAAGGTATCCATCGTGTCCGTTTCGCGGATAGCCGGGCCACCGCATTTCGGGCAGGTCGTGTGGAGGAATTTTTCGCTCGTTTCCAGAGGAGACGTAGCGCCCGCCGTAAATTTGACGTCTTCCGGCAGTTCGACCGGGAGCTGGTCTTCCGGTACGAGCTGTTCGCCGCATTTTTCGCAGTAAACGACCGGAATCGGAGCACCCCAGTAACGCTGACGGGAAATCAGCCAGTCGCGGAGACGGAAGTTGACCGTCGCGTGACCATAGTCGTGATCGACGAGCCATTTCGTAATGGCTTTCTGCCCTTCTTTAATGGACAGGCCGTTGAATTCACCGGAATTGATGAGGTAGCCTTCGCCCGTGTAGGCTTCGGTGATGTCATCGTGTTCGTAGTCGATCTTGCCTTCCGGATCCTGGATGACATATTTGATGGGAATATTGTATTTCTTGCAGAATTCAAAGTCACGCTGATCGTGGCCGGCAACGCCCATGACGGCGCCGGTACCATAATCGACGAGGACATAGTTGGCAATCCAGATAGGCACCTTGGCCTGGTTGAGCGGGTTGATGGCATAGGCACCGGTGAACATGCCAACTTTTTCGGCGTCATCGGACGTACGTTCAATATCGCTCTGATTGCGCATCTTTTCGATGAAGGCGCGCAGTTCGGCTTCATTGGGCTTACCTTTGATGATCCGTTCCACAAAGGGATGTTCCGGAGCCAGGACGACGAAGCTGGCACCAAAAATCGTATCGACACGGGTCGAGAACAATTCTACACGTTCACCGATTTCCGGGATGTCAAAGAAGAAGTTGGCCCCTTCGCTGCGGCCGATCCAGTTGCGCTGCATGGTCTTGACCCGTTCCGGCCAGCCCGGCAGCTTGTCCAGATCGTCGAGGAGACGGTCTGCATAATCGGTAATCTTGAAGAACCACTGTTTGAGGTCTTTCTTGACGACCGGGTTGTCACAGCGCCAGCAGACGCCGCCTTCAGCCTGTTCGTTGGCAAGGACGGTGTGGCAGTGTTCGCACCAATTGACCTTGGCTTCCTTGCGGTATGCCAAGCCCCGTTTATACATCAGTTCGAACATCCACTGTGTCCATTTATAATATTCTTTATGGCAGGTGGCAACTTCCCGGTCCCAGTCGTAGGACAGGCCCAGGGATTTCTGCTGCCGTTCCATGTTGGCTATGTTGTCATAGGTCCATTTTGCAGGCGGGATATTATGCTGGATAGCCGCATTTTCTGCCGGCATGCCGAATGCATCGAATCCCATAGGATGGATGACGTTGTAACCAATCATTCTTCTATAACGGGCAATGACGTCACCTATAGCGTAGTTGCGGACATGGCCCATATGCAGATTGCCCGACGGATACGGGAACATTTCCAGTACGTAGTACTTGGGCTTGTCACTTTCGTCCGGGCATTTATCTACTTTATTATCCAGCCAGATTTTCTGCCATTTCTTTTCTATTTCTTGTGGAATATATTTTTCCATTCTTCGACCCCCCACGTCGCAAATAAAATAGAAGGTAAGGTTGTTGACCTTTCTATTATAAAGGGGTTGTAACGTCAAGTCAATTCATGTTTTGCAAATCCGTGCCAAAAGTTTTCCGGTTCAAAGCCTTTGCGCCAGAAGGAAGCCCCGGCCAGCTGATAGGTGTGGATGAGGTCTTTTTTTTCTTTGAGAGACTTTTCATCTTCGAACCAGATGCGCAGTCTTCCCTTGGGAAGGCGGGTATCGAGGTAATACAGTCCCAGGTCTGCATCCCAGGTGATGGAAGAGGCATATTTTTCGCGGACGCGGTGGCTGTCAGCCATAGTAAGGGTACGGACGAATAATTTCGATTTTGCCTTTGCCGTACCTGCCGGGGGGGCGGTTGCTTTGACAGATTCAGGCCAGCTTTCTATGTCTTTGGGAAGGTCTTTACCATCGTCTGCTTCATACCAAATCCGCATGTAAAGAGGCATGCCCAGGACGACTTTATGGGCAGGAACGAATTTCAGCGTATTCTGTATGGCCGTCTGCACCCACGGGTATGTGGCCGTCGGGCCCGGCACGGGGCTGGTGCGGCCCACCTGGTCATAAGCCATGAGCATGACGTAATCGACGCTCTGTCCCAGGCCCGCCCGGTCGTACACGAGGGACCAGTTGGGGCTGTCCGAAAGAGGCGTCACATCGATGGACGTTTTCAGGCCATACGCCCGGGCGGCGTCGGAAAATTCGCCGACAAACTGGGTAAGCAGGTCTTTATCGCCGTAGTTGACGTTTTCAAAATCAATATTATACCCGGAAAATTCATAGAGGATGCCATAGCCGATGAGTTCCTTGATAAGCTGTTCCCGCAGCTCTTTCCGGCTCAGTATGTCGTGGGTCTGGCCGGGATTGAAGTTATTATCGACCAGCGGCCAGACAGCGTATCCTTTGGCTTTCCATTCCATGATTAGCGTATCGAAATCGGGATTCCTGAGGAGGACGCCGTCTTTGGTGATACGGAAGGCACAGGGGGATACGACGGGCTGCTTCGTCCGCAGGGGCGGTACCTGGGCGTTTTCATCCATGACCGGATCCCAAAGCAGCACCATGCCCAGGGCGTCGCGGCCATATTTTTTCATGACTTCTCCTTCAGGCAGAGGCCGCTGGCGCAGTTCCAGGGCAGACCGTTCCTGCCGCGCTGCCGGGAGCAGTTCCATATGATCCGGTTCAAGGACATAGCTGATGCCCAGGGGGCGGCGTACATGGGAAATGCTGATATTGCGGCCTTCTTTGCTTTCTGCGCCGGGCAGGGTCAGGCTCACATTGCGGTCCTTCCACAATTCCCTTCCATCATCAGCAGCGGGAAGGCGGAACCAGTACTGCCCTTTCTTTGACCGGTTGGGATAGATGCCGTATTGCTGCAGTGCCTTGTCACTGACCAGCCATCGCCGGCCATCTTCTACAATCTGCAGGTCCCTGATATTCTGATTGGAAATGGGATTTTCCACGACCGGGACGGTAAAAACGGGATCGGCTGCTTTTCCTGCCGGGCTTTCCCCTTTCGGCGCAGCCCAGGCACCGGTAGTGGCCGCACAGGTCAGGAATGCGGCAAGGCAGATTTTTTTTATGTTATGTCTATGCATGGTATGTTCTCCTCATCGTTGAGTACGGCTTCCCTAATGACCGCCTCTGTTGTATAATGAATCAGCTGTGTTCATTGCAGCAGTCTTCATTATATCACAAAGGAGCGGCATTTTTTATGCATCAATACTTATTTTTTATCGGTTCCTTCCCAATCCGGGCCTATGGTCTGTTATTTATGCTGGGAATCATTTCGGCTGGCATCACGGGATATTACATCATGAAGAGGGACGGACGCGGCTGGCATGTCCATATCTTCGACTTTACCATGTACTGCGGCCTGTCAGGCATCGTCGGCGGCCGGCTGTGGGATGTCTTCTTTTTTGACTGGGCCTATTATCACAATCATCTCACGGAAATCCCCTACGTCTGGCAGGGCGGCATGGCCATCCAGGGCGGCCTCTTATTCGGAGCCATTGCCGGTATCCTCTACACGAAGTATCATCACATCGACACCTGGGCTTTTGCCGATCTCCTGGCACCGGCCATCATCCTGGGCCAGTCCGTCGGCCGCATGGCCAATCTCATGAACGGCGACGCCTTCGGTCATCCTACGGGCGGGAATTTTGGCATCGTTTACCCCGATACGACTCTGGCCTACCATACATACGGGAACCAGCCTCTCTGGCCGGCTGAAGTCTGGGAAGGACAGGGAGATATCCTGATTTTTGTCCTCCTCCTCTTTTACAGCGCCTTTCCTCACAAGAAAGGGCAGGTATTCTGCCTGTACGTCATGCTCTACGCCATCGAACGGTTCTTCCTGGAATTCCTTCGTGGCGACTACGTCAACCTGACACTGGGCCTGAAATCAGCCCAGATGACCAGCGTCATCGCCTTTATCATCGCTCTCATCGCCTTCATCATCCTCCAGTGGAAAGGAAGCCGGGACACTGGAGATGCCATGCAGAAATGATGGATATTTGATATTTGATATTTGATGTTTGACGTTTGATACTGGCTGTCTGACTTATCACGTAAATGCCAAAACAGGCTGTTCCATTAAGCAAATTTGCTTAATGGAACAGCCTGTTTTTCATATACAGCACTGCTAACAGTCAACCGCTGACTGCTAAATGCTAGCCACTACTTTTCTTCCCGTTCCAGGGCGTCTTTCAGCGTATGCCATGCCAGGACGGCGCACTTGACACGGGCCGGCATGTTGGAAATATTCTTGAGGGCAATAGCATCTTCCAGTTCTTCCAGCTTGTCATCGTCAGTCACTTCCCGCTTGATCATTTCCAGGAAGAGGTTGACCAGGCGCAGCGCTTCTTCGACGGTCTTGCCCTTGATGAGGTCAATCATGATATCAGCCGAAGCCTGGCTGATGGCACAGCCATGGCCTGTATAGGCGGCATCTTTGATGACCCCGTCCTGAATATCAGCCTGCAGGGTAATATCGTCGCCACAGCTCGGGTTATGGCCGTGTTCGCTGAGGTTGGCACCATCGAGGGGATGCTTGTTTTCCTGACACTGGTTGTGTTCCAGGATGATGTCGGAATACAATTCATTCATATTTTCCATGACTTTTTATCTCCTTAATCGTTGAAGCCCATCTGCTTGCGGACGAGAGGCAGTTTTTCAAGGAAGTAATCCACTTCTTCGAGGGTATTGTAGATATAGAAGCTGGCGCGGTTGGACGCTTCTACGCCGAGATGAGCACCGAGCGGCTGGGCACAATGGTGGCCCGAACGGATGGCAATGCCGAAGCTGTCGAGGATGGTAGCCGCATCATGAGGATGGACACCGTCGATGGTAAAGGTAATGACGCCCGTCTTTTCTTCCGGATCGGTGCTGCCGATAATGTGGATATGGGGAATCTTCTTCATCCCTTCCAGGCAGTGTTTCGTCAGTTCGTATTCATGGGATTCGATATTGTCCATGCCGATGTCTTCCAGATAATCGATAGCGGCGTGGAGGGCGACGGCACCTTCTACGTTCTGGGAGCCGGCTTCGAATTTAAAGGGCAGTTCATTGAACGTCGTGGACTGTTCCTGAACGTATTCGATCATATCGCCGCCCAGGAGGAACGGTTCCATTCCTTCCAGGATGGCTTTCTTGCCATAGAGTACGCCCGTGCTGGCCGAGCCGCACATCTTGTGGCCGGAGAATACGAAGAAATCACAATCCAGGTCCTGTACGTCCGTCTTCATATGAGGCGTGGACTGGGCGCCATCGACGATGGCAATGGCTCCTACGGCATGAGCTCTGGCCACGATGTCCTTTACAGGCCGTTTCATGCCAAAGACATTGCTGACGGCGGCAAAGGAAACGATTTTCGTCTTGTCATCGATCTTAGCCAGGTCTTCTTCCGTAAAATGGCCTTCCTTGTCGAGATACATATAGACCAGTTCAGCTCCGGTCTTCTGGCAGACGCGCTGCCAGGTAACCAGATTGGAATGATGTTCCGAAATAGGAATGACGATTTTATCGCCTTTTTTCAGTTTCGGTTCGGCGTAGCTGCGGGCAATGAGGTTCAGGGCTTCCGTCGTATTGCGCACGAAGACGACTTCTTCACTCGATGCGGCATTGATGAAGCGCCGTACGGCTTCGCGGGCTTCATCATAGACTTCACCGGCTTCGATGCTCAGGATATGGGCACCGCGATGGGGATTGCCATTGTGATGTTCCAGGAGATCCACGATGGCATGAATGACCTGATAGGGCTTCTGCGTCGTTGCCGCATTGTCAAAATAAACAATCTGATGACCATTGTGGACTTTAGTCAAGATGGGGAAATCTTTGCGTACATTTAGCATGGCAATCACCTTTCTTATAGCAGAACTGCATCTTTTCCCGTACAGCCTGCAGAACTTTATTTTCTAAATCAGTATCACCCAGTTTATCGATGACCGGGCGGATATTGGATTCGACGATGATCAGCTGGGCTCCTGCTTCATTGAAGCCGCGGCTCATGAGGTAGAACAGCTTGTCCTTATCGATCTGGCCGGCACTGGATGCATGGTTGCCGACGACGTCGTCTTCCTTGCAAAGCAGCAAGGGAACTGAAATGGAATGGACGTTGGGGCTCAAAAGGATGCATGTATCCGATTCGGACCCGACGGCCTTTTTGCCACCGCGGAGGAAATCAATGGTGCCGCGGAAGTATTTCTTCGACGTATCGAGAAGGGCACCCGTCGTCACGATATCCGTGTTGGTCTTGACGCCTTTTGTCGGTACCCAGTAGGAAAAATCGACAATCTGGTCATCATTTCCCAGATACATGGCCTGGCTGTTGAAATTGCTTTCATCGTGCATCAGGTCAGTCTTGTAATAGACGATAGCCGCCTTGGCGCCGATTTCCGCACTGACATAATCGATTGTGCTTTCCTTACCGGCATCGGCATAGCGGTGTTCCACGTGGCGGACGTGATGGCCGTGGAGCTGTACTTTGCTGATTTTGACGTGAGCCTGTTCGCCTGTCTTGACATAGGTCAGGAAATTAACATATCCACCGGCAGCATCGCCGTCAAAAATCAGATATACGGTGAGGTCGCTGTGATCTCCGGCCTGAATGGTGAGCTGGCCCGTAATCTGCGGGACGGCAGCACTGACCGTATAGTCAAGCCATACGGCACCTTTCTGGCCTGCACCGACCGTTACGGCACAGCCCGTATTGCTTTCATCGAGGGCCTTGTTCAGGTCTTTTTCATTGGATCCCTGGAAGTCCCCCAAATCCGGTACCTGCCGGCCCGTATAAAAGGATACGGCAGCATCGCCGGTATGACGTTCAGCCGGTGTATAGGAGGGCACGGATTTCTGTGCCAGTGGTTCTAAATCGAGGTGATTGACTTTCATCCAGCGGAAGGTAGGACGCGGAAGCTGATTATATTGTACGACTACTTTATCTTTTGCCATTCTTCTCCTCCTCCCTTATTTCAACGAACCTTTGAGTTCGAGGTTGATCAGGTTATTCATTTCAACGGCATATTCTAATGGCAGTGCCTTGGAAACCGGTTCTACGAATCCCCGTACGAGCATGGCCCGGGCTTCATCTTCGCTGAGACCGCGGCTCATGAGATAGAAAATCGCTTCGTCGGAAATACGGCCGATAGAGGCTTCATGGCCCAGGTCGATGTTGTCGTTCTTGACGACGATAGCCGGGATCGTATCAGACTGGGACTGTTCATCCAGCATGAGCGATTCACAGCTGACGTTGGCCTTGGCTCCTTCTGCCTTGGGATTGATGACGACGCTGCCTCGGTAAATGCAGACACCGCCGCTCTTGCTGATGGATTTGGAATTGATGTTGCTCGACGTATGAGGCGCATTGTGGACGACCTTGGAACCCGTATCGAGATATTGTCCCTTACCGGCAAAGGTTACGCCCGTGAATTCGCAGTGTGCCCCTTCTCCCTGGAGGATACTCATAGGATAGAGACAGGACGTATGGGATCCAAAGGAACCGGTGACCCAGTTGATGGTCCCGTTCTTGCCGACAATGGCCCTTTTCGTATTGAGGTTGTACATATTTTTGGACCAGTTTTCGATTGTCGAATAGGTCAGCGTAGCATCGTCACCTATGAAGAGTTCGACGCAGCCGGCATGGAGGTTGGCCACGTTGTATTTCGGTGCCGAACAGCCTTCGATGAAGTGGACTTTGGCACCTTTTTCGACGATGATCATGGTGTGTTCGAACTGGCCTGCTCCCGGTGCATTGAGACGGAAATAGCTCTGCAGGGGAATGGACACATCGACACCGGCCGGTACGTAGACGAAGGAGCCACCAGACCAGACGGCGCCGTGGAGGGCAGCGAATTTATGATCCGTCGGCGGCACGAGTTTCATGAAATGGGCCTTGACGATATCTTCGTACTTTTCCAGTGCCGAATCAAAATCCGTATAGACGACGCCCTGCCGCACCAGTTCGTCCTGGATGCTGTGGTAGACGACTTCCGAGTCGTACTGGGCGCCGACGCCGGCCAGGGATGTCTTCTCCGCTTCGGGGATGCCCAGGCGGTCGAACGTATCTTTGATATCGTCGGGAACGTCATTCCAGTCGGCTTTCATCTGAGCGTTCGGGCGGACGTAAGTGACGATATTGTCCATATCGAGTTCACTGATATCCGGACCCCAGTCGGGATATTCCATGTGGTTAAAAATATCGAGTGATTTAAGACGGAAATCGAGCATCCACTGCGGTTCGTGTTTCTTTTCCGAGATTTCACGGACGATATCTTCCGTAAGACCCGCTTCCGTCTTATAGGAATAGTTGAAATCCTTTTTAAAATTATACATATTGCCGAAATCGGAGAAGGTATCGATTTTCTGACGTTCTGCATTCAGTTTTTCTTCCCGTTCTTCGACCAGCTTTTCTTTTTCATCAGCCATAGTCCTACCTCCTATTCAGCCTGTCCTCTGAATGATTCGTACCCGTTGGCTTCAATGGTCTGGATGAGCGAGGCGTCGCCACTCTTGACAATGCGGCCGTTGATGAGGACGTGAACGAAATCCGGTTTGAGATGCTGCAGGATTTCACTATGATGAGTAATGACCAGGATAGAATTGTTTTCGTTATGATACTGGGATACCGTTTCCGAAACGATGCGGACGGCATCGACGTCGAGGCCCGAATCGATTTCATCGAGCATAGTCAGCTTGGGTTCGAGCATGCACATCTGCAGGATTTCCGTCTTCTTCCGTTCGCCGCCGGAAAAGCCGTCATTGACATACCGTTCGGCATAGGATTTATCCATTTTCAGCTGATCCATCTGGGCATGCAGTTTTCTACGGAACGGCATGATGCGCTGCTGCTGGCCGGAAACGGTGCTCTTGGCATTACGGATGAAATTTTCAACAGAAATACCCTGTACAGCGATAGGCTGCTGAAATGCCATAAAAATACCGGCCTTAGCTCGTTCATTGACGGGGGCATCGGTAATATCATTTCCTTCAAAGAAAATCTTTCCTGCTGTTACGACGTATTTCGGATTGCCCATAATCGCATTGAAAAGCGTCGATTTGCCGGCGCCATTGGAACCCATGATAACGTGGGTTTCTCCTGTATTGATTGTTAAATCGAGACCTTTCAGGATTTCTTTGCCTTCTACGGCGATGTGTAATCCTTCTACTCTCAGTAATTCGCTCATGTTGTATCACTCCTATGAAACTTCTTGAACCGTGTCAGAGCTAATTTGTAATGTATACTGTTTAGCTACACATAAGATTACTCCAATACGGAATTAAAGTCAACTCTTTTGGTGCATTTTATCATGCAATTTGGAAAAAAACTATGTCCAGCAAGAAAACGGAGCTGCCATCACAGCCCCGTCTACTTATTTCTTTTTCCGACGCCATCCGATGATCTGAGCCAGGACGGCAAGAACTGCCAGCACCAGCAGACCGATCATCTTGGCCGTCGGCCCTTCCATGACCAGCGCGTAAATCAGATAAAAGAATACGACAAGCCAGAGAAATATGTTTATCTTGCGGACCATATCATCACTCCTGTGCAGCTTCCTGCCGCTTCATGGCCAGTTTCGCCTGGATATACATGGCGCATTCGATGCGCTTCTTCTGGATGCGGCAGCTCAGTTCGTACGGTGTCTGGATGTTGCCGCCATATTTGATATTGTTGGCATGACATCCGCCACTGCAGAAAAACTTGGCCCAGCACTTGCAACACTCCGGTTTATTGAGGACATGCATATCGCGAAACAGGGCCGGAATAGTATCATTCGTCACGCCATCGTAGACGTTGCCGATGACATAACCGTCCTGGCCTACGAACTGATGGCAGGGATAGATGTCACCATTGGGGACGACACACATGTATTCGTGACCGGCACCACAGCCGCGCAGCCGTTTGGCAATGCAGGGGCCGCGGTACAAATCCATAATAAAATGATAATAAACGAACGGACGACCTTCATCATAACGCTGAAGATAAAAATCCGTAAGGCGGTCGTATTCATCAAAAATCCTGGGAAGATCGTCGTCCGTAATGGCATAGGATAAATCGTCGCCTACGACAGGTTCCATGGAAAGACCTTCAAAACCCAGATCCGCCATATGCCGGACATCTTCTGTAAAATCCAGATTATATTTGGTATACGTACCGCGCACGTAATATTCTTCGCCATTGCGGTGTTTGGCTGCATAAACCTGATTCCGGGCACATGTATCGTACGAGCCGTGACCGCCTGCATCGGGACGCATGCGGTTGTGGACTTCCGGACGGCCATCGAGGCTCAGGATAAGACTGATATGCTGGTCGGTCAGGTATTTCACTTTGGCCGGATCCAGGAGCATACCATTCGTCGTGAGCGACAGCTTAAATACCTTATCGTGGATTTTTTCCTGTTCGCGGATATATTCAATAGTCTGTTTCACTACATCGAAATTCATAAGCGGTTCGCCGCCAAAGAAATCGATTTCACAGTGCTGCCGCTTGCCTTCTGTGCTTTTAATAAGCAGATCGACGGCCCGTTTTGCCACGTCGAAGCTCATGAGTTCCCGTTTATGCGTGTCATAATCACCCTGGGATGCAAAACAGTATTTGCAGCGCAGATTGCAGTCGTGGGCAATATTGAGGCACAACGATTTGATGACCGGTTCTTCCTCAGCCACGACTTTAAAATTATCGCACATGGGTGCGAAGAGCATTTCTTTTTCTATCAGTTCATCCAGTTCGGAAAGAGATTCATCTAGTTCACTCCGGGAATACGTCGTCCCCAGTCCTTCATAGACGGCGTTTTTATTCGTGCCGTCATAAATGTCGAGGATATCGTAAGTCACCTTGTCGATGACATTGATGATGCCGCTATTGACGTCGAGCAGCATGTACGTTCCGTTCTGGCAATATTTATGGATCATCGGATTAATTTGTTCAGACATAGTTCCTCCATACAAAAAGAATACCCTTTACCTTCCGGTAAAGGGTGTCCCCTCAGTGTTCAACCTTATTTTGTGCAGACCTGATTGCCTACCGTGCAGGATGTCTTGCAAGCGGACTGGCAGGATGTCTGGCATTCGCTGCAGCCAGCGTGCTGCGCCGTCTTCTGGATAGATTCTGTATTAATAGTAATGATGTGTTTTGCCATGATATTCACCTCTCATAATTATAACTGGTATTATTGTAACATAGAACCGTATTTTCTACAATGTCTTATAAAAGACTGAATCCTTCAAAAACAAAATTTTTCCCAACCCGCACGACGATGGATCGTTCCTGGAACAGCTCATTCGTGTCAAAGAAAATGTCGAACCCGCCACGATAGGTGACATAGACGGAGTTGATATGTTTCAGATATCCCCGGATTTCTTCAGCGGAAATTTCTGGTTCCCCGTCGGACCGCCATTTCTTATTCTTAAAATTGGCAATGAGCGGTGCATGGGCCAATACACGGACATGATGCTGATGAATCCAGTCCCATATTTCTTTGCTATACCGTTCGGCTTCTTCCTTCTGGTCTTCACCGAGACCTTCCAGCGTAAATAATACAGGCTTGTCACCGTACATGACTTCATCCATATAACTGCCTTTTACATATTGTAAACTCATATCGATTGAACCCTCCACCGTACAAATTCACAGACACATATCAATCACTGTGCCCTTTTATACTACAAAATTCTACAACATTTGTCAAACTGAGATAGCAAAAACAGGACAATATATTTTATATTTTTCAATTTCAGTACGTTATATACAGATACCCCGTCAGATGTTCAGGCCCCGTTCCGGTTCATAAATTCACCTTTTTCAATCTATCTCTACACAACCCATTCTTTTCATGCTACAATGATACCAATCTTGAGAATACCAAAGAGGCGATACGTATGATTGAATATATCATCCGTCATACTGTAAAGAATTACAGCAATACAACTGACAAAAAGGTCCGCGAGCAGTACAGCATCGTCGGCGGCATCCTGGGTATTATCTGCAATCTCTTCCTGTTCATCGGGAAGTTTCTCGTCGGCATGACCAGTGGCAGCATCGCCATCATTTCCGATGCCTTCAACAACCTGAGCGATATGGGATCGTCTTTTATTTCTATAATAAGCGCCAAGCTGAGCAATCGTCCTCCTGACGAAGACCACCCCTTTGGTCACGGGCGGTTTGAATACCTGGCATCCCTTACTATTGCCATCCTGATTCTCATCGTCGGGTATAAGCTCTGTGAAGCATCGGTTACGAAATTCTTTGAACCGGAAACATTGGATTTCTCGTTGTGGGGAGTCATCATCCTCGTCGCATCCATTGCCGTCAAAGGATGGATGTGCCTGTATAACCGCTATATTGCCAGGCAGATTCACTCCAGTGTCAATGAGGCGACTGCATCCGACAGCATCAACGACGCCATCGCCACGACGGGTGTCCTGCTGGCCACCATTGCCCAGCAGTTTACGACTCTGCCCATCGATGCCGCTGCCGGTACGCTCATCGGACTGCTCATTCTCTATTCCGGTGGCAGCCTGGCAAAGGAAGTCATCAACATTCTCCTCGGCAAGGCACCAGACCCGGAACTGGTACGGGAAATTACCGACTGTGCCCTGCACTGCCCCTATGTCGTCGGCGTCCATGACCTGAAAATCCACGACTACGGCCCCGGCCGTACCTATGCTTCCATCCACGTGGAAGTGCCTGATACGTCCGATATCGTAGAAGTCCATTCGGCTGTCGATGAACTGGAGGATATTCTGAAAGAGAAATTCCAGATCAATATCAATGTTCACATGGATCCGCTCTGCACGAATGAGAAAATCATTTCGGCCATGCGCCACGATATCGACACGTTGATCCAGACGGAATATCCCCAGTATCATACGGATAATCTCCGCTTCACTGCCGGTGCGCGCCATCCGAATATCATCTGCGACCTCCATATCCCGCCGGAAGAATACTCCGAAGAAAACATCATCGCCATCCGTAAAAAAATCAATGCATCCATCAAAAAATATAACGAACGGTACCACGTCGTCCTGGCAAACATCCTGCCAGAAGGAAAACAGTGACCGGCAACAGGCCCGGTGGCAACTCCCATGAGATTGCTGCCGGGCCTGTTAGTTCTGATGCTAAAAAATACAATCCTTTTGCCGGCTGTACCGCCTATCCAGCCGAAAATAGTGTATAATAAAAGCGATAGACAGATTCTGAGAAAGGTGGCATATATGTGAACATTCCCAAACTAATAGAAGCAGCTGTTGCCTACGACCATGGCGATCCCCGGCGTATCCAGCATTTCCTCAAAGTCTACGCCTACGCCGATTTGATTGGTCAGCTGGAACACCTCGCTCCGGATACGCAGGAAATCCTGGTAACGGCAGCCGTACTCCACGATATCGGCATCCACGCGGCAGAAGAAAAATATGGCAGTTCGTCCGGCAAATATCAGGAATTGGAAGGGCCGGCTATCGCCCGCAAGCTGTTGGAACCCTTCTCTTCTTCTTCGTCTTTTACCGACCGCGTCTGCTGGCTCATCGGCCATCATCACACCTATACGGGCATCGACGGCCCCGATTATCAGATACTTTTGGAAGCGGATTTTCTGGTCAACGCCTACGAAGATCAGCTGGATGCAGACGCCATCCGCACCTTCCGGGATAAGGTGTTCCGCACCGGGTCAGGTATTTCGCTGCTAAACACTCATTTTGATATATAGATTAGTTCAGAAGTAGTTTTTCGCGTTTGGAAAGGAGCGGTCCTCATGTCTGCTATTGATACGTTTCTCCAGATGGTCCATGATTCGGACAATATTGTATTCTTTGGCGGTGCCGGCGTTTCTACGGAAAGCGGCATTCCTGATTTCCGCAGTAAAGACGGACTCTATAACCAGCACTACAAATATCCCCCTGAAACGATGCTCTCCCATACGTTTTACGAACAGCATACAGACGAGTTCTATCGGTTCTACCGGGATAAAATCCTGAATGCGTCTCTTTCGGCCCAGCCTAATATGGCTCACAAGAAGCTGGCCGAACTAGAACAGGCAGGCAAGCTGAAGGCTGTCATTACCCAGAATATTGACGGACTGCATCAGAAAGGTGGCAGCAAAAATGTTCTGGAACTGCACGGCAGTATCCACCGCAATTTCTGCCAGCACTGTCATAAATTCTTCGATGCCGAATATATCAGGCAGACGACAGGTATTCCTAAATGCGATGCCTGCGGCGGTACCATCAAGCCCGATGTCGTTCTTTACGAAGAAGGCCTCGACAATGATGTCATCGAACAATCGCTGTACTACATCAGTCATGCCGATATGCTCATCATCGGCGGTACCAGCCTGGTTGTCTATCCGGCCGCCGGCCTCGTGCGTTACTATCACGGCCACAAACTGGTACTCATCAACAAATCAAGCACCGATATGGACCATACGGCCGACCTGGTACTCCACGATTCCATTGGCGAAGTCTTTTCCAAGATAAAACTCTGACCCAATCGGGCCCGGGATATACCAGACAGACAAAAACAGCTGCGTTACACAGAATGTAATGCAGCTGTTTTTTAGTATAAAGACGATAATGGTAGATGTAAACACACCTATTTTCCTGCTTCCTCTTTCTGCAATACGCTATGACGGTTGCCATATACGAGGTAAATCAGCAGTCCCAGTACAGACCATCCGCCAAAGAGGAGGAGCGTATGGGGAGATAATTCCGAGAAGATGAAGGCACAGCAGATAAATCCCAGGGGAGCAATGATGTGCACGGCCGGACAGCGGAATCCGCGCGGCTTGTCGGGATAGACGCGGCGCAGGATGAGAATGCCCACGCAGGAGCAGAGGAAGGCAAAAATCGTTCCGGCACTGCACGTTTCCGCTACGATGTGTATGGGTGTGAATCCCGTGATACAGGCGACGACTATGCCTATGATGATCTGAATGATATAAGGCGTATGGAATTTCGGATGCACTTTGTAGAGACTCATAGGCATGAGGCCGTCCCGGCTCATAGAATAGAGAGCACGGCTCTGGGCAAAGAGCATGCCAAGGACGACTGTGGAAAGGCCACAGATAGCGCCCGTACCGACGATAGCCGACCCCAGGTGCAGGCCGATGTATTCGAGGACATACGAAGCAGGAGCCGCCGTATCCAGCATCGGATATGGTACGACGCCGGTCATGGCCGCACAGACGGCAATGTACAGGATGGTGCAGATGGCCAGGGCCAGAATGATTCCGATTGGCATATCCCGTTTCGGATTCTTCGTTTCTTCTGCTGCCGTAGATAAGGCGTCAAAGCCAAGGTAGGCAAAAAACAGCACGGCTGTGCCGGCAAATACGCCCTGCATGCCAAAGGGCAGGAAGGGCTGCCAGTTGGCCGGCTCAATGTGCGGCGCTGCCAGGAATAAGAACAGGAAAATCGTGCCGATTTTGACAAAGACGAGAATCCGATTGACCCTGGCACTTTCCCGGACACCGACGACGAGAAGGGCCGTTGCCAAAAGGACGATGAGCACAGCCGGCAGATTGATGATACCACCATCAGCGGGTACGCTGGTCAGTGCCTTGGGCAGGTCGATACCGCAGGAATGAAGGATGCCGACAAAATAGGCAGACCAGCCACCGGCTACGGCACTGGCTCCGACGGAATATTCCAGAATCAGGCTCCAGCCGACCCACCAGCCGAATATTTCACCCAGCGATGCGTAGGCGTACGTATACGAGCTCCCCGATACGGGAAGAAACGATGCCAGTTCGGAATAGGCCAGACAGACAAAGGCGCAGGTAATGGCCGCGAATACAAAAGACAGCATGAGTCCAGGGCCGGCATATTTGGCCGCTCCAATACCCGTCAGGACAAAAATCCCCGTTCCGATGATGATACCCAGCCCCATAAGGGTGATGTCAAAGGCGCCCAATGCCTTGGTCAACTTTTTCTCCTGCGTATGGGCCAGCAAGTCGTCGAATGATTTACGACGTAATAAATTCATATACTTTCCTCCATTTCTTACTATATTTTCCCATTTTACGAGAAAACATAAAAAATATCCCTTTGTGGACCTATTTTATCATATAACAACGCCAAAATCCATGACTATATTTCATCGCCTGTATAAATATTTGTAAATAGTAAAAAGACACGGAAACAGTCATTACAACGTAATTCCGCGTCTTTTTACTATGCTAAAAATATACTAAGGTGACACCGTCTCCGCCATTTTGGGCATCGTCGAGTTTGTACTGTCTGACAAAGGGCTGTTCATCCAGGAAGGCGTGGACGGCTCTTCGCAGGGCACCGCTGCCTTTGCCATGGATGATGCGGACCGGACTGAATCCGGCAGCCAGTGCCTGATCGAGGAACCGTTCGATTTCGGGGATGGCTTCGGGTCCGGTCTTGCCGATAATGTTGAGCTCTGTCGCAACAGGGCCGGTCCGGATTGGCCGGAAGGACGAACGGCTCTGTTCCCGTTTCTCTTCCTGCTTTTCTTTCTTAATTTCTGACAAATAAGGGGCACTGATGTCCTGTATCTTGACGCGGACGGTCATGCCGCGCACCGATACGGTCACCTTCTTGCCGTGGATTTTTTCTACTGTTCCCAGCCCGTCGAGAGAATTGATATAGACCTGCTGGCCCGTTTTGAGCTGGGCCGGGTCGATGGGATCGCGGTGCGGCTTTTCTGCTTCGGGCAGGGAAATCTGCTGGATGGCGCGGCGGGCCTGTTCGATGGCCTTCATCCGTTCCTTTTCACTCAACGATTCTTTCGACTGGGCTTTTAACTCCCGGATGATTTTTTCTGCCTCCAGCCGCAGATTGCGTTTCATATCGACGGCCTGACGCCGGCTGGAATCGATAATATCCTGCCGCTTGGAAGTGACTTTTTCTTTTTCCCTGCGCAGTGCCTCTTCTATCTGGCGCGCGCTGGCCAGTTTCGCCTCTAGTTCCTGTTCTTCTTCATCCATGCGTTTGGACTGGGCATTTAGTTTGGTCAGGATGGCTTCCATATCGACGTCCTGAGCCCTGCTGCGCAGTTCTTTTGCTTCGTCGAGAATCTCTTTGGGCATGCCCAGCCGTTCACTGATGCTGAAGGCATGGGAACTGCCTGCCGAACCAATGCGCAGCTTGTACGTCGGTTTCAGTGTATTCACATCGAATTCCACATGGCCATTTTCGATGCCCGGCGTATTATAGGCAAAGTTTTTCAAGTCATTATAGTGGGTCGTCACCATGACATAAGAGCCCTTGGTGTACAAATTCTTGAGGATGGCGATGGCAATAGCACTGCCTTCGGCAGGATCCGTGCCAGATCCCAGTTCATCTGCCAGGATCAGATCGTCGGGACCACAGTGTTTCAGGATATAAATGAGCTGCTTCATGTGGCTGGAAAAGGTACTGAGATTCTGGGAAATATCCTGTTCGTCACCAATATCGGAAAAAATGTCGCGGAATATGGGCAATTCCGACCCCTCCATGACGGGCAGGAACAATCCGGACTGATGCATGAGTGCCAGAAGGCCCAAGGTCTTCATGGAAACGGTCTTGCCGCCCGTATTGGAGCCCGTAATAAGGAGTATGCGGTATTCTCCCCCTATGACAATTGTATTGGGTACGACCTTGACCGCATCAATTAGAGGATGACGGGCCTGGATGAGTTTTACCATCCGCCTTTTGGAAATAACCGGCCGCGTCGCTTTCATAGAAAGAGCCAGCTGTGCCTTGGCAAAGATAAATTCCAGTTTTCCTACGGCATAGGTACTGTCGTAGAGATTTTCATAATCTCCGGCAATAAGGGCCGTCAGGCGGCGGAAAATTTTTTCGATTTCCCTCGTTTCTGCGATACGGGCCGCCTGCAGGTCGTTATTGGCGTTGACGATGGCCATGGGTTCAATATACAATGTAGCCCCGCTGGCGGAGGTATCGTGGACAATGCCGGGGAAGGCATGACGGTATTCCTGCTTGACAGGAATGACGTAGCGGTTGTTGCGGACCGTTACCAGGGCATCCTGGAAATACTTCTGATATTCTTTATTTTGGAGTACATTGTGGACGTACCGTTTCGTCTGCCGTTCCAATTCAGAAATCCGCGTTCTCAGGCGCAAAAGCTCGACAGACGCATTGTCGCGGATCTGGTGGTTCTGGTCGAATACCTGGGCGATTTTGTGAATGATGAGGGAAAAATCGCCGATGTGGGAGGCCTGACCGGACAGACGTGGATAATCGCCTTCTTTTTCCGCAAAATACACCCTGATTTCTCCGTACCGCTGGGCATTGTGCCAGATATCAATGCAGTCCTGCCCGTCGAGTGTCACATCGCGCTTTGCCTTTTCCAATGCCGGACGGATATCGGTGATTCCTCCGAAGGGCACAGAGGCTTCCCGCTGCAAGCAGTGCCAGGCTTCTTCCGTATCAGCCAGGCGTGCTTCCACTACATCTGCATCGGATTCAGGACGCAGACGGCGGGCTATTTCCTTGGAAAGACGTGACGGAGCCAGCCTGACGAGCTGGTTCTGCACCTGATAAAATCCCAAAATCCGCATACTACGTTTATTCATATAGGGTAAAACTCCTTTTATTTCGTTTACTAATCGCTATCTTTATTTCTTATATAATGCCATGGAAGAAATGCCCCCGCGTGACATGCTGGTCTTCTTTCCCCAGAAGCATTGTTTCCCGGCCTTCCCATAATCGTACGTATCGGGCTGTCTGCACCGATACCCAGTCTGCACTGCGGCCCCGGCCTTCGATACGCAGCCGGCTGATATGGGCTGCCCGGAGATCCTTATAGTACGGAGCCATGTCCAGATCACGGTTATTGAGGATATGATTGCGGCAAAACGGGTCAGTCACGACAGGAAAATGCATGCCATGGCGGTCTTCCAGTGACAGATGGCGGCCGCTACAGGCACCATTGCAATGCCCTTTCCCTTCTTTGCTGAGACAGGCCGCCGCCTGGCAAAATTCGGTAATCATCATTTCCAGCCGGCCTTCTGCCAATACTTCTATGGAAACGGGTACCTGCCGGATAATCCGTCCAATCTGCCTCAATGTCAGTTCCGGAGACAGAGTCAGTTCACTACATCCGACATGAATGTAGGCCTGGGCGCTCTGGTTGTTAAAAATATTGAGTGACCAGTCGGCACTGCAGGGAAGGGACAGGCCTTCTGATTCCAGTAACGGAAATATCCCCATATTGCCAGCATAGATGCCAGATATACCCGCTTCTACTGCCAGGCGGAGTTCCGTCCGCACGGCAGCCACCTGACGGGGCCACAGGACCCGCGGCGTCGCGGCCCATAATTCACGGCCATACGATGCGGTCAGGGCCGATACCCGTTTCCATTCCTCTGCCGTCACGAAATGATGATCGTACGTTTCTCCTCCATATATGATACGGCCGGCTCCTGCCCTGAGTGCCGCCTCGACCTGAGCGAGCGAGTCACAACGCACGGTAATACAGGGTGCCGTATCCGCTATAGATGCCGCCCTTACAAAAGTCGTATCCGTTTCTGCCCTTCCCGCAGAGGGGCGATCATAACCGGATAGGATATCCTCTTCTAGCCGGTCTGCCGCCTGACGGCGCAGTTCATTCAGGATACTGGCCGGAATCATGTGCGATTCATTCCAGACAGATGCATCTGCCAGAGTAAAACAGGTGTCACCCAATCGTTCCAGCTGCCCTTTGACCCAGTCACGCGTCGCCGGCCGTCGTGTTGCCCGTTCCGGCTGAAAAGAAGAGACGGCTTCAGCCGTATGGCCGTCTTCGTCCCACAGGGTCAGGCGCAAATTTCCCTGGTCAGTGCAATCTACATGACCGTAGACGGGTATATGACGGGTCAGGCCCGGATCTCCGCCTCCCGTATTGGGCACGCGGTTTCCCGGTATACCTGCCGTGATGGTGTGCCGGCCCAGATGATCCTTCAGAAAATCGGCCTGATAGGTGCGGTTGAAACTCTGTTTCAGCTGTTCTTCCGCTTCACGAAGACAGTGTTTCTGCTCTGTCGCAGGCTGATGCCAGCTATCCAAAAGGCTGCGATAGGCTCCCACAACGGTACGCACGTAACCGCATCCTTTCATGCGCCCTTCAATTTTGAGCGAGGAAACGCCGGCAGACAGGAGTTCATATATCTTAGAAGAACTGTTCAGGTCTTTCAGGCTCAGTATATAAGACGCTTCTCCGGTCAGGAGATCATCGCCGTCATACAGCTGATACGGCAGGCGGCACGGCTGGGCACAGGCGCCGCGATTCCCGCTGCGGCCGCCGATAAAACTGCTCATCAGGCACTGTCCGGAATAAGCCATGCACGATGCGCCGTGAATGAAAACTTCAATGGCAGCGTGAGCATGGGCACAGATATAGCGGATTTCCGAAAGAGGCAGTTCCCGCGCCAGTACGACCTGGGTAAAACCGAGCCGTTCCAGGAAACGCACGCCATTCAGATCGGATACGGTCATCTGGGTGCTCCCGTGAAGCGGCAGCTTTGGTACGACGCGCCGGGCAATCTCCGCCACAGCCAGGTCCTGCACGATGATGCCATCGACAGACAAATCATCCAGCTTTTTCAGATAGGCCGTCAAATCAGATAGTTCCGTGTCTGCCACGAGAATATTTACGGTGACATAAATCTTAACGCCCATCAGATGGGCTATCCGAACGGCCTGAGCCATTTCCTCATCGCTCAGATTGTGAGCAAATTTGCGGGCATTAAACCCTTTCCCACCCAGATAAATCGCATCGGCACCGGCGTCGATTGCCGCCCGTACCGTATCCAGTGAACCTGCCGGAGCCAGTAACTCTGCCATAATTCCTCCTTATATTCTCCTTCGTATGCCAGCTATCCTGCAGAGATACCTGGACAAACTAACTCTATATTCTGAAGTGAAATATACTCAACTATCTTGTATACGTGACTTTTATTGTACCACTTCTGTTTTATCCTTAGCAATGTCTTTTATTCGAGCCATCAACGTTCTCCCAGAAAAAAACGGCCACATGCCAAAGCATGTGACCGCTGTACGACTTGTGAAATTAGTGTTTCTTTGTAATCTGGCCGGAGATAACGATTCTCTGTACTTCGTTGGTGCCTTCATAGATCTGCATGATTTTAGCATCACGAACGAGTTTTTCAACCGGATATTCACGGCTGTAGCCGAAACCGCCGAGGATCTGGATAGCATCGAGAGCTACCTGTACGCACATATCGCCGCAGAAGCATTTGCAGATAGCAGCTTCACGGGAGTAGTTGTAACGGCCATTCTTTCTTTCGTCATAGTATTTGTTGAGGAAGTTGATGATGGAGGAACGGCCAACTTCTGTCTGGATATCCATATCAGCCAGTTTGAAAGCGATAGCTTCGTGTTTGATGATCGGCTTGCCGAATGTCTGACGAACCTGAGCATATTTAACAGCTTCGTCGATACCGCGCTGAGCAATACCAACTGCCAGGGCACCAATCATAGGACGGGCGAGGTCCAGTGTCTGCATAGCATAGATGAAGCCTTTGCCTTCTTCGCCTACGAGGTGATCAGCCGGGATATGAACGTCCTGGAAGATAACTTCTGTCGTGTTGGAGAGGCGGATGCCCATCTTGTTTTCTTCAGCGCCAATGGAAACGCCTTCGCGGTCACGTTCAACGATGAAAGCGGAGATGCCTTTTACGCCCTTCGTCTTATCCGTTACAGCGAATACGGTGTAAACGGAAGCAACGCCGCCGTTGGTGATGAAGCATTTCGTGCCGTCGATAATATATTCGTCACCAACTTTTTTAGCTGTCGTCTTGCTGTTGGAAGCATCAGAACCAGCATCCGGTTCAGTTAAGCAGAATGCGCAGAAGCCCGGTACCGGAGCTTTTTCAGACGTCTTTTCGCCGTTGAGGAAATCGGCATAGAGTTTTTTCTGTTCGTCATTGCCGTGCTGGAGGATCGGTTTCAGGCCGAGGGAAGAAGCGGCTACTGCTGTAGCAAAGCCAGCATCAACTTTGGACAATTCTTCGTATGCAGCGGCTACGGTGTAGTAGTCCTGGCCAAGGCCGCCGTATTCTTCCGGAATTTCCAGAGTCGTCAGACCAAGGTCAACAGCGCCCTGATAGAGGTCGAGAAGTTTTTTGCCTGCTTCTGTTTCCGGTGTCAGTTCCGGAGCGTTGTCCAGTTCCGGTACGAGCGGCATAACTTTCTTTACTGCATAGTCTTTTGCCAAATTAACGATGTCCATCTGGTCTTTGTTAAGAATATAACCCATTTTACATCTCTCCTTTGATTAAAGTCATAGCCAGGAAATAGTATAGTACAGGCTATGCCATTTGGGGCTATTAATTATATCATACAGCTACCCGTTATGACGGTGGCTGCTGAAATCAATGATAGGTACTCGGGTGTTTCACGCTTTATGTTCATTATATCACATAATATCTGTTTTGTAGACTCTTTATTTAAATATTTACAAAAATATTTAACGATGGCACCGTATACCGGATGCAGTTTCCTTTCCTTTCTGCTTGCATGCCAGAAATACGGGAGAGCAGCGGTCTCCTTTATGTTATTTCCATCACATACTCAGTATGATATACTTTTTTTTCGCAATTGTCTATCCCTTTATGCGAATAATTTCAAAATATTATGCTTGTATTGCATTTTCTTAGTTATGGCTTATCATGTACATAAAAACCGGCTCTGTGTGAAGCTATCTATCTTCACACAGAGCCGGTTTTTACCCGGTACGGCACTCACGGTACCCGTCTGGTTCAGGCCAGTTCCCGGTACAGACGGGCAATGACTTCACCATTCACTTCATAAGGGGTGGACGCAACTGCTCCCGTAGGCAGCGTCAGCCGGACATACTCTTCTATTTCCTCTTCCGTAAGGGAAACCCGTTCCGGCATGAGACTGTGCAGGCAGTCCGCAAAGTCCTGCAGGCCGGAAAATCCCAGGATGTCCCAGATTTTTTCCACCTTATCTTCCATCGTTTCTGTCATGAGCCGCATATACCCCGGCAATAACAGGCCATTCGCCCGGCCATGGGACAATCCTTTATAATAAGTCAGCTGATAACCCATGCCGTGTACCAGAGTCGTTCCCGTCTGGGCGATGACCATACCAGCAGTCGTCGCGCCGTACATCAGGTCTTCCCGGACGACATAAGGGATATTTCCTTCCAGATCAGTCAGATGGGGACCGAGGAAGCGCATCGCTTCTTCTGCCCATACGTCACTCATGGGAGTCGATTTCCGCGACATATACCCTTCTATGGCATGGGATAGGGCATCAACGGCCGTATCCATAGTCACAGTCGTACTGACGCTTTCTGTAAAGGACGGATCCGCATAGGACAGTACGGGGAAAATAAGGGGTGTATTGACCGATTGTTTCGTCCCGGCATGGTGATTGGTCAGCACGCCAACCTTCGTCACTTCACTACCCGTTCCGGATGTCGTCGGAACGGTCACGATAGGCAGCGGCCGGACATAAGGACCGGTAAATAACGCCGCATCATCCAGGTCATTCGTACACAGAAGGGCTATGACTTTCGCCGCATCCATAGGGGAACCACCACCGATGCCGATAACGAAATCGACATGCTGGGATTTGCCAAAGTCAGCGGCCTTGCGGACGGTGTCGATAGAAGGATTGTTTTCTATCTGGTCAAACAATACCCAGGCTACACCCTCTGATTCCAGCGCATCCGTTACGGCCTTCTGGGACCCATTGATTTTTGCGGAATGGCGTCCCGTCACGATCAGTGCCTTTTTTCCCAGCTGCTTCAGATTCTTCCCTGCTCCCTTCAGACAATCTTTGCCAAAATACAGGCGGGTCGGCATTTCATACATAAACATGAGTAATCCCTCCTATTTTTTCTGCTGCATCGTTTTCTGCATGGCCTTGTATTCCTGACCCAGCGCCTCGTATTCCAAGATATCTTTACGAACGGCATCGACTTCCTCCTGCCGCAGAGACCGGACGAATTTAAAGGGCGTCCCATACACCATGGAACGGGGCTGGATAACTTTATTCTGCGTAATCATGGTTCCTGCCCCAATGATGCATTCTGCTCCGATATCGGCATTAGCCAGTAAAATGGCACCCATGCCAATCAGTGTACCCCTGCCGATATGTTTGCAATGGATGACGGCCCTGTGGCCAACCATGCAATAATCGTCCAGGACGAGCGGATCGCCGGGATCCACATGAATCACCGTATTGTCCTGTATATTGACGCCTTTACCGATGATAATTTCGTTATCATCACCACGGACGACGACGCCAGGCCACAGGTTTGCTCCTTTTTTTATGGTAACCTTGCCGACAACCGTTACATTATCTGCCAGATAGGCGCCGGGATCAATATCCGGCCACTGGCCGCGGAAGGGATAAATATATGCCATACGAATTCCTCCTGTACTATTTCATTATGTTACACGCATCTATTATATACCATTTCGATGGCAGGCACAAAAGGTACTGCCTATTTCAGATTGTTCCGGAAAAACTCCCGGTCCTCCGGCAGGATGCGCCAGGCCTGGGAATCGTCAACTGTAATGGGCCGGATGGGCTTGCAGGGAACGCCAAAAGCCAGATAATTGTCAGGAATATCCTTTGTCACGACCGATCCGGCACCGATGACCACATTGTCACCGATATGGACACCGCCCAGGACGGCCACGTTAGCAGCAATCCAGACATTATTCCCGATATGGATATCCTCGGCAAATTCGGCCATAGTCATCCGCCCTTCTTCACTCAGGCCCAGCCGTTCCTGTGGAAGAAGGGGATGATTCGTTGCCAGAAGTGATACATTGGGGCCGATACATACGTTATCACCAATGAATACGCGGGCATCGTCCATGACGACCAGATTGAAATTAGCAAAAAAATTTTCCCCGATAAACGTATGGCAGCCATAGTTAAACTGGAGCGGTCCCTGAAAATAAAATATCCGGCCGATGGATCCCATGACCTGACGCATGATATCCGTTCTTGCGGGGTCAGTCTCATCGAGGCGATTATATTCCCGGCACAGCCGGTGGGTGCGCCGCTTGATTTCTACCAGTTCACTACAACGGTTGTTAAAGATATGACCTGAAAATATTTTTTCTTCTTCTGTCATAATATACCTCCATTATTCTACTCCGGGAAAACTATGGACAAAACGGATACGGATATCTGGGAACGAATCGACAAACTGGATAGTAAAATCTTCCCCATAACTTACAAACTGCCATTCGCCAACGTCATCAGGAAACGAATCGACAACTTTAACGCGTAAATCAGGAAAGCTCTGCACGACCTGTACCCGTATATCGGGAAAAGAATCGACAACCCGTACTTTTCCTGCAAGGCGGATATCTTTATAATAGCCATCGCTGTTGATGACGGTCGCTGCCTGCACTCCAGACAGGACAAAGAAACAACCAAAAATTAGTAAAATAAAGCGCATGAGGGACATCCTGTATTTCATAGTACGAACATCCTTTCTATGGTTTTCTCTATTAAATCGGTTCATTCCATGATACAATCAGTACGATAACAATTCTGAAATGAGGTGTTTCTATGCCAAAAAAAATATATGCCGTACGAAACGGCCGCCAGACTGGACTGTTTACCACCTGGGCTGAATGCCAGAAACAGGTAACCGGCTATGCCGGAGCCCGTTTCAAAGGATTTACCAGTGCAGAAGAGGCGATGCGCTGGCTGTCTGGTGATGATTCCGCCGGTTCTCATACGGCACAGTCCTCCGGTCATCGCCTGTTCCACGGGGAAAAGGTGCCCCGACTGCATCAGGAACAGCCGGCAGATACAGATCAGGACTACATCATTTATACCGACGGGTCCTGCCTGAGAAATCCCGACGGTCCCGGCGGCTGGGCTATGGTTGCCCGTACTATTGCCACAGGGGCCGTTTCCGAACAATCTGGCGGTCATCCTTCTACGACCAATAACCGGATGGAACTGACAGCAGCAATCAAAGCCCTGCAGTGGGCCCCGGCCGGTTCACGGGTCGCTCTCTATACGGACAGCCAGTATTTAAAGAACGGCATCACCCGCTGGCTGGCTGCCTGGAAGCGCCGGGGCTGGAAAAAGGCCGATGGGACTCACGTACTGAACCGGGAACTATGGATGGCTCTCGACGCTCTCTATGGCAGTCATCACGTAACGTTTCACTGGGTCAAAGGCCACGCCGGTGTCGATCTGAACGAACGATGCGACCAGCTGGCAAAAAAAGAAGCCATGAAATACTAAAGCCGCCGCCAGACGATACCGGCCAGGACGATTCCCACACAACCCGTTACTATCTGAGGCCAGCTCATCATAAAGCTGAGTGTCTGCCCCACTACATCCGGTAGTGCCACTATGGCGAGGACGATGTTTGTACCTCCATAGAGGATGCCCGCTTTCACGAGCGGCCCGGCAAAAAGGGCAGCCCGGCTGCGGCGGAAGCGACATACCCAGGCCATGAAGCAGGCATTGCCCAGACCGATGACCGGAATCAGGAAAACCAGTGGCAGTTGTCCCTGCAGAAATGCCCCCATAGGCAGTATCAGACCGATAATACAGGCCCGGTACGAACGAGTCTGCCAGATAGACAGAATCATGACTGCATTGAGCAGACTGCCAATAAAAAACATATTTACCGGTCCCGGCAGCGGCACGACCAGGCGGATGCTCTGCAATACCAGCGCCAGTGCCAGAAACGATGCCAGCCGGACCGAAACTTTCCAACGATCTTGCATATCCAGTTCTCCCTGCCTGCTTCTGTCTTGTCAGAAGCAGGCATTTTTCTATGACCTCAACGCCGGAACGACGTTCTTGTCTGAAACGATTTTATTGACTAACTACATTGATAGGATTCCCATCGAAGAAATGACGGACGTCATCGGCTATGATATGAACCAGCCGCTGCCGCGTTTCCAAGCCTTTCCAGCCCATATGAGGTGTGAGGATTACATTGTTCATCGTATAAAGCGGGCTGTCCGCTGCCGGTGGCTCCGTTTCCTGCACATCCAGTCCTGCCCCCGCCAGACGATGCTCCTGCAGGGCTTCTATGAGTGCCGGTTCATCAATGATGGCACCGCGGGCCGTATTGATGATGCAGGCTGATGGTTTCATCAGTGCTATGGCGTCCTTATCGATAAGATGACGCGTCTTGTCCGTCAGAGGGCAGTGAATAGATAGATAGTCGCAGGTCCGGAGAACCGTTTCCAGATTCGTATAGGTAATGTGATTTTCATCCGGCCGGGGCGTACGCGTATACACGACGACTTCCATTCCGAGAACGATGGCTATGTTCATGACTTCCCTGCCAATATGACCGGCTCCAATAATGCCCAGTATTTTTCCATTGACTTCTCCATGGGGCACCATGAGATGTTCCGTAAAGTTGCGCCGGTCTCCCTTTGCCAGCATAGCCATCTGCTCTCTCATGGACGATGCCAGATTCAGGAGAAGCATAATGGCCGTGTGGGCCACGCGCTGTGTGCTGTAGGCCGGGATATTGCATACGGTAATCCCTTTTTCTCTTGCTGCCTCTACATCAATATTGTTATAGCCCGTCCCTGCTTCCACGATGAGTTTCACGCTGTCGGGAAACCGTTGTATAATATCAGACGGAACGGGCATTTCCTTCGTGATGACGGCCGCCGCCCCGTCAATCCGTTCCACAATTTCGTCCGCCTGAGTGTCATCATAGACGACCGTATCGGGTGAAAGGACGGAGAAATCCAGTTTCCCATCATAATTCATCTTGGCACCATTCAGTACGACTACACGTTGGTTCATCATCATTCACTCCTTTATACCGGCTGGAATCATGCTGCATTTCTCCTATGCAGCTGCCGTATACTTCTACTACATAATATTATTGTATCCCAAAGCAGATAAAAAACAAAGAATCAAAGCAAAAAAACGGAAGCCATCCTCTGGGAACAGCCTCCGTCGTTCATTTCTATTTCCATTCTGATTGCTGGCTCTGATACCAGTCGTACGTCTTTTGTATCCCTTCGGGAAGTTCCATAGCCGGAACAATGCCCAATGCCTGTTTCAATGCATCATGACTCAGCACGGAACGAAGGATGTCTCCCGTACGCGCTTCGGTGTAGTGCACGTCGGCAGAGTGTCCGATAGCGTCTTCAAAGCAGCGGATCAAATCATTGATGCTCGTTTCTTTTCCCGTCGATACATTGAATGTGTGAAATCCTTTGAGCGGCAACGCTTGTATGATGGCATCGGCTATATCCCCGGCATAGACAAAATCCCGGGTCTGCCTGCCGTCGCCGTATACCGTAATGGCCTTGCCCATCGCCAGGAGCTTGCAGAAAATGCTGACTACGCCGCCCTCTCCTTTTTCTCCCTGACGTTCGCCATACACGTTGGCAAAGCGGAAGACCGTCGCATCAAGGCCGTACAGCTCATGATAGACCCGCAGATACTGTTCTGTCGTCATCTTCGTAATCCCATACGGCGAAGAAGGCATAAGCCGTTCCGTTTCCACCAGAGGAACATGCGGATTATCCCCGTACACAGCAGCACTGGAAGAAAACAGCACGTGATGTACATGGTAGGTCCGGCAACATTCCAGAATATGCAGGATTCCTTCCAGATTAACCTGAAGATCCATCACGGGATTGGCAACGGAAGTCGGCACTAATGTCTGTGCAGCCAGATGGATAACTGCATCAAAATCATGGCTGGCAAACAAACTTTCAAGGGAATCCGTATCCCGTACATCTCCCCGTACCAGTTCCATACCCGGCGGTACATTATCGGGTGAACCACTCGTCAAATTGTCAAAGACTACGACCTGCCTGTCTACCATAGCATGAAGTTTTTCCAATACGTGGGAGCCAATAAAACCAGCCCCACCTGTCACTAAAAGCTTCATCATATCCCTTTTCCTTATATCAGTTTTATTATCTGATAAAATTACCAATATTTTATCATTACGAATTCTATTATACACCTCTTATAACGTAAATGGGATATGCGCTAATAAAATTTAAATTTATTTAAAGACCATCCTGATTCTGCTGATTTCCGAGGCACTTTACGAGACTGTGGATTTCATCCAGCCGGGCTTCTGTCTGCCGATTGCGGGAATGGAATTGGAGGAGTTTTTCATAATAGCCCTGTTCCTTTACCAGTTCCCGGCTTACAGCATATGACAGTTCAAAATATAGGCAGAGTACGCCTGCATAAAAATCCATGCGGGTCTTTTTGTCTTCTGTACGGATAGTCCGCATCCTTCGGGCCTGTGCCATGACAGCATCCGATATGGGCTGCTCTTTCAGCCAGGACAAATCGGTATGCCAGACATTATCCGGTTTCTCCAGATGCGTTGCATAGACGCGGAAAATGTCAATCTTATCGGCATCCCGGATTAGCTGGCAGAACTGCCTCTGCCGGGGTGTGAGCTCACATGGGAGCTGAAAGACGTTGTGCAGTCCCACGGCCAGCCGGATTACGTCGTCTTCGGACGCATCAGTCAGGAAATCCCGGATATGGCCTTCGCCGAATAAGTACTTTGCGCCATATTTTGCATGGTCTACAGAGCGGTAATCAATGAAGGTATGATATTCCCGGAGCTGTTCAAACCGCCCGATATCATGGAGCACCCCTATGCACCAGGCAAGATTTACATCCCCGTCAGACAACGATATACCACGGGCAATATCCTCTATAATCCGGCTCACCCGCATGGAATGCTCATATTTGAGCACGACGCCGGCATCGGTATGATCAAATTTCTGAACGTATGCTGTAAAGCGCTGGATGACGCGATGGCGGTCTATGTTCATGTTCCCGCTCCTTCATAATCGCTGTGTCTGAAACAAGTCTGGTCCATAGCCTGTCCCCGGTCCATCTTATTTACCCTGTTCCTTTCCCGGGCACAGATCTTGGAGGAAACACTGGTCACAAAGTGGTTTCCTCGCCTTGCAGACACGGCGTCCATGCCAGATAAGCCAGTGATGGGCCCGGCTCCACCACTCTTTGGGAATGGCCCTCTGAAGCCCTTTTTCCACTTCAAGGGGCGTACTGCCAATGGCCAACTGAAGCCGGTTCGCCACGCGGAATACATGGGTATCAACGGCGATGGCCGGCGTATCGTATAAAATGCTTACCAGTACGTTGGCCGTCTTGCGGCCCACGCCGGGAAGTTTGACCAGTTCATCAAATGTGTGCGGTACCTCTCCATGATATTGTTCACAAAGAATGGCACAATTAGCCAGAATATTTTTTGCCTTGCTGTGATACAACCCACAGGTACGGATTTTTTCTTCCAGACCTTCAAGGCCCAGTGTCAGTATTTTTTCTGGCGTATTGTATGCAGGAAACATTTCTGCTGTTACTTTATTGACCCGTTCATCCGTACACTGGGCTGACAGGATGACGGCTATCATCAGTTCAAAGGGCGACGTATAATGGAGAGCCGGTTTCATGATGCCATATTGATCTTGAAACCGCTGCAGCATTTCCTGTTTGATTTGTTTCGTTACTTTCATTTATCTTCCTCATCTGTTTCAATTACTTCATTGAGACTTCCCATTTCGTAACCGCCCAGATCGAGCGACACATAGGTAAATCCACAACGGCGCAAAGCCTGTACGATATCCTTGCGGTGAGCCAGGATAGCCGGAATTTCATCTTCTCTCACCTCGATGCGTGCTACATCGCCGTGATAGCGGACGCGCAGCGACCCTGTGATATAGGGCGCAATGTATTGTTCTGCTTTATCAATCATGGAAAGGCGCTGCGGTGTCAGTTCCACACCATAAGGAATGCGGCTGGCCAGGCAGGCGGCACTCTGTTTATTCCAGGTCCTGAGGCCCAGTTCCTGCGAAAGTGCCCGGATATCGGCTTTGGTAATTCCCGCTTCTATCATCGGACTGCGGACGGCATCAGCCATTTCTTCCAGAGCTTTCATCCCCGGCCGGAAATCGCCCAGGTCATCGACATTCCCTCCATCAACAACCCAGTGAAAGCCCTCCTGTTTTGCCAGATTTACCAATGCAGTAAAACGGATTTTCTTGCAGATATAGCAGCGGTTCTTAGGATTTTTTACAAACTCCGGATCAGAAAATTCCGTCGAATGGACGACGAGATGACGGATACCAATGCTGGCAGCCATATCACGGGCATCCCGTTCTTCGCTTTCCGGCAGCGTCGGTGAAACGGCGGTTACAGCGAGGGCCTGGTCCCCCAATACATCGTGCGCCGTATAGGACAAAAATGTACTGTCTACGCCGCCGGAAAAGCCGATGACGACGCTTCCCATTTCTTTTAATATAGCGCGTAATTTTTCATATCGTTCTTTCATTTCTGGTTCTATCATGATAGCCCCCTCTTTCTGTTATGTATATAGGCATACAGCCGCTCAACCTGTTGATGAATGTCTGCTGGCAAATAGGATGTCGCTTTCTGGCACATCCTTTCCGGTATGCCATAATATGCTTCGGCCATACTGCCGGCTATGGCGGCCTGTGTATCCGTATCTCCCCCGAGGGAAATAGCATTGCGGACGGCATCTTCATAATCGCTGCTTTCGAGAAATGCTTCGATGGCTTCGGGTACGCTCCGGGATGTCCGCGAAGTAAACCCATAATCCCGGCGTATCTCATTGAGGCTGCGGTCCAGTGGATAAAAGTGGTCTTGGAGATACACACGTATGTCATCGCGCCGGATGCCCGCACGGGCCAGATAAATCGCCGACGAAACAGCCACAGCCCCCTGGATAGCTTCTTCCGTATTATGCGTAACTACGGCCGACAGTTCTGCCAGATATTGTGCTTCTGCCAGAGTATCTGCCAGCCATCCTGCCGGAGCGACGCGCATAGCGGCTCCATTGGCCCAGCTTCCATAAGGCCCCATGTCATCACTTTCATACCAATGGATAAAACGCGGCCCGTACCCGACGCCGGGAAACCGGCGGCACCAATAGCGGAGATACCGACAGAGTAGAGGCGTAACCGCCTGTCCTTTCATCCGGCTTTCCATCAGTGCCTGTCCGACCGCCACCGTTGTCACCGTGTCATCGGTAAACCGGCAGCCTGTTCCCCAGAACGGGAAGTCTTTTGTCTTGATGGAAGCAGCCCCATCTACGGGCATTTCATAAACAGAACCGGCTATATCACCGATAATTGTTCCCCACATTTGATGATCACCTCACCGGTAAAGAAATTAGAATCGTATTTATTATATCACAGGGGATAGGAGAAAAAAAAGCATACAAAGAGAGATTTTATCCCCGTTTGTACGCTTTTGAACCAGATTCTAATTATTGAAAATGAGCAGCTTCTTCTGTCAGAATCTGATGACGCAGTTCAGAGAGGCGCGTGCTGCGCTGTACCCACATGGTTTCCGGATTGACAAGTCGCTTGTATTCCGGCCACAAAGTATCAATTTCCTGGTCTGCATATGCCATGATATCCTTCAGCGTCGGCGGCGTATAGACGAGTTCGCCTTTGACGAACACCGGCTGCAACATCGTTCTTACCGTAAAGGAACCAGCCGGAATGATACGGGAGCGCCAGGGCGTCTTATCACTGGAAAGGCGCAGATCTTTGGACGGATCAATCGTTTCTCCTTCGAGAATGATGATATCGGCCTTCATCTTGCCCGTCGTTTTATCGTAAATGCGCAGTACATTCTTGCGGCCCGGATTGGAAATTTTTTCAGCATTATCGCTCATCTTGATTTTAGGTATGAACTTGTCACCTTCATATTGGCCAGCCATCTTAAACACGCCACCCATCGACGGGCTGTCCTTGGCGGTAATGAGATTAGTCCCTACTCCCCAGGAGCTGATAGCACATCCCTGGAGCTTCAGTTCGGCAATCAGGTTTTCATCAAGATCATTGGAAGCGGCAATGACGGCATCAGGGAATCCCGCTGCTGCGAACATTTTATGCGCTTCTTTAGAAAGGTATGCCAGATCACCACTGTCCAGACGGATGCCATAGAAAGAAGGCAGTGTTCCCGCTTCCTTCATTTCCCGGAATACCGTAATAGCATCGGGAACCCCTTGTTTCAGTGTATTATACGTATCGGCCAGGAGGATAAGACTGTTGGGATAATGTTTGGCATACGTGCGGAATGCTTCCAGTTCAGTCGGAAAACTCATGACCCAGCTATGGGCCATCGTCCCCATGACAGGCATGCCAAATTTAGCTCCCGAAAGCATATTGCTCGTGCCATTGAATCCGCCAATCATGGCAGACCGTGCACCATACACACCGGCAGAAGCCCCCTGGGCACGGCGCAGGCCGAATTCCATCAGGGTATCATCACCAGCAACACAGCGGACACGGCGGGCCTTGGTCGCAATCAGGCTTTCGTGATTCATGATCATAGACATGCACGTTTCCAGTAAAAGGGATTCATCTTTTGTCGTTTCTACACGCAGTAATACTTCCTGCGGAAATGCGACAGTCCCTTCTGGCATAGCATAAATGCTCCCCGTAAAATGGAATCGTTTTAGATAATCCAGAAAGGTATCTTCGAAAATCCCCGTACTCTTCAAATAAGCCAGATCATCATCACTGAAATGGATATTCTTGACATAGTCAATGAGATGTTCCAGTCCGGCTACTACCGTATAACCCCCATTAAATGGATTATGCCGGTAATACCGGTCAAACACGCAGGCCTGATTGTGTTTGCCTTCGAAATACAGTCCCTGCATCATTGTCAGCTGATAAAGATCAGTCAACAAAGCATTTGTATACAATATTCTCGCCTCCCAATCATATTGACCTTATTATACATCAAATTTCAGCCCCATGCCAATGATTCGTTGACATTTTCTTTACATTGATGATTTACACCTGTCATGTCATATTGTAGTAGGCGTATATGAACAAAACTACTTGCAGAATTATAGTAAATAAATACGCCGCTATATGGTATAATACGTATATTGTAAATTTTTCAAAAGGAATGGATAACCATGATAAAAGACCGTTTTTTCTTGTTAACCGCCACGTTTTTCTGGGGTTGTGCCTTTGTCGCCCAACGGGTAAGCACCGATACGATCGGTGTCTTTGCCTTCAATGGCATTCGCTTCTGGGTCGGAGCCCTTTCCATTGTGCCCGTCGTCTGGTGGATCAGTCGTAAACAGGCACCGGATTTTGACACGCCTCCTTCCTACTTGTCACTCCCGGCTGCTTGTGCCATCCTCGGGTTCGTATTGTATGCCGGCGCATCACTGCAGCAGATAGGCATGTTTTATACGACAGCGGGCAAAGCCGGCTTCATTACTGCTTTATACATCGTCGTCGTCCCGATTCTCGGACTGTTCCTGCGCAATCCCCTGCGTCTGTCCCATATAGCAGGATGCCTGACCGCTCTGGCCGGCCTGTACCTGTTGGCCTTCCACAGTGACGGCCAGCCACTTAATATCGGCGACGTGCTGGAATTGGCCGGCGTCCTCTTCTGGGCTCTCCATATCCTCATTGTCGATCGCTTCGTCCGCTATTATCGCGGCGTCTACCTAGCTTTAGGCCAATTCATATTCTGTGGCATTTATAACTTTCTTTCTATGCCCCTGGCGGGAGAAACACTGACCCTGGCTGCCGTTGCCGCATCGGCTATCCCCATCCTCTATTGCGGCATTTTTTCCAGCGGTGTCGGCTATACCCTGCAGATTGTCGGACAGGAACACGTGCCACCTACAGAAGCTTCACTTCTTCTCAGCTGTGAAATGATTTTCAGTGCCCTTGCTGGATTCTTTATACTCGGTGAATCGATGACTCTGCGGGAATTATCAGGATGTATCCTCATGTCTATCGGGATTTTTGCCGCCCAGATTCCCAGCCGTATCCTGTTTAATCCGGACAGAAAAGAGCAATAGATAGTCCTCATCAGATTTTTCATACCACAC
The DNA here is from genome assembly GCA_900095875.1 of Caecibacter massiliensis. Lineage (GTDB taxonomy): Bacteria > Bacillota > Negativicutes > Veillonellales > Megasphaeraceae > Megasphaera > Megasphaera hexanoica. The sequence continues at coordinate 2,150,725 of LT608311.1, read as the reverse complement.
AGGTCCGTATAGCTGTATATACAGACCTGTGTGGCATGAAATCGTGGCATGAAATCGGCTTTATCTCATTGCATCTGTATAAATCGAAAAAAAAGACTTGCATTTTTTCTTCAACTGGTGTAATATTATCAATGTGCTCAGCAAGAAGACACATCGCATGGACCATTAGCTCAGCTGGCAGAGCACCTGACTCTTAATCAGGGTGTCCAGGGTTCGATCCCCTGATGGTCCACCATAAAAGACACGGATAGCCATCGCATTTGTGCGGTGGCTATTTTTTATACGGTTACCGGACCCGTTGTCTTTGCCCCCATTTTGACCTCTGCTGCCTATAGGACCCAGGAACCATTCCACGCACGGGTATTTACAAAAAGCCCCTATCTTTTCAGAGAGCAAAATGATAGAATTAGATGTTCATACAAAAGGAGGAACTATGTTAGAAAAATTTCAAGAACTTAATATCAGTGAAGTCATCATCCGTGCCCTGAATGAAATGGGTTTTGAAGAACCAACCCCGATTCAGGCAGAATCCATACCTGTCGCCATGGCCGGCCGTGACATGATTGGCCAGGCACAGACCGGTACGGGAAAAACAGCCGCCTACGGCATCCCCGTATTGGAAAAAATCCTGGCAGCCCCACCCAGCAAAGAAATCCAGACAGTCATCTTATCGCCTACACGCGAACTGGCTATGCAGGTAGCGGAAGAAATGAATCATCTGGCCCAGTTCACACCGATTCAGGCACTGCCGATTTACGGCGGTCAGGATATGGAACGGCAGCTGCGCCGGCTCCGGAAATGTCCTCAAATCATCGTCGCCACACCGGGGCGGCTCATCGACCATATGAAGAGAGGCACTATCCAGCTCAGTCATATCAGTACGATTGTCCTGGACGAAGCCGATGAAATGCTGGATATGGGATTTATTGATGATATCAATCTCATCATGGGAGCGACACCGGAAACGCGGCAGACACTGCTCTTTTCGGCGACTATGCCCAAACCGATTCAGGAACTGGCAGAAAACTTCCTACACGATCCCAAGATTATCCGCATGAAAGCCAAAGAAGTAACCATCGACTTAATCGAACAGTCCTACATTGAAGTGCCGGACCGTCAGAAATTCGATATTCTCTGCCGCCTCCTCGATTTACAAGAACCGGATCTGGCTATTATCTTCGTCCGCACCAAACGCCGCGTCGATGAAGTATCGGAAGCACTGAAGAAACGCGGTTACTCGGCAGAAGGCATACACGGCGATCTGACACAGGCCAAACGCGATACGGTCATCCGCCAGTTCAGAGAACGCACGATTGATATTCTCGTCGCTACCGACGTGGCTGCCCGCGGCCTTGATATCAGCGGTGTTACGCATGTATTTAACTACGATCTGCCCCAGGATCCGGAAAGCTATGTCCATCGCGTAGGACGTACGGGTCGTGCCGGCCAGAGCGGCGAAGCAACGACGTTCGTCATCCCCAGAGAAATCGAACATCTGCGTACGATTGAACGGCTCATCAAACGCCGCATCCAGCGCCGTAAGGCACCTACATTATCGGAAGCACTGGAAGGAGCCCAACAGACGGCTATCCGCAATCTGGTCGGTGCTGTCGAATCCGGAGAATATGGAACCTATAAGGAAAATGCGGAAGAATTGCTCAGCAATTATGACAGCACGGCTCTCGTCGCCGCCGCCATCAAACTTTTGACTAAAGAACCGGATACGACACCAGTCAAAATCACGGAAGAAGCACCGCTGCGCGTCAGGACCAGCCGCCGGCAGGGATCTGGCCGGGGAAATAACCGTCGCCGTGACCACAGCCAGCACTCAGGAAAGCAGCATGACGGCCAGCGTCATTTTCATTCCAAAGGGAACCGGGACAATCGTAAAAAAGATACGGGTGATACGGCCCGCCGTGTTTTTAAACCGCGTAAAAAAGAACACAAAGAACCCACCCGTTCTGTTTTCAAGCCCTACTTTAAAGATTAATCACAGACTGGCATAGCATATTCAGACATGAAAAAACCATGGAAACGTAATCATCAGATTACAATTCCATGGTTTTTTCTATCCCATCTGACGGGTCATATAATTGTATACAGCGTATTATCTGCCAATCAGAGAAAGTCTTTAATTTTTTCCCGCTTACCCCAATTCCGGAGTTTGCTCAGGGCCTTTCCTTCAATCTGGCGGATACGTTCACGGGTGACATTAAAATGCTGCCCTACTTCTTCCAATGTACGGGGACGGCCGTCTTTCAGTCCAAAGCGCAGATAGAGTACTTTCCGTTCCCGGTCTGTCAGACAGGAGAAGACGTCTTCTATCTGTTCTTTCAGCAGAATAAAGGAAGCTGCATCATCAGGAGCTACTGCTTCCTGGTCTTCGATGAAATCACCCAGATGAGAATCTTCTTCTTCCCCGATTGGTGTTTCCAAAGATACCGGTTCCTGGGCAATCTTCATGATTTCCCGTACCCGTTCGACAGAAATATCCATTTTTTCCGCGATTTCTTCCGGCAGTGGTTCCCGGCCTTTATCCTGCAGAAGCTGACGGGAGATGCGAATCAGTTTATTGATTGTTTCTACCATGTGTACAGGGATACGGATAGTACGGGCCTGGTCGGCAATAGCACGGGTAATGGCCTGCCGGATCCACCACGTAGCATAAGTGCTGAATTTATAGCCTTTACTATAATCAAATTTATCGACAGCCTTCAGCAGACCCAGATTGCCTTCCTGTATCAGATCCAGGAACAGCATGCCCCGGCCGACATAACGTTTGGCAATGCTGACGACGAGGCGCAGATTGGCATCGGTCAGTTTTTTCTTGGCAACGCTTCCCGCTTTGATTTCTTCTTCCGTCGCATCGGGGGAATTGCCCCGTTCAATAGTCTTGGCCAGGGTAATTTCTTCTTCTGCAGACAACAGCGGGACACGGCCGATTTCTTTGAGGTACATGCGGACCGGATCATCAATATTGATGCCTTCGGGAATGCTCAGGTCCATATGGATTTCCGGGACCTTTTCCGTATCATCGTCATCGAGATCATCATCCATGGTCATCTGGTCATCTTCACCGATAATATCGATGCCTTTGTCAGCAAACACCTCATACATCTTGTCAATCTGATCGGGAGTCAGATCATCTTCTTCCATCACGTTCATGATTTCTGTATAGGTCAGGCTCCCCTTTTTCTGTCCCGTCTTAATCAGCTGCTGGATATGCTGCAGTGTCAGTTCCTGCCGTTCTTTTTCACTCAATCGGGGCGCATCCGTTTTTTTCGCACGTTTGCTGCCCCGTGTCGTTTTCTTTGTCTTTTTTTTGACTGCCTTATTTTCATCCTTTATATTTGCCATAAAGTACTAGCTCCTTTCTTTCTCCGTCAGGACCAATGTTTCATTTCTTCTAAAATCTGTTTACACGCCGCCAGCGCATCTACGAGACGGGGATCATTACTCTGTCCGTAGGCGGCTGCCCGGGCGCTGTATTCTTTATACTTTTTCTGCAATTCCGCCAGGCGGAACCGTTTTACATAATCGAGTAAAACAGCTTCGTCTACGGGAACATCTTGCAGTACCATGATTCTTGCAAGTTCTTCGGCCTCCTCAGGAGTCAGATTATTCTGGATGTCACTCGTAGTGTACATTCCCTGTGCATCAGCAACTGCCAATATTTTTTCATAAATACGGCGCCGCACAGTATTGGCAAAAAATCCCGGGATGATCTTTTCCCGGATACGGGTACAGGATTGGGGATGATCCATGAGAAAACGCAGGATATTTTCCTCTGAAACCGCATTGGGGCCACCGCCCCGGGCTGCAGCATTTTCCTGCGAAACGGAATGGGAAATAGTGACCTGCTGCTGTCCTGCTTCCGGATGAGCTGCCACGTATTTGTTAAACTCACTGCGGATTGCGTTTTCATCGATCTGAATGCGGGCTGCCATTTTTTTTAAAAAGGCTTCCAGGACGACGCGGTTGCTGACTTGCGCCAATACGGGAAGAAGTGTCGCCGTGATGGCAGCTTTGCCTTCAAGGGTCGTTTCATCCGATTGCTGGAGTGCCGTCATGAGCATGTAATCCAGCACGTTGGGCGCATTATCCACAGCTTCGCGGAATTTGTCAGGGCCGGCGCTATTAATATATTCATCAGGATCCTTGCCCTGCGGCAAAGATACGACACGGATGCGCATCCCCAGATTACGAACGATTTCCATGGCACGCAGCGTTGCCTGCCTGCCCGCCCCATCCATATCATACGATAAAACCAGCTCTTTTGCCTGACGCTGGAGAAGCCGCGCCTGTTCATCGGTAAACGCCGTCCCCAGGGACGCTACCACGTTGCAGATTCCCCGGTTATGAGCCGATATGACATCCATATACCCTTCAACCAGGATAGCTCTTCCTTGTTCATAAATTGCCTTGTGGGCTTTGTCCATAGCAAAGAGCAGGCGGCGTTTATTGAAAATCATTGTTTCCGGGGAATTCAGGTATTTGGGCCGGCTGTCATCGAGCACGCGGCCGCCAAAACCAACGATGCGTCCCCGGCCATCCCGTATGGGAAACATGACACGGTTGCGAAAGGCGTCGTAGTACCGGCCGTTTTTTTCTTTGGCCAGTCCGACTTCGACGAGTTCCGGCCCGGTCACTCCTTTTTTTTCAAAGGCATCGGTCAGTTTATTCCAGCTGTCCGGGGCAAATCCCAGCTTAAACGAATAAATCGTGTCGTCGCTCAGGTGGCGGCGATGAAAATAGGCAAGGCCCGGTTCGCCGTAGTGGGTCTTCACCAGACAGTTATGAAAGAAATTCCCCGCCAGTTCATTAATTTCAAACAGGCGGTTCCGATGCGTATCCCGTGCAATGTCATCGGCTGATTTTTCGACTTCCGGTAGCGGGATATGCGCCCGTTCAGCCAGTCGTTCCACGGCTTCACTAAAAGAGATGTTTTCTTTCATCATGATGAATTTGAAAACATCTCCGTGGGCATGACAGCCAAAACAATAATAGAATCCTTTATCAGCAGCGACACTGAACGAAGCCGTTTTTTCATTATGGAACGGACAGCATGCCCAGAAATTGCGTCCCCGGCGCTGGAGAACCAGATAATCGGAAATAACACTGACGATATCATTGGCCTGCCGTACTTGTTCTATAAATTCATTTGTAAAACGCATATGCCACATCACCTGTTAAAGAATTCGTGTAGTAATACATTCTAGATATACAGCCTGATTCCTGCCTGGCATCTGTATAGATTTTGCATATCACCTATGACGGCAGGACATTTCTCACAGACCTTACATTATATACTATTCCATAAAAATCTTCAAAATCCTTTTTCTACCGGTAATTTTTCTTTGTACCGATAAAAATCCCCCATTTTTTCTGTTGATTTTATCAGCCTCTTCCGTTACAATATAGCTGTGCAGTTAACATCCTACGTTGATTTCCCGGTTTCTCTTTTGTACAATAGATGTGTATGTATCTTTTACCGATAAAGGAGATGCCATGATTGAAGTTATCGTAGGCAGACTGGAAAAGAAAACATCCCTGCTGGGTGCCTTGCGCCATGCCGGTGTTTCTGCCACCATGCGGCGGCGAATCAAGCACAACGGCATCTGTACCTGTAACGGCAGAGCCGCTGATACTCGTGATTTCGTTTCTACAGGCGACGTCATCCGCGTAGAGCTTCCGGAATCCAATCCCTTCCAGCCGGAACCGATTCCCGTTGAAATAGCCTACGAAGATGATTATATCATAGCTGTCAACAAGCCTGCGGGATTATTGATGCATCCTACGTCAGGGGCTCATGATGGAACGCTGGCAAACGCACTGGCCTGGTACTATCAAAAGACAGGGCAAAATTGTTCTTATCATCCGATGCACCGCCTGGACCGTAATACCTCCGGACTGTGCCTGATTGCAAAACAGCCCCAGATACAGTATGCTTTCAGCCGGCAGCATCTGGACTATCACCGGTATTATCTGGCCGTAGCCGAAGGAAGATTTCCCGCCCGGCGCCTGACCATACACTGGCCCATTTCCCGGGCTCCGGACAGCATTATACTGCGCCGTACCGATGCTGATGGCAAACCGGCCCATACCGATATTCAGTGTCTGGCTGTCACAGATGACTTCAGCCTGCTTCAAGTAACTCTTCATACAGGGCGCACCCACCAGATCCGGGTGCATTGTGCCAGCCTGGGCCATCCCTTATGCGGCGATGATTTGTATGGCGGCAGCCGGACCAAGATAGCAAGGCAGGCACTGCATGCATTCCGCATTCAGTTCACTCATCCGGTCAGTGGTACATTCATTACGGTTAATTCCCCGTTGCCGGCAGATATGCAACAGTTGTTCTGCTGTGCCGGCTGGGATTATCATAATCTGGTCCCGCTCTGAGGACCACCATATCTACACGTATACCTTTATTAAAAGGAGGAATTTTCCTATGCCATTAGTTACAACTACAGATATGTTCAAAAAAGCCTATGCCGGTCATTATGCCATCGGGGCTTTCAACATCAATAATATGGAAATTGTCCAGGCTGTTACCGACGCGGCAGCAGACCTTCAATCCCCAATCATCCTTCAGGCCTCGGCCGGTGCCAGAAAATACGCCAAGCCGAGTTATCTGAAACATCTCGTAGAAGCAGCTCTTGAAGACCATGACCTGACGGTAGCCCTTCATCTAGATCACGGCGCCGATTTTGAAACGTGCAAATCCTGCATAGATGGCGGGTTCACATCCGTCATGATTGACGGATCGAAGCATTCGTTCGAAGATAACATCGCCCTGACCAAGCAGGTCGTCGAATACGCTCATGCCCATGGCGTCGTCGTCGAAGGCGAACTGGGTCAGCTGGCAGGCATCGAAGATGATGTCAAAGTAGCCGCCCATGAAGCTTCCTATACCCGTCCGGAAGAAGTAGAAGAATTCGTAAGCCGCACTGGTGTCGATTCTCTGGCTATCGCTATCGGGACCAGCCATGGCGCCTATAAGTTCACGCCGGAACAGTGCACCCGTAACGAACAGGGCGTCCTCGTACCGCCGACACTGCGTTTCGATATTCTCGAAGAAGTGGCTAAACGGCTGCCTGATTTTCCGATTGTCCTGCACGGCGCGTCCTCTGTCGTACCGGAATATGTAAAGATCATTAACGAAAATGGAGGTAATCTCCCTGATGCTATCGGTATTCCGGAAGACCAGCTCCGCAAGGCAGCTTCCCTGGCAGTCTGCAAAATCAACATCGACTCCGATATCCGCCTGGCTCTGACAGCCGGTGTCCGTCTCCATATGGCCCAACATCCGGATCACTTTGACCCGCGCCAGTATCTGAAAGATGGCCGTCAGAACGTCTATGACCTTGTTTCTCATAAAATTACAGAAGTGCTGGGATCGGCACATAAAGCGTAATTCCCCAAAGTTTCTATTGATTTTTATTCTGTTTTATGATAGAATTTCTTCTAGTGTTCTTGTAAATTAGGAGGTGAACCCATTGCCGCAGATTAAATCCAACATCAAATCGATGGAAAAAGATGCAGCCCGTCACGCCGTAAATTCCCAGGTCAAATCTTCCGTTCATACTGCTATCCGCCGTACGACCGAAGCAATTGCCACAGGTGATGCTGAAGCTGTAAAAAAAGCATTTGATAAAGCCAGCAGCGTCATCGACAGCGCTGCACAGAAAGGCGTTCTCCATAAAAATACTGCAGCCCGTAAGAAATCCCGTCTGGCTGCTAAAGTAAACGAAATGGATAAATAATCGTAATGCTAACAAGCCCCACGGTCCGTGGGGCTTGTTTTATATATCAATTCTTTTTTAAGGAGGTGTCTGCATATATGCCGCAAATATACCAGATACGGCATTTTCTTACACTTTTCTTTCCACTATTGCTCACCCAGATGGCCCAAGTTGGCAGCGGCGTCTTTTCCAGTATTTTCAGTGGTCAGGCCGGCACCGTCGATCTGGCGGGCGTCGCCGTCGGAGTCAATATCTGGTACCCGGTCTTTGCTGGTATGTGCGGCGTCTTTTTTGGCGTTTCCCCCATTCTTTCCCAGCTCCGGGGCGCTGGGAAAACAGGAGATATTCCCGGATACATTTTACAAAGTCTCTACGTCGCTGTCATTACGACGGCCGTCGTCCTCGCAGCAGGGATGCTATGCCTCGATCCGTTTCTGGGCATAATGGGTCTGGAACCTGCCGTATATACGATTGCCCGCGAGTACCTAATTGCACTGGCCTGGGGCATACTTCCCACGTTTCTCGTAGCTACGCTGCGTTACATTACCGATGCCCATGGCAAGACCCATGTGTCTATGGCTATCTTATTCTTCAATATGGCTGTCACAGTGGCATTGTTCCGCCTGCTCGTATTCGGTGGATTCGGCATAGCCCCCATGGGAGGCGTTGGAACGGGATATGCTATTACCATAGCAGCCTGGCTGACACTGGTTGTTTTTCTAGTATTGTTTTCTTTTCTGGAGCCATTCCGCTCATACGGTCTGTGGCATCAATTCACTAAACCGGACTGGCACACAATCTCTGAGCAGCTGCGCATCGGCATCCCCATGTTTGTCGCTATTTTCTGTGAGACCAGCCTGTTCTCCATCATCGGCCTGCTGATGGCCGAATTTGGTACGGTATTCCTGGCAGCTAACCAGGCAGCTATCAGCTATTCGACTCTGATTTACGTATTTCCCTGGAGTCTCAGTCTGGCATCGACGATTGTCATCGGATATGAAGTGGGTGCCCGGAATGGACAGGCTGCCCGCCAGTACGCCCATATCTGTCAGGGATTAGCTCTGATCATTGTCTGTCTTACAGCCAGCATGACCTATACATTTATAACTCCTATCAGTGCCTTGTTCTCCTCGGATGCCAGTACACTCATACATATCCGCCATTTTCTCTTACTCGCTGTCATATTTTCCTTCTGCGATGCAGCAGGGACTCCTGTCCAGGGCATTTTAAGGGGATATAAAGATGTTCGCATCATTACAATCGTAGCGTTTGTTACCTATTGGCTTATCAGCCTTCCTATGGGATATGGTGCAGCCCATCTCCTCCCATATGGGGCATACGGGTACTGGTACAGTCTGATCATCAGTCTTGCCATTAATGCACTGGCCCTGAATATCCGCCTATGGAAACGGACTGCCTGGACTCTGTAATCACCAGTTAATGTGTTAATTATTTATACTAGGAGTGATACATATGCATCTCGATTCTTCTATTTCCTCTCTGCTACCCGGGTATGCCCGGGTATTGCTCAAAAAGGGATTAAATCTGCAGCAGGGGCAAATTCTCGTTATCTCAGCCCCCGTAGAATCCCATGATTTTGTCACCATCCTCACCCGTGAAGCATATGAAGCGGGTGCCCGTCAGGTCGTGATGAATTGGCGGTCCGATGACTCCGCCCGGCTGCGTTATGAATATGAAAATCTGTCAGAATTTACAACTATGCCTGACTGGCGCCGCGATTTCAGCCTTTGCTATTATCGCCAGAATGCAGCATTTCTTAGCCTTATTTCTGCTAATCCCTACCTCATGAAAGGCATAGACATGCAAAAATTAGTCGCCTGGCAAAAAGCCTCGAATAAGGCGTTAAAAGAATACATCGACGGCATGATGGCATCCAGGACGACCTGGCTCGTCGCCGCCGTTCCCAGCCTCGTATGGGCACGTATCCTGTATCCGGAACAATCGGAAGAAGCTGCCTACGAAATGCTTTGGAAGCAGATTCTCCAGTCTTCCCGTGCTGATGGCGAACATCCGCTGGCGGACTGGGATGCTCATCTTCTGGAACTGAAGAAACGCCGCGATTGGATGACCAGTCAGCATTTCACAAGTTTGCACTATACGTCCGGGCAGGGAACCGACCTGACCATCGGTCTGTCAGACAAGCATATCTGGCAGGGAGGTGCAGAAGAAACGACATCACATATACTGTTCAACGCGAATATCCCTACAGAAGAAATTTATACGGCTCCTGATGCCGCCCGTGTCGATGGCATTGTATATAGCACGAGACCGCTTGTATACAACGGAAATCTTATCGATAACTTCCACATCATATTCAAAGATGGACGAGCCATAGAATCGAAGGCAGAAACAGGGGATGATGTGCTAAAACAGATATTGTCTATGGATGAAGGCGCCGCCCGTCTGGGAGAAGTAGCCCTGATTCCCTATCATTCCCCTATTTCCCTGTCCCATATTCTCTTTTATGAAACACTCTTCGACGAAAACGCCTCTTGCCATCTGGCATTTGGCAAGGCCTATCCAACCTGCCTGTCTGGCGGCAGCGAGATGGATGATCAGGAACTTTGCGCTAATGGCCTGAATGATTCCATGATTCACGTCGATTTCATGGTCGGAAGCGACGACTTATCAATCACGGGTACTCAATCTGATGGAACAACAGTTCCTGTATTTATAAATGGAGACTGGGCATAAATCAGAAAAAAGCTCCCTCCAGGCAACCAAGAGTTTAAGCATATCTCTTGATTGCCTGACAGGGAGCTTTTTACATGATACCGGAAAATCTTTTAACACATAATCCGATTATTTACCTACATAAGCAATGACTTCGACTTCGACGAGGGCATCTTTCGGCAGTTTGCCAATTTCCACGCAGGAACGGGCCGGAAGAGTCTTATTGAAGTATTTAGCATATACTTCATTGACAGCTCCGAAGAAGTTCATATTGGTGATGTATACCGTTGTTTTGATGACATCATCATAGGATGCACCGGCTGCTTCCAGAATAGCGCCGACATTTTTCATGCACTGTTCTGCCTGGCCTACTACGCCGCCGCCTACGAGTTTGCCTTTTTCCGGATTGATAGCAATCTGACCAGAAGCAAAGAGGAAATCGCCTGCTTTAATCGCCTGGGAATATGGTCCTACTGCACCGGGAGCTTTTTCAGTACTAATAACGTTTACTGCCATGATAAAACATCTCCTTAAAAAAATTTATCTATCCTGTTTATTATTATACAACATCTAATTTCATATTTCCACTGTATATGATATATATTTACACAATACTCTTGGTGAACTATACAAGACTTCTATATAATAGCATATACTAAATCAATAATATTACGTAAAAATCAGTCATTCTCAGTGCCTTTGTTTTCCGATGCCGTCTTTCCACCATCTGCCACAGTCAGAAGGTGACCTTCTTTATCATATTTCTTCTTGTTCAGGCCGCACAGGAACCATGCCGCCGTAATAGCCGCAATGAAGACCCATGAGGAAAGGATAGACATACGGGTATCCGGATTGTACAGCATGCCAATCGTTACCAGAATCAGGAAAGCTATGCAGAAGTAATTCGAGTACGGATAGAGTGGCGATTTGAACGGATGCTTAGCCATGACTTCCGGTCCCCAAGCCTTGCGGAAATTTTTCTGGGCCCAGGCCAGGACAAACCAGGCAACCATACCTGGGAATACCGATGCGCTATACAGATACAAAAACAGTTTGGAATCGGGAATCAAGTAATTCAGGACAACACCGATGGCCAGTACGATGACGGTAACTCCAATTCCATTGCGGGGCACACCTGAAGGTGACAATCTGGCAAATATACGCGGTGCCTGGCCATTCTGTGCCAGTGTATAAAGCATGCGCCCTGAACTGTACATCCCAGAATTACAGCCTGATAAAGCGGCCGTAAGAACGACGAAATTGATAATTCCTGCAGCAGCTGTAATACCTACTTTGGCAAAAGTCATAACGAATGGACTGCCAATGTAGCTGACTTCTGTCCAAGGATAGATACAAAGGATAACAAAGATAGAACCAATGTAGAATATAAGGATACGCCATACGATGTTATTAACAGCCTTTTTCAGCGTCCTTTGCGGATCCTGGGCTTCTCCGGCCGTAATCCCAATAAGTTCAACCCCTTGGAATGACGCCGCTACGACGCACATAGCCGCCAGCATTCCTCCCCATCCATTAGGCATAAAGCCACCATGAGACCAAAGGTTGCTGATGCCAACAGGCACGCCGTCATTACCAAATCCAAAGAGGATAACCGCTGCCCCGACGATGAGCATAACGATAATCGTAACGACTTTTATCAGGGCAAACCAGAATTCAAATTCGCCGTAATATTTAACGGCCGCCATATTGGCCGATGCGACTATAGCCATTCCAGCCAGAGCCGATATCCATTGCGGCAGGTCCGGGAACCAGTAATGTACATAAATCCCCACGGCTGTAATCTCTGATAACCCGACGACGACCCAGAGAAACCAGTAAGAACAAGCTGTCAGATATCCCACAAAAGGACTGATATATTTGTGACCATACGTTGCAAAAGAACCAGTCACTGGCTCCTGATACAACATTTCCCCCATAATACGCATAATGAAAAACATGACGACACCCGTCACAGCATAACATAAAAGTACCGACGGACCGGCCATCTGAATCGTGTTGGCGGACCCCATAAAAAGGCCAACACCAATGGTTCCCCCCAGAGCTATCATTTCTACATGGCGCGGCTTCAGACCGCGTTCCATTTTCTGTTGTTCCATTTCTACCTCCATAGCTTTGGAATCATTATGGTCTTATGAAATGATGCGTGTCTTATTTCATCGTAACATAATAATGATGATCTTTTAATGTGGACATCAATTGTTCCACGTGTTTTTCATTTGCCGTTTCCAATTCCAGTGATACGGCAGTCTGTCCCATATCCACGCCATGCTGGCTCCGTTCGTGGACGATAGAGAGTACATTGGCATTGGCGTTGGCAATGATGGTCAGAAGTTTAACCATTTCGCCCGGTACGTCAGGAATGATTGTCTGGAAGAAAATCTTGCGGCGGGACTTGATAAGGCCCTGATTGATGACACGCTGCATATTATTGACATCAATATTGCCACCACTTACGAGAGCTGCCACCTTTTTATTGTGAAGGCCGGAAATCTTACCATTCATAAGAGCTGCGGTAGGTACGGCACCAGCGCCTTCAGCAACCGTTTTGCAGCGTTCCAGTAGCCAGAGTATCGCCTGGGAAATTTCATTTTCGTCAACGGTTACTATATCATCCAGATAACGGCGGCAGATATCAAAAGTCAGATCTCCTGGCGTTTTAACGGCTATCCCATCTGCCAGCGTCGCTTTCCCATTGTATGTAATAATCTTCCCTTGTTCTACCGATTCTTTCATGGAAGGCATGTTTTCCGTCTGTACACCGATGACTTTAATTTTAGGATTGACACTTTTTGCTGCAACAGCCAGACCGGAAATCAATCCACCGCCACCAATAGGCGCAACAATGGCATCCACATCGGGTAATTGTTCAATAATTTCCAGTGCAATCGTCCCCTGCCCTGCAATAACTTCCGGATCATTAAAGGGATGGACAAAGGTGTACCCATGTTCTTTCGTCAATTCTACCGCTTTAGCAGCCGCTTCATCAAAAAAATCTCCGTGCAGCACCACATTAGCCCCGTATCCACGCGTAGCCGCTACTTTGGACAAAGGAGCGTGCTTAGGCATGCAGATGGTAGACTGACAGCCATAAGCGCTGGCAGCCAGGGCCACACCCTGGGCATGATTGCCTGCCGATGCAGCAATAACACCTTTTTCTCGTTCTTCCGGAGTAAGAGATGCTACTTTATTATATGCACCGCGCAATTTAAATGAACCAGTTCGCTGTAAATTTTCCATCTTCAGGTATACCTGGCAATCAGCTATTTTACTAACTGAATTGGCAAAAGACAGACCTGTTTTCTGCGCTACGCCCCGCAACCGTTTCTGTGCTTCCTGTACCATTTCTAATGTAACAGCTTCACTCATGATAGATTCAACCTCCTTAATATACGTAAACCATAAATCCAATTGGCTTTACGGATACGTGTCAAACGTATCTTATGCTTACACTATACTTCTCAAATAGTCTACTGTCAATAGATATACTTGCGATTTAATTTTCGTCTAATGCTACCTCGATTTTAATATAATCGTGCATTACATCTGTGTTTATGAGAAGAATTTAATTATTTTCCATACTTTTTATTTGATGTTTTTTATTTCACTCTGTATTTTTTGTCCATTGTAATAATACATTAGGCTTTTGTAAAAAGATATATGTTATATACAATTAATTATCATGAACGACATGCTTTTTAATCATCTATCTGATTGTGCTGCCTTATAAAGAAATTAATTTTCGTATATAGAAATTATAAGTTACGGGATTGCTAATATCATATTGATATTAGCAATCCCGTAATCGTATCAAATACACAATAAAACGACCTAATGGTAAAAAACTGCCTCAAGAATCGGCAAGCTCCTGCAGCTTGCCTTGTCTTTCCCTTTCGGTAGTACCACGTTGCGGTTCATCCTATCCGTGCATAACGTAAAACAGCACATCCGAGTGGATGTGCTGTAACCTGGTGGGCGATAACGGGCTTTAGGCAGTGAACCGTATTTGAAGGAGCTCTGCGACTCGCAAATGCGTGTGAATCGCCTATACCGAAACCGTGTCTTATGAATCGGCAAACTCCTGCAGTTTGCTTTCCTCCCTTTCGGTAGTACCGCGTTGCGGTTCATCCTGTCCATATATAACGTAAAACAGCACATCCGATTGGATGTGCTGTAACCTGGTGGGCGATAACGGGCTTGAACCGCTGACATCCTGCTTGTAAGGCAGGCGCTCTCCCAGCTGAGCTAATCGCCCAAAAAATGGTGACCCCTGCGGGATTTGAACCCACGTTCACGCCGTGAAAGGGCGGTGTCTTAACCACTTGACCAAGGGGCCATGGCTCCTCAAGTAGGACTCGAACCTACGACAAATCGGTTAACAGCCGATTGCTCTACCGACTGAGCTATTGAGGAATGTCTCATGTGTTCTGTATCGAACAATAAAAATTATACTAGGTTATGAAAAAAAAAGCAAGTACTTTTTTCTATTTTTTTGCTTTATTCCATTTTTCTTTTCAGCACTGGAATAAAAACTGCCAGACAATACAAAGCTGCTATGGCAGCAATGCATCCTCCTGCATATCCGATATCACCTAGTAGTCCCGCATCAACCGCTTTTCCTCCTATCCAGGTTCCACTGCCGATTCCCAGATTGAAAATACCGGAAAAAATCGACATAGCTACGGCTGCTGCTCCGGCCGGAACACATTGAATCAGTTCAGCCTGAAACGTCACATTAAAAACCGTTGCCGTAATTCCCAGCAACACACAAACGAAAATAACCATCATGATATCTTGTGACGCCAAATCCAGCAGGAAAAATAACCCTGCCAGACAAATCAGGCTCAGGCGGATGAGTAGAAATCGGAACTGATTATAAAAGTGTGAAAAAATAATACTCCCTAACAATCCGCTAACACCAAAAACAGTCAGAATCAACGTAATCCACGTATCGCCCATATGGGCAATCTGCTGCATAAACGGTTCAATATAACTATACACCGTATAATAAGATGTAGAAAACAATACCGTAATGATATAAATAGCCAGGAGTATACGATTTTTCAGCATATGCGGCAGATCAGAAATATAAAAGGGCTGATTTTGTTTTAAGCGGGGAAATACGACAGTTAGATATATAATAGACAGGAGTGAAATACCTGCCAGACATAAAAAGGTCATGCGCCAGCCCAAATACAAACCAATAGCCCTTCCCATAGGTAATCCGGCAATCATGGCAATAGACGTACCGGTTATAATCATACTCAATGCCAGAGACCGTTGCTCTTTTGGTACAAGCCGGACAGCAATAGGAGCTGCAATAGACCAGAAAACAGCATGGGCACAGGCAACGCAGATACGGGCCAGCAACAGCATCCAGAAAGAGACAGCCAGACCGGAACCGATCTGTCCGGCAAGAAATAATGCCATGGTTCCCAGCAAAAGACGCCGGGATTCAATATTGCAGGTAATCAGCATCAGAGGCAGGGATAATCCGGCTACGACCCAGGCATAAAGGGTAATCATCGTACCAGTCTGTGCTTCTGTCATAGAAAAAGACTGGGAAATGTCTATCAATAAACCAATGGGCATAAATTCAGATGTATTGAAAATAAAAGCTGAAATCGTCATTCCTGCTAATGGAAGCATCTGTTTTAAAGGTACTGTACCAGTCATTTGCCCCTCCTTATACTAATCTGGAATCTTATAGCTCATTTATCATAACCCAAAAACATAATTTAGTCAAAAAACATCCCCGTGACTCGAAATCACGGGGATGTCGTATTACATTTACCTCACACGTTACCTGACAAAAATAAACCGTTCCGTCTTATTCTTACATCATGCCAGGCATTTTTTCACTGGAATTTACTTAATTTTTCAGGCATTAAGAAGCCCCATTTTATCAGGATATTTCAGTCATTGAGTCACTTTACTCCTTATCATTTACTTTTGGGTTTAAGTATTTTGTTCTCGTTCTGTTCTCTGGGCACATCAATAAATAAAAATTTCTTTATATTACATATATTATATTATTTTTATTTTCTTTGTTTCCGTCATCGTTTCGAGTTATCCTTTTTCATTTATTTCGGCTCCGGTCCATACAGTCGTTCCATGCCTGTTTTTGTGACGAGCCATATTCTTCCAGCCTTCCGAGCCTCTTTGTCCAAAAACCTAGGTTTTCCACCCTTATATCCAGTACAGGCTTGCTGTATGGATCTCGGATTCATTCCCCATTTTTCTGCGGCTTCTGCCGCAGTCATTACTTCGTCTAGTGGATTCATTTCCTCACCACCCTAATAAGAACACCTATAGACACAATCAGTGCAATAATGGCTATGCCTAATGTTAATTCTTGCATAATTTTGATATGGACGATATAATTAGCTTAGAAGCACCTGAGGGGTTGCGCCCCCTCAGGCTTAAACTTCTACTTTCTAGAGGCCTTGTACAGCAGGATTGCCGTTGTCAAATTAATCACTGCTGTTACAGGGCTTATTATCATAATAGCATCGTCCATATCGCATCACCTCCTCTCTTCGGACGCTGATTTCCTGATGCGTCGGATACTTGAAGGCCTTTGCGGCATTGAGCTGGAACGTCTGCCCATCATGGGTAATCGTCAGTATGTCGTTCGGTAGGATATCGTACTTAGAATCCAGACAAATCCGCAGGTCCGTCTTCGTGAAGAATTCCCGCGGATTCTGTCCGCTCTGCAGTTCCTTCCCATATTGTGTCAGATGGCACGGAATATCCTGATAGATGGCCTGCACCGTATAATCATCGGCACCTTCGTCATCTTTTACTGACTGCTGCCGGTACACGGTGACGCGGTCTTTATACATGTATTTCATGAGCAGATTCTTGCATCGGTTCCATGGCATCGTCATACGGGCCACCTGACTTTTCGATACGGCGCAAGATGGGCTGTAAAAGATTGCAGATTCGCATCGGTCTGGCTTCCCGATTGCGTCATATCTGATACAGCAAATTGGAATTTTGTATCGTTCTGCTCCAGGCTCTTCAATGCACCCTGACGCCCGCCATTCGCTTTATCTTCCAGCCATTGTGATATGTAATCCGTCGCTGTATAGATCAGCGTTTTAGGGAAATCTTCCCGGTTGCAATAATCCAGGACAAAGCCGACAAATTTATTTGCATACATCATAAGAGCCGCATCCTCTGCCGGCTCACCACGGATACTTTGCACATTGTCAATAATGAGCGTTACCGCTTCATCTGCCGTTACACACTGCTTACCTTTCACCTCCATTTGGGCATGAAAAAAGCACCCACATCGTGAGTGCTAAAAAACATTAAGGTGCTTCATAATCAGTAATATCCGGAAGGATTTCCTGTAATGTCTTCCCATCAAAAAAAATAGTATTGAAAATCGTATTCCAATCTTTGGTTACCAGGTCTGGCTGCTGCCCGTACCCATACCACATGACATAGTGCCCATCGACAGGATCGATTCCACATCCTTTACCTTTGTAGGTCCAGGTAGCGCAGGATTGGCTAGTATCAATATCTCGCTCTATGTCATTGCGTGTAATCATAATTTATCTCCCATCTTTTCTCTAATGAAACTAGGAATTTCACCAGCTTTGCCATGAATAGGAATCCTATCCCCCGTGCGTTTATCATATCAATGGGCATGTTCACCATGTAATCCATAATTTGCTTCATTTTTATGCCCATGGTCACTATCGGCAACTTGAAGATACTGATTCCCTTTAGCATCATAAAAATTGTATTCCACATTGCCTTTTTTAGAAATCTTCTGAGTTATTGCATATGGAGTTTCATGCAATTCCGTACGATTTACCTTTATTATATTTGATAAATTATGATGAGTAAAGTTTCCTTTTCCTTGTTTCCAAGTTTTATACGATATTTGTTTATCAATATAGATAAGTTTCCAATCAACATATTGTAATTCAGCCGGCACATAATACGTCTTGCCCTTATCGTTCCTGGCAATGCGTGTACCGGTCTTCTTTTTATCCGTCCCGTACAGGCTGCCGGCGATTGTGGAACGGCAGTTTGGATGAAGCGGTGGGGCTGTACTTCCTGGCTGATATTCGTCAATGGGATAAACATGGCCATCATGTTCCCGGCAGGTCGCTGACGTCCGGCGGTCCAGTGTCGCAGAAAAGCGGTAATACTTCATCCCTGCTTCTTTGATACTGTCCATGGCACTTTGATTTTCAACGTAATTCAGCTCTGTCCGGACCAGGCGTCGTGCATTACTGATTCCAACATCCATCCGCTGGGATACCCTCTTAGAGATAGCATCTATGCTTTCCCCTCGATGAACGGCTGTCATCATCTCAGACATCAGTGTTCGTGCCAGCAGCCGCTGATTTTTCCAGATTCGCTGGCTGTAATTCATCCCACTCCATCGATTCCGGAGCACCTGCGTCAGATCATCACGGTTTACTTTAGCAAAGGAGGCCGGCAATCCGATTTCCTTCCCAATATCAAACAGCCCATGATAATAATTGTCTTTGTATGCATCTGTGAGGAAATCCGTCATGGTCTCAGAAACCTTATGTCCTAACGCATCCAGTTCCATCAAGGTTTCACTGTACAGCTTATCCAGCCGGCTGATACGGCTGCGCATGGCCAGGACATTCAGTTCCCGTTCAAGACTTTTGTCCCCGTTTTCCTTTATCTGCCTGATATATTCCTCAATCGTCATACGCCACTGGAAGATTTGCTTCCATCAACTAAGACAGGCTACCCCGCAGGCCGGGGCGTCCGCATCCCGGTGCTAGGTCGCGTTGTGGCCGGCATCCCGATTGAAGCCGTAGAGGAAATACTTGACTACGAAGAAATCACCCCTGAACTTGCCGCAACTGGCGAATTCTTTGCACTAAAAATCCGCGGCCACTCGATGGAACCGCGGATGATGGAAGGCGACGTCGTCATTGTCCGCAAACAGGAAGACGTAGAATCTGGGGACGTCGCCATTGTCCTGGTAAATGGTAACGAAGCCACGGTCAAACGTGTGAAAAAACAGGAAGAAGGTATCACACTGATTGCAACAAATACATCTGTTTACGAGCCACACTTTTACTCAAATAAAGAAATAAAAAACCTTTCCGTGCAGATACTTGGGAAAGTCGTAGAACTGAGAGGAAAATTTTGAGGTGAAAAAATGGATAATGACAAAAACAATGAAGTGAAATGGTATCGAAAGAAATGGTTTATGTGGCTAATGCTCATTTGCTGTTGGCCTATCGGATTAGTATTTCTTTATATGCATCGTTCAGAATATACTCGCAAAAAATTATTGCAGATTGCAGTATTAACATTTTTTGTGGTTGTATGTTTACAGGCATGGAGCAAACTTAACCAGCCAGAAACGCAAAAGCAATCCTCACCCGTACAAACAAAACAAACGGAACAGACACAACAAACAAAATCGGATGCCGATAAAGTCCCAAATGGAACTTTACCATCAAATAAAGCGACAACTAATAGCACTTCAACCCAAAAAGCCGCTCCTGTTGTCAGAGGCGGTACTACTGGCCCAAATGGTGAAACAATCAAGGGAAACATAAATAAAAAAGGCGAAAAAATATATCATATGCCTGGTAGTGCATCTTACAACAGAACTATCCCCGAAGCCTGGTTCTCAACACCTGAAGAAGCAGAAGCCGCTGGGTATAGAGCCTCTAAAAGATAGGACTGATTTAATATGAGTATGAAAAAAATAATTGCCATATTACTATTGATAATATCGCTATCAAGTACAGTATTCGCAACCAATACTAATAGATGGTATTGGATATCCTCAAATAAAGATTTTTCAACGTATGTAGATATTAAAACATTGTCTTATAATACCGATACAGATACAGCAGATTTATATATAAAACGTGTATATCCTGAAGATAACAAGACTGTAACGCAACATGTTTTAATAAATTTCACAACAAATAAGATCATTTCAACGGCTTATTATGTTTTCCACGGGGATAGTACGAATGTGTATGAAAATACTACCAGCCATACGGAAAATATTGTCCCTGATACTCTCGGAGAAGTAATGCGTGATAAAGTCAACGCGTTAGTTGGGCGTGATGCCAAGCAAGACTACATAAAAGACATTAAAGCCAATCCCGGACACATTGCCTACTAATCCCGTAAAGCCTGACTAATTGTATAGTATCAATCTATCATAAATCGTCATGGCCATCGCCATTGCTGAAATAACATAGACCATTTTCCTGACATCGGGAAAATGGTCTATTAGGATAAAAAACGTCGAGATGCAAAGAAAGTTTTAGAAAGGTGATGATTTTCATGAAAAAATCAATGTTAGTAGCCGCTTCCATTTGTGCCATGTTAGCCGCCGTTTCTGTTGGCGGATGTGGGAGTAACAACACTTCCGGATCTGGCAATAATCAGCCTAAGCAAGAACAGAAGGCATCTGAAGCTCAAGAATACTACAATAAATTCGTGAGCATCCAAATGGGTATCTCTTATGATGAAGCTAAAACCATTATGGGGAGTGATGGGCAACAAACTCAATCTTCAGATACGGGAAATCTGAAATCCGCATCATATAAATGGGACGGGCCAAAGGGTATCAACGTATCTTTGCATTTCCAAAATGGTGTTTTAAAGTCTAAGCAAATAATGGGTACAACATCCAAAGCGCCGAAAGGCAAGGAAGTCACGATGGATAAGTTTAATCAAATCCAAACCGGCATGTCCTATGATGATGTGAAAGGAATTTTGGGATTTGATGGCTGTCTTTCTTCAGAAACTAAACTATTCAACAGCGATCAAAAGATATTCCATTGGCATAACCCAAAGGGTGGCTTCTTGCAGGTATCTTTTAAAGATGGTGCTGTAGATAGTAAAATGCAGAGCAACCTCAAGTAACTTCCTACAATTATTTGAAAATCAGCAATATGGCGGAACGGATGAAGGAGTGAGTAAATTGAAAAATGTTCGTTTAATCATTGGTATTGTTTCATTCATTTTGTTTTTCATCATTCTTTTCCAGTCCTGTGCCGCAGGAGTCGTTAATTCGGTCACTGCCAGCTCTGATGCTGGTGGCAGTGCTGGCTTAATCGTGGCCTTTATGGTCGTCATCGCTGGCATCATCGCTATCGTCTGTCGCAAAAACGCAACGGGCTCCATCGTCGCCGGCGTTGTTTATGGCCTGTCCGGTCTGATAGGGGTCGCCAATTCGGATGTCTATAAAGACTTGTCTATTTGGGGCGGTCTGTTCATTATTTTCGCTATTTTCTACATTTTCTCTGGAATCAAACAAAAGAAAAGCGATAAAGCAAATCTGTAATCATCAAATAACTAAATAATCCGTTTCCACCATTGCTGATATATACTTTGTTAATTGATAGTTCAAAGCTGAAGAAAAAATAAAAGAAAGGATGAATCCTATGATGAAGAAACTTACCTTGTTTCTGGCTATGATCTGCGTATTGTCCTCGGCCGTCACAGCCTTTGCCGCCGACTACCTGGGCAATCCCCGTTCCATGAAATTCCATTACACAACCTGTCGTACCATCAAACATCCTGAAAATTTTGTCCCCATCGACTCCCGTGGTGAAGCTCTTGCCGAGGGGTACGTTCCTTGCGGCGTATGTAAGCCTTAACTGTTTCAAGCAGCATCTCTTGACAGTAAGTCGCTCTCTACATTCTATTCTTTTAACTAACAACGTTCGTGGCGCAAATAAATGTCCGGGTAAATTTAAAACAGAACAAAACTATATCCGTA
The DNA here is from genome assembly GCA_900095875.1 of Caecibacter massiliensis. Lineage (GTDB taxonomy): Bacteria > Bacillota > Negativicutes > Veillonellales > Megasphaeraceae > Megasphaera > Megasphaera hexanoica. The sequence goes on along the minus strand of LT608311.1, from coordinate 2,128,510 downwards.
ATGATGCAATTGGTAATTTTACTCCCCTTCCACCTATTCTCACTTCTGAATATATAGATAATTTGGTTGATTATATTAATAATTATGAAGAGATGACGCCAATTTTACAGGCCGGAATTGCACATGTACAATCATTACTCTGTCACTGTATTGAAAACGAATAGGACGTTACAAAAAATAATTTAGAAAGGTGGTGCTTCATTGGGCGTTCTTGTAAGCATTTTGACAACCGTTTTAGGAGTGTATCTTATAACGATATTTAGCAAAAAGGAAAAGCCGCTTTCAAAATCTGGTTTCATGACAAGTTGCATCATCACACTTGTTTTGTTCGCCGCTTTAACTTATTGCTTCCATCAGCTGGCATTTGAAAACAGGTGGGATTATCACAACTATAGAATGGTCAATGATTATATCCATTCTTTGAACAACAATGAAAAAGAAAAATTCCAAAAAGCGTTAATTTCCCAAAAGGCCAATATAGATAAGAAATACGGGGTTGGGCATGACGCGTCTGGCAATAAATATGACTCGGCGGATACTATTGCTATGGAAAATTCAGAAAGATTCGGTGTATATGCTAATCCGTTAAAGGTTGAGGAATATTTTGACGATGACGCTTACTATTATTGGGATCATATCTATTATTTCCATGGTGCTATTTACATTGTGGCCATGTATTGTTTGTATCGTCGAAGAGTCCGTACTAAACAAGATTGTTGAAAATCGGCCTATGATAAAAAGTGCAAATAAATCGATATCAGAAAGGTGGTAGTAATATGAAAAAGCTGTTTATTATGCTATGCGTGATATTATCCATCAGTTTTACATCTTTTGCTTCAAGTTGGTATTGGATAGGGAATAACAATGGGGCTAATGTTTACGTAGATAATGGATCAGTGCAAAAATATCCTGATCATACAGAATTATGGGTAAAAGTTACGGATGTACCTCAACCAAATTCAATTAATGCCGTTGCATATTTATTTAAATTGTATGTAAAGCCAGATGCTTATGGGTGCTTCACATATATGCAGGTGTTATTCGCTGACGGCCATACTCAAGATGTCAAAACCGATGTAGATATATACCCCTTCCCTCCTGGCTCAATTGGATATATGGTATGGAGGTCAACTTATTAACTTGTAGATATAAGGATTAGCGGAAGTTTTAATTGCAAAAATACATCGTTTTTTGCTCTTAGTATGCGATAAGACCAGAAATTCATCAATTTCTGGTCTTAACAAAAGTTAAGGCCAGAAACTCGAATTAATTTGCACTTAGCGCAAAACAAAAAGTACCGGCACCGTGCTGCGACGTCGTCATTGTACGCCGGCAGGAAGACGTAGAATCCGGGGATATCGCCATCGTTCTCGTCAATGGTGATGAAGCCACCGTGAAACGCGTAAAAAAGCAGGAAGAAGGTATCACGCTCATTGCTACCAATACCAGCGTGTACGAGCCCCATTTTTACTCAAATAAAGAAATCACAGAGCTCCCGGTCCGTATCCTTGGCAGAGTCGTTGAGCTTCGGTGGAAACTTTAAGAAAGGTAATACAGAAAGAAAAAGACCATGATGAAACACACAATTATCGCACGATTATCGCACGATGAAAATCGCGCCTATCCATTGCATTGCAAGGGTTCCTAGCTATCGTACCCTCACTCCTTCACCTGATTTTCGCACGATTCTCGCACGATTTTCGCACGCAAAATACTGATTGCCATTCCTACACATCCAGAATTAGATGATGATACAAGAAAAGTATTAGCTTACATCAATGAAAAAAAGAATGTTAGTAAATCGCAAATTATATCAGACACAGGCTTATCAGCTTATAAGGTTCGCAAAGCATTGAACACGCTTATCGACAATCATATCATTTTTTCTTTGGGAAAAGGTCGTGCAACTAGATATAGTTGGTCGCCCAGTGTAATTGAACGTGTTGATGCTGCCAATCGCATTCGAGACTTAATCATTCAAGATTATCAATAATGTAACCATTGCAAAAGTGCGTTTTTGCGTTAGATAGTTGCGTTATTCGTGCAAAAGTTACGCTTTTGCCGTAGTAAGTTGCGCTTAATTTGTCGTAAATTGCAACTATCTTTTGAAAAGCGCAAGATATCTCAAAATATTAAAAAAAATCCCGGCACCGTGCTGGAATACGATGCCGGGATATGTTGACAAAGGAAGGAGGTAAATCATGCACGTTTACAAAAAGCCGTCTGGGTTATGGGCCTACAAAATTGACATAGGCAAAAACCCGCGGACGGGGAAAAGGCAGCAGAAAGAAAAAGGCGGGTTCAAGCGGGCAAAGGACGCCAGGATAGCCGGAGAAGAAGCACTGCAGCTGTATCGGAATAAAGGCTTCGCACGCCCGGAAGCCGTGACGTTTGGGGATTTTGCCCAGGAGTGGCTAAAGGCATACGCAACTACAGCTAAAGTATCGTCTGTCCGAATCCGAAAACACCAGCTGGGACACCTGAACCGGTACTTTGAAAAAATCCCCGTTCAAGAAATTCATAAGAAGCAGTATCAGGATGCTTTACTGTCTCTCACCAAGACGGTGGCTCCAAATACGATTTCAGGAATCCAATGCTACTGCTAAAATGATTTTCAAGCGTGCCATAGAATATGAGCTTATTTACTCAGACCCGACGGAGTTTGCTACAGTTCCCCGGCCAAAACGGAAAATCTTAGATCCAGACGAAAACGTGCCTGCCTATCTGGAAAAGTCTCAGCTTATTGATTTCTTGGAAACAGCGAAGGGAAAAGGAATTATGCCCGACTATCCTTTATTTACACTACTGGCTTATACGGGCTTACGGATTGGCGAAGCCTTGGCTCTCACCTGGGAAGACATAGACTTCAAGCAGAATGTGGTCAAAGTATCCAAGACGCTTTACAATCCGACGAATAACGCTGAAAAATATGAGCTTCTCCCTCCGAAAACAGAAACATCGATACGAGTTGTCACCATGCCGGCACACCTGGAAAAGGTATTAGCTGAATTTAAGTTCCAAGTCTCCAAACTCCGGATTGAATATAAAGAGCTGTGGCACTATCCCAAAGGCAGTAAATTGGGCTTTGTTTTTACAGCTCCGGCCCATCCTGGCCATCCTCTTACACAACGGCTTGTACAAACCCGTATAGATCGTATTCAACGGCTTATGGATAATCCGTTGAGCCTTCATATACATCCCCACATTTTTCGTCATACCCATGCTTCCCTGCTGGCAGAGGCCGGTATAGATTTAGTACAGATCATGAAGCGCTTAGGCCATGCCGACGATACGATTACGCGGCAGATATATCTGCACATCACCAAAACGTTGGCCACAGAGACGGCAGAAAAGTTTGATAAACTGCTGAATAAGGCATAAAAATAAGCCCCTTGCGATTGATTTCGCAAGAGGCTAATTTTTTGTTCTCGTTTTGTTCTCTGAGCACGATAATTAAGGCCCTATAAACGCCTTAACCATCGTATTTACGGCACTTTTGAATTTTTATTTACATCATGCCAGGCATTCCGCCCATGCCTGCCGGAGGAACAGCAGGACCAGCCTGAGCCGGTTCCGGTTTATCAGCAACCAGCGTTTCTGTTGTCAGAACCAGAGCAGCAATAGAAGCGGCATTCTGTAAGGCTGTGCGTGTAACCTTAGCCGGGTCTACAATACCAGCCTGAACCATATCAACGTATTCTTCTTTCAACGCATTAAAGCCTACGCCGTCTTTAGCGGCTTTTACCTTGGCTACGATAACGGACCCTTCCAGTCCTGCATTAGCGGCAATCTGGCGTACCGGTTCTTCAATAGCACGTTTTACCAGATTAATACCAGTCTGAACGTCCCCTTCTTCATGGAATTCATCAAGAGCCGGAAGAATATCAATGAAGGTCGTACCACCACCTGCTACAATGCCTTCTTCAACGGCTGCACGTGTAGCATTCAGTGCATCTTCCAAACGCAGTTTCTTATCTTTCAATTCAACTTCTGTAGCAGCACCGACTTCGATGACAGCTACGCCGCCGGACATCTTGGCCAGACGTTCCTGCAGTTTTTCTTTATCAAAATCAGACGTTGTTTCAGCAATCTGGGCTTTAATCTGGGCAATACGGTCTTTAATTGCCTGCGGATCACCGTGGCCTTCTACGATAGTCGTTTCATCTTTCGTTACACGTACCTGACGTGCCGTACCAAGATCTTCCATTGTAATGCTGTCCAATTTACGGCCTACGTCTTCCGAAATAACGTTAGCACCTGTAAGTACAGCAATATCCTGAAGCATTGCTTTGCGGCGGTCACCAAATCCCGGAGCTTTTACAGCAACGGCTTTGAACGTACCACGCAGTTTGTTGACAACGAGGGTTGCCAGCGCTTCACCTTCGACATCTTCAGCAATGATAAGAAGTTCCTTACCAGCCTGTACTACTTTTTCAAGGACCGGCAGCATTTCCTGGATAGATGCAATCTTGCGATCCGTAATGAGGATATACGGTTCACTCATGACAGCTTCCATTTTTTCTGCATCCGTTGCCATGTACGGGGAAATATAGCCACGGTCAAACTGCATGCCTTCTACGACAGACAGCTGTGTACCCATCGTCTTGGATTCTTCAACAGTGATGACACCGTCTTTACCAACTTTTTCCATAGCTTCAGCAATCAATCTGCCTACTTCTTCATCGCCTGCAGAAATGGAAGCAACCTGGGCAATAGATGCTTTATCAGAAACAGCGATGGAACGGTTCTTGATTTCTTCAACGAGTTTTGCTACGGCTTTTTCAATACCGCGTTTAAGGATCATCGGGTTGGCACCAGCAGCAACATTACGCATCCCTTCCTGGATCATGGCCTGGGCAAGCAGCGTAGCCGTTGTCGTACCATCACCAGCTACATCATTTGTTTTAGTTGCTACTTCTTTTACCAACTGGGCACCCATATTTTCAAACGGATCTTCCAGTTCGATATCGCGGGCAATAGTAACACCATCATTGGTAATGGTCGGTGCGCCAAATTTCTTATCAAGAACTACATTGCGGCCTTTCGGTCCTAATGTTACTTTTACTGCATTAGCTAATGCGTCAACGCCTTTGCCTAAAGCACGGCGTGCATCTTCATTAAATAAAATCTGTTTAGCCATGTTAAACACTCTCCTGTATTATAAGTATATATTCCATGATAACGACCGTTACAGGTCTCGTATTACATAATTGCCAGAATATCGCGTTCGCTGACGATTAAATATTTTTCTCCTTCATATTTGACTTCTGTTCCTGCATATTTAGAGAAAATAACTTTGTCGCCTGCTTTGACATCTAACGCAACGCGGGAACCATCTTCCTGAAGTTTGCCCGGGCCGGCTGCAATAATTTCACCTTCGCACGGTTTTTCTTTAGCTGTATCAGGCAGATAAATCCCACCGACAGTTTTTTCTTCCTGTTCCAATACGCGGATGACAACGCGATCTCCTAAAGGTTTTAACATTGTATATTCCTCCTAACATGTTATGTCATTCTCTTTATTAGCACTCACTATATCTGAGTGCTAACTACAATATATATATTACCCAGTAAAGGTAAAAAAGTCAATAGTTTTTTTTAATTAGGAAAAAAATACCAGGCAAAAATCTGCCTGGTACAATCCACTATCGACGATTATTTTGCTTTGCCATACTGGCAATGACTGCTTCTGCAACATGTTTCAACGTCGTCCGTTTTTTCATGCTGTATTGCTGCAACCGGCGATACGCTTCTTCTTCCGGAATATGGTATAAATCCATGATGAGGCCCTTTGCCCGTTCCACGATTTTGCGCGTTTCTATCTGCTCATTCATCTGTTCGAGCTGGGCATTTATTTCCTGCTGCTTTTTAAATTGAGACACGGCAATTTCCATAGCAGGGAATAAATTAGTAGGTGATACGGGTTTTACCAGATATCCCAAAACACCCGAATCCTTCGCTTTATCGACGATATCACGCTGGCTGTACGCCGTCAGCAGTAACACGGGCGCCAGATGGTCATGAGCCATCATTCGGGCTGCATGGATTCCATCCAGACGCGGCATCTTGATATCAAGCAATACGATATCGGGTCGCATTTTACGCACCAGCTCCAGCGCTTCCACTCCATCGGCAGCTTCTCCGACTACTTCATGACCGGCATCTTCCAGCATTTCCGCCAGATCCATTCGGATAATCGATTCATCATCACCGATAACCACACGATACCCCATTTTAATCTCCCCTTTTTTCTATTGGAAAATGAATTACTGCCCGGGTTCCCTCCGGTTCTGCCCCGGAAAAAATGATGGTCCCGTGAAGATCTTTCTCAACCAACGTTTTGATGATTTTTAGTCCCAGATGGTGACGCTTGTCCTTAGTCATCGTTTCCGGCATACCGCAGCCATTATCCTCTACCGTGATATCAGCTGTTTCCCCTTGACAACAGATTTGCAGCGTAATAATGCCTTCTTTGCGACCAGACAGCCCGTGCAGTACAGAATTCGTAATCAATTCATTCAGGACCAGTGATAACGATGTGGCTGCATCAGACGGCATCATCAATTTCTGCCCATGGAAAACCGGTATAATATGGCTTTCTGTACTCACGAGACTATGCAATACCAGTGACAATAGTTTTTCTGCTACATCAGATATATCAATATATTCTTCATCATGATGGGATAAGGTCTCATGAACGAGAGAAATGCTGATAATGCGGTTCAGGCTTTCATTCAACGCTTCCTTTGCCTCTTCGCTCTGGACGCGCCGCAGCTGCATGCGCAATAAACCGGCTATGGTCTGCAGGTTATTTTTGACGCGGTGATGGATTTCCTTGATGACTGACGTCTTAATCATCAATTCTTCTTCCTTTTGGTACAGCTCCGTCCGTTCTGTAATAACCACAATAATCCGATCAACACGTCCCCGCCGCAGAATAGGGATAATCCGTCTCGTAAAGACATTTTTTCCATGCTGTACATCTACGACCGAACCCTGCCGGGTTTCCAGTGCCTGTTTTACTCCGGCAAAATGGAACTGACTGCTATAAATATTTTCACCAGTCAGGCGTTTGAAACGTCCCCGCAGCTGCATGATGCTTTCCGCCATATCGTCTACATAGCAGATTGTACCATTACCATCGACGAGAATAATGCCATCTTGCAAAGATAAACGCTGATATAAGCGGTTCATGTGCTCTTCAATGGGTACCTGCAAAGATAAAAAAGCCGTTTCCGTCAAAACATCCCGGCTGTTTTCAATCTGTCCCACAAAAGAAATGACACCAATAGTAAGTCCTCCATTATCGACAAAGGGATAACAGGAAATGGGCTCCATTTGGCCATAATTCGTTTCTATCGTCCCTTTCAAAGGAGTCCCAGTCGTTAATACCTGCCATACAATCGGCTCATCATACCGGGTAACGACTACTCCGGAATCAGGCAGTGCAGTCAAGCTGTCTGATTCCTGAAAAAAAGGGCGTCTCTGTGCTGTCAGGACCAAGGTCCCCGCTTCCTGGCCTGGGACATACACATAGATTTTCCTGTGAGATAAATCACTGGCAAACTGTAACAATTTTTCACTATTTTTTAAAATGTGGATTTGCACATCTGATAAAGAACTGGCACTCTGGCAAATCGATTCTATGGGAGACATATCAGTCACCTCAGCATGTCGTAATAGATAATGCAGGGCGTGCATTCAACGTCAGATCGGCAAATCGCCCGTCTATAGCCATATAATATGCCCTGCAGCCTATCATAGCCCCATTGTCGGTACATAAGATGGGATCCGGCCGATACAACTTATACTGCCTCTTTGCACAAGCGGCTTCCATCGCAGCCGCAAGGCCGCTGTTGGCAGCAACGCCTCCGGCTACGGCAATTTGTTTCATACCACTCCAACGGGCTGCATCCATTGTCTTTTCTACTAATGTTTCCACTACGGTTTTCTGGAAACTGGCAGCGACATCTTCCGGGCTGTAACCGACATGGCGCTGTTCCTGTGTATGCAGGTAATTAAGAACAGCCGATTTCAGTCCACTGAAACTAAATTCAAAATTATGTTTTTCGTGCAATGCCTTGGGAAAGACAATCGCATCGGGATTTCCCTTTTTTGCCAGTGCATCAATCTGTGGCCCACCGGGATAGGGATATCCCATGACGCGGGCAATCTTATCAAACGCTTCCCCAGCTGCGTCGTCCCGTGTCTGCCCCAGCAATTCAAAGGAGTTATAGTCTTTAATCGTAACCAGCTGGGTATGGCCGCCTGATACGACGAGAGCTAAAAACGGCGGTTCCAGTTCAGGATGACTGAGGAAATTTGCAAAAATATGACCTTCCATATGATTGACGCCAACCAGCGGTTTATCAAGGGCAAAACTGAGTGCTTTCGCAGCGGCAACTCCTACCAGGAGAGCCCCTACCAGGCCAGGGCCATATGTGACACCGATATGATCAATATCATGGATATCGACTCCCGCCTCATCCAAAGCTTCTTTGATGATAGGCATAACATATTCAATATGCTGGCGTGATGCAATTTCTGGTACTACACCGCCAAATTTGCGATGAATCGGTACCTGCGTCGAAATGATGTTTGAGCAGATGTGACGACCGTCCTGAATAACAGCAGCCGATGTTTCATCACAGCTTGTTTCCAAAGCTAATGTATACATAATACGTTCATCCTTTTTATTATTTTACAGCCCACTTATATTTTTCCTTCTGACATCCCATGACATAGGCATCTTCCACAGGCTCAGAATAATAGCTCTTGCGTACAGAAAGGACTTCGAATCCCAGTTTGCGATATAATCCCAGCGCCGGTATATTGGAGACCCGTACTTCCAGAAATATATCCATACAACCTTCTTCAAAAGCCTTTTCCATCATAACCCGGACGAGCAGCTCACCATAGCCCTTGCCCTGCACGTCTTTACGCAGAGCAATATTAGTGATCTGGCCTTCGTCGGTAACACGCCACAACCCGGCATATCCGGCTATATATCCGTCATCGCGAACCAGTACGTAATACCGTGTCAATTCTGTATGTTCCAGTTCGTGGTCGATGCTTTCTCTGGACCATGGAACAGAAAAGGATTCTGTCTCAATATCATAAATTCCAGCCGCATCTTGTCGCACGGCTGGCCGTACAATCATAGACATAGCTTTTCACCATGCCGTTTTTCCCATAATACTTCAGCTTCACTGCGTCGTTTATATGCTGGTGTCAGCGTCATACAATCATCACAATCACCGGCATCAAGCCGTCTGACCGCCGCCATTGCCAGGCTTCCTGCCCGTGGGATGCGCATTGTCGGCGGGGCAAGATAAAACGCAGAACATGCATTCTTTATCTGTTCCTGATAGAGAATAGCCCCATCACCACAAAATACAACCGGTCCGCTTTGTGACTTGCAAGTCGCCAGAACATCCGTCAGGGGCATGACCGAAATCGGACTGCATTCTTCGAGATCCCATTCATGCCAGAGATATGTAGAAGCATATACATTCCCCTTTTGTGCATCAATGAGTACACAGACAGGATAAGACATGCCAATAAAATTCCAGGCTAATGCCTGAGGCGTCTCAATTCCCACGATGGGAACCTGCCAACCGAAAGACAATGCTTTAGCAGATGCCAGGCCGATGCGCAGTCCCGTAAATGAACCAGGTCCTATGGAAACAGCAACGCCATCAATCTGATTTTTTTTGACAGATGCCTTCTCAAGCATATCGGCAATATGAGGCATGAGTTGCTCCGAATGGGTCAGTTTTGCCTGTATCGTCAATTCCGCACGGAGAGAATCTTCATGCAACAGGGCTACACTGGATACGAGACTTGACGTTTCAATGGCTAATAGCATATTTCTGTACCTCTTTTTCTACTTGTAACCAGCGGTCACCGATAAATTGAAATTGGAAAACCCGCCCGGTCAAACTGGTCTTTTTTATCGTAATATGTAATGCATCGTCAGGAAGACGATCAGAAAATTTTTCTGACCATTCTATAACCGTAACGCCACTGGTAATGTAATCATCAAATCCCAGGTCATCCAGCTCATACTCTTCCTCTAGGCGATAAAAATCAAAATGCTGCAACGGAATATCGTGTTCATAGAAGTTCAATATAGTGAAAGTAGGACTGACTACATTCGCATCAATTCCCATTCCCCGGGCAATCCCCTGGACAAAATGGGTCTTTCCTGCCCCCAGATCACCATGCAGTGCCAAAACATCACCCGAATGTAACGCGGATCCTATAGCCATACCCAGATTGATAGTTTCTTGTTCTGACTGTGTCACAATGTCCATATCAGAGCCTCCTTAAAAATGAGTCCAGCCAGTAGGAGCCAGAATTGATTCAGAATCACCGTCTACGAGAAGTACATCTCCACTACCCGAACGGACCACACCAATTTGAGTCACATCAGAATATTCCGCCTGAAGCGCATGAAAATCAGCCGGTTCCATCGTAAAGATCAATTCATAATCTTCCCCGCCATTAAAGACATACTTCCAGACATTTGTCTTCGATTCTCTGGCCCAGGCTTTTAGTTCATCACTAACCGGAATGGCTTCTTTCTTTAAAACCAGACGTACATCACTGGCCTTGGCTATTTCATTGCTCTCGCTAGCAAGTCCATCACTGATATCATTCAGACTATGACAGTTGTATTTAACCAGAAGCCGCCCAAGTTCAACTTGCGGGACAGGAAATCGATGAGCCCGCTTCAGCTGGGAATAGCCATCATGATTTTGTAGAAGCACTGCCAATCCACCACTTGAATTGCCGATTGTGTGCGATACAGCCACGATATCTCCTGGTCTGGCACCGCTGCGGCGTATCGCCTTTCCTTCTTCTATTTCACCGAAGGCCGCAACGGTTATGACCATCCCTTCCTTAGAAGTGACTGTATCTCCGCCAAGGATGTTGACGTGATAAGAACGGCAGATATCTTTAATGCCATCATATAGAGAAACAAGGCCATCCACTTCCATATCCGGAGCGATTGCCGTAGACAAAACGATATGCGTAGGAACACCACCCATAGCAGCGATATCACTGAGGTTAGAAGCTACAGCTTTATATCCAACATCGTACCAGTCTCCCGTGCGATGAATGATAAAATGGCTGTTTTCCACCATCGTGTCAATAACGGCAACCTGTTCCATACCGGCAGAAGTTTTATATACGGCACCATCATCACCTATCCCGATGACGACAGGGTCCGGATTGAACAACGTATCTTCTTTAATGGCATCAATAAAGCCAAATTCACCAAGTTCAGAAATTTTCATAAGAGTACTCCTTATAAAAAAACAAAGGTACACTACTCAAGTATCTATTGTATATAAAAAAAAGATACTTGTAAATGACAAGCTTTGAACCTCTCACGTATATAGAAACGGAAGATTCTTAGGAAGATCGCGGATAAAAAAAGCAGCTCACACAAAATGTATGAGCTGCCTGTGGTGACCCGGTAGGGATTCGAACCCTAGACCTACTGATTCGTAGTCAGTCACTCTATCCAGCTGAGCTACCGAGTCATGTAGAGGGATATCGGTCTCCTGCAGATTCCTCTCCCTCTGTGTTTTGGCAGGGGCAGAAGGAATCGAACCCTCAACCAATGGTTTTGGAGACCACTACTCTACCAGTTGAGCTATACCCCTACGTATAATCAGCGGCTTCCTATCCTCCCAGGGGGCTTCCCCCCAAGTACTTTCGGCGTTTGCGGGCTTAACTGCTGTGTTCGGCATGGGAACAGGTGGATCCCCGCAGCTATCGCCACTGAATTCTCTTGTCAGGGCCGTGCCCTGACAACTGTATAGAAAACGTATCCCTTACCTTACCTTTTAAGTCAAGTCCTCGGTCTATTAGTACCGGTCCGCTCCGTACATCACTGTACTTCCACTCCCGGCCTATCTACCACATCGTCTCTGTGGGACCTTACTTACTTGCGTAATGAGAAACCTCATCTCTAGGCTGGTTTCACGCTTAGATGCTTTCAGCGTTTATCCGTCCCCGACGTAGCTACCCAGCTGCACAACTGGCGTCATGACTGGTACACCATTGGTCGGTCCACTCCGGTCCTCTCGTACTAGGAGCAGCCCCTTTCAAGTTTCTTCCGCCCGCGATGGATAGGGACCGAACTGTCTCACGACGTTCTGAACCCAGCTCGCGTACCACTTTAATGGGCGAACAGCCCAACCCTTGGGACCTACTTCAGCCCCAGGATGTGATGAGCCGACATCGAGGTGCCAAACCTCCCCGTCGATATGGACTCTTGGGAGAGATAAGCCTGTTATCCCCAGGGTAGCTTTTATCCGTTGAGCGATGGCTATTCCACTCTATGCCACCGGATCACTAAGCCCGACTTTCGTCCCTGCTCGACCTGTCCGTCTCGCAGTCAAGCTCCCTTCTGCCTTTGCACTCTTCGTGCGGTTTCCGTCCGCACTGAGGGAACCTTTGGGCGCCTCCGTTGCTCTTTCGGAGGCGACCGCCCCAGTCAAACTGCCCGCCTGAGACTGTCCGCAAGCTCGTTACGCTTCTCGTTAGAATTCCAATAAAACAAGGTTGGTATCCCACCATCGGCTCCGCGAATACTGGCGTACTCGCTTCTCCGCCTCCCAACTATCCTGTACATCTCCTACCAGAATTCAATCTCAGGTTACAGTAAAGCTCCATGGGGTCTTTCTGTCCAGTCGCGGGTAACCTGCATCTTCACAGGTACTTCAATTTCACCGGGTCCCTCGTTGAGACAGTGCCCAAATCGTTACACCTTTCGTGCGGGTCGGAACTTACCCGACAAGGAATTTCGCTACCTTAGGACCGTTATAGTTACGGCCGCCGTTTACTGGGGCTTCAATTCTCTGCTTCGCTTGCGCTAACAAGTCCTCTTAACCTTCCAGCACCGGGCAGGTGTCAGCATCTATACGTCAGGTTTCCCTTTAGCAGACGCCTGTGTTTGTGGTAAACAGTCGCTTGGGCCTCTCTTCTGCCGCCTGCCTTAGCTCCGTGCGCTTCTGCACTTCACTGACTACAGGCTATCCTTTTCCCGAAGTTACGGATATATTTTGCCGAGTTCCTTAACGAGGGTTGTCCCGCGCACCTTAGAATTCTCTTCCTGCCTACCTGTGTCGGTTTCGGTACGGGTGCTGCCGTTCTCACTAGAAGCTTTTCTTGGCAATATAGTGCCGGCCCCTTCGCTTCTGTCTCCAGAAGCTCCCCATCACATCTCGGCCTTATGGGAGACGGATTTGCCTGTCTCCCGACCTACCTGCTTGGACGTGCTCTTCCAGTCGCACGCGCGCTTTCCTTCTTGCGTCACTCCGTCGCTCAAACAAACGGCTGCAGTACAGGAATCTCAACCTGTTGTCCATCTCCTACGCGTCTCCGCCTCGGATTAGGTCCCGACTTACCCTGGGTCGACGAGCGTTGCCCAGAAACCCTTAGGCTTTCGGTGGAAAGGATTCTCACCTTTCTTTTCGCTACTCATACCGGCATTCTCTCTTCCTGCCTGTCCACGGCTCCTTCCGGTACCGCTTCTCCCATGCAGGAACGCTCCCCTACCCATGTATCTACATACATGCCAAAGCTTCGGTTCCGTACTTCAGCCCCGGTCATCTTCGGCGCAGAGTCTCTCGACCAGTGAGCTATTACGCACTCTTTTAATGGTGGCTGCTTCTGAGCCAACATCCTGGTTGTTTTCGAAATTCCACATCCTTCACCACTTAGTACGGCATTGGGGACCTTAGCTGTTGGTCTGGGCTGTTTCCCTCTTGACTACGGGTCTTATTACTCGCAGTCTGACTCCCATGTATAAGTACAGCCATTCGCAGTTTGATTAGGTTCAGTAGCCGGATAGGCCCCTACCCTGTTCAGTGCTCTACCGCCTGTACTCTCTCCATGAGGCTAGCCCTAAAGCTATTTCGGGGAGAACCAGCTATCTCCACGTTCGATTGGCATTTCACCCCTACCCACATCTCATCCAAAAGCTTTTCAACGCTCACTGGTTCGGTCCTCCACACATTTTTACCTGTGCTTCAACCTGGACATGGGTAGATCACTGTGGTTTCGGGTCTACTCCCTCCAACTTCTCGCCCTCTTCAGACTCGCTTTCGCTGCGGCTCCGCATTTCCTGCTTAACCTCGCTGGACGAAGTAACTCGCCGGTTCATTCTTCAATAGGCACGCCGTCGCACGTATATAGTGCTCCGACTGCTTGTAGACATACGGTTTCAGGTTCTCTTTCATTCCCCTCCCGGGGTTCTTTTCACCTTTCCCTCACGGTACTATGCGCTATCGGTCTATATCAGTGTTTCGCCTTGGAGGGTGGTCCCCCCTGCTTCCCACAAGGTTCCTCGTGTCTCGTGGTACTCTGGATCCTGCTCCCTGCATCTGCTTGCGCTTACGAGGCTCTCACTCTCTCTGGCTGAGCTTCCCAGCTCATTCTGCTTCGCTCGTGCAGTTTTCCGCAGTCCGCAACCCCGGATTGGTTTCCCATCCCGGTTTGGGCTCTGCCCCTTTCGCTCGCCGCTACTCAGGGTATCTCTTTTGATTCCTTTTCCTCCGGCTACTTAGATGTTTCAGTTCACCGGGTGCCCTTCCTCCTAAGAGGATGACGTGACTCCTCACGCCGGGTTTCCCCATTCGGACATCTGCGGGTCAATGGTCACTTGCACCTCACCGCAGCTTATCGCAGCTTATCGCGTCCTTCTTCGGCTGATATAGCCAAGGCATCCGCCGTACGCCCTTACTTACTTGACTTGCTCTTTTTTTCTAAGGTTCGTTAAGTCTCTTTTCTTTTCAAAAAAGAGGTGTTTTTTCGTTTTCTATACAGTTGTCAAGGTACGCCATAAAAGAAAATCTGGTGGAGATGAGGAGAATCGAACTCCTGACCCCCTGCTTGCAAGGCAGGTGCTCTCCCAGCTGAGCTACACCCCCACTATCCCTTTACCCTTTCCAGGATAAAGTATGGTGGGCCTAGGTGGACTTGAACCACCGACCTCACGCTTATCAGGCGTGCGCTCTAACCAGCTGAGCTATAGGCCCATATGCGATTTTCTCCTTGAGAGGATGGCCTCTCAAAACTAAACAATGCTTCATACTCTGCCAGAATGCCGACCTAAGAATCGTCAGAAGTCTGACTTTCGTCTTCCTTCCGGCCTCTATCCCTAGAAAGGAGGTGATCCAGCCGCACCTTCCGATACGGCTACCTTGTTACGACTTCACCCCAATCATCGCCCCCACCTTCGACGGCTGGTTCCTTGCGGTTGCCTCACCGGCTTCGGGTGTGAATGACTTTCGTGGTGTGACGGGCGGTGTGTACAAGGCCCGGGAACGTATTCACCGCAGTATGCTGACCTGCGATTACTAGCGATTCCTCCTTCATGCAGGCGGGTTGCAGCCTGCAATCCGAACTGGGACTCTGTTTTTGGGGTTTGCTCCAGGTCGCCCTTTCGCTTCCCTCTATTAAGAGCCATTGTAGTACGTGTGTAGCCCAAGCCATAAGGGGCATGATGACTTGACGTCATCCCCGCCTTCCTCCGCATTGTCTGCGGCAGTCTCTCCTGAGTCCCCACCATCACGTGCTGGTAACAGAAGATAGGGGTTGCGCTCGTTGCGGGACTTAACCCAACATCTCACGACACGAGCTGACGACAGCCGTGCACCACCTGTTTTCTCGTCCTCCGAAGAGGAACTGGATATCTCTATCCATTGCGATCAATGTCAAGGCTTGGTAAGGTTCTTCGCGTTGCGTCGAATTAAACCACATACTCCACCGCTTGTGCGGGCCCCCGTCAATTCCTTTGAGTTTCAGCCTTGCGGCCGTACTCCCCAGGCGGGGTACTTATTGCGTTAACTCCGGCACAGAAGGGGTCGATACCTCCTACACCTAGTACCCATCGTTTACGGCCAGGACTACCGGGGTATCTAATCCCGTTCGCTCCCCTGGCTTTCGTGCCTCAGCGTCAGTTGTCGTCCAGAAAGCCGCTTTCGCCACTGGTATTCCTCCTAATATCTACGCATTTCACCGCTACACTAGGAATTCTGCTTTCCTCTCCGATACTCCAGTCTCCCAGTTTCCGTCCCCTCACGGGGTTGAGCCCCGCACTTTTAAGACAGACTTAAGAGACCGCCTGCGCACCCTTTACGCCCAATAATTCCGGACAACGCTTGCCACCTACGTATTACCGCGGCTGCTGGCACGTAGTTAGCCGTGGCTTTCTCTTACGGTACCGTCACAACAGGATGGTATTAGCATCCTGCCCGTTCGTCCCGTATAACAGAGCTTTACAACCCGAAGGCCGTCTTCACTCACGCGGCGTTGCTCCGTCAGACTTTCGTCCATTGCGGAAGATTCCCCACTGCTGCCTCCCGTAGGAGTCTGGGCCGTGTCTCAGTCCCAATGTGGCCGTTCATCCTCTCAGACCGGCTACTGATCGTCGCCTTGGTGGGCCGTTACCCCTCCAACCAGCTAATCAGACGCAAGCCCCTCCTGCAGCGATAGCATATTCAGAGGCTATCCTTTCAAGCTGCCCCCATGCGGGAGCTGCTTCGTATTCGGTATTAGCAGCCGTTTCCAGCTGTTGTCCCCATCTGCAGGGCAGGTTGCTTACGCGTTACTCACCCGTTTGCCACTCGATTCCATAAAAAGCAAGCTTTTCATGTCCTCTCGTTCGACTTGCATGTGTTAAGCACGCCGCCAGCGTTCGTCCTGAGCCAGGATCAAACTCTCCATGATATGTGAAGAGCGCTAGCTCATTCTTACTATTGTTGGTTTGTTACTCTTTCTTTGACGTTCTATCTCTAGAACCTCGCACTCTGGCGTTCATTCGTATGTTGCATTGTTCAGTTTTCAAAGGTCATCTGCCATCGAAGTTTGTATCTCCAACAGCTCGTTTAGTATATCACATTATTCCGTTTTGTCAAGCACTAATTTTAAACTCTTTTGTTTCAAAACTGTATTTGATGTTCTTCGGTCTCATGCGATGTAAAGAATTTTACCATCAAAAAAAGGAGCTGTCAATAGGTACAACTCCTCTTTTTGCAAAATTATATCTCATAACGTCTGTTTTACACTTTTTGAGCGATTCTGGACTGCCGTGATACTTTCCAAATCTCTCTGCTTGCTTTCGATTCCCAATCCCATGACAACGGCAGCTACTGCAATGAAAACAAAGGCAAACATATAGAACACCGCGCCAAAACCAAAACTATGCCCTATCATAACACCAACCATTACGGGAGCTGCCATACCGCCAAATCTGCCAAACCCGGCAGCCCATCCGCTGCCAAGGGCTCGGATAGTTGTCGGATATTGTTCTGGCGTATATGTATAAAGCACGCCCCATGCACCGAGATTAAAAAACGACATAACCGAACCCCACATCATCAGAGCCGCTGCCGTCGAAGCATGTCCGAAGAAATAACTGGCAACACCGCTGAAAAGGAGAAATACAGACAATGTATACTTCCGCCCCAGCCTGTCAACCAGCCATGCGGCGCAATAATACCCGGGCAATTGGGCCAGCGTCATGATAAGTACATATTCAAACGTTTTAACTACAGTAAATCCCTGTTGAAATACCAGAGACGGCAGCCACATAAATATTCCATAATAACTAAAATTAATGCCAAACCATACAAGCCATAGCATAATTGTCCGTTTCATGTAAGGTTTTTTCCACAATTCCCGGAATGAAACAGTTGTAGCCGGTGGCAGTTTTTCCACCGCATCATTAAATGGAAGTACAGGAACATGGAGTTTCCGTTCCAATGTTATGACAATATTTCTCGCTTCTTCGACCTTCCCCCTAGACAGAAGATACCGGACCGATTCTGGCATATGCAGGCGGATTAAAAATACATATACAGCCGGAACAGCCCCCAACGCGAAGGCCATGCGCCATCCATATACAGGAATAAAAAAATAAGCGATACACGCTGCAGCAATCCAACCAAGTCCCCAAAAGCTTTCCAAAAGAACAATAAAGCGGCCACGCACCCGCGACGGAGCATACTCGGACACCAAAGTAGCGGCAACCGGTAATTCTCCGCCCAGGCCAAATCCAACCAGAAATCGAAATATGAGAAGAGACTGATAATTCCATGATACAGCGCAAAGTGCCGATGCAATACTGTAGAGCAATACAGTTATAGAAAAAACCTTTTTCCGTCCCAGATGATCAGCTACCGTCCCCGAAACGACCGCTCCCAGCGCCATCCCGATCAACCCAATACTGCCAATCAATCCCATCTGGCCCGGGGCCAGTTGCCATTCTTTCGCCAATACAGGAAGTATAAACGCAATCAATCCTGTATCCATCGAATCAAAAAGCCATCCCAAACCAGTAACTAATAAAAGTTTGTAGTGAAACGAGCCAACTGGCAGCGCTTCCAGACGTTCCAAAACCATGTTAATACCTCCTCAATACGTTCTTTACAGTTGTCATGACAGCTGTAATATATAGTGTATTGTACACGCAAAAAAAAATAAAAGCAATAGGAAATCAACCATTCCTGCTGCTTTTATTTTTACGATTCAAGAATTATATAAAATCCCAAGTTTAGCCAATGCATGTTCAATGGCATCCATGTCTGCTTCTGTATCAGCTTCTATCAAGTGTGAGTGGATGCCGCCGCTGATGCGGCTGAGCAATTCTGCATGTGTTTCCTCCATACGATGAATATATTGATCTACATCGCGGCGTGACCGGAGATTCAGTGATCCTTCCAGGTAGCCATAAATTTCATGTTCGACAACGACATTATGCACCCGTCCACCGTTATCCACAATAGCTTCTAATTCGGTCCTCATTTGTTCCGGACCGTGGCAGACGACAATCATGCGCTCGATACCGCCATGCCTTACGTGTTCTAATTGATATCCACGGGGCGTAGAAATAATAGAAACGCCCCGGGCACGCAACAGAGCTACATCGCCTACAATAATCTGGCGGCTGACCTGGCATCTTTTTGATAATTCAGCTCCTGTAACCGGGCCGCTGGCATGGGTTAATATGTCAATAATCTGTTTTCTTCGGACTTCGCTCTCCATATTTTATACCTTCTTTATCACAAAGTCTTCCACTTCCTGATTGGCAGAAAGAAAAAAGGCGGCAAACAAGTTTCCCAATAAAAATCCAATTCCCAATCCCGGTATAAAACCAAGCAATTCATTAAACAACCAGGAATGTACCAGAAGGGGCATATAAAACACCAGACACTGGATTCCCGCCAGAACTACGGTAATACTCAGCAGGAAAAAAAACATGCATCCCGCACAGGGATAGTAAAATTCTTTCTCTGACTGTTCATAATAAAAATGCCGCAGCTGTTTTCTTAAAAGTACAGCCAGACCAACACTGAGAAAATTTCCCAGCAGGAACCAGAGGATAGCCATAAAAAAGAAATCAGCAAAATAATATATGACAATGCAAGCCCAAAGAATATACAGAATGGGCACAGGCAAAAAATATGTCAAATGTTCCGAACAGCCTTTCCGATAACGGAACGAAAATACGGAGAGGAAAATGACCATACAAATCTGAAAACCCGTCAGTGTATCAAATCCGGCAAGCATGGTTTCCACTCCTTTCTTGTATGATAAACACAGCTTATATTTGTATTTTAACATAAAGAAGAAATAAATCCTATGAAAATCAGACAAAATTTATAGGAAATCAAGAGCAGATAGTACACAAATTCATTTCTCACAACATTTGACAAAGAACCATAAAAAAGCCCACCAACATGGTAGGCTTTTTTATGTATTGTTCCAGCTCTTATAAATCAGAAAAATCTAACGTAGCAAACAAATCATCAATCGTTTCAGCACGGCGGATCTGTGTTACTGTGCCATCATCATGAAGCAACAATTCGGCCGAACGCAATTTGCCATTATAGTTAAATCCCATAGAATGGCCGTGTGCACCAGCGTCATGAATGACCAGGATATCTCCATCATCAATGCGTGGAAGGCTGCGGTCAATTGCAAATTTATCACAGTTTTCACAAAGCGAACCCGTTACATCATAAACATGGTTTTTCGGTTCGTTTTCTTTCCCCATTACAGTAATATGGTGGTAAGCACCGTACATGCCCGGACGCATCAGATTAGCCATGGAAGCATCGACGCCAATATATTCTTTCCAGATATGCTTATGATGAATGGCCGTTGTTACGAGATACCCATATGGTCCCGTGATAGCACGGCCACATTCAAAAGAAATACGGCAATGGCCCAAACCGGCTGGTACCATTATAGCATCAAAATGTTTCTTGATGCCTGCACTGAGTTCATCGTAATCAACGAACGATTCTTCTGGACGGTACGGCAGGCCGATACCACCGCCAAAGTCAAGAAATTCAACATTGATACCAAGCGTTTTCTGCACATCCAGGGCCAGTTCAAACATCATTTTAGCTGTATTAATCAGTCCGCTGGCATGAAGTTCATTGGAAACGACCATGGTATGCAGGCCAAAATGCTTGACCCCTTTATCTTTCAAAATACGGAATGCATCTAATACCTGTTCCCGGGTCATACCATACTTGGCTTCTTCCGGTGTCCCGATAATATCATTTCCGCCTTTGAGAAGAGGACCCGGATTATAACGTACACAAATCCATTCCGGCAGCGGACCCCGTTTTTCCATGAATTCAATCATGGAAATATCATCCAGATTAACCAGCGCGCCTAATTCCATGGCTCTGGCAAATTCCTTATACGGCGTGTCGTTAGAAGAAAAAACGATGTCCCGCCCCTTGATGCCTACTTTATCACATAATTCCAGTTCCGGAAGAGAACTGCAGTCTGCGCCGACGCCTTCTGCCTTTAGCAACTTCATAATGTACGGATTCGGTGTCGCTTTAACGGCAAAATATTCTTTAAAATCATAAGCCCAATCAAAGGCTTTGATCAACTTACGAACGTTGTTGAGGATAGCCTGTTCATCATAAATATGGAACGGCGTAGGATACGTAGCGATAATATTACGAATTTGTTCTTCCGAAAAGGGAACAGTCTTTTTATTCATCCTATTCAACTCCATTGACAAAAAAATAATTTTAAATTGTTTCTTTTCTATACGTATTATATAATGAGTAAGGATGATTTGTGAAATAGATTATATTAATTTCCGCAATTTGTTTTTCGAATTACTCAGCCAAACGAAGGTGACTTTATGGATACAACGACACTGCGTACATTTATTGCACTGGCTCAAATAAAAAATTTTACTAAAACAGCACAGCAATTATTTGTCGCCCAATCCACCGTAACCAATCGCATCCGTGATTTAGAAACCGAATTGGGCAAATCCCTGTTCGTCCGCAATCATAAGCAGGTAGAACTAACCCCGGCAGGAGAAAAATTCCTCGATTACGCCCAACGATTTATCGCTTTAGAGATCACGGCTTTCCAGGATTTGCAGAGCAGTTCCACGTTTGCCCAAAAAATCCACATCGGTTCAACAAATACGATTTATGAATGCCATCTTCAAAAAAGTATCCGCGCTTATATGAAACGGAAACCAGCCGTATCCCTGAACATTACCATCAGCCATACGCCTGAAATGCTCCGCAGCCTCCAGGACGGCTTATTAGATGTAGTATTTACGTATTCAGCCCTATACCGGGATGGCATTATCTGCAAATTATACCGCACAGACACGTTGGATTTAGTCTGCAGCAGCGCAGATACAACCTATGCCAAGGGCATACGCAAAGATGACCTGCAAAAGATAGACTACTTATTCTGTAACTTTGCGCTTCAGGGAGTCGGCCTCTACATCCAGGACTTATTTCCCAGGCACCACCGGTTTCCTATGGAAATTGACAACAGCACTAAATTGCCTCAATATCTGGCAGAAGGTCTGGGGTATTCCTTTCTTCCCCACAGTCTGGTAGAAGATGACCTGGAACAAGGAATTCTCCGTTCGGTCCCGCTCCTCGATTTTGCCCCGCCCCGCGTAAGCAGCTATTATGTCACCCGGTCATCCGCTTCTCTTCCTGACGATCTGGAAAAATATTTATTAAAATAAAAAGCAACCCTGCTTATGTAGAGCGGGGTTGCTTGCATGAAATACCAGTAAGATATGCTTATATTTTACTGAGCTTTTGCCACTTCAACAAGTTTGGCAAAGGCAGCAGCATCATTAACAGCCAGGTCAGCCAGCATTTTGCGGTCAACGATGACATTGGCTTTATTCAGGCCATAGATAAACCGGCTGTAGCTCATGCCATTTGCACGGCTTGCCGCATTGATACGGGCAATCCAGAGTTTACGGAATTCACGTTTCTTGGCACGACGGTCACGACGGGCATAGAACAGAGCCTTCATGACACTTTCATTTGCTTTTTTGAAAAGGCGGGAACGTGTTCCACGATAGCCTTTAGCCATCTTTAAGATTTTTTTATGACGAGCGTGTGCAGTAACGCCAACTTTAATTCTAGCCATGATTCATTTCCTCCAAATCTCTATGTTAACTACGTGAGTATACCCTTAGATGTAGGGGCACATTTTACGAACAGCATCAACCGTCGTTTTGGCAACCAGTGCTGCTTTTCTCAGATTCCGTTTGCGCTTCGGGGATTTAGATTCCAGAATGTGGCTCTTGTACGGTTTCATCCGTTTGAATTTACCAGTACCAGTAGTAGTAAAACGTTTGGCCGCAGCACGGCGGGTTTTTAATTTCGGCATAATATATATCCTCCTCTTACTTCGCTTTGTTGACAGCGATGACCATGGTCATGTTTCTGCCTTCTACTTTAGGTTCCTTTTCTACATGGGCAACGTCCTTCAGTTCATCAGCAAAACGCATCAATAATTTTTCGCCCAGTTCCGGGTGGCTCATTTCGCGGCCGCGGAACATAATCGTAACTTTGACTTTGCTGCCTTCCCCTAAGAAGCGCTGCGCTGCTTTCATCTTGACATAGAAATCGTGATCCTCAATATTGGGACGAAGTTTAACTTCTTTCAACGTCAGGATTTTTTGTTTCTTTTTAGCTTCTTTTTCCCGTTTCTGCTGTTCGTAACGATATTTGCCATAATTCATGATACGGCATACAGGCGGTCTGCCATTAGGCGCTACTTCCACCAGATCAAGGTGCCGTTCTTCGGCAATCTGCCGGGCAGAACGAAGGGACATGACTCCCAGCTGTTCATTATTGTCGCTTACCACACGGACTTCGCGGGCTCTGATTTGATCGTTGATACGTAATTCCTTACTAATCGTCGTTCACCTCCATAAAAAAAGAACGGAAAGCATGCGCTATCCGTCTGTATCAGTATACATCATTTTACCTTAGTAACAATTTCAGTCATGTAAGGTGAGAGGCGGACAGCTTCTGCTTTGTTTTCAACATTGCAAGTATACCAAAACTCCTGCAGCTTGTCAATGGATAGTTTTGTTGAAATTTTAATAATTTTTATTAGCACTCTATTGACATGATGGCTAACAAGGAATATACTATAGGCGTAGACAGAAAGAAGATGGTTCTAGAGCCTTAAAGGTCAAAAGGGCTAAAGAATAAAAAGTCTACATCGTCATTACTATTACATATTCACCTAAGAAAAGAGGTTTTATATTATGAGAAACTTATTTCCAGTAAGCACTGATTTTGCATTTCCTGACAGTACATTTGATAATTTCTTTAACGGTCTGTTCCAGCCAACAGCAGAAACACAAGTAAAACTGCCAAAAGTTGATATCGAAGATACAGGAAAAGCTTATATTCTGACAGCAGATTTACCGGGTATGACCAAAAAGGATATCAGCATCACCTATGCCAATGATATTCTGACTATCGGAGCCCAACACAAAGAAGAAACGGAAGAAAAATCTCCAGAAGCGAATACTAATGACCAGAAAATTTCCAACAACAGTGACGTTGCTGAAAAGAGCAGCAAAGCTCCGGCAAAAGAAGAACGTCATTTTATCCGTAAAGAACGTACTAATACTGTGTATAGCCGTCAATTCGTCGTGCGTAACATCCAGCGCGACGGCATCGAAGCTTCCTTTGAAAACGGTGTTCTGACTATTACATTGCCTAAGCAGGATCCTGATGCGATTCAGGCCAGTCAGAGAATCGACATCAAATAACACCTGAGTTTCCCCTTTGATTTCTTACATCACTTTCCCAATCCCCCTAAAGCAAACGGAGCTGCAACAACATGGGCAAATAGGCTCATCTCGTTGCAGCTCCGTTTGTGTTTAATGGCCTGATTTCTTACATTATTATCCATCAGTACCACATAGAGTCCCCTTCCCCTGTCACTCTGCTTTTCAAAAGCCAAGCCGAAAAGTCTGGTTTTCCGTACCTGCAGCCTGTCAGTGTCAGGGGCTTTTTTATCAAAATCCAGGTCACCACAAGACCGTTCTCAGGCATTTTTTACAAAGCGGTAATCTTGTTCTGCCTTAGGATATTTTTCCTTATCAATTTCACTCATGAAATCTTTCAACGGGCGGGCATAGGTTTTCATCGTTCCCGATAAAGCCTTGTAAATAACAAATTTTTCACCTGTTTCCGTATGTTCGGCAAGGGTAATGATCTGATATTTTCCACCCTTGAAATGAAGCCAAATTTCATTTGCTTTTGGAAGTTCTCTCATGAATACATCCTCCTGAAAATAACCGGTATTTCCCTGCCTGTTCATTTATTATTCTCTTATGATCCATAATAGGCCATTGGCAGGCTAATTCTTATTGTATCACATTTAGAGTGAAATAGATATCGTCAAAAAGTAGTCAGTTCATCAAATATTTTCTCCGCATACGTGTCAGTCATACCGGCAATATAGTCAATACAGGCCCGTCGGTAATCTTGTTCTGAATTGGAAATATGATAGATAATTGTATTACCAAAACTATTTCCGAATTTATCTTTTTTTGCAATATGACGGCCTATATCGGAAAATTTTCGCATCCGTTCCAAAAAATGTTTTCCCAAAGTAGGATAATCCTCTTGCAGAAGCCGGATATTGTCCAATGTCTTTTCACCAGCATAACATTCTTTTAAAATTCCATAAATCGACTCAAGGATCAAGCGGGCATAGGAATGATATACTTCCAGCCTTTTATTATGATAAATATACTGATAATTAAATTTCATGACGCAATGCATCAGGTTAAGATGATTCTGGGACAGGATCAGGCCCTTATCCGGAGAACTTTCTTTGCACAAATCGGTAATAAGGGGATACATAATAGCCGTATTACTGACAGACGGCAAATGAGCATGAAGATGCCCATTTAATTCTTGTTTAAGCTCCTGTAAAGGATATCCATCTTCCGTCAGAATATGGAGCCGTACAGCATCTTCTATATCGCGTCCGAGATAAGCGATTTTATCAGCGATTTTGACAACACAGCCTTCCCATGTATAAGGTCCAAATTCATTAGGGCGCTGAATAGATTCTAAATCAATGGCCTCTTTCCGCGGACGTAAAACGGTCTGGTGTACTTCTCCGCAATGACAGATAATACCATCACGTACAGCATATGTTAAAAGCAAATTAGAAGTTCTTCCTTCGGGGTCAAGTAGTGTTTCAATGTCATCAACTACACGCAAGCCTTGTTTTTCATGCCAGAATGTTTCATGCAGTTCTTTCTCACTGATTTGCCGTAAAACCCGTTCTCCCAGATGACCAAAAGGAGAGTGTCCCAGATCGTGAGCATTGGCAATAGCCTGTATCAATTCCGTATTCAACCCCAAATATTGCCCGATTGTCCCGCTGACTGAAGCGACCTGATTGACATGTTCGATACGCGTACAAATATGATCATTTTTTGTCGTAAAAAAGACCTGTGTCTTATGTTTCAGTCTGCTATAAGCAGTTGAATGGATGATGCGCGTAAAATCCCGGCCAAATTCTGTACGGAAATCATCTGCCCGATGATATAGCTTTCCTCTGCGGGAAACAGCCATCTGCCAATGCGGATGCTTCTCATCCATCCGTACTAACGCAAAAGCTCGTTCCATCTGCACCCCTTCTATCTTTTCTTATACTGCCTGTATGCATAATAAACTGTCAGAATCAGCGTTGCCCATATGATGATCCGGCCACCGTACTGTCCAAACTTCAATAAGTCATGCCCCAGCCATACTTCAACGATGACGGAAGGGACTTTGCCTATAATGGTAGCTACCAGATGATTGGCAAAACTGATGCGGCTCATCGAGGCCACTGCCGTAATGACCAGATTCGGTGAATACGGTATAGCCCGGGCCAATGCTATCGTCTTTATCGTACTGTACTTATCCAGTTTTTCTGTCAGATGGCTGCGTTCCACTAGTTTGCGTGCCTTATCCCTCAGCACGGTCCGCATGATGACAAATCCCAGAATATTTCCTAATACTTCCCCTATCCAGGAAATGACAATGCCCGGCAGCAGGCCAAATATAACACCATTAACCGTTAAAAAAGGAATAGATGGCAAGCCGGTCATATTAGTCAGTACAATCATAAATATAGTAATTGCAATGGCTCCATATCCAAAAGAAGATATGTACTCTGTCAGCCCTTCTACATTGCCGTCAAGAGTAAGCCGGAACAGAGTCTGATAAAAATCAGGAATAAAATATTGAACCGCTGCCAGTTCAACGATAATAATCACGAGGACAGCCAGTTTCATCAACTTATCTAATAAAGAACTTCGTATCATGCCTATACACTTCTCTATCTATGAATCAGAATTGTCTTTATTTCGAAACCGTTGCAAGGAAGCCTGTGCTTCTTCTACATGGATATACTGTGCTTCTTTCTCTGCTACATCGACAGACAGCCACCTCTTTGCTTCCTTTTTGATTAATTTATACAAATCCCGGGGGAAATCAGGGCAGGTCGTCGTGATGCCTCTGGGTTGTACGGCTTCCCGTTCCAGATAGTAATTATGAGGATACCACCCACTCTGGGCCCGATGCCATGGATCTAAAAATAGATGGTCTGCAAACTGGCCGCTTACATTGGTCAGCTCAAATTCATCAACAGACCCTATGGTACGTAATTTATGAAAGAAAACGCGTCCTCCTGTCGATTTCATGCGCAACCGGGATAAATAAGAAAATTCACCGATAGGGCCATTGACAGGAATTGGATTATGAATATCATGGCCAAAATCGCCGCTGGCACCAGGAACTGTATCACAGGCATTGCCAGCCAATACAGTTTCACGTATATCTTCTGGCAGCCGTTCGTTCTGTTTTTCTACGTCATTCATAAGAAGCAATGCATCATCATATAATTTTTCACTCCGCGTGCGCTGCGGACCTTCTTTATACATCTTTTCAAAAAATCCCATCCTGTCATCCTCCTTTTTCCTGCCATTATTATAACACGCCGAAAAAAAACAGTGCAACAAAAGCGGCATGGCAGGTATTGTTTATGCGATAGATGTGCGATAAAATGTATTCATATGACAAATAAGAAAGAAAATAAGATGGATATTTTCAACTGTCACGAGGTGATTTATATGATAACGGAACTGACCGCATTTCTTGTGTACTGTATAGGCATGTCTTTTACACCAGGTCCTAATAATCTCATGTCCTTATCGGTCAGTCAGAAAGTAGGATTCAAACGGGCTGTCCCTTTTCTCTGGGGGCTTTTTTTCAGTTTTTTCATCATTAATGGCGCTGCCTACTTGTGTTCGTCTACCTTACAGGAACTGATTCCACAATTGGAAACCCCTTTCAAAGCACTGGGCTCATTATATATCCTCTATCTGACATATAAGATAGTTAAACCTCCATCAAAAACGTCAGAAAAAGAAGAAAAAAACATAAAAAGTCGTCTTTTTATTTCCGGTTTTGTTCTCAATCTGACAAACATCAAAGTCATGCTTTTTTTCCTCATGGGATACATGGTCTTTATCCTGCCGGCATTTACTTCTCTTGTTCCCCGTCTTCTTCTGGGTATCATCATGTGCCTGCTATGCTCTGTGTCTAATGTGCTTTGGGCACTGGCAGGAGCTGCTTTCCGCCATTATTTTGCAGCCCATGAACGAGTTACATCTATCGTCCTCGGTTTACTCCTTTTATTTTCAGTTGTCGAAATCTGGCTGTAATTACGTCTTTGCTCCTTTATTATTGTTAACCTATTAATAATCATATAAGTTGACTATTTTATAAAAAGGCGCTATAATGCTGTCTGTATCCATTTTACATGACAGAAAGGTGATTCATTATGACAACTCGTGAAGCAGTTTTACATGCGGATTATTCCATTCGCACGGTAACCAAAATGTCTATCTGCGTAGCTTTGTGCTGCGTTTCTGCTTATATTTCCATTCCCCTGCCTTTTACTACTGCGATGATTACGGCTCTCACAGTAGTCATGAATCTGACTGCATTCATATTAAAGCCGAAACAAACACTTATTGTCATGCTCGTCTGGATTCTTCTGGGAAGCGCTGGTCTACCCGTATTTGTTGGCGGAACAGCCGGTTTCGGCAGATTATTCGGTCCAACGGGTGGATTCATCATCGCCTTTGCTATTGCCTATCCCATTGTCAGTCTTTTAAAAGGCCGTAATAACTCCTTTGTCCGTTATTCTCTTGCAGCCATCACCGTAGGAATCCCTATTACCTATTTAGGTGGCGTCATTTCCATGATGCTGGTACTGCAGGTAACATTCTGGCAGGCTTGTGTTATGGCCGTATTCCCATTCATTCCCGGAGATATTGCCAAAGCTGTCCTGGCTGCGTTTTTAGGGGTTCGGATCAATAAGCTCTATCACGATTGACTATCCTTTTATATCAAAGACTGCGTATGATGAAAATTCATAGGCAGTCTTTTTTACATTGATACTTTGTTTCTGCTATGCTACCATTGTTATAGAACTACTCCGGAAAAGGAAGTGATTTATTGGATCTCTCTCTTATAACGGCCCATTTGATGCCAGCGTTTGTCATATTTCTGGCGGCCCTCATGCAGGCCATTACCGGTTTTGGCCTGGTTATTATTGCAGCCCCCTTATTAATGATTTTTTATGACCCCAAACTGACCGTACTCATCCTGTTTGTCGTAGCCATGTGCACAAATATTGTGCAGCTTCCTTTTGTATTCCGGGAAGCCCGCACACGAGTTGTTGCCGTTATTATTATTGGATATATGCTTGCCCAGCCTCCGGGACTGCTCATTTATCATCATTTTTCCAGCATCCAGTTAAAAATCCTCGTAGGATCCGTCATTTTTATTTCTTTGCTGGCTATGCAGTTTTCACACTACCATTTCCGTCAGTGTCAGCGTAACGATATTCTGACAGGCTTTCTTTCCGGCCTTTCCGGAGTCACAACAGGGATGGCCGGTCCACCTCTGATTATGTATTTTGCCTATGCAGATTTTACGCCTCAGCAACTGCGCGGTACAAGTGTTCTCTTTTTCTTTGTGAGCGGGTTCATCTCTATATCCTTTTTCATCGCTAATGGCATCGATTTTACACCTGCCGTATATGAGTCGGTGTATATGATACCGGCACTGGTTCTGGGAATTCTACTGGGACAAAAACTCCTGAAACATGTATCGCCCCGATTATTCCGCCGTCTTATTTTTTGCATGCTTTATTTCGTCTGTCTGTATACATTTTACAGTGTCCTGGCCAGTTAATTCCTGACAGTATCCCCATAAGGAAACAGCCCATACCCAGTTTATGCAGCTGGATATGGACTGTTTTTTATTTATTTACAATCTTGGCAATATTTTTTAATTCAATAGATAAAGTACCGTCGGGATTATTGATGAATTGTATATAGTCAGAATTATCAATATATTCCGATGGAAAAGTGATTTCTATTCCTGTATCTGTCTTTATTTTATGAGTTTTTCCAGTTTTCCGGGCAAAATCCTGTTGAACAGAAATATTATCGGGCAGTTGTGCTTCTTGTATTTTCTCTTCAAACTGACTTTGCATTTCTTTGTTATCTGAAAAGACAGCAGAACCCAATTCTTTTGGTGACAAGGAATCGGATGTTTCTGCATGATCTGCCAGGTAATTCTTTGCTTTAGATAATGCTTCAACACTGCTGCCGCCATGGTCTTCTGCTACTTCAGCAGCTATTTTATTGATTATTTTTACAGCATCTCTGCCAGATATCTGTGATGTACACTGTAAAAGCCGGTCGGGTAATATATAAATATCCTCCCCATTGCATTTTCGCTTCTTATCTATAAAACGGATAGAAAAGTCATCAAACCGTATTAAGGCATAGGCTTCTATTTTCTGGCTGGTCCCCGGTAAAATAGCATAATGCTTAATAAGTTTATTGTACACATTTCCTTCCTCATCCAGTACCTGATGAGTATATGCCGTTTTGTTTTCCAGCATCAGCACAGCCAGTGTCCGCACGCCATCATCGTCAGTAAAATCGACGACGAGAAGATCCGTCGACTCCATTTCATCACAATGAGACAGTATATCATACGTTTTTTTTGCAATAACTGCTGCCGCATCATCAAAGGTTATTTCTTCCATCTGAAGCTGCTGTAATACATGCTGGAATGAACTGGTAGCATAAAAAACACCTGTCTGCTGTCCGGCATCTTTCAGTAGTCGTTCAATCCGTTTATCTACATATTCGTACACGACATCGCTGGAAAAATCAAGGTCTTTCTGTGACAAAATACACATATTCGTGTTAAAGTCCAGAATATGCAGGATTGCTTTTTGTATCATCATAATGCATATTTCCTCCGCCTGTAAACAAATGTAATGCGCTTAAAGCTGATGCTGTTTATCTTAACAGTTCTTAAGGAAAAAGTCCATAACCGCAGTCATACACTTTCATCCGTCATGATTGCCAGTCATTC
This sequence comes from Caecibacter massiliensis, assembly GCA_900095875.1. Classification (GTDB taxonomy): domain Bacteria; phylum Bacillota; class Negativicutes; order Veillonellales; family Megasphaeraceae; genus Megasphaera; species Megasphaera hexanoica. Next base: position 2,097,696 of record LT608311.1, on the reverse strand, counting down.
CAATCCTGTACTTTCCCTATATTCCTTCATCTAAACATCCATTATGTCAGACACATCTTTCCACAAACAACAACAGGAACCGCTTCGATGCGGTTCCTGCCGTTGTTTGTGGGAGATATCATATATTTGGGCTGATATATGAGCGGGCAATGTACATTGTTATAAACTACTGATAATCATAAAGAGTATTAACAGAATACCGGTCAGAGCAAGCACTTTTTGTGTCATCTGAATAGTCATGGCAGGTTCCTCCTTTTTCCTGTATCAGGATACAAATGTTTCTTCCCTTCTGTAAAGACCGGTCTTTTTTTTCCTCTTTTCATGTATTATACTATCACTAAACAGTCCATCCGTAAAATTGAAATATGTGAACAAATGTATCGGAAATTCCGAATGTGCAGAGGAGGAAGTGGAATGGAATTACGCCAATTAAAAACGTTTACTGCCATCGCCCACCTGGGTAGCTTTTCGAAAGCAGCACAGAAAACAGGCTATGCCCAATCTACGATTACCGGACAGATACAGCAGCTGGAACAGGAACTGGGAACCCATCTTTTTGAACGTCTGCCACACCGCATTGTTCTGACCAGTCAGGGACAAACATTGCTCCCCTATGCCGAACAGATACTAGAACTCACCCAAACTGCCCGGGAAAGCATTGTCAACGAAACCAGCCTGAGCGGAACTGTCACTATTGGTACAATGGAATCTGTCGGCATTACGAGACTTACCAGCGTGCTAAAAGAGTTTCATATCCGCTACCCTCACGTCGATTTGCGCCTGCAGTTCGGTTCCTGGGACCTTCTTTATCAGGCACTTCGTGAAGGCCGTATTGATGTCGCCTTTCTTCTGGGACAGAATATACAGGATGCTTCCTGCACCGTCCGGATTTTATTTGATGAACCGATGTATCTTCTGGCTGCTCCACAGCACCCTTTTGCGTTACGAAATACGGTACAAATCAGCGACCTTTCCGGCCAGACACTAATTTTGGCAGAAAAAGGATGCAGTTACCGCACGGCTTTTGAAAACACTCTTGCCCAGTACCATGTTCTGCCAGCCCAGGTACTGGAAGTAGAGAGCATATTTGCCATCAAAAAGCTCGTAGCCAGTAATTTAGGAATTACCTACATGCCAGCCATGGCCGTTCAGGATGAACTTCAGGCACAATCTCTTATACGCCTGCCCTGGGGCGGTCCGGATTATCATATCAAAACATTGATGATTCACAAAACAAACAAATGGATTTCTCCGGCGTTAAAGGCCTTTTTTGAATTGATTCAGGAGTACCTCGTCAATACGGACATGCGTATGTAATAACACATATGGTCCCTGCATCATGTTTTTATTTTACGTGTATCTGCTCTTTCCGTTAGCATCATTCGTATATATAGCCCTTTTTCTATCGGTTCTATGCATTGTACCTCTATATGGCACAGTGGATGATTCATCGACAGATGATTCATAAAATATATGAGATTGTGAAAAGACCCGTGTAATTCTATCCGATATCGCCCTAATGCATTGCTCTCCTCTTGAATAGATAAAAGCTGCATCTGTGTTTCCCTGGCGGTCGCCTCCCATAATGAAACGTCACTGTCCGACGGAAATATATTTGTATTAATGGTTGGCATAGCAGACAAGCGCATACCATTTTCTTCCAGTGACTGTATGGCTCTATGCCATTCATCGCGCGTATGACATAACGTAAAACTGAACCATCCCGATAACAGAAGAATGACCCAGAGCACTCCGGTAACTATCTTCTTTATTTTCTGGTTATTCATCTTTTTGAGACACGTGTTTATCTTCATGATGTAATACAATATGCAGTTCTGCAGTATTTTCTCTTCCTTTCTTTTGCCATTTTCGTATATATGCTTTGGAAACCCACGACGCTTTCTGCAGTTTTTCTTTCCACTCCTGCAAAGCAGACTGTTGCCGGCTGGAAATTTCTATCTGCAAATTATCCCGTTCTGCCGCAATTTTTTTCACTGTTATATCTGCTGGTTTAGTATCGGCCAGGCAGACCAGCAAAGCCGGCCAATATACCTCTCCTCTATACTGCAATAGCTGTACTGTTTCCTTTCTTTTTTTCATCTTTATATTATGGGCCTGTATTTCCGACTGTACCGGTTGCAAAGACTGTTCGAATCTTTGTTTCATCGTCTGAATTTCATAAATATACAGAAAACTCATTATCCAGGCAGCCAGAATCCCGGCAATAGCAGAAAAAAGAAGGATTCTATACAAAACAGCCTTCCTTCTGTCACCGGCTTTTTCCGATGCGGGCAATAAATTAATTTCAATTTTCATCTATATGTTTCCTAATAAGAACGGAGGCCCTTGAATATGCCATTTACGCTGAAATTGTTTCGTTTTTTTCTTCCATACCGGCTGGCACAAGTTTTGCGTATCTGACTCTTTCACAGCCATATGAAACCACTCTGTACAATCAGCTGATTTGATAGCCCCTTGCTGAAATGCATAAGAGACCACTATACCATTCTTTATTTCCATGATATGCAGATCTTTATTCTCCTGCAGAAACAATGTACCATCTGTACCAGCGTATTGATTGCTGATAAGACCAGGAAGCAGCATTATATTTTTAATAAAAAGTCCCGCATCATGGGCAGTCTTATAACATATTTCCACACTAAACCGGGAATAGGCGCCCAAAATCCATTGATACATATCCTGCCCATCTTTTTTACTTATACGGCAGATATCAAAAGCGTAATCTGATTCTTTTCCAGCCAATGGTTCTGCCCAAAGAACCGCTTCTCTTCCTTCCTCATTGTTTTCTGCCGGCAGTTCACAAAGCTTCCATAAAACCTGAGGTCCGCTTAATACGAAAGATAAAGACCAGCCATAAAGATCATATATATCCAGGATACGCTGCAAAACAGATTGAAGGTTATCTCTTTTTTCCAACCATCTCCTATCAGGAATGTCCGCATAAGTATCTCCCAGAACCATCCGGCACCGCCTCAGCCAGTCATACTCTTTTTTGATAATATGTATTGCATGCGGAGAAAGCCAGAACACAGCTTCCTTTCGTACCCATTTTCCCATATATCAGTACCTCTTATATCCTATAATCATAAAAAGTGAATGTCCATCTCTGACAGGAAGCATCATATATCGCATTAAAAGAAAGTGCCCGCGTCCGTTGTACACCATCCGGCCCGACACAGGCAATTCCACGTAATGTCCCTGTCACGTCTCCTTGTCCAGTCTGCTTCAGTGTGCGTACTACTTTTATTTTTCTACCCGGGCCTGATTTTTCAGCTAGTTCGGAAAACTCCTGCTCCCATTTTTCCGGGAGATCCGATTCTCCTTCACTCTCGCACTGTAACTGTCCCATAAGCAATGCACTCTCTGCCAGATATACGGCTTCGATGGAATATCTGTACATTTCTATTTGTTTTTCATATTGATGCGCCAATACAGCTGCAGCCAAAGAAAAACTGAAGATGATCAACCCTGTCCACAGCGCAAAAAGCATAATAAAACCATTACGACGTTTCATGAGTAATTCCGGTTCCAGGATATATCCATAAATCACACCGCCAGGTACATCCTGCTTCATGTTTGAGATTCATCGCTGCGCGGACACATCCATCTTCCTGGGAAAAAAAGGGGCATCCCGGTTCCAACGGTTCCACGATAATCTTGTTCCGTCCTGTTTCTCCCGTTCCGGTTACAGGCTGGACAGTACCATCATCAAGACATTTATATATGACTCCCTGTCGTATTAAAAAGCCGCTGCGCAGGTTCTTGTCCGTAAGAAATCGTACAGACGAATCAGTCACGCGCAGAGAAGAAGCTGAAGCCAGTGATACGGTCAGCGTATCTTCCAGGTGTATTCCCTGCAAAGCCGTTTCCTGCCAGGAACAACTATATTCATACATGCGGACAGACTGTACCGCTGCCGGAAGCATCGCCAGTACAATCAAGGCTGTTAAAGAGGACGCCAACACCATCTCCAGCAGTATAAATCCATTCTTCCTATGGCATATTCTCCCGTCCAAGACGCATGCAGTGAAAAGGTTTTTCTCCATCTGCCCGTACCTCCACATCGTATTTCACACATCCGGAATGCCACATGGACTTCGCACAATGTACGTAATATGGCTTTCCCCGTATCCAGTATGTCCTATCTTCCATTCCATTTCTTTTAATTTTCTGATATTCCATTTCATTTCTGGCTATGCTGGCTTCCTGCTGCCACGTACATGACCGGGCATATATACGCATCGTCTCCTGCATCATAAAAACGGATGGCACAATTAAGGTCACCACAAAGAAAACGGCAGCCATACTATCCAGCAGCAGGAAACCTCTGCTATACCATCCGGATGCGCCCGGTCTGGGCAGCAACAATGATTTTCTTTTCATGGCCTCCCCTTCCTTGTAATATAACTACCATCTGATTTCCTTTAGGCCTGCCCTGTTCATCAAAATAAAAATCTTTCCGGTATGATGAGCTGCGTAATTTTATGCCGTTCTCATAAGCCCGTCGTTTTACAATCCTGGTTCCTTCCAACACAACATACTCCTTCTGTCGCACCGAAAGCCGCCAGGCCGGGTCACCGCTATTATTGCCCACAGCATGCTGACGAACCGAGGCCAGGTCCCATGCCATTTCCCGTATCAATCCATCGAGGTGCTGATTTTCTACATAATTCCCTTCTGGAACGGCCGATGCGCTGATAAGAATAAGTATGATCGACACAACCAGACATAATTCAAGTAACAAAAATCCACCATTTTGCTTCACATCAGTAACCCGGCCCATGCAATCCATTCTCCTGCAAAAAAGAAAGACACCCACCAACCACTTATGAGAAACGGGGCAAAGGGGATGACTTTTTCGCGATATACAATCCAATACATGACAGCACCAGCCAATGCCGTACCAAAAGCAACACAGAGAGTGCTGTACAACACCATACCTGAACTGCCCAGAGAAAGAGCTCCGATTAATTTAATATCTCCCCAGCCAATACTGCCAGGCAGGACGAAAGCCGCTATTCCTAACCCGGCCAGGCAGGCCAGACTGAGAATCCAGTCTGGCTGCACCAGCCGAAACAGGCAGGCGGCTCCATTGCCTGCTGCCATGACCAGAACAATCCTGTCGGGAATCCAATAATAACGTATATCCGTATAGACAATCAGCAATGAACAACCTGCCACGATCCCCAACCAACAAATCACCGGGAAAGAACACAGATCAAGACTGTCTATCATCACTATCACCATGTCCCTTTTCCATGTAATACGTTCTTATTACTCATTATTTGTACCTTCTGGATTTCTCGATGTATAGGTAACTCCATTAAGGGTGACCCGTACTACTCCATCGGCAATGCTGTACTTTTCAGCTCCTGTAGGCGGTTTCGGAACAAATTCAAGATATTCTTTTTCAGCCAGCGTCTCGACCGTATCAGGATACGCGCCTGTATCAAACTGATACACGGCAGCCGCATTGCTGATGGTTCTCAGGTCAGCCTGTATTTTCGCTTTATTGGCTTTATCGCCGGCTGAGCTGAATTTAGGAACAGCCATCGTTGCAATAACCAGTATAATAGAAACTACAATCAGCATCTCCAGAAGGGAAAAACCGTTGCGAACGGGATGCCACCATTTTTTTGCCATAGAATACATGATCAACACTCCTCTCAGTAACTCATATAATAGCCGCTGCCGCATCCAGGAGCGGTAGCAGTAAAGCCAAAACGACCAAACCAATCATCAGTCCCATAAAAGCCATAGTCAACGGTTCCAGTAACTGGCATATCCGCTGGGACCAGCGGGAAATCTGCCAGTCATAGTATGAAGCAATCCGCGAAAATGCCGTATCATAATTACCCGTGCTCTCCCCTACAAGAATCATAGCTTCCAAAAAGGGAGTGGCTATGTTTTCATGCTGTATCGCTTCCAGAAACGAATGACCGGACCGCACCCAGCTGCTGCAGTATTCCATTTTCTTTTGGAACCAGATCTCGTTAGTGGCATTTGCAGCATCCTGTATGGCAGAAAGTACGGGAATGCCGCTGGCAAGCTGCATAGCCATGATCCGGCTGAAACGCTGCCAGCACCACGCCAGATACATCCGTCTCCACAGGGGAATCCGCATCATACAGGCCGTAATATACAATCGGGCCTGCCTTTTTTTATACCCATATACTCCGACTGCAGCCAGCAATAGAAATATGCCCAGTAAAGACAATCCATGATAGCAGCATAAATCCTTCATGCCAATAAGGCCTCTCGTCAAAACGGGTAATGGTACATTCATGGATGCAAACATGGTTGCAAAAACGGGCAGGATATAAAAAACAGCTCCTGCAAGGAGCAGGATAGTACCTGCAAGAAGAAATCCCGGATATATCATAGCTTGTATCAGCTGCTGTCTTTGACGATCTGCATCCTGATAATAATTTCCTAAAATAGATAAAACAGATTCCATATTTCCCGAATGCTCACCGGCCTTCAACAAGCAGCAGGTCATTTTTGGAAAAAGCCGGGATGATTCCAAAGCAACAGATGGTCTGGAGCCATTTTCTATGTCATCTCCTATCTTTATCAACGCATCTTTTTTCTTTCCTCGTGGTAATGGTCTTACCAGCAGGCGCCAGCTATCCAAAAAAGGGATACCCGCCTTAGTCATCTCTGCCAGTTCTTTAAAAAATGATCCCAGTTCCCGTGATTTCATCTTTCGGATACGCCACGGCAATGTTACATGTTGTTGCGGTATTTCTTCGATGTGAAGAACCTGCCACTGTCCTTGTTTCATCATCTTGTATACAGCATTTCTGGAGGGGGCATGTAAAAAGCGTGTCACAACACTGCCTGAAGAATGTCTGGCCGTCACCTTATAATGTATCTGTTTCATCATATTCTGCCCTGACAAGCCTGTTCCATTGTACGCATTCCCATAGCGGCTCCCATCTGCATAAGCGAGGGGAGCTGATGCTCCCGGCCAGTCCGGATCAGCTGGGATACGGCATGGGTCCGCAACAAAACTTCTCTCACTATACAGGTATCCTGCTGGCGGCATAATCGCTGCTGGGCCAGTATAGCCTGTAAAACCTGGGACAGGCGGTAGCGGATTTCCTCCTGCCGGCTTCCCGGATAGGCTCCGACAAAACGGGTTATCGCCTGAGCAGCAGACCGGGTATGGAGCGTAGAAAGCACAAGGTGGCCAGTCTCAGCCGCAGTCAGTGCGGCATCCATAGTCTCCTGATCACGCATTTCTCCAATAAGGATTACATCCGGATCCTGACGCAGCGCCTGACAGACAGCCTGGGAAAAACTGGTAAAATGACAGTGCAATTCCCGCTGGGTAATGAGAGAACCACCTTCTTCCAAAATGATTTCAATGGGATCTTCCAAAGTAATGATATGATATTTTTTATGGTCATTCAGATATTGGATCATCCGCCACAAGGCAGTCGTCTTCCCACATCCTGTCGGCCCGCAGATCAGGATGAGTCCATCAGAACAGCAAGCCAGTCTTTGCAGTAATTTTTCATCCCCGTCCGCCGGCAGTGATGATAAAGGATATAATATGCGGATGTCTGCATAAAATCCCCCGTATGCCTGACAAAGCTGTATCCGGAGCCGCACCTTTTCGTCCCATTCGGCAGACAGGGAATCACCAGTCCTATTGTTCCAGCCCTGGGCCAGCAGCCAGCACCGGAGTTCCTCTTTTGTAACAAACCAGTTCTGTAAAGAGGTAAGTTCCATTCCAATGCGCAACATTACCGGATGGCCCTCCTGTAGGTGTATATCCGTTGCCTTTTTTATGATAGCCATCGCAATTACGTCATTAATAGTCATCGTCTTCCCCCTCATCATAGACACGGCGGATTTCCGGTTTATCTGTCAGCCCTTCCCGGAGAGCATGGCTGATGCATTCTTTCATAAAAACAGCCTGATCCTGTGAAGCGGCTTCCAATAGTTTTTTTCTTTCGCTTCGTTTCTGTACAGCCTGCCTCAGAGCAGCGCCGGAATGGACAACTTCGCACAGGCAGAAACGGCCATGATACCCGTCTTTTGTACGATATCTCGCCAGCCGTTGAGATGCCATACCGGATAGTGCTTCAGCTACCAGGAACGGTTCCAGTCCCATATCCAGCAGGCGCAGCGGTACATCGACGGCCCGTGCCGTATGGAGCGTACTAAAAACGCGATGTCCTGTCAGAGCTGCCTGCAGCGCAATGCCAGCCGTCTCTGCATCCCTGATTTCTCCAATAACCAGTATATCCGGGTCCTGGCGCAACAATGCGCGAAGGCCGTTTTGAAAAGCCAACCCGCCTTTTTCATGAATCTGGCTCTGGCAAAATCCATCGACCCGGAGTTCCACCGGGTCTTCCAGCGTAGCAATGCTTATTTCAGGACTATCCAGTTCCCGGAGCAATGCATATAACGTCGTCGTTTTACCGCTCCCTGTCGGGCCGCAAATGAGAAATAAACCCTGACTGCCATGGACAATTTGCCGCAAAAGCTGTCTCGACGGCATATATGGGATTAGTTCATCCAGACAAAATGGCTGATGATCCGTAAACAGGCGAAGAACAATTTTTTCTCCCCGCACGGTGGGCATTGTGCTGACCCGTACATCCAAAATATGATGATTTCCTCTCCAGACACACCGCCCATCCATCGGCAGGCGCGTATTGGCAATGTCCATATGGCTCATGACTTTGATGCGTGCTGAAACCTGGGGAAGAAGTGTTGTTTCCAGATGTCCTACGGTCTGAAGTATGCCATCGATACGAAAACGGACCCGCACTTGTTTATCCATCGGCTCAATATGTATATCACTTGCTCCCATCTGTACAGCCTGTGTCAGCATTGTATTGACAAACGGCTGTACAGGCATCCCACTATGATAAGTCCATTCAGACATTTCCTTTCCTTCCTTTCTTCCCGTTCTTTTCTCAGCATAGCACGCAATCTCCTGCATGTGTCGATTTTAATCTACTTCTTATGATATTTTAATTTTCATCTCATAATCTCAGATGTTTTTAATGATATTCTCATCACATTTTAATAAACCAAAAAAAGGCCCGAGAGGACCGTTTTTCTCATCATACGGCACGTATGACAAACCAGGGCATTGCATACGGTCAAATCCAGTATGCAATGCCCTGGTTACCCAATATATGCTATTTTATACCTTAACAAGCGGCTTGTTTATATGTATTGATTTCATCGTATGAACAATATACGAAATGACCCGGCGTGATTTCATACATGGCCGCCTTCACTTCCGGCGCATATTCCTGGACAGATGGGTCATAATCAATACGATGACGTTTGCGTTCCTGCTGTAAATCCGTGAGCGGTGAAGCAGAAAGAAGCGAAATCGTATACGGATGAATAGGATGACGATACAATTCATCTGCCGGTGCCAGTTCAAGAAGCTTGCCATTTTTCATGACACCAATACGGTCACTGATATATTTAACCATAGCGAGATCATGAGCAATAAATAAATAGGTCATTTTCCGTTCTTTACGAAGATTGATCAGCAGATTGACAATCTGAGCCTGTATCGATACATCCAGTGCAGACAAACATTCATCGGCAATAATAAAATCCGGCTGTACGCACAAAGCCCGGGCAATACCGATACGCTGGCACTGGCCTCCGGAAAATTCCGTTGGATACCGGTTGGCATAGGAACGGTTAATCCCTACAATATCCAGCATTTCATTTACCTTATTGTGAACTTCTTTATCGGTTTTGCAGATATGATGTACCCGGAGCGCATCCCCTATAATATTTTTTATGGGAATACGGGGATTGAGAGAAGCAAAGGGATCCTGGAAAATCATCTGCATTGATTTACGGAATGCCATCATTTCAGAGCTGCTACGGATTTTAGTAATGTCTTTTCCTTTATACATGACAGTCCCGGATGTCAGTTCTTCCAGTTTAATGACCGTGCGGCCTGTCGTAGATTTGCCGCTGCCTGATTCTCCGACAAGACCAAAGGTTTCACCGGGATAAATAGAAAAGGAAATATCATCTACAGCACGAACTTCATTCTTCTTGCCTTCATTATATATTTTATGTAAGTTCCGTACTGATAAAATCGGTTTTTCATCAGCGAGCGCCGCTGCCGGCGTGACGATATGCATAATCATTCCCCCCATCTTCCTGTTTCATGAAAGAATTAAAAATCTGCTGCCGCCGTACAATTTCTGCCGGAGGTGTAACTGATGGAGCCTGTGGATGAAGCAGCCATGTCGCCGCATAATGAGTATCACTGACTTTGAAGAACGGAGGTTCTTTTTCGTAATCAATAGCCAGTGCATAGGCGTTACGAGGAGCAAAGGCGTCTCCTTTCGGCATGTGCAGCATGTTAGGCGGTGCTCCCGGGATACTGTAGAGATGATCATCCGTTGTATCCAGCGTCGGCATGGAACAAATGAGTCCCCACGTATACGGATGCTGAGGATTATAGAATATTTCTTCTGCCGTGCCGATTTCAATGATTTTACCGGCATACATGACGGCGACCCGGTCTGCTACATGGGCTACGACACCTAAATCATGGGTAATAAAGATGACGGACATATTCAGTTTTACTTTTAAATCATCAATTAAATCCAGGATCTGTGACTGGATGGTAACATCCAGTGCCGTTGTCGGTTCATCTGCAATCAGAATATCGGGTTTACACGCCAGGGACAAGGCAATCATGACACGCTGACGCATGCCACCGGAAAACTGATGGGGATAGTTCCGGCTGCTTTCTTCAGGATTGCGGATTCCAACAAGACCCATAAGCTTTATGGCTTCTTTCATGGCGTCTGCCTTCGGAATATCTTCATGAGTCAGGATGGATTCAGCAATCTGCCGCCCCACGGTCATAGTCGGATTGAGAGATGTCATAGGGTCCTGGAATATCATGGCTATTTTACGGCCGCGAATCGATTCCATTTCTTCTTCTGGTAAAGTAAGGAGATTTTTCCCCTCGTAAATGATTTCACCTTCTTTGCCAAATATGGTATTCTTTCGCGGCAGCACCCGGTTGATTGCCTTCATAGAGACCGATTTACCAGAGCCGGATTCACCGACAATTGCCAATGTTTCACCACGTTTCAGATTAAAGGTAACACCGCGCACAGCGTCTACGATGCCGTCCAGCGTCCGAAACGATACATGTAAATTGTTTACTTTTAATATTGTATCTGTTGTCATTGCTGTTCATCCTTTCTCATACACCGCTGCGTCTGCAGCACCAGCAACAGACGCAGGATGTATAACCTTTACGGAGCACGCTGTGTCAATCTGCAATTACAGCGCCCGTTTATTCAAAATGCCACTGATAGAGGTCATCCAGGGACCCTTCCCAGAAGTCCTTAATTCCACCGACGAGATTCTTGCTCTGTACGTTAATCTGATCGGTTTCGTACAAGCTGGTAACGAACTGATTATCGCGCATATATGCCTGAATTTCTTTGTAAGCTGCTTTGCGTGCTTCCGCATCAGGTAAGGATGCCGCGTTGTTCATCATCTCCGTCAGTTTCGGATCATCAGCATGGCAGAAGTTATTGCTGCCGCCTGGTACGAAGTAGTTGCTGTAATCCGGATCCGGCGTAAGGCCATAGCCCAGAAGCATCATTTCATAATCGCCTTTCTTGGCATTACCAAGAACGGTCGGGAAATCCAGTTTCTGCTGTTTAACATTGAGGCCGATAGCCTGCAGGTTCTGCTGGATCAAATCTGCTGATTGTTCACGCAATACGTTTCCAATCGGCACCTGGAGTGTAATTTCTTTCGATGTATCGAAGCCCGATTCTGCCAGCTCTTTCTTAGCAGCTTCCGGATCATACGGCAGCGGTTTTACGCTTTCATCATATACAGGGCTGACTTTTGTGTAAACAGTTGGGACAATCTGGGCTGTACCCTTGTACAGTTCATCACAGATTTTCTGACGGTCGATAGCCATCGTAACGGCACGACGGAATTTAACATTGAACGCCGGATTGCTGTTATTGACTTCCAGATACTGCGTGTTCAGTGAAGGAACAGCCTTGACAATCAGTTTGTTATCTTTCTTCAGGACATCCAGATCCTTAACCGGTACAGAACCAATACCACCCGAAGCGGCCAACTGCACGTTACCGGATTTTAATTCTGTCACGAGGTTGGTCCCATTCATGATGCGGATGAATACCTTTTTCAGCTTAGGAGAACCCTTGTAATAATCTTCGTTTGCTGCCAGCTCAACATGATCATTCGTCTTATAGGAAACGAATTTATACGTGCCGCTGGTAACAGTTGGTTTGGTAACAGCATCTGAATTGGAGATGTTTGCCGGATCGATTTTTTCAAAGACATGTTTTGGAACGATATAAACTTCAAAGCCAAGCATACTCTTCAGGTAATTCGGATCTACCGGTTTCTTCGTACGGAATGTAACCGTATGTTCATCGACAGCCACCAGATCCGGAATGGGAGTACCGTCCGGTCTCTTGCCTACACTGTCTGTCCCTTCCAGCATGTTGATATAGCTTCCTTTAGTCGTTTCTACTTTCGGATTGGCAATGAGGTTGAACGTAAAGACAACATCATCTGCCGTAACAGGTTTGCCATCCGTCCATTTTGCCTTTTCATTCAGTTTAATGGTAAAGTTCTGATTATCCGTCGTATCAATGCTGTTAGCCAGCTGCGGTGTAAACTTGTTGATTTCCGGCATGCCCAGGAGCGTATCATACATAAAACGGATTGTAAACTGACCGGCAATGCCAGGATTGAACAGCGGGTTAAACGAATCGGGTGCATTAAACATACCGATCGTCAGTGCTTCTTTTTTGCCAGCACTGCTACCGCCACCTTTGCTGCCTCCGCCGCAGCCTGCCAGCATGGTAACACTCAGTGCCAGACAAACAGCTAATGCCAGACCTTTTCTTTTGCGTATCCATGATAATAAGCCCATAATAACCCCTCTTTTCTTAAAATATATAGTCAGCGATCCTGTCCCCTTTTTACTTATTTGGAATCGCCGTCTATGGCTTCATTCAGACCATCACCGAGGAAGTTAATCGTCAGTACTGCAATGAGAATCGCAATTCCCGGTGGAATCCAGCGCCACGGTTCAGCTGATAAAATCATAATAGACTGGGCACTGGTCAACATATTGCCCCAGCTGGCTGCCGGTGGTTGTACGCCCATCCCCAGGAAACTCAGTGATGCTTCGGTCAGGATGGCATTGGCAATACCGAATGTGCAATTGACCAGAATCGGAGAAAGAACATTTGGCAGAATATGTTTAAAAACAATCGTAAAAGGCGAATAGCCCGTAACGATAGCGGCCGAGATATAATCCTGTGTCTTGATGCTGAGAACTTCGCCGCGCACCAGACGGCAGATAGGCGGCCATCCCATAAAGCCCATGACCAGCATGACAGTCATCATATTCGGACCAATCAGACTGACGATGACCAGAATAATCATAAATTGAGGATAGGCCATGAACACTTCGGTAATGCGCATGATCAGACTATCTATCATTCCGCCAAAGTATCCAGAAAGTAATCCCAGTGTAATACCGATTGCCGCATAGATGACAACCGACCCGATACCGACAATCAATGAAACCTGTGAACCATATATGAGGCGGCTCAGTACATCACGTCCGACATCGTCTGTCCCCAGCAGATGAGCAGCTGATGGGCCTTCATCGAAAGCTCCCGTCGTCTGTACCGGATCAAATGGCGAGATTAGTGGTGCCAGGATGGCCATCAGGATAATCGCTCCAAAGAGAACCAGGCTCCATACAGCCACCTTGTTTTTACAGAACCGGCGCCATGTGATTTTCCCCCAAGATTCAGGAACTTCTTCTTTTTCCTTTTCTTTTTTGCCACTCAGGGCATTCAGTCCGAATGAAGCACCGATACTGTTTTGATGTACCAAAACAAATTTATTTGCTTCCATTCCTGTCCCCCCCTTTTTCAAATCTCCTATTTACTATACTTGATACGCGGATCGATAGCCGCATAGGCAATATCAACAGTCAGATTCGCAATGAGAACGGCGATTGCCGATAAAATAACAATTGCCATGAGTACGGGATAATCCCGGGAATTAATGGCTGCTACGGTAAGTGATCCAATACCAGGCCACTGAAAAATCTGTTCGGTGATGACAGCGCCGCCAATAACTTTCGGCAGGTCGGTACCAATGACCGTAACGATAGGTATCAGCGAGTTGCGCAGTACATGGAACCGTAAAATCTGGCGCCACCTGAGTCCTTTTGCCAAGGCTGTGCGGATGTAATTCTGACCCAGCACTTCCAGAACGCTGGCCCGTACATACCGGATCATATTTGCAGAAAACTGCGCCGCCATAACAATGACGGGAAGAACCAGATGTTCCGCCAGGTCGATGCCATCATTTTCCATCCCGAGGACTTCCATGCCGCCCGTCGGGAGCAGATCCAGTTCAACAGCAAAGATGTAAATCAAAGCCAGTCCCAGGAAGAACGGCGGAAAGGAAACATTGAAGAATGTCCAGCCGATGATAGCCCGGTCCAGTTTCGAGTTTTTATGAAGGGCAGCTATGATCCCTAAAGGAATAGCCGTCGCATAAGCTACAATAAGGCTGATACTCATGAGAAGCAGTGTTGGTCCCAGGCGCTGGGAAATGATATCCAGTACAGGCTGGCGGTCTGCAAAGGAAAATCCCATATTCCCAGTCAGGAAATTAGCCATCCAGTCTACATACTGGATAAATAAGGGCCTGTCCAGTCCCAGAGCGGCTCGTGTCATCTCCACCTGGGCTGCCGTCATATCCGGTGAAATATACATGTCGGCCGGATCCCCCGGTGTCAGATGAACCAGGACAAATGCACCGATGGATATGAGAAACAAGACCGGGATAGAAATAAGCACTCGTTTTAAGATGTACTTCCCCATAATAATCCCCCCTAAATACAACACATGTCGGTCTGTATGCACCAGATCAGCAGGTTACCTAAAAAAAAGAGCAATGACACATTTTACTATGCGCCATTGCATCTTCCTGTCTTTGAATTTGTTTAGGTATGTTTGAATGATACACCACACGCCTTAAAATGTCAATGGGTTAAACGTATTATTTTTTTAATTGATTATATATTTTATATATAATCATAATATTTTTAGTTGTTTTCGCAATATGAAATTGTGAAATATATCCATATACCATTCCCCATCCGTGGTGTATAATAAGCATGGTATGATAGCCAAAAGGGGGAATCTTAATGAATACATCTGTCACACAACAGATAGACCGTTTTGCCAGGACAAATGAACGCCATCTCATAGAACTATTGACAACAATCTGCAGTCTGCCGTCACCGACAGGTTCAGAACAGGCTAAAGCGGACTGGATTTTAAATTACCTTCACAAATTAGGCGCATCAGAAGCTTATATAGATACGGCAGGTAATGTCATCTGGCCCTGTCAGGTAACAAAAGGCAATAAGCATCCTGTGTACGGAGCTCATATTGATACAGTATTTAATCAAGTATCCTCTATCAAGCCGAAAATCGAAGGCAATATATTCGCAGCACCGTCTTGTGGTGATAACAGCGCCAATGTAGCCAGTCTTCTCTTCTTTGCAGAAATGATCTTATCGCTTCATATCGAACTGCCGGCAGGTGCTTTCTTTCTGTTCAATGTAGGAGAAGAAGGGCTGGGAAACCTCAAAGGCATCCGCCAGTTCATGACAGACCATGCTCACGAAGTCAGTGAAATGGTCGCTATTGATTGTAACAGTGATTCATTCATCAATCTGGCCGTCGGTTCCCGTCGTTATCAGATTGATATACAGGCGGAAGGCGGTCATAGTTGGGGAAACTTTGGTAACGATAATGCCATTGCCATCGCTTCCGGCATTATCTGGAACCTCTATAACCTGGATGTACCGGCCAATCCTAAAACGACATATAATGTCGGCACTATCCAGGGCGGCTCGACGGTAAATTCCATTGCCGAACATGTGTCTTTCACGATTGATCTGCGTTCAGAATCCAAAGAAGAACTTCAACGGATAGATCAAAAATTTCACGAGTTGCTCGATGCGGCACGGGATCCTAAAATTCAGATTACGGAAGCATTCCTCGGCGAACGGCCTTGTAATGACGGGGCTGAAAATTCTGCCATGTGTCAGCGTCTGGCCCGTATCCGTTCTGCTCACGGGCTGACAACTACCTTTCAGTCTGCCAGTACAGATGCAAATATTCCACTGAGTCTGGGGATTCCGGCTATTTCATTTGGTACCTGCATAGGCCGCCGTGCCCATTCCGTATATGAAAATCTGGATCTCGATTCACTCGTACCAGGCTTTATCCAACTCAGTGAATTTATACTTTCTTCTCCACATAACTAAAGGAGTTACATTGTTACATGGTACATAACATGACCGAAGGGAACCCTGTAAAGCTGATTCTGGCTTTTACGGGTCCCCTTTTGATTGGAAATATTTTTCAACAATTTTATAATATTGCAGATATCATCATCGTTGGCCGTTTCATAGGCGTCCAAGCCCTGGCTGCCGTTGGAGCGGTGGCCCCCTTGTTTATGGCTCTTCTTGGCCTTACTATCGGAATGGCATCGGGCTTTACTGTACTAATGGGACAACGGTTCGGCGCCGGTGATTTCGATGGAATCCGCCGTTCATTTTCAATGTCAATCATACTTTCTCTCGGCATGACAGTCATTCTCATGCTGATTGCCTGCCTCTGCATGCCCTGGTTCCTGCAACTCATGAACATTTCGCATGAATTGTACGATGACTCATATCAGTATATCATAATCATATCATACGGTCTTCTGGCCATGATGTTTTATAATCTTCTTTCCTGTGCCTGCCGGGCTCTGGGGGACAGTCGTACCCCATTATATTTTCTCATTTTTTCCTCATTGCTGAATGTAGTACTGGCAGTTTTATTTATTGCCTGTTTCGGCTGGGGTATCCCCGGTTCGGCAATTGCTCTTGTCCTGGCGCAGGCCGCTTCTACTGTATTGTGCCTGATATATATGCACCACCACTTTCCCATGCTGCATCTCCAGCGCAGGGATTGGCACTGGGATAGAGCTTTTGCACTTCAGCATTTGCGCATCGGTATTCCCATGGCAGCCCAATTCCTCATTATCTCACTCGGAATCATCATTATTCAGTCGGTCTGCAATACATTCGGTTCAGAGACGATTGCCGGCTTTGTCTCCGCTACACGGATAGAACAGTTGGCATTACAGCCCATGGTTTCTTTCGGTATTGCAATGGCCGTGTATTCTGCCCAGAATTATGGTGCCAGGAAATATAACCGTATTCGTCAGGGAGTGCGGCAGTGTTCACTCGTATCACTGGCTTTCTGTGGGCTGGCAGCAACGACTATGTATCTGGGCGGCCAGGACATATTAAGTATTTTTACTAGCGAGCACGATGAAATTTTGTTGCAGCAAGCCTGGCTCTATATCACCATGAGTGTTCCGTTTTATTTTTTCCTGGGACAAATTTTTGTCTATCGCAATGCTGTTCAGGGTATGGGAATATCAGTCGTCCCGCTCACAAGCAGTATCATCGAACTCAGTCTTCGCGGTGGCGCCGCTTATCTCCTTGCCAACTCCTGGGGATATTGGGGTATTTGCTGCGCCAGTCCTATCTGTTGGGTTGCCGCATGTTTCTTCACAGCTGGTTGTTACTTTTACATTATATCCAATTTAAAAGACAGTGAATATTTAATTTCATAATCAATTTATTTTTAATCCTATGAAATACCCGGTTTTAATCCTTATTATTTTCAAATCAGTAGTGAACGTACCCCCGTCTATAGAGGCGGGGGCTTCCTGCTTCAACGAGAACAGCACCACTGACTCTGAAGAGTTGTGGCGACTTACACTCTCTCCACAGGCGTAAGTTTCCGTGCGACCCACGGTACTTTATGCGTTATGTCAGGCAGATATTCGCCTAGCTTCTTCTCGTATATTTATCGCAGCGTTCTTATCTCGGTTATGGTGACTGCCACATTTAGGACAATCCCATTCCCTTACAGATAAGTCCTTAGTTGCATCGTTTTGGAAGCCACAAACATGACATAGCTGACTGCTTGGATACCACTTGTCTACCTTTACAAGCTGTTTTCCTTGCCATGCTAATTTGTATTCCAATATATTTGTGAACATATTCCAGCCATTATCTGCTACGGACTTACCAAAACTGAATTTACCGCCTTTCTTGCGTTTAGCCATCGCCTTAACGCTGATATCCTCGATACCAATAGCATCATAGTGGTCTACCAAGTAGCGGGCTTTTTTGTGCAGGAAGTCGCGGCGTTGATTGGCAATTTTCTCATGAAGCACAGCTACGCGAAGCCTTTGCTTTTCACGATTGTGGCTTCCTTTTTGCCTTTTGGATAGTTTTCTTTGTGCTTGAGCCAATCTCTTCTCGGTTTTACGCAAAAAGTTTGGATAATTCGCATCCTCTTCGTCAGAAGCAACATATAGACCGTGCATGGCAAAATCAAGCCCAAGAAATTTCTTCGGCATTATAGGGAGTATTTGGTTTTCGTACTCCACCAAAATACTGATATAGAATTTTCCTGAAGGTGTTCTGCTTATGGTAACGGTCTTTATCGTGCTGTTTTCCATCAGGGGACGATGCAGACATAATTTTACCCAACCAACTTTAGGCAATTTAACCTTATTTCCTTCTAATCGGACAGAGCCTTTCTGATTGTTCGTAGAATATGAGCAGTGGCCTGTCTTCTTAGACTTGAAGTGCGGTTTGCCA
The DNA here is from genome assembly GCA_900095875.1 of Caecibacter massiliensis. Taxonomy (GTDB): domain Bacteria; phylum Bacillota; class Negativicutes; order Veillonellales; family Megasphaeraceae; genus Megasphaera; species Megasphaera hexanoica. The sequence continues at coordinate 2,078,891 of LT608311.1, read as the reverse complement.
AAATGTTTTCGGTTGCGAAAAAAATTGTTATATGCCTTGTTCAGGTTCATCTGTGCATTGGCAAGAGCAAGACTGTCCACTTCTTTCAGCCAAGGGAATTCTTCCTTGTACTGTGCAGNAGTTATTATTCAGTTTCTTACCGGTTTCCTTATAGTAATCAAGGCGGTCTCCAAGCATCTTGTTATAGATGAATCGGACACAGCCGAAAGTCTTGGCAAACATAATTTTTTGTTCAGCCGTTGGATAGAGCCTGTATCGGTATGCCTTATTCACTATAATCTCACCAGCCTTGATGTTCTATGTATTCACAATTTACGCCTAACCTCTGGAAAATCTTTTTTGATCAGCCTAGAGCTGGCACTTTTATAAGCATTGATGAATTTTGATAGTTCTGTATAGAGAATACTTTGCGGCGATACTTTACCACCAAAACAAGATGGTAATAGAGTAAGAATACTGAATGGTTATTGCTATCCAATTTCATAGTATAATCAATTCTTTCTCATATACGACTAATTATACTACAGAACTATCTACAGAACTATCTACAGAACTATCTACAGAGCAATGGTATGGCTCAATTACTTACGTAAATTCGCCATACCCGCCTTCATCCCCCACCTAAGAGGTGGAGGACTTCTGGCGGATTAGGTTAAAAAAATGAATGTCGTAAATTTTTATAATAATTTACTATGTACAAAACGAATAGATAAGATGTAAAATTTCTTAAAACTAATACTAAAAAATAATGGAAAAATGTGGTATTTTGTATTATCCTATATGTAATAGATTGTGAAAAAAATCATTTAATTATCAATAAGTTATACTCATTCAATAAGGAGAGAAAAATGCCTACATTTCAAAGCAGATTCAAGGAAACGCAGCGCCGTGTCCCTATTGATGAACACAATTGTTCTGTACAATTTGACGAAAGTAAGTGCAAAAATTGTACATTATGCCGCCGCACGTGCGCAAACACACAGACTGTCATGGATTATTATAACCTGGAAAGCACGGGAGATATGCCCATTTGCGTCCATTGCGGACAATGTGCCGCCGTATGTCCCTTCGGTGCCATCACAGAAGTATCTGATCTGGATAAGGTGAAAGCTGCTATCAAAGACCCCGACAAGATTGTCATGTTCCAGACGGCTCCTGCCGTCCGCGTCGGTCTCGGTGAAGCTTTTGGCATGGAACCTGGTGCATTTGTACAGGGAAAAATGGTAGGTGCCCTGCGTGCGCTTGGTGCTGATTATGTTTTCGATACAGACTTTGGTGCTGATATGACCATCATGGAAGAAGCCATGGAATTACTACACCGGCTTCAGTCAGAAGAAATTCCTATTCCTCAGTTTACCAGCTGCTGCCCTGCCTGGGTTGAGTTCCTGGAAACATTTTACCCGGATCTCATTCCTCATCTGTCTTCGACCAAGAGTCCTATCAGCATCATGAGTGCCGCTATGAAGACCTGGTTCGTTAAAAACAACAACCTCGATCCTAAAAAGGTCGTCATTGTAGATGTAGCACCCTGTACAGCTAAAAAAGCTGAAATACGCCGTCCGGAATTGAATGCGTCGGCAGATTTCTGGAATATCCCTGAACTGCGGGACACGGATATTTCAATCACAACCCGTGAACTGGCTCAATGGATTCAGGAAGAAGGATTGGACTTCACTGGCATCGCCGATAGTGATTTTGACAAAGTTTTTGGTGAATCAACTGGTGGTGGCCGTATTTTTGGTAACAGTGGCGGCGTCATGGAAGCAGCCATTCGTACGGCATATTATTTCTTTACCGGTCGTAAGGCTCCTGATGATTTTATTCCTTTCGAACCGGTACGTGGTCTGGATGGTGTAAAAAAAGCTTCCGTTGTTTTTGGTCATTTTGTCATCCATGTCGCTGCCATCAGCGGATTGGGCAATGCCCGTAAATTTTTGGATGAACTCATCGCCGCGGAAGACTTTGAAAACTATTCTTTTATCGAAGTCATGGCCTGCCCTGGCGGCTGCATAGGTGGTGGCGGACAGCCGAAAGTTAAATTGCCGCAAGTGAAGAAAGTGCAACAGGCACGAATGGATTCTCTCTATCAAAGCGATGTGGATGCGACATATAAAGCCAGCTGGGAAAATCCGGAAATTCAGGATTTGTACAAACAATTCCTTGGAGAACCACTTTCTGAACGGGCTGAAATGATGCTTCACACCTATTTTACTGACCGCAGTGATGATCTTGGCGAAATGAAAAATCTGACGCCTGAAACGAATCCGTCATCAACACGCTTCAAACCTCATACGAATAATGCCGTCTGATTTTGTATATTCCAAATATAAACAAAATACATAAAAGCAAAAGATGCAAAAAGCTGTGCATGCTAGTCCGGCAGGGACTAGCATGCACAGCTTTTTTATCATCGTTACGGTTCGTCTTCGATTAACTTGTCGTATGCATGGAGTACTGCTTCAAATTCTTCATCTGTCGGAGCCACATACACTGTTTCTCCGTCTTCTTCATCAAGGCGTGCTATGATGGCATCGCCTTCAGCAGGACTATCTTCTTCTTCACTATACGGGACGAGTACGGCAAACTCCTTGCCCGCATAGGGAATTGTCACATCCACTGAGTAATACTCTTCTTGTCCGTCATCACCTGTTACAGTAATCACTTCGACTTCTTCCAACATGTCTTCTGCCATATTATCCTCCCTGAGCATCTAAATAATTTTGTAAAATCAGAACTGCCGCCATCTTATCAACGAATTGTTTCCGCTTTTCCCGGCGCACATTTCCTTCCATCAGTACCTGTGTCGCCATGACGGTTGTCAGGCGTTCATCCCAGTAAACAAATTCCATTTCGGGGAGCACTTTTTTCAATTCTGAGACAAATTGTTCAATCTTCTCCATGTTTTCGCTGTAATCGCCATTCATATGCCGCGGCTTGCCGACAACGACGCGATGTACATCTTTTTCTTTAATAATTTCTTTCAGACGGGCAAAATCTTTTTTTTGCGATTGCCGCCTTATTGTCTCCATCCCTTGTGCTGTCAGCAATAAGGGATCGCTGCAGGCAACACCAATAGTGCGCGAGCCTACATCCAGGCCTAAAATTCTCATATGCCTCCTATAAATTACGCTGTTTTACATAAGAACGAACTAATTCTTCAATCAATTCATCTCGTTCAATACGGCGTATATTACTGCGAGCATTATTATGACTCGTAATGTACGTGGGATCGCCAGAAAGGAGATATCCAACAATCTGATTAATAGGATTATACCCTTTCTCTTCCAGAGCGTGGTACACGTCTTCCAAAATCATGGAAGCAACGGTCTGTTCCTCATTTCTGTTTTTTACGATCATCGTTTCATCACTAATTGCCATGTTTGTCACATCCTTTATTTATGATGGCAGGACATCATCCCAGTAGATTCTTGACCATGTCTTTACCTGCCTGAAGTGCCGCATCAACCTGTTCAGGCTGTTTACCGCCAGCTTGTGCCATATCAGGGCGGCCACCGCCATTTCCGCCAGCAGCCTGGGCTGCCGCCTTAATGATTTTTCCAGCATGAAGGCCCTTTTTCGTATCGCCTTTATCTACCTTGCAGACAAACTGCACTTTGCCATCCGCTACGGAAGCCAGGAGAACTACGCCATGACCCGACTTAGCCAGTACTGTATCTGCCAGTTCACGCAGACTATCCATCGAATCGGCCTGGGCAGCTGCCGCAATGACAGGAATGCCTTCTATTTCTTCCCGGCTGGCTAAAATCGCATCGAGATTGGAAAGGGCAGCATCTTTTTTAAGTTGCTGCAATTCTTTTTCCGTGTCTTTAAGCTGCCCCAGGAGATGACCTACTTTTACTGCTACATCGTCAGCCTTGACTTTCAATAAAGCCGCCAGATTGCGGATGACTGCTTCATCGGTTTTGGCTTTTTCAAGAGCTGCTGCCCCCGTAACGGCTTCTATGCGGCGTACTCCTGTTCCTGTACCTGTTTCAGAAAGAATCCGGAAGGAGCCGATGACAGCCGTGTTAGTTACATGGGATCCACCACACAATTCACAGCTGAAATCACCGACTGAAACGACACGTACCCGATTCCCATACTTTTCGCCAAATAATGCCATGGCACCTTTTTCTTTTGCTTCTTGCAAGGCCATTTCTTCAATAGTAACCGGTACATTTTTCAATATTTCTTCATTGACCAGTGCTTCTACTTTTTCCAGTTCTTCTGCTGAAACGGGGGAGAAGTTTGTGAAATCAAAACGCAGATGTTCCGGCGTTACCAGCGAGCCAGCCTGATTGACATGATTCCCCAGAACCTTTCGCAGTGCAGCCTGGAGCAGGTGCGTCGCCGTATGATTACGGGCAATTGCCAGGTTCCGTGCTTTATCTACAGTGATATCTACGGCATCGCCAGTCTGGATCTGACCTTCTGCTACCGATGCGATAAGATATACCAGGCCATTAGGCAATGCCTTGGCATCTGTTACGCGCACCGATCCTTCCGGGGCTTTTAATATCCCCGTATCGCCGAGCTGGCCTCCTCCTTCAGCATGGAACGGATTAGAATCAAGAATAATCGTAACTTCTTCTCCATCCCCGGCCTGCTGCACTTCTACCCCTTCCCGGCCAATCATGACAATATGTCCGTTTACGGCTTCCGCATCATTTATCAGAGTATCCTGATCAAGTTTTGTCGTATCCGGTACGGCTACCTTTGCTGATACTTTCGTACGGGCAGCACGGGCACGTTCCTGCTGTTCTTTCATGGCTTTTTTAAAGCCTTCCATGTCGAGCGTATATCCTTTTTCTGCAGCAATTTCTTCCGTTAATTCAACAGGGAAGCCAAACGTATCGTAAAGTTTAAACACTTCACTGCCCGCAAGGATTTTCGTGTCATTAGCTTCTTCCATCATCTGATGCAACAAGTCCAGTCCCTGTGCCAGAGTAGCACTGAACTGGCGTTCTTCCGTATCGATGACTCTTTTAATAAGGCTTTCATATTGTTTAAGTTCCGGATACTCTACGCCGAGGATATCTATAACCGTATCGACGAGAGAGCTGAGGAACAGATGGTCGATTCCCAGGAGCCGGCCGTAACGGACTGCCCGGCGGAGAATACGGCGAAGTACATAGCCACGCCCTTCATTGCTCGGCAGGATGCCATCACTGATCATCACCGTAATAGCCCGGATATGGTCAGCAATGACTTTCATGGCCATTTTCTGATCAGGCTGGGAATAATCACCACCACTGATTGCAATGACTTTTTCGATAATAGGGAATATCAGATCGGTTTCAAAATTCGATTCTTTCTGCTGGATGACGGAAGCCAGCCGTTCCAGTCCACAGCCTGTATCAATATTTTTCTTGGCCAGCGGTTCATATTTCCCATCTTTTGTACGATTATACTGGGTAAAGACAAGATTCCAAATTTCCAGATACCGGTCGCAATCACAGCCTACAGTACAGGTCAGTTTGCCACAGCCCCGTTCCGGACCAAGGTCATAGAAAATTTCACTGTCCGGACCACAGGGACCTTCACCGATTTCCCAGAAATTATCGTCAAATTTGAAAATGCGTTCATCAGCCAGGCCAATCATATTATGCCAATAATCATACGCTTCTTTATCGTCCGGATAAATAGTTACATACAACTTATCCGGGTCCAGTTCGATAACCTTCGTGAGAAATTCCCAGGCCCAGGAAATAGCTTCTTTCTTGAAGTAGTCGCCAAAGGAAAAGTTGCCGAGCATTTCAAAAAACGTATGATGGCGGGCAGTGCGGCCTACATTATCTATATCATCTGTACGGATACATTTCTGACTCGTCGTAACCCGGTAAGAAGGCGGTACGAGTTTACCTGTAAAATACGGTTTTAACGGGGCCATACCAGCACCGATGAGCAACAGGCTCGGGTCGTTTTCCGGGATCAGGGGAAAACTGTGCAAAATCAGATGCTGTTTACTTTTGAAAAATTCCAGATAGGCTTTACGGATTTCATTTCCCGTCATATACTTCATAATTTCAAACACTCCCTCAGTCTTAGCTTTTGGTATGACTCAGATTATACGCTTTTTACTTCCCGTTGGGCAACCTTTTTGCCATAAAAGAGCTAGTAGATTTATTTTCAGCGTACTCGTCTGGCTCCCACATAACGTGAAGCCCAATAGCTGCTATCCATACTGTCAATGCGGATGCCGCCACTACTCGTAGCACTGATAAACTGATTATCGCCGACATAAATACCTGCATGAGAGGCACCTGGCTCATACGTCGAAAAGAAAACGAGATCGCCAGGAATCAGTTCGCTTCGTGATACAGTCGAACCGATACGGTATTGTTCATCAGCCATACGAGGCAGATGGATACCATTATGTGAAAAAACATACCGTGTAAACCCTGAGCAATCGAATCCGCTCGGTGTGTTTCCTCCAAAAACATATGGCACACCTACATATTTATTGGCCGTCGATACTAAGCGGTCTCCCACTACATCATGACTTGTAAACTTTTTGATTTTGGAATACTCTTTATAATTCCGATTGCTCGGATATTTCGTTTTCATGGCAACCGTTTCTGACTTTGCCTTTTCAGCCCGTTTAGCCTCGCTTTTTGGCATCGATGAACCTAAAAGCTTCTTGTAGGTCTTACTATCGACAATGCCATCCATATCCAGTCCTTTATCTGCCTGAAATCGTTGTACTGCCCGGGCCGTTTCATTTCCATAAATGCCGTCTGTGCCAATGGGGTATCCGTATTTCACAAGCTGTTTCTGTATCTTCAGGACCTGCACACCCCGGTCACCTATGTTATATGCACCGGCAGGCAGAATAACTGCCGAAAAAAGTAGCGTGAATACTAGTAAACGATGTACCATATGCCTCATATAAACACCTCTCAAAATAACGCCATTTCTTTAAGGCCGCTTCTTATGTCCTAACTCAGCCCGCAGCCAGTATAAAGGACGCTGCTTGACTTCTTCGAAGATACGTCCGATATATTCGCCAATGACACCTAAAAAAATAAGTTGCAATCCGCCTACGAGACAAACCATAATCGTCGTAGTTGTCCATCCCGGAGCTGCTGTTCCCGTCAGATGACTGTACAGAGCATGAACAATCATGACAATACTCAGCAGACCGCTCAAAAGACCGGCATAAAAGGAAATACGAAGAGGTGTCTTTGAAAAAGCAGTAATACCGTCCAGAGCAAAATGCAGCATTTTGCGGCCGGAGAATTTCGATTTTCCCGCAAAACGGCGGGGAGCGACGAAATCAATGGTAGTCTGCTTATAACCGATATCCCCCATCATGCCCCGGATAAACCGGTCATGTTCACGAAACAGCCGGAACGTGTTCAGCACTCTCCGGTCGATGAGACGGAAATCTGATCCGCCGGGAGTAATATGGACGGGAGAAAGAGCGTTCAGCAGAATATAATACCACTTAGATGTCAGCCGCTTTAAAAACCCGGCATCATCGGTTCCCTTGCGCACGGTCTGAACAACGTCGAATCCTTCCCGCCATTTCTGCACCAGATCAGGAATCATGGCTGGCGGATGCTGCATATCACCATCCATAGTAATGATAGCATCCCCCTGGGCATAATCCATACCGCACGTAATAGCGAGCTGATGCCCAAAATTCCGTGCCAGTATCAGCGCACGGACATGATCATCTTGTTCGGTCAGCCGGCTGAGAATAAGGGGCGTCGTATCTTTGGACCCATCATCGACAAAAATAAGTTCATAATCCATATCCAGGTTTTGTATTGCTTTTGTCGCCTCTTCATAAAACTTTTCAATATTTAACTGTTCATTGAATACGGGAACGACAACAGATAACATTTTTTTTTCTTCTAAATTAAATAAGCTCACTCTTAATTATACCATCCTAACGTTTTTACTGTCAAAACAGGGGTCGTTTTCAGACGAGTGTTGCTAAAAATTTTCTGATTTCATCTTCTGACGCATATCCGATTATCCGTTTGACGGGTTTGCCATCTTTAAAGAAAAGCAATGTCGGAATCGCCATAATATCGTATTTTTCTGCCAGGCTGTGAAATGCATCCACATTGACCCGTACCACTTCCACTTGATTTTCAAAAGCTTCAGCAGCCCGCTGTATCTCAGCACGTATCATTTTGCAGGGCTCGCACCAGGGCGCCCAGAAATCGACGATTACGACTCCCTTTTTGTGCAGGACACGCAAGGTAAATGCCGACTCATTGTCGAGTGAAACAATGGCCATAAAAGGTCCCTCCTATAAAACGCTATACAAAACCACTCTCATTATAGCAGAAAGCAGTGTTTCTTTCCAGCCCGTATGAGACAGGATGACAAAAGGCCGGATATCTTTCATCTTGTCTGAATGATATCCGGTCTTTCGTGTTAATCAGTCATCTGTAACGGCTTCATAGATAGTATGCAGTACGTCATTGCGCCCTTCCTGTTTCAGCGAAGAATACGCAATGGGCGGGAAAGCCGTCGGGAACAGTTTCTGTATCTGCGCCAGATTGCGAACCCGTTCGTTTTTCTTCAGTTTATCCGCTTTCGTTGCTATGATCTGCAGAGGAACTTCGTTATCGGCCAGCCATGTATAGGCCTCCCTGTCAATAGGAAGGTCCGGATGGCGCAGATCGACAAGCAGGAAGAGCAGGTGAAGGTTAGGTGAGGATGTAATATATTCGCCGATAAAATGACTCCACAACTGCCGGTTCCTGCCACCAGTACGGGCATATCCGTATCCGGGAAGATCGACAAAGTAAAGTTGCCGGCGCGTTTCCTCCTCCTCTGTTTTTTCCTGAAGGAGTACCTGAAAATAATTGATGGTCTGTGTCTTACCGGGAGCGCCGCTCACCCGCGCAAGGCCGCGGTGCTGGCACAATGAATTGATCAGACTGGATTTCCCCACATTAGATCGGCCTAAAAAGGCAATTTCCGGAATATTTCCCTGGGGATACTGATCCGCCCGTACGGCCGATGATTTATAAGCCGGGCGTATGATCTGCAGGCTGCCATGGTCCATTATGGCGTCACCAGTGCCTGACTGAGCACTTCATCCATATGATGAACAAAAACGAACTGCACGTCCTTCTTGACAGTCTGGGGGACTTCGGCCATATCACGTTTGTTTTCTTCCGGCAAAAGGATCTTATGAATGCCCGCCCGATGGGCTGCAATTACTTTTTCCTTTATACCTCCTACGGGAAGTACCGTCCCGCGCAATGTGATTTCACCAGTCATGGCAAGATCATGATGTACCTTGCGTCCCGTAAGTGCTGAAGCGATAGCCGTAGCCATAGTGATACCCGCTGACGGTCCGTCCTTGGGAACAGCTCCTTCCGGCAGGTGAATGTGAATGTCTGTCGTAGCATAGAAGTCAGGGGCCAGTCCCAATTCGTCTGCCCGGCTGCGGATATACATCATGCCGGCTTCTGCTGATTCTTTCATGACATCACCCAGCTGACCTGTCAAAAGAAGGCTGCCCTTTCCCTTGACTGCTGCCGCTTCTGTTTCCAGGACTTCTCCCCCTACCTGTGTCCAGGCCATACCGGTTACGCGGCCGACTTCATCAGTCTTGCAGACTTCTGTCGGGAGGAATTTGGCCGGGCCAAGAATTTTTTCGAGGTTCCGTACCGTTACAGTGAGCGGCTTATCTTCTTCCAGGAGCAGGGACTTACCTACTTTGCGGCAGACTGTACCAATCGTCTTTTCCAGCGTACGTACCCCTGATTCACGGGTATAATCCTGGATAATATGGCGCAGTACGGCATCGCTGAACTTAGCCTGTCCCGGCTGGAGACCATTTTCCTTCAGCTGTTTCGGTACCAGATAGCGTTTGGCAATCTGTAATTTTTCTTCCTCTGTATAACTGGTAAATTCAATGACCTCCATGCGATCCAGCAATGGCCGGGGAATATCACTGATGACATTGGCCGTCGTAATCCAGAGGACTTTAGAAAGATCAAAAGGCACTTCGATAAAATGGTCGCTGAAAGTATTATTTTGTTCCGGATCCAAGACTTCCAGCAGAGCCGATGACGGATCACCGCGCATATCCGATGTCATTTTATCAATTTCATCAAGCAGGAACACCGGATTTTTCGTTCCTGCTTGTTTCATGCCGGCGATGATACGTCCCGGAAGAGCCCCGATATACGTACGGCGATGGCCGCGTATTTCTGCTTCATCACGTACGCCGCCGAGAGAAATACGGACATACTTGCGGTTCATGGACCGGGCGATAGACCGGGCGATGCTCGTTTTACCTGTTCCGGGAGGTCCTACAAAACAAAGGATGGGGCCTTTAAGACTTTTTGTCAGTTGACGGACAGCAAGATATTCGATGATCCGGTCTTTTATCTTCGTAAGTCCATAATGATCTTCGTCCAGAATCTGTTGAGCCAGACTAAGATCCAGGCGGTCTTTTGTTTCCTTTTTCCAGGGCAGTTCCATCATCCAGTCAAGATAGGAACGGATGATGGCAGATTCCGCCATCATCGGCGGCATTGAATCGAGGCGGTCTACTTCTTTCAGCATAACATCTTCGATTTCTTTATTCAGTTTCATCTTGCGGATTTTTTCCCGCAATTCTTCTACTTCCGTATCCTTATCGTATTTGTCCCCAAGTTCTTTGTGGATCGCTTTAATTTTCTCACGGAGATAATATTCTTTCTGCTGCTGGTCCATTTTGCCACGGACTTCCATATTGAGTTTTGACTCAAGGCTGGCAATATCGACTTCCGTATCAAGAAGCCCGCATACACGGCGCATACGCTGGCTGACATCGTAGATTTCCAGCATCTGCTGACGCGCAACCAGCCGAAGTGGAAGCTGAGCCGCTATAAAATCGGCCAGAGTTCCGGCATCCTGTATGGCTTCTGCTTTCTCTTTCAGCTCGTCATTACCTTTTAAATTGTCGAGCCAGTCCGTAAATCGATGCAGCATCAGACGGCGTAGTGCCTCATTTTCATTGGATCCGGTATATTCATCTTGTATTTTTACAGCCGCCACTTCCGTATAGTTTTTTTTATCCGCATATCCCCGTATTTCAACGCGGGATATGCCATCTGCCAGGATGCGTACAATACCACCGGGAAGACGGAGAAGCTGCTGAATTTTCACCAGCGTACCAATCTGATAAATCCCATCAAAGCCGGGGTTTTCTTCATCCTCATCCAACTGCGCCGAAACGATCATCAACCGGTCGTGTTCCATTGCATAATCGACAGCAGCCAGTGATTTTTCTCTGCCAATATCTATATTACTGAGCAATTTAGGAAAAACTACAATGCCCCGGAGCGGGACAAACGGCAAGGTTAAAATCGAATTGTCCATAATACTCACCTTCTCGCTTACAAATATTCACTATTTTGGTATTCTTAAAATGGAAAAATAACACTCATTCCCTGCAAGGAAGAAATGAGTGTTATCAACTAAACATATCTGTTTCCTATGCTGTTATGAGCTTAGGTTCTGCGCCGCTTGTAACGCAGTCAGCCGTGACAATGCACTCACGGACATCCTTACGGCTAGGCACATCAAACATGACATTGAGCATGATACGTTCAATAATGGAACGCAGCCCACGGGCACCTGTATTACGGCGCATTGCTTCTTTAGCAATAGCCCGCAGAGCATCATCTTTAAATGTCAGAGCGACATGATCCATTTCCAGCATCTTTTGATATTGCTTGACAAGCGCATTTTTAGGTTCTGTGAGAATGTGTACCATGGCATCTTCATCAAGCGGGTCTAATGTAACCAGGATGGGAAGACGGCCGACTAATTCGGGAATCAGCCCGAACTTCTGCAAATCTGCCGGAATAATTTCTTTCAGCAATGTTTCCATGGATTTTTCATTTTTAGAATGGATTTCTGCGCCAAACCCCATGTTTTTATCTGATGTACGGTTGAGGATAGTCTTATCAATACCATCGAAAGCCCCTCCGCATATGAAGAGAATATTCGTCGTATCAATCTGCAACATTTCCTGATGCGGATGTTTACGTCCTCCCTGAGGCGGGACACCGGCAACGGTTCCTTCCAGTATCTTCAGCAATGCCTGCTGTACTCCTTCACCGGATACATCACGGGTAATAGACGGGTTTTCCGATTTACGGGCAATCTTATCTATTTCATCGATATATATGATACCCCGTTCGGCTTTTGCAATGTCATAATCTGCTGCCTGAATCAGCTTGAGCAGGCAGTTTTCAACATCTTCACCGACATAACCGGCTTCGGTGAGGCTTGTCGCATCAGCTATGGCAAAGGGCACTTCCAGAAGACGGGCCAGAGTCTGTGCCAGCAATGTTTTACCACTGCCTGTAGGCCCGACCATGATGATGTTGGACTTCTGTAATTCCACATCATCATCGACATCATTCGACTGAAGCCGTTTATAGTGGTTATATACTGCGACAGACAATGTCTTTTTCGCTGCTTCCTGCCCGATGACATACTCATCAAGGGTTTTCTTGATTTCATGAGGCGTCGGCAGTTCCTTCAATTGAAACTCCGGAGATTCTTCCTTTGTTTCTTCCTCCAGAATATGCTGCGCGACATTAATACATTCATCACAAATATATACGCCTGGACCAGATATCAGTTTCTGGACTTCATTCTGGGTACGGCCACAGAAACTGCATCTCGGTTCATCTGTTCTGTCTCTATCCACGTATTCCTCCTATAGCAGCCATTACTTGCCTGCCTGGTCATCTTTCGGACGGGCCAGTATTTCATCAATCAGGCCATATGCTTTTGCTTCTTCGGCCGTCATGAAATTATCTCTTTCCGTGTCTTTCTGGATGACGTCAAGCGGCTGCCCCGTATGCAGAGATAATAAGCCATTCAATTCTTTGCGCATGCGCAGGATTTCACGGGCGTGAATTTCGATTTCCGTCGCCTGACCCTGCACGCCGCCTAAAGGCTGGTGAATCATAATCTGTGAGTGGGGCAGGGCAAACCGTTTGCCCTTAGCCCCGGCCGTCAGCAGGACAGAAGCCATGCTGGCAGCAGAACCTACACAAATAGTCGAAACATCCGGCTTAATGTACTGCATCGTATCATAAATAGCCATGCCGGCAGTAACGACACCACCAGGGCTGTTGATATACAAATGGATATCCTTGTCAGGATTTTCAGCTTCCAGGAAAAGGAGCTGGGCAATTACAATATTGGCCGTCACATCTTCAATGGGGCCGCCGAGAAAAATAATGCGGTCTTTCAGGAGCCGGGAGTAAATATCATAACTCCGTTCGCCCTGACTCGATTGTTCAACGACCATCGGTACATATGCCATTTTCATAATGACTACACCTCGCGTTCTTACGCTTCCGGTTCTTCCGCTTTAACCTGTTCTACTTGTGGTTCTTCCGCTTTTTCTTCTTTAGCGTTCGTATCGATTGCATTCTTCAGGATGAAGCTGGCAGCCTTTTTACGGCCGACGGACTGAACGAGCATAGGAACGCGTCTTTCCTTAATGATAATCTTGTATACTTCTTTCGGATCAGCACCGAAGTTCTGAGCCATCGTAAAGATTTCAGCCTGGAGATCGATATCCTTGACTTCGATATTTTCTGCTTTGGCAACGGCTTCCAGTACCAGATCCATTTTGACGTTTTCGGACGCCGGCTGACGATACTGTTCTTTCAATTTGTCCATATCCGTATTGGTGTATTTGAGATAATCGTCAAGGGACATGTTCTGAGTTTCCAGGCGCATAGCCATTTCATCGATCATCTGATCGACTTTCGTATCCACCATGACATCGGGGATATCGACTTCTGCATTATCGACAGCTGCTTTGAGGACATCGGAATTAAACTTTTCTACAGCCTGGAAGTGAGCCTGTGATTCCAGCCGTTTGCGGATATCTTCCTTCAGTGCGTCGAGAGTGTCAAATTTGCCGGCTTCTTTTGCAAATTCATCATCAATGGCCGGAACTTCACTGCGTTTTACATCATTGACCTTAACAGCGAATACAGCTTCTTTGCCAGCCAGTTTCTTTTCAAAATAATCTTCCGGGAATGTCACTTTGACATCCTTTTCATCGCCGGCTTTTAAACCGATGAGCTGATCTTCAAATCCGGGAATGAAACTGCCGGAACCGATCTGGAGCGGATAGGATTTTCCTTCGCCGCCTTCAAAAGCTTCTCCATCAACCGTGCCTTTGAAATCAATAATAGCAAAATCATCTTTAGACAGTTCCGTACCTTCCGGGGCAACGACGAGCTTGGAATGAGCTTTCTGCAGTTTTGCCAGTTCAGCGGCTACCTGTTCATCCGTTACTTCAGCGGCTTCACGGGCTGCTTTAATACCTTTATATTCACCCAGTTTTACTTCCGGTTTCTTTGTCAGCGTAGCATCAAAGACAAAGTCTTTGCCTTTTTCTTCTTCAATGACCTTAATATCCGGATCGGTTACAGGAACGATTTCTTTTTCATTCAGGGCATCATTATACGCCTTTGTAATAATCGCTTCTTTGATTTCTTCTTTGACAACATCCTTGCCGAGGAAACTTTCCAGTATCATACGCGGAGCTTTACCTTTACGGAAGCCCGGGATATTTACTTTGTTAGCGAGATTCTTTACAGCTGCAGCAGCGCCTTTTTTTGCTTCGGCTGCCGGTACTTCGATGTGCAGTGTTACTTTGTGCTGATCAACTTCATTTACTGTTACGTTCATTATTAGTATGTCCTCCTTATGGGTATAATACCCTTTTTATTATCTATAAAACACCATACTACGCTCTACATCATATCACAAAACCCTGGGATTGACAACAGCCAAAACGGCCTACAATGCCAGTTCTGATGCTACTCCTGCCGTAATGAACAACGGAGCTGTCACCACTAACAGCTCCGTTGTCATTACGTACAAAATAAGTATCACGGCATATTTCATTACATCTCTATGCGATTATCGCAATTCACAATTTAATTTTTCTTTTAAATCAGTCAGAATGGCATCGATAGGAGCCTGGATGTCCTGGTCGGTCAGCGTCCCTTGTTCAGAGCGGAATACCAGATTATAGGCAAGGCTCTTATAGCCCCGGGGAACTTGTTTTCCTTGGTACAAATCAAAGAGATGAACGGCTTCAAGATAGTCTCCGCCTTTTTCCCGGATGATATCGAGAATAGCCTGGTTGCTTGTGTCAACCGGCGCAAGGAACGCCAGATCGCGGCTGGAAGCCGGGAATTTGGCAACTTTATGGTAATCAGGCATAAGATTGATGAACGGCATGATAGCATCCATGTACATTTCAAAGATATATACCGGGCCTGTCACATCATAATTATCCATAGCTTTCGGATGAAGTTCGCCAAAATTACAAAGAACCTTGCCGTCCTTCACATAACGGGCCGCCTTGCCGGGATGAAGCGGCGCATAATCAGATACTTCAATATCCGCATGGATACCAAGTCCGGAAAGGACCGCTTCTACGAGGCCCTTAACGTCATAAAAATCGTAGTCCGACGCTTGTACTGGCCATTCTCCTGTAGTGCGCAGACCGTAAAGAAGGCCGCTGACACACAATTTCTGTTCTGGAAGTTCTTTTACAGGAAGTTCTTTCGGAATATAGACAGGAGCTATTTCATAAATGCCCACAGACGGATTTTTGACTGCCTGGTTGCGGGCCAGGACGTCCATTAATGAAGGAATCAGTGTCGTCCGCATAAGAGGGAAATCTTCCGTTATAGGATTGATAATAGGCACAGCCTGATAGACCGGATCCCCATCTTTATATAACAGTTTTTTCAGCTGATCCGGATGCATGAAGCTGAAAGTAACAGTTTCATTTAAACCGCTGCTGCAAAGGATGCGGGAAATCTTCTCCGTCACATCATATTCAAACCCCGGTTCGCCTACGGTAATATCAGACCAGGGACGTGTAGACGGAATATGTTCATAGCCATAAATACGGGCTACTTCTTCAGCAATATCCGGCATTTCCGTGCAGTCTCCACGATAGCTGGGCACGGTTGCCGTAATCGTATCACCGTCTTTTTGCAAAGTAAACTGAAGAGTTTCCAGAATGTGCATCATCTGTTCTTCCGGAATATCCGTTCCCAGGAAGGCGTTGACCTGGTCAGCCGTGAATGTAATATAAGTAGTCTTTTGCTGCTGCGGATAGACATCGACGATTCCTTTGGCTACGTCACAGGCTCCCATTTCCTGCAGAAGTTGGGCACACCGATTAATGGAATTAATGCAGCTATCAGCATCCAGCCCGCGTTCGAACCGTCCCGAAGCTTCCGAGCGAAGGCCCAGCATACGGCCGGTATGGCGTATATTAGATCCTTTGAATGATGCGCATTCCAGGATGACCGTCTGCGTACGTTCCGTTACTTCTGAATCGAATCCGCCCATGATGCCGGCAATGCAGCAGGGCTTTTCTTCATCGGCAATGACCAGCATATTATCATTCAGTGTGCGATCTATACCATCCAATGTTTTCATTGCTTCATCAGCTTTCGCCCGGCGGGCAATGAGATGGTGCCCGGCTACTTTGTCATAATCATAGGCATGAAGAGGGATTCCCAATTCAATCATCGTATAGTTCGTGGCATCGACGATATTATTAATAGGACGGACTCCGGACTTGCGCAGACGCTGCTGCATCCAGAGCGGAGACGGGCCGATTTTGATATGAGTCAGAAGACGGGCTGTATACCGGTTGCATAATTCTTCATCATCAATAGAAATCTGCACCTTGCCATCAATGGTTTCATCATTTTCTGCAACGGTTATTTCCGGGTACCGGGCAGTTTTCCCACTCAATACAGCAAACTCCCGTGATAAGCCGACCATGGAAAAACAATCGGCCCGATTGGCAGTCAGTTCATATTCATATACAACATCACAAAGTTGTAAATACTTGACTGCATCGACCCCGACAGGCGTATCCGCCGGAAGAATCCAGATTCCGCTCCGTTCTTCCGGCAGGAGAACACTATCATCGAATCCTAATTCGTGGGCAGAGCAAAGCATGCCGTTGGACGGTACGCCCCGCAGTTTGGAGCGCTTGATTTTAACGCCTCCTGGAAGATGAGCGCCATGAACGGCAACGGGGACAATCTGTCCTTCCCGTACGTTAGAAGCGCCCGTGACAATCTGAAGTTGTTCTGTTCCCACATCAATCTGGCAGATGACGAGATGATCTGCATCGGGATGTTTTTCTATTTTCAGAATCTTACCAGTTACGACATTTTTTATATCTTTTCCCCAGTATTCTACCTGTTCTACGGGAATACCAGCGATGGTCAGTGTATCAGCAAAGGCCTGCATATCCTGATTCATGTCTACATCGACATAATCCTGCATCCAAAGAAGTGAACTTTTCATTATGTATAACCTCCTAGAACTGGTTTAAGAACCGCATATCATTTTCATAGAACAAACGCAGATCGTCGATGCCATATTTCAGCATGGCAATACGTTCCACGCCCATGCCAAAAGCAAAGGCATTTACCTGTTTGGGATCATAACCATTTAAGCGTAGTTCTTCCCAGTTAGTTACACCGCAGCCGAGAATTTCCAGCCATCCCGTATGAGAGCATACCCGGCAGCCTCTGCCGCCGCACATAACACAGGAAATGTCTACTTCCGCGCTCGGTTCAGTAAATGGAAAATAGCTGGCACGGAAACGGACGCGCGTATCGGCGCCAAACATGTCATGGAGAAAGTCTTCCAGAATACCTTTCAAATCAGAAAAGCGGATATTTTTATCCACAATCATGCCTTCCATCTGATGGAAAATCGGAGAATGGGTTGCATCATAGTCACAACGGTATACTTTACCAGGCGCAATCATCTTAAACGGTTCATTCGGCTTGTGGGCCTGCAGAGTCCTTGCTTCCATCCCCGACGTATGAGTCCGCAGGAGGATGTCGTCTGTGACGTACATGGAATCCTGCATATCCCGTGCCGGATGATCATCAGGCAGGTTCAGACATTTGAAATTAAAATAATCTGATTCGATATCCGGGCCTGTGACAATGGAAAACCCCATGCGCAGGAATGATTCTTCCATTTCACGTAATGTCTGATGCAAAATGTGTTCGTGTCCTATGACCGGTTTGCGGCCGGGAAGAGTGATATCAATTTTTTCAGACTGGATTTTATCCGCCAGTTCCTGTTCTTTGACTTCCTTCATTCTGGCTTTCAGATGTTCTTCGATTTCTGCCCGGGCTGAATTGACAAGTTGACCAATTTTAGGCCGTTCTTCTTTGGACAGATTTTTCATTTCTTTCATGATAGCTGTCAATTCACCTTTTTTGCCTAAATATCTGACGCGGATATCCTGGACATCCTGGAGTCCCTTGCTCCTGGCAATCTGTTCGCTGACAGCAGCCTTGATTGCTTCAATTTTTTCATTAATCATGGAATTCTCCTCCTCTAAAAAAAATAGACTTCCACCCCTCAAGGGGCGAAAGTCTGATTCGCGGTACCACCCTAATTTGTACTCCTGTATCCTGTAACGGGAATACCCGTCCTGCCTACTGATTTTCAACAGGAAGCTCCAAAGTGAACGTGCAGCACAACTGGCACGGCGCTCTCAACCGGTGGCAACCGCTCCCTGTAACCAGATTACTGTGCTACTCTCTTCTTCATAGCCATGTTTTGCATGGATATATTGTATCAGTAAAGTGTTTTATTTGCAATAACCAATCTCTGAATTTGGTTCGTTCCTTCATAAATCTGCATGATTTTCGCATCACGCATATACTTTTCGACAGGATATTCTTTGATATAGCCATATCCGCCCATGACCTGCACGGCATCTGTCGTCACCTGCATGGCAACGTCAGAAGCATTACATTTAGCAATGGCTGCTTCCCGGGAGAACTCCATGCCCTGGTCTTTCATCCAGCATGCGCGCTGGACAAGAAGGCGTGCGCCTTCCACTTTCATAGCCATATCGGCTATCATCGATTGTACCATTTCAAAGGAAGCAATGGGCTTGCCAAATTGAACGCGTACTTTGGCGTATTCACTGCAGGCCCGGAACGCCGCTTCAGCAATACCGACAGAAATGGAGCCAA
Organism: Caecibacter massiliensis; assembly: GCA_900095875.1. Lineage (GTDB taxonomy): Bacteria > Bacillota > Negativicutes > Veillonellales > Megasphaeraceae > Megasphaera > Megasphaera hexanoica. Next base: position 2,059,839 of record LT608311.1, on the reverse strand, counting down.
CAAAGGGACGTGCCGCATCCAGTGTTTCCATGGCAATACGGAAACCATGACCTTCCCGGCCCAGACGATTTTCTACCGGAACAAAGCAGTCCTGGAAAATCAGTTCAGTCGTATTGGAAGCACGTATGCCCATTTTATTTTCTGCTTTTCCCACAGTAAATCCCGGTGTTCCCTTACGCACGATGAACGCCGTCAGTCCGCGGATGCTCGGAGTTTTACGCGTATTGGCGAATACGACGAATACTTCTGCCAGAGCTCCATTTGTTATAAAGCATTTTGTTCCGTTCAACACATATCCGCTGCCGTCTTCCGTCTTGACAGCTCTGGTGGAAACAGAACCGGCATCAGAGCCAGTCCCGGGTTCCGTAAGGGCAAATGCAGCCAGATTATTTTCATTGATAATATCAAAATAGCGCTTTTTCTGTTCATCATTACCAGCTATGATGACAGGATAGGAAGCGAGGGCATTAGCTGCAACCGACGTCGCTACTCCGGCACATCCCTTGGCCAGTTCTTCATAAATAGCAGCAATCGTAATAGCGTCAAGGCCGGCTCCGCCAAATTCTTCCGGGATGGCTACGCCGAGGAGTCCCTGAGCAGCCAGTTTATCAAGCAGGCCTTCATGCATTTTCCCCTGTTCATCCATTTCTCCTGCATACGGTACGATTTCTTTCTGCACCAGATCCCTGACAACCTTGATGATTTCCTGCTGTTCCTCATTAAAAGCAAAATCCATATTGATACCAACCTTCCATTTTTTTAATACGTTCACGCACAAAAGACGCTCTAATCATCATATTTGCGTAGAATATAAAAAGAAGAACGCCCTTTGACCACTACTTTTCCGTTTTCATCCATGAGTTCACATTCCGCTACAATCGTCCGTCCGCCATGATGAACGACCTGACCGACGCCAATCAGATCCTGCCCCGGATGAACAGGGCGGATGTAATTCATGTTAATTTCTAATGTCGTTACCTGATACCCTAATGAACGACTGGCCATTCCCATCAGCGTATCACAAAAAGCTGCCAGAACGCCACCTGCAGCTATACCACGATAATTGCAAAGATTCGGCGTAATATCGAAAGCTACACGTACCCATCCTTCATCTACATCCTGGATTTTACAGGGAAGATTCTTGAAGTACGGAATCTGTGTAACGCCCTGATGAATATTGAACACCCGTCGTTTCAGCACATCTGACATTTCTGTCCGTTCATCCTTCATCTGCCGTTTCTCCTTTATCAGACTGGTACTGGTACGCACCGGTAACAAAGTACGTCCCCTTGCCATGTGCCAGATAGCGGTCGCTGTCATCATAAAAATCGCAGACTACTACCATAGTCGTCCGGCCGTTATGCAAAATGTGGGTCTTAGCACAAATAACCGTATCCGCCAGTGCCGGACGCAGATAATTCATTGCAAGGTCCAGCGTCAGGACAGCTTTTCCTGCAACGGCACACGCCGTTTCCATCGCTGAATCAGCCATAGAATACAAAACGCCACCATACAGTGTTCCATTGGGATTTCCCCATTTCGTTCCTACATTGTGAAACACCAGTTCCGTATCATCTTCATCAGCTTTTAGAACATGAAATTGCATGAATCTATCATAAGGATTGCATTGTAATTCTCTTTCCATTTTTGCAATGCGCGCCTTATCCATGGGACTCTCCTCCTAAAAACTGTTGGAAATAAATACCTTTATATTGTACAATATGACATTCTAAACGTCAAACGGATTTTCCGTTACAAAACAAATGTAATGAAATTGTAACAGCTTTTTCCGTTTACCTGTAGCAGACACTATGCCTCTGTATATGCAAAAGAGCTGCCGCAGCGCGACAGCCCCTGACATGTCTGACCTGGTCTTTACCCCCACACTCGCCTGCTGGGACGTTCGCTCATAGATGTACATCATCCCCCACTACTAGCCCTCTCGCATGTTACGGCAGGACTTACTTCTAGGCCGCACTATGATCAGAATCACTTTGGATTCCTTACGTGGATCGCTTTGTCTGCGACTGACATCGACTTTCAACCACAGCACATGTCACGTGTTATTATACGTGTCGAAGAGGATACTGTCAACGAAAAAAGAGACTGTCTCAACGACAGTCTCCCCACGAACCGGACAATGGCCTGGCACATACAGGATATCTAGAATTTATACCCCATCCCAATCTGCCAGCCTTTTACCGTATCATCATAATTGTCGACATCAATATCTGCGCGACGGTACATGATATGAGCATCCCAGTCTTTTGTAATATCATATCCTAATCCGACCGAATAGGAATTGACATCATCACCAACGCCTACTGACGCAAATCCCTGCCAGCGTTCGCCAATCGGTATCTGCCCTTTCAAGCCGACCTGATAGCCATAAAAATGCTGATCTCTATAAGTATCGGCTTTGACATAACTCATGCCGCCATAGGCAGAGACATAAGGAGTAAACCGGTACACACCCTGTAAATAATGTTCATTCAGTTTGTCCCCGTCATCACCCTTTGTATAATTATTGACGTACTGCACATCCACCTTATCATTGATCGTGTATGTGACGTCTCCGCCACTGAAGCGGCTATGGGCACTGCGGCCTCCTTCTTTCTGATCAAAGCCGTAATTGACGTTGGCTTTCAGATCTCCCGCCTGCGGATTTTTATTGGGTGCGGCACAGGCAACAGAACCTATGGAAACAGCTGCAATAAGAGCACCTATCAACATTACTTTCTTCATATATCACACCTCCGATTAGTCCGTAGATTTACTTCATGGTTTACATTATACGCTATTTGCACAACCTTTTCAATTACAATGCAGCAGCCTGTTGCGGATACCGTTGCAACAGTTCTTCTGCCGCCTCAATGACCTGGGCTGCTGAAATAACGGAAATTCCCTGATATTTTCCTTCCTTAATAATTTTTTTCATACTTTTTCCAACTTCATAGTGGTCTGTCGATTCAAGGACAATGGCCTTATCCGTATAGGGACCATAAAACATCGGGTTGCTCGGTCCATACAGGGCGACGACAGGGACCTTCTGACTGACGGCGACATGCATGGGCCCGCTGTCATTAGTAATAAAGAGCGAGCACCAGCGGATGGCTGCCGCTAATTCTCCCAGCGAAAATTTTCCCGTCGCAATGACCGGAGGATATTTCATCAGCTCCGCCGCTTCCCGGACCATATCGATGTCCATAGGGCCTCCAAAGAAAACACATCGATATCCGTTCTCACTAAAATAATCAGCTACTGATGCAAAGCGCCGGGGCGGCCAGCGTTTCTGCGGAACGGCACTGCCAATATTAAAACCGATGAGCTTATCACCGGTTTCCACTCCCTGGGCGGCATAAAATTCATGGGCAGTCTGTTCCCATGCCGGGCAAGTAAGAAATTGCAGGCCATCGTTGCGCCGGTCTTCTATCCCCATCTGTTCCAATACGTTGATATACATGTCTGCCGCATGCAGGTGCGTCCTGTCAAGCCGCGTATACCGGTGCATGAACGGGCGGAACAGGAAATGACTCATACCATCAAATTCCCTGGCATGTATGGCAAACGCCAGAAAGCTGGTCCGTTCGTTAGGATGAAGATTAATGAGGATATCATAATGATTGCGGTGCAAATTCCTCCCAATGTGCCAGAGTGCACCGACAGAGTTATCCTTTCCTTTTTTATCTACCGTTACCAGGTGATCGATATTAGGATTATAGCGGACCACATCGGCCAGTTTTTCATCAACGACCAGGGTGATATCAGAACCTGTGGCATGACGGCGCAACACCTGCAGAAAAGGAGTGATTAAAATCAGATCGCCGAGATGCATGAGAAATGTTACTATAATTTTTTTATGACGAAGATTGATCATCCATTCACCTTCTTTATCGCCTGTATGTACGTATGCCACACTGTATCAACGGTAATCTGGGACATGCATTCCGGATCATTGACTAAGGGGTGATCCGGGGTCGCCTGGGATGTAGGAGAAATAATCATGTGTATGTACGAACTATCAGGACCTCCATACGGGCCGGTCCTGTCCGGACAAGTAGGACCGAACAAAGCAATCAATTCTTTTTTTAAGGCATTGGCTATATGGAGCGGCCCCGTATCGGCACTGATATATAAACGGGATGACGAAATAGCCGCCATCAATTCCCGCAGGCTGGTCTTGCCCGTAAAATCATAAATGCCGGTCTCCGCATCCCGGGAAATGACCTGTCCTTTTACTGTGTCATCAGCACTGCCCAGAATAACAGCTCCCATCCCCGAAGCCGTTACACGCCTCAGGAATTCTGTCCAGTATGGCAACGGCCATTCTTTGACAGACCAGCGGGCACCGGGCACAACAGCTATATAAGGCCCGGTAAGACCTAAAGCCCTAAATCGTTCCTTCATAATACCTTTCTCTTTTTCAATGGACGGGAGAGGAAATGCAATCTCATCAACACGGCCTCCCAGAACCCGGACTGTATCCAGGTACCGTTCAATGACATGGTCATACTGATGAGTACCCGCCAGACCTTTACTAACCAGAAAGCTGCCTTCCCTCATTTCCCAATAGCCATACTTTTCTTTTGCACCACTACACCAGGCCACAATGGCACTTTTGGCCAGTCCCTGCAAGTCCAGGCAGAGGTCAAAATGATAGTCATGAAGCTTCTTTCGCAACCCACGCAGATAAGAGAAACTTTTCAACTTTTTCTTGTCAATATAAATAACATCGTCAATATAGGGTTTGCCTGGGAGAACAGCGGAAAAATTCTGATGCACGGCCCAGACGATGCGGGCCTGTGGACAATTTTTACGCAGGGCATACAATGTCGGCAGGGCATGAAGTACATCACCAAGAGAACTCATTTTGATAATCAGAATATTTTTATAGTCCTTCATGACGTGTCCTCATTTCTATAATTTCTCTGACAAAGTCATCAAGACGCCCTCCCTGAAAGAGATAGCCGTCTATCCCGGCAGCATGGGCGCACTCTATATCGCGCAGGCCGTCTCCGATCATAAATGAATGAGACAAATCGACGTGATACTCTCTGGCGGCCTGCAACACCATTCCCGGAGCCGGTTTCCGCCAGTCGCTTTTTTTATTATATTTCTCCAGAGGTGCACCTTCTAAAAACGGACAATAATAAACAGCCGTTATCCTGCCGCCAGCCTCAGATATTTGCTGGCACATCCATTGGTGCAGTATCTGGACATCTGATTCTGTATAATACCCGCGGGCAATCCCGCTTTGATTGGTAACGATAAAAATTTGATAGTCCAGACGAGTCAGTAATGATACTGCTTCCTTTGCCCCCGGCACCCAGATGACGTCACTGATACGGTGCAGATAATGAGTATCTACATTCAGGACGCCGTCGCGGTCCAGAAAAACAGCCCGTCTCATTCGTAATAACCGTCACTTTTTTCCAATATGCTGCAATATTCTTTCACTGCTTCATGGAGCAGTGTGAATCCCCGGTCATATCCGGCAGCCATCAGTTTCGTCGTATCGGCCTGAGTATAACTTTGATATTTTCCCTTGAGGATTTCCGGAAAGGGAACATATTCAATCGTTCCTTTGCCGCAATATTCGATGATACCGTGGACAAAATCATTGAACGTATGCCCCGTACCAGTGCCGCAGTTATAGATGCCGGAAAGTTCCGGGTGTTCCCAGAAATAAAAGATTACATTGACTACATCATTGACATAAATAAAATCACGTACCTGTTCTCCATTGCCAAAACCGCCAGTGCCTTCAAAAAGTGTAATTTTTCCGGTTTTCTGCAATTCATGATACTTCTGATAGATAAGGGATGCCATACGGTCCTTGTGATTTTCCTGGGGGCCGAATACATTAAAATAACGGAAACCTACTATCTGTCCTTTTGACAAGGGCAGCATGCGCCGCACAAAACGGTCAAACTGAAGCTTGGAGTATGCATATGGATTCAATGCCTGTTCACATTCCGGGGTTTCACGGAAGCCATGTTTGCCACTGCCATAGGTAGAGGCAGAAGAAGCATACAAAAAAGGTATCTTGCGCTGCATGCAGTACCGGAGCAGATTTTTGCTGCCTTCATAATTATTTTTCATCATGTAGCGTCCATCGTAATTCATCGTATCGGAGCAGGCTCCTTCATGGAATACTACATCGATGTATCCGCAATCAAAGGTATCATCAGCCATTTCCTGGGCAAAGTCTTCATAATCCATATAATCATAAAAAGACAACCCCTGCAGATTACGGCATTTACGGCCGTCCGTCAGGTCATCGACGATAAGAATATCATCGATTCCGCGATTATTCAGTTGTTTTACAATATTGCTGCCGATAAATCCGGCACCACCTGTTACAATTTTCATAGAATCCCCTTCTTTACTAAATCAACAATCTTATTGACTAAACCTGTCGTCGAGTACCCTTCTTCAAAAGAAATGATTTCAACCCGTTTAACAAATTCCCTGCCGACTACATCTTCAGCCCTATAATCGCCGCCTTTGACAAGAATGTCTGGTCTCAGAACAGAAAGCAGATCATGAGGCGTATCCTCATTAAAAATGACGACATCATCGACACAGCCGAGAGCATTCAGCAAGACAGCCCGGTCTTCCTGCCGCACCAAAGGCCGTGCCGGTCCCTTCAGGCGGCGCACAGAATCATCAGAATTTAAACCTACGATCAGGTGTTGTCCCAGCATTGCCGCCTGCTGCAGATACAATACATGGCCTCGATGCAGGATATCAAAGCAGCCATTTGTAAAAACAACCGTTTCTCCCCGTTCCTGCCAGCTGCGGATTTTCCGGGCTGTCTGATCCCAGTCCAGTGCTGTATAGGGGGACCAGCGCGGGGGCTGCCACTGTGTCCAGAGCTGGATTAGTTCACTGCGGTGGACCGGATATGTACCGACCTTCCTGACGACGATACCGGCAGCGGCGTTTGCCAGCTGAAGGCTCGTACGAATAGAAAGATGACCGGCAATAGCTGCCAGAAACGCTGCCGCAACCGTATCTCCGGCACCGGATACATCAAATACTTCCTGTGCTGTAGCCGGATTATTCCAGACGCGGCCATCGTGGCTGACGACGGTTATCCCCTTTTCTGAACGGGTGACCATCAGATTGGCAAAATCATATTTTTTATGCAGTTCCATGGCGGCCTTAACTACTTCACTGCCCTCGTTGGCCACTTCATATCCGGCGCATTCAGATAATTCCTTCATATTAGGTGTAACAAAGTCCGCCCCATCATATTTTGACCAGTCTTTGCCCTTAGGATCGACGAGAATGGGAATGCCGGCAGCCTTTACGGTACGAATGATTTGTCTGGCAACTTTATCAGTCAGAACGCCTTTATGATAGTCCGATAAAATGACTCCATCCAGACCGGAGTGGATGCAGACGTCAAGCCAGGTCGCAAGTTCTGCTGTTTCCAGATCGTCCAGAGGTGTAATCTCTTCAAAATCAAGGCGTACCATCTGCTGGCGTGCTCCCAGTATACGCATCTTCGTCGTCGTCGCATGATGACTGCGGGCAACCAGGCCGGACCCATCGATGCCCGATTCATCGAGCAGGCTTCTCAGCAGGCGTGCGTTGTCATCATCACCAATCAGTCCGGCCAGGTACACATTGCAATCAAGATTAGCCAGATTCGATGCCACATTGGCAGCCCCGCCGAGAACTGATTTGATATGATCTACACGGTTTACCGGTACCGGAGCTTCTGGTGATATGCGTTCCACCTTGCCAAATACATAGCGGTCTACCATAATGTCTCCAATGACAGCAATCCGCAAATGAGGTAATACGTCATTTAAAAAATTATCGATATAGTGATCTGTCATAATATCTCCTTTTATGGGTTATGCTTTCTTCTTGTCGGACCCCATCAGCCGTTTCAGTTCTGCCATAAAGCTATCCAGATCAGCAAACTGGCGGTACACTGAGGCAAACCGGATATATGCGACTTCATCGACATGTTTCAGTTCATTGAGCACGAGTTCACCGATATGTACACTGGAAACTTCCTGGACAAGGGAATTGCGTATTTCCCGTTCCACCCGATTGACGATTTCTTCCAGCTGCTGCCGCGTAACCATCCGTTTGTTGCAGGCACGGAGAAGGCCATTCAATATTTTACTGCGGTCAAATAATTCCCGGCTGCCATTTTTCTTTATCACGATAAGCGGCACTTCTTCTACCATTTCGTACGTCGTAAAACGACGGCCGCATTTCAGACATTCCCGTCGGCGGCGGATAGCGTTCCCGTCATCCGTTGCCCGCGAATCGGTTACTTTCGTATCATCACCTTTGCAGAATGGACATCTCATAATTCGTTCCTCCCAGGAGTATATAACGACTGATTGAAAAAAAGCGGGTCCACCAGGATCCGCTTTTTGATTTGCTCTATTATTTCATCCACGACGGAATTTCTACACCGCCGAGATCAGCTTTATCGGCTTTACCACCATCCTGGCCAAAAGACGGAATCGTGGACGGTTCTTTGCCAAAGCCTGTCGCAACAACAGTAATGCGGATAGAATCTTCTTCCATATCCGGATCAATAACCTGGCCAAAGATAATATTGGCATCCGGGTCAACTGCTTCTGCAATTTTTTCTGCCGCTTCGTTGATTTCATACAAGCTGACATCGGGGCCGCCTGTAACGTTGAGGAGAATGCTCTGCGCACCGTCGATTCCTGTTTCAAGCAACGGGCTGTGAATCGCTGCATCAACCGCATCGAGGGCACGGTTTTCACCAGTTCCCAGGCCAATTCCCATGATGGCTTCGCCCTGGTCGGACATGACGGTCTTCACGTCGGCGAAATCGAGGTTGATGAGGCCCGTCGTCGTAATCAGATCAGAAATCCCCTGTACACCCTGGCGCAATACATCATCGGCTTTCAGGAATGCGTCTTTCAACGGTGTCTTTTTGTCAATCATCTGCAGCAGCTTATCATTCGGAATAGTAATAATCGTATCAACCTTTTCCTTCAGATATGCTGTCCCTTTTTCAGCCTGTTCGCGGCGGCGCTTCCCTTCAAACGTAAAAGGTTTTGTAACGACAGCTACCGTAAGTGCACCGAGATCTTTGGCACATTCTGCCACGATAGGTGCCGCACCAGTACCCGTACCGCCGCCCATGCCGGCTGTAACGAACACCATATCAGCACCCTGCAGGGCCTTGATGATTTCTTCCTTGCTTTCCAGGGCAGCCTGTTCACCGATTTGTGGATTAGCGCCGGCACCAAGACCGCGGGTCAGCTTTTCACCAATCTGGATTTTAACATCCGCTTTGGAAATTTCCAGCACCTGATCTTCTGTATTGACAGAAATAAACTGTACACCCTGTAAGCCTGCTTCTATCATACGGTTGACAGCATTGTTGCCGCCGCCACCGACACCTATTACTTTTATGTTTGCATTATCTGCCATCTTACTAGTTCCTCCTTCAAAAAAGTATACACTCTTGTACTGATAGGATTTCTTTATTATTTTACACTATATTCAGGAATTAATCTACAGCTATTTGAAAAATCTTTCCTATCAACTGCTTTTAACAAGCGGGGCACGAGGATCCGTATCGATATACTGGACAGAAAGATGATTGCGCTTTACTTCCTGCAGCAGCTCTTTCGTCATCTCCGCCCGTCCTGCCGGATCATCAGCACTTCCCAGATGAACAGGAAGAGATTCGCTTGTATAGGCAATAATATTGTCTGGATTCCCTACATTGATTTCTGTAATATCCTTACGAAGTTCTGGTTCAAGGCTTTTCAAATACGAAAGAGAATCGCGAATGGACTGATCATGAATAGTATCGCCAAGGAGCAGAGTGTCTACTTTTTTACCAGTAATCAAAGGGGCCGATACGCCTTTAATTTGCGGGGCTGTCTCAATGACCTTTCCCGTATCATCCACATAAGCAAAACCATACATCGTGGTGATGACAGCAACAGTCTGCCGCTCCTGCATGCGGATATGGATAGTCGCCGGGAATTCGCGGCTGATGTCCGCACTTGCTACCCGTAAATCCTTTTCCATTCGTTCCCGCATCCGGTCCGGCGATAGTTGTATCACATTAATGATCCCGTTTTGTATGCCGCAGGATTGATATACATCATCAAAGGACATCCGCTCATTCCCATCAATGATGACGGTTCCAAAAGGAATGGGAAGAAATCGCAGGATAAGCCAGACAAAAAAGACAAAAATAATACCTGTTACGGCAGCCAGTCTGCGGTTCCGGCGGCGCAGTTGTCTCTGCCTGGCAAGTTTTTTCCGCTGGCTTCTGGCCCGGCGTCGGGCAATCCGCTTCTGCGTTTTCCCCTGTGCCTCCGTCACATCCTGATGAGGCACATAGGAAGTGTCTTCTACCTGAGGCGGCACGAAGACATCATGGGTACGCTTTTTAATGCCATATGGATCATTTTCACTTTGATATGAAGTTGTATCAGAAGCCGGGGAATATGTCCCTTTTTTATCCATTGTCATAGTATAAACCTGTATATAATCACAAAACTCTACCTAATCTAAAATTTTCCGACAGATGCTTCCTTTAGAATGCGTTCACATAAATCGGGAAATTTTATGCCTGCTGCACGGGCCGCATCGGGGACCAGACTGGTCGCCGTCATGCCCGGAACCGTGTTGATTTCCAGTACAAAGGGATTTCCCTCTTTGTCCGTCATGATATCGACGCGGGAAATACCACTGCAATGGCAAAGATGAAATACGTCCAAAGCCAGATTCTGCATCTTTTTTGTCAGTTCCGGCGAAATAGGTGCCGGACAGAGATGTTTTGCTACGCCGGGAGCATACTTGGAATAATAGTCATATTTTCCTGTACTGGAAACAATTTGAATGACGGGAAAGGCCATATCATCCATGACAGCAACAGTAAACTCATCCCCGTCGATGAATGCTTCAGCCACAATAGAATTGCTGTACTTAAACGCTTCGTTCAATGCGCTTCGTATTTCGTCTTCTGAATGAACGATTACCGTACCAATACTGGACCCCTGCCCTGCCGATTTTATGACTACAGGAAGAGAAAACCGTTTGATAATATCAGCAGCGATAGCATCTTCGTCCTGCGTATTGAAATAATAGGCAAAGGGTGCTGTTGCAATTCCCGCTCCCTGAAACGCGCACTTGCTCATGACCTTATTCATACCGACGGCACTGGCCATGACGCCCGGACCGGTATAGGGAATTCCCATCATTTCACATAATCCCTGCAATACACCATCTTCTCCGTAATGTCCATGAAGCGCATTAAAAACAATATCTATATTCTTATCCTGCAGCTGACTGGCAAGCTTATCCGGCACCAGTTCCAGAAGTTCCGCATGATACCCCTTTTCCTGCAGTGCTCCGGCAATGGCAGCTCCTGTACGGCGCGATACTTCCGCTTCCGTTGAAGGTCCGCCTACAATAACGGCAATATTCTTATCCTGCAGTGTGTCCATGATTACTTCCCCCTCCTGGCTTCTTCAATATATCGTTCCCCTATAGTATAAATATCACCGGCCCCCATAGTAATGACCAGATCTTTTGGCCGTGCATTCTTAAGCAGATACGGGACAAGCTCGTTCTTATCGGCAATATAAGTCACATCCTGCCCTGTCGTTTCCCGGACCTTATCGGCAATCAGCCTGCCCGTGACTCCGGGGATCGGATCTTCGCCAGCACTATAGACATCGGTGACGATCAATTTATCAGCACCGGTAAAAGCTCCTCCAAACTTGTTGAGCAAAAGCTGGGTCCGTGTATACCGGTGCGGCTGAAACAGGCACACCACGCGATGAGTCCCCATATCGCGGGCAGCCGTAAGTGTAGCATTGATTTCCGTAGGATGATGGGCGTAATCATCGACTACCCAAACATCATCGACAACGCCTTTCGTCTGGAACCGCCGTTTAGCTCCATGGAAATGAGAAAGAGCATGGGCGATCTTATCAAAAGGAATACCGCAACGAAGAGCAACGGCTGTAGTCGCCAGCGAATTCAGCACATTGTGACGGCCAGGGACATTGAGATTGATGGTTCCTAGTTCTTTGCCGTCATGCCATACTTCATAATGGAGCCGGCCATTAATATACCGGATATTACGGGCGTTGTAATCAGCCGGTGTTTCTATTCCATACGAAAGATACCGTCTGTTCAGGGTATTTGCCAAGGATCGTATCTTGTCATTTTCAAAACAGAGAACAGCAAATCCTTCCGGATGTATTTGTCCGATAAACTGTCCAAATGCCTTGATGATATTTTCCAGTGATCCATAATGATCCATGTGATCCGCATCTATATTAGTAATGACAGCAATATAGGGATGTTCTTTCAGGAACGATCCATCACTTTCATCAGCTTCAGCAATGACATAGTCCCCCTTTCCGAGAATAGAATTACAATGCAGATAATCCACTTCACCGCCGATAACCAGTGTCGGATCCGTACCGCTTTCATAAAAAACCTGTCCGAGCATGGAAGAGGTTGTCGTCTTGCCATGGGCACCTGCGACGGCAATGCTCTTTCCCCAGGACATAATATGCACCAGGGCATCGGAACGATGGATTACCGGTATGTCGCGGCGGCGGGCTTCCTGTAATTCCGGATTATTTTCTCTGATGGCAGATGAAATCACGACTACCTGGGCATCTTGCAAATTTTCCGGCCGCTGGCCAATGCAGATCCGGGCACCCATTTTTTCAAACCGGTCTGTCGTCGGGGAAACACGCAGGTCGGATCCGGAGACGGTAAAACCTTTTTCAATGAAAATGTTTGCTATCGCACGCATTCCCGCACCGGCAATACCAATGAAGTGAACGCGCTGTACAGTATTTAAGTTAATCATGATCAGTCACATCCTTCTGTATGCGGGAACGGTATTTCGGGCCCTTGGCAATAGAAAGCGCCAGTTCTGCAATATCATGTGCAGCCTGGGGACGGCCCTTGGATTTGCTCGCCTGAGCCATGCGCTTTAGTGCTTCCGGATCATTTTTCAAATGAACGATTTCTTCCAACAGTTCACGACCGGTCAACATCTTATCAAGGATCATTTTTGCAGCACCGCACATGACCAGAGCCTGTGCGTTGTAGCGCTGATGGTCTTCGGCAGCATAGGGATACGGAATCAGTATAGCCGGAAGTCCGCGCACAGTTAATTCCGCTAATCCCACAGCACCGGCCCGATACACAGCCAGATCAGCTGCAGCCAGTGCTTCTGGCATGTGATGGAGATAGGGGATAATGTGGCTTCCTTCTCCATACCGCCCTTTGCCATCAATACCTTCCAATTGTCCTACGACGCGGTCGTATTCGTGGTCGCCGGTGACATGAAGGATCTGGATATCCTTGCTGTCCCGGAAATACCGGTGCACTTCAATCATTGCATTATTGATAGAACGGGCGCCCCGGCTTCCCCCTGCTACCAGTAGGGTGAATTTGTCCGGATCCAGTCCCAGTAAAGCCCGTCCATGATCTTTCGTACCAGTCAGTATATCCTTGCGTACGGGATTCCCCGTATACACCAGGATGTCTTTCCGCTTAAAGCGCTCTGCCGCTTCTTCATATCCCAAAGCGACACATTTGACAAACCGGCTTAATATCGTATTTGTGACACCGGGAATGACATTTTGTTCCTGTACCAATGTCGGAATCCCGCTCAGACTGGCTGCCAGGAGAACGGGGCCGCAAACGAAGCCCCCCGTGCCAATCACAACATCCGGTTTAAACTTATGAATAATATGTTCTGCCTTGATCAGACTGCCTGCGGTCTTTCCCAATGTCACCAGATTACGGAATGAAATCTTCCGTTCCAGCCCCCGTACATCAATCGTAACAAAGGGAATGCCTTCATTGGGAATCAAGGTGTTTTCCAATCCGATTTTAGATCCTACGTACAAAAATTCCGTCGGTTCAATATCGGCAATGGCCCGGGCAATGGTAATGGCCGGATAAATATGCCCCCCAGTGCCACCACCAGAAATAATCACTCGGCGCATGTTCTATTTCCTCCCTGTCTCTGAATTCATTATTTAAATTGCGTTTACTATGCCCTTGAACATACGTCCGCGCTGTTCGTAATTATCATACATGTCATAGCTGGAGCAGGCCGGTGACAAAAGTACGGTCTGGGGCGGTGCTGCAATCTTGCGTGCCATCATGACAGCCCGTTCCATGCTGTAGCCGGCTTTGCGGATATCTTTTACGCCCGCCTTTTTTGCGGCTTTTTCAAAACGGTCCGCCGCATCACCGATAAGAATCATCGTATCTACTTTTTGAGCTGCCAGATTCATGAACTCATCGAGCGGCGTCATCTTATCATGGCCGCCGGCAATGAGTATCAGATGGCCGGAAAAAGCTTCCAATGCCTTTATCGAAGCATCCGTATTAGTACCCTTGGAATCATTATAATACGGTACGCCATTGATAGTGCGTACAGGTTCAATGCGATGTTCTACCCCGCCAAACGTCCGGAGTACACGCTGAATAACGGAAAGCGGTGCGCCTGCCACATACGCCATGAGCGCCGCGGCCAAGCAATTCTGGATATTATGCCTGCCAAATAATTTCAGTTCGTCTTCTCGGCAGATTTCCGTATCACTTCCATCCGTACGTAAAATCAGCCGTCCATCTTTTGCAAAGGCACCTGCCGGAACTTCCTGTTCCGTAGAGAACCACAACACGGTCCCGGTCATATCCGGTTCCATGGCTTTAATGCGCGCATCATCATAATTTAGGAGTGCATAATCGGATTTATCCTGATTATGGAAAATCCGTTCTTTCGCTGCCGCGTACGCTTCCATAGTGTGATGCCGGTCCAGGTGATCGGGTGTGATATTCAGTATGACCGCAGCCTTCGCTTTCATCGTCTGTGTAAATTCCAGTTGAAAACTGGAGAGTTCTGCTACGACCACATCTTCTTTTGGCAGGTCTTCCGCCTGTTCGGAAAGACCGTAACCGATGTTGCCACCTATGACCGTTTCACGGCCTGCCGCTTTCATAATATCTCCCAAAAGTGTCGTCGTCGTCGTTTTGCCATTCGTACCGGTAACAGCCAGTATTTCAGCATCTGTCAGCCGGTAAGCAACTTCTACTTCACTCCAGATGGGAATATGACGGGCAGCCGCTTCCTTCATAATCGGGATTTCCGGGGAAATGACCGGTGACGGAACGACGAGGTCCATCCCATCCAGCAGAGCCGCTTCCTGATGGCCAAACACGAGACGGATCCCATCAGCTTTCAATTCCGGCCACGGCTCATGATGTGTATCGATTGTCTTTAAATCATTGAGAACAACGGAAGCACCATGACTGGCCAGTGCTTCTGAAGCAGCCCGGCCGCTGATACCAGCACCGATAACCAAAATATGTTTCCCTGAAAAATCCATTATGCTCATGCTCTACACCCGCTTTTTTTCATATAGTATGTATGGCAGCCTATTTGCATGCCAGGACTACAAAAATAGAAAGGATGGCCATAATAGCCGAAAAACTCCAAAAAACAGTAACTACTTTGACTTCACTCCAGCCCGAAAGCTCAAAATGATGATGAATCGGACTCATTTTGAACACCCGTACTCCGCGGGTCTTAAATGATACGACCTGAATGATGACCGATAAAGCTTCAATCACATACAGGCCGCCAGCAATGATAAGCAATAATTCCGTCTTAGTCAAAATCGCCATGGCCGCCAGGGCTCCGCCTAAAGCCAGCGACCCCGTATCGCCCATAAACATTTTAGCCGGATGCTGGTTATAAAAGAGGAATCCCAAACAAGCGCCCGTAAGCGCCGCACTGAATACGGCAAAGTTGACATATCCCAGTGCGACAGAAATAACGACGTAGGCAACCGACGCGATGGCACAAGAACCAGCTGCCAGCCCATCGAGTCCGTCCGTCAGATTGACGGCATTACTCGTACCGACAATCATGACAAAGACAAATACGTAATACAACATGCCCAAATCAACATTCCATGTCGTAAACGGAATCCATACTGTCGTCGGAAAGTTCAGATATTCCTTCAAAATAAAGCAAAATACTGCTGCCATAACGAATTGCCCGGCCAGTTTTTGTTTAGCCGTAAGGCCCAGGTTGCGGTGTTTGACTGCCTTGATGGAATCATCAAGAAAACCGATGATTCCATGTCCTAATGTCAGAAACAGCGCCAGTCCCTTGCGCAGATCCATGGGATTGAAAATAAGGCAGGACACGACAAGCGCTGTCAGAATCAGGATACCGCCCATAGTAGGCGTGCCAGCCTTGTATTTATGACTCTCTGGCCCTTCTTCCCGTTCAGACTGGCGGGCATGAAATTTCTTCAGTTCCCGGATGACCAGCGGCCCCAGAGCCAGAGCTATGATCAGACTGACAGCAAAACCAAAGAGCAGTGTATTTAACATTCACATTACTTCCTTTCGAAATATGGCAGTATCTTTTCCATGGCAAATCCCCGGGAACCCTTAAGCAGAACCGTATCTCCCGGCTGGATAATTTGCCTGAGGCAATCCGCCGCTCCGGCATGATCCTGTGCCGTATATACAGCGCCGAGCCCATTTTTTCTGGCAGCATCTGCAATATAGGATGCCGGACTGCCCATGGTAATGAGCGCATCCAGCCCTAATTCCGCTGCTTCAGCTCCTATTTTTTCATGTTCCCGGACCGTCCAGTCCCCTAATTCCAGCATTCCGCCAAGAACAGCGATTTTCCGTCCTTTTGTCAGCAACGCCAGCGATTTCAGCGCTTCACTCATAGAAGCCGGATTTGCATTATACGCATCATTGATAAAGGTATATTCGCCAAGATGAATCAATTCCTGCCGCATTGGCATACCGCGGTACTCGGACAATCCTTTTTGTAACTGATGTTCTGTTAGTCCCAGAACCCGTCCGACAGCAATAGCAGCCAGTGCATTATAGACATTGTGGCTGCCTATGAGCGGCATGTGGATATCCATGACCTGATCAAAGCACCGACAGGCAAACCGCAGCCCCTTCTCACTGCAGACGACGCGGCTGGCCCGGATAGCAGCATTGCTTTCAATACCGTATCCGACTACCTTGCCGCGGCACAAATCGGCCATTGCCGCTACATACGAGTCATCCTGATTCAGTATGGCAACGCCATCTTCTGACAATGCCCGGACGAGTTCACTTTTAGCCCGGGCAATATTATCCTGCGACCCCAACAGCTCAATGTGACTCTTGCCGACATTGGTGACCACACCTATATCCGGTTCTGCAATAGCCGCCAGTTCCGCAATCTGCCCCAGACCACGCATGCCCATTTCCACAACGCAGGCCTCATGTTCCGGCGTAAGCTGCAGCAGCGTTTTCGGAAGGCCGATTTCATTATTAAAATTTTTTTCTGTCTGGAGCACACGATATTTCTGCGACAGCACGGCTGCAATCATGCTGCGTGTAGAAGTCTTTCCTACAGAACCCGTAACGGCGATGACAGGAATCGAAAAACGGCGGCGGTGAAAACGCGCCAGGTCCTGATATGCTTTGCGTGTATCCGTAACTATGACAACAGCAAACCCCTCTTGTTTATATTCAGGGCGGTCTTCAGCTACTACGGCACCGGCAGCCCCACGTTCTTTAGCCTGAAGCACGTAATCGTGACCATCAAATGTTTCTCCTTTGAGAGCTACAAAAAGCGCCCCTTCTGTAATAGCCCGTGTATCTGTCTCTACCTGAGAAAATACGGAATCGTCCACAACGGGATACAGCAGTCTGCCGCCAGTAGCCTTTTCTACCTCCTGTAACGTGAACGCAGCCATTTTTATCTCCCCTTTGCAGCCAGCACGGCATCCCTTGCGACCTCACGGTCATCAAAATGGATGGTACCGGTCTTCAATATCTGATAATCTTCATGCCCCTTACCAGCAATCAGTACAATATCGCCGCTTTGTGCCAATTCTACGGCACGGAAAATAGCATCACGGCGATTGACGATCACTTCATGATGCTGGCCGGGTTTCAACCCATCTTTTACACCGGCTTCCACTTCCTGAACAATGGCTTCCGGGTCTTCTGACCGCGGATTATCGGAAGTGACGATGGGGATATCAGCATGTTCTGCAGCAATACGTCCCATAATCGGACGTTTTGTACGATCGCGGTCGCCCCCGCAGCCGAACACGCAGAGTATACGGACCGGATTCATGGCACGGGCTGTCGTCAATGCTTTTTCCAGACTGTCCGGCGTATGAGAATAATCGACGACAATGGCAAAATCCTGTCCGGCTTCTACGAGTTCAAAACGGCCTGGTACGGAATGGAAAGACTGGATAGCTTTATCAATCGTCTGTTCATCTACGCCTTCTGCATGGGCAGCTCCGATTGCCGCCAGTGTATTATACACGTTGAACAAGCCTGTAATGTTCATATTCAGATGGACATTGACAAAGGGTCCCGTAACATCAAAGGATGAACGTTTCAGTTCCACCGATAAGTTAGCTGCTTTTAAATCAGCTGCTTTTTCTACGCCGTAGGTCAGTACGTTGCAGTGGCAGGTTTTCAGGATTCCTTCTGCATAAGGGTCATCAATGTTGACTATAGCTGTCTTATTATCCTTAACATGTTCATCGAGACTGATGTTCTGGAATAATTTGCATTTGGCTGCCAGATAGTTTTCCATCGTCTTGTGGAAATCCAGGTGATCTTGTGTCAGATTCGTAAATACCGCCGTATCATATTCAATCCCGGCCACGCGGTTTAAAGCCAGGGCATGGCTCGACACTTCCATGACGACATGAGTAACGCCACGGTCATACATAAGCGCCAGGAAGCGCTGCAGATCAATAACATCCGGCGTCGTATTGTGAATAGGAAGTTCTTCATCGTCAATCAGCGCATGGATGGTTCCCAGAAGGCCCACACGATGGCCGGCAGCTTTCAGGATATGATAAATAATATGGCTCGTCGTCGTTTTGCCATTTGTCCCCGTAACGCCGATCATGCGCATTTTCTTTCCCGGATAATCATAAAAATAAGGAACTATATCTTCAACGGCATGATGCACATCCGGCACCATGATTTGCACGGCATTGCCGGGAAGGTCCAGATGTTTGGTCGTAAGCACTGCAACGGCCCCTTTCTCTACAGCCTGGGATGCATATACGGCCCCGTCTGTATGAACGCCGCTGAAGCAGACGAACAAATCTCCCTTTTCGATTGACCGGGAATCGGACGAAATGCCCGTAATCATAGTATTGGCATTGCCATCCACATTATATATACCTTTAATTTGTTTGCAGAGTTCATTAACTGATTTCATTTCATTTCCTCCTATACAGGTAATTCATATGTTAACAGAACAGGAAACAACAATAGCAGCCTTAAATTAAGGCTGCTCATACCCGCTTTACCGGCTGCTGTCACCTGTTCCCGTCTTATCATGAGACTGGCCATACAGCACGGTCACCGGGACCGTCATACCGAGTTTCTGCGCCGACGTATAAATTCGTTCCGGCGTCTCCAATTTGGCAATATCAACGCGGAGCACTTCATTTTCTCTCTGCAGCTGCTGGGCATGAAGCTTTTTCTGCATCAGTGCATAGCTGAAATTAGTTTTAACGGCAGAAAGCGCAATGTATGCCAGCAGGAAAAAGCATACCAGCAGTAAAACAGATATAGTCTGCGCAAGCAGCCTGGCGAATTTTCTTTCATCCGCACCGGTCCGGTGCCCCACAGAACGTGACGCTTCATAGTGAATGTATCCAGCTTTTCTGGCCAGCATATTATAACACATCCAATCAAATATTAAAAACGAAAATTCCTCTGCCTATCCATCACTTACGAATTCCGACGCGTAATTTAGCACTTCTGGCCCGGGGATTCTGTTCCAGTTCATCTTCTCCCGGCGTGATGGCATGGCGCTGTATCTTTAAAATGGCATGATGGTGACACGTGCAGACAGGCATATCGGGAGGACAGATACAATCCGTTGCCAATCGTTTCAACGTCTGCTTGACAATGCGGTCTTCCAGAGAATGGAAGGTTATAACACAGATATGTCCGCCCGGTTTTAACCGCTGCGCTGCCGTTTCGACGGCATCATGGAGAATACCCAGTTCATCATTGACTTCAATCCGGATTGCCTGAAACGTCCGCTTGGCCGGATGCGGTCCATCCTTGCGGGCTCCCGCAGGAATAGCTTTCTTGATGACGGATACGAGTTCAGCCGTATGACTAATGGGCTTCTGCTGCCGTTCCCTGACGATAAATTCAGCAATACGGCTGGCCCAGCGTTCTTCCCCATAGTCTTTGACAACACGGTATAACTCAGCTTCACTATATGTATTGACCACATCGTAAGCGCTTTTCCGGGCAGACCGGTCCATCCGCATATCAAGTGGCCCGTCCTGCATATAGGAAAAACCCCGTTCCGGCGTATCCAGCTGGTAACTCGACACGCCCAGGTCAAACATGACCCCGTCCACGGCATCTATGTGCAGCTTGTCCAGGACCTGGCCCAGGTTGCGGAAATTTTCCTGCACCGGTATAAAATGGCAGGCTGTCCCTTTCATATGGGCTGTAGCCGCCGCAATGGCATCCTCATCCTGATCGAGTCCAATCAGCGTTGCATCACCGGCCAGCCGTTCGGCCAATACGCGGGAATGACCTCCCCCTCCCAGTGTGCAGTCTACATATATACCATGGGGATCACCGATGAGATGATTAATTGTTTCATTTCGTAATACACTGACATGATGAAATTCCATGAGTACTCCTATATGTCCAGATCCAGATCTTCCAGATCTTCAGCAATCTCTTCCATCGCCGGCACGGTACGGGCGGCATATTCTTCATAAGATTGTTTGTCCCAGATTTCTATGCTGTCACCTGTGCCGATGACTGTAACTTCTTTTTTAAGGCCGGCATATTCCCGCAGCGTTCCGGGAATCAGGATACGGCCTGTACGGTCAAATTCAACTTCGGCCGCACTGCCAAAGAGAAATCGTTTAAATGCCCGGACCTTTTCTTTACTGGTCCTTAATTTTTTCATCTTATCAGCCAGATTTCTCCAGGCATCCTGTGTATATACAGAAAGGCAGCCTTCCAGTCCACGGGTTACTATACAATGCGTTCCCAATTCTTCACGAAATTTCGCCGGCATAATAACACGGCCTTTTGTATCAATAGAATGCGAATATTCTCCCATGAACATAGCGTCGCCCCCCTTTCCGTATTATCTATCACTTTTCACCACATTTTACCACATTTTCACACCCGATGACAATAATATTGCTTAATCTGATAAAGATCTGAAAAAAAAGATAAAAAAATACTGCAGAAAAAAACAAGATGTATTTTGTTTCTTCCTACAGTATGTATGATACAACATAGCCAAACTTATTATATTTTGATTATCCGTGTAGCAGTTCATCCAGCCAGGTATCTTCCAGAACAATGTCCTGCGTCGTCATCTTTTGAAAATCGCACCGGCGGACTAATTCCTCTTTATGATACAGACGCCTTTCCGTAACCAGTCTGCCGGCCAGGGCCAGTGCAGATAAAATGGCATCAGCCATGACACCGCGTTCACGAAGGCTGCGGACTGTTATGCCTTTCTGTCTCTTAGAAAGACGGTTACCAGACGTATCAACCAGCATCGGAACATGGGTATACGAAGGTGCCCTATACTCCAGCACCTTCATGAGCCATATCTGCTGGGCTGTCGAAGATAACAAATCCCGGCCGCGCAGCACATGGGTAATGCCCATAGCCCCGTCATCGACGGCAACGGCCAATTGATATGCATACAGGCCATCGGCACGCCGGACGACGAAATCACCACAAACACGGGGCAGATAATCCGAAAAAGCCCCATAGCAGCCATCCGTAAACGAGACAGAAACGTCCGGAACGTGGACGCGCCAGGATGGCTTCCGGTCCATATGACGGCGCTGTTCTTCCGTCATGCCATAACAATGCCCATCATATACAAGATGCTCCCCTTCATGGGGCGCTCCTATGGCCTGCAGTCTGGCACGGCTGCAATAACAGGGGTACAACAGATGTTTTTCCTGCAGCTCCTGCATGGCTTTTTCATATAGCGGATACCGTTCCTGTTGGATATATGATCCGTAAGAGCCGCCTTTTCCAGGCCCTTCATCCCAGTCCAACCCCAGCCAGGCCAGATCTTCCAGCAGTGCCTTTACATATACAGGCTTAGACCGCTGTTCATCGATATCTTCTATGCGCAGTACCAGAGTTCCATTCTGTTGCCGTACCTGCAGCCAGGCAAGAAAGGCAGTCCATACATTTCCCAAATGGATATAGCCCGTCGGGCTGGGTGCAAAACGTCCCCGCATACTATTCACATCCTAATCCGGCAAGGAAATGAGGTTGTCAAACAAAGCAGCTGCATCCTTTATTTTACCTTCTCCCCCCATCACGCAAAGGCAATTATCATTCATGACCGCCCGCACTAATGGTGCCAGAGCCCGGATATCTGCAGCCGTCGTCTGTAAGAGCTGATCCCGGCGCTGCTGAACCAGGGCCTGTGTCATATGGGAGAAATAGCGGTTCATCGCCTTATCTCCCCTTAGGGAAGGTGTCAGTGGAATATCAATGCGGCTCAATGTACCAATGACATACTTTGTCATTTCCCGGTCTGTAACGTCGAATTGTTCCAGATAATCTGCCAGATCATCGTACGCTCTGACGCTGCTTTCCAGATTGGGGTCGCGATACGAGCAGAACACCATGTCGCCATTGCCGTAAAAACGGGTAAACGCCCCGTACGCTCCTCCCTGGACACGAATCTTCGTCCAGAGATATCCATATTGCAAAATCGTATCCAGAACCATCATAGAACCGGTGTACACAAAGCCATGGCTGCGGAAATTCCCACCTTTTGCTACGTACTGAACCTTGCCACTGGTCATGATACCTTCGTTTTTACGTTGACCGCCCAGACGGCAAAGGTCTGTGCGTTTTTCTCCCTGGGGCAATTGTTGCGCCCAGTCCGGCAAAAGTCCTATGACCTGCTGGTAATCTTCTGTATCACTCGTTATTTCCAGCGTCATAGCCGCCCGGGTGAATACCTTCTTCATGACATGCTGCAGCTTCATGATTGTATCATCCGTTTTCGTCCTGATTCCGGCAGCAATCCGGCTAATAAATTCATAGTACGAAAATTCGCCGGCATCGCAGAATCCTTCTACCGGTGATACATAAGACAGAACGCGGTGCATGACCAGCGTATGCCCCCGGCGGAATGCATCCATATCCCAGCCCGCTTTGGTTTCCTCGACCAGCTCAATGAGACGTTCTGTATTGGTAAAAAGTGTTTCTGTCGTAATTTCCCGCATCAGACGGATCAGTTCCGGCATATTCTGACGGAGTGCCTTAGCCGTTACCTTAAAGACAGGCATGTACTGCCCATTATCTTCACAATCAGAAAAAGCAGATACGGCGCAATCGATACCTCCAGTATATAAATCAATGAGGGAAGCCAGTTCTCCATATGTATGATCTTTCGTATCCATGTCTCCCAAAAGATCACTGAGGAGATATACATAGGAAATCTCTTCCGGGGTAAAACCATGGAGGTCAAAATACGCATTGACATAGGTGATACCGTTTGTATGATCCGGTACATGGCACACCGTAATCCCACTTTCAGAAGACGTTTGCATTTCTATTTCTTCCGCTTTATGTTCCAGATCATCCCGGGAAAGAGTGGGGATTGTCAACAAAGCTTCGGGGGAATCGGGTGTAGCCTGTCTCTTTTTCAAGGCCTTAGATGCTTCAACAATCTGCTGTATGTCTTCAGCAGATAAAGTCTTTTTATACGCTGCCAGTCTGTCAGCCACAGCCTGATCATGTTTTTCTGTCAGACCGGGTTCCGGGACCAGTGTAACAAGAGCATAATACGGGTTATCCAGTATATATTTCTTGATAAGAGATTCATAATATCCGCTGTCAATCCCCCGGCGGAGAGTCTGCAACGCATCTTCATATTGCAGAGAAGCCAGTGGATCTTTATCGTACAGCCAGGTATCCATGCAACGGATACCATAAATCAATCCCTTGGGACGACCGGCAAAATCGGCTTCCCGCAAAGTAAATTCAATGCGGTTCAGGGCACCGGTCAATAAGGTCTTATCCACGCCTTCCTGAACCATCTTTGTCAGGAACTGCCGGACAACCGGTAAAATCTTGGCCTGTTTATCCGGGTCTGAACCATTGATGGAAATTCCCCACAACGGCTGCAGGATACCATCCTGGAAATCACCGGACACATCGCGGCCGACACCGGCATCGACGAGAGCTTTTTTCAGGGGCGCCGCCGGCGATTGCAACAGGACGTACGTCAGCACCTTAAAAGCCAATGCCAGTGTCGTATCCAAAGCATCGTCAATGACATAGGTCAGACTGTGCAGTGTCTTCTGCTGCGTTTTTTCTCCTGAAGCGATGCCATACGGATAGGTACGGACGCAACTGCCCGGGCAGGCTTGTCTTTTGATGGCTGAATCGATATGTGCTGCATGGAATTTACTGAGATATTCAGAATCGATAAAATCCAGTGTGCCGTCAACATCCAAATCCCCATACAGAAAGATATAACTGTTGGAAGGATGATAATAGGCCTTATGGAAAGCCGTAAAAGCCTCTTGCGTCAAATTGGGAATATCGTCAGGATCCCCACCTGATTCTACGCCATACGTTGTATCGGGAAACAGGTTTTCCATGACATGGCGTTCCATAAGTGAATCGGGAGAAGAAAAGACGCCTTTCATTTCATTGTAAACGACGCCGCTGTACGTCAGAGGTGCTTCCGGGCTGTCCATTTCATAGTGCCAGCCTTCCTGCATCAGTACCTGTCCATCTTTCAGCATATTAGGGAAAAACACGGCGTCCAGATATACATCCATCAGGTTATGGAAATCCTTTGCATTCCGGCTTGCTACAGGATACATGGTCTTATCAGGAAATGTCATCGCATTGAGAAATGTATTGAGAGACCCTTTGACCAGTTCTACAAACGGTTCTTTCAATGGAAATTTCCGGGAACCGCACAATGTGGAATGTTCACAAATATGGGGTACACCTGTACTGTCAGAAGGCGTCGTGCGAAAAGAAATGGAGAACACCTTATTGTCGTCTTCATTCTGGATATACAGGACGCGAGCCCCGGATTGGACGTGGGTCATTTCATAGGCCTGGCTATCCAGTTCTTTAACATAAACGGACCGGTCTATGTAAAATCCATGCAGCGTGTCTTTTACTTTCAATGTCATAAAAAAGCCTCCTCTTACGACTGTGTATGAAGAATAATATCGCCTAATGCTTCCACATCAGGGGCAAAATAATCAGGCGGATAGGCTTCCTGTTCTGCCTTGCTTCCATATCCGAACCCGACGAGGATGACAGGCAGCTTCGTTTCTCTGGCACCGATGACATCATATTTCCTGTCGCCTACCATGACAGCCTTGCCTTCTGCCTGTGGTCCGATTGTATCGAGAACCTGCTGGATGACATCAGCTTTTGTTTCGTTGCCTCCAAGGGTACTGCCGGCGACGAGTTCCACCCGCTGGCTGATCCCGAATTTCTCACATATGGCCCGGGCATGTACAGTCGGTTTGGACGTAGCAACATACGATTTGATGCCCGCTTCCTTTAATTGATCCAGAAGAGCCAGGATTCCCGGGAACGGATGGTTTTCAAAACGCCCTTTGGTACCATACCGTTCCTGGAATGTATCATACAGACGCCGCGCTTTTTCTTCGGAAAAGCCATAAACCTGGGTAAACGTCGTCATCATCGGCGGGCCGACGACAATGTGCTGGTCCAGCCGTCCTTCCGTTGATTCCCCAAGCTTCAGCAGTGCATATTCTACAGACTTGATGATTCCTTCTTTCGAATCAGTCAGAGTCCCGTCTAAATCAAATAGTACATGTTTGAACATGTTTCTCCTCCTGCTATATGGTATTACTTTTACATATCTTATATATAATATCATATTTGAGAATGGTTATCCAGTATAAGGAGTATGAAAAAGAGAGTTGCCGCCAAATGAGCGCACTGCTCATGCAGGGACAACCCTCTCTTTAAGTTTGCGATATTATTTCACGATAGTTTTATTTTACGACAACTAATTCATACTGGCGCGTGCCGAGACCGATTTCTTCTGCATGTACCAGCGTTTCATCCCAATTGACACGGGGATTGCTGTCAAGGAAGTGGTCGTGATGATGATGCCAGTCTGGTTTTGCCAGATTATCCGCCAACTGGCTGTTGGGCAGGGGCTGTTGTTTCTGGCAGGCATCGACGCAAGCCTGATCCAGTGCTACCGGATCAAAGGAAGCAAACATGCCGATGTCCGGAAGGATAGGAGCATCGTTTTCAGCATGACAGTCGCAGTTCGGTGAAATATCCATGACAAGATTGATATGGAAGCAGGGCCGGTCCTGGCAGACGGCCTGGGCATATTCAGCCATTTTGCGGTCTAATTTATCATTGGCATCCCATTGTACCGTCTGGATAGCGTCAAAAGCACAAGCACCGATGCAACGGCCACAGCCTTTACAAAGTTCTTCATTGATATGAGCTACGTCATTTTCGTATGTAATGGCGTCGGATCCGCATTCTTTAGCACAGCGATGGCAGTTGCGGCAATTTTCCTCGATGACTTCCGGTTTGCCTGACGAATGTTGTTCCATTTTTCCCGCCCGGCTGCCACAGCCCATGCCGATATTTTTTATAGCACCGCCAAACCCGGTTGATTCGTGACCTTTGAAATGAGCCAGGCTGATAAAGACATCGGCATCCATGACGGCCCGACCGATTTTGGCATTCTGTACGTATTGCCCATTTTTTACAGGGACTTCTACTTCATCGGTACCGCGCAGCCCATCCGCGATAATGATCTGACAGCCCGTAGTCACCGTATTATAGCCGTTGAGATTGGCGCAGTCCATATGTTCCAGGGCGTGTTTACGGCTGCCCGGGTAGAGCGTATTACAGTCCGTAAGAAATGGCTTCCCTCCCATTTCTTTTACCAGATCTGCTACAGCCTTGACATACTGGGGACGGATAGATGCCAGACACCCCAGTTCACCAAAATGCATCTTGATAGCAACGAATTTTCCATCCATATCAATGTTGCCAATGCCGGCACGGCGGCAGAGTTTCTGCAGTTTCATCAGATTATTCGTACCTACTTTACAGCGGAAATCTGTAAAATATACTTTTGCTTTTTCCATATTGCCCTCCTGTCATACAATACACACCATAACTATATTACAACATCATTATCATATCACATGGAGCCCGCTCAAAGTCAAGTAAAACAAAGCCGGCTGCCTGTCATCATAAAAGAGACAGGACAGCCGGCTGATTATATTACCATTTTATTGAATGGTTTATTTCTTCCAGAACTGTTCCGCTTTGGCAATGTTGCCACGGATAGCATCGCAGCAGCGTTTGAATTCTGCTTTTTCATCATCAGTCAGCGTGTATTCCATGACCTGTTCTACCCCATTGGCACCGACGACAGCAGGAATACCGCAATAAATACCTGTTTCACCATATTCGCCGTCGAGATAAGCACTGACAGGCATAATCTTCTTTTCATCATGCAAAATGGAACGGACAACGGTAGCCCCTGTAGCAGCTACACCGTATTCCGTGCATTTTTTCCCTTTAAAGGTAGTCCAGGCACCGTTGATGACGCGTTTCGTCATTTCTTCATGATCAAAGTCAAAGCGAGGATCGCCTTTCAGTTCGGAAAGCGGTTTGCCATGGAAAGAAATGAGAGACCAGGGAACCATCTGAGCATTGCCATGTTCGCCCATCATGAATGCCGTGAACGAATGGTGTTCCAAATTCGTCTGCTGGGAAATGGCACTGATGAGCCGGGACGAATCAAGGCCGGTCCCTGTACCAAATACGCGGTTGCGTGGCAGACCGCTCAGTTTCTGTACCAGGTCGGTAATGACATCGCAGGGATTGGTAATATTGACAAAAATGCCGTCAAATCCGCCAGCCATGATTTTATCGACAAAGCTGGCTACTTCCCTGACAGAATTTTCCATTTCGCTGTCACGGTTCAACGTTGCCAGTAATTCAATTTTACCAACGGCATTAACAATGACATCGCAGTCTGCCAAACCGGCATAATCTACAACTTTATATACGACGCGGTGAGGCATAAAATACGCAGCATCCATCAGGTCATTGCATTCACTGGCTACTTTATCAGCGTTTTTATCACACAGCTTGACTTCATCAGCAACCCCCATCATTCCCAGATTATACGCAACATGAGCGCCAACGTGGCCTAATCCAACTACACCAACAATTCTTTTTTTGATACTCATGATAAATTCCTCTTTTCTCGCAGAAAATTATGTTACAGAGTTCACAAATCTCTATACGTATATGATAGGCCTGTCCTTTTGATTTGTAAATGAGTAATCATTTGTAATTCAAAATAAGAATGAATTTTAATACACACAAAACGCAAGTTAATCGTATAATCTCGAATATTTATCTCTCTAAATGCATCTTATACCAATGCTTATGATTTTTTGTCATGCTTTTTGTTTTCTGTTTCGTCTATCGGTGTCACATCGATCGTATAGGAATGCCTGTTATTTTTATCACGCATCGCTGCTTCATATCCCCGGCGGTACGAGGCATCTGCCGAATGATCTTTCCCGCGAATCTTATGCCATAACCAGCGCACGGCTGCAATCAATGCCATGAACAGGAGAAGATTCATGAACAGCCCCAGAATAGTTGATAAGATTCCCATACTGCCCCATCCTAAAAGGCCGGCCAGCATACTCCCCAGGAACATACCTCCTGCCAGGAATCCTATGTTACGGAGCGTATTCCCCCATCGTGAAGTCTGTGATGCGGCCGTGCCTGCTCCGTTACCAGCTGTTTTAGCCTGCTGTCGGGTATTGGTAGTGCCAGTTTCTGATTTAGGAGCCTGCCTTGTCGTATTTCCCGTATTACTTGCCGGCTTCGTCATCGCCGGTGCCGTACGAGGTGCTGACTTGACAGAAATCCCACCTTTAGCAGCCCAGACTACATCTGAATGGGTAAAAACAGGTGCGGCGGTCAGACAAAATACACTGATGGCAATAGAAATAGCAACATTTTTTATTTTCATATACAGAAACTCCTTTTCATGAGAATATATGGTTTCGTCATGGAATTTATAAATAGAACTTATATATATTATATCATAGGCAGTCAAAGCATTGACAAATCGCCGGTTTACTCATCAAATTTTAATTTTTTATATTTTCGTTATTAATATTTTTAATTTTACGTCGTTGATTTTTTTCTTTTTTATGATATACTTAGGTCATAAAAGGTAAATTTTATGGTTCTATTAAAATTTACAGTAGCGGAGAATAAGAAATGTACCAGTTATTATTTTACATCTGCTAAAAAATGTGAGCTCATAAAGCGCAGGTATAGTTTGGGCCTATATTTGTGTGCAACCATTTTTAATCAGTACAGCTGGACGGGATTTCAGTTACAGGAAGCGCATCTTTATTCTCCGCATCCGATGGGAGGTATGATGTATGAGTAAGGGTAGTAATCAAAGTTCCAGAGTCATTGCTATTGGTCTTATGTTGTTTGCATTATTCTTTGGTGCCGGCAACCTGATTTTCCCGTCATCGATGGGACAAAATGCCGGTTATAACGTCTGGTGGTCCGTTCTGGGCTTCATCATCAGCGGGGTAGGACTTCCGCTGGCCGGTGTACTTGCCATGGGATATTCGGGCTGTGAAGACCTGCGCCAGCTGGCAAGCCGCGTAGGGCTTAAATACGGTCTCGTATTTTCCGTCGTAGTATATCTGACCATCGGTCCCTGGTTCTGTATTCCCCGTACAGGCAGTGTATCCTATGAAATCGCTGTACGGCCTTTCCTGAATAGTGGCGGTTCTGATATGGAAATGACAGCCTTCCTGGTACTATTCTTCATTATTTCCTATTGGCTGTCTGCCAACCCGTCCAAACTGGTCGATCGCATCGGCAAAATCCTGACACCATGTCTGCTGGTAACAATCGTCATGTTGATTTTAAAATCCTATCTCACCCCGATGGGTGTCCCTCAGGCTCCAACTGCTCATTACGCTACAGCCAGCATGGCTGCCGTTCAGGGTTTCATCGACGGATACGGCACTATGGATGCCATGGGCTCCTTCGTATTCGCTATTTTAGTCATTAAATTCGTCAAAGAAAACGGCGCTGATACACCGCAGAAGGTGACACGGGATGTTTTTAAAGCCGGTCTTCTGGCAGCAGCCTGCCTGGGATTCGTCTATGTATTCATTGCTGACCTCGGCGCAACGAGTGTGCAGGCACTGGGAATCCTGGAAACCGGTGCTCCCGTCCTTGCCAACAGTGCCCTGATACTTTTTGGTAATGCCGGTGCAATCCTCTTGGCGGTCATCGTCCTCTTAGCCTGCTTATCCACCAGTATCGGCCTTCTCACATCGTGTGCTACCTTCTTCAATGAAATTTATGACCGCATCAGTTATACAGCCTATCTGCGGGGCTTTACCATTATCTCTTTCCTGATTGGCACATTTGGTCTGCTGACGATTATCAAGACAGCCATTCCGGTCCTGATGTTCCTCTACCCGCTTACGGTGGCAACGATATTCCTCACGTTCATGCACAATGTGTTTAATGGAAACCGCATCGTCTACATTTCTACCATAGGGTTCACTTGTTTCTCCGCCCTTATCAGCGGATTAGAAACAGCCGGTGTTCCCCTTGGATCGTTATCTGAGTTGATGAACACCTATGTTCCCTTCCAGGCTATCGGTCTCGGCTGGATCATCTTTGCCCTCACCGGATTCGTCGTCGGCCTGATTGCAGCTGCAATTCTAAAGAAGCCGGAAACGTTACCCGATGAAGCTTGAAATGTTCTGATAAAAAGTTGAAAACAAGAGAGGAGCCTCTCATGAAAATCACAGTTTTCACGAGAGACTCCTCTCTTATTTTGTCTTACACGCCCAGTGCATACACGATGACCGGTATGACTGCTGCAAACAATACCGTACTGGCCGTCACAATGCCTGTCGCGTACCGTACGTCACCATGGGCTTCATTGGCAAGAATCGGCAGTACCGCCATGATAGGCAGGGAAGACTGGACGATGTAGGTATCAAATTCCAATGCCGGCATAGGGCCTAACAGGTCCTGGCCAGCGATAAGCACGACCGCCATGACGGCCGGTGCCAGAATCAGACGGCCTGTAAACCCGGCAATGGTATCTCTGTCAAAGGAAATATTGCCCACCCCGGCCTTAGCCAGGGCCAGTCCAATGTACAACAGGGATAAGGGGGTAACCAGGCTGCCGATATAACCAGCTGCCGTCATCACCGGGGCCGGAACGGATATATCTGCCAGCAAAAAGAGAAAGGCAATCAGACAACTGGTAAGAGGTGGCGGACAAAGCTTTTTCAGATTAAAATGCCGTCTTTCTGTGCCCGCCGCATCGGATGGATCGTCTGCCACGAGAAATGCCCCAATTGTCCAGCAGGACGTATTGCAAAACAGAAAATATGCCAGAAAATACGGCATGGCTTCTTCACCGAATAAGGCCATATTGAGAGGCCAGCCGATAAATAAAGTATTCGTATTCGCTACAGCCGCAACAAAACTGCCATGACGGCCAGCCGGAACATGCGTCATGCGGGCCCAGATCCAGCCCAGGACATACCAGGCGATCACTCCGACAGCGACCAGTGTAAACCCTTCTGACAATTGGCGCACCATACTGAGGGACATGTATTTCATCATAGATACGAAAACAGCAGCCGGCAATGCAATATTCATGATGATTTTTGAAATATCATTGCCAAAGGAATCGGACAAATACTGTTTCTTCTCCAGCACATATCCCGTCAGAATAATGAGTAATATAGGAATAATACTTTCTATCGATGCTGTAAAGGCCATACGAGTCTCGTCCTCCCGGAAAATTGATGAAATCACATTAGCTATTATAGTATATTTATGATGTTTGTCCAGAAAAAATCAGTATCTTAGCATACTAATATATCAATTATCTATGTTGCCTTACGTATACCCTGTCTGGCCGCATACAACAAAACAGACAAATATGATTTCATAATAAAGAGCTGCCCCATCAGGGATATCCTGGTGTGACAGCTCCGCATTTCACTGTTTCTTACTATTGCCAGTTTTATAATCGATGGTAATCCCTGGCTGGTTATTATAGACAAAGACATTGAACTTGATGCCAGCCCCCTTGTCTTCTACCGACCATGCCTCCATTTGTACCCCGCGGGCAACGAGATCATTGCCGGAAAAAATGGGAGTTACCCGGTACAAAACGTGATGATTCGTTTCTTTAATGTAATCGGCTACCATATTTTCAAAAGGAAGCATACCTTCGACGTTGAGATACCGCGTACCTGTGATCAGATTTTTAGGATTGGCATTTTCTGCTGTCAACTGATATCCAATAAGGTGACAGCGGTTGTACAGATATTTCCCATCGACATTATCATACTTGGCCAGATGCCATCCGCTTGGTTTGACACTGCCTATGGCACCCCTTTTTTTGGTAGGCATAAGATCTTTTCCTATATTGGCATAGGCCGGACCGCAGCGTCCCAGTGAATCAAGCTCACTGTACCTTTCAAAAGATTTCTTCGTCTTGTCTTTGTCAGGAAAATCAGGAACATTATTATGGATGACAACATACGGCTTCCCTGAAAATGCCGGAATGTTAGAAAGATCAAACGATTCTTCCTTATTTCCCTTAACTTGTACAGTCTGATTCTGTACCTGATTTTCATGCGACGATGTCTTCTGTGACTGTCCGCAAGCCGTAAGAATAAGGCAAAAGGCAAGCAGCAGCACCATCAGTATCTTGGTCAGATGTCTCATTTTGCATATACCTCTTCTGTAATAGTATCATGGGAAAATCCCGAAAAGTCATGACTTTCCTGCAACCTCCAGGGACTTTCCAGGGTAATATCAAAATACATGTCAGACGGATAGGCCCTGTTCCAGCGGAAAAGAATGATTTTTTCGATACGATCTGCATAGGGAAGGACTGCCTTATCTTCAACAAAGCAGAAATCGCCCTGGCCAGCCTGATTCAAAAAATCGTCGTCAACGTGGATCCGGTCCGCCGCTTCTGTGAACATGGACGCAGAATAAGCATCCATCCAGATGCCTTTTGTACCGGCAATTTCCAGCATCCTCTGTCGCAATTTCCGGTCCTGGCTCTGACGGCGCTGATTGAAACAAAGCCCGCCATGATCGTCTACTACTGTCATGATAATCATGAACTCACCTCCTGATACGTACTATTATATCATAGAGTGTCCGCTAATAGAAAAAGGATCCAGGCCGCAGCCTGAATCCTTTTTTCTATTAGCAGGAATATTATTCTCTGCCTGCCATCTTGGCATAGTATTTGTAACGATCTTTAAGATCCTGTACTTCTTTCTTATACAGTGCATCAGCACGTTCAGGGAAGTTGATCTTAAGTCTTCTGTAACGGTTTTCGCCGTTGAGGTAATCCATAACTTTATCCGTATCCGGTTCCGGAGAATCAAGCTGGAACGGGTTCTTGCCCTGTGCAGCCAGACGCGGATCGAAACGATAGAGATGCCAGTAACCGCATTCGACAGCTTTCTTCATTTCCAGCTGTGTCGTACCCATACCGGCGCGGATGCCGTGTTCCAGGCACGGGCAGTAGCAGATGACGATGGACGGGCCATCATACGATTCAGCTTCGCGGATAGCGCGGAGAGTCTGAGCCTGGCTGTAACCCATAGCAACCTGGGCAACATATACATAGCCATAAGTCATGGCAATGGCACCGAGGTCCTTCTTCTTAATGACTTTACCGCCTGCAGCGAATTTAGCTACAGCAGAAGTCTGTGTAGATTTAGAAGACTGACCGCCTGTGTTGGAGTAAACTTCCGTATCTACGACGAGGATATTGACATCACGGTTCTGGGCAATTACCTGGTCTACGCCGCCGAAGCCGATATCATAAGCCCAGCCGTCACCACCAATAGCCCATACGGACTTCTTGGAAACGAATTCGCGGTTCTGAAGGACGAATTTAACTTCTTCCGTCTGTTCTGCTTTTTCCAGAGCATCGAGAAGAGCATCCGATACTTCACGGGATTTCTTGCCATCTTTGTAGTTGGCAAGGTATGCATCGATTTCCGCTACGCATACGCCCTGTTCTTTGAGGCTGTTCAGGCGGATAATGATTTCCTTCTGAATGGCGTCCTGAGCGTGGAAGTAGCCATATGCAAATTCAGCATTGTCTTCGAACAAGGACTGTTCCCAGCAGGGCCCGAAGCCGCGTTCGTCCTTGCAGTACGGAGTCATCGGCAGAGATCCGCCATAAGCAGAGGAGCAGCCGGAAGCATTGGCAATGTACATGCGGGAACCGAAGAGCTGTGTAACCATCTTGATGTACGTCGTTTCAGCACAGCCAGCGCAGGCCGGGGAGAATTCGAAGTACGGTTTGGCAAACTGGGCAGCTTTGACGTTTGCATCGCTGATAACATCTTTCTTAAGATATTTTTCTTTCATTGCATATTCATTGAAGTTATCCTGCTGATCGATTTCGTCCTGCATCGGAACCATCGTAAGAGCGCCTTTTTCTTTCATCGGGCAGACCGTCGTGCAAACGCCGCAGCCGAGGCAGTCATACGGAGAAATCTGCATGCGGTAGCTGTAGTTTTCCAGGCCTTTGCCTTTAGCCTGGACCGTTACAAAGTTAGCCGGAGCATCAGCTTTTTCGGCATCCGTTACGAGGACCGGACGGATAGCAGCA
Source organism: Caecibacter massiliensis (assembly GCA_900095875.1). Taxonomy (GTDB): domain Bacteria; phylum Bacillota; class Negativicutes; order Veillonellales; family Megasphaeraceae; genus Megasphaera; species Megasphaera hexanoica. Next base: position 2,025,002 of record LT608311.1, on the reverse strand, counting down.
TGCGGGCAGGCCATGGAGCAGCTGTTGCACTGTGCGCAGACTTCAGCATTCCAGTGAGGAACATTGATAGCAACGCCACGTTTCAGATAAGCCGTCGTGCCGTTCTGCCATGTGCCATCGAATACACCGTATTTCTTGAAGATAGAAACAGGGAGTTCATCGCCATGCTGACGGTCAACGGGAATAACGAGATCGCGGACGAAGTCAGGCATATCTTTCTGCGGTTCCGGAGCATCTACTGCATCAGCCCAGGAAGCCGGGATTTCAACTTTTGTAAGGCCGGAAATGCCCATATCGACAGCTTTGTTGTTCTTATCTACGATTTCCTGACCGCCCTTCTTGAAGTAGGAATTATAATTCCCTCTCTTCATGGCAGCGACAGCTTCGTCGATAGGAATAACGTTCGTAAGTTTAAAGAAAGCAGCCTGGAGAATGGAGTTTACACGGTCGCCGAGGCCGATTTCGCCAGCCAGTTTCGTAGCATCAATGATGTAGAACTGGGCATGTTTGTTATAGAGGTCTTTCTTCATCTGAGCCGGAAGTTCTTTGTCCAGTTCTTCGACACTCCACGGGCAGTTGAGGAGATATACGCCGCCATCTTTCAAATCTGTCGTCGTATCGTATTTCTTGACATATGTAGGAGCATGACAGCCGACGAAGTCAGCAGCGCCTACGAGATATGTTGCATGGATCGGTTTGTCACCGAAGCGGAGGTGGGACTGTGTCAGACCACCAGTCTTCATGGAGTCATAGGCAAAGTATGCCTGTGCGTATTTATCAGCATCGAGACCGATAATAGTGATGGCGTTCTTGTTGGCACCAACGGTACCATCGCCGCCACGACCCCAGATTTTTGCAGAAATCTGGCCAGGATAATCGATGTGGAATTTTTCCGTCGGCAGTGATGTAAACGTAACGTCATCGACAATACCGATAGTGAAATTGTTCTTCGGCGTATCCTGTTCGAGGTTTTTGTATACAGCAGCAATCTGGCCAGGTGTCGTATCTTTGGAGGACAGACCATAGCGGCCGCCTACGACGGTGATATCTGTACGGCCGGACTGGATAAGTGCCGTCTGAACATCGAGATACAGCGGTTCGCCAACGCTGCCAGATTCTTTGGTGCGGTCCATAACAGCGATTTTCTTAACCGTTGCAGGGATAGCATCGACAAAATGTTTAACAGAGAACGGACGATAGAGATGAACCTGGATCATGCCGACCTTTTTGCCATGGGCATTGAGGTAATCGACAGTATCGCGGACGGTTTCAGCAGCAGAACACATGATGACAATCAATTCTTCTGCATCTTCAGCACCATAGTAGTTGAAGAGTTTGTAATCACGGCCGGTCAATTTGTTGATTTCGTCCATGTAGTGCTGAACGACATCAGGAATAGTTGCGACTTTTTCGTTAGCGCCTTCTTTTGTCTGGAAGAAGATATCCGGATTAACAGTCGTGCCACGGGTGTACGGATGTTCCGGGTTCAGGCTGTTCTTACGGAAAGCTGCCAGCTGTTTATAATCAACGAGTTTTGCAAGATCATCATAATCAAGGGCTTCGATACGCTGCATTTCGTGGGATGTACGGAATCCGTCGAATACATGCATGAAAGCATAGCGGCCACCAATAGCAGACAGATGGGCTACACAGCCGAGATCCATAGCTTCCTGCGGGGAGGAAGACATAATCATGCCGAAGCCAGTCGTACGACATGCCATAACGTCAGAATGATCGCCGAAAATGGAAAGTGCATGAGCGCTGATGGTACGGGCTGCAATGTGGAATACGCCCGGCAGGAATTCACCGCCAATTTTGAACATGGGGGGAATCATGAGGAGCAGGCCCTGGGCAGCCGTATAGGTGGTGGTCAGCGCACCAGCCTGCAGGGAGCCATGGCATGTGCCAGCAGCACCAGCTTCAGACTGCATCTGGATAACATCAACGGTATTACCGAAGATATTCTTCTTTCCTTTTGCAGCCCATTCGTCAACCTTTTCTGCCATAACAGAAGAAGGTGTGATCGGGAAGATAGCAGCAACTTCTGTAAATGCATAGGAAGCATATGCAGCAGCCGTGTTACCATCCATTACTACATAGTTTTTTTTCATAATCACTTTCGTCCCTTTCTTTGGTTATTGAGATAGTAAAATAACATCACAAGCAAGGTTCTACGTACGGATTTTCACAATCCGTACTACTAACTGTGTATACGCATATACGTGCTGATTCGTATTTGCATATGCATTACCCATAATGTACCACAAATTTGAATGGATTTCCAGTGCTTTTATAAAGAAAATGGCACAGGCTCTTTCCAAATTCGAAAAGGACTGTGCCATCCATGCTTTTTTGTAATTACTGTTGTGATTTACGCATAGCTTTCTTTCTATCGTGCTTATCAAGAATAGCCTTGCGGATGCGGATATTATGCGGTGTTACTTCTACCAGTTCATCTTCATTGATCCATTCCAGAGATTTTTCCAATCCCATCTGACGAGGCGGAATAAGGCGCAATGCTTCATCAGAAGCAGAGGAACGGGTATTGGTCAGGTGTTTCTTCTTGCAGGGATTGACATCAATGTCTACATCGCGGTTGCTTTCCCCGATGACCTGCCCCAGATAGATTTCTTCACCGGGATTGATGAACATGACGCCACGATCCTGAAGGTTAAAAATGCCATAGCCAGTCGTCGTGCCCGATTCAAAAGCAACCAGACTTCCCCGTGTACGACCGGGAATATCACCTTTCCAGGGAGCATAGCCATGGAAAACATGATACATGATACCGTTGCCTTTAGTAGCCGTCAGGAATTCACTGCGGAAACCAATCAGTCCGCGGGCAGGAATGATGAATTCAAGGCGGGTATATCCCTTCAAATCCACCATATTGACCATTTCAGCCTTGCGGGTTCCCAGTTTTTCCATTACCGTTCCCATAAATTCCTGTGGTACATCAATGGTCAGGGCTTCCAGAGGTTCACACTTCTTGCCGTTGATTTCTTTTGTAATGACGCTCGGTTTGCCTACTTGAAGTTCATATCCTTCACGGCGCATTTCTTCGATAAGAACGGCAATGTGCAGTTCGCCACGGCCGGAAACCTTGAATGCATCGGCACTATCCGTTTCTTCCACACGAAGCGACACATTAGTCTGTACTTCCCGGAAGAGGCGGTCCCGCAAATGACGGCTCGTTACAAATTCACCATCCTGGCCGGCAAACGGACTGTCATTGACATAGAATATCATAGACAATGTCGGTTCATCGATATTGATTTTCGGCAATGCTTCAGGATTTTCCGGATCAGCAACAGTTTCCCCGATTTTAAGATCAGGAATGCCGATAATGCAGGCAATATCACCCATGGACGCTTCGTCTGTTTCAACCCGCTTCAGGCCTTCATAGGTATATACGCGGCCGATTTTAGCCTTGCGCTGGCTTTCACCGTCTGTGATGACAACCTGCTGATTGGGGTGCATGCGGCCCCGGACAATACGGCCGACGGCAATCTTGCCTACGTAATCATCGTAGTCCAGGGTAGTAACCATGAACTGAAGCGGGCCATCGGCATCGCCCTTCGGGCACGGGCAGTTTTCAATAATACACTTAAAGAGCGGTTCCAGGTTGTCACTGTCATCATCCATAGAATTTTTAGCAATGCCATCACGGCCATTGGCATAGATAACAGGGAAATCAAGCTGATCATCATCGGCTTCCAATTCCATGAACAATTCCAGTACTTCGTCTTCTACTTCAGAAACACGGGCATCGGGTTTATCAATTTTATTAATGACGACAATAGGTTTCAGCTTTTGTTCCAATGCTTTGCGCAGTACATATTTCGTCTGCGGCATCGGGCCTTCAAATGCATCAACCAGAAGCAATACGCCGTCAACCATGTTGAGGACACGTTCTACTTCGCCACCAAAATCAGCATGCCCCGGAGTATCGACTATGTTGATTTTTACGCCATCGTGCATGACAGAAGTATTTTTGGATAAAATCGTGATACCGCGTTCACGTTCGATATCACCAGAGTCCATGACCCGTTCAGCCACTTTTTCATTCGAACGGAAAACATGGCTCTGTTTGAGCATAGCATCGACCAAAGTCGTTTTACCATGGTCAACATGAGCAATAATAGCAATATTACGTATATCCTTACGTTCCATCTGCGTCCTCTCCTATTTGTAGCAATATAAAATAGTTTAATTTTCTGTAACTGTGTTAGTATATCACAAAACAGCCGGATTGACTATATCAATCCGGCTGTTTTTTTTATCTAGTTCTGCTCTTCTCCTAAAATACGTACTTCTGGTTCTAAATGTACGCCATGGGCTGCTTCTACTCTCTTTTGCACTTCATGGATTACGGCCAGCACATCTCTGGCTGTAGCATGGCCGGTATTAACAACAAAACCGGCATGTTTGGTCGATACCTGGGCATCACCACAAGATAATCCTTTGAGGCCAGTCTGATCTATCAGCGTGCCAGCATAATAACCAGGCGGCCGCTTGAATGTACTGCCTGCACTATGCATTTCGAGCGGCTGTTTGCTACGCCGCCGTTCCATGAGATCATCCATCTGTTCCTGGATTTTCGTTTGATCTCCCCGTGAAAGCTGCAGCTCTACTTCTACGACAAATTCCTGCAAGCGCTGAAAAATGCTCTTTCTGTACCCAAATTCGAAATCAGCCGTCTTGTAGGTATGTACACTGCCATTGCGGTTAACCGTACGTACGCGGGAAACAATATGGCTCATTTCACCGCCATAAGCACCGGCATTCATAAATACGGCCCCGCCCAGCGTCCCCGGTATGCCGCAGGCAAATTCCATCCCCGTCAGACTATTCTGCTGGGCAAACTGGCAGACATCCTTCAGCATAAATCCGGAACTGGCCAGAATCTTCGTATCATGGCAGGAAAGATACTTGTTCATTTCATTTAATTGAATGACGACGCCGCGGATGCCACCGTCCAGAACGAGTACATTAGACCCTCCGCCAATGACCGTAACAGGAAGCTCCAGCTGCCTGGCCAGACGGATTGTCTGCGACATTTCTTTCACCGTATGGGGAAGGACCAGTACATCCGCCGGGCCTCCGATAGCAAATGTCGTATGCAGGCCCATCGGCTCGTCTAAAAGCACCTGCTGCTGCGGTATGAGTTGAGTTAATTGCGAAACCATGCTCGCCATTGCATATTTATTTATCAAGAATACTCAGTCCTTCTGCCATTGCCTGTTGAATAGTGCCAAGAATCTGACCGCCAATCTGATTCCATTTCATGTATTTTTCCAGATATTCTACCGCCAGAGGCCGGCTCGCCACGATTTCCTGCAATTTCTGCAATTGTTCTATTTTTTTTCGTACCGGCTTGTCACCAGCCGCCTGGGCGTAAGCCAGTTGGGCCTGCAATGTCAGGAAATCCTGGACATGTTTTCTCGTTTTTCCATCTTCAGCCAGCTTCTTTCCGGCTTCCAGTAATGCCTTATAATCTTCATCTTCCTGGATAGCCTGTGCTAATTCATTTGCTTTATCGTATACACTCATGATTTCACTCCCCGTGCAAGATTATTTTAAATTTTTTATGCTAATGCCACTCTTTGCCATGTCTGGAAATCCCAGCTGCCGCAACGCTTCATAAGAAACAATGGCAACAGAATTAGATAAATTCAGGCTCCGTGCCTTATCGACCATGGGAATGCGGAAACACTGCTGCGGATATTGTTTCAGAAGACTTTCCGGCAGCCCCTTTGTTTCCTTGCCAAATACCAAGAGATCGTCCTGGGTAAACCGGATATCGGCATAACACTGTTCCGATTTTGTCGTCAGAAAATAAAAATGGTGTCCCTTGTATTTTTCCTGGACTTCAGCAAAATTTTCATGTACCTGTACATCGACCAGTGGCCAGTAATCGAGGCCGGCCCGCTTCAGATATTTATCCTCAAGCGAAAATCCCAACGGCTTGACCAGGTGCAGTGTAATATGATTGGCAGCACAAAGGCGGGCAATATTACCCGTGTTTCCCGGGATTTCCGGTTCTACCATGACTATATGCATTGTTACATCACTCTCCATGGGATATTGTACAAGATTTCCCAGGGAAGCACAAGAGACTTTCCCTTTTCTGTTATTTTCTATATAATAGAAAATAATGGCATTCTTGCCATATACCATGTACATACAGAAAGGGATGGAGCCTATGAAATGCATGTATTACGGTCATTCGGCCTTTTCACTCTCTTCAGGAAATACGACAATCCTCTTTGATCCTTTTATCGCAGATAATCCCTGGACAACAGTTAAACCTTCGTCTATCACCTGTCAGTATATCTTTATCTCTCATGCCCATGGCGATCACTACGGTGATGCCGAAGAAATAGCCAAAGTAAACGACGCCCTGGTCATCAGTACGGCCGAAGTAGCCGGTAAAGCCCGTATGGCCGGTTGTAATGCCCATGCCATGCACATCGGTGGCAAAGCGGATTTTCCCTTCGGCTCGATACGTCTTACACCAGCCCTGCATGGCGCTGGAATAGCCGGTGGCCTGGCCTGTGGCTGCCTGTTGGAATTTGCTGGCAAACGCATCTATTATGCCGGCGACACCGGTCTGTATTCGGACATGAAGCTTCATAGCCGTTTCGGTCCCATTGATGCAGCCTTCCTGCCCATTGGAGATAATTTTACCATGGGAATGGAAGACGCGGCCTTAGCCGCTTCATGGATACAGCCTAAAATGGTGATTCCCATCCATTATGGAACCTGGCCTGTCGTAAACGCCGATCCGGAAGTCTATAAAAAAATGACAGAAGAAACCTATTCGATTCCCGTTCACATTATTCCTCCCGGAACAGAATTTACATTGTAATCAGATAAATCAACGCCCGCCTGCATACCCTGGGATATACAGGCGGGTGTTCATATTTATAATTCTGGTTCACCAAAGTAAAATAATGCTTTATCAATCGTATAGATGTCATATTCACCATGGTCCAGGAAATATCGTACAATGACATCTCTTTTTTTGCTTCCTGACAGCGAATATCCCGCTTTATGCAGCAGTTCTTCCGTTTCCGTCACGGAAAGTCTCAGTCCTACTGCCAGAGCCAGGACCGTTTTTTTCTTGGGCAGATATTCCTCATGACTCCTGATTTTAGAAAATAGTCTCCGGTCCATATTTGCCCGCTTATATACCTCGATATCACTGTACCCCTTCTCATCGATAAGGCGTAATACCATATGAGAAAATGTTTCATCCAGATTTTGAAGTATCTGATTCAGTGAGTGTCTGTCCTTTTTCCCCGGCCGGGCGAAGGTGTCCATTCCATAGTCCTGGGACATACGGACATCCGATTCCCGATGACAAATACATATTTCGTCCGGCTCCTGCTCTTTTTCTTCCCCCAGAAACTGGTTCAGATACTGTTTTAATTCATCAGCCAGATGGTGGTTAAGCTGAATAGCCGGACGTTCGAGAACGACGAGATAAACTTCCATTTCATGATTCTGTAAAAAAGCCCGTATAGATTGACAGGCAGTCTCCGAGGCCTCTTCTAAGGGATAACCAAAAATACCTGCCGAAATAAGGGGAAAGGAAATAGACCGGCAACCCGCTTCCCATGCCGTTTCCAGTGCCGTAGTATAACAAGAAGTTAGATAGTCCTTTTCCCAGGCCTTACCTCCCTGCCATACAGGCCCCACTGTATGAATGATATAACGTGCCGGCAGGTTGTAGGCCGACGTTAAAACCGACTGACCCACAGGGCATGGCGCTTTTTTATGACATTCAGCAGAGAGTTTTTCATATCCGGCAGCACGAAAAATAGCGCCACATACACCACTGCCCGCCAACAGTGCCGAGTTGGCCGCATTGACGATGGCATCCGTTTTCATTCTGACAATATCATTGTGAACTATCTGAAATGGCATAGGACATCCTCCTTATAGTCTCAGCAACCTTTTGCATGGGAGTTCCATGCGGGCATAAAAGACAGCAGGGGATCCTCTCTTATGAACTAACGTTTCTGGTATTCTCTTTCCACTGCTTCTTCTATCCTGGCCGCTTTTTTTTCAATATCTTCTATCGCATCCATCATAAAATGGACATAGTCCTCATCGGTAATAGATTTCAGATTGACGCGTACGCTATAAAAGGCTGACCGCATAGCGGCCCGGGCATTCATAGCGGCAATAGCGCCATCGGTAATGACCCAGGCATTGCCATAGCGCACGACTTGTTCGCTCAGCTGGAGAAGAACAAAAATGTCTTTTCCCAGAGCAAAGGGAATAGCTGCTGCATTCTTAAAAGCCTGCTGGACTATGGCAGTGCGTTCCGGTGTATCTTTGGGAAGGCGCACAGCGCGGATGACCCCTTCAAAAGCATGGGCGTCTTCATCTATGCCATCCTGATACCGGATCCGCAATTCTTCAGCCTGACTGCGTATGTCCCGCATCATCGGCTCTACCTTTTCATACCCTTTTTTACCTATGGTAAGATTCGCTACCATTTCAACCAGTGCTGCCGCCGAAGCGGCTGTAAGGGCCGCAATGCCACCACCGCCTGGTACTGGATCCTTGGAAGCCGTAGCCGCCAGCATTTCATCTATGGGCAGGGCACATAATTTTTTCTTATCCACTATCGTATCCTCACTTATTATGTATGTTAATTCATCATGCTAGTCTGCATACAGTAAAAGACGGCTGTAAAGCCGCCTTTTATATGCTAGCCATAACGACTAGAACAGACCTGTAATGACGCCGTTTTCATCGATATCCATACGGTTGGCAGCCGGTACTTTCGGTAAGCCTGGCATGACCATGATATTACTCGTCTGGCAGACAATGAACCCGGCACCAGTGCAGACGCGGACGTCTTTGACGGTAATCTTGAAATGTTCCGGCGCTCCCAGTAATGCGGGATTATCCGAAAGGGAATACTGTGTCTTGGCCACGCAGACCGGCATTTTATCAAGGCCAAGTTTTTCCAGTTCGGCAATTTGTTTCGGCGCTTTGCCTTCCAGGATGACGCCGTCGCCGCCGTAGATTTCTTTCGTCAGGATTTCCAATTTATGAAGAATCGTGTCATTGACATCGTACAACGGTTTATACGGTGTTTTGGGCTGCTGCAGGAGCTGCAGGACTTTCCGTCCCAGGTCCAGTCCCCCTTTGCCGCCTTCGGCCCAGCAGTTGTTCAGAGCCACATCGACACCATAATCCTGACAAAGGCGGGTAAGCAATGCTATTTCGGCATCCGTGTCTGTCAGGAAGCGGTTTATGCCTACTACGACGGGGATATCATATTTGCGCATATTTTCGATATGTTTCTTCAGATTAGCAAAGCCTTTTTCCAGTGCTTCCAGATTTTCCGGCTGGAGATTTTTCTTATCTACTCCGCCGTGCATCTTAAGCGCCCGAATGGTGGCGACGATGACGACGGCATCTGGTTTGATTCCGGCAAAGCGGCATTTGATATCCATGAACTTTTCCGCACCCAGGTCAGCACCGAATCCGGCTTCCGTCACCGTTATTTCTCCCATTTTGAGAGCCAGCTTGGTAGCTACGACAGAATTACATCCGTGGGCAATATTGGCAAAAGGTCCGCCGTGTACAAGAGCCGGCGTGTTTTCCGTCGTCTGTACAATGTTCGGTTTGATAGCATCTTTCATGAGAATGGCCATCGCCCCTTCTACCCCGAGTTGACGGGCACGAACCGGATTGCCATCGAGGTCATAAGCGACGATAATATCCCCCATCCGTTTCTTCAAATCCATCAGATCACTAGCCAGGCAGAGAATTGCCATGATTTCCGATGCTACGGTAATCATGAAATGGTCTTCTCTGGGGAACCCGTTGACCTTGCCGCCGAGTCCTACGACTATATCACGCAGTGCCCGGTCATTCATATCCATGACCCGTTTCCATACAATACGGCGCACATCGATGCGGAGAGCATTTCCCTGATGCACGTGATTGTCGATTGCCGCAGCCAGCAGGTTATTGGCAGCTGTAATCGCATGCATATCACCCGTAAAATGAAGATTGATATCTTCCATAGGAAGAACCTGGGAATAACCGCCGCCAGCCGCTCCCCCTTTTATACCAAAGACAGGGCCCAGAGAAGGTTCCCGCAATGCCGTCATCGTCTTATGTCCCAGCTGGTTCAGAGCCTGGGCCAGGCCTATCGTCGTAAGCGTTTTCCCTTCTCCAGCAGGAGTCGGTGTAATAGCCGTTACCAGCACGAGTTTTCCATCTTCATTTTTTGACAGCCGTTTAATGGCATCAAAGGAAATTTTCGCTTTATACTTACCATATAATTCCAGGTCATCTTCTGTAAGACCAACCTTTTCTGCAATTTTTACAATGGGTTCCAGGTGAGTCTGCTGTGCAATTTCAATATCGCTTAATACCTTTGCCATAATAAAGATCAGCTCCTGTTCTCTTTGTGCACTGATAAAAATAGCCGGCCATCCGGACTATTTGCCCAGACGGTCGGCTTCTTCAAATCATGCTCCATGTGGTTAGTCCACTTCCGTCAGTCACATGACTACGCAATTATTATACCGTGCCTGGTATCTCCTTGTCAACGCAAACACATTGTTCCATTTCAATCCGCACGGGGCCGCCTATGCGGATGTGTCTGACAGACTGGTCAGCATATGATGCTTCAATGGTAATACTTCCACCAGGCTGGCGTATCTCACAAGCAATATTATGGCCGCACAGACGGGCCAGTGCCGCCGCCGTGGCCGCCGACCCGGAACCACAACTTTTTTCCCAATATAGCGTATCCGTACCAGTGACATATACAGCCGGTATCATCGTCAGCGTTTTGCGATCTACCAGATCCATGCCGAATGCTTCATAATGACGGGTGCTGGCGTACTGATACACCGCCCGCCATAAAGTATTCTTATCGACTAATTTAATAGAAGGAGTAAAATGAACGAAATGCATAATTCCTGGCAGCTCAACACAGTAAAACCGGTACGTCGAATTACCGTCTGCCAGGCTGATGACATCCATTTTTTTAGGCAGGGGAACTTCAATACTGGCATCATATAGTTCCCCTTCGTCGCGAACTACCACTGCTTTTAATATCTTATTGCATCCGGAACAGGAAACGCGGTACTCACCATAATCCTGGCCGGACCGGGAGAGTAAATAGGCAGCAGCTGATCGCGAAGCGTTGCCACAAAACTCGTCTCCCATCATGTCCAGACGTATATCGGCATCGTTATCGGGCCAGGTCAGAAAACCTACTTGCTCTGCGCCGACATACTCAGGCTGCAGCAGTCTGGCTGCTAACGAAGCGTGTTCCTGTTTAGGAATCGCGTCCAATACGAGAATCGTCGTATTGCCACTAGGATCGGCTTTCACATAATGGATTTTCTCTGTCATGTTTACACCTCAATGATGATCCATTCTCTATGCGATGACTGGATACGGGAATAATTCATATACTGCTTATTATAACACATTGCGACTGCATGAACAGCACTAATGCCAAAGTCAATAAAAACTTCTGTCCCCATCGTCATTTTCTTTTGTTATCCCGAGTTATATACTAAAAAATTTAACAAACAATGGGATGGATTGCCAATTGACGCCAGTCTGATTTTCTATTACCATTAAAATGAAATATCTTAATGCATAAGGGGGTCATCTTATGGAAACATCATCTGCTATTGTAGGGCGCCGCAGTATACGGAAATATACCCATCAGCCGGTATCAGACGCCGACCTGCAGGATATACTGGAAGCCGCCGTCCTCGCTCCTTCAGCCAGCAATTTACAGCCATGGTATTTTGTCGTCATCAGAAGTCCTGAAAAAATGGACGCATTAAAAAAATTAATGGCGGAAGCCACTAAAAATCTCATGCCATACTGGCACCGCCGATTTGCCAAATATCCCCGTGTCGTGACAGAGACGGCTGATTTTGTCCGTTTTCTTGGCGACGCTCCTGTCTGTATCCTGGCCTTTCTCCTGCGGACGGAGTATGAAATGCCCATACCGGCCATTCAGAGTGTTGCCGCTGCTATCGAAAATATGCTGCTCACCGCAACAGACAAAGGTCTGGGCAGCTGCTGGCTTACGGCTCCTCTTGCCGGAGGTGTCGGGCAGGAAGTACACGATATGTTTGCTCCTGATAAAGGCGAGCTCGTAGCGATGATCACCCTTGGACATGCCGCCCAGACACCGGCAATGCCCCGCCGTAAAGAAGGGCGTTATATCATCGTCTGACATGATGGACGCCGGTACGTACGCATCGTATCACACTAAAATAACCATTTCTTATCTATCTGAATGATCGAAAAAAAGCAAAACGGCCGTCATGCGAAACAGTTTTTATTTCGCATGACAGCCGTTTCTCTTTATTTGCTTACCAGATCTTCTTCTACCTGGATATGCAGTTCATGAAGCTGTTTTTTTGTAACCGGTGACGGAGCTTCGCTCATCGGATCAATCGCGTTCTGTGTCTTCGGGAAAGCGATGACATCACGGATAGATTTCCGTTTGAGCATAAGCATGATCATGCGGTCAAGGCCGAATGCCAGTCCGCCATGGGGTGGAGCTCCGTATTCAAAGGCACGGACGAGGAAGCCGAATTTCTGTTCCACTTCTTCCGGTGTCAGGCCGATAGCCTTGAATACACGCTGCTGGATATCGGGCTGATAAATACGTAGAGAACCGCCCCCCAGTTCAATCCCATTGAGTACCAGATCATATGCTTTGGCATATACGTGGGCCGGATCCGTTTCCAGCTTATCAAGATCTTCATCACGCATAGCCGTGAACGGATGATGCATAGCAACATAGCGGTGTTCTTCTTCGCTGTATTCGAACATGGGGAAATCGACGACCCAGGTAAAGGCAAATTCATTTTCGTCGATAAGGTTCATGCGGCGGGCCATTTCTTTACGTAATTCACCCAGAGCTGCCGCAACGATTTTGGGCTTATCGGCAATCATGAGAATTAAATCGCCTGTTTCTGCACCGCAGGCTTTACCAATTTCGCGAAGCTTATCTTCACCAAAGAATTTTTTAATCTGCGATTTCAGTGTTCCATCTTCCAGGAAGCCAATCCATGCCAGGCCTTTGGCTCCATAATGGCTTACATATTCAACGAGGCCATCCAGTTCACGACGTGGGATATCTGCATCACCTTTAACATTGATGGCTTTGACCTGTCCGCCATTGTCAATGACTGTGCGGAATACTTTAAAGTCCGTGTCCTTTACCAGTTCCGTTACATCGGTGAACTTCATGTCAAAGCGGAGATCCGGTTTATCCGAACCATAATTTTCCATGGCATAATCCCAGGTCATACGGTGGATCGGCAGTTTGACTTCATGGCCCAGCGTTTCCTTAAAAATATAATGAACCATGTTTTCTACCAGCGTAAGGATTTCTTCCTGGCTCATAAAGCTCATTTCCATATCCAGCTGGGTGAATTCAGGCTGGCGGTCTGCACGCAGGTCTTCATCGCGGAAGCAGCGGGCAATCTGATAATACCGGTCCATACCGGAGATCATCAAAAGCTGTTTGAAAATCTGCGGGGACTGAGGCAGGGCATAGAACTTTCCTTCATTGACCCGGCTCGGTACCAGATAGTCACGAGCACCTTCAGGCGTGCTCTTGCACAATTCCGGTGTTTCAATGTCAATGAAGCCGTGTTCATTGAGGAATGTACGCATAGCATGCTTTACCTTATGCCGCATGATAAGGTTATTTTGCATTTCCGGACGACGCAGGTCGAGATAGCGGTATTTCAAACGGATTTTTTCATCGACATCGATATTATCTTCAATATAGAACGGTGGTGTCTTTGACGAATTGAGGATACGCAGTTCTTCACAGCGGATTTCCACGGTCCCGGTCTTCATTTTAGGATTGACCGTATCGGCATCGCGCATGCGAACGATACCACGGACTGCCAGGACATATTCCGTACGGACCTGTTCTGCTTTTTCAAACGAGGTCTTTTCGTAATCCGGTGATGCCACGACCTGGACAATCCCCGTGCGATCGCGTAAATCAATAAAAATCAATCCGCCATGATCACGGCGCCGTTCAACCCAGCCGCACAAAATGACTTCTTTTCCCGTATCGGCTTCAGAAACTTCAGCACAATACTGGGAACGTCGTAAACCTTCCATTGTATCCATTACTAACTCATCCCTTCTTATGTGTTTCCATATATGCAACAATCCCATCTAAGGGAACGCTGATCTGTTCTTTCGTGGCCATATTCCGGATTTGTGCCGTATGGCTGGCCAGTTCGTCTTCGCCAATGATGACGGTATATTCCGCATCCATCTTATTGGCAGATTTCATCTGACCTTTCATGCTGCGGCCCATCAGGTCTATTTCCGCATAGATGCCTTTTTCCCGCAACGCCTGCTGGATGCAAAATGCCTTTGCCCTGGCTTCATCCCCCAGAGCAACAATGAAGACCGGCTGCTTTTTTTCTACTGGCGGAAGCAATCCTTGTTCTTTTAATGTCAGAAGGAGCCGTTCCATGCCAATAGCAAAGCCGATTCCCGGAGTAGATGGCCCGCCTACTTCTTCAATGAGGCCGTCATATCGTCCGCCACCGCAGACCGTACTCTGGGCACCTAATGGAGCATACATGATTTCAAAAGCCGTATTCGTGTAATAGTCAAGTCCCCGGACCAGGCGCGGATCCAGTTCAAAGGGGATACCGATGCTGGTCAGATAGGCCTGGACTTTTTGAAAATGGTCCCTGCAGTCATCGCACAAATTATCCGTAATGAGGGGAACGCCCATCTGCATCATTTTTTCGCCATCTTCTTTGCAGTCAAGGACACGAAGCGGGTTTTTTTCCAGTCGTTCGTTGCAGTCTTCACAGAGCTGATCCCGTTTATCTGCAAAGAAATCGAGCAGTTTCTGACGGTATACAGGCCGGCATTTGGGACAGCCGACAGAATTCAGGTGCAGGACCAGATCGGTAAGGCCCAGTTCACGGAACAACTGGAAAGCCATAGCAATGATTTCTGCATCGACAGCCGGATCTTTGGATCCGATTTCTTCTACCCCGAACTGGGTGAACTGACGGTACCGCCCGGCCTGTGGGCGGTCATGCCGGAACATGGGTCCCATATAATAGAATTTGTGGACTTTCTGTTCGCCATACAGTTTATGTTCCAGGAAAGCTCGTACAACAGAGGCCGTATTTTCCGGACGCAGTGTCATGCTGCGGCCGCCGCGGTCATTAAACGTATACATTTCTTTTGTCACGACATCCGTCGTCTCACCGATGCCGCGCAAAAACAATTCCGTACTTTCAAACATAGGTGTGCGGATTTCGCCGAAGCCATAGAGCGAACAAATCTGGCGGATTTTCGCTTCCAGTATCTGCCAGTCTGCCGTCTGTTCCGGCAGGAAATCCTGCGTACCTCTTGGTGCAGTAATTGCCATTACCTATCGTCTCCTCCATATATCATAGCACATAAATGCCGGCGCTGCCTCATTCTTTCAGACAGTGCCTGCACATACGCCTCTGGATCTTTGGGCATATATATCTTTTTCAGACTGTGCCCGTCATGGGACAGGAATTTCGTCGTACTTCCCGGCCCGGCAGACAGGATAGTCTGTCTTTCTTCCATCATCTGTATATTGTACTGACTGATTGTACCGCTCTGTGCATAGCCCACATTGGCAAAACTACCTGCCATGTATTTCTGGCGGTACATATAGTACGGTATATATCCATGCTGCTGTAGTATTTCCTCACAGTAATGAATCATCCGGGACACTTCTGCAGCCGGTGGAATATGCTGACGCAGGGGATGATGAAACAAAGGTGCCCTCTTTTTTAATGCCAACGTATGAATTGTAACATTTTCCGGGTGCAGTTGGCAAACAATTTCCATATTTTCCTGCATATCCGCCAATGTCTGCTCTGGAAGCCCTGCTATGAAATCCATATTGATGACAGAAAAGCCCATACTGCGGCAGCGGGAAAACATGGCAAATACATCTTCAACCCGGTGCCGCCGCCCCAGAAGATCCAGGAGATGCTGCTGCATCGTCTGTGGATTGACACTGATACGGTTGACACCATACCGGCGCAACAGTGCCAGTACGTCTTTGCCCGTCGTATCAGGCCGTCCCGCTTCAACGGTCCATTCCTCAATATTCCCGAAATTCCCGGCTACAGCCTGGAGGACCGCCTCCTGTCCGTCAAGAGGCAGACAGGTCGGTGTCCCCCCGCCAATATATACAGAACGGATATGTATATCATATTGCCGGCATAAGGCAGCAATATCATGGATATCCTGTACTACTGCCCGGATAAACCGTTCCATAACCGGCTGCGCTTCCGCCCCGGCCAGGCGGGATGGAAAGGAACAATACAGACAATGGCTGGGGCAGTACGGTATGCCTATGTAAAGGGCAGCGTCGTGAACCGGCCGTTCTATATACGGGCGCTGCAGCCGGGTCATAGTTACGAGATACTGCGCCGTATCCGGCTGTACATGATACTGTGATACCAATATGTCTGTAATCCGTTTTTCATCGTCTTCCTGATCCCGCAGATGATGTACCAGCTTAGTAGGCCGGACGCCGGTCAATGTTCCCCAGCGGCTGTGGGCTGTACCATAACAACGCTGATGCCAGTGCAGGATCAGGTTCTTTATGACCCGCCCTGACTCATCCTTTTCCAGGAAAGCTGCTTGTGAATGCCAGCGCATTCCCTTACGGTAAAACCATCCTTCCAGGACATACCGGCCTTCTACTTCCTTCAATACGATTTCACTACCAACCGGCAATGGTTCATGCCCCCCGGCATAGCCGAGATAGGCCATAATCTGACCGACAATGGCATGAAATTCTGCTGGCCCGTCATAGTGATATGCCTGTAAATCCGGAATCATTGTACCGTCGTTTCTGCCGCTTCTTCAGCTTCTTTTGCAGCTTCAGCGGCACGCTTTTTCTGGCAGTCTTCGCAATACCCATATACTTTGAGCTGATGGTCTACCGTCTGGAAATGAAATTGTTTCTGCAATATTGTTTCCAGTGTTTCCAGCAGATCATCTTTGCATTCCCACACTTTGCCGCAGCCCAGGCAGATTAAATGATGATGATAATGACCTTCTTCATCATGGTCGTTTAATTCATAACGGCTGCAGCCATCATCAAAATCAAGTTTTTTCAAAAGGTCCATTTCTGTAAACAGGTCCAGCGTGCGATAGACTGTAGCCAGTCCGATTTCCGGAGCCTGTTTTTTTACGATTTCAAAAACGTCATCGGCACTGAGGTGGCGGGAATCACTTTCCACAAAAGCCCGCAGCACGACTTGCCTCTGTGACGTCATTTTGTATTTCTTGTTCTTAATCTGTTCTTTCATTCGTTTCATCATGAGGTCCATCAATTGTTCTTTAGTTCTTTCCATAGGTATTCATCGCCTTTGTCTTATAAGTATTGTAAAACCATAAATGTCTGCACAAAATCTGAAGCACTGCCGTAACAGGGACAGTCAGCACCATGCCGGCAATACCGAACAGCGTACCGCCTATGAGCAGTGCAATAATAATCACCACGGGATGCAGACTGATGACAGCTCCCATGACCTGGGGCATGATAATATGACTGTCGATCTGCTGGATCACGATATAAAAAATCAACACCTTGACCGCCAGAGACAGGCTGACCGTTGCCCCTAGAAGGATAGCCGGAATGGCACCTACGATAGGTCCTACGATGGGAATCAATTCTGTTACGGCCGCTAAAAGACCGATAACCATGGGATAAGGGACTCCCATGATCCACATACCGCAAAAAGTAAGCGTCGCTATAATACAGCTCATCGTCAGCTGGCCACGGATGTACGAACTCAGCACGTGCTGTATTTCATTAAAAAGCACGTCGAGCTGCAGGCGGTATTCTACCGGATACAGGCAGATAAATGAACGTACCATCCGGCCACCGTCTTTCATGAAGTAAAAAGTAATGATTGGCACTACAAAAAATTGCACGACCGTACCCGCAATGGCAAAGAGAGATTTGACAAAATTGCTGATTCCATCCACGCCGTAATTGCCTACTTTGGCAAAAGCATCATTGATGACGCTTTTCACCTGATCGGGAATATAAAACTGAGTCTGTTCATTTTCAATCTGCGTGATGATGGTCACGCTCTTATCCCATAAAGTGTTGAAGTTGACAGCCAGCAGATTTACCTGTTCTACCAGAGGCCGGAGAATGATGTTGGTCAGCACGGACAACACAAAAATCAGGATAGCAAAGGATATGAGGATAGATATATCGATGGGTATATTGCGCCGCGTCAGCCGCATCAGCCCTTTCTGGACCATATCGCGGACAGGAATCAGGATAAATGTAATAATCAGGGACACAATCACCGGCCAGTACACGTTGTGCACAGAAAAGAACAGGATAGCAGCCAGTATGGCCAGTACGACCCGCAGCCAGAATTGTGACTCTTTATACATAGACATGATTACCAGCCCCCATCGAGGTAGGGATTATTCTGACGTTCCCGGCCTATCTGGGTAGCCGGTCCGTGACCAGGCAGTACGACTGTATCATCAGGAAGTGTCATGAGCTTTGTCTTCAGACTCGTAAGCAATTCTGCCATAGATCCGCCATACAAATCGGTCCGTCCCACAGAATACAAAAATAAGGTATCCCCGGAAAAGACGACTCCTTCGCCATACAGGCTCAGTCCACCCGGCGTATGCCCCGGTGTTTCCAGTACATGGAAAGTCAGGCCGCCCAGATGAATCTCATCCCCGTCATGAACGATGCAGTCCGGCGATGTACATTCAATAGGCCGTCCCATAAACATAGACAAATTATTTTTTGAATTGGAAATGAGATTGGCGTCCCCGGCACCAACATACACCGGAACATTTTCACGCTGGCGTAATTCCTGCAATGCTCCGATATGATCGGCATGACCATGGGTCAGAAAAATCAGCTTCAGCGTAAGATCATACTTTTCCAACGTCTTATGGATCCGTTGATAATCCCAAGCCGGGTCCACGACCATGGCATCCCTGGTCGTATCATCGTATACGATATAGCAGTTAGTTTCTATAGGTCCTAACACAAGGGATATATATTTCATTGCCATACGCATAGCCTCCTAAAATGTCTTTTTACTATCTACTAAAATCGTGACCGGTCCATCGTTTGCCAGTGTAACGACCATTTCCGTGCGGAACACACCTGTTTCCGTATGAATTCCCATCTGCCGCACCAGGGCGACAAATGTTTCATAGAGAACATTTGCCTGCTCCGGGGCTGCCGCTTCCGTAAATCCCGGACGGCGGCCATGACGGACATCACCGTATAATGTAAACTGGGACACGACGAGCATTTCACCGCTTATATCCAGCAGCGAGCGATTCATCTTTCCCCCTTCATCTTCAAAAATCCGGAGATGACAAATCTTATCCGCCATGTATCGGGCATCTTCTTCTGTGTCGTCACGGCTCACTCCCAAAAGGACCATGAGTCCCGGACCGGTACGGCCGCTTTCTGTCCCTTCCGATGTGACATAGGCATAGTTTGTACGTTGTACGACAGCTCTCACTGACTGCTTCCTCCCGTAAACCGCTGTACGGAATATACATCCTTCAAACGGCGTATTTTTGTTGAAATAAATTCCAGCTGGGCCAGGTCTTTGATACTCAGCCCCATATGCAGTGTAACAGTTTTTGTATCGGTCACGCGGGCATTCATACTCGTAATAGAAACCTTCATTTCCGCCAGGGCCGCCATAATTTCAGCTATGACACCCGTACGGTCATAGGCAGTGACTTCTACATTGACATCAAATTTTTCCTGTCCGTCATAATCCCATTCTACATCGATAAGGCGGTCCAGATCATTCTGGTTATGCGTGACATTCGGACAGTCTGCCCGGTGTACGGATACACCGCGTCCCCGCGTAATAAATCCGATGATCGGGTCCCCCGGTACAGGACTGCAGCATTTAGCCAGGCGCACCATAAGCCCCGATTCGCCCTTGACCAGGATGCCCGATCCGCCACTCTTGGACGGTTTATGCGTTTTCAGCTTATCGAGGACAGCCAGATGATCTTTTTCTTCTTTCTGCACATCTTTCTTATGCAGTTCCAGGAGTTTGATAAGGACCGTATTGACGGCAAATCCCCCATACCCGACAGCTGCCAGCAGGTCATCTTCTGACCCGGCATTCATCTGTTTTGCGACGCGGGCCAGCCGGCTGGTCTTATTCAGCTCTTTCCAGTCATGGCCCAGGCGTTTGCATTCCCGTTCCAACGCATCGGAACCTTTCAGGATATTTTCCTCCCTGTTTTCCTTTTTAAACCAGCTGCGTATTTTCGAACGGCTTTCCGAACTGCCTACAATTTTCAGCCAGTCCAGACTGGGCTTACCCGTTTTGGAAGTAATGATTTCAACGATATCACCATTTTTGAGCTCATAATCAAGTGGCACGATTTTGCCGTTAATCTTAGCTCCCACGCAATGATGGCCTACTTCCGTATGAATCCGGTAAGCAAAATCAATGGGAATGGATCCCTGTGGCAGATCAATGACATCCCCCCGCGGAGAGAAGACAAAGACTTCATCAGAAAACGCATCGAGTTTCAGGGCATTGACAAACTCTTTGGGATTACTCGTATCCTGCCATTCCAAGAGATTGCGCAGCCAGCCCATTTTTTCATCGAATTCATTTTTCCCGGCGTTGGCATTGCCTTCCTTGTACCGCCAGTGCGCAGCAACACCGTATTCGGCTACGCGGTGCATTTCCCACGTGCGTATCTGTATTTCTACAGGCTGTCCGCGGGTCCCGATAACCGTCGTATGCAATGACTGATAGTTGTTGGGTTTTGGCATGGCAATATAATCTTTGAAACGGTAAGGCAGGGGTTTCCACAGACTATGTACAATACCAAGGACACCGTAACAGTCCTGAACAGTATCGACTATGACCCGGATAGCGTATAGATCATAGACCTGGCTGAGATCCCGGTTGTCCTTTTTCATCTTCTTATAAATACTGTAGAAATGCTTTGGCCGGCCATTGATTTCAAATTTTATATGAGATTCTTCCAGTGCCTTGCGCAGCACCTCAATGGCCTCGTTGACGATTTCTTCCCGTACGTGGCGTTTTTGCTTCATCTGATCCACGAGGTCATAGTATTTATCCGGTTCGAGATAACGGAAAGACAAATCTTCCAGTTCCCACTTAATGTTGAAAATCCCCAGCCGGTGAGCCAGAGGGGCAAATATTTCTAATGTTTCCTGGGCAATACGCTTCTGTTTGTCGCTTCTCATATAGCGCAACGTTCTCATATTGTGAAGCCGGTCTGCCAGTTTTATGACCACGACGCGGACGTCCTTGGCCATAGCCAGAAACATTTTTCGCATGCTGTTTAGCTGTTGGTCTTCTTTTGTCCGATAATCCAGCCGGCTCAGTTTCGTTACGCCATCAACCAGAAAGGCTACTTCCCGCCCGAACTGGGATTTGATATCATCCAGCGTCAACGCCGTATCTTCCACTACATCGTGAAGGAGTGAAGCCGTGATGGTCGTCGTATCGATTTTCATTTCTGCCAGTATCTGCGCCACTGCCAGCGGGTGAATGATATACGGTTCTCCACTGACCCGGTGCTGGTCTTTATGAGCCTCATCCGCTATAGCATAAGCTTTTTTTACATCTTCACAGGTATTATTTGGCTGATAACTGTGAATCGTATCCAATAGCCGTTGAAATTCTTTTTCCGGTTTTGCAAATTCCATTTATCTTCCCCCTTCCGACCGAAAATATTTCCCATAAGTAGCAGATGCTTCCAGATGCATCTTTCCCGTAAGAGCCGGGAAATAATATATGGGCCCGTCCGGCAATTCTCTAACATCGAGAACGCCGATTTCCCGTAATACTGACATAGCCGCACAGGCCGTATGTGCCTCGTACCTGGAATGAACCGCATCGATAAGCCGTTGCTGCACCTGCCATACAGGAAGTCCCCCTTCAGGGACACAGTGCTTAAGAGCCATATATATATCTACCATGACATTCCGGTCAAGCTGGATTGTCTGCGGCTGGCGATGAATATCCTGCAGCACCATTTGTGGAGACACTATTCCATTATACTCGTTAGGTTCCAGTGTAAACGCCAGATTGACTGTATCACCCTCCAGTACATTCGCACAACAGGAAGCCATGGACCATCCTACAGCTCCCAGCCTTTGTCTCTCCGTTTCAATAGAAAGGCGCAAATGATGTTTATTCCTGCCTATGGGCCGGCACTCAGAAATAACCGCATCGCGTAATGCAAACACGGGCCGGCTGTTTCCCATGCCATATGGTTCCAAAGCACTTAGTTCCTGAATGAGTTGCAGACTGATATCATCTGCCTGCAGCTCTTTATCAATAACTACTTCCGGTATGTATGATTCTTCTGTCATGTGATCCGCTGCATAGGCCAACAAACGCTGGCGAAATGATTCTATCTTATCCGGCACAATGGAAAAGCCCGCTGCCATCGTATGCCCGCCATACTGAATCAGCAGGTCATCGGCAGACTTAAGCGCCTCATACATGTTAAAACCAGGAATGCTGCGGCAGGATCCCTTGCCAATGCCATCGTGAATACTGATGACCAGAGCCGGCCGGTAAAATTTCTCTACCAGCCTCGAAGCAGCGATGCCAATGACTCCGGAATGCCAATCATTGCCATAAGCGACCAGCACTCCATCCTGGCTTTGTCCCTTTTCTTCTATCTGGTTCACGGCCTGTTCAGCAATAGTATGTTCAATATCTTGTCGTTCCTTGTTCAATTCGGACAACTCATCGGCCAGGGAAGTGGCTTTTCCCGCATCACTTTCCAGCAATACTTCTACGCCTCTTGTCGCGTGGCTGATGCGTCCTGCCGCATTGAGACGCGGAGCTGCCGTAAAGGCGATGCGCCCTGCCGTGATAGTATCCGGCGTCAGACCGGAGCTGGTCAAAAGGGCCTGTACTCCCGTATTCAGACCTTTTTTCATCCGTTTCAGCCCTTCTTTGACCAGTATACGGTTTTCGCCACGTAAAGGCACTAAATCAGCAATCGTCCCAAGCGCACAGAGCTCGACATAACCAGGAAGTGTTTTCCCGTTTCGTTTCTGCCAGAGTGCCTGACATAGTTTAAAAGCAACGCCGGCACCAGCCAGGTCCTTGAAAGGATACGGACATCCTTCCTGCTTAGGATTGATGACAGCATAGGCATCGGGAATGAGTTGTGGCGGCATATGGTGATCAGTCACAATAATATCCATAGACTGGTTAAATTGTTCAATCAAATCGTGCGATGAGATACCGCAGTCCACCGTAATCAGGACATGTGTCCCATCGTCCTGCAATACCTGCAGGGCATCGGCATTCAGACCATATCCCTCACTCTGTCGCTCGGGGATATAAAAAGAAGGGCAGCCTCCCAGGTCACGCAGGACAGAATATACTAAGGCTGTCGAAGTAATACCATCGACATCATAGTCACCATAAATGACAATCTTTTCCTGTTCTTCAATGGCCCGGCAGATACGTTCCACCGCTTTTTTCATGCCTTTCATCAGAAATGGATCATCCAAATCATCCATATCATCATAAAGATACCGCCGTATCTCTTCGTTCGTCCTTATGCCGCGATTATATAAAATCTGCGCCAAAACGGAAGAAATCCCGGCCCTGTCAGCCAGGTCCAAAATGCTGGCATCATCGGTCTCTTGTATATGCCATCGCTTTTCCATACTATCACAACGCATTCTCAAAAAATAATCACTTTCAAAACCATACACCTATTCTATCACAATCCATTCTCAAAATAAAGGTTGTATTTAATAAAATTATGTAAATATTCTCATCTGGCCATATTTTGAAAATGATAATAATAAAACAAGCCCCGCTGTAGCGGGGCTTGCTCATAGTTAATATGTTATGCACATATAAGCTGTGTCTTAGGCTTCGAAACCTTTCTGGAAGCGGACATAGGACTGACGGCGTGCTTTTGCATCAGATTCTGTCTTAGCATAGAGAGCTTCGGCCTGTTCCGGGAAGCCTTTCTTAAGGGAAGCATAACGAACTTCACCCTGTAAGAATTCCTGGAATTTGCTATAATCCGGTTCTTTGGAGTCGAGGCTGAACGGATTCTTGCCAGCTTCTTTGAGATCCGGGTTGTAACGGAACAGATCCCAATAACCGCACTGTACAGCAAGCTGTTCTTCTGTCTGGCTCTTGCCCATGCCTTTACGGATACCATGGTTGATGCAAGGAGCATAGCAGATGACGAGGGAAGGACCATGATAAGCTTCAGCTTCGGTCATAGCTTTGAGGAGCTGGTTCTTATCAGCGCCCATAGCTACCTGAGCTACATATACATAGCCATAGGAGATAGCCATCATGCCGAGGTCTTTCTTCTTCGTGCGTTTACCAGAAGCGGCAAACTGGGCAACAGCAGCGGACGGAGTAGCTTTAGAGGACTGGCCGCCTGTGTTGGAGTAAACTTCCGTATCGAGTACGAGAACGTTTACATCCTGATCCTGTGCGAGTACGTGGTCAACACCGCCGTAACCGATATCATAGGACCAGCCATCACCACCGATGATCCAGTGGGAACGTTTAACGAGGTACTGTTTCTTTTCGAGGATATCTTCCAGGACCGGTTTGCCAGCTGCTTCTTTTTCAAGGAGAGCAACTACTTTATCAGCGCGTTCACGGGAACCTTCGCCTTCATACATATTAGCAACCCAGTCGCTGAGAGCAGCCTGGAGTTCGTCAGAAGCAACAGCTTTGGCAGCTTCTACTTCATCAGCCAGGTCTTTACGTACTTTATCTACGCCCATGAACATGCCGAGACCAAATTCAGCAGCATCTTCGAAGAGGCTGTTAGCCCAGGAAGGACCATGACCTTTGGCGTTTGTAGTGTACGGGGAAACAGGAGCAGATGCACCCCAGATAGAGGAGCAGCCTGTAGCATTAGCAATCATCATGCGATCGCCAAAGAGCTGCGTGAGCAGTTTGACATACGGTGTTTCGCCGCAGCCTGCGCAGGCACCGGAGAATTCGAGCAACGGCTGTTCGAACTGGCTGCCGATAACCGTCTTCTTGTTCTGCGGGTTAGCTTTCGGAGCTACCTTATCCTGTGCATAGTACCAGAAATCCATCTTAGCGCGTTCTTTGTCGTCGTTCGGAACCATGGTCAGAGCTTTGGCCGGGCAGACGTTGACGCAGGAACCGCATTCGAGGCAGTCGAGCTGGTCTACAACAATCGTAACATTATATTCTTTACCGCTCTTTGCCTTAGCAGCAGCTTTGAAGCCTTCCGGAGCAGCTGCCAGTTCTTCAGCAGTGGTCAGTACCGGACGGATCGTAGCATGCGGGCAGACAAAGGAGCACTGCATACAACCAACGCATTTTTCTGCATCCCAGGCAGGAACGTGCAGAGCCGGGCCGGCTTTTTCGAATTTTGCAGTACCGGAAGGCATCGTGCCATCTTCACGGCCGACAAAATCGGATACTTTCAGGTCGTCGCCAACCTGGCCGAGCATCGGAGCAGCAACTTTTTCGAAGTATTCCGGAACCGGACGGCCTTCGACAACTTCGTCTTCAGCATCAGCCCAGGAAGCCGGATAATTTACTTCGTGGAATTCTTTAATACCAGCATCAACGGCGCCATTGTTCATGTCAACGACTTTCTGGCCTTTCTTGCCATAGTTCTTGATGATGGAATCTTTCAGATATTTAACGGCATCTTCAACAGGAATGATCTTGGCAAGAGCAAAGAATGCAGCCTGCATAACCATGTTGATACGTGTGCCGAGGCCTAGTTTCTGGCCAATAGCATCGCCGTTCAGGGTGTAGAATTTAACGTGATTCTTAGCGATAGCACGTTTAATCTTAGCCGGCAGTTCTTTATCCAGTTCTTCATCTGTCCATGTGCAGTTCAGCATGAACGTACCGCCGTCTTTAATGCCGCGGAGGATGTCGAACCGTTTAACATAGGACTGACGATGACATGCAATGTAATCAGCAGCATCGATCAGATACGGCATATCGATCGGGTTCTTACCAAAGCGGAGGTGAGAAATCGTTACGCCGCCGGATTTCTTGGAGTCATAAGCAAAGTATGCCTGAGCATACATATCGGTGTGGTCACCGATGATCTTGATAGCGGATTTGTTAGCGCCAACAGTACCATCGGAACCGAAGCCCCAGAATTTGCAGGATGTAAGGCCTTCCGTGTTGAGCGGCATCTTCGGAGCACGCGGCAGGGAAAGGTTGGTTACATCATCAACGATACCGATTGTGAAGCCATTGAGCGGATGTTCTTTCTTGACTTCTTCGAATACGGGGAGGATATCTTCCGGAACAACGTCTTTGGAGCCAAGACCGGCACGGCCGCCGATGACATCGATATCGAGGCCCTGTTCTTTAACAAAGTCAACAATATCCAGATACAGCGGTTCGCCAAGGGAGCCCGGTTCTTTTGTACGGTCGATGACAGCAATCTTTTTAACGGTCTTCGGCAGTACAGCAGACAGATATTTAGCAGAGAACGGACGATACAGATGGACATTGATAGCGCCAACTTTTTCGCCTTTGCTGTTCAGATAATCAACAGCCTGTTTAACTACGTCAGAGAGAGAACCCATGGAAACGATAATCGATTCTGCATCTTCTGCGCCGTAGTAGTTAAACGGTTTGTACGTACGGCCAGTGATTTCGGAAATCTTAGCCATGTAGTCAGCAACGATATCCGGCATAGCATCGTAGAAGCGGTTGCTGGCTTCAGTGTGCTGGAAGTATACATCCGGGTTTTCTGCAGTGCCGCGGATTTCCGGTTTATCCGGATTCAGGGCACGTTTGCGGAAAGCTTTGACAGCATCCCAGTCAATCAGTTTTTTGAAATTATCATAATCCATAACTTCAACTTTCTGAATTTCATGAGATGTACGGAAACCATCAAAGAAATTGATGAACGGAAGCGAGCCTTTCAGAGCTGCCAGGTGAGCGACGCCGCCAAGATCCATGACTTCCTGGACATTGGATTCAGCCAAGAGACAGCAGCCAGTAGCACGGGCAGACATAACGTCCTGATGATCGCCGAAAATGCTCAGTGCATGGTTAGCCAGAGCACGGGCAGCTACGTGGAATACACCAGGGAGTAATTC
Organism: Caecibacter massiliensis; assembly: GCA_900095875.1. Lineage (GTDB taxonomy): Bacteria > Bacillota > Negativicutes > Veillonellales > Megasphaeraceae > Megasphaera > Megasphaera hexanoica. The sequence goes on along the minus strand of LT608311.1, from coordinate 1,997,812 downwards.
ACCGGCAACTTTGTACATATTCGGAATCATGAGCAAAAAGCCCTGGGAAGCCGTATACGTCGTTGTCAAAGCGCCAGCCTGTAAAGAACCGTGGAACGCACCAGCCGCACCAGCTTCAGATTCCATTTCAATAACTTTTACGGTGTTACCGAAAAGGTTCTTCTGACCGGCAGCGGACCAATCATCGACGTGTTCAGCCATAGGCGAAGACGGCGTGATAGGATAAATTGCGGCAACTTCAGTAAATGCATAGGAGACCCATGCAGCAGCTTCATTGCCATCCATGGTTTTGAACTTACTCATAGATAATACACGCTCCTTAATAAAAATATAGATGTATAAACCAATATAAGATACATTAATTATAGCAGCAGCATGTGTATCTTACATTGACAAGCAAAGTTTAGTACGACCCATAAATAACATACATGTCGTAGCGAAAAGGAAGAAGAACCATTTTGATTTGTCTATGCTTCTTTTGCAATGTATTCTGTATACATTGGCGTATTTATGGCACAAAAATAAACAAATCATATAAAAAAGTTATAAAGATTCTTCAAAAAGTATTGCTATTATTCCAATTGTGTAATACTATAAATGTAGTATTACACATATGCAAAGCAATCTGATTGGTGACCTTTTCTCTTTAGTCATTGTATGCCGAACGTACTTGTAACTTTTCCTTACAACGTAATTATAGGCTTTTGACCTTTACAATTCAATACTAAAACGTATGCTATTTTTAATATTCTCATGTTCCTATATGTAAACATATACTCTTTCAGTGTTCATTAACAGGAGGTAAGACTATGGACTTTCATCATCTCAAATATTTTGTCGAAGTAGCTGACAAAAAATCTTTCAGCAAAGCTGCACGCACACTGCACATCTCCCAGTCGGCTATCAGCCGCACAATCAAGGCACTGGAAGAAGAATTAGGCGTCGTACTCTTTATGCGTAACGCAAAAGCCGTTGAACTGACCGATGCGGGTACCATATTCCTTTCCCATGCCAAGCGGGTCGTCTTCATGTTTGAACATTTGAAGACCGATTTTGAAAATGAGTTCAAACTGGAACAAGGTACTGTCCTTATCGGCCTGCCTCCTATTACGGGCGCCCCGATTTTCGCCAATCTTCTCGGTGCGTTCAAACAGGAATACCCCCAGATTGAACTGGATTTATATGAACACGGCTCCAAGAAAGTAGAAATCAGTGTCCAGGAAGGATTGATTGACCTGGGTATTATCTGCACCCAGCCGAAAGAAAAAGATTTCGAATCTTTCTTCCTGACCCAGGATCCGATGAACGTAATCATCCACAGAGACAATATCCTCTCCAAAGAAAAAACAATTCCCTTGAAGAAGCTGGCCAATGAATCGCTCGTACTGTACCGTGACGATTTCAATCTCCATGATGAAATCATCCAGGACTGCAAAAAAATCGGCTTTCAGCCAAAAATCGTTTTCGAAACCAGCCAGCGCGACCTGATGATCCAGACGGTCGTCGCCAACCTGGGTGTGGCACTCCTGCCCAGCCGCATCTGCCCGAATAAAGAATCGAATCCCCGCGTAGCAGAGCAGGTCGTCGTACGTCCTCTCGTTGAACCAGAAATCATGCACGTTCTCTATGTCATCTGGAAACGCGGCCACTACCTGTCTCATGCCGCCCAGCTGTGGCTCGATTTTGTCCGCAATAAGACACGTACCATATCGAATATCTGATGAATATAACCATACTAAGCAGGAAGGTGTGCCATTTTGAGTCTGCCCAGTTCGCTAAAACGCCGCATCATATCACTATCACAGTCAGATACTGACCATAAGGATGTCCGTCCAGAAGAAGAATATGACCGGCAAAAGCGTATATTGAAAACGCGTTACCAGGCTTTGTCCGGACTGGAAAAATGTCTGGTTCTGTCTCTGACAGCCGCTGTGATATTAGTGGTAATCCAGTTTTTCTGGATCGCGGCTTTACAGTATGAAGTAGCTCTTCTGAAAGAAGAAGTGCATACACAGCAGACCCGGCTCACCCAATTGGAACAAGCCAGCCAGAAACATAATAATCTTCTCTATTCGACGTATGAATCAATGGAAGACCTGAATAAAAAATGGCATGACCTCCACTTCCGTGTTTTAGAAAATACATGGAAATTAGGAAACTGATTGTAAAAGACTGCCACACGCTCTGACGTGCGGCAGCCTTTTTTCGTCAAGAACGTCAATAATGGTATTGTCAAATTCTTTTTCCGATTTCAGCATATAAAATGAGTATAGTTTTACAAATAGCTTACGGATTCAGAAATCACGTTTACAAGGAAGATAAAAAATTATATAATGAACTGTAACTAAACGATGGGTGGATTCTATGAACAATACATTAGGAAAACATTTACTGATTGACTTTTATAATTGTAAGGCTGTGTTTACAGATCCTGAAGATTTACAGCCTTTAGTTGAACGCGCTTTCGAGCTCGTAGGTGCCACGTTAGATGGGGCGAGTTTCTATCATCTCGATAATGAACTGACCTGCATTGCCGTTTCCGGCAATGCACATCTTTGCATACATACCTATCCTGATCTTTCTTATGCCGCAGTCGATATCTATAGCTTTAATACGGATCTTCAGGCAAGTAAAATCATGAGTGCCCTGAAAATTATCTTAAAATCAGACCGCATCAAAGCGACAAGTATCCGCCGTGGTGATTTTGGTTCTATCCGGGACATGCGTCCGAAACGCAAAAGCAAGATTACAACGGTACGAAGAATGAAAAATACAGGCGCACGCATCAAGCGTACCAGCGCCAAGATGTTTTCTATTCTCCGCCATCCTAAACGTTCCCGGCGTATACGCAGCTATCAGAATAGAAAGAAATAAGTTTTACGGAAGGGTTTGTCTCTATGTTTATGATGTCACTTAACCAATCAGCCGGCATCGGGTCTGAAGAAAGAGAATCTCTAGACGCCATTACCGCTGATTTGTTGCAGTTTATACAACTAAAAAGCCATAGGCTGTACATGCATTCTCTGCAAGTTGCCAATTACAGCGTCAGTGTAGCGGCCAAATTAGCTCTGCCAAAGAGTGAAATTGAGCAGATAAAACATGCTGCTTTGCTTCATGATGTGGGACTATTGTTTGTATCAAATACCCTGCTGGCTAAAATCCCCTATCTGAATCGCAGCGAAAAAGCGATGTATAAACGCCATGCCGCAGCAGGCGGCAACATGATAGAAAACATCCCCTGCTGCCAGGACATCATCCCGTATATTGTATATCATCATGAACGATGGGACGGTTCCGGATTTCCCAAACACCTGCGGGGGGCCAATATTCCCCTTGGTGCCCGCATTATAGCCGTAGCTGACTATTACGATACGATTATTAATCCCAGCACCGAATTCTGGGCTAAAACCAAAACACAGGCCGTACGGGAATTGTTTAGTGCTTCCGGACTTCTTTTCGATCCGGAAATCGTCAAAGCTTTTATTGAAACGCTGGGCTAAAAACATATTGAAATGATAATACCTTATCAAAACGGACAGGTGACGAAACATACATCGTTACCTGTCCATTTTATTCGTATATCATCCTCATCTGGCACCGCTGGCGATGACAAGACCGGTCACTCTGGCAGCGCCTTTTTTCTTTAGCGCATGGGCACAGGATTCCATGGTAGCACCAGTCGTATAAATGTCGTCGACCAGAAGAATCGATTTCCCTTGTATTCTCACACCGTATTTGACAGAAAATCCGTCGGCTACATTTTTCGCTCTTTCCGGACGTGACAGAGTCCACTGGGATTGAGTAGCCCTCCGCCGCTGCAAGGCGTCCGACCAGACGGTGAATGTCTCCGCCCAGGAACGAAAAATAAACTCGCTCTGATTATACCCCCGCTTTTGGAGTCTGATCAGCGACAGCGGAACGGGAACAGCTATATCCAGCTGGATGTCTCTCATCCAGGGAAACCGGGATAACAAATACAAGCATGCCGCCTCATATTGGAATTTCCGCTCATACTTGATTTGCTGCAGAACACGCCGTATACAGCCCCTGTAATCAGTCAGGGCATAACATCCGTCAAGATGATTACGGCGGCTGCCATCAATGATCCGGGGATGCCATACCGATTGAAAACAGAGAGAACACCAGGTTCCGTGGTGCTTCACAGGCCGGCCGCAGCCAGGACAACGGGGCGGATAGAGAAAGGTATGCAACCAGTTCGTCATGTAATTTCTTCCCGGCGTATCCGCTCTGCCAGCAGGGTATGGCGCTGACTGGTCCGTACGTTCTCTACAGCTCTTTCTAACGCCCGTTTCGTCCCAACCAGGATTACCTTACGTTTAGCCCTGGTTACTGCCGTATACAGGAGATTTCGCTGAAGCATTATGGCATGACTATTGACTAATGCCATAATGACGACCTGATACTCGCTTCCCTGGCTTTTATGAACCGTAATGGCATAAGCCAGTGTTATTTCATCCAGTTCCGGTCCTTCATATTTGACATCGTGTTCTGGATAACGAACATATACGATCTTGTCCGTTACAGCAAATACTTCGCCTATGTCACCATTGAATACGCCCTTTTCATAATCATTTTGCTTCTGCATGACTTTGTCGCCTGTGCGGTATAAGGTATGTCCATTCTTTAATTCCGTCTTTCCCTGTGACGGAGGATTCGTCTTTTCCTGTATGAGGGCATTCAGATGATCGACGCCGCAATCCTGCCGGTACATAGGAGATAACACTTGCACGGCAAACTTATCTCCCGTCTCAGACGTTTCCGATTCATATAACTGGCTGATGATTTCTGCTCCCTGACTTTCGCTGTCAATCGTAATAAAGCGAAATTCCTCGTCTTCATTGACAACAGGCATCCGGCCGTAATTAATCAGATGGGCATTGGTTACGATGCGGCCGCCTTCCCGCTGACGGAAAATCGTGTCCAGACGGATAACGGATACGCATCCGGAACGGATAATATCGTGCAGGACAGATCCGGCCCCCACAGAAGGAAGCTGATCGGCATCGCCGACCAGAATGACGCGGCAAGACGGTGGAAGTGCCTGGAAAAGGTGATACATGAGGCTCATATCCAGCATCGATACTTCATCGACGATGACCAGATCTGCTTTGAGAAGATTCGTTTCATTATATTCAAATATCTGCATACGGCCATGGAACCCCATAGGGACCAGCAGGCGGTGAATCGTCAGTGCCTTTCGCTCCGTCGTTTCAGAAAGGCGTTTGGCAGCCCGGCCCGTCGGCGCGCATAAAATGATACGCAATTGTTCCTGTTCAGCCAGACTGATAATAGTCTGCACAACCGTCGTCTTCCCGGTTCCCGGTCCCCCAGTGATGACCAATAATCCCGACTGCAACGACGCTTCGACGGCTTCTCTCTGTTTTTCTGCCAGTTCAAAATGGCAGATATCCTGCCAGCGGTCTAAAAATAGTTGAACCGGCGTATGAACAGGTAAAGGTTTCATTTCAGACATATATTGAATCCGTCTGGCTATGTCGCATTCTTCGTCATGCATTTCCGGCATATAAATATAGGTTCCACCACCATAATCAGCCGATATCAATTGGCCGATGTCAAGGGCTTCTTCCAGGATATTCCGTAATTGCAAAGAATCCGCCCGCAGGACAGAGGCCGTCCGGCGGATCAACTCCGTATCGGGTATACAAACGTGCCCATTTCCCGTCATTTCAGAAAGCACATAGGTCATACCTGCTACCAGCCGTTCCTCGGAAGACGGATCCAGTCCGAAGGCAAGGGCCATCTGATCTGCCGTTTTAAACCCGATCCCTTCGATTTCCAGAATCATCCGGTACGGTTCATGCTCCAGTACATATTGAGTATCACTGCCATATTTCTGTACCAGACGTGAGGCAAACCGGCCGGAAATACCGTGTGTTTCCAGGCAAAGAGCAATGTCATTTACTTCTTTCTCTTTACGGAACGAATCCGTTATATCTGCTAGTTTCTTTCTGCCAATGCCCTCTATTTCCAGGAGACGCTGCGGTTCTTTTTCCAATACCTCCATAGCCCCGCTGCCAAAAGCTTCCACGATGCGATGTGCCAGAGACGGGCCTATCCCCTTGACAGCCCCTGATGCCAGGAACCGCTCCATCCCCTCTTCCGTATCGGGAACCAGGCGTTTCCAGCAACCGGCCTGATACTGTCTGCCATACCGTCGGTGCTCTGTCCATCGCCCCTGGACCTCCAGCCGGTCACCTACCAGAGGTTTACTGCCATTTCCCGTCACAGTGACGACAGAATCATCATCTTCACGGCGCAGGCGGAATACAAGATAATCCGAATCGGGTGCTTCAAACAAAATGCGTTCCACGACACCTTGTAATGTATTGTTTTCTTTTATCATAGCGTCATTCCATGCGTTTTCGTTCATAGTTCTTACTTTCATCCATAATACAACGGTAAATCGTCTGTAAATAGGGCGCAAGCTCTTTATCTGCTGCCAGTCCGGCAATTTTATCCAGGACTGCCCGTTCACGCCGGGGATCGTATATTTCCAGATGATGTTCTTTCTTATAGGCAGCTACCTGTGCGACAATTTTCATCCTTGCTTCCAACAGCTTCGTCAATTCCTGATCCAGCCGGTCGATTTCATGCCGGCATGTTTCCAGTTCCATTTCGTATCACTCCTAAAAAAGTTGTCCTGCCGGCTGGGGAGTCAGTTGTTCCCATACTAACCAGATCAGCACAATCAGTAAAATAATAGTCAGGCTTCCCCGCCACCATGGAGAAAACATGACATGCTGCACAAACGTAACCGCTTTTTCGGCCGTAATCTTGTACTGGATTTCTTCTCCTTTATTCAGCAGGCAGAACTCTCTGGCGATTCCGTCTTGTATAATAGTCCCATTACAGTGTATCGTAACAATACAATGATGAGCATATAAGACGCGCGTCAACTGAATCAGCCACTGTTTCAAGTGGTCCAGGAATAGAGAATCTGAACAGGCACTCTGATAGGCAAACAAGCTGATAGTTGTCTCCATAATACCTTCTTGTATGTCATACCGGATAAAAGGGTAATCCTCCTGTAATACAGAAATCATCTGGTTTATCGTCTGTTTCAGATCTGGTGTCAATGTAAACAGCTTGCCTCTTGATTCAGGAGCCAGACTTATTTCACCAGCCAGTGTAATATAGGAAGAACCATAATAATGACGGATTTTTTTTATCATCTTCCTGCCACTCCTCCTGCATCATAACCGTGACCCACATTTGGGACAAAAAACGCTGTCGTCCGGCACCTTGTTTCCACAGTGCTTACAAAAACGGGGCGATGGACTGCCTTCTATTTCCCGCTTCTTTTCCTGTCGGATTTTTCCCGGTTCATTGCCTTCGAGATGATCCATGCGATTTTCTATATGATCCATCCGCGAATGCATATCCGCTTCAGAGACTGCTACCCGTTCTTTCAGCATGCCATTTTCCCTCCGGCTCCGCTCGAGTTCCTGTTCAATAGATAAATCTTTCATGACAGCTAGTACGATAGCAGCCAGCACGGGGCTGACCAAAAGAGCAGCCAGCGTCCAGATAATACCATTTCGTCCCCTGCGGCCTGCCCATATCCCAACGAGGACAGCAAAGATAATATATGCTATAAAAGACATATTCATTCACCTTCTATACTAAATTCATAATACATACTATGATACATATTATACGTTAAATCAGCATGAACAGCAAATCCCCTGTAAAACCTGTAAAAGCAGCCTACATGCAACGAACAGGTATCTTATCTATATATTAGACAGATGTTATAGTATACGTTAAAATGTATACTATAACAAGAATAATCCCATTGCTATCCTATATAAACTTCTGTATAATAAAAAGTATTGGGGTGTTCTTATACAATTACATATAAAGGTAGTGATTTCATGCAAGAAGAACAGCACGAAGAAGGCCTGCGACGAAGTCTGAAAGCACGTCATATGAACATGATTGCCATTGGCGGTGCCATCGGCACAGGACTGTTCGTAGCCGGTGGAGAAACGGTCAGTACAGCCGGACCAGGCGGTGCACTTGTCGCCTATTCCCTGATTGGTATCATGGTCTACTTTCTCATGACGAGCCTGGGAGAAATGGCGGCATATCTGCCTGTCAGCGGCTCTTTTGAAACCTATGCAAACCGCTATGTAGACAAATCCCTGGGATTTGCCCTGGGATGGAATTACTGGTTCAACTGGGCAATTACCGTAGCAGCTGAATTAGTTGCCGGAGCGCTGATCATGAAATACTGGTTTCCTGATATACCAGCAGCCATCTGGAGCGGGATTTTTCTTATCGTATTATTCACATTGAATTACCTCTCAACCCGCTCATATGGTGAAAGTGAATTCATTTTCGCCGGTATAAAAGTACTCACGGTACTCGTATTTCTCTTTGCCGGTACCCTTCTCATTCTGGGACTGGGACCGGAACCTTCACCGGGATTTACAAACTGGACCATCGGTGATGCACCTTTTGTCGGTGGTTTCACGGCTATGTTGGGGATTTTCATGGTAGCCGGATTTTCATTCCAGGGAACAGAAATGATAGGCATCGCTGCCGGTGAAAGCGAAGATCCGGAAAAAAATGTTCCCCGCGCTGTCAAATCAATTTTCTGGCGCATACTTCTCTTTTACTTAGGTGCGTTTATTGTCATCGGCTTCCTGATCCCATACACCGATCCCAATTTACTCAATACAGAAATTGAGAATATTTCCGTAAGTCCGTTCACGCTGGTATTTGAACGATTCGGGCTGGCAGCAGCTGCGTCCGTCATGAACGCGGTCATACTGACTGCCGTGTTATCAGCCGGCAACTCCGGTCTGTACGTCTCGACCCGTATGTTGTATGCCATGGCTGAAACAGGGCAGGCACCGAGATGCTTCCTGAAGCTGAATAAACGAGGTGTACCTACGAATGCTCTCTTTGCCACCGTCGTCTTCGGACTGGCGGCCTTCCTGACCTCACTCATAGGGGAAGGCAAAGCCTATGACTGGCTGGTAAACATCAGCGGTATGGCCGGCTTCATCACCTGGATAGGTATTGCCATCTGCCATTACCGGTTCCGTCGTGCCTATGTCGCACAAGGTAAGGATCTGAAAGACCTTCCATACCGCACAAAGTGGTTCCCCTTCGGCCCCCTTCTGGCCTTACTGATGTGTATCATCGTCACGGCAGGTCAGAATTATTCTGCCTTTACCGGCACGGAAATTGACTGGTATGGTGCCAGTGTTGCCTACATAGGTATACCTGTATTTTTGGCCGTATTCTTATGGCATAAAGCAAAGAACCATACGCATATCATCCCTCTGAAAGAAGTCAATCTCTCCCGCGAAGGAAATCAGAAAATTAAGCCGTAGCAAAAAAGGATGTAACGAAATGACAAAGACACTTCGTTACATCCTTTTATTATATAACATTATAATTTTTTCGTTTCAGGTGATAATTCATGACGCGAACACAAAGCAAAGCATCCTTCCCGTACAGCGTCACGCAGAGAAGAAAACATGATAGTTGCAGCTGCCTTATCAGGTTCATAGGTCATATGCAGCATGCGGATTGCCACATGGCGGCCAGACAGGCAATTCAGGCAGTTCCAACGTTCTTCAGCCGTTTCACCAAGATCACGCTGAGAGTAACAGACCAGTTCATCTCCAGCTTTTAAACGGCGTAACAGCAGCCTTCTGGCAGGATGGTCCGGATGACGGGGATTCATATCCTCGATAATCAAGTGTTCCATCTTAACGCCGGCCCGCAATAGTTCCTTCTGCTGAGGCATATTCTGTTGAAAATCCATAAAAAAAGAAGGATCTACGCAAGCATATCCATACTTCATATCTATTCACCTGGCTAACCAAAAAGAATGAGGATCATACAATATAAAAGCAGCTCATACAAAATGCATGAGCTGCCTGTGGTGACCCGGTAGGGATTCGAACCCTAGACCTACTGATTCGTAGTCAGTCACTCTATCCAGCTGAGCTACCGAGTCATGTAGAGGGATATCGATCTCCTGCAGATTCCTCTCCCTCTGTGTTTTGGCAGGGGCAGAAGGAATCGAACCCTCAACCAATGGTTTTGGAGACCACTACTCTACCAGTTGAGCTATACCCCTACGTATAATCAGCGGCTTCCTATCCTCCCAGGGGGCTTCCCCCCAAGTACTTTCGGCGTTTGCGGGCTTAACTGCTGTGTTCGGCATGGGAACAGGTGGATCCCCGCAGCTGTCGCCACTGAATTCTCTTGTCAGGGCCGTGCCCTGACAACTGTATAGAAAACGTATCCCTTACTTTACCTTTTAAGTCAAGTCCTCGGTCTATTAGTACCGGTCCGCTCCGTACATCACTGTACTTCCACTCCCGGCCTATCTACCACATCGTCTCTGTGGGACCTTACTTACTTGCGTAATGAGAAACCTCATCTCTAGGCTGGTTTCACGCTTAGATGCTTTCAGCGTTTATCCGTCCCCGACGTAGCTACCCAGCTGCACAACTGGCGTCATGACTGGTACACCATTGGTCGGTCCACTCCGGTCCTCTCGTACTAGGAGCAGCCCCTTTCAAGTTTCTTCCGCCCGCGATGGATAGGGACCGAACTGTCTCACGACGTTCTGAACCCAGCTCGCGTACCACTTTAATGGGCGAACAGCCCAACCCTTGGGACCTACTTCAGCCCCAGGATGTGATGAGCCGACATCGAGGTGCCAAACCTCCCCGTCGATATGGACTCTTGGGAGAGATAAGCCTGTTATCCCCAGGGTAGCTTTTATCCGTTGAGCGATGGCTATTCCACTCTATGCCACCGGATCACTAAGCCCGACTTTCGTCCCTGCTCGACCTGTCCGTCTCGCAGTCAAGCTCCCTTCTGCCTTTGCACTCTTCGTGCGGTTTCCGTCCGCACTGAGGGAACCTTTGGGCGCCTCCGTTGCTCTTTCGGAGGCGACCGCCCCAGTCAAACTGCCCGCCTGAGACTGTCCGCAAGCTCGTTACGCTTCTCGTTAGAATTCCAATAAAACAAGGTTGGTATCCCACCATCGGCTCCGCGAATACTGGCGTACTCGCTTCTCCGCCTCCCAACTATCCTGTACATCTCCTACCAGAATTCAATCTCAGGTTACAGTAAAGCTCCATGGGGTCTTTCTGTCCAGTCGCGGGTAACCTGCATCTTCACAGGTACTTCAATTTCACCGGGTCCCTCGTTGAGACAGTGCCCAAATCGTTACACCTTTCGTGCGGGTCGGAACTTACCCGACAAGGAATTTCGCTACCTTAGGACCGTTATAGTTACGGCCGCCGTTTACTGGGGCTTCAATTCTCTGCTTCGCTTGCGCTAACAAGTCCTCTTAACCTTCCAGCACCGGGCAGGTGTCAGCATCTATACGTCAGGTTTCCCTTTAGCAGACGCCTGTGTTTGTGGTAAACAGTCGCTTGGGCCTCTCTTCTGCCGCCTGCCTTAGCTCCGTGCGCTTCTGCACTTCACTGACTACAGGCTATCCTTTTCCCGAAGTTACGGATATATTTTGCCGAGTTCCTTAACGAGGGTTGTCCCGCGCACCTTAGAATTCTCTTCCTGCCTACCTGTGTCGGTTTCGGTACGGGTGCTGCCGTTCTCACTAGAAGCTTTTCTTGGCAATATAGTGCCGGCCCCTTCGCTTCTGTCTCCAGAAGCTCCCCATCACATCTCGGCCTTATGGGAGACGGATTTGCCTGTCTCCCGACCTACCTGCTTGGACGTGCTCTTCCAGTCGCACGCGCGCCTTCCTTCTTGCGTCACTCCGTCGCTCAAACAAACGGCTGCAGTACAGGAATCTCAACCTGTTGTCCATCTCCTACGCGTCTCCGCCTCGGATTAGGTCCCGACTTACCCTGGGTCGACGAGCGTTGCCCAGGAACCCTTAGGCTTTCGGTGGAAAGGATTCTCACCTTTCTTTTCGCTACTCATACCGGCATTCTCTCTTCCTGCCTGTCCACGGCTCCTTCCGGTACCGCTTCTCCCATGCAGGAACGCTCCCCTACCCATGTATCTACATACATGCCAAAGCTTCGGTTCCGTACTTCAGCCCCGGTCATCTTCGGCGCAGAGTCTCTCGACCAGTGAGCTATTACGCACTCTTTTAATGGTGGCTGCTTCTGAGCCAACATCCTGGTTGTTTTCGAAATTCCACATCCTTCACCACTTAGTACGGCATTGGGGACCTTAGCTGTTGGTCTGGGCTGTTTCCCTCTTGACTACGGGTCTTATTACTCGCAGTCTGACTCCCATGTATAAGTACAGCCATTCGCAGTTTGATTAGGTTCAGTAGCCGGATAGGCCCCTACCCTGTTCAGTGCTCTACCGCCTGTACTCTCTCCATGAGGCTAGCCCTAAAGCTATTTCGGGGAGAACCAGCTATCTCCACGTTCGATTGGCATTTCACCCCTACCCACATCTCATCCAAAAGCTTTTCAACGCTCACTGGTTCGGTCCTCCACACATTTTTACCTGTGCTTCAACCTGGACATGGGTAGATCACTGTGGTTTCGGGTCTACTCCCTCCAACTCATCGCCCTCTTCAGACTCGCTTTCGCTGCGGCTCCGCATCTCCTGCTTAACCTCGCTGGACGAAGTAACTCGCCGGTTCATTCTTCAATAGGCACGCCGTCGCACGTATATAGTGCTCCGACTGCTTGTAGACATACGGTTTCAGGTTCTCTTTCATTCCCCTCCCGGGGTTCTTTTCACCTTTCCCTCACGGTACTATGCGCTATCGGTCTATATCAGTGTTTCGCCTTGGAGGGTGGTCCCCCCTGCTTCCCACAAGGTTCCTCGTGTCTCGTGGTACTCTGGATCCTGCTCCCTGCATCTGCTTGCGCTTACGAGGCTCTCACTCTCTCTGGCTGAGCTTCCCAGCTCATTCTGCTTCACTCGTGCATTTGATAGCAGTCCACAACCCCGGATTGGTTTCCCATCCCGGTTTGGGCTCTGCCCCGTTCGCTCGCCGCTACTAGGGGTATCTCTTTTGATTCCTTTTCCTCCGGCTACTTAGATGTTTCAGTTCACCGGGTGCCCTTCCTCTTGAGAGGATGACAGTACTCCTACTGCCGGGTTTCCCCATTCGGACATCTGCGGGTCAATGGTCACTTGCACCTCACCGCAGCTTATCGCAGCTTATCGCGTCCTTCTTCGGCTGATATAGCCAAGGCATCCGCCGTACGCCCTTACTTACTTGACTTGCTCTTTTTTTCTAAGGTTCGTTAAGTCTCTTTTCTTTTCAAAAAAGAGGTGTTTCTTCGTTTTCTATACAGTTGTCAAGGTACGCCATAAAAGAAAATCTGGTGGAGATGAGGAGAATCGAACTCCTGACCCCCTGCTTGCAAGGCAGGTGCTCTCCCAGCTGAGCTACACCCCCACTATCCCTTTACCCTTTCCAGGATAAAGTATGGTGGGCCTAGGTGGACTTGAACCACCGACCTCACGCTTATCAGGCGTGCGCTCTAACCAGCTGAGCTATAGGCCCATATGCGATTTTCTCCTTGAGAGGATGGCCTCTCAAAACTAAACAATGCTTCATACTCTGCCAGAATGCCGACCTAAGAATCGTCAGAAGTCTGACTTTCGTCTTCCTTCCGGCCTCTATCCCTAGAAAGGAGGTGATCCAGCCGCACCTTCCGATACGGCTACCTTGTTACGACTTCACCCCAATCATCGCCCCCACCTTCGACGGCTGGTTCCTTGCGGTTGCCTCACCGGCTTCGGGTGTGAATGACTTTCGTGGTGTGACGGGCGGTGTGTACAAGGCCCGGGAACGTATTCACCGCAGTATGCTGACCTGCGATTACTAGCGATTCCTCCTTCATGCAGGCGGGTTGCAGCCTGCAATCCGAACTGGGACTCTGTTTTTGGGGTTTGCTCCAGGTCGCCCTTTCGCTTCCCTCTATTAAGAGCCATTGTAGTACGTGTGTAGCCCAAGCCATAAGGGGCATGATGACTTGACGTCATCCCCGCCTTCCTCCGCATTGTCTGCGGCAGTCTCTCCTGAGTCCCCACCATCACGTGCTGGTAACAGAAGATAGGGGTTGCGCTCGTTGCGGGACTTAACCCAACATCTCACGACACGAGCTGACGACAGCCGTGCACCACCTGTTTTCTCGTCCTCCGAAGAGGAACTGGATATCTCTATCCATTGCGATCAATGTCAAGGCTTGGTAAGGTTCTTCGCGTTGCGTCGAATTAAACCACATACTCCACCGCTTGTGCGGGCCCCCGTCAATTCCTTTGAGTTTCAGCCTTGCGGCCGTACTCCCCAGGCGGGGTACTTATTGCGTTAACTCCGGCACAGAAGGGGTCGATACCTCCTACACCTAGTACCCATCGTTTACGGCCAGGACTACCGGGGTATCTAATCCCGTTCGCTCCCCTGGCTTTCGTGCCTCAGCGTCAGTTGTCGTCCAGAAAGCCGCTTTCGCCACTGGTATTCCTCCTAATATCTACGCATTTCACCGCTACACTAGGAATTCTGCTTTCCTCTCCGATACTCCAGTCTCCCAGTTTCCGTCCCCTCACGGGGTTGAGCCCCGCACTTTTAAGACAGACTTAAGAGACCGCCTGCGCACCCTTTACGCCCAATAATTCCGGACAACGCTTGCCACCTACGTATTACCGCGGCTGCTGGCACGTAGTTAGCCGTGGCTTTCTCTTACGGTACCGTCACAACAGGATGGTATTAGCATCCTGCCCGTTCGTCCCGTATAACAGAGCTTTACAACCCGAAGGCCGTCTTCACTCACGCGGCGTTGCTCCGTCAGACTTTCGTCCATTGCGGAAGATTCCCCACTGCTGCCTCCCGTAGGAGTCTGGGCCGTGTCTCAGTCCCAATGTGGCCGTTCATCCTCTCAGACCGGCTACTGATCGTCGCCTTGGTGGGCCGTTACCCCTCCAACCAGCTAATCAGACGCAAGCCCCTCCTGCAGCGATAGCATATTCAGAGGCCATCCTTTCAAGCTGCCCCCATGCGGGAGCTGCTTCGTATTCGGTATTAGCAGCCGTTTCCAGCTGTTGTCCCCATCTGCAGGGCAGGTTGCTTACGCGTTACTCACCCGTTTGCCACTCGATTCCATAAAAAGCAAGCTTTTCATGTCCTCTCGTTCGACTTGCATGTGTTAAGCACGCCGCCAGCGTTCGTCCTGAGCCAGGATCAAACTCT
Source organism: Caecibacter massiliensis (assembly GCA_900095875.1). Lineage (GTDB taxonomy): Bacteria > Bacillota > Negativicutes > Veillonellales > Megasphaeraceae > Megasphaera > Megasphaera hexanoica. The sequence goes on along the minus strand of LT608311.1, from coordinate 1,982,604 downwards.
CCATGATATGTGAAGAGCGCTAGCTCATTCTTACTATTGTTGGTTTGTTACTCATTGTTTGACGTTCTATCTCTAGAACCTCGCACTCTGGCGTTCATTCGTATGTTGCATTGTTCAGTTTTCAAAGGTCATCTCGTCGTCTTTGTTTCTGTTGTCTCCCGACGACTTGTATATCTTACCAAATCCTTCGTTCGATGTCAAGTAAAAAATCTAATTTTTTTGACATTTCTTTTGATTTATCTCTGACAAGGCCATTATACAGCAAAAGAGGCCACTGTATCGTGAAAAATACAGCAGCCCCTTCCTTTAATTGATAATTAAATTTTCCTTTTTTTTCACTTATCCGTAATAGTATGCTGCCATTCCTGCAATGACAATACGGGACTGCGCCCATGAGTAATCATGCGGTGCATGCCTTCTACGCTGGCTCTGGCCGCGACAATGGTAGTCACATAGGGAATATGAGCCCGGACGGCTGCTTTACGCAGGGCTCCATCATCATCAGCTGCATCTTTACGCACAGATGGCGTATTGATTACCATCTGAACCGTACCATCGGCAATCAGGTCTTCTATATTCGGGCTGCCTTCTCCCAGCTTGTTCGCCCGTTTGACCGGGATACACGCCGCCTGCAGCAGTTCAAATGTCTTATCCGTCGCATAGATAGCAAAATCATCTTCGGCGAATTCCTGTGCAATTGCAGCGATATAGGGTTTATCAGCATCACTGACGGAAATAAGTACAGCTCCTTCCAGAGGCAGTGTTCCCCCTGCCGCTTCTTCTGCCTTATAGAATGCTTCACCTGATGTCTTTGCCAGTCCCAATACTTCACCCGTAGAACGCATTTCCGGTCCCAATACGGGGTCTACTTCCGGGAACATATCAAACGGGAATACGGATTCCTTAACTCCATAAAAGGGAATATGTCTTTCTGTTAACGAAGGAACAGGCGATTCCTTCCCTGTCAGTGGCAGCGTCATGATTTCTGCAGCCAGTTCTGGCAAGGGGATATGGCATAGCTTGGAAACCAGGGGCATCGTACGCGACCCTCCCAGATTGACTTCCAGGACATATACCTGGTCATCTTCAATGGCATATCGTATATTCATTAACCCCATAACGTGGAAAGACACTGCTATTTTTTCCGTATATTTCTGAATCTGCTTCAGTGCTTCTCCGGCAATATGACGGCTTGGAATGACACAGGCACTATCTCCGGAGTGAATCCCTGCCAGTTCAATATGCTCCATGACCGCCGGTATAAATACGTGTCTGCCATCGCTTACGGCATCGGCTTCACATTTCAGCGCCGTGTGCAGGAAACGATCAAGATATACAGGGTAGTCAGCCGTAATACCAGCCTTTTTCATCGCCGTTTCCAGAGTGGCCGGATCATGAATGATGGTCTTGGAATCACCTATATGCAGCACCACCGGATATCCTATCTGTTCTGCTACATGCAACGCATCCTCTGGCTGGACAGCTGAACCAGACTCTGGCACAGGAACAGCGATCTTGTTCATCATGTCCTGGAATTGGTGCCAGTCCCCGGCAAGATTCAGGCTGCCCGGGTCCGTTCCCAGAATATGCACGCCTTCTGCCTGCAGAGCCACTATAAGTTTTTCTGCTGCCCTTCCTCCAAACTGGCCGATGACGCCGACTGGTTTTTCATGACGGCAGATTTCCAGTACATGTTCGACTGTCAGCGGTTCAATATACACCGTATCTGCAGCGTCCTCTCCAGTCGATACAGCTGCCGGGTCACAATTGACCATAATGGTTTCAAATCCTGATTTTTTCAACGCTGCCATAGCCCGGATACATCCATAATCGGATTCCCCGCTTTGGCCAATACGTTCAGGACCGCTCCCCAATACGATAATTTTAGGTTTCCCCTGCCGTACGATATGCTGATTTTCTCCATTGTATGTAGAAAAACAGCCCGTCTGCCGCATAGCGCTGTTAACGGAAACAGCCTGCCATTTTTCCGTCAGAGCAATCGACTGCCGGTGTATGCGGATTGCATCTTCCGGCACCTCCAGAATATGGCTCAGACAGGCATCGGAAAATCCATCTTTCTTGGCCTGTACCAGTACTGCATCAGAGGGAATTGCCCCCTTCAATTCTCTGAGGGCATTTTCTTCATCCGCCAATTCTTTAATCTGTGTAATGAACCAGGAATGAACCTGTGTTATTTTTTGTATTTCTTCCGGGGCAGCTCCCTTGCGAAGCGCTTCATACATCATAAAGTATCGTTCCGATGAAGGAACAGCTAACTTTCGCATCAATTCATCCGGGGTCATTGCCATGAACATTTCATCCTGGCCCAGCCCGTACCGTTTCTGTTCCAGCGAGCAGACAACTTTTTGCAATGCTTCTTTAAAGGTTCTCCCCAGTGCCACCGCTTCACCGATGGACCGCATCTGCGTTCCCAGTATGTCTTTGGCACCATCATAGGGATGGAAATCCCAGCGCGGGAATTTTACCGCTATCGGACCATGCCCCGGCTGATACTGATCCATCGTTCCCCAGTCCGCACAGGGGATTTCCCGGAGTAACAGACCGGCTGCCAGTCTGGCTGAAATGCTGGCAACGGGAACCCCCGTCACCTTTGAAGCCAGTACAGAAGAACGGGACATTCGTGGATTGAAGGAGATGACAGTTACGCGGCCATCCTGCTGATTCCAGGCAAATTTTATATCAGCACAGCCGATGATTCCCATATGTTCCACAATTAAGGTTCCCTGACGCTGAATTTCCTTTTGTACATCCTCCGGAACAGTCAGCATAGGAATCACAGAAACAGAATCCCCCGTATGAATTCCCACAGGGTCCAGATTTTCCATAAAGCACACCGGCACAACGGTATGTTCCGCATCACGGAGCACCACCAGTTCCAATTCTTTCCACCCGGTCAGCGTCTCTTCAACCAGGACCTGCCGGGCCTGGCCGGACTGCAGAGTACGGGCACAAAGCGCCCGGAGCGACGGTTCATCCTCTGCTATGCCGCTTCCGCTGCCTCCACATGTATATGCAGGGCGGAGTACGACAGGATATTCCATTTTACCTGCCGCCGCCAGGACTTCTTCGACGCTGGAGCAGACAATGCTCCGGGCAGTCTGAAGTCCCAATTCATCCATGGACTTTTTAAATGCGATGTGGTTTTCTCCGCCTTCGACAATATTCATCGGTATGCCGGCAATACGGACTCCGTATTGTGCCAGGATTCCCTTTTTATTTAATCCGGCACATACACGAATGGCAAGATGCCCGCCCATACCGGGCAATAGTGCGTCGGGCCGTTCCTTTTCAATCACCCGCGTCAGGCATTCTTCATTGAGTGGTTCAATATAAGTATGATCTGCTACAGATGGATCCGTCACAACTGCTGCCGGATTGGAATCAACGAGCACGACATCATAGCCCAGGCTGCGCAGAGCTTTACACGCCTGCGTGCATGAATAATCAAATTCAGAAGCCTGTCCAATGACAGCCGGGCCGGAGCCAATAACTACTATTTTTTGAATATCTCTTCGTTGGGCCATATTCATCTCTCCCCACAGTTATAGCACATGATTATGTCTATTTCACATTAATGGTATCATATTATATCCTGATAAGCAACGCTCAAACATGTGTCTCCGGCTATTTCTCTGCAGATTATTACCGGTCCCGGTCCGGATAAACGCATTTTTGGAAGGCAATCTTGGGACTATTGGCAAAAATGACAACACCACAATAAGTAAATCCCATTTTTTCAATGATGTGCCGCATAATTTTATTGTCTTCATCCGTATCGATACGGATATTATATACTTCCCGTTCCCGGGCAATCCGTTCTGTTTCGGCAAAGATCTGCTGCGCCAGTCCCCTGCCTTTGACAGCATTATCTACGGCAGTTCTGTGAATGACGGCATACGGTTCCTCATTCAGCCATGTTCCCTTTAAAGAGTCATAAGCCGGTTCCCCGCGGAAATCGATTCCCGTATAAGCCATAATAATACCGTCATCAGTCATGACATACCCGATTCCATCCCGTATATCTCTTTCTATATCCTCTTGTTCCGGATATCCATCCTGCCATTGATCGACACCGTTTGCCTTTAAAAAAGCCTTGGCCTGCCGGATTAGTTCCATAATGCGCATCGTATCATTTTCCTGTGCTTTCCTGAATTCCATCATACGCCTCCCTTTCCTATATCAGAAGGATTCTTATACTCATGAAATAATAGCCAGTCTGTTTCGACTGACTGCTGGACACGCTCTATCAGCCTCAATAGCAGACGCCGTTCTTCTGCCGACATGCCTCGGAAACAAACTTCCAGCTCGCGGTTTTCTTCCGCCAGGATTTCATCATATACCTGCCCGGCTTTCACCGTAGGAAACAGATTCCATGCCCGGCCGTCCCGGGAATCAGGTTTGCGCAGGACATAGCCGGCTTCCATCAGTTTGCGCACGGCTTTGGCAGTCGTCCCTTTATCGACGCGGCACATCCGTGTCAGCTCAATCTGCTTAATACCCGGATGTTCACAAATGCGCGTCAAAAAAATAAACTGCCCACGCTGTAACTGCTTATTACGAAACCTAAGCTCCATAACAGACTGGATACTACGGTATATAGCTCCTATATCCCGCAATAAAAGACTCTGTAATGTCATCATCTCATCCCTCCTGCTTAGTTGAAAGTTCAACTAAGCAAAGTATAGAAAGAATAGAGTGATTTGTCAAGTCGTATCTTCCTAAAAAGAAAGCTGGAGCAAAATGAAAAAAGGTTCATTTAACTCCAGCTTACCTCCGCATCAGTTCTACGGACAGACCGTGCTATTTTTCCATATCGATATAATGTTTAATCAGAGCCTGGGATCCTTCGTTTTCATGTCCTTTGGCTGCCAGGTCTTCAAAATCAGCCAGTACTTCTGGAACCATATCCAGCTTCAGCCCCAATGTATCCGCTTCCTGCGAAGCCAGTTTTAAGTCTTTGATGATATGTTTGATAAAAAATCCCGGCTGATAATTTCCGGCAAGAATCTTGGGGCCGAGAGCAGACAGCTGGGCACTGCCGCCGGCTCCCGTAGACAGGGAGTCGAATAATACCTGCAAATCCATGCCACGGGCCTTCCCATAGGCCAGTGCTTCGCAGACACCGCTCAGGGCACCGGCCACGAGAATCTGATTAGCCATTTTGGCATGCTGGCCATTTCCCGCCTGGCCCTGGTAATTAATATTGGTGCCTACAGCCTGGAAAATCGGCATGCAAGCTTCGTAATCTTCCTTGTCTCCGCCGACCAGCATAGACAAAATACCTTTGATAGCCCCGCTTTCACCACCTGTGACGGGGACATCCAGAACATGAAATCCTTTTTCGCTGCCGTCTTCGTGAAGCCGGACTGCCAGAGACGGGCTGGATGTCGTGCAATCGATCAAATACGCTCCTTTTTTGGCCGAATCAAAGATATTATCTTTTCCATAGTACACTTCTTCTACGTCTTTTGGAAATCCGACCATGGTAATGACCGCATCACACCCTTGCACGCATTCCTTGATAGAATGATAAAAAGCAGCCCCTTCGGCAATGACATCTTCGACTTTTTCTTTGTGCCGCGCAAAGATATGTAACGAAAAACCGGCTTTCATGAGATTCCGTACCATCGGTTTTCCCATAATACCTACACCAATAAAAGCTATTGTCTGAATCATATTCCTTGCCTCCCTATTTTTTATAGCCTGTCTGAAAATCTACGATATTTTTCATCTTGCCACCATAGAAATAGGCCTCTAAGTTTTCACAGGCAATCTGCACAATCCGGTTGTGCGTTTCTGCCAGATGATATCCGCCGGAAACGTGGGGTGTAATATAAATCCCCGGTACCTGCCACATAGGATCATCGGCCGGCAGTGGTTCCGGATCGGTCACATCCAGAGCAGCACCTGCCAGATGCCCCGATTTCACGGCTTCCATCAGATCTTCCTGAACGACACAGTTGCCGCGGCCGATATTGATGAACCAGGCTCCCTGTTTCATCGCCGCGAAGCGTTCCTTGTTATAAAGATGGTATGTAGCCGGCGTATCAGGCAGGCTGGTTGCCACAATATCCGCCTTAGCCAGATAGTCATCCAGTTTATCCATCGTTCCCATTTCATCTGCTTCCGGCGGGACTACCGTACTGCGGCGGCGGATTCCCGTCACATGGGCCCCCAAAGCCTTCAGGCGTTTGCCAAATTCACTGCCGATATCGCCGAACCCGATGACCAGCGCCCGGGCCCCGTATACGGATGTGACCGGTCCTTCGTCTTTCCAAAGGCTTTGCTTCTGATTATCATAATAGGCATATAATTTCTTCATCATCGCCAGCAGCTGGGCCAGCATATGTTCCGACAGTGCCAGTCCGTAGGCTCCGGTCGCATTGGTGAGGACCGCCCCTTCCGGCAGGACCCCTTTTTTTATATACGCACCAGTCCCGGCACTGTTCAGCTGCATCCAGCGCAGATTCGGTGCTTTCTTCACCAGTTCAGGATCCAGATTGCCTATGATGATTTCTGTATCAGACAATACATCTTCCGGTACCTGTGCACCTACGGCTGCCTGATTATCGGCAAAATAAACCGGGTAATCTCCGGCGGCTGCATTCAGCCACTTTTTGTGTTCTTCTGTCACTGGCATAGCTACTACTATTTTCATACAAATCCTCCTCAAAAATGCACTAGTATACTTTTCCATATTAACGATTTTACGTATTTTCAGGCTGTTTACAGTGCCGCTTTATATATGCGGTACATGTCTTCTTCATCCAGAACTTTTGCCGATCCCTGATGACCGCCACACCCTCTGGCACACAGATGAGCCATTTGCTTCAGCTGATCATCTGTAGGAGTGATGCCTAATTCGTGAATAGAGATGGGCATTCCAATGGAATAATAAAACGATTCCATCTGTTCAATCCCCGCCAAAGCCACCCTGTCATCAGGACCTTCGGACACACCCATGACCTGTCTGGCAAACCGCACAAACCGTGGCAGGCAATCGCGATAGACGTATCGTGCCCATGTACCCCAGATAGCTGCCAGTCCGGCCCCGTGGGTCACATCAAACATGCCGCTCAGTTCATGTTCCAGTTTGTGGCAGGAAAAATCGCCGCCGTCATTGCCGCATCCCGTGAGGCCGTTATGAGACAGGCTGCCGGCCCACATGATTTCTGCCCGCGCTTCATACTGTTCCGGATGTGCATGGAGAATGACGGCATATTTCATTACCGTACGGAGTAATCCTTCCGCTATGCTATCGGTAATTTCCATATTGCCACCTTGCGTAAAATATCGTTCCATCGTGTGCATCATAATATCCGTACACCCGGCCTGGGTCTGCCAGTCCGGCAGGGTCATGGTCAGCTCAGGATTCATAATGGCAAATTTTGCCCGTGCCAGGTTTGTATTGCACGACCGTTTAAGCCCTTCATCTTCTTTGGTGATGACCGAACTATTGCTCATTTCACTGCCCGCTGCGGCAATGGTCAGTACGCAGCCTACAGGCATACAGGACTGGGGCTTGCGTTTCCCGCAGTAAAAATCCCAGACATCCCCATCATTTGCCAGCCCATAGGCGATGGCCTTTGCTGAATCAATGACACTGCCGCCTCCCACTGCCAGGACGAAATCGACATGGGCTTTCCGGCACAGTTCAATCCCCTGATACACCAGTGATAAATGAGGATTGGGGACGACACCGCCCAGTTCGACATACGAAACACCGGCTTCATCCAGAGACTGTCTGACCCGCTGGATCAGGCCAGAACGGACGGCACTGCCTCCGCCGTAGTGTATCAGAACAGACGTACCGCCATATTCTTTCACGAGTGTCCCCGCCTGGCTTTCCGTTCCTCTGCCGAAGACAACCCGGGTGGGAGCATAAAATTCAAAATTATACATCAACATCACTCCTTGTTCCATAATCACCGGTACTCTAACCAAATTGTACCTATCCACCATCATTTCTGCAAGCGCTTTTTATGGAACTTCGTCCGATTAGAGAAACGTGAGATTCTTGAAAAAGTTGCTGATAAAAATGCCCCTATAATCCGAAATAATACGTTCCGGCTTATAGAGGCATTGCAAATATAAGGATTTACCAATCAAGTTTACCGGTAATGAGGTATACGAGAAGACCTTTTTCGGCATGGCGGCGGTTTTCGGCTTCATCCAGAATCGTTTCCAGATGCTGTTCCATCACATCTTGGGTAATTTCATAGCCCGGATGAATCGGCATATCGTGGAATACCATCGTATCCGTACCTGCCATCAGGTCTGCATCGATCTGATAGGGCATCATCATGCCGATAATCTTGTTTTTCTTTTCCGCATAGTCCGGATTGGTGAAAAATTCCATATCGACCCACGTATCAGTGTAGACGCAATCGACTTCAGCAACGACTTTTTTCAAATCTTCCTTACTGATATTGTCAGGCAGTTCTTCATAATGACCTGTAGCCTTGAGGCCTTCGTAGAACTCATCACCGACGCCCATGACCTGGCTGAACGGAGTCAGGCCGTACATCTTGCCACCCAGCATGGTAACAATTTCACTGAGGGAATTATACGTATTATTCTTGGCTCCAATATACAAGACTTTGACATCAAAATGACCCGTCTTTTCATACAGCGTCAGCATATCGGCCAGCGCCTGTGTCGGGTGGAACGTATTATCACAGCCGTTGATGACCGGAACAATCGAAGCATCCATGAAACCATGGGTCGTTTCCGATTTTTTGAAACGTCCCATAATGCAGTCCACGTTACGCCCTACGTATTTAACTTCACTGGGAAGATCGCCAATAGTAAAATTACTGTCTTTCCAGAGCTGATTATACGACTTGCCACCCAGTTCTTCCATCCCGATATTGAACGATAAATATGTCCGGTTCGATGTCTTTTCAAACAGAGTATACAGCTTTTTCCCATCCAGTAAATGAGAGAAAGCCTGCTGATTCTGTTTAATTTTTTCTGCCAGAAGTAATATGCCTTTTAATTCATCCGCCGTATAATCGGCAAAACTGTTGACGTGTTTCATATATATTCACCCTCCATATGCAATCAATCCTGTATATTCTCTTGAATATGTGTATATCATAGCATATAAGCGTGTATATTTCAAGTTTTTATGCAATAAATATGCAGTAAAATTCATCTGCATGTTATCTTTCCCGTTTCACTCTAAAAAAAACCGGCAACCATGAGGTTACCGGTTAAAAGGTCTATATCCTGAAAGCGCTCGATTAGGCTTTAACTACGTTAGCAGCCTGCGGACCACGTGCACCATCTACGATATCAAAATCAACTTCCTGACCTTCTGTCAGGGATTTGAAGCCGTCTTCCTGAATAGCGGAGAAGTGTACGAAAACGTCGCCGCCATCTTCTCTTTCAATGAAGCCATAACCTTTTTCTGCGCTGAACCATTTTACTTTACCGTGCATAACAAAATCCTCCTAAAAAAAACAAATGCAGCTATTCTCTAGCTCTAATAGGTAGTGTATCATACCAAACATTCAATGTCAACCAATTTCTTATTTTCATTATGACATAAAAGCATAGTATAAATCTTTATTTACGCAAATAATGAACAAAAGAGAAGGGATAAGCATTGCGTTCATCTGCCTCATGGGCATCCCTTGCCACTTCCTGCCAGCGCGTCCGGTCCAACGGCGGAAAAAACGTATCTGCCGGCAGTTCCGCATCAATTTCCGTCAGATACAGGCTGTCAGCACGCCCCATGAATTCCGTGTATAAGGAAGCACCGCCAATGATAAAATACTCCTCACCGGTCCGGACAGCCCGTACCATATCATCCATATCGTGAAATACGGTGATGCCGGGATGAGTTTCTTCATAATCCCTCTGTCCGGTCAGCACCCAGTGTGGCCGCCCCGGCAGCAGTCCCGGAAGACTTTCAAAGGTCTTCCGTCCCATAATGATTGTATGCCCCATAGTCAGGTTCTTGAAATGCTTTAAATCGGCAGACAAGTGGCAGAGCAGCTGATTATCTTTTCCAATTCCCCGCGCCTTATCCACAGCAGCAATCATGTGCAGCATCAGACGGCCACCTCCATTGGTAATTTACCCAAATGCTGATATCCGTCAAGGGCGATATCATCAATAGTAAACTGGTAGAAATCGTGAATATCGGGATTAATACAGAGCCTGGGCGCCGGAAAAGCCTGACTGCGCCGTGACAGCTGTGTTTTCATCGCATCGATATGATTTTCATAAATATGGGCATTATTGATAACATGGGTAAACAGTCCCGGCTTCAGGCCAACCGTCTGGGCAATGAGATGGATGAGTACGGCATACTGCGTCATGTTGAACGGTACGCCCAGTCCCATATCGCCGCTGCGCTGTACCAGCATGCAATTGAGTCGTCCGTCGCTGACATCCCACAACGTCTGAAAGGCACAAGGCTGCAATGCCATGTCGGGAAGGTCATCTATATTCCACAGCGTAACAATCATCCGCCGGTTCTGCGGGTCATGACGCAGCATATCCAGCAAATGATCTACCTGCTTGTATTTACGTATCTGATACCCGTAAGCTTTCCCAATCGTTCCATCAGGGCGCATCCATTCATCCCAGACATGGCAATTCATCTTCTGCAGCTCCCGTACATCATTACTTTGCAGTTGCCAGATCCAGAGAATCTCCTTTACGGCCGTCTTAAACGCAACAAATTTCGTAGTCAGAATGGGAAATTCTTTTTCCAGGTCAAACTGAAATATCTGATGAGGAAGTTTATACGTCGGTATCCCTGTGCGGTTATTCGAGTAATATCCCTGTTTTAAAATCCGTTCTACCATATCCAGATACTGTGTATCGGCTGAACTCATGTACATCACCTCTGTGTAGTTTGAAAATCCTGAACAGCCTGGCAAAAAATGCGGCCATATTTATGCAGCTTGAACTCACCTACCCCTTTAATGCGGGACATAGCCTCTTCCGATACGGGGCGGCTGGCTGCCATTTCCCAAAGTGTGGCATCGGAAAAAATGACGAAAGGCGGAATATGTTCTTTTTTTGCCAGATCCATGCGAACTGACCGGAGTACCTCAAAGAGGGGCCGGCAGGCTTCTTCATCGATAGATTCAGATACAGATTTTTTCTTCCGCGCCGGCCGGGCCGCCGGTTCTGTTTCTGCCGCGATGGCAATTTCCTGTATAGCCCGTTTCCGCCCTTTCAATACATCCCGTCCGTCAGCAGTCAGAGAAAGGACGGGGTATTGCCCTTCGGACTGCTGCACGAATCCATCTTCCAGACTTTGCCGGATCATATCGCGGATTTCTCTGGCCGCATAATTGCTTAGCATGCCAAAGCTCGTACAGCGCTGGAAACCATAATGGCGGATTCGGGCAGTCATACTCCCCTTTAGTATATCACAGACCATCGTCATTCCAAAACGCCCTTTCACCTCGTCGATACATAGGCAAATCGGCCGGACAATCTGGGTCGTATCTTCCTGGACGACTTCCTGATCACAATTGCCACAATGTTCACAGCGGTCCCAGGATGGTTTTTCTCCAAAATACCGGAGAATATACTGGCGCAGGCAGTGACGGGTTTCGCAATATTCAATCATGGCGTTCAGCATCTGCAATTCTTTTTTCTGCTGTTCTGGTGAATGGACAGAGTTTTCGATGAGGAATTTCTGAATCATGATGTCACGCCGGTTATACAGCAGGATGCATTCTCCGGGAGCTCCGTCCCGTCCGGCCCGGCCCGCTTCCTGATAATAGCTTTCGATGTTTTTTGGCATCTGATAGTGAATGACGTACCGGACATTGCTCTTGTCGATGCCCATGCCAAAGGCATTGGTTGCTACAATGACGGAAATTTTATCATAGGTAAACTGTTCCTGTACCTTCTTGCGCGCTCCATCGGTCATACCGGCATGATACCGCCCTGCGGCAAACCCGCGTGCTTTTATTTCCTTGTACAGGCGGTCTACCTCTTTCCGCGTCGCCGCATAGATGATGCCGCTGTCCTCTTTATTCCGGGCCAGATAGGACAGGATGAAAGAAGTCCGGTCTGTATTGCGGACGACGCGGAAGTACAGATTCGGACGGTCAAACCCGCCGATAAAGACCCGTTCATCCTGAAGGCCCAGGAGGTTCATCATATCTTCTTTTACCTTCTGAGTCGCCGTCGCCGTAAAGGCCGCCACCACCGGACGGTGAGGCAGTGCTTCGATCCACGGGCGGATAGCGCAATACCCGGGCCGGAAATCATGACCCCACTGGGATACACAATGAGCTTCATCGATGACGACCATATCGATTGGCATAGACTGCATGAAGCTCGTAAAAAATTCATTCTGCAGCCGTTCAGGAGAAATGTAGACGAGCTTGACCCGGCCACTCCGTATTTCTGAAAACCGCTGTCTCGACTCTTCCAGTGTGCACTGGCTATTGATAAACACGGCCGGTATATGCTGTGCCAGCAGCGCATCTACCTGATCTTTCATCAATGAAATGAGGGGAGAAATGACCAGTGTAAGGCCGGACATCAGCAATCCCGGTATCTGGAAACAAAGTGATTTTCCGGCTCCCGTCGGCATAATGGCCAGGCAGTCACGATGCTCCATGATCGTGGCAATGACCTCCGCCTGTCCAGGGCGGAACGATGAATAGCCAAAATACTGTTTCAGGACATCTAAAGGCCGCAAAACTATCTCTCCTCTCTAAAAAAAGGGCATGCCACAGGCACGCCCTTGATCATGAATTCTTCCAGAAATTCACGGATTATTTCGATAATTCTTCTTTGAGCACCTCTCCCAGCCGTTTGATGCCTTCTACGATACGGTCTTCTGGCATGTTGGAGTAATTGAGGCGGAAGTGGTTGCCATTGCCGCCATTGGGATAGAAAATACCACCCGGTACATAAGCTACATCTTTTGCCAGACATTTCGGCATCAATTCTTTGGCGTCCATACCTTCCGGCAGGGTAACCCACGTGAAGAGACCGCCCTGAGGATAGGTAAACTTGCATTCTTCCGGGAAGTACTTCTTCATCGATTCACACATGAGGTCGCGGCGTTTGGCATATAATGCGTTGATTTCTTTGATGTGGGCATCCATATCAAACATCTGGCAGTAATATGCGGCCTGGCGCTGACCAAAGGTCGAAGTGCCGAGATCGACGGCCTGTTTGAATTTGACGAATTTATCGATAATTTCCGGATTAGCAATAGTCCAGCCCAAGCGCAGGCCCGGCATGAAAATCTTGGAGAATGAGCCGAGGAATACGACTTTTCCCTGCGTATCCATGGACTTCAGGGACGGCAGTTTTTCAATGTCATAACGGATTTCACCGTAGGGATCGTCTTCGACGACCACGACATCATATTTGTTGATGACATCCATAAATGCTTTCCGGCGTTCTACTGGCCAGGTGATACCTGTCGGGTTCTGGAATTCAGGAATAACATAAATCATGCGGACGCTTTTATCTGTAGCAAGGATTTTATCCAGCTCTTCCGGGATAATGCCCTTGTCATCCGTCGGTACTTCAATATAGTTAGGTCTTACCGGGTTAAAGGCCATGATGGCACCCATATAAGACGGGCTTTCCATAGCAATCGTTTCGTCTTTATTGACGAGAATCTGCGACAGGATAAACAGGCCCTGCTGTGAACCCGTCGTAATGACGATATCTTTTGCTTCGCAGTCAACGAAGAAGGACTTCTTCATCCGTTTGGCAATTTCTTCACGCAGTGGTACATACCCTTCTGTCGTACCATACTGAACCGCCTTGCGGCCTTCCTTTTCATAAATAGCCTGATCGACCTGCTTCATTTCTTCGATTGGGAACAATTCTGGTGCCGGCAGCCCCCCTGCAAACGAAATTACTTCCGGTTTTTCCGTAAGTTCCAGCAGTTCCGCAATATCAGAAGCTTTTAATGTGTTTGCAAAATCAGAAAATTTTGTCATGTAAATCACCCCTATGTTAATATTACTCCCCAGTGGTCAAATTATAACACTAACATAAAGAGATTGCAAATTACAAAATTCCAGTGATGGCAAAAAGTAATACGTATACAAAAACAAGGCAAGGATTTTCTCCCTGCCCTGTTCTCTGCGTTCAGTCGTTATTTCATTTTGGCAATTTCTTCTTTCAGTACATCGCCCAGACGTTTTACGCCTTCTACAATCTTATCTTCCGGCATGCACGAATAGTTCATGCGGAAGTGATTTTCTCCTCCGCCATTTGGATAGAAAGCACCGCCCGGTACATAAGCTACTTTCTTTTCCAGTACTTTCGGCATCAGTTCTTTGGCATCCATACCTTCAGGCAGTTCAACCCAGGTGAAGAGACCGCCTTCCGGATAGGTGAATTTGCATTCTGCCGGGAAGTATTCTTTCATCTTGTCGAGCATAAGTGTGCGGCGTTTGCCATAAAGATCACAAATATCTTTGATATGGGCATCGATGTCGAACATATCGAGGAAGAAAGATACCTGACGCTGCGCAAAGGACGATGTCTGCAGGTCAGCTGCCTGTTTGTATTTAACGCATTTATCGATAATCGCCGGGTCGGCTACCATCCAGGCTACACGCAGACCTGGCATCATAATCTTCGAGAACGAGCCGAGGAATATGATATTCCCCTTCGTATCCATCGATTTCAGTGACGGAACTTTGTCACCGTCATACCGCAGTTCGCCATACGGATCATCTTCAATGACCGGGAAATTGTACTGGTTGATGAGTTCCATGAACGCTTTACGCCGTTCGATAGGCCATGTTACCCCTGTCGGGTTCTGGAATTCAGGAATGACATAGGCCAGGCGGATCTTATCGCCATATTGTTTCAGGATTTTTTCTAATTCTTCGGGAATGACGCCCTTGTCGTCGGTTGGAAGTTCTACGAATTTAGGTCCGCACAGTTTGAATGCGTTGAGTGCTCCCAGGTAGGTTGGACTTTCAACGAGCATGATATCGCCAGGATTGATAAAAATCTGAGGGATGAACGACAGGCCCTGCTGCGACCCGGACGTAATAAAGACTTCATCGATCCCGCAATCGACCATAAATGATTTTTTCATCCGTTCACAAATATGCTGCCGCAGTGGTACATATCCTTCCGTCGTGCCATATTGTACAGCCGCTTTCCCGTCCTTATCAATAATAGCAATATCTACTTTTTTTAATTCTTCAAGAGGGAATAATTCCGGAGCCGGAAGACCGCCGGCAAAAGAGATAATTTCTGGCTGGGCTGTCAATTTCAACAGTTCACGTATTTCCGAAGCTTTTAATCCATTTGCAAGATCTGAAAATTTGTATTCCATACTCTACCACTCCTTCGCAAAACTGAACGCAACCTTTATCTATGCTTTAATTATATCATTGTTATGACATAAATTCAATTTCACTCAGATGAGAATTAAATTAAAATCAGATTAAAATCAGATTAAAAATGACAGGACCTGTCATTTAAAACAAGTCCTGTCATTATCATCCAGATAATTCAGCGTATCAACCTGGTCCTGCTCCATCTGACGCTGGAGCGCTTCCGTCGTCTGAAAGGGGATTTCATGGCGCAGCCGTTTATAAAAACGGACGCAAAGGCATTTGCCATATATGTCTCCCTGCCAGTTGATGATATGCGTTTCTATCCGGCGGTATTGATTGGTAAAAGTCGGATTGTCGCCAATATTGGTCATAGCCGGCCGGTACGCACCATCAACGAATACATCGGTTACATACACGCCATCCGGTGGCATAGCCATGCGGGGTGGTATTTCCATATTGGCCGTCGGGAAGCCGATAAGCCGTCCCCGCCGGTCACCTTCCACGACCATCCCTTCGATTTCAAAAGGTCTGCCCAGCAGGCTGGCCGCCGTTTCCATGTGGCCCAGCAGGACCAGTTTGCGGATGACCGTACTGCTGATGGGCGTCGCCCGGCCGGGCCGTTCCAGCAGATGCAGCACCTGTACGGGAACTCCATGGCCATCCATAAAGTCACGCAGTGTTTCCGTGTTGCCTGCCGCCCTGGCGCCGTAAGTAAAATTCGCTCCCACTACTACCGATTTGGGATGCAGATAATCCAGCAGCTGCTGGCAGAATTCATCCGGTGATTCATCGATGAGGTGACGATTCATGGGCAAAAGGACGAGACCATCCAGGCCCAGTTCTTTTATATACCGTTCCTTCTGCTTTACCGTAGCCAGGCGCGCCGGTTCCTTTTCCGGACACAGCACGGACAGCGGGTGAGCTGCAAAGGTCACGACTACAGCTTTGGCCTGCAGCCTGCGCGCCGTATCAATAGCCGTCTTCATGACCATCTGATGCCCCAGATGTACGCCATCAAAGGTTCCCAGAGCGACTACCGTTGCCGTGTAGTCTTGCGCTTCTTCAAAAGAATGAAATACTTGCATCGTCGATTACCTCACAATGAATCCGCAAACATTTTGTGCGGGCGGATGACATGATGTTCTTTATCGAAACGGGCAATCCCCGTAAGCACGCCCCGGTCCGTATAGACACGCAGGATTTCACCATGCGTCATCTGCCGTCCGGCGAAAGGAACAGGCCTGCCCTGAAGAAGATACAGGCAGTTTTCCCGGGACAGAGTTACCTTCCGTACGGCTCCCATAGAAGCATCTGCCGGCAGGACATAGCGCAGCGGGTCACAGGTCAGTTCTTCCAGCGTCGCCGCATCTTCGATAGTAAACACGCCGGCCTGTACGCGCACCAGATAAGACATACAGGCACAGGTTCCCAGATACTCGCCCAGATCCCGGACCAGAGAACGGACGTAGGTCCCCTTGGAGCAGGTCACGGCCAGCGTCCCCCGGCGTTCCTGCCAGGATAGGAGCCGTATATCATGTATCGTCACATCCCGTTCCGGCAGGGTAAAATCCTGATGGCTGCGGGCTAATTTATAAGCCTTCACGCCGTGTATACTGATAGCGGAATACCGCGATGGCGTCTGCTTGATCGGCCCCATAAAATGCTGCAGTGCCGCTGTCATGTCCACGGCGCTCACAGCAGGAACGGGCTTCCGGTCTACGACCTGTCCGGTAATATCCTCTGTGTCGGTCGCGATTCCCAGCAGAAATTCCGCATGATACGTCTTCGTATCGCTGTCTCCATATTCGATGAGCCGCGTTGCCTGTCCCAGATACACAGGCAGTACGCCTGCCGCCAGCGGATCCAGTGTACCGGCATGACCGATTTTTTTCATCTGGTAGATGCGGCGCATCTGACTTACTATATCGTGACTGGACATGCCAGTCGGTTTTAACACATTGACAATTCCCTGTATCATACAGCTTTTAAAATTTCCTTTATAAGCATTTTTTTTGCTTTTTCCAGAGGCGCACCGATAGTACATCCAGCCGCACGGACATGACCGCCCCCTCCAAAAACAGACGCTATGGCGTTGACATCCGCCTGTTTGGAACGGAGACTGACCCGCGTTTCCTCATCGCTGATATACTTCACCGTAAAAGCTATATCGACGCCCTTGACTGTCCGGGCATAGTCAATATACCCGCCTGTATGTTCTCCCGTATATTTCAGGACATCCGGTGAAAATGTAATGCCCGCCACTTTGTTGTTGCCAAATAATTCAATATGTTTCAGCACTTCTGAAAGGGCGTGAAGCTTTACCAGAGACTGGGCTTCCAGATGTTCCGAAATGACATGGGGCATGGCACCGGCATCGACAAGAGAGGCTGCCATGCGCAATGTATGACCTGTCGTATTGCTGAATTTAAAGAAGCCGCTGTCAGTTGCAATAGCCATGTACAGAGCCATGGCCTCCGGCTGGTTCACCCCGTCGCCCCATGTAAGAAAAAGCTGTGTCAGGATTTCTCCCGTCGCCGCGCATTCCGGCCGGATATATTCGTACCGGGCAAAATGCGCATTGGAAATATGGTGATCAATATTCAGTACATCCCCATGGATGAGTGATTCAACGGCACCGCAGCGGTCGGCTGACGTCGCATCGAGGATAACGGTCAGCCAGGAATCATCCGTATGGACAGCAGCCGGCTTTTTAAACTGGCTGACACCGGGCAGGAAGAAAAACTTGTCGTCAATGTCATCATCGATGACGGTGACGACCTGCTTGCCCATCCGCTCCAGATAGTCCTGCATGGCCACCAGGGACCCGATGGCGTCCCCGTCGGGATTGACATGGGCCGTCAGCAGGACATGGCTGTAATGCTGCAGCAGGTGGCGGATTTCTTCTGGTGTAATATTCATGGACATCAGTCCTTCTTTTCTATATCACGCAGTATCTTATCGATTTTCATCCCATAATCGAGGGATGTGTCTTCTTTGAATTCAATCGTCGGCGAATAGCGGATTCCCAGCCTTTTCCCGACTTCGGAACGGATATATCCATTCGCGCTTTTCAGTGCTTTCAGCGTATCGGCCTTTTCGGCATCGCTGCCAAACAGGCTGACATATACGGTCGCTTCCCGCAGGTCGCCTGTAATCCGTGCATCGGTTACGGTGATAAAACCGATGCGCGGATCTTTCAGCTCCCGCAAAATAATATTGGAAACTTCCTGCTTGATGAATTCCTGTATTTTACGTACTCGTAATTCTCCCATAGTTGTCTTCCCTCACTTTATTCCGGTTCGACTTCTACCATTTCGTACGCTTCGATTTCGTCGCCTTCCTTGATATCGCGGTAATTTTCCAGCGTGATACCGCATTCATACCCTTCGGCAACTTCTTTCACATCATCTTTGAAACGGCGCAGGCCGTCTACTTCGCCTTCATGGACGACGATGCCATTGCGGATCAGGCGCACCTTGGATGTGCTGGAGATTTTGCCTTCTTTGATATAAGAACCGGCGACAATGACCTTGGGAGTCGTAATGACTTTGCGTACTTCTGCCCGTCCGGTAATATGTTCTTCGTATTTCTTTTCCAGCATCCCTTTGATAGCTGCTTCAACATCATTGATGGCATCATAAATGACCCGGTACGTACGCATATCGACATTTTCATGTTCCGCAGCCTTGCGGGCCGATGCATCAGGGCGGACGTTGAAACCGATGATGAGGGCATTCGATGCCGACGCCAGCATAATATCCGATTCATTGATAGCCCCAACGCCGGAATGAACGATAGAAATGCGGACTTCATCACTCTTGATGGCCATGAGCGACTGACTCAGCGCTTCTACGGACCCTTGTACATCCCCCTTGACAATGAGGGACAATTCTTTCAATTCGCCCTGCTGAATCTGATTGAACAGGTCATCCAGCGTAACCTTGGCATTGACGTGCAGTTCAGACGACCGTTTCTTTTCCAGTCGTTTTTCGGCAACCGAACGGGCCGTCTTTTCATCCGTCGCATCGAGGATATCACCGGCTTCCGGTACATCATTCAGACCGAGGATTTCTACCGGGATAGACGGTTCTGCTTTCTTGACACGTTCGCCCCGTTCATTGGTCATGGCCCGCACCTTGCCGTAGCAGGAGCCGACGATAATCGTATCGCCTACGTGGAGCGTCCCTTTCTGGATTAGTACGGAGGCTACAGGACCGCGGCCTTTATCCAGTTTGGCTTCGATAACGACGCCCTGGGCCGGACGGTTCGGATTGGCTTTGAGATCCAGTACTTCTGCCAGTACCAGGATGTTTTCCAGCAAATCATCCAGGCCGATTTTCTTATGAGCGGAAACGGGGACCATAATCGTATCGCCGCCCCATTCTTCACTGATCAGGCCATATTCCGTCAGCTGCTGCATGACCTGCTGGGGATTGGCGCTTTCTTTATCGATTTTATTGATAGCAACGATAATCGGGACACCAGCCGATTTGGCATGGTTGATTGATTCAATCGTCTGGGGCATGACACCATCATCGGCGGCAACGACGAGGACAGCAATATCCGTTACCTGGGCACCGCGGGCACGCATGGCCGTAAAAGCTTCATGCCCCGGCGTATCCATGAATACGATTTTCTTGCCTTCATAGCGGACCTGATAAGCCCCGATATGCTGGGTAATACCGCCTGCTTCATGACTCGTGATATGACTCTGGCGGATAGCATCGAGCAGACTGGTCTTGCCATGGTCAACGTGGCCCATGATTGTGACGACGGGGGGACGCGGCTGAAGAGATTCGGGCGGATCGATGATTTCTTCGATTTCCGTAGGATCTTCCGGCGGTGCTTCCTTCGTGACGGCGACGCCAAATTCATCGGCAATCAACGAAGCTGTATCATAATCGATTTCCTGATTGATGGTAGCCATAATGCCGCCCATGAGCAGCTTTTTAATGACTTCACTGACTTCGCGGCCCAGCCGTTCGGCAAAATCTTTGACGATAATCGTTTCCGGAAGTTCGATAGACGTCGGGTAATTTTTCTTTTTCGCCGGCGTATCCTGCATAGCCACATTCTGGCCACCATGCTGGTTCTTATTCCGTTTATTCTTATTCTTGCCTTTATTCAGGACATTGGACAAAAGCGTATGAGGCCGGTTCTGGTTTGATGCGTTCTTGCCATTATGACCGGACGGACCAGAATGTTTGTTATTCTTTCGGTTGTCATTGCGTCCCGTATTATTCTGCTGACTGTGGCCAAAATACTTCGTACGCTTCGTATCATTTTCACGAGCCGGCTGACTGCCGTTTTTACTATTCACATTCCCTTTGTGATTGGGATTCTGATTGCCCTGATGATTCTGGTTAGTCTGTTGAGTCTTCTTCATATTCTGCTGCTGACGATTGAAATTATTGCGGGACTGTCCTTCTTTTCTGACATTTCCCTTTTCTGTTTCCGGCCGTTGTCCCTGATTATTCTGCGGGCGGTTATTCCGGTTCTTGTTGTTCTTTTCTGGTCTCTGTTCATTTTTACGGACGTTCTGGCCGTTATTTTTCCCAGCCTGCATAGCCGCCTTTTTTCTCGTGCCATGAGCATCAGTATTTTCTTTTTTCGGCGCATATGCCTTATCCAGTACATGCTTTGCCTGATCATCTACACCAGAAAAATTCGTTGCCTTTATATTATGTTCTCCCAGAGTTTTAATAATATCGCTGGCCGATACGCCCAACTCCTTTGCCACTTCATATACTCGTTTCGTCATCTGGTTGCCCCCTTCTTCATCGCCTGTATCACGTCATCTATCGCTTTGGCAAATCCCCGGTCCGTCAATAATACTACCACATTCTGAGACTTCCCGACTGTTCTGCCCAGTTCTTCTTTCGTATATATATCTACAACCGCTATATTCCTGCGCGCTGCAATGCGGCGGTATTTTTCTGCATTCTCACCACCATCGCTGGCTACAAACAGGAGCGGCACTGCATGTTTCTTCAAATAATTTTCTGCAGCAAAATCGCCACACACCGTCTTCCGTGCCCGACAGGCAAGGCCCAGAAGATTGCCGATCCGTTCCTGCCCTGTCATTCCAGATCCTTGCGGAGTTCTTCATAAATTTCAGGAGACACCTTTGTCTTTAAAGAACGTTCCAGCCTGTGTTCCTCATAGGCCTTTTCCAGGCACTCCGGATTCTGGCAGATGTACACGCCGCGCCCGGATTTCTTCCCTGTCTTGTCGATTTCGACATCTCCTTCAGGCGTGCGTACGATACGGATCATCTCTTTTTTGCTCTTCTGTTCCTGGCAGCCGGCACAGACCCGCAAGGGAATTTTTTTCTTTTTCATGGTCCTCACCTACTCTTCCGTATGCTGGTCCGCTTCCACATCGCAAACTGCTGCATCTTCTGCTTCCGGAGCAGAAGGCATGGCCAGGTCGGCTAACAGGTCATCACCGTCCAGCTCTTCGCCAGCCGGTTCATCCTGTTTCTGTTCCGCCAGTTCCGCAGCCTGGCTTTCGCTCTTGATATCGATTTTCCAGTTGGTCAGCTTAGCTGCCAGACGGGCATTCTGACCGGCTTTGCCAATAGCCAGGGACAGCTGGTAATCGGGAACGACGACGTTAGAGGTCTTTTCCGCTTCATCAACCGTTACCGAAACCACCGTTGCCGGGCTCAGGGCATTGGCAATGTAGACAGCCGGATCTTCATCCCATTTCACGATATCTATTTTTTCATTCTGCAGTTCTGTCACAATATTCTGCACCCGTACTCCTTTCGGACCGACACAGGCGCCGACACAATCCACATTTTCATCGCGGGAATAGACGGCAATTTTCGACCGGCGGCCCGGTTCACGGGCAACGGATTTCAGTTCTACGACGCCATCATAAATTTCCGGAACTTCCAGTTCAAAGAGGCGCTTTAACAGGCCCGGATGTGTCCGGGAAACGAGAATCTGGGCGCCCTTGGTCGTCTTGCGTACTTCTACCACATAACACTTGATACGCTGGCCGACCGTATACGTTTCCGTCGGAATCTGTTCGGAAACGGGCAGGACCGCTTCTGCTTTCCCCAGATCAACATAGACATTGCGCTGTTCGATACGCTGGATGATCCCCGTGATGATGTCATCCTGACGGTTGGAAAATTCATCGTAGACGATGCTCCGTTCGGCTTCACGCAGCCGCTGGATCATGACCTGTTTGGCTGCCTGGGCAGCGACACGGCCAAAATTCTTGGGCGTCACATTGACATTGATGACATCGCCTGCCGAATATTCCGGGTCCAGGATCTGGGCCATGGCCAGAGAAATTTCGGCGTCTTCATCTTCTACCGTTTCCACTACCGTCTTAGGAGCCAGGATTTTATAATCGCCAGTCAGGCGGTTTAATTCTACGACGGCGTTGGGATTGGCATCTGGCTCTTTTTTATAGGCCGTAATCAGGACCGCTTCCAGCGAATCACAGATGACATCGGCAGAAACGCCCTTTTCTTTGGACAAATAGGCAATCGCATTGAGTAATTCCTTGTTCACTTTCATGTACCTCCACTAAAAATCAATATGTAACCGTATCTGGGATATATCTTTCATGTCCAATGTTTCTTCCGTTTCATCATGGCTGACTGTCAGGACATCGCCTTCCCTGCCCTTCAGCACAGCGGTCAGAAGTTTCGTTCCATTATGGGGCTTGAAGAAATGAATATCGACATCGCGGCCCTGGTAACGGATAAAATCTTTTTCCTTTTTCAGGACCCGGTCCAGTCCCGGGGAAGATACTTCCAGAAGATAATTGTCACTGATGGGATCTTTTTCATCCAGTATCTTACTGAGTTTTTCACTGACGGCCTGGCAGTCTTCCAGATCGACGCCTCCCTGCTTATCAATAAAAACCCGTAAATACCAGTTCCGTTCCCGGACGTATTCCACATCGACGAGTTCTAATGCCGTACCGGCAATGATTTTTTCAACTTCTTCAGCTACCAGTTCTTCAATATGTTCGCGTCTCATAATTCACCTGTATCTTTCCCGACGAAACCCTGCAAGTAAAAGTTAAGAGTGGGCTTCCACCCACTCTTAGAAAAGTTTACATCTAATTAACTAAAGTATACCACCAACAGCGTTTTCTGACAATGAAAAACGCTCACTCTGCCGCCTTTAAATCAGCAGCAATGGAGTCCAGCACAGGCAGGAGACGTTCCTGCAATGCTTTTTTCAGGAACTTCAGATCACTGCTGTCAAAATCATGTACCAGATTGGGGAAATTATGTATCCGCCGTTCGGCAAAAAAATCATCCCGGAGTATGTTGTACATGAGTGACAAACCGCTGCGCGTCGCTCCATCATAGTAAGCCAGGATCATATACGACCCATTAATGATCCGCACGGCATCATTGGGACGGATCAGCCGCCTGAAACCGGCATATGATTCCGGCAGGAAGTCATCCCAGTCCACCGTCGTGATTCCTTTATCCTTCAACAATACACTGAAATTCTCTTCCCGATCTACATAATACGTCCGGATCAGCTCCGGGAGCCGGGATTCTACCATATTACGAAAACTTTCAAAATTTTCCGTAATAAATTCAATGAGCGCAAACTCCAGCATTCCAATATCCGTACGGACAAATAATTCATTCGTTTCCGGATTGATTGTCCCCCGTACGGTCCAGCCATTATCGTCATTCGTATATAGAAAAATCAGGTATTCCTTATCTTTCCCATGATCCTGTACCATGTGCTGCTCTGCCGTTAACTTAAAATCTCCCACCTGAAGTGGGAGACTCGAAGTGATATTCCATTGTTTGACTGTTTCAATCAATG
This sequence comes from Caecibacter massiliensis, assembly GCA_900095875.1. GTDB lineage: Bacteria > Bacillota > Negativicutes > Veillonellales > Megasphaeraceae > Megasphaera > Megasphaera hexanoica. The sequence continues at coordinate 1,958,459 of LT608311.1, read as the reverse complement.
TATCATCCATAGGGCAAAAAAATGGTGCGGTTGGTGGGAGTTGAACCCACACGATCGATGATCACTGCCGCCTGAAGACAGCGCGTCTGCCATTCCGCCACAACCGCATAAAAAGAAATTAAAAGTTATACAGTTTTTTGTATTGCCTTTCGTTCAACAAGACTATTCTAACATACTCTCTCGTTTCTGTAAAGGGTATTTCTTCAATTTTTTTAAAGTTTTTGTCCCAGCCATATTCATCCATCCAGGAATCGACATGGCCGCGTCCGGCATTATACGCTGCCAGAGCCAAAGCTTCATTGCCGTCATACTCTTTGAGAAGATATGCCAGATACCAGGTACCCATCCTGATATTCGTCTGTACATCGTTCAGCTGGGCAGGACGAAAATTTTCCATCCCCATCTTTTCAGCAATCCATTTGCCTGTATCAGGCATAATCTGCATCAGACCGCTGGCACCCCGGTGAGACGAGGCCGACCGGTCAAACTTGCTTTCCACCAGAATCACTGCCGCTACCAGCGCCGGATCCACATGGTTTTCATAGGCATACTGTCTGACCATATAGTCATACTGCAGAGGATATACGATTTTACGCATTACATCGTCTTTCCAGGTAAAGAAATACGACGCAGAGAAACAAGCAACCAATACAGCTGCTACAATTTTTACCTTTGTATTATTTCTCCGTCTCACAGCTTACTCCCCAGATTGAATCCGTTTCATCAGTTCATGCCACTCATACCGCACCTGTTCTTCTGTATCTTCCAAAGAACCAGTATTGTCGATGATAACCTGAGCCAATGACCGTTTTGTATCAATAGGAAGTTGAGCATGGATGCGTGCCATTGCTTCGTCCCGTGTATAGTGATTCCGCGCCATCAGCCGTAAAAGCTGCGTCGCCGGATCCACATATACGAGCCATGCTTCATCAACGTACGTGTTGTATTTTATCTCAAATAGCAATGGCATGTCAAGGAAAATGACCGGATTTTTTTTATTTTTTTCAATTATTTCAATTGTATCATTGATTCCCCGCTGGATGAGAGGAAATAAAATGCCTTCCAACTGCGCCTTTTTCTCCCTGTTTCCAAAAACGACGCGGCCTATATACGCCCGGTCCATCGTGCCATCTGCGCACAACGTATGCGGTCCGAAGGCGTCAGCAACGGCCTTCAATCCTTCCGACCCGGGCCGGACGACATCATGGGCGATCTGGTCACAGTCGATGATTCCCGCCCCCAGCTGACGCAGCATGGCCACAACCGTACTCTTCCCCGAAGCAATACCTCCCGTAAGCCCAATCTGAAACATACCGTCCTCCCCTTTCATAAATATCCACCAGGCCTGTCTTTGAACCAACGATTTTACTTCATTGTAAAGCCGGTAACTAAAAAAAGTCAAGGTTTCTGTTCAACCTGCAAAGTATACATAATTTTTTGCCACAAAAAGCAAGCCCGTATTGTCAGACCGTCGTAATACCTAAGCCACTAAAAGCAGCCGTATAACCTTGTACTTGTATCTGTTCCAATTTTTCTTTCGCTTTTTGTTCCAGCTGTTGTTCGCTGGGAGTTACTTTTTATAATATAATCATTTTAAACTTCTTTTATTCATTCCTTCTCCCAGATGCAAAAAAAGAATCCCCACAAGCTGCTTATTAGTGAACAGCTTGCGGGGATTTTCGCTATTATTCCCATTCAATAGTGGAAGGTGGTTTGCTCGTAATATCGTACACGATGCGGTTGATGTGATCTACTTCATTGACGATGCGGCTGGAAATTTTATCGAGGACATCGTAGGGGATGCGTGCCCAGTCAGCCGTCATGAAGTCCGTCGTCGTAACGCCGCGCAGTGCCAGCGTGTAATCATAGGTACGGAAATCACCCATGACGCCGACAGAGCGGTTGTTGGTCAAAACGGCGAAGTACTGGTTGATATCCCGCTGCAGGCCGGCATTGGCGATTTCTTCACGGAATATGGCATCGGCATCGCGAAGGATAGCCAGTTTTTTCTTCGTGATTTCACCCATAATGCGGATAGCAAGGCCCGGGCCGGGGAATGGCTGGCGCCATACGAGATAATCCGGCAGGCCCAGTTCTGCACCCAGTTCGCGGACTTCATCTTTAAAGAGGTTGCGGAGTGGTTCAATGAGGCCTTTAAAATCGACAACCGCCGGGAGACCACCTACATTATGATGGCTCTTGATGACAGCGGCATCGCCGGCACCGGATTCGATGACGTCCGGATAAATCGTTCCCTGGGCAAGGAAATCGACAGATCCGATTTTGCGGCCTTCATCTTCAAAGACGCGGATAAATTCTTCACCGATGATTTTCCGCTTCCGTTCCGGATCGGTCACGCCGGCCAGTTTTCCCAGGAAGCGTTCAGAAGCATCGACGCGGACGAAATTCATGCCGCTGTCTTTAAAGGCTGCTTCTACTTCATCACCTTCATTTTTGCGGAGCAGGCCGTGATCGACGAAAATACACGTCAGCTGGCTTCCTACGGCTTTCGAAATCAGTGCCGCGGCAACAGAACTATCGACGCCGCCAGATAAAGCTAATACGACCTTGCCGTTGCCGACCGTTTCCTTAATATGGGCAATTGCCGTCTTGGCATAATTGGCCATGGTCCACGATCCCGTACATCCGCAGACTTCAAAGAGGAAGTTATGGAGCATTTCCTTGCCATGTTCCGTATGAAGCACTTCCGGATGATACTGCATGGCATACAATTTGCGTTCCGTATTCTGCATCGCTGCTACAGGGCAGTTGGCTGAATGAGCGACGATAGAGAAGCCGGCCGGCAATTCCGCTACATAATCCTGGTGACTCATCCAGACGATTTCCTTTTCCGCCAGTCCTTTGAAAAGTGGCGACGACGTATCTACGTCGGTTTCCGTCTTGCCAAATTCGCGGCGGTCGGCATGACGCACTTCCCCGCCCAGCGTCTGGGCCATGAACTGCATGCCATAACAAAGCCCCAGTACAGGAATCCCCAGTTCAAATACGTCGGCTTCTATCTTAGGCGCATTTTCTTCGTATACACTGGCCGGACCACCCGTAAAAATAATCCCTTGCGGCTGCAATTCCTTGATTTTAGCTACGGCTTTATGATACGGATACACTTCACAGTATACATGATTTTCACGGACGCGACGTGCAATGAGCTGATTGTACTGTCCGCCAAAATCGACAACAATGACAAGTTCTTTGTTATCCATTACTTCCTCCTCTTATGCATTCCCGGAAACAATCTGTGCTGCCTCCATTTGATTATTTTTTATTATACCATAGGTAACATAGAGTGACTAGTATAGAACTCACGGCTGGAAGCTTGTTTCCCCTGCCTCGCCGGAAAGGGCGCCATCTGCTTCGTTGTCATCAGTCACCATAGCCCCGCTATGGCTCCTTCTTCCGCCTTGTATCTGACACCCTTTCCAGCGATTCAGGACAGAAACCGCTCCCAGTCGTGAGTTCTGTATTGCTGATTTGGGGTATAAAAAATAGCCAGTTCGACGAGCCAGCTATCAGTATATATCGTCGGTTAGAAGCACCGTGCAGCATGGCGTCCCCGTGATAAGCAGAGAACCGCATTTGAAGGAGCGTAGCGACGCGCAAATGTGTGTAGGGGCTCACGGCCGGGGGACTTCTTCTGTCTGCCTCACCGGCTATAGCATCATCTACGGCGTTGTCGTCTATCAACGTAGCCCCGCTACGCCTCTTTCCTCCGCCTTGTATCTGACACCATAGCCGATGATTCCGATGCAAAGCGCCCCCAGTCGTGAGCCCTCGCCTATGCCGAAACACAGTGCCCTATTGTAGCACCTTGCCAGATATATATGAATATCGTAGTTTCGGCAGAGGGG
>LT608311.1:0-1953381 GCA_900095875.1 Caecibacter massiliensis | reverse complement strand
GCAGAGAACCGCATTTGAAGGAGCGTAGCGACGCGCAAATGTGTGTAGGGGCTCACGGCTGGGGGACTTCTTCTGTCTGCCTCACCGGCTATAGCATCATCTACGGCGTTGTCGTCTATCAACGTAGCCCCGCTACGCCTCTTTCCTCCGCCTTGTATCTGACACCATAGCCGATGATTCCGATGCAAAGCGCCCCCAGTCGTGAGCCCTCGCCTATGCCGAAACACAGTGCCCTATTGTAGCACCTTGCCAGATATATATGAATATCGTAGTTTCGGCAGAGGGGGCTTTATATCATCTGAGTCCCAATATCTGAGTCCGAGAAACGTAGCATGCTGGGCTGGCTCCAACCTTGCAAACGAGCTTCATCAACGCATGTAAAAACGGACTCATAGTAAGACTCTGGATGGAAGTAAGAACCCTTCCACCGCTATAGCGGTCCCCCTTCCCTTATCAGGGACGGCAAAGACACTCTGTCCGTCAAACCAGCCTACCACCTGCGTGCCTTCCGGCTTCGATGAATGACCTGCAACGAACGAACTACGGCCTTTCCCACTATCCCTTTTCCCAACGAAAAAAAGACCACTCTTTCGAGTGGTCTTTTTGATTCCGCACCGTACAGATTAGAATACGAATACGAACTGTGCACGAGTCAATTCTTCCGGATCCTTCGAGTTATCTTTAGCTTCGGAAGCGAAGGACTGCATTACGGAGAACATAGCATTCTTGGCAAATGTGTAGTCAACGCCTACACCCCAAGTCTTGATGTTATCCATGCCAGTCCATCTCCACATATTAGTAGAGCCATCGAGGAATGCGCCTTTTTCAGCATTGAGGTATTCAACCCAAGCATCCCAGGACTTCGGAGCTGCAAAGGAAGCTGTGCCATACTGGAGTTTGCCATACCACATATCCGGATCGTCAGCTTTGGAATCGTTAGCATTAATCTTTTCGTAGTTACCTGTCAGGTTCCATTTCTGGCCGAAATTGAAGCTTGCGAAAGCACCCCAGAGGTCATCAGCACTGAAATCTTTCTGGCCATAGAAATCATTGTAGTAAGCGCCTACAGAAGAACCAGCGAAGGAACCGCCACCGAAGAAGCCTTCTAATTCTCCATAACCGGTCTTAACGCCATCAAGTCCATCAATATCTTTTGCAGTTACATCACCTGCTACAATCTTATCTGCATTCTTCAGATTATATGCAATGGCATCATTGGAAGTATATCCAGCCATATCGCCTTCTTTGAACTTACCAAAGCCAGCGATAGCTTTGAATTTGTCATTCTTGTACTGCAACTGAGCGCCATCGAAAGCATCACCGAACTGGTAGCCAACTTTGTCACCGAGGATATAAGTGTAACGGCCTACCATGAGATCCCAATTGTTGCCGCCGAAGTTGTAATCGATGTTAGCGAGATCCGTGTAGATATCTTCATCATTTGTATCTCCGCCGGAAGCTGCACCATTCTGACTAAAAGTCTGGTTGTTCGAGCTGATGCCGTAGGTTACTTTCGTGCGGTCATTAACCTGGGCATTAGCGCGGAGACGGATACGATACTGCCAAGAATCATCGTTTTCCTTCGCATTGTTCTGGAAACGATAACGGATACGAGCGTCACCAGTGAGTTTTACGTTACCAACTTTGTTTTCGAGGTTGGATACGCGAACGCCGAGGCTGTTCAGTTCGTCAGCATATTCGTCAGCCAGTTTGTTGATGAGGGCACGCTGTTCAACGGAAGCTTTGTCCATGTGAGCCATAGCTTTAGCCGTCATTTCAGCTGCTTCATAACGAGTGATGTTGCGGTCGCCCTGGAAGTAGGAGCCGTCTACACCCTGGATAATGCCAGCGTCAGCGAGTTCTACTACGGATTTGTAAGCCCAGGAATCGGTCGGTACATCAACGAACGGGTTAGCTGCGAAAGCGCAGGTAGCGCCAACAGCCATGGTTGCAACTAAAGCTGCTAAAACTTTTGTTTTCATTGTGAATTACCCCTTTTCTAAAAATAAGTTTTACCACTCATTACGGTCGAGCATTGTACTTATTTCCACAAGGGGTTCATTGGCGAGTTGTCCTAGTTTCCTCTCTTTTACTACCCTGGTTTCTATAAGTTTGTCTGCTCTCAATCTCAGTCACTGCCTGGGAACATTCCCACCTGCGACCTTGATGACATTATACCCCAAGATTGATTTTTTGTCAAAATAGCGTAAAGAATGTGTCAACCATGCGCTTTACAGGCATTTTACAAGGTAAATGTAAACCTTGTAGTTAAAAATTTATTAAATTTTATCTCAATCATTCTTAAATTTGTATCGGATTTGTAACAAAAACAGGCGGTAAAATAAACTGTTAAAAAATCGCTCTCCGTCCCATCGTTATGCCCTTCACAAGCCATAGCAAAACCCACTTTTTTCACATACTTTACCAGCATGAACTATTGCTTATGCCAATTTTGCATAGATATAAATCTACATCATATTGATTTAGGGTTAAACGTATAAATTAGAACTCACGGCTGGAATCTTATTTCCCCTGCCTCACCGGAAAGAGCATCATCTGCTTCGTTGTCATCAGTCATCATAGCCCCGCTATGGCTCCTTCTTCCGCCTTGCATCTGACGGCCCCGCTGACGATTCAGGATGGCAACCGTCACCGGCCGTGGGTCCTGTATTGCTGATTTTAGGGGTAAAAAAAACAAGCCGCGTACCATTTGGCACACGGCTTGGTCATTATTGCGATTAGAAGAAGAAGTTGATTTCTACGTCGGTAAATTCATCGGGATCATCAGAACCATGTTTGGCTTCTGTTGCGAAGGTCTGGGCAGCTGTGAGGACTACGTTTTTAGCCAGTGTGTAGTCGATGCCTACGCCCCACGATTTCACGTTATCGAGAACACTGTCATCGCGCCAGGAGTTGGTTGCACCGCCGAGGAGAGCTCCTCTGTCGGAGTTGATGTATTCAACCCAGGCATCCCATGTGCCGCGGGTTTCGCTGTCGGCACTGCCATAAGTCAGTTTGCCAATCCATACTTCGGGATCATCGGTCACGTCATTACTGATTTTTTCATAGTTAGCAAATGCATTCCATTTACCGAGATTCAAGCTGGCATAAGCTCCCCAGAGGTCATCGGCTTTAAAGCCTTTCGCGCCGCCACTGAAATCATTGTAATATACGCCAACAGCCGAACCAGCTGCGCGGCCACCGCCAAAGAAGCATTCTAATTCGCCATAGCCTGTCTTGACGCCGAGGAGGCCATTACCTTCCACTTCTGCATCAGGATCATCAGCAGCATAGCCTTCTTTAAATTTGCCATAGCCGGCAGTCGCTGCGAAGTGATCACTGGTGTATTTCAATTCGGCACGATCAAATACGTCGCCATACTGGAATCCGTAGGCATTGTCACCGCCGAGAATATACGTATCGGTACGGCCGACGCTGAGATTCCAGTGGTCACCGCCAAAATTGTAATCTACTTTGGCATCATCAGTGAAAGTATCGCCATTGTCGTCATCGGCGCCCGATGCTGCACCATTATCGCCAAAATTCAGGTCGCCTGTGCTGATGCCATAGGTTACGGTTGTACGGTCATTGACCTGGGCATTGGCCCGGACGCGGACACGATAATCCCAGGAATGATCGTTACGATAATCATCATTGCCATTCTGATGCTGGAAACGGATACGCGCATCACCGGTAAGTTTGACATTGCCTACTCTCTTTTCCAGATTGGATACGCGAACGCCGAGGCTGTTCAGTTCATCAGCATATTCATCAGCCAGTTTATTGATAAGAGCACGCTGTTCAACGGAAGCTTTGTCCATGTGAGCCATCGCTTTAGCCGTCATTTCAGCTGCTTCATAACGGGTGATGTTGCGGTCGCCCTGGAAATAGGAGCCGTCTACCCCCTGGATAATGCCAGCGTCGGCGAGTTCCACTACGGATTTATAAGCCCAGGAATCGGTCGGTACATCAACAAACGGATTCGCTGCGAAAGCGCAGGTAGCACCGACAGCCATAGTAGCAGCGAGAGTTGCAATGATTTTCTTTTTCATTTAATAGCCTCTTTTCTGATAAAAATATGTATCTGACAAGAAGCAACTTATTGACAAAAAGTTCAATGGCGAGTGTTCCTAGTTTCCTCTCATTTACTATTTTTAGCAATAAATTAACACTCTCATCTATTTTACGTGCAAAAAAGCACGTACTAAATATATACATAGTATACTATCAGACAAGGTTCTATGTCAATGTTATTGATTCATATTATCATAATTAAATGTATGAATGTATTGATAGTGCCGCCCCCCCCGCCCGGGGACGGCTTCCAACCTTGCAATCCCCGCCTTTCGACGAACGACCTACGACGAACAATTAACAGCTCTTCCCCTATTCTTTTAGTATCTGCATGAATCCTTCCGGACCGGGCAGGCGATGCAGGAGACGCCAGGGAGTGTGTTCTGCCAGCTGGTCGTAGGTGTAGCGTCCGGTGGCGACGGAGATGGTTTTGGCTCCGATGGCTTTACCGCACTGGATATCGTAGGGTGTGTCGCCGATGACGTACATGGTACCGATAGTGTCACCCCAGGCTTTTTTCGCCAGTTCCCAGGCGTGGCGGGCCATGTCGTCGCGATAGTAGAATTGACAGGCAAATCCTGAATGGTCAAAGTCAAAGTACTGGGTCAGGCCGAAGAAATCAAGTTTCAGTCTAGCGCCATAGATGCTGTTTCCCGTGAGCAGACATTGATGGTATCCTTCGGCTTTAGCCAGGTATGGCAGGAGTTCCCGGGCCGGCGGAATGACTTCACCTTTCATTTTTTTCAGCCATTTCATCAGTTTCTGTTCGTAATTCCGGCAGAAGTGATTGACTTCTTCATCGGTAGGCATGACGCCTCTGGCCTGATAGAGCAGCTGCTGGCAGATGTAATTATCCGTCCGGCCGCCAGCAGCGATTTTCGGCACGGCCTGGTCGTCACCCTGCAATTCGTGAAATACTTCCTGAATGGCATGCATGCCGGCCATTCCCGTATTGACCAGTGTCCCATCTATATCCCAATATAATATATCCATAATTCTCCCCCCCTATACGAAAAGGAGCCGGGCAGCAGCACGCAACGACAGCCGCCGTTGTATGCCGCATACCCAGCCCCCTCAGCCAGTATTATTTCATGCCCTTATTATTTGGAAACGAGTTCTTTCGTATCGCGGGCAATCATGATTTCTTCGTTTGTCGGGATGACATAAAGTTTTACCGTAGAATCATCGGTGCTAATCATAGCATCTTTGCCGCGGACGTTATTGCGGGTCGGGCAAAGTTTGGCACCCAGGTATTCCAGGCCCTGGCAGATAGCTGCACGATCTTCGATACCATTTTCGCCAACGCCGGCTGTGAATGTGATGACATCGACGCCACCCATAGCAGCAGCCAGTGCGCCAATCAGTTTGCGTACCTGATAATGGAACATATCGAGAGCGAGTTTAGCCCGTTCGTTGCCTTCTTTAGCAGCTTCGCCGAGATCGCGGAAGTCGCTGGAAACGCCGGAAATGCCGAGTACGCCTGATTTCTTATTCATGAGCGTATCCATTTCTTTCGTGGACAGGCCTTTCTGTTCCATGACCGTCGTAACGATAGCAGGGTCGATATCGCCGCAGCGCGTGCCCATGAGACAGCCGGCGAGCGGTGTGAAGCCCATAGTCGTGTCTACGCATTTGCCATATTTGATGGCAGCCAGGGAAGAACCGTTGCCAAGGTGGCAGTTGATGATGCGGAGTTTTTCAACGGGAACACCCATGACTTTGGCAATCTGGCCGGCTACATAGCGATGGCTCGTGCCATGGAAGCCGTAGCGGCGGATGCCATTTTCTTTATAGAGTTCATACGGAAGGCCATACATGAAGGCTTCCGGCGGCATGGTCTGATGGAATGCTGTATCGAAAACAGCGACCTGCGGTACGCCCGGCATGATAGCTTTGCAGGCGTTGATGCCGATGATGTTCGGCGGATTGTGAAGGGGTGCATAGGCGGAGCATTTTTCCAGGGCTTTCATGACTTCATCGTCAATTACCGTGGAGCTGGCAAAGGCTTCGCCGCCATGGACAACACGGTGACCTACCGCGTCAATGGCATCCATGGATTTGATAACGCCGCATTCGGCATCGGTCAGAATATCGAGAACGAGCTTTACAGCGACTTTATGATCCGGAATAGACTGCTGGATTTCCTTTTTCTGGCCATTCCATTTGTGAGTCAGCTGGGAATCGGGAAGACCGATTTTTTCTACCAACCCTTTTGCCATGACTTCTTCATTGTCCATGTTTACCAACTGGTATTTCAAGGACGAGCTGCCGCAGTTTACAACCAATACGATCATGCAATTTACCCTCTTTCATGTTTACGAAATTATTTTATCTGGCCAAATACATGGTCTATTACTTCTTTGCCCACCGGGTCGGCCGGATTGTACAAGTAGGTAATATCCCATATCTGACCATTATCTTCAAAGAAGAGACTCTGCCCCACCATCTGAACGGCATGGCCCTGCACATTCAGATTGAACGTACAGTGGACTTCTGTAGCCGGCCTGTCGAGGACAGTCGTTTCAGAGACCTTCGTTTGCAGATCTGTATAATGCGTCTGTTCCAGTAAGGAAATAGGTTTTTCGGCCCACTGCTGTATGGTGATTTCACTGGCGGGACGCGATTCGGCAGCCATCCACCAATGGGAATCGTTGGCGCCATATAATACGGTTCCATCATTATTCTGGGATTTCCCCATTTCCATAGGAGTCATGAGGTATACTTCGGAATTACCGCTTTTCAACTGTGTATAGCCAAAGCTATATTCTTCCAGAATCGATGCATTGCCGCAGCCAGTCATGAGTATTGTCGAAGCCGCAAGCACCGTTACCAGGAACTTTCTCATTCGTTTCATGCTATCACCTATTATACTTTCTCACAGACTGGTTTCATTATAACATATTCTCCATAAGAGAAAAAGGATAATTTGTCAATCTGCCGGGCAAATCGACTGTTTCCTTTCTTTTTATTCATATATATATTATGATTAATGTATTGAAGAAGAAATAGCATAATACATAGGATATGTATGTCCGAGGAGTATGGTATGAAGCGTATTGCCGTTATTGCAGAATTTAATCCCTTTCATACAGGCCACGCCTGGCTGCTGTCCCAGGTACGGCAGCAAGCCGGCCCCCAGTCGCTGATTGTGGTCATCATGAGCGGTTCTTTTGTCCAGCGGGGCGAACCGGCATTATTCGATAAGTGGCATCGTGCCGCCTGGGCTGTTGAAGGCGGGGCCGATCTGGTCTTTGAACTGCCAGCGGTCTATAGTCTGTCCAGTGCCGACGGATTCGCCCTGGGAGGCGTATGGCTGGCGTCCCGGCTGGGATGCAGCCATCTGGCCTGTGGTGTCGAACGGGGCACGGCAGACGATTTTTACGCTCTGGCCCGGGCTGCACAGGATATACGGCTCTGCAGGGGCAGGGAAACGGCCGGTCGCCAGCAGACTATGGCTGTGGCTGCCCGGATTCGGGAACAAACGGCCTCACTGCTGGATCAGCCCAATGCCCTGCTGGCGGCATCCTACGCCAAAGCCATCGTGCAACAGGACCTGTCCCTGCAGTTCTGGCCAATCCTGCGTCAGGGCAACCATCACGACCCGTCGCTGGCCCATTCCTTTGCCAGCGCCTCTGCCCTGCGTCAGGATATAATTCAGACAGGCCGCTGTCAGCATCTTCACCGCTATCTGACACCACAAACCCGGGAAGATATGGCCGCTCTCCTCTCACAGGGAGCATACACCGATTATGACCGCTATGGCGATTTCATTCTCTTCCAGAACAGGCTGCTGACATCGGAAATGCTCCGCCAGCTCCCGGCCTTTAACGAAGGGCTGGAGAACCGCTGGCACCGCTGTATGCAGGATTCCGTCACGTACAAAGAGGCACTGGCTGCCATCAAGACCCGCCGCTATGCCTACAGCCGTCTATGCCGCATGGGCGCTTATACGCTCCTTTCACCCAGCCGCAGTCTCATGGACCAGTCATACCAGCTAGGTCCTCAATATGCCCGGCTGCTGGCCTTATCTCAAAAGGCATCCTTTTATATAAAAGAAATAAAGAAAGAACTGCCTGTCATCACCCGCATCACAGCCGCCGATTCTCTTTCCCCACTGGGCCGGAAACAGCTGGCACTGGACCTGCGCTGCACCGATATGCAGTACTACTGCTTCCATGGCACTCAGGCCCGCCTGTCGCGGCAGGATTATTATCAGTCTCCCCGCATACGCTGACACATTTTCCTTCTAACCCCCATGTTGTCAATGTGGATTTTTTCTGATATGATTAGATTTGTTTTCTATACCAGCAAATCAATTTCACGTTGTGCAAAGGAGGAGTATTTCGTTGTCTATACAACTCAATATCTATCAGACGCTGGCTGCGGCCATCCTGGTGTATTATGCCGGCGTTTTCCTGCGTATAAAAATTTCTGCCCTCAGGACGTACTGCATTCCTGCCCCGGTCATCGGCGGCATCTTGTTCGCAGTCCTGAACTGCCTGCTGTATACACAGGGCATCTGGTCTTATGAGCAGGATACGGTCATGCAGAACGTCTGCATGATGCTGTTCTTCACCAGCGTCGGCTATACGGCCAGTCTGAGCCTGATCCGCCGCGGCGGCATCATGGTCTTTAAAATGGCTGTCATCACGACAGTACTCATCGTCATCCAGAATATCCTGGGCATCAGCCTGTCCTCCCTGTTCGGCCTCAGTCCCTATATGGGGCTGGCAACCGGCTCCATTCCCATGGTCGGCGGTCATGCTACAGCGGCTGCCTTTGGTCCCCTCCTGGAAGAAATGGGTCTCGATAGCGGCGCTACCATCGCCGTCGCCGCAGCTACCTTCGGCCTCGTCGCCGGCGGCCTCATCGGCGGCCCTGTCGGTGAACAGCTGGTCCACAGACACCACCTGCACAGTCATGCCGATACGGAACGCCTCGACCCGTCGGTCAGTCAGGAAGAAGTAGACAAATTGTCTTCCATCGCCAGCAGCAAAGAAAAAGCGGCAGAAGTCATCAAGCAGGAACACATCACCGGCCAGTCCATCAACAACCATCATTTCATGAATGCCATGGCCCATCTGTTCCTGGCCATGGGGCTGGGAACACTGGTCAGCGGATTCCTGAACAGCCTGGGACTGATTTTCCCGGCTTATATCGGCTCTATGCTGGTCGCTGCCGTTATCCGCAATATCTCCGATTTCACCCATGTATATAAGGTGTATCAGAGAGAAAGCGAAGTGCTGGGCAATCTGGGGCTCACAGTCTTTCTGACCTGCGTCCTCATGAGCCTAAAATTATGGCAGCTCAGCGATCTGGCCGTGCCCATGATTGTCATGCTCCTGAGTCAGGCCGTCATCATGGCCCTCTTTGCGTATTTCGTCGTATTCCGCATGATGGGCAGGGATTATGAAGCAGCGGTCATGACGTCCGGCGTCTGCGGCTTCGGTCTGGGTGCTACACCGAACGCCATCGCCAATATGACGGCCATGACAGAATTATTTGGCCCTGCACCGACGGCATTCTTCGTCATCCCCCTCATCGGATCACTCATCATCGACCCGGTCAACGCATCGGTCATTACGATTTTTATCAACCTTTTCCATTAATCTGTTCATCGAGCTGCCTGCGCCAATACGCGGCAGCTTCTTTGTCCATGAGAAGCCCTGTTCCCGTTTCCAGTATGCGGATATAGTTGCGGATGCCTTCCGTGTATCCGTTCCGGGCAGAACGGGAAAACCAGACGGCTGCCTTTTCTGGATCCTTTTCGACGCCAAATCCCTGTTCATAGAGCTGGCCCAGATTGTTGGCCGCCGGCCCGTCACCGCCTTCAGCAGCCAGCCGGTACCAGTAGGCTGCCTCTGTATAATCCTGGGAAACACCTTTTCCCGTTTCATATAAATATCCCAGATTATTCTGGGCAATGACATTGTCCTGCTCCGCCGCCTGTGTATACCACATGGCGGCTTTTTTATAATCGGCTGTCCCGGCGTAGCCAAACTGATACATAATAGCCAGATTGCATTGTCCGTCGGCATCGCCGTGGTGGGCAGAGCGTCCATACCAGTATACGGCCAGCTCGTAATTCTGCACGACGCCGCATCCTGTTTCGTAGAGATGTCCCAGATTATTTTCCGCTTCAGGCAGTTCCTGGACGGCCGCCCGGGCATACCAGTACGCAGCCTTACGGATATCCGGTTCTATCCCCAGGCCGTGTTCATACTGATAGGCCAGATCATACTGGCATCGGGCATCACCGGCCCGGGCGCCCATGCCATACCAGTACAACGACAGCTGCAGCAATTCTTCTTTTTCTTCTTCATAGGCGGCAAAGAAATACTGGTCGCCCACTTCGCGCTGGGCCTGTACATCTCCCTGAAAAGCCTGTTTTTCCCATTGCCACAACGTCCGTCCCATCAATATATCTCTCCTTTCTATTCTGTACCTGATTGTACGGACAACGGCCTTTCTTGTCAATGTTTCCGGCAGCGGCAGCACTCGCAATGAAAAAAAACAAAAAAGTTCAATTTTTTCTTTTTGTCTTATTGACTTTTTGACTTTTATGGATATAATGATAATTGAACTTAGTTGTTCACTACTTTTACATGCAACTTACGCCCTACGTAAGGAGGTCTTAGTATGGGAAATGAAAAATATACGCAGAAGGTCATCGAAGCGTTCCAGACAGCGCAGCAGATAGCCGCCCTGCATTACAATCAGGAAATTACGTCCGTCCACGTTCTCATGGGACTGGTCAAGGAACCGGAAGGCCTGCTGGCCACGATTTTTAAAGAATGCGGCACCGATGTGCCTATGCTCCAGGCCCGGCTGGAACAACTCCTGAAAAAGATTCCGTCCGTCCAGGGACAGAGCCAGCTGACCATGGCTGTAGAAATGGCCCGTGTCATCGGCAAGGCCCAGCAGTATGCCGAATCAATGCACGATGAATACATCAGCACGGAACATCTGCTCCTCGGCATCGTCGAAGAAAGCGACAGTGACGTACAGACGCTGTGCCGTGAATTCGGTCTGGCCAAGGACAAAATCATGTCCATTATCCGGGCAAACCGCAAACAGAATGTCAACAGCGATAACCCGGAAAGCAATTACAAGGCACTGGAAAAATACGGCCGCGATCTGACAGCCGCTGCCCGCAAAGGCAAACTCGACCCGGTCATTGGCCGTGATGATGAAATCCGTCGTACCGTAGAAATCCTCTCCCGCCGGAGAAAGAACAACCCCGTGCTGATTGGTGAACCGGGCGTCGGCAAGACAGCTATTGTCGAAGGGCTGGCCCGCCGTATCGTATCCGGTGATGTACCGGAATCACTGAAGAACAAGACACTCTATTCCCTCGATATGGGCTCCCTCATTGCCGGTGCTAAATACCGTGGTGAATTTGAAGAAAGACTGAAATCCGTCCTCAATGAAATCGCTAAATCGGATGGTCAGATTCTGCTGTTCATCGATGAAATCCATACGGTCGTCGGCGCTGGTGCGTCCGAAGGCTCCATGGATGCCAGCAACATCCTCAAACCGATGCTGGCCCGCGGTGACCTGCGCTGCATCGGGGCTACAACCCTCAACGAATATCAGAAATACATCGAAAAAGATGCCGCTCTGGAACGGCGTTTCCAGCCGGTCATGGTCGATCCGCCGTCTGTGGAAGACACCATCACCATTCTCCGTGGCCTGAAATCCCGTTACGAAGCCCATCACGGTGTCCGCATCCGTGATAAAGCACTGGTCGCGGCAGCCGTTCTCTCCGACCGCTATATTTCCGACCGTTTCCTGCCCGATAAAGCCATCGACCTTGTCGATGAAGCTGCGGCGAAACTGCGTACGGAAATCGAATCCATGCCGGCTCCCATTGATGACCTGACTCACAAGATCATGCAGCTGGAAATCGAAGAACAGTCACTGAGTAAGGAAACGGATGACGCTTCGAAAGAACGTCTGGAAAAAATCACCGCCCAGAAGAATGAACTGAAAGAAAAAGAAGACGCCCTGAAAGAACAGTGGGAAAAAGAAAAGACCGCTATCACCCGCACCCAGGCATTGAAGAAAGAAATCGATGCCACCAAGAATGAAATGGAAAAGGCCGAACGGGAATACGATCTGGGCAAAGCTTCGGAATTGAAATATGGCAAACTGCCGGAACTGCAGAAACAGATGGAAGAACAGGAAAAGTTCATGGATGCCCACAAGGATTCCCAGCTCCTGAAGGAAGAAGTCGGCGAAGAAGATATTGCCGGCGTCGTCAGCCGCTGGACGGGTATCCCCGTTTCCAAGATGATGACGGGCGAACGGGAAAAACTGCTCCACCTCGATGATACGCTTCATCAGCGTGTCGTCGGCCAGGACGAAGCAGTCCGTGTCGTCAGCGATGCCATCATCCGCGCCCGTGCCGGTATCAAGGACCCCAACCGTCCCATCGGCTCGTTCATCTTCCTCGGCCCTACGGGTGTCGGCAAGACAGAACTGGCAAAGACACTGGCAGAAGCCCTCTTTGATGATGAACGCAATATCATCCGTATCGATATGTCAGAATACATGGAAAAGCACACTGTATCCCGTCTGATCGGTGCGCCTCCGGGATATGTCGGTTATGATGAAGGCGGCCAGCTCACCGAAGCCGTACGCCGTCATCCCTACAGCGTCATCCTCCTCGATGAAATTGAAAAGGCTCATCCCGATATCTTCAACGTCCTGTTGCAGATTCTTGACGATGGCCGTCTGACCGATGGCAAAGGCCGGGTCGTCAACTTCAAGAACACCATCATCATCATGACCAGTAACCTCGGCTCTCATGAAATCCTGGAAACGAAAGATTTCGCCCAGGCAGAAAAAGCCGTCCGGGAACTGCTCAAAAAATACTTCCGTCCGGAATTCCTCAACCGTGTCGATGACATCATCGTCTTCAAGGCTCTGGGCAAAGATCAGGTACGCAATATTGCCACCATCCTGCTCAAACGCCTGAGTGAACGTCTGGAAAAACAGGTCAAGATTCACCTTACCTGGACCGATGAAGCACTGCAGGCGCTGGCCAATCAGGGCTATGACCCGCAATTCGGTGCCCGTCCGCTGCGCCGCCTGATTGTCCATACCGTCGAAACGGCACTCAGCCGCGACATCATCAGCGGCGTCGTCCGTGAAGGCGATACGGTCTCCATCAACTACGATGGCCAGCAATTTACGTTCACGCCGTACAGACAGCAGAAAGAAGCCTGATGTTTGATGTTTGACGTTTGACGTGACTTCAAATGATAAAAGCGGCTGGTACATTACGTGTGATTACGTAGTGCACCAGCCGCTTTTTCTATATTCTGTTATTCATTGTATTCTTTGTAGAGCTGCTTCAAGACATTAGACCTGGTAATCATGCCGACGACTCGCTTGTTGACGACGACGGGGATGACTTTCAGGTGTTCGATGACCATAGCGGCCGCTACTTGTTCTACGTCCGTATCGGGCGTCGTGATGACCACGTCGCGGGTCATCAGTTTTTCACATGGTTCATCCATGAGCGTCCGGAATTCCTTGGCATACTTATTGATGCGGCTGGTCATGATTTTCGAACCGATAATCGGCAGAGCCCGGGGAATGTGGGGCCTGGAACTGCGGTACATGAGGTCCGCACTGGTAATGATGCCGATAAGGTGTTCTTCATCATCGACGACGGGCACGGCCAGCAGGCGGTGTTTGACGAAAAGTCGGAATAACTTGCGCACCGGCGTATCGGGCGTGACAGAGACAAACATCTTGTACATGACATCGCGGACCGGTACGACAGGAGCCTGTTTCTTTTCCGTTCCGTCTGTGCCGGGCTGTTTCTTCAGTTCTGCTTCATCCATATAGCCCGCCTCCCCTACGATTCACCGTATTCCTGATACAATTCGTCCAGGATGTTGCCACGTGTCACGATGCCTACGACGTGTTTCTTGTCCACGATGGGAATGACTTTCAGATGTTCCGCCACCATGACGCCGGCAATCTGTTCGACCGGTGCATCCGGTGCGGCAATGATGACATCTTTGGTCATCAGTTCTTTCGCCGTCCCGGCCATGAGTTTCTTGAATCCCCGGTTGTAGGCGCTGATGCCACTGTAATAAATACTGGCGCCGAGAAGGTTGACGTAATGCGGTACGTGGGGTTTTACTTTTTTGTACAGCAGGTCCGCATCGGTGACGATACCGACCAGTTCATCTTCATCGTTGATGATGGGGATGGCCGTCACCTTATTCTTGACAAATAAATTGACCAGTTCATAGACAGATGTATCCGGGCCGGCCGTCACAAAGGCTTTTTCCATGATTTCTGATGCTATATGCTGTGCCATATAAATCACTCCTTTATAAGCAGGCTTTCCCTCCCATGGATGCCTGCCGGTTATGATTTTATTTTCTATATATATAATTTGACACATAACTCCAATTTCCTGCCAGATGCAGAAGAATACTTTGGTAAAATTGCAATAAAACCCCCGGACACCTTGTTCCATATACAGCAAGGCATCCGGGGATTCTGTTTGTTTCAACGACTCTATAGCGGACATCCCGTCCACAGGGCCATTCCCGGTTATAAATGGTACGGTTCGTGGCGGGCGATTTTGATGGCCCGGTAAATCTGTTCCACCAGAATAAGGCGGATCATCTGATGGGTCAGGGTAATGCGCCCGAAGGATATGCGTTCATCGGCGCGGCGGCGCAACGATTCGGAAAGGCCAAAAGGACCGCCGATGATGAAAGTCAGTTCACTGGTACCATAGAGGGCCAGGTCGGAAAAGCGCTGTGATAACTCTTCCGAGGAAATAAGTTTTCCTGCCACATCGAGGACAAACAAGTGGGAACCGGTATGCACATGAGAGAGCATTTTCTCCCCTTCTTTTTCCAGCACCTGTTCTTTCTGGGCTGGGGAAGGATGGTCAGGCATTTTTTCTTCCGGAAGGACGGTCAGTTCCACCTGTCCGTATGGGCGCAGACGTTTGAGAAATTCCTGAATACCTGCCGTAAGATATGCTTCTTTGATTTTGCCCGTAGCTATAATGTGGTATTTCATTGGTCATCCTCGTCATCGGCCGGAGCTTCCTGAAGCACTACGTCGGCACTCTGGCTCGAACCATTGCGGTCAAAGGTAACCGTCACGGTATCGCCGGGTCTGGCCTTGGAAAGGGCATCCTGCAAATCCGTAAAGGCTTCAATCGTCGTATCGCCGACCTTGGTAATGACATCGCCATGACGCAGGCCTGCCTGGTCGAGAGGACCACCGGCAATGACTTTGTACACATAGACGCCACTCACGTTGAGCTTCATGCCAAAGCGGGCTGCCATCTTCTTATCGAGTCCGTAGAAACCGAGGTACGGACGGGATACTTTGCCATTCTTGATGAGCGATTCCAGGATGGGCCGGGCCGTATTGATGGGAATGGCGAATCCCAGGCCTTCTACGCCTTCCTTGGAAATCTTGGCACTGTTGATACCGATGACCTTACCATCGGCATCGACGAGAGCGCCGCCGGAATTGCCGGGATTGATGGCCGCATCAGTCTGTATCAGTTTCATCCCTTCCCCTTCCACACCGATAGTCCGGTTGAGGGAACTGATGACGCCGGCCGTTACGGTTCCCTGGAATTCCAGTCCCAGAGGGTTGCCGATGGCGATGGCCGTTTCACCGACCTGCAAAGAGTCGCTGTCACCAAATTCGGCAACGGGCAGATTATCGACATTAATCTTGACGACGGCCAGATCGGTCTTTTCATCGCGGCCGACGACGGTTCCTTCCGTACTCTGTCCATCGGCCAGAGAGACGATGACCGTTTTCGCCGTCCCGACGACGTGATTATTCGTCGCAATGTATCCCGACTTATCGAAAATGATGCCCGAACCGACGCCCTCGCCGACGAGGACTTTGCGGTTAAAAATGTCGCGGTTATATACTTTCGTCGTAATCCCGACGACAGCAGGACCGACTTTTTTGGCTGCCTGCACAACGGCCGTATTGCGGGCATCGGATATGGCTTCAGTCTTGGCCGGTTCCTGCAGCTGGTTCAGATTGCCCGAATAGGTCTGGCTGCCGAAAAATGTTTCATGGATTTTAAAGCCGCCGGCAATACCGGCGCCAATCAGGAGAACAGCGACCAGCGCTGTCAGCCATTTTTTTCGTGTCATTATAGAGTACCTCCGTTCAAAAAGCGCACGAATCCCGTCGCCGAGGCGAGGCGCAATAACATATCCTGCCCGATGACCAGGCCATGGCCCGTGAGAACATCGCGCATGGTCTGCACCGTAAGGGCCGGTGTATTGTTGTGTTCACTGCGATGGGCCAGCAGGACCTTGACCATTCCCCGCCGCGGCAGAGAGCTGAGAAATTCCGCTGCCGTCCGGTTGGACAGATGGCCCTGATTTCCCAGTATACGCTGCTGCAGGGCGTAGGGATAAGGCCCGTTTCGCAGCATCGTTTCATCATGATTCGCTTCGAGGATGAGCATATCCGACCAGGAAGCGGCCGTCATGACATCGGGTGTAATACAGCCCAGGTCCGTTGCCAGGGTAATCTTGCAGTCGCCGTGATACAGGGAATAACCCACCGACCGGGCCGCATCATGGCTGGTCGCAAAGGGAACGATCTGCATCTCTCCCAGGGAAAGGCGGCGCGGCAGGCGGACAAAGCGGTCCATATAAGGGAGAATCTTATTGCCCATGGCCTGCCAGGTCTCCTGTGTCGTATAGACAGGCATATGGGTCCGTTTCAACAGGACGGGCAGGCCGCTCACATGGTCCGTGTGTTCATGGGTAATGAGGACGGCATCGAGGTCAGACAAAGCATACCCGAACCGGCGCAGTCCTTTTTCAATGCGCCGGCAGCTGATGCCGGCATCGATGAGCACGCAGGTCCGTCCACAGCGGATAAAGGCGGCATTGCCACTACTGCCGCTGGCCAGGAGGCTGACCAGGCAGTCGCCGTTGTGGCTGACGGTCTGGCTTTTCAGGAACGAGCCTCCATCTTCAGACACGGCTGCCGATTTCGTCTGGCTGAAATCGGCAGCGAGGGATGGATACCCTGCCGGTTCCTCCGTCACAGCAGCTCCGGAAGCAATACGGCGCGCCCTGCCGATAGACTGGGCCAGTTGCGCCAGCCGGATTTCACTCTCCGTCATGGAGTTCTCCCTGTACGATGGCAATGCCGGCACTGGCACCGAGGCGGTCGGCACCGGCTTCTACGAGCTGCCGCGCCGAGGCATAATCGTGGATACCGCCGGAGGCCTTGATTTTGGCACTGCCGTCTACGGCCCGTTTCATGAGAGCCACATCGTGGACGGTCGCTCCACCATGGCCAAAGCCCGTCGACGTCTTGACATAGGCAGCTCCTGCTTCGACAGCCACCTGGCAGGCCTTTACCTTTTCTTCATCTGTGAGAAGCCCCGTTTCCAGTATCACTTTGACGGGACGGCTGGCCGCACTCAGCACGACGAGGCGGATGTCCTGATAGACGTACTCCCAGTCGGCGGCTTTGGCCCGGCCGATAGCCAGGACCATATCAATTTCATCAGCCCCGCTGGCTACGGCTTCGGCTGTTTCCATGGCCTTTGCCTTGCTGGCCATAGCTCCAAGAGGAAATCCGACGACCGATGTCACCAGGCAGGATGTCCCGGCCAGTTCCTGTTTTGCCAGTTCTACATAAGACGAATTGACGCAAACAGCGGCAAATCCGTACGTACGCGCTTCCTGGCAAAGCTGGCGGATATCTCCGGGCGTCGCTTCCGGTTTTAAATTCGTGTGTTCAATACAGGCTGCAATAGACATGACAGACCCTCCTTTAAACGCATCAGTAAAATGTAAATCCTGTGATTTTTAATTATAGCACAAAACGAGGAAAGTTCCATACCAAAAAAACAGGAAAAAGGGTAGAAAAAAACACCATACGGAGCGTATCTCGTACGGTGTTCTTTGTGGTGGGCCTAGGTGGACTTGAACCACCGACCTCACGCTTATCAGGCGTGCGCTCTAACCAGCTGAGCTATAGGCCCATGTCCTAGCGACTTTTTTAGTATATCACACAAAGACATCTTGTCAAGAAATTTTTCTGTCAATTATATGTCCTGTATGGTATAATGATAGTTATTGACATATATGTTTATATTATCATAAAGAAGGGATTTCCATGAAAAAACTCGACCCCCATGTCTATTTATTTACCATGGGCCATTTCTCCGTAGACTGGGCCCAGGGCGGCATCCCTGCCCTGCTACCGTATTTTATCACGGCCTGCCAGCTCAATTACCAGCAGGCGGCGGGCATCATCTTTGCCAATATTCTCCTGTCATCGGTAACACAGCCGCTCATCGGCTACTATTCCGACCGGATTTCCAAGCCCTGGCTGGTCCCTCTGGGTCCCGTGCTGAGCGGCCTGTCGCTGACGGCCCTGGCCTTTACGACCAATTACTGGATCATCCTGTTCTGTTCCATGATCAGCGGCCTGGGAGGCAGTCTGTTCCATCCCGAAGCCGCCCGTATGGTCAACCGCATCGCCGGTTCTCTCAAAGGACAGGCTCTGGGCAGCTTTTCCGTCGGCGGCAATGCCGGTTTTGCCATCGGCCCGATGGTAGCCGGGTTCAGTGCCTATACCTTTGACATCCACGGGCTGGTCCTGTACGGCATAGTCAACGTGATCGTCGCCGCTATTCTCTACCACTCCATGCCCACCATCCTCACCATGGCTGCCGCCGCTGACAAAGCCGAAGCCAAAGCGCATCCGGGAGCCTCTCATGAAAATGACTGGGGCGCCTTCAGCAAGCTGACTGTCGTCATATTCGCCCGTTCTATCGGCTTTACCCTGTGTAATACGTTCATCCCCATTTACTGGATCACCATCCTGGGAGCCACGCCCTCTACGGGCAGTATGGCCCTGTCCATCCTGTTTTCCATGGGCGTCGTCATCACCTTCCTGGGCGGTATCATGGCCGACCGTTTTGGCTTCATCCGGGTCATGCGCGGTTCATTCCTCATCATGGTGCCGGCCATGTTCTTCCTGGTCAACAGTTCCCAGCTCTGGCTGGCCACACTGCTCCTGCTGCCCGTCGCCTTCTCTCTCTTTGCTCCCTACAGTCCCATCGTCGTCCTCGGTCAGACCTACCTGGGCAAAAACGTCGGCTTTGCTTCGGGCATCACTCTGGGCCTGAGCACGACCGTAGGTGGCCTCCTGTCACCGGTCGTCGGCTGGGGTGCCGACCTCTGGGGCGTCCAGACAGCCATGCAGATTCTCTGGATATGCGCTGCCATAGGCTGCGTTTTTACCTTCCTCGTTCCCGTCCCCAAAGCATGGGAAGAGGAGAAAGTGTGAGGCTAGTGATTAGTGATTAGTGATTAGTGATTAGTGATTAGTGATTAGTGATTAGTGATTAGATGTTACCAAAAACAGCTTGTCTTACGACAAGCTGTTTTTGGTATGCATTTCTGCCAATTGCAAACTATGTTTTTCTTAGCTACACTCTTATGCCGGTTCTTCTTCCGTTTCGTCATGGCTGACAGCTTTTGGTCCGCGGCGGTTGCTCGTATGATTTTTCCAGACGACCCACAGCGATGTATCGACGCAAATCGAGCTGTAGGCCCCGCTGATAAAGCCAATGAGCATGACCAGGGAAAAATTCTTCGTCGATTCCCCGCCGAAGAAATGGAGGGCACCGCAGGCAAAGAGTACCGTCGTCAGGGTATAAATACTGCGGTGGATACTCTGGGCGATGCTGTCATAAGCCAGCTTTTCGTATGTATCGGTGCGGCGGTGAGTCCGCGTGTTTTCACGGACACGGTCGAAGATGACGACCGCTTCATTCATGGAGTACCCGACGACGGTCAGGATAGCTGCCAGGAAAGTCGCATCGATTTCCAGATGGAAAAAGGAGAAAAAGCCCAGTACCATGATCAAATCATGGAGAATGGAAACGAGGGCGGAAAGAGCGATTTTGTATTCAAACCGGAGAGTGATGTACGCCGCCAGGGCGATAAAGGCCACGGCCAGGCTCATGATCGCATTTTTCGTGACTTCCGAGCCGATGACAGCCCCGACGGATTCGGTCCGCTTCACTTCGGCCTCGCCCAGTTTATTGCTGAGCTGGTCGGCAATCGCCTTGCTTTCATCGGACGACAGGTTGCGCATGCGGATCATGACATCCTGGGACGAATCCTGATCGCTGACCCCGGAAAGCTGGATGACGCTGTTTTCCAGGTCCATATTGGACTGGTCCACGACTTCACGCACCTGGGAGACGGTGACAGGCTGCTTGAACTGCATGTCCAGAATCGTGCCGCCCGTATAGTCAATGCCAAAGTTGAACCCATTGATAAAAATGGAGATGATACTGAAAATGACCAGCACGGACGACAGGGTGAACCACCATTTTTTATGAGCTACGATGTTGAATCTCATTTGTGTCCCCCCTTATTCTTCATATGTTCCGGTACCTTGCGGTTCAGCCCGTAGAACCAGGGATTGGTAATGAGCCCCGTATTGATGAACCACGTCAGGAGCGAACGGCTGACGATGATCGCCGTAAACATACTGACGATAATCCCCAGTGCCAGGTTGACGGCAAAGCCTTTTACAGTGCCGCTGCCCATGACGATGAGGACGATAGCCGCGATCATGACCGATACGTTGGCATCGAGGATTGTGTTAAACGCCCGCTTGAAGCCAGCCTCCATAGATGTCCTTAGACTCTTGCCAATGAGCACTTCTTCCTTAAATCGTTCGAATATCAGGATATTCGCATCGACGGCAAAGCCCATGGACAGGATGACCCCGGCGATGCCTGGCAGAGTCAGGGTGGCATCGAGGTACTTCAAAATAGACAACAGGATGAGGACGTAGACCAGAAGGGCGATATTGGCCACTACGCCGGACATCCGGTAGATGATGATCAGGAAAATCATGATGAGCACGATGCCGATGGCAAAGGCTTTTTCCGATTTGACCTTGGAATCCTGGCCCAGGCTCGGCCCGATGGTACGGACTTCCATGACCTGCAGCTTGACCGGCAGTGCGCCGGAACGGAGCAGGATGGCCAGATTCTTGGCATCTTCCAGTGTCTTGCTGCCGGTGATGACTGCCTTGCCGCCCGTAATCGGTTCGTTGACGACCGGTTCGGTAAGGGGTGCGCCATCGAGGTAAATGCCGATTTTACGGCCTACGTTGGAAGCCGTGAGGTCGGCAAATTTCTTGGCCCCTTCGTCGGTAAATTCAATGGCGACGACGTTCTTCTTGCCCTGGTCGATCTGTTCTTTTGCCGTTTTCAGATCATTCCCGGTCATGCGCGTCGTGCCCGATTCATCCTTAAATTCCAGGACCGCCGTCTTGCCGATGGTTTCAATCGCCTTTTCCGGATTCTTTTCCCCCGGCAGTTCGACGATGATCCGCCGTGCCCCTTCTTTCTGGACAATCGGTTCAGTCAGGCCCATTTCATTGATACGCCGTTCGACGATGGAGACAGCACGGTTCAGGGAATCGTCTGTAACCGGTGCTTCCGGTGTATCGACGGCTTCCAGTACGATATGGGTACCACCCTGCAAATCCAGGCCCTGCTTGATGGAATTGGCCAGGGGATAGATGAAGGTGATAAATGCTGCCAGAATGATGATGACGGCAGCGGAAAACTTAATCATATTGCGGGTCCGCAAGAGAAGTCCCTCCCCTTAGTCTTCTTCGTCGCCGGCAATCGCGCTGATGGATTCTTTCTTCAGCTTGATTTCCACTTTATCGGCAATGCGGATGCGGACATAGTCGTCTTTGATATCCGTAATTACGCCATAGAGGCCGCCAACGGTAACAATTTTGGTGTTTTTCTTCAGATTGGAGAACATTTCCTGACGCCGTTTCTGCTGACGCTTCTGCGGACGATACAAAATGAAGTAGAACAAGAGGACCATGAAGAGCAGCGGCCACATCTGGCCGAGGTCACCCAGAAAGCCCAGGTTATCGTAGTTAGTCAAACCGTTAAAAAAATTAGCAATAGAATCCACAGTTTTTACCTCCTAGTGAATAAATATAATATATGTACATGATGTGTAGAATTACCCATCTTGATACCGTTTCCAGAACTGTTCGCGGAATGTACGGAATGTGCCATCTAATATAGACTGACGCATCTGGCGCATAAAGTCAAGGAGAAAATACAGATTATGGATGCTCACCAGCCGGTAGGCCAGGAGTTCTTCCGCCTTGAAGAGGTGGCGGATATAAGCGCGCGTATAGTTGCGGCACGTATAGCACTGGCAGCCCTCTTCAATGGGATGGAAATCGTGGGCATACCGGGCATTGCGCACCGTGAGGCGTCCCGTATGGGTCATGGCCATGCCGTTGCGGGCAACGCGGGTCGGAAATACGCAATCGAACATATCGACGCCGCGGGCCACCCCTTCGACGAGACAATCCGGCGTGCCGACACCCATGAGATAGCGGGCTTTTTCCCGTGGCAGGTGCTTGGTCGTATATCCCAGCACTTCATACATTATATCCTTACTCTCGCCAACACTCAAGCCGCCGATGCCATATCCATCAAAATCCATGTCCACCAGATCCTCGCAGCTCTTACGGCGCAGGTCTTCGTACATGCCGCCCTGGACGATGCCGAACAGCCCCTGGGTATCGCTGTGATGGTGGTCGAGGCAGCGCTGTGCCCAGCGGCTCGTCCGTTCCGTCGAAAGTTTCGTGTATTCATAGTCTGACGGATAGGGAATGCATTCGTCAAAGGCCATGGCGATATCTGAATTGAGTGCCATCTGGATATCCATGGATACTTCCGGCGACAGAAATTTCTTCGAGCCATCGAGATGGCTGCGGAAGGTGACACCTTCTTCTTTGATTTTCCGCATCTGCCCCAGACTGAACACCTGGAAGCCGCCGCTGTCCGTGAGGATGGCCTGTTTCCAGTTCATGAATTTGTGCAGGCCGCCCGCTTCCTTTATGAGCTCTTCACCGGGACGCAGGAACAAGTGATAGGTATTGCTCAAAATGACCTGGGCGCCCATATCATAGAGTTCTTCCGGCGTCAGCGTCTTGACCGTGGCCTGCGTACCGACGGGCATAAACATAGGCGTCTTGAATGTGCCGTGAGGCGTGCGCAGGAGACCGGCCCGGGCACCGTCACATTCGGCCTGCAGTTCGTAAGTAATGACCATATGGTTCCTCCTCTAATGAATAAACATGGCATCGCCGAAACTGAAGAAACGGTATTTTTCCCTGACGGCAATGTCATAGGCATGGAGAATCTGTTCCCGCGTCGAAAGGGCACTGATGAGCATGAGCAGCGTCGATTCGGGAAGGTGGAAATTAGTGACCAGAGCATCGACGATATGGAAGGTAAAGCCCGGGTAGATGAAAATATTCGTCCAGCCGGAACCGGCCTTGAGCGTTCCCGTCGTGCCGGCACTTTCCAGAGTGCGAATACTCGTCGTTCCTACGGCAATGATACGCCGTCCTTCAGCTTTTGCCCGGTTGATAGCATCAGCTGCTTCGGGAGTGATGCTGTAAAATTCACTGTGCATCTGATGGTCTTCGATGTTTTCTTCTTCTACCGGACGGAATGTACCCAGGCCGACATGAAGAGTAACGAAGACTTCTTCTACACCCTTATCGCGGATTTTCTGCAGCAGTTCATCTGTAAAATGCAGTCCTGCCGTCGGCGCCGCTGCCGATCCCCGTTCGCGGGCATAGACTGTCTGGTATTCATCGGGGTCTTCCATTTTTTCATGGATATACGGTGGCAGGGGCATTTCGCCAATCTGGTCGATAATGTCGTCAAACACGCCATCATAGGTGAAATGGACGACCCGGCCGCCAAAGTCGGTGCGGTCCAGTACTTCTGCCTGCAAGCCTCCGGGAAATTCGATGGTCGTACCCGGGAGAGCCTTCTTCCCCGGTTTGACCAGCACTTCCCAGCGGTCTTCCCCGACCGGAGTCAGGAGCAGTACTTCTACCTTGCCGCCCGTCGGGACCCGTTTCCCATAGAGGCGGGCGGGAATGACTTTGGAGTCGTTGAAGACGAGGACATCGCCGGCCTGAAGTTCATCGGCGAGGTCGTAAAAGTGCTTATGTTCCACAGCACCTGTTTTTTTGTCATACAACATGAGGCGGGCATGATCCCGCGGTTCGGCCGGATGCTGGGCAATCAGTTCTTTTGGTAATTCATACGAAAAATCAGTCAGTTTCAAAATAATCCTTCCTGTCTTAGCAATCAATATAATTTTTCAAGTCTGGTACCTGTATAATAATGGGCCAGGATTGTGCGGTAATAACCGGCACTGCCGTGTTCCTGAGCCATCTGATACGCTCCGTACTGGCTCATTCCCAGTCCATGGCCCCAGCCATATCCGTAAATCGTGATAGGGATGCCGGCTTTGAGGGCCATGGTCGTACTGCGGGCCGCCTTTCCTGAATCCGGATTGGGGAGAGTGCCATTTCCCTGGGCAAAATCAAAGAGAGTGCTCTTCAGGCCGTATATGGACCGGAAGGCATTGCCCGTCACGCGGACTGAGCCGGCCGATCCCGTAACGGTCATGGACAGCACCCGGCCGGAAACTCCCCGGTCGGAAACGGCCATAGGCCGTCTGCCCAGCGGTGACAGTGTAATAGACCTGACCTTGCCTACCCCCTTGCCGGCGGCAGCGAGATTGGCTGCCAGTTTTTCCGGCGTCGTCGTCACCGCCCAGCGGTACGACGGCATGCGGCTGCTCGTGTCGGATACGCCGCGCAGATAAGGAATGTGGGAGCCCCACACGTTTTCACTGTTTTCCGTCCAGCCGCCGGCTGACGAACAGAAAAAAGCGTCAATCGGCTTGCCACCATAGGTCAGTACTTCGCCCCGCGTCGCATTGACGGCGGCGATGACCGACGGCGATTCGCCATTGATGCCGGCATAGGTCTGGCTGGATGTATCGTCGGTCATATCAAACCCGCGGCTGGCAAAATTATTCTTATGAGAAACGGCATAGGTACGCGCTGCGACGGCCTGTGCCTTGAGCGCTTCCGGATGCCATGACGGCGACATTTCCTTGCCGACGACACCGTAGAGATATTCTTCCATGGGAACGACATTCACGACGGTCAGGCCCCACCGCTGGGGCGATTTCATGACTCTCATAGCACCGCGATAGGCATAGCCGTCAGTAATCTTCACCGACCCGGAAGATGAAAGAGGGCGAACTTCGACGGCGCCAGCAGCGGCAGCGCCGCCGACGGTCACGGTATTACCCTTGAGGGCAACCTGCAAGGGCGTACGGGCGGGATATTTCTTCCACAGGGACCCGTTTTTCCAGACGCCCAGGCCGCTGTCACTGGTGAAAGCGACCGAACCGCGCCCTTCGCGGATGCCGATGCGCACAGGCTGACCCATGCCCGATGCAGCGGCCATTCCCCCAAAGGAAACGAGGCAAAAGGCGGCCGTAACAAGACACGCTATCTTTTTAAACCACATATGAAGCCGCTCCTCTCTTAATGGCGGGAAAAAAAGTTGAGAATAATAGAAAGGACGACGCTGATGACGATACAGGTCACGACGGGAAAATAAAAAGACGTATTTCCCCTGGTGAAATGGATGTCTCCCGGCAGGTGTCCGAGGAACCGGGACAGTCCCAGCTGATCCAGTCCCATCCAGGCTGCGCCGGCAATGATAAAAAAGATTCCGATGTAAATCAGTGTTTTAGCCATAGTGTCTCCTAAAAGAGTGACGTACTCTTGGCGCCGTCATCCCGTCCCGGTTCAGGCAGGCCGAGGTGACGATAGGCTGCAGCCGTCACGACCCGTCCCCGGGGCGTACGGTTCAAAAATCCCTGCTGCATGAGAAACGGTTCATAGACATCTTCGACGGCATCGACGGACTCGCTGATTGCCGCCGCAATCGTATCGAGGCCGACGGGACCGCCGCCGAACTTCTCGATAATGACCTGCAGTACCCGCCGGTCCGTCCGGTCCAGGCCGCAACGGTCTACTTCCAGCCGGTCCAGTGCCGACGAGGCAATGTCGCTGGTAATAGCCGGTGCTCCGGCTACCTGGGCAAAATCGCGGACCCGCTTCAACAGGCGGTTGGCAATACGCGGTGTGCCCCGGCTACGGCGGGCGATTTCCAGTGCCCCCTGTTCCTCTATTTCGATATCGAGGATCTGCGCTGTCCGGCGGATGATGAGCACCAGTTCTTCGGGCTTATAAAATTCCAGACGGCAGATGACGCCGAAGCGGTCCCGGAGAGGCGGTGCCAGCCGGCCTACCTGTGTCGTCGCACCGACGAGGGTAAACGGCGGCAGGTCGATACGCACCGACCGGGCACTGGGTCCCTTGCCGATGACAATATCGAGGGCGTAATCTTCCATGGCCGCATATAGCACTTCTTCTACGCTGTGGGACAGACGGTGGATTTCATCGATGAACAACAAGTCCCGTTCCTGCAGATTGGTCAGCAGGGCTGCCAGATCGCCGGGCCGTTCGATCGCCGGGCCGGACGTGATACGCAGATTGACGCCCAGCTCATTGGCGATGATGCAGGCCATGGTCGTCTTGCCCAGGCCCGGCGGCCCGTACAGGAGCACGTGGTCCAGCGCTTCCTTGCGCAGTTTCGCCGCTTCAATGAATACGCGCAGATTTTCCTTGGCCTTGGTCTGGCCGATATATTCCTTTAAATAATGAGGCCGCAGACTGTACTGCCAGGAATCACCCGGCAGGTCGGCCGTCTCAATGATGCGATGTTCTTCCATCTGTTACCTCCCGCTGCCGAGACTGCGCAGAGCCGCCTTGATAAGGCTTTCTACACTATCGCAGGCAGCAGCCTGTTTCTGGATGACCGGCAGCGCTTCCTGTTCGGAATAGCCCAACGACTGAAGAGCCGCCAGCGCTTCGGCAGCCATGCCCTGTGGCGCTGTCGTATCTTCCACAGTCACCGCCATGACATCACTGTCACCGGGCGTCCCCACCTTGTCTTTCAGCTCCAACACGAGGCGGTTGGCCGTCTTCTTGCCGATGCCCGGCAGCTTCGTCAGGACACTCATATTGCTCTGGCTGATGGCCAGCCGCATCTGGTCCGGCGTAACGGCTCCCAGGGCGTTTACCGCAAGTTTGGGGCCGATGCCATTGACCGTGATGAGGAGCAGGAACAATTCATATTCATCCTGGGTCAGGAATCCGTAGAGGGTGATATCGTTTTCACTGACACTCATATACGTATAGAGCATCGTTTCTTTGCCGATAGTCAGATTTCCCAGGGTCGAACCGGACACGATAGCCCGGTAGCCGACGCCGTTTACATCGATGAAACAGGCATTTTCAAAAATATGAGTAATAGTACCTTTCAGATAACCGATCATAATTGGACCGTCCTTTTCAAACTCAGGGAATGACGGGAATAAATGGTATAAATCGCCATAGCCAGCGCATCGGCCGCATCATCGGGCTTGATTTTCTCCCGGATGCCGAGAAGGCGCATGGTCATATCGATGACCTGTTCCTTCGTCGCCCGCCCATAGCCGGTGACACCTTGTTTGACCTGGAGCGGGGAAAATTCCAGAATCGGGATATGGGCCTGCTGGGCCGTAAGGAGGATGATGCCCCGGGCCTGGCCGACGGTGATGGCCGTCGTGACATTGCGGTTAAAAAAGAGCTGTTCTACACCGATGACATCGGGCTTATACTTGTCGTAGAGTTCGTTCAGGCCGTCGTAGAGCATGACCAGCCGTTCGGCATCGGTATACTCCGGTGTCGTCTGTACCGTGCCGTATGTCACCGGTTTCAGCCGGCTCCCCATAGCATCGACCACGCCAAAGCCACAGATAGCCGTCCCCGGATCGATTCCCATTGCCCGCATCACTGCTGTCTCCTTTTGATGAAATACCATAGAAATAGAAATAAACAGACTAACGTTCATTATAACATGAAAGAGGCCGTTACACAAAGGGTTTCCCCTCTGTCACCGGCCTCTTTGACTCAATTTTTACACTAAGGCTGCCCGTTTTCCACTCCTGTGTTACTGCGCATGGGCCAAAGCCGCACTTCTTCCGATGCAGAGCCGATTCAGCTGGCATAGCTGCCCATTGATGACACTGCTTGTTTCCAGATTATGAAGTCCGCTGAAAATGCCGAGTTTCACCGGTGAAAATCGAAACCTTCTATCAAATCCATATATTAATCATAAATATTGCCTGGGAGAGAACAGAACTTTTCCATCATAACCGTACCGGTCTGTTGCTTGAACTCCTTCAGGAACAGGACGGGGCGCTCCCCCTGTTCCGCCATTTTCTTTAGCGGTCTGTGAGCAGCCCGAGGACGATATGCTTGCGGCACATGCGGTATACGACGGTCAGGACGACGATGGTCACGGCCCAGCTCACGGGATAGGCCAGCATGAGAGTAAAGAAGTCGCGGTGAGAAGCAAATGCCGTATAGAGCCAGAGGATACGGACACCGCAGATACCAACGAGAACGACGACAGCTGGCGGCAAGGAATAGCCGTAGCCCCGCAGGGACCCGGAGATGATGTCAATGATGCCATTGAGGTAAAACGTACCGGCAATACAGAACAGCCGCAGCGACCCGAGCTGCACGACGACGGGATCACTGTTGAACAGGGAAATCAGCGGTTTGGAAAAAAGGAGTACCGGTGTCACCACTACCAGGAGAAACCCTCCTTCTACGGCGAAGGACATCTTGGTGATGCGGAAACAGCGGCGCAGATTCCGTGCCCCATAATTCTGCCCGACAAAGGTCGTTGCCGCCTGACTGAATCCATTGACAAAGCAGTACATATTATTTTCTATGATGAAGGCCGCTGTCGAAGCTGCCATGGCTTCCGTCCCCAGACTATTGAGGGCCGACTGGATCAGCACATTGGAGAGGGCAAAGACCATGCCCTGCAACCCTGCCGGCAGGCCGATGCGCATGATGCGGCAGAGTTCACTGTGGGAAAAACACATATGATGCCGCTGCAGGCGGATCCGGTCGGCTGTACGACATAGTAAGACAAATAAGATGGCCGCGTTGACGGCAAAAGAAAGGACCGTCGCCACGACGACACCCGTAAGGCCCAGACCGAAAGCGGTGACAGAAAGCAGGTCGAGGACGATATTGATTGCATTGGCTGCCACCAGACTGTACAGTGGCGTCCGGCCATCACCACAGCTGCGGAACACGGCCGCTTCGAAATTATATAGGGAAAGGAACGGCAGACCCAGGAGGAAAATCCGCAGATACAATTCTGCCATAGGATACACGTCATTCGGCACGGCGAGAATTGCAAGAGCCGGAGACACGATGAGTTCCCCTATGATCATGAGCGCCAGTCCCATGCCCAGAGAAAGGAGGATAGCCGTCTGCACCGTTGCTTCCACTTTCTCATCCTTCCGGGCTCCCAGATACTGGGCAATGACGACATTGGCACCGAGGGAAATCCCCATGAGGAGCGTCACCAGAAGGCCGATGACAGGCATATTATTCCCGACGGCCGCCATAGCATCTTTCCCGACAAACCGCCCGAGGATGAAGACATCAGCACTATTAAAGAGCTGTTCAAACATGCCCATGAGGCCGACGGGCATAGCAAAGAAGAACAATTTATCGGCAATAGAACCGTGAAGCATATCCATCCCCTTGCGGGCCTGTTTCCGTTTTGTCTGTTCCATAAGGCACCTCCTTTATTCCTTTGCATTGTTTCAGTGTAGCACGTTTCGTAGTTCTCTTCCATACGGTCAGCCTGCTGTCCTATACCAGAACAGCACAAAAAAAGCTGCAACAGAAATGAATCTGTCACAGCCCTCTATGCATCCTATACGTAATAGTCCGGCCTATCAGATAGCGTGGAGAATGTCCAATATAGCCAGTGCAGCCGTACATGCCGGGCAGTCGCAATACTTGGCCCCTTTAGCCTGAATATCTTTGGCATGAGCCAGGAGTCCTTTAGCGCCTTCTTCGCCGAGAAGCTTTTTGGCAAAATCGGAACCGGCAAAGCCAAGCAGTTCGTCAATGGTAGATACACCATTTTTCAGAGCGTCGATATAAGCCGGAGTTTCGGCATCTTTGTCAGCGGCAGCCAGCCATTTTTCAGCAGCTGCTTTCAATTTCGGATTGCAGCTCGGTGCTGCCAGTAAATCGTTGGTCTTAGCCGTTACGGCTTCTATCGTTTTTGCGTCCATGAGTCATTCCTCCTAGTAGTAACAAAATATCGTCCTTACATTTATAAGCATATATCATCTAAGTTGTAATGTCAATAGTTACATTTTTTTATTTTGTCGGGAAGGAAGGGATAATTTGAAGGCTGGAAAAAGATAGTGGTTAGTGGTTAGTGAAAAGATAGTTTGAAGTTTGATGTTTGATGTTTGATGAAAAAAAGCGCAGGTCGGGAAGGACAGTGGTCGGTGGTTAGTGATTAGTAGGCTTTGGGCCGGTTCACTGCGTTGGAAGCCAGACGCCGCTGCACGTTAGAAGCCATCCCCCAGCAGCCAGCGGAGGACATTTTTCTTTTTGATGCCGTTGTAATCTGCTTCTGAGGGAATTTCATCCAGTGTCAGCAGGTATTTGGGATATTGATCCGGTATGGCGCGTAGCGGTTTCAATTCCCGTTCGAGCACTTCCGGGAGCAGTGTACTTTCTGCTACTTGGTAGTATTCTCTGGTTCCGGACCGTTCAACGACAAAGTCAATTTCTCCTTTGGGCAGCTGGCCAACGTATACCTTGCCTCCCCGGCGCAGTAATTCCAGGTATACGACATTTTCCAAAATGTGACCCGTGTCACGCCCGGTATCGTTGATCAAAAGGCGACGGAAGGCGGGGTCAACCAGATAGTATTTGGCATTGATTTTCAGCAGCTGTTTTCCCCGTATATCAAATCGGTCTGCCTGATAAATGAGCATACTATCCTTCAGACCTTGTAAATATTTTTCAACGGTCTTATTATCTATTTTCCTGCCAGCACTAGTCAGGGAATTGGCAATTTTATTAGGTGAAATGAGACTGCCTATATTCGCGGCCAGAAATTTCATCAGACTCTCTATCATCATCGTATCGCCGCTTCTCATCCGCTGTAATGTATCTTTGACCAGAATTGTATTGTAAATTCCTGACAGGTATTCCTCTACGGCCTGGGAATCGTGTTGAAACTGCAGGGCATAGGGAAAAGAACTCACTCGGACATAGGCGTTATATTGTTCAGGCACCGACAGGGAATCAGGCATTCCCTGACAAAATTCCCGAAATGACAAGGGCAGCATCGACAGCTCCACATAGCGGCCTGTCAAAAGCGTCGCTAACTCACCAGACATAAAATAGGCATTGGATCCGGTGATATACACATCGGTATTCTCTTTAATAAACAGGCTGTCTACCACTTTTTCAAAATTTTTTACATGCTGTATTTCATCGAGAAAGATGTAATTCATCCTATCCGTCTGCATCCGTTCTGTAATATACTGATATAATGCATGGTATTCACACAACGGTTCATAAGCCAGGTCTTCAAAATTTATGGTAATAATTTGTTCGGGAGCCACACCATGATGCAATAAATATTGCTGGTACAAGTAAAAAATAGTAGATTTCCCACACCGGCGGACACCAGAAATCACCTTAATCAAATGATGGTTCTGATAACGCTTCAAAAAATCCAGATATTCTGGTCTGGGTATCAGTTTCATAGCAACTCCTTTCTGGAATTGTTTCCTAATTATC
The DNA here is from genome assembly GCA_900095875.1 of Caecibacter massiliensis. GTDB lineage: Bacteria > Bacillota > Negativicutes > Veillonellales > Megasphaeraceae > Megasphaera > Megasphaera hexanoica. Next base: position 1,921,617 of record LT608311.1, on the reverse strand, counting down.
CTATTTTATAGTAAAAATTTGGAATTCATTCCTATCTTTATATATAATATCATGGATTTGGGCTTTATTCCAATTTTATGCAGAGGGCCGCAGGCCGGGAAGGGATAGTGGATAGTGGTCAGTGGTCAGTGGTCAGTGGTTAGTGGTTAGTGGTTAGTGGTTAGTGGTTAGCAGGAATGCCGGGAACCCTGTCCGTCGTGCTACGTTCCTCGGACTCAGATACTGGAACTCAGATGATAAAAGAACCCCTCTGCCGAAACTACGATATTCATATATATCTGGCAAGGTGCTACAATAGGGCACTGTGTTTCGGCATAGGCGAGGGCTCACGACTGGGGGCGCTTTGCATCGGAATCATCGGCTATGGTGTCAGATACAAGGCGGAGGAAAGAGGCGTAGCGGGGCTACGTTGATAGACGACAACGCCGTAGATGATGCTATAGCCGGTGAGGCAGACAGAAGAAGTCCCCCGGCCGTGAGCCCCTACACACATTTGCGCGTCGCTACGCTCCTTCAAATGCGGTTCTCTGCCTAAGTCGGCCGTTGGCGCCAGCTCCCGCTTCCCAAGGGAGCCATGCTACACTGTCCTTCAAACCGACATACTTTATAAGGACGCCATGCTATGCTGTTCTTCAAACCGGCACAGATGCAAAACGCCCCGCATCAGAATTAGAGGGGAGCTCTTCTGATGCGGGGCGTTTTGTTTGTATCAGTCAGATAAGGTTATTCTGTTATTTGATACGGCTTTTCAATTCTTCCAGGGCTTTCTTCAGTTCCTGGATTTCCCGGTCCTGCAGGGCATCGTTTGCCTTGAGCTGCTGGTTTTCCGCTACCAGCTGGGCCTTGCTGACACCGGCATAGGAGTTTCCTTTTCCAATCTTGAAGCTGACGCCGGCGTTAATCATGTTTTCGCCGTTGCCGAAGTTGGTTGCCACGTTGAACATGGTATTTTCGTTGGGCTGGTAGAAAGCTCCCAGTGCTACACTGTTAGCGTTGCGGTAGTTGCCATATCCGACAGCAAAGTTCCATTTGTCATCGGGATTGAAGTCCAGCGGATGGAGCGCTGCCAGAGCCGCTGCACCGGCACCGACCTTGTTGATGCGGTTATCGAGGTTGGATACACGGCCGTTCAACCGGTTGATGTTCGTGGTGTTGTTCTGTACGCTGCTTTCCACGCCCTTCAACTGGCCGTAGTTCACAGCGTCGGTATCGGCGGTACCGGCTGCCACATTGGTAATCTTGCTGCCGCCGGCGTCGATGCCGTCCTTCGTCATGGACGGACCACCGGCAATGGAGACACCATTGCTGGAAATCGTGGTATCGCCTGCGGTCACCTTATCCACGGTGATGGCCTTATTCAGGGAAACCTTATAGTTGGCCGGTTTGGTGGCATCGGTTTCGGTGTTGGCCACGGTGATGTTGGTGTCGTCGCCAACAACGGTGCCTACGCCGCCATCTTTGCCGTCCTTACCATCCTTGCCGGGAGCACCGGTGTCACCTTTATCGCCCTTATCACCTTTGGCGCCGGGGTCACCCTTCTCGCCCTTGGGTCCTTGTACGCCCTGAGCGCCGGTTGCACCGGTGTCACCTTTATCGCCCTTTTCACCTTTGGCGCCGGGGTCACCTTTGTCGCCTTTATCCCCCTTGAAATCAGGGTCGCCCTTCAGGGCATCTTTATCCAGGGATACCAGGACGCGTTTGCCTCCTTCTGCCTCCACTTCATCTGCTTTCAGGCCGTCGCCGAAGTCAAACTGCAGGCTGCTGATGGTCGGAGTGGCTACAAGTCTGCCGGCGCTGCTCACATTTCCACCGCTGTAGATGTGGACGGGCAGGCTGGCCACACTCTTCAACTGAGCCACGTTAACAGCATCCGTATCGTTGGTGCCGGCTGCCACACCCGTGATCTGGCGGGTATGGGTCCCATCGCCTACAGAAACCGCTGCCCAGAAGGATTTCCAGGCCTTGTCATCCGATCCGCTGGCACCCTTCTTCAGAGGATCATAGCCTTCCACGTCTTTATCCGTAACAGCCACGGACCCGCTGCCCAGGGCCACGCCACCATCCACTTTCACGTCGGCATTGTGGCCGATGAGGACGGCGTCGGAAGCAGAGGTGGTCAGTTTATGATCCGCATTGCCGATAATCACGTTGTTGGTCTTTTCAGCAGCGACCACATGCTTATCGCCAATAATCGTATTACTGTTGGCTTTGTCGTTCACCGTATTGTTGGAACCGATGATTTTCGTATTGCTTACGTTGGTTGCCGTATTCTTGTAGCCGTCCAGCATGTTGAATTTACTGATGGAGCTGCTGGTCCCGGTCAGGCTGTTGCCCACACCCATGAGCTGGGAATTCTGGGTATAGTCCGCTTTGTTGCCGCCACCAATGGCCAGCGTAGCACCGCCGGCAAAGGTTCCCTCAGCCATTACATCGCGGATTTCCTGAGCTGCGGTAGCCACATCCATCGTAGACGAACCACTAACGGAAATAAAATCAATGGAATTGTTAATTTCGTTGCCGGCGCCCAGGATCAAAGCTCCATTGGAGTTTCTCGTCTTGTTGGCCAGCCCGATGATGTCGTTGGCTACACCGGACATGAAATTGCTGGAAGAATAGGATTCAATGCTGTTCAAAGCACCAATGGAAACAGCCCCCGCATTCTGCATTGCGTTCCAACTGCTACCACCATTTAAGTAATTCGTAGTCATAATAGAATGATTGCCGATCAAGGTGGAAAGGCTCCCGGAACTGTAGGAGTTATTTCCAATCAGCACACGGCCAGTCCCTGTGGAAGTCGTTTTGTTGTATTTGGAAAGATCAGTAACATCCCCCATGGCACCGTTGTAGATTTTGTTGCCCAGGTCGATGGAATCTTCCAGCGCATAGCTGTTTTCACCAATGGCAATCCCACTGGTGTACATATTGCTGCCAAATTTCATGGCATCCGCTTTGTTGCCAGACTGATTGTGAACGGTCGCGTTATTCCCCAAAGCGATTCCTTTGGATACGTTGGTAATCTTATCGCCAATTTCATGTTCATGGTTGACAGTGGCATCCGTACTCAGGAGAGACCCTCTGTCATCAAACACCACAGCCACCTTTTTTTCGCTGGCTTTCAACTGGGCCACGTTTACAGCATCCGTATCTTCCGTACCGGCTGCCACATTGGTGATCTGCCGGGTCAGATTCTTTTTCTTGTTCCCTACAGAAACAGCAGCTGCCGTAGATTTCCAGGTACCGGTGGTGTCGGCACTGTGGTCCTCTCCTTTCGGATCATACCCGGCCACACCTTTATCCACGGTAGCCAGGGATTCACTGCCTACAGCCACGCCACCGTCCACGGAGGCATTGGCATTATAACCCAAGACGGTGACATTCTTTTTGCTGGTCGTCAGTTCCGAATCGGCGGAGCCCACAATGACAGAGTTATCTGCGCTTTCCACTACCCGGTTATCACCCAGCAGCTGGGCTTTGGCCGTGTTCTTCAGGCTGTTTTTGGAACCAAGGATAGAAACATTGGTCGCATTGTCGACAACGTTGCCATTGCCTACAATAGCTGCTGCACCTCCGCCATTCTGGTCTTTGATGGCTGTACGCATGGCTTCAGAAAGTGTATTGGGATCAGCAATGCCACCCTTTACTTTAATCCCCGAAGCATCGAAATCATTGATGGAATTGGTGACCACGTTGCCGGCACCGACCATGACCGTACCATTGGCATTCTGCGTCCGGTTGGCGGAGCCCAGGATGCTGTCTGCCATACCTGCCGTGTTATATTCTGTACTACTCAGGCCTTCTACGCTGTTCAACGAACCGAGGACAGCAGCGCCGAAATTCTGTACGGCGTTAGGCTTTTCGCCCCATTTCTGATTCTGATACAAGCCAGACACAGCGGTATAACTACCTACTACTGTCGAGAATACGCCATTGTTGTAGCTGTTATTGCCAATGGTCGTAGCATCGATACTTTCCTGATAATTGCCAATACCGGAAGACCCTGCACTCTTTCCCTTTGTGAAATCGACCTTTAGATCGCCAATCGTCCCCCTGATAATCATGGACACCAATCATGGTACTGCCGGAACGAGCATAGGCATTTTCACCGATGGCGATACTGCCGGAATACTCCTTGCCCATGGTTCTGCCAAAGGCAAAGGCCTTTTCCAGGGAGCCACCCATATTGATGACGCTGGCATTCTTACCGATGGCAATGCTGTCGCCCTGGTTCACATAACTGCTGATATAGGCATTGCTGCCGATGGCCACATTGCCTGTGTCGTATTCATAGCCATTGCCGCCATCACGTTGGATTGTGATATTTTTCCCGATAGCAATGCTTTCATCACCATTTTGTACCGTATTCCCATCACCGATTACAATGGTATCTTTCATAATTCGGTCTATGTTATTGGCAATACGGTTATTGTTATCTCCCAATACGATGGAATTGGCCATATTCACAAAACTGTTCTTCGTCCCGACCACATACGTATTCTGGGAATTGGTCACATTGTTCTGGAACCCATCCACCAGATTGTACTTGCTGATGGAATCTTCCGTGCCTTTCAGAGTATTGCTGACGCCCATGACCTGGGAAGACTGGGCATAGTCAACCGTGTTGCCGCCGCCCATGACCATGACCTGGCCGCCACTTTCAGGAACGGCATTCTGCAGGATTTCCGTAACTGCCTTCATATTATTACCCTCGTATGCCTTTATCAATGCCTGCAAGGTCTCTGGATCCAGATTCACGTCCTTATAGGAATTGGTGACTTTGTTGCCAGCCCCAAAGATGATAGCAGCGTTGGCGTTCTTCGTATAGTTTACCTGCCCGATCACACTACTGGCTGTGCCATCGAAAGGCGCCTTGTCATCCGCATCGATGATATTCAAAGTACCTACGGCCAGAGAAGTCGCTCCCTGGTAACGGTTCGTATCTGTATTAGAAGAAACGACCTTATCGCCTACCCCAACGGCGATGCTGCCGATTCCATCGGCCTTGCTGGCTGCCCCATTTTCAATGGCAGCCGGGCCGGCTGCATCAGCCAAACCATAAGAACCGAAAGTCAGCAGTCCGGCGACGATGGCAGCTACGGCCGCCTTACCAAAATACCTCCTCTGGTGTACATTTGTACTTATAAGTTCACTCTTACTGGACGATTTGTGTTGGCTTTTCGTTAATTCTGATGTAACGACATAGCATTGTTTTACATGACTCCAGATGACTTTATATATTTTATTCATAAAACAACCTCCTGTATTATAATTATTATCATTACATAAAATAGTCGTGGTTTACTTAGTATTATACCATAAAACGTTATTTTGTCACAATTATATCGCAATTAAGTGTCCATTACGGTGATATTTTATTGTTTTTTATATTTATTTACTTCTAGTATATGATATTTTATTCTGATATATAAAACGCCAAAATGAGTGTGGTTTGTATATTTATATTCATCTATGTATTTATACTATGTTTTCTATAACTGGACAAAATTCCGACAAACGTAAAATGGTACGAAATAACATAATACAGGTATCAGTCCGTCTCTATTTTATAAAAACGCCATGTTCTCACTGTTTGACGCCTCATCTGTGATTAGGACACCAGGGCACTACAATTAGTTATTTTGCCTAATTTCTATAATTTCGCTACGTCATTTGTTTCGTCTTACATTACATTTTTTGTGTTTGCATTTACGAATTATATTTTAAAGAGCAATACAACCCGCCCGCATTTCATGCAAAACTTTTATGACAAGCCATTTTTCCCATAGAACTGAGTTATAAAAAAATCCGCTGCACAAAAGGTGCAACGGAAGAGAAGGGATAGTTTGAAGTTTGATGTCTGCGGGAAATAACCGACATCCTCTTGCTGGGTGGCCTGCTACACTGCACTTTGAACCGGCCAGGACATAAAAAAGCGTCCCTTTTAAGGGACGCTTTTTATGCTTACTCTTATTCAGCCGTTGTGTTGTTGACAACCTGTTTGCCTTTATAGTAGCCGCAAGTCGGGCATACATGATGAGGCATCATTGCTTCGTGGCACTGCGGGCATTCTACGTAGCCCGGTGCTGTCAATTTCCAGTTTGCACGACGCATCTTCTGACGAGTCTGGGATAATCTGTTCTTTGGTACTGCCATGTTCTGCACCTCCTTAAATCACATGGTACGTGTTTCTAGTGCTTTTCTTTGGATCGTAATAACTGAGCCAGGGCTTCAAGCCTCGGATCAATCTTGTCGGTAGGACAACTACAGGGTCCTTCATTCAGGTTTGCACCGCACTGCGGACAAAGCCCTTTGCAGTCAGGCCGGCACAATACCCTCATGGGCTCGCTGAGGATCAAGGTTTCTCTAATTGTCTCCGTCAAATCGATGTATTCCCCGTTATAGGGCAATACGTCCTCGGGAAGCTCCGCTTCCGTACCATAGACTTCAGACAGTGTTTCATTCCGATCCACCGATACCGGTGTCAGACAACGGCTGCAGGGATACATGCCCGATGTACGAATCGTTCCTTCTACAAGGAGATGATTGCCATCGAAACAATACGTTCCTTCCACAGCTACGGTAGCATCTTTCCAGGGGAAATCATCTACATCACCGAGCTCGGCAGCCGGACGTTCAAACGAAAAAGGGAAATACTTCCCTATTTCTTTGAGTGCTTCTTCGACTTGTAGTTTCATTATTTCTACCTCGACTATACTATTATATCTATCCCCTTAGGCTTTGTCAATGATAAATTCGTATACCCCGCACCGGCCGCGCAATGGTCTGTCATTTGCCGATAAATTCCCTCAGGAGGGAGTTCATGGGGACGACGGACGAATCTACGGGCTTGAAGGGCTTCAGGAATTTGACCAGGCGCTGGGCTTCCGTATAATAGGGGCTGTCCTGTCCGATTGATTCCAGGAGCGGTTCGGCATAGGGTTTGAGGACGGCCAGTTCGTATGGCAGAGCAGTGTTGAAGATGGTATCGGCATCTTCCTGATAGGGATAGATATTCTTTTCTTCGCCACGGCGCACGTCGCCCCAGATTTCCATGGTCGCTTCGGGACCGCGGCCGCGGAACTGATGATCCCGGACCATGCGGCGGATGATGCGCGTGTCCGACGTGGAAATGCGGTTGTGGTCGTTGATGCGTATCTGTGTCAGGACGCCCAGGGAGATCTTGACTTTTTCATAGCGGGGCAGCATGTAGGTCAGGGAATCATTCAGGGCGTGGAGGCCTTCTACGACGATGGGCTGGCCCGGTTCGAGGCGCGTCGGCTTTTCGTCGAAATAGCGCTTGCCTTCGACGAATTCAAAGCGGGCCAGGTGGACGTCTTTGCCCTGATTGAGGTCATCAATCTGCTGGTTGAACAGGGGCACGTCGATGGCGCGCAGGGATTCGAAATCGTAACTGCCATCGGGATTACGCGGCGTATCTTCTCTATTATAGAAATAGTCGTCGAGAGAAATGCGCACCGGACGCAGGCCATTAACGCGGAGCTGGGTGGTCAGCCGTTTGCAGAATGTCGTCTTGCCGGCAGAGGACGGGCCGGCAATGAGGACGACTTTGATTTTTGGCCGCTGGGCCACGATATAGTCGGCCAGTTCGGCCAGTTTCTTTTCCTGCAGGGCTTCGGCCATATCGACGATATCCTGGATGGTCCCGTCCCCGATATAGCGGTTCAGGTCGGAGACGTATTCACAGCGGACGATGCGCCCCCATTCTTCCGCTTCCAGGAAGAGGCGGGCCATTTTCGGGATTTCCTTGTACGGCGGCAGTTCGTTGGGATTTTCTACTTTCGGGTATTCCAGTATGATACCCGGCGCATAGAGTCGCAGGTTGAAGCAGGTCAGGTATCCCATGCTGGGCAGGAGAGGCCCCATGTAGTAGTCCAGTATCTGCCCGCACTGATAAGCCAGGACATAGGGCACATCGACATGGCTCATCAGTTCCGCTTCGTGCTTGAGGTCGCGGTTGTGGCACATGGCCAGCGCCGTCTGGGTGCTGACTTTGACCTGGGTGATGGTTTCGTCCTGTTCAACGATTTCGTCCATGCGGCGCTTAATGGTTTCCACATCGTGGATGGTCACGTTGTGGCCGATTTCCAGTTCACAGTAAAGGGATTTGCGCAGGGCGTGTTTGACCAGCACCTTGCCGTCGGGATAGAGTTCGGCCACGGCCCGCACGAGGAGCAGGATGGCCGTGCGTATGATGCACTGGTTGCCTTCCAGTGTATTCAGCTGGTACCATTCGACATCGCCTTTTTCTTCTATTTTCGTCTGCAGGCCGGCCAGTTCGTTGTTGTACAGTGCAGCTGCCACAGGCGGGTCGGCTTCGGGACAGCACTGCCGGCTCAGGGCGAGCAGTGTCGTCCCTTTTTCTACGGTATAGTCTGTATTATGGGTTTTATCATGTATGGTAATCACCGTATCACTCCTCACTATATAGGTTAAATTTCAGGTCTCACTATCTATAGTTCTACAAAAATAATACGTTTCCTTTTTCAGAAACGGCATAAAAATGGTATAATACTTTTAAGTCATCATATTTTTGTCTCATACGCAAAGAAGGAATGCCCATGAATTCGCATAGAATACCCAAACCGGATGTCTCCATACTGGCTGCCATCTGTATCCTGCTTTTCTGTCTGGAAGCGGCGGTACTCAACTATGAGCACGTATACAAGGCGACACCCGATTATTCCGTCCGGGTCCTCACCCGGGCCATACAAAGCGGCGATGAGGAAACGGTCACGGCTCTTGTCGATGATAAGGCCATTGCAGCCGGACTCTTCGACGGCATGGCCTCGCGGGGCGGCGGAATCGATTCCCTGCCGGTCCTGCAGCTGGCCTGGGCGCCATTGCGGGATGATTTCATCACCGACAGCAGCCGCCTGTTCCACCTGACCATGCAGAAGGAGAAAGACGATGCAGACCGCGCCGGAGCGGCAGAAAATGTCCGTCTCCGCCTGCAGGCCCTGGGATTTCCCTTTCCCGTCTCGGGCTGGCACTATGTTTCTTCCCGCTACGCCCATAAGACAGACAGCAGCCACGCTCACATGACAGTCACCTTATATAATGAACGACTCGACAGGAATCTGACCTGCACCATCGAACTGACCCGTACGGGACCGAAGCAGTGGCGCATTACGGGCCTTGCCGATGCACCGGCATTCATCAGTGAAATCAACGACGCCTGGGATCAGCGTCTGGCCGCATACAACCGCCCGATCCAGCGCCAGCTGGACGGACTGATCAAAATCCGGAACGTATCAGCCACTCTTGTCAAAGGATCCAATCATCAGACCTTCCTGCGCATCACCTATACGCCGGTATTCGAAGGGAAACCGGAAGAAATTCGGGAAATCCGCGGTGTCTATGAGCTCCAGCGCGCCGGCGACCATGCCGTGCTGTATTCTGGCACCCTGCGGCTGACGCCGGCAGCATCGGGCAAGCCACACACCAGCCAGTTCCTGCTCAATCCCCTCATCCCCAGCCAGTACGCTCTCATGAGCCGGGAAAATCTGGACGATACGAGGAGCCAGCTCCGCGTGACGAGCGTCACCCGTCAGGACGGGACAACCCTGTCGCTGGCAGAAAAATTGCCAAACTGAAAAAAACCTGTCACTGGACAGGTTTTTTTCACTATACCAGAGCATATGGATATAATCCGGGTAAAAAAGAAGAGGCTGCCTGAAAAGACAGTCTCATTCTTTGTATGCTCTCTTACCGGCCCTGCACGACTTCTACGATTTTCGGGCGGGCGTTGGCATCGTTCGTGATTTTACGGTCAAAGAGTTTGACTCCCACGACTCCGATGAGGAAGCCGATGATGCCGCCGGCAATTTCCAGGTTGACGACATCCAATGCCTGGGACTGGGCTATCATGCGGCCGATGAAGACACCGGCTGCAGCGACCAGGAGCGGCATGATGAAGCAGACGAATGCGCCGATGACGATGTTGACTTCCCGCATTTCGAATTTGACATGCTGCCCGACTTTGGCGCCGACCGGATTCAGTGCCTGGACGACGATGTGCTGTGCCCCATCACAGGCACCACAGGAAATACAGTCGGAATGACGGCCGACTTTGACATCGACGAGACCATTATCATTTAACCCTACTACGGTACCTTCTTCTATTTTCATACAAACCCCTTCTTTCACACTATTAAAAGGAATAATCATTCTTCATGATTCATCCTAAGTATAGCATGACGCTTAGCAATAATCAATACCTGAACGGTGCTCTTTTTGCGTGGTGGCCTTGATTTTTTGACCTTACCTGTTTTTTATAAAGACAGACTCTTCAAATAGTCCCGGAACGAATCGCCCAAACCAGGACGGCGCAGGGCGTATTCGACAGTAGCCTTGAGGAAGCCCAGTTTATCCCCTACATCATAGCGCTTGCCGGAGAAGCAGTATGCATAGACGGCTTCCCGGGCTGCCATGGTCTGAAGGGCATCGGTCAGCTGGATTTCGCCGCCTTTTCCCGGTTCGGTCCGGCGCAGTACTTCAAAGACATCGGGAGTGATGATGTAGCGGCCGAGAACGGCAGTCCGGCTCGGTGCTTCGGCAACGGACGGTTTTTCAATCATGTTGACGACGCGCATGAGACGGGGATCATCGGTAGGAACGCCCTTGACGATGCCATAGGAGGAAACTTTTTCCTGGGGCACTTCCTGACAGCCCAGGATGGTCGTGCCCAGGGAATTGTAGATGTCGATCATCTGCTGCAGGGCCGGGTTGGTTTCGTTGTATACGACATCATCGCCGAGAAGGACTGCAAAAGGTTCGTCATCGATAAAGGACTGGGCACAGAGGATGGCATCGCCCAGGCCGCGCATGTGCTTCTGACGGATATAATGAATATTGATTTCAGATATACTGCGGACCATGCGCAGCAAATCCGTTTTATGATGTTCTTCCAGGTTGAGTTCGAGGGCAATATTGGTATCAAAATGATCTTCAATAGCCCGTTTGGCATGTCCGCTGATAATCAGGATTTCTTCAATGCCGCTCTGGAGAGCTTCTTCTACGATATACTGGATTGTCGGCTTATCGACGATAGGCAGCATTTCTTTCGGCGTCGCTTTCGTCGCCGGCAAAAAGCGTGTACCATAACCGGCTGCCGGGATGACAGCTTTACGAATTTTTTTCATACAATAGACCACCTTTTATTCAAACCAGCGGGATAAATCAAATTCCTCGCCAATCATTTCTTTTACATAGCCCTGTGCCAGATAGAGGCCCAGGAGGGAAAGCGTGGAGACGCGCAGCAGCGTGCTGTCCCAGATATCGCCGAGATCTGCCAGGATAGGCGAAATATCTTCCATGATGTCCAGTGCTTCTTCGCCACTGAAATTGGCAGGGCGCTTTTTAGCCAGCCGCATGATGCGGTCCTGCATGTCCCGGTCGGTAATGCCCGTGACGCGGAAGAAGCGCAGGGCCATGGAATCGTCGATCAGGGCCAGCTTGATGAGCGGTGAATTGAAGGACCGTACGACGTATTCTCTGGGGATGCGGTGGCCCTTGAGGGCTTTACGCAGTTCTTCTTCCGTAAATCCGCGGTAACGGAACAGGAGCGGATAGGAATCGGACAGGATTTCCGGGAACCGCGTTTCCTTGGCTTCCAGTGCCGTACAGTGGAGATAATCGAGCTGCTGGTAATAGGGCCGTTCCGTCGGGAAATGGTCGAGGAAAGGCATGACGTATTTGTCGATATACTGGCAGAACGTCGTCTTATCGACGTTATGGGAGTTGCGGGAATAGAGGAAGAGCAGCAGGATGGCCAGAATCTGATAATGGCCGCGGCCCAGATACGGCATGACTTTCAGGGCATCCATGGCGACCAGATGGCGCGTCGAGGCCACGGGGCAGCGGACGATATCTTCAAAGGCGCGCAGGGCCATAGTGGCCACGTAGTCTTCCGGCTGGGACGCATAGGTCTTCTGTACGTTCTGCAGGGCTTCCTGCACCAGAAGGGGGGCGACGGCTTTTTCCCGTTCGTCGTCGGTATGGCAGCCCAGGCGGTTGAAGGCAGCGGCCGTTATGTTTTTGACGTGCTGCTGGAAGGCATCGCCGGCAATACCGTACTGGCCCAGGAAATGATAGGCACAATCCCGGACGACCGTCGAATTGGCGGCGGCATCTTTGGCCCAGATGGATTCCTGACCCTGTTTGGTCGAGGGCGTACGGTGCTGCAGGTCATTGCCCCAGGGGCTCTTCGTACGATTGTGACTGCTTTCCTGCCGGGTATGGGCCGAAGCCTTGGCAGCGGCCGGAGCCGTCCGGCCTTCCTGTTCTTTCGAAGCCGTATCGACCTGGAGTGGCTGCATGCGCCGCGTTTCATCGCCCAGCGCACTGGGAGCCGCATCGTGTTTCTGGGCCTTGACGGGCTTCATGATCTGCGTCTTATCCGATGGGGCATCCTCTTCAGCAGCTGGTGCCGTATGAACGGCAGCGCCTTTGCGGACGGCCGCTGCCGTTTTGGACGGAGCTGCCGGTTTTGCTGCGGGCGCCGTGGCAGAAGCTGCCGTAGCAGCCGCCGCTGCCGTTACGGCAGAAGCAGGAATGACCGTCGTCGCATCGGCATCATCTGCCGGGGCATCCGTGCCGGCCGGCTGATCTTTTTCCGCCAGGTCTTTCGACACGACCGCCGCCATCTGGGCCAGCGTCGTGTCTTCCTGTTCATCGTCGCTGACCAGGCGCGCACGCTGTGCCGCAGCCGCTGCCCGGCGCTTGCGGGTCGCTTCTGCTCTCTGGCGTATCATTTCTTTCTCTGCAGCCTGACGCTGTGCTTCTTCCCGGTCGGCTTCGCGGGCCGCTTCTTCGTCTTTCTTTTTCTTGGCTTCTTCCGTTTCTGCCTTGTAAGCGGCCGCTTCTTCTTTATCTACTTTATCCATGGCTTCGATGATTTCATCGCGGGACAACACCCGTGTGGCATCGAAATTTTCCTTTTTCTTACGGTTTTTCTGCGGAGCTTCTTCGTAGACAATCTGTCCATTGCGCCGTACGGCTTCCCCTTTTGTCGTGACAAAGGCCGTTTCATCGGGGTTTTCCGCCCGTTCCCTGACCGTTACCGTAGAAATCCGTGGTACAGGAGCCGTATGCGACTGGCTTGTCCGCCGTTTCGCTTCCCGTTCATCATTGAGCGCTTCTATCTGAGCCCAGGCAGCCTTTTCTTCCGCCCTCTTCTGGGCCAGGCTCTGCTGCTCTGCCCTTTCCTGTTTCTGATGATTCTTTTCCGCTTTGTTCCCGGAAAAAAGAATCATGCAAATAATGAAAAAGATTACCACAATCCCTGCCACAATAATGTACGGCAAATAACTAGACATCTCATCCTCTCCCTCTATGACTGAAAAAATAATTCTAGCTCCTATTCTATCATAGATAGAATTTAACTTCCAGTTCTACCTGAAAAGAGCAGAAAGAAATAGAATATGGTATAATATGGGTCGAACTTACCCAAAGGAGGCTTTGCGCCATTACGGCGGTATTATGAAACAGTATAAAGCGATTATTTTTGATATGGACGGCACCGTCCTCGATACACTGGATGAACTGACGACTTCCCTGGCCCATGTATACGGGGCCCATCATCTTCCCGTCCGGACACGGCAGGAAGTCCGGGCCGCTCTGGGATACGGCTACACCGGACTCATAAAGCGGACCGCACCGGATCTGGACCCGGCAGAGCAGCAAAAACTAGCCGAGGAATTCAAGACCTGGTACAGCAGCCACTGCCAGGGCCATACCCACCCCTATGACGGCATCGTGTCCCTGCTGTCTGCCCTTCAGGCCGGCGGACGAAAGACGGCCATCGTGTCCAACAAAGGACAGGCTGCCGTCAGCGAACTCCACGAAGAATTTTTCTCCCATCTTGTATCGTTCTCCATGGGAGAATCACCGCGCTACCGGAAAAAGCCGGAACCCGATATGGTATGGGAAGCCCTGAAGCGGCTGGGATGTGCCAGAGAAGATGCCGTCTACATCGGCGATTCGGAAGTAGACAGCATGACGGCCCGCAATGCCGGTCTCGACGTCATCCTCGTCACCTGGGGATTCCGCGACAAAGAGGATCTGGAACGGCTCCATCCCGATTACCTCGTCCAGAGCCCGGATGAACTGGCCCGCCTGCTCCTTGGGCAGTAAACCGGCCCTGCCTGCTCTATGCCCATCGCATTACAAAACAGGTGCATACCAGCTGACCATCATAAGCAGCTGGCATGCACCTGTTTTTTTATCTGAGGAAATGCCTGTTATGGTTATACTTTATGATTTTTCCCGTCCTTAAAGACGTAGTAGCCTAAATCGCGGTACCCAAACCAGTTGGCCTTGTTATCCCAGAAGAACTGATAGATATGGTTGGGAACCCCGTCACCGAATACAAAGAACGAAAGTTCCAGTTCATTGTCTTTATTGACAATCAGGTTGGCATGGGGCTTGTCATACCCGGCATAATAGTTTTTCGAATTGATGTATTCCTGCCAGGACCCTTTAACCGGGTCATAGCCAAAAGCCGTAGCGTGCCTGAATTGGGAAAGCAGGTAAAAAATCCGGCCGCTGTCCTGGTCCTGGACCCGCTGCATGTGATGGATATTATCCTCTGTCAGGAGGTCCGTGATATATACGAGTTTTTTATTCTGCTTTACCGTCATGCGGGTATAGCCATAATTGCCTGCCTTGAGACGGATTTCCGTAGGTATGCCGTTATCGACGGATACGATTTTATAATTTTTGGCAGAATGTTGTTTGTCAAAATGAACATCATCGAGGACAACGAATTTGGCAAAAGCCAGATTGCACACCATAAAGGTCATAGTGCAGGCTGCGATTGCAAGTTTCTTGAGCAGTTTCAATTACATTCACGTCTCCCTTTCTGTTATTTCATGGCGTCGCGGATGACGGAATTGACGGCGGCATTGGTCGCTTCATCGTAGAGCGGCGAATGGGACAAGTCCTTGTTGGTATCCGTATCGACTTTTTTTGTTTCTCCTGCCGGGCTTGCCGGCTGGGGGCGCATGGCGGCCGTGCGCACGTCATGAATCCGCACGACACCTTTCCCTATCCGTTCATTCAGTTTCTGTACGGTCGTATCGGCCAGAGGACGGCGCACGATGACATCGATGGTTTCGTTCTTATAATCCGGCACGGAACCAACGTAGTTCTGCACGCCTTCTTCGGAAACGATGCAGTTGATAGCCCTTGTCATGAGCTGGTCGTAATCGGCACGGGCAAAGCGAACGTGGCGGAATACCAGCACATCATAGCGGCTCACATCTTTTTTCAGGCGCTGCTTCAGGAACATGCGCGGCGAGCCTCTGAATCCGAGGACCAGTTTGTCCCCATCCCAGTAGAGCGTCCCCTGCTGGAAAAAGGCAGGCATGCTGCCATATTCGGCATTGAGGGCCCGTATGACCTGGCTTTCCACATCGACGTGGGATACGTAATCGGCATCAGAATGCATCATATGGTATATCGTTTCGGCAGCAGCCGCCCGGGTCATACCTTCCCGGGGACGGAACAGGTTGTCCGTCGTCGTCATGAGGTCTTTCCGCTGGAGATATTCTACGGCCGTGCGGTTTTCCGGAGCTACGTCGGCAATGTCGCCGTAGGGCAGCTGGTGGTTTTCAATTTCTTCCAGGCCACAGTACTTCAGGTAGCGGTAGAGGACGGCGGCAAATTCTTCCCGTGTCACCGGTTCATCGGGGTGAAAGGAGCCATCTTCATAGCCTTTGAGTATCCCCTGGGCTGCCACGGCGGCCATGGCATCATTGGCTTTGGGCGTCGGCGCATCACTGAAGACGAGCGGCGATTCCGGCAGTTTCAGGGCGACGCTGTATATGAGCTGCGCCAGGTCTCCCCGCGTCAGTACCTGCTGTGGGGCAAAGGTCTTTCCTGCAGCGAAATCCAGGCACTGGTTATCGTACAGGTAATCGATGGCAGCACGGCTCTTCAGTCCTCCCAGATCGGTATAGGGAGCTTCCGCCAGAGCCGTCACGCCGGAAAACAGGGTAAAGGCCACAAACAGGGCCGCCAGTTTCTTCGGTTTCATCATAGTTCCTCCTGCTACTGAATGACGATACGCAGTACACCGCCGATTTCCTTATTCAGTGCCGTCTGGGTTCCTTTGGAAATGGAATTTACGGTGAGCAATACCTTTTCATTGAGATAATCGACGTCGGTCTTGACAAAGGAGCCGGTCGGTTCATTGGCGCGGTATACCTTTTCGGCCCGGGCCATGATGTTTTTGTAATCATTGTAACTGTAGGTCGAACGCTGGACGATGACGGAACCGCCTTCAATCTGGGAATCTTCCGCCAGGGCCTGTTCCAGCTTGTCCCGGTTGGCCTGGGTCTTGACGCCTACGTGGAGTTTATTGCCCTGCCAGTACATGATGCCGTCTTTGGCAAAGTTCTTGATAGATCCGTAGACATCGGTGATGTCTTTAAATACCTGTGTTTCCAGGGTATTTTGTTTTTCCGAACTGCCCTTGCCGTTAGTGAGGATGCGGTAGAGGACGTTGACAGCTTCGCCACGGGTAATTTCTTCTTTCGGCTGGAAGGTATTATTGGCCCCTTTCATATAACCGGCTGCAGACAGGGTATCGACGGCTTTCCGCGCCCAGGGAGCGATGGCATTTTCATCGTCATAGGGGACAGCCGTATCCTGGACGGTAATGCCTTTATAACTCATATAATTATAGGCGATGACGGCAAATTCTTCCCGCGTAATGTTCTGCGTCGGGCGGAAGGTGTTGTCACTGTAACCGTTCATAATCTGTTTATCGACGAGGGAATCGATGGCCCGCTGGGACCACCGGCCCTGGATATCCTTGAAGCTGGTCTTGGGGACGGCCGGGCTTTCATTGAGCATGTTGTTGATGATGGAGGCAATGCCTTCACGGGTGATGGGATCATCGGGATGGAAATATCCATCGGCACCGCTGACATAATGGTTGTCATAGAAATATTCAACGGCCTGTTTTCCCCAATACGTATCGATATCGCGCAGACCGCCCGTCGTTCCCGCAGCCATGACGCTGCCACTCAATACGGCAGCAACGGCAGCTGTCATCAGAATTTTTGTATATTTTTTCATGTTCGTCTCTCCTATCCCATGTAGTATGTTCAGGTAGCAATTATACTATCTGTATCATTTTATCACATGCCATGGTATGTCACAAGCCGGCCGGTCAATACTCGCCAAACCAGTGCTGTATCTGTTCTATGTCACTCGTTTCCTGCAATGCCAGCTGTAGCAGCAGCCGTGCTTTCTGGGGCGACAGATTGTCTGCACCGATCATCTGTGGCCACAGGGGTACAGGGCTGACGATGCCGCCGGCCGCCCTCGTCGTACGGGCGAAGACGATTCCCTTCAGCTGTGCCTCTTTGATGACTGGCAAGAGGTATTTCGGCATATTCCCATGGCCCATCCCGGCCAGGACGATGCCCCGTATGCCCCGTTCCATCGCCGTTTCAATGAGCTCGGCCGTCATACCGATATGACAGTACAGAATCCAGACAGGCGGCAGATGGTCTTCTGCCGGGCAGGTCCAGCGGGAGTCATACGTATGGCGGCGCAGCGGCTTCTGATAGAAGACGGGAACGCCATCCTGCATAAATCCCAGGGCCCCCAGCTGGCCATCGGTAAAAGTATGGACATGGGTCGTATCGGTCTTTTCCACGAACCGGGCCGAACAGATGGTACTGTTCATGACCTGCAGGACGCCGTATTCCCCCGCTCCGGGAGTTGCCGCCAGACGTACCGCTTCCAGCAGATTCATGGGGCCGTCGGCACTGATGGCCGTAGCCGGCCGCATGGCTCCGACGAGGACAACGGGCTTGTGGGTATGAACGGTGAGATTCAGGAAATAGGCTGTCTCATCCATCGTATCCGTGCCATGAGTGATGACGATACCATCTACGTCGTCCCGGCCGGCTATGTCCTGTACATGGCGCGCCAGCTGCAGCAGCAGTTCTTCAGTCATACTGGAACTGTCGATATTGCAGAACTGTTCTCCCCGGATAGAAGCATAGCTGGTCATTTCCGGCACTGATTGGATGAGATCGTCTATAGAAACTTCCCCGGCCTGATAGCCAATGAGTTCAGACTGGGACGCGGCCCGGCCGGCAATAGTCCCGCCGCAGCCAATGATATAAATAGCAGGCAGCATAGTGATTTCCCCCTGTCATAAAATGATACAGAATTACTTCATTCATTATACCATATCTGCCATAGTCTTCCTATTTTTACTGTGAAATGTCGGATATATAATAGTATAAAAATATGTACTGACGCAATACTGAGCAAAATCCATCACAGCAGCCCAAAAGAGGCCGCCCCACAAAGCAACGATTGCTGTATGGGGCGGCCTCTCCGTCCGTTTTATCTCTATAGTCGTTCTATTGTCTTTCTACGCGCCTTCCGGACGGTTTGGCAGGCTTCTTTATTTTGCCATCATCTGGGCAACTTTATTGGCAAAAGCTGCCGGGTCGTCGGGCAGGATGCCTTCCAGAAGCAGGGCCTGATCGTAGAGAAGTTTGCAGTAGTCTTTGAAATCCTGGGAATCTTTGCCAGCGGCATGAAGCGTCTGGAGACGGCCGAACAAGTCGTGATTAGGGTTGATTTCCAGAATGCGGCGGGCTTTGAGCATAGGGTTATTGGCTGCGGCAAAGGCCTGTTCCATGGCGATGGACGGGCCGGCTGCATCAGCGACAAGGCAGACAGCACCGGATTTCAGGCGGTTTGAAAGGCGGACATCGGCCACTTTGTCACCGATGACTTCCTTGATATCCTTGAGCAGGTCTTCATTGCTCTTGGCCAGGTCTTCGGCTTTCTTCTTTTCTTCCTTGTATTCGTCATCGTCGAGGTCGAGATCGCCCTGGCTGATAGAATGGAATTTCTTACCATCGTATTCACCAATGGCCTGTACGGCAAATTCATCGACCGGGTCGAGCATGTAGAGGACTTCCAGGTCGCGGTCGCGGAGAAGTTCCATCTGCGGCATGGCATCGATGGCAGCCCTGTCCTTGCCGGTAGCGAAGTAAATCTTCTGCTGACCGTCTTTCATGCGGCCCACGTATTCTTTCAGCGTGCAGAGCTTGCCGTCTTTGGAACTCATGAACAGCAGCAGGTCTTTCAGTTTATCGACGTTGTTTTCACCAGTCATCATGCCGCTGTATACGCCGATTTTCAGGGACTTGCCATATTCAGCCCAGAACTTTTCGTATTTGGCCCGGTCTTTTTCCAGGGTGCGGGCCAGCGTCTTGAGGATGTTCTTTTCCAGATTACGTCCGATGAGTTTCAGTTCACGGCTCTGCTGGAGCAGTTCACGGGAAATATTCAGGGACAGGTCTGGCGAATCGACGAGGCCTTTGACAAAGCGCAAGTAGTCCGGCAGGAGGTCTTTGCATTTGTCCATGATGAAGACGTGGCGGCTGTACAACTGCAGGCCCGCTTCGTAATCCGTATAATACAAATTAAATGGTGCACTGCCGGGAATGAAGAGCAGTGCCGTATATTCGACGGCCCCTTCGGCTTTGGTATGGAAGATTTCCATGGGGTCTTCCCATTCGTAGAACTGGTGTTTGAAGAAATCCTTGTATTCTTCCGGTTTGATATCCGATTTATTGCGCGTCCACAGTGGCTGCATGGAATTGAGAGTCCGCGTTTCGACTTTTTCTTCTTCCGGCGCATCTTCGATAGTCTTGCCATCAGCATCTTTCGGTTTTTCCTTGGTTACATAATCCATGGTAATCGGATAACGGATGTAATCGGAATACTTCTTTACCAGACCGGAAATAGTCATCTGATCGGTATAATTTTCTTCACTCTTGTCGCCGTAGAAATCCTTGCCCAGATGGAGGATGATGGTCGTACCGTGTTTCGGTTTTTCACATTCTTCCAGGCTGTACGTACCATCACCGGACGATTCCCATTTATAGGCCTGTTTTTCACCAGCCTTGCGGGTAACGACCGTCACCGTATCAGCTACCATGAAGGCCGAATAAAAGCCGACACCGAACTGGCCGATGAGGTCTTTGTCCGTCGAATCGCTGTCCTGGGCTTCCTTCAGTTTTTCCAGGAAGGCTTTCGTCCCCGATTTGGCAATGGTCCCCAGATTCTGCACCAGGTCTTCTTTATTCATGCCCAGGCCATTATCGGAAATAGTCAGCGTGTGGGCATCGGCATCGGGTGTCAGGTGGATTTCAAAAGCCGTATCCCCTTCCAGGATGTCGCGGTTGGTCAGCGATTCATAATGAAGCTTATCGATTGCATCGGATGCGTTGGATATGAGTTCACGCAGGAAAATTTCATGATTCGTATAGATAGAATGAACCATCAGGTCCAGTAGTTGTTTCGTTTCCGCTTGGAATTCAAACGTTTCTTTCGCCATAGTCACATACTCCTTTACAGAAGCTCCCGGCTTCTTTAATTTTGTGTTAGCACTCTTTTTATAGGAGTGCTAATTCTCTTTCTTTATAATACATCAAAAAGTCAAAGTGTCAAGAGGGGAAATAGACCATTGAACGGTTTACAAATTCCGTTTATAATAAGAGTGTGTACTTTACGGCATACTTGTATTTCATTTTACTCATTCATTACATATTATATATTGGGGGGATTCTATATGGAAACATTTGGACTGGAACGGGCAGGTATCATCAATCCGTCTGCCGTATACCGCAATCTGAGCCCGGCATGCCTCACGGAAGCGGCACTGCGCCGCGGCGAAGGCGTGCTCAGCGATACGGGAGCCCTGGTCGTCAGGACGGGAAAATTCACGGGCCGGGCACCGAAGGATAAGTTCATCGTCGATACGCCGGGGGTCCACGACCTCATCGCCTGGGGCAGCGTTAACCGCCCGATTACGAAGGATAAATTCCGCGCCCTGAAAGATAAAATGACGGCCTATCTGCAAAACCGGGAAGTCTTCATCTTTGACGGCTTCGCCGGAGCCGACAAAAAGTGCCGCAAGAAATTCCGCGTCATTACGGAACTGGCCAGCGAAAACCTCTTTATCCGCAATCTGCTCATCCGGCCGAGTCAGGAAGAACTGTTACAGTACGGCGAACCGGATTTTACCATCATCGTCACGCCGGGCTTCAAATGCAATCCCACGGCGGATGGCGTCCATTCGGAAGCGGCCATTCTCGTCGATTATGAAACGCGGTTCATCCTCATCGCCGGGACACAGTATGCCGGGGAAATCAAAAAGAGTGTCTTTTCGGTCATGAATTTTCTCCTGCCCCGGGAAGGAGTCCTGCCCATGCACTGTTCGGCCAACATGGACCCGATCACCAAGGAAACGGCTATTTTCTTCGGCCTGTCGGGTACGGGCAAGACGACCTTGTCGGCCGACCCGGACCGCAAACTCATCGGCGACGACGAACACGGCTGGTCCGACCGGGGCATCTTCAACTTTGAAGGTGGCTGCTACGCCAAGTGCATCGACCTCGATCCGGACAAGGAACCAGACATCTACCAGGCTATCCGCTCCGGTACGCTGGTAGAAAATGTCATCCTCGACCCAGATACGCGCAAGCCTAATTATTTTGACCATAAAATCACGGAAAATACCCGCGCCGGCTATCCCATCGAGTACATTCCCAATGCGGCTATTCCCGGCATAGGCGGTGTGCCGACAGTCGTCATCTTCCTCACGGCCGACAGCTTCGGCGTCCTGCCGCCCATTTCCCGGCTTAGCAAGGAAGCTGCCATGTATCACTTTGTCACGGGATTTACCTCCAAAGTAGCCGGTACGGAACAGGGCATCACCGAACCGGTGCCGACCTTCTCTACGCTCTTTGGAGAACCGTTCATGCCACTGGATCCCGATATCTATGCCCGCATGCTCGGCGAACGGATTGAACATCACAATACGAGCGTCTACCTGGTCAACACGGGATGGACGGGCGGCCCCTACGGCATCGGCAGCCGCATGGAACTGAAATACACCCGGGCCATGATTACGGCAGCCCTGAACGGTACACTGAAAAAAGCAGACTTCGTTCACGATGACCGGTTCAATGTCGATATCCCCCAGTCCTGCCCGGGCGTCCCGCCACAAATCCTCAATCCCCGCGATACCTGGTCAAGTCCCGACGCCTATGATACAATGGCAAAGAAGGTGGCAAAGATGTTTTTCGACAATTTCCATGAAAAATATCCCCACATGCCGGCAGATATCATCAATGCCGGACCACAACCATAACGTCCCGAGGAGGTCTCTATGAAAAAACAAATCATTGCAGCCGTCACCGTCGCATCCCTGCTAGGCTTTGCCGGCGGCAGTGCCGTTCAGGCATTTAATCTCGGTTCCATTCTGAAAGTCGGCGGTATTTCCGTCCTCGTTTCCAAATACGGCGATGAAATCAATACCTTCCTGAATAAACTGCTCATGAAAAACGGCGTCGGCACCGACTACGCCACCAAAGTCGTTCCTATCCTGAGCGGCGGCACGGGAAAATACATCGGCGCCGTCCAGGTCGTCGGGCCGTCCGGACAGGTGGATAAAGTCAAGGCCGTAGCCCAGATTGAAGGCGAATTCAACGGCATCGCCCGTGCCAAGGCGCTCATTCCGGTGGCGACGACCGACGTGACCAATCTGAACCGCGTGCAGGGTGTCGGCGTCTCGGCCATCATCGACTTCAAATTCTGATGTATGTCCCGTTTGTCTGAAAAAAAATAATCAGGATTGAGTTTCATTACAATTTCACACAAAGGAAAAGCCCTTGTCCGCCCGTCCGTTTCCGGCCTGACAAGGGCTTTTTTTACCGGATTTCCTTCCGATGCTCCAATCGGACAGCAGTCCTGCCCAACTGTAGTAAAAACGACACGCATTTTTTTCATCGTCATGTTCCTCTGCTGTGTCGCCACCGAATCGTTCCTGCAGGTGGCCCGGACACTGACCGGCCCCCTTCTGTCCGCTGCCGGCCGGAATCTCCTCGTCATCTGCCTGTCTGCTCCCTTTGCCATATTGGCCGGTTCGGCCGTACTGGCAAAAACGGCCCATGAATTCCGCTATACCCTGCTGCGCGCTCTGGGCCAGTAGCAGGACGGATATAAAAAAACTGCCGCATCCATGAGCGGCAGTTTTTTTATGTTTCTTCATCGAACTGTGCTTCGTACAGCTGGTAATACCATCCGTGACGACTCATGAGTTCATCGTGGGTGCCGCTTTCGGCCACGCCTTCTTTGGTCAGGACCAGGATGCGGTCGGCATGGCGGATGGTCGCCAGACGGTGGGCAATGATCAGCGTCGTCCGGTGTGCCGACAACGACCGCAGGGATTCCTGTATTTTTTGTTCCGTTTCGTTGTCCAGTGATGACGTAGCCTCATCCAGAATCAGCACGGGCGGATTTTTCAGGAAGATGCGGGCAATGGCGATGCGCTGTTTCTGACCGCCTGAAAGGAGGACTCCCCGTTCACCGATGAAGCTGTCATATCCATCGGGAAGAGAACAGATAAAATCATGGGCATCGGCAGCAGCGGCGGCGGCGCGGACAGCCTGTGGCGATGCCATCTCGTCGCCGAGGGCAATATTTTCCCTGACTGACCCGGCAAAGAGAAAGACATCCTGCTGCACCATGCCGACCGCCCGCCGCAGGGATGCCAGCGTATACGAGCGGATATCGCGGCCATCGAGGAGGATTTCTCCTGCCGTGACGTCATAGAACCGTGGCAGAAGGCTGGCAATGCTGCTCTTCCCTACGCCCGTAGATCCGACGACGGCGACGGTTTCTCCCGGTTCGATAACTAGATTGAAATCGCGCAGTACTGTTGGTCCCTTTTCATAAGAGAAGGAGACATGGCGGAATTCAATGCGACCGCGGACCGGACCTGCATCTATCGCATGGGGACAGTTGGTGACAGCCGGGGGCGTATCCATGAGCCCCGTATAGCGCCGGAATCCGGCCATGCTGCGCTGATACCGTTCTGTAAGCAGGGTCAGCTGCATAATGGGCCGGATGAACAGGAGCAGGTACATGAGGAAGACGACCAGATCGGCAACGGTCATGGTTCCCATCATGATGTAATAGCTGCCGGCGGCTATGATGATCAGGTTATTGAGGTTGGTAAAGAATACGACCGTACTCATCAGGTAGGTCTCGAAGAGATAGGTCCGCTGCTGGGCGCAGCGCACATCCGTACTGGTACGGCGGAACCGTTCCAGTTCATACCGTTCGGCTGCAAAGGACTGGATGACCCGGATGGCACTGAAGCTTTCCGCTGCCCTGGCGCTGAGGCGGCCCATCTGCTGCCGGGCCAGGAAAAAGGTCTGCTTCATCCGCCCGTTGAGAAAGACCGTATCCAGCGTTTTGAGTCCCAGCACGAACAACACCAGAAGGGCCAGCTGCCAGTTGATGGAAAACATAAAGAAGGCACTGCCTGCCATGGTGATGACGCAGACCAGGACCAGATTGGGAAGCTGGAAAACGAGGTCGCCGATTTCGGAAATATCGCTGATGATCCGTGAGACCAGCTGGCCGGTCTGTGCCGTATCGAAAAAGGAAAAACTCAGGCCTTCTATGTGTTCAAAGAGCCGGCAGCGCAGGTCGTGCTCGATGTGGACCCCCATGGTCCTTCCACAGTAGCAGACGGCAAAGCTGATGAGAAGGCAGAGGACGTACAGCCCCAGAAGCAGCAGTCCGGTCTGCCAGAGACGTGCCATATCCCGGGCCGGCAGAATGTCATTCAGGATATGGCGTACAATCATGGGAAAACCCGTTTCCAGACCGGCTGCAAGGACCGAGCCGGTCATGACGACGGCAAGGAGCCGGGTGTACGGACGATAACAGGAAAGGAAGCGCCGGATCATCCCCGGCTCCCCGTATCCGCCATGGTTTCGGGAACGAGGATCAGATAATCGCCCTTATCCCGGTACAATGCGGCTGCCTCGCTGTGGCTCAGGCGGGACGGGTCATAGCGGACCGCCGTAATGACCCGGATCGTAAGTCCCGGATTCCGCTGGTGGAGCTGTTCGACTGTCCCCAGCCATCCTTCGCAATGAGCGGCGCCAGTCACATGGAAGACGAGATGTCCGCCGTGCGCCCGGGCATAGCGGTTGATGCTTTCGGCCATGGTATTGTCCTTCAGGCACTGGGCCGCAAAGAGCCGGGGAATCGTATCCTGCGAAATGGGCATAGCCTGCCCCCGGAGACGCATCATCGTTCCGGTAAATGCCCGTTCATACGCCAGGGAGCCGGGATATACGGTCTGCGGCATATAGGCTCCCCATGTCTCTTCTGCCTCCCGGAGGGAGCCTGTACGGGCATAGACGGCTGCGGCTTTCCTCGGTATATTGGCGGCAATTACGGGAATCTTCTGCGTTCTGGCAAAGGTAACCATTGGCCGGTAGGCATCCCTGTAATTGGGCCAGGGGCGCCCGGCAGCAAGGTATTCGTCTTCGCGTATCTTCCCGGCCAGATACGAATCCAGTACAGGCTGGGTATCCCGTTCCGCCATTTCCAGCGACAGTGCCAGTTTCCCCTGTTTCTGCTTGTACAGATCCTGCAGCAGGGCAGCTTCTGTTTCATGGATGGAAGCATTATCATGAAATTCTCCCAGAAACAGGACGTCCGTATCCGTTTCTCTAGCCGCCAGGTCCTGACTGGTCAGGACCTGCCCTGTTTCCGCATCCATGATGGGAAGCTGGCCCGGACGGCTTCCGGTCACCGCCGACGCCCCGGCAGCCGCCGGTACAGCCAGGAAGAGGGCGCAGGCCGCAAGGCACAGCCGCTTCCACAGGTTTGCTGTTACGTCATTGCATGTTTCTATAGCTACCATTTCCATTCTGCTCCTATACGCCACATCCGCCCGTCGATGTAAATGTCATCGACTTTTTTATTGAATATATCATCGACGCCGCCGTAGAGAGAAAATCCACTGCCCAGCTTTTTGCGGAATGAGAAGTTCAGCGTATTATACGTGTAATCCTGTCCGTCAAAGCGGTAGTCACTGCTGAACTGGTCCCAGAGGACGGCACTGAATCCGTTTTCTTTGTGGTCGTCATACAAAAGCTGCACCGTCGTCGTATTCTTTGCCCGGTAATTGAGCCGTTCATCGGTCCGGCCATTGACGGCATCGAGATAATTATGGGTCAGTTTCACCGTCCAGCGGTCTCCGAAGCGATGACCCAGTTCGGCTTCTATCCCGTCGATATGGGCTTTGGCGACATTGACATAGGTGTACGTCGTGCCATAGAGACGATCAGCTTCGATGAGGTTGGACACGCGGTTGTTGAAATAGGTCAGCTTGCCAAAGTTCCTGCCCTTATCATATTCCAGGCTGAAATCATAGCTCGTCGATTTTTCCGGATCCAGGTCGGGATTGCCGTAAATATCGACGGTCGTCGAGCCCATGGCCCGGTGCATTTCCATATACAGTTCGCTGATGGAAGGCGCCTTGTAGCCCCGGCCGTAATTGGATTTGAAGCGCCAGTTACTGTTCAGGTTATATGTCAGGCCGATTTTCGGCGTCGTCTGACTGCCAAACTGGCTGTTGTGTTCATACCGGACAGATGGTACGAGGAGTAATTTGTCGTTGACCTGCCACAGTTCTTCGATATAGCCGGCATAGGAATTAACTTCGTGACCGGCCATATCTTTATCCAGCCCTACGGGAGAACCGGCAAGGCGGGTGCCTTCATATTTCAGTTTGCGATATTCCGCCCCGAATGTCAGATTATGATGGCTTCCCAGATACATCGTATCCCGTGCTTCCGTAACCCAGGTGCTGTATTTGGCCCGGTCCATATCAGACCTGGGATACATGCCTCCCAGGATGGTCTCCATCATTCCCGGGAAGAGATCTCGTCCATTATCGATGAGCGAATTTTTTTTCAGCTCATTATAATACGTTCGGAACATATATTCATTCCGTTTCGTTTTTCCCGTATATTCAACACTGGCGGCCTTTTCCTGTTCATGGTAATATTCATGCTTGTCTTTGGCCGTATATAATTTCATGGGACCCCGGGAAAACCACGCCGGAGCAAAATCAGAACGCAGGTCGTCATCGTGATATTCCAAGTCGAAGCGGAGTTTATTATCATTTTCGTTTTCAAAGTCGTAGACACTGGCCAGATGATACATGCGGCGCATGCCGTAAAGCGAGCGGTTGGACCCGTCTGTTACGGATGTCATGCCACCCATGGCCGCCGCGCTGCTGTACGTATAGCGGTTGAACGGACGGCGCCGGTCGAGGCGGGCATCGAATGACGTAGACCAGCGGTGATGTTTGCCAAAATTGATGTTCATATATTCTGCCGTATTCTGGGTCCCCGTCACGACGCCCACTGTGCCGCCAGCTTTATCGGGAACTTTGGTGATGATGTTGATGACCCCGCCCATGGCATCAGACCCGTAAAGAGAGCTCGACGGACCGCGGACGATTTCGATGCGGTCGATATCGCTGAGGTCCATCCGCTCCAGGGCATAGACATTGGTCGTCACATCCGTATCTTCGGCCGCGTAACGTCTGCCATCTACGAGGATGAGTGAATGATTGGTGCTCATGCCACGTATCATGACGGCGTTGCCAGTCATGCCGGCTTTGGAAAGGTTGACGTTATTGGCCAGCTGCAGTGCCGATACGACATCACTGGCGCCCATGCGCTGCAGGTCTTCCTGAGTCCATACTTCAACGGCCTGCGGCACGGCCCGGACTTCCTCCTTTGTCTTGGTCGCCGTGACGATAACATCTTTGGACTGGAGCTGCTGTTGGCCGTCTGTGCCTGCGGCCTGTACCGGCAGGTACAGGGATGTCATGATGGCAGCAGCCGCCAGGGCCGCTGCGTTCGGGTGTATCATCTTACCATCTCCTTTTATTTTGTAGCATAGGGAATACATACGGTATACAGGCGGTTTCCTTCCCGTACCTGGGTGACAGCAGCCTGTATCTGATACAGAGGTTCAATAATGTCTTTGGTGAATACCTCCTCTACGGGGCCGTCTACGACGATGCGGCCCTTTTTGACGGCAATGAGGCGGTGACTGTAACGGGCGGCGTGATTCAGGTCATGGAGAACCATGACCACCATCATATGGGTCGTCTCATACAGTTGGGCAATGAGTTCCATGAGATCGAGCTGATGATGGATATCGAGATACGTCGTCGGCTCGTCGAGAAGGAGGATTTCCGGTTCTTTCGCCAGAGCCAGGGACAGCCAGGCGCGCTGCCGTTCGCCGCCGGAAAGTTCGGACAGGCGGTGATGCCGGAGCTCCGTCATTTCCGTTTCTTCCAGGGCCTTATCGGCCGCCCGTATATCGTCTTCGCTGAGGCTGGAAAACAATCCCTGATAGGGCAGACGCCCCATGAGGACCAGATCGCGTACGGTCATGTCTCCCGGAGCCTGTGCCGACTGGGGCAGGAAGGAAATAATACGGGCCAGGGCATCGGCTGAAAAGCTGTTCATATCGCGGCCATGGAGATAGACCGTCCCGGCTGATGGCAGGAGCAGGCGGGCCATGGCCTTGAGGAGCGTCGATTTTCCCGACCCGTTGGGGCCGATAATCGACACGATTTCCGGTTTGTCCAGTGTCACCTGCAACTGGTCGGCAATCACCCGGGCGCCGTACTGCAGGCGCAGGTCCTTCATTTCTATACCTGTCATGAGGCTCTCATCCTCCTTTTCAATAAGTAGAGGAAAAAGGGCGCGCCGATGAAGGACATGAAAATGCCTACAGGCACTTCCATGGGGCTGAACAGCGTACGGGCTGCAATATCGGCGCCGGCTACGAGGATTGCCCCGAACAGGGCCGAACATGGCAGCAGGGGCTCAAAATCGGAACCGACAACCAGGCGCATGACGTGGGGCACGATGAGACCGACGAATCCCAGGAGTCCGGCGACGCTGACAGCCGATGCTGCCAGCAGGGCCGCCAGGGCGATGAGCATCGTCCGCGTCCGGTCTACGTGTACGCCCAGGGTGCGGGCCACGTCGTCGCCGAGCTGCAGGGCATTGAGCCGGCGGTACAGGCACAGCGTCCCTATGATGCCGATGACACTGTACGGCACGATCATGCGCACGCTCTGCCAGCTGGCACCGGCAAATCCGCCGGCCAGCCACGATACGGTCCCCTGCACTTTATCGGAAAAGAATACGGAAAGGGCGGTCATGCCGCCTCCAAAAAATGCGGCCACGGCGACGCCGGCCAGAACGAGGCGCAAGGGGTTGACGCCCCGTTCCCAGGCCAGCAGGAATACGACAGCCGCCGCCCCCAGTGCCCCGGCAAAAGCAGCCAGCGGCACCAGTGCCGTAAGGCTGGGTGCCAGCATCATCAGGGCCATGGCGGCCAGTCCGGCTCCGGCAGAGATGCCGATGATGCCCGGATCAGCCAGCGGATTGCGCAGGATTCCCTGGAGGATGCATCCGGACAAGGCCAGATTGGCGCCGGCCAGAGCGGCACAGATGACGCGGGGCATGCGCAGGGTATAAATAATACGGTAATCCTCGGTCGTTCCCGGTGCCGTAAGGGCCAGCCAGACATCCCGGACGGGAATCGTCACGGCTCCGGCCATGACGGCCAGGACGAGGATGATCAGCAGCAGTACACAGCCCAGCAGGATGACGGCCAGCCGCCGTGTCTGTCTTGTTTTGACTCTGTCGTCATATATACCAGTCATAAGGTTCCTCCTTGATACAGGCACTGGGACATATATTCCATGGCATCGGCAATGTGGCTTCCCGGATTGACCGTAAACAGACGGGCCGGAAGCTCATACACCCGCCCCTCCCGGACAGCCGTCACCTGGCTCCAGGCATCACTGTCGCTCATGGACTGACGGAACCGCTTCAGTTCGTCTGCGCTCTGTCCCATGGAAATGATGAAAATGATCTGGGGATCGTTTTTGATAACATATTCCATGCTGAGCGGCACATAAGGCCCCTGGAGGGAACTGTCCAGATCGGCAATATTAGTACCGTGGAGCCGCTTCAGCAAATCTCCGGAGAAGCTGTATGATGTAGCCATGTTATTGCTCTCCGGCGAGCTGAATACGATAAGACTCCTTGGACTCGTTTCATGGGAAGCAGCCTCTACGACGGCATCACACCGTTTTTTGATTTCATCAGCTCTGGCGTTGGCTTCTCCTTCCTTGCCGGTCAGTTCGCCGAAAAAGCGGAGTGTTTTTTCCGTATCTTCCAGCGAATCAAGTGAATTAATATACAGTGGAATACCGTTTTGTTCCAGCGTCTGCCGTATCTGGTTGTGGAACGGCACATTGACACCGATGACCAGATCGGGCTTCAGGGACAAAATCGTTTCCATATTCGGGCTATGGATAATGCCCACAGCCGGTACGTCTTTCATGGCATCGGCTAGTTCCGGCGACATAGAATCCGACGTCGGTTTCCCTGCGATGGTATCTCTGCCACCAGCCGCATAATACAGATCCAGATTGGATACATTGAGAAAGACGACACGATGCGGATGGACCGGTATGGTCAGTTCCTGCCCTGTCGCATCGGTAACCTGGCGGGTCTGTGCCTGTCGTGCCGTATCTTGTGGCGTCATCATGAGATAGGCCACGATTCCCAGGATAATCAGGCAGACGATGGCAATGATTCCTTTCAGTATATGTTGCAAGAAATTCCCTCCTTTGTTCATAAAATCACTATGGGACCATTGTACAAATATTGTTATCGATTGTTAATATCATTATTTTTAATTCATATATTTATTACAGTTTTCTAACAAATAAAGACGGCACGTTCCCAGGGAGGAGATACGACCTGACAACGTGCCGTCTTTCTATGAAAACTGCAGCGGAAAAGACTACTGTCAAGGGAAGGGAATGACTCTTCCGCTGCAATGAAGGAGGTAGCTTAGTCCATCATGTGTTTCATGACCGCCTGGATTTCATCAGGACGCAGCTGCTTCATCGTTTCTGCCATAAGCTGCATGGCCCTGATTTTATCTGTCATGCCACCGGAATGTTTTTTCATAGCCTTCATCCGGGCAACGATATCGCGGACTTTCTGTGAATCTTGTGCCGCAATGCCTTCCATAGCCAGACCGTTTTTACCTGTCAGGAGATACTGCATACATTCCAACGTCGTCTGCGTCACATTGACCTGCCAGAATTCACCGGCTGCCGTCAGTTTGCATAGGACGCCCGTATCCTGTACGAGTCCCCGCTTTTCCCATAACTGGTACAGCCAGCGCAGTCCGGCCAGTTCCGGTCTTGCCGCAGCCAGGCCATCCAGATTCAGATATCCCTGTTCGAGCTGATGCTGGACCGTATCAACCAGATTTTGCAAATCATTTTGTTTTATCAAGGCCATGAAGGGTTTCTGCCCATGTTCTATCATTGCTTCATAGGGCAGGAGCGAACGGTGCAGCATTGTCGAATAGCCATCAATATGGCCACCGGCACCGCTTCCAAAAGGAAACATGGCGGCATGGCTGCGGGCCAGGCAGTTGTACAGGCTCCGTTCCCGGTTGCTGCAGCTCCAGTGACAGATGTTCAGCCGTTTCCAGGCGTGACGGTCCATATAATCCCTGGCCAAAGCAAAGAGATGTGCTTCCTCTTCTGTCGTCGCGGCCGGGGGAAGGCGGCCGCTTTCGATAGCCCGGCTGAGGTCACTGTCTTCAAAGACATTGAGCTGATACAAGTCCGCGCCATCGACACCGGATGCAACCAGGGCATCGAGGTCTTCTTTCCATACCCGTTCTGTCTGACCGGGCAGGCCATAGATGAGGTCGATGACCACGGCGCATTGTTCATACGCTTTGAGGGCCGCCAGATTCTTCAGGACCGTATCCTGGTCATCGAGGCGTCCCACCTGACGCCGTATCTGCGTGTGGAAGGACTGTACGCCCAAAGACACGCGGTTGACGCCATAGCGGAGCCAGGTTTCCATTTTCTCCGGTACCAGATCATGGATACGGCCTTCCAGTGTCAGTTCGTAATCGTTGGCCAGAGGCAGGCAGCACCGGATAGTCTGCAGCAGCCGCCGCGCATTGGCAGCCGACAGAGACGTCGGCGTACCGCCACCGATGAAGACGGCGTGAATGAGTCCGTCCCGCAGCCGTGGCTGGTCCGCTGCCATTTCCAGTTCCTGTACGAGGCAGTCGATATAGTGGTCTTCTTCGTCCTGATTGGTCCCATTCTGGAAAAAGCCGCAGTAGAGGCATTTGGTCTTGCAGAACGGGATATGGATATACGCCGTCTGCAGCCGGGTCCGGTCCGGGCGCTGTGCCATCAGGCGCTGCCATATATCCTGGGCCTGATCTGCCGGCAGCACCTGTCCCTGCAGTCCCGCATGAACGACACGCTTGCGGGGGAAAGCCCCCGTAAGCGGATCTGCTGTCTCTACTCCGAATTGCAGAGCCCGTTCCTCTGCCGACAAGGATTGATAATACGTTTCCAGATTCATGTCATCCCTCCGTTATGCGGCAGTACACATCCCGGGCAAACGCTGCCGCCTGACTGAGATCGGCCGCATCAGGGTGTTTTGCCGCTTCTGCATGAAGTGCGTCCCGCTCCGGAGACCGTCCGTGGGGCGACCCGGCAGGAAATTTCTTGTACATCATTTCAATCACTTTCGGATCGACGGCTCCCTGGCAGATAAAGGTCCCGTCTGCCGATTTTCCGTCCGGCAGGAGCGCTTCAGCCTGTTTCAGGCTGCTGGCAGCATGCTCCGACTTAGGATTGGCACCCAGGGTAGCAAAGAGACATATGTGGTCATTTTTCAGAGTGCGGATGACATCCTGCGCCTCCTGATTGGCCGTACCGCGGTCCACCCAGAACCCCAGGAATACGCAGTCGTACGCCGTCAGATCCGGTTCATCTGCCAACGGCTGGCAGGGCGTGCCCGGCGGAAGAGCCGCCGCTATGGCTTCGGCCACTTTTTTGGTATTGCCCGTACGGGTAGAATATACTACGATTGTTTTCATTCGTCTCACCTCATTAATACTAGATAGCTTATGTAACGGTATATCATCTGCGTGTCTGTATCGCCTAATTCAGGCGGAAATTTACATTTGTCGTGATAGTCACGGTGCTGCCCGTGGGATTGGGATAGGGGCAGGAGGCATAGGCCGCACGGACAGCAGCATCATCGAGCAGACTCTGCCCGGAACTGCCTGCAACAGATACTCCCAGGCAATTCCCACCGGCATCAAGGGTCGTCTGAATCGTGACGGTCCCCTGCAGATTCCGTTTGACTGCCATGAGCGGATAATTTTTATTGGCATTGACCGCCGCCTGCCATCCATCGATATCGAACGGTCCCGTTCCTGTACCCGGTGTCTGGCTGTCGCCGCTTCCCTGTCCATCACCAGAACCGTCGCCATATCCCTGGCCGTCGCCGGTCCCGTCTCCGGCGCCATCACCGCTGCCACTGCCGTCACCGGTTCCCGTGCCACTTCCCGTTCCTTCGCCGCTGCCACTGCTGCCGCCGGCAGGAGAATCCCCCCCGTTTCCGGCGTCTGCAGCTGGCGCAGAAGGTGGAGCCGGTGCTGCAGCCTGCGGAGCTGCATCCTGCCGCGGCACGTCGGCTGCCGGTGTCACAGCCGGTACGGCAGCAGGAGTCTGGGGACGCAGGGCCGATTGATTCTCTGTGACTGCTTCCACTCGTTTTTCCATGTCTGCAGCCGACAGTTTATCCGGGAAAAGAGTCTGACCCGCACTGCCACCTCCGCCACCGCCGGCATGGCCGCTTCCCTGGCTTTGCGGTTCCGACGAATCGAGATCGATGACGACCATCTTCGGTTCATGATGGATAACGGCTCCGGCGCACAGCAAAACAAATACGGCAGCGACGACTACATGTACGGCCAGGGAAATAGTATATGCTTTTTTCCATGTCATGATCCGTGTCATGTATTATCCCTTCTGTTCTGCCGCGATAGCCAGCCGTTTCACGCCGGCTCCTTTCAGCATATCCATGACGGCTACGACCTGTCCATGTGCCGTCTGCTTGTCTGCCTGGAGAATGACGGCAGCGTTAGCATTTTCCGTCATGTGCTGTTTCATCAGCTGCGACGCTTCATCAATGGTAACAGGTTTATTGTCCAGTGTAATATGGCCCTCCTTGTCCAAGGTCAGAATGATGGGCATCTGCACAGGGGCACTGGCACTCTGCGCCTGGGGCAGCTGCACGGACAGTGCTTTCTGGGCCACAGTCTGCAGGCTGTTCATCATAAAGAAGACGAGAAGGAAAAAGATAATATCTATCATGGGGATAATCATGAAAATAGGTTTCTTTTTCATGCGCATATCTTGAAACATCAGGCTCTCCCCCAGCTTTCTTTCTTGGCATTCAGGACATCGGCGCACAGGCCTTCCGTATCGGTCACGATGACATCGAGCTGATGGCTGAAATAGGTATAGACGCAGAACGCCAGGATAGCCACGCACAACCCGCTGGCCGTCGCTACCAGTGCTTCCCCGACGCCACCGGTAATAGCTGCGGCACCGGCACCGTTATCGAGGATACTGAAGGTATTGATCATCCCCGTTACGGTTCCCAGCAGCCCCAGAAGCGGGGCGATGGTGACGATGGCGCTGAGATAATCGAGATAGCGGCGGAACCCGACGGCTTCTGCTGCCATGCGTTCCATAAAGGCATGACGCATGGCTTTTTCATTCTGATCATTGCGCAGGCCCTGTTCTACGACGCGGCTGATCGCCGTGGGAAAACTCTGGCAGATTTCACCGGCCATATCCCATTGCTGATGGGCCGCCGCATGGCGGACACCAGTAAAGAACTTCTTCGACTGGCGGCGGTTCTTTTTATAATAGGAAAACCGTTCGACGGCAATGGCCACCGTAATCAGCGATAAGAGCAGCAGGGGATACATGACGATACCACCACTATGAAACAAATGCAAAAAATAAGAAAACCCTTCCATTACTTCCACTCCTTCTGTAATCCATACCGTATTCAGGCGTAGTACTACCTCTGCATATCAGCAGAACAAAAAAGAAACGACCGATACAAATCCCAGCCACAAGGCCACTGTATATCCCAGGCATTCCCAGGTTCCGTCCCGGACTACTTCTCCTCTGATTTTGTGCATAAAGTCCTCCTTTTAATATCGATAGTAATTATCACCTGTAATCATGATATCAAATCTCAACAATATTTTCTACTCCAATTAGTCATCGGCTGCTCCAATCGGACATTTTCTTTTCCCTGTCCACGGATTTTTCCAGGCCGGTTACGGCGTACCCTTTTTAGAACCGGTATTCCATGCCGGCACGCCAGATGCGCCCGTCCAGATAAATTTCATCTATTTTCTTATCGAAAATATTATCTACGCCGGCAAACAGGCGGAACCGGTCATTGAATTTACGGTTTACGACAAAATTCAGGGTGTTATAGGTATATTTGTCGTTGGAATCGCTTTCATAATAGTTGTTGACCCACTGTTCCCAGATGGTGAAATTATATCCGCTGGCCTTATGATCATCATAGGTAAGCTGCAGTGTCGTGATGTTATCGGCTATGCCATCCACGCCGTGAGCTGACGAAGCCGCTGACGCCGACTTATTGCTGGCACTCGTCCAGTTGCTCGTCGCCTTGATATCCCAGCGTTTGGACAGATTCCGCCCCAGGGTCAGTTCGATGCCGTGGGTCTTGGTCGTGCCGTCGATGTTGTAATACTCGCTCACGCCGCGCATACCACTGACACTATGGGTGGAAATCATATTGTCGATAGTATTGTGGAAATAGGTCACCTTGCCAAAGGTCTTCCCCCATTCGCCTTCATAGCTGACGTCCCAGTTCGTCGATTCTTCCGGCTGGAGATCCGGATTGCCCATGGTCAGGACGCCCATGTGGGTGTAGTCCATATACAATTCACTGACCGTCGGGGCCTTGAATCCTTTGCCCCAGTTGGCTTTGAACCGGTTGTTGTCATTGAGAAGATACGTCACGCCCAGATGCGGTGTCGTCTTGCTGCCGAATTCACTGTGCTTGTCGTAGCGGACGGCAGGGATGATGATCCACTTGTTGCCGGCCAGCCATTCATCCTGGATATAAGCGGCATAGGTATTGACGTCTTTGCCATTGTCGCCGCTTTTACCGAAATTGACCCCTTCGACGAGATAGCGGTCATATTCCGTGCCATAGGTCAGGGTATGACTGCCGTTGATTTTATGGCTGTTCTTGGCTTCAATGCCCCAGACGGAGTAGGTATTGGTTTCCCCCGTTTCTTTTGCCAGGGCCGTATAGGGCAGGAACCGGAATTTATCCATCTTGCTGTAGAATGTGCGGATCATATAATCATCTTTTTTATTCTTCCCCGTCAGGCTCAGGCTGGCATCGCGCCGTTCCGTTTCCAGTTTGGCATCCTGCAGACGGATGATACCGCCCCAGGCACCGGTATTGTATTCCTTGTGGCTCCAGTCGCCGGTCAGCTTATCTTTATAATATCCCAGGTCGAGATTTAAATTCTTATCCTTGCCCAGTTCATAGGTCCCGCTGAAGCGATAATTCTGTTTTGGCCCCTGCAGGTTTTTGATGGGCAGTCCCGATACGTTATGTTCCGTCCACTGGCGGTCTTTAGAGAAATCCATATCAAAAACGCCGCTGAATTTCCTCTGTTTCCCCAAATCGATATGATAATAGTTCTGCATGTTCGTCGTACCGGTCGTAGCCCCTACAGTGACCGACGGTTTTCCTGTCGATTTCTTGGTGATGATATTGATGACGCCGGCCAGCGCATCGGAGCCATACTGGGCAGAAGCGGCGCCGCGGACAATTTCAATGCGTTCAATCGTATTGACGTTGATCCGGTCCAGGGCCAGCAGATTCTGTGTCGTAGCCGTATCTTCAATGGCCGTGCGCTGGCCGTTGATGAGGATCAGCGTCTGATTGCTGGCCATGCCGCGCATGGAAACGCGGTGGCCGAACCCGGTGCTCGTGTTCATGATCTGTATATTATCTGCCAGCCGCAGTGCCGAGTAGACATCGGTAGCCCCCAGCTTCTGGATGTCTTCGGCCGTAATGACTTCTACCGTATTGGGAACCGTCTTTATTTCGGCTTCTGTACGGGTAGCCGTAACGACGACGTCTTTGCTGAGCAGGTTCTGCGTATCTGCCTGTGCCATACCAGCAGCTGCCGCATAGGCCGGCATGGCCATCGCAGCCAGAATAATGCCTGTCATATATGATTTGTACTGATGATTCATGTTCCTATACACCCCTCTGTTATTTTATGATATTAATAATCAATAACGATAAAATAATACCATAAAACAAATAAGTATGCCACTCCAATCGGACATTTCCGGCTCCATTTGGACATTTTTCGCAAAAAAAAGAGAGACTATCTCATAGAGACAGCCTCTCCAGGCACATCATCATCGTGCCTGATAGTTATGACTTATGTTTCTGCCGGTACACGCTGGGCGTAAGGCCCGTAAATTTCTGAAAGGCCTTGGCAAATTTGCTGCTGTTTTCATATCCGACACGGACTGCGATTTCCATAATGCTTTCTTCCCCTTCAACAAGCAGGCGCGCGGCCTCACTGACGCGGTATTCCTGCATGTACTGAAATATGGTCTTACCGTACATTTCTTTAAAGCACCGTTTCAGCGTCGTCGCAGCCAGACCGCCACGCTGTGCCAGTTCGTTGATGGTCAGACGCTCTTTTACATGCTGGGTCAGCAGGAAATGGACTGCTTTGACGGCATCAGCCTGTTTTTTATTGAGCTGTATCTGGTTCTGCTTCTGCACCGGTTCCAGTGTCGTGAGAAACAGCAGGATTTCCATCACCTTCAGGCGCAGATACCGCTTCCGAATCTGTTCCGGCACGTGATACAGTTCATAAAACAAATGGCGCATGGATGTATTTTCTTCAAGAATCATACCAAAGCGGCTGTGATAGCAGAACCGGCTGCACAAACCGGACAAGTCCAGCGAATCATCGGTCAGCAGCCGGTCCAGTACGGGCTGGGCTTCCGGGACGTGGACGATCAGGGATACGCCATGATAATGGGATGACGGGAAAAAGGCATTGTGGCAGTAACCGGCACTGTCCCGCCAGCCGATGGACATATCGCCCTTTCCCATATACAGGTATTCCCCGTTCTGGAAATGGCACTCGATCCGGCCCTTTTCACAATGATTGATGGCAAATACGTCCGGTCTGGGCCGTGCGGGGAAGGTGACGTCCTGCACATGGGATGTAATGTACTGCAAAGTGATGCCGGGATATACGGTATAGGCCGCAATGCGCAGCTTGCCGGACGCACTTTCCATAAGAGTCAGATTATCGTCTTCCGTCTGCCTGATCTGTGATGCCTCTTTCCATTTCATGACTACCGCCTCTTTTCCATTCCATCATGCCACCGGTAATACTGCCGGGGTGCCCCTTTCTGTCCGGTAAACCCATGCCAGAGAAATTCCGCCTGTTCCAGCGTAATCACCAGGGCATGCAGCACGACAGGCATCTTTTCCACCTGTTCCAGCGTCAGATGGCGTACCGCCAGAGCCTGCTCGTACTCCACATCACCCGGGCCGTACCAGCTGGCCGTTCCGGTGAGCTACATCCCCGCAAGGTCCGACAGGCCGGTGAACGGGTCGTATACACTGAGACTGACATGACGGTTCCGATAGAGATTGGCAAACTTCATCCCACCTTCAGTGAAGAGATACATCGTTCCGTCCCGGTACACATACTCGATAGGAGTGCAGCGCACGCTGGTACCGCTTCCCGTCGCCAGTGACGCCGTATTGTGACTGGTCAGGAACTGCTCCACTGCCTGACGTACGTCTTCATCGGGAAGCCTTCCCGTTTCATCCAGCCACTCACGGCGCAGCTGGCAGGCGATGGCAATGACATCATCGGGAAAAGACTCCCGGTCTGCAGGCAGTACCATTTCCAGTGGGATGCCGTCACGGTGAGCCTGCTGATGGAATCGTGCCGCCTCTGCCCGGTTTCCCAGCAGGACCGCAGCCAGATGAGAGGCATGCCAGGAATATCCCGCCAGAGCAGAACGCAGAGACGAGCTGTCCGATGTCACAAACAAGACGGCCCCATACCGGGCGGCCAGGGAAGGAGAAACGTGCTACCACGACAGATAGCGGCACATGCCAAGGACCCGGGCAAGACATATCGCCGTTTCTTTTGTACGCTCCAGTTCATCATATACTATCAGGGTATTCACCAGTATCGCATCCTTTATATGAAATTGAATATTATTATCAATAATATTGTAGCAGAAATCCCTCCATTTGAAAAGATGATTTCTCCCATCCATCCCATCCTGCACCGGCCTGTACGGCCACGAGCCAGTTTTTCTGCCATACCAGTGCAAACGTGCTATAATAAGGATAGACAAAGGGAGCTGATGCGTTTACACCAAAGGAGCTGATTGCTATGACAAAAACAGCAGCAGATATTATGGAAAAAAATGTCATCACAGCTAAAAAAGATACGACGATTTTCGATCTCGTCGATATGTTTGTCGAACATAACATTTCGGCCATCCCCGTCGTTGACGACGACAACACGGTCATCGGTATTGTCACCGACGCGGACCTCCTGTACAAGGAAGTCAAGCCCCATGTTCCACAGTATGTCAATCTCCTGGGGGCCAATATCTACTATGGCAACCTCAAAGAATACGAACAGGGATTCAAGAAGCTGTTCGCCTGCACAGCGGGACAGCTCATGACCAAAAAAGTCGTCATGGCCGGCCCGGATGCCACCATGGAGGACCTGGCCAGCGTCATGGTCGCCGAACACCTGAAATCCATCCCTATCGTCAAGGATAAAAAGCTGCTCGGCCTGGTCGAACGGAAATGTATCTTGAAACAACTCTATACCGAATACGGGGAAGACGATCCGGAACCACAGACCACCTGACAGGATACGTCCACTGCATAAGACAGAGACTGCCGCTTCCACAGCAAATTCCTGACGGCCTACCTCTTCCACGAGAACGGTATAACTCATATTTTCCCTCTCACTTTTTTCTGATTTCTGTCACAACGTTTTTAACCTAATCCGCCAGAAGTCCTCCACCTCTTAGGTGGGGGATGAAGGCGGGTATGGCGAATTTACGTAAGTAATTGAGCCATACCATTGCTCTGTAGATAGTTCTGTAGATAGTTCTGTAGTATAATTAGTCGTATATGAGAAAGAATTGATTATACTATGAAATTGGATAGCAATAACCATTCAGTATTCTTGCTCTATTACCATCTTGTTTTGGTGGTAAAGTATCGCCGCAAAGTATTCTCTATACAGAACTATCAAAATTCATCAATGCTTATAAAAGTGCCAGCTCTAGGCTGATCAAAAAAGATTTTCCAGAGGTTAGGCGTAAATTGTGAATACATAGAACATCAAGGCTGGTGAGATTATAGTGAATAAGGCATACCGATACAGGCTCTATCCAACGGCTGAACAAAAAATTATGTTTGCCAAGACTTTCGGCTGTGTCCGATTCATCTATAACAAGATGCTTGGAGACCGCCTTGACTACTACAAGGAAACCGGTAAGAAACTGAATAATACTCCTGCACAGTACAAGGAAGAATTCCCTTGGCTGAAAGAAGTGGACAGTCTTGCTCTTGCCAATGCACAGATGAACCTGAACAAGGCATATAACAATTTTTTTCGCAACCGAAAACATTTTGGCAAACCGCACTTCAAGTCTAAGAAGACAGGCCACTGCTCATATTCTACGAACAATCAGAAAGGCTCTGTCCGATTAGAAGGAAATAAGGTTAAATTGCCTAAAGTTGGTTGGGTAAAATTATGTCTGCATCGTCCCCTGATGGAAAACAGCACGATAAAGACCGTTACCATAAGCAGAACACCTTCAGGAAAATTCTATATCAGTATTTTGGTGGAGTACGAAAACCAAATACTCCCTATAATGCCGAAGAAATTTCTTGGGCTTGATTTTGCCATGCACGGTCTATATGTTGCTTCTGACGAAGATGATGCGAATTATCCAAACTTTTTGCGTAAAACCGAGAAGAGATTGGCTCAAGCACAAAGAAAACTATCCAAAAGGCAAAAAGGAAGCCACAATCGTGAAAAGCAAAGGCTTCGCGTAGCTGTGCTTCATGAGAAAATTGCCAATCAACGCCGCGACTTCCTGCACAAAAAAGCCCGCTACTTGGTAGACCACTATGATGCCATAGGTATTGAGGATATCAGCGTCAAGGCGATGGCTAAACGCAAGAAAGGCGGTAAATTCAGTTTTGGTAAGTCCGTAGCAGATAATGGCTGGAATATGTTCACAAATATATTGGAATACAAATTAGCATGGCAAGGAAAACAGCTTGTAAAGGTAGACAAGTGGTATCCAAGCAGTCAGCTATGTCATGTTTGTGGCTTCCAAAACGATGCAACTAAGGACTTATCTGTAAGGGAATGGGATTGTCCTAAATGTGGCAGTCACCATAACCGAGATAAGAACGCTGCGATAAATATACGAGAAGAAGCTAGGCGAATATCTGCCTGACATAACGCATAAAGTACCGTGGGTCGCACGGAAACTTACGCCTGTGGAGAGAGTGTAAGTCGCCACAACTCTTCAGAGTCAGTGGTGCTGTTCTCGTTGAAGCAGGAAGCCCCCGCCTCTATAGACGGGGGTACGTTCACTCCGCGTATTGCCATCTCATATGCTTACTTTATATACATATAGAATTCCAACATATGATTTCACTTCATTATACGATGTAGCAAAAACAGGATTAATGAAATCTATATAATACGTCCCATAGACGGAGAAAATACACATGACCTACTCTATACATAAAAATAAAGCATCCATAAACCGCCGGGTTTATGGATGCTTTGGTTTTTATGTTCTCACTCAGGCTTTTTCCTGGGTCTGTTTCTTTTTGTGGCTCTTGAAAAACGGCAGGGCTACTTCCGGGAAGAGGGTATAGCTCAGGACGTCTTCCGGGCTGGCATCGGGGAATCCTTCTTTAGCCAGTTCTTCTTTGGCTTTGCCCAGTTCCGGTTCCAGGTCGTCGGCCGGACGGTGATCGATAACGGGTTCGTCGCCGATGCACATTTTGCGGAATTCTTCGGAGATGGTACCCGGTACACGGCCGTATTTGCCGCGGACGATGTCGCGGACTTCGTTGGTAATGATTTTATAGCGGCCGAAGAGTACGTTCAATGCGGCCGCCGAGCCGGTAATCTGGCTGGTCGGTGTGACCAGTGGCGGATAGCCCAGGTCGCGGCGGACATTCGGCATTTCGGCCAGTACGTCGTCAAAGCGGTCTTCCGCACCCTGGTTCTTGAGCTGGTTGTACAGGTTGGTCAGCATGCCGCCGGGGATCTGGTATTTGCGGACAGCCGGATTAATCTGGGCCGGCATGGTCAGTTTGAATTCGTCGGCCAGTTCCTTGCGGACTTGTTTGAAGTGTTCCGTCAGGGGCCATAATTTTTCGATATCGATACCGGAA
This sequence comes from Caecibacter massiliensis, assembly GCA_900095875.1. Lineage (GTDB taxonomy): Bacteria > Bacillota > Negativicutes > Veillonellales > Megasphaeraceae > Megasphaera > Megasphaera hexanoica. Next base: position 1,879,219 of record LT608311.1, on the reverse strand, counting down.
TCGTAGATGCTCCCCTGGAGGGCCATGACCATTGTTTCCGTGGCCGGCTGGCTGGTGATTTCCCCAAAGGGGGACAGGGCCGTATCGATGATATCGACGCCGGCTTCGATGGCCTTGAGATAGGTCATTTCTCCAAAGCCGCAGGTGCAGTGCGTATGCAGTTCGATGGGCACGCGGAGGTGCTTTTTCAGCATGCGTACCAGGTTGTAGGCATCATACGGGGCCAGAAGACCCGACATATCTTTGATGCAGACCGAATCGACGCCCATGTCTTCCAGTTCGCCGGCTACGCGGGTAAACGATTCCAGCGTGTGGATAGGACTGATAGTGTAGACCAATGTTCCCTGCACATGGACGGATTTCGTGTCTTTGGCCGCCTTGATGGCTGCTTCCATGTTGCGCGGGTCGTTGAGGGCATCGAATACGCGGATAATGTCTATGCCGTTATCAACGGCACGATTGACGAATTCGTATACGACATCATCGGCATAATGGCGGTATCCCAGGATGTTCTGTCCCCGGAACAGCATCTGCAGAGGCGTCTTTTTGACGTATTTCTTGATGGTCCGCAACCGTTCCCACGGGTCTTCATCGAGGAAGCGCATGCACGTATCAAAGGTAGCGCCGCCCCAGCATTCCAGGGCATTATAGCCGATGTCATCCATTGCTTCCAGCACGGGCAGCATCTGCCTGAGGCGCATTCGTGTCGCCGCTATGGACTGATGCCCGTCGCGGAGCACTGTTTCTGTAATTTTTACTTGAGCCATTCTATATCCTCCATCTGGTTTCATCCTATAAAATCTAGTACTATTACGTGGTACTAAAGACATATACAGGTATTATACCATATTTGGCTGCAATAAGACAGACTCCCCTTACGTGTATAGACAAAAAGAACATTCCCTCATGATTTATATGCATGAAGGAAATGTTCTTTTCCTTATCCTGTCAGTTTCAGTGCTGCAGGAATTTATTTGGCAGCGCCGGCTTTATCGGCAGCCAGGATGGCTTCATAGACTTCATCGGCAGTGATGTCGGCGCGGACGTTTTTGGTGAATTCTTTCGGCGATGCGGCGATTTTAGCAGCCCGGCGGATGTCGGCTTCGACAAATTCCGTTACGCCCAGATCAGCCAGTGTGGACGGCAGGCCGACGGCGTGGATATAGTCGAGGACGGTATTCCATTCTTCTTCCGGAGCTTTTTCGAGGATGAGCTGGGCGATGAGGCCAAAGGCGACTTTTTCGCCGTGGGACGTGCCGTTGGCATGAATCTGCGGTACGGCACCGAGGCCGTCATTGATGGCATGGGCAGCAGCCAGACCGCCGCAAATGGCGCCGAATCCGCTGAGGTAAATGCAGGCTTCGACGACGTTTTCCAGGTCTTCGTTCACTTCGTTGCGGTCTACCGCTTCCAGAGCCTTGGCGGAATGTTCGAGGAGGAGGTCATAGCAGAGCTTGGCCATAGCCAGTGACGTGTGGGAGCAGTTGCCCCGTGCCATGGTGCGGGCACCGGTACGCCAGCAGGCGCGGGCTTCAAAATACGTAGCCAGGGCATCGCCCATGCCGGATACGAGGAATTTGCGCGGTGCCTGGGCAATGACGCCCGTATCGACGAGAACGACGTCGGGGTTGCGGACCATATTGATGACTTTGACGACGACGCCTTCTTCATTGTAGACGACGGAAAGGCCGGCACAGGGTGCATCGTTGGATGCGATGGTCGGGATGATGACACAGGGGATGCCGCCCATTTTGGTTGCCACTGCTTTGGCCGTATCGATAGCCGTACCGCCACCGGCACCGATGACGATATCACAGCCGGCAGCTGTTCCGTCAGCTACGGCCTTTTCGATGGCTTCCATGGTGCACTGGTTGTGGAATTCGGAATAGACCATTTCCTTTTCTACGCTCTTCAGCGCCGTTTCGATGCGGTCGCCAATACGCTGTTTATTATTGGGGGAACAGATGAGCAAGAACTTATTGCCCAGTTTTTTTACGAATTTCCCCAGGTTGTCGAGTTCACCTGCGCCCTGAATATACTGTCCTACGTCTCTGAGTACTACTGCCATTGTACGTAAACCTCCTTGATACTATACCTTTGCATAAAAATAATACCTTCTCATACAGACGATTTTACCATAGAATGGGAAGAAAAGGAAGATTTTTATACGAATTTACGTATGGATTTGTATATTCGTATTTTTCATAGAATCCATGGAGCTTTTCATTTTGACATTCTCTGCCTGGCATTATACAATAAGACATATATTCCTTATTATAAGCATGGAAATGGAGGCCTTTTGTATGGCTATTACGACACAGGATATAGAACAGGTACTGGAACGGGATATCCGCCCTATTCTGGCATCGCACCACGGCAATGTAGTACTGCAGGATTTTACTGACGGCAAAGTGTACATCCGCCTGACCGGCATGTGCAGCGGCTGCCCATCGGCGACGATTACGACGGAAGAAATCGTTGCCGAACGGCTGAAAGCGGTGTTCCCGGAAATCGAAGATGTCATCCTCGACACGAGCGTGAGTGATGACCTCATCGCCCAGGCAAAGGCCATTCTCAGCCAGCATCATACAAGGTAACGGCTATGGTAATCGGCATCAAGTACTGCGGTGGCTGCAACAGCACGTACGACCGTTCCCGCCAGATGCAGCGCCTCATGGCTGATTTTCCCGGCCATACCTGGGTCTATGCAGCCCATGGCGCCCGCCAGGCGGATTACTGGCTTATCGTCTGCGGCTGCCCCTGTATCTGCGCCAATACGGAAGGACTCGAAGCACAAAAGGGCATCAGGACGCTGCAGTGTCCCGACGATTTTACGGCTGTCCGCTCCCTGTTATAACGCTGCCTGCATCTCGTATACGGCAGCAGACAAAACGAAACGAACCTGGTCCCACTTAGGAGGACCAGGTTCGTTTCATTTTTAGTGAAGGATTGGTATTGTATGAGAAGTAAGAGGATAGCTCTTACAAGGCCGCTAATTTCTTATACGTTTCCCGCCGTTCCCGTGCGTCATCTTAAGCCTGCTGCAGGAGCTGCGGTGCCGTATCGGGGAATTTCTGGATCAGGGAAGCATAGCGTACTTCGCCTCTGATGAAATCCTGGAAGCTTTCTGTCGGTTCTTTCGAATCGCGGTGGAACGGATTTTCTCCCTGTTCCTTGAGTTCCGGATTGTACCGGTAGAGGGACCAATAGCCCGATTCGACGGCTCGTTTAGCTTCCAGCTGTGTCTTGGCCATGCCAGCTTTGATTCCATGGTTGGAGCACGGCGCATAGGAAACATAGGCAGCAGCTGTGTTCCCATCCATCCTCTTTTTTTACCATGATGTAGTTCTCCCCTTACATATTCGTCATGTACTATTCTTCAATATGGGCAATCTTCTTAGCCAGTTCTTTCTTCATTTCCAGGTTCCCCTGACGGGAAATCATGATGCGCTGTGCCTGCGGGCTGCCGGCACCGTGCATGGATTCTGTCCGGTAGCCGACGGCGGCCGTGCCCAGGCAGAGATTTTCGATGAGACGCAGGACTTTCAGGCGGTTTTCCGTCGATACGGACGATACGCCTTTGAGGTATTTATCGACATACGGCCCGATTTTCGGATCCCGCAAGTCGATTTCCGACGGCGCCGTGACGACCAGGCCGCCAGCAATATCTTCGGCCAGGCGGACGATTTCATAGGGGAAACGGGTGACGTTCTGCTTGCACACGTTGGCCAGCAGCAGGTCGATGAGGTAGTTGCCCGATTTCGTCGGTTTTCCCAGAGCCGAGCAGGCGATGCCGCAGCCGAAGAGCGTTTCGTTCAGGTGCTGCATTTCGATAATCTTGTCTTTGATGTGCGATGCCTTGGCACAACCGTTATAATCGGCTGCCAGGGCCGCAGCCCCGATGAGGACGTCGCCTACGCCGACTTTGCAGCCGCCATAGGACTGACGGTGATATCCGGCAAAGCGTTCGACCATCATGCCGGCAAATTCCACTTCGCCGTTGAGGAAGATCTGGTCATTGGGGATAAATACGTTATCGAAGATAACCAGTGCTTCCGTGCCGCCGAATTCGGGGTTGCCCGTATCCATGGGAGCTCCTTCCAGTTTCCGCGTATCGCAGGACTGACGGCCGACGATCATGAAAATGCCTTCGGCATCGGTCGGACAGCAGAAGGAAATAGCGTAATCCTTGTCATCTTCCCGCATGGCGATAGTCGGCATGACGATGACTTCGTGGGAGTTGATGAAGCCTGTCTGATGGGCTTTGGCACCGCGTACGACGACACCGTCGGGACGGCGTTCGACGACGTGGAGATACAAATCGGGATCATCCTGGGCATGAGGAGCCTTGCCGCGGTCGCCTTTCGGGTCGGTCATGGCGCCATCGACGGTAAAGTCATTCTGCTGTACCCGGGTGAGGAATTTCTTGAAGTTTTCATGATAATGAGTGCCGTATTTCTGGTCGATTTCATAGGTCGTGGAGAATACGGCGTTGGATGCATCCATGCCGACGCAGCGCTGGAAACAGGCTGCCGTCTTCTGTCCGAGGAGACGCTGCATCCGGACTTTGTTGATGAGGTCCTGGGTGCTCTGGTGGATATGGGTGAAACGGTTAATCTTTTCACCGGTCAGGGACGACGTAGCCGTCATGAGATCTTCGTATTCCGGCATCTGGGCCAGATCGTAGGTCATGCGGACCGAGTTCAGGGACGGACGCAGGATGGGGTCATCGACGACGTTGTCGATTTTTTTGCCGAACATGTACACCTGCAGGTTGAGCTTGCGCATGCTTTCGATATACCGTTCACCAGTCATTAATGCCATGAGTGTAACCTCCTAACAAAAAAGTTTTACAAATATTCGTTATACGAATATACGTTTGTAATTCTTAATAAAGAACTTTGTTCCATATTTTGTACATTTAGAAGCAGGCAGGCGGTTTGCTTCGCACTGCAAGCCGCGTCTGTCTGCTTCTGATTGTTGTTTTATTATAAATACCCAAGACGCATGCTGATTTCCTGTGCTTTTTCCTTGACTTTGCGGCGAAGGAACCGCAGGTAGGAAATGGTTGCCTTGCTGGCCAGGACACTGATACTGATGGCCGCGACGACTTCCTTTTCCCGGTTGTAAACGGGAGCTGCAATACAACAACCTCCGAGGATATTGCCCTGATCATCAAAGGCGTATCCATAGCGCCGTACCCGGCGGATTTCCCGGTAGAGCCGTTTTTTATCGGTAATTGTGTACGGTGTATACTGTTCCAGTGTAACGGGATCGATGAGTGCGTGCAGTTCGTCATCGGGAAGAGATGCCAGCATGACCAGGCCGCATCCCGTCGCATGGGCACCCAGTTTAAAGCCGATATTGAGGACAGAGCTGACTGCCTTGGCCGACGCCTGTTTGCCGATAAAGATAGCAAACCGTCCTTCGCGGATGACGGCGTGGGTCGTTTCTCCCGTCTCTTCCTGGAGCGACTTTATGCCCCTCGTCAGTTCAACGGAAAAATTCGTCGTACTCATACACTCTGCAGAGAGCGCCAGCAGGGCCAGCCCTGGATAATACACCTTCGATTCCGGATCGTATTGGACGTATCGTTTCTGCATCAGTTCCTGCATCAGGTAGGATAAGGAACTCTTAGGAATCCCCGATGCCTTCTGTATCATAGTAAACGTCGGGGCTTTTTCAGCCTGTACGACGATTTCCAGCACATCCAGCGCCCGGGCAGCGGAACGTACGATGGTACTATTGCCTGATTTAACCATATATAACCTTCTTCCTTAATGAAGTTCAATATATCGAACATCCCCTTAGGGGACATTGTATCATCGCTCTATTTTTCTTGTCAAATAACGAGTGGCAATACAACGGGAAAACAAAAGGTGTACATGGCCTCACTACAGGTGGAAAAATGAATCGTTAGTCACCAAAATCGAAAATCTTGGCCGGATTGAGGATGAGGTTCGGATCCAGTGCTTTCTTGATGGCTTCCATCATGCCCAGTTCGACAGGATCAGTAAACTTCTTCATTTCAGCTAACTTCCGCAGGCCGATGCCGTGTTCGCCCGAGAGGCAGCCGCCCAGACTGTAGACGAAACTGTACAGCGTATTATGGTACTGCGGGATTACTTCGTTCCATTTTTCTAAGGACATATCCATCTTCAGGGCGTTGACATGGATATTGCCGTCGCCAATGTGGGCCGCGACCGTCGTTGCGATGTTGTACTGTTTTTCGATTTCCGGCAGTTTGGCCATGAGGTCGGGAATCTTGTCCACGGGTACGACGATATCTTCTGCCAGGAAGACGAGGCTGTCGTTACGGGCAGCTTCACCGTTGCAATAGCGGGCGTTCCAGATACGGTCGTCAGCAACCAGCGTTTCTGCGGCGTGGTTGTTCTGGCAGATTTCATCGGCTGTGGCTACACGGTTATCGAGGTCATCCTGGTCATAGGAATCGACGGTGACGATGATATAGTTGCCGTTTTCTTTGGAGTACGGCAGATCCATTTTCAGGAACCGTTCGGCACTCTGGATGGCATTGGTATCGAGAAATTCGATAGCCGTCGGCTGTACACCCGCTTTCTGCAGCTGGTTCGGTACGGCCAGGGCATCGTTGACATCCTTGAAAATACCTACCAGATCGAAATGGAACGGTGCAATCGGACGCAGTTTCAGACAGATTTTCGTGACGACGCCCAGCGTGCCTTCACTGCCACAGATGAGTTTTTCCAGAGCATAACCGGTCGTGTTCTTCTGTAGCCGTTTGCCCACGCGGGTGATTTCGCCAGTCGGGGTGACGATTTCCAGCCAGTATACCTGGTCGCGGGTCGTGCCGTATTTGACGACGCGGCTGCCACCAGCGTTGGTAGCAATGTTGCCACCGATTTCACTGGATGCTTTGGAGCTGGGGTCACCGGCATAGTAGAGGCCGGCTTCTTTAGCCGCTGCCTGTACAGCCGTCGTGATAGCGCCGGCTTCGGTAATCATGTACAGGGCATCTTTATTGACTTCAATGATTTTATTCATCTTTTCCAGGCACAATACGATGCCATTGTATACGGGAACGGCGCCGCAGGCCAGGCTGCTGCCGCCGCCACGGGGTGTAACCGGAACCATGTACTTATTGGCCAGCTTCATGATAGCTGCTACCTGTTCGGTCGTTTCCGGGAATACAACGACTTCCGGTGTATGGAAATAAATGGGGTTCGACTCCTCATCGGTCTTGTAGGCATCGAGTTTTTCCGGATCGGTAGTCATATTGTGTTTGCCCAGAAGAACTAATAATTCATCGAGTAATTCCTTTGAAACTTTGTTATAACGAGCCATGATAGTCCTCCTATGTGGTAAAGAGGCATGCCTGTTCCGACTGTATTTCTGAAGCGGCATGCCTCTTTTTAGATTCTATTGCATACACACAGTGTATACTAGATTATTCCATACCAATTTTCTTATTGTAGTTGATAAGAGCTGGCAGGACACCGAGAGCAACAGCCAGTGCCACGAAGAGCATCAGTGCCCAGTAATAGCTGCCCGTTGCACCAACGATAAGACCGACGACGATTGGGACGATAGCGCCACCGAGGTTGCCAAACATGTTCATTGCGCCGCCAACAGCACCGCTGTGTTTGCGGTCTGTGCACAGTGCCGGCAGAGACCAGTAGAGGCAGCCGCACCATTTTTCGAAGAACATAGCGACGGAAAGGAAAGCTACAGCAATGTATACATCTGTTGCTGCCGAAAGGAGATACATGGGAATAGCGATGCAGATGCCGAGGACCGGGAACAGACGGCGCATGATCTTGTTGCTGTCTGCCGAATTTTTACGCCATTTATCAGTCAGGGTACCACCGACGATTTCGCCGACAACACCGACCATGTAGATAACGAAGATAGCCCAGCCAAGACCTTTGATATCGAGGCCGTGTGTAGCGTGAAGGTACAGAGCGCCCCAGGTCATCAGGCCATACCAGAAGGAGTCATACGCACCGAAACCGAGGCACAGGCTCCAAAAGCTGCGGGATGTCATGTATTTGCTGAGCGTGCTGCCCGTAGAGGTATTACCCGTTTCAGCCTGCATAGCGGAAAGAGATTCAGCATCTTCTTCTTCAAATGCTTTGCGGAGGTATTCCCGTTCAGCTTCGTTGCAGCGCGGGCTGTTTTCCGGAGTGTGGGACATGAGCGGTTTGCAGGCCAGGACGACCAGGATGGTGAGAACCCCGGCTGCCATGAGGGCGCCGCGCCAGCCATCGAGGAAAGCTACAAATACGGCACAAAGAGGAGCGCCGATAGCATTGCCTACAGCCGATCCGGAATCGAGAAGAGCCGAACCTTTGCCACGTTCATTTTTTGTCAGCCATACGGACTGTAATTTACCGCCGGCCGGATAAATCGGAGCTTCGGAAATACCGAGGAGTGCGCGGATAGCGATGAACAGCGAACTGCTGGTGATGAAGCCGGTAATAATCTGGAAAATCCCCCATAACACGCCTGTACCGACGATAACTTTCCCCGGCTGGATTTTATCGCACAGCCAGCCGCATGGTATCTGCATTAAGACGTAGCCCCAGAAGAAAGCACTGAGGATGACACCGACCATTTCCGGTGAAAAGCCCAGATCTGACTGGATAGCCGGCATGAGAACGGAAATGACAGCACGGTCAACATAGTTGATGGAACAGAGAATGAAGATTGCAATAAACACCTGCCAACGTACGTTCGTCGGCTTCTCAACGAGAACTCCTGTCTTAGAATCAAGCGTTGCCATAATAAAACCCCTTTCACAATTAAAGTTGCTATACATGACAGATTCTTTCATACTATCTGCCTTTATCTTTCTAACGGTTTCCCCTGTCCGGACTCTGGAACCCCGTTAGTGCTAACCTGTTCTTTATTACGAACTTAATTCTGTATTTCGAATATTTTATTAGGAGTTCATATTATTGAACTCCTTTCTTTATTTGGAACATTTTCTATGCTTGTATTCTAGCACGGGTCAACTGCCCTGTCAATGACATTTCTTCATTTTTTAAATTTTATTTAGTAATTCTTTCTATTTTTACATACGAGTATTATTGCTCTTAATTTAATTAATATTTTTTCGCTTATTTTAAAATATGATAAAGTTTTCATATAGTTATTCCTTGTTATTTTCATCATTTACCATAATAAAACGTCCCTTATCTTTTTCACATAATGAAAATATCATACGAAAACGAGGACGGATACACAACTATTTGCTGTGTATCCGTCCTCGTCTTACACTATAACGTTACGTTAATCGTTTATTTCTATGATAGAACACCGGCCCCGATCCGTATCGATGAGCCACGTTCCCCCATCCGTCTTCACCTGGATATGATACAGGGGGACCGCGTCGTCTTCTTTCCAGAGAAATTCACGTCCATAGCGCAGGCGCGAACGGTGTACCGTAACATTGCGGATGCCCCGTACGCGGCTCGTATCGCGGCGGTTATAGGAAATGACACAAGTTTGTCCGGGACAAGCTGGCAGAATCTGATCCAGTACACGGAACAGCTGCAGCTGATACCGCCTGGTATCGACCATTTCCCCCATGGCCGGCGTATAGGCTCCGGCCAGTACCTGGGCCGGGTCATCGAGATTTTCCGTTGCCTGCAGTCCTGTACGAATAACTTGAATACCCTTAGAAAGGAACTGCTGCTTCATATAGGCCGCGCGCTGCACTCCTTCATGGATAGTCAGCGCCTGGTATTCCCCGTTCTGCCAGCTGTCTGCCAGTTCCGTACCGGCAATGACTACTACGGGATAAATGCGGGCTATATCCGGCTTCAACCGGCAGATGGCATCGGTCGTCCGGATCAGGCTCTGCCAGTCCTCACCGGGAAGGCCCGGCATGAGCTGATGTCCTACGGTGAACCCATACTGGCGCAGGAGCGCCGTAGCGTCTTTTACCTGCGCCGCCGTATGCCCGCGTCTGGCCCGTTCCAGTACGACATCATCCATAGACTGTACGCCCAGTTCGACCGTCGTCATGCCATAGCGCTGCAGCCTCTCCAGGATAGGTCCGGTAATGCAGTCGGGCCGGGTCGAACAGCGAATGGCATCGATACGGCCTTCCTGCAGTGCTTCATAAGCCGGTTCCAGCAGGCTTTCCTGCAAGGAGCCGGGAATAGCCGTAAAACTTCCACCATAAAAGGCGGCTTCCCAGTGACGTTTTTCTACACCCCGGGTATAGGTATCGATAAGATTTCTGACTTCGCTGGCATCGGGTACTCCCTCATGTCCCGTTATCCGCCACTGATTGCAAAATACGCACCGGTAGGGACAACCGATATGAGGAATAAAAATGGGGATGATCGATGTACGCAGTCTTTCTTTTTCCATCATGATGCTCCTGTTCTTATAAAAAAAATGTGGCCCGAAAGCCACATTTTACTTTATACCACCTAATTTTTTCAATGCTTCATGAGCCGCATGCTGTTCGGCATCTTTCTTGGTTTTTCCTTTTCCTTCGCCCAGAACCGTACCGTTCACCGTGACTTCCATATAGAAGGTCTTATCGTGATCCGGCCCTTCTTCACGGCAGAGTTCATAGACGATATGCTGCTCACCATCACGCTGAACGAATTCCTGAAACAGTGTTTTATAGTCTTTGCCATAATTGCCACTTTTTACCAGATCGAGATATCCTTTCAGCTGGTGAAGGATAAAGGCACGGGCCTCACCATAGGAATGATCGATATATACGGCGCCGACGACGGCTTCGAAGGCATCGGCCAGGATACTGGTCCGCGTCCGGCCGCCGGAGAGCTGTTCGCCCCGTCCCATGAGCATGTAGTCGCCCATATGATACGAGCCAAATACGGAAGCCAGAGGCATTTCACTGACTACACTGGCCCTGGCTTTGGAAAGTTCACCTTCCGGCATGTGAGGATAATGCATGAACAGGTATTCGCCAATGACCAGGTCCAGAATGGCATCACCGAGAAATTCCAGGCGTTCGTTAAAGTGGACATGGCGGTTCTTATTTTCATTGGCATAGGAAGAATGAGTCAATGCCGCATCGAGGAGCTGCAGGTTGCGGAAGGCAGGCAGCCCCAGGACGGCGATACATTTCTCAAGTTGTGCTTTTCGTTCCGGTTTCATTACGAATACATCTCTTATTCTGCATACTTCTTGAACAGAAGGGTAGCATTGTGGCCGCCAAATCCGAAGGAATTGGAAATAGCCACCTTGACATCGGCATCTACAGCCTGACCCGGTACGTAATTGAGACCGAGTTCTTTCAGTTCATCTTCCGGTTCGATGAGGTTGATTGTGGGATGTACGTGACCGGTAGCAATGGTCAGTGCACAGGCAATGGCTTCGACAGCACCGGCAGCGCCCAGGAGATGCCCTGTCATGGATTTTGTCGAGCTGACCAGCATGTCCCTGGCATGGTCGCCGAAGAGACGGGCGATGGCCTTGGATTCATTAAGGTCATTGAGATGCGTGGACGTACCGTGGGCATTGACATAGTCTACATCGTCCGGAGTAAGGCCGGCATCCTTGACGGCGAGAGCCATGCATTTGGACTGCTGGATGCCTTCCGGAGCCGGAGCCGTAATATGATAGGCGTCGGCATTGCTGCCATAGCCGCCAATTTCACAGTAAATATGAGCACCCCGTTTTTTAGCGTGTTCCAGTTCTTCCAGGAATACGATGCCGGCTCCTTCGCCCATGACGAAACCATCGCGGTCTTTATCGAAGGGGCGGGAAGCGTGTGCCGGGTCATCATTGCGGGTACTGAGAGCCTTCATGGCCGCAAAACCAGCTACGGCACCGGGGGATACGGCAGCTTCCGTGCCACCGGCTACGGCTGCGTCGAGTTCGCCGCGCTGGATCATGCGGTATGCCGCGCCGATGGAATTCGTCCCCGTTGCACAGGCGGTGACGACGCTGGCGCAATGGCCCTGGAGACCGAAGATGATGGATACCTGGCCAGATGCCATATTGCCAATCATCTTGGGTACGACGAACGGGTTGACCCGTGACGGACCTTTGGCAAATAATCCCTTGTAGAGATTATGCAGCGTTTCCATGCCGCCAATGCCGGTACCGACAATCGTACCGATACGGTCCCGGTCTTCTTTATCCAGATCGACGCCGGAATCATCGATAGCCAGTTTGGCTGCTGCAACGGCAAACTGGGTAGAAATGTCCATGTGCCGTGCTTCTTTGCGATCAATGTTGTAGTCTGCCGGGTCAAAATCTTTGACTTCACCGGCAATGCGGGCCGCGTATTCCGTCGCATCAAAATGTGTAATCGGGCCAATACCGTTCTTGCCGGATAAGAGGGCGTCCCAAAAAGTATCTTTGCCGATGCCCACCGGGGATACGACACCCAGACCGGTAATTACTACACGTTTTTCCAAAGTGTTCACCTCATCCATAAAAAGTTCGTGATTAATCGGGAATTGCTTCTACTTCCCGTTTCAGATATGCAAATATTTCCTTGACCGGCAGGATATCGTGGATTTCCTGCATGCGCCGGCCGGAAAATACGAGACCAGTTTCGACATCTCCCTGCTGAGCCCGCGTCAGAGCGCGGATGATGCAGTACTTATGGCTGCACTTCTTGAGGCAATGGTCGCACGTAACCGGCTTGGGAGCCGTTCCCAGAAGCACCCGTTCCGAAAAAGGCGTACGGATAGCCTGCCCCGGCAGCCCCACGGGGCTGTGCACGAGAATGAAATCTTCCGGGTTGTTCGCACGGAGATAGACTTTTTTCAATTCATCAGAACCATTCGATTCAACGCTGGCAGCAAAACGGCTGCCCATCTGTACCCCATTGGCGCCGAGACGGAGCATTTCTGCTATATCTTCGCCGTGGAGAACGCCGCCGGCACCGATGACCGGAATATCTACGGCAGCGCGTACTTCCGGCACGATGAGCCGGCTGGAACGGTTCGTGCCCAGATGCCCGCCTGCTTCTGCGCCTTCTACGACGACAGCGGCAGCGCCGAGGTTCTGGGATATTTTAGCTAGTTTAGCCGAGGAGACAATTGGCACAATCGGGGTACCCGAAGCGCGGCCCCAGGCAAACATATCCCGGGAAAAGCCAGCCCCTGCTACTACTAGATCGATTCCTTCTTCAATAGCCGTCATTACGATGCCCTTGAAATCACGGGCCGCAACCATGGCATTTATACCAATAATCCCCGTTGGCGCAAGTTTTCTGGCCAACCGGATTTCATATCGTATTTCATCATATGGCATGCCGGAGATGGCAATCAGGCCAATACCGCCTTCATTTGCAACAGCTGCCGCTAAGCGGGCAGTAGACAAACGTATTGCCATGCCGCCCTGGACGATTGGCACTTTGGCTACAAGCTTACCTATATGTAATTCTGGCAGCTTCACTATAGTTTCCTCCATTCAAGATACCATCCGGGGAAAGACCTGCGCCTCTCCCCATCTGGCTCTTATTGCATACTTACGCTTTCTTTTCCTTTTCGATGTAATCAACTGTATCTTTAACAGTTTTGATTTTTTCTGCCACATCATCAGGGATTTCGATATTGAATTCTTCTTCGAAAGCCATGATCAATTCAACAATGTCCAAGGAATCAGCGCCTAAATCATCAATGTACGCAGCGTCCATTTTGACTTCTTTTTCGTCAACGCCTAACTGTTCAACAACGATGCTTTTTACTTTTTCAAAAGTAGCTTCTTCGCTCATTTCCAATTCACCCCCTTTCAGTGTGCTAATTGTATTATATTACATTACCATGCCGCCGTCCACGTTGAGGACCTGGCCTGTAATGTATTTAGCCTGATCAGATGCAAGGAATAAGACGGCCTGTGCCACATCATCGGCTGTAGCCGGGCGGCCCAGCGGGATGGAGCGGAGCATGTCTTCCTTGGCCGAATCGGGAAGTCCGGCAGTCATGTCTGTTTCTACGTAGCCGGGAGCTACGGCATTGACACGTATATTGCGCGATGCCAGTTCTTTGGCAACGGCCTTGGTAAAGCCGATGATGCCTGCTTTGGCAGCGGCGTAATTGGCCTGGCCGGCATTGCCCGTTTCCCCGACGACAGAGGACAGATTGATGACGGCCCCCTGACGCTGTTTCATCATCAGCTTGGAAACAGCTTTCGTACAATGATAGACACCGGTCAGATTCGTATCCAGGACGGCCTGCCAATCCGCTTCTTTCATGCGCATGAGCAGTCCGTCACGGGTGATTCCGGCGTTATTGACCAGGATATCTACGGAACCAAACTGGGTCTTGACGGCTTTGACCATATCCGCCACAGCCTGTTCGTCAGCTACATCGCACTGGAACACGGCAGCAGCTGCGCCCAACGCTTCGGCCTGCTGCTTCGTTTCTTCTGCAGCTGCCGTATTTCCGGCGTAGACGATAGCCACATTGGCACCTTCCCGGGCCAGCAGCAGGGAGACGGCACGGCCGATGCCGCGGGAACCGCCTGTTACAATCGCAGTTTTACCTGTTAAAAGCATTTTATCTGACCCCCTGGAAAAATTCAAGTGTTTTCTGTAAGGACGGGATATCTTCTACGTTTTCACTATGGATTTTGCGGTCAATCTTACGATTGAAGCCGCAGATGGTCTTGCCGGGGCCGACTTCGACGAACGCTTCAGCGCCGAACTGCTGCATGGTATGCGTGCAGTCGATCCACAGAACCGGGCTAGCCGCCTGTCTGACCAGGGCTTCCTTAATATCGGCAGCCTTTGTTTCCATCTGTCCGTTCACATTGGCTACGACAGGAATCTGTGCATCGCGGATGGTAATCGTATCGAGGACTTCCGCCAGGCGCCGGGCAGCCGGTTCCATGAGGGTGCTGTGGAAGGGGGCACTGACATGAAGCATGACAGCGCGGCGGGCACCGGCCGCTTTCAGGGCATCGGCCGCTGTTTCTACGGCTTTGGCAGAACCGGCAATGACCGTCTGGCCCGGGCAGTTGAAATTGACCGCCTGGACGACGCCGCCCTGGGCAGAAACCTGGGCACAGATTTCCTTGATTTTTTCGTCATCGAGGCCGAGGATAGCTGCCATGCCGCCTTCTCCGAGGGGAACGGCTTCCTGCATGAACTGGCCGCGCAGCCGTACGGTGCGGACGGCATCGGCAAAGCTCAGCGAGCCGGCTGCTACGAGGGCGGAATATTCGCCGAGGCTGTGGCCGGCAGCGATATCCGGTGTCAGTCCTTCCTGCTGAAGGACGCGGCAGCAGGCCGTGCTGGCCGTGAGGATAGCCGGCTGGGTATTGCTGGTCTTCATCAGTTCTTCATCAGGACCTTCAAAAATCAGCTTGGTCAGCGAAAAATGCAGGGCATCATCAGCTTCTTCAAACAGTTCTTTTACGACGGCATAATTGTCGTATAAGTCTTTGATCATGCCCACTTTCTGGGCACCTTGTCCGGGAAATACAAATGCAGTTTTCAAAGGAATCACCTCAATTCTTTTTTAGTACCATTTCATGACGACGCTGGCCCAGGTCAGGCCGGCACCAAAACCGGCGAGGCAGACAATGTCTCCCCGTTTCACCATCCCCGTGCGGACGGCTTCGTCCAGGGCGATAGGGATGGATGCACCCGATGTATTGGCATATTTTTCGATGTTGACGTATACCTTTTCCATAGGCACATGCAGGCGTTTTGCTGCCGATTCGATAATGCGCATGTTGGCCTGGTGAGGTACGAGGACATCAATATCTTTCTTTTCCAGTTCCGCCCGCTGCAGTGCCAGTTCGGCTGCATGAGGCATTGCTTTGACTGCAAATTTATAGACTTCCCTGCCATCCATGACGGCATAAGCCGATCCGTCGGCGCGGCGCGCATCCGTGACGGGGTTGGCGATACCACTGCGGATGGTCAGGAAATCGCCGCCGGTACCGTCGGCACCCATGGCGCCGCTGAGGATGCCGTATCCCGAGGGAACGCGGCCGATGACGGCTGCTCCGGCACCATCGCCAAAGAGGACGCAGGAAGAACGGTCTTTCCAGTTGATGACCCTTGTCAGGACTTCTGCGCCGATGACCAGAATATGGTCATACATACCGTTTTCAATCATCTGGGAGGCAATAATCGACCCATAGGCAAAGCCGGAGCAGGCTGCTTCCAGATCGAAGGCGGCGGCATTGACGGCTCCCAGATTGGCCTGGACGATGCAGGCTGTGCTAGGCAGCATCTTGTCTGGTGTCAGGGTGCACACGATGATCAAATCGAGATCTTCCGGGCTGACTCCGGCCATTTCCAACGCTTCTTTTGCCGCGCCCGTTGCCAGATCTGACGTGTTGACCCCTTCGGGGGCTACATGCCTGGCACCGATACCGGTACGGCTGCGGATCCATTCATCCGATGTATCCAGAAACGTTTCCAAATACTCATTCGTCCAAACCTGTTCGGGCACACAATGCCCGGTGCCGAGAATCCCTGCCGGATTAGCTTTCACTATCATATTCCTGAACTCCTTCTTCCTCTATACTATTGCGGATATGTCCTGTCACATCCTGCTGTACCAGTTCACCGGCAACGCGGATGGCATTTTTAATAGCCTTTGCCTTGGAACTGCCGTGGCAGATAATAAAACTGCCGTTGACTCCCAAAAGCGGAGCCCCTCCATATTCCGTAAAATCCAGGCGTTTCTTCAGCGATTTCAGTGCAGGATAAATCGCCAGAGCACCCAGTTTTGCAATAAACCCACTATTCTTTATGGCCTGCTTGACCAGCCGGTAGATGAACATAGCCATGCTTTCACCAAACTTCAGTATGACATTGCCGACGAACCCGTCGCAGACGACGACATCTACCGTGCCGTTGGGGATATCCCGTCCTTCGACATTGCCATAGAAAGAAATAGTCTTTAATTTTTCCAGCAGCGGATAGGTGCGCTGGCATAATTCATTGCCTTTCGTCACTTCTTCGCCGATATTCAGCAGGCCGACCTGTGGCTTGTCTATGCCCAGGATGTACTTGGCATAATGGGATCCCATGATAGCCGCTTCCACGAGATGTTTCGGCTTGCTGTTGGAATTGGCTCCCGAATCGAGCAGCACTGTAATTCCCTTTTTGGAAGGAATCGGCGTAGCGATACAGGGCCGTTCTATGCCGGCGATCCGCCCCAGTCCCAGAAGGGCTGCCGTGACAGCCGCCCCCGTACTACCCGGAGCTACGACGGCATCGCACTGTCCGTCCCGTACGAGCCGTGTCGCCACGACAATAGAGGCATCTTTCTTTTTACGGACTGCCTGCACGGGATGTTCTCCCATTTCGATTACTTCACTGGCATGGACAATAGACAGGCGGTCACTTTCTTTCGCGTCATATTGCTGCAGCACCCTCCGTATTTTCTGTTCATCTCCGACGAGTACTACATCGTATTTATATTCGCGTACGGCGTGAATTGCTCCCAGAACGATTTCTTCTGGCGCATAATCCCCGCCCATAGCGTCTACAGCTATTTTCATTACTCTATCTCCGTTATTCCAAAGACTCTACGATAAACTTTGCCCGGAATACTTCTTTGGCATTCTTGCGTATCTTCACCCATACATAATATTTCTGATCTCTCTGACGGATGACTTCAGCCCGTGCGACGAGCCGGTCCCCGACAGTTACGGGCTGCTTATATTTTAAGTTGGCAACGGCGATGATACAGACCGGAAGATTCAGGACGGCTTTCGTAAGGGAATCCGCCTGGGCATATAAATACCGTGACTGTACGACATGTGCTGCATCCACCATGTCTTCAGTAGCCATCATAATGGATATCGCATCTTTACCAACATTGCATTCAATCAGGTCCCCCATGACATCTGTTCGGTGTTGCTGGGCCTGTGCTGCTTCGGCGCGCTTTTTTATGCGCATGCGAAGCTCTGGTATCCCCAGGGCCATCCGGTCCAGCCGGATAGTCGCCACGCTGACAGAAAATTCTTCCGCCAGTTCCTCGTCATTGATGAAGGGATTTTCCTCAATGCGGCGGGACAGGAGAGCGTGTCTTTTTTCTCTGGCTATACGAACCATTCCATCACCTTTATGTAAATTATGACCAAGTATTAATAGTACATACAACAGAGATTATATAATGTTTCTTCTTCTTTTGCAAGCAAAATAAAAGTATGCTTTCGTCATTATCCGCACTGAATCTGAGAAAGCATACTTCACACCCCTTTAGTATTTATCAAAATCCATCTTATCCAGAATATTACGAAGTTCAATCAATTCGTCTTTTGTCAGGGTAATCCCTTTGGTCATGGCCTGATAATCAGGATCCCACGAGCGAAGGTCGAACTTGGGCGGCCGATTGTTCCAACTGATATAGGTCAGCTGTTTGTGCCAGCCATCCTTATTTTCTGATAAGGTCCCGCAAATATCTTCAATATTAAAATTCAATTGTGCCATTTCTCTGCCTCCTGTGCGAGAAGCTGTCCTGCATGCTTCTTATATTAATATAACTATATATGCAATTATTTTATATGATATAGCATCTGTTGTGTTTCGTCAACCAAAAGTGCCCCCCATAAACCATTTTACTCATGGTTCTTTTTCCCTTTGAGCAGACCGCCCTGGGTCTCGCGTATATCAAATATCGTAATAAACGCCCGCGGATCTATCCGTTTTACCACGTCCTGCATTTTGGTGATTTCCAGACGGGAGACGACGCAATACAAAATCAGCGTTTTCTTCCGCGTATAGGCGCCTTCCCCGTGGAAAAGGGTCACAGCTCTTCCCATGTCCTGGGTAATGACCCGGGCCACTTCGTCATGCTTTGCCGAAACGATGAACAGTCCCTTCATTTCATCGAGACCGTTCACAACGATATCGATCATCTTATAGGCAATGAAATAGGCTACCAGCGAATAGAGGGCACTGTCTACGCCAAAGACAAAGATAGCAGATCCTAAAATGAACAGGTTGAAAAACATGACGATTTCCCCGACGGAAAAGGGGGAAATCTTTTCAGTGATGATGGCCATGATTTCCGTGCCATCCAGAGAACCGCCCCAGCGGATGATCAGCCCTACGCCGAGCCCCATGATGATACCGCCGAAAATAGTCGATAAAAAGGGGTCATCCGTCATGGGGGACAGATGGAGGAAACTACTCCACAGCGAGAGGCAGAAGACGGAATAGAGCGAAAAAAAGGTAAAGCGCAAACCGATTTTACGGTAACCGATGACGAAAAAGGGAATGTTCAGGGCGACGATAAACACACTGAAGGATATGCCCGTCACATGGGCTGCCATGAGGGCAATCCCGACGACGCCACCATCGATGACATTATTGGGTACCAGGAACACGTGAAGGCCGCAGTTATATACCAGGGCTCCAAAAGCCAGTCCTATAGCGCGTAGTACGTATTCAATCATGAAAGACCTCCCAGGGATTTTATATACCGCTGTCCGATGATCCAGGCCACAAAGTCATCGACCGGTTCCGGCGGATATTGCAGGGACAGAGGGACCAGACGGCGCCAGCCATGGCGGGGCGTATACTGCCAGTACAGCTTTCGCCCCTCTACAGTAGTAAACTGTTCGTCGATGAGGGAAAAGGTCACATCCGGTGCTTCTTTGCGTATCCATTCTTCGGCAACGGGCTGAAGATGACGGTGGTTCGTACCATTTCCCATGACAATATGCGTAAAAGCATACTTTTTATACATCTCCCGCAGATGACAGGAAAGGTCCCCGGTAGGTATGATCTGACGGCAGACCAGGCTGCCATCGGTGCCAAGGACCGCTGTCCCCGTCTTTTCTGATCCGGGATCGATTGCTAAAATCATGAATCCTGCTCCTCTCACGGTGTCCCATAGGACCGGACGGCTATGTCGATGTTCATCGGCCCCGCCGTGTAAATATCCGTACGGGCCACGGCCCGCAGGATGATATCGCCATCGCCACAGGATTTAATCCGCTGGATCGTATCGAACATTTCCGTTGCCGTCAGCGACCCCACGTTGCCTGTCAGCGGGTCGGGCAGGATGCCCTTGCCGACGGCTTTCTGATTGACTTCATGGAGGAAGCGGAAGACGATGTATTCGGCACTGCCATTGACATCGGAAGAGCGAAAATGTTCTTCATAGACGATTTCATTTTTATGATAAATGAGCTGGTTATCGAAGGTTTCCAGATGGACCAGCGCCGGTTCCCCGAGGATGATATTGCCCGCAGCCGTAAGGCGGATCAATTTACTGCCCCTGGCTGCATGCAGCGTCTGGACCGTCTGGTCGATTTCATCCTGCGAAATATAGAGCACGACGGCATTTTCATTGGTGATGCCCAGTTGTTCCCTGATGCGGGTATTGGTCTGGGCCAGCATTTCTCCCAGAGAAGCCCGGATTTTACTTTCATCGGCATTGGCATCGACGACTTTGCTGGCCAGGACTTCACCGACGCGAAACAGTACCTGCCCTTCCCGTATATCGGTCATTTTATCGTTCAGTAATTTTATGCGTTCATCGAGCAGGCCGATGGTGTGATTCATGCGTGCCTGCGTCGCTTCCAGTTCTTTATTTTCTGTGTTAAGCTGCGTATTGCGGGCCATCATTTCATCGCGGGCCACCTGAACGATGGTCAGTTGACGGCTCACATCATCGCGGGCGGCCTGGGTCTGCTCCAGATCCAGCTGTGTCACCCGTATGCGGTCGTTGGCATCGGCCAGCTGCTGTTCCTGATGACGGAGCAGGTTTTCGTTGGCTGCCAGGAGATTGTTCTTTTCTTCCATTTCCAGTCCCAACTCCCGGGCCTGCTGCAGCAACCGGTCCCGCTGCTGTTCCAGTTCGGCCTTCTGCAGCTGCAGCTGGTGCATCCCGAACAGGGCGATGCGGACATTCTGCGAAAGGACCGACATGACGCCAAGGGTAACGGCGGCAATGCTGACGCCGGTAATAATTGTAATCAGGATAGATGAGTATTTCGGCCGCATGCCAAATAATTTTATTTTTCTTTTGCCTACGCGGGAGCCGATTTTATCACCCAGATAGGCTATGACACCGCCCATGACGGCTAAAATCAGCAACA
Source organism: Caecibacter massiliensis (assembly GCA_900095875.1). Classification (GTDB taxonomy): domain Bacteria; phylum Bacillota; class Negativicutes; order Veillonellales; family Megasphaeraceae; genus Megasphaera; species Megasphaera hexanoica. Next base: position 1,858,222 of record LT608311.1, on the reverse strand, counting down.
TAATCCATCCGTATTCCATTGGCACACCTCCATCCTGTTTTTTATATTATACCATGATATGAATTCTGTCATGGCATTTTGCATCATTTCTGCAGAAATATATAAAAAAAGGCAGAGTGACCGGCAGCCCCAAGGCATACCAATCACTCCGTCTGATTATCTGGATTTGCGGTATACTAAAAATATACCGGCAATGCCACAGACGATATCCGGTAAAAAAGCGGCAATATACGGAGGAATCTTGCCCCCGTTCCCCAGGGCATTCCCCAGAGTCATAATCGTGTAATAAATGAAAATGACGACGACGCTGATGCCAAAACCGATAGAAGAACTGCCCCGTTGTTTCTGCATGCCCAGCGGTGCGCCGACAATAGCGCAGACCAAGCTGGCCAGCGGCATGGCAAAGCGGTTGTACATTTCCACTTTCATCTTATTCGTATTGACCGAATTCTGGTCGAGGAGCGATATCTGTTCCCGCAGTTCCCGTATGGTCATTTCATCAGGCTTCTTCTGGGATGCACTGACTTTATTCGGTTTCTGGGAAATAGGAAGTTCCTGATTTTTGAAGGTCATCGTCCGGGTTACCGTTTCCCCCACCGAAACATCGTAAATACGGCCTTCATGCATGACCCATTTACTGCCGTTCCAGTCGGCATAATCAGCTTTTTCCACCCGTACGAGCGTATCATTTTCAAATTCCTGGACGGTGATGTCCTTGAACTGTTTGAGGTCTGAATCGTACTGCCGGGCGTACATCAGGCTGTTGATATCATGACCCTTGACATCTTTGAGAATGATATGGTCCTGCGTCTTGGGGGCCACCTGATGTTTGATTTCCTGATTGATAATCGTATTATAGGCATTGTTGGCTTTCGGCACGACAAATTCGTTGAACGCTGTCGTCCCCAGAGAAATGATCAGGGCAGCGATAAAAATCGGCATGGCCAGGCGGACAAAATTCTGTCCTCCTGAACGCATGACAATGAGCTCGCTGTTGCTGGACAGGCGTCCAAAGGCCATGAGTGAGCCGAGGAGCACCGACATGGGAAAGGTCACGACGATAATCGAGGGCAGGGCCAGGACGAGGACACGAAAGGCATCCCACAGGGAAGCTCCGTAGTTGTTGATTAAATTGGCTATCCGATAGAGCGTACCCGTACCAATGAAAACAGCCGTAAAGGCGCAGACACCGAACAGGAACGGGCTGATGAATTCCTTTAATATATACTTATCTAATATTCTCATCGTTTCCCCCTGTTACATGGTAAATTCTTCGCCTAAGTAGAATTTCTTGGCTACGGGATCGTTGGCAATCATCTGTGGACTTCCTTCCAGGAGGATCTGCCCCTCGTTGAGGATATACGCCTTATCGACGATGCTCAGCGTTTCCCGGACGTTATGGTCCGTAATGAGAACGCCAATTCCCCGGTCCTTCAGATGACTGATGATATCCTGGATATCATTGACAGCCAACGGGTCGATGCCGGCAAATGGTTCGTCGAGGAGGATAAAGGCCGGATCCATGACCAGACAGCGGGCGATTTCCACACGCCGCCGTTCGCCGCCGGACAACTGTATGCCCAGGCGGTTGCGCAGCTTGGTAATGGTAAATTCTTCCATGAGCGCTTCGGCCTTTTCCTTCTGCTCTTTCCGCGACAAAGTCGTCGTTTCCAGCATGGCCAGCAGATTATCTTCTACGGTCAGCTTGCGGAAAATCGATGCTTCCTGGGGCAGATAGCCGATGCCATAGGCAGCCCGCTTATGGATAGGCAGCCCGGTGATATCGTGGTCATCGATGTAAATCGACCCGTCACTGGGATGCTCGATGCCGACTATCATATAAAATGTCGTCGTCTTGCCTGCCCCATTCGGTCCCAGAAGGCCGACAATCTGCCCCTGGTCTACATGAATGCTGACTCTGTTGACGACATTGCGTTCTTTATACGTTTTGATTAAATCATTGGTCTGGATGTACATCGTTTCCCCTATTCTTCACTGCCCGGTATGAATACAACGGTAGAACGGCCATTAGATTCTACAGAATTATCTGCCAGGTGCACTTCTACGTCATTACCGCTGAGCTGGTTACCCTTCTGGGTAGCATATACATTTCCGGTCATGTGGATGACGCCATTATTCTGTCCCGGCGTCTGTGTATACACGGCCTTGTCGCCATAGGCAGTCAGTTCTTCCGCCGGCGATTCGATATGGACATTGCCCGTACCGACTGCCCGGATTTCCTTGAACCAGCCTTCGATATGGTCGGCCCACATCTGCGAGCCCTGTGCTTCCAGATATCCATGGCCCGTTACGATGCCATGGTCCTGGTCGAGATAATATTCTACCTGATCGCCATTTACCTTTTTATCGCCATACACGCCTTTGACATTTCCCGTAGCGATGAGGTAATTGCGGTTCGTCGAATGAAGTTTGTCGGCAGTCATGTGCATGTCCGGCTGCTGGGCCGTGACGTTGCCTTCCATATCGGCTTCTGCCGTTTTCAGATTATACGTAGCCACGTTCCCCGTGAGGGTTGCCTGGTCCCGTATGATAACGACATTGCCCGTCGCTTTGGCAATCTGTGTTTTGCCATTGTATTCCAGTTTATCTGCCGTCACCGATACAGAAGGGTTATCCGCGGCAATCGTAACGGCAGCGGGCAGGAGCATGGCGCTGACCATGACAGCTGCCAGGATTTTCATGCATCGTTTCTGTTTCATGCTCTACTCTCCCTTGGTTATCTTCGCATGGCCCTGCACCGTTACCTGATCCAGGGATGCGTTGGTTTCAAACGAATCACCGCTTACCGCCGTTTTATCATGGCGCGTCAGCAGCACTTTGCCGCCTTTGATAAGCCGTGTATCCATATTATAATACACACTGCCCTCAGTCTGCAATGTATCTCCTTTATCGGTCGAAGCTTCAATAGGCTGTTTCAGCTCAATGGTTTTCTTGGCCCGGTCTACGATGCCCAGTTTCGCTGTCACCGTAAGCTCAGTCCCGTCTTTTTCCCAGATTTCAGCTTTTGGGCTGGTAAAATACATTTTCTGTGTCTTGGGATCGACCTGGATTTTCTCTGATGACAGCCGCCATACCAGACGGTCCCCGTCTTTTTCTTCGATTTCCGAACCCTGGAATTCGACCAGGTCATCGCTGCGGGGCGTATCTTCTACCTGCGTCGGCGCCGATTTCATGAACCAGTATAACATGCCGGCAAATAAAATCAAAACGACTGCCACGAGAATGGCTATTTTATTTTGTATCAGTTTCTGCCGTATGTTCACTGTCCTTCACCGCTCCTTCTTTCTGCAGCGCAATGATATCTTCCGGTTCCGTGCTCCAGCGGTGCTGGAACCAGAGCCATTCCGTAGGATGTTCTTTAATGAATTTTTCCGTCAGTACTGCCATTTTTCGCGTCATGCTGGCAATATCTTCTTCCTTGTTCCCCGTATCTTCAAAATGCATGATTTCACCGATTGCCAGATGAGTGCGATGGTTTTCATCATGAATGGTAAAGACAGGGACGATGGGAGAATGAAATTTCTGGGCAAACATGGCCGGCCCTTTCGGCGTGGAACTCATTTTTCCCAGGAATGGCTGGGGCACGCCATGAAAGCCGCCGTCCTGATCGGCCAGGAACCCCAGCAGTTTCTTCCGCTTCAGCGCCCGGGCGGCAATGATCATTTCATTTCCCCCGCGGGCGAAGACTTCCAGGCCCATGCCTTCCCGGTTTTCATTCAGAAGACGCGTAATGGACGAGTTGGCCTGGTTCTTGACGATAGTCGAAGCCGGATAGCCATACATGGCCAGTGCTCCCAGCCATTCCCAGTTGCCGATATGACCGGTAAGGATGATGACGCCTTTATCTTCTTTCATGGCTTCATCGAGGCGTTCCGGATGATCGAGGGTGACGTATTCAGAAATATTGCCGGGATTCAGGTTGGGCGTATAGAGGATTTCCAATGCTGACTGGCCCAGATTGCAAAACAATTCATCTACGATGCGGCGGGCCTCTTCTTCACTGCATTCCAGTCCCCGCACAGCCTGAAAGATGGCTCTGTCATATTGCTTTTTCATAATCCGGCTGACTAAAGGACCCAGCCTGCGTCCTAATGAAATGACTGTCGGGTAGGACAGATGACGGATTCCTCTGCCAATGGCCCGCATTACGTAATACTGCCATTCCGAAAACACGATGCAGACGCTCCTTTCCTTACTGTTTAAATTCGGCAGTGCCGGTCAGAAAATGATTCACTATATCGTCCCAGACGCCCTGGTTTTTTAAAATATACTCTACCAGCTCACGCAGCGCGCCGTATCCGCCCCGGAAGTTGGAAACGAAGGCGGCTGCCTTGCAGGCTTCTTCACAACCGTCACAGGGAGCGGCACCGAAACCGACGTTGCGGATAAGAGAAATGTCATTCAGGTCATCGCCCATGTAGGATACTTCTTCCATGGCAATACCCGTTTCCCTGCACAGCTGGCGCAGGGCCTGAAGTTTATCCCGGGCATCCTGGATAACATAGTCGATATGCAGGTCCTTGGCCCGCTGTTCTACCATAGGGGATCTGCGCCCTGTAATCAACGCCGTTTTCAGCCCGGCCATACGGGCCAGGGAAATTCCCATGCCATCGCGGGCAGAAAAGCCTTTCATGGCATCTCCCGCCGGGCTGTAGTAGATAATGCCGTCGGTCAGGACGCCATCGACATCGAGGGCCAGTAGTTTTATCTGTGTCAGGTATTTCATCAGACCACTCCCTGCCGCAGCAAATCGGTCAGATGGATCATCCCGACGGCCTTGTGGTCTTTATCTACTACGGGCAGTACCGTAATAGGCCGGGGCTGATTCTTTTCCATGATGTGCATGGCTTCGGCCGCCAGCTTGTCATTGGTAATGGTGCGCGGACTTTTGGTCATCATAGCATCGACGGGCCATTGCAGGAAATTGGAACCCGTTTCCAGCCCGCGCCGTACGTCGCCATCGGTCACGAGGCCGATAAGGACTCCATCTTCATCGACGACCGATACGGCACCGAGTCCTTTTTCGGTCATCATGAACAGGGCATCCTGGACGGTGCTGTCTTCGCTGATGACCGGATTATCTTCACCTTTATGCATGACGTTTTCTACGGTCAGGAGCAGCTTGCGGCCCAGAGATCCACCGGGATGGAAAATGGCAAACTGGTCTTTCGTAAAATGATGGCACGAAAGGAGGACGACTGCCAGGGCATCGCCCAGGGCCAGGGCCACGGTCGTGCTCGTCGTCGGAGCCAGTCCCAGCGGGCAGGCTTCTTTTTCTACGGAAGCGTCAAGGATGACGTCGGAATTCTTTGCCAGTGTCGAGTTGTGTTCGCCGACGATGGCGATAACCTTTGCACCGATGCGCTTCAGACTGGGCAGCATATTCAGTACTTCCCGCGTTTCACCGCTCTTGGAAATGGCCAGGACCACATCGTCGCCGGTCACCATCCCCAGATCGCCGTGAATGGCTTCACCGGGATGAAGGAAAATAGCCGGCGTACCCGTGCTGGCCATGGTGGCGGAAATCTTCCGGGCAATATGGCCGGATTTCCCCATGCCGGTTACGACGACGCGGCCTTTGGATTCCATAATCAGATTGATGGCATTGACAAAATTCTGGTCCAGTTTGGGAATCAGGTTTTCAATGCCTCTCGCTTCCTGCTGCAATACATCTTTTGCTTCTTGTAATATATCCATGTCTTTCACCTCTGTTATTATTTCATGGCCGTAGACGCGCTTTTATCGGCAATGGCCTTGATAGCCATCATATCGCGCAGCAGCCCTTCTACCTGTGTCAGATAGAGCATGTTAGGACCATCGCAAAGCGCTTCTTCCGGATTGTCATGTACTTCCATGAATACGCCGTCGATGCCGGAACCAGCCGCCGCTCTGGCCAGGTTGCCAATGAACTGGCGCTGGCCGGAAGAATGGGTACCGGCTCCGCCGGGCAGCTGGACGCTGTGGGTAGCATCAAAGACGACAGGATAGCCGAATTCACGCATGATGGGGAAGCTGCGCATATCTACGACGAGATTGTGATAGCCAAGGGATACGCCCCGTTCGGTCAGAATGATGTTTTCATTGCCTTCGTGACTGATTTTTTCTGCCACGTTTTTCATATCCGATGGCGCCATGAACTGCCCTTTTTTGACGTTGATACATTTTCCCGTGCGGGCCGCTGCCTGCAGCAAATCAGTCTGCCGGCAGAGGAAAGCCGGTATCTGCAGGATATCGAGGACTTCTGCCGCCGGTTCTGCCTGGCTGGCATCGTGGATGTCACTGACAACGGGTATCTGTAATTCTTCCTTGACGGCTTTGAGGATTTTCAGCCCTTCTGTAAGGCCCGGGCCGCGGAACGATTTCCAGCTCGAACGGTTAGCTTTATCAAAAGAAGCTTTGAATATATAGGGAAGGCCGAGACGGCTGCAGATGGCTTTCATTTCTCTGCCGATGCGCAGCACCCGTTCCGGGTCCTCTATGACGCAGGGACCGGCCATGACGAATAGTCTGCCGTCGCCGCCGATTTGCCTGTTTCCTACCTGTACTGCTTTCATGATTGGGACTCCTTTGCAAAATATTCACGGATATGTTCCAGATCTTCCGGCGTATCGATGCCGATAAATTCTTGCTCTGTCGTGATAACTTTTATCTTATAGCCATTTTCCAAAACGCGCAACTGTTCCAACGATTCTACTTCTTCTGCCGGTGTCGGTTCCATAGAAGCATACTGCAGCAGGAAATCCCGGCGGTATGCGTAAATGCCGATATGCTTGTACGGCCGTACGGCATCATGGAAGGGATGACGGGGATAAGGAATGAGGGAACGGGAAAAATACATGGCTTCGTTCCGCTTGTTCATGACGACTTTCACCGCGCTGGGATCGTCATACTCGTCTTCTTTGAGCGGCGTCGCCACCGTCGCCATCATGAGAGAATCGTCTTCTTCAAAAGTCTGGCACAGGGCATCGATGACTTCTGGCGTGATGAGCGGTTCATCCCCCTGAACGTTCACAATGACATCGGCGTCGGGGTAATGCCCCACCGCTTCTGCCAGTCGATCCGTACCGTTGGCATGGTCTTCCCGGGTCATGACGGCATGGCCGCCAAAGGTGACGACCGTATCATATACGCGGGGATTATCGACGGCCACTACGACGGAAGATACTTTCCCGGCCTTTGCGGCCTGTTCATATACGCGCTGGATCAGCGGTTTGCCAGCAATATCCGCCAGGGGTTTGCCCGGAAGACGCGTCGAAGCAAACCGTGCGGGAATGATGCAGATAAAGTTCATGTCGTTCCTCCTATATGATTGAGAATACAGGTCTGCAAAGCTTCTTCTCCTTTGCAGATCACTATTTCTATACCCAGTACCCATAGCGGGACCTGTCGTTCCAGTATATCCGATGCCGGCAGTTTGACGGCATCTTTTTCCGTCGTTACCAGTACGGATCCGCATTGGGCGGCCTTTTCTTCCATCATCCGTATATCCGCAGCGGTATAGGGATGATGGTCATCATAGCGGATACGGTCACCCAGATGGTATCCGCAGGCGCAGACCGTCGCTTCAAAGGAGGCGGGATTTCCCAGGGCCGATACGGCAGTTACTGTCGCCCCCACCGTAAGCTGGCTGCAGCCATGCCGGTCTTTCCGGCCTTCATACCAGTCTTTGAAGGAAATACACCAGGCCGGCTGATGAACCGCTTCGGCTACAGGGGCCGTCTCGTTATATTTCCGCAGGGTCTGGCAGATTTTCTCTTTTTCCTCGCGGCTGCATAAATCTGATTTGGTCAGGATGAAGAACCCGGCCCGCCGGAGATGTTCCATCGGCTCCCGCAGGATTCCTCTGGGAAGGAGATGACCGTTACCAAAAGGATTGGTGCTGTCGATGAGGACGATATCCAGATCCCGGGCCAGCTGCCAGTGCTGAAAGGCGTCGTCGAGGAGCAGCACCTGCGCTCCCAGCATGCGGATTGCCATCTGGCCTGTACGGGCCCGTTCCCTTCCGACCAGGACGGGAACGCCGGGAAGGCTGCGGGCCATGAGCAGGGCCTCATCGCCGCCAGCACGGGCATTTAGCAGGATATGTTCACCGTCGGACATGACCGCCGCTCCTTTTTCAGCCTGAGAGCGGTATCCCCTGTTCAGAAGGGCCGGCTTATATCCCTTCCGGCACAGCCATCTGGCCAGGTAGCACGCCGTAGGTGTCTTTCCAGTCCCGCCGGCAGTGATATTCCCCAGGCTGATGACCGGGACTGACAGATGGGCCTGCTTTTCCGGGTGAGATACATAAGCTTGGTACCGGCGCCGTACGCCCCAGCCATAGAGCACCGAAAGACCGGAAAGGATTGCCAGCACAGGGCCGTCTTTCCAGCTATGGGGGGTATCTGCCATGAGATATCCCATATAGGCTGCTATTTTACTGTAGATAGACATGACATCATCTCCAGGCGTGAAGGTCATCCAGTATTTTTTGCAGTTCCGCCAGATTGCGGCGCGTCGCCCCCTGATTTTCCTGTACGATTTCAATACAGTGACGTTTCATATTTTCGGCCATCTGCCGGTCATCGACGATGCGCACACAGGTTCTGATGAATTCTTCTTCATTTTTGACCATGATACAGGCGCCGCGGCTGCTCAGCAGGTCGTAAATTTCCACAAAATTGAACATATTGGGGCCGACGACAATCGGTTTGGCATGAGCTGCCGGTTCAAGTATATTATGTCCTCCTATATGGGCCAGGCTGCCGCCGACGAATACCAGATCGCCCAGGCTGTATACCCGCCCCAGTTCGCCAATGGTATCGAGAATGACGCCTTCATAGGGACCGTCCATCTTCTTTCCTGCTTTCATTTCACTGCGTTTGGCCATGGTGATGCCATATTTCCGTCCTTCTTCCCGCACCAGGTCAGACTGGTAAATGTAGCGGGGGGCGATGATCAGACGGGCCTTCGGATGTTTTTCCCGTATGGCAGAAAAGGCCTTGTAGACGGATCCCGTTTCTCCCTTGTGGGTACTGCCGGCAATCATAATAGGATAATCGCTTTCCGAAAATCCCAGCTCAGCCAGGAATTTCTTCTTTTCTTCCGGCGTCACGATGCCATAAGTCTGATCGTATTTCGTATTGCCCGTCACGATGACCTTATTGGGATCGGCTCCGATGTCGATGATATACTGGGCGTCAATCCGGCTCTGCATACAGAAAATACGGATGGACGACAAAACATGACGGGTAAAAAAGGTAATCAACCGGTACCGGGAAACACTGCGCTGACTGATACGGCCATTCATCATCATGATGGGGATTTTCTTGCGGTTGGCTATGCGCAGAAAATTCGGCCAGATTTCCGTTTCCACGAGAACGATGATTTTGGGGTTGACGATATTAAGGATACGGCCGGTCAGGTAAGGCAGATCCAGGGGAAAATACAGGATGCCGTCTGCCCCGTCTATGATCTGATGGGCCATGCGGAATCCCGTCGCCGTGACGACAGAAACGATGATGACTTCCTGGGGATGTTCTTTCCGCATTTCCCGCACAATCGGGCTGGCTGCCACGATTTCGCCGACCGAAGCCGCATGGACCCAGATGGCGTGCCGGTCTGATATTTTTTTCTTCAGCTCATCTGGCAGAAAACCGATGCTCTGTTTGATGCGCTGATAAAATCCTTCTTCATGTATGAGGCGGTAGATGAGCACAGGAATGAGAGACGCCCAATACATGAGAAGCAGGATATTATACAGCCAGTACATCGATTTGACACGCAGGCGATTTAACATAGTTTTCAACCTTCCGCTTTTTCTTTAAACTGCACGGCATACAAATGAGCGTACAGGCCGCCTCTGGCCAGTAACTCTGCATGCGTTCCTTCTTCAACGATTCGTCCGTGATCGATGACGACGATTTTGTCGGCATCGCGTACGGTGCTCAGGCGATGGGCAATGACGACGGACGTACGGCCCTGCATGAGCCGTTCCAGTGCCGCCTGGACAATTTTTTCTGATTCCGTATCAAGAGCCGATGTCGCTTCATCGAGGATGAGGATGCGCGGATCTTTCAAAATGGCACGGGCAATGGCGATACGCTGGCGCTGGCCACCGGAAAGGGCATTGCCGCGGTCACCGACGATAGTGTCATAGCCATCGGGCAGTCGTGAAATGAATTCGTGGGCATTAGCCGCTTTGGCAGCCCGGACGATTTCATCATCAGTCGCGTCGAGGCGGCCGTACAGGATATTTTCCCGGACGGTAGCGTTGAACAGCATCGTTTCCTGCGGGACCAGGCCAATCTGCTGCCGCAGAGATTGGAAGGTCACATCGCGTACATCCGTACCGTCGATAGTCAGAGAACCACCGGTCACATCGTAAAACCGTGGCAGGAGATTGGCCACCGTCGATTTGCCGGCCCCGCTGGGACCGACGAGGGCAACGATTTCGCCCGGCTGGATTTCCAGATTAAAATCCGTCAGGGCCGGATGATCCGCATCATAGGCAAAGTCCACGTGATGAAAGCAGACATGGCCCTCTACGCGCGGAAGTTCGACAGCATCGTCTTTTTCCTTAACTTCCGGTTCCGTATCGAGGGTTTCAAAGACACGGTCCGCAGCGGCCAGTGATTTCTGGATATCACCGTAAATTTCACTGATACGGCGTACGGGATTTGCCAGGTTGATGGCATAAATCAGGAAGGCGATGAGCGCACCGGCCGTCATTTCTCCGTTGATGACGCTCATGCCGCCGTACCAGATGATACCGGTCACGGCGATGGCGGCAAAGAACTGGATAAAGGGCGTCAGCATAGCCGTCAGCCGCGTCGTCGCCATGAGAGCCCAGAAATTGCTGTCATTCTGTACGACAAAGCGCTTGATTTCAAACTCTTCCCGGTTAAAAGAGCGGATAATGCGGATGCCGGAAATCGCTTCTTCCAGAAGGGCCGTAATATCGGCCATTTTCCCCTGGACTTTATGCCCGGCCTGGCGCAGCCGCCCGCCAAAGAAACGGATGGTAAAGACAACGAGGGGAACGATAACCAGCGTCAGCAGGGTCAGCTTCCAATACAAGTACAGCATGGAAGCGAGGGAGCCTACGAGGATGACCGCTTCCTGAACAAAGGAAATGAGGTTGCCGGCAATGGCCGTCTGCAGTGCCGTGACGTCGTTGGTCAGATTGCTCATGATATTGCCGGTCTTGCGCTTGTCGAAATACGACAGGGACAGTGTCTGTAAATGGCGGTACAAGGCCTCACGGATATCGTTGACAATTTTCTGTCCGACAAAACTCATGAGGTATCGCTGGCCAAAATAGAAAAAGCCTCTGGCAAAGAACAGTGCCAGGATTCCGATGACGATGAGGTTAAGGGTAAATACGTCTTTATTAGCCAGTACCTTATCGATGACGTCCTTGATCAGCCAGGGCACGACGACGTTGCTCAGGCCGGAAAAGGCCATGCAGATGACGGCTACAACCAGTCTTTTTTTATAGGGAAGTACGAAACGTAACAGTCTTTTATAGCTTTGCCAGCTATTATATTGCTTCATGCAGTAGAATTCTCCTTAACAAATTGTAAAATAGTAGCAGCCGTGCGACGGACAGCCCCGGGCTCTCCCATTTCCCTGCGCACAGCCAGCATGGCTTCATGGCGCTTCTGCCATGCCTGTTCGTCCGTCAGCAGGTGAATCATGTCCCGGGCTATCGCTTCCGGCGTCACTTCATTCTGCCAGAGTTCCGGCATGATACGGTGTCCCATGATGATATTGGGCAGGCCGATGCTCTTAATGTGTACGAGTACTTTCGACAGCCAGTACGTCAGATTCCCCACACGGTAAATGAGCAGGGTCGGAAGCCCCATGAGAGCCGTCTCCAGCGTAGCCGTTCCCGACGCGGCCACGGCAGCCGTACTGATATGCATCATATCATAGACGCCTTCTGCCGCGATGTGGACAGCCGGCCCGTCCTGGGGAATCAGGCTTTCCAGAAGGCTCCGGTCTATAGTGGAAGCTTCCGGCAGCAGGAACTGCACGTCCGGTATTTGTTCTGCTATGATGGCAGCCGCATCGAGCATGACCGGCAGCAGGCTCCGAACTTCCTGAAGACGGCTGCCCGGCATGAGAAGGATAGTCCGTTTCGACTCATCCAGGCCAAAGGTGCGGATGGCTTCTTCCCGCGTCATAGACGGATGCACCGTATCGATCAGCGGGTGGCCGGCATAGGCCACATGAGTGCCGATTTGTTCATACAACCGCGCTTCAAAGGGAAACAGTGAAATAGCCAGATCGGTATTTTCGGCTATGACTTTTCCCCGGCTTTTATGCCAGGCCCAGATAGTCGGAAGAATATAATAGATAACACGAATGCCGGCTTCCCGCGCCTTCTTGATGAGGCGCATATTAAATCCGGGATAATCGATACAGACTAGTACATCGGGCTTTTCTTTCCTCATCGTTTCGAGAAGAAAGTCCCGCAGGCGGAAGAAAAAGGGAATCTTGCGGATAATTTCTCCCACGCCGATAAATCCCAGATTTTTAATATCGTATACAATGCGTACGCCGGCTTCTGCCATGCGGGATCCGCCCATGCCCAGCAGTTCCACTTCCGGATCCAGCTCCTTCAGTGCCCGGGCCAGGTTGGCACCGTGCATATCTCCCGATGCTTCACCGGCTGAAAACATAATTTTCATAGAGACTCCTGTCAATACGTCTTATCAACGGCACAAATGCATATGCCCCGCCGGTCTGCCTCCGCCAGGACCTGTTCCTGTTCGACAAACAGCGTACGCCCCGCCTCAATAGCCAGAACGGTACAACCGCTCTCTATCATGCTACGGAGCGTCGTCATCCCCACGGCCGGCACATCGAAGCGCAGGTCCTGATTGGGCTTGGCTACTTTGACGACGACGGCATGGCCCCGGCCCAGCGCACCTCCACGGAGGATGCAGGCATCGGTCCCTTCAATAGCTTCCACGGCCATGACGGCTTTGTGCTTTACGACTACCGTCTGTCCTATATCCATGCCGCCCATGGCTTTGGCCGTGACAAAGCCAAAGCGGATATCATCCGATTCTTCCTCCGTCGGCAGCCGTTTAGATAATACGCCGGCACAGGGCATAAGGGGCTTCAGATACTGCGTCTGATCAACGACTTCAATACCCTCTCTGGCCAGTTCATCGACGATAGCCAGCATAATCGTATCGTCTTTCCGGTTGCGCAGGCGTCCCAGTAATTTCAACGCCCGCATGTCAGGCATCTTCAGTCCTTTGAAGAGGATTTCCTTTGTCACTTTCCCTATCATCGTGACTTTATCTACATCATGACTGCGCAGTGTCTTTATGATCTTATTGAGCTTGGCTACATTGATTTCGTAGTAAACATCGGCTTCTTTTGCCAGTTCCGGCGCTACATCAGGCACGACGGCAATGACGACTACGGCATGGCCGCTCTGCTGTGCAGCCCGCATAAACGCCACGGGAAGATTGCCGATTCCGGCCAGTAACCCTACTTTTTCCATGTATATCTCATCCTTATTCTACATAATCAAAACTCATCAGTATATTATACCAAAAAAACACGTATCCTGTCATCACGATGAAGAAACACCATAAAAAAAGGGCGGCAAGGCCGAGCCTTACCTGCCCTCATACATGTTCAATCTTTGGTTCCCCGCATAATACCCCGTTCGGCATTGCGCAGGAAGCGCAGCAGATGTTCCACTTCTTCGCAGCTATCCAGCTCTTGTTCCATCTCGGCAATCGCCTGTCCCAGATTCAGTCCGGAACGATAGAGGATGCGGAAAGCTTTTTTTAATTCACGCCGTACATCATCAGACATGCCAGCCCGGGAAAGGCCGACGCTGTTGAGCCCGATGACGCGGGCAGGCTGGCCATCAGCGATGACAAAAGGCGGAATATCCTGCACGACCTTTGCCAGACCGCCAATCATGCTGTTGCGGCCAACTTTGACGAACTGGTGGACACCAGCAATGCCGCCGATGACAACCCGGTCTTCTACAGTGACATGACCGGCCAGACCGGCACAGTTGCTCATGATGACATGATTTCCTACGACACAGTTGTGAGCTACATGGGTACATGCCTGGAAAAGGCAGTCACTGCCGATGCGCGTTTCTTCGCCTTCGCCAGTCGCTGTGCTGACCGTTACAAATTCACGGAAAACAGACCGGTCACCAATGATCAGATAACTCTTTTCACCATGATATTTTAAATCCTGTGGTTCCGACCCAATAGAACAGCTCGGGAAGAAACGGCAGTTTTCGCCTATCGTCGTCCAGCCATCAATGGTAACGTGGGCCATGACCTCCGTACCAGCCCCGATTTTTACATGAGGGCCGATGACAGCATAAGGACCTATTTTCACGCCAGGACCGATTTCTGCTTGTGGATCTATAATAGCCGTTGGATGGATCATGCTCTGCGGCATGTTTTCTTTTTCCTCGGTCATTAGAGTCACTCCTTGCTACCCTGTCTGACAGACAGGTGCATAAAAAATTATAGTAATATAATATAAAATCCGTAAAGGCCATACAAAATGTAACCGTAAAAAAAGTAAGATTATATCGTGTTATCTCTTCTATCCACTTTTTTTCTGCAAATTCTGCGTTAATCCGGCCAATTTCTTATTTTCTCGGTTCCTGTCCCGGCATCAGGGCAAAGAGATATTCCCCTTCTGCGCACAGGATGTCCCCTACGTGGGACTGAGCCTTGACTTTTCCCATACGGCCCTTGATTTTTACGATATCCGCCCGCATGACAATCTGATCGCCGGGACGGACGGGATGACGGAAACGGAGTTTATCAATCCCTGTAAAGAAAGGAATGAGCCCACGGTTTTCTTCCGGATACAAAAGGGCTACGCCGCCTACCTGAGCCATCGCTTCAGCCAAGAGTACACCGGGCATGACCGGTTTTCCCGGAAAATGTCCCTGGAAAAACTGTTCGTCAAAGGTTGCATTCTTAATGCCAATAGCGTACTTCATCGGTTCGAGTTCAATAATACGGTCAACGAGCAGCATCGGATAGCGGTGTGGTAATATTTCCATGATATCCGTTACTTCTAATGTTTTTTCGATTGCCATCTGTAAATTCCTCCCTTAATTCATTTCTTCACTGATCTGTCGCGCCAGCATATTATTCAATTTATGACTCGATTTGACAGCGATGATATGTCCTTTCAAAGGCCGGCCCAGGAGAGCCATGTCCCCGATGACATCCAGGACTTTGTGCCGGACCAGTTCATCGTCGCTCCGCAACACGGACAAGCACGCTGTATCATCATAAACAATCGTATTTTCCAGAGTACCGCCTTTTCCAAGTCCCAGCTTTTTCAGCATATCCAATTCTCTGGTAAAGGCAATAGTACGGGCAAAGGCTATATCGCGGATATAGTTTTCCTTGGTAATTTCTGTATCGCTGAACTGTACTCCCAGCATCGGATGAGGATTGATAGAAGTAAAGGTAATGCGGAATCCGTCATAGGGAAGAACGGCAATGAATTTATCTTCTTCCTGCACGAGATGCTGCCGGCGCACAGCCAGAACATGCCGCGGTGTATCCAGATTCCGTATACCGGCCTTTTCAATCAGTCTGACAAAGGTCAGGCTGCTTCCGTCCGCTACAGGCGGTTCAACAGAATCCATTTCTACAATACAATTATCGACAGCCATGCCCTGCAATGCCGAAAGCAGATGTTCTACCGTAAATACTTTGGCTTCTCCCCGTTCCAGTGTCGTTGCCCTCATGGTATTGGTCACATAGGCTAACTGTGCAGGTACCGATGGCCTATCTGCCAGGTCTGTCCTGACAAATACAATCCCCGTGTCAGCCGGGGCCGGGCGCAATACCATGTGGACTTCATTGGCAGCATGCAGGCCGATACCACTGTATGAAACCGGCTGGGCCAGTGTCGTTTGTACCACATTAGTCATTCCTACGCCCCTCCTTTCTGGATGCAAAATGTTTCTTTTTTATTCATACTTATCTATTATACATTATTTCAGTCATAGTGACTAGTAAAAATTTCACCCGGCCGTCTTTTAAAAAGAATCCCGTTCCTGCCGCAGAAAACGAAAGACTGCCGTTCCCTGTTGAGGACGGCAGTCTTTCGTTGCTGTGTTTATTTGATTAACTCATAGACAGAGGAAACCACAGAATTCCATGATTGGAGCTGTCCTTCTTCTCCTGTTACGACGGCCTTTCCTGAAGCAATCTGACGGGCCACCGATTCCGGTGCCGTTCCGTTGTAGGTACGGCGCTGGGCCACACAGGTTTCGATATCGAGATAATGATGAATATCCTGTTCAAAGAGCGGGCTCATGGCCTGCAGTTCTTCCAGGCTGAGCTGCTGCAGCACCTTGCCGTGTTCAATGCAGTAATGCACGGCTTTACCGACGACGGCATGGGCTTCGCGGAAGGGCAGTCCCTTCTTAGCCAGGTAATCGGCCATATCGGTTGCATTGGAAAAATCTTTTTCCAGGACATCCCGCATGTGTTTGCCATTGACAGTCATCTTATCGATCATCGCCGCATAGATAGTCAGGGCAAACTTCAGATTATCAATGGCATCAAAAACGCCTTCTTTATCTTCCTGCATATCCTTATCATAGGCCATGGGGATTCCCTTCATCATGGTCAGTACTGCCATGAGATGGCCATAGAATCGGCCTGTTTTGCCGCGGACGAGTTCACAGATATCGGGATTCTTCTTCTGCGGCATGATAGAAGAACCGGTGCAATGGGAATCGTCAAGTTCGATGAACTTGAATTCCGAGCTGGACCAGAGAATGAACTCTTCGGAAAGACGGCTCAGGTGCATCATGAGGACAGCGGCAAATTCCAGGAAAGCAATGATATAATCGCGGTCACTGACAGCATCCATACTGTTATCATACAATTTACCGAAATGGAGTACATCGGCAACATACGGCTGGTCCAGGGGATAGGTCGTCCCTGCCAGTGCCCCCGCCCCGAGAGGCATCCGGTCGGCCATGTTCCAGGCAAACTGCAGATGCTCAAAATCACGGGACAGCATGGAAAAATACGCCATGAGGTGATGACTGAACAAGATTGGCTGAGCCCGCTGCAAATGCGTGTACCCCGGCATGATGACATCGCTATATTTTTCCGCCGCTTTCACGATGGATTGCTGCAGCTGGATGAGCAGCCCTGCCACATCGGCAATTTCCCGGCGCAGGTACAGATGCGTATCGAGCGCTACCTGGTCATTGCGGCTGCGGCCGGTATGCAGGCGCTTGCCTGCTTCGCCGATGGCATCAGTCAGCCGCTTTTCTATATTCATGTGAATATCTTCCAGCTCAATGGAAAATTCGAATTCATCATGCTCAATCTGTTCAAATATCTGTTTCAGTCCGTTTACGATAGCATCTTTATCCGCATCAGAGATAATCCCCTGACGAGCCAGCATCGTCGCATGAGCGATGCTGCCGCAGATATCTTCTGCATACATACGGCAATCAAACTGAATGGATGCATTGAATGCTTCTACATTTTTATCCGTTGCCTTCGTAAACCGGCCACCCCATAACTTCATCAGAAAATCGCTCCTTATTTGTTCTTCTTTTCGTTCTTCTGCATCATCAGAGCACGCATGGTCAGCGGCAGACCAAAGAGGTTGATGAAGCCGCCAGCATCTTTCTGGTCGTATACATCGTCTTCACCGAAGGTGACATATTCTTCACTGTAGAGAGAATAGGGCGACGAAGAACCAGCACTGATGATATTGCCTTTATACAATTTCAATTTTACCGTGCCGCTGCAGGTCTTCTGCGTTTCATCGACGAACGCAGCCAGTGCTTCGCGGAGCGGGGAGAACCACATGCCGTCGTATACGAGTTCAGCGTATTTATTGGCAACGTGTTCTTTGAAGTGATACGTAGCTCTGTCCAGTGTCAGATATTCCAATTCTCTGTGGGCATACATGATGATGGCACCGCCCGGGTTTTCATAAATGCCACGGCTCTTCAGGCCTACGAGACGGTTTTCTACGAGGTCTACGATGCCGATGCCGTTCTTGGCACCGATGGCATTGAGGGTCGTGATAAGTTCGAGAGCATCCATCTTTTTGCCGTTGACGGCTACGGGAATCCCTTTTTCAAAAGTGAGTTCGACGTATTCCGGCGTATCCGGTGCTTTTTCCGGCTGTGTCGTGACCATGTATACCATATCTTTCGGGGCATTGGCCGGATTTTCCAGATCGTCGCCTTCATGGCTCAGATGCCAGATATTCCAGTCCATGCTGTACGGATAGGGATTTTCTTCCGATTTGTAATCGACAGGAACGTTATGTGCTTCTGCATATTTGATTTCGTCTTCCCGCGATTTGAGATCCCAGATTCTCCAGGGAGCAATCAGTTTTATTTCCGGAGCCAGAGCCTTGACGGTCAGTTCAAACCGTACCTGGTCGTTGCCTTTGCCGGTTGCACCATGGGCAATAGCGTCGGCGCCTTCTTTTTTAGCGATTTCGACGAGCTTCTTGGAAATAAGCGGCCGTGCAAAGGAGGTGCCCAGGAGATACTTTCCTTCATATACGGCATCAGCTTTGACGCAGGGCCATACATAGTCTTCCATAAACTCTTTCTTAATATCCATAATATAAGCTTTGGATGCGCCCGATTTGATGGCTTTCTTTTCAATAGCTTCAAAGTCGTCAGGCTGTCCTACATCGGCACAGGCTGCAATAACTTCCGCACCGGGATAATTTTCTTTCAGCCATGGAATAATGCAGGATGTATCCAAACCACCAGAATATGCTAACACGATTTTTTTAATTTCACTCATAATCGGTTCCTCCTCTAAACATCAGCAATTTGTGTCTTTCAACTGTCTACGTGTGATAGTATACAACCATTCGCAAAAATATGCAAGTATTTTGTATAAAAAATTTTCAATAAGTTTTTTCTGGCATCAGGCTGCAGGTAAAACAAGCCCGGACAGGCAATAAACTGGCATTTTCCCCTGTGGGTATGATACAATATGACTATATCAGGAGGCTCTATGAAAAAAAAATATCTTTTCATATTTATTATCGCCTTTATCATCTGTGCTGCCTGGAACATCATCGCCGACACGCCAAAGACAGCACAGCCGGCATCTGCCAGCAAAACTGAACAGCACAGCTTCGTATCCCTGCCTGACACGGGCATAACCGAAAAGCTGTATCCTTATCTGCATTTCCACGCTGCCATGGAAGAACACCGGAAAAAAATTCCCGTGTATGTCGCCAGCGCTGCCATGCCCAAAAGTCTGAAAGAAGCCGTCGTCGCTACAGAGGACCGGCGCTTTTATGAACACGGGGCCATCGACCCTATCGGTATCGCCCGGGCAGTCATAGTGAATTTCAACTCCGGCAGGACAATGGAAGGAGGCAGCTCCATCAGCCAGCAGGTCGTCAAAA
This sequence comes from Caecibacter massiliensis, assembly GCA_900095875.1. Taxonomy (GTDB): domain Bacteria; phylum Bacillota; class Negativicutes; order Veillonellales; family Megasphaeraceae; genus Megasphaera; species Megasphaera hexanoica. The sequence goes on along the minus strand of LT608311.1, from coordinate 1,838,782 downwards.
ACACGTTTCTCACACAGGAACGCACCCTGACCCGCAAGGCACAGGAACTGATTCTGTCCATCCTCCTGGAACGGAATTACAGCAAGGATGAAATACTGGAAATCTATCTGAACACAGCGTACTTCGGCGCAAATGCGACGGGAATCGAGCAGGCCAGCCGCATCTATTTCAATAAAAAACCGGAATACCTGACGCTGGCCCAGTCTTCCCTGCTGGCCGGTCTTCTCCAGGCACCGAGCTATTACAATCCCCTGGAAAATTACGAAGCGGCCCGCAACCGCCAGAAAATCGTTCTGACGCTGATGGCCGAACAAGGGTATATTACAGACCAGCAGGCGCAGAATGCGTTTAAAGAAAACCTGCGTCTGGAGCGATGACATAAAAAGAACCACGCATGAAGTTTTTTCTACCATCATGCGTGGTTCTTTTTACATAGTTTGCAGTACGGAGCTTGTAGTTTATAGAAGATGACTTTAATTTTTTAGTCATCCACTGCAAACTTAAAACGGATCTGGCCTTGTACGACAGATCCGTTTATGTATGCATAATTCCGTTATGCTCATTCCTGGGGCTTATTTGTCAGATAATAGGAAATCCGGCTCAGGCCGATGGATAAATCTTCTCGGAATACGAATATACGGTCCGGCACGTTCAAGCGCAGCGGGGCAAAGGAAAGGATGCCTTTGATGCCGGCAGCTACCATCTGATCCGCTACCTGCTGTGCCACAGCGGCAGGAGTCGTAATGATGCCGATCTGGATACCTTCCCGTCGTACGACTTCTTCCATTTCTGAAATAGGCGTGACTACGACACCGCCTACATTCTGACCGATAATGCGGTGGTCCACATCAAAGAGCCCCATCGTCCTAAATCCCAGACGGCCAAAGGTCTTGTAATTCGCCAGAGCCCAGCCCAGATGACCGATACCGGCAATACCGATTTTCCAATGCTGCTGCAGACCGATGATTTCCACAATCTGCTGACAGAGTTCGCTCACATAATAGCCGACACCTTTCTTGCCAAAGGCGCCAAAACAGGTCAGATCTTTCCGTATCTGTTCCGGTGTAATTCCCAGCCGTTCGCCAAGCTTTTCCGATGAAATGATATCTATACCGGCATCCTGCAGCAACAATAACTCCCGATAATACAACGGCAGCCGTTCGATGACTGCATCGGATATCGCCTTTTTCTGTCTCATGGGCAGAACCTCCCCACTCTCTATCTCGTTACACACTGATATAAAATCAGATGAATGTGCTAACACTTCACGTTTAATTATATCTTATTGTGAATTATTTCGCAAACTTTTTTTCTCTCTTTTCCCATATTCTTCACGCATATTTGAAAAGAGGCCCAAGAGGAACCAGAGAGTAAGTGATATCTGGGTACTAAATAAATCATAGTCACTGAAGCTGCTAATAGCTACAGCCAGGATGGACGCAGCCGTCATCAGGGCCATAGCCCGGTCCTGGGGCTGTACACCACGCTTGCGTAAAAAGCGGACCGCACAGACACCCGCCCCAAAAAAGAGCCAGCCAAACGCACAGAAACCGGCAATGCCTGTTTCTGCCAGAATATTCAGGTACATGTTGTGGGCATGGAAAATGGTAATACCCGCCTGCTGTATCAATTCATTGTATACAGGATAGACGAATTTAAATGCCCCCCAGCCGATTCCCAGCAACGGATGATCTGCCACCATCTGCAACGCCGCCAGCCACATGTCCATACGCATGGATACAGACGTATCGGCACTGCTGTGATAAAAAATAGACAAGAGCCTGTGGGTGATGCCGCCATGATAGAAGGCCAGGAGGAAGGGAATGCAAAGAAAGGATAGCCAGAGCCTTTTATCCCATACGAGGCCAAAGAAGAATACAAGAGCGCATGCACTCAGCCAGGCGCCGCGGGAATAGGTCAGGATCAGGCAGAGAGCCAGCGCCGCCAGCAGAACCAGCAGGGCTGCCATTTTCTTCGGAGCGCGTTTTCTCACGATGAGCAGGGAAAAGGCCGCACTGATTGCCATGAGCAGGAATTCCGAAAGAAGATTGGGATTGTATAAAGTGGAATACATGCGCCGCCGTAACAGGGGAAAGGCCGAATTATCGACCCATTCTTCTTCATGGAGCGTCAGCATGTGGGCATACTGGTACAGGCCAAATAGAACGACGATGGCTGCACTGGCAAGAAAAACGAGCAGAAACAGGCGCCGTTCTTCTCTGCCGCGGACAAAGACGACTATGAGGTTATAAAAAATAAAATACTGCAGCACTGTAAACAGGTAAAAGGCAACGCCAAACAGCGGCCTGGGCGATCCGGCCAGAGATACAAAAGCCAGGATAGCAAACAGGGCTGCTGGTTTAAAAAGGGGCGTATCATGCCAGGAGGCTATAGGATATTTCCATACATACCGTGCTGCCAGAATCAGTGCCAGGATAAAACAGGCTTCCATGGCGATAATCTGAAGGGGCATAAAAAAAACAGTCCCCAAAAGCGCATACACTACATGTATGCGGGCTTTTTCCTGAGAACTGCTGGCTGTCGGCAATAGAGTCGTAAGTTTCATATGTCATATCCTCCCAATTTAATTATACGGAGTTGTCAGGGAAAAGTCCAGTACAGCCCCTGCCGGGCGCACGCAGAAACACCTCCGGCAGGCATACAACAGAAACAGCCCCGGCATTTTCGTTTCATGCCGGGGCTGTCTGCGGAAAGACTCCTATGACCCATTCAGGATATCATGTGCTTTTTATTTTTTTACTTTAACCCATACAGGGTTGGATACGGCATAATGGTCTTTGCCATCCTTTGCAATGACGTTGACCCAGGTGTCGTGTTCCGGTTTTACTTTGACTTGTACAGAAACGGGATCAGTCGTATTGTCGAATGCCTTCGTTTCCACCGGTTTTCCTTCGCTTACGACCTGTACTTCTTTCAGGCCGTTGACAGCCTGTACCTTTGTTTCAAAGGTATACGTGCCATCGGCCGCTGTCTGCTGGGTCGTGCCGAACATGGACTGTTCTGCCGGGGTGAAGATAGGCCCCATAGTAACATAAGCCTTGCCTTCTGCCATGGCATTGACAAACTTACGGCCTGTCAATTTGCCATCGACGTGGGAATACATGCGGATGATACCCGGATACAGATTGGATGTCGCATCATGCTGGTCCGATCCGGCACTCAGATATTTCTTGATGCCACGGTTCCAGTAACCTTCTGCCACATCGAGAGTCCGTTTATCCATATTCTTGGCATTGGACAAATCCATTGTCGATTGCAGTTCCAGGAATTCAAAATTTTCCGCACTGGGGTCATCGCCACCCTTGACGCCAGCACGATTGGTCAGGAAACCATAGTCGGTGAAGGGATGATGCATGACGACCAGGGCATCCCGGTCATGCCCCTGCTGGATGATTTCACCCGGTGTCAGAGACGGATCCGGACAGGGCATCTTGTCATTGACCATCAGGAAGCCCCAGTGTCCCCATCCCGGAGAAACTTCGACGTTGGGAATGAAAGGCCTTTTGTACTGATTGGCCAGTTCCCGCATAGGCTTGATGTTACCGATGTAGTCGTGATCGAGTACGAGATTCAGGTCCAGGCCGGCTGCCAGCTGTGCGGCAAAGAGTTCCGGGACAGTCGTCGCGCCATCGCCATGGTCGGCATGCTGGTGATTGTCATTGCCATACCAGCCCGCCTTTTCAGGATGAATGAGCTGAGGAATGACGAACTGATGCTGAACTGTCTGGCCGCCTTTGACAAAGGTCTTGAATTCAACCGGTTTCGATGTATAATCGGCTCCATGATATGCCGTAAAGGTGAGTTCATTTTCCGGTGCCGATACGTCAAAATCCGCTTTGTGTGTCGCCGGGTCTGTAAAATATACCGAGCCTCCTAATCCTTTTACATCCGATTTGATACCGGTGACGACCACTTTAAAATCGACAGGTTTCCCGTTTTCATCAACAGCCGTCAGCGCTGCTCTGGCACCCGGTTTTACTTGGAAATCAGCCACAGTGTTGCCTTTCAGATTGACATGCTGCACGTCAGACGGTGTCGTTCCCTGGCTCTGTACATAAATGTCGTAGTTGTCCTGCGGCAGTGTGACTTTATACTTGCCATCTTTATCGGTAATCTTCCAGACGAAAGGCTGCATGATATCTTTCATGACCTGATCGACACCATCCGATTTTATCGTCTTTTTATAAGATCCTGGCTTATTGAAGATGACATAGGCATTGGGCAGCGGTTTGCCATTGGGATCGCGGACAACACCTTCAATGACGCCAGCCTTGATAGACGGATCTTTCTGTATCTTCCGCTCGATGACCGGAGCCGTTTCCCCATTGGGAATAACCAGGATTTCGCCCGTATACGTATACGACTGGCCCGGCATGATGTCGCGGTTCACATAGACATCTTTATAGCCCGATGAACCTTTGTAAGCATTGGCATGATCGGTATTAACAGCTACGGCGTAATTTTTCCCGTACGTAACGACGAAATCCCCGTATTTCGTATTGACTTCGGGATCTTCATTGATACGTATGCCCGTTCTCTTGACATCAGGATAGAAGCCAAAGGGGCCGAACATATTCACGGCAAGGGTACTGATAGAATAGCCACTGTTCATATTCAGATAGGCATCATTCCCTGCCGGATTTTCGACGACTGTCTTCATATCAATATAATTCTTGCCATCTTCCAACGTATACTGAATCGTCACGTTCAAAGGCAATTTATGACCTTCTGTCCAATATCTCGTCTTCGCCGTTACAGTGACTTTTTTATCGCCTTCCAGCTTGTACGTAATATCTTTTACGGGCGTATGCAGCAGGTCTTCGCCATGCCACGAACCAGTAGCTGTCCAGTAATCGTTGAGGAATTCAATGTCATTGGTCAGATCCGTCCCAAATTTCCCATCTTTCATCATGGCAATGTCCAGGATGCTGCCCGTCGTCATATTCCAGTAGTTATTGGAACCTACGGCAAAGGAAGCAGCAATCTTGTCATTGTAGATAGTGAAATCCTCTGCCTTATTAGCCATGCCCTGGTCAATAGGCGTCGGGCCCTGCACCACTCCTACAGCCGCCATCGCCGTTGCCGATATACCTGCCATCAGCGCAGACATAACTAACATTTTTAACACTTTCTTTTTCCCTGATTTCATATATCATTCTCCTTTCTATGATAAAGACGTACTGGTTAAACAGATACGCATTGGGCTGGAGCCAGAAAATAATGCAATTAATACCTCATTATGACATAGACTGTATCAGCAATTCGTAAAAGACTAGTAAAAAAGTGGTAATACCACAACTATATCAATCTCTAATAAAGGCGTTGATCATCTGCCGGCCGTAGTCATTTACTTTATAATAAACCTGTAACTGACCGGCATCATCCAGTTCAAACCGCGATTCATCGAGAAGCCCATTGGCCTTTGCCGTCATCAATGCTTCCTGTACGGCATCGGGGCGAAGCATTTTAAAACTTCCGTATTCTCCTTTCAGGGCATGGATGACATCCATATTAGATGCTTCTTCTACGGTCGTCATATATTTCATGATTGCGTAATAGAGCGGTTTCATACGATCAGGCCTCCTTTTTCCGGAATGCATGGAGCGGATTGAGATTTCCGACGAGAGCAATGCCGCAGATCATGACAATAGCAGCCGCCCACTGTACCGGTGTGAGCATCCAGCCTGGCTGTCCATCGAACATACCGACGATGATCATGCAGAAGAACGGCCCCCAGAAAGAATACGCTCCATTGCAGACCATCCCGAGTGCGGCACCGCACATCGAATTGCCCTTATACCAGAAAGAATATGCTGGCATGGCACAGAAGCCGGAAATGACAAAGAAGATGATCGACCAGTCGCTCCAGGCGCCGGAAAGAAGGCGTGGAGCCAGTCCGGCACTGCCATCAATCATGCACAACAGGGGCAGCATGATGAGCATATTGGAAAGGCCGGAAACGCACTGACGGATGGTAATGCCGATATTATAATCGATGAGGGTCGTGCCAAAGCCGGCAACGGCGCCTTCAATCCCCCAGCCCAGCGCGCAGAACAGGGCAATGCCGCAGGCCATCAGCGCCGTCGGTCCCACGTCTGAGAAGGATGTACCGCCGATGACACCGGCAGCGACAAGGCAGAGCAGGATACCGCAGACCATCCGTTTATTGATTTCCTGTTTGAATACAAAATGGCCGATGATGGCCCCAAAAGACGCATTGAGAGCACAAATAGGCACGATGATGGAACCGCCCATCTGCAGTGCTGCTACATAAGCTGTAGAAGCCAGCGGGCCGCCGATGAGGGCACAAACGATCATGACCAGGCCCGGCTTTGTTTTTAACGTGCGGAAAAAGTCTCCCAGTTCGCCTTTAATGGATACATTGATAAGGGACCAGATGCCGCTCATAGTATCATTGACGGCCGATCCCAGCGCTGCCAGGCAATAGGTGATGGCAAAGGCGCTCAGGCCGGACATATTGGCGCCATACCAGTCATTACCCCAGATTCCCTTGGACATGCCTAAGGTCAGAAAAGCCGTATAGAGACCGTAAAAAATCCCAGAAAAGATTGCAAAGGTAATCCCACGCCGCTTAAACCCTGCGTCTATCTTTAATTTGACTGCCAAGGCTCTGTTGTCCATTCGCACACACTTCCTTTACTTGATATATATATTTATTGTTATATATTTCACATGTATCAATAAAAAAGAATGAATTCTTTTGTTTTTTCAAAGTTCTTTCGTACATAAACAAATATTTATTATATGAATTTTGCATGATACCGGATAAAATGCAGCGGGCTAAGGTGCTAATAGCCTTAGCCCGCCCTGTGATAGATTATTCTTTTACTGTGAGGTTGTCATGAGGGAGAATCATTTCCACATCAGTATGGGGACGTGGAATAACGTGCACGGAAATGAGTTCGCCAACGCGCTGTGCAGCAGCAGCACCAGCATCGGTAGCAGCCTTGACAGCGCCGACATCGCCGCGTACCATAACCGTTACGAGACCGCCGCCGACGAGAACTTTGCCAATGAGGTAAACGTTTGCCGCTTTTACCATTGCATCAGCTGCTTCAATAGAACCTACAAGACCTTTTGTTTCGATTAAACCTAAAGCTTCTGTTGTACTCATGTTATTTTCCTCCTAATAATATATAAGATTGAATTATTTAATAATTGTTATCCTGGAACCATTTTTAAGATTCATAGCATTAGCTTCTTCCATGTCGATATGGCATTCTAATGCCGATGTTGTTGTCACTCGGATAACAACATTACCGAAAGTACCGCCACGGTCGCCATCGATATTGATGGAAACGACCTGGCCATTCGTCACGCCAAAACGCTGCGCGTCTTCAGGAAGCATATGGATATGGCGTTTGGCAATGATGACACCGCGGGGAAGGCAGATACTGCCTTTTGGTCCGATGAGCGTCAGGCCCGGCGTACCTTCCAGTTCACCGGACATGCGCAGCGGCACCTTGATCCCCAATTTAAAACAATCGGACCGGAGTAATTCCACCTGGGATTCTTTGCGGACGGGACCGAGGATGCGGACTTTTTCCAGAACGCCCTTCGGCCCTGCCAGGGTTACCGTTTCCTTGCAGGCAAACTGTCCCGGCTGCGAAATATCTTTGATCTTTGTCAGCTGGCTGCCCGGTCCGAAAAGAGCATCCTGATCCGCCTGGGACAAATGGACATGCCGGTTGGATACTCCTACGGGAATCGTATCCGGCTGTAGATTCAAATGGCTGTCCCTGACGGCTTCTACCAGCAAATCGACTAAAGCATCATATTTCCCCATTAAAACTCACCTTTCTGTTTTAGCAGCTGGAGCACTTCATTGACGACAGCGATGAGCTGGTCATCACCAGAATCCGCTGCTCCGGCAGCCGTTCCACAGCTCGTTGCCTGGCCCGCATACGGTACGGACGGCTTGACTTCGCGGATACCATAGGCTACGCGTTTGATATTCATCAGATGCTGCGGCGTAACGTTATCAGCCGTAGCGCTTCCACCCCAGGTACCACATCCCAGTGTAAAGGCCGGTGCCAGTCCGGTGCTGATACCCGTGCCACCCTGAGTAGCCGGTGTGTTAACAATGATGCGGAATACCGGTTTTTCATAGAACCGGCGGACAATTTCCGGATCTTCCGTATGAATCGACATGGTGTGGCCGAGACCACAATTCTTTAAAAGGCGGATACAGAGGTCGCACGCATCCTGCCAATCACGGACCGTATAGAAGCCGAGGACGCTGGTCAGTTTTTCATAGGAAAGAGGATAGCCGTTTCCTACGCCGTCCTGTTCCCCGATGAGGACCCTTGTACCGGCAGGGATTGTGATTCCTGCCGCATCGGCAATGACCTGGGGAGAACGGCCTACGAATTTGGCATTCATAGCGTGCCCGTTTTTGAAGAGAAGCTGGCAGACTTTATCTGTTTCTTCTTTCGTCATGAAGTAGCCGCCCTGGCGTTTAAACTCTTCCACAACCTGTGTCCGGTTGCATTCTTCGACGACGATAGACTGTTCAGAAGCGCAGATAGTGCCGTAGTCAAAGGTCTTGCTGAGCATAATATCTTCAACGGACTTTTTGACATCTGCCGTCCGTTCGATATAAGACGGGCCATTGCCGGGGCCTACGCCCAGAGCCGGTTTGCCGCAGCTGTAAGCTGCTTTTACCATGGCCGAACCGCCCGTAGCAATGATCATCTTAACTTCTTCACTGTGCATCAATTCATTAGTAGCACCCATGGATGGATGGATAATGGTGCTGATTGTCCCCAGCGGTGCACCAGCTGTTTCTGCCGCTTCTGCCATGAGGCGGGCCGCTTCTATCGTACATTTCAATGCTGCCGGATGGGGTGAAAATACGATGGTATTCCGTGCTTTTAGAGCAATCATGGCATTGTAGATGACCGTAGAGGTCGGGTTGGTAGAGGGGATAATTCCCAGTACGACACCGACGGGTTCACCAATTTCCGTAATCCGGTTGACCGTATCTTCGTGAATGACACCGATGGTCTTCATATCCTTGATGTAATTGTATACATCGCGGGATGCTACCTGATTCTTGACGATTTTGTCTTCTACTTTGCCAAAGCCCGTTTCTTCAACGGCCATGCGGGCTAATTTGGCCGCGTTTTCTTCTGCCACGCGGACCATATTCTGCAAAATGCGGTCTACCTGTTCATTGGTAAACTTGCAGAATACATCTTCCGCTTTCTGCGCCTGCCGTGCCAGATTTCTGGCTTCCTGCACGGTCTGCAGATCATAATCAAATGTTTCCAAAAAGTATCTCCCCTTTCAGATTTCCTTTAAACCAGCTGCTTCCTGCTTCCGTTATAGTAATCTGCAAGCAGGCGGAGCAAAACAGCTTTCTTCGCCCGCGACACGGCACGGCCGGTCAGGCCGATATCCGTATATTCCCGGACGAGACGCCGCAAAGCTGGGACGGGCATCTTTCTGAACACCCCGTCAAGATTCACGCCGGGCTGTACGGCCAGTGCGTCAGCCTCAGTTTTGTGGAAATTTTTAAAATCTATGTCCTCAAAAGAAACCTCAGGGGCTTCTTCTTTTGGCGTAGTATCCGTCCCCTGCCATGTTTCAGGAGACACCGTATCAGCTGCACCAGTACCGGTTTCTGCGCCGGATGCATCGATACGTTCTTCTGCCAGCGTCAGCCCTTCTTTAGACGGAACCGGGTCTGGCGGATCTGGTTTATCCGGGCCATTTGAGGGAAGGATCCCGGCTATGGCCGCATCAGGACGGGGAATCACGTGACGTGAAATCAGAAGGTCTTTACCCAGATGAAGCACAGCCGCTTCTCCTGCATCGACGGAAGCTTTGACTGCTCCTACATCACCGCTGACACAGACCGTCACCAGTCCGCCACCAACGAGGGTCCTGCCACTCAGTACCACGTCTGCTGCCTTGAGCATCACATCGGCACATTCTATAGCGGCTACCAGTCCTCTGGTCTCTATCATTCCCAAGGCATCCATTGATTTCCACCTCCTTTAACGCTCATATCATCCTGCCCAGTCTGCCGGATAGGTCGAATAAAACAATTTTACATGATCTTCGGCATTCCACACGACGGTAGCATCTTTAGGAATGAAGAGCACATCTCCCTGGCTGGCGTAATAGGTCTTACCATTAATCGTAATGGAGAGACTTCCTTCCAGGATAATATCTGTTTCTTCATAACCCGTCAGTGTCCAGGTAAAGGAAGAGTGATCGATGGTCAGGAATCCTGAGCTCATATGAGATTCAGTTTTACTGATAACTTCCCTGTATCCGACTTTTGTTACGGGATTACCCGTATCGAAGACTTCATAGGTCACAGAATGACCACGTACTACTTTGAGGCCGCTGTCATCTTTTTCTTCCCTGTACGGCTGTGCAGCCTGGCCACGGGATAAAAGCACCTGACGGATAATTTCCGCTACCAGACCTTTATCCAGACCTTTCACACTGCCTGCTGCCGGTTTGTGTACGTCCGGTGCGGCAGGAGCCGTCTGCTTTTCAACAAAGGCAATCCCTTTGTCACGGGCATAGTCGCTGGCCGCTGCCGTAATAATGGCTCCGGGCTCTACATACAGTTCATGCTTCCCGGCTGCAGCCGCTTCTTTTACGTGACTGACACAAATCAATGGTTTCAATGTATCACCTCCTGATTCCATCTGCATAATTTATAACAACGTATCCCATAACCGTTCTGCCGGAGACGGGATGACCTCGATATCTACCAGCAGTCCGCTGTCTCTCACCAGTGCTTTTCCTGCATCGGCAGCTGCTTCTACAGCAGCTACATCACCGGTGAAGGTAAAATACGCTTTGCCACCGAGGCCGCTGCCAAGTCGGAGTTCAATGCCCTGTATATCAGCCGCTTTGAGAGCCGCATCAGCAGAATGAATCATCGATGCCAGAGAGAACGATTCGATGATTCCCAGGGCCGCCCGCTGTTCCGGCAGGGTTGTAGAAGAAATAGCCGGGAAGATACCGGGATGAACATTGGGAATAATGAAATGATCGACAATATATTCTCCTGCCGACTGGATGCCGGCATCGACCGAACTTTCTACGGCAGCTACATCACCCTGGATCAGGACAATGTACTTGCCGGGACATACGGCAGTGCAGCTGACGGCTTCTACAGCAGCAGTCTTGATCATCCGGTCGGCCGTATAAATTCCCCTGGCGATGCTGCTCAACTCTACCATACCTATCGCATTATACATGGATCGACCCCACCTTTATCTTAATGACTGAATCGGTAACTTCTGTGACTACGCCGTCCATGCTCGTATGGACGGGAGCACCGAGGCTCCCTTCACGGATGGCTCCTACCATCTGACCGGCCGTAACCGCATCGCCGGCCTGTACGACCGGTTGTGCCGGAGCACCTACGTGCTGGCTGAGCAGGATACCGATTTCATCGATATTCCATTCCACTCCCGTAAGCGGCGCCGGACCATCAAAAGAGCTGAGGCCCAGCCGGGCAATAAGGCGTTTACTGGGAACGAGCCGGTAGGAACGGGCTTCGCGGGGCTTATAATCTCTTTCTGCCGGTGTATATTTAATGCCGGCTGTGCGCATCCGGTCCTTATACCAGCTGTTGATGTTACGCGGGCTGAGATGGGCCGGACAGGAAAAGAGTTCACACAGATTGCACTGGCTGCAGAGCTGTGCCGTAAGGGCACTTTGCAGATCATCGGGCATGTACTTCATAGTTCTCATGATTTTATGGGGCTGCATGTTGTGACCCAGGAGATAGCGGGGACACAGATCGGTACACATCCGGCACTGTTCGCAGGCCGTACGGCCAATAATGCGTGCCTGCTGCTCGTTCATGCTCTTTTTCCGGATGAGATAATGGTCTTTCTTCAATATGATGTAGCCCTTGTTCTTTTTCGAAACATAGCCATCGTAGGAATTCATGATCCGGCCCATCATGGGACCGCCATCAATGACGCCATAATCATCCAGGCTGGTAATCCCGCTTTTCATGAGGACTTCGCGGACCGGCATCCCTACCGGCACTTTAAGCGTCACCGGTCTGGGAATATCGCCCTGGAGCGTCACATACGTTTCTGTTACGCTTTTACCTTCTAGGGCACGGGCGATATTGAAAGCTGTTTCGGCATTGACGACGACACAGCCAACGGAAAGAGGAATAGAACATTCCGGTACGATACGGCCTGTCAGTTCGTAGACCAGTACTTGTTCATCACCAGCAGGATAGACATCCGGAAGGATATGAATCTGTACAAATGGAGAAAAGCCCAGGGCTTCGATACGCTTTTTTAAAATTTCGATGACCTCTTTATGCTTGCCCTTGATGCCGATAATGGCCCGCTTTGCCTGTACCTGATGGCCGGCAGCGGCAAAACCGGTAATAATGGCATCGGGATACAACGCCAGCAATTGCTGGTCCACTCTCAGAAGGGGCTCGCATTCAGCACCGTTCAGTAATATGTATTCCGCTGTCGCATTCAGCTTGGCATGAGTGGGAAATCCGGCACCACCGGCACCGATGACACCGGCCTCCCGCACTTGATTTAATACGTCCAAGCGGATTCACCTCCACAATTTAAAACGTACATTCTTCATCAATGATTCCAATAATTGCCGCATCAATGGGCAGTGTATCCGGTTGAAACATCTGCCGGGCAGCACTGCCCTGGCTGACGATGACATTTTCACCGATACCGGCATTGATCAGGTCGGCAGCAATAAAACGGCGTCCTGCATCTTTGCCATCGATGACTTCTACTATCATAAATTTGATTCCGACGAGGCAGTCTGCCTTGCGCGTGGACCAAATGTTGTCAATCACTCTGGCTGCTATCATAATGTCACCTGCCTATGTTCCTGAAAGACTCTGCATATATCGGAAATTGCCGCCTCTACAGCTGCCGTATCACCAAATATGGCTATCATAACGAGATTCTGCGGGCAGCTGCCCCGGATATCTTCGACGAAGACACCGGCCGCTTTTTCTGCAATATCGGCTGCTACGACCATATCAATGAGTCTTCCCTGTACGAGTCCCACGGCATCAAAATCGCTCATATCGTGCGAAGCCGGAGAACCCTTACGCCGCATAAGGATATCTATCGTTCCCGGTGAAGGGGACTTGATGATTTTCCATTCCATAGAACCGCCTCTATTCTTCCAGCTGTTTACAATTAAGGGCAATACCGAGCGGCGTTGCAAACATGGGATTCTGTGGCTTGCGCGTCGGAAGTCCCGTCCGCTTTTCAATGATGCTTTCAATTCCCGTCAGACAACACGTACCGCCTACGAGATAAATCTCTTTCACATCATAATCCTTGATGTGGCGGGTAATGATGGAAGATACTTTTTCAATGACTGGTTGCAATATCGGCAGAATTTCACGGTGGTTTTTCTGATCCCGCTTATATAATTCGGCTTCTTCAAACGGCATCTTGTAGGCTCCCGATACGACGAGGGAAAAATGTGTGCCCCCGGTCGGTTCATCGGCCACATATACGACCTCGCCATCTTTAAAAATCGCAATTCCTGTCGTACCGCCGCCAATATCGACGATTGCGCCGTTTTTGATTTTCAGGACGGCATTAGCGGCCGTCGGTTCATCGAGCAGATTAGTCACTTCAAACCCGGCACCTTCTACGACGTGTTTGATAGCGCCGGAATCGAGATCAAACGTCCCCGGCGGCAAGGCCGCAGCGGCATACTTCAATTCTGTACCCAGTTTCTTTTCCAGGTTTTCTTTCATTTCCCGGACGATGCGGATAGCTCCCAGATAATCCACAATCATGCCATCTTTGACAACACTGGCATATCGGTACTCTCCGGCTATAGGGCGGAAATGCTCATCAAGGACGGCGACGACAATAAAGGCCGTGCCGAGATCGACACCTGTATAGTATACAGAAGACGGTTTGGTCACCGGCTTTCTGACCACATTTTCAAACTCTTTGATTATTTCATTGCAATAGGTAAAATCTGAATTTAAAGTACTCATACTGAACCTCTCATATATTTTCCCATCATGATACAAAGGACATTGGTCAGGCTATGGAGAATGTGTATCAGCCCTTCATATACTCCCGGGCCGGCATCACCATGGCGGCTCTGTGTTTCCAGAACGAGCGGTTCCAGCATCTGCAGATATGTGCGGAGGTGATTCAGCATGAGAAGTTTGGCGCGCAGCCCTTCATCTTCCGGCAGTTTTTCCAGACTAAAGGGGATGACCGTATCATCTACTTTTTCACGAAGTTCGCCTTCCGTACAATTCCAGAAGGTAAGGGCTGGCGGTATTTCTCCTTGTTCACAGGCCAGCCGGGTCCGCTGCAGCGTCCTGGCCAGTGCGGTAAAATCTTCCGCTGCCAGATGTTCGCCATGGCGGGAAAACCATTCTGCCGTCACCATGATGAGTGATTCTGCATGCTCCAGTGTATGCCACAGTTTCATCAACTGCCACGACGGCGCAGGCTCCGTTTCTTCTGCAGCCGGTACTGCATCAGCTTTTCTCTCCTGTCTTTCTCCCCATGCGGTTTCACAGGGAATGCGCCGGTCTGTCAGGAATTGTCTGGCCCCCGGTGTCAGGCGGTTGTCTGTTGCCAGGTAATACGTCGTAAACGGTTCTTCATGATACAAATCCCGTAAATCCATTTCCGTTATATATCGCAATGTATCACCTCCTCTTATGTATCTCGTCAGCCGGCATGGGTAGCAGCCAGCCGTCGTTCCAACGCCGCAAGGCCAGCTCCCGTCCTGAGGGAAATAGGAAGAATGACTTCTTGTATACCACAGCGCCGGAGCTGTCTTACACACATATCGTAATTTTCCGGATGTTCATCGCATTTCGTGATTATGCCCGTAACAGGACAGGTAAAAATACAGGCAAATCCGGGAGAATATACTTCAACAGGGCGGGACTGGTCTACCAGGATCAGTATATGGGACGCTCCCTGGGATAAGGCGATGATATATTTGTACATCCAGGTATTTTCTAAATACGCACCGGGTATATCAATGGTGCGTCTGCCATAAATGGCATCCTGTGTTTTGCGCAGCGGCCGGTCCGTCTGATTCAGCCAGTTGGCCAGTGTCGATTTGCCCGACTGTCCTGCGCCTATAATCATGATGCGCTTCTTCATGTCCGTGTAATCTTGGCAGGTGTGAATCCCAAGAGTGTTTCCAGTGTCGTATTTATGGCCTTCATGGCCGTCTCCACACTGGCTACATCTCCGGAAATCACCAACGAGCCCGTGAAGCGGTCCAGAAAACCGATTTCCACATCCGACGCCTTAGTCGCTATATCGGCCGCAATAATCGCTGTCTCGCAGGGAGTCAGTGTGGCAATACCGATAGCTCCTTTTCCTTCAATGCCCAGCCGCTCGTAAATATCTTCGACCGGAGAGGCAATCACGTGGGCCAGTGTTACCTGTTTTCCGGGGACATATTCCTGAATAATGCGCGTCTTATTTTCAAATTCATTAGTCATAGGCACGCCTCCATCTGGCATTAATGCCTGATGACATTGGCATCCATACCATACTCTGTAATCCAGCTTTCGATGCGGTCCAGATCTTCTTTGGTCATGGACACATCTTCTTCGATGCCATAGGGTTTGCCAAGCTGTTTATACTTGTTGACTCCCAGCTTATGATAGGGCAGGAGGTCTACACCGAGAAAATTCGGTCGTCCCTGGAAAGGTTTTAAAAACTCCATGGCCCGGCGGATGACATCTTCTGACGTGTTCAGCCCTTTTATCATAGGCATGCGGACTTTGACCCGGTAACCCCGGTTTATCAGTTCTGTCAGATTGTGGAGTATCCTTTCGTTCCGCACCCCGGTCAGCATCTCATGCTGGTCTGAATCAATATTTTTAATATCGTATAAGAATAAATCATTGAACCGGGCTATTTCCAGCAGAGCATCGAGCCCGGCATACCCGCAGGTTTCGATGGCCGTATTAATGCCCAGTTTTTTACATTCCATGAGAAGATTGGCCGCAAAGGCTGGCTGCATACATACTTCACCGCCGCTCAATGTAACACCGCCGCCAGAACTCCGGTAAAAGGCGGCATCCTGCT
The DNA here is from genome assembly GCA_900095875.1 of Caecibacter massiliensis. Classification (GTDB taxonomy): domain Bacteria; phylum Bacillota; class Negativicutes; order Veillonellales; family Megasphaeraceae; genus Megasphaera; species Megasphaera hexanoica. The sequence goes on along the minus strand of LT608311.1, from coordinate 1,822,667 downwards.
GAATAAAATCCAACACCTCCGTCAGAGTCAGATCCCGGCCCACTACGTTGAGAGCCTGTCTGGGACAAACGCTTTCACAAGTCCGGCAGCCTATACAGTCTATATCGCGGTGTAATTTATGCTCCGGCCTGTCACCAGATTCATCTAAATAATGAATCTGGACGGGGCAGCCGGGAACACATTTACCGCAGTGAATGCACAATTCCTGCTGGAACATGACCTGATACTTCCGCTCCAGCCCTTCCGGATTGGCACACCAGCGGCATCGCAGCGGGCAGCCTTTAAAAAATATGATGGTGCGTATGCCAGGTCCGTCATAGATGGAATATTTCTGCATGTTGAAGATTCTTGCTTTTCGTTCCAATCTCCGGAACTGTTGTAATCTCATACTCACACTTTCCCTTCAGGAATTATCGGCCATACATTCCGGAACCTGCGGCCCGGTCCAGAAAACCGGACCGCCAGTCTTCCGGTCGTAAGGTTTAGAAATGATCCAGCATGGTACGGCTGATAATTTCATCCTGTACTTCTTTACACAATTCGACGAAGTACGCACTGTAGCCGGCAACACGGATAATCAGATCCCGGTACTTGTCCGGTTCTTTCTGCGCCTTCTTGAGCACTTCATTATCGACGTAACTAAACTGCATCTGTCCATTTCCGAGAATCGACGCCGTACGCAACAGCGTAATCAGGCCGTTTTCCCCTTCCGGCGTTTCCAGTATGCCTTTGAGAAGCTTGAAATTATGAACCATGCCGATGGTCATGGCGTCACAATTCATCTTGCTGACCGACTTGATGATAGCCGTCGGGCCCAGTTTATCCGCCCCCTGGGTCGGACTGATACCGTCTGAAAGCGGTGTCCAGGCCAGACGCCCGTTCGGCGTCGCACCGGTAAGCTCGCCAATAGGAGTGTTATTGGAAATAGACAATGTACCATGACTGAACTTGGCATAGAGCATATCGAATTTATTATGTTCATCTTCCGTCCAGTTGACAATATCGGCGGCGATAGAATCGACATAATTGTCGTCATTCCCGAACTTCGGTGCATTCATGCAGTCTGTCCTCAGCTGGTCAAAGCCCTCAAAGTTGGCATCCAGTGCTTCCTTGAATTGTTCCAGTGTATATTTTTTATCATCGTATACCAGCTTCTTGATGGCAGCCATAGAATCGGCGTACGTGCTGAGGCCGGAGAAAATGAGACCTGGGCCGCTGTTGACCATAGCGCCGCCTTCAGTAACATCCAGACCTTTTTCCATGCATCCTTCGACGAGGCTGGACATGAACGGCTTGGGCGCATAATCGCGGTGTACCCGCTGGCTGATGACCGTGCCGATAGCCGAAAGGCGGATAATATGCTGAATTTGTTTTTTTACGGCTTTATCGAAATCCTCATAGGTCTTGAACTGACTGAGATCGCCCAGGTCAAGGCCCTGCTTCGTACCATGCCATCTCATGACGCCGTGGTTAAATACGAATTCAATGGCAATGGGCCACTGGGTGTAGCCTGTCGAGGTCCACTGATAAATGCGGCCTGATTTCTGTGGTTCAACACATCCCATGAGGCAGTAATCGCGGGCGTCTTCCAGGGAGAACCCTTTTGCCAGCATCATCTTGATATGCGTATCATCAAAATGGCAGGCCGGGAAGCCCATGCCGGCGCGGACGACATCGACGATTTTCTTCATGTATTTCTGCGGCGACTGATTGTGAATCCGGCAGGCCAGGGATGGCTGATACATCTTAATGAAGCGGACGGCATCCATGATGAGATAAGTCAGATTGTTGCAGGCATCTCCGCCAGTTCGTTTCTGACCCCCTATGGTGCAGTTTACGAAAGGCTGATAACCGGCAAAATATTTTGCCGCTGCTTCGCTGGAAAGCCACATGACTTCCGAGCATTTGATGATGAAGCAGCATAACAGTTCAAAAGCTTCTTTCTTCGTAATGCGTCCGGCTTCACGATCCGCTTTGTAGACGGGATATAAGTACTGGTCGAGACGGCCCAGGGAAATACCCGTCTGGTTTTCAGCAATGTTGAACAGAGATTCCATGGTCCATACAGACTGGAGCCCTTCATGGAAGGTACGGGGCGGATTGGCCGGTACATGGGCCATAATATCCGACAGCTGGTATAATTCCTGGCGGCGCTGGGGATTGCTTTCCTGATCGCCAAGCTGCTTGGCATAATCAGAAAGGCGTTTAGCATAGGCAAGGACACCGTCACAGACCATGATTTCGGCTTTATAGAAGTAAATTTTATCAATGTCTTTCGGCCGGTCCATATTGAGCGTCTTCAGCTTTTCAACAGCTTCCTGCCGCACGCCGTTGACACCTTTTTTTACCAGGATGACATCATAACCTGGGCAGGTGTCGCCACCGCCATTTACCTGATGATAAGACAGATCGCTGACGAAGGATTCGCCAGAAAAAGACCATACGCCGGCATCTTCATATTGTTTCTGGCATATTTCATCGAGGCTGCGGCCTTCCCAGAAGGGAAATACTTTTTCCCGCAGCGTCCGTTTATCTTCCTCGCTGATCTGGAACGGATCCTGAGGCCGGGTAGACATGGTATCCAGTTCGTCGCGGATCCAGCGCCATGCAATTTCCGGAGAAACACTGCCAGCGCGGGGACGGCCACAGGGATGACCGATGATCAGTTCATCAGGCTGAATGAGAAGCGGTGCCGTTTCGCAGGCTTTTTTAAAAGCCAGGGCGCGAAGCATCTTCAGCGGCAGGCCGGCATTGTTCCGGTACACTTCCGTCGTAACGACAGCACGCTGTACAGAAACGCTGGGCTTTACTTTCAGATAGGCCGCTTTCAGCCTTTCCAATCGTGGTGTCAGACCGGTAATTTCTTCATCGTCATCGACAGCATTATGGAACGTCTGTGTTGCCGGAGCCGTGACTGCCACACTGGCTTTGCCGCCTGAAAGCTGCGCAGAGATACCAGCAAACAATTTCATAACTGCTTTCTTTTCTTCGGGCGACAAATGGGCCGTCGCCTGTGCAAATTTACTGGAGAATTCTTTTTCGTCCAATGTATATTCCCTCACTTTCTCTCTTAATAAGCCGCTTTATAAATAGCTATAATATCTTCCTTTGCAGGTGTACGGGGATTCGACGGCGTGCAGCGGTCTGCCAGGGCCTGTTCCGCCATCTTCCCTGTCGCAGCCATGAATTCCTCTTCCTGAATCCCCGCCGCTCTGATAGACGCTGGAATATGCAAATCTCGTTTCAGCTGGCGTACAGCCTGCAGAAAGTTGACATACCCTTCGCGGGTCGTCCGGGCAGGAAGTCCCATGATCTGTGCCAGCTGGCCGTACTTGGCCGCAACCTGCTGATCCGATGTATCTTTGAGATTGGCATTATATTCGATGACTTTCTCCATCAAAAGAGCATTGGAACGGCCGTGGGAGAGGTGGAATGTGCCGCCGAACGCGTGGGCCATACTGTGGGTAATTCCCAGATTGGCATTAGTAAAAGCCATACCGGCCAGACAGGATGCACGCTGGATGCATTCCCGTGCATCCTTATCTTCTGAATTACGATAAAAACGGACCAGGTTATGGCAGAGGATAGAAACGGCCTTTTCAGCCAGAGCGTCCGTACAGTCCGTTGCTTTATTGGATACATACGCTTCTACTGCGTGAACCAGCGCATCCAGTCCCGTGTCGGCAATGACTTGTGGCGGCAGGCTTCTCGTGCAGGTGGAATCGAGGATGGCAATATCCGGTGCCATGAGATCATCAATCAATGCCGTCTTCTTTCCATTAATAGTAATAACGGAAAAATCCGTCACTTCCGATCCGGTACCGCTCGTCGTCGGAATGGCTATGAACTGAGGTTTATTAAAGGATTTACCGGTCTTGGACACGGCCTGATGGAGAAAATAAATCATAGCCTTGGCTGTATCCATGGCAGACCCGCCGCCGAGGGCGATGACCGTATGCCCCTGATGTACCATGTAATGTTCCAGCGAATCCATGACTGCCAACAAGTCCGGTTCCGGTTTGATATTGGTATATACATCACACTGGACACCGGCCGATTCAAGAAAATCAACAGCCTGCTTCAGATAGCCTAATTTTTCCATGATGCCATCAGACAGGATAAATGCATTCTTGCTCTTTACTTCGCGTAAATATTCGAGGGAGCCTTCGTCGAAATAGATTCTGGGCTTGATCTCAAATTCTTTCATTTATCTATCGCCTCCATATATCCCTTGTTTTTTCAATTCACTCACGATTTCTTCTATCAGGCCTGAAACGGCTGCTTTTTCCTGTTCATTCCTCATCCGGTCCATTGTCCGGGCCGGGTTCGTCCGCTGCTGCATCTGGCCGGTTCCGGTAATATCCTGTACTAGTTCGCCCAGGTTACGGACACCATATCCTACCTTTCGGATATTAATCAGATTCATGGGCGATACGTTATCCGACGTTATGGTGCCGCCAGCCGCTCCCAGTCCTAAAGTAAAGGCAGGAAACAGATTAGTTGTCGCTCCCATGCCGCCGACCGTTGCCGGCGTATTGACCAGTACGCGGGAAACAGGTTTTTTCAGGGCAAATTCCCGGATGACTTCTTCATTCTGCGAATGAATGACCAACATATTGCCCAGCCCTTTATTGCACAGGAGTTCAATGCATTTTTCACAGGCATTTCTCCAATCTCTTTCTACATAAAATGCCAGGACAGGACACAATTTCTCCCGGGCATAGGGATTGCAGAGATCGGCGTACTTCTGCTCAGAAATGAGTACGGTCGTCCCGGCCGGTACGGCAATACCGTTCATACTGGCAATTTCCGCAGCCGGCCGTCCGACGTACTGCAGGTTGATACTGCCGTCGTGATGGAATAGTGCCTTGCCGATTGTTTCTGTTTCTTCTTCATTCAGAAAGTACGCCCCCTGATGTTTCAGTTCCTGACGTACGTCTTCTGCTATGCATTCTTCAGCAACGATGGATTGCTCTGCCGCTGAAATAATACCGTTATCAAAGGTGCGGCTGAATACGATGTCCCGGACTGCTTTTTTTACATCAGCCGTCTTTTCTATAAAGGCCGGTCCATTGCCGGGACCGCCGTAAATAGCCGGTTTTCCCGATGCATGTACCAGTGGGAGCAGTCTGGGAACACTGGTAATCAGGATCAGCGATGTATCTTTATGATAGATCATCTCTTTCGTACCGCTCAGGGTAACAGTCCTGAGGTATTCTACGGCACATTCGGGCATCCCCGCTTTGATTCCGGCATCTATGAGGATGTCCAGTGTCCGCCCGATTACTTTTTGTGCCCTCGGATGGGGTGAGAAAATAATGGCATTGCCCGATTTTATGGCAATGAGTGCATTATAGACTGTCGTAGAAACGGGGCTGGTGCACGGTGGCAGAGCGGTAATGACTCCAACGGGGATACCGATATCGAGTGTTTTCTTTTCTGCATCTTCAGCTATGATGCCAACGGCCTTCATTCCCTTCATATGACGGCAGACATAGCGGCTGGCGAATATGTCTTTAATGTATTTATCTTCCCAGCGGCCAAATCCCGTTTCTTCAGCTGACAGGAGGGCCAGTTCTTTGGCATGAGGATACACGGCCTCCGCCATGGCAGCGACGATGTCATCGAGCCGGTCCTGGGAAAAAGAAGCCAGCATACGCTGGGCATCACGGCCATTTTCAATGAGGATCCGCGCTTCCTGCATAGAACATAAATCATAGTCGAGTCTGTTCATTCCGTTCACCACTTTACTTCCTGTACTCACCAATCAAGCACATATTTAGAAACGATTTTTTCTACATCCGGATGCGGGCTCGGTATGACCACGTGGCTGTATACCTGGTCCTTACCTACCTCTTCTGCCCGTTTCACACCGGCATCGACAGCTGACTGGACAGCGCCGACATCTCCGCGGACGACGACAGAAATCAGTCCGGAAGCCGTATTTTCATATCCAATCAGTTCTACATCGGCCGCTTTGCACATGGCATCTGCCGCTTCCAGTACAGAAACCAGGCCGCATGTTTCAATGAATCCCAAAGCATCTCTTTTTCGTTCCATGTGTCCGGTTCTCCTTTACTGCGTATCTATATCATGTACAGAAACAATCGTTCCCACACGTCCCACCGGGCGGGGCATGACATTTTGTGCAGTCAGGGTGCCAATGCTGGCAGCAGCTTCTGCGCCCCGTTCTACGGCTGTCCGCACGGCAGCGACATCTCCTTTTACCAGAACCGTAACCAGGCCGGATCCTATATTTTCATACGATACAAGGACGACATCTGCCGATTTGCACATGACATCGAGGGCATATATGGCTGGCACCATACCCCTCGTTTCAACAAGGCCCAATGCTTCTTCTCCGTAATATTTCATAACCTTTTTGCTCCTCTTCGAGTTAAACTTAAAAAATGCAAAGGTCTTATTAATTTTTATATCATTATTACACCTCATATGTAATATGCGTTTTTGCGATGTGTCTATTCTAGCATGCCCGTATGATTTTTTATTGAAAAATCAGGAGCTGTCTATGTGATTTTTTTTACTTGTTATAATTGTTACTTTTGTGAAAATTGTACAAAGAAGACTTTTTATATTATTCATACTATTTATGCAAAAATGTATTAAAAAATCAGTATACTCACAGATTTTTTTGTATAATAGATAAGAAGAATTCCTGCAGAATCGTAACCAAACAAAAAATAGACACGGATTTACCGTGTCAGAAGGGATATTGTGATGAATATACCGTTAGATGAAAAAAATTTGTTACTGGAGCGCATTAGATGCAGCTTACGTAAATTAAACAATTTATTATCGCTTTCGAAAATTCCCCTGCAGCTGGTGACAGCAGATGGCAATACAATTGTTGAATTAAACCCGTCACCAGACTTCTGCAAAAAAATCTGCCAGCGTCGGCGGGATTATATATGTGAAGATTATCACAACCATTGTGTCGCACCAGATAACACGATTACCCGGTTTACCTGCCACTGTGGATTGTATAATTTTGTCATTCCTATTCACACCGGTTCTGCCGGCCTCCAGTTATTCCTCCTTGGGGGCCAGATATATGAAGAACAATTTGTGTATCACAAGTATATGCTGAACGCCGGTCAGTTGGCGAAGTCAAAGAAAATAGAACCCCAGGAAGTAGCTAAAGCCATCGGCCGCATCCAAAGTATGGCCCAAGCGCAGATTACGACTTACGAACGCATGGCCCAGTACATTGCCCACAACCTGGCCGAAGACCTGAAAACGTCGGATACCCAGGCCGGACGGCTTTCTCTGGAAAAAGAACTGTTAGAGAGGAAAATCATCGATTTGGAAACAAAAAATAGTTTTCTCGTCGTCAATCCTCACTTTTTATTTAACACCCTGAATACCATTGCCCGCGTAGCTTATTACGAAAAGTCGCGGAAAACGGAAGAACTGATATACTGCCTTTCGGACCTGCTGCGCTATAATTTAAAGCAGGACAACGAACTCCATCCTCTTTCAGAAGAGCTGGAAAACATCAAGAAATACCTTTACATCCAGAAAATACGATTTAAAGACCGCCTCGAATATGAAATCAACATTCCCGATGAGATGCAGCAGTACCAGATTCCCAACATGATTCTCCAGCCCCTCGTGGAAAATGCCCTGCTTCATGGTGTCACGCCCAAATGCAATGGCGGGAACATACGCATCACGGCCCGTAAACAGGGAGAGGATTTCACCTTATTCGTCAACGACAACGGATACGGCTTTCCTCCGGAAATATTAAGCCTCATAGCCGATGGCGATTATTCCCGCATCAAGACTCATGCTAAATCAGGAATCGGCCTGCTCAGTACGCACAACCGCATCCGTCATTATTTCGGCACGCCTTACGGCCTTACGGTCAGACAATCCGATTTCAGTGGAACGACCATTGCCATTTATCTCCCCATCAGGCAATAAGGGGTGAGCCTATGCATACTATTTTAATCGTAGAAGATGAAATACTGGAACAACAGTTCCTGAAAGAAATCGTTGAAGAAGAGATGCGGGGACAGTGCCATATCATAACGTGTACTACTGGGACGCAGGCTATCGAAGCCGCCAGGGAAACAAAGCCCGATATCATCCTGATGGACGTGTGGCTGCCTGAATTAGATGGCATGAAAGCCCTGACGGTTATACGCCAGTTTTGTCCCCAGGCAGCGGTCATCATACTATCCGCCTGTTCAGATTTTTCCTATGCCCAGCAGGCAATCCGCCTCCAGGTACGGGAATATCTGCTCAAGCCCATCCGGCCTTCAGAAATACGGCAGTCCATCCAGACGATTCTGGCTGCCAGCACAGTCATGCCCGCCGGCAGCAATCCGGTGGAACTGACGACGCCGGTCATCCCCCTGCCGAAGGATTCGGCTCACATGGAAGTCATTGATAAATCCATCCATTATATCCAGGACAATTTTAAGAGAAAATTATCGTTAAAAGATGTATCAGAACACGTCTACATGAATCCCCAGTACCTGAGCCGCATTTTTAAAAAAGAAGTAGGCATCAGCTGCATCGATTATATCAACCGCCTGAAAATCGAGTATGCCTGTAAACTGCTGACGACCACCGATGAATCGATCTGCCACATCTCATCACTGTGCGGATATTCCGATCAATCGTATTTTAACCGCGTGTTTATTAATCAGATGAAAATTACGCCAAAAACGTTTCGTCAGAAGAATAAGGACAAGTAGTCCCTCATACCGTTTATTCCCATTACAGCATCCGAGGAGTATACCATGCAAATAGAAGAACTCATACAGCTCACGCTGCGGCGCTTCTTTCATGACGAAACGCTGCGCTTTGACAAATCACGGTTCGCCGGCGGCCTGACAAATTACAATTACATCATGAATATCCACGGCAAGGACTATGTCATACGCCAGCCCGGCGGCATGACAGAACGGATAATCGACCGCCAGACGGAACTGGAAAACAATATCCAGGCTTCCCAGGCCGGTATCAACTGCCCGTGCCTGTATTTTGATGCCAAAAGCGGTATCAAAATCACGACCTACGTGCCGGGCAGCCGTAACCTCTCCCAGACGGGACCGCAGCTGAAAGAAAATATACAAATTGTCGTCTCACTCATGAAACAAGTCCATCAATTGACAAATCCCTTTCCCAACCGTTTTGACTGGCTGTCAGAACTATCGAAATACGAAGAAATCATAAAGGAACAGCACGGTGAATTATTTACCGATCACAATGTCATTAAAGAACAGTTATGCACCTGGCAGGATACGTACGACGCCTCTCCTGTCCTCGTCCCCTGTCATAATGATACGGTCCCGGAAAATTTTCTCGTCAGCATGACGACGGGAGATGCCTATCTCATCGACTGGGAATATGCCGGCATGAACAGTCTGTACTGGGATATCGCCGGTTATATACTGGAGTCCCGACTCCCTGCTTTCGCTATAGACTATCTGCTGCAGCACTATTTCCAGCGTCCTGTCTCCGATGACGAACTGATGAAAATTAAGATTTCCATGCTGGAACAGGATTTCCTATGGACAAACTGGGCCCTCATACGCCACTATAATGGCGATGATTTTCTCGATTACTGTGCGTTCCGGTATGAACGGCTGCGAAAGAATATGGACCTGCTCAAAGAAGACCTGCATGCTGATTTAAAAAATCTTGTCCTATGACAAAAGAGGCATCTCCTCGCGTTCAAGACGTAATGAGATGCCTCTTTATCTTGCTATGTTTATTCTTCTATATGGATGACTTTATCGGGGTTTAAGATATCGTTGGGGTCGAGTGCCCGTTTAATGGTTTTCATCAGTTCCAGTTCAACCGGATCGGCACATCGTTCCAGATAGGGCATCCGCTTGTATCCGATGCCATGTTCACCGGAAAGGCGTCCCCCCAGTTTATAGACATAGGGATAGGCAAAGTCACGGAAAGCGGCTACTTGTTTTTTCCATTCCTCATCACTCATATCACGCTTCATAATCTGGAAGTGAAGGTTTCCATCACCGGCATGAGCCAGACAGAACAGAAGGAAATCGTATTTTTTACTTTCTGCCACTAAGGTCTGGATGCACTCTGCAATTTTAGGCACCGGCACGACCAGATCTTCGGACGTAGCCACTTTCGACAACGCCCGCGTACTTTCCAGGCAATTGCGGCGTACTTTCCAGACACGGTCATCGGCTTCCACCACGTCCGTAGCACCTGCTTTTTCACAGATAGATGCCAATATATCCATCTTGGCATCGAGTTCCGCTTCACTGAACGTTTCGATAGAAATAATATCATAGAACCCGTCTTCATAATGGGGCAGGCGCAATTCACTATAATCACTGGCCCGGCGGACGAAGTTGTTATCCATAAATTCTACAGACGTCGGATTGAGTCCGGCCTTTACCAGTTTCGGCACCAGGGCCGTCGCCCGGGCAAGATCCGTAAAGACAGCCAGCACGTCCAGTTTATACGGGCAAAGCGGCACCAGTTTAAGCGTGACCTGGGTAATGATGCCCAGCGTACCTTCCGACCCGATAATCAGCTGATCCAGGCAATACCCGGTTGAGCATTTTTTTAAGGGAGCTCCCAAATTCGTTATCTTACCACTGGGCAGGACGACTTCAATGGCATAGACCTGATGGCGTGTCGTTCCATAGCGGACGGCCTTATTCCCGCCGGCATTGGTAGCCAGATTGCCTCCGATGAGACAGCTGTCTGCACTGCACGGGTCCCCGGCATACATCAGTCCTCTGGCCTTGGCTGCATTTTGTATGTCTGACGTGCGGGCCCCGGCCTGGGCGACGAGATACATGCCGTCTTCGTTAATTTCCAGGATGCGGTTCATCCGTTCCATCAGAAGAACGATGCCTCCACAGACGGGAACGGCCCCGCAGCTGACACTGGTCCCGGCACTGCGCGGAGTGACGGGTATCTTGTATTGGTTCGCCACCTCCATGATACGCGCGACTTCTTCCGTACTTCCCGGCGCTACGACGACTTCCGGCAGATGCCACATATCGGGAGCCAGGCTTTCATCAGACTGATAGGCCGCCAGTACATCCGGATTGGTCTTGACATATTTTTCTCCGGTGATCTGCTGCAGTGCCTGTATCACATCGCCGGTTACGGGATTATATTTCATAAGTGTATATCCTTTCTATTACGTATCAATATTACATAGCACAGGAAGTGTAGCCGCCGCATGACTCATGATGGTAACGCCATAATTACGGCATCCCTCCTCTTCCAAGACGGTCCGGGCCATCTGCCAGGCCTCTTCCAGCGTAGCCGCCGGAATCTGGCCGCTTCGCCGGATGACATCAAAATTTTCTTTCCGTGTCACGACGTATACGGCCTTCATCGACTGAATGATGCAGCGTGCCTTAAAGGCAACGAATCCGGGCATGAGGAACTGATTGCGCAGTTCGCGTTCACACGCATCCAGGTCATTGCGGAAAAACCAGTCCGTAAAAATAGCCGGTTCCTGAATGTCAGGACATTCCAGTGTAAAGATGAGTATTCCTCCCGGTCTGGTCGCCAGGACGGCATTCATGTGCGCCTTCACAGACTGATACAAATTCAGGTCCTTGGGATATCCGCCGGCAGACGCTATAGTCACATCAGCCAGTTTCTGTATCGGTACACTCCCTATACGAAGCAAATCACGGCATCCTTTTTCCCATGCTGTATTCCAGTGACCGGCTACGACTTCATATAAATCCCCGTCAGGTGTAAATACGGTATTGATGAGAAAGTCGGGCCGGACCATGGCACAGGCTTCCTTCATATCTTCATGGAAGGGATTTCCCTCTAGAGCTCCGGCATGACAACCGGGATGACAGCCACCGCCCGGAACCTCTGAAAGAGCCAGGGAGTGATTGCGCATAATCGTATCAAAGCCGGCAATCCCTGGCAATACGGCTTTCCTCCCGCCGCCAAATCCGGCCATGGGATGGAAGGAAACGGCTCCCGTCAGGATCAGTTTATCGGCCTTTGCCGCCAGGGAATTGATATAGACATCATTACCAAAGCTCGTACGGCCCACGCAGGTCAGGGCACTGGCATCATGGCAGTCATGCTGGACGATGTGCAGGCGGCGCACCATATCGCTGCCGCAGACTATTTCATTTTCTTGTTCCGTGTGAGCCCGGTGGGTTCCCTGGGAAACGAGGACCGTGATCTGATGGTCCTGTACGCCAATACGGTTCAATTCCTGCACCAGTACGGGCAGCATGCGGTCCGTATGAACCAGCCGGGTTATATCACTGACGACGATGCAGACCATATCGGACGGCTGTATGATATCATCCAGAGGCTGGCAGTCAATGGGATGACGCAGGGCCTCCCGTACAGCCTGTTCTTCGTCCTCAACGGCTTCCGCATGAGGGCCATGCAAATCATATAATACATGGTCTTCCGGTATATCTGCCTTTTGATTTCCTTTTCCATAGGGCAATACATATGTCTTCATTCAAATAACCCCCAATGTCCCATATATATGGCCACCAGAACCCGGACAAATAACAATACAAACAGCATAAATGCCAGAATAAAGAGAAATTCTTCAAAATCGTCATCGCGGTCAAACTTATGCCGGAATGTTTTCAAACAATGAGTCAACTGATGCATGAGCGTCACACCTGCCTGTTACGAATGCTCTTCAGTAGAATGAGGAAACAGTTCGTGTACCCAGCGGGCCGATTCCTCATCCTTGCTGATGCCTTTGAGCAGTGTTTTTTCAGAATTTTCCATATGTTTTTTCGCAATTTTACGCGCCTGTGCACTATTGTGGTTGGCTATATTTTCCACGAGCTGCCGGTGTTCTTCCCAGGTTGCTGCCAGGCGGCCCGGATAGTGCATGGAAATAGAACGGAAACGCAGCATCTGTTCCCTGAGGTTATTCAGTATATCGACGAGCCGGTTATTGCGGCTGGCATGGTACAGAACGTCGTGGAATCGGATGTCGGCATCGACGATCTTATCGAAATCATCGTTGGCAATATACTCGTTAATTTCTACGAGTATCCGTTCCAGGTCCTCCAGTTCATCGGGTGTAATCCGTTCTGCCGCCAGCCCCGCCGACAATTCTTCGAGAGCACTGCGGATTTCAAAGACCTGGGCAATATCCTTGAGAGAAATATCAGCCACATAGGTACCGCGTCTCGGCACCATGACAACAAATCCTTCCAGCTCCAGTTTGCGGATGGCTTCCCGGATAGGCGTGCGGCTGACCCCCAGTTCATCGGCCAGCTGGATTTCCATGAGCCGTTCGCCCGGTTTTAAAACACCATCTTTAATCGCTTTGCGCAATGACTCACTGACGACTTCGCGCAGTGGTTTATACGCATCTAATTTAATCGGTTCCAGCTTTGTATGTCTTGTATTCGTTTCCATCGTATTCAATCCCCCGTAACTAATGTACTGGTAAAGATATCGGCATCACCTGCCAGCTGCCGCAGCCGTCCCGCAACCTCATGATGTTTCAGAGAAGGCGGAAGGAGTGCAAAGAGAGTCGGGCCACTGCCTGACATGAGCGGTTTCAGTCCTTCTTTGCGCAATAACTGTTTGAACCGGCTGATTTCCGGCACGTCGGGAATGACCAGTTCTTCAAAGGTATTTCCCAGTGCCGACGTAACCCGTTCCAACAGGCCGGCCCGTACGGCTTCTTCCTGGGCATTGATATCGACCGGAGAACGTACAGGCTGGGAATCAAACAGGCTGTACGCTCTACCCGTATGAACGGCAATATGTGGATGGACGATGAGTACAGGCCAGTCTGGCAGCGAAGGCAGTTTTTTCAGTATTTCCCCAATGCCCGTACCGCGGGCCGTACCACCGCGGATACAAAAGGGAACGTCTGCACCGAGACGTGCGCCGATATGACACAAACGGTCGTAGGAAAGACCCAGGTGCCAGAGCCGGTTCAGGCCGCGCAGAACAGCGGCACAATCGGTACTGCCACCGGCCAATCCGGCAGCGATAGGGATTTTCTTGATGATATGGATACGGACGCCTGCCCTGCCCTTGCAATACGGCCTCAGCGCTTCATACGCCTTATAGGCCAGGTTAGACTGGTCACAGGGAAGAGCTGGTTCAGAGCAGGAAATTTCCAAAGAATCCGCTTGTTCCAGCTGAATCGTGTCACACAGGCCGATAGACTGGAATACCGTGTCAATGTCATGGTATCCATCTTCACGTCTGCCCGTAATCTGCAGCGCCAGATTGATTTTTCCATATGCTTTTTCTTCTATCATGTTATATCTCCTGTTCTCTGTCCATGATACGCCGTATTTTTCTATTGGGATTTACATTTTTTTGTGTTGAATTAAAACTTACGTATGCTATAATGATGAGACAGCCGGATATCCATGTGACAGGCCGTGTACCGGCGGGCATACGTATACATACAATGCCTGTATTGTAATCTTCATTATAATGTTTTTTTTCGCATTTTACAACGTACTTTCAACTATTCAGATCAGGGAGGCATCATGAAAGTAAAAGAAGATTTCAATTTGAAAGAGTTTCTGATTCCGTACATCGCCACCACCATTGGAAGCTTTATCGCCGCAGCGGGGGTCACGGCATTTTTCATTCCCCACCATCTCCTGAGCGGAGGAATTGGCGGTATTTCCATTCTCATTTATTACCTGACAGGTCTTCCCATCGGTATCGGCATGTTCATCCTGAATATACCAATCATGGCAGCCTGTTACAAGTTCATGGGCCGTCAGTATACGATACTCAGTATTGTCGGAACGATTGTTATTTCCATTGCCTTCGATGCCACGGCCTTTCTGACCGACCTGATGCTTGTCAAGGACCCGATTATTTCCGCCATTACCGGCGGCGCCGTAAACGGTCTCGGCATGGGAATCATTTACAAGTACAACGGAAACAGCGGCGGCCTGGATGTCGTCGGAGCCATCGTGAAAAAATATTATTCCCTGGAAATGGGGAATGTCGTCATGATTCTCAACGGCTTCATCCTCATTTTTGCAGCTTACTTATTCACGCTGGAACTGGCTGTCCTGACCTTCGTCGGAGTCTATATTTCTGCCTTTGTCACCAACAAAGTCGTCGTCGGGCTCAAACAGCGCAAATCGGTCGTCATCATTTCAAACCGGGCCAGCATGATTGCCCAGGTCCTGATGCGCTATACCGGTCATGGCGCCACGTATCTCCATGGTCAGGGTGCTTATACGATGCAGGATAAGCAGATTGTCTATGCCATCATTAAACTGACGGAAGTATCTAAGGTAAAAGAACTGGTAAACAAACTGGATCCCCAGGCATTCATGATCATCAGCGACGCATCAGAAGTCGTAGGACAGGGTTTTACCCGCCCGGCTGCCAAAGATGATGATATACAGAAATCGTCCATGGGAATTCCCCACACAAAAAACACACTGCCACCGGAATATTAATCGGATTACATCAAAAGGGCTGTCACACGAAGCAGAATTGTTTCGTGTGACAGCCCTTCTTACGGTATAAAACAAACGAAATACTATATGCGCAGTTCGTTCGTATCGCGGTATATGAGCCATTCGGCAATGTTGTTGGCATGGTCGGCCATGCGTTCAATATATTTCACCACCAGGACGATGGCGATATAATCACGGGAGTTTTCCGGATGGGCTGTAATTTCTTTAGAGATTTCTGCCATGATAGAATTAAATGCCATATCGACAATATCATCCTTGTCACGCATCATCCCGGCACGGCCAGCTGATCCTTTTTCTTTATAAAAATCGATGACATCGCTGACCATAGACGACATGACGCCATACATTTCCCTAAGGCCTGCCGGCAGGGGTACATTATGGTGCGTTTTTTCCAGATGGATGACATAATGGCTGATATCGGCACAGTGATCAGCTATCCGTTCCAGATCGGAAAGGATTTTCAATGTAGCCATCAGAGCGCGGTAATCGGCTGCAACAGGGCCCTGCATCATGCTGATCGTCAGGTCTTTTTTCATGCAGTCCCTGACCATCGTATCGATTTCATCATCGCCCTTATAAATCCGGTTAGCCAGTTCGATGTCTTTCTGTTCCAGTGCTTTCCAGGCATTATCGACGGCCTGCTCCACTTTTATGCCTAATCCGATCATTTCATTCCGCAGTTCCGTCACAGATTTCTCGTAAACTTCTAACATAATGTATAGACGCTCCCCTCTTAGCCGAACCGGCCTGTAATGTATTCTTCCGTCTTCGGATTGGACGGATTGGTGAACATATCCAGCGTATTATTGAATTCAATGAGTTCCCCCAAAAGGAAAAACGCTGTCTTATCGGATATACGGCGTGCCTGCTGCATGCTGTGCGTTACGATGACGATGGTATAATTTTCTTTTAATTCCAGTGCCAGATCTTCGATTTTCTGTGTGGAAATCGGGTCCAGTGCCGACGTCGGTTCGTCCATGAGAATGACCGACGGGTCAGCTGCCAGCGTGCGGGCAATGCACAGACGCTGCTGCTGGCCGCCGGAAAGTCCAAGGGCACTCTTCTGGAGACGGTCCTTCATTTCATCCCAGCAGGCTGCCTGACGGAGACTTTTTTCAACGATTTCATCGAGTTTCTTTTTATCTTTGATACCCTGGATACGAGGGCCGTAGGCAATGTTTTCATAGATGCTCTTTGGGAACGGTGTCGGCTGTTGGAAGACCATGCCAACCCGATAGCGCAAAGCCAGGGGATCGACTTCTTTAAAAATATCTTTTCCTTCAAAGAGAATTTTACCGGTGACACGACATCCTTCCACCCAGTCATTCATGCGATTCAGTGTTTTCAAAAACGTCGATTTTCCGCAGCCGGAAGGTCCGATGAGGGCAGTGATTTCATGTTTTTTTATTTTCATACTGATACTATTCAGCGCCTGGAAATCACCATAGAACAAATCCATATCGGTAACGTCAAATGTATATTCCGCTGTGCCAGCAGCTTCCTGTGCTACAGCTTGTTCCTGTGCCCGTACTGCTCCCTGTTTTTTTTCAATTTCCGCAGCGGCGAAGCCGGTCAGTGTTTTCGTCATTTCTGCCATTATTTATTTCCTCCCATTTTTTTGTCGATGCGGTAGCTCAGATACCGGGCTGCCAGGCTGAAAGACAGGACCATGATCATCAAGATTGCCGACGAAGCCGCCGCCTGCTGGGCAGCATCGACCTGAAGTGCTTCCGTACGCAGGGCCCAGATATTCAGGGCCAGTGTTTCACCGGGCCGGAACGGATTCAAGGGGCATGATGTAGAAGTAATATCCCAGTTCGTCCAGTTGATATCCGTAGACATACCGGCTGTAAACATCAGTGCAGCCGCTTCCCCGAAGCCACGGCCGGCAGCCATGATGAGCCCCGTCATAATGCGTGGGAAACAAGCCGGTAGCAGGACCCGCCAGATAGTCTGCCAATGGGAAGCCCCCAGTCCCAGGCTGCCGTTACGGTAACTGGACGGCAGATTGCGCAGCGCATCTTCCGTAACCGATGTGACCAGCGGCAATGTCAGGATAGAAACGGCCAGTGCGCCGGCAAACAGGTTCCACTGCGAACCGGTCATGACGATAAATACGAGGTAGCCAAACAAGCCGACGACGATGGATGGCAGGGATGCCAGCGTTTCTACGGCCATGCGGACCCAGTGGGTCAGGCGGCCTTTCTTTGCATATTCAGCCAGAAAAATACCTGCGGGAATCCCCGTAATCGTACTGGCGACCAGGGCCAGAAAAACAAGGTAAATCGTATTAAAGAACATGTTGCCCAGCCCCTGGGGACCAAAGGAGAGCATCTTTCCCGTCATGCCGCTGACCCCGTCGATGACGACGTACAAGACAAAGGCGATGAGCAGAATAACGGCAAAGGCTGCCCCGGCGACGAAAATACGGGTCATGCATGCATCTTTTCTTTTTTTTGCTTCTACACTAATCATATTAGTTTCTGCCTCCTTTTAATTCGGAAGCGGCATTGATTTGATGGATAATAAAGATAAAGAGGAACGATAACAGGAACAGCACCAGTGCCATCGTCCACAGCGCGGCATTATATTCGCCGCCTTCCATGGCACCACCCATATCGGCAGATATAGCTGTCGTCAGCGTGCTGGCCGGTAAAAAGAGAGATGTGGGAAAGACTTTCATCTGACCGATGACCATGGCGACAGCCAGCGCTTCTCCCAATGCTCTGGCCAGCCCCAGGATGATACCAGTAAAAATGCCACTCTTGGCTGCAGGCAAAACGACATGAGCGATTGTTTCCCAGCGTGTAGCCCCCAGGCCGTACGACGCTTCCCGCCAGGACTTGGGAACGGCTGCCATAGCATCGGCTGCCATAGTCGTGATGGTCGGGAAAATCATGATCGCCAAAACAATGCCTGCTGCCAATACGGAAAAGCCAAAAGGCATGGGGAACAGTTTCCGCAGTGCCGGAATCAGTACGGTCATGCCGACAAAGCCATATACGACCGATGGAATACCCGTAAAGAGTTCGATAGCCGGCTGAATCAGACGGCGGCGCTGAGGCGTCGCAATTTCTGTCATGTAAATGGATGAAGCCATGCTAAAAGGCAGGGAAATAAGCAGTGCCAGTGCACATGTGACCAGTGAACCGGTCAGAAACATAGCCGCGCCGACCTGTCCGCCGCCTTCTGCCGTATCACTCGGCTTCCACTGGCCGGAAAATAAAAATTCCGTTACACTGTGACCGAATGTAAAGAATGTATCTGTGCCTTTAATAAAGAGAAAAGCGCCAATGAGAAGCGGCACCAGTGCCATACCGATGCCGCAAATCGTGATAAAGGTCCTGGCTGCCTTCTCGTTGCGGTGGGCCTTCCGGACTACCGTATCGATTGCCTTCATAACCTGTCCCCCTATAAGAAACAGCGTGCCGGATTTTATGATAAAACCCGGCGCCGCCTTATTTGAATGAATGTACTTAGTGAACTTCTTGGGTCTGCATCTTGGAGCTTACACCATAACCGAGTTCTTCAATCCGTTTGCCGTAATCGGCACCCTGGATGAATTCGATAAAGGCTTTAACAGCTGCTTTCGGTTCTTTGCTGGTGTAAATGTGTTCATATCCCCAGACACTGTATGTACCGTTATAGGTATTTTCCAGCGTCGGTGCCACACCGTCGATAGAAACGGAATCTACGCTGCTGTCTTTGATGAGATAGGGAAGAGCGACATAACCAATAGCACCGGGGTTCTGGGCTACGCTCTGGATGAGAATACCTGAGTTATCTGTTTCCAGAGATTTGTTGTCCGCTTCTTCAGCACCATTGATGGCATACTGTTTAAAGAGGGCCCGTGTACCAGACGTTTTCGGCCGCGTTACGAGAACGATTGGCATATCTTTGCCGCCAACATCTTTCCAGTTGGTAATTTTAGCGGTGAAGATATCCTGCAGCTGCTGACGCGTGAGATTCTTTACTCCTACATCTTTATTAATAATCGTAGCGACCGTCATAACGCAGACTTTATGGTCTTCCAGTTTTTCTGCTTTGGCCTTGTCCAGTTTCGTTTCAGCCGGGACATCGGAGTTGCCCATATCGACGGATCCATCGGATACCTGTTTCAGACCCGTGCCGGAACCACCTGCATTCAGGGTAATGGTAACATCCTTATTTCCCGCCTTGAACTGTTCGGCTGCGTCTTTAACCAGTGGCAGCAGCGCAGAAGAACCGGAACCGGTAATACTGCCGGAAACAGCTGCCTGCTTGCCAGAAGCACCCTTATCCTTATCTCCGGAACTGCCGCATCCGGCAGCCGTCACAACCATCATAGCGGCTAAGGCTACGAGAACTAATTTTTTCCATTTCATCGTAAATCGTCTCCTTTGTGGAAATTGGTTTCCTTGTTCGATTGCAACCTTATGGTAACAAGGCCGTGTAAGGAATCTATGTAAAGAATGTAAAGATTCTGTCAAAAAAATCCCATTCCTACTGTCTCCCAAAATCCCATGAAACTAAAAAAAATGCTGCCCCGACTGTCTTCTCCCACTGGGAGAGGACGGCCGGGGCAGCACCTCTGGTTATCTCCTATATTTTATTTATATGGTATTACATCTGTATGACATCGTCCTGTGGATTCATCAGCTTCTGTCACGCTTTTGATAGACCGGCAGTGTTGCCGCCGCATAGGGCATGACGGTAACGGTATAGTCCGTCTTGTTTTCTGCCTGCAGCGTCTTCTGCGCCATCTGCCAGGCCTCTTCCATCGTCTCTGCCGGAATTTCTCCGGTCCTGCGAATGACTTCAAAGTAGGCCCGGTCGGTAACAATGTACACTTCTTTCATCATCCGTATGAGACAACGGGTCTTATATGCCGAAAAGGCAGGAATGGTAAAATGCTGGCGCACGGCAGACAGCACCTCGTCGAGGTCATCCCGGAAAAACCAGTCCGTGAAGTCCGCCGGTTCATACATATCGGGACAGGCCATGGCCAGAATCAGGATACCGCCCGGCTTTACAGCAAAAACGGCATTCATATGAGCCTTGGTTGCCTGATACAAATTGATATCTTTGGGATGTCCCCCGGCTGACCCGATCACGACATCCGACAGATGCTCAATGGGCACGCCGTCCAGTGCCAGGAGGCGCCGGCATCCTTCCTGCCATGCCGTCTGCCAGTCGCCGCTTACGACATCGTGTAATTTTCCCTCCGCCGTGAGGACCAGGTTGACGAGAAAGGCCGGTTTCAAAAAAGCCGCTCCTTCCATCATATCGCAGTGGATAGGATTGTCTGAAAGCTTTCCCGCATCACACCGGGGATCCATCCCGTATGGGCAGTCAGGGTTCAATGCCAAGGCATGGTTAGTCATAATGGTGTCATAGCCGGCAATTCCCGGCAGTACGGCTTTGCGGCCGCCGCCAAAACCCGCCATGTCGTGGAACGAAACAGCCCCGGTCAGAATGACCGTATCGGCTTCTACAGCCAGGCGGTTCAATTTCACATCATTACCATAAGATGTCGTTCCCACTGATACGAGTTGATTTTCATCATGACAATCATGCTGGACGATGTTCAGACGCTGCATCATATCCCGGCCACATACGGCCGCCGTTTCCTCTTCCGTCTGTTGGCGATGCGTGCCCAGGGCGACGAGGACCGTAATCTGATCATCAGCAATGCCTGCCTCTTCCAATTCTGCCACAATAGCCCGCAGCATGCGGTCCGTATGAACCGCCCGGGTCATATCACTGACAATGATGACGACCGTGCCGCCCGGCTTTACACAATCCACCAGAGGACGGCTGTCTATGGGATGGCGCAGGGAATAGCGGATTGCCTCTTCCTCATGGGCTGTTTCTTTTGTTTGGGTGCTGGTGAAGTGATACTGTATATGCTGTTCGTCCAGAACCAGAGACTGTGTTCCAGTTCCGTAGGGAAACTCAAATGATTTCATGCCCTTCAATCTGCCTTTCCTTAGTTTGTATGATACAGGGGAAATGAAACAGTAATCGTCGTCCCTTCCCATTCTTTGCTCTGAAGAGAAATCTTCCCCTGATGTTGTTCTACGATATGCTTAACAATGGCCAGTCCCAGCCCACTGCCGGAAATCGCCTGGGATCGGCTGGCATCAGCGCGGTAAAACCGCTCAAATACGCGTTTTTGCTTATCTTCCGGAATGCCGATGCCCGTATCGCGGACGATAAGCAGTACCCGGTGTTCTTCAGAGCGGACGGTCACATACACATGACCGCCGGGCCGGTTATATTTTACGGCATTATCGATGAGATTCATGACAACTTCTCTCAGGCGGCCCGTTTCTCCCCATACAGGCACTTTTTCCAATGCACAATGGACAGTGACCTGTTTTTCATGAAGGACCGGTTCCATAAATCCTACGACATCCTGCACAATGCCTTCCAGATAGACAGGCTGGCATTCCTGTACTTTCCGCCGCTCCTCAATACGGGATAAATGAATGATTTCCTCAATCATGGCAAGCAGCCGTTCGGCCTGCTCGTGGATCCGGCTGCCAAAATGCTGGGCATCTTCCTTATTTTTAAACATGCCGGCCGACAGTATTTCAGAAAATCCCCGGATAGACGTAAGGGGTGTCTTCAGTTCGTGAGAAACATTCGACGTAAATTCCCGGCGCAGCTGTTCCCGCCGTTCCCGTTCCGTTATATCGTCAAGAATAAACAGGATACCGTATACTTCCTTATTTTTATACACCGGCTGTACGGTCAGCTGATATAGCAGGTCATTTTTGCTCAGCCGCTGTTCCTGCGCTGTCCCGGATATATCATTGCCACGGATAGCCTGCCAGTCCGGTTCTGTAAACAGAGATGGCAGGGAAAGTCCCGTCACGGCCAAATCACGGCGCAGGTTCAGGACAGAGAGCGCACACTGATTGATGACCAGTACTTTATAGGATGTGTCGGTCAGGATAACGCCTTCCTGAAGATTTTCCAGCATCAGACGGATGATATTCCGCTGTTTTTCCAGCGTCTGGATCGTGTGTTCTATCGTCTGGCTCTGTTCGAGTATTTTTTCTACCAGTGGTCTCAATTCACTGTATACAGGCGGCACTTTTCCACGGATACTATCGGGGGAACCAATATGTTCCATAATCAGGGCAGTCCGGCGTAACGGCGTCAGAAGACTGGCCGTCAGTTTACGTGATGCCCCGATGCAGCAAAGAGACATACACAGCAGGAGCAGGCACAAGAGAGGCAGCAGAGATACAAAATGAGCATACAGAGAGTCTCGTTCCAGGCTGAGCCTGAGGACGGATCCATCATCCAGCCTCCGGGCCTGATAATACAACATCTTCGACAATGTATGAGAATCCCTGACGGAAGAACCAGCCCCCGTACGCATAGCCTGCTGCACTTCCGGCCGTTCCAGATGATTTTCCATCGACGCCCGGTCATAATCTGACTCGTATAACACACTGCCATCCGGCCCGATCCAAGTAATCCGTATGATTCCCTTTTCCGCATGGCCCGTTTCCTGCAGATAGGCTAAGGGACTATCCACCTGCTTTATTCCTGCCGTCAGCACGGTCATCGTATTTTTGAGCTCTTCCTCAGCCTGTCCCTGCAGGGAGTGCCAGACAAGGATACTATACAGGATCATCGTAACCGCCATACAGGCAAATCCGATGGCCAGCAGGCTGAGATAAATGCGCTTTTTCATTTTATTTTAGTTTTTAAGGACATAACCGACACCGCGTATGGTGTAAATGATCCGGTTATTGGTGCCTAACTTTTGACGCAGGCTGCGGATATGCATATCGATAGTGCGTGTTTCCCCTTCATAGGAAAACCCCCAGACGGCCTCCATAATACGTTCCCGCGTCAGGACAATGTTCTGGTTAATTATCATATAGCGCAGCAATTCAAATTCTTTAACAGTAAGAGGACACGCCATACCATTTACCGTCACTTCATGCCGTTCCTCATCCATACGGATTGGTCCGCATTCTAATATATGCGGCATTTCTTTTCTCGCCTGGCAGCGGCGGAGTACGGCATGGATACGGGATGTCAGTTCTACGATACCAAAGGGTTTTTTGACGTAATCGTCAGCTCCTTCATTCAGTCCCTTGGCAATATCAAATTCACTGGTTTTCGCTGTAAGCATGATAACCGGCAGCGTTTTATATGCGGCCTGATCACGCAGACGGCTCAGGATACTCAGGCCGCTTTCGCCAGGCAGCATGATATCGAGGAGAACAAGATCTGGTTTTTCACTTTCCATCGCCTGCCAGAATTCATGGCTGTCTGCCATCGTTTTTACAGCGAAATTCTGACTTTCCAGCGCATACCCTATGAGCTCCCGGATACTTGCATCATCTTCTACACAATAAATTAAAGACACGTGTACCACCCTTCCTTCAGGTCATTATATGTTACAGTAAAGTATACAAACAAAATATGTATACACTATGTAACCTCTGTAAAAGATATGTAAAAAGCAGCTGCGCCCAGGCACAGCTGCCGGATAATTAGAAATCTAAATCTTTAGATATAAGCTGAACTTCCCATTCTTTATCCACCTGCTTGTACGTAACGGTGGCGATAAAAGAGTGAAGATCACGGACCCATGTAAAGTTACGGTCGTCAATATTGCCATTATCGAGATTCTTGTTAAAGGTGAACATAATCGTATCGAGAGGCGTCAGGACATATCCTACCGAGAACCCTTTCTGGCGGGGATGATCTATCGTATCGAACCGGTACGGCGTATATCCGCTCAGATTATGTTTTTTATACCAGAAACTCGTCCACAGCCGCGAATTGATACCCTGATTGAGGACAACGCCCCAGTACGGATCCTTCCGTACGGCATCGCGGTAAGAATACAGATCCTTCCGGTATCCCGTAAAGAAGCGGAGATTGGCCTTTGACCATAAATGAATGGGATTATGGGTCAGTTCTGTCCGGAACCCCTTATGCGTACCTTCCCGGTCTCCTTCGGCCCAACGGCCCCAGCTGGCACTGCCATCGATATAAATACCAGAATTTCCCGCATAGATACGGGGCATATAATAGCGCAGTTCCGGCCAGCGCGTAGCCCAGATATGATCGTCGTTATCGGTACTTTCTTCCTTGCTGTACCCGAATGTAAAAGTACCGACAGGCGTCCTTTTGCCGACTTTAAGGCCTGGCTTAAACCCTTCTTTAGAGTAAACGGCATAGTTCACATCCATATAGAGGTCCCCGTTGCGATTCATGGGGAACCGGGCATCGCCGCGAAGGCCGATGCCATTATCATTATTATACGTAGGCCGTGGAAGAAGCGAAAAAATCCACGGTTTCTGATTCCGGTCTTTGTCCAGCCGGCCTTCATAATGTCCATACGTGAAGAGGCAGATATTCTTGAACCACAATTTCGTATTTTCTGCAGTAAACTTTTCGCCGGGATAAATATGAATATCATCACCGGTAATATAATAATCCGGCGTCTTAGCTACGGCATGAGGTGTCGTAATGAGCCCGTGTCTGACATATCCCGAGCCATCGTACATTTCTGCCCCGGTGCCGCGGATATAGGTCGTAGGATCAATAAAGCCCTGAACCGTATCCATGGAAGCGGCAGGACCTGTACCAGAATAGGTAAGGCCTGTCGTTTCCAAAGCCATCGTACTATCCAGATAGACCGCTTTTCCCGATGTATGATACACCTGGGACTTGGTATTGCCTTCTATCGTATTGGCATGGATTTCATCCATGCCCCGCATGACGTCCACATTGCCACGACCTGCAACGAATCCGTCATTGCCGCGGACCAGGAGTTTGTCTGCCGTCATATGGACAGGCTGCTGAGGCAGGACTACATCATGGGCAGCCGAAGCTTCATCCAGATTGACGGCCTGCACGCCGCCCGCTGTCGTCCGGGCTACCGGTAATACGTCTTCCCTATGATTTTTTATTGTAATGCTGCTCTTGTCAGCCGGAACGTCCTGGGCAGAAATCTGCAAAGAAAGAGGCAGTAATGCCGAAAGGACAGCCACTGTCAAACGTTTATTCATCTATGTCACCTGTCAGTTATTCATTAGTCGGTGTAATCGTCACAGTAGACTGGATATCGTCGGAGTCTGCCGCATCATCGTGTTCCAGCGGCACAGGAGTCACCGCTTCCGCCTGTTTTAATTCCGCTGTTGTCGTGTCTGTCGCCGGGTTTTCATCCGGTACGGTACGGCTTACAGAAGAAGACGGTACAGCGACGCCACTGGCTGCCATATCCGCCGTAGCCGTATCTGTTTTTTCCCCATCCTGGCGGAATCCGACCACATCCGTATTCGCCTTCGTTTCTGCATACATGACCGTACCCGCAGGAATATCGACATCATTTCCCTTGACAAAAAGCCCGCCTACCAGGCCAACCGGTCCGAGGATGATAGCACCCGCTGCCGATGCTCCGACAGCCCCGGCAGTACGTTTATACTGTTCTTTCGTCTTTTCTCCCACAGTCAGTTCCACCGGGGTTCCATCGGCAGCCCGTACCGTATGATACGAAATTTCTATTTTTCCATCGCGGCCGAACCGTCCAGCCTTGCGTGCCTTGCTGACTGTCGCGTCTGTTTCCATTCCCCGGGGAATAGCCACGACATCTCCCACCTGAACGTCTTCAGCTACAATGAACCGTACCGTATCACCTTCCGTCAGTGTCTTGGACTGAATGGGATCCATATTTTTCATCGTAACAATTGTTCCGGCCGGAACCGATACGGTTTCCGAGGTGAATTTCTTATTTCCCAGAAGGCTCGTCCGCAATGCATGGACACGCCCGGAAAGAGATCCCGTAGCTGCTTTGCCGTCCAGACCTTCTTCTAATTCGGAAACGCGGCTTACCAGTGGTTCTTCCGTGATTTTGCCGGAATACTGCCACTGCATCATATTGACAGCTGCCAAAAGTGATAAATCAGAACCTGAATTTCCGTATACATCGGTATATAAGGAATCAGTCCGGCTCTGGACACTGCCAGAAAGGCCGGCTTGTCCATTCAATGTCTTATCCAGTGCCCGGATCCGGTCGTTGAGTGACCCGCTCTGCGGAGCACCATATACAGTCGTTTCTACCTTTTCGGCTTTTTCCAGAATTGTATAGTCGGCCGCACCGGCAGCCATCGTACCGCATACTGCCAGGACAGCCAGTAAGCAGGCCGCTTTCTTTCTCCACATGCTGCATCCCTCCATTATATGTCACATACATCGTATGCCATAGCATTCGTATAAATTTTTTTGTCTATTCTATATAATTATATCGGTTTCATATGTAAAAAGCAACACTAGCAGTAATAATAACCTGCGTGTCCATCCTGCCGTCAGGAACATCGAAGTAACAAAAAAAGCATCGCATTCCGGTCCCGGCCACAATGCGATGCCTCGTTTACTTTTTCCTGCCTTCTACGCCCGGCGTTTGTTTGCCTGTTTTTTACGCCACCATAAAAATCCATAAATGGCGACGACAATAACCGTCAGAACGAGCAGTCGTTCCCAATGTTCATTAATCCGCAGTAAATCGTGGCCAAACCACACTTCGACAACGACCGCCGGAATTTTTCCAATGGCATTGGCAATAAAATGATCCCTGTAGGAAATATGGCTCAAAGCACTGAACGCCGTCACTACTACATTGGGAGAATACGGGATAGCCCGTCCCAGCATGATGGTACGTATACAGCTGTAAGAGTCCAGTTTTTCCAGCTTATTGCTGCGCTGAATCACTTTTTTTGCCTGATTCCTCAGCAGCGTCCGCGTCAGCCGGAAACTCACTTCAATTCCCAGTACTTCACCGATCCAGGAAATAATAATCCCCGGCACCAGTCCGAAAATAACGCCATTTACCGTCAGAAAGGGAATAGACGGAATAGCCAGCGCATTGGCAAATACAATCATGAATACACTGACCAGAATGGCACTATAGCCAAAAGACGCAATATAATCGGTCAGACCATCCAGATCGCCTTCCACAGTCAGCCGCCACATGGTCGAATAAAAATCTGGCAGAAACCACTGGATGGACCACAGGAACAGAATTACCGCCAATACGCCGATAATCCGTACAGTCCAGCCTATTGTCTTATCAGTCATATGGATACTATCCTCTTTTTACCCTTTGCAATAACCTTAAAAAGGCTGCCTTGACAGACAAGGCAGACACCTTCTTTTGTACGACTGTATCATCCGTTGTCTGCATAATACAGCAGACGTTCAGCACCATGACAATACAGACTAAATAATATTATACCATAGTTTCCACCGTTACGATAGGGTAAATATACGTTTTCACCGTGCCAGCCAATGGCCGGCACGCAGATCATCAAGGCACTGATGTAAACGCCGTTCATCATAAAACACTTCTTCCAGGCACAAGCCCTGGGCAGGTGCCGTAGCCCCCAGCTGATTTCTATCCCTGCTTTCCAATATTTCCCGAAAGCGTACAGGCGTCAGCCGGTGAAGTCCTAAATCAACCAGTCCGCCGGCAATATTGCGTACCATATGATAGAGGAATCCGTCACCCAGGACATCTATATGGACGATGGCCCCCTCTTTTTCCACAAGGACAGCATACATGGTTTTTACGGGATTCATAGGCGTCGTATTTTTTCCCTCGAAAGCTGAGAAATCGTGAGTTCCCAGCAGTATTTCTGCCCCCTGGCGCATAGCTTCCAGATCAAGGGCGTTGCGGATGAACCAGGCATAGCGGAGGCGGAACGGATCGTGTATACGGCTGTTGACAACCGTATACCGGTAATGTTTGCCTACGTTATCATGGCGCACACTGAAGTGTTCCGGCATTTCCCTGGCCGAAAGGACGGCAATTTGAAGAGGCAGATACCCTTTCATGGCATAAGGGATCTTTTCTACGGGAATCGTTCCTTCGCCATAAAAATTGACAACCTGCCCCCGGGCATGTACGCCCGCATCAGTACGGGCCGCGCCATACACCGTAATAGGAGAAGAAAAAATCTGCGATAATCCCTGTTCCAGATGCCATTGTATGGAAGAGGCATTCGTCTGGCGCTGAAAACCGTGAAAGTCCGTGCCATCATAGGCGACGATGAGACAGATGTTTTTTTTCATACAAACCACCGCATAACCACTAAAACAGCTGTCAGACCTATCACTATGACCATGGCAATGCTGTCGCGGAAGGTATATGCCAGTTCGTGCATACGCGTCCGCCCTTCCCCGCCACGGTAACACCGGGCTTCCATCGCCGTAGCCAGATCGTCAGCCCTTCGGAAAGCACTGACAAACAAAGGTACCAGAAGGGGTATCATATTTCTGCCCCGCTGCATGATACTGCCGCTGGTAAAGTTAGCACCACGCGCCGTCTGAGCTTTCATGATGCGGTCCGTTTCTTCCAGA
This sequence comes from Caecibacter massiliensis, assembly GCA_900095875.1. GTDB lineage: Bacteria > Bacillota > Negativicutes > Veillonellales > Megasphaeraceae > Megasphaera > Megasphaera hexanoica. The sequence continues at coordinate 1,793,844 of LT608311.1, read as the reverse complement.
AGAGTCGGTATAAAACGCAGGGCAATGGTCATCATCATCGCCAGTTCATGAGCTGGCACGCCGATGCGCCGGAAAGGGTTCAGCAGATGTTCGATTCCATCGGTGAGGACGATGGGCGATGTCGTATACGTAAGCAGGGAAGAGAACACAATCAGATAAATAAGCCGTGCCGTCATAAGCGCGCCCTGGCGGATTCCTTCCCAGGTAATATGCAGGATGCCCCATTGCCAGATGACCGTACCAGGTGTCGTAAAGACATGGATCCCCATAGTCAGGATGATGATGACCCATAGCGGTTTCAGTGACTTCAATATAAGCTTTAATGGCAGATGGGAAATAAAAAAGCATGCCAGGATAAATACCGTTATCAAACCGTACGCCGGGAGCGATTCCGCCAGAAAAATAGCTACAATAACAATCAGCGTCGCTATGATCTTGCAACGCGGATCCAGCTGGTGGAGAAAAGAAGTACCAGGAAAATACTGTCCCAGCGTAATATCTTTAAGCATGGTCTTTCCCCCTTATACATTGAAAAATGGAATCAGCAGCTTCTTCTACCGTATGCACCCGGTCCTCGAGTGGCAGGCCTCGTTGTTTCAGATATTGCATCACTTCCGTCACCGGTGGCACGGAAACGCCGGCACGGTGGAGCGTTTCCTGTTCCGTAGCAAAAACAGACAGAGGTTCCCCATCAATACAGATTTTTCCCTGGGAAAGGACGATGAGGCGGCTTGCCATGCGGGATATGTCGTCCATATTGTGAGAAACGAGGATTACTGTAATATTCTTTTCCCGGTGCCAGCGCTGAATTTCCGCAAAAATTTCCCGCCGTCCTGCCGGGTCCAGTCCGGCCGACGGTTCATCCAGGATGAGATACTGTGGATGGATGGCAATGACGCCGGCAATGGCGACACGGCGCATCTGACCACCGCTCAGGCGGAACGGCGACCGGTCGGCATAGGTTTGGTAATCCAGGCCGACAAATTCCATCGCTTCCCTGACCCGTTCTTCTATTTTATCGTCATTAAGGCCGAAATTACGGGGACCAAAGGCGATGTCTCTGGCTATGGTTTCTTCAAAGAGCTGATATTCCGGATACTGGAAAACCATGCCCACTTTATGGCGCATCTGCATGGCTTCCTTTGTTTTCTGGCTGATGTCCGTGCCATCGACGGTAACCGTACCCTGCGTAGGCTGCAAAAGACCATTTAAAAGCTGGACCAGTGTCGATTTACCCGATCCCGTATGCCCGATAATACCGACAAACTCACCCGATTTGATTTCCAGACTCACGTCATGCAGGGCCGTTTTTTCAAACGGCGACCCCAGGCCGTACGTATGCGTAACATGTTCCAGCTTTATTGACATAATGCGTCTCCCAATTCTTCCTTGCTGATAATACTCCCTTCAATGGGGATTCCCTTTCTGCGCAGGCGGGCAGCCAGTTCTGCCGGTACAGGCACATCCAGCCCCAGTTCCAGCAGTTCATCGACATGAGTAAATACCTCGCGGGGCGTGCCATCCATTTTGACTTCTCCGTGGTGGATGACGATGACCCGGCCAGCCTGTACGGCTTCTTCCATAAAATGTGTAATAATGATGACCGTAATGCCTTCCTGGTTCAGCTGGCGGATGGTGTCCATGACTTCCTTCCGCCCCACAGGATCCAGCATGGCTGTCGGTTCATCCAGGACGATACAGCGAGACTGCATCGCCAGGATGCCTGCAATGGCCACCCGCTGTTTCTGGCCGCCGCTCAGAAGATGGGGGCCATGCTTAGCAAAAGCTGTCATGCGGACTCTGGCCAGGGCGTCACTGACACGCTGGCGGATTTCTTCCGGCGGGACACCCAGATTTTCCGGTCCAAAAGCAACATCCTCTTCTACGACGGCCGCGACAATCTGATTGTCAGGATTCTGAAAAACCATGCCCACGTTCTGGCGGATTTTCCACAAATTAGCCGGATCATCGGTCCGCATCCCCAGGACTTCACACGTTCCTTCCGTCGGTACGAGCAAGACGTTGAAATGCTTGGCTAATGTCGATTTTCCCGAGCCGTTCGTACCGATGACAGCGACGAATTCGCCGGGCTGTATTTCCAAAGAAATATCCTTCAGGGCATAGACGGTCTGCCCGTTTTCATCCTCATAGGTATGACTCATATGATCGAGTTTAATCATAGGTGTACTCATGTACCTGTCTCCTTACACGTGAATATATCCGCACCTATTATACAGGGTTTAAGCGTCCTTGTAAATCAGAACAGACGGCTTCCTGTCTGGTAGACAATAAAAGTCAGCACCCAGGCTACGGCAATCTGGAATACGACAGAAAGGGCCGTCCATTTCCAGCTGTGTGATTCAGCATGGATGGTGGCAATCGTCGCCGCACAGGGGATATAGAGCAGGGAAAACAACATCATACAGTACGCGTTAAGTTCTGTGAACCCCATCTGTCCCATGCTGGCCGCCAGAGTAGCCAGTGCCGTTGTAGAATTAATATTGACGCCATCGAAGAGTACGGCAAAGCTGGAAACGACAACTTCCTTGGCCGAAATACCGGCAAGGAGCGCCAGGGAAATCTGCCAGTATCCCAGACCAATCGGCGCAAAGAACGGCACCAGTCCCCGTCCGAGGATTGCCCCGAAACTGTGGGCCATGTCACCATAACCGGAAGGCCCGAAATTGAGGATGAACCACATGAGGATAGATGCGGCAAAAATTATCGTACCCGCACGGCTCAGATAATCTTTGACTTTTTCCTTTACGGAAATCATTACGGTGCGGCTGCTGGGCCGCTTGTATTCCGGTAATTCAATGAGCAGGGCATTATCTGCCTGCTGCCGGTGGAACAGATTCAGCAGCAGCAGGCAGATGAGTGCTACTACAATACCGATGAGGTACATCGAATAGGCAACGACCATGGCATGTTCCGGAAAGAACATGCCCGAAAATAAAATATAAATGGGCAGGCGGGCACTGCAGGACATAAAAGGCGTGACCAGCATGGTACGATAGCGGTCGGTCTTATTTTCCAGAGCCCGCGATGCCATGATAGCCGGTACACTGCAGCCGAATCCCAGGATCATGGGAATGAATGCCCGGCCAGAAAGGCCCAGATGATTCATGATGTCATTCATGATAAATGCCACCCGCGACATGTATCCACTGTCTTCCAGGACAGCCAGCGTAACAAATAAAATACAGATATTAGGCAGAAATGTCAGGATGCCGCCTACGCCGGCAATGATGCCATCACATACAAGAGAGATGAGCATCTCATCTGCCCCGAGGGACAGCAGGCCGTCTGTCGCATAGACCGACAGGATATCGATAGCCGACTCAAAATAATCCCGAAGCATATCACCGATAAAAAAGGTCAGGAAAAACACGACGCCCATGACGAAAAGGAAAATCGGGATACTGAGCCATCGGTTTGTCAGAATATGATCGGCATAGTCCGTCGCGGCTGCCCGCTTTGCCTGATTGACGACGACTTCCTGGATAATTTCTTCAATAAAACTGTATTTCTGATTAATAATGTCCGTTTCATAACTGCGGTCTACTACCCGTTCTATCCCTTCCAGCGGGAATTTTTTTGTAATTTCCGGGTCTTGTTCCAGCAGTTTCAGTGCATGCCAACGGTAATTAAAAAGGTCCGGATAGGCACTCTTCAACATATTCTGCAATTGGTCGATTTTATCTTCCAGCCCGTCGCTATACACCATGGCAAAATCCTGATGATGATTGTGCTTGTGATGTGTTTCATCGGAATGATTATGAATCAGCCGGTCGGGATGTACGTGGTCCTTATGGTGGATAGCCGCATGCAGCAGGACGCTGAGTCCCCTCCGCTTCAGCGCGGAAACGGGAATGACTGGCACGCCCAGCATCTCCGGCAGGCGGTGCAGGTCAATTTCCATACCACGTTTTTCGACAATATCCATCATGTTGAGCGCTACTACGACAGGCCTCCCCAGTTCGAGCAGCTGCAAAGTCAGATAGAGATTTCGTTCCAACGCCGATGCATCGACGACATCGATGATGACATCAACGTCATCACTTAAGATAAAATTCCGCGATACCTGTTCTTCCATCGTATAAGAAGTCAGACTGTACGTCCCCGGTAAATCGACGAGATGGATATGAACGCCGTGGGAGTCGATGGCCCCTTCCACTTTTTCGACAGTGACGCCCGGCCAGTTCGCCACTTTCAGATTTGCTCCCGTATAGGCATTGAACAAGGTCGTCTTGCCACAATTCGGATTACCGATAAAGGCGACAGTCATCCCCTCGGTCGGCTCTGCACCCGTATGTTCCATTCCCTGGGGAATATGCTTTCCCCTTTCTTTTTTTCCCAATCCCAACATAGTGTCAGCTCCTTACTACAATGCGGGACGAAATGCCCCTGCCAATAGCCAGCCGCGTATTGCGTACTTTGATGATCATCGTGCCGCCATTTTTATTGTTCAGGACATCGACGGGTGTACTGACTATCATTCCCAGCGCCTGCAGACGTTTTTCAATTCTCGGCGCCAGGTTCAACGTTTCTACAATATACGTATGTCCTGCTATTCCCTGATCTAGCGTCATACTATTCCCCCCTTACCGGGACCGTTCCGGACCGTACGCATTGTCACCTTCTGTTCCCCGTACGGTGAAAAAGGCCAGGAAACAAACGGCTGTAATGGACTGGACAGCTGTCCCCAGCGTATCCAGTGCCAGGATGGGAGCTACATAACTGCCTAAATAGCAAAAGTACGGAATGATAAAAAGAGCTCCTCCTTTATTCATATCATGACAACGCCTCCATCCCAGTGACAACTGGGACCAGACGGTCGGAATGGTCAATACGATGAGCAGAATGCCAAATCCCCAGGCAAAATCAATGCGATGGATAATAATCGATTCTACGATTTTACTATAGAGAATGAATGTAAACATAAACTGCGCCACGATAAGCAGCAATGTCCGCATAATGAAAGGTCGTCGGGCAATGCGTCCCTGAAAGGCAAAATATTTTTCTTTCAGTTCCTTGCCATTGCGGAATCCCAGAATACTGTCTTCCGATCCCATTCCGACGGGCATTTCCAGACCTTTATGGATACGCGCCGACTGGTGGGACCGCTTTTCTAACTTCAATTTCTTGCGGGACATGTGTATACCTCCTGTATAACCGCTTATAATGCAACTGATGATAGCTGTTTTCTTCTAAATGGTATCATATTCTGTGCCTGCACTCAAATATTTTCCACAAATCTATGTTATAATATAGCAACAACACGAAAGGAGAACGGCTATGAACAATCATATGATAACAAATTTAACCGGTTCAGATGGCTATTTCACTTTTAATTTTTTCTGCGAATCTATTGTATCTTCCCTCCATACGGTCATTCACCTCATGGAAGATGAACAGATAACGGCACCGGAAAAGCTCTCCGAACTCCCCGGACTGCTTGCAAAAACAGGGGAAGACCTCACCCAGGGATATGAAAAGCAAGAAATCGATATGGACCGGTTCAAAGACAATATTCTCGATTTTTACGATGCCGCCTTTGCCGCCAATGATGAACTGGCCCCTCTCATACTGAAAGGCAGCGATCATCTGCGCTACTATTATTACGTCTACGCCCAGGGAGTCAATATCATGCTGCGCACTCTGCTGGAAAATATCGTCCGCGATATCCCCAAAAATGTCGATCCCCGTCCCTATATTACAGACATTATGACTGATTTTACGAAACAGCTGGCAAATCACCCGTAAAAAACACCGGATTCCTCCTTATCCAGGACGAATCCGGTGTTTTTTACCTATTATCCATCAATTCAGCACAAAGAAATGAAGGAACGACACCAGTGCGACGACAAAGCGGTAATAGGCAAAGGATGCCAGTGTCGATTTATTCAGGAATTTCAAGAACCACAGGACGGACACGTAGGCTACAATAAAAGCCGTTACAAATCCGATGGCAATCATGACCAGGTCATTGCCACTGAGATAAGATAAGCTCTTCAGTAAGTCATAAAAACAGGCTACGATCATGACCGGGACAGCAATGATAAAAGAAAAATCAGCTGCCGCTTTCCGGCTCATGCCCAGGAACAAGCCTCCGGCAATGGTCGAACCAGAACGGGAAAAGCCAGGCCAGAGAGCCAGCATCTGAAATGCTCCGACGAGGAATGCCTGAACGATGGTCATCTTTTCTACATCTTTGCAGCGCACCTTCATGTGAGCCTTTTCCGCAGCCAGCATGAACAGGCCTCCGATAATCAGACCGATAATAACCGTACCTGCAGAAAAGAGATATGTCTTAATGGCATGATGGGCCAGATAGCCGATACCCATGACAGGGACAATACCGGCTGCCACATGGGCCAGTGTAAGTCCCGTATCGGTGCGGAACCAATTTTCCCGGCGGAATAAGTTCCAACAGCGATACTGATACAACATGCGGATAAACTTTTCCTTGTAAATGATGAGCACAGAAAGAATCGCACCCAGCTGGATAAACACTTCAAACACGCTGGCCCGGGGACCGTCAAATCCCAGCCAGTCACCGACAAGAATCATATGACCGGTGGAAGATACAGGCAGATATTCTGTAAAGCCTTCGACAATGCCGAGGATGACGGCAATCATATAATCGTTCATTGATATAACTCCTTTGTCATAAATCCATGAGTGGTCAGAAAACAAAACCTTTCACACGCATAGAAAAAATTATATCACACACCTTGACAGAAAGATAGAGAAATCCGTAAACATGTCCGGACCAAATGGATATCCGGCAAAACATAACAGGAGCTGCAACGAAATGAATCGTCTTCACTTCGTTGCAGCTCCTGTTATGTTCATGCTTATAAAATGGCAGCTTACATCCTGCCACCTACAGGCCAGACCTTCTTCTGGTCCGCCTTAATCAAGACTCATGACGTGATTCGGGTCTTCAATCGTAAATTTAGCGTATTTCGGATCGCCTTTGTGTTCAAAATACAGAGTGTTACCTTCAAGATGACCGCGCCAGCTGACGATAATCGGGCATTCGCGGCTCAATTTCTTCAGCATTTCAATAGGATTCAAATTTAAAATCGGCGCAAATAAGAACCCGACGTTATCAATCATTACGACACGGGCATTCAGTCTGTGGATAGCTTCGGAAATAAGGGAAATCGCCTTTTCCGGCCGGTCTGCACGGGGAATTTCAAGAAATTCATCATCAAAGAGGTCTTTGGCTTCGCAAATCTTCCAGCCATCCTGGAAGGTCAGTTCACGAATCAGTTTGCTCTTGCCTGAACCAGGTCCGCCAATAATGATGAGAAGTTTTTCTTCTTCCTGTGCAATGTACTTCCACCGTTTCAAAACATCTGCATCTGTAACCATGGATATCACCTTCATCTGCAATTATTATTTATATTTATTATACTGGATGCGGGCCTTGTAAGTAAAGCATTTTTCCTATTTATTTTATTAAGTTTAGAAACGGCTTGTAAAATACGGCGTTTTCTACTTCAAACCATAGCGTTCCATGGGGTCCTGGATATTTTTAATGGGTTCGCTGATGAGCAGGACATCATCGACGTAATCCGTCTGATGCTTACTGATGAACACGAGGGAAACGCCTTTTTGGAATGGACTGTCATAATAATAGGCATCGACAAATTGCTCCCCTGCCGGTCCTTTTTCTATACGGCTGGGTTCACCATAAAGGGAAAATATCGTTGAGAGGCGGTATCCCAGGGTGGCTCCGCGGCCGGTATAACTGCTATTCGTAAGGAGAAATACTTTCTTTACCATATTATGCCGGTCTACTTCGACGCCATACGTACCGTACAGCCAGAATTTACCCCCGCTGCGTTTGACCAGATTGGTCCACATATTATATTTATTGGCTACAAACGGTTCGTTGACACCATATCCCACGAGAGTAAAATCTCTCGGTGTCCAGCCGCCGATTTTTTCCAGAGGCCGCCCTTCAATATACGGCGGTCTGGGCGGCAACAGGGCAACACGGGCCACTTTACGTTCCCCGATGGCAAAGACCAGGACATGATCCTTTCCTGGGTTTTCATAAACGAAATAATAGACATTGGCATCGGCATCGCGCAATACTTGCAAAGGACGTCCGTATTTGCGTACCAGGAGTTCTGCCGGGTGGCCGAGATGAATCCCCGGCCCGATATAGACATCCGGCCCCTCAGCCAGTGTGACAGAATCGACACCGGGGTGGACTGCCTTCCGGCCGGCCGCCGCTTCTTTCAAAATCTGAGGCGTATCATTGCGCAGGCGTACCGTCATGTCCAGGTCCTTGCGGTTATATTTCAGTTCTGTATAATGGGCACTCTGGGCATATTTCGTCGGGCTGCCAAAAATACGTTTTACTTTTTGCAGAGAATCTCCGGCATGAAGGCCGTTAAAGGCAAAATCAGCTTCACTTAACGTCCGGTCTTGTGTGACTTCATCTACAACGAGTCCGTCATGATCTGCAACGGATTTTCCGTCTTTTTCCTGCTGATCCGACGTTTTTCCCGGGCGTTCTGTCTGATTTTTCAGATCTTGTTTTTTGTCCTTCTGCTGCTCTGCCGGCTGTACCGGTACCGAAGCAGGGACAAACAAAGGTATTTCCCCAGACAAGGTAGTTTCCTGTGCCGGCATCTCTGCCGCCAGGGCCGGTGATGAGGCCATCAGACCCAGGCACAGAAGGGTTGCCAGAACACGCAGCGAATACTTCATCATGCGCCCTCCTTTCAAAACGGGATATAGTAAAAACACCCTTCGATGTGGTTCAAAGGGTGTTTTAAACATTATTTCTGTTCCGGACGGCTCAGTGGGAATAAGAGGACGTCGCGGATAGAGGCACTGTTCGTCAGGAACATGACGAGACGGTCAATTCCGATACCCAGACCACCCGTCGGCGGCAGGCCATATTCCAGAGCGCGGCAGTAATCTTCATCCATCTGATGAGCTTCGTCATCGCCCCGTTCCCGTTCCTTCATCTGTTCGATAAAGCGGTTCCGCTGGTCAATGGGATCGTTTAATTCAGAAAAGCCATTTGCCAGTTCCCGGCCATAAATAAACCCTTCAAAACGGTATGTCAGGAGTGGGTTTTCGCGGTCCTGTTTGGTGAGCGGAGAAATTTCCAACGGATGTCCCGTAATGATGGTCGGCTGAATCAGGTTTTCTTCTACAAATGCTTCGAAGAAAGCATTGATGATTTTGCCAACGCCATCGTACTGACCATATTCGACATGATGTTCATCAGCCATCTTGCGCGCCACTCCGATATCCGTAACGCCTTCAAAATCGGCTCCACTGTATTTCTTGACCGCTTCTATCATCGTCATCCGGTCCCAGGGAGGAGTCAGGTCGATTTCTTTATCAATATAAGTCAGTTTCATCGTTCCATAGAGCATCTGTGCCAGTTTGGAAACCATATCTTCTGTAATAAAAATGACATCTTCCAGGTCACCATAAGCCTGATACAATTCGACGGTTGTAAATTCCGGATTATGACGGGTATCAATTCCTTCATTGCGGAAGCAGCGGTTCATTTCATAGACCCGTTCCAGTCCGCCGACGAGGAGTCGTTTCAGATGCAGTTCCGGGGCAATACGCAGATAAATGTCCATATCCAGCGCATTGTGATGAGTTTTGAACGGTCGGGCTGCAGCACCGCCGGCAATAGTATGGAGCATCGGCGTTTCGACTTCCAGGAAATGACGGTCGTCGAGATATTTACGGATTCCCTTTATGATCTGGGAGCGCTTGATAAACGTATCTTTGACTTCCGGATTGACAATCAGGTCCAGGTAACGCTGGCGATACCGCGTTTCTTTATCGGTCAGGCCATGGAATTTTTCCGGCAGCGGGCGCAGAGATTTGGAAAGGAGCGTCCATTTTTCGACGCGGATTGTCGTTTCTCCCGTGTGAGTCGTAAAGACAGGGCCTTCTACGCCGACAATATCACCAATATCGAGCAGTTTGAATAAATCGTAGGACTGTTCACCCAATACATCTTTGCGGAAATAAAGCTGGATTTCCCCGGTAATATCACGGAGCACGCAGAATGCCGTCTTGCCATGGCGGCGGATTGCCATCAGGCGTCCGGCAACGCTGACAAATGTCTGATCTTTTTCCAGTTGTTCTGCCTGTTCTTTGACGTCCTGGGCATGATGATCCCAGTTATATTTCTGACCGAAGGGATAAATGCCCGCATCGATAAACTGCTGCATTTTTTCGCGGCGGACCTTCATCTGGTCATTTAACTTTTCTTCTTCAATCGGTGCTGTATTCTGTTTCGTATCAGCCATAATTATTGGTTCCTCCTAAGTTGTTTATTCTGCATCGGGCGGTAAAATACGGTATTTCAATTCACCTGCCGGTGCTTTGACGGTAACAACAGCCGGATTGGATGCACTGATCCGCTGTCCCAGAATAGCCGAACCTACCGGAGATTCATTGGAAATTCTATTATTGAACGGATCCGCTTCGGCTGTGCCGACTACGGTATAATCAAAGCGGTCCCCCGTTTCTACGTCTTCCAGAATAACTTTGGAGCCCAGGCGTACTTTCGCGCTGCTGTCTTCCGTTTCTTCAATGATTTTTGCCGTACGGATTTTTGCTTCCAATTCGGCAATGTGCCCTTCGACCAGGGCCTGTTCGTTTTTTGCATCATCATATTCTGAGTTTTCACTCAAATCGCCCAGGGCGATAGCTTCCTGGATACGTTTCGATACCTTGATACGGCGGACAGATTTTAATTCATTTAATTCGTCTTTTAACTTCTGCAGACCTTCCTGGGTAATCAGCGTTTCGTTAGCCATGTTATTACTCCTTTGTATTGGATACTTAAATTACAAACAGATACACAAGGCATCGCCCTGTCTATCTGTTATTTTTACCGTAACTTTAATTATATGCATATACGTGCCTGGTGTCAATGTTCTTCCTTTTCCAGCAATGTCCTGATGAGGGACTCAAAAACAGCCGTACTTTCTGCCCTGTTAAGCCGTTCCCGTATGGCTGCCGACCCGTACAATCCTTTCGTGTACCAGGCTGCATGGGAACGCATTTCCCTGAGAGCTGTATAATCGCCCTTATAGGCCCGCAGGGCCTGGAAATGCTCCAGCATCTGCCGGTACCGTTCAGCCGGTGACGGCGGGGACTGTATGGTTCCCGATTCCAGATAAGCCCGTATCTGTGGAAAAATCCAGGGATTTCCCTGGGCTCCCCTGCCGACCATGATGGCCTGGCACCCTGTCTCATCGAACATCCGCGCAGCCGACGGTCCATCGATAATGTCCCCGTTGCCAATGACCGGGATGGATACAGCCCGGACGACGGCAGCGATTTTTTTCAAATCGGCCTTCCCGCTATAAAACTGCTCTCTCGTCCTGCCATGGACCGTAACGGCAGCCGCCCCGGCCGCTTCTGCCCGTTTTGCCAGTTCCGGAGCCGTAAATTCCTCCTCATTCCACCCCGTACGCATTTTAACCGTAACGGGAATGGATACAGCCTGGACGACGGCACGGATAATCGCTTCCGCCCGGGGAAGATCTCTCATGAGAGCCGCTCCTTCGCCATTGGTCACTACTTTTTTTACAGGACATCCCATGTTGATATCGATTATATCGGCACCCGCTTCTTCTACCGAAGCTGCCGCCTTTGCCATCGTATGAGGGTCGGCCCCAAAAATCTGCATGGATACCGGATGTTCTTCCGGCGCTATGCGCAGCATGTCCTGCGTATGTACATTATGATACAGCAGCCCCTTGTCGCTGACCATTTCCGTACAAACCAAAGCCGCGCCATAGCGATGAGCAATGACGCGGTACGGTAAATCACAGACACCAGCCATCGGAGCTAGTATCACAGGCGCAGAAAGCCGCACAGTGCCGATATAAAACGGCTTAGCGGTTGCGTTCATAGATAATTCTCAATCCTTCCAAGGTAAGCATGGGTTCGACAAGATCAATGGATTTCGTCGCCGGGGCAATAATGACGGCCAGTCCTCCCGTTGCGACGACACGGGCATTGCTCCCCAGTTCACGGCGCATCCGTGATACGATGCCATCCACCTGGCCCACAAAGCCATAATACACGCCTGCCTGCATACTTTCTACGGTATTGCGGCAGATAACCCGCTCTGTGCGCCGCACTTCGATACGGGGCAGCAGAGCCGTGCGCTGTACGAGTGCATCTGTCGAAATGCCGATACCCGGACAGATGGACCCGCCCAGATAATCTCCTTTCTTATCGACGGCACAGAACGTAGTAGCCGTACCAAAATCAATGATGATTACCGGACCACCATATAATTCATACGCTGCAACAGCGTTGACGATGCGGTCGGCTCCCACCTCACGGGGATTGTCATATTTTATATCCATGCCAGTCCGGATGCCCGGGCCGATGATAAGCGGCGCAATGCCAAAATAACGCTGGCACATCCGTTCCAAAGTCGGCATGACAGAAGGCACGACGGAAGAAATAATGATAGCGTCGATTTCTTCCGAATTCACATGATTTAAATAGAAAAGATTGCGCACGAGCACGCCGTATTCATCGGTCGTGCGCAGACGATCTGTCGAAATACGCCAATGATCGAGAAGTGTCTTATCATCAAAGATCCCGAGCACAATATTGGTATTGCCTACATCAATAACTAATAGCATGGTTTGATCCACCTCTGTATTCGATTCGATACAACAGACGGCAGATGAAATAACCGTCTCTGTCACTGTATCACACTTCCTATATGATAACAGAGTTTACCATAAAAAGACAGAGCACGTACCATAAAAATTATGAAAAATTGCCTTTACGCCTGAATCGGGCGGACGCGGACATCGCCGGCCAGGACCCGTTCTACTCCGCTATCAGTCCGGACCAGCAGATTTCCACTGTCATCCAGGTCAAAAGCCACACCGGAAAACGTGCGGTCCGGCATGACGACTTCTACTTCTTTACCAAGCATGCAGGATAATTTCTTCCATTCTTCTAATATGGGAGAAAATCCTTCTTTTTCCGCTTCAAAATAGTAACGTTCCAAGTCACAGAAAACATCCCGCAGCAGCTTTGTCCTGTTTACCGGTATATTTTCCATGGCAAAACTGGTTGCTGTCTTTTTCAGATCCCGGGGCAGCATTTTTTTCGTAATGCCCGTATTGATGCCGATGCCCATGATCAAATAATTGATTTTTTCCATAGAAGCGTTGAGTTCCGTCAGAATACCGACAATCTTTTTATCATGCACCAGAATATCGTTGGGCCATTTAATTCCGCATTCCAGTCCCTGCTGGCGCAGAGCATGAGTGATCGCCACGGCAGCGAGAAGAGTCATCTTCGATACTTCCATAGGCAGGAAAGGAGGGCGTAGGATAAGCGAAAACCATAGTCCCTGGGCAAAAGGCGATAAAAAGGAACGATTCAGCCGTCCCCGGCCGCCGCTCTGTTCTTCTGCCACGACAACCGTACCTTCTTCCGCCCCTTCATTGGCCAGTTTTTTGGCCAATGAATTGGTCGAATCTGTTTTTTCGTAATAAACCAGATTCTGGCCAATGACTTTAGTCGGCAGTCCTTGTGTAACGGCATCAGGATGCAGGAGTTCCGGTGCTTCCTTCAGGCAATACCCTTTTTTTGTAAATGATTCTATGACATATCCGCGCTGTTTCAGGACGCGGATATGCTTCCAGACAGCGGTGCGGGATATGCCGAACATATCTGATATTTTTTGTCCTGATACAAATTCGCCTTTATGTTCCAGTAAATAATCCAAGATATCCTGTCTCAAATTCGTTCCTCCTTTCCCCTGTCCGATACAGCGGGGATGCAACCCAGTTTTATTTCCTACTGCAATTGTAGCATAATAGTTTTTACTGTCAATACCATAAAATTACGTAATCGATAAAACTTTAAGATATGTTAATAAACAAATCGCTCTAGCAATTTCTATAAAATAAAGCTGCAACTATAGCTGCAGCTTTATTTTATTTATTCATCTTTTTTATTCAGTGTATTTCCCCAGGGGCTGACTTCTACAGAACCAGACGGCGTTTCCGTTTTATTATCGTCTGGCTTGGAATCAGCCAGAGGTTCCGGTGCAGTCTGACCTGCTTCCTGTTTTTCTGTGCCTGCACTCTGGGCCGCATCTGTATCAGCCGTTTCCGGTTCAGGTGCATCCAGTGTACCGTATTCGACGAGGTTTTTTACCTGCACACTGTTGATTGTTTCTACTTCCATCAGCGCATTTGCCATGCTCTTCAGGGCATCGAGATGTTCCCGCAGGATGCGGAGTGTATCTGCATAGGCTTCGGAAACTATATCATGCATTTCCTTATCGATCAGTTCGGCTACGCGTTCACCGTAATTGCGTTCGTGGCCAAGGTTCTTACCCAGGAACACCTGTTCCTGCTGTTCCCCGAATACCATAGGCCCCAGCTTGCTGCTCATGCCCAGGCGGGTAATCATCTGGCGGACAATACGGGTAACGCTCTGAAGATCACCCGATGCACCGCTGCTGATTTCGTTGAATACAATCTGTTCTGCAGCCCGGCCACCCAGGGCGACGCGGATTTGAGCCAGATAGTATGACTTCGTTTCGTAAGACCGGTCTTCTTCCGGAAGCATCATCGTATATCCGCCCGCACGGCCGCGGGGAATAATCGTGACCTTATGGACCGGATCAGCATCAGGCAGCAGATAGGCAATGAGCGCATGGCCTGATTCATGTACAGCCGTAAGGCGTTTTTCCTTTTCGCTGATGACATGACTGCGCCGTTCCGGACCGAAGCATACTTTTTCACTGGCTTCTTCCAGTTCCGGCATATTGATGACTTTCTTATCCTGACGTGCGGCCAGGAGAGCCGCTTCATTGAGCAGGTTGCCCAGGTCGGCCCCGGTAAATCCCGGTGTTTTCTTGGCAATCGTTTCCAGATCGACGTCCTTACCCAACGGTTTCCCCTTGGCATGTACTTTCAGGATGGCAATCCGTCCCCGCAGATCCGGACGATCTACGGTAATTTGACGGTCAAACCGGCCAGGACGGAGTAATGCCGGGTCAAGGATATCCGGACGGTTCGTCGCGGCGATGGTAATAATTCCTTCATTGGCGCCAAACCCGTCCATTTCGACCAGCAGCTGATTCAGTGTCTGTTCCCGTTCATCATGTCCACCGCCGAGGCCAGCACCACGCTGACGGCCTACGGCATCGATTTCATCGATGAAGACGATGCAGGGGGCATTTTTCTTGGCCTGGGAAAACAGGTCACGTACACGGGACGCACCGACGCCGACGAACATTTCTACAAAGTCCGAACCGCTGATGCTGAAAAACGGCACGCCTGCTTCCCCGGCAACAGCACGGGCAAGCAGCGTCTTACCCGTCCCGGGAGGTCCGAAAAGAAGAACCCCTTTCGGAATCTTAGCGCCGATATTGTTATATTTGCTCGGGTTCCGCAGGAACTCGACGATTTCTGACAGCTCTTCCTTAGCTTCATCTTCACCGGCAACGTCTTTGAAGGAAACCTTGATTTTTCCTTCTCCATGCATTTTGGCATGACTTTTACCGAAATTCATGACCCGGCCGCCACCGCCCTGTGTCTGCTGCATGATGAAGAACCACACGCCGATCAGGATCAGGATAGGCAGCACGTTGCTGAGCATGCTCATCCACCAGGAAGGCTGTTCAGGCGGCTTGGCAATGATATTGACATCGGCATCCCGAAGTGCCGGCAGCAAGGCCGAATCAGTCGGTGCATAGGAAGTGAAGGACGTACCATCTTTCAACTGACCGACGATGGCATGATCATCCGTAATCTGTACAGCATCTACTTTCTTCTGCTGGACCTGATTCATGAAATTCGTATACGTGATTTCGGACTTGTCTGACTTATTAGTCGTAAAAGCATCTATGATGGAGACGGCAACGATAATAATAAGTAAGTAAAGGCTTACATTCCGCACAAATTTACTCAAAATACTGCTCCTTTCGCGCACGTTTTTATGAATATACAGGTTCATCCCTGCCGCAAGGAGAGAGAAGTAACCAAATATATTCTTATATTATCACACTTTAAGGAAAGCAACAACATTTTTTAATGACTGTACACTTCTTCTTTCAATATGCCAATATACGGCAGATTCCGATAGCGGCTGTTATAGTCCAGTCCATATCCTACGACAAAAGCGTCGGGGATTTCAAATCCATTATAATCGACAGGGATATCCACTTTCCGGCGCGACGGCTTGCTGAGCAGCGTCGCAATCTTTACGGAAGCGGCCCCCCGTTCCAGGAGAAGGGGTTTCAATTTGCTGAGCGTAACCCCCGTATCTATGATATCTTCGACGATGAGGATATCCCGGCCCCTGACATCACTGTCCAGGTCTTTACGGATCTTGACAAAGCCCGAAGAAGTCGTCGAAGCGCCATAACTGGAGCAGACCATGAAATCAAATTCAACAGGACCATCGATACAGCGGGCCAGATCGGTAAAGAATGTGACGGCCCCCTTTAAAATGCCACAAAGCAATATATTTTTCCCCTTATAGTCATTCGTTATCTGCGCGCCTAATTCGCGTACGCGGGCCTTGATCTGTTCTTCTGTAAATAAAACTTGCTTTACGTCACTATGCATGATTTTCCTCCTGAATATGAATCAATGATGCTGCCGCTTTTTAAATGCCCCCCGGGCAGCACGGGTAAAACACAATTGTTCTTTTGTCGTATATACACAGAGGCCCAGCCCTTCAAAGCAATGACCGGCACCTTTTGCAGCCAGCTGGCGGACGGTTTCCGTATAGTGGAATGGCACATCATGAAAACTTTGGAGCACACGGGAAAACAAATACCGGATAAGGCGTCGCTGCATAGCCAGTGGCTGTAACAGCAGGGCCTTCTTTTCGATACTGGCGCCCTTCTGGTCTTCCTGCACCAGGGAAGCAGCCCGTTGCTCCGTCTGGCGGGAAAGAAATTCCTCGTCGGCACCGGCCAGCACGGCCAGCCTGTTCAAATCGGCTATGACTGCCGGATTATATTTCTCCAGTTGTGGTATCAGTTCCAGGCGGATGCGGTTCCGCCCGTATTCCCGGCTCTGATTGGTTTCGTCTTCGCAGGGAACCAGTCCCCGATCTTTAATATAATCTTCTATATCCCGCCGTGTCAAGGCCAGAAGGGGCCGGATGATGTCGCCATTTTTAGGTCGGATTCCGCCCAGGCCCTGAAGGCCGCTGCCGCGCAACAGGTGCTGCAACACCGTTTCAGCCTGATCGTTCTGCTGATGTGCTACAGCAATTGCCGAAGCTTGGCATCGTGCTGCACATTGCCGTAGAATGCGGTAGCGTTCCGTCCTTCCGGCCGTCTCCAGACTCTGATGCGTCACCGCCGCAACGTGGGGCACATCGACAAATTCCCACATGAAACCACAGCCCCGTTCTTCTGCCGCCTTCCGAACTACCGGAACCTCATCATCAGCCGCCCGGCGGATGCCGTGATGCACATAACACACGGTCAGCGTCAGATTCCACGCACGGCGCAGAGATGCCAGCACATCAAGCAGGGTCAGCGAGTCCGGCCCGCCGGAACAGGCAATGAGCAGGTGATCACCCGGCAGGAACAGCTGTTCATGCCGGCAGAATGACTCTACTTTATCCCGGAGGCGTCCGGCCGTGGACTTCATCGGTTCCGCCAGGCCGCATCCTGGAACGCCTGGCTGTAAAAAATACCTTCCATGAGATCTTTTTCACTGATCTGGATTTCCGTAATATCATAATGGCAAAGGCACGAACGGGCTATAAGCAGACCGGGCAGGATGATATCGCTGCGCCGTGGCTGCAGTCCTTTTATATGACGCCGTTCCTCCGGCGTCATACGTTTCAGTGTGTCAATCCAGCCTGACAGACAATCCCGGGTAATGACAGTGCCTTCTACCCGGTCCGCATCATAGGGATCCAGTCCCAGTTCCATAGCTGCCAGTGACGTAAGCGTGCCGCCCACGCCCAGCAGCCGGTCAGGAACAGCCGGTATGGGCAGCCACTGATTGCGGCAGCGCCGTTCCAGCGCGTCACATGCCGCCGGACCGGATACGTCCTGACAAAACCGCACGGCCCCCATGGGGTAACTATGCGACCAGAGGCTCCTTCCCTCTTTTCCCAGTGCCATTTCACTGCTGCCGCCCCCTATATCGAGGACTGCCACGACCATTCCGGGCAGCGCACTGCCTGCCGCTCCGCGATAGCTGAACGAGGCTTCTTCCAGCCCGCTGAGAATGCGGCAGTGCCAGCCAAAGCGGGCCCGTACTTCCGCCAGGAATGCCTGTCCGTCCGAAGCTTCCCGCACGGCACTCGTCGCTACGGCGCAAACGCACAGATCCGGGTACGCATCGTTCCACTGCCGCATAGCTTCCAGCGAGGCCTCTACTCCTTCGCTGGACAAACGGCCGGTCCTGGATACGTCTTTTCCCAGACGGGTCGTCACTAATTCTTTTTTTGAAAAATGCCATTGTCCGTCCCGGTCTCTTTTTCCCCGCATGAAGCGGAGAGAATTTGATCCGATATCGATAACGGCATATACATCATGTTCCATAACTGCTCCTTTTCGCATAACAGGAAGAAACAAAAAGAGCATTCCCTGTCGGAATACTCTTTTCCCTCCATACCTTCCTGGATACGGAATTAATCAGCATGCCGGGCACCGCGGCCGCCGCGTTTCGATTCAGTATTGCGTTTCAGATCCATCAACCGTTCATCGCTTTCTTTCAAAAATCTGCTCAGCCGATCTTCAAAGGACAGAGACTGGGGAGCGCGGCGGTTCATGTCAAACCCGCCATTGTGGTGGTGAAATTCCCGCTTGGAATGAAACTCTTTCTTTTCCGGAGCCGGCTGTGTCCGCTTGATAGACAGGCCGATCTTCCCTTTTTCATCAATAGATAATACCTTGACATGTACCTTATCCTGAACTTTCAGGAAATCATGAACATCTTTTACATATTCATTTGCTACTTCAGAAATATGGACGAGACCAATTTTTTTATCCGGCAGTTCGACAAATGCACCGAACTTGGTTATTCCTGTAACAGTTCCTTCCAATACACTGCCTACTTCGATTGTCATGCTGCTAAGACATCCTCCTTTAACTATAGACACGCGTCGCAAATAGCGTTTACACACATTATACTAATAAACATTAAAAAATTCAATCGTAAATTATGCTTTCTACTGCCTTTCCGCCCCATCAGCGACGGTACGGGATTTCACCCGGCTTTGCCAGTCCGAACTGTTCCCGCGCCTGCCGCATGATTTCTTCCGGTGAAGACAGCCGGTCTTTTTCTTCATGCAGTTTCTGGTTTTCTTCAGTCAATTCCCGTTCCTGGTTGACCGTTATCGTCATATCCTGATGAATCTGCCATAACTCATATATCTTGGAACCGAGAAACAGGCCGCCAAAAATCAAAATAGCCACGACAATCCGCTTATAAGCAGACCAGCCCGCCTTTTTCCTGCGGCGGACGTTCCGTCTCCTGCCCTGCCCGGATAGGCGCGGTCGTCCTGTACGTTTCACCGTCATGTCTCAGCTCCTTTTCAGATTAAAAAAATCTTAACTTATAGTATACCTTGAAATGACTACAAGATAAAGCCTTTTCCCGATATTTAAAGGGAAATGCCGTAATGTGGCTGACGAAAAGGGCCCATTTCTTAGAGATTATCCCCTTTTAAAATAGGAGAATCTCTCCTATAATAGACATATGTATTCGAAAAGGAGGCTACGTTATGCCATATACACCGATAAACGATGAAATACTGACCAGGCTGAAAGAAATTGCCGGCAGCAAAAATGTCCTTACAGAGACTGACGCCATGCAACCATACAGCCATGACGAAGTAACCGATCCGGCATACCACCATATGCCGGAAGCCGTCGTATTTGCCGAATCATCCCAACAGGCCGCGGCCATCGTACAGCTGGCCAACGAGTATCATTTCCCTGTCGTTCCCCGCGGTGCCGGAACAGGGCTGGCCTGCGGAGCTGTTCCCATCTATGGAGGCATCGTATTGTCACTGGAAAAAATGAACCATATCCTGGAAATCAATACAGACAGCCTGTACGCAGTCGTTGAACCGGGTGTGCGCACGTCAGATTTGCAAAAAGCCGCTGAAGAAAAAGGATTATTCTATGCCGGCGACCCCTGCAGCGGCGATTCCTGTTTCATCGGCGGAAACATCGCGACCAATGCCGGTGGCAACCGGGCCGTAAAATACGGGACAACGCGGCATCAGGTCTATTCCATTGAAATCGTAAATCCTACGGGACGGATTGTACAGCTCGGTGCCCGCCTGCAGAAGCAATCGACGGGATATTGTCTGGATCAGCTGGTCATCGGATCAGAAGGAACACTGGGCATCATCACCAAAGCCACGTTGAAATTACTCCCCAAACCCCGGTACAAGCTGGACCTTCTCGCCGTGTTCGACGACACAGCAGCGTCCATCGGCGTCGTCAATAAAATCATAAAAGCCGGCATAACGCCGACGTGCGTTGAGTTTATGGACAACATCACCATCAAATCCGTAGAACGCTATCTGAACGAAACGCTCCAAGGCAGCGATACGGGCAATTATCTGATTGTGGAAGTAGAAGGCACGAGTGAAGACGACCTCGATGATAAAGCCATCGTCCTCGACGAACTGTGCACGGCCAGTGGTGCTTCTTCCGTACTGGTCGCCGACCCGGCCCGGATCTGGCAGGCCCGCAAGGCCTTTGCCGAAGCGGTACGTGCCGAAAGCCTTATCGTATGTAAGGAAGACGTCGTCGTCCCTGTCGATCAGGAGCCGCGGCTTCTGGCCCGGATTCTGGAACTGGCCCGGAAATATGGCCTCATCACACGCATCGCCAGTCATGCCGGAGATGGCAATATTCATTTGAACATTTTGAAAAACGAGGACCTCACATACGAACAGTGGGAAGAAAAAGTTTCGGAAAATCAGCAGGAGCTGTATCGTTTCATTTATCAGCTGGGTGGCCGTCTGTCTGGTGAACACGGAATTGGCAGCAAACGCAAGGCATTGATGGAAGAATTCACCAATCCCGACGAACTGGCCATGATGCGGGCCGTAAAAAAAGCGCTCGATCCAAACAACATCCTCAATCCCGGTAAAATCTTTGATGTGGAATGAATACCTGAAAGGTGTCTCTTTACTTCCTTTCTATTTGCAGGTATAATAGAATAATCTTCAGGGCAGGGCGCAATCCCCGACCGGCGGTGACAGTCCGCGAACACGCAGTGTACGATTTGGTGAAATTCCAAAACCGACAGTAAAGTCTGGATGAGAGAAGATATGATGATAGTGTATGTGTATTCTTATTGTCATAAAGCCCTGTGCATGCATAGTGCAACAGGGCTTTTAATTATATACAGGAGGTTTCTGATGGATACAAAAGAACAAACATATAATACGATTGAAGAAGCAATCCAGGAATTGCAGTCTGGTCATATCGTCATGGTTGCCGACGATCCCGAACGGGAAGATGAAGCCAACTTCATCTGCGCTGCCCAGTACTGCACCCCGGAAAACGTTAATTTCATGATGAATCATGGCAAGGGACTCATCTGCCTGCCCGTCAGTCAGGAATATGCCCATAAGCTGGGCTTGTTCCCTATGGTAGGCGAAAACACCAACAACAACCATACGGCTTTTACCGTTTCTATCGACTATAAAGATACAGATTCGGGTATCACGGCAGAAGACCGGGCCCGTACTATCCAGAAAGCCGCGACAGATTCTATCTCAGCTGATGATTTTACCCGGCCGGGACATGTATTTCCCCTGACCGGCGTCAAGGGCGGTGTCCTCATGCGCAACGGCCACACGGAAGCCACATTGGACCTGTTGCGCCTGGCCGGGCTGAAGCAAGTCGGCGTATGCTGCGAAATCCTCGATGAACGCGGCGAAATCATGCACTCCAAGGCACTTTGGGAACTGGCCCGCACTCACCACCTGACTTTCGTCTCCATCCACGATCTGCAGAATTACTGCCGTCGTCATGACAAACACGTCGTGCGGGAAGCTACGGCAAAGATGCCTACCAAATACGGCGAATTCAAGATTTACGGTTATATCAATGACCTGACCGGGGAACACCATGTCGCCCTCGTCAAAGGCGAAATCGGCGATGGCAAAAATCTCCTCTGCCGGGTCCATTCGGAATGCCTGACCGGTGATGTCTTCGGTTCCTGCCGCTGCGACTGCGGTGAACAGCTGGCCGCCGCCCTGACGCAGATCAATAAGGAAGGGCGGGGCATCCTCCTGTATATGCGCCAGGAAGGACGCGGCATCGGCCTCATCAATAAGCTCAAAGCCTATGCCCTGCAGGAACAGGGGTATGACACAGTAGAAGCCAACGAAAAACTGGGCTTTGCCCCGGATCTCCGCGAATACTGGATCGGTGCCCAGATACTCCAGGACCTGGGTGCCCGGGAATTACGGCTCCTTACCAATAATCCCCTCAAGATTTACGGTCTCGAAGGGTTTGGCGTGGAAATCGTCGAACGGGTTCCCATTGAAATGCCGGCCCAGAAATTTGATGAATTCTATCTGGAAACTAAGAAAAATAAGATGGGGCATATCTTGACTCATCTGAAATAAGTGATTGTAAAAAAGGCAGTAGCATTACGCGTTTTTGCGTAATGCTACTGCTTTTTTAAGCGGAATCATATGTGTATTACGTAATCTTAAGCTGCGCCGCCTTCATTATCGGCTTCACCGCTGGACCATACTTTCTGTGCATAGATGGCATTGAACAACAGAGCGGCCTGTAACGCCACCTGGGACAAGTTGGCTCCCAGGGTGCCAATCGTGTTGTCCCCCAGTACCATCTGAACCGATAAAATCGTCCAATAAATAAAATTGGCAATATTGACAAAAATCCAGAGAGACCAGTTTTCATTATACTTCAGAATGTAGAGAATCTGAGCTATAAAGCTGACTACGAAGTTAATGGAATCAAAATAAGGCAGCTGGCCGCCTACCTGGGCCAGGACGAACCAGCCGGCCGCCCAAGCAATGAAGGCTGCCATAAATACTTTTTTCCGCGTCCCCGGTTGAAACGAATGAGTCGTTTCCTGATGCCCCCACATATACCATCCTATCGGCTGGGAAATGACATAGACGATATCCATGGCAAAAGACCCATAGGCATGGCTGATCCAGGCAATGTATGTCATGGCAACGCATTGTACAAAGCCAAAGATAAAAGATATTTTACGGCCTTTCATGCCGTATACCAGACAAAGCACTCCGGCTACGCCGGAAATCATGCCGACGATGCTGTCGGGGGCGATGGCATAGACGACGAGCTGCAATAAAATCAGCACGGCCACATAGGTAACTTCAAAGCGCTTCCAGTTGGTAAAGAGCTGGCTATAAAACCAATTATGCTGTGTTGTTTCCATATTATGCTTCTCCTTCCGGATCAGAAAGGATCTGCAGAGCCGTCACGAGCGAGTCCTGTTCTCCCTTTGCCACGAGATCGGCACTATTCACTAAATCATTGACACCTTCTGCCAAGTCTCCCTGATAGAGGACGACATTATTCAGGATCGACAATGTTTCCATATGGCGCAAGCGGCCGATAATCATCAGAATCCCCGATTCCATATCATCGGCGACAATGCCCTTTTCAGACCAGAACGCTTCGGTCTTATCATTGTCATCCATATAAAATCCATCGTGCGAACGGATAATGCCATAACAGGCCTTTGGAGCATATGTATGGGCCAGGGCCAGGAGCCGGAAGGACGGTACGGCCGGATATATTTCCGGCACATACTTGCGGGACAGTCCATCATCGCGGACAGCTCCTTCGGCAATCACTAACTGCCCTAGCGGTATATCATGCTGCATGGCTCCGGCAGAACCGACGCGGATAACCCGTTTAATACCGACATTATGCATTTCTTCCACGGCAATGCCCGCAGACGGTGCTCCGATTCCTGTAGACATAGCTAGTATCTTTTTCCCCTTGTACATGCCAATAATGGATTTGTATTCCCGGTTACAGGCCCAGGGAACGACATGATCCATCAATTTCGCAATCGTATCTACCCGTGCAGGATCTCCCATGATAATGGCAGAATCCGTGTCAATGGCTTTGGTCAGCTGGGTATGGGGCTGAGGAATTTCTTTCGCTTCCATACTGAATCCTTCTTTCCCTTTTGTCTAAATAATCGTAATACGGCCCTGTGGTTTTGCATACGTATCTCCCACGTTTCCTCCCAGAGCTTCTTTGATATAATTGCGGGCAGCATCGACATCGAGATAATCGACATCACCAACCGTTACTTTAGCGGGATCTGTCAAGGCAGAATAGGTATCGCCACCCGATGTCAGATAATCGGGAACGACGATGCAATACGTCGCATCGGGGTTGAAGGATTTGCCACCTACTTTTGTAATGGTCACGCGGCTTCCCGGTTTTGCCGGACTATAATAGGTGGAATGAGGATATACGTCCCCTTTGGCATAAGGTACCCGCGTATCGACGGTGTATTCAATCCCTGCTACCTGCGGAAATGCACCAATAGCTTTCGGGGTCGTACAGGTTGCGGCTTCCAGGATTTCCAATAACGTCGATCCTTTCATCGTCACATATTGGAGGTAGTTGTGATAAGGCATGACGAGCAGCAAATCATTTTCTGTGATTTTTCCCTTGTTGATAGAAGCACGGATACTGCCGCCATTCATGATAGCCCCATCAACACGGACATGCTGTAACACTGTAGCCTGACGTACCTGCCACAGGAAGGCATCGGCCAGAAAATCACCCAGATTCGTTTCTTCAGTCCGGACGCCGGGTGCGCGTGTGCCATCGAGTGTCATCGCCGTTGTGCCGACCACACTGGCCAATTTCTTGGTAATACGGGCCTGTGCCTTATCTACTATAGCTTTTACTTTAGGATCTTCCTTATTATATCGTCCATAAGGATACAGGTCTTCTTTCCATTTCCCATCAACCTGTTGAATGACACCGATATTGGCCAGATGTGCCCCCGTTTCGGCTAACAGTGTGCCGTTTACTGTACGGTCTTTTATGACATGATCATGGCCATCAATAAAAATGTCAATTCCCTGAACGTGATTGAGCACATCGTCCGACCGGTCTCCCGCTGCATCGGGAGCACTTCCCAGATGACCGATGGCAATGACCAGATCACAGTCTGCATCTTTTAATGCATTGACTTCCTTTTGAGCAGCCGTATACATATTATCTTTAGCCAGGAACGTCAGTCCCCGCGTACTTTTCGGGTTGGAAGTCGTCACCGTCGAAGGGGTCGTCAGGCCAAATACGCCAATGTTCAGATTGCCTTTTTTAAGGATGGCATGTGTCTTCGGAGTAAACGGCTTTCCCGTGGCGTCTACGATGATATTCGCTGACATGACGGGGAAATGAGCCTGCTTGATGCGCTGTTGTGTGACATCCGCCCCATAATCGAATTCATGATTGCCCAGGGCCATGGCATCGTATCCGGCGGCGTTCATGAAATCAATAGCCGTTTTTCCTTTGCTCAGAT
Organism: Caecibacter massiliensis; assembly: GCA_900095875.1. Classification (GTDB taxonomy): domain Bacteria; phylum Bacillota; class Negativicutes; order Veillonellales; family Megasphaeraceae; genus Megasphaera; species Megasphaera hexanoica. The sequence goes on along the minus strand of LT608311.1, from coordinate 1,768,282 downwards.
TGACCAGATTGTTGTCCTGGATTGCATCCCCTGCATCGAGCAGTAATACTTGTTTTCCCTGGGCTTCAAAATCTTTTCTGAGTGCCGCAACGGTTGCCATACCGTTGACACCATCGGCACGCTGATCGTATCCATGAGTATCGTTAGTATGCATAATGACCAAATGAGAATAATCTGCTGCAAATGCTGAACTAACTAAACAGGACAGAACCAGCGCCAGGGCTGCAGTTTTCTTTTTCATGTGTACCCCTCCAATTAAGTTACTCTAATGCTATGCGTTTGTTATATATTTTCATTAGTATTATACACTAACTAACAGAAATATTCAGATTTTTTTCCATATGGCAGTTCCCTTTCCCGTCTAAATCAGCTATGGAACAGGGTAAACGTTTCTTTATTATAGTCAATAAGGCCATCCCGCTTCATTCTGCCCAATTCAGCCGACATGGCAGACCGGTCTACGGATAAAAAATCTGCCAGCTGCTGCCGGTTAAATTCGATGGAAAACGTATCCTTGCCTCTTTTTCTCGCTTCGTGTGATAAATAGGCCATCAGTTTCTGCCTTGTCGAACGCTGTGACATGTATCGTATTTTTTCAGTCAGTACAAGATTTTTTCCAGCCAATACTGCCAGCAGATTGGCCGCCAATGTTTTCTGACTTTCCGTCAGCGTCGTATGGCCACCCAGGATGTAGCGGAGATTGATGAACAGCACTTCACTTTTTTCTACCGCCATGACATCGACGGCAGAACGGGCATCGGGAAGACTGGCAAAAGCTTCTGCAAACATGCCTCCTGCAGGGACATATGCCAGTATATTACGATTTTCCCAGTAATCCTCTTGTATAATATGGACACTACCATGTAGAACAATGCCCAATGCATGCACTTCATCACCGGCATAAAAGATAAAATTTCCCTTATCGTATGAACGTACACGGCTTCCCATATCTTTAAGGAGTACATCGATTTCCTTTTCGTTAATTCCCAGAAATAAGGGCAATTTTTTTAATACAGTCACATTTTGATTCATTTCGCACCTCATTGTTAGAATAACAACAGATTTTTCTTTCTTATTGTACTATACTAATGATATAAACAAAAGCACTCTGAATAAAAGTATATCATAAAACCCTGTGTATTAAGGAGGAAATTCAAATGAAACGTAAAATCATTCACATCAATCAGGATAAATGTAACGGCTGCGGCTCCTGTGCCCGGGCCTGCCATGAAGGAGCGATTGCCATGATAAGCGGCAAAGCCACGCTGCTGCGGGACGACTACTGTGATGGCCTGGGTGACTGTCTTCCCCATTGCCCGACCGATGCCATTACCTTTGAAGAACGTGAAGCGGCTCCCTATGATGCCCAGGCGGTAGCGGAACACCAAAAAGCACATTATACCGGAACGGGCTGCCCCGGAAGCCGCATGCAGACACTGCATCAGGAGCAGCCTGTCTGTCCCGGCCAGAAGAGCCAGGTACTTACAGGCCAGGATTCTGGATGTGCATCATCCCAGCCGTCCCTGTCCCGGTTGCGCCAATGGCCGGTACAAATCAAACTGGTACCAGCCCATGCACCATATTTTAACGGTGCCCGGCTCCTCATCGCCGCCGATTGCACCGCCTATGCTTATGGCCGTTTTCATGAAGACTTCATCAAAAACCGTATCACCCTTATCGGCTGCCCCAAACTGGATGACATCGACTATTCAGAAAAGTTGACGGAAATCATCCGCAGCAATGACATAAAAGAAGTAACTATCGTCCGCATGGAAGTTCCCTGCTGCGGTGGACTGGAAATGGCAGCCAAAAAAGCCTTGCAGCAGAGTGGCAAGTTCATTCCCTGGCAGGTGGCTACCATCTCCCTTGACGGAAACATATTAGATAAATAAATCAGCTCTATAAAAAGAAATGGGCGTGCGAAAGCAAAACTGCTTTGCACGCCCGTTTCTTTTTTCACTGCACATTGACATTCCATTCTTCCTTCAAAGTAGAAAGACACATGAATGTCTGAGATGAAGCTACCGTCGGAATTTCATTGAGCTCTTCCATGAGGAAATGTTCCAGATCGTCCGGTGTCTTGACCAATACCTTCAGCAGGTAGTCAAAAGCACCGACCACATGATGGCATTCCAATACCTGGTTAAATTCGACAACTTTCTGGCGGAATTCTTCCACATCACCGGAACGTTCCAGGTTGACCATAATAAAGGCCGTGACGTTATAGCCCGTCTTGCGGCGGCTGATTTTAGCCCCATAGCCTTCAATAATACCATTGTGTTCCATTTTACGGATTCGTTCTGAAACAGCCGGTATAGACAGGCCGACTATTTTGCTGATTTCCGTAGCTGAAGCCTTGCCATTCTTCTTAAGAATTGTCAGGATTTTTTCGTCAATATGATCCATTCAGGTTACATCCCCCTTACGTTAGTTAATGCAAGATTAAAAGATTTCTGCATACATATATTATCTTACATTATAAAGGAAATGTAAATATATAATTTAAAATTTATTGAATGTCTTTATAATCAATCGTATAACGAGAAAATCCACAGAATACAGGATTTACTTCACCAGATGAAAGTCCTCGTTAAGATCAGAAAAATGGTCCTTAAACCCTTCCGTCATGTATACAGTGCCGTCTTCCGCCGTTATTTCGCCTTCTACACCATCCAGATTTTTAAGGAATTCCATCCCTTTTTCAGGTCCAAGGACAAAGATAATGGTCGTAAACATGTCACTGAGCATACCGGCATGATCAACCTTTCCATCAATGACGACAGAATCACTCATAACGCCGGAACGGGCTGGCCGGCCGGTCCGCGGATCAAAAATATGATGGTAGCGGATGCCATCCTGGATGAAGTACCGTTCATAATCCCCGGAAGTGCCTAAGGCCTGATTCTCAATAGAAACGATGCCCAGATACGTATCGGGAGAATCATTGCGGGGATGGCGGATACCAATTTTCCATGGCTTATCTTTGCCCGTCCTGCCGACGGCATACATAGAACTGGCCCCCATGTTGATGAGCCCGCTCTGAATGTGATGGGCTTCATAAATCTTGCGAACTTCATCGACAGCAAAACCCTTGGCGATACCGCCCAGATCAAGGCACATCCCTTCTTTCGCCAGCATGACGCTGTGAGTTCCCGGTTCGAGCAGGATATCCTTATAATTTACGTGAGTCAGGGCCGATGCAATTTCTTCATCGGACGGAACATGCTGGTCATCATTTCCGATATCCCACAATTTTGTGATGATACCGACACTGATGTCCCATGCCCCCTGGGTCTTTTCCGAATATTCTTTGGCAATGGCAATCATTTCATAGACTGACGGGTCTACCTGGACATAGGATTGACCGGCCGCTGCATTGATGCGGCTTATATCACTATCCGGATTTTGGGCACTGGCCAGACTATCGAGCTGATGTACCCGTTCGAGCCCTTGTTCTACGGCTTCTTTTGCTTCTTTTCCTTCTGCCCGCAGCTGAATCGTTGTATCCATGGCAATGGTGCTCTTATTATAAGACTGCTCCGGATGCAGTGAACACCCGGAGCAGCTCATAACGATCAAAAGCGCAGCCATGCTGAGATAACGGGCATAGCGTTTCAGATCCATATATTAACCTACGTTTTCTTTCGTTTCTTCTTTCTTATAGACGCCTTTAATCATTTCACCGATAGCACCAGTCGGGCACTTGGTCAGGCAGGTAGCATTGTCACAATGGTGGCAGACATCCTGATTGACAACGGCGAGGTGATCGATAATCTTGATGGCTTCTTCATCTTTATGCGAGCAGTTGCGCATGCAGGAACCGCAGCCCAGGCAGAGGGCTTTACAGTTCTTCATAGCCGGTGCACCAAAATCTTTGGAGCTGCAGCTTACGCTTACTTTTGCACTGATAGGAAGCAGTTCTATTACATGGTTCGGGCAGACACTGGCGCATTTGCCGCAGCCAGTGCAGATGTCTTTATTGACCTGGGGCAGACCATTTTCGCCCATGGTCATAGCGCCGAACGGACAGCTGCGTACGCAGTTGCCAAATCCAAGGCAGCCGAATTTACAGAACTTGGGACCCTGCTGGACCAGCTTGGCAGCAGCACAGTCATGTACGCCCTTGTATTCAAAAGCAAGTTTGGCAATGCCATTGCCGCCACGGCATTTGACGTGGGCATATTTCGGTTCCGTTGCTTCAGCGACTTTCCCTGTCAGTTTAGCTACGACAGCAGCAACAGCTGCTTTGCCAGGTACGCAGAGATTGGGCGGAACATCCGGATCGAGAACGACAGCTTCAGCATATTTTGCACAACCGGCAAAACCACAAGCACCACACTGACCTTGCGGCAGTGCTTCTTTAACTTCGCCGATGAGCGGATTTTCTTCCATGGCAAACTTCTTATCTGCCGAGGCCAGGACAAAGCCAAATACGAGGCCAATGCAGGTCAGAATGACGACAGCCATGATCGCGGTTAACGTATAATCCATGATCTAGTACATCTCCTTTTCTCCGTTATATCATACCGGAAAAGCCGAGGAATGCCAGGGACAGCATACCAGCTACAACGAAGGCAATCGGTGTACCCTTGAGCGGTTCCGGTACATCTGCATAGTCCAGTTTTTCACGGCAGCTGGCCATGAGGATCAGAGCCAGAGCAAAGCCAAGGCCGGCACCAACGGCGAATACGATGTTTTCAACGAAGTTGTAATTGTTGGTAACACTGATAACAGGAACGGACAGAACGATACAGTTCGTTGCAATCAGCATAAGGTAAATCCCCCACATGTTATACAGCGTCGGAGATTCTTTCTTGATGACAATTTCCAATAGTTGCACGAAACTGGCAATCAGAATTACGAACGAAATCGTACGCAGGAATTCCAGATGAAGTGGAACGAGAACCTGCGTGTAAAGCAACCAGGCCAGGATTGTACTGAGGGTAATGACGGACGTTACGGCAAAGCCCATCCCGACGGATGCATTTAAGTTCTTGGAAACGCCGAAGAAGATACACAGGCCCAGGAACTTGGTCAATACGAAGTTGTTAATCAGAACAGCTCCGATAAACAGCGTAAAATATGCGCCCATTATCCTTCAACCCCTTTCAATTGTCTCTGTCTTTCAACATGCTTATTCCAGATTTTGAAACCGGCCATGATGAAACCGATGAGCATGAAAGCTCCTGGCGGCAGGGCCATGATCAGGGCAGGCTGATAAGCATCGCCAAAGACCGGCATGCCAAAGAAGGTGCCATTGCCAAGGATTTCACGGATAAAGGAAATAAGGAACATAGCAATCGTAAAGCCGATGCCCATGCCCATACCATCGAGGAACGAAACGACGACGCCGTTTTTGGAAGCAACCGATTCTGCACGTGCCAGGATGATAGCAAATACGACAACCAGGTCGAGGTATACGCCCAGAGCTTTATACAGGTCCGGAGCATAGGCCTGCAGGAACAACTGTACGCACGTTACGATGGTAGCAATACAGGTGATGTATACAGGGATACGGACTTTTTTGTTAATCAATTTGTGGATAATCGAAACTACCGTGTTGTTGGCGGTAATAACGAACCATACTGTACAACCCATAGTCAGACCATTGACGACACTGGTTGTAACGGCGAGGCCCGGGCACAGGCTCAAGGCCAGGACGAAGTACGGGTTTTCTTCAATAATGCCTCTAGTAAATACTTTCCAAAGATTCATTATCATTTACCCCCTAACTGCGCTGCTTTTTCAACAGCCTCTTTTACGCCTTTTGTAAAGGCCCGGGAAGAAATGGTGGCACCCGTCATAGCCTGAATTTTATCCTTTTCAGAGGCATTTTTGGTAACTTCCAGATTTTCTGCTTTTTTGCCTTTGAACTGGTCTTTAAACGGGGATTTAGCACCTCTGTCGCCGAGGCCCGGAGTTTCATTGGCTTCGAGAACCGTATAATCGATGACTTTGCCATCCATGGAAACGGCGGTCAGCATTTTGATCGGTCCGCCATATCCTTTCGGAGCCGTCGGAATGATATACGCTACTTTCTGTCCGCCCTTCTGAGCGATGAACGTATCCGTTTCACCAGGAACAGGAACGAACTGGTCAGCATCGACCAGGGCTTTCATGGAATCCTGTTTCATCTGTTCTGCTTTCGCTGCAGCCGTCGGGCCGGTAATGAAGAATACGAGACCGATGATACAGCCGGAAACGAGGCACGTGCAAACCAGATTCATAGCGATTTTGAAGATACCGCTCTTATTATTGTCTGCCATTTTATTTAGCCCCCTTTGCCTTTACTTCACCGAAGACGGTCGGTTTGACGAGACGGTCAATCAGCGGAGTCAGTGTGTTCATGAGCAGGATGGAATAGCAAACGCCTTCCGGATACCCGCCGAGTACACGGATCAGTACGGTAATAAGGCCTGCACCGAGTGCAAAAATAATCTGGCCTTTCAGTGTAATCGGAGCCGTGACCATATCTGTTGCCATGAAGAAAGCACCAATAATGAGGCCGCCGGCCATCATTTCAAATACAGCAGCATTGGGGCTGTAAATAATAGCAGTAAGAACGCCGACAGTTGCAATCATGACAACCGGAACCTGCCATTTGATGTAACCTTTCCAGATCAGATAGAGACCGCCGAGAATCAACAGGACCGTGCAGGTTTCACCAGCGGAACCGCTGCGCATGCCAAAGAACATCTGCTGATAAATGGTACCCCAGTCGGTGGCATTGAATGCATTGAACAATGCATCCTGACCGCCATGCTTGAAGGCATTCAGCGGAGTAGGTCCGGCAACGGCATTGACAGCAGCACTGCCGTCCATGTTAGTCCATGTCGTCATGGCAATCGGCCAGGAAACCATCAGGCCGGCACGGCCGACGTGAGCAGGGTTAAAGAGGTTATAACCAAGGCCGCCCATAGACTGTTTACATACGACGATGGCCAGGAAGGAACCGACGATGCTCATCCACCAGGGAAGGCTCGGCGGGCAGCACATCGCCAGCAGAAGGCCGGTGATGACGGCACTGCCATCGGTGATAGTGACTTTCTTGTGCAGTGCTTTTTCCCATAAAAATTCAAAAATAACTGCAGACACAACTGCAACGACCATGTTAAGAAGTGCATTGGCACCGAAATAGTAAACGCCGAACGCAGCAGCCGGTACGAGAGCAGCTACAACATTCCACATAATCTTAGGAATGCTTTCGTTACAGCGAACATGCGGTGAAGATGATACAGTAAGATTTAATTCCTGCATGTCTTTAGCATCCTTTCCTATAGTTTGTCCTTTCGCTTCTGGACTCATGATATCCCTTCTTCCAATTAGTTCTTAGCCTTTTGCGCATCGGCTTTGGCCTGTGCTGCTCTCTGCATAGCTTTGCATTGTGCCTTGGCGTTGCGGATATACTGGACGATATTGCGTTTTGCCGGGCAGGTATAAACGCAGCTGCCGCATTCTACGCAGTTCATAACACCGTATTCCATGCATTTATCCCATGCCTGGCAGGAAGAGAAGATGCTCAGCTGACTCGGGATAAGACCCATCGGACATGCTTCTACACAACGGCCGCAACGGATACACGGAGATTCTTCACCAACCTGGCATTTTTCAGGCGATAATGCGAGGATACCAGATGCACCTTTGGTAATAGGAACATCGAGCTGGTACTGGGCAAGACCCATCATCGGGCCGCCGCCGATTACCCGGTCGGGAGTCTGGGAGAAACCGCCGCAATAATCAATGACTTCCTGGAACAATGTACCAATACGGAGATTCAGGTTCTTCGGTTCCTTGATGCAGTCACCGGTTACAGTCGTCAGACGGGAAATGAACGGGATACCATGGCATACGGCATCGGTAACGGCAATGACCGTACCGACATTGCTTACGACACAGCCGACATTCATCGGCAGTCCGCCTGGTTCGACCTGACGGCCCGTCATGGCTTCAATCATCATTTTTTCAGCGCCCTGCGGATATTTCGTGACACAAGGCTGAACCGTAACTTCCGGAATATCTTTAAAAGCTTCTGTCAGTTTGGCGATAGCTTCCGGTTTATTATCTTCAATTCCGATATAACCCTGATGTACACCAAGAGCTTTCATGATGATCTGGACACCGGTTACCAGTTTCTGAACATATTCATCTTCTACCATGGCACGGTAGTCGCATGTCAGATACGGTTCGCATTCGGCACCGTTTACAATGAAAGTATCGACAGGTTTGTTAGGCGTAAATTTTACATGAGCAGGGAAGGTAGCGCCACCGCAGCCTACAACGCCTGCTTTTTTAATCAGTTCGATGATTTCCTTGCTTTCGAGCTTAGTCCAGTCCCGTTCCTGGGGAATGCCATCAGCCCATTCATCCTTACCATCCGATTTGATGACAACAGCCATGCACTTAACCATCATGTTGTGCGGCATGGGAGCTACCTTGACAACATCACCGGAAATAGAAGCATGGATGTCAGCATGGAGAAAAGCATCGCTCGTACCAATGAGCTGCCCTTTCTTGACATGATCGCCAACCTTGACTGTCGGAGTGCAAGGAGCGCCAAAATGCTGACTCATCGGGATGACTACTTGATCCGGTATTGCTGGGGTTTCTATGGCTTTATCTTTTGCATAGATTTTGCCATCGTCAGGATGAACCCCACCTCTTTTAAAGGTTTTCAACATCAAAAATCACCTCATTAAATATATAATGAAAAAATAAAAACATTAAGCAACCAATTTAGAGAAGCGATACGTTTTCCGGCCCGGCATATTTCTTGTCTGTCAAAAACCTGTCGAATAACTTGACGCCTCTACAAGACGGCATGAAAGCCGTAATGCCGCCGATGAATTCCGACTGCACTATATCGTATCCCAAAGGGGTGCTTACAAATCTGCAATCACTAGGTGACCGCTCTTTCGAAAGCAGATAAACGTTTTATCAGGACAGAATTATCCACTTTCAATCGTTATCATTATATCATCATCTCTTTTATTATTCAATGTGAAAATTATAGCAAGCTCCTGCCCTATTTCCGCGTGTCTTCTATATATTCCGCATGATTATCGACTTTTGTCCTAAAATATTTTTCCTATTCCGCATATTGATTATGCGTATTTTATATACAGAAAAGGTCTGTATTCATCACATATTCGTGATGCATAGATGAGAATTTATCTGATTTATGGAATTATCACCATAGCCTGGGCCATGTATGTGAAAAATTAGAACAAAGTACTATATCAAAAAGTGACAACAAATATAACTTAAACGATAAACTTTTCGGGCAGGATGCCACAAAAAATACTGCTCCGCATGATATAGCGGAGCAGCAGAATATACAGACGGATTTATTTATTTTTTAATTCCAACGCTGTCGAGATGAGTCCTCTGAATAACGGATGGGCTTTAGTCGGACGGGATTTAAATTCCGGATGGAACTGGCAGCCGACAAAATAGGGGTGATCCGGAAGTTCTACAATTTCGACCAGCCGGTCGTCAGGAGATGTCCCCGATATGACCAGCCCGGCTTTGGTAAGTTCTGTCCGGTACTTATTGTTGAATTCCCAGCGATGACGATGCCGTTCGTAAATAAGGTCTTGTCCGTAAACTTCCCGTGCCTTAGTGCCTTCAGCCAGTTTGCAGGGATATAAGCCGAGGCGCATCGTACCACCTTTGTTAGAAATATCCACCTGATCCGGCATGAGATCGATGACCGGAAATTCGGCATCTTCCTGGAATTCCGAACTCGTTGCCCCTTTCAGGCCTACGACGTTGCGGGCGAATTCCATGACAGCGCACTGCATGCCCAGGCAAAGTCCCAGGTAGGGAATCTTATGTTCCCGCGCATACTGTACCGTCTTAATCTTGCCTTCTACACCGCGGTTGCCAAATCCGCCGGGTACGACAATGCCATCTACACCGCTGAACACTTCATCAAGATTGGCATCAGACGGTTCCAGCGTTTCCGAATCAATCCATCTGATATGCACTTTGGTCTTATAGGCATAACCAGCATGACTCAGTGCTTCGGCTACACTGAGGTAGGCATCGTGAAGTGCTACATATTTGCCTACGAGGGCAATCGTAAGGTCATGTTCCGTGTGATAGATAGCATGGACCATCTTCTTCCAGTCTTCCATATCGCACGGTTTATCCGGCAGATCCAGTTTTTCCAGTACGATACGATCCAATCCTTCTTCAGAAAGGAGAAGCGGAACTTCATAGATACTGTCCAGTGTTTTATTTTCGATGACAGCATCTTTATCAATATCGCAGAACAGGGCCAGTTTATCTTTCATTTCATCAGACAGCGGCCGTTCTGTACGGCAGACGATGATATCAGGCTGGATGCCAATACCCCGCAATTCTTTTACGCTGTGCTGGGTCGGTTTCGTCTTCAGTTCGCCCGCAGCTCCGATGTACGGTACCAGAGTAACGTGAATATACAGCACGTCATTGCGGCCTACTTCTTTCTTTATCTGGCGGATAGCTTCCAGGAACGGCAGGCTTTCAATATCACCGACAGTCCCGCCGATTTCCGTAATGACGACGTCGGCATTGTCATCATCGCCTACACGGTACACGCGGTTTTTGATTTCATTGGTAATGTGGGGAATAACCTGTACCGTATGGCCCAGATAATCGCCACGCCGTTCTTTCTGAAGCACCGACCAGTAAATTTTGCCGGTCGTGACATTGGAATTCTTACCCAGATTGATATCAATGAAACGTTCGTAATGACCTAAATCCAAATCTGTTTCCGTGCCGTCGTCGGTGACAAAAACTTCACCGTGCTGATAGGGGCTCATCGTACCGGGGTCTACATTGATATAGGGGTCAAACTTCTGAATCGTAACCTTGAAACCACGATTCTTCAGAAGACGGCCCAGTGCCGCTGCCGTAATCCCTTTACCGAGTGATGAAACAACCCCGCCTGTCACAAATATGTATTTAGCCATAATTCCTCCCTGCTGAGCATGACTGCTCGTAGACTGATAAAGTAAGTACTGTAAGATGCCGCAACTGCGGCAGGAAATCATAAGGTATATTATATTACATTTTTTCAGGAGCAGAAACCCCTAAAATAGCCAGACATCCGGCGATGGTAATCCGGACGGCCGTAACCAGGGCCAGTCTTGCTTTTTCCAGGTCCTTATCGGACTGGATGACATGGCAGTGGTTATAAAAGTTATGGAACAAGCTGGCCAGTTCATGAGCAAAATGAGCTATGCGGTGCGGAGCCCGTTCCCGTGCAGCAATCTGGATTTCTTCCGGGAAAGCCGCCATCTTCTTGATCAGTTCCAGTTCCTGTGGTTCCTTCAGTGTATCCCAGACTACGTCAGACCATTCTTCCGGGATAGTACCGCCTGCTTCCTCGATTTGTTTATAAATACTGTAAATCCGGGCGTGGGCATACTGGATATAGTAGACCGGATTTTCATTGCTGTGGGATTTCGCCAGGTCCAGGTCGAAGTCGAGCTGCGTATCGAGAGAGCGCATGATAAAGAAATACCGGGCTGCATCGGTCCCGACTTCTTCAATCAGTTCATTCAGGGTGATTGCCTGGCCAGTCCGCTTGCTCATCTTCACGGGCTTGCCATCGCGGAACAGGCTGACCATCTGCAGCAGCAGCACTTCCAGCTGAGCCGGATCATATCCGAGAGCTGCCATGGACGCCTTGACGCGGGCTACGTATCCATGATGATCGGCACCCCAGATATTGATCATCTTCTTAAAGCCCCGTTCATATTTGTTCTTGTGATAGGCAATATCGGCAGCCAGATAGGTTGGCACGCCGTTATCGCGGATGATGACCCGGTCTTTATCGTCGCCGTAATCGGTCGATTTCAGCCAGAGCGCCCCGTCTTTTTCGTAGGCCTTGCCCCGTTTTTTCAATTCATCACAGGCCGCGCGGATGGCATCGGGATGGAGAGTCCGTTCGCTGAACCAGTTATCATAATGGACATTAAACGCAGCCAGATCCTGCCGCAGGGCCTTCAGTTTTTCTGCATAGGCCCGGTCCTTGAAGTACGCCAGCCGTTCCGGTTCTGCCATAGATAAATACGCATCCCCGTCCTGGTCTATAATGGCCTGGGCCGTTTCAACGATGTCATGGCCGTGATATCCGTTTTCCGGGATTTCCGAAGGATATCCTAAAAGTTCCAGATAGCGTGCATTGACGGAAGCCGCCAGATTATCCATCTGATTGCCGGCGTCATTGATATAATATTCAGCCTGTACATGGTAGCCGGCCTTGCGTAAAAGATTTACGAGAGCACTGCCGTAGGCAGCGCCGCGGCCATGGCCGACATGGAGCGGTCCCGTCGGGTTGGCACTGACGTATTCGACCTGCACGGTGTCATCTTCCCGCAGCTCTGCCTGCCCATACTGTTCACCTGCAGAAAGAATCTGCCGGAGCGTATCGTAAATTACCATATGATTCAGGAAGAAATTGATAAAGCCGGCACCGGCAATTTCTGCCTTGTCCAGCCATGGATAATCCATCTGGTCTACAATAGCGCGGGCAATCAGCTGCGGAGATGTATGGGCAATGCGCGCCGACTGCATGGCAATATTCGTCGCAAAATCGCCAAATTTCTTCTGGGGAGGTACTTCGAGCACGACTTCAGGGTATTCTCCCTGAGGCAGTGTGCCCGCCTTGACAGCTCTGTCCAGAGCTTCCTGTATGCCTTGCTTGACTAATTCCTTCATTTCCATTACGCATGATCCTCCTGCACATCAATAGACAGCTGATTATAATTGGACGCAAAACCATCGATTGTCACATCGTATCCCAGTTCTATATGTCCCGTACCATCGGACAGAGTGGAGCGGCACACATAGGTCTTCAGCGTGACCGGAAGCCTGCCCAGAGGCGTATCGTACCACGAATGGGTTTCCCTTCCCGGCCAGTATTCCTGCCGCTGCTGCATCTTCCCTGTCCGTACCAGTACGACGTTGCCATTATCCAGGACCTTGATGATGGTGGTCACACCTTCAAGTCCTGTGATTTCGCTTTCGGCATACATAATATACTGGGTATCTTTTTTCCTATAATACTTGCCTTCCGATACGAGCTCCATTTTCAGCTCCTGACCTTGTTCATTGCGCTGGATGCTCGTAACGCTTACGACAACGGGTTTCACGGAATTCCAACCTTTCTTTTTTTATTTCAATGTTACTATTATATAACAAGCAGGGGAAAAAGGAAATAACAAATCATGAATGTTTCGCATCCTCTATGAGCCAGGGCCAGTATTTTTCCGGCATAAAGCTGCGCCGCACCGTATCATTGCGCCGTTCTTTTATAGCAATAGTCTTATAATACGCCTGCCAGAGATGATTGAATCCCTGCTCGTCCCGGGAAAGAGATAATTCCTGCAACGTCCTTGGGATTTCAATCAGGGAAAGGGTGTGATTCTCATAGAGGACACCCATGTGCCGGCGTATATCGTGGATGACCCACCGTTCTCCGGGAAAACGGGAAACAAAGTGCGGTGCCATAAGGGGTACGACAGCACAGGAAGGTGCCAGCCGGGCATAGAGCATACCATCGGACAATTCACGGAAGCGCAGCAGCCCCAGTAACTTGTGGCGCTCATTGCCCGTCCTGCGGGCCATCTGACGTACTGCCCAGACCGGTTCATCGCTGAGATGATGGAGAAATTCTTTTTTATAATGAAAGGCCAGCCTCAGGTACAGGAGGAGCGCCTCTTCCCTCCCGGGCAGTTCTGCCATGAAGGCATAGTACAGGAAATGACTGGCCCTGCCGCCACACTGCTTACGGAGTGCTTCCAGGATCCGCCGGGCTTTGCCGGGATCAGAAGGCACAAACCGCGGTTGATCAAACAGCGATAGCTCCCCCTGGGTGCGGATATTTTCTGTCTTTTCTATGCCATCATGCCAGGCGTCAAATACAGCCGACAAAAAGCCGAAAAACGTCCCGTCATATTCATAATTCATATGGTGCCTCCCGAAAACAAATCAACTTCTTCGTAGCGGGACCGCCCCTCATCCTGCAGGAGATGCCGCCGGATTTCCCCCTGCCCTGTATGACCGCCATAGTACCGTCCCCGGCAGGTGATGAAATATTTTGCCCGTTTGAGGACGATTCCCAGGCGCCGCAGACTGTCATAGGAAAGCCAGGCCTGCCTGCGGGCCGCGCAGATGCGCCGTGCCGACTGTACGCCAATGCCCGGCACGCGGAGCAGCATGTGATAGGAAGCGCGGTTGATTTCAATGGGAAAGACTTCCGGATGCCGCAGGGCCCAGCAGGCTTTCGGGTCGAGGTGAAGATCAAAATCAGGCATATCGTCACTCAGTATTTCATCGGCCGTAAACTGATAAAAACGCAGCAGCCAGTCCGCCTGATAAAGACGGTGTTCCCGCAGGAGCGGCGGCGTCCTTAGTTCCGGCAGTCCCGGCCCATGGAGCATGGGCACATAGGCTGAATAATAAACGCGTTTCAGGCTCACATGGCGATACAATGATTCGCTAAGACGCAAAATCGTGCGGTCACTGTCCGGCGTCGCTCCGATGATGAGCTGCGTCGTCTGCCCGGCCGGTACGAAAGCAGGTACTTTGCGGCTCTTTTTCCGTTCCTCCTGCCGTTCGGCAATGCCTGCGCGGACAGCACGCATGGGCAGGAGGATACTCTGCTTCGTTTTTTGCGGCGCCAAAAGCCGGAGGCCTGCCGATGAAGGCAGTTCTATATTGACGCTGAGCCGGTCCACATACTGTCCCAGTTCCCGGATCAGTCGTTCATCCGTCCCGGGTATGCCTTTCATATGGATGTATCCGTTAAAATGATAGACATCGCGGAGCAGCCGCGCCGTACGGATGAGAAGCTCCGTCGTCGTATCGGGACTCTGGTAGACACCGGAACTCAGGAATAACCCTTCTATATAATTGCGCCGGTAAAACTGTATCGTAATATCGGCAATTTCTTCCGGTGTCAGCATAGCCCGCTTCGTCTCCCGGCTGCAGCGGTTGACACAATAGGCACAGTCATAGATACAATAATTCGTCATGAGTATTTTCAGCAGGGATACACAGCGGCCATCACTGGACCAGGTATGACAAATACCGGAGCAGGCGGCATTGCCGATGCCGCCCTTCTGATTGGCTCTGCGACTGCCGCTGGATGAACAGGAAACGTCGTATTTGGCTGCATCACTCAGAATTTGCAATTTTTCCTGGATTCCGTCCCAATCCATACCGACTCCCCCCTTTTTTCTTCCCCTATCATAGCACATCCGCTGCTGTCTTTCAAACATACGTTCTT
The DNA here is from genome assembly GCA_900095875.1 of Caecibacter massiliensis. Classification (GTDB taxonomy): domain Bacteria; phylum Bacillota; class Negativicutes; order Veillonellales; family Megasphaeraceae; genus Megasphaera; species Megasphaera hexanoica. The sequence continues at coordinate 1,753,002 of LT608311.1, read as the reverse complement.
TCATTGCTTAAAAAAAAGAGGCTGCCCTTTGAGACATCCTCTTTGCCGCCGCCATTACATATGCAGGCCTTCCCGCAGCTTTTCAAAAATCTTTTGTTCATCTTCTGTCAGGTCCCGGCCCAGGTCTATTTTCAGTTCTTCCCCGTTATTGCGGGCTTTTTCCTGTTCATGAGGATCACCGCTTTTAGCCGTATTGTCACGAATAATCATAGAACTCACCTCCTGTGCTTTCTAACAATATATCATCGTTCCTTTTGCACAACCGGAGAAAAAACGGGACCGTCCTACTGTGGCAGTCCCGTTTTCATCACACCCGTTAAATCAGTGTTTTCGGATCCGGATATTCATTGATGCTTTCGACGAGTTTATCTGCCAGATCATCGAGTTCGCATTCCTGATCGTCTTTCAGAGACGATTTGATGTCCATCGTCGGTTCCAGCAGTTCGCAGCACTTGAACTGGTTTTCTACGTAATCGACCATCGTCTTATAGGCAGCCGATGCCCAGCTGTGGCAGGCAATGACGCCAACAGTACGCTTTTGATACATGAGTGTCTTCAGATCGTGGAGGAAGTTTTCCATAGGCAGGAACAGATTGAGGTTGTACGTCGGAGCAGCCAGTACGAGATGGCTGTATTCCCAGGCCTTCGCCGTGATGTAGGATGAATGAATCTTAGCCACATCATAGAGGCGGACATCCTGGATTCCCCGCTGGCTCAGCTTATGGGCCAGTGCGCAGGCAACCCGTTCTGTATTGCCGTAAATGGACGAAAAAGCAATGACGACACCTTTCTTTTCCGGCACATATTTTGCCCAGTGAAGGTATTTTTCAATAATGTATTTGATGGTTGCCGGCGTACGGAATACGACACCGTGGAGCGGGCAGATATAATCGATGGGAAGGCCCGATGCTTTTTTGAGGACATTGACGACCTGGGGGCCAAATTTGCCGACTATATTGACATAATAGCGGCGGGCAGAATCGAGATAATTTTCTTCAAAATCGACCTGGTCGGCATAAACATTGCCCAATGTACCGAACATGCCAAAAGCATCGGCACTGAAGAGGACATGGTCCGTCAGGTCATAACTCATGATAACTTCCGGCCAGTGAACCATCGGTGCCTTGACGAACTGGAGTGTATGTTTGCCGAGCGCCAGCTGGTCGCCTTCTTTGACTGCGACATAACGGTCCGGCATCGGTTTGCGGAAAAATTGTTCAAACAGCTTGAACGTCTGGGGCTGGCCTACGATCTTGGCATCAGGGTATTTTTCCAACAGGGCGACGGCCGAACTGGCATGGTCTGGTTCCATATGCTGCAGGACGAAATAATCGAGCTTGCGGCCATGAAGCAGATATTCTACATCTTCCAGGAACTCATCACGGCATCCTTTGTCCATGGCGTCGATGACACAGGTCTTTGTGTCATCAATGAAATAGGAGTTGTAGGTGACGCCTTCGGGAATCGGGAAAATCCGTTCAAATAATTCAGTCCGGAAATCATTGCATCCCATCCAATAGATGCCATTTTTGATTTCTTCTGTAATCTGCATAAGTATCGTTACCTCCTTTAAAATGTAAAGAGAATTTTCATCTACCTGTATCATATCATGTTTGCAGGCAGTAATAAATATCAATATGGAAAATCTATCGATTTACTTGTCTGATTTTGCTTTTTCTGCCGCTTTACTCTTATTATTGTCGGCTGTACGGTCCGTTTTGGACGAAGCGCTGTCGCCACGGACGGTATCGGCTTCACGGCTGTCCGGTCCGGATGCCGCTGCGGTCGTATCCGATGCAATAGCATCGGCCCGCCGCTGTTCGTCTGAAACAGCTGAACGGAATTCCTCCTGACTGGAAGAAGACTGTTCACTGGCCAGGGATTCCGCTTCTTCAATAAGATGCAGCAATTCATCCCGGTCAGCCTGGGACAGGCCCTTGCTGCTGTCGAGCAGTTCCTGTACCTGGGACGCGACGCTGGCGGCCTCCGACCGGGCCCCGCTGCGGCTGATGCGTCCGGACTGATAATTGCGGTTCAGATCACGGAGAGCACTGGAAAGTTCCAACGTCTTGCTGCGGATTTTACTCATAGACAGCTCATCGCTGCGCTGTTTTTTTGTATCTGCATCGTGGAGTTTTTTATCTTCTTCCCGGCTTTCCAGCAGTTCTTCCTGTTTCTGTTGCGACACTTTCGCCAGAGCATCTGACGTGATATGCGTGCCTGTATAATATTCATATCCCATATAGCCGAATATAATCAGGGGAAGCAGCAATGCCAGGATTTCGACACGGCGCATGTGGGCGGCCCGCTTCCAGCTGATCGTATTCCGGCGGCGTATTTCCATGATAATGACAAAAAGAAGAATGGCTGCAATCGCAAAAAGGGCGACATAAATCGCCAATTTATGCCATACCGTCGCCTGAAGGCTGATTTTAGACGGAGACGAATTATTCAGGCTCCACATATATGTACTGCCCTGGTCGTCGGCTTTGGACGCATTGCTCTTTACATTCGTTCCCGATGGAAAAGAGACAATATATTCCAGGTCCGCCCCATTTTCTTCAATGGGCATTCCCAGTCGCAATTCTTTAATGCTGTCAGCCGTAAAATTATAATCAATATAATAGGTCGAACAAAAGAATCCGTCATGGGTCTTATGCACGACGCGGTCAACGGAGCTGCGGTTGGCACCATCTTTGGTAATGGTCTTCATAGCCCGGAATCCCTTGCCATTGTCGTTGTCATAATCCATGATCGTATAATTCCGCTTCTGAAATTCATCCGCATCAGCCCGGAGTTTTTTCTGACCGGATGCCGATTCTGAAACTTTCAGCACATCCTGCGTCTCACTGCCATCATCGTGGATGATTGTCTGGGCCCGGAAGCCGGAGAGCAGACAAAAGGCGGCTATAAGCAGTACAGTCAATCCCAGTTTTAGGTAGGTTTTCATAAAGTCCTCTCTTTCTACATGCATTATTCTTCCTTGGGCGGTACCATTCCCGATTCTACAATACGGGACCGGCCGGAGGACCTTGTTTCTCCATCACCCTGCCGTTCTGACCGGGCTGCCTCCATAGCGGCGCCGTTGCTGGATGCTTCCAGGGGAATGCCATTGACATAAATACCTTCAATGACGCCCAGACCTTTTTTCATGCGGATGCTGGCTATGACACTGTCACCAGAAGCAATGTCATAAATGCCATCGGCTTTATCCGGAGCTATGCGATAGCGGTTAAAGCCTACCTGGAACTGTACATTGCCATCATGATATGAAACGACTTTCGCTTCCATGTAGTCGCCTCCGATGAGCGGCTTAGAAGCCGATGCGCCTTTGATTTCCATCATGCCTTTATCGTCACGGGCAATATGTACGTATATAGTCTGATGTTCTTCTGGTTCTGTTACATCCATCCAGGGAGCCGTGTCTTCGGGAAAGACAACGCGTATATAATCGGTGCCAAAGCTGGACACTTCCAGACGGGGCACGCACTGCCACTGGTAAGGGATGCCATCGACCGTGATGTTATGCCAGCGCCAGCCAATATACCCCAGGGCAGCCAGCTGGACGATAGAAACCACGATGAGGACGAACCATTTAATCCGGCTGTCAGAAGGAAGAGTCATATCTGGTAATTTCATTTTCTATCGCCTCCTTCTGATGACCAGGGAGAATGGGTAAAGTGTTTTTCCCTTTCCGGTTTAGGCGCAGCACTGCCCCAGGGCGAACCGTGATGCTGTGCCGGCCGGGCAGCCGGCGCCTGTGCTTTTTCTTTTGCCGGTACGGACGGAGGCAGTGGGATGTCATCAGGATTATGAAATACGGGCGGCGTAAACCGGGATAGTTCCGGTTCTCTCGGCGTAACCGTTTGTGCCGGGGGAACGGGCGGTTCCGGTTCTTCTTTTAGTTCCGGCATGTGAATCGATTTCATCCATTCCGGCATCTCTTCTGCCACATCAGCCATATCATCCGTTTCTGCCGGCTGTCCGGCTGGAACATCAGGAGATCCAGCTTTTCTGATAGAGGCCGGCTGTTTTTTACGGCGGCTGCGGGCTTTGCGGTTTGCACGTACCGTCGTTACATTATGGCGCAGATCTGTCCGGTGCCGCGCCCGTTCTGCCGCATCACGGCGGCTGTCTGATGTGCGGCGTATCTGTATCAGCACCAGTGCCAGGATGATAATTGCCACAACCGGTACCAGCGGGGAAACGCTGCCGCTCCAGAAGAAGGCCGCCACCAGACAAAGAAGGGCGCAGATGCCAAACTTCGTATGCTTGGTATGACCGCTCTGGATTCCCTGGACCATTTCATAAAATCCAATGAGAATCAGATAGATAGAGGAAACGATAAGCGGTACGGAAGAGTAAAGGCCGCTCCGTACCAGCATAGTTTCTGCTGCGATGATGACCGGGATACCCGCATACAGCACGGGACCCCAGAAACGTTTTTTGACACCTTTCAAGAGCAGCGCCAGAATAGACAGGAATAATATAACCGTAACGGTAATCGTCGTCCAGTGAAATCCCTGGATGCGGGCAATCCCATACCACGATGACGGCAGGGATGAAATGAGCAGCGATCCTGCAGCAGCACAGCGGCCAAACCAGCGGAACGGCACGCCCCAGGCTTTGCGGATGTCAATGGAATACCCTGCCAGCATAATCGCCGCCGCCAGGGTAGCCAGCAGCAGGAACGGGATATATTCTGAATCGAGGGCGGCCAGTCCGAATGCCGCGAACACCGTAATCGTAAGGGTCCAGGAATATACGGACAGGCGGATTTCATCATTGTGGCGCTGCAGCAGGCCATAAAACGGCACCAGCAGTACGAGCAGAATCCACATAAAAGCTGCTCCTCCCGGCGCATTGACCGGACCTCCGCTGGCTGCCCAGAGCAGTACCCCCAGAGCATAGAGAATCACTGCCCCGGCGGAACGAAGGAGATAGATACCTGGCAGTGACAGCAGTACCCATCCAGCAAGATAGGAAGGCGTATCCCAGCCCACATAATAGGTCTGCAAAGCTATCGCCAGAGAAACGCCCAGTATAAGGACATGAGTGACAGCAATCACTTCACCGCCCCAGGTTCCCTGCCGACTGCGGAGCATCCCGGCACCAACGGCGATTTGTGAAAAAAGCAGCAGTCCTGCCGCCAGTCCTATGCGCACGGCAAAACTCGTCTGGTACCAGAAACCAGACAGTCCCCATATCAGTGCCATACCGGCAATAGTAAGGCCCAGCGCCGTTACTACAATCAGCAATGGCAGGGGAATGCCTGCCGTTTTCGTTTCCAGTATATGACGTATCTGGACAGCCCCTTCACGGGAAACCCATCCTCTGGATTCCCATTCCCGGATTTGCTGTTCCAGCCATTTTGTGTCCATGTGTTCCATATTATATGTGTCCCCCAGGCAGAGTATGTATTCATTCTAAGCGTATCATCAGCTTATATCGATATCAGTATATCACAAAAACTACAAATTCCCTATAAAAAAAGAGACTCTGTCCTTATTTTACAGAACAAAGTCTCTTTCTCGTCTCTACCTGGCATCGGTACAGGAATCCTGCCTTCCGTTACAAACCGGCACAGGGAACCTGCCACCTGCATTCATTTAACTATGAGAACAGGGCATCCGGAATGAGTTACGACATAACTACTGACCGAACCCATGAACAACCCTTTCAGCGGTCCCAGGCCACGGCTTCCCATGACGATCAGATCGGCTTTATACTTTTTAGCAACTGATAAGACGGCTGGTCCGGGCGAGCCGACTTCAAAGACCGTTTTCACGTCGATGCCTTCCGGTACTTCCTTAGCAAAATCGTCGAGGACGCCTTTGCCTTCTTCTTCCATATCGAGGGCGACCTGTTCAGTCACATAACCGCTGGCATTGGGAATCTGATCAAAATTAGAAATGACGGATACGATATTAGCCACATACACCAACGTAATGGACGCACCCAAAGAAGAAGCAAGAACTATAGCATGTTCTAATGCGCGTTTGGAGTTCACAGAACCATCGGTTGGGACAATGATATTTTTGTAAGCTTTCATATAAATCCCTCCTCGTCTCACCATCGTACTGACCTTTCCTATTATATGTATTCGCTATTATCTATCAAATTCCTGCAAAACTTATTGAAAATTTTTAAAAAAATCTCTCCTATTGCCAGTCCATCGTTTTATACGATTATGCGCATATATAATTCTATATAACCTTATCCTGGTTTCAGGTATAGTCTGGAATGTACACATTTCATAGCTATTTATGCATAGCCACGAGACATTGATTTGTGCTATAATAAAATTAAGTTTATTAAAAATTTTAACAAGAAAGGTGATTTACATGAACAAACTGTGCAGGATACTGTCTGGCTCACTGGCTTTGCTCACACTCAGCGCACCACCGGTATTCGCTAACGAGGCAGCCCATGAATTAGTGAACAATTCACTGCCCGTTTGGAGCATCATCCCCTTCGTCGGCATGCTCCTGTCTATTGCTATCATCCCTCTTTTTAAAGGTGAATGGTGGGAAAAGAATATGAAGTGGGTCTCTCTCGGCTGGTCGCTCATCTTCCTCATTCCCTTTTCCGCAGCCTACGGTGCCGGTGAAGGGGCCTTCCGTCTCCTCGAATCGGTACTGCTGGATTACATCCCATTCATCGTTCTGCTCTACGGTCTCTTTGTCGCCGCTGGTGGCATCGTCATTAAAGGTACTCTGGCCGGCACGACAAAGATCAATGCTCTGCTGCTGCTCATCGGCACGGCACTTGCCAGCTGGATTGGGACGACCGGAGCTGCCATGCTGATGATCCGTCCTCTCATCCGAGCCAATGCCTGGCGCCAGAAGAAAGTCCACATGATGGTCTTCTTCATCTTCCTCGTCGCCAATATGGGCGGCTGTCTCACACCCCTTGGCGATCCGCCACTGTTCATGGGTTTCCAGCGCGGCGTTCCCTTTACCTGGACGTTCCACCTGCTGCCCATCCTGGTGTTCAACCTGATTCTTCTCTTTACCGTATTCTGCCTCATCGATCATCATTACTACAAGAAAGAAATCGCTGCCGGCCGTTCCCCTATGGACATGCAGAAAGAAGGTCATAAAGAACCGATCCGCATCGAAGGGGGCCACAACCTGATTTTCATCGCCATGATTATCGTCGGCGTACTGGCTAACGGCCTGCTTCCGGAAATGATTCCTGCCTTCGCCCACGGCGCCGGTATCCATATCTACGATGAAATCGTCTTCCCCTTTGCTACACTGGCGGAAGTCATCATCATCCTCATCGCGGCTTTTCTCTCCCTTAAGACTACGAAAGAACATACCCGTGAACTCAACGAATTCACTAACGGCCCGATCATCGAAGTTGCCGTCCTGTTCATCGGTATCTTCATCACCATGATTCCGGCACTGATGCTGCTTAAGACACACGGTGCCGAACTGGGTATCAACCAGCCCTGGCAGATGTTCTGGGCTACGGGCTTCCTCTCGTCGTTCCTGGATAACACGCCGACATACCTCGTATTCCTGCAGACAGCCGGTGCTCTCGGCGCTGCAACAGGTATTCAGACAGCCGTCGGTACGGTCAGCCAGATCATGCTGGAAGCCATTTCGGCTGGTGCCGTATTCATGGGCGCCAATACGTATATCGGAAACGCTCCTAACTTCATGGTCAAGGCGATTGCTGAAGAAAACAACATCAAGATGCCCAGCTTCTTCGGTTACATGGCCTGGTCCAACTCCATCCTGATTCCGGTGTTTATCATCGACACCTTCGTATTCTTCCTGCTTTTCATTTAAGAAACAGGCATGACTAAAAAAGCGCGCTGCGCGATAAGAGAATTATCGTGCAGCGCGCTTTTTTGCTATGTCTCACTCCTGGACGACAGTATTGAACCAATAGCCATCTTCCCATCTTATAAATAAAAAAACTGCCGCATACGCGACAGTTCCTATTTGGTGATCCACCCGAGATTCGAACTCGGGACACCCTGATTAAAAGTCAGGTGCTCTGCCAACTGAGCTAGTGGATCATGGCTGGCAGGGGTAGCTGGATTCGAACCAGCGCATAGCGGAGTCAAAGTCCGGTGCCTTACCACTTGGCTATACCCCTATGGGGCGAGTATAGGGATTCGAACCCTAGCATAACGGAGCCACAATCCGCCGTGTTAACCGCTTCACCATACCCGCCATATGCATTTCGATTATCTCGCACACAGTATCGAGTGCCGATAACGTAGATGATTTTATCATTTCCTGAACGTTCTGTCAATATGTTTTTTGCATTTTCTTCTATTTTTTCTGTACACACCACAAATTCCTCGACTAATGATTATTTATTAGGAATCTCTTTTCTATTTTTCTACGATATTTCATTTGAACGCTTCCTCTTTTTTTATAATATGGTAAAATATAATGTAGACTCTATCTATACAAGCTTCCAGATATAGTTACTACTACAGACTAATTGTGTGAGGTTTATCTATGAAAAATTTATTACATATCGGCATCGATATTGGTTCTACAACCGTAAAAATCGCCGTACTCGATGAATTAAAGCACTGCCTCCACGCCTGCTATGTCCGTCATTATACGGATATCCGGCAAAAGGTCTGGGATCTGCTGGAAAATGCCTATGAAATTTTTGGCGACCGGCAGATTACCATGGCTATTACCGGTTCGGGCGGCATTGCGCTGGCAGACTATCTTGGCATTACCTTTATCCAGGAAGTCATTGCCGGCACCAAAGCCGTACGTACGTATCATCCCCAGTCGGACGTCATCATCGAACTCGGCGGGGAAGATGCGAAAATCACCTATCTTACCGGTGGCAACGAACACCGTATGAATGGTAACTGCGCCGGCGGAACAGGCGCATTCATCGATCAGATGGCGACGCTCCTGCACACCGACGCCAGCGGCCTCAATGCACTGGCAGAAAAATCGGATACCCTGTACCCTATTGCCGCCCGCTGCGGTGTTTTCGCCAAAACGGACGTACAGGCCCTCCTCAATGATGGTGCCAGCAAGGAAAATGTAGCAGCTTCCGTATTCCAGTCCATCGTCCTGCAGACCATTACAGGCCTTGCCTGTGGCAGACCTATCCGAGGAACAGTCTGCTTCCTGGGCGGACCGCTTACCTTCCTTCCCCAGCTGCGCAAGCAATTTGCCCGGACGCTGCATCTGCGCGACGATCAGGTCGTTGCGCCGGAAAACGCCCAGGTCTATGTCGCCATTGGCGCGGCTCTTGGCAGTTTTAAAGAAAAACCGCTCTCCTTCATGCATCTCATGCGGCAGCTGAAAAATGTAGACGAATCGTCTCTGGCACAGTCGGACCGGGTGGAACCTCTCTTTGCATCCAAAGAAGAATTCGACGAATTCAACCGCCGCCACAGCGAGCATACGGTCCCCAGAGCCGACCTTTCATCGTACCGTGGCCCATGTTATCTCGGCCTCGATGCAGGCAGCACGACAATCAAGGCCGTCCTCCTGAGTGAAGACAACAAAATTCTCTATTCCCATTATCAGAACAATGAAGGCAGCCCGCTGAAAGCAGCCCAGAAAATCGTTGCTGAAATCTACCGGCTCCTGCCGGAAGGTGCCTTCATCGCCAAATCGGGTATCACCGGGTACGGCGAATTTCTGTTAAAAGAAGCCCTGCACATCGACCTTGGTGAAGTAGAAACGATAGCCCATTATCAGGCCGCTGCCCATTTTTGCCCTGATGTCGATTTCATCCTTGATATCGGCGGACAGGATATGAAATGCAGCCGCCTGAAGGACGGCCACATCGAAGATATCCTGCTCAATGAAGCCTGCTCATCGGGCTGTGGCTCTTTCCTCGATACCTTTGCCAAATCGCTGAACTTATCCATCGAAGAATTTGCCAAAGCGGCACTCTTTGCCAAAAGCCCGATTGACCTGGGTTCCCGCTGCACCGTCTTCATGAATTCCAAGGTCAAACAGGCCCAGAAAGAAGGGGCAACCCTCGCCGATATCTCCGCCGGCCTTTCCTACTCGGTCATCAAAAATGCCCTGTACAAGGTCATCAAAGTAAAAGATCCGGCCAAACTGGGCAAACATATCGTGGTCCAGGGCGGCACGTTCTATAATGACGCCGTACTGCGTGCCTTTGAAAAGCTTCTGGGCCGCCACGTCATCCGTCCGGCTATCGCCGGCCTCATGGGCGCTTTCGGCATGGGACTGATTTGCAAGAATACCTATCACGAAGACCATGCCACATCAACGCTCCTCAGCCGGGAAGACCTGGATGGCCTCAAAGTCACGACATCAATCCGCCACTGTGGTTTGTGCACCAATAATTGTCTGCTCACGGTCAATACCTTTAATGACGGCCGGTCTTTCATAACGGGGAACCGCTGTGAACGGGGCGCTGCCGGTTCGTCGGCTAAAAAGCGTAAGCCTCTGCCGAATATGTACAAAGTAAAGTACAACCGCCTGTTCAACCACTATAAGCCGTTGGAAGCAGGAAACGCTCCCCGCGGTACCGTAGGCATTCCCCGCGTGCTCAATATGTATGAAGATTATCCCTTCTGGTTTACCTTCTTCACCCACCTTGGATACCGCGTCGTCTTATCCGATCCTTCGTCTAAAAAGCTCTTTGAAAAGGCCATGGAAACAATTCCTTCCGATTCGGCCTGCTATCCGGCCAAACTTGTCCACGGCCATATTGAAAACCTGCTGGAAAAAGGGGTCGATCGCATCTTCTATCCCTGCATCCAGAACGGGCCCAAAGAAGGCAGTAAAGACAATACGTTCAACTGCCCCATGGTCATGAGTTACCCGGAAGTCATCCGCAATAACATGGCCGAACGGCTGAGCGATACGAATACACGGTACCTGTGCCCATTCCTGCCGCTCCACGACCCCAAACGCATTGTCCCGCGCCTGCAGGATGAACTCCGCATATGGGGACTGGAAAAAGGCGAAATCAAAGAGGCCTGTGAAGCCGCCTGGAAAGAAGAAGAAGCGTATAAGCAGCAATACTATGCCATGACCAAAGCCACGTTGGACATGCTCGCCAAAAAAGGAGAACGGGCTATCGTCCTCTGCGGACGCCCCTATCACGTCGATCCGGAAATCAATCACGGCATTCCCGAACTCATCAACAGCCTGGGCCTTGCCGTCCTCACCGAAGACGGGGTGGCACCTCTGGGACAATTCCCGGGCCACCTGCGCGTTGTAGATCAGTGGTCTTATCACTCCCGCCTCTACCGTGCGGCCCAGTACGTCGAACAGCATGCCAACCTGGAACTGGTGGAACTGAATTCCTTCGGCTGCGGTCTCGATGCCATCGTCGCCGATCAGGTGCAGGAAATTCTGGCACACGGTCATAAAATCCATACGCTGCTGAAAATCGACGAAGGCTCCAACCTCGGTGCTATCCGTATCCGCCTGCGGTCCCTTCTGTTCGTCATGAACCACCGCAAACCCATTTCGGACAAACCCGAACCTTATACGTATGAAAAAGCCGTCTTCACCAAAGAAGACAAGGCAAAGGATGTCATCCTTGCACCGTCTATGACGCCGATTCATTTCCCCTTATTCAAACCGGCTTTCGATTATGAAGGATACCGGGTAGAAATGATCCATCACCAGGGACAGAAGGCAATCGACACCGGCCTGGCGTATATTCATAACGACGCCTGCTATCCGGCAATCATGTCCCTTGGCCAGATTATTACGGCGCTTAAATCGGGCAAATACGACCTGAAACATACGTCTGTCATGATTTCCCAGACGGGAGGCTGCTGCCGTGCTACCAACTACATCGGCATGATACGAAAAGCCCTGGCCGATGCCAACCTGGGCGATATCCCCATCCTGTCCCTGAACCTCAAGGGACTGAACAAACAGCCGGGATTCCAGCCCCATATCGGCTTCTGGCACCGCCTGGTCATGGGCATGATTTACGGCGATACGCTGCAGCAGGTGCTGTACCGGACCCGTCCCTATGAAAAGGTAAAAGGTACGGCCGAAGCCCTGTTTAAAAAATGGCAGAACAAATGCATGGCCGACCTGAAAAAGGCCGACCGCTCCACCTTCGTGAAGAATATCCGCGCCATGGTGCAGGAATTCGATAACATCGATATGACCGACGAAAAGAAACCCCGTATCGGACTGGTCGGGGAAATTTACGTCAAATTCCATCCCATTGCTAACAACCACATTGTGCGCATGATTGAAGAAGAAGGCGGGGAAATCATCGTTTCCGGTCTGGCTGACTTCTTCTTCTACGGTCTCCTCGACGACCAGTTCCGTTACAAACACCTGTCTGGCAGCTGGTGGAATAACTTCAAGAGCAAGTCCTTCGTGAAGCTGCTGGAATGGTACCGCAAACCCTACAGGGAAGCCGTAGCCCGGAGCCGCCACTTCGACCCCATCACGTCGATTTACGACATTGCCGAAGACGCAAAGAAATACCTGTCTCTCGGCCATGAAGCCGGCGAAGGATGGTTCCTGACCGGGGATATGATCGACCTGATCAAACGGGGCGCCAAAGATATCGTCTGCCTCCAACCCTGGGCCTGCCTGCCCAACCACGTGACTGGCAAGGGCATGATCAAGACCTTGAAAGCGGCATTTCCGGAAACGAATATCGTCGCCATCGACTACGACCCCAGTGCCAGCTCGGTCAATCAGACCAACCGCCTGAAGCTGATGCTTACGACGACCTTTGAAAGCATCCGCGAACCGGTCGATCCCAAAGAAAAACCGACCCTGCCCTTTCTCAACGGAGTCCGTTTAAACGAAGCCATAAAAGAGTAACACTATTGAGACTGTCTTTCCAGGCAGTCTCTTTCTTTTCCCGAAAATCTTTTTCTCATCTTCCTCTCATATATATCAGATTTTTGTTGCCCATTGAGAGTAATCAATTTATAATAAAATATATGTTTTTATATTCCTTATGTTTTTATTGAAAGGAGATACACTATGCAAACTGAAACTGGTTTTCTGGACCGGCTATTCCATTTATCAGCTAATGGCACGACAGCCCGGACAGAAATGCTGGCTGGTATCACGACATTCATGACCATGGCCTATATTCTGGCCGTCAATCCGGCAATTTTAAGCATCACCGGCATGGATAAGGGCGCTGTCCTTACGGCAACGGCCCTGGCTTCCTGTCTGGGTACGGTCTTTATGGCTGCCTTTGCCAACTATCCCTTCGCTCTGGCACCCGGCATGGGCCTCAACGCCTTCTTCGCCTTTACGGTCGTCCTGCAGATGGGTTATTCCTGGCAAATGGCGCTGGCCGCGGTTTTTATTGAAGGCATCATATTCATCGTCTTATCCCTTACGAACGTCCGCGAAGCTATCTTCAATGCCATTCCCATGACACTGAAAAAAGCCGTATCTGCCGGTATCGGCCTGTTCATCGCCCTTATCGGTCTGCTCAATGCCCAGATCATCGTCGCCAACCCGGCTACCAAGATTTCCCTGTTTTCCTTTAAGCAGTCTGTGGCAACCGGTACCTTCCACACCGTCGGTATCACCGTCCTCATCGCTATGATCGGGATTCTGTTCACGGGCATCCTGATGGTCAAAAAAGTACGGGGCAATATTCTCTGGGGCATCCTGGGCACGTGGATTCTGGCCGTCATCTGCGAACTGGCCGGCCTCTATGTACCCAATCCGGAGCTGAAAATGTTCAGTGTCATCCCCAATCTCTCCGCCGGTGCCGCCTCGTTCGTCCCGGCCAGCATGACACCCATTCTGGGCCAGCTCGATTTCAGCAATGTATTCAGCCTTGATTTTCTGGTCGTCATGTTCGCTTTCCTCTTCGTCGATATTTTCGATACCCTGGGTACACTCATCGGTGTATCGTCCAAAGCCAACATGCTCGATGCTAACGGCAAACTGCCCCGCATCAAAGGCGCCCTCATGGCCGATGCCTGTGCCACCACCATCGGGGCCGTCCTCGGCACGAGTACGACGACGACCTTCGTCGAAAGCGCTACCGGCGTCAGTGAAGGCGGACGCACGGGCCTTACAGCCATGACGGTTGCTGTTCTCTTCCTGCTCTCGTTGTTCCTCTCGCCGATTTTCATGGCCATCCCGGCCTTTGCAACGGCACCGGCCCTGGTCATCGTCGGTTTCCTCATGCTCACTTCCGTAGCCGGAATCGATTTCAATGACTTCTCCGAATCTATCCCGGCCTACATTACCATCATTGCCATGCCGTTCTGCTACAGCATTTCCGAAGGCATCTCATTTGGCGTCATTTCTTACGTAGTCGTCAACGTACTGACCGGTGGACAAAAGAAAATCAGTCCTCTCATGTACGTCCTGTCCGTCATCTTTGTATTAAAATATATCCTGCTATAAGGAACGATAGGTCCCCTAATAAAAAACGGCAGCAACATGCACTTTCACAGTCATGTTGCTGCCGTTTTTTTGTCTCTATCGTCTGGTATGACAAGCCCATATATCAGTTCTATCCACCAAAAGCCTGACGCCACGCCGCTTCCCGTTCATCTGCCGGATTTTCCCGGACCGGTTTTTCATGTAGTACATCGATAGCCACACGGGCCATGGCCTTGGCTCCGACAAGTGCCTGTATTTTTGCATATCGGCTACCGGCAGCGGCGGCAAATTCCGGCGTATGGGCCGATATGTCATAGCCGATACAAAGACTGGGCTGACTGACCCTGGTGATATAACTCACATTGCCCACATCGGTAGACCCTTCGGCGAAATCATCGTCTTTAATATCAAATTCTTCCCCGAGTTCACTGAAGGCGTCGGCAAAATCGACATCGAGGCGGGGATCATTGACCATATCCATGAGCAGCGGTTCATAGTGATACATAGTGAGCTTCGTTCCATGCGCATCGGATACGCGCTGTGCCAGAGCCTTGATCTGGGGCAGCATGGTCTGTTCCAGGTATTCCGTCTTCAGAGCCCGGATAGTCGCCCGCATCACCGCCCGGTCAGGAATGATATTGGGCGCCGTCCCGCCTTCGGTAATGATCGTCCCGATGATATGGCGTTCCGTAAAGGTCTGTTCCAGTTGTTTCAACTGACCGTAAAAATCGACGAGGGCATCGAGGGCATTGATTCCATGGTATGACGGGTCGGCCACATGGGCCGGCTTCCCCGTAAAGGTGAATTCCAGCGGATGGGTCGCATAAGACGTCCCTCCCAGAGTCGTCTTGTCTTCCCCGGGATGGATGATGAGCGCCGCCGTAAGAGAATCAAAGACATGGTGGGCACTCATGTAGGCCTTACTGGCCGCCGTTTCTTCTGCCGGACAGCCATAGACATGAATCGTCGCCTCATCCGATGCTGCGGCTGCAAAGGCAATAGCCGCTCCCACACTCATGGCGGCAATCAGATTATGGCCGCAGCCATGGCCGATACCGGGCAGTGCGTCGTATTCGGCAAGAAAGCCGATATGTACCGGGCCGCTGCCACAGACGGCCTCAAAAGCCGTCGGGAACGCTTCGGGCACGCAATCACCCACGGTAAATCCCGCCTCTGTCAGCACGCGGCGCAAATAGGCCGAAGCCAGGACCTCCTGCATCCCCAATTCCGGATGACTGTGCAGATAGTCTGCTATATCCCAGATACACTGTTCTATCTCATCGACCTTGCGGTCGCTGATATCTTTCATCGTCTTTCCATCCATATCCTGTCCTTCTTTCTTTGGAAATGTCCTTCCCGATTCGTTTCATCCCAGCACCAGCCGTGCTTTTTCTTTTCCGGCTATGAGATGAGCCGGCCGTCCCAGGGGCAGCCAGCCGTTATGGCGGTCGTGGCCGTAGGGCAGGCCCCAGATGGCCGGTTTCCCCCAGCGCCGGACGTACTGTTCAATGACTTCCCGCACGGTCCATTCGCCTGCTGCCGGCTTTACGGGATGGCAGCGGGTAAATTCGCCGAAGGCAAGTCCTGCTATGCGGTCGATGAGTCCGGACTGTTCAAACTGGCAGAGCATGCGGTCGATAGCATAGGCTTCTTCCCCGATTTCTTCCAGAAACAGGATCTGTCCCTTCCCATCCAGTTCATAAGGTGTCCCTATGAGCGACGAAATGAGCATCATATTGCCACCGGCAAGATTGCCTTCTGCGTCGCCTTCGACGAGTGTTTCCAGGTGATGTCCCCGGGGCAGCCGGACCGGGCCGGTCATGGCCGGATTGGCAAGTCCTGCCGCAAACTGTTCATACGTATAGCGCGTGGCTTTTCCACCGAGACCCGTGAGCATCGCTCCGTGGATGGTAGCCAGGCCGGACCGCTGGCGGAGAGCCGTGTGGAGGGCCGTGATATCACTGAATCCGATGAACAGTTTGGGATGGCGGGCAATGGCATCATAATCCAGGAGCGGCAGCAGCCGGGCTGCCCCATAGCCGCCGCGCATGCAGAGAATCCCGTCTATAGAGGAATCGGCAAAAAATCCGTTGATATCCCGAGCCCGCACGTCATCGCTCCCGGCCAGATATCCCCAGCGCTCCTGCACCGACTGGCCGCACTTCGTCTTAAATCCCAGGGAATGAAGATAGGCCAGTCCCGCCTGAAAGCGCTTTTCATCGAGCGGCGCCGACGGGGCGACGATTCCCAGAGCGTCACCGGGCTGCAGGGCCCGGCCTAATGTATACTGCTGCAAGAAGACCAATCCTTTCTCACGTTTTCTCTATTTTTCAATATAGGCTTCCTTTAAATCAATCAGTCCCAGGGGACTCCAGTGATAGCCTTTGACATAAGGCTGTACGACAAAAGGCTGGGTCGTATAATAAATCGGTATGAGCACACAATCGTCGAAGAGTATCTGCTCTGCCTGATGCATGTACTCCATACGCCGCCCCGGGTCTTTTTCTTCTTTCGCTTTGCCGACTAAATCTGCATAGGCCTTGTTATGGTACTGGGCGTCATTTTCTTCGTCGGCAAATACGTCGAGGAAGGTCATGGGATCGGCATAATCGGCTACCCACGATGCCCGGGCCACCTGATAGTTTCCCTGTGTCCGCGAGGCCAGGTATACTTTGGCTTCCTGATTGGTAAGTTCCGCATGGACACCCAGATTTTCCTGCCACATGGCTTGCACGGCTTCGGCAACGGCCTTGTGCATTTCATTCGTATTAAACAGAATCGTCACGTCGGGCTGATGAGCTTCATCATAGCCGGCTTCTTTCAGGAGTTCTTTCGCTTTTTCCACATTTTCTTCCTGAAGATTCCCGCCTTCTTTGCGGAAGTCCTGACCGGTAGCCGGATTTTTCATTCCCGGCGGTACCCAGGCGTAAGCCGCTTCTTTGCGTCCCCGCACGATATGCTTCACCAGGCCTTCCCGTTCCATCGCCAGAGCGAAGGCTTTACGGACGCGGACATCATCAAAGGGGGCTTTTTGTGTATTAAAGACATAATAATAAGTCCCCAAATAGGGAGCTACCTGATAGAGTCCCATTGATTCCAGCCGCTGCTGTTCTGCCGGCGGCGGTTCTACCATCATATTGGCCTGCCCGCTTTCGACGAGGGTCAGCCGCGTAGACTGGGATTCACTGATGGGAAAATCGAGATAATCGGACCGCACATGATCCACGTCCCAGTAGGCCGGATTCTTCTTCACCACGATTTCACTGGAATGGACCCATGTTTCCAGGGTAAAGGGGCCGCAGCCGACAAATCCGCTGGCATTGGCCGCCCACGTATCGGGATTGGCCCGGACACAGGCTTCAGGGACGGGATAATAACAGTGAAACGCCGTCAGATTGAGAAAATACGCTGTCGGATTCTTCAGCCGTATCTGCAGCGTCTGGTCATCCAGTGCCTTTATGCCTACGTCATCTGCCGTTCCTTTTTTCTTATTGTACGCTTCCGCACCGTCGATGATGAACATCATGTAGGCATTGGGAGATGCTACGGACGGATCGATGACCCTCATCCAGGAATAGACGAAATCATGAGCTGTGATGGGAGTGCCATCGCTCCAGGTGATTCCAGGCCGCAAGTGAAAGATATAGGTTTTTCCATCTGCTGACAGGTCCCAGCGGTCTGCCAGTGCTGGCTGGGGCTGATTGTCCTTGTCCAGCCGGGTCAGGCCTTCGAAAAGCTCGGCCTGCACGTTGGCTTCGGCCAGCCCCGTCGTCATAGCCGGGTCAAGGCTGGCCGGTTCGGCTTCCAGGGCATAACTGACCTTGTCATTTGTATCGGTGCCGCATCCCGCCAGAATCAGCATCAGCAGACACAGCAGGAGTATCCATAATTTCTTCATCACCGGACCTCCTTCCCGGCATGATGGCAGGCCACCATCCGTCCCGGCATGATTTCCTGCAGGACTGGGGCTTCCATCTTACAGCGTTCATCGGCCAGCGGGCACCGGGGATGGAACACACATCCCGGCGGCGGTGCCAGCGGGCTGGGGACTTCACCGGATATACAGACCTGCCGGCGATAGTGCGGATCCGGCACGGGAACGGCCGAAATCAGGGCCTGTGTATAGGGGTGCAGCGGCGTATGATACACGGCATCACCGTCTCCCAGCTCGACGAGGCGCCCCAGATACATGACGCCGATGCGCCGGCTGAGGTGATGGACCATGGCCAGGTCGTGAGCAATGAACAGGTAAGCCAGATTGCGTTCTTTCTGCAGCCGCTGCAGCATATTGACAATCTGGACCTGGACCGAGACGTCGAGGGCTGAAATCGGTTCATCACAGAAAATGCAGTCTGGTTCCAGCGCCAGGGCCCGGGCAATGCCGACGCGCTGCCGCTGTCCCCCGGAAAATTCGTGGGGATAACGTTGGGCCGCTTCCCGGGAAAGGTCTACTTCGTCGAGCAGCTGTGCCACGCGTTGCTGCAGCTGGATTCGGGACGAACAGATGCCATAGTTGCGCAGCGGTTCGGCAATGATATCTTCGACGGTCATACGCGGGTCCAGCGAAGCGTACGGATCCTGGAATATCATCTGTACCTGACGGTGGAATACCGCTGCCGTATCGGTCTGCTGCACATCCTGCCCCTTGAACAGAACCGTTCCCGCCGTTTTCTCATACAGGCCGAGGACGGTGCGGGCAAAGGTCGATTTCCCGCATCCCGATTCTCCGACCAGCCCGACCGTTTCGCCGGAATGAATCGCCAGCGACACGTCGTGAACGGCCGTCAGTACATTCCGGGGACGGCCAAGCCAGTCCGTGCGGACGATGAAGTTTTTTGTCAGATGATGGACATCAATGAGAGCCATGACACACCTCCCGTTCCGGACAGAACAACCAGCAGGCAGCCGTGTGTCCTATTTCCCGTTCATAGACCGGCGGCGCCATATGGGCACAGATGCGCATTGCCCGGGGACAGCGCGGATAGAACCGGCACCCCGACGGCATGTGGAATAAATCCGGAGCCTGTCCGGCAATGCCTGTGAGGACTTTATCTTTATGGGCCGGATCTGGCAGCGACGCCAGCAGCCCTTTCGTATAGGGATGAGCAGGATGATCGAAAATATCTTCTACCCGGCCCGTTTCTACGACGGCACCGGCATACATGACATAGACGCGCCGGCACATCTGGGCAATGACACCGAGATTGTGGGAAATGAGGACGACGGCCATCTGATGTTCCGCCTGCATTTTTTTCAGGAGCTGGAGGACCTGGGCTTCCGTCGTCACATCGAGAGCCGTCGTCGGTTCATCAGCAAACAACAGGCGGGGTTCACAGGATAATGCCATGGCAATGAGACAGCGCTGGCGCATCCCTCCCGACAGTTCATGAGGATATTGGTGCAGCCGCCGCTCTGGCGACGTGATGCCCACTTCGCGCAATAGGGACAGGGCCTTCTGCCTTGCTTCCTGCCGGTCCAGATGGTGCTGGCGCAGGCCTTCTTCTATCTGATCGCCAATGGTCAGGACCGGGTTAAGGGCCGTCATGGGGTCCTGGAATATCATGGCCATGTCGCGGCCGCGGAGGCGGTTCATAGCTCTTTCGTCCAATGAACGGATATCTCTGCCGTCCCAGAAGATATGGCCCGATGAGTATATCGCGCTGTCGCCAGGGAGCAGTTTCATGACCGCATGGGCCGTAACGGATTTCCCGCATCCCGATTCCCCGACGATACCGACGGTTTCACCGGCATCGACGACGAGCGAAACCTGGTGGGTCGCTTCCAGTACACCCCGGTAAGTACGGAAAGAGATGGACAGATTGTCTATGGAAAGAAGATGGTGATTCATCGTCCGCCCTCCTTATCATTCTGTGGATCCAGGGCATCGCGCAGGCCGTCACCGAGAAACATAAAACCCAGCATGGTCAGGCACAGGGCCAGAGCCGGAAACAGGAGCTGGAAAGGAAAAGAACGCATACTGTTGATGCCTTCCGAAGCCAGGACACCCCAGCTGGCCATGGGAGCCGAGACGCCGAGGCCGATGAAACTCAGAAAGGCTTCAGTGAAAATTGCATCGGGAATAGACAAGGTCAACGTCACGATGATAGGCCCTACGCAGTTGGGGATCATATGGCGGCGCAGGATTTGCCAGGTGGATGACCCGCAGGACCGGGCGGCCATGACGTAATCCTGCTGTTTGAGGCTCAGGATCTGACCTCGGACGATACGGGCCATATTGAGCCAGTAGGCAATGCCCAGAGCCAGATAAATATTGATCAGGCCCGGTTTGAATACGACCATGAGGAGAATGACGTACAGAAGCATGGGAATGGAATAAAGGACATCGACGATGTGCATCATGATCCGGTCCGTCCTGCCGCCGGAGAGAGCAGCAAAACCGCCGTACAATACGCCGATGCAGACATTAATCAGACTGGCCACAAGGCCGATGGAAAGGGAAATGCGAGCCCCGTAGAGGACGCGGACAAACAAATCACGGCCCAGGGAATCGGTGCCGAACCAGTGATCCGGCCCGGGCCAGGCGTTGGCCATGGTCAGGTCCTGATCGGCGTACGAATACGGTGCCAGGAGAGGGCCGAACAGAGCTATGACTGTCATGATAATGACGATGCCCAGTCCCCACAGGGCCAGTTTATTGTGTTTCATCTGCTGCCATCCCCGCTCCCGCAGCTTCTGGGGCGGCACGTACAGCGTTTCTTTATCCGCCTCCTGAAGCGGCGCAAAATCGTCTGGCGTCATGGTCATCCCTCCTTGTGGTTCTGCAGCCGGATCCGGGGATCCAGCAGCGGATATATGAGATCAATGATGAGATTCATAAAAATAATGAGAAAACTGTAAAATATAGTAATGCCCAGTATGACCGTGTAATCGCGGTTATAGATGCTGGTCACGAAATGGCGCCCCAATCCGGGAATGGCAAAAATCGATTCGACGATAAAGCTTCCCGTCAGCAGTGCCGCCGCCAGAGGGCCAATATAACTGACTACGGGGAGCAGTGCGTTGCGAAGGGCGTGATGGCAGAGGAGCCGCCGCGTACTGATACCGCGGGACCGGGCTGTCTTGATATAATCCTGGGACAGTGCATCGAGGACGCTGGACCGGGTCAGGCGCATGATAAAGGCCGTAGGATGGGCTGCCAGAGCCAGCGCCGGCAGGATAACGTAGGCCGGCCCCTTCCACATTGCCGCCGGCAGGACCGGCCAGGTAAAGGCAAAGAGCTGTATGAGGACGGCTGCCAGGATAAAACTCGGCACAGAAACGCCCAAGGTCGCGCCGAGCATCAGGGCGTAATCCATCCACGTATTCTTGCGCCACGCCGCCAGAAGACCGGCTGTTACGCCCGTCCCCAGCGCCAGCAACAGGCTGATCAGCCCCAGTTGGGCCGACACGGGCATACTTTCCGCTATGATTTCATTGACCGTCTGACCGGGATATTTGAAAGACGGCCCCAGGTCGAGTACGGCAGCGTGTTTCAGGTAATCGCCATACTGCGTCAGCAGGGGATCATTGAGATGATACCGTTCCTCTATGTTGGCCAGTACGGCCGGAGGCAGCTTTTTTTCTTCTGTAAACGGGCCACCGGGAATGGCATGCATGAGCCCGAAGGTAATCGTAATGACTGCCCACAGGACGACGATGGCACCGCCTATCCGCTTGATAATATACAAAAACATGGTCCTATCCTCTTTTCTTTTATAATGACACTGCTTTTATTATAGAAGTATAGGTATGAATTTTCAACGGATAATGTTGAAATTGTCAAACTGCCGTATTATAATAGTATGATACAAAAAATATCCGCCGGAGCCGCGACGCTTCTACTCAGCGTCGCGGCTCCGGCTGTTCCTTCTATTACCTCTGTCTGAAAGGAGCCGATTACGTGAACTGGAAAGTCTGTCTTGCTATCCTGACGTGCAATGTCGTTTTTATGTCATCGAGCTATACGATGCTCATCCCCTTCCTCCCCATGTACCTGACCCGTGAGCTGGGCGTCTCCGCCACTTCGGTCAATATCTGGTCGGGGATTGTTTTTTCATCTACCTTCCTTGTCAGTGCCATCATGGCTCCTATCTGGGGAAAAATGGCCGACCGCAAGGGAAAGCGTCTCATGGCTATCCGCGCCAGCCTGCTCCTGTCTGTCAGTTACTTCCTCGGCGGCATCGTCACCACACCACTGCAGCTGACATTTATGCGCATGTTCCAGGGATTTGCCGCCGGCCTGTGGCCTATGGAACTGGCAATCATGACCATTTATGCGCCGCCCCAGAAACTGGGCATCTGTCTGGGCATCATGCAGGGAGCCCTGACGGCAGGCGGCATCATCGGCCCGTTGTTCGGCGGCATCCTGGCAGAACTGTTCGGTATGCGCATGTCCTTTTTCCTCGCCTCAGGCGCTCTCTTCCTGAATTTCCTCGTCCTCGTCTTTTTCATCAAAGAACCAGATCTCAGCCGTGTACCGGCCAAGCCGGCAGAGCCTGACGAAGGAGAGGCCACGGCCGAACCAAAGAGCCTGTGGAAAGTCCCTATCATCTTTCACATGCTGATCTGCTCTGCCCTGGTGCAGGTCGTCATCCTCATTGTCCAGCCTATCCTGACTACGTATATCTCTCATATGGCCCAGAATATGGATAATCTCGTCTTTGTTTCAGGCCTCGTCTTTTCTCTCGGCGGATTTGCCAGCGCCATCACGGCCCCCCTCTGGGGACGCTTCGGACAGCACCACGGATTCTTCAAATCCATGCGCTATGCCCTGGTCCTGGCTGGCATTTTCTTTTTCCTCCAGGCCCTGCCGACGACGCTCTATGGATTTGCTGCCAGTCAGTTCGCCGTAGGCCTGTTCTTCTCCGGCATTTTCCCCTCCATCAATGCCATTCTGGCCGAACACACCGATGCCCGCACCAAAGGTCACGTCTTCGGCCTGTTATTCTCTGCCCAGCAGATTGGTGCCATGACCGGTCCTATCCTGGGAGGTGCCATCGCCACCTTCATCGGCATGAAGTATGTCTTCTTCGCCGCCGGTCTCATCTTATTGGCCATCAGCTGGACTGTGCGCCGCAAACGCACCCAATACAGCCATTAAAAGACAGATTCTGGTCCTATATACCCAAAAGAGGTTGTCCCACAAAGACAACCTCTTTTCTGTTTGTAGTTTGTGATGTTGCACAGTCATTTTGCCATAAGCGGGAGGCACGGCTGAATAAAAAAAATCCGCGGCATGACAGCTAATTCATGCCACGGATTCATATATACTTCTATCAGGATCAGCCTTCCAGTACTTCCAGGAGGCAGTCGCCACTGATGATTGGTTTGCCTTTGACGGCATAGATTTCACCGACGACGCCATCGATGGGTGACGTAATGGTCGTTTCCATCTTCATGGCTTCCGTTACGACCAGAGGATCGCCCTTCTTAACTTTCTGGCCCTTGGTGACGAGGACGTTGACGACGGAGCCGGAAAGGGTAGCGCCGATGTCACCGATCTTGTCCGGATCGGCTTTCTTGCTGGTGACGCTGGTCTGGTCCACGTTTTTGTCCTGCACCTGGATTTCACGTTCTGCCCCGTTGAACATGAACGTGATGGTGCGCATGCCGCTGTCATCGGGATCACTGATATTGATCAGTTTGATGACCAGGTCTACGCCTTCTTCCAGTTCAACCGTGATTTCTTCATTCTGCTTCATTCCGAAGAAGAAGGTCGGTGTGTCGAGGACGCTGACATCGCCATATTTCTTGTTGCGGTCATTGTAGTCCGTAAATACCTTCGGATACTGGCAGTAGGCGTTGATGTCTTCGTCACTATGGCTGTAGCCGGCGTCTTCCAGTTTCTTACGGATAGCTTCAAAATCAGCCGGTTCAAGCAATTTGCCAGGACGCTGTGTCAACGGTTTCTTGCCTTTCAGGATAATCTTCTGGAGTTTTTCCGGGAAGCCCTGATACGGGAAGCCCAGACGGCCTTCGAAGAATTCTACGACAGACTGGGGGAAATCAAGGGTATCGCCCCTTTCATAAATATCTTTTTCCGTCAGATCGTTCTGTACCATGTACAGCGTCATATCCCCGACGACCTTGGAAGACGGCGTAACTTTGACGATATCGCCAAACATGAGGTTGACATCGTGGTACATCTTCTTGATATCGTTCCAGCGGTCGCCCAGTCCGACGGCTTTCGCCTGCTGGCGGAGGTTGGAGAACTGGCCGCCAGGCATTTCACAATAATACGTTTCCGTGTTGGGATACGGTTCGGCCTTATCGACTCCTTTGTAATATGGCCGTACGGTTGCCCAGTAACGGGACATTTCTTCCATGGCATCAATGTTGAGGTCCGGCTGGCGGTCCTTGCCGCTCATGGCATAGTAGAAGGTATTCATGCTCGGCTGGCTCGTACCACCGGCAAAGGCCGAATAGGCCGCATCGACGATATCGACACCGGCGTCGGCAGCCCGGCAGAGGGTCGTCACTGCATTGCCCGAACCATCGTGGGTATGGAGATGGATAGGCAGATCAACGGCATCTTTGAGGGCCGAAACGAGCTGGTATGCCGCTTCCGGTTTCAGCAGCCCTGCCATATCCTTGATGGCGATGATGTTGGCGCCGGCATTCTGCAGTTCTTTTGCCATGCGGACATAGTAGTCGAGATTATATTTCGGACGGGACGGATCGAGGATATCGCCAGTGTAGCAGAGGGCGACTTCGGCAATCTTGCCCGTTTCGCGGACGGCCTGTACCGTTTCATACATATTATCCAGACTGTTCAGGCTGTCGAAAATACGGAATACGTCGATGCCGTTCTTGGCAGACAGCTGTACGAAATTCTTGACTACATTGTCAGGATAGCTCGTATAACCTACGGCATTGGCGCCGCGGATGAGCATCTGCAACAGGATATTCGGCGCCTTTTTGCGCATCTGGCGCAGGCGGTCCCAGGGATCTTCATAAAGGAAGCGGTAGGCCACGTCGAAGGTAGCGCCGCCCCAGCATTCATAGGAGAAGAAGCCCGGCAGCTTTTTGGAAGCCGTTTCCAGTACGCGGAGCATATCGATAGAGCGTACCCGCGTCGCCATCAGGGACTGGTGGGCATCACGCATGGTCGTATCGGTAATGAGGACTTTTTTCTGGTCGAGAATCCACTGGGAGAATTTTTCCGGTCCCATGGAATCAAAAATCTGTTTCGTCCCGTCGGGATACGGGCCTTCTGCCGGCTGCGGCAGTTCAAGCCGTTCAAATTCCGGTTTTTCCTGCGGCCCTGCATTGGTGTAACCATTAATCGTCGTATCGCCGATGTATTTCAACAGCTTCGTGCCACGGTCATGAACGACAGGCAGATTGAACAGTTCCGGATGTTCGTCAATAAAGTTGACGTTGTAATCGCCTTTGACAAAGGACGGCTGTTTCAAGACGTTGATGAGGAAACCGATATTGGTCTTGACGCCGCGGATACGGAATTCACCGAGGACGCGGAGCATCTTCTGTACAGCCTGGGCGTGGTTCAGGCCATAGGTCGTCGCCTTGACCAGCAGCGAGTCATAGTACGGCGTAATGATGGCCCCGGCAAATGCATTGCCGCTGTCGAGGCGGACGCCGAAACCGCCGCCGCTGCGGTATACGATGATCTTGCCCGAATCAGGCATGAAATTGTTGGTCGGATCTTCGGTAGTGATACGGCACTGGATGGCATTGCCACGGCATTCGATGTCGTCCTGAGACTTGATGCCGATTTCATCGCTGTCGAGGGCATAGCCTTCGGCTACCTTGATCTGCGTCTGGACAATATCGATACCCGTAATCATTTCCGTGACCGTATGTTCAACCTGGACACGGGGATTGACTTCGATGAAGTAGAACTTGCCATCAGGTGTTACCAGAAATTCTACCGTCCCGGCGTTGACATAATGGACATTGCGCATAAGTTTGAGAGCGGCATTGCAGATATCCTGACGCAGCTGCTGCGGCAGAGCAAAGGCCGGCGCGATTTCAACGACTTTCTGGTGACGGCGCTGGATGGAGCAGTCCCGTTCGTAGAGATGGACGACATTGCCGTGTTCGTCACCCATGATCTGTACTTCCACGTGTTTTGGGTTGACAATACACTTTTCCAGATAAATTTCATCACTGCCAAAGGCGAGTTTAGCTTCGGATTTGGCACGATCATAGGCATCGCGCAGATCGGCCATGCGGTCTACCATGCGCATGCCGCGGCCACCGCCGCCATTGACGGCTTTCAGCATGATTGGGAAGCCTACGTCTTTGGCAAATTTTTCTACTTCCGCATAATTCATGACCGGGCCGTCACTGCCGGGGATGTACTGGATACCGGCTTTTTTAGCCTGGATACGGGCGTTGATCTTATCGCCGAACATGATGAGGTGTTCGACTTTCGGTCCGATGAAGATGATGCCTTCTTCCTGGCAGCGTTTGGCCAGATCGGCATTTTCCGACAAGAAGCCGTAGCCCGGATGGATAGCATCGACATCGTGTTCATGGGCAATGCGGATTATATCTTCAATATCTAAATATGCATCAACCGGTTTCTTCCCCTGGCCTACCAGATAGGATTCATCTGCACGGAAACGGTGCAGGGAAAGCGAATCTTCCTTGGAGTAAATCGCCACGGTACGGATTCCCAGCTCGTTGCAGGCCCGGAATACGCGGATAGCGATTTCACCACGGTTGGCCACTAAAACCGAACGAATTTTTTTCATGAATAGTCCCTCCTGTTATATTGGATGGCAGCGTCTGCCTTTTTTATCTCCCCATAGGCAATTCACTGCAACTTTAATTATAACAAATGCCCGCAACTTTACAAGAGAAAGGCCGGTGCTAAACAATATAAATACTGTATACAAGACAGCAGCTTTTATGGCACGTAGTTACGGCTCCCCAGACGCCCCTTGTCCAGCCATTTCATGACCAGGATACTGCCTTCGTATAGGATCAGTACCGGCAGGGCAATCATCATCTGGGTAAAGGCATCTCCCGTAGGCGAAATAACCGCAGCAAAGATAAAATCAAGGACGATGAAAGCTTTGCGTTTCCGCCGCAGCCCCTGGGGCGTGACCAGTCCGAGGCGGGACAGGACCAGCAGGACCAGGGGCAGTTCGAAAGCCAGTCCGAACGGCACCGTAAAAGACATAAAAAACGAGAGGTAAGCCGACAGGGAAAACATGGGCTGCAGGGAAGAACTGGCGAAATCCATAAAAAAGCGCATAGCCGGCGGCAATACGAGGGCATACGAAAAGGCCAGCCCACTGTAGAAAAGGATTACCGCAGCCGGTACTAACAGAAAGACACCTCGTCGTTCCTTTCCCGTAAGAGCCGGCCGGACGAAGCGCCACAGCTGATACGCCCACACGGGCACGGTAACCAGGAATCCCGTACAAACCGCCACCTGCAGATATGAAAAAAACACTTCCGCCGGCTGCATGAAATATAATTTCCCTGCGGGAGCTGAAATAAAGGCAATGATATCTTCTATATACGCATAGGAAGCGCCACTTGCCAGTGCCAGGGCTGCCAGGCAGTATATAAGGCGACGCCGGAATTCTGCCAGATGGCCCGTAAGCGGCAGTACCGCCTCATCGGTCTTTTCCCTGGGTTCCATCTTTTGTATCCCCCTCCGTCTCTTCCATCACATCCGACGCCGCCTTGCGGAATTCCCGCAATCCCCGTCCCAGGGCCCGTCCGATTTCCGGCAGCTTTTTCGGGCCGAATACGACCAGGGCTACGATACAGATGACCAGAGCTTCACTAAACCCTACGTTAAACATGCTTCTTTTTCCTTTCTCCTTACAGATATGTATATAAAAAAGCTCCTGCCTGAGCAGGAGTCTTTTTTATACGTAATGAATCCGGTCGGGATCGAAACGATCCTCTTTCGCCCGTTCTTCCACCGTATCGGCAGCATAGCCAACAGGAATGACCGCAAAGGCCGTAAGACCTTTCGGGATGCCGATAGCCCGGCGCACATTCAATTCCCGGGACGCATATGGCGCAACTCCGAGCCATACAGCGCCCAGGCCCAGACAGACAGCTTCCAGCAGAATATTTTCTACACAGGCACTGAGGTCCAGGTTGGCAAAGGCGCGGAAACGCATGTTGTCATCGCGGCTGCAGACGACAATTGCGGCCGGTGCCTTGGCAGCACATCCGGCATAGAGACTGCAATGGGATAAATCCTGCAATATTTTTTTATCGCGGACTACGTAAAATTCCCAGGGCTGCTGATTGCCGGCAGACGGTGCTGCCATACCGGCCCGCAGCATTTTTTCAATTTTTTCTTCTTCTACCGGCTGGGGCAAAAATTTGCGCACACTGCGCCGCGTAAAAATTTCATTCATCGACTCCACTCCCTCCAATATAGGCTCACACCTGTATTATATCATAAAAGCAGAGTTCTTCGAAACAAAAAAGTTCCCGCCGCGATGACTCCCCTTCATTTTCTTTCCTTGCTATCCGTCAGCCCCAGGATATAGTCCGCTGATACATCGTAAAACCGGGCCAATGTAATGAGGCCGCAGATAGGGAGCCGTCGTTTGCCATTTTCATACATCCCATACGCAACTTGTGTACATTTCAAAACTTTTCCTAAGTCGGCCTGAGACATATTATTCTCCTGCCGTAACTCTTTCATGCGACGCTGATATTTCATACCGTTCACCTGCCTGTCAAAGATACAGACGAACATCGCTGTCCCCCTGTTAATGCATGGGCCTGTCCTGTCCATTATGTACGGCAACCGGTCTGCCTGTACTCGTGATGTCCGGGCCTGTTACCCTAAAAATGACGATATCATCCCCTGTCTCTGATAACCCGGACACGCTGAATCACCGGTCTGCCATCTTTTGTCTTTGCAATAGTATCAATGCGGATGCGTTCCAGTTCCGGCATGAATTCAGTCACCACGCGGTCGCTGAGTCTGGTCCCTTTTTGCATCTGTTCGTATACCAAAGAAGCGAATTCATACCGCGTCATCATCCGGTCTCCATCAAAACGGCCATCGGGATACCCTTTGACGATTCCATTGCCATATAACTGGGCAATTTCATCGTACGCCCAGTGATTTTTCGGAATATCCGGGAACAGTTTCGTCTTCTCCGCATCGAGACTGCCACCAGCGGCCATACTGGCGAAGGCACTGAGCAGATTCTCTACGTCGGCACGCAGGTCTTTGATTTCTTTAGCCATGGCCACACGGGACGTAGAGACGTGATTTCCCTGTCCCAGTTTCAAACTGAGCCCGGCATTAACCATATTCTCACCACCGCCAAAACTGCCACCAACACTGAACATCGTATCTTCATTAGGCCGGTAATATACCCCTGCCGCAACAGCACTGGCATCTTTATAGTTCCCATATCCGGCAGCAAAATCCCACTTGCTGTCCGGGTCAAAATCCAGCGGATGAAGAGCAGCCAATGCGGCAGCTCCTGCGCCGACCCGGTTGACACGGGTTCCCAATTTGTCAATCGATCCGTTCATCCGGGAAATGAAATCGCTATTGGACCTGACCTGATTGTCCAGCGCTGTCAGATTCTGGCCGGTCGTACTATCTGCCTTTACATAGGTGCCATCAGCAGCCGGCCGTACTTCACTATATACGGTACTGCCTGTCACGACGCCCGTATTGCCATTTTCCACCTTCCCGTCAGCCTTCACGCTCACCGTATAGGCCGAACTGCCATCACTGTTCGGCGCTTCGTCAACAGTCACATGGTCGCCTGCCACTACGGTGTTTCTCGTATCGGTGCCCGTGCCGGCAGACAACACGGCCTGCTTCAATTGGGCCACGTTGACCGCATCCGTATCGTTCGTACCGGCTGCCACGCTGGTAAGCTGACGGGTAACGGTCGTCCCGTCACCGACGGAAACTGCAGCCGCCGTGGCTTTCCACGTAGAAGACGTATCCTGTGACAGAGCCCTGGTCGATGGATCATAACCGGCCGCGCCGGCGGCCGTAGAGGCTTTGGACTGTGATCCCAGGGCGACACCGCCGGCTTCTGTTACATTGGCATTGTGACCGATAGAAACGGCATCGGTTACACCTGTAGTCATTGCACTATCAGCCGATCCCAGCACGATGCTGCCGGAAGCGCCGGAAAGCTCCCGCTTATTTCCCATGACGACGGCATCAGTTGTATTATTCACCGTATTTTCCGACCCAATGACCGATACGTGTCTGACCTGGGAGGCCGTGTTTTTATAGCCATTGATCATGTTGTAGTCACTGACTGAGCCGGCCGTCCCCGTAAGGGTATTATTGACGCCGATGAGTTGGGATGCCCGCGTGTAGTCCGCCTTGTTTCCTCCACCTATAGCCAGAGTAGCCCCGCCGCCGTCGGCATTGCGGATAGTCCCGCGCAACGTTTCTGCCAGGGCCTTCGCGGAACTTCCTCCGCTTGTCGGCGCCGAAATCGTCGTAACGGAATTAGTAATTTCATTACCAGCGCCGAAGATTAGAGACCCGTTGGAATTAAAGGTCCGGTTCGCCGTACCGACGATGCTGTTAGCTACGCCAGAGTAGTCGCTATCTGCCGTTTTGGATTCGATACTGTTCAGCGATCCTGTAATGGTAGCACCGAAATTCTGCCCCGCCTTTGAAGAATAGGAGCTGCCGTCATAGGCTCCGGAAATAATGGAATAGGCTCCGTTCACGACACCAAAGGCGGCATTATTAAAGCTGTTCGTCCCGATTGTCGTCGCATTCACGTTGATGCCATAACCGCGCCTGTTGGTCTCCGTACTGGTATCGATCGTCATATCACCCATCGCGCCCTTATAGTTATGGACCCCGATTACAGTTCCGCCGGACCGGGCATAGGAATTCTGCCCCAGGGCAACGCTCCCCGTCATTTTGGACGGATCGGCAGGGATAAAGGGAGCCTGCATCCCCAAAAATCCCGAACCGGTAAAGGTAGTTTGATTAAAATTGAACAACTTTTCCTGTCTGCCTGCCATATTTTCGGCGAAGGAATTCTCTCCCATGGCAATACTACCGCCCTGATTGACATAATTATTGATATGGGCATTGCTCCCGACGGCTACATCTCCACCGCCATTTGCCACGCCATTACTATCCATCGTTTTTGCATTCTTTCCTACGGCTACACTCGTATCTCTTGCCGCGCTGCTGCCCGTACCGATGGCCACTCCCGGCCCTTCCCCGGAAGGGTTTGCCGCTGGAGCTGCTGCGACGGTCCCTCCCCAGAACGAGCTGATAAGCATAGCACCGATGACCCATGAATGTTTTTTTGTCATAACCATGTATCTCCTTTACATGACGACCCAAATAATAATATTAACTTATTTTACAATTATGCGCGTTAATACTACTTGTAATCATACATTCATTTGCATAGAAAAATCAATAGGAGTTCTTGCAAAATTATAAACTGTTTATAATATGTTTAAATATAAATACAAAATGATTTTATATTTTATTCTATTCATATTTATATTATTCAATATATAAATATCGCAAAAATTACGTAATTATCGCCGTAACGTAATGTTTTTACCATAAATGACGATAAAAAACAAATTATAACAAAACGCATAAAAATAAACATTATTTATAGATATACAATCTCGCGTCGAAAATCCGTTTCTTTTTCTTATAGTATATTTATTTATATACTATAATTATTTATTCTTTTATTATGTAAACTTTTCGTTTTAATTTTGTCAAAACCGACGCCCATATCACACTTCCAGAAAAATAGAACAATTCTTTCTGTATCTTTTATGTATAATAAGCATAAAAAAGGCTGTCCCATCAAGCATGTATCTGCTTAATGGGACAGCCTTTCCTATTCTATGGTGCCGGGGGTGGGACTTGAACCCACACGGTGTTACCCGCCTGATTTTGAGTCAGGTGCGTCTGCCATTCCGCCACTCCGGCATAAAATACTGGAACAAAATTAATTATACCATACTGTATCCATACGTCAAGGGGTATTCTGCATATTTCAACCAGAAGAAACGGAGCCGCCCACGAGGACAGCTCCGTCCATACGTATTTTTCCAGTAACCTGGTCTGTATAACACAGATTCCTGTGTTAGTCGCCGCTGACCGTTTCTTTTTCTTCTTCTGCCACTGCCATTTCTTCTGCTTTGACATGAGCAAAATAAGCCTTGGTTTCGGCTACGACGACGCCCGAAAGACCGATGAGGGCAATGAGGTTCGGAATAGCCATGAGGCCGTTTACGATATCTGCCAGAATCCAGATGACATCCAGTTTGAGGAAGGCACCGCAGGCCACGAGGATGATGAATACGATGCGGTACGGCATGATTCCTTTGACGCCAACCAGATATTCCATGCAGCGTTCCCCATAGTAATTCCAGCCAAGGATAGTCGTGAAGGCAAAGAGTGTCAGTCCGACACAGAGGATTACACTGCCATAGGCCGGGAAAGCCTGCAGGAAAGCCGCATTAGTCAGAGCAGCCCCGTTGACATCACCCGTCCAGGCACCGCTGACGACGAGGACCAGCCCGGTGAGCGTACAGATAATGATTGTATCGATAAAGGTACCGGTCATGGAAATGAGTCCCTGTTCGGCCGGCCATTTCGTCTTGGCCGCAGCCGCTACGATAGGAGCACTGCCCAGGCCCGATTCATTGGAAAATACGCCGCGGGCCACGCCGTTGCGCATGGCGACGAGGACGGTAGCACCGAGGAAGCCGCCGGCAGCAGCCGTCGGAGTAAAGGCATCGTGAATGATTTCATAGACAGCAGCCGGGATCTGTTCATAAAAGATAGCCAGAAAGGCAACTGTAGAAATGACATAAATGACAGCCATAGCCGGTACGATTTTTGAAGCGGCCCGGGCGATGGACTGCAGGCCGCCGATAGTAACAGCCGCTACGACGATGGTGAGGACGACTGCCGTGTATTCGACGGGGATGTCCGCCGTCAGACGGGTGATTTCTACAATGGAATTGACCTGTGCAAAGGTACCAATGCCAAAGAAGGCGACGAGAACACCAAAGAAGGCGAACAGGACAGCCAGCAGCTTATATTTCTTTCCCAGACCGTTTTCGATGTAGTACATCGGCCCGCCGGCTATTTCCCCATTTTTATCAACCGTGCGGTAGCGGACAGCCAGACAGCCTTCGGCGTATTTTGTCGCCATGCCGACGAAGGCAGCCATCCACATCCAGAAGATGGCCCCCGGCCCGCCGGCATGTACAGCCGTTGCGACGCCGACGATGTTGCCTGTACCGACCGTCGCAGCCAGAGCCGTGCAAAGCGCTTTGAAACTATCGATATCTCCTTCCCCCTGATTTTTAGCCGTAAATATCAGTTTCAAAGCCCGCGGCAGACGGAAAACCTGTAATAACCGGAGCCGGAAGGTCAGCATGATGCCTGTGCCGATCAGCAAAATCAGTAACGGCGGCCCCCAGATAAAACTGTCAATCGCATTCAATGTTTCTAAACTCATGACTCTCTCCCTTTCTCTATCCCATGGTATGGCAACGAATAAAAAGAAAAATGATAACAAAAAAAGCCTGTCTCCATCATGTCTCCGGAGACAGGCCAAAACAAACGCACAAATACGCTATCTGCGCTTTTTACAGCCTCTGTCCTTTTGCCTGAGAGATAAGGAAATGACTTCCGTGCACCTTCGGCGCCCAAGAGGGACTCTCCAGAGTCGTGTCTGCATACGGTCCCATCCGGATACGGATACCTGAGAGTTTAACTCCTTCGGTAGGCCTCTGCCTTCTCCCGCATGCTTCATCCACGCAATATGTATGATGTATTTGTTATTATAACCACTTCTTTTACAAAATGCAAGCCCTGTATGGAAATTTGTCCATACAGGGCTTGCATTTTGTACCATGTATACATGACTTTATCAAATATATTGCCGTACAAGTTCCATGGCCCGGTCTGCCGTCTGCTGCCATTTTAGCGGGGTCAGGGCGATATGGCCGTTGCGGATGCAGGCTACGTCGCTGTCTTCCGGTGCCGTCGTAAGGTCGAGATCTCCGACAATCTTGTAGCAGAGACTGCCGTCAATATCCCGTTTCTCGGCGATGACGTTATGGTAAATCTGCACCGTCTGGGGAACGACGCAGGCGTTCTTCAGCGATATCTCTCCGTCCCGTGGTATATTGACGTTCAGTATGCCCGGAAATTTACCGCAGACAAAGACCTGTTCCACCAGTGCTTTTACCAGGCGTGCCGTTTCCCGGCAGCGGTCTTCCGTCATCGTTCCCATGGAAACAGCCATCGCCGGTACCTGATAATACGGTCCTTCCATAGCCGCCGATACGGTCCCCGAATAGAGCACGTCACTGCCCAGATTATAGCCATCATTGATTCCGGAAATAATGAGGTCCGGCCGGTCATCGCGGAGGAAATATTCCATAGCCATTTTGACACAGTCTACAGGCGTGCCGGAAACGGATATTTCCCGTACCCGGTCCGTCGCACCAGGATGTTCATGGCAATACAGCGTGCGGTTGATGGTCATAGAATGGGAAGCGGCGCTGCGCTGCCCTGCCGGAGCCACGACGGTGACCTTCCGGGCATAGCCCATCATTTCTTCTTTCAGGATCTGCAGACCCTGTGCCTGCAGTCCGTCATCATTGGTAAGTAGTATATGCATAGATTCTCCTATTCTTTATTCTGCTTGCGCAACAGAGCGGCGTTATCATAGGAAACGGCTCTCGTATGCAGGGTATGGCTCCATTCCATCTTATGACGGTCTTTGAATCCCAGGAAATTGACGGGAATCCAGCTGTACATAAAGAGAGGATAGACGATTAGGTACAGCCACGATTTAGGCGGCACTTTAATCTGCAGCAGCACGATGACTGGTATGAGATATTGTCCGATACCGAGGACAGTCCATATCTGGACGGGGATCAGCTGGTTGAGGATATTGGTATACAGCGGAATATAGGAATTGACCATGGCAATGCCCGCATAGATGGTGGACATCATCATGAAGAACGGCTGCGACAGGGTAATGATGCCGTCGAGCATACGGATATTGCCCGTCTTTATGCCTCTGGCAAAGAGCTTGGGAATAAACCGTTCGCCGCAGTCACACTGCCCCTGGGCCCAGCGTTTGCGCTGCCGGCAGGACTGCATGAACCCCAGCGCCTTTTCATCATAAATGATAGCGTCGTGGGCCCAGCAGGTACGCACTCCTTCGAGGAGGACCTTCATGGAAAACTCCATATCTTCTGTCAGGCAGTCACAGCCCCAGCCATACTTACGTACGATGTCCGTGGCGATGCACATGCCCGTGCCGCCCAGAGCCGTTGAAAGGCCGATATTATACTTGGCCAGATGCCACATGTGGTTGATAAGCCAGAAGGCGATGGAAAAGGTACCGGCAATCCACGTATCGGTCGGATTTTTGGAATCCATATAGCCCTGGATGACCTGTTCGCCCTTGCAAAGATGGTTGTTCATTTCCCGGAGGAATTCCGGATGGACCAGATTGTCGGCATCAAAGACGACAAAGGCGTCATACTGTTTTTCCTGGGCCAGCATCTGGGAGAACATCCAGTCCATGGCATATCCCTTGCCGACGTGCTCCTTATTGGTGCGCACGCGGACAAAGGCCCCGTGGGCCCGGCAGACATCGGCTGTCTTGTCCGTGCAGTTGTCGGCTACGACATAGACATCGTACATGTCTTTGGGGTAATTCAGTTCCTTCAGATTGTCGATGAGGTTGCCTACGACCCGTTCTTCATTATGGGCGCAGATGACTGCCGCAAAGGTATGTTTGGGTGGCATCATCACCCGGTCCCGTTTCTTCATGAGACCGAAGCAGGCCAGGATAAAATAGTACAGCGAATAAAATACGATGATTACTTGTATGGGTATCATGATGATATCCAAAAGATGTTCCATACACGACTCTCCCTAACGAACTCAGTGAGAAGCAGCGGCATTCATGGCCGTATTGACCAGACCAAAAATGATGTACAGGAAGAATGGCATGATGAGGACCAGATGCCAGTCTACCAGCCAGAGGACCAGGGCACCGCAGAGTACGGCAATCGCCAGGGCCGATTTGTGAAGCACATCGGGGCTGGCGCCCTTGAAATCGGGATTATGGACTTTGCTGACCAGGTGATAGCCGAGGGCCAGGGTCAGGATGGCGATGATCCAGGCCGGCAGATGGACGCCCGACAGGACATAGGTCGCCACGATACATCCGCCGTTCGGGATGGGCATACCCTGGAAATAGCCGTGGATGACCGTCGTATTCAGATTGAAACGGGCCAGGCGCAGGCCACCAAAGCAGGCATAGAGGACAGGCGGGACCATGCCAATCCAGCCCAGTTCATGAAGTGAATAGGAATAAATCAGAAATCCCGTTGCCGCGCCAAAGGAAACGCAGTCCGACAGGGAATCCAGTTCCTTACCGAATTCGCCCTGCACCCCCAGGGCCCGGGCCGTCCGCCCGTCGAGGGCATCACATACCATAGCCAGCAGGATGCATACAGCGCCCCATGTCAGATAACCCTGGGACGTAAGCATGATGCTCAGGACGCCAAATCCCAGATTGCCTGAGGTAAACAGGCAGGGAATTACTTTTTTCATTCTTGAATCCTCCCTATGATAGTTTCTCCGCCACGGACCTTCTGGCCTTTCGTGACGTATATATCGACGTTATCCTGCACGAATACTTCGATGCAGGAACCAAACTTAATCATACCGTACAGCTGGCCGTGCTGCAGCTCATCTCCCAGCGTCACCCAGGAAACGACACGCCGGGCCAGTATGCCGGCGATGAGCGTCACGAGGATATTGGTGCGCTTGTTTTCAATGCCCAGGGAATATCGTTCGTTTTCATAGCCTACGCCCTTTTCATAGGCCGGGCGGAAGCGGCCGCACGTATACTGCTGGAATTTGATGATTCCCGAAAGAGGCGTGCGGTTGATATGGGCATCGAATATAGACAGGAATATAGTGATTTTCCGACATTTCTGATTGAGATACAAATCCTCAAACGTTTCTTCTACCGAAACAACCGTCCCGTCGGCTGGCGACACGAGAGCCAGCTCATCATCGGGGATATGGCGTGGTGGATTGCGGAAAAAATAGGCAAAATACAAGGCAAGTACACCCGGCAGTACGGCCGCATAGGGATTGAGGAAACGCCATGCCAGGACGGCCAGCAGGGCCGGTACCAGAATGAATACGTAGCCATCTTCTATGATAAGCGGTTTTTTCACGTCACCACGGCTCCTTTCACATACGGCCGCCGAATTTGACGGCAGCCATAAAGCGGGGCAGCGCCAGCATACGCCGGAAGCGGCTCGGTTCTTTGCATAGGCGGTACAGCCATTCCAGCCGGTTCTGCTGCATCCATACGGGGGCCCGGCCTACGCGGCCGGCCAGCACGTCAAAGGTACCGCCGACACCCATGCAGACACAGGGGCCCAGATCATATAAGTGGTCGCGGATCCATTTTTCCTGTTTGGGGACGCCGAGCGCCACCAGAAGAATCCGCGTGCCATGGCTGCGGATTTCGTCGATGATATCTTTTTCCTCGGCAACGCTGAAAAAGCCTGAATGGGTCCCGGCCAGATTCAGTTTTCCATAGCGCGCTTCAACATTAGCCGCCGCTTCGTCTGCTACGCCGGCCGCCGCTCCGAACAAATAGACCGGGGTCTGGCGCGCTGCCGCTTCTTTGAGCAGCAGTTCCGCCACATCACAGCCAGTAACCCGTTCCTTGAATTTCTGTCCTTTCTGCTCTGCCGCCCAGAGGACGCCGGCGCCGTCGGGAATCACCAGGTCGGCTTCCTGCAGGGCCTGTGCCAGTTCCCGGTCTTTCTGGGCCCGCATCACCATTTCCGCATTGGCCGTCGCAATCGATGCTGCACGGCCTTCGGCAATGCAACGGAACACAAAGTCTTTCGTTTCCGCCAAACTGATGTTGGCAATGGGAACGGATAATATATCGATTTTACTAGACAACTCCATCTCCGCCTTATTCTATAATAGTCTGTTCTGCCCTGAAAAGCAGAACTATGCCACATTGGCACTTTATCCTTTATTATAGCTGATTCACCCGATTCTGTACATATTTTATACAGAAATTCCCTGACCTCCCCCATTCAGTTATTCAGCAGTTTCTGGAACGACCCGCCAAACCGCCGCTTCAGGGCCCGGATGACCGGTTCTTCTGCACCATGTCCGTTCACAAAGGATGCCGCTTCCTCCCGCGCCTCTGCAAGGAGCGCCACGTCGCGGATGATATCGGCGGCGTGCAGATCGGGCAGGCCATGCTGGGCATAGCCGAAGAGCTGGCCCGCCCCACGGAGGAGCAGGTCTTTTTCCGAAAGGACGAACCCGTCATGGATGGTCTCCATATAGTGCAGGCGCTGTCTCGTCTCTTCACTGCCTTTTTTAGCAAGGAGGATGCAGTACGCCTGCAGGCTGCCCCGGCCGACGCGGCCCCGCAACTGGTGGAGCTGGGCCAGTCCGAACCGTTCGGCACCATCGATGAGCATAATCGTCGCATTGGGTACGTTGACCCCGACTTCAATGACGCTGGTCGCCACCAGGAGCTGTATCTCTCCGCGGGAGAAGGCTTCCATGACGGCTTCCTTTTCTTTCCCTGCCATCTTCCCATGGACGAGGCCGCAGCGGAACCGGGGAAAAACGGACGTCCGCAGCTGGTCATACAATGCCGTAGCCGCCTGCAGGTCTACGTTTTCCGACTCTTCCACGAGGGGGCAGACGACGTAGCACTGCTGGCCGGCTTTCATCGTCTTTTCCATGAACGCATAGATGCGCCGGCGCATGGACTCGCCGACAGCATAGGTTTTGACGACTTGTCGT
This sequence comes from Caecibacter massiliensis, assembly GCA_900095875.1. Classification (GTDB taxonomy): domain Bacteria; phylum Bacillota; class Negativicutes; order Veillonellales; family Megasphaeraceae; genus Megasphaera; species Megasphaera hexanoica. The sequence continues at coordinate 1,713,846 of LT608311.1, read as the reverse complement.
CCCGGCGGCAGGTCGCGGATGGATGATACATCGAGATCGCCGTACAAAGACAGCGTCAGCGTACGGGGAATCGGCGTCGCCGTCATGTACAGCGTGTGCGGCGCCCGGCCTTTTTTCTGCAGGGCTTCCCGCTGGCGCACGCCGAAGCGGTGCTGTTCATCGGTGACGACCAGCCCCAGGGCGGCAAACTGCACGTCGTCCTGGATGAGGGCATGGGTACCGATGAGGATCTGCACGGCCCCACTCTGCAGGTCTTCCAGCAGCTGCACCCGGTCCCTGGCCCCGGTCCGTCCCGTAAGCAGGGCAATGCGCACGGGCAGGCCCTGAAAGAGGCGGCTGAATTCCTCGTAATGCTGGGATGCCAGGATTTCTGTCGGCGCCATGAGGGCTCCCTGATAGCCGTTTTCCACGATTTTGGCCAGGGCCAGGGCCGCAACGACGGTCTTGCCGGAACCGACGTCCCCCTGGACGAGGCGCTGCATGGGCACTTCGCCTTCCATGTCGTTCTGGATATCGAGGAAGGCACAGGTCTGGCCTCTGGTCAGGGCAAAGGGCAGCTGGTCAAAAAACTGCTTCAGTAAGGGGCCGTTGGGGCCGCATTTGATGCCCTGCCGCCGTCCTTCCCGCCGCCGGCGCAGGCAGAGGCCGGCCTGCATGTCAAACAATTCTTCATAGGCCAGTTGCTCCCGGGCTTTCTCCTGTTCTTCCCGGCTTTTGGGGAAATGCATCATCTCATAAGCTTCGACGAGAGGAAACCGGGAGTGACTTGTCGGCCGGCACGGCGCCGGCAGGAGATCCTGTTCTGTCCGGGCCAGGGTCAGGGCCTGGCGCACGGCTTTTCTCACGTCGGACTGGCGCAGGCCGTCCGTCAGTCCGTAGAGCGGCATGAATCCCTGCCCCTGTGGTTCTCCTTCTTCCACATCGGGCGTATTCATCTGGCGCCTGCCATAATTCCACTCGATGCGCCCGAAGGCCGATACGGTCATGCCCGTATGAAATTGTTTTTTCTTGAACGGCTGATTGAACCAGGTCATTTCTACGGCTCCCGTTTCATCGTGGAGCACGACCTTTAAAATCGTCATGCCCCGCCGGGGCCGTATTTCCTGTATGGTCCCGACGCGGCCGCACACCAGGACCGGTTCCTTCCGTTCCAGGTCCGCCCGGCCGATGGGGACGACGTGGCTCCGGTCTTCATAATCGCGGGGGAAATACTGGAGCAGTGCGGGAATCGTCGTGACTCCCAGACGGGCAAACAGCTTTTCCCGGCGTACTCCGATACCGGGCAGCCGGCGAATTGAACTATCCATGAAAATACTCCTTGTCATTTGGTTGTATTTATTGTATCATATTTTGTAGGCTTTTAATAAATAATCCTTGATTTGCCCCATATTTTATGATAAGATTTGTATGTTGTACTGCGAAAGTACTAGGAGGTGTAACCCATGGCAAATTATTGCGAAATCTGCGGTAAAGGTACCGTAACGGGCATGAATGTCAGCCATTCCCATTTAAAAACCAAAAGAACCTGGAAGCCGAACATCCAGAGAGTACGCGCTATCGTAGACGGCGAAGTCAAACGCGTAAACGTCTGCACCCGCTGCCTCCGTTCCGGCAAAGTACAGCGTGATGTATAATCCGGTATAAAAAAAGATGATTCTTCTCTGAATCATCTTTTTTTATACCCTTTTTTTGCGCTTCTATTATTTCATATCGATATTACGGGCCAATAATTCCGCCCGTTCCTCAATTCCCGGACAGCGGAGGATACTCTTCGGTTCGTTGGCCGTTTCCATGAGGGCAAAATGACCGGGCAGGATGAAATTCTTGTTGCAGTTCAGCGCCCCGATGATCTGTTCGGCCACGATATCGCCGCCGCTGTAACCGGAAACAATCAGAGCAAAGACGCGTTTTTTCGAAAAAGTCTGCCAGTCCGTCCGGAACAAGGCAGTGAGGCGGTTGAAAAAGGCCATGATGTTGGCCCCGACGGCATCGTTATAGTTAGGGCAGATGAGGACCAGCGTATCGCACTGGCGCACGGCAGGATAGACCTGTTCCACCATGATGCCGCCGTAGAAGCAGTCTCCCCGTTCACCGAAGTGCAGGCAGGCCTCATAACTGCAGCCCCGGCAGTCCACGACCGCCCCGTTGCGCAGGGATATTTCCTCTACCCGCGACGCCGTGAGATAGCGGCGCACCATTTCCCACAACAGCAGGGTATTGCTGGTACGGCGGCTGCTGGCGTGGAGCGCCAGAACGCGGCGCCCGCATTCTGGCGGCGTTGCAAAGGATAGGAGTTTCTCCACGAGCTGGCGGACGCCTTCCTGATAGGCTCCCAGATTATCGACTCCCCGCACCCGGGCCTGTATGGTGAAATTGTACAGCGAACCCGTCGCCTCGACCAGCGGCTTTCCCGGAAAGGCGCAGCCGGAACGGTTGGCCATGAAAATCATTTCCCTGCCAATTTTCTTGGTAAACAGCTCATCGGCCCCATCGACGACGACAGCACCGCAGCAGCCTTCAAGACAGTGGACATGCTGGGAAAGGAAGGAAATCATGCGGGCGTAGGCCATATTGAGGCCGCCCCGGGCCAGATTGATGGCAAAGAGGAAGCGCAGGTCTTCGCCGCCGCTGCGCCGCGTGCACAGGGCCACAAAGGGGGCCAGACTGTCGATGACCGTATGAGGCACGTCCTGGAGGGCATAGCGCAAAGCGCTGTCTACCCGTTCGGGATGGCCCGGTTCCTGCCATCCCATTTTGACAACATACAACATAGTACATCCCTTCTTACCGTAACTCGCACAACCTGAGGTAGGCATAGGCAATGCGTTCGTACAACGCCCCGGGAAGAGGCAGGTCCTCGTAAGCCAGCCCTTCGTCCGTATAGCGGCAGCGTACGCCCAGGAAGGCGCCCCGGTCCCGGTCTCCCAGATATACCGACCCGTAATGCCAGCGCCCGTCAAGCGTCAGCAGGATGGACAGGGCTGCCGATGACAGGGCCGGCGCGATGTACGGCTTATACCCCAGATTCCGGACGACGTAGTTGGCTTCTACGACCTTTCTGGTCAGTTCCCGCGACAGAGCATCGTCATAGCCATCGATGCGGTCGGCGATGACCAGGTCTTCTCCGTGGGGGCCGAAAGCCCGTCCTTCCTTGAGGTAATGGGCCATCCGTTCATCCTGTTCTGCATAGTAACAGGCCCGGGCATTCATGACGCCGAGGCCGCAGCCCTGTATCTGCCAGGGCTGGACGCCCGATTCGTCCAAAAAGGCCGCGCACAGGGGGTCTACGGGATCAGAAACGATACAAACCAGACCGCCGTATGCCGCTTTACGGGCCAGCCCGGCAAAATGGCCGATGAGGCCTTTGTTGGCTTCCAGCTGGGCCATGCGTACGTCTCCCTTTGCCGAAAGGGGCGGTACGCCTTTACTGGCACAAAAGATGAAGACGTCACAGTCAAAGAGCTTCTCTTCCGTGACGATATGGACGGGAGGCAGTACCGGACCGTCCCCCTGGCCGGCAAAAGGATATCGTATCTGGTTGATTTCCAGCTCCAGCCGGCGCAGATTGTTTTCATTGAGGTCGCAGATGCCGATGCAGGCAATATCCGCCGCGCCGAGGAGGCGCAGGCCGATGAGCATCGTCATTCCCACGTCACCCAGGGCCAGGATGTGGACGCGCGCCTTCTTCCCCGGCGTAAAGGGCCGGCCGGCAAGGGACAGCGGAGCCGCAATACCGGCCTGTCCCGGCAATTCATGGATATAATGTACTTGTTCCATACACAGTTCCCCCTTATTCTTCATCCAGTTTCCAGTATTCGCCCCAGCGCAGGCGGATGAGCCGTTCTATGTCGTTTTCTATGAACCGCGTCAGATCCATATTCTGGTCGAAGGTGACACCCACATCGATATCGGGATAGCGGGGATAGGTGACGACTTCGCCGAGACGCTTAAGGGTCAGGCGCTTTTCGTACGTTTCCTGATACACATCCTGCAGGGTCTTCATGATCAGCCGGGCGTTTTTCAGGCAGGTAAGGGAATAGAGGAAGGCCGCATCAGGGTCACTGTGCTTAATGAAAGCCGGCTTGACATAGGGCAGGATGAGATTGACCGACGGATTGCGGTCGTACCCGCTGTAATCGTGGGCATTGTCGATACTGTCGCCGCCGATGAAGGGATAGCAGTCCCGTTCGTTGAGCCAGACTTCCAGCGTCGGCAGGTAATAGGCGCATTCGGCCTTGATGTGCTTTTCCGCCATCATATCCATGGCCTGACCGGTCATGACGCCGACGAGGACCTCTTTGATTTCCACCTGGTTCTTGATGAGATACGGCGTCAGCATGCGCATGCGGTGTCCCTTGTGGAGCAGGTCGTCGATGAGGATGACCGGCCGGTTGAAGGACTTAATGGTCCGGACCTGGTTTTCCACGGACGAATAGTGGTGGGTTTCGGCAATGGTAAATCCCTTGACGGCGCGGTTAAAATACTTTTCGATGTGGAGCGATTTGGTGACCGTATTGGGCACGAGGACGTCGCTCAGGGCCTTGCCGAAGGGAACAGACATATAGGGGCCGCGCCGCTTCTTCGGATCATCGACGATAGAAACGCCGTTGATGTGGGCCATCTTGGTAATGATCTTATGGTGCATGGCACTCGTATTGAACGACAGGAGCAGCTTGCCCGGATAAATGCGCCGCATGACGGCCAACAGATTGGTATGGGCCTGTTCCAGTGCCTGCAGGACCCGGGGATGCTTGTTGAAGGGGTTCTTGATAATCGTTTCCACGTCGCGGAAAATGACGATGGGATCCTTCATATTGACCGCATACAGGGGATGGGCCGATCCCGGCGGGGCGATATTGACAAACCCCTGTTTCACCAGGGCATCGAGGACGGCGTCGTTATAACCAGCCTCATCGACGGGATGGTACACGGCATAAGCGTAATCCCGGGCAATGAGTTCCGTCAGGACTTCCGTGATGATGATCTGGCCGGCATTACTAATATCCGAATCGCCGGCAATATACAAAAAACCGATGGAAGCAATACTGCCGGCCGCGTGGCGCCGGATGTGGTCCGCCGTCTGCATATCGCCGAATTCGGACAGCAGGTCCCGGCTGTGGGCATTGTGGACGGCCGCGTAGGCAATCATCTGCTTCTGCTTCCCCGCGTTATCGATATAAATCGTCCAGACCCGTTCCTTGTCGATATTGCGGTCCCGTTCGATGTAGCGGTCCACTACGTCGATGTCATACCCCAGGGCGCCGAGACGGCTGTAAATCGGCCAGAGACTTTCCGCTCCTCTGGGCCGGAAGGCGCCGATACCGATTTCCCGGGCTTCCAGGACGTGTTTGTACGCCGGTTCGCGCAGGTACAGGTTGTTATCGTAAATGAAATTCTGGGCTACGGCGTCAATGAGATTGGAAATATCCCGGTTGAGGTCGATATTTTCCCGGATACGGGTCGAGCTGATGTCTTCGTAGAATTTATCCAGGAGGAGCGGAATGACTTTGCCCGTAATGGGATAGCCGCCAGTCCCCTTCTTATTCTTCGTCTCCCGCGTTTCCCGGGCAAAGGTGATGTGGTTCACCGTATGGATGGAATCGGCCGTCGGCACGGCTTTATAGGCCGAGGCGTTTTCGATGACATCGGTTCCGACGGCGATGTACAGCTCTTTACCCGTGAAGATTTCCTTCAGGCGGCGCACGTCGGCCTCGTTGGCAATATTGACCGACACGTCGTCCGGGAAGGGATAAATATCCTCTTCATCGGCTACAGACATATTCATGATCTTGCGGCGCATGAGACGCGGCTGGGTATGCTTGGACCAGGAAAACTCATCCAGGGCCAGATAGACATCGAAGCCCAGGTCGCGGATCCGGCAGGCCACTGCTTTGTGCCCCAGACTGAAGGGGTCAAAGGTGCCGGGATAAAAGCAGGCCTTATGATGGCGTGGGAACTGGAAGGGGCCGCAGAGGAACTGGTGACGGCTGATATAGCGGTAAATATGGTTCAGCACGGCGGCATTGCTGTAAAAATCCAGCGTCCCTTCACTATTTTCATAGAGGGTGATCAGCAATTTCTTGTACGAATGGGCAAAGAGGAAATCCGTCTGCTCCTGCGGCATACAGGGGCTGTTAAAGACGAAACGGCCGATATCGCGGAAGGCGTCGCGGCTCCGTTCCTTGTCGTAATGGGCATAGGCCTTGATCATGATATACAGGAGATGGCGCTGCCGTTCCCTGTTCTTTTCCTCATAATTGGGAAATGCCGCCATGAATTCCCGGAAATGTTCCAGAATGACGCCGATCGTACTGACCATGGACGACGCCACCTGAGTGCTGGCCGTCAGGATCTGCTGATCCAGGGTGATGACGAATTCGTCCAGTTCCTGCGGCGGCAGTTTCAGAATCATACGTCCCAGATACTCCGGCACATATTTGGAAATCTGCAGGTCGCCGATTTCCAGCCCGTTGAAGAGTTCCACCGCCATTTCATTGCGCTGGGCGTAGGTCATGCGGCCGGCGATAGACATGAGTGCCTGGCCGGCAGCCTGGCGGACGAACAGAGATTCGCTCACTTTGAGCAGGTTGGTCAGATGCATGCACAGGTGCATGACCGTGCCGCTGTCACAAGCATCGTTGAGATAATGGATCATGAGGTCGATGTTGGCTACCTTGACGACCCAGTGGGTCCCCATTTTGAGGTCATCCAGATAGAGGCTCCCCTCTTTCTGATAAAAAGCTTCCCGCTCAGACGGCAGTCCCTTGACGGTCAGCAGATCCTGCCAGAATTCCGTTTCCGGGCACAGGTGCAGTTTGTGCCGGCAGTAGAGGGCTGCGATCTGCAGGTTCGTGTCTTCCGCTCCGGCCGCTGTCGTAATGAACGAACGGGCCGTCTCCTGGAACGTTTCATCCATATAAGCGGACCCGACATCGCCCAGTGCTTTCAGGAGGATGATATACAGCTCGGTCATGTAATTCGTCCGTTCATAATATGAGCACAGGATGTCCATATAGGACGGCCGGTCCGTAACATAGCAGTCCTGAAGGACCGTGCTGACAAAGGTCCCCAGGCAGTAGCCAATCCACATGCGGTGCTGGGCCGTAAAGCGCAGTCCCGGCTTGATGATGAGCGACAGATAGTGGCGGAACAGGACGAGATTGGTGATTTCCTTCTGCGGCAGGGACACTCCATCAGGCAGCTCTTTCGTATAGCGGTCGTTGAAATCGGCCACGATAGAGCCCATGAGGGCCGCTGCATCCATGCGGATATCCCCTTCCCGGTGGGACAAGAGTTCATAGAGGTATTTGAGGGTCATCATCTTCTGATGTTCCGTCATATACGTCGAATATTCCCGGAAAATACTGATATACGTACGGACATTTTTCCAGTTCCGTTCGCTCCGGGCGGCTTCGATGAGGTTGCCAAAATCACTCTCGCTGCGGAATATCGCCATGAGGCGCAGGTTGTGGTCGATGGCGGCGTATTTCAGCTCGGAGACGACATCATTTCCTTCCATGAGCACCCGTTCGCGGTGGATCCGTTCCGGCGGAAAGAGCGGCGCCTGGGAGAAATCCTCCGGCAGGTCCGTAATGACGCCCCGTTCTTTCATAAACTCTTCAAAGTCTGCCAGTTTGGCATAAACTTTCTGGTAGCGCTGCTTCTTCTTGTCATCGACATTGTCGAGTTTGTCCAGGATGACGTCGAAGGCCTGGGCCAGAGTATAGAAATGGACGATTTCCCGGCCCTTCCCGTCCCGGCTGCTCTTGACGCGGAAATCGGCATAGATGAGCAGCAGCGACTCGGCAGACAGGTTTTCCAGTTCCAGATCCCATACGGAATGATTGGCTGCAATATGGCCGATAGCCGGCAGTTCAAAGCGGCTGCAGCACAGTCCCGTGTAGAAATAATGCAGGTACGGGACGCGCCGCTCTTCCTGCTTGCGGCAGCCGTATTTCCCGATATCATGGCAGGCAGCGGCCCCGGAAATAAGCCCCAGGTCTACGGGCACATCGCACTGGCGCAGCTGGCGGGCCATGTACATGGCGACATAGTGGACACCGCCGATATGGCCCAGCGTATTAAAAGGCGTAATGTCGATGCCGATGCGCATGAATTCATAGATATAATGGTCCCATATGAGCTCTTTCATATGGAGGTATTCCGGGATAAATCCGTTGGCCCGGATTTCATCCTCCGACAGGAGCTCCATATCCTTCGTCGGGTCGAAGGGCAGGGTATACCGTTCATACTGGTACAGGCCGCGCAGGATCTGCAGCAGCAGGATCCGTCCGATGCGGTAGGGCGGCGCATCGTCCAGTGCGGCGGTCATGGCCGGCTCGTCCCAGGCTGCCGTATTTTCCGGAAACAGCCGGGCCAGAATGGAATAATAGCAGTACGACAGCCAGCCGCCTTCGGGCACGGCGGCAAAGACATCCAGATGCTTTGCCAGGCAGGACGCGACGGCCGGTGCATAAAACCGGCCGTTCCCATCTGCTGTACGGGCCAGCTCCTCTGCAAGGGGTGCCAGCATCGCCGGCCGGCGCAGGTTCCCGAGCAGCTCCGACTGGAACAGGGGCTGCCGGGCAAAGGATGGGTCATTCAGGGCATGGCGCAGTGCATCCTGGATAGTAAGGGAGTTTCCACGATTCATACGATTTCCTCCTCATACGCAAAAAGACGCCGAAACGGCGTCTTTTACTATACATTACTCATCGTACAGTTCACGATTGCGTTTGACAATATCCATCACGAGGTTTGCCGTTTCTTCAATAGCTTTGGATGAAACATCGATGACCGGGCAATGAAGACGGCGCATGACGCCGCGGGCATAAGTCAGTTCTTCATTGATGCGGTCGATATTGGCATAACTAGCATTGGAATCCAGCCCCATACTGCGGAGCCGTTCGCTGCGGATAAAGTTCAGTTTAAAGGGGTCGATGATGAGACCTACGATTTTCCGGGCCGGAATCTGGAACAATTCCGGCGGCAGGGCCACTTCCGGTACCAGCGGCAGATTGGCCGCCTTGATGCGCTTGTGGGCCAGGTACATAGAAAGAGGCGTCTTGGACGTGCGGGACACGCCGACGATGACGATATCGGCCTTCAAAAAGCCAATAGGATTCTTACCGTCATCGTACTTGACGGCGAATTCGATGGCTTCGACCCGTTTGAAATACTCTTCATCGAGGCGGTGGATCATGCCGGCCTTCATGGTCGGTTCGGTCGTCGCGATATTTCCGATGCCATCCATCATAGGGCCGATGATATCGACGACCGTCACATCCGAATTTTTAGTCAGCGTCTTGAGCTTGCGCCGCAGGACCGGTGAAATAATCGTATAACAGATCATGGCGTGATCTGCTTCCGCCTTTTTTACAATATCTTCAATCTGCTGTTCCGAACGGATATAGGGAACGCGGATGATGTTAAATTCTTCCTGATTATACTGGCTGGCAGCGGCACGGGCTACGCGTTCCGCCGTTTCTCCCAGTGAATCCGAGCAGGCATAGACAATCGGTCTGGCCACTTATGATCTCCTCCCCAAGCCACATTCTACAAAGAGACGGGTAATATTAGTTTTCGAAATACGTCCGACAATCTGGAGTTCTTTCCGGTCTTCTTCATCGCGGTCCAGGACATGGACGACGGGCAGACAGTCCACTTCATATTCCATGAGCCGCTGTGCCGCTACCAGAGCCTGCTCCTGCGGTTCCACGTAAATGAGCTTGCTCGACGGCGTCATGACCATGCGCACCGGCAGGGCTTTCAGGTCATTATTGCCCAGCGCCGTTTTCAGAAGGTCTTTCCGTGAGACGACACCTGCCAGAATATTGTCCGTCCCTACAAACACCGTCCCCACGTCTTCCGTGAACATGGCAATGACCGCATCATAGGCGCTCGTATGCTCGCCCACGATCACTGGCTGGGACAGACAGGACTCGACGCGGATATTGGTAATAATCCGTGCCAGCAGATCCTTTTCCTTATTGCCCGTAAAAAAGTAACCCAGTTTCGGACGCGCATCAATCAATCCCAACATAGTAAGTATTGCCAGGTCCGATCGCAGTGCCGCCCGCGTCACGTGGAGCTGTGCGGCAATATGCTGGCCCGTAATCGGGCTCTGTTCTTTTACGATATTTAAAATAGTTTCCTGGCGTTCCGATAACATGTCCTCTCTTCACCTCCTGCTCCATGGCAGTCTATAAGTATACACCAATAATTATATACTATCTGTATAGGATATACAATAGGAACAAATAGAAAATATAAAAAGGCGGCCCTTATGAGTAGTTTACACTTTTAGGGCCGCCCCAGTCAGGAACGTATTACCATGTATAATCTTCTGTATCAGCACGGCCCTTGCCAGTCAGGGAATCCATGAGGATCCGCTGTTCGATCTGGGCCACATTCTTTTTCGTCGCAATGACAGCATCGGGGTTGACCGATACAGAATCGATGCCGCTCTTGACGAGGAATTCCGTGAAATCAGGATATACGCTCGGTGCCTGGCCGCAGATAGAAACGGTCTTGCCGTCTTTATGAGCGACACTGATGAGATGGCGGATAGCCCGTTTGACAGCCAGATTGCGTTCATCGAAGAGAGGCGCAACGGTGTCATTGTCGCGGTCGCAGCCCATGATCAGCATGGTCAGGTCGTTGGACCCGATGGAATAGCCATCGACGAACTTATTGAACTGGTCGGCGAGGATGATGTTGGACGGGATTTCTGCCATGAGCCATACCTTGAAGTCCGGTCCACGGTGCAGGCCTTCCTGAGCCATGAGGTTGACGATTTTTTCCATTTCATCGACACGGCGGCAGAAGGGGATCATGACATTGAGATTCTTGAAGCCGAATTCTTCACGGACTTTGCGTACAGCCTTGATTTCCAGCTTGAAGGCTTCAATGTATTTCGGGTCGTAGTAGCGGGACGCACCGCGCCAGCCGAGGAGGGCGCTGCTTTCCTGCGGTTCGTATTTATCGCCGCCTTTAAGATTGCGGTATTCGCTCGATTTGAAATCGCTGAAGCGCAGCGTAACCGGCCGCGAAGCCAGGGCCTGGCAGACTTTGCGCATGCCGTCGGCCAGCTGGTCAACAACGCGTTCGGGATGACCAATTTCAATGAGGTATAAGGGGTGTTCGTGGATGAAGGTCGTCCAGATGAATTCTTCCCGCATGAGACCGATGCCGTCGCAGGGGAGAACGCCGTATTTTTCAGCCAGATCGGGGTTACCCAGATTCATATAAATCTTCGTTCCCGTGATCGGAGCCGTTTCAGCAACGACCGTAGCAGCCGTGGCAGCCGGTGCAGCAGCAGCCGGTTTGACGATGTCTTCTACGATGCCTTCATAGACGATACCATTCGTCGCATCGACGGTGATATCCTGTCCGTCCTGAATGGTCGTCGTAGCTTCCTGACTGCGGCTCTTGGTGCCGACGATGCAGGGGATGCCCAGTTCGCGGCTGACGATAGAAGCATGGCAGGTCATGCCGCCGGCATCAGTGACGATGGCCTTGGCTTTCTTCATGGCCGGTACCCAGTCGGGAGCCGTCATGGTCGTGACCAGGATTTCTCCATCTTTGAATTCTTCGATTTTGGACGGATCGAGGATGACATGGGCTTTGCCTGCGGCATGGCCCGGGCTGGCCGGAAGGCCTTTTACAATGGTAACTCTGTCTTTCGTCATAGCTGCACTGACACCGCTTTCTGCACTGGCTGGTTTCTTTTCTTTATTCTTCTTGGACCATACGGTTTCCGGACGGGCCTGGAGGAGCCAGATCTTGTTAGTCCGTTCATCGACGCCCCATTCCATATCCATATAGCATCCGTAATGTTTTTCAATGGCTTTGGCATAACCGGCCAGTTCTTTGACCTGATCGTCCGTAATAGCCGGCTGTTTCTGCTGATCTTCCGGTACGGCCTGTTCTTCCACATCGCCTGTATCCTTGCGGACCAGTTTGATCGGTTTCGTATTGATCATCTTGGAAATGATGGCCAGGTCGTCTTTGCGTACGCGGAAATTATCGGGCGTAACCGTACCCTGTACGACGTATTCGCCCAGGCCCCAGGCTCCTTCGATGGTGATGGTCGAATCATCACCGGTCACCAGATCGACTGTGAACATGACGCCGGCCGCCTTGGAGAATACCATCATCTGTACGGCAGCACTCAGGGCGACGGAAAGGTGGTCAAATCCCTGTTTCGTACGATAGTAAGTAGCACGGTCCGTAAAGGTAGAAGCATAGCATTCTTTAACTTTCTGGATGACCATATCGGCACCCTTTACGTTGAGGTAGGTATCCTGCTGGCCGGCAAAGCTGGCATCGGGCAGATCTTCTGCCGTAGCGCTGGAACGGACAGCTACGAAGGGATCTGTTTCGCCCATTTTGCGGCCCAGTTCTTCATAGCTGCTGCGGATGGAATCGGCCAGGTCTTGCGGCATATCGGCATCGCAGATGGCTTTGCGGATAGAAGCAGTGACATCGCGGAGCTGTACCGGATCTTCTACGTCCGTCAGGCCTTTGAGCAGTTCCTTAATCGTCACGTCCAGACCCGTAGCATGCATGAAATGACGGTATCCTTCTGCCGTCGTCGCAAATCCATAGGGTACGGGGACCTTGGTCTGGGAAGTCAGTTCGCCCAAAGACGACGACTTGCCGCCGACCAGTGCCACATCGGCACGGCGCAATTCATCAAACCATAATACAAATGCTTTATCTCTGTCCATGTTCCTACCTCCTGAAGCGTGCAAATCATATATGCTAATTTTTAGTGATTTCTCATTTATAGTACATTATTTACTTGTGAATGTCAACAGATTTATGGTATTTAGTATATTTTTTGATATATAAGATATTCTACTTACCATTGTTCTCCTGGAATAATACAATAATGCACCGTATATCGTTTATCCTGCTTCAGTTGTGTACACTCTATGTACACAAGCCGTCTTCCGCCCCCGTATCCCCCGGAGCCGCCAAAAATGCCCCCTTTCCTCTATTCATACCGGACAGAGGTGTGTTATAATTAGAAATTAGTAAAGTCCTATATATAATAGATGTTTATAATAACAAATTCATCACAAAAGGAGTCACAGGAGAAATATGTATACACCCAGACGCCGGGCGAAACACGCCAAAAAGAAAGGACCACTGCACAGTCTGCGCGTGCTCATTGTCTTTCTTTTCGTCGTCGCAGCCGGACTCGGTTTTGGCTATATTTTTGCCGCTTACCAGAGTCTGCCGCCCGTAAGCAACAACATGCGGCCAGCCGTTTCATCCCAGGTATTCGACAGTCACGGACGGCTGATCACGACTCTTCATTCCGACCAGAACCGCCTTCCCATCGATATTAACAAAGTGCCGGCCAACCTGCAGAACGCCTTCATCGCCGCCGAAGATAACCGTTTCTATGAACATATCGGCATCGACCCCATCGGCATTCTCCGCGCCATCGTCACCAACCTGACGAACCGCGGCATCGCCCAGGGCGGCAGTACGATTACACAGCAGCTGGCAAAAAATGCCTTCCTCTCCCAGGAACAGACGCTGAAACGTAAAGTACAGGAAGCCATGCTGGCCCTGGAAATCGAGCACAAGTACTCGAAGAAAGAAATCCTGGAAATGTACATGAACCAGATTTATTTCGGCCAGGGCGCCTACGGCATCCAGACGGCGGCCAAGACCTACTTCGACCGCGATGTCAACGACCTGACACTGGCCCAGTGCGCCATGCTGGCAGGCCTGCCCAAGAGTCCGAATTACTACTCGCCCTTCAATAATCTGGAAGAAGCCAAATCCCGTAAAAACGTCGTCCTCGACCAGATGGCAAAATACGGCTACATCACATCCGATCAGGCGGCAGAAGCCAAAAACGCCGACCTCCACCTGTCCCACAACAAGCAGACAGCGGAAAACTCCGAATCGGAATCGTTCATCGACTATGTCTCCCAGCTGGTTGCTGCCAAGTACGGCGACGATGCCCTGTACAAAGAAGGCCTCAAGATTTACACGACCCTCGATACGGAAAAACAGCATGCTGCCGTACAGGCCATGAAAAACCTGCCGGACAACTACACCGATAAAAACGGCCTGACCCAGCCCCAGGGCGCACTGGTCTCCATCGACCCCCGCAACGGCCACATCCTGGCTATGGTAGGCGGCCGCGGCCAGGACAGCTTCAACCGGGCCAGCATGGCCGTCCGTCAGCCTGGGTCGGCCTTTAAGCCTTTCGTCTATATGACGGCCCTGCAGGATGACATGACGCCCGATTCGACCATGGAAGACAAAAAAGTCACCTACGGTGGCTGGAGTCCACAAAACGCCGAAAAATCCTATTCCGGCACGATGACCCTCCGTCAGGCCCTGGCCCATTCGGTCAATACCATCGCCGTCCAGCTGGCCGACAAGGTAGGCACATCCAAAATCATCAACAATGCCAAGAAAATGGGCATTACGACCCTCGTCGAAAAAGGCAGTACCAATGACAACAACCTGGCCATGGCCCTCGGTGGCCTGACCCGGGGCGTCATCCCTCTGGAAATGGCCAGCGCCTACGGTACATTCGCCAATAAGGGCGTCCACGTCAAACCGGTGGCCATCACCAAGATTCTCGACCGCAACGGCAATGTCATCGAAGACAACAGCTCCGGCAAAGGAGAAGAAACGCGGGTCCTCTCCGAACGGGAAGCCTATGAAATGACCAGCATGCTCGAAGCGGTCATCGAAAGCGGTACCGGTACAGCCGCAGCCATCGGCCAGCCGGCAGCAGGCAAGACCGGGACGACCGATGACAACAAAGATGCCTGGTTCGTCGGCTACACCCCGGCCATCGTCACCGCCGTCTGGGTCGGCGACGACACGGGAGCCCACAGTCTGGGCGAAATCTACGGCGGCACCGTACCAGCCCGTATCTGGCACGACTACATGGTACAGGCTGCCAGCAGCGATTCGTCAGACTTCTCCGTACCGGCAGGCATGCAGAAAGCCAGCCGCGCCAGCGAGACAAAGAGCACGGCATCGGAAAAAAAGAGCACAAAGTCTACGACGACAAAAGAAAAATCAAAGCAGGATACGCCGCAGGGAAAACAGCAGGCGGCCCGCAACAATAAGAATCAGTAACATAACGGAGGCTGCCACCATGGGCAGCCTCCGTTATGTTAGCTGTAAGGGAAAGCTGCTGCCCTTCCTCTTTCGATGAACGACCTAAGGCCTTTTCATCAAACGTAAAACTATCTTTTTCTGCAACCTGTAAAGGAGTACCCTCATGTTCAACCGCATCGTCTTTTTCTGGAAAATTGGCTGCCTCGGCGCCGTACTGGGACTAGCCAACTGGTATGTCTATAAAAACGCCCTGCCCCCTGCTGTTTCCAGCTGGTCTCTGCTGGGTTTTCTCCTGTTTCCTTTCTGTTTCTCTCTAGCCTATAATGCCATCCACTCCGTTCCCGTTCCCATCGCCAAAGGATTCTCCTGGATTGGCGGCTTCTGGTTTATTTTTACCATCTATGCCACTATGGGCTCCTGCGTCTATGCTGTACTGTACCTTTTAAGCCGCCTCACGGGATATGAGCCGCTCTGGCAGGCATATCAGGACAGTCTTGCCCTCGTGCTGCTGCTTCTGGTCCTCGCCATCATGGCCCGGGGCATCTATAAAGCCGTCCACCCCGCCATCTGTCACGTCGCGATTCAGACGGAAAAGGCAGTCACGCCGGTCCGGCTGGCCTTCCTTACCGATATCCACATGGGACCCCTGCAGAGCCACTGGTACACGCGGCGCCTCGTCCGCCGCGTCATGGCGCTCCGGCCCGATGCCGTCCTCTTCGGCGGCGACCTCATCGACGCCCATCTTGCCTTTGTCCTCCGCGACGGCAGTTACCGCCTCTTGCAGGACCTCAAAGCCCCACTGGGCGTCTGGGCCGTCTTTGGCAACCACGACTTTTTTGACGGCGATATAGAAGAAGAGGAAACGGCTTTTTCCTTTTGTCACTTCCTGCGCCATGACCGGTCAGAACTGGCCCCGGGTATCACCCTGACCGGTCTCAACGACTACATCCATTTCCCATCAGAATCCGTGCCGGACTGCGACCAGTCACAATTCAACATCATCATGGACCACGAACCCCTGCGCATAGAAAAAGCCGGAAAAAAAGGGTATGACCTCTACCTGGGAGGTCATACCCATGGGGGACAGTTTTTCCCCGTCACCTGGATTACGGACAGGATGTACCTGCTCAACTACGGCAACCGCCGCATCGGGACCATAGACGCCATCGTCTCCAGCGGCTACGGCTCCTGGGGCTTCCCCTTCCGGACAGGCCCGTCGCCGGAGATCGTATTGATAGAAATAAATTAAAGATAAACCTAATCGCTCATCTCCTCTATTACAAACTATACCAACAATTTCCTAACCGGATATTGTTTTAACAGATTGTCCAATTCCTTATAAGCAATTAATTTCACATGATTTGCCGCGGCTAACTCATATGCATTGTCAGTAAATCCTCTAGCATTAGTTACTACCATTCCAGTAAACTTTCGGTTATAGATTTGACTATAATATGAAAGGGCGCCAAATACTTCAACGACCCCACTCTGTGTCATGTTTTTATCAGTTGATGTCTGTTTGCATTGAATCAAATATCCACTTTTCCCGTCATCACATTTCACAACAATATCAGCCCCCTTATCATTTGAATATGGAGTAACTTCAGCATCATAATGAGGCATAGAATTAAATAAATTGCCAATAAGCTCTTCAAAGACTGCACCTTCAACATTCATCATGTCATCAATATTCCAATATAAATTCCCATAATTTGTGTTTTTCTCATTTAATGTCAAATCAGTCTCTTCCTCTAATATGGACTTTAACATGGCTACACCTTCATCAGAATTATCTCCTGTCGGATATAACACACTATCACTTAAATTGCGTTTATATTCCAATAAACTATCCAATTTTTCATCGAAAGATGATTCTTTTGAAAAATGCGGATTGTAAGCAATGGGTAAATAAACATTGACATTCTTCTTTTGGCCAATTCGATATACCCTATCCGTCGCTTGATCTTCTTTCGCTGGATTCCAACAGCGACTAAGATGGATAACATTGTTTGCAGCAGTAATATTAAAACCAACACCACCTGCTTCAACAGAAAGCAATAAAACCTTAAAACCTTCTGTATTGCTAAAATTAGACACTACTTCTTGTCTTCTTTCGCTTTGCATTTCACCATTTATAGCCGGTGGTACACTAATTTGATATTTCTTTTCTATCATATATTTTAGTACGCGCTGCATTTTACGACTGGTAACAAAAATAATAACCTTTTCATCTTTCTTTTTTATTTCATCTAAAATATCAAAAGTCTTTATTAATCTAGCAGAGCTATAAACGATCTCATCTAAATTATGATTCATCAACGCCGTATCCTTATAAATACCTAAATAAGGACACAATGAAATATCCCTTAACTGTGCAATAACTTTTAAAATTTGCCCTTTAGCAATTTTCCCCTTAACACTTTTCGCATTTCTTATAACCGTTTCATAAGCTCTTTGTTGAACTGGTGGCATCGCAGCTTCTAATTTTATAATGTTTTTTTGAGGTAAATCATCTAAAATATCTTTCTTTAGGCGTCTTATAAAGACAGGCTGAAGTTCATTTTGAAGTCGTTCACCTAATTCATTTAAAGCGGCTTTATTTTTTTGAATACCCTTTATTTTACTTTGATATTTTTGATGGAATACTTTAAGGCTACCTAATTTACCCGGTTCCACAAAATCCATAATACTCCATAAATCATTCCACGTATTTTCAACAGGCGTTCCGGTTAAAGCTATGCCAAAATCATATTTCATAGCTTTGACAGCTGTAGTTACCATAGTCGTTGGATTCTTTATTTTCTGTGCTTCATCAATAACCATAACCGACCACTCAACACATCCCATGGAAAGTTGATAATCACGCAATGTTTCATATGTGGTTAAAACTAATTGATTGTTAGCCAGAGTTTCCAAACTTATCTGGTTATTTTGACGATATTGGTTAATAGCACCGCCATATAACTTAACAATATTTACAAATAAATCTGAACGAATAAATTTTTTAAATTCAGTTTCCCAATTTTTCAGTAAGGAAACCGGTGCAACAACTAATACAGATTTGATATTTTGATTAGGCGAAGACAATTTTAATCCAGAAATAAATGTATATGCTTGCATTGTCTTTCCAAGTCCCATATCATCGGCTAACAAAACACCATGATGCCCGTCTTTCCAACAGGAAAACATCCATTGCACGCCTTTTTTTTGATGCTCATATAATTTTATATCAGGATTTAATCCTTCAAACATTCTTTTAGTTAAAGTTTTATATATGCTATTTCTAGATTTATATTCTAATTCATCAATATTATCTTTTATATTCAATGTCCGGAATGCTTTTGTTGAACTACCGTCTACCTTAGTAGTTTGACTTCCACTTGCGTCTTCTGTATTATTATCTTTAAAAAAATGTGTAAAAGTTTCAAATGCATTTCGCATTAATAAATCCGTAATGGGATATCGGTTACCATCATATTCAATACAATCTTTATTATTTTCTTGTGCAATCTTAATCTTCTCTACTATCTCCATAATATTTTCTTGTGTCATATAGGGTAGTTCAAGTTCCTTTTGTTCTTTACTCTCTTTATAATGCAAAAAAGTCGTTCCTTCTTCCGGTAACCAACTTCCTTCTGTAAGTTTGAGATATGGCAAACTTTTACGAACAAATTCTCCAATAGAAATAACACGGTCGCTATAATTGCCTAAATTAAATTCAAATGCTTCTGAGGTAAAGGTTTCCTTAGGCTGTTTCTTTACACGTTCAAGCTCTTCTTTTCTAATTTTTCCCTTATTTTTAATTTCTTGAAGACCTTCTTTCACTGCTGGTTTCATTATATAGATTTTTTTATCAGTGCCCATATAGGTAGAATTAGCATTCTGCTGTTGAGAAAAAGCTACTTGAAACGACTCCGTACTTTGCAACGGAACCAACTCATTATCTTTTTCTTCCAGCAAAACAGGCTTAATTATATAATCTCCATTGGGATCTTGTTCAATATCAATTGATAACTTATCTGGTACTACAACATTCTTTGACTTTAGGTATTCATTTAATTTAATATCAACTTTCTCTGCAACTTGCTTAATTTTTGCTAAGTTTTTAAAATTGAATACCATTGCCTCAGCTCGGCTAAGAGTCTTCACTTTTTCGTTACAGTATATAACTGTATTTACTATATCAAATTGACAATAATTAAACATGTAATCCACTTCAGAGGATAATTTTATATAAGAACCTATAATTATTGGATTAACAAATGGTTCTCCATTACCATAAAAAAAAGAGAGTACATAATGAAATTTTTGAGTAGTTAAAATCCCCTTATGTTTAATAGAAATCATATACGGAAAAATTTCTGGTAAGCGTAAAATTTCCCGTTCCGTTTTACTCAGAGACGCAGCTATATCATGATGAATAACATAGTCCGTATTAATCTTGTCTGCTTTTCCCTCAACGTATAAATTTTCAAGTTCAAATTTCAGAGAACTCTGGCATTCGTCTGATAAATCATTATTCCACTGATAAATATAACCAATTTTTGAGACATTCCAGCAATTTTCCACTCTATATCACCCCATATAAAATTACCAGCAATGTTCTATAATCCATTCATGAACCCGTTGTTGCCATGACCTTGAATGCACAAAAGTATCTACTTGTTTAGATGAATGAACAATCTCAACCGAATAATCTATGAGATTGTATTTCTTTAATTCACTAGCAAGAGGTACGGGAGAACAATCTAATTTCCAAATCCGTAGAGTACCATTATAGCTTGGTTCGATGAAAACGTATTTACCGATACTAAATACAAATAAACTTTGATTTTTATTGTTACTATTGAGATTCCCATAATCTAATACTTTATGTCCATATTCTCTTCTCGCAATTCGTGCAGCTTCAGGTGCTAATACCACTTTTGTATAATACATCTGATCCAAATATTGTTCCCAGAATATTTTCCGATCATGCCACATTCTTCTTGCATCGACCTGACTATTCACATCACTATGCATGGTCCGATCAATAATAGAAAAAAATAAATCTAAATCTCCTCGCTTAAGCCAAGAGATAAAAATTTTCTTTGCCTTATCACTGACACGAGACCATGCTACTCTTTTTGTTGAATATCTCGGATCTCCCATTTCCTGATGCAGAAGGTGTAACAATGCATCCCGGTATGATTGCTTTCCCTCATGATGAACAGCAAAAATCATAGATTCTGCTATACGAGGTATCAAAGTTTTATCTGCATCATCCTCGTGTATAATACGCAACATATCCATCTTATTGGATAAATCTATATCTATTTTTTCAAAATAGTAAATTATTGCTTGGTGAGCAAAAGGACTATGCCTAAGCGCAACTGGAAAAGAAATTTCATCAAAATAACGGCGTAGGTCATTTTTAAATTGTTCTGCCATTTTGACTATGCCTGATGCTTTTATTAATTCTGCATCATTATATAAATAAGAAATATTCTTTTTTCTATTATCCCCATGTAGAACAGATAAGATTTTTTTTCGCAGTTTCAAAGTAAGAGAATCTTTATCTTTGTAACTTTGAAAATACACGAAAAGAATTCGTTTGAAAGATGAAAATCTTTGAAAATCTATATTTTCAAAGACAAAATCAACCATTCCTGAAATAGGTCGAGACGATGGTAAAATAAATGGTAAATTTCGCTTTTCACGAGCCGTAAATGTACCATCTTCGAACAAATATATATTTTTTGCTTTTTCAAAAAGCATCTCTATCGTTTGTGAAGCTGGGATATCTTTGACATTATTTACAACACGTGACAATTTTGTTGCTAAATCAATTAGTTGTTTAGGTTTTACTACTACTGGGTGTGCACTTTTAATCTGTTCATTCCTAAGCTGAAGTTTTTTTAATGATTCTAACGCTTTCCCCATCTTTTTCTACCTCATGTCAATGATCACCTTTAGATGGATCTGAAGGCGGCATCATAGCAAAACGAATATCAATGCGTCGATTAGCTTGTCTACCAGCTTCCGACGACTCATCATAGGCATCATCGGTAATTGGTCGTGTATCTGCATAGCCAGAGCAAGAAAATAGCGGATCACCATTAGGATTGATCAAGGTATTTAAATTGGGTTCATCAGTACGCATCAGATTCCACGTATTAATAGCACGTTGTGTAGATAATTCCCAATTAGATTGGAATCGATCATTTTCAATAGGAACATTATCAGTATGTCCTTCTATAAATATCGTTTCTACTGAATTTCGATAATCTTCTTCGCGTAAAACCTCATACAACACTTGACTTAAAACGGAGACGGCTTGTTGCCCCTCTATTTTTACATCAGCGTCGCCTTGTGCAAATAAAATACTTTCTGGTATGCGCAATACCCCTTGCTTAACATCAATAGTAACTTTTACTCCCTGTTCATTCATTTTCGTTTGAACATTTTGCAATATTTGATTTCTTTTTTCTGTATTTCCGGTATACTGCTGTGTTACTTGATTTAAATTTAACATAAAATAGGTTAAAGCTAAAATAAAAATAGATAACAATCCCGCCATCAAATCACTGATAGATACCGCAAATGCATCATTCGGGGCAGGTATCAATTTTTTACTTCGTTTTCTTGCCATAAGTTACTCTTACCGTCCTCTATAAGAAGTTTTATTTTTTAAATTATTAATTTGTACTTCTTTTAAATCTTCAGCAGTTTCATTCAATTCTTCTATTAATGTATTAATTTGTCCAAGAACTCCACGAATTTTTATATCAAATTCCTCTAAATTATTGGCAAGTCCATCTTGTGTCAGTTGATTATATTTAACAAGATTTTCTTCTAATTCTTTTAAAGTAAGACTTATCTGGTTATCCAATCCTTTAAATACTTCTTCATATATACGCCAAGATTTTTCTGTTGTTTCCAATGCCCCTTTAATAGTGTTTATACTTTCCACATTTTTAGAAGACGTATTTTTTAATTCTAATACAGTCATGCCTACTTGAGTATTAAATGATTTTGTAGCATCCAGTACGTTTGTCATACCTGTATTCATGGTTAACGCTACATCCTTAATGGGATCAGCTGCGGTTGCAAATTGATCAGCCGTTTCACCAGCTTGTTTTATAAGCTTATCCGAAGAATTCATGGTTTCTTGAATAGTATGACCTATAGTTTGTAGTGTTTGGATATAATTTTCTCTATCTTTCTTAATATTTTGCAATGTTTCTTCTAAAATTCTGCAAATTTTTTCTATATTATTTGCTAACTGTTTCTGCTGCTGTTCTGAAATTGTTTCCCAACGCTTCATAATAGTATCCGATGTTTCTGCAGCGTCTTGAATACTATTGTGAAGCTGTGTACCTGTCTGCGAACCTGCATCTAATAAATTCTGACTGGCTTTATTTAAACTATCATTCAATTTCTCAACGGTTGCATTCAATCTATTAGTAATATCATTAAATGAACGCTGAATTTTTCCATTCATTTCATTCATATTATTCTGCTGGGTAGTAATAGAATCAGCAGTAGCAACCTGCAAACTGTTTACCATTCTCTCAACAGCAGATTGCAATCTCTGATTATTTTCTCCATTTATTTTTTGAGATTGTGTTAAAATATCTCTCATACCCTGCTGCAACTCTTGCAGGGTTCCTGCAAAATTGCGTAATTCTTCACCTGTATTATCATTAATAGAATTTCGAATTGTTTCCATACCCCCTTGAGATAAATCCCGAATGGCTTTTACTAATTCTTCTAATACCGGTTTAACATCTGTTGTCATGGCTGTACGCATTGCATCCCCTATGGACAATGCGATGGTTGTATTAAACTCTTGTAACTGTTCGGTCTGTTCTTTCACAGCTTCAGAATTTATATATAATAATTCTTCAGCTTGTTTTCTAGGAATTAATTCGTCCAACTGATCTGTAAATTCATTTATATTAGTAGAAAATTTTTTGATCAAGCAGGTATTATACCACCAATTAAAACCAAGTGCAGATAAAATACCAACAATAGAAGTAATAAACGCAGCACTTGTTCCATTTAATAATTTACTAATACCTTTTTGAATGGTCGCACTTGATGACATATCAAATCCCAATAACCCAATCGTTAAACCCAAAAAAGTACCTAATATACCTAAACCAGTAAAAACACCAGCAAGATTTTGCCAAAATTCTACAGACAAATCGATACTTAAATTAGTAAAGTTAAAATATTCATCTGAATCTGCCGTAGAATATACATGATTTACACCATCTTCATCCGGTATTATAACAAAATTTCTCTTATATTTATTCCATAATGCAGAAACGATTTCATTATTATTCAAGGTTTCATTCAAGTCCGGATAATAATTCAGTAATAAGTTAATTTCTTTCATATTTTGAATTAATTTTTCAATTGTTGCATTTCGTAATTTAATCTTTTTCTCAAATAGTTGATAAAAAAAGAAGAAAATTCCAAGTGCAACCAAAATAGATACTACCATGATAACTATTGCTTGAGCTAATACAGACATCTCTCTTCTCCTCAAATGACAAATATATAAATCCATCACATTTTTATAATACAAAAATTTACATTATATTTTCTAATGGTTTCTTATTATATTTTACCTGATTTATATTTTTTTGTCAGTATCTGTTCTACCTATATACAAAAAGTAGTCACTCATTATACAACAACTTAATGCACTTGAGTAGCATAATCCATCATTCCCTATATTTCACATTTCTATCTCAGCAGCCTTTTCTTTTTAAATTTCTTCTAGTTTTAAAAAGGCAGGAATAAAATTATCTCGAATGAAGACTAGTAGATTATTTACTTCTTCATCATAAATATGTACAGAAAAGTTTCGTTTTTTCAGCATGAGCAGTCATATACAGAATCGTTCAGAAACCTACATTGTAAGCCAGCTGCAGGATTTTTTTGGAAAAATCTGTTTCTGCTTCTGTTACGCCATGCCCTCTTAAGACTTGCTGCATTGCCTTCTAGAAACCAATTTAAAAGCCAGTTTGAATTGGCGACGGACATCTATACGATAGATTTTGTCACAGCTTTCGTAATCTGCTTGTCTCAGTATGCATAGTCAGTTTGAAAAATCAGTTAGTTTATCCATGGTAAGCCATTCTGCGTTTTTAGGTCTTTCGCGCCAGAATATGAAAATCAATCAATTTTTCTTTCATTATAGAATGGAAATAAAGAAACTAGTCCACAGGAAGAGCAAATTTCCTATGGACTAGTTTTTTTTTACTCATTTCTACGTTTTTTTACTACCAACGGCCCTTCCCTCACACATCCAGGTAGGCGCCGGCCATGGCGGAGACGGCCAGTTTGGAGTAGAGGCGCTGGACCGGGGATTTCGGTTTGAGCTGTGGCAGTTTCCAGTTCTTTTTCCGTTCGGCAAGGATGGCCGTGATTTCTTCCGGTGTCCTGGCTTCTCCCTTGACGCCAACGATGTTCAGGCGGCGGTTGGGAATATCGATTTCGATAAGGTCATCGTTTTCAATGAGGGCGATAGGACCTCCTTCGACGGCTTCCGGCGAGATATGGCCGATGCATGGTCCCGAGCTTGCGCCGGAGAAGCGGCCGTCTGTGATGAGGGCAACCGAGTGGTTCAGCGTCTGGTCGTAGACGATGGCATCGGTCGTCATGTGCATTTCCGGCATGCCCGAGCCTTTCGGCCCTTCATAGCGGATGACGATGATGCTGTTCTGGGGAATCTGCCGCTTGATGACAGCGTCATAGGCCGCTTCTTCCGAGTTGAAGACCAGTGCCTTTCCCGTATGATGGTGCATTTCCGGTACGGTCGCCGAGTATTTGATGACCCCGCCGTCAGGGGCGATATTGCCCTTCATGACGGCGACAGAGCCGTACATTTTTGCCTGTTCCGGCGGCGTGATGACGTCTTCCGGTTTGATGCCGAAATTGCGCAGATGGCCGTGGCAGCGGGCAAAGAAATCGTCTTCCCAGAGCTGTTCCAGATTTTCGCCCAAAGTCTTGCCCGTACAAGTCATGACATCGAGGTTCAGCTGATCCCGGATCAGCCATTCGACCATGGGCACGCCGCCGG
Source organism: Caecibacter massiliensis (assembly GCA_900095875.1). Lineage (GTDB taxonomy): Bacteria > Bacillota > Negativicutes > Veillonellales > Megasphaeraceae > Megasphaera > Megasphaera hexanoica. The sequence goes on along the minus strand of LT608311.1, from coordinate 1,688,666 downwards.
CCATCCAGAACATTTCCCCTACATAGGGACCGTTGGGCTGTACATTGACCAGATGCTTGATCTTGCGGTTTACTTCATCAAATACTTCAGGGTCGATGGTAATGCCCAGTTCGTGAGCCGCCGCCGGCAGGTGGATGAAGGCATTGGTACTGCCGCCGAGAGCGGCGTGGACTTTGATGGCATTCATGAAGGCATCTTCGGTCATGATCTTCGAAGCCGTAATTCCCTGCCGCGCCAGATTCATGACGGCATCGCCGGCCGCCCGGGCATAATGCTTGATTTCGGCAAACATGGCCGGCATGAGGGCCGTTCCGGGCAGGGCCAGTCCCAGTGCTTCCGACATGCACTGCATAGTGCTGGCCGTCCCCATAAACTGACAGACGCCGCATGTCGGGCAGTTGGAAAGTTTGTAATTGCGCATTTCTTTCTGCACCGGTTCGCCCCGTTTTTCCCGCGCACAGAGCCGGCCGCACAGGCCTGCCGTTGTCATATCGGGACCGACGTGCTGGCTGCCGCCGGGAACGTGGACCGTCGGCAGATCCAGCCGGGCCGCCGCGATGAGATGGGCCGGCACCGATTTGTCACAGCTCGACAGCAGGACCAGACCGTCCCAGGGAATGACGTTGCCGTGGATTTCTACGAGATTGGCAATGATTTCCCGGCTGAGGAGGATGTAATTCATGCCGTCATGGCCTTCCGCCCAGCCATCGCAGATATCCGTCGCATGGAAACGGGCCGCCTTGCCACCGCTTTCCAGTACGCCCTGACTGACCTGTTCGGCCAGGACATCGAGATGATAACTGCCCGGGTGGCTTTCTCCCTGGACATCATCAACGAGAATCTGCAGCTTGTCCAGATCCCGTTCCGACCAGTTCATGGCCAGTTTCAATGCATCGACCTGCGGCCAGATTTTCCGCGTCGCTTTACTCCGTTGTACATCCATATGTAACACCCCTTTGTATTTGTTTGTAAATCCATACGTTTTCGTATACCCATATGGTAATTCTCACTTGCGTTTTTGTCAATTTATATGAATAATTGGTATACTAGAGTATAAGATAAGGGCTGTACTATGCTTCTATGTAAAAGGACCCACGGACTGCGCCCCTTTTCATCAAACATCAAAACAGGCCTGTCGCGGGGACAGGCCTGTTGGTATTTACATGATTATTTATCTGTCGTATTCTTTTCCTTGCGGATGACGTCGTGGGCGCCGCCTTCTACGATGGACGTTGCCGAAACGAGGGTAATCTTGGCTTTCTGCTGCAGTTCCGGAATGGTCAGGGCACCGCAGTTGCACATGGTCGATTTAATCTTGCTGGTTGTCTTTTCCACGTTTTCCTTGAGCGGACCGGCATAGGGGACGTAGGAATCGACGCCTTCTTCGAAGGACAGCTTCTTGTCACCGCCCAGGTCATACCGCTGCCAGTTGCGGGCACGGTTGGAACCTTCGCCCCAGTATTCTTTGACGTAGGTACCGCCGATCATGACTTTTTCCGTCGGGCTTTCGTCGAAGCGGGCGAAATACCGGCCAAGCATGACGAAATCAGCGCCCATGGCCAGAGCCAGTGTGATGTGGTGGTCGTATACGATGCCGCCGTCGGAGCAGACCGGAATGTATACGCCAGTCTTTTCAAAGTATTCGTCACGGGCTTTGCAGACTTCGATAAGAGCCGTAGCCTGACCGCGGCCGATACCTTTCGTTTCACGGGTAATACAGATGGAGCCGCCGCCGATACCGACTTTGATGAAATCAGCGCCGCATTCAGCGAGGAAGTTGAAGCCATCCCGGTCTACGACATTGCCGGCCCCGACTTTGACCGAATCACCATAATGCTGGCGGATCCACTGGAGAGTCAGCTTCTGCCATTCCGAGAAGCCTTCGGAGGAATCGATGCAGAGGGCATCCGCACCGGCTGCCAGAAGGGCCGGTACCCGTTCGGCATAATCGCGGGTATTGATCCCGGCGCCGACGATATAACGTTTCTTTTCGTCGAGGAGTTCGCCCGGGTTTTCTTTATGATCGGCATAGTCCTTGCGGAATACGAAAGAATTGAGCGTTCCGTCTTCATTGACGATTGGCAGAGCATTGAGTTTCTTATCCCAGATGATGTCATTGGCTTCGCCGAGAGTAACGCCATTTTTGGCATAAATCATCTTTTCAAGAGGTGTCATGAAATCTCTGACGGGAGTAGCCGGATCCATACGGCTCACGCGGTAATCACGGCTGGTGACGATACCGACGAGCTTGCCATTGACGGTGCCATCGGAGGTAACGGCAACAGTGGAATGGCCGGTCTTTTTCTTGAGAGCTACCACATCGGCCATGGTCATGTCCGGGCTGACATTGGAATCGCTGGGTACGAAGCCCGATTTATAGGCCTTGACTTTGGCGACCATAGCCGCTTCCTGTTCGATGGTCTGGGAGCCGTAAATGAACGACACGCCGCCAGCTTTTGCCAGGGCAACGGCCAGTTTTTCACCGGAAACGGACTGCATAATAGCGGAAACCATGGGGATCGTCATTTCAATCGCGGGCTTTTCCCCTTTTTTATATTTTACGAGAGGCGTTTTGAGAGATACATTCGCCGGCATACACTCACTCGATGAATACCCGGGAATCAAAAGATATTCATTAAAAGTGTGTGACGGTTCGTTGATATAAATAGCCATGTTTATCCTCCTTATCAATACGACAACTCTAAACCGGACCCTGTATCTGCCGGTCTCTCATTCTCTTTTCCCCATATGGGATATTTATATCATTATACCCCCTGTATGGACAAAATCAAGTAGTATAATTGTACCATTTTATGCATGTTTGTTATAAGCTGACAGCAAGAGATCCCATTCTTTCTGGCAGCGCCGATGGCCTTTCTTCATCATACCTTCCGCCCTGACGGGCACCTTCCCTTCACAGGGACGGCAAAGAATCTCTGTCCGCAGAGCCGGCTGCTGGCCGCCAGCTGCCGACGGCTGGCCTTTCCTGCCGTAAAGTGCGCAAAAAGGGTACAAAAAAAGAGCAATGGGAAACATTCTTTCGTTATCAAAATCGCCCACAATCCGCATGATTAAGCGATTATAAACGTTAGGAAACATTTCTCATTGCTCCCACAAATCAATGGCGGAAAGGGTGGGATTCGAACCCACGGTGCGTTGCCGCATCACTAGTTTTCAAGACTAGCTCCTTAAACCACTCGGACACCTTTCCATGTAGTGCTACCAAGATAGTATAGCAGAACTTTTCCAAAATAGCAATAGACAGGAGCCATCTCCCTTGCGCCGGCCAAAAAAACAAAAAAAGGCAGTCTCCTGTTTAACCGTGCCTGTACGAAACAAGCCGCACGTAGAAGACTGCCTTTGGTAAGGTACAGATCCTTTTGGCGGGAGTGAGCCTCCGCCCCCGTATCCACCAACGGTGTACTTGCAGGCAGGGAGCAACAATAAAGGTGGAGTTGCTCCGCTGCGAACACCCATGTAAAGGACCGGCACCCTAAAATAGTAGCGCCTGCAGTGAAAGATTTGATTCACACGCAGCTACTACCCGTACGCCTACACTAATCGCGCGTACAGGAGATACTATTTTAAGAACCCCGATTACCATAACCAGGGATTCCATATTCACTGTACCATAGAACGGGAAAAAAAGAAAGGTTATTTTTTATGAAAGAAATGGGGAGCATCGCCCCATTGCCCCAGACCTACCGTATCCCCCACTGATGCCACGCGGCCGCTCAGGCAGTTGCGGCACTGTTCGGCCTGTTCATCGACGCAGGGTTTGTTGTCGTAGAGAAGGTACTGGGAACGGAACTGGGGAAGCGTCACGATGGGCATGAGGATATTGGCGCCGGCCCTGAGTCCCAGTTCCCGTCCCAGGGGATGGAGAGCCTGCAGGGCCGTCGTCGCTGCGATGTTGACATCCCTCAGGAAGAGACGCGTCACAGCAATCATGGCAAGGCCCAGGTGGAGACGGTGCAGTTTATCCGCCTGGGAATCGCATCCGGCAGCGAGGACTTCCTTTCCAATCGGGGTCTGATGATGGACGACGTAAGGCCCCATGCCGATCATGTCGATATTCATATTCCGGTAAAAGAGGATATCGTCTGCCAGATCTTCCAGAGTCTGCCCCGGCAGGCCGATCATATCCCCCGTCCCCACCTGATAGCCGATCCGGCCCAGTGCGCGGAGACAATCCCGGCGCACCGTCCATTCGTGATGGCCGTCCTGGGGATGGAGCCGGGCATAGAGAGCGGGATTGCTGGTCTCGATGCGCAGCAGATAGCGGTGGGCGCCGGCGGCAAACCAGCGGCGGTACGTTTCTTCCGTCTGTTCCCCTACGCACAGGGTCAGGCCGAGACCACCATTTCCAATCTTCTTGATGTCCCGCACGAGGTCTTCTATATAAGAAATAAATTCCTCATCCTGCCGTTCGCCCGACTGAAGAGTCAGCGACCCATAGCCGGCCTCATAGGTCCAGCGGGCCATGGCCAGGATATCGTCCCGTTCCGTATCGAACCGCTCCACCTCCGCATTATCGCGGCGGATGCCGCAATAGCGGCAATTCTTGATGCAGCGGTTGGAAAATTCGATGAGCCCCCGGTAATAAGCGACCCGGCCGACGGTTTCCGCTTTTACGGCATAGGCCGCATCATACAGGGCCTGCCGGTCATCGGCATCGGTAAGGCCGAGAAGCGTCACCAGATCCTTCCGGTCCATAGCCGGCCCTTTGGCCAGCAGCGCACGCAGCGCCGGTGATACTGCCATAGACATCCTCCTTTAATTGCGGTTTTCCAGTCCCGTTTTTTCAAAGACGATGAACGCCAGACTGAGAATCATAGCAACGACCGTAGCCAGACCCATCCCTTTCAGCTGTACCGGACCGACGGCAATCGTTGCCCCTGACAAGCCCGTAATCATGGTGACAGCCGTGAGGATCAGATTCTTGGACCGGGTATAATCGACTTTCTTTTCGACGAGCATGCGGATGCCCGATGCGGCAATGAAGCCAAAGAGCAGGATGCACACCCCGCCCATGACCGGCGTCGGGATGCCATGGATGAGAGCAGCAATCTTGCCGATGAAGGAAAACAGGATGGCAAAGACGGCGGCACCGCCGATGACCCACGTACTGTATACACCGGTGATGGCCATGACGCCCATATTTTCCCCGTAAGTCGTATTCGGCGTCGAACCGACGAGACCGGAAATGACGTTGGACAGGCCGTCGGCAAAGAGACTGCGGTGCAGGCCCGGATCCTTGATGAGATTCCGCCCGACGATATCACTGGTGACAAAGAGGTGTCCCAGATGTTCGGCAAAGACGACGAACAAGGCCGGCATGATCATCATGATGGCACTGAAATTAAATTCCGGCTTGTAGAACGGCGGCACGGCAAACCAGGGCGTTTCTTCCACAGCCGTCAGATCGACGACGCCCATGAAATACGACAGGATATAGCCGGACACGACACCGATCAGGATAGGGATGATGCCGATGAAGCCCCGGCCGAGGAGCGTCGCCAGAATAGTGACGATGAGAGTAAAGGTAGAAATGATCATGGCCGTTTCATTGCTCATCCCCTGGGCATCGCCGAGGTAGCCCGACATGGTCATGGCAAGGGGTGCCAGTTCCAGCCCGATGATGGCCACGATAGCACCCATGGCAGCCGGCGGGAAGAGGATGTCGATCCACTTCGTCCCCACTTTATCGACGATCGCCGCCAGTATCATGAACGACAGGCCGAAAACGATAAACCCGCCCTGGGCATCACCGTAGGTCATGCCCGGCGTAGCGCATACGGCCAGGACCGGGGAAATAAAGGCAAAACTGGAGCCGAGATAGGCCGGCAGCCGCCATTTGCAGATGGTCAGGTACAAGAGCGTGCCGATGCCATTCATAAACAAGGCCGTAGCCGGATCGACGTGGAGCAGGAACGGCACCAGTACGGTCGATCCAAACATAGCAAACAAATGCTGCAGACTCAGAGGGATTGTCGGCAGAATCGGCAATCGTTCATCTACCTGTATAATTCTTCGTTCCATGAAAAAGCCTCCTAATCAATATCATCGCAGAGGAAAACGGCTGCGCGTCTCCTCTTTCATCGAATGCAGGGCCGGCTGCTCCCGCAGGCGGGCGTCGATGACGGCCTCGCGGTAATTGCGGTGGGCAATGTTGAGGAGCAGCGCCGCGGCAATCATGTTGAGCAAAAGCGACGTGCCACCATAGCTGATAAACGGCAGCGGTACGCCGACGACAGGCAGGATGCCGCTGACCATGGCCAGATTGATCATCCCCTGACCGCCAAAGTACATGGTAATCCCTACGGTCAACAATTTTCCAAAGGTATCGCGCGTATTCCAGGCACAGTTGCAGCCGAAATAAATAATCATACTGAACAGGACCAGCATAAATATAGAACCGCGCATCCCCCATTCCTGGGCCAGGACGGCAAAGGCAAAGTCCGTATGGGCTTCGGGCAGATAACTGAACTTGCTGATACCTTCACCCAGCCCCTGCCCCATAATGCCGCCGGAACCGATAGCGATGAGCCCCTGCACGGTCTGATACCCCAGCGTCTTTTCATAGGACCAGGGATCATACCAGGAAATAATGCGGTTCATGCGGTATGGCGCCGAGAGCAGGTACACGATGCCTACGGCAAGAGTCGCCAGAAGAGGCACCTTGGCCTTGAGGATACTGGCTCCGCTCACCCAGAACATAACAAGCGGCAGGAATAAAATAACCAGAGCCGTGCCGGCATCAGGCTGGCGGAACACGAGGATGCCCAGGAGAAGCGGCGGCAGCAGCAGCGGATGGGGCACAAAGCGGATCCGTTTCCACCGCGGCTCTTTCCCTGTTTGGGACGGGAAAAACGCCGACAGGGGCGAGAAAAATTCGATATGGCCTTTCTTATCCCACAGTGGTGCCAGCTTGTCAGCCGTAAAAAGGATGACGACCAGCTTGGCGATTTCCGAAGGCTGGAAGGTAAATCCTCCTGCCCCGAGCCAGCGCCGGGCGCCGTTGACGACGATTCCCGCCGCCAGCACGGCAACAAGCAGGATAACCGTAAAGACGAACAGGCGGACCGACCATTTCTTCCACATATGATAGTCCTTTTTGTAGACAAACAAGGCCGGTACCAGCCCCAGGGACAGATACACACCCTGCCGGATGAGATGGCCGTAGGCACTGCCCCCTTCTGCCATATCCTCGACAAAAGTCGAACTGAACACATTGGACGTGCCGATGATGATCAGCAGAAAAAAAGCAATGAGGAGCATCCAGAAATTGCGGCGCATCTCCTTAGTGTGCGGATTCATCAGCCTTCACCTCCGCCGGGCGGGTGGCGGCGCAATGGAAAATCGGCTGCCCTTTGGCACTGAATTTCGCTTCGTATTCCGTCATCGCTTCATTGACGATATCACTATGATGCAGATCATAGGTCACCTCTGACAACGGCCAGTTCCGCTGGCGGAATTCTTCCAGCGTAAAATCGAACAGACCGGCATTATCGGATTTGAACAATACCATGCCTCCCGGAGCCAGCAGCCGGGCATAGCGGTCCAGAAACAGACGGTACGTCAGACGGCGCTTGGCGTGGCGCGACTTGGGCCAGGGATCACAGAAATTGATGAAAAACCGGTCCACTTCACCGGGAGCAAAGATATCCTCGATTTTTGCCACATCATACTTTAGCAGATGTACATTGGAAACTTCCGCTTCAGCGCATTTCTTTCCGGCATAATACAGGACCCCCGTCTGGATTTCGATCCCGATAAAATTCACCTCCGGGTGCAGCACGGCCATCTGGGAAATGAAATTCCCCTTTCCCGTACCCAGCTCGACCCAGAGCGGCGCATCGGGGCGGGCAAACACAGACCGCCAGCGGCCCTTATATTCCTCCGCCCCGGACAGATGGACAAACGCATCATACTCGCGGATGGCATCGTCAATCCAGGGTTTTCTTCGTAAACGCATAGCATAACTCCTTTAAAAAAGGCTGATTCCATCACACGAAATCAGCCATAGACATAAATTTACTTGTACTATTATAGGTAATATAAAAGGCACTGTCAAGACGGGGACGGCAGGCAGGCGTCAGATACTCATGACCTTTCCCCTCTGTTCCCACAATAAACTCCAGTACCTGGGAAAAGGCAATACTCATAATGTCATGGACGGGAAACAATACGATAAATAATACCACTTCCAGAGCAGCCCCACAAGACCTGCATCATAACGCCAAACCTGTCACCTCATTTCCAAATATGCAAATGATTATCAGGGATATATCAGTAAGTTTCTACATATGACATTCAAACACATACAGCCAATCACGGTGATTCATTTCTAACAGCCGTCTCTTACCATCGTCAGCATCCATGAGAAAATTATCGTATTGATCCACCACAGCCGCGAGGTACAATTTTTCATGTTCATTCTGGGGATTCAGCTCTTCTAGGGGTACAATCTGCTTCGCTTTCCCTGACTTAGACCAGGAAATAATAGTATGCCTTCCGACGACACGTATGACACGGCAAGTTTCTTCCTCAAAATAGTCAATATAATCCGGTATTAATGCACACATCCTATCTATTATGTTTTTACGATTGCCAATGACAGCTACATTGTACCGTCCCATACGCCACTCCTCCTATCCTGTAAACCGTTCAATCACTCGTATTGTTACATAATATGATACCTTCATCGAACATATGTGTCAATCCATCGGGCCCGGCCTTTTTATCATATGAGTCCCAATTTCTGAGTCCGAGGATGCTGCACGTCGAACGGACAATCGGACTCAGAATGAACTCTTTATTGAAATAAGAACCCTTCCGCCACTTCGTGGCCCTCCTTCCCTTATCAGGGACGGCAAAGATACCCGGTCCGTCGAACCGGCTACTGGCTGATGACTGATGACTGCTGCCCTTCCTGCTAACCACTAATCACTGGCCACCAGCTGCCAGCCTTTCCCGCTTCGACGAACGGCCTGCGGCCTTTTCATCAAACGTTAAACTATCTTTTCCAACCTACAAACAACAGCCCTTTCCCGTACGAACAGGAAAGGGCTGTCTCTTACTTCCAGGCCGGCAGGAGCTCGCCTTTGAAGTTTTCTTCGATGTATTGTCTGACTTCCGGAGACTGGAAGGCTTTGACAAATTTCTGATATGCCGGGTTGTCTTTGTCTTTGGCCCGGGCGGCGATGACGTTGACATAGGGGCTGGTATCGTCTTCGGTGGCGATACGGTCGCTGATGCGCAGGCCGGCGGTGATGGCGTATCCGGCGTTGATGATGGCGCCGTCGGCATCATCGATGGAACGGGGCAGCTGGCCGGCTTCCAGTTCTACGATGTCGATGTGCCTGGGATTGGAGGTGATGTCCTGGGTCGTCAGTTTGGTCTGGTCGGCACCATCCCGGAGGGTGATCCAGCCCAGTTTGCTCAGGAGCAGCAGAGCCCGGCTGCCATTATTGGGGTCGTTGGGGATGGCGATGCGGGCGCCGTCCGGTACGTCTTTGATATCCGTATAGCGGTGGGAGTAGAGGGCAATCGGTGCCAGGTAGGTATCGCCGATGGGGACGAGATCAGTACCATTTTTTTCATTGAACGTATTGAGGAACGGCACGTGCTGATAGGAGTTGAGGTCGATATCGCCATCGGCCAGGGCTTTATCGGGTGTGATGTAGTCCGAGAATACCTTGACTTTGACGGTCAGGCCGTCTTTGGCCGCGGCCTTGGCGACCTGTTCCATGATCTGTTCCCCCGATCCGGGGTTGACGCCTACGGTGATTTCTTTCTTTTCCGCACTGCCATTCTGAGTGCTGCCACAGCCTGCCAGGACGGCGGTCAGGGCCAGGGCGGTGAGAGTCAGGGTGATGATTTTTTTCCATTGAATATGCATGTCATATTCCTCCTTTTATTTGTATACAAAATCGGTATATTTTATATTTGCAGGGATACGGCAGTGCGCATCCCCGTATGCAGGGAATCAGCGGATGGCCGTATCGATGATTTTCTGTGCTTCTTCCGGCACGCCCCGGCCTTCTACGGCGTTGGCCGATCCGAAATCGCGGCAGTGTGCCACCCCGTCTGCTGTGACGGAATGCATGCCATAGCGTTTGCGGTCGGCCCCTACGGGACAAACGGCAATACAGACGCCGCAGGGATAGCGGAATTCCGTCTTGAGTTTCTGATGATAGCCGGCACAGCGCGCTTTGGCCATATCGGCGATGAGCCGGTCGTTCCGGGGCGTAAAGGCATGGGTCGGACAGTTGAAGACGCAGCGCTTGCACTGGATGCACAAGTCTTTTTCCTGCATGGCGTCGGCCGGTACGTCAGCGTCGGTAATGACCGATACGAGGCGCACCCGCGGGCCGTATTCGGGCGTGATCAGGGTGTGATTGAGTCCCAGCGTCCCCAGGCCGGCGTATTTTCCGGCAAAGACGTGGGAAAAGGCTGCTTCCGGTTTTTTGACCAGGACGGAAATGTCGCCGTAGCAGTCGCGGGGAAACCAATGAGCCCGGTAACCCCACTGGTTGAGCTTGTTGGCCAGGCGGTATGCCGTGTCATCGAGGAGACGGTTCGTCGTATTGTAACATTCGGAATAGACGACCGATGGCGTCGTTTCAATCATGGGAAGGTAAATCTGTACGCCCAGGACGATGACCGTCCGGCTCCAGGGCCAGATGGACTGGGGCCAGTACGCTTCGGCCACTTCTCCCTGCTGCGGCCAGCGGTCTACGCTGGCAAATCCCACAATATTGGCCCCCAGACGCAGGGCCTGCCGTTTGATCCGTTGTTTCAGGGCACTTCGCTGCTGCCCTGTCTGTTTCTGCTGTTCCATCGTGTCACCTCATCATAAAAAAAAACTTCCATCCCCGCAAAGGGACGGAAGTACCGTGTTACCACCCAATTTCACCGGCTCTTCACAAAGCCGGCCTTCTCGAGTACGCAGGCCACAGGCCCTCAATACTCCAGCACAGTAACGGGTGCACCCGGGCGGTCTCACTATTCGACCTGCCGGCTCAGAGGCCATCTTCCAGAAGCTGTCTTGCATCTCCTCCCACCATGTGGAGACTCTCTGGGCCATTCCTGCTTCTGTACTCTTCTCTTCATTGCCTGTTGTTCAGTTGATGGTGTAAGTTTACCATAGGCACCAGGCTCTGTCAATACAATTTTAGAACTTTATTCTAATTTTATTTCTTCTGCCCGTATCTGAGTGAAGTCTCTTATTTTCTGTCATATTCTGTCTTCTATGGCAGGAAATAAAAAATCCATCATCCCCCGGATTTACAAGGAGATGATGGATGGAATGTAATTCTATTATTTATTGGCTTCCAGCCAGTCGAGGGCATACTGGGCAAAGATAGCAGCGCCGTTTCCCAACACGTCCTCATCGACGGTATAGCGGTTGCTGTGCTGGGGATACATGGCATTTTTTTCGGGATTGCGGATGCCGACGATGCCGTAGCAGCAGGGCTTCTTTTCCGTATAGAAGGCAAAATCTTCGCAGGCCATGGTGTGTTCCATGGGGACGACGTTGTCTTCGCCTACGACTTTGGCCGCCGCTTTGGCTCCCAGCCCGGCACAGGCTGCGTCATTGATAGTCGGCGGGGCGATGAGATCCATGTGGAAATCGGCGGTAGCACCGTACTGATGAGCCGTATCGCGGACCATATCGCTCAGCATCGTTTCCAGCAGTTTGCCCGTTTCCGGCAGGAAATAACGGCATGTCCCTTCCATATGGGCTTCGCCGGAGACGATATTAAAGGCCGTGCCACTCCGGACGGTGCCTATGGTCAGGGCAACCGAATCGAGGGGGCTGACCCGGCGGGATACGATGGTCTGGATATTGAGCAGGATAGACGCCGCTACGACCGAGGCATCGATGCCCTGATGAGGCAGCGATCCGTGGCAGCCCGTGCCGTGAACGTCGATGTAGAAATGGGTGCCGGCGGCAAAGCGGGGGCCGGCCTGGATATTGACCTTGCCGGCAGGCATGTCGAACCAGACATGGGCCGCGTACATGGAGCCGACTTTATCATACCAGTCGCCGAAGCGCAGCATGTATTCCGCACCGGCGCAGAGTTCTTCTGCCGGCTGGAAAACGAAATAGACCGTGCCGCAGATCTGGTCCTGTACTTCGTGGAGGATGTACGCCGCCCCAAGGAGCATGGCGATGTGGTTGTCATGACCACAGGCATGCATTTTACCTTCGTTTTCCGAAGCAAAGGGAAGGCCTGTCAGTTCTTTGACCGGCAGCCCGTCGATATCGGCGCGGAGTGCTACGGCCTTGCCAGGTTTTCCGCCTTTGAGGCAGGCGACGAGGCCCGTATTCTTTTCCGGGTTGATTTCATAGGGAATCCCCAGTTTGTCCAATTCGGCAGCAATCCGTTTCGTCGTTTCCACTTCCTGGAAACTCAGTTCCGGATGGCGGTGGAACTCCCGCCGCAATGATACGACCGTATCCTGATATTTCTTTGCCAGTTCCTGAATCTGACTCACAATAACCACCCTTTCTACGCACCGCGGCGTCTGGCTTTTTTACTATGCCTCGTCAGCGTGCCCATCATCTGCCACGTCGTCGTCAGTCAGCGTAGCCCCGCTTCGCCTCCTTCCATCCTCCTTGCATCTGACGGACCCGCCGACGATGCCTGACATAAAACGCCAGTCGTCGCGGCGCTTAATCGCTAAGTTTTGTATAAAAATAGTCGGTTCGTCGAACTGGCTTCGACGAACGAACTACGACCAACGGCTCTTCCCGGCCGGCACCCCTTCCGCGGCCTTTTCATCAAACTTCAAACCTCAAACTATCTTTTCACTTCAATACGTCCAGTATATCCATGACGTTGTTTACGATATGGTCGGCTCCTTCTGCTTCGAACATGGCCCGGGCGTTCTGGCCGTCGAGGCCGGTGAGGGTGCCAATCATGACGGCGCCCATGGATCTGGCACACCATACGTCAGCCAGGGAGTCGCCTACGACGTAATAGGTCCCCTGTTTGAACGTATCCGGATGATCTGCGTAATCAGCGTAGCGGTCCGGGTAATGGCCGAAAGCTCCCAGGTAATAGGCAAAGGGATTGGGTTTGTCCAGGGAGCGGTGGAGCAGGGCCGCCGCTTCGTCGACGTCGGTCGAAGTCGAGATGTAGAGCGGGTCGAATTCGTCGTACCAGCCGTAGTGGCGGAAGGGAATTTCCATTTCCCGGCGGCTGCGGCCGGTGGCGATGGCGATGTCATAGCCGCGGCGCTTCAGTTCCTGGAACAGGTGACGGATATCATCCGGATCGGCCAGGGGGTCTTCGTTGGTGAGAAAACCGCTCTTGCCAGGGTTATCCGGTTCCCTGCCGTACGTTTCCCGGTACAGGTCGTCACCGAAATACCAGTTCTGGAAGCAGTCCACGTGGAGATGCCACAGAGAGGAGTCGAGGGATGCATAGGGTACGAGGGCCTGGCCGCCTTTCGATTCGCCGGCGGCTTTGCCCAGGTATTCAAAGACCTGGTCCTTGCTGGCGCCGTCGGGCACGGTATCCCTGAGGACATCCAGTACGTCGCTGGCCGTGGGTATGTCACAATTTTTCAGGAAAATGCCTGCCAGGCGGACGCCGCGCAGGGTGTCAAAGGAGAGGCGGCGGATCTGTCCTGTCGTCGCCGCATACTGTTCCAACATGAGCCAGAGGGTCACGAAAATATGAGCGTGGACCATATCCCAGTTGTCGTTGACGCCATGGCCTTTGAGCCACTGCAGGATTTCATCGTCTTTCCAGTAACGGGCCCGCAGGTCCCGTATTTCCTCTTCTGTCAGATTGGCCCGGACCGGTTCCTGGGACAGCCCCATGTACAAAGGACTGTTGTACCATTCCCAGAGCGTCAGGGCCGATACGTCAAAATAGCGTTTTTCGCTGAGAAGCACGCCATCGACATCAAAAATTACTTTCTTCATTTTATTTCACCTTGTAATCAAAATGTCTTGTCCTGATGGCCGACGGTTTTTTTATTGCCTTTGACATGGCTCCGCCCTTCGAGGATGGTCATGACATCGTTGACGGTCACGCCCGTATCTTCCCAGAGCACGGCCAGATGATACAGGAGATCGGCTGATTCCTTGCACACTTCCAGGCGCAGATTGTCCGCTTCTTCGTTCTGTTCTCCTGCCACAGGATCGGCGTTTTTGGCGGCGATGATGACTTCTGCCCCTTCTTCGCCGATTTTCTTGCCGATTTTATCGATGCCCGTCTGCAGGAGATAAGCCGTATAGGATTTTTCCGTCGGATGAACCCGTTTTTCCTTTATTTCGTCCTGCAGGTCGGCCATCATAGACAGGCTGCCCGCATAGGATGTTTCGTCTTTGCCGGCAAGGCCCCGGTAGAAGCACGATTTGTGCCCCGTATGGCAGGCGGCTCCCGTCTGATTGACGGTGATGAGCAGCGTATCGGCATCGCAATCGACGGCGATAGCCTGCACGTCCTGGAAATGGCCCGATTCTTCGCCTTTGTTCCAGAGTTTCTGGCGGCTGCGGCTGTAGAACCAGGTCCGCCCCGTTTCCAGGGTCTTTTTCAGCGATTCTTCGTTCATGTAGGCCATCATCAGGACTTTGCCACTCCGGCCTTCCTGTACGATAGCCGGCACGAGGCCTTTTTCATCAAATTTGATATTCTGTATATCTACATATTCCATTATTTTTCTGCCCCTCTCATGGGAATTCCTTCGCCCTGAAGATACGCTTTGAGGTCCGGGATAGCGATCTGGCCGAAGTGAAATACCGATGCAGCCAGAGCGGCATCGGCACCGGCGTCGAAGACGTCCTTGAAATCTTTCATTGTGCCGGCCCCGCCGGAGGCGATGATGGGCACGGGCAGTTCCGTAGACAGGCGGTGGTTGAGGGCCAGGTCGAAGCCCGATTTTTCACCGTCCGAATCCATGGAGTTGATGCAGATTTCCCCGGCTCCCAGAGCGACGCCCTGCTTGGCCCAGGCGATGGCATCGAGGCCGGTATTCTTGCGGCCGCCATCGACGTAGACCTGCCAGCTGCCCTGACCATCGCGCTTGGCATCGATGGACAGGACGACGCACTGGCTGCCGTAACGTTCTGCCGCTTCACGGATGAGTTCCGGCCGCCGTACAGCTGCCGAATTGACGGAAACCTTGTCGGCACCGGCCCGCAGGACCTGATGGAAATCGTCGATACTGCTGATGCCGCCGCCGATGGTAAAGGGAATGTTGATTTCTTCCGCTACGGCCCGGACGACATCGATGAAGATATGACGTTTTTCGTATGAAGCGGTGATATCGTAGAAAACGAGTTCGTCCGCCATCTGATCGGAGTAGAATTTCCCCAGTTTCACCGGGTCATCTACGTCCTGTATATTCTTGAACTGTTTGCCTTTGACGACGCGTCCGTCGCGCACATCGAGGCATGGTACAATACGTTTTGCCAGCATTTACCGTCCCCCCAGACTTCGGATCTGTTCCATCGTAATCCGGCCTTCGTACAGGGCCTTGCCTGTAATGGCCCCGTAGACACCCATATTCTGCAGCGTCTTCAGGTCTTCTATGCTGCTGATGCCGCCCGAGGCGATGAGGCGGATGTACGGCAGATGCTGCAGCTGTTCCATCATGTCCAGATTGGGGCCGGTGAGCATGCCATCGCGGCTGATATCCGTGTAGACGATGGTCCGGAGGCCAATGGAAATGAGGAAACTGGCAAAGGGCAGGACTTTCTTGTCGCTCCCTTCCACCCAGCCGCGGGTCGCGACCGTGTCGCCCTTGGCATCGATGGAAACGACCAGTTCCGAGCCGTATTTCTTTGCCATTTCGCGGGTAAAGGCTTCGTCTTCGACGGCCTTGGAGCCGATGATGACCCGGGCCACTCCCTGTTCGAGATAGGTGTTGATGGCTTCTTCGCTGCGGATGCCGCCGCCCACTTCTACGGGGATATCGACGGCGTCGCAGATGCGGCCGATGACCGAAGCGTTGCAGCGGTCGCCCTTGAAGGCTCCGTCGAGATCGACGACGTGGAGAAACTGAGCTCCCCCGCCGGCCCATTTCCGGGCGGCTTCGACGGGATCATCAAAATAGGTCGTGCTGTCTGTCTCTACGCCCTGGCGCAGGCGGACGGCATGGCCGTTTTGTATATCTATAGCCGGAAGTACGATCATACTATCATCCCTTCTGTACGTAATCTAAGACATTCTGCAGGAGCTGTGCCCCGACGGGACCGCTCTTTTCCGGATGGAACTGCATGCCCAGGACGTTGTCCCTGCCGCAGATAGCCGGGACCGGTCCGTCGTAATCGGCGGTCGCGATGACGTCGGGCGTATCGGCCGGCGTCTTGTGGTAGGAGTGAACGAAGTAGACATAGGGATGGGCGGGAAGATTCTTCTGCAGCCAGTGGGGCTGATGAAATTCCAGTTCGTTCCATCCCATGTGGGGTACTTTGAGTTTCGTCTGAAATGGTACGACTTCGCCGGGAAGGAAACCCAGGCAGTCGTATTTGCCGCCTTCGTAATCGGTTTCAAAGAGTGCGTGCATGCCCAGGCAGATGCCCATAAAGAACTTTCCCGCCTGTACCTGTCCGGTCAAAAGCGGAATGAGGTCGAATTTCTGCAGATTGGCCATGGCGTCGCGGATGGCGCCGACACCGGGCAGTTCCACCAGGGCCGCGTCGCGGATGACCTGTGGATCGCGGGTGATGACCGGATCCTGGCCGAGGCGGCGCCAGGCATTGTATACATTGGCCAGGTTGCCGATTTCATAATCAATGATGGCTATTTTCATCTTATAACACCCCTTTGGTAGAAAGTACGCTGTCGGCATTGCCTTCGATGGCAACGGCCTGACGGAGTGCATGGCCCAGACCCTTGAATACCGATTCGACGATGTGATGGGCATTGGTGCCGTACAGATTGGTCACGTGCAGGTTCATTTTGCCGTGGACAGCCAGGGCGTAGAGGAAATCCTGCAGCATTTCCGTTTCAAAGGTGCCAATCCGTTCGACCGCCAGTTTTACATCATAGACCAGATAGGGACGGCCGCTGAGATCGATGACGACCCGCGTCAGGGCTTCATCCATGGGGCAGTAGAACATGCCATAGCGGTTGATGCCTTTCTTGTCGCCCAGGGCCTGCGTGAGGGCATCGCCCAGGACGATGGCCAGGTCTTCCAGTGTATGATGGGTGTCGACGTCGAGGTCGCCGTGGACGTGAAGCGACAGGTCCATGCCACTGTGGCAGGCCAGGAGATTGAGCATGTGGTCAAAAAAGCCGATGCCCGTCGAGCCGACAAAGGTCCCTTCCCCATCGAGTTCGAGCGATACGGCAATCTGTGTCTCTGCCGTTTCCCTGTTGACAGACGCATTACGCACGGCCGGCCACCTCCTTGTAGAGGCTGCGGAACACGGCGAGGATCCGGTCGGCCACATCGCGGGTCGTCACGGTGAGGCGGATGCAGTTCTGCAGGTCTTTGGCGCTGTAGAAGCGGACGCATATATCGGCTTTTTTCATAGCAGCGATGAGGGCCGGACCGTCGGGGACGCGGACGAGGATGAAATTGGTCGCGCTGGGATAGACCGTGACGCCATCAAAGCCGCTCAGTTCCCGTTCCAGATAGTCCCTGTTTCCGATAGTCGGCGGGACGTTGTGCCCGAGGATTTCATCACAGTGTTTCATGGCCACGCAGCCCATGAGCTGGGTAACGCTGTTGAGGTGATAGCTCAGTTTGGTCAGCGACAGGGCGTCGATGACGTCTTCCCGGGCCACGCCGTAGCCCAGACGGAATCCGGCCAGGCCAAAGGCTTTGGACAGGGTGCGGATGACGATGAGGTTGTCGTACCGGTCCATGAGGGGAATGACGCTGTCCTGTCCGGAAAATTCCAGATAGGCTTCATCGACGACGACGATATTGTCCGCCGTCTGCAGCAGTTTTTCAATGACCGCAACGGGCCAGATGCTGCCCGTCGGGTTGTTGGGATTGCAGACGAAGGTCACTTTCGGCTGCATGTCGGCGATGGCCTGCTGCAGTTTTTCCGCATTGCGGCAGTATCCGTCATCGTCCGGTACGTGGACGACGCGGGCGCCCAGGACCGTGGCGTCGATGCCGTAGATGTCAAAGGTCGGCGTATGGACCAGCACGGTGTCACCGGGGTTGATAAACGTATTCAGGATGAGACTGATTGTTTCATCGCCGCCGTTGGTAGCCAGAATCTGGCCGGGACGGCAGTGGACGTACCCGGCGAGGGCCTTGCGCAGGTCTTCGGCGTAAGGGTCGGGATAGCGGTAACTTTTGATTTCATCCAGACCTTTCAGGAAATCGGCCCGGACCGACGGGAAGTCGAGGATATTATAGGGGCTTTCATTGGCATTAATAATCGTATGTTCTTGTATTTCCGGTACTTTATACGGTTCAAAATCGCGTATGGTCTGACGCAGCCATTCAGTTTTCATCGATTCTCCTCCTTACAGCCAGGCCGTGAGCCTGCAATCCTTCTACATTGGCGAAGCGGATGACTTTTTCTGCCACTTTGTCAAAGGCTTCTTTATTATACGACAGGAGACTGCTCCGTTTTACGAAATCATAGACTCCCAGGGGCGAGGAAAAGGCCGCCGTCCCCATGGTCGGGAGGGTATGGTTCGGACCGGCGAAATAGTCGCCAATCGGTTCCGGCGTATAGGGTCCGATGAAAATAGCGCCGGCGTTCTGGATCTGATCCACATACTGCTCAGCATCGGGGAAATCGATTTCCAGATGTTCCGGGGCGATGAGGTTCATGATATCGATGGCCTGCTGCCGGTCTTTGGTAATGAAGATTTTGCCGTGGTCGGCTACGGATGCAGCGGCAATATCCTGCCGGGGCAGCTCTGCCAGCTGTTTTTCCACTTCCCCTTCGACGGCCGATGCCAGGGCGGCACTCGGCGTAGCCAGGAAAACGGCGGCCCGGCGGTCGTGTTCGGCCTGGGCCAGAAGGTCTGCTGCCACCCATACGGGATTGGCGTTTTCATCGGCCAGGATGCCCACTTCGCTGGGACCGGCAATCATATCGATGCCGACGGTGCCGAATACGAGGCGCTTGGCCATGGCGACGTAAGCATTGCCGGGGCCGACGATTTTAAAGACCGGCGGGATGCTTTCCGTGCCAAAGGCGGCAGCGGCGATGCTCTGGGCGCCGCCGACTTTATAGATTTCCGTGGCACCGGCTACGTGGGCGGCAGCCAGAATGTAGGGATTGACTGACCCGTCTTTGGCAGGCGGCGTAAAGACGGCGATGGACGGCACGCCGGCCACTTCGGCCGGGATGACGTCCATGAGGACCGTCGAGGGATAGGCAGCCGTACCGCCCGGCACGTATACGCCGACCCGCTGGATGGGCGTATAGCGGGCGCCGAGGCGCACGCCGTCGCGGAAGGTATCCATCCACGATTCCTGTTTCTGCCGTTCGTGATAGGCCCGGATATTATCCCGCGCTTCCGTCAGGATATCCATGAATTCCGGCCCGACTTTGCGGGCGGCTTCCTCGATTTCCTCTGCCGTGACCAGGAAACTGTCGAGGCGCACACCATCGAATTTTTCTGTCAGCTCCCGCACGGCCCGGTCGCCTTCTTCCTGTACAGCCGTGAGGATATCTTCCACACTCTGGCGGATACCGGCGTTTTCTGCCTGGCTCCGTTTGGTGATATTCCGTATTTCCTGCAGCGTCAGCCCGTCATCGGGCACTTCTATCCATTCCATGTATATCTCCCCCTCTGGTAGCGGTCTTATCGGATTTCTTTCTTCTTGATGACATCGATCAGCGTATGTATTTCATCATATTTCATCTTAAAGGAAACGGGATTGCAGATCATGCGGGCACTGAAATCCATGAAATAATCCAGGACTTCCAGCCCGTTGGCCCGCAGGGTATTCCCTGTTTCGACGATATCGACAATGACATCGGACAGGCCGACCAGCGGTGCCAGTTCGACTGAGCCATTGAGTTTGATGATATCGACGCTGTGATGATTTTCTTCAAAATATTTCCGGGCGATGCGCGGATATTTCGTCCCGACCGTGATGCGCCGGGACATATCCACTTTCTTTCCCTTGACGCCGGCTACGGCCATGTTGCAGCGGCCGATGCCGATATCGAGTACTTCGTAGACGTTGGCGCCGGCATTGTCTTCGATGAGGACATCTTCCCCGACGATGCCGATATCGGCAGCGCCCCGTTCGACGTAGACGGCCACATCGGGCGATTTGACCAGTGTCAGTTTCAGCGTATGGCCGGCATCTTCAAAGATGAGTTTGCGGCTGTCTTCCGAATAAGATGGAAATTCATAGCCGCTTTCCATCAGATATTTCATAACTACTTTGTGGATGCGCCCCTTGGCGAGCGCTATATGTATGGACATCTCAAAGCCCCCTCATCATGTCTTCCAGATCGTGTGCGCTCATTTCGCGGCCGTCTTTATAATAACTGTGATTGCGGTATACGGCGTGGATACTGTAATCGCCGCTGTCGATAAAGGACGAGTCGGGATAGGCGGCGACGCGGAAGCCCCGCTGACGCCACTGCATGAGGTCGCGGATCAGCGTCTGGTCACTGTCCGTATAGGAGACGGCCAGCTGGAAACTGGGCTGGGCGTCTTCGAGAAGGCCGGCGTCACTCATGAATTCGTAGAGAAGGTTGATGTTCATGCCAAATCCGCAGGCCGGCCGGTCTACACCGAACTGGGCCGATAATTTGTCGTAGCGGCCGCCGTCGATGACATCGTACAGGGCGCCGTCCACGTAGACTTTGAACACCATATCCGTATAATATCCCAGGGTGCTGGTAAAGCCGAAATCGAGCTGTACCTTGTCGGCATAACCGGCATAGAGGATGTAGTCGTAAACTTTTTCCAGCCGCGTCAGGGCATTGCGCATGCCGCTGTTGATGCAGTAGCCGCGGGCCTTGCTGAGCGTTTCCGCATAGGGGCCGAAGAGGACCGGGATGGCTTCCAGGGCCTTGCGGGCTTCGCTATCGAGGGACAGACCCGAGAGGTACTTGCCAAAGGCGACGAGATTGCGCTCTGCCATATACTGGCGCAGTGTCTGCTTCTGAGCTTCTTCCAGGGGCAGTCCGTCGAACAGGGCCTGGGTATAGGCCGCCGTCCCCATGTCAATGCGGATATGTTCCACGCCGACGGCTTTGAGGATTTCCGCCGCCATGACGATGACTTCCCCATCGCATTCGGGACTGGGATCACCGAGGATTTCAATGCCGCCCTGAAGGAAATCCTTGCCATAGGTGGACCGGCCAAAATATTCCCGGAATACGGTGCTGACATAGCCGAATTTGAGGAGCTGGTTGGCCCGGGGAAATTCCCGCGCTGCCGTTTCGACGAGAGGTACGGTCACATCGGGCCGCAGGACCAGGACCCGGCCGTCCGTATCGATGGTCTTGACCATCTGCTGGCGCAGCTGGGGAAAGTAATGCTGGTATACATCATAATCTTCAAAACTTGGCGTTTCGATGATTTTGCAGCCGTGATTCATGATGACCGACACGAGTTTCCCCTGGATGCGGTCATAATTCCGCATTTCATCGTGATGGAGCATCTTGACTCCATCCAGTGTATTACTGAGCATCTTTATGCACTCCTTGCATACTATGTATTTGCTTTATTTCTTTATCGCTTTACCAAAGTAAAGCAATGAAGAACGACTGATTAGAATTGTAGCACAAATCACAGCAAATAAAAAGCCCTTTTTCAAAAAATTTACCCATCTTGTTCCGGTGTGGCACGACGGATGATTTTCCTGACCGATTTTTCAAATTTCGGGCGCGGCACCATGACCCGGTGGCCGCAGCCGCAGCAGTGGATGACAAAATCGACGCCGATGCGCAGCACTTCCCATTCATTTGAACCACAGGGATGGGATTTTTTGAGCTGGACTATATCCCCGATCTGATAACAGACAAAATCTGCCATAACAAGTACCTCCTTTACTGCCTCGTGCAGTCTATGATACATTATGTTACTTCAAATACGGGCGGGATGCAAGCCAAAGGGAAAACGACTCTCCCGGCAGACAGGATGCCGGCCCCTTTCCACGGAATACTGGAAAGGAAGGCCGTTATGTGATAGTATAGTGTGAGCAGCGTACGCCATACAAGGAAAAATACGCTCATTTCTGATTATATTTCTGGGAGGTAGTCCTATCATGGCAGATTCACCCCGTCCCCGGACCCTGCGCGCAGCCTATCTCATGCTGTATACGCTGGGCGGCTGCTGTACCGCCGTCTGCGTGGCCCTTCTGGCCTGGGTCGCTTTTTGTATTGCAATGGAAAAAGAGCCGCTGGCAGCGATTTCCTTCCTGCCCCACGTCCCGGCCGCCGTCATTCTGCTCCTCATCCTGGCCATCATGGTCCTGGGAGTCGTCTGCTGGCAATGGGGCGCCCGGTTTCATCAGCGTTACGAAGAGTATGTGTTAAAACAGAGGTAAGGAATCCATGCGAAAGTCTGAATTTATGGACCTGTTGAAATACTATTTCCGCAAGGCCGATAAAGACGACCTGAAGGGCATCATCGAGGACTGTGAAGAACAGTTCCGCCTCGGTGCCAAAGAAGGGAAATCGGAAGAGGAAATATGTGTCAAACTCGGTTCACCAAAAAATATTTACCGTTATTACATCGGCAAGCCCATCATCCCCGAAGACAATCCCCGTCTTCCCGGCGATGATTACGATACGCCCCGGAGCCAGCGCCGCAATGCCGCGCCCTACGACTGGGAAAAGGATCCGGACCGGCTGCGCCGCCGTGCCCAGAGCCAGCAGTATTACCGCGATGGCAAGAGCTGGGACGATACCTTTTACGATAACGGAAATCCGCCGCAGAATCGCCGTTCTTATGATGATGACGGATATTACGACAGCCGCAGGCCGCGGCGCCGGGGACGCAGCCGCCGCCCGTCTGCAGGGGAAGACTTTGAATGGGATAAGGACGATTCCCTCAGCCGCGCCGGAAAGGCCGCAGCCCGGCCGGTACTTGATATCATCGGGACGCTGTTCTCCGTCCTGAGCGGCATGATCTACGCCGTCCTCTTTCTGGCCATCATCGCCTGCCTGTTCCTCGTCGCCATGCCGTCGTACCTCTTTTTCGGCCTCGTCCCCATGCCGCCCATTTCCGGCAAGACGATGATCTTCCTTCTCCTGACAATCCTCTTTGCCGGCATGACAGCCAGCTCGGCCGCCTCGGCCCTGCACGCCGCCGCCAAAAGTCCGAAAGAAAGGAGGGCCTGAATCATGGCCAAAACCATTATCTGTCTGGTGCTGACGGCCGTCTTTGCTTTCCTCAGCCTCAGCTCCTATACCAGTACGGATGCCCCGCGCATGCGCCAGTGGCTGGCCTATTACGAAGAATACCAAGCACTGAAGACCCTGGGCGACCGTGGCGATGACGCCAAAATGACCCTCCTGAACAAACTGCGCACCATGTATCCGGAAAAGGCCAGCCTCTACGAAGCCAAATTCAAGGAAGAATTTGGCGACCTCGAGGCCAAGGCCGAAGCCGAAAAAGAAAAGGCTGCTGCCGACGAACGGGCCAAGGCGGAAGTCGAATCCCACCGCCGTGAACTAGCCCAGGAAAAAGCCCGCCTCGATAAAGAACGGGAACAACTGCGCCAGCAGCAGACCCGCCAGAGCAATCAGACCCAGAAAAACAGCAACGCCAATACCAATAGAAGATAGTCAGCAGAAAGAGTCGCAGGTCGTTTGTCGAAGCCAGTCCGGCGTGCAACGTTCCCCGGACTCAGAAATTGGAAATAAACCGCAACCCCCGGGGAGCTGTCCAAGAGTAGACAGCTCCCCGGGGGTTCGCTTTTAACTATCTTTTTCTATGCTTTTTCTTCAAACTTCAAACTTCAAACATCAAACATCAAACTATCTTTTCACTATCTTTTCACTATCTCTTATTCAGTATGATGACCGATTCCAGGATGAGGGCCATGCCTATGAGTTTCAGCGGGCCGTGGGGTTCGGCAAAGAAGAAGATGCCCACAGCCGATCCTACGAAGGGTTCGATGGTCGCCATGATGGCGGCTTTTCCCGATTCCATATATTGGAGTCCAACCGTATAGAGAAAATATGGCAGGACGGAGCAGACGATGGCGATTCCCGCGACCCAGAGCCAGAGGGATGGGTCTCCCATCAGTACTTCAAAGATATAGCCGGGATGGCCCAGAGGAAGCATCGCTGCCGTAGCAAAGGTAAAGGTATAAAAGGTAACGGTCAGCGGGTCGTAGCGGCTCAGGGCAAAGCGGCCAAAAATGGAATACAGGGCGTAGAGAAATCCCGACGCCAGCCCCAGGGCCAGTGCTGGAAGCGGTACGGCCAGATGCCCCTGGAAGACGCCTGCCACGAGGACGCAGCCCGTAACGGTACACACCAGGGCCAGCCATTTCCGGCGCGTCATCCGTTCATGGAAGATCACCGCTGAAAGAAGGGTGACAAAAACAGGCGATGTATACAACAGCATGACCGCTACCGACACCTGGCTCATGGCGACAGCCATAAAATAGCACGTACTGAATAAGGCATAACTGATGACGCCCGTACCGATAAAGTACCAGCAGTCGCGCAGGCGGATGGAAAGCAGCTGCGGTGAGCGAATGGCCAGGAAGGCCCCGGTAATGAGCCACGCCAGCAGGGTACGGATCAGGCAGACCTGCAATGCCGATAACCCGGCTCCGTCGAGGTGGCGGATAAAAATACTGATCGTTCCCCACATGGCGCCGGCAGCCAGCACACAGGCGTTCGCTTTTCCCGCCGTCATAAGCTTCACCCCTTTTCAGGAAATTTAATTTTCGAGACGGAAGCGGTAGCCATTGCCCCAGACGGTTTCAATGGCTGTAAATTCCGGTTCCACTATATTCATCTTGTCCCGGAGGCGGTTGACATGGACCGTGACCGTAGCCATTTCTCCCAGGGCGTCGAGATGCCATATTTTTTCAAACAGTTCTTTTTTTGAAAGAACCTGATTGGGATGCTGGGCCAGATATAACAGGAGATTGAATTCTTTCCCTGTCAGCGGGATTTCCGTCTGTCCCCGGAATACCTGCCGG
The DNA here is from genome assembly GCA_900095875.1 of Caecibacter massiliensis. Lineage (GTDB taxonomy): Bacteria > Bacillota > Negativicutes > Veillonellales > Megasphaeraceae > Megasphaera > Megasphaera hexanoica. The sequence continues at coordinate 1,663,589 of LT608311.1, read as the reverse complement.
CGGCGGATATAGATGCGCAAATCTCCGCTCTGGATGTCCGGCACGGCTTCATCTTTCGTCAGGTGTGCCCCGGCCAGCAGGTGTTCATGCATCACCATATGGGCCTTGATGCGGGCTACCATGACCGACGGATTGAACGGTTTGATGATATAGTCATCGGCACCCAGGGCCAGCCCTCTGATCTGGTCTTCGTCACTGCCGCTGGCTGTCACAAAAATGACGGGGATATCGTATTTTTCACGGATGGCACGGCACAGGTCAAAGCCGTTTATATCGGGCAGGTGGACGTCGAGGACGACGGCATCGATAGCCATCTGTTCCAGTGCCCGGAGTCCCGGCCGGCCTTCGCGGGCCACCGTGACTTCAAATCCATTGTTCTGCAGAAAATCCCGCTCCAGCGCGGCAATTAATTCATCATCTTCTATGACTAATATGCGTTTCATAGTCTTTCCCCCTCTCGTGCTAACGGTCAGCGACCTGTCTGGATGCGTCGGAAGCCATAGTCCAGGATGGCCGGCGCATCTTCCCAGCGATCGTCATCATTGAACAGGGCTACTACCAGCGTGTGTCCGTTGCGGGTCGCCGAGGCGACCAGGCAGTCTCCGGCCGCCTGGGTATATCCCGTCTTGACTCCGCTGGCTCCCTCATAGCCACTGGTCAGGAAATGATTGGTCGTCGTGACATATTTGGTGTGACCGTCTATATAATGCATCTGATACGACGGCAGAGCCACCGTATAGGCAAATTCAGGATAATGCTTGAGTCCATACGCGGCCATACGGGCCATATCGACGGCCGTCGTATGATGTCCCGCTGCGGTCAGCCCGTTGGGATTGACGAAGTGGGAATGGGTCGCCCCCATCTTGACGGCTTCGGCGTTCATCATGTCGGCAAATCCGGCGACAGAGCCGCCGACCGTTTCCGCTACGGCTACGGCCGCATCATTGCCGGAAACGACCATCATCCCCCGCATCGCTTCTTTCAGGGTAATCTGGTCTCCCGGGGCAATGCCCAGGCAGGATGGTTCCGTATTGGCTGCTCCCCAGGATATGTACAATGGCTTGTCGAGCTTGTCTTTCCCCTGATCGAGGGCAGTGATCATGGTCACGATTTTCGTCGTACTGGCCGGATGGACCCATTTATCGGGATTGACCCGGTACAGGATGCGTCCCGTATCGGCGTCGATCAGACAGGCCGCTTCGGCCGACGTAGGCGGTACATCAGCCTGAACGGATCCGGCCGTGCCGCCGACGGAAACAAGCAGAATGACAAACAACGAGCATAGTAATTTTTTACAAGCAGAAAACATCCAATCTCTCCTTTTAGATCATTTTGTGTCTGATTGTATCCAGACTCTAACAAAACGATTTTTTCAATACCAGAAAGCATGCTGGTACAGTTTATATTTTTTATAATCTCTCACATATTATTATGCAAATCGGTAGGATTGTCAATAAAAAATATCTATTCGCTGCCACACTGTCCAATGCTCCCACCGGTTAGTATTTTCGCGGATTGTTGCTCCGGCAACGCGCAATTCTATAAAGATGTGCTATAATAACAGACATGTGCTATATTTTTATAAATCAACTATACACATGCACAGAAAGGACCAATCGTTCATGTACCCTATAAATCTCATCCTCGATGACAAGGAATGTCTCATCCTGGGCGGCGGCGCCGTAGCTGCCCAGAAAGTGCAGGGTCTGCTCGACGCCGGCGCGGCCGTCACCGTCCTGTCGCCGTCGCTCTGTCCGTCTCTTCAGGAACGGGCCGACCAGGGAGACATCACCTGGCTGAAGAAACTATACGAAGACGGCGACGAAATCCCTTTTTATCTGATTATCTGCGCTTCCAACGACAGCGAAACCAACAGCGCCTGTGCCGCTGCAGCCCTTAGCCAGCACAAGCTGGTCAATGTCTGCGACGCCCCACAGGAAAGCAACTGGACGACGCCGTCCGTCGTCCGCCGCGGCGATATCCTCTGCAGCATATCAAGCAATGGGAAATCACCGGCCTTTACCCGCTGGATGCGTCATCATCTGGAACAGGAAATCACCCCCGACTGGTCCCGGTGGCTGGACCGTCTGGCCGTCATCCGTCAAGAAGTGCGCTCCCAGATTCCATCCGGCAAAGACCGGCAGGCCTTCTGGCGCTCGTCGCTTACAGACGAACTCATGGAACAAGCCCTCGGCGGCCAGATGGCCGAAGCCGAACAGGTACTCTGGCAGAAACTGGCCTTCTGGCTCATCGGGAAAGGAGGTCCCCATGCTTCCTGATTCCCTCGTCATCGGCACCCGCCGCAGCCGCCTGGCCCTGTGGCAGGCCGGTTACGTCCGCCAGCTCCTGCAAAAGGCCTGTCCCGGCCTTACCATTACCCTGCAATGTGTCACTACCCGCGGCGACCGCATCATCGACCGGCCCCTCAGCGCCATCGGCGGCAAGGGCCTGTTTACGGAAGAAATCGAGCGCGGTCTCTATGGCCACACGCTGGACCTGGCCGTACACAGTCTGAAAGATATGCCATCGGAACTGCCGGACGGACTGATCCTGGCAGCGGTCCCGGCCCGGGGAAATGAAAAAGACGCCTTCGTCTCACGCCGCTACCAGAGTCTTTCTGACCTTCCCAGAGGCGCCGTCGTCGGTACATCCAGTCTGCGCCGAAAGGCCCAGCTGCTGCACCTGCGGCCGGACCTTACGGTCTCTGACCTCAGGGGCAACGTCGATACGCGCCTGTCCCGTCTCGATGACGGGGACTACGACGCCATCATCCTGGCCGCAGCCGGCCTCATCCGCCTGGGCCTTTCGGACCGTATCACCAGCCTGCTGCCGCCGGATCAATTTCTGCCCGCCGCCGGACAGGGGGCTCTTGCCATCGAAGCCCGTTCGGATGACGAACCGGTCCTCCGGCTGCTGCAGGCCATCCACGACGAGCGGACGGCAGCAGCCGTCACGGCTGAACGGGCCTGCGCCGCAGCCATCGGCGGCAGCTGCCAGATTCCTGCCGGAGCCTTTGCCTCCTGGCAGGGAGGAGACCTCGTCCTGCGGGCCTTCATCGCCTCACCGGACGGCCGCACCTGCCTGAACCGGCAGGCCACAGCGCCGGCAGCCGATGCCCGGAAACTGGGCTATGAGCTCGGCAAAGACATGCTGGCCGGCGGTGGCGAAGCCCTGCTCCGCTCACTTCGAACTACCATAAAAGGAGATACATTATGACAGGAACCGTCTATCTCGTCGGCGCCGGTCCCGGAGACTGGCGCCTGCTCACCCTCCGGGGAAAGGAATTGCTGGAACGGGCTGATACGGTCGTCACCGACCATCTGGCCGACGAACGGCTGCTGGACTTCGCCCGGCCAGAGGCCGAACGCATTTACGTCGGAAAGACCGCCGGTCATCATACGCTGCGTCAGGAAGAAATCAACGACCTGCTCATCGCCAAGGCCCGGGAAGGCCGTACGGTCGTGCGTCTCAAAGGAGGCGACCCCTTCGTCTTCGGCCGGGGCGGTGAAGAAGGAGCTGCTCTTTTCCATGCGGGCATTCCCTTTGAAGTCGTGCCGGGCATTTCCTCGGCCATCGCCGTACCGGCCTATGCCGGCATTCCCGTGACCGAACGGGGCATGGCTTCCTCCTTTTCCGTCATTACCGGCCATGAAGACCCGAAGAAAAACGGATCGGCCATCGACTGGGAAAAACTGGCGACCGGTACAGATACACTGGTCTTTGTCATGGGCGTCCGCAATCTGCCCGACATCACGGCGCGGCTCATCTCCTGTGGCCGCAGCGCCGATACGCCGGCGGCCATCATCCGCTGGGGCACCCGCAGCGACCAGACGACTATCGTGACGACCCTGGGAAGCGCCGCCTATGAAGCCGCCCGACAGGGCATCACGCCGCCGGCTATCTTTCTTGTCGGCGACGTCGTCCGCTGCCGCGGCCGCCTGCGCTGGTTCGACAAACGGCCCCTCTTCGGCTTCACCGTCGGCATCACCCGTACACGCCGCCAGGCATCGGCCCTGTCGGCCCGGCTGGAAGAACAGGGCGCATCGTGCATCGAAATCCCTACCATCCGTCTGGAAGATCCGTCAGACCACTATGCAACCCTCGATCAGGCCATTTACCACCTGACCTCGTATGACTGGCTGCTCTTTACCAGCAGTAACGGCGTCCACCGCTTCTTCCACCGCCTCCGGGAATTTAAGGAAGACAGCCGCGCCCTGGGAGGCCTCCGGCTGGGTGTCATCGGCAGTGCCACGGCAGAAGCGCTCCGCTCGTACGGCCTGCAGGCCGACGTCGTGCCGCCTGAGTACCGGGCCGAATCGCTGGCCGACAGCCTCCTGCCCCATATTTCCCCGTCTTCCCGCGTCCTGCTCGTCCGGGCCGAACAAGCACGCAACGTCCTACCGGACCGCCTGCATAGTGCCGGTGCCAGAGTGACCATCGCCCCGGCATACCGGACGGTACCCGCTTCAGAAAACAGAGAGCGCCTCGTATCGCTTCTCGAAGAACACGCTCTGGACCTCATCACCTGTACCAGTTCTTCGACAGTCACCTCTCTTCTGGACCTCCTGGGAGACCGCCGCGACCTGTTGGAACCGGTACCACTGGCCTGTATCGGTCCCGTGACTGCCGCAACCTGTACCCGCGAAGGACTCACACCGGCTCTCACGGCTTCGACCTATACCATAGAAGGCCTGACTCAGAATATACTCGATTGGAGACGACATCATAATGAAATATAACGCCTTACGCCCGCGCCGCCTGCGCATTTCCGCTCCCGTCCGCTCTATGGTGCGGGAAAACCACCTGTCCGTATCGGACCTGATTTACCCTATCTTCGTCGTTCCCGGCAGCCATGTAAAAGAAGAAATCCCCAGCCTGCCCGGCTGTTATCACCTGTCAGTCGATAAAGCCGTAGAAACGGCCCGCCTCGCCGTCTCCCTCGGCATCCCGGCCATTGAAGTATTCGGCCTGCCCGGATACAAGGATGAAACAGGCTCATCGGCATGGGACCCGAAGAGCCCGGTGCAGCGGGCCATGGAAGCCATCAAAAAAGAACTGCCCGGTCTGGTCATCGTCGGCGATGTCTGTCTCTGCCAGTACACCAGCCATGGCCATTGTGGCAAGCTCTGCAGCCATTACGTCGATAACGACGCTACCCTGCCGCTCCTGGCCCGGACGGCCGTCAGCCAGGCAGCAGCCGGTGCCGACATCATCGCCCCGTCAGACATGATGGACGGCCGCATCGCCGCCATCCGCACAGCCCTCGATGAAAAGGGTTTCCAGAACGTTTCCATTATGTCCTACGCCGTCAAATACGCCTCGGCCTTTTACGGCCCCTTCCGCGATGCGGCCAACTCGGCCCCGCAGTTCGGCAACCGCCGCCAGTATCAGATGGATCCGGCCAATTCCCGGGAAGCCATGAAGGAAATCAGCCTCGACCTCGATGAAGGGGCTGACATCATCATGATCAAGCCGGCCATGACTTATCTCGATATCGTCCGTCAGGCCCGGGACCGCATTGACCGCCCCATCGCCGTCTACAACGTCAGCGGTGAATATGCCATGGTCAAAGCGGCTGCCCAAAACGGCTGGATCGACGAAAAACGGATCGTCCTGGAATCGCTCCTGTCCATGAAACGGGCCGGTGCCGATATCATCATCACCTATCACGCTCTGGACGTCGCCCGCTGGCTCGGCGAAAAAGATCATCTGACGTTTGATGTCTGACGTTTAGTAAAAAACGGATTCTCCTGTGAAATCAGCTGTTTCATAGGAGAATCCGTTTTTTTTAGTCGTCCTGTCCCCGTTCGACGAGAATCGTGTAAGTCCCGTCTTCGTTGTCTGTCACGTCGAAGACGCGGTGTCCGTCATTTTTCAGACTCCGCGGGACGTTCTGCAGAGCGTCGCCGCTGTTGAGCCGGACGGACAGGACCTGTCCCGGTTCCATATCTTCCAGTTCGACCTTTACTTTGACATAGGTCACGGGACAGACGACATCCGTAATATCGATAGTGTTGTCTATGTTCATAATACCTCCCGGACGAGTCGTTCTACTGTGTCCCAGCCAATCCGTTCTACCGTTTTGGCAAAGCGTTCTCCCGGTTTGGCGTGGTTTTCAAAAAAGTCGAGAACTACATCGATGACGCGATACAGTTCTTCTTCCGAGTGAAGGAGGGGCAGGAAATGCCTGCCAATAGTGATCTGCTTGCCATAAAGGCCTCCCAGGGATACGTTATAGCCGGCTGTTCCTACCCAGGCCGAAGACGGACAGGTAGTAACGCACTTGCCACAGAACAGGCACTGGTCCGCCGTAAAAGAAAGGGTCTTTTCTTTCTTATCCACTGTAATGGCCGAAGACGGGCAGACGGCCTGACAGAGGCCGCAGAAAATACAGTCATCATGATGCCATTGCGGTTCGATGCCGCCTTTGATGCCCAGGTCATTTTCTTCCGTCTTCAGACAGTTATTGGGACAGCCTGTGATGCCGATTTTGAATTTGGCCGGAAATTCCCGTCCGCCATAGCGGGCTTCACATTCCCTGGCTATGTGCTGGGTGTCGATCAGCCCCGACGGGCAGACGGCGTTTCCCTGACAGGCCGTAATCGTGCGCAGCCGGGCGCCGCAGACGCCATTCTGTACGCCGCCTTTGGCCAGTTCTTTCTTTACCGTATCGATATCTTCCAGGGCGATAAAGGGGATTTCAATGCCCTGCCGGGATGTGAGATGGATATATCCGTGTCCATAGGTTTCGGCGACGTGACGGATCGTTTCCAGCTGTTCTATAGTCACCTGTCCGCCAATGGTTTTCAGCCTCATGGAGAAACGATCTTTCTGCTTCTGTTTCATGAAGCCGCCTTTTTTTAGTTCCTTGAAATTTGCATCTGCCAATGTGATTCCTCCTCTTCGATGTGTAGTGGCTCTGCTATCGCCTCGCCGCCGCGGATACGAAAACTTCGCAGGACCGGCCCGCTTTCCGCCAGCGACAGAATCAGATAGCGCAGCGACGGGTCGAAGGCCAGCCGTTTGTCTTCGTCGGACGGGCGGGACGGCGTTGCCGGGTGGCTGTGGAAATTGCCGATGAGGGCCAGATTACGCTGGCGTATTTCCCGCATGACGGCAAACTGCTCTGCCGGATCCATGGAAAAATGTTCCGGACTGGCATCGGTATTGTTCAGATAATATACCTTCTCAACGAATGCGTCGCCACCACTTCGTTTTCCCGCCAGCAGGCCGCAGCATTCATTGGGCAGCTGTTTCCGGGCATAGGCCGTCATGGCCTCATAATCAGACCGTGTCAGATGTATCATAGCGACCCCTTTCCCACTTTGCTTTCACATACAGGCTGCTTATAATCGATGAGCTCGTGAATGGACGGGTCGTCGCCGCAGATTGCACAATGAGGATTATGTCCAACGGGAATCTTGCGGAATCGCATGGTCAGAGCATCGTAGGTGAGAAGGGCACCGGTGAGCAGTTCACCCTGTCCCAGGAGGTACTTGATGGCTTCTGTGGCCTGTATGCAGCCGATGACGCCGCCAACGGCTCCCAGTATGCCCGCTTCTTTGCACGATGGCACCGCCCCGGCCGGCGGCATGGTGTCAAAGATACAGCGGTAGCACGGACCTTTGCCCGGCACATAGGTCAGGGTCTGACCGCCGAAGCGGATGATGCCGGCATGAGAAAAGGGATGGCCTCCCAGTACGCAGGCATCGTTGATGAGGAACTTGGCCGGGAAATTATCCGTCGCGTCGATGATGAAATCATAATGCTGGTCGTCGATAATCTGGGGCAGCGTCTGGGAATTGACCCATTCATTATAGGTGACGACGTGCACATCCGGATTAAGTCCTTCCAGGGTATGGCTGGCCGAATCGACCTTGCGCTGGCCCACCGATGCCGTGGAATGGATGATCTGGCGCTGCAGATTAGACAAATCGACCACATCGTAATCGACGATGCCGATAGTACCGACGCCGGCCGCTGCCAGGTACAGAGCCGCCGGTGCACCCAGTCCACCGGCACCGATGACCAGCACCTTGCCGGCCAGGAGTTTCTTCTGTCCCTTGCCGCCAAATAGGATGATGTTCCGCGAATACCGTTCCAGTTGTTCGTTCGTCAGTTTCACCGGGAACCGCCTCCCATATAGTACAGGAAATCGACGACATCTCCATCGCTGAGCACGGTCGTATCAAAATCGTCCCGGCGGATAAACTGCTGATTGAGCTGGACGGTTACATATTCCGGGGCTTCTACCCGGGCTTCTTTCAGAAGCGTTGTCACGCTGATCGGGATTTCTGTCTGAAATGGTTCCCCATTTACCTGAATGGTCATATTGATGCCTCCTATAATACTTTAAATATAATCACGAAAATAAAGAGCAGGATGATTCCCAGGCCGAACGTATAGGCGCAGAGTTTCTTTTCGATGGGCTGGAGGGGAAAATAGGCCCCGGCGTCCGCCCCTGTTTCTATTTCGTTATCCCTTGGGGTAATGTGATTGTTCGTCTGTTTATAATAGTATTCGTCAGCCTGTGGCAGCCGATGCGATGTCAGTTCACTTGCCATAGATGATCACACCTTTCATACGATAACTATTCCTATTTATTGTACTTATATGTTATATGGCCGGCGGGACGATGCCCTGATAAAAGAGCCAGGAAATACCGAGGCCGACCCAGATGATGAATCCCAGGAGCGCTACGGCATAGACACCGGTCACGCGTCCCAGGCCGGCATGCCATAATTTGCGGACATTGGTCACTAGTCCGATGGAGAAAAAGCAGAGGCCGAAAAAGATTGTCCGGATGAGATTAGCCTGTCCGGCACCGGCTTTGAGTCCCGCAATCAGGTCGGGACGGACGAGTCCGGAGAAAAAGACCACCGCCAGGAGTCCGACGAAGCCGATGATGAATTTTGGGAACCGGTCCCAGATTTCCCGTTTGGAAACGCTGCCGGCAGGACGGCTCACGCCGTCGCGGCTGCTCAGGTGCCAGACCGACCATACGACGGCCAGGATAAAGGACCAGACGCCGATGAAGATATCGATGAAGACTTTGGCTGTCGTCGTCGCCATGAGAATCCACCCTTCCTGATAGGCTATCCCCGTCTGTTCCAGTACCTGACTGCGGATGAGCGAATCAGCGATGGCTCCCGATGCGACGGCACCGCCATCGCTCTTGACGACCAGTCCCAGCCAGGAGCCGGCTACCATCGGTTCACCGGAGAGAAAGAAGGCGGCGGCGAAGGGCAGGATCAGCAGTTCCACGGCGACGAATACGATAATGACCGAAGCCAGTATAGCCGGGATGATCTGCCGTGCCCGGATGGCACTGCCTGTGGCAATGGCAGCGGCGACGCCACAGATGGAAATGCCGGAGGCCATGGGGGCCGCCCATTCCGGTGTGAAATGGAAGAACTTGCGGGCGATGATATAGACGACAGGCCAGTAAATGAGGTAGGCTTCGACGACGGCGCACAGGCCGCGGACGATGACCGTCCCGGCCAGGCTCATGGCACTGATGGCCTGAATGCCGATGTTGGCACCGAGGATGACAATGCCCGTCTTGATATACCATTCCGGTCTGGCTGCTACCGAGAGGAAGCGGGCCGCCGACGGAAAGAAATTTCCGATGATGAGTCCTGCCACAAGGGCAAAGACGAATCCCAGTTCACCCAGGCTCAGAGACCAGGTGATGTGAAAAGCCGCCCGTTTATCCGGCGTCGCTGCCAGATATGCATAGTTGCCGAGTATATTGGCTCCGATAGTGAGCCAGTACAGGATAGAAAAGCTGGCTATGAACCGTTTGATCCGTGCGCCCATGAACCAGGCGCCTATAGTCGTAAGAAGGAGGACAAAGAAATAGGCGGCGATGACAGTTCCGGCACCGCCGAGCCAGGAAAAGGCCGGGGAATTGGCCGCCACGGCTTTGACCGGATCCATCCAGACGCCGAATTTGGGAACCCATCCCAGAAGATCGACATCCCCGATGCGTCCGGCACCGAGGGCAAAAATGAATAATCCCAGCCACACGGCCCACCAGTCTTCACTGGCAAGAAAAGCCGAACGGCTCCGTGCAGGTATTGAAGTATCGGTCATACATATCACCTCTAACATAAAAAACATGAAATGATGGAACAAGAGACAGTCCCGTCACCAGGCGGACAGCTCCCTTTCGATCTCCCTCACCGTTTCGATGTCAGGAAATACGAGTACATAGAAGCATTGCAATGTTTACGCAAATAGTACACTTTTATATTTCGTCTGTCAAGAGATTACAGTTCTTTGAAATAAAAATTTTAGAATTTAATTCTAATAATTTGACATGAAATAAATACAGTATATAATAGGGATTATCCAAATCATTACCAAATTTATATATTTTAAAAGGAGAACATAATACTATGAAAAAAGTGTACACTGGCATGACCGGCCTCGTCGGTCATACGCCCCTTCTGGAACCGGTCCGCTTCAACGACAGCCACCATCTGGCAGCCCGCCTTCTCGTTAAACTGGAATACCTGAATCCCGCCGGCAGCGTCAAAGACCGGGTCGCCCTGGCCATGATTGAAGACGCCGAACACCAGGGCATCCTCCAGGCGGACTCGGTCCTCATCGAACCGACCAGCGGCAATACGGGCATAGGCCTGGCTGCTGCCGCTGCCGCCAAAGGATACCGGGCCATCTTCGTCATGCCCGATACGATGAGCATCGAACGGCGGAACCTCATGGCCGCTTACGGTGCGGAAATCGTCCTGACCGAAGGGTATAAGGGCATGACCGGTTCGATTGAAAAAGCACAGGAACTGGCCCGGGAAATTCCCCACTCCTTCATTCCCGGCCAGTTTACCAATCCCGTCAATCCCAGGATCCACGAAGAAACGACGGGGCCGGAATTATACGATGACACGGACGGACAGATCGACCTGTTCCTCGCCGGTGTCGGCACGGGCGGTACTCTGAGCGGCATCGGTCATTATTTAAAACGCACCATCCCGTCGGTGCGCATCGTCGCCATCGAACCGGCTGACTCGCCCCTGCTCTCGGAAGGTCATGCCGGTCCGCACATGCTCCAGGGTATCGGCGCCAATTTTATTCCCGACACGCTGGATACGCACGTATACGATGACATAAAGACTATCACCACAGAAGAAGCTTTCACGGCTGCCCGGCAGTTCGCCCGCACGGAAGGCATCCTGACCGGTATTTCCGGCGGAGCCGCCCTGGCTGCCGCCGTTTCGTATGCCCGGCAGGAAGCATATCGCGGAAAAACTATCGTCACCCTCCTCCCCGACTCGGGAAACCGTTACCTGACTATCCCCGGATTTTTGCGCTAACCCAACATCAGACATCAAACAAAAAAAGGCGGCTCCATTAAGCAACTAACGCTTATCAGGGCCGCCTCATTTTCTATTTTCCTCTTGTATTGTTATAAAGAATTGACTACACTAATAACAAGAACAACTATAAGGAGATTATTATGGAATTATTCGTCTGGGGCCTGAATCACAAGACGGTCCCCGTTTCCGTACGTGAACAGTTCTCTGTGCCGCCGGAACGCATCCGCACGGCCTTGTCGCAGAGCGGACAGTATCAAACAATACATGAAGCGGTCATCCTCTCGACGTGCAACCGCAGTGAAATCTATGCCGTCTGTCCCGAAGGCACGCCGGCCCGCGTGCTGCAGGATTTCTTTCTTTCCCTGCTGAACGGTAAACCGGAAATCCGGCCAGACTATTTCTATACCTATACCGGGCGGGACTGCATCGTCCACCTGTTGCGTGTCGCTTCCAGCCTCGATTCCCAGATCATCGGCGAGGGCCAGATTCTCAGTCAGGTCAAGCAGGCCTATCTGCTGGCCCATGACTGCGGTGCCACGGGAATCGTCCTAAACCTCCTGTTCCATCAGGCCATCGCCACAGGCAAACGGGTCCGGACGGATACGCACATCGCCTACAACGCCGTTTCCGTCAGTTATGCTGCCGTCCAGCTGGCAGAACATCTCCTGGGAGACGTCACCGGAAAGACACTGCTCCTCTTCGGCGCCGGTCAGATGGCGGAACTGGCGGCCCGCAATTTTTTAGGCAAAGGTCTGAAAAAACTGTATATCGTCAACCGCCATATCGAACGGGCACAGAAGCTGGCCTCCCTTCTTTCCGGCACGGCCGTCCATTACCAGAAGGGCAATGAGGCTGCTGCCCGGGCCGATATCATCGTCACTTCTACGGGAGCGCCCCACTACGTCCTGACGGAAGAACGACTGGCCGCCATCATGAAGGCCCGCAAGGGGCGTCCGCTGCTTCTCATCGATATCGCCGTTCCCCGGGATATCGAGCCGTCTGCCGCAGATCTTCCCGGCATTTCCCTGTATAATATCGACGACCTGACGACGACGGTGGCGGAAAATGAACAATCACGGCAGCGCGAAGCCGCCCTGGCCGGAACGATTGTCCAGGAAGAGACAGAGGAACTGCTGCAGCGCTTCCGCTACCTTCCCGTACGGCCGGCTCTCCTGCGCCTGTCGGAAAAAGCAGAACAGGCCCGGAAGCGGGAATTCCGCCGGGCCATGAACAAATTACCGGGCCTGACAGACGAACAGTACCGCATCATCGAAAATATGACCCACATGATCGTACGCAAACTCCTGCGCGATCCCATGATGCAGACCGTCGGCGCGGCCCGGACCGATAAAGAAGAAGAAACGGTCCGCTCTCTTTCCGATTTCTTCAAACTGTAACCGATCAAGGAGGATGTATCCATGCTCACACTGACTCATTCCCAAGCTGCATTTAAGGACGCCCAGTCCCTCATGCCCGGCGGCGTCAACAGCCCCGTCCGTTCGTACGGACGCGTCCGCTGCACACCGCCATTTATCGCCTCGGCCAAAGGATCTTCCATCACCGATATCGACGGCAACACCTATATCGATTACGTCGGTTCGTGGGGTCCCATGATCGCCGGCCACGCCCATCCCCGCGTCGTCAAGGCCCTGCAGGAAGCGGCGGCCCGCGGCACGAGCTATGGCGCGCCGACCCTGCTCGAATCGGAAATTGCCCGCCTTATCAAGAGCATCTATCCCTCTATCGAAAAGCTGCGCATGGTCAATTCCGGCACGGAAGCCACCATGAGCGCCCTGCGCGTCGCCCGCGGTTTTACGGGCCGCGATAAAATCATCAAATTCCAGGGATGTTATCACGGCCATGCCGACAGTCTCCTGGTCAGCGCCGGCAGTGGTGCCGCCACCTTCGGCCAGCCCGACAGCCCCGGCGTTCCCGCTGCGACGGCTGCCGACACCATTACCCTTCCCTATAACGACAGTAAATCCTTCAACCGCATCATGGACGGTTTCGGCAACGACATCGCCGCCGTCATCGTCGAACCCGTTGCCGGCAATATGGGGCTGGTCCTGCCGGAGGAATCGTTCCTGCAGGCCCTGCGCAGCCAGACCCAGGCCCACGGCGCGATTCTCATTTTCGATGAAGTCATGTGCGGATTCCGTACGGCCCTCCACGGTGCCCAGGCCTATTATGGCATTACGCCGGACATGACCTGTCTCGGCAAAATCATCGGCGGCGGCCTGCCGGCAGCGGCCTATGGCGGCAAAGCCTATCTCATGGACTGCGTCTCCCCGGCCGGCCCCATCTATCAGGCCGGGACCCTTTCGGGCAACCCCCTGGCCATGACAGCCGGCATCGAAACGCTGCGCATCATCACGGAAGATCCGTCTTACACGGTGCGGGTAACGGCCCATACGACGACCCTTACGGAAGGTCTGCGTCAGAAAGCGGCCGAAGCGGGCGTAGCCGTCTGCGTACACCAGTCCGGTTCCATGTTCAGCCTGTTTTTCACCGACAAAGATGTGAAGAATTTCGCCGACTCGTCTGCCGCCGACCAGGACGCCTTTGCCGTCTATTTCCAATCCATGCTGGAACAGGGTATCTACCTGCCGCCGTCCCAGTTTGAAACGTGTTTCGTCTCCGGCGCCCACACCGATGACGACATCAGACGGACCATTGAAGCCGCCGGCACGGCCTTTGCCGCTGTCGCATCGTATCGTCAAAGCAGGTGATCGCCATGCGTCCCGATTATGAAATGCTGTCCCACCTGTCTCTGTTTTCCGGAATCCACACAGACAACCTGCAGGCCATGCTGCAATGCATCGGCGGCCGCTTCCAGACACTGCATAAGGGAGAATTCCCCATTCTGGCCCGGGATGAAGTCCCCTATGTCGGCATCATCCTTAAAGGGCGGATCCATATGATCCACGAAGACGCCTGGGGCGATACGGCCATCCTGTCTGCCATGGGGCCGGGCGAGTTGTTTGGCGAAACCTTCGCCTGCGGGACCAACCTGCACTCGTCTGCCACCTTCCAGGCCGTCCGTGAAACCCGCATTCTGGCGCTGCCCTTCCGCAAGGTCATCCATACCTGCCAGAACTCCTGCCCGTTCCACTATCAGCTCATCGAAAATATGCTGCGCATGGTATCCGATAAAAATGCCCGGCTCATGGAAAAACTGGAAATCGTTTCCAAAAAAACGCTGCGCCGCAAAATCCTGACCTATCTGTCTTTTCAGGCAGAGCGCCAGGAAAGCCGTACCTTCGAACTGCCCCTGAGCCGCACCCAGCTGGCCGACTATCTCTGCGCCGACCGCACGGCGGTCGCCCGGGAGCTGGCTCGGATGAAACAGGAAGGCCGGATCGATTTCGAAAAAAATACATTTACTCTTTTATAACAAACAAAGGCTGCCCCACTGTGCAAAAAAGCACGATGGGACAGCCTTTGTTTGATGTTTGAAGTCTGACGTTTGGGTTTGATGTTTGAGGTCTGAGGTTTGGCGTTTTCAGTTTGTTTCCGGTGGATATTCCGTCTGGCAGCGGCCGGCATCGGATACGGGTTCTTTTTCCTGGAACAGGTCTTTGAGTGCCTGTTCTGCCCGGCCGGCCCGGACGCGGTTCAGGGAATAATACACCCATTTTCCTTCTTTGCGGCTCGTCACCAGATGAGTTTCGCACAATATCTTCATATGATGGGATAAGGTAGGCTGGGACAGATTCACATGTTCCAGCAGGACACAGGCACAGCGTTCCCCATGCTGCAGCATGGAAAGAATATACAGGCGGTTTTCATCACCCAATGCCTTGAATAATTTCGCTGTCTCTCCATACTCCATAGTCACTGCCTCCGCCATAAATGATATTGATACTTATAACTTCTTTTATCTGTAGTGTACTATTGTTGAATACGTTTGTCAATATAGAGAAACATGGAGGAGCGTATCCCTGCTGTTAAAACACCGTATGGATACGCTCCTCTTCGTGCGACTGATGGCAAATATTCTGTCCCTTACATCCGGAACGCTTCCCGGTGCTGGAACAGCAGCTCTGCCAGATGGACCGCCCTGGCCCCTCCCAGAAGCAGCCCTTCCATACAATAATGACAATAGGATACAACTTCATTTTCCTGAAAGCGCTGGCAATAATCACTCATGGCCTGTTTCTGTTCATCCGGCGTATACGGGCGGAACTTGTCCTGGGCATTGGCATTGCGGGAAAAGCGCTGCGGTGCCAGTTTCAGGTTGCGCGGCGGTGCCGGGCGCAAAACGGAAACACCGCAAAAATTCGTCTGTTCCCGGTTATCCGGCAATTCGGTTATCGAAACGCCCATGCGCTGCAACAGGGTCCGGACGGCATCCTGTTCCCCCATGCGGTCGAAGGCCCGCCAGCAGTCCTGAAGGATCATCGTCCGGCCCGTAAGTTCCGGCAAGGGAAACGATCCGTCCGCCGCGATGTATTCCCAGAGTGAGGTAACGATAACGCCGGGTTTCGATTCTTCCAGGATGGCCGAACAGTTGTGACAGAGGGAATACACCGTATCACCGGGCTGGAAATCTCCCGAGTCTGGCAGGGCCTGCCACTGTTCTTTGTACGAATCGGGCATGAGTCCCGTAAAATGGGGCAATTTGTATTTGGGCACACAGCAGCGCACGACCTGGATGCCATGGGCCGTCATATACTGCTGGATCATCTGGCTCAACTCCGGATAATGCCAGGTAAAGACACAACTGGCAATATAATATGTACTCATCATAAAACCTCCTTCAGACAGGAATACCGTCCGGCCATTGGCAGGCACAGCGTCTGTTCATATAAACAAACAGGACAGTACTGCACTGACAGTACTGCCCGTAGGAATTTATTTTTTCAGCGCCCCGATTCCATAGGGAATAGACAGGAACAGGACGGCGCCGACGATATTGCCCAGCGTAACGAAAAACAGGTTATAGGCATAGCCGCTGAGGCTGACGGCGGCATCGAAGGGAGCCAGCATGCCGACGGTGAGGACGGTCATATTGGCGATGCTGTGTTCAAACCCGCAGGTAAAGAAGGCGTAGAGACACCAGAATACCATGATGAGTTTGGCCACGTCATTTTTCGTGCGGAAGCCGCACCAGACAGCCAGACAGACGAGGACATTACAGAGGATGCCCCGGGCAAAGAGCACCAGTGGCGGCAGGCTCATCTTCATGGCAGCCGCCGCAGCCAGAGCCTTGCCCGTCGCCCCGACCGGACCGGCCGCCGCCAGAAAGAGCAGCGACAGGATGATGGCACCTGCCCAGTTTCCCAGGTAGCAGACGACCCACAACTTCAGCACGTCCCCGGCCGTCACGGTTTTAAGACGAAGGCCGTTGAACATGACGAAGGCATTTCCCGTAAACAGTTCTGCCCCGGCAAGGACGACCAGACTCAGGGCGACGCCAAAGGACAGGCCCATGGCAATTTTCGTGAACGGCATAGCCCCCAGGGTGCCGCTTACCGTAAAGGATAAGAGGATACCAAAGCCGATATAGGCCCCGGCCAGTGCCGAGAGAAGGAAATATCCCAGAGGGTTCTTCCGGAGCATGCCGGCTTTCGCTGCCGCACCGGCAGCCGATGCGGCGTATTCGTCGTTGTACATGAGATTCTCCTTATTTGAGCGGCAACGGTTTCTGGAACACATCCAGATCGGCGGGGTTTACGTCCTTGCCTACATAGAACGGTTCCGATTTCAGGCCGACATAGCGGATACCAGACCAGTTGAGAGGACGGTAAATTTCTGCTTTCTTCGGCAGATGTACGTCCTGAAGGATAAATTTGATGAATTCTTCCGGACCGGTACGGTCTACCATGTAGCCGATGTGTTCCTTGCCGCCGGGAGCCGTCGGATCGATATATTTCTTGGCAAAGGCATATACGTTGGAAACGATTTTTACGACGCTGTCCGCATCGGCCCATTTAATGAAATCGACGCCCATGCGCGGATTCTTTTTGCCGGAGCGGCCCAGGAGGGTAATGCGGAAATACTGTTCCTTGCTGCGCGTCCAGGCGCGGTTCGGGCAGGCCCAGACGCATACGCCGCAGCCGATGCATTTTTCCACATTGCGGACCGGACGGAAATTCTTCATATGCAGGGCTTCTACGGAAAGCTGTTTGCACTTGCGGACGCACATGCCGCAGCTGACACACCGCGTGGGGTCGAACTGGGGTTCAGTCATGCCCATGATGCCGAAGTCATGCATACGCACTTTATCACAATCGTTGGGACATCCCGTAAGAGCGACCTTGACGTGAAGATCGTTAGGGAAAATAGCCTTTTCGATGCGTTTTGCCAGTGCCGTCGTATCGTAGTTGCCAAAGGGGCAGACGCGGTTGCCGATGCAGGCCATGACGTTCCGCGTACCGGACGCTTCAAAACCAGCGCCCCGTTCACTCTGATTGATGTCGAGTTCATCAATGATCGGTTGCAGTGCTTTCTTGACTTCTTCCACCTTGTCAAAGGGAATCCCCAGGATTTCAAAGCCCTGACGGATGGTCAGATGGACGTCGCCATTGCCATACGTTTCTGCAATATACTGAATCTGGCCCAATATCTTGGCATTCAGGGAGCCACCGGGGACACGTACACGGGCCGAAGCCACATCGCGATGCTTCGTTACCCGGAAAGCGTATTTCTTTAACTTACCACAATTCATATCCATGGCTATATCCCTCCTAGTCAATCATCGAACTGATTTTCGTATATTTGAACACCGGTCCGTCCTGGCAGATATAGATGTCGCCGATGCGGCAGTGACCGCATTTTCCCAGGCCGCAGCACATCTTGCGCGATTCGGACAGCCAGATATTTTCCACGTCGAAGCCGATTTTCTTCAATTCCAGGATGGAGAATTTAATCATCGGCGGTGGACCTACGACGACGGAGATAGCATTGGGCATGTCTTCAAAAGTCAGGTCAGGAATGTATTTGGTAACCATGCCGACGTGGCCCGTATAGCCTTCGGGAGCCCGGTCGACGGTAGTGATGAGGGAAATTCCTTTTTCAGCCCAACGTTTCTGATCTTCCTTAAAGAGAATGTCGTCCGGCGATTTAAAGCCGACAATGACTGTCAGCTTCTTGCATTCATCCATGTGGTCGGCAAAGTAATCGATGACGCCGTGGATAGGCGACAGGCCCGACCCGCCGGCGACGAGGATGATTTCCTTGCCCTTGAACATATTGACATCGAAGCCGTTGCCATAGGGTCCGCGCATGAAGAAATAATCGCCGACGTAGTTTTCGAAGATTTCGTCCGTCAGCGAGCCGACGCGGCGGATGGTGAAATCGAGGGAATGGTCCGTAATACCGCTGACGGAAATAGGCGCTTCCCCGTATTTCGGGATGGAAATTTCAAAAAACTGGCCCGGCTTGACCGGATGTTCGTCGCCGCGGTCATAGGACATGCGGAATGTATATTCCAGTTCGGCATGTTTGATGACTTCCAGAATTTCCGAACGGAAAGGCAGATATTCATTATTGACCATTTTCCAGTACCTCCTTCATGCCCTGGGGCAGCTTTTCATTAATGCAGTGAGTGAGCGAAATGTATTCCGGACAGATGGCATCACAGCGGCCGCAGCCTACGCACATCTGAAAACCGGCTCTCTTCTTGAAATCGAGGACTTTGTGCAGTACCTTGAAGCGCATCCGTTCGCCCGCTTTCTGCCGGAAACAGCCCCCGCCGGCGACGAGCGTATAGTCGTCGAACATACAGCTCGTCTGTACACGGCGCCGTTCACCGGCCTTGCCGTTTTCCGTGTAGAAGATATCCTGCATAGACCAGCAGGTACAGGTCGGGCAGGCCAGGGTGCAGCGGCCGCATTTGATGCAGCGTTTGTCGTATTCATCCCAGATAGAACTCTTGGCGATGGCCGATGTCAGGTTGTCCGGGATATGGACTTCCACATCGTCTTTTTCCACGTGATCGGCTGTCACGTCGCAAGTTCCTTCGGCATGATTTTTCAGGGCAGCCGCCAGGGTTTCATCAGGACAGTCCACATAATACATGCCATCTTTAAAATTGACAGCCGCATCATAATTGGTGCTCACGTTGGTACCCATAGACACGCAGAAGCAGCCGTCAAAGGTATGGTCACAGCCCATGACGACGAATTTCACCTTGTCCCGCAGAGTCTTATAGTAGTAATCTTCCGGCCCGTTCTGGAGGAACATATAATCGAGTCGTTTCACGGCATGCAGATCGCAGCTGCGCAGGAAAATGATGGCTCCTTTTTTGGGAAATTCCGATTCCTGCACGCTGTGTTCCGTAAAGTAGAACAACACCTGACATACAGGAATCAGGATTTCTTTAAAGGAATAATCAGACCGTGCGTCCCAGACGATATCGGCGGGATCGGTCACTTTGCCATAACGGATGACATCGGTTTCGGAAAACCGGCCCGTACCGGCAAATACGGTAGGAGCGTACACATCGTACGTCCCGGACCAGGATTTAAAGGCGTCGGCCAGAGCCCGTCTGCTCAATTGATACCCCATTCTGTTACCTTCTTTCTCTTGTATTCACAAGAAACCATAACAAAAAAACTGTAATTTATAACCAAAAGAAAAATTTCACATACTATGTCGCAATAGTACGGTATCGTATTGACAAGTGTATGCTATCAGAAAAAATGAGTTCCTTCTGTTGCTATGGCAACGAAAAGAACTCATTTTGCTGTTTACCTATATCTATATTTCATTCTTAATCATTTTAATTTGCACATAGGTAATCTTTATTTCTTATTGATTTATCTGGCAGACATGTTACATTATTTTACGATTTATTTACAATCTGTGTGTTCCCGCAAATGGTGTCGATCCAGGCAAAGAGTTCGTCCAGATCATAGTCTCCGGCGTGGCCCCGTCCCCAGGGAACGGCAAAATCTACGTCATGGCCGGTCTGCTGCAGGCACAGGGCCAGAATAGCCGGTACGACCAGAGACGTGTCACGGTCTTTGCTGCCATGGCGGATCCGCCAGTGGGGAGCAGTGGTGACATCCCGTTTGCCGATGAAATAAAGCGGATTCAGGAGATGAATGAGTTTACTATCCGCCTGGTATGCTTTACCGGCTGTATTATATTTCTTCCCCCAGGGAGTGAAATGACGGGCATTGATGGTTGCACTACCGAATTCACTGTTTTCCCCTGCTGAAAGGTCCAGCGAGTCGAAGGCAGGAGCTGCCTTGAGACGGGTTGCATACACGGCGTATTTTCCCAGATCCATATCGGTTACAACGCCATTGTGGATGGTCAGCCAGTCCATACCGGACAGGTCCGTTCCTGAATCGAGAGCCGTCTGGGCCGATTTCATGTATAATTTCTTGATATATTCCTTGAACGTCCCTTCGCCGTTCTTGTCCAGAGTCAGAGCTGTTCCGTCAGGAGCCGTAAGGTGCAGTCTGTTCACATAGGCAGGAAAGGCCTTGCGCAGGACGGCGGAAACGGCTTTCTGCTGGTCGCTCATTTCCGTGCCTTTCTGTTCTTCTGCCGGTGCATCGGCAGGCCGGTCCAGGACGAGCATATTCTGATTGTTGCTGTCCGTACTGCCCGGGCTGGCAACGACCGGTCCCGGCCCCATGGGAATCGTCTGACCGCCGGCCTGGAGAAATGCAGGCATCGCCCCTATGGCATTATTCTGATGATAGTCCGTCACGTCTCCAAAGACCCATTCATAGGCCATATCGGCATGTTCCAGATCGGTAATAGGGCAATAATCACTGGAGGCAAAGATATCGTCCCGTTCCTCTGCTGCCCCCAGGGCTTTGAGATACGGTTCGTACTCTTTGCTGTTCCCCGTCGCCCCGATGAGGGCCGAAAGGGCGCCGCCGGCACTGGTACCATTGGAGATGATTTTTTCTGTATCGCCGGGAAGGACCCCTTTATTGTGGCGCAGGTAGCGGATGGCAGCTTTCATATCGACCAGAAGCGCCGGGGCCTTGCCTGTATAGGTGCCATCGGCAGCCTGATTCGTCCGGCCTCTGGCACCGGGAGCCGCTACGACGCAGCCCCGTGCCAGGGCGGCCAGTATGGCGTTAGGACCGCCCTGCCGCTGATCGTATTCTGACGGCTGTCCTGCCTTGCCCGGCATATAACCGCCGACGGTATTGGGCAGAAATATGGGGGCCGTCTGCGCCGTATACCCATGGACGGATTTTCCTTCAAAGTATTCTTCCGGCACGTAGATATTCATGGACTGATATGTCGTATCGACGGGGTGTGCGACGTAGACTTTATTTTCATAGGCCCGGAACACGATGTGTTTCCCCTCGTACTGCATCGTATCGACAGCATAATCCGACACATCCAGATCCAGACTATAGGTCTGCTGCGATTTCTGCGTTGTCTGTTGTGTCTGTTGTGTCTGTTGTGTCTGCTGTGCCGGAACGGCAGTGGTCCCGGTCGTATCGGCTGCATATACGGCCCCGGTGCACAGCATCGCTGCCACCACGGCTGTCATGAGTTGCTTCTTCATACCTATCCCTCCGGATATTTTATATATTGAGAATTATATTTAATTCGTTCCATGATGTAGTATACCATAGAAAAAAGACAGATTTGTCACAATTTTTAGTAATCTTTTCCATACAGCCTGTTCTGTCTTTTTTACTGCTTTTTTCTATGATATACTTAATAAAACATACAGTACCCCACGTATGTTTCCGTTATATTGTAACTCATTCCTATTTTCAAAAGGTGATCCCATGAAGCTGAATAAAAAAATCACAGCCGCCATCGCTGTCATCATTATTGCTGCCTGTGCCGGCGGCGGCTGGTATTACTACCAGACACAACAGAAGGCCCGGCAGGCAGCCGCCGTCGAAACGGCCCAGGTAGAACGCATGAATCTCACATCCAAAGTCTCTGCGACCGGTACGATCCGCCCTGTCGATTCTGTCGAAGTCTCACCGAAAATCACAGCCCGTATCAGTCAGGTCCTGGTCAAGGAAAACGACCAGGTCACAGCCGGCCAGACCGTCGCCACGCTGGATGGCAAGGACTATCAGGCCAAATACGATCAGGCCCAGTATAAAGTCACCAATACGCGTCTCGACTACGAACGGTATAAGATGCTCTATGACCAGGGTGCCGGTACCAAACAGACACTGGATAATGCCGAATACGAATACAAGACGGCCCTTTCCAATCTGAGCGCCGCCGAATCGGATCTGGCAGAAACGACGATCACCGCCCCCATGAGCGGCGTCGTCGTCGGGGAACCCAAGCCAGCCGGTACCATGGCCGTACAGGGAAACAGCAACCCGACGGTCATCATGCGCATCGCCGATACGAGCAAAAAGCAGATCATGGCTAAAATAGATGAAACGGATATCGGCAATATCAAGGTCGGCCAGGATGCCACCTTCACCGTCGATACCTATACCAATCAGACTTTTACGGCTCACGTGTCCAAGATTTCCCAGACCGATACGAGCAATACGTGGGATACGAACGGCACGAGCACTTCATCCAGTTCGTCTTCTTCGTCGGCCAGCGTCATTTATTACTATGTCACCCTCGACGTGGATGACCCCGATGACGTACTGCGCCTCGGCATGACCGCCCGGGTAGAAATCAACACAGCCGAAAAAGAGGATGCTCTGGTCGTCCCCATCGCCGCCCTCAAGACCAACGACAACGGATCCTACGTACTGCGCGTCAATACCAGCGGCCAGACCGAACAGGTTCCGGTCACGACAGGGATCTACAGCGATGAATACGTGGAAATCCTGTCGGGCCTTTCTGAAGGAGACAGCGTTTCCGTTTCCTATAATGCCCCATCCAAATCTTCTTCCCAGTCATCCAATTCCAACAGACGACAGGGACCGCCGCCCATGTAATCAGGAGGCATCACCATGAATCATGTCATTGAATTAACCGACATCAAAAAGATTTATCACATCGGCGGGGAAGATTTTGCTGCCCTGGCCGGCATTACCCTGAATATCGAAGAGGGGGAATTTGCCGCCCTCATGGGACCGTCGGGTTCCGGTAAATCGACACTCATGAATATCCTCGGCTGTCTCGACAGGCCGACGTCCGGCTCGTACCGGCTGGGCGGCAAAGAAGTAGCCAACCTGAGCGACGACGAACTGGCCTCCGTCCGCAACCAGCACATCGGCTTTGTCTTCCAGAATTTCAATCTCCTCTCCCGCATCTCCGCTCTCGACAACGTGGCCCTGCCCCTGGTCTACGCCGGCGTAGGCCACAAAGAACGGACCCAGCGGGCCATGGAAAAGCTGAAAGCAGTCGGCCTGGAAACCTGGGCCCACCACAAGCCCAACGAACTCTCCGGCGGCCAGCGCCAGCGCGTCGCCATTGCCAGAGCTCTGGTGAATAATCCCCATATCATCATGGCCGACGAACCGACAGGCAACCTCGATACGAAATCGACACGGGACATCATGGGTCTCTTCGAAGCCCTTCATGAAGAACACAAGACCATCATTCTGGTCACGCATGAACCGGAAATCGCCGCCTGTGCCAACCGGCAGCTCCTCTTGTGTGATGGCATGATTACCAAAGATGCCGGAAAGGGGGTCGTTATGGATGTTGTTTAGTGAAAGCGTACAGATTGCCGTAACGGCACTCTTGTCCAATAAACTGCGCTCCATCCTGACCATGCTGGGCATCATCATCGGTGTCGGCGCCGTCATCGCCATGATTTCCATCGGCATGGGCGTGCGCCAGAACGTCACCAATTCCATTGCCAGCCTGGGCAGCAATATGCTCATCGTCACACCGGGCTCGACCAATAAGGGGGGCGTCCGATCGGCCGCCGGTTCCGGCCAGAAACTGAAATACGACGACGCCGAAGCCATCAAAAAGAAAATCAAAAATATCGACTATGTTTCGCCGACCGTCAACAGTTCCTATCAGGTCGTAAACGGCAATCAGAACTGGAACACCTCCGTATACGGCGTGACACCGGAATACCTCCACATCCGCTCTCTCAATGTCCAGAGCGGTTCCTTTATCACCAACAATGATTTGAAATCGCGCAACCGCGTTGCCGTCATCGGGACGACGGTTGCATCCAATCTGTTCGATACATCCAATCCCGTCGGCAAGACAATCCGCATCAACAACCAGCCTTACCGTATCATCGGCGTACTGGAAAGCAAGGGCCAGTCTTCCATGGGCCAGGACCAGGACGACATGGTCATCGTGCCTCTCACGACTGCTCAGGAACGTCTTCTGGGCATCACCTACGTGCGTTCCATCAATATCCAGGTCTCCCGCTCTGATAAAATCGAACAGGTGCAAAGTGAAGTGGAAACACTGCTGCGCCAGCGCCACCACATCACAGGGGACAAGGAAGATGACTTCACCGTCCGCAACCTGACCAGCCTCATGGAAACCATGACCAGCACGACGACTATGCTGACCCTGTTTCTGGGAAGCATTGCCGCTATCTCCCTTATCGTCGGTGGCATCGGCATCATGAACATCATGATGGTATCGGTCACAGAACGGACGCGGGAAATCGGCATCCGCAAGGCCCTGGGCGCCACCTTCCAGAATATCATGATGCAGTTCCTCATCGAATCGGTCGTCATCGGTGTCATCGGCGGCCTGCTGGGCATCGCCTGCGGCGTCGGCATCGCCCTTACCATTGCAAAAGCCGGACTCTTCCAGACGGTCATCACGGCGGCACCGATCATCATTTCCTTCAGCTTCTCCGTCGGCATCGGCCTGTTCTTCGGCATCTATCCGGCGCGGAAAGCGGCCCGCCTCGATCCCATCGAAGCCCTGCGCTACGAATAGTGAAGGAGAGTACGACGGCCCCGGCCTTAACCACGACGAACGCCAAGCAGCAAAGAGCGCTGCCACACGAAACAGAGATTTCTTTGTGTGGCAGCGTTTTTCATTGAACACTGAGACAAATTACAGTGATTTTAATTTCTCATCATCCGGAAGTACCCTCTGTCCTTTTCAAGCGATGGCGAATGTAGTACAATGAATAGTGTTGTATAGCCAATATATACTCATTATCGCATATAAAAGGAGGTCATTTTATGGCTCACGTAAATGAAAATTACTTAAAACTTCCTGGCAATTATCTCTTTGCTACCATTGCCAAAAAAGTTGCAGCCTATTCCAAGGCCCATCCCGACGCGGACATCATCCGTCTCGGTATCGGCGACGTAACCCGCCCGCTGGCTCCGGCCATCATAGAAGCGATGCATAAAGCTGTCGATGAAATGGGAAAAGCCGAAACGTTCCGCGGCTATGGTCCCGAACAAGGCTATGATTTTCTCCGTCAGGCCATCATTGACGGAGATTATAAAACGCGCGGCATCGACCTGGAACTGGACGAAGTCTTCGTCGGTGACGGTTCCAAGACCGACGTTGCCTGCATCCAGGAAATCTTTGGCAGCGACCTGACCTTTGCCGTAGCCGATCCGGTCTACCCCGTATACCTTGACTCCAACGTCATGTGCGGTCACACCGGTGTATACCATGCCGAAACAGGCAGATACGATGGCGTCGTCTATCTGCCCTGCACGCCGGAAAACGGCTTCAAAGCCCAGCCGCCGAAAGAAAAGGTCGATATTGTCTACCTCTGCAACCCGTCCAACCCGACCGGTACAGCCATGAGCAAAGAAGAACTGGAAAACTGGGTCCGGGCTGCTAAGGAAAACAATTTCGTCATCATCTACGATTCGGCCTATGAAACATATATTACCGAACCGGACGTTCCCCACAGCATTTTCGAAGTAGAAGGCGCCAAAGACGTGGCAATCGAACTGCGCTCCTACTCCAAGTGCGCCGGCTTCACCGGCACGCGCTGCTCCTACGTCGTCGTTCCCCATGCCTGCAAAGCCTATAAAGCCGACGGCACGGCAGTGGAACTGAATCCGCTCTGGAACCGCCGCCAGTGTACCTTCTTCAACGGCACACCGTACGTCGTACAGCGCGCAGCTGAAGCATACTACAGCCCGGAAGGCCAGAAACAGTGCCTGGCTGATGTTGATTACTACATGGAAAACGCCCATATCATCCGCGACGGCCTGACCGAAGCCGGCTACACCGTATATGGCGCGACCAACTCCCCTTATGCCTGGGTACAGACACCTAACGGCATGAAGAGCTGGGATTTCTTCGACCTCCTGCTGGAAAAAGCCCACGTCGTCACCACGCCGGGTTCCGGATTCGGCCCCCACGGTGAAGGCTACCTCCGCCTTACGGCATTCGGCACACGGGAAAACACTATCGCTGCCGTAAAACGCATTGCCGATCTGCACATCATAAAATAAGAAATAGAGAAAGGACTGCTCACTCATGAGTACCAATCTGGAAATAGGCATTGTCGGACTGCCGAACGTAGGCAAGAGCACCTTGTTCAATGCCATTACCAAAGCCGGCGCAGAAGCGGCTAATTATCCATTCTGCACGATTGAACCGAACGTCGGCGTCGTCGAAGTCCCGGATAATCGCATCCAGGTTCTGACCGACATGTACCATCCCAAACGCACCATTCCGGCCGTCACCCGTTTCGTCGATATTGCCGGCCTCGTCGCCGGGGCATCCAAAGGTGAAGGTCTGGGGAACAAATTCCTCAGCCACATCCGCGAAACCGATGCCATTGCCGAAGTTGTCCGCTGCTTTGAAGACAGCAATATCACCCACGTATCGGGCTCCATTGACCCTGTACGCGACGTCGATGTCATCAACACGGAACTGTGCCTGGCCGATATCGAAACGACACAGAAACGGGCCGACCGCATCGCCAAAGTCGCCCAGTGCGGCGATAAAACGGCCAAAGCCGAATACGACGTACTGAAAAAAGTACTGGCCTGCCTGGAAAATGGCGAACCGGCCCGTAAGGCAGGACTCACCAAGGATGAACTGCCACAGGTCCACGATCTCAACCTGCTGACGCTCAAGCCGATTCTCTATATCGCCAACGTGGCCGAAGACGAAGCATCGGATCCCGATTCCAATCCCCACGTACAGGCACTGCGGGCTTTTGCCGAAAAAGAAGGGTCGGAAGTCGTCGCCGTCTCTGCTAAAATCGAAGCGGAAATCGCCGAACTGCCCGATGATGAAGCCCAGGTCTTCCTGGAAGAACTGGGACTTCCCGAAGCCGGCCTCGATAAACTGATCAAAGCAAGCTACGCCATGCTGGGCCTTATCAATTTCTTTACGGCCGGTGCCGACGAAGTCCGCGCCTGGACCATCGTCAAAGGCACGAAAGCCCAGAAAGCAGCCGGTAAGATCCATACCGATATCGAACGGGGCTTTATCCGCGCTGAAATCGTTTCCTACGATGACCTCATTGCCTGCGGCAGTGAACAGGCCGCCAAGGAAAAAGGCCTCGTCCGCCTGGAAGGCAAGGACTACGTCATGCAGGATGGCGATGTCACCTACTTCCGGTTTAACGTCTGATAGGTCATCCCTGCCTGCTCCGGGCAGGCAGAATATTCCTGTCCTGCGTCAACACCAACAGCAAGGGACTTACGCATGAAGGTTTCTACTATCATACGTAAGTCCCTTTTACTGTATAGTTTGTAGTTTATAGAAAATGATTTAACCTAATCCGCCTCTTGGAGAGCACCTTGATTACTATAAGGAAACCGGTAAGAAACTGAACAATACTCCCGCACAGTATAAGGAAGAGTTTCCTTGGCTGAAAGAAGTGGACAGTCTTGCTCTTGCCAATGCACAGATGAACCTGAGCAAAGCATACAATAACTTTTTTAGAAATCGAAAGCATTTTGGCAAGCCACGCTTCAAATCGAAAAAGACAGGTCATGCTTCGTATTCTACGAACAATCAGAAAGGATCTGTCCGATTAGAAGGAAATAAGGTTAAATTGCCTAAAGTTGGTTGGGTAAAATTATGTCTGCATCGTCCCCTGATGAAAAACAGCACGATAAAGACCGTTACCATAAGCAGAACACCTTCAGGAAAATTCTATATCAGTATTTTGGTGGAGTACGAAAACCAAATACTCCCTATAATGCCGAAGAAATTTCTTGGGCTTGATTTTGCCATGCACGGTCTATATGTTGCTTCTGACGAAGATGATGCGAATTATCCAAACTTTTTGCGTAAAACCGAGAAGAGATTGGCTCAAGCACAAAGAAAACTATCCAAAAGGCAAAAAGGAAGCCACAATCGTGAAAAGCAAAGGCTTCGCGTAGCTGTGCTTCATGAGAAAATTGCCAATCAACGCCGCGACTTCCTGCACAAAAAAGCCCGCTACTTGGTAGACCACTATGATGCCATAGGTATTGAGGATATCAGCGTCAAGGCGATGGCTAAACGCAAGAAAGGCGGTAAATTCAGTTTTGGTAAGTCCGTAGCAGATAATGGCTGGAATATGTTCACAAACATGTTGGAATATAAGCTGGCTTGGCAAGGCAAACAGCTTATCAAGATAGACAAATGGTATCCAAGCAGTCAGCTATGCCATGTTTGTGGTTACCAGAACAATGAAACGAAAGATTTGTCTATACGAGAATGGGATTGCCCGAAATGTGGCAGTCATCATGACAGAGATAAGAACGCTGCGATAAATATACGAGAAGAAGCTAGGCGAATATCTGCCTGACATAACGCATAAAGTACCGTGGGTCGTACGGGAATCTACGCTTGTGGAGAGAGTGTAAGCCGCAGCAGTTCCTCGGAGCTGTAGTGCTGTTCTCGTTGAAGCAGGAAGCTCCCGCCTCTGTAGGCGGGGGTACGTTCACCCCACTACAAACGGCAAACTCAAACTCAACGGGGAGCTGTCTTTATGCGACAGCTCCTCGTTTTTTATGGGCATACCGGACGGTCTTCCGCATGCTGCCCCTGCTTCCAGCATCCTTCTTCATGACTGCAGATGACGCCCATGGCCTGCAGGTAGGCGTAGATAATAGTCGTACCGACAAAGGTCATGCCCCGTTTCTTAAGGTCCGCCGAAATCTGGTCCGACAGCAAAGACCGGGTACAGCCCTGCTCACATATGACCTTCCCCTGCGTCCAGTGCCACAAGTAGGCATCAAAACAGCCCCACTCCGCCTGAATGGCCAGAAAGACGCGGGCATTGGTCCTGGCAGCCCTGATTTTCAGCTTATTCCGTATAATGCGGGAATCGTGCCGCAGCGCTTCTAATTTTTCATCGGGATAACGAGCTATCACCAAAGGATTGAACCCGTCAAAGGCCTGGCGGAACCCTTCCCTCTTATTGAGAACACATTCCCAGGAAAGACCGGCCTGAAACCCTTCCAGGACCAGCATCTCAAACAACCGCTGGTCATCATGGCAGGGCACACCCCACTCCGCATCATGATAGGCAATATACAGCGGATTCTGTGGATTGCACCACCGGCACCGCACCCTGCCATCGGGCCATTGCATGATATTCGTATGTTCCATCACTGTATCCTCCGTCATGTACTATGGTTCTTTTATTATATCACGGGACATACAAAAAAGATTCACTGTGAAGCAGCGTTTATCCTGTTTTACAGTGAATCTTTTATTCATGTGATTTTTTTCACTTTTGATGTACTAATCTACGCAGACTATGCTGATTTTTCTATGACCTTACAGCGGAATAGATCCGACGAGGACAGCAGCAAAGAGAATAATCAGAGATACCAGCCAGGCCCAGAAGAAGGTGTGTTTCTGATGTTCACCGAAGTCAACACCGGCAAGGCCGACGAGTAAGAATGTAGACGGAGTCAATGGAGAAACGGGGAAGCCCAGCGTCATCTGACCACAGATGGCAGCCCTGCCCAGATCGACACCAGCCAGCCCGACGGCATCAGCAGCCTGTGCCAGTACAGGCAGTACGGCAAAATAGAAGCTATCCGGGTCGAACAACAGACTTGCCGGCATAGAAATGACACCAATGATAACGGCAAAATGAGCAGCCAGTGCGTCCGGAATAATCGTGACCAGTCCCTGAGCCATGGCATTGAGCATTCCGGCACCTTTCATGATACCCGTAAAAATACCAGCAGCAAATAATACGCTGGCCATCATCAGAGCAGATTTGGCATGAGTATCAATCAACTGACCCTGTGTCTTGAGATTAGGATAATTGACCATCAGGGCTATGACCAGTGCTACCATAAAGCATCCTGCCGGGGGCAGTGTTCCTTTGACCAGTAAGGCAACGGTGGCAATGATCAGGAACAGGTTAAACCAGAAAAACTTAGGGCGGCGCAAAGCGGCTTCCTCATCTGACAGCGGCGCCGGTTCCAGACTGATATTTATCAGCTCCGCACCGAGGCGGCGTTTTTCTTTCATCCCGAATATGACGGCAATGGCAATACCTGCCATCATCCCGATGACCTGCGGGATGACCATGGGGGCAAATAAATCCATGACGGGCATTTCCAGTGCCGTAGCCGCCCGGATGGTCGGTCCGCCCCAGGGCACGATGTTCATTGTACCAGCACCGAGAGCTACGATTGTGGCCAGGATACGCCGGTCCATTTTTAACTTTTCGTAAATCGGAAGCATAGCTGGAACCGTAATGAGAAAGGTACTGGCACCGGATCCATCCAGGTGTGTCAATAAGGTAATAACATATGTACCAATACATATTTTTATGGGATTTGAACCAACAATGCTGAGGATTTTATTAACAATGCGTTCAAAAACGCCCGTATCTCCCATAATCGTGAAAAATAACACGGCAAAAATAAACATAGCACCAGTCGGAGCTACGCTCTTAATCCCGGCCATCATGAATTTCCCCATATCGCCGCCCAGTCCTAATATCAGGCAGGCAATAATTGGCACGGAAATCAAAGCACACATCGTAGAAAGCTTTTTCGTCAGTATGCTGATCAGGACCAGAAGAACCGTGACCAAACCTACAACAGCTAACATAGTAAACCTCCTATCCGGATATCCTGCCGCAGACATACTGCGGCAGGATATCCAGGGTAATAAAGGACTTATCAGTCAGTAATTGATTTTGTAAAGTACGCAATAGTATCTTCATCCAGATGCAGGATATCCGCCAAAACGTTTCCTGTATCTTTTCCCAGGGTAGGCGCCTTCGCATACGTATAGGGATCGGCTTCTGTCATTTTTACCGGATTTCCTGTTACGCGCATTTTCCCTTCCACGGGGTGGTCAATTTCGCAAATCATCTGACGGGCTTTGGCAATGTGTTCATCGTTTACTACATCGGACACATCATGGATAGGCGCACAAGGTACGCTGTGGGCCCTGAGGATTTCAATGACTTCTTTTGCCGTATGCTGTTTTGTCCAGCTCGTAACCATGGCGTTCAGTTCATCTTTCTGATTTGCCCGGTCCTTATTCAGTTTAAACCGTTCATCGGCAAACCAGTCGGCATGATCCGTCGCTTCGCAGAACCGTTTCCAGATAGCATCGTTGCCGACACCGATGACAATCCATTTATCCGATGCTTCAAAAGAATCGTACGGATAAATGAATTCATAACGGTTGCCTGCCCGCTGAGGAATACGGCCTTCTACCATGTAAATTTCCGTTATGGTTTCCATGGCGCTGACCGAGCAGTCCACCAGCCCTACATCGACGTATTCACCGTGATGCTGTGTATTCCGTCCCTGCAGAGCTGCCAGGATGCCGATGCAGCAGTTCAGGCCGCCCAAGACGTCACCAATAGCCGTCCCCGTCCGGGTTGGCGGAGAATCCGGCCAGCCAGTAACACTCATCATGCCGCTGAGCGCCTGGGCAATGACATCATAGCCGGGCAGCAGCCGGTACGGGCCGGTCTGGCCAAATCCGGATATTGACGCAAAGATGATATTCGGATTGAGTTTCTTTACTTCTTCATAGGAAAATCCCATTTTAGCAATGGTGCCGGGTTTGAAATTTTCTACAAAAACATCCGAGACTTTGATGAGCTGACGAAGGACTTCTTTTGCCTTTTCATCATGCAAATCCAGTTCCACACTCTTTTTATTGCGGTTCAGGTTGGCATAGTAGGCACTGATTCCCTTATCAAACGGAGGATACGCCCGGCTGTCATCGCCATGGGGCGATTCAATCTTAATGACTTCCGCTCCCATATCTGCCAGCAGCATCGTGCAGTAAGGGCCGGAAAGGACACGGGTGAGATCGAGGACGCGGATGCCTTCTAATGGTTTAGACATAGCATGACACCTCTATTCATCATCAATTTCAATATACATTCTGAGAAGAGCAGCTTCCATGCATTTTCCCAGTGTGTCCAGGCGCAGGGAACGGGTCGCACCGCCATCGAGGGCATGATGCATGACGAAGTTGAAGCCGTCCAGCTGGGGGACGTCGTAACGTACGACATCGCCGAATACGAGTCCTTCGAAATGACGGCGCACGGCATCAGCCGTCAGTTGTTTTTCCATCGCTTTATAATACTGGGGTTTCCGTGCATAGATGCAGATATTAGATGTATCGCTTTTATCGCCACAGCGGCCATGGGCGATATCTTTTAATTGTACTTTCATGATTTCAGACCTCCTCAACAAATGTCGTAAGTTTGATGGCGTCGCGCGGAATCAGTGTCGGCCAGAGAGCAAATACTTCACTGGGACGGCTGCGGCCACCGAAGAAGCAGCCCTGTGCCGGGCCGTTCAGATTACTGACAGCTGCTACTTCCGGCGTCAGTTTCAGGCCTTCTTTTTTCGATTCCGTCATGATTGCGTAGCGGAGGACGACTTCATTGAGGTCGGCATCGATTTCCGGAGCCAGCGGTCCATGGAGGGCATTGACGCCGAGATAGCTGATGTTCTTGCGGACGATTTTAGCATTCTTCATGGCAAGCCGTTTGTCGAGGATATCGGCAGCCATCTTCGCCTTGTCGTAAGCGCGCGGCCAGGAATAGGGCAGGTAGGCAATGGTACGGTACCCTTCCAGATAACCAACGCAGAGTTTTAGTGTATCCGGAGCCGGTGTACCTGTAACACCGCGGACGGCTACGTGATCCCGTTCGATTTCTTCCAGTGTAATCTTGCTGAAATCGGCAACGACATCGGGAGTAATGTATTTGGATGGATCATGGATTTCATAGAGCAGCTGTTCTTTGACCGACTGAGGCGTAACCAGGCCGCCGGTATTCTTCGTCTTCGTCAGGACGAGGCTGCCTTTTTCGCTGATTTCGGCAATAGGATAGCCAAGGTTTTCCGGGCTCGGCACGTGTTCCCAGTCGTAGTCATAGTTGCCGCCGGTCGCCTGGGCGCCACATTCGCAGAGATGGCCTGCCAGGATGCCCGTAGCTTTGGCTGTCCAGTCGTCGAGTTTCCAGCCAAATTCATAAATGAGGGGTGCTTCAAACATAGCTGTATCGGTCGAGCGGCCGAGAATGATGATGTCTGCTCCGTCTTCCAGGCATTTGACAATCGGTTCTACCCCGTAATATACGTTGGCGTTTACCATATTGGGCAGGATGCGGTCGATATCTTCACCCGTATCCATATGTTTCATCGTGATACCCTGGGCACGCAGCTGGGGAATCAGTTCGCGCACGTCGTCACCTAGTACATAGCCGACTTTCAAATGATAACCGCCTTCGCGGATGGCTTCTTTTGCTTTTTCCACACAGGCTTTGACATTCATGCCACCGGCATTGGTAATGACCTTGGTCCCTTTTTCGGCAAGATAGGGAAGCATACCTTTTAGAGCCGTGATGAAATCGCGGGCATAGCCGGCTTCAGGCCGTTTTTCCTGCTGGCGCCGCATAATAGAGAGTGTAAGTTCTGCCAGATAATCACAGCAGATATAATCAAGATTGTCTTCCCGTGCCATCGTAATGGGGGCATCGCTCAGATCGCCCCAGAACCCCTGGCCTCCGCCGATCCGGATTGTTTTCATCATAACGTAACCTCTTTTCATAAATAGTTGTGATAATAAGTATATGCAAGTCATGACTGTAACACATTGCTTTCACCATTTTATATGAAATTATAATGCCAATAAATTCTTCCGGAAGTATACGCGGAAACCATCCATAATATGCCCTTTTGACACAGAAACAGCCAGCGTATCCACTCCTCGTTGTATACACTGGCTGTTTCTTTTGTATACTAGGTATACACATAATATTTACTTAGTATACAAATCATTAGAAAAACCATATAATTTATATTTTTTATAAAAAGTCCGCCGGCTAATGCCCAATAATTCCATGGCTTTCGTCTTGTTTCCCTGTGCTTTTTCCAGGGCTTCACGCATCCGTTCCCGTTCAATCTGCTGGATATCCATCCGAAGCGGCGATACATTCTGCTCCTGGCCGGATGGAGCTCTCTGTCCTTTTTCAGGCAATTCTGCCGTATATCCATCCCGGCTCTGTCCCTGCAGCAGTTCGTCAGGCAGATCTTCCGGCAGGATCACACTCCCTCCTGCGACGATGACGGCATATTCTACGCAGCTTTCGAGTTGCCGGACATTTCCCGACCAGGGACTCTTCTGCAATACGGCTGCCGTACCGGGAGAAAAAGACAGGTGCTTATGATATTTTTCTGAAAAAATATCCAGGAAATGGTTTGCCAGGAGCAGGATATCTTTCCGCCGTCTGCGCAGGGGCGGTATGACAATTTTAAAGGTATTGAGGCGGAAATACAAATCTTCCCGGAATTTCCCGTCTTCTACCATCTGTTTCAGATTCCGGTTCGTCGCCGCAATGACCCGGACATCCACTTTCTGTACTTTGTCGGACCCTATCTTCTGGATTTCTCCGGACTGGAGAACCCGCAATAATTTAGACTGCATGAATAAGGGCATCTCGCCGATTTCATCGAGAAAAATCGTACCGCCATCAGCCAGTTCAAACTTGCCGGCTTTCCCGCCCCGGGAAGCACCCGTAAAGGACCCCGACGTATAACCAAAGAGTTCGCTCTCAATCAGCGTTTCAGGAATGGCCGAACAATTCATGCTGACAAACGGATAACTCCGTTTGCCGCTCAGGCTGCGGATAGCCTGCACGAAAACTTCCTTCCCGGCTCCGCTTTCCCCTTCGATGAGGACCGTCGCATCCGTCGGCGCCACGATTTCCGCCATTTTCAAACAGCGTAAAAAGGCCGGGTCTTCGCCGATAATATGAGAAAATTCCCTTGGCAATGACGGCTTCTCCGTTGACAAAGCTTTAAATATGGAATGACTCAGGCGCTGGGTCTTCTCCAGTTCCCGCTGCACTACTGTAATTTCCGTAATATCTTTAAATACCGATATGGCACCACAAAAAACGCCTCCCTTAAAAATTGGCGTAATGTTGACGAGAATCTTCTTTCCCCGCGTCCGTACCTCAACAAACTGATGCAGCCGCGGCTTATGATCCATCAGCGTATCCAATATGACCGCTCCCGGTTCAATTTCATCCATGCGCCGGTATAACACTTTTTCTTTTTTTACGTTCAAAATATGCGTATACGCTTCATTTAAATACACAATCCGCGAATCCGTATCGACAATGACGACGCCATCGGTTACGGCATCCATTGCCTCCATAAGCATATCCGGGCTGACACCCTGCACGGCCCGTTCTC
The DNA here is from genome assembly GCA_900095875.1 of Caecibacter massiliensis. Classification (GTDB taxonomy): domain Bacteria; phylum Bacillota; class Negativicutes; order Veillonellales; family Megasphaeraceae; genus Megasphaera; species Megasphaera hexanoica. Next base: position 1,627,783 of record LT608311.1, on the reverse strand, counting down.
CTGCCACGACGACCACCTCCGGAATACATTGCATAATTTTTTATCGTCACGTTACACGTATCAAGATATCACCATAGATATCGATTCCTTCATTGACCATTTACCTTTATTATACAATGAACCATCCTGCTTTTGCCACAAAAATGCATGGATTAGCAAAACTGTTTCTGCTAGGATTCATGCACTTATAACCAATCCGAAGGAATGCTAATTTCGTCTATCTATACTACAATTATGCAATTATCTTGTTCTCTATCCGGCCACAATCTATCTTTTGAAAAATTTAGTTTTAATAATAAGGACGTAATCCGTGAATGAAATCCCTTCAAAAGATTTCAAGATAGCTGTGAACAATTAGTGACTCGATTTTTAGATTGATGAATTAACCGCTTTAGCAACTGGAATTAGCTATTCTGAAGATATGCCGACTATAATTACACGGATTTCTGACCACTCAGGTAAAAGAAAGACATGCAACTTTTTACAACTACCTTACTTACATTTGCGTTAGTTGAAGATTTTTGATTTCTTTGATTTTCCCTTTTTTCATTATTAAGACATGGAATAGCCGATGAATCTGAGAACCTTGTCAATCATTTATGCACGTCAATATCTTGCTTTTATTAAACCGACCAGTACAGAAAAAGCCTATTTTACACAAATCTTTATGTGCGAATGTTGTCAGCGAACCTCAAAACATAGTTCATAAAAATAGTGATTCAATGGATAAATTTAACGCTGTCTGCTAGAATAGAACCGAAGTGCGTATGTTGAAAAAATTGGTAAAAACAGCTTTTCGCATTATTAATGAATTAGATGCTACGGTACTTACCATTCGTCCTTCCTCTACTGGAAACCAAAAATGAATTGAGTCACACTGCATTCAAGAAACGTACAGAAAAACTTATTAGCTGTGCAAACATCATTTTAATTCATTAAGACTCAATTGATATTTAATTTAGCTATTGATTATTTTCAATTGACTAGATTTGCTAATTTTGATGGACTTAAAAAGGCAGGTACATTGGGCTTTAACGCGGTCTATTTTCTAGGTATTTTCAATATACTTTTAGCATAGTTAAGTATTTCAAAAAAATTTATAATAAATATTCTAATAGTATTTAAGATAACAATCCCCTAAAAGCATCCATTTTTTATATTTTGTGTTTATTGGAGATAACATAAAAAATCCTTTCGTCCGCACCCTCTTTAGGTCAATTATAGTCCGGCCTTAACAAGGGGTCAGCTCAGTAATAAGTTTTGCGAGCATTTTTCTTTTCAAAACCATATTATACCAACCCCAAAAACGATTCTATCTCTTTTCCAATCCTGTTTTCAAACGAATCGTATAGGCTAATTTTTTCCGATAATATCAAATGTCCCATTCATATACAATATATTGATATGCTAATATGTTCATTATATGGTAAATTGCTTTATTATGTTTTCTATACGTTATTTATCAAAAATCATCATAATTTTTATCATGTTCTAATTGAACCAAAAGCTCTTTTGCCTCTTTTACAGAATATCCTCTATGAATAACATATCTTAAAGCAATAACTAATGCAGTAACATCTTTATAATTCCATACAAAACGTCCCATTGTAACTCCACCGACACCACAATCCATTGCATCCCGCGTCATTTGTAAATAGTCTTCTAAGGTTCTACAGCTGTCTCCGCCTTGAATTACAACCCGAAAACTCGATGGAACACACGCAATAACTTTTGCCATTGATTCTGGATTGCCTGTATAAGTAGTCTTAACAATATCCATGCCTAATTCGCAAGCGCTACGAACACAATACGCTATATTTTCCCAATTTGCCCATTCATTGCTAGGAACTGATTCCCCCTTAGGATAAATATGACCAATAAGCGGCATGCCTTTTAAAGTACATTCCTCTGAAAATCGCCCTATTGTTTCAAATTGTTCTCCCTGAAAATCACCAAGAGTCATTGCCCCAATAGATACCCCATCTGCCCCCATTCGAACGGCTTCATCAACAGAACCAAAAATAGTATCTTTAGTGGGCGCAACAGGAGAATAATTTGAACATTTGAGTAATAACGATATTTTTCCTGCATGTTTCCACATACATCTTTCAGCTATTCCCTTTGTCATTGTGATTGCATTAGGACAACCAAGAATAATTTTATCTATTGTATCTTGAATTGGTTGTAATCCTTTCATTCCTGCAATACCCCTAGAAATTGCATGATCCACAGTAATTGCCATCATTTTATTACTTTTTGAATCTACCAATCTACTAAGTCTTACTGCTTTTCCTAACATTGCCATATAAATCCCCCCTATTATTTATTAATTCGATTAAATATTTTTTTATTTAATGGTTTTAATATTCTATATATTTCCTGATATTCTGCAAAATGTTCTTCATATTTTGCGATATTTTTCTCTATCGGAATATATCTTCTTTTGGGCTTAACCATTTGAGCAATCGCTTGCTTTATATCAGGAAAATATCCTATCCCCACTGCACCCAAAATGGCTGCGCCTAAAACTGCTGCTTCATTATTTTCAAGAGAAACAATTTCTTTATTAAACACATCGGCTTTAATTTGCAACCATTTAGGAGTTTTAGCGCCTCCACCGATAATTCGTATTTCATTTATAATGCAGTTCGTGCTTTTTTCAATAGCAAGCAAATTAAGTTTCATTTCATATGCCAATGAATCCAATACAGCCTTCGATAAATCTCGCCGATTATACTTTGATTTTAATCCAATAATAGCTCCCATCGACGTAGGATCATTATATGGACTGCCAGCACCTTCTAAATGTGGCAATATATATATATCCGATGGGTTGTCAGTACTACAATTTATAATCTCCGAATAAATATCTTTTCCTCTCAACATGAAGTCTTTCATTTCAGCTCCATAAAAAGTATTTTTATACCATTTAAAGAATAATCCTCCATTAGTATTGATTGCCAACGTAATATATTTTTTTAAATTTACAAGACTATATATAGGCAGTCCTTTTTTCATCATTGCTTTTCTTGGTTTGCTATCATTCAGCACCGTTACCATTGCGTCAACAGTTCCACAAGCATCCATCATCATCCCTGGAACAATGACACCGCTTCCAATAGCCCCACAAACCTGATCATGGCCTCCTATTATCACGTCACATGGTTCAGACAATCCTAGCCAATAAGATAATTCTCTTTTTAGTTTACCTACAACAGTAGTTGATGGAATTGGTTTAGCTAATTTATCAATATCTATTTTAGCAATAGTTAAAAGATTCTGGTTCCATTTATTATCCGCTATGGACAACATCATACTTCTACTTGCTAAAGAATAATCAATAACCGGATTGCATCCTGTCAACATGAACATAATATAGTCCTGAACACACAGAAATTTCCAAGCTCGTTGATAAATTTCAGGATTATTTTGTTTATGCCACATAATTTTGTTTAGTGCATAAATTGTAGAAAAAGGAACACCACTTTTTTTATATACATCCCATTCATCATAATTCTCTTTCCAATATTGATATTGTTCAGTTGTTCTATTATCCATAGTCACAATTATGTTATAAAGAGCTTTTCCATCTTTATCAACTGGTAAACAAGCTTGTGCTTGCGAAGATAATGCAATAGATTTTACAGGCCCTTTATATTGATTAAAGACAGCTAATAATACATCATATACATTCTCTAAATAATTTTGAGGGTTTAATTCTGACCACCCGACCCTGGGGCTAACCATATCACACTCTTTTCGTGAATATGCTACCATTTTACCATCTGGCAAAAATATTGCTGCTTTTACACTAGATGTTCCTAAGTCAATACCACAAAACATAGTACTCACCTCATCATCTATCGATACTTATATTTTAGTTGAAGCTAAAGCGGTTCTTGTCGTAACAATATGTTCATAAGATGTTCTATAAGTTTTAAATACAACCCCAATATAAAGAATATCTAATATAGCCAGTTCAGCAATACGCGAAGACAAAGCATCACTATTAACCGCAGTTTCATCAGAATATGTAAAAAGTGAAACATCAGCTAATTCTACGATAGAAGATTTGCTATAATTGGTAATCGCTATAATCTTTACATTAGAATGACTAGCCATTTCTAATAAATTCAATAATTCCGTCGAATCTCCTGAGTGTGAAATCGCAATTATAACATCCTTTGACGATAACGTTGAAACTGCCATTGTTTGTAAATTATAATCAGCATAAAAATGTGCCAATCTTCCTATTTTCATAAATTTATGCTGTCCATCCTGTGCCACACTACCTGCACCACCTATTCCCATAAATAATAGTTGATTAGCATGTAATATGTACTTTATGGCTTGTTCAATTGCACTATCATCTAATACTCGTAAAGTGTCCTTTAATGCCTGAATATGCGAACTAATTATCTTACTCATAATAGACTTTACTGTATCAGTCTTCACTAATTTCCCATAAATCTGTTTTTCTGGCTCGATCGTCTCTTGAGCAATATTAATTTTCATCGCTTGATATCCTTTATAGCCAAGTTTCTGCGCATAGCGGACCATGGCAGCCTTACTAACATTACAAGCTTCTGCAGCTTCCGAAACAGACATATGTATAATATCTTCTTTGCAAGATTGTATAAACTTGAAAATACGAATTTCGTTTTTATTGTGCAATTCATTTTTCACAGCATTAATACGCATATGGTATGTTATATTTTTTTCCATTACGTCTCCTTTTATTTTATTATAGTATATACAAAATTTAATTTCAATAAAAATACTTTTCCTTGTAACAAAGTTCCATTTATATTTGTTGATTTATATCCCGTTTACTATATACGATGCGCAAAACAGAAACTGTTTTTTCTTGTTCGTCTACAATATAGAAAAGTAAAAAATGAGCTACAGGCATGCACCGTATCTGACGAATTTTCCAAACGTCTTTTTGTAAAAAATTATGCCGCTGGGGATATACTTCCAAGCTCATAATCGCTCGTTTAAGCTGCTCATACATTCGTACTGCTGCCATGGGACTATGCAGTGAATTAGCAATATATGCATATATATTGCGGAGATCTTGTTCCGCCGCCGGCTCCATATAAATAGTATAATTCACAACTTGTAATCCTTTTCTAAATCTGCAAATACATCCGTTGCAACTTTTCCTTGTTTCTTCTGATATTCTTGATAACCTTCCGCTATTATTGCATCTTTTTCGTCTTCTGTTAGGTTATCAAAAAACACCGGATGATGAGAGGACACCGTCAATTCAAACGGAATACATTGCTTCATTGCTACCTGCTTCAAAAACAGATTTACAGCGGTTGAAAAAGGAATGCCTAACTGATTGAACACCTTTTCAGCTGCTATTTTTACTTCTGGTTCCATTCTTATATACACATTAGTAGTCTTTGCCGCCATAAAATACCACACCCTTTCTTTACATAAAGTATATAATAATGTATTTCTTTTAGCAATACATTATTATCCTGCGTATCAGAACGCGAGCTGTAAATCTATTCCCCTGTTCCTGATGTACAATAAAAAGAACCGCATACCCGGAGGTATACGGTCTTATTCATTAACGTCTTATAAGAGGTTCCGGTGTGCTGCCACTGGAGCCTTTTTACGCATCTGCAAAAAGCAGATGATCATGCTTCTTCTCCCCTCCAGCCGGACATCTGGGCTGCCAGACGGATTGCATGGGCAAACGAGCTCGTTTTGGCAATACCTTTGCCGGCAATATCAAATGCCGTTCCATGTTCCGGCGTCGTAATGGCATACGGCAGGCCACCGGCTACGGTAACTCCTTCATCAAAAGCCAGGAGTTTCGTAGCAATCTGCCCCTGGTCATGATACAACGTCACGACGGCATCGTATTCGCCACGGAAGGCATGCATGAAAATGGTATCTGCCGATACAGGACCGACAATATCTTTGCCCTGGGCCTGCAGGCTTTCTACGACGGGCTTGAGGATATCGATTTCTTCGGTACCGCACAGGCCCCCTTCCCCGCAATGCGGATTGAGTGCTGCCAGAGCAATACGGGGATTATCATAGCCAGCCCGTTTCATCGTCTGATAGGTCAGATCGATGGTCTTCAGGACATTTTCTTTAGTAATATATTTAGGTACCTCTTTGAAGGGGATGTGCGTCGTCACGCGGAATGTCCACAATTTATTCATGACATTGAGGATACCGCGGGGTTTATCCATCCAGTCGAGGCACTGGGCAAAGAGTTCATGTTCGTCTTCTACATGATACCCGCCCCGTTTGAAAGCCTGTTTGTTGAGAGGGCCAAAGACGAAGCCATCAATCTGATGATTCTTCAAAAGGTCCATTGAATACACGAGGGTATCACCGGTCACTTTGCCGGATTTAGGATCGACTTCTCCGATTTTGACCGTATCAGGGTCCAGATTTTTCAAATCAATGATGGAAACAGGACCATCCCAGTCAATCTGATCTACCCTATCTACGCAGGTGAATGGAAAATCAACGTGAGAAATTTCCATCCCACGGCGCAATACACGGGCATCGCCGATGAGTACAGGGCGGCAGCACGTATCCGGCATTTTTTCTGCTACCAGTTTGGCAATCAGTTCCGGGCCTACACCGGCTGCTTCTCCTAAGAATATACCGATAATTGGTTTCATAATAATAAATCCCCCAGTTTTCTATTAATGATTGTCTTTATAGATTTTCCCATCTTTCATAACAAAATCTACATTTTTTAATAATTCAATGTTATCTTCAACATTTCCCTTGCAAGCAACAATATCCGCATATTTTCCCTCTGTAATCGATCCAACAAGATGTTCCAACCCACAGAGTTCGGCCCCATTTATCGTAATACCTTTAATGGCATTTTCTACAGTATCATTCATAACTTTAGTCATAAGGATAGCATTATCAGCAATTTCGCCATGAGAGGCATCGGTACCAATAGCCGTTTTAATATTAGTCTTAACAATAGTTTGATACCGTTCAATAAGCCCTGGCCGGTTTTCAACAAATTCATCAACAGATGCCTGGCTAACCGTAGCCCAACGTTTATCATTAAAATAGATACCCGGCGTTAAAACGATCCATCGGTTATTTTTTTCAATTTTTTCCAATTGTTCATTTGTCGCCCAGTAAGCATGTTCAAAAACATCCAGGCCTTTTTCAAGACATACGTCCAAACCTTCACCACCTACACAATGGGCCGAAACCATTTTCCCACGGCGATGAGATTCTTGGATAGCTCCTTCAATTTCCTCCGGACTCATAAAATATGGGAACATACCATTTTCAATATTAGTGCCAGTGATAAATAATTTTGTAAACTGTGCTCCTCTTGAATAATTTTCACGAATTGTAGAAATGATTTCCTGTCTGCCATTTCTAGCTGTACCAACAAATCCATGCGCAAAACTTACTTTTACACCACGAGTACTTGTATAAATACGAGGCCCTATTAATTCGCCATTATCAATTGCATCTTTAATATAAAGATCAACAAAATCTTTATCACCGCAACAACGTGCTGTAGTTACCCCTGACAAAAGATCTGTTTTCATATTCAAAATACCGTTAATTGTTAGCGCCGCATCTGGTTCCATCATTAAACTCGGATGATTCTTTTTATGCGGAGATAAAGAAAGATGGTCATGTGCATCAATATACCCAGGCAAAACCGTATAGCCACGCAAATCAATCGCATCATTTATGTCAATGTCCGAAAAATCAACATCCGTTTTTACTTCTTTTATTTTATTGTCATCAATTACAATACAGGCATTTTTTTTAAAACAACCAGCAACACTATCAAATATAACATCAGAAATAATTTTTTTCATTTGAACTCACTCCTCTTATTATGCATTTAATTTTTGTTTAGGATTAATAAGCAAGCAACTAACAATACCAATACATGCAACGGCGATTAAAGCGAACAAAGTGTAATTCCATCCATAGGTGCTGCCAATCCATGCTGTACCTGTTGCCATGACAGCCGCACCAACCTGTCCCCATGTATTCATCCAAGAAGATACTACCCCGGTATATTCACCACCAATATCAGATGCAATAGCCCAAGGAATTGTTTGAGAAAATCCAACGAAACCTAATGCAATACTAAGACAAATAACAACACTCCAAGCATCCGTCATAGTTGTTCCAACATACATAGAAATAGCAGAGCAAGTAAACGCAATCAAAATGAGAGCATTTCGTGAAACAAACAAAGAACAGCCATGTTTCATTAATGTATCACTAATTTTACCTACAAGCATAGTAGCGATAAAAATAAATGTCCACGGCAATACAGCAGCATTTCCCATCGTTTTGATATCCATATGCAACTGCAGTTGTAAAAACAACGGCAACCAATAAACAAAATATTGCAACATGAACGTGGAACAAAAATACAACGCCCCAATGCACCAAAACGATCTAAATTTGAACATCTTACTCCAAGGAACACTTTTCCCGGTAACTGCAACTTGTCTATTTTCAGAAATATACTTACATTCTTCATCTGTAATTTTCGAATGTTCTTCTGGTGTATTGCGTGTAAAGTGATGCCAAAGAGCGGCTCCGATTAAGCCTAAAGCAGCACAAATAAAGAATACTGCCCGCCATCCAAATGTCTGAAGTAAAAATACGATAGCAGGAGGAGCAATAATTAAAGATAAGAAGGATCCGGCATTTGGCATCGCATTAGCAAAACCACGTTCCTGGACAGGAAACCAGTGGAATATGTATTTATTCATCCCCGGATATAAAGGTGCTTCACCAAAGCCGAAAAAAATACGCGAAAGTAATAAAGTCATAAACCCGGCAGCCAAACCTGTAGTTAATGTAAATAAAGACCAAAAAGTAATTGCAATTGCAACCACATTGCGTGTCCCATATTTTTGAACCCATAATGAGCCAGGAATCTGAAAAGCAGCATATGCCAAAGAGAAGCCACTAGTAATAAATCCCATCTGAATTGGAGTTAAGGATAATTCTTGCATAATAACAGATGTACATACGCCAAAATTAGCCCGGTCAATATTACTAATAAAAGTCATAAAAAAGACTAAACAAAGGCCAATCCATCTAAGATTTTTTATTTTGCCGCCTGTATTGACAACATTTTCCATAACTACACGCTCCATTCAACAACTTTAATCTACCACTAAATTATCAACGATTCATGAATCTACATCAGTATGTATGAAATTATTATGCCATAAAATAACTTACAGGTTTATCTTTTTCATTATTACATTTGTGTCTACATATAGTATATATAAATACAGCTTAATACTACATATAACATCGGCATAACATATGTATGTTATTACTATAATTCATCACATTTTTCACATAATCTTATTCATTCATTAATATTATTTCAGCATCTATTTTTTAAATAAAATGTTTCATGTTGAAACATTTTATTTATTATATTTTGACATCATATATTTATAAGAAGCTTATAATTTTGAATCATATGACAGTTACTCTTTCATCTCAAAAAATATACTTACCGCCTGCTTTTTAAGTTATTCTGTTTGATATTAAAATATTGAAGTTCCTTTTCTTTTCTAATACACTAGATATACAAGATGGTCCGGTGTATTCGGTTTTTTCTCACGAAAGTGAGGTGGTCAGCATGAGGGTATACGAAACATTATCTTTAATAATACCTTTGCTACATTAATCGCACCAACCATTTCAATATGCAATAATACGAACTAAAAAAAACGCATACCTCGCAGTACACGGTCTTCTTCAATCAACATCAATAGAGGAGAACCGGTGTGCTGCCACCGAGCGGCCTAGGACCTTTCACCCATTAGAGCGCGTCCATGTCAGGCGCACTCTAAAAAGGGCCTATCGCACACGACAGGCCCTTTTATCTCGATTACTCTTAGAGAGCAAATGCGGCACAAGCTGCAATTACCATCAACATACCTACAGGAAAATAACGGTAATAGTCTTTTGCAATCAAGCTCTTTTTCTGTTCGCTCATGTGAACCCCTCCTTAGATGATATATAACACTTCACCCAAGTACATTTTAGGCTCACATATATTAGCTGTCAACAAAACCAGGTAAATCGTTTATCTATACTCGATATGCCAAAATAGAATATCCAGATTTTTGAGCTAGCTTTCTTCTTCCTTTGCGCAATCAATGGCTGTCTTTTTCGGCAGTATCAGCATAATCGGGTCTGCCAGGAAAAGCATTCTTCCTAAGACGAAATAGCCAACAGCCGCCTGTATTCTGCTTAATCACGCCGAGCATATACGGACCAACATATCCCCAGATTAGCAACGGAGTTAATCAGTGCCGTAGCGCCAGCTGCAGCTACACCAGTAAAGAAGGTTGTCTGTACTACATACCACTAGTGCATATACTCCGATACAGGTCATTTTACACTAAGAATGTTCGTATTATCAGGACATGTCTGATAACTCATCTTTATATCACCCTGTTGTATATTATTTTCCCGGCTTGCATAAAAAATCGGTATTACTTTGTAAAACAGGATTTCGCCGATACCTGCATCAGAATCTGCTTATTTATATATTGGTACTTTCACTCTATTTTCTTGGGATACAGCATCATTTTCCCTGGCACGCCATTGCGGATTTCAGTAAAAGCCTGTTCGAAATCTTTCATGAGAAAGCAGTGGCCCATGATGCGTTCCATATGATAGCGCGGGTCTTTCATGACCTTGGAAAAATCTTCCCATGTCCGCTAGATAAGGCGGCCCGAAATTCCCGTCATTTCTACTTCGCGATAAATGAGGTCTTCTGTGAGATTCATCGTGACCGGTTTGCTGGGAAGACCTACGCAGACAAGGCGGCCACCGGAGCGCACGGAACGAAGGCTGTTGTTGATGGCAGCTCCTGCTCCGGTAATATCAATAGCCGCATCAACTCCCAGGTCATCTGTCAGCTTATGTACTTCTGCAACGAGGTCACAGGAAGCGCTGTTGATGACAACATCGGCGCCCATTTCTTTTGCAATTTCCAGTTTTTCATCAAATAAATCACAGGCTATGACTTTCGTCGCCCCAAACACCTTGGACGCGGTTATCGCCGTCAGTCCGATAGGGCCACAGCCGCTAATAAGAACTGATTTCCCGGCTACTTCCGCTGCTTCCACACCATGGACGCCTGCACCCATAGGTTCAAACATACATCCCTGTTCGTAGGTGAGCCCGTCTTCCAGTTTAAAGACCGAATCCGCCCGTACTTTGGCATATTCGGCAAAGGCACCGTCCTGAGTGCATCCAAAAAGTGCCACATGCTGGCAAATTTCCTTGTGATCGTGCTGGCAGAAATAACAGTGATTGCAGGGAATGTGCGTTTCTACAGATACGCGGTCCCCTACCTGGACCTGGGTTACATTGCGGCCTATGGCAACAACGTCTCCGGCCGTTTCATGGCCGACAATCATCGGCGGGACTACACGGCAGGCAGACCAGGGATCCCAATCGTAAATATGCACGTCTGTACCGCAGATAGCCGTCACATGTACTTTGATGAGAACTTCATCATCGTTGATCTGCGGCACCGGAAGATCGGTGCGATAGGTAAGTCCGGGTCCGGCTTTTTCTTTCGTGATACCGCACATATACTGTTGCATCATGAATTACCTCCTTTTCCCATATACTACACTGTACATTATTCATAGCGGATAAGCTGATAGATGTCCTCCGCAGAAATGCCATTCATATACGAATCAATATCCATAGATTTCATCTTTTCGAGGAGATGATCGTCCAAAGGCATCCCTTTGAATGTATTTTCCAGCTCCTGCATATCACGACTGCCAAAGAAATCACCATAAAAATGAATGTCTTCAATACGCCCTTTATTGGCCTGCATATATATTGTTACCAGGCCGGCAGGAAACTTCTTTTCCCGTTTCATGTTGTAGGCCGGAGACTTGCCATAATTCCATTCCCATGTAGCATACTTTTCGTCGCGTAATTTCTGTATCGCCGCCAGATCCGTTTCGTTCAGTATATATTGTTTTATGTCATTGCCGGCAAATACTTGTTTCAAGAGCAATTGCTTAAACATCGCCATAGGCATGGGTTCCCTGAAATGATCATTGATACAGGTAACACGGCTGCGTACGGATTTAATTCCCCGTGATTCGTATTTTTTCTGTTTCACCTTGAGAGCCTGTGTCAGATAATCGGCATTGGCATCCAGCATCACACAGCCATGGACGAGAAGGCGTCCGTGTTTGGCATACTGGGAATTACCGGAAAACTTCATTCCATCAATAGTCAGGTCATTGCGGCCAGTAAAATCAGCAGGAATATCGTATTTATGGAGTACTTTTAATACAGGTTCTACAAAAACGTGAAAGTTAAAATCCTCTGCCGCACCTTCATCGACGATAAAGGTAAAATTCAGATTTCCCTTATCATGATAGACAGCGCCACCACCAGTCAGACGCCGTGCAACGCGGATACCGTGGGCATCTACAAATTCCTGATTGATTTCTTCTACTGTATTCTGATGTTTGCCAATAATGATGGCATTATCATTTTGCCATAGCATAAAATACGATTCATGGCGATCCATATTTTCAAATACATATTCTTCCGTTGCCAGATTCATATACGGATCTGTACTGGTCATTTCTATATATTTCATTCTTTTACCTCCCAGCCGTACCCCCGGCATTATTCTATATAATACATATTATATATAGAATAAAATGTCATTTATTCATTTAAAATAAGCGATGCTACTTCATCTGCAGCAATTCCTTTCATGTACCGTTCCGGATGCAGACGGGCGAGATGAGCCGGTAACTGGTTATCCAGAGGAAGATGCCGCATAGCCTGTTCCAGCTGGGATAAGTTCTGATTGCCAAAGAAATCGCCAAAGAAGCGTACCGACTGGATATGGCCTGCCTGGACCTGCAGATAGGCAGTAACCAGTCCGGCCGGGAATTTCCGTTCCCGTTTCAGGTTATACGACGGAGACCTGCCATAATTCCATTCCCAGGTAGCAAACTGTTCGTCCCGGATTTTTCGGATGCCGCGATAATCTTCTTCCCGCAGTGTCAATGGCTGTACGTCTTCCCGGGAAAGGACAGCATCGCGTAATTTTTTCTTAAATTCTTCCATCGTCAGTTTCTGTTCCAGATGATCGTTGATGCAGGTGACGCGGCTGTGGACCGATTTGATTCCCCGCGATTCGTATTTTACTTTTTTTACGCGCAGTGCTTCTGATAAATAATCGACATTGGCATCGAGCATCAGGCATCCATGATGCAACAGACGGCCATGCCAGGCGCATTGGGCATTGCCGGAAAACTTAAGACCATGGATGGTCAGGTCATTCCGTCCTGTAAATTCAGCAGGTACCCCCAGGCTATGGAGTACTTCCAGTACAGGTTCGACAAAAAAGCGGAAATTATACGAATTTTCCGTATTCTGTCTGACAATAAAAGAAAAATTCAGATTTCCCATATCATGATAGACGGCTCCCCCGCCGGTCAAGCGCCGTAATACATGGATATGATGGGCATCGACAAATTCCTGATTGATTTCTTCTATCGTATTCTGATGTTTGCCGATCAAAATGGAATTTTCTATCTGCCAGAGCAGGAAATACGATTCTTCCGGATCCATATGAGTAAAGACGTAAGCTTCTAATGCCAGATTCCAATATGGGTCCGTCGTAGACAATTCTAAATATTTCATATAATTTCCCTTCCTTCCTGTCCAGGCTCGGTTGCCCGGATTTATGTCAGCCCGTATGTTCAGGTATGAACGCCACCGCTTTTATAGTTTTTTTGATTTCTCTATTTCTTCGACAGCCAGACCGGCGCGGTATGAGCTACGGACCAGCGGACCGCTGACTACGTGGGAAATCCCGATTTTTTCAGCCAGCGTCTTATAATACGCAAATTTTTCCGGAGTCACATATTCTGCTACCGGCAGATGGAATTTAGACGGCCGGAGATACTGCCCAATCGTGACAATATCACATCCCGCTTGTTTCAAATCTGTAAATGTCTGGATCAGGTCATCTTCTGTTTCTCCCAAACCGACCATGATACCGCTCTTGAGAAGGGGCCGCACGGCATACCGGGATGCGTACTGGAGGACCTGGAGGGACAAATCATAGCTGCCAATAGGACGGACCGTCGGAAACAGGCGGGCCACCGTTTCTATATTATGATTAAATACAGTCGGATGGCTGCGTAATACCGTATCCAGTGCCGATTGTTGTCCTTTAAAATCAGGTATGAGTATTTCAATCGTTGCCTGTGGCAGGAATTTACGCACTTCACGGATACAGGCCGCGAACTGGCCTGCGCCGCCATCAGGCAGATCATCACGGGTAACCGATGTAATAACTACATGTTTCAGTTTCAGTTGGGCTGCCGCCATTGCCAGGTGACGTGGTTCATCAGGAGACAACGGTTCCGGCTGTCCTTTATGAACGGCACAGTACCGGCAGGCTCGTGTACAAGTGCCTCCCAAAATCAGGAAGGTTGCCGTTTTATGCCCAAAGCATTCGCCGATATTCGGACAATCTGCACTTTCACAGACCGTATGGAGACGCAGATCTTTGACCATTTCCCGTACCTGATTATACGTTTCGTCATTGCATACATGTTGTTTCAGCCATACAGGCTTTTTCTGTATCATTGGATTCATACGGATTCCCCCTTACCTGCCTTTGTGAAGCAAAAGCGCCCCGTATATATCTGCAGGACGCTTTTGCAAAAGACAAAGGATACCATGTTATTTTTTCTTGGGTGGCCAGTGAATTGGATTCTGGAATACATCCAAAGCTGCTTCACCAATGGCTTCGCCCACTGTCGGATGCGCCCACACGGTGGTAATCAATTCATCGACAGTAGCTTCCAGGCGGATAGCCAGTGCGCAGGCTGCAATCAAATCGGTAACCCGCGGACCATACATGTGTACGCCCAGTACCTGTCCATACTTCGTATCGGCAAGGATCTTGATGATGCCTTTGCCGCCATTTTCAATGAGAGTCTTGCCATTGCCGGAAAGCGGGAATTTACCTGCCTTATAGGCAATGCCTTTTTCTATCAGCTGTTCTTCTTTCATCCCTACACTGGCAACTTCCGGGTTGAGATAGATGCAGGACGGAACCGTTTCTGCATGATATTCGCCTTTGCCTGTGAGGATGTATTCTACAGCAGCCACGCCCTGGGCCGATGCAGCATGAGCCAGCATCAGTTTGCCATTGCAATCGCCGATTGCATAAATACTTGGGATATTGGTCTGAAAATGATCATCCGTTACAATTTTGCCACGATTCATGGCAACGCCCAATTCTTCCAGGCCGATACCGGCAGTCATCGCTCTGCGTCCTACTGCCATGATGACTTTTTCTCCCTGTACAGACTGTTTCTGTCCTTTATAATCCATATGTACTTCCAGTCCGCCCGCAGCCTGACTGATGGATTCTACTTTGGCACTCGTCAGAATCGTAATGCCCCGTTTTTCCAGATCCGCCTGTACCATGCCAACGATTTCTTTATCGATAGGCGGCAGGATATTGGGCAATGCTTCCACGATAGTGCATTTAGTGCCTACGGAAGCAAACATGGATGCAAATTCGATGCCGATGACGCCACCGCCGATGATAACCAGCGAAGCAGGAATCTTATCCAGAGCCAGTGCACCCGTGCTGTCAATGACACCCGGCAAATCGGCCCCAGGGAAACGGAGATGAACCGGTTCAGAACCTACAGCCAGAATAATGTCATCAGCGGGGATAAGCTGGCCACCGACCTGTACCGTATGGGCATCTTTGACAATGCCTTTTCCTACGTATTTCTTTACGCCATTGGCCTTCAGCAGTCCTTCGACGCCACCGACCAGACGATTGACGATGGATTTTTTGAACTGCTGTGCTTTACCCCAGTCTACACTGACACCGGTAAAGCTGACACCGACTTTTTCAGCATCGTTGATGACTGCTTCATACAAAGAGCTGGCGTGAATCAATGCTTTTGTCGGAATACATCCGACATTAAGGCAGGTACCGCCCACTTTGTCATTTTCTACGATAGATACATCTGCTCCCAGCTGGGCTGCCTTGATAGCCGTAACATATCCGCCAGGGCCTGCGCCGATGACGACAATGCGTTTCTTGCCTGTCTGTGCTGGAGCTGCCGGTGTCGGTGCCGGAGCCGCCGGAGCGGGAGCTGCTGGTGCAGCCTGGGCAGCCGGTTCTCCTACGCTTTCACCAGGCTGGCCGATATAGCCGAGCACGCCCTTTACATGAAGCGTATCGCCTTCCTGGGCAACAATCTTGAGAAGTACGCCATCTTCATGGGCTTCTACTACATTGCTGATTTTATCTGTTTCGATTTCAACGATTTCATCGCCTTTTTTGACGGTATCTCCTTCTTGTTTCAGCCAGGAAGATACTGTCCCCTCAGTCATGGTCAGACCCAGCTGGGGCATCGTAATTTCAGTAGCCATCACGTATTACCTCCTATGGATAACCGGCCGCCGCTCTGGCGGCCGGTCTCATTACATACCTATTATAAGAGAAGCAGCGGGTTTTCCAGATATTCGCGAAGCCGTGTCGTAACCAGTCCGGCAGTCGCTCCATCGATGACCCGGTGATCATATCCGAGGACGACGTTCATCATCGGCGCAATGACAATCTGATGATCAACGACTATCGTTTTTTCTACCGTACGGCATACACCGAGTATGGTTGCTTCCGGCGGATTGACGATTGGAGTAAAGTGATCGCATCCATACATCCCCAGATTGCTGATCGTGCACGTTCCGCCCTGCAGCTGATCCGGCGACAGTTTTCCATCGCGGGCTGCATGTGCCAGTTCGCCTACTTTCTTATGGATATCCATCAGTCCCAGGTGGTTGGCATTGCGGATGACCGGTACAATCAGTCCGCTGTCAATCGCAACGGCCACGCCCATATTGATTTCTTCATTATGAATCAGGTAGCCATCTACGAGGCTGTCATTGGCATTCGTGTATTCTTCCAGTACTTTTGCCATCGCTTTGATGATGAGGTCTGTAAAGGAGAACTTCTTGTCCATGGCAATGAATTTCTTCCGCAGTTCTGTCGCTTCGGTCATATTGACTTCTACGGTATGATGAACGTGCGGGGTATTCCGCCAGCAATCACCCAGGCGCTGGGCAATAACCTTGCGCATACCTTTCAGTTTGACACCATTTGCCGGTGCCGGTTTTTCTTCCTTGGCCGGTGCGGCCGGTGCCGGAGCTGCTACGGCGGCCGCCGGTGCCGGTTCTACGCCAGCTGCCTTCAGGACATCGGCTTTCATGATACGGCCGTCGGCCGTAATGATGGACGGATCCACTCCCAGATCGGCTGCCACTTTGGCGGCTGTCGGGGATATACGGACATGGGTATCTTCTTTATATTCTTCTACATCTTTTCCGGTTACCCGTCCCTTCGGGCCGGTTCCCGATACGAGAGCCAGATCAATGCCGGCTTCACGCGCCAGTTTGCGGGCGTACGGGGTAGCCAGTACCCATCCATTGACGCTGACATTCTGTACCGGAATGGCTGTCGAGACAGCCGGCGTCGTATCTGCTACAACCGGCACAGCCTGCACGGCCGGGCTTTCTTCTGCTGCGGGAGCAGCTGCCGGCGCCGCCGGGGCTCCTACGCTTTCACCAGGCTGGCCGATATAGCCGAGCACGCCTTTTACGGGAAGCGTATCGCCTTCCTGGGCAACAATTTTCAGGAGCACGCCATCTTCATGGGCTTCTACAACGTTACTGATTTTATCTGTTTCGATTTCAACGATTTCATCGCCTTTTTTGACGGGATCGCCTTCCTGCTTCAGCCAGGAAGATACGGTACCTTCTGTCATGGTCAGGCCTAATTGGGGCATCGTGATTTCAGTGGCCATCAGCTATAACCTCCTTACTATTCGTATCCATTCCCGGAGCAGGACAAGCCTGCCCCGGAAATCATCATGTCAGTAGTATTATTTTTCTTTTTCTGTCGCTTCTTCAATAGCCGTCTTCTTCGGCAGTGTCAGCATAACCAGACCGGAAATGATGAGCATTGCGCCGAGGGCAAAGTAGCCGCCGTCAGTAGAACCCGTATTCTGTTTGATAACACCGAGCATATACGGTCCGACATACCCGCCGAGGTTAGCGATGGAGTTGATCAGTGCCGTAGCACCTGCAGCCGCTGCACCAGTGAGGAACGTTGTCGGTACAGACCACCAGGTACCCATCGGGGCATATACGCCGATAGCCGTGATGCTGACGAAAATCAGGCTGAGAAGACCATCATGGATAAAGGGAGCACAAATGAGACCGACAGCACCGAGGAACATGCATCCTGCCACGTGCCAGCGTTTTTCACCTGTCTTGGAGGAACTCTTGCCAACCAGAACCTGTGCAATGAGGGCTGCGCCCATGGGGAAGATAATGGCAAAGCCGACAAGGGACGGGGACCAGCCGGATACACCTTTCAGCACCTGGGGCATCCAGAAATTGAAACCCCAGAAACCGGTGATCCAGGTGAAATAAATGACACACAGACGCCATACTTGTTTATCTGTCAGAGACTGCCAGATAGTATACTTCTTGACGCTTTCTTTCGCGGCTTCTTCAGCAGCGATGGTCGTATTCAGATATTCTTTTTCAAGCGGTGTCAGATAGGATACTTTATCGGGACGATCTTTAACCCAGAAGAGGAATACGAACGTGAATACCAGAGCCGGAACCGCTTCGATGAGGAACAGGCACTGCCATCCTTCAAACCCTAAAATCCGAAATTCAAGCAGGATACCGGCGATAGGCGATCCGATGATAGCGGCGATGAGCAGCGATGTGAGCATCAGAGAAATAGCGGCAGCCCGTTCTTTTGCAAGGAACCAGCGGGGGAAGAGTACGGCGTAGATAACGGGGTACAGGCTGGCTTCACAAGCACCTAAGAGGAAACGGAACAGATAGAACTGCCAGGAATTCTGCATGAATGCCAGCAGGCCGCAGACGAGGCCCCAAGTAAACATGATACGGGCAATCCACTTGCAGGCATCAAACCGGGCTGCCACAAGGGACCCAGGAATTTCAAAGAAGAAATATCCGAGGAAGAACATCCCGGAACCGGCACCGAATACTTCCGGTGTCAGCCAGTCCAGTTGCTGTGTCATAGTCATGCCGGCATAGGCAATGTTGACACGGTCGAGGAACGCGATAACGGATACGAGGAAAACGGGAAATATGATATGCCATTTTCTCATCCGGTCCAAGTGTGTAAAATCGATACTTTCATACTTTGCATCCATATAAATACCCTTTCTGTAAAAGGAATGATTTGTTAATTTACCGGCCAAGCATTTCTTTGACGGCTTTGATGATATCTTCCGGTTCGATCTTGACCAGCCGTTCCAGAGGCGGAGTGTACGGAATGGGTACAAACGGAGCGCCGAGACGTACGATAGGTGCATCGAGGTAATCAATCATTTCTTCTGCCGTACGGGCTGCTACTTCAGCACCGACGCCGCCCTGTTTAACAGCTTCGTGTACAATCATGAGTTTCTTCGTCTTTTTCAGGGATTCATAAATGGTATCCATGTCGAGTGGCGAAATAGTACGCAGATCGATGCATTCTACGTGGATTCCTTCTTTATCGAGCTGTGCCGCTGCTTTGAGAACATTGGTCATATAGAAGGAATAGGAAACGATAGTCAGGTCTGTGCCTTCTTTGGCAACGTTTGCTTTTCCGATAGGAACAAGGAGTTCGCCTTCCGGTACTTCGCCCTTCATGGAGAATAATTTCTTATGTTCGAAATAGATAACCGGATCATCACTGCGGATAGCCGATTTCAGGAGACCTTTGGCATCTGCCGGATTGGATGGGATAACGACTTTTAAACCAGGAATATGCATAAACCAGGCTTCAACGCACTGGGAATGCTGGGCAGCGCCACCACGGGTCATGCCATCAGGAGCACGCAGGACAATAGGTACCTTGGCCTGTCCGCCAAACATGTAGCGTGCCTTTGCCATCTGATTGAAGATTTCGTCCATCGGTACGCCGATAAAGTCAGCAAAGTGCATATCGACGACAGGACGCATACCGGCCAGAGCTGCACCGACGCCGCCGCCGATGATAGCCGTTTCCGAAATCGGCGTATCACGAACACGTTCTTTGCCGAATTCGTCAGCCAGGCCTGCAAACTGACCGAAAATCCCACCCTGACGGGCAATATCTTCACCCATCAGGAATACATTTTTATCACGCTGCATTTCTTCTTTCATCGCTTCCTGCGTTGCTACGGAAAAAGTAATTTTTCTCATGATATATTGACCTCCTTGGAGAATATCTCGCTGCCATTATTCGCAATAATAGTTCTGCATCAGTTCCGATTCATCAGGATAGGGAGCCGCTTCTGCTTCTTTTACAGCTTCCAGTACCAGGTCTTTGGCATCCTGATCCATCTTATCCATTTCTTCTTCTGTCAGCCATTTCTTGGCGAGGACGGTCTTGCGGAAATTCTTAATGGGATCATCGTTCTGGAAATGTTCCTGTACTTCTTCTTTTGTACGATATTTTTCCGGATCGCCTACGTAATGGCCTTTGATACGGTAGGTTTTCAGTTCGAGGAGATACGGACCTTTGCCACTGCGGACGTAATCGATGGCTTCTTTGGCAGCGTCATATACAGCAAAGAAATCATTGCCGTTGACATGTTTGCCCGGAATACCATATCCATGGGCACGATCAGAAATATCTTTGACAGATGTCGTAGTCAGATACGGTGTCGTCGAAGCCCATTGGTTCATTTCGCATACGTACAGAACCGGCAGTTTCCATACAGCCGCCATATTGACCGATTCATGGAATGTACCACGGTTGGATGCGCCATCGCCGAAGAATGCAACAGCAACCTGTTTCGTACCTCTCAGTTTGGCTGCCAGAGCTGCGCCCATAGCCAGGTTGTACCCAGCACCGACAACGCCGTTGGCACCGAGCATACCGATAGAGAAATCAGCGATATGCATGGACCCGCCTTTGCCATGGCAATAGCCCGTTTCTTTCCCGTACAATTCTGCCATCATCTTTTTGACATCAGCACCTTTTGCGATACAATGACCATGGCCGCGGTGTGTACTTTCAATATAATCATCTTTATTTAAATTAGAGCAGACCCCGACACCGCAGGCTTCTTCGCCGATATACAGATGGGTAAATCCCGGCAGTTCCCCGGCAAGAAAGATTTCTTCAACTTTTGATTCGTAAGCCCGGATTGTCGTCATTTTCCGGTATGCTTCCAAAAGCAAATTCTTGTCGTACGTTTTTTCCATAATACATCTCTCTCCTTTTTCAAAAAAATGAAGTTCAAAAAAGTTTAGCTTGTATTATCACATAGGCTGGCGCCTAATTAATAATCAATCGTTGCAGCCGGTGTTCCAGTATGTGCAGTTTCCAGGGCATTGTGTGATGGCACCGGGCAATCTCTTCTGCAAGAGCCCGGATACCGGTCTGCCCCCGGTCTGTATACGGTATGTGGTATACAATCACTGATTCCGGCTGAATACGCCGCATCCACGATTTCCCAGCCTGATCAATATAGGAAAGGGGATTGACGAATAAGGCTTTCAATTTTGTTCCCTTGATGATTTCCTGTACATTCCGGACAGAACAACTCCAGTCAGCATCGCTCATGAACAGGTAGCTTTCGCCATTGCCCACGAGAGCCAGACTGTAATGACGGACAGAAAAGATATCTGCTCCCATGTGCCGTGTCTTGAAAAAGACAGCCCACATGGTGTCATTCAGAGGATGATAGAAGATTTCTTCATCACTGGCACCGACGGTAAACAGTTCCGTATTTCCTGCCGTCCCGACGGGCTCTGTATCTTCATAGGCCCGTCCGGGCTTACAAGGAGCCGGAACGTATGCATGCGCAACCTGGTTGTTTTTTATGTACATATTAACCAGCTGACTATCAAAGTGATCCTGATGGCGATGAGTAAACAGCAGATTTTCGATGTTCCGGAAACTGCGCGTCTGCCCCGAAGCCGCTTTCAAAAGCAATTGCGGACGGTCATGGAAGAATTCATTGACGCCGTACAGTCCATCGATTAAAATAGACTGTTTCTCATCGGTCAGATAAATTCCGGCATTTCCTACATTCACAATCTGCATATAGCCTCACTACTTTTTCCCAACCGTAACATCCATTTTATCTTCAAAATATTTAATCATACCGGCCTGATCAATATCGATATAGCCGTTGTCATTCATCCAGTCCATGATACGCAGAGTCACGTCCGTCACCGGCAGGTCGATTCCCAGTTTGTGGGCATAGCTCTTGGCATTGAGAATGTCTTTGCGATGGACGGCAATGCGGGCACCCGGTTCATAATCACGAGCGATGATTTTCGGTACTTTATTGTCGTACAAGGGACCACCGGCAAAACCACACCGCGTCGCTTCGAAGGTCGTCTGCAGGTCGATGCCGGCCTTGGCTGCAAAGGCATAGCCTTCTGTAATTGCTGCCAGATAGGCACCAGCAATGGTATTATTGACCAGTTTAGTCACATCACCGCTGCCGGGACCGCCAGTATATACCGGTTCACCCATGCATTCGAGAAGCGGTTTAACTTTTTCAAAGATATCCTTGTCGCCGCCAGTCATGATGGCCAGCGTTCCATCTTTAGCCTTGGGATTGCCACCGCTTACAGGGGAGTCGAGAAGATACATCCCGGCTTCTTTTACTTTCGGGTATAATTCCAGGATAATGTGCGGTGCTGCTGAGGAAAGATCAATGATGATGTTTCCTTTTTTACCGTATTTGACAGCTTGTTCGACAGAATGGATGATAATCGCATGAGTCGGAAGCATCTGCATGATGATATCGCTTGTCTTATACACATCTTCGGCACATCCCAGCGCATGTCCGCCGAAATCGGCAAAAGCCTGCAACTTTTCCGGAACTACATCATACCCGTACACTTCACAGCCTGATTTCCTGACGACATTTTCTGCCATCGGCAACCCCATGACACCCAATCCGAGGAAACCAATTTTTACGTTCATCTGATTTTCCATTTCCGTCATCCTTTCTGCTAACTTAGCACTCGCATATTCTATTTTAAAGCTTTTAATTCTTTTAACTCATATCATGTATCGCTTCTTGTTATGTATATTTTAACACAGCGGCTTATACTCGTTTGTATCACTTTATACCTTTGTAGTGAATTTCTTACTTTTATTTTTGCGTATATCGTTTTAATTTCAAAAAAATATAATGTCATTTTTTATTTTTATCGTATTTGTGTCTTTTTTCACTTAATATTTTTTCATTCATAGTTTTCTTGATATTTTTATTATATTTTGTTTTTATTAATTATTATGTATTAATATTCATTTAATTGGTTTGTATAATTTTAATATATTTGTAAAATGTGTATCAATCATTACATATCAATCGTTTTAGTTGACAAAAATTCATTTATACTATAAGCTAAATGCGATATCTAATTATTATGTTCGCTTATAATATACCGTATAATTTCCATACAGTATCTAATACAGGAGGGGATAGAAATGACAAATAATGAATTTGTCCTATTAAATAGCAAACTCATCACTGTCTTCCGGCAATACGGCATCCGCGAGATTTACAACCCGCGACAGATCATATTTACCAAAAACGAAGAAGCGCAGAATTTGTATTATATCCAAAGTGGCATGATACGTGTCTATATTCCCTATCCTGACGGCACGGAGCGGACATTATGCTATTTCCCCCGCAACACCATCATCGGAGAAGACGCATTCAATTACCCACAACGACGCATTGTCTGCACGGATACGCTGAATAAATCCGTCTTGTATCGTTGTTCCTCTACAGAATTATTACAGAAGGCCATCCATAATCCGGATTTAACACTGGGTATCCTGACCTTTTTTATGCGGAAAATCACATTGCTTCACAGCTGGATTTTCTATGCCCAGTTTCAGCGTAACGAAGAAAAAATAGCCTGCCTTTTATTACCATATCGTCCACTTCCAATTCCCCAATCAAACTGACCCATGGGCAGATTGCTGAAGTAACCGGCATGAGCCGCGTAACGGCAACGCGCATCCTCGATGCTCTGGCAAAGAAAAACATTATTGCCATGCAATACAAAAGCCTGGAAATACTAGATAAGCATACATTGCGCGAAATCTTCGAAAATAAAGAATTTTATTAAGCACTTCACTAAAAAGACCTGTTGTATGATAGCAGAAACTATCCATACAACAGGTCCTTTTCATTTCATAACGTTCATCATCCGGCTTCTTCAGAAGATGAAGTCGGAATATCTGCCGTCTGGGGAGCCGTTGTCTTTTTCAGGGTAAGCATCAGCAGGCCGGAACAAGCCAGCGATCCCGCCAGGATAAAATAGCCCAGATCGTACGTTCCCGTATTCGTCTTGACTACGCCCAACATATATGGTCCCACATATCCACCAAGATTGGCAATGGAATTAATCATCGCCGAGGCTCCGGCTGCAGCGGCACCGCTCAGGAACGTAGTCGGCACGGTCCACCAGATTCCCAGCTGGCCATAAACGCCAATACAAGTCAGCGTAATCAGGCCCAGGCTGATAAAAGGATTAGTAAAGAACGGCGCCGCCGCGAGTCCGAAAGCAGCCAGAAACATACATCCTGCTACGTGCCAGCGTTTTTCCCGTGTCTTTGACGAATGGATTCCCCAGAATATCTGGAAGACAAGGGCAATGGTCATGGGAATCGCAATAATACCGCCGACCATAGAAGTAGACCAGCCCGAGAGCCCTTTTAATACCTGTGGCATCCAGAAATTAAAGCCCCAGAATCCCAAAGCCTGACCAAAATAAATGACACATAAGAGCCATACTTTCTTATCCGTAAATGCCTGCCATACGGAATAAGATTTGGCCCGGTTTTTCCGCTGTGTTTCTTCCGCAAAGGTATCGACGAGATAACGTCTTTCATCCTCAGTCAGCCATTTTGCTTTTTCCGGCCGGTCGGGAATGCCAAAATAAAATACAAAAGTCAGGAGCAAGGCCGGTACGGCCTCTAGCAGGAACAGACTCTGCCATCCGAGCAGGCCGAACAATTGCATTTCCAGAAGTACGCCAGCCAGTGGCGCACCAATGATAGCTGCAATTAATAGTGACGTCAGCATAAGCGAAGTCGCTTTGGCCAGTTCATCTGCCATAAACCAGCGAGGGAAAAGTACGGCATAAATGACCGGATACAGACTGGCCTCACAGGCACCCAGCAGGAATCGGAAGAGATAAAACTGGAACGGGCTCTGCATAAATGCCATGAGTCCGCAGACCAGCCCCCAAGAAAACATAATGCGGGCAATCCATCGGCAGGCATCGAAGCGGGCTGCCACCAGAGAACCGGGGATTTCAAAAAAGAAATATCCAATAAAGAACATGCCGGCACCGGCACCAAAAATTTCCGGTGATAACCAGTCCAGCGTCTGTGTCATAGTCATGCCGGCATAAGCAATATTAACACGATCCAGAAAAGCTACGACAGAGACGAGGAATACGGGAAATATGATATGCCAGCCTCTTTTTTTATATAATGCACTTACGTTGACAGTTCCTGTACCATTCATTGTCATCACCTTTCTTTTGCCGTTCACTTATTTTTTACCAACAGTCACATCCATTTTGTCTTCAAAGTATTTAATCATACCGGCCTGATCGATATCGATATAGCCATTGTCATTCATCCAGTCCATAATACGCAGTGTCACATCCGTCATCGGCAGGTCAATACCCAGTTTGTGGGCATAACTCTTGGCATTGAGAATATCTTTGCGATGGACGGCAATGCGGGCACCCGGTTCGTAATCGCGGGCAATGATTTTCGGTACCTTATTGTCGTACAGGGGGCCGCCGGCAAAACCACACCGCGTCGCTTCGAAGGTCGTCTGCAGGTCGATACCGGCCTTGGCTGCAAAGGCATAGCCCTCTGCAATAGCGGCCAGATAAGCCCCTCCAATCGTGTTATTGACCAGTTTCGTCACATCACCACTGCCGGAACCGCCGGTATATACCGGTTCGCCCATGCACTCAAGAAGTGGTTTGACTTTTTCAAAGATATCCTTGTCGCCACCAGTCATGATGGCCAGCGTCCCGTCTTTGGCTTTGGGGTTGCCGCCACTTACGGGGGAATCAAGAAGATACATCCCGGCTTCTTTTACTTTCGGGTATAATTCCAGGATAATGTGCGGTGCTGCCGAGGAAAGATCAATGATGATGTTTCCTTTTTTGCCGTATTTTACGGCTTGTTCGACAGAATGGGTGATAATCGCATGAGTCGGCAGCATCTGCATAATAATGTCGCAGTTCTTGTAAACTTCTTCCGCACTGGCTGCTGCATGGCCTCCAGCCTTGGAAAATGCCCCCATCTTTTCTGGTACTACGTCATATCCATAGACCTCACACCCTGATTTTCTGATAACATTCTCCGACATAGGCATTCCCATGACACCGAGTCCCAGAAAACCAACTTTCTTTTTCACATTACGGTTCATACTGCTTTACCTCCTTTTTGAACAAATTCCTGTTTTTATTATTCCATTAGAACATCATTCATATGTATTTTTGTTATTAAATTATATCACTGTTTATTTTATAAGTTTGTATAAGCTGATACGTTTTTATTTTTTTATTGCAGAAGCAAAAATGCCTGCAGTTTAAACTGCAGGCATTTTTGCTTTGTAGTGAGGTGTTTGCAAGAGAAGTAGAGCTGTTTGATGGTTTTATTATATCGCTCTTTCTCCTCTTTGATTGTATAAAGTGCAACAAAGATATGTCTTTTATTTATAATCTTTCTTTATGAGACCCGTAATTTAATTTTTGTACACTCTACCCCATATCTCTCTCACAAGTAATGGCCACTGGCTGCTGAGCCGATTTTTTTCCCGTACCGGGAAAAGAATCAGTTACGAGCATATAGAAAAACCCGCCCATACACAAAATAGCCAGAATAAGGCATATTTTGCTGTAAATCCGGCGGCGGCGCATCGTTTTCGGCGTTTCCGTATACGCCAGCATCCCCGTATAATATCGATTAGACTTACGTTGTTTAGCCATGTCAGACCCTCCTTATACCACATCAATATACATATACAAACAACCCTCTCTTCTCTTTTATTGCTTTTTATTATATACGATAGACCGTAAAATAAAAAGACTCATTCAAAAAAAGAAGACGCAGCCCACGCGGAGACTGCGTCTTTTTTTGACAGGACCCGTCCTATCAGGATGTATGTTGTATCAGGCTTACACGCCGTATCAGAAGCGGTCTAACAGGCGATAGCCTTTGCCTTTGAGAAAGGTTTCCGTTTCCGGTTCGTCTGTTTTGAGAACAGCTATCGGAGAGGACGTTTCCCGATCAAAGGAAATGTAGCAGTATTTGACGAATACGTTAGCCCGGCTCAGGTTGGACAGGATTTTGTTCAGTGTGCCCGGTTGGTCCGATGCCATATCAATGGCCAGTACTTTGTCGATGCGGCACTGATAGCCTGCTTTGACCAGTTCTTCCTGCGCTTTTTCCGAGTCATCGACGATCATGCGGAGGATACCGAATTCGGCGCTGTCATTGGCCAGAATAGTGTAAATATTGATATTTGCCTTGGCCAGTACGTCTGTGACCCGGCCCAGGGCGCCATTTGTATTTGCCGTGAAGAGAGAAATCTGTTTAAGCATGAATGTTATCTCCTTATATCTGAAATTTAGGTTAGTAATCTACGCGGTCTGCCAGTTCCAGAATCAGTGCTTCCGTTTTTTCCCAGCCCAGGCAGGGGTCGGTGATCGATTTGCCATATACGCCATCACTGATTTTCTGGTTTCCGTCTTCGATATAGCTTTCAATCATCAGCCCTTTTACCATCTTTTTGATGTCCTTATTCATATGACGGCTGTAGAGGACGTCATTGGAAATGCGGATCTGTTCCAGATATTGTTTACCTGAGTTGGCATGATTGACATCGATGATGACGGCCGGATTTTCCAGGTCCCGCTTGCCATACTCTTCGAACAGTCGCTGCAAGTCTTCATAATGATAGTTGGGAAGGCTTTTGCCGAATTTATCCACATAGCCACGCAGGATGGCATGGGTCAGCGGATTCCCCAGCGTCTTGACTTCCCAGCCACGGAACAGGAACTGCTGTTCATGCTGGGCTGCGGCGATAGAATTGAGCATGACGGAAATATCGCCCGATGTCGGGTTTTTCATTCCTACAGGAATCCCGACGCCGCTGGCAATCATACGGTGCAGCTGATCTTCGACCGAACGGGCCCCGATAGCGGCATAGGATAATAAGTCCGATAAATACCGGTGGTTTTCCGGATAGAGGATTTCTTCTGCACAGGTAAATCCCGTTTCCCTGATGACCCGCATGTGCATATCGCGGATAGCGATGATACCGGCCAGCATGTCTTCTTTGCCTTCCGGATCCGGCTGGTGCAGCATTCCCTTATACCCTACCCCGATGGTACGCGGTTTATTGGTATATACGCGGGGAATGATATAAATCGTGTCCTTGACCTGTTCCTGCACGCGGGCCAGGCGGTGTGCGTAGTCCACGACGGCTTCTTCATTATCGGCAGAGCAGGGCCCGATGATGAGAAGGAAACGGGAATCTTTGCCCGTAAGGATATCTTTAATTTCTTCGTCGCGCCGGCGTTTCGTTTCATAAATGGCCGGCTCGACCGGATAATCTTCTTTCAGTTCCTGCGGCGATGGCAGTTTCCTGATGAACTCCATTTCCAATTCCATATACTATACCCCCCCAAAAACTAAATGGTAGCTTCAATTATACCATAGGAAGGAATCTTTCATCCAGTATTTTTCACGGATTCCGTGCCTGTTATGGCTTAAACTTATACCCTACGCCCCATATGGTGAGCAGATGACACGGCTTATTGGGATCTTTTTCGATGGCTTCCCGGAGGCGGTTGATATGGACCGGCACCGTGGCCGTATTGCCCAGGGAATCCATGCCCCATATCTTGTCATAAATCGTTTCCTTGCTGAATACCATATCGGCATTGACCATAAGAAATTCCAATACCTGGAATTCTTTATTGGGCAGGACTTTTTCCTTATTTCCCACAAATACCCGGTGTGTATCAGGGTCGAGGGAAATATTTCCCAGAGTAATGCGCGATTTTTTCCTGAGCGATGACCCTTTCAGGCGCTGGTACTGGGCCAGCTGGGATTTGACCCGGGCCACGAGGACGCTCGGTGAAAAGGGCTTTTCCACGTAGTCGTCGGCACCGAATCCCAGTCCCCGGATTTTGTCGATATCTTCCCGCTTGGCCGTGACGATCATAATAGGGATATCCACCTTGTCCCGCAGGCGGCGGCAGACTTCAAACCCGTCCATGCCGGGCAGCATGACATCGAGGAGTACCAGCTGGTACGTGCCACTCAGCGCTTCGTTCAGCCCGGTCAGCCCATCAGAGGCAATGACGACGGTATACCCGCTCATTTCCAGGTAATCTTTTTCAATAAAGGCAATATCCTGATCATCTTCTATTATTAAAATACGTTCATTCATAGAGCATCTCCCCCGGCAGGCAGTTCCATATGTACACATAGGCCATGAGGATGGACCGGCAGAAAAATGACGGTCCCGCCCATGAGCTGCATCCCCCTTGCGACGATAGAAAGGCCCAGGCCGCTGCCATCACCAGTACGGCTCCGCGCCTTATCCGTCCGGTAAAACGGCTCTGCCAGGCGCGTCAGCGCTTCTTCCGGCACACCCGGCCCGTCATCGGCGACTTCCAGGCAGACCGTGTTATCCTGCCTCCATGCGCGGATACGGATATGTACATCTTCTTCTGTTTTATATTTTATACTATTGGCCACCAGATTCGTCATGATGCGCTGCCATACTTCCCGGCTTCCGATCACAGGCAGTTTCTCTGGGGAACGCTGCCACACTACCAGAGCCTGATGACACTGCCAGCCTTCTTTATTTTCTTCTATTATATCAGAAATTACTTCATTTAGCTCTAGTGACTGTAGAGGCAATGCTTTTTCTCCCAGATCCATTTTAGAAAAGAGGAACAGCTGGTCAATCATGCGGCTCATATCTTCTGTCTTTTTCTGGATGACCTCAATATAGTGTCTGCGCCGTTCCGGCGTATTGGCCACGTTGTCAGCCAGCCCTTCAATATAGGCACGGATAGCCGTGAGGGGCGTGCGGATGTCGTGGGACATGCTGGCAATGAGTTCCTTTCTGTTTTCTTCCTGCCGAGTCCGTTCCTGCAGCGACCGTTCCAGTTCTTCCGTCATGATATTGAAGGTATCGACGACGGGCGCTACTTCATCCATATGGTTGTAGGTCAGGCGGCAGGTGAGATTTCCCTGCCGCACCTGATCCGATCCGTTCTGAAGCAGCCGGAGCGCCTGCAAAATATAGCGCAGTACAAACCGCGTCAGGAAGAAAATGGTCCCGGCCAGGAGCAGGAAAAAGGCGAGAAAGATGGCAAAGAGCGTTCCCTGGGTAGCATGTTCCACGGCATCATCCGTACCATGAGGCATCTGCCGGCTGACAAAATACAAATGATACAGCGAATCATTGATATATTGTTTTTCCATATAATAAAACTGCCCCGTATCGGCATGGACGTATGTATCCCGCTTCTGGCTGAAAAACGGACGTTCCCGGATATCACGGGGAATGTCTTCCATCATGCCGGCAAGCTGGCCATTGCCGTATTCGTAAATACGGCCGCCGTCTTTTTCCAGTACGACGTAACTCTGTTCCGGCGACAGCATTTCAATGATCCATTTATAATGTTCCGGATCATCACCGCTGCTGCGCAGGGCCCGGAACACGAAATGATGGACCACATCGCTGGCCCGGTTAAACTGGGTGGAACTTTCGACGTAGACGTGGTTTCCACTCTGCGTAAAAAGCCAGAGTCCGCCGGCAGCCATCAGAAACAGGATGGCCGTCATGAGTATGGGTACGACGAAGACGAGTATATGCGATAGGATCAGGCGTTTTTTTATAGTCACAATCATCCCTCCCGTTCTATCTTACTATCCGTCCGCCCCGGTTGCAATGACCGTTTTTTCTGTTTAATTTTTATTTAACACTTCTTATATTTTCTTTAAATGTCCTTACGCTTTTTATAACATTTCTCTGGTACCATAAGCCTATCTTGCAGAAAGAAGGTTATGGTATGAAGTACATCGAACGGCATCCCTATGTAGTTCTCAGCATCTGCGCGCTCGTCCTGTTTCTGGCGGCCAATTCGTTTCTGGCGATTACCGATTCCGCCGAATCGAATTACGCCCTGACGGCAAAGGAAATGGTCCTCTCCGGCGACTGGCTATCGCCTCAGATATACGGCCATTACTGGTATGATAAGCCCATTTTCTATTACTGGGAACTAGCCCTCTCCTTTTCCGTGTTCGGTTTTACGGAATTTGCGGCACGACTTCCGTCGGCACTGATGGGGACGGCAGGTGTACTGTTCACATACTGGTTCACCGCCCGGGTATACGGCCGGTCTCTTGCCTTTTCTGCCGCTATCATCCTCATGACCAGCGTCGAATGCTGGCTTCTCTCCAAGGCAGTCATCACTGATGCGACGTTATTCCTCTTCATGAGTGCCTGCCTGGCCTTCTTCTACCTCGGCTATAGGGAAAACCGCCGCTGGTACTGGGCCGCCTATGTCATGGCCGCCCTGGCAGTACTGACCAAAGGTCCCATAGGACTGGCCCTGCCGGCACTGGCTGCCCTGATATTTCTCATCCTGCGCCATGACCTGAAAGAACTGCTCCACGTCCATCTGCTGAGCGGCATGGTCCTTTTCTTCGTCATCACCGGTCTCTGGTACGGCTTCATGTACAAGGTTCATGGATCGGATTTTCTCCTGAACTTCTTCGGTGTCCACAATTTTCTCCGGGCAACCGTTCCGGAACACGGCAGCAAAAACGTCTGGTATTTCTATATCATCATCTTTTTTTCCGGTTTTGCCCCCTGGAGTTTTACCTGGCCCTGGGCTCTCTGGAAATACAGGAAAGAACGCCGTATGCCCTTTGCAGGCAGTGATTCCTGCGCGCTGCTGCTCGCCCTGTATGCTGCCGTAACATTCATCTTCTTTACTCTTGTCGCCACGAAATACACGACCTATACCTATCCCGCCCTATTTTCTCTCGCCATCCTGAGTGCCGGCATGCTGCAGCACTGGCATCTGCCTGTCCGGAAAATCGCACTGGCCGGCGGGGTCCTGTATACGATTCTCGCATTTACGGCGGCTCCGCCCATCATGCTGCACCAATCCGGCAAGACCATCGGTCAGACTCTGGCCCAGATGGACACCAGCAACACGGCTATCTGCTTTTACAAAGGATACAGCACCAGTGCCGTGTTTTATAGCGGCAAAACGATATACCGGGCCGTACCTTCCGGTGAATTGGAGAAATTACAGCCGGGAAAGCTGGACTGGAATGCCAAAAACGTCATGCCCATGGCTCCCATCGACAGTCTCATGCAGAATAATCCGAAGCTGATCATCATCGACCAGAATCACGATACGGCTCTGGCCAGCCGCTATTATGCCCTGTACGGCCAGATGCCGGATCATATCTCACTGCCCGGTCATACGACCATCTGGTCTGCCAGCCATGCCAAAAGGTGACACGATGCAAGATATCCCTGAAAATTTCCCACAACGGGGGCTTCAGGGATATTTTTTTAAAAATAATAATTTTTCTTAGCACTCTATTGACATTGTGGCTAACAAGACGTATAATACAAGTGTAATCGGAAGTAAGAAGATTACAAGGAAAGGTCAAAAGAACAGAAGCAATGCACAGACCTGTAAATAATGATCTCAGGCATTACCAATTACGAAAGAGGGTATTATTATGAGAGACTTATTTCCAGTATTAAACAATGATTTTGCTATTCCGAGTGTATTTGATGATTTCTTTAATGACGGCTTTTTCTCCCGTATGCCGCAGATGAGCATGCCGAAATGCGATATTGAAGACACGGGTACCGCTTATATTGTGACGACGGATCTGCCCGGTGTCAATAAAGAAGACATCAGCGTCACCTATGACAACGATGTCCTGACTATTGCCGCCCAGCATAAAGAAGACCAGCATGATGCACAGCATCAGACGAGTTATGTATGCAGAGAACGGATGAATACAGCGTTCCAGCGCCAGTTTGTCATCCACAATATTGACAAATCCGGCATTAAAGCAGCTTTCCGCAATGGTGTCCTGAAAATCGGCCTGCCGAAACTCAACCCCCAGACGCAGGAACAATCAGGCACGATTGATATCCAATAACCCCCTTTGTCCAGGGCCTGACGCCACTAGGTGCCAGGCCCTTTTCCTATCATTCCGGCAATCATGGCAGCTATAAAAAACGGGCCGGTATACCATGAATACGTTTATCCATGGTATACCGGCCCGTTTCGCTTATCCGGCGCCGGAGCGCTATGGCACGGCCCTTACGCTCTGGCCGGCAACAGTTTATGAATGATGGCACTGGCCAGCATGACCAGTACGATGACCGGGAAGGTAATCCCCCACGGCGTCTGCACGTCGAGGAGTGCCCGGTACAGGGCAAAGCCCGCTATCCAGAGAATCAGATTAATCCAGCAGACATTCTGACTGCTATGGTCCTGCCGCAGGATAAAGTAATCCGAAAGGAGGATAGCCGTCATGGGCGCAAAGACTGATCCGATGAGATAGAGGAAATCTTCAAACCGGCTGGCATCGACAGCAATGGCCAGGACCATACCGCCGGCACAGGCGATAAGGGCCAGGACCGTATCGGAAACCTGGGGGATCAGGCTGCGGCCGCTGACGCCGGCGGAAAAGGCATCGAGGAAGGTCGTCGTCACAGTGGACAGGAGAATGATCAGGATGCCGATCAGCCCCATACCGGCCTGGAGCATAATGGCGGCAATGTCGTCTTGTCCCGTGTACAGAGCCGCCCCCATGCCGATGACAAACATCCAGGTACTCGCTATAAAGTAGGCGCCACAGCTGGCGGCCGTCGCCTTGATGGGCTTTTCTGCCGTACGGGTATAATCAGAAATAATGGGCAGCCAGGAAAGGGGCATAGCTACGGTCAGTTCGATGGCTTCCCCCATAGTCATCGTGCCATCCGCCTGGAAAGATGCACCACCACCGAAAATGACAGCGCTCAGGACCAGCGTGAGGATCAGCAGGGCCGCTATGACGATGACATTGATGCGTCCCAGATTTTTCAGTCCCAGCACGATCCACAGCGCGATGAGAGCTGCTATGATGACGCTCCAGAAGGCCGTACCGATAGCCGCAATCGTATTGGCCGCTACGGCAGCACTGGCAATCATGACGGCAGTCCAGCCGATGAGCTGGATGACGTTCAGCCCGGCAAACAATTTCGCTCCCTGGCGTCCAAAGGAAATCTGCACCGTTTCCATGGCGCTCCTGCCGGTCCGGCCGCCAATCACGCCGGCACCGAACATGACGGCACCGCCGATGACGTGGCCGATAATAATGGCCAGAAGCCCTTTGCCAACCCCCAACGGTGCCAGAAGCATCCCCGTCAGAATTTCGGCAATAGAAATGCCGGCGCCAAACCATAAAAGTCCATTGGATAATACCGAAGTTTTTGTTTCATTCATGAAAATACATCCATCCTTTCTTTCTATGTCTCTGTCCTGTCGTTATGGCAGGGCCTGAAGCAGCCAATGCTGCAGGACCAGGGCATGACTGTGTGCCGTGTCTTTTGCCGCATATACGAGAGTCACATTTCCCCGCTGCAGATAGGCACGACAGTCCTCCAGAAATGAAGCACCTGCCTCATTCATGTCAAGTTCTGCCACATAGCGCTTTGAAAATTCTTCATACAACGCCGCATCATGGCCATACCATTTCCTAAGTTCCGGCGACGGAGCGATTTCTTTGGCCCAACGATCCAGATGGGCCCGTTCCTTTGAGATTCCCCTGGGCCAGAGCCGGTCTACGAGAATCCGTGTACCATCGGCCGATTCCGGCTGATCATATATCCGCTTGATTTGTATCGTATACATCGCAATCTCTCCTATCTGATATGATTCATATACCTGCCATTATCCATAAAAAAGCACTGCTGCCCTCCGGCTGCAGCGCTCTTTTCCATGTCAATCGGTCTGTACTTCTTCGACGAGATTCAAGCATTGCTCGATGGGAATCCCTTTGTAAATATCCTGTACCCCCATATTGGCGGCGATGAGATTCCGCACGCTCTCCATGGAAAGAAGGGCCGCTGTTTCCAGCGCATGGCCGCGCAGCACCTGCCCTGTCAGGATAGCTGAAAAAGCATCGCCCGTGCCCGGGAAGCGGACGGGGATCAGATTGTACGGCAGTTGGAAATAGGTATTCCGCTCATGATCATACCCCAGCACGACATAGGTTCCCCCGGTCCGCACGCTGGTAATAAGGATGGAATGAGGACAGATGGCGCGGAGCGCATCGATGAGCTGCCGCGTCTCCGTTTCGTCCAGGTCGCCTTCCTGACAGTCCATGCCGGCCAGATAGGCGGCTTCTGTATAATTGGGCATGATGTAATCGGCAACACGGCACAGATTACGCATCCGCTCTACCGTTTCTGTTTCCACGCCATTATACAAATGTCCTTCATCGCCCATGATGGGATCAACAAAAATGCGCACACCCCGGCGGGATTGTTCCTGGCAGAAGCGAGTCACAATGTCTGCCTGTTCCTGGGATACGATAAACCCCGTCGTAACGGCATCGAAGGAAAAGCCCAGTTCATCCCAGACCTGCAGCGCCTTTTTCATGTATTCCGTCGTTTCCAGGATATCGAACTTCCCATAATCCAGCGTATTGGATACGACGGCCGTCGGCAGATTATACACATCGTATTTCATATGGGCCAGAATGGGCATCATCGCTGCCAGTGCTACTTTTCCATACCCCGGTATATCATTGATCAGCAAAATTTTTTCGTTCATCTACATAACTCCCTGCTTTGTATTTGTCAACACGATGTCACTCTACTGGTTAGTATATATTACATTGGTGCTGACTGCAAGGAAAAGGAGCCATCTTTATTCTTTTTCTGATAGTTCCGCCCAGGTGTCATAAGCTTCGTCCAACTTTTGCTGCGTACATTCATAGAGTCCTGTCAGTTCCATCGCCTTATCAGGGTCCGTCTGATTTTCCGGCTGGTTCAGCTGGAATTCATACATTTTGACGGTCGCTTCCAGTTCGGCAATCTTCATTTCTATCTGTTCCAGCTTGCGTGCCGTCCCATAGGACGGCGCTTTTTTCACGGCTGGTGTATCAACCGCTTTGACCGGTTGTGCAGCTGCCTGGGAAGACAGCCGGTTCTCTTCTTGTTTTTCTTCCGTTTTTCCGTTCCCCTGTTCTGCTGCCTCCTGTGCCTGCAGTTCCGCCGCTTCCCGTTCTTTTTCCCGGTAATAGGTGTAATTGCCCAGGAATTCCTTCAGCTTCTTGTTTTCCAGAACCAGCGTCCGCCCGGTAATCTTATCGAGGAAATAGCGGTCATGGGATACGACCAGATAGGTGCCGCCGAAATCAAGCAGGGCCTGTTCCAGGATTTCCCGTGTCGGAATGTCCAGATGGTTCGTCGGTTCGTCGAGAATGAGGAAATTCGGGCCTTCGAGGAATAGCTTCAATAAGGCCAGACGTGCCTGTTCGCCACCGCTTAAGCTATCGATTGTTTTAAATACATCGTCTCCGGTGAACAGGAATCGCCCCAGGACATTGCGTGCTTCATCTTCGCTGTAGCTGAAGGCATTCATGATTTCTTCCAGTACACTCCATGCCCCGTGCAGTTCCGTATGTTCCTGGGCAAAATAACCGATACGGACCCGGCTCCCCAGTGTGATATGACCGCTGTCCGGTTCTTTTTCTCCCATAATCATCCGCAGCAGCGTCGTCTTGCCCGTCCCATTGGGGCCGATGAGGGATGCCGACTCACCGCGGCGCAGGAGCAGGCTCAGGTGATCGAAAAGCTGTCTGTCACCGTAACCGCCACAGACATTGTCGAGGACCAGCACTTTTTCCCCACTGCCTTCCGCCGGGGCAAAATGAAAATGCAGTGTCGCTTCTTCCGGTGCCAGTTCAATCCGTTCCAGCCGGTCCAGCTGGGACTGACGCCCCCGGGCCTGTTTGGCCTTGATTCCGGCTTTGTATTTGCGGATATACTCTTCCGTTTCGTGAATGTGTTCCTGCTGCTTCCGGTAGGCATTTTCCAGTGCTTTGCGACGGGCACGGCTTTGTTCTACATACCGCGTATAATTTCCTTTGTACTTGGTGATCGTCCCATGGTTCAGTTCCAAAATCCCCGTAGCGACCCGGTCGAGGAAATACCGGTCATGGGATACGATGAGAATGCCCCCGCCATAGGATAAAAGGTACCCTTCCAGCCATTCGAGCATATCCATATCGAGATGGTTCGTCGGTTCGTCCAGGAAGAGATAGTCCGGACGCCGTACCAGTGCCTTTGCCAGATTGATACGCGTCTTCTGTCCACCGGAAAAGCTCTGTACGGGCCGGTCCATATCCGCTTCTCCAAAGCCCAGTCCCTGAATGATCTTACGGCTCATCGATTCATATTCGAATCCTCCCAGCCATTCGAACCGTTCCTGCATGTGGGCGTAACGGTTCATCAGTTCCATATTATCCGGCTGGCTCTGCATCTGTTTCTCTACATCTTTTAACTGGCCTTCCAGACGGAGGACATCCTGCCAAGCCTCTGTCATCGTGTCCCTGAGCGTTATGTCATCATCATAGGTGATGTCCTGCTGCAGGTATCCTACCGATTCTCCTTCGGAAAGGACAAACGTTCCTCCATCATACTCTTCTTCTCCGATGAGACATTTCAGGAGTGTCGATTTGCCCGCACCATTGGCCCCGATCAGGCCCAGCCGTTCTCCCCGGCGCAGTTCAAAGGATACGTCGTGGAAAATATTCCGTACGCCAAACGATTTTTCTAATTTTTGTACTTTTATGCTGCCCAATTGTATATAATTCCTTTCTTTCTAGACGATGTCCCGGTCTTTCAACTCCTGTATTTTTTCCTTGCTAAAGCCGAGCATGACCGCCAGGACGTCATCCGTATCGGCGCCGAGGAGCGGTGCCGCTTTGCGGACCGGAGTTTGTATTTCTGAAAAGTGAGCGGGAAATCCCGGCATTTCAAAATCACCGATGACGGGATGATGCTGCGTTTCCATCATGCCGCGCTGCCGTATCTGCGGGTGATGTACCAGTTCATCGATGCGCAGGAGCGGTGCCACCGGTACTCCCGCCTGATCAAACAAGGCGACGATATCTGCCGTCGTATGCTCTTTCATCCACGCCCCAATGATGGGCTTCAGTTCAGCATAGTTCTTGCGGCGCAGCGTATTTTCGGCAAACCGCGGGTCCGACATGATATCCATGCCCATGGCATCCTGCATGCGGCTGAACAGGCGGTTGCTGGCCGTCGCCACAGCGACATAGTCGTCCTTCGTCACATAGACATCAAAAGGCGCCGAGGCCGAATGTTCATTGCCCATCCGTTCGGGCACGACGCCGTTCAGCGTATACTGAATGACGAAATTTTCCAGCACGGACATGGTCGTTTCCATCATAGAAATGTCGATATACTGGCCTTTTCCCGTATGCTCATGATAGTACAGGGCAGCCATCAGGCAGAACGCCGCGTGAATGCCTGCGTTGGCATCGGCAATAGATACCCCTACTTTGACCGGCGGCTGGTCCGGATATCCCGTGACCCGCAGCAGGCCGCTCATAGCCTGGGCGATATTGTCATAGGCCGCTTTATGGCAGAGGGGGCCGGTCTGGCCGAATCCGGAGATGGACGCATAGATGATGTCAGGGCGGACCTTCCGGGCTTCTTCATAGGAAAGGCCCAGTTTCTCCATCGTACCGGCAGAAAAGTTTTCTATGACGATATCGCTCTGCTTCATCAGCCCGAGGGCTATCTCTTTCCCTTCCGGCGATTTCAAATCCAGGGTGATACTCTCTTTATTGCGGTTCAGATAGGCGAAATACCCGCTTTCATTATTTTTAAATGGCAGGTAATGCCGCGTGTCATCACCGCTTCCCGGCCGCTCTACTTTGATGACTCTGGCCCCCAGGTCGGCAAAGAGCATGGTGCAGTACGGCCCGGAGTAGACATGAGTAAAATCTAATATCGTTATATTTTCAAAGGGATTGTTCATGATTCATTTCACCTCACGGCTTCTAGTATATCATAGATTTTCCTTTGAGCGTATCTGCTAATCTATGATATAATAAAACTATACCAATTCACTATGAACGGAGGAATCCATCCATGAAAAATCTGAAAAAGCAGCTGCGGGCTGCCATTGTCCAGGCTTCACCGGTCTTATTCGACAAGAAGGCTACGATCGACAAAGTCGTGCGCCAGATCATGGAAGCCGGTCAGAACGGAGCCGAGCTCATCGTTTTCCCGGAATCGCTCATCCCCTGCTATCCCTACGGGCTGACCTTTGGCTTTACCGTTGGCAGCCGTAATGAAGACGGCCGCAAGGACTGGAAAGTCTATTATGACAACGCTGTCGTCGTCCCCGATGATACGATCAGCATTGCCGCCGCTGCCAAAAAAGCCCACGCCTACGTCAGCATCGGCGTTACTGAACGGGATCCCATCAATTGCTCCTTATACTGCAGCAATCTGATTTTCTCGCCTGAAGGAGAACTGGTTTCCCTGCATCGCAAGATAAAACCGACCGGCGCCGAACGCTATATCTGGGCCGACTCCCATGTACCGGAAACGTACTTTCCCATGGTCGATACGGAATGGGGCCGCATGGGAAGCCTGATCTGCTGGGAAAACTACATGCCCCTGGCCCGCGTCGCCTTGTATGAAAAAGGAGTGGCCCTCTATCTGGCTCCCAATACCAACGACAACCCCGAATGGCAGGATACGATCAAACACATTGCTATCGAAGGGCACTGCTACGTGTTCAACGTCGATCAATATTTCACTAAAGACATGTATCCCTCTACCCTTCTGGAACAGGAAGAAATCAGCCGCCTGAAAGATGAAACGTGCATTGGCGGCAGCTGCATCATCGACCCCTATGGCCATTACGTAACAGAACCCGTCTGGAACAAGGAAGCGATTATCTATGCCGACCTCGACATGGACAAAGTTCCCATGAGCCGCATGGAATTCGATGCCACCGGCCACTATTCCCGTCCGGATATTTTAGAATTCTACATCAACGACGGCGACGAAGAGTTTGAATAATTATACAATCAAAAAAATTGGGGATGACTCGCCATGAGCCGTCCCTGTTTTTTTTGCATTTCTATAGAATGATATTTTTATTATTTTTTTATTTCCCTTTTCTCTTATATAATATATACATATACGGCCTTTATTGGCATTCATCTAATTGGAACTAAATTCTAATATTTTAAAAATTTCTCTGAAAAAGAGTTTGACAAATCCTGTTTTCCATGGTAGACTTACGTCATCAACTTGATAGTGTTGCAATGAAGAGAAGAGTACATGGAAGGAAATGGCACAGAGAGCTTCCGTCCGGTGAAAGGGAGCGCAGGGAATTCCGTGGAAGATGGCCTCAGAGCAGATTGGTCGAATAATTAGACCGTCCGGTTGCACCCGTTATCGTGCTATGGTATTCAAGACTACGGTCTGCGTACCTGAAGAGGCCTGGCTTGTGAGAGTCAGGTGAAATTGGGTGGTATCACGGTGCTTCCGTCCCTTACAAGGGGACGGGAGCTTTTTTTATTACAACACGCCTTCAAGTAAAAAAATTACATTTTTACATCACAGGAGGAATTCACTATGAGCACAAATTACAAATTCGAAACATTACAGCAGCATGCAGGTCAGGTTCCCGATCCGGCAACAGGCGCCCGTGCCGTTCCTATCTATCAGACAACAAGCTATGTATTTGAAAATACACAGGACGGCGAAGACCAGTTCGGCCTGAAGAAACCGGGCTTCATTTATTCCCGCCTTGCCAATCCGACCTGGGATGTGCTGGAAAAACGGATTGCCGCACTGGAAGGCGGCACGGCTGCCCTGGCTACGGCTACCGGCGCTGCTGCTATTTCCCTTTCCCTCATCAACCTCGCCGGCGCCGGTGATGAAATCATCGCTGCTCCGACGCTGTATGGCGGCACCATCGAATTGTTCACCGATACATTCAAACATCTCGGCATTACCGTCAAATACGCCGACCCCGATGATCCCCAGTCCTTTGCCGCACTGATTACGGACAAGACGAAAGCCATCTATCTGGAAAGCCTGGGCAATCCGGCTATCAACATTCCTGATTTCGAAGCCATTGCTGAAATCGCCCATAAAAACGGCATCCCTGTCCTCGTAGATAACACCTTTGCTACGCCGTTCCTCTTCCGCCCCTTCGAACACGGCGCCGACATCGTTCTCCATTCGGCTACCAAATTCATCGGCGGCCACGGCACGACATTGGGTGGCCTCATCGTAGAAAAAGGCGATTTTGACTGGGAAGGCTCCGGCCGGTTCGAAGACCTGGTAAAACCGGATGAATCGTACGGCGGTCTCAGCTTCGTCAAAGACGTACCCGGTGCCAGCTTTGTAACCCGCGTCCGTGCCAAATACCTCCGCGATCTCGGCGCATCGCTCAGCCCGTTCAACGCATGGCTGCTCATCCAGGGTCTCGAATCCCTGTCCCTGCGCATTGAACGCCACGTCTCCAACGCCCAGAAAGTAGCCGATTTCCTGGAAAACCATCCGAAGGTTACGAAAGTAAATTATCCGTCCCTGCCGAGCTCTCCGTACTATAAGCTGGCTCAGAAATACTTCCCGAAGGGCACGGGCTCAATTTTCTCCTTCGAACTCCAGGGCGGCCGGGAAGCAGCCCGCCGTTTCATCGACGCTGCACAGATTTTCTCCGATCTGGCCAATGTAGGCGATTCCAAGTCACTCCTCGTACATCCGGCTTCGACGACACATCAGCAGCTGAATGACGAAGCGCTCAAAGCGGCCGGCATCACCAGCGGCACGATCCGCATTTCCGTCGGTCTGGAAAATGTCGATGATTTGCTTGATGACTTGAAACAGGCTTTGGAAAAAGCATAAAATCGTACCAGGACCACTAAAAAAGTATACTTCGACCAAAGAAGGCCGGTAATGCCTGTATACGGTGTCATTGCCGGCTCTCTTTGTATACGTATTTCAGGAGGTTTTATCATGTCTGCTCTTCATTCTATCCGCTTCCGCGATGTATGCATTCTGGGTTTTGCCTTCTTTGCTACGTACTTCGGTGCCGGCAATCTGATTTTCCCGCCCCAGCTGGGTCTCAACAGCGGGTCGGCCTACCTGGCCGGTCTTTCCGGTCTGACCCTGTCAGGGATTTTCCTTCCCATTTTCACACTCATCGTCATCGGCCTCAACGGAGATGTACACGCCATTACCGATCATGTCGGCAAATACACCTATAACATCCTGCTGGCCGCACTGATGCTGGTCTGCACCTTCGTTTCCATCCCCCGCACGTGTGCCACGGCTATCCAGCTCGGTATCCAGGGCAATGTTCCATCAGCACCGTTCATTCCTCTCGTCATCGTATATTTCATTATTTCATTCTTCTTCGCCGCTGATAAGAACAACGTAATGGACCGGATGGGCAAATACCTGACGCCTCTTTTGGCCCTGATTTTGGTCGTCATCGCCATTATGGGCGTCGCCAGCCCCATAGGAACACCCATTGATCCGGCTGTTCCCAATTCCTTTGTCAACGCATTCCTGGGCGGATATAATACAGGCGATGTACTGGTCAGTTTCATTATGGCCGCTGTTTTCATCAGTTCCATCAACGCCAAAGGATATACGACGGTCGCACAGCGCAACCGCTGCCTCATCGGCTGCGGCATCATCGCCTTTGTTCTGCTGTTCATCATTTACGGTTCCCTCCTCTACATGGGAGCCTGCGTCAGCAGTGACTATCCCCAGTCTATCGGCCGGGCTGAACTTTTGGTAGCGATTATCCAGCGCGTAGGCGGTGCCGTCATGATTCCCATGGGCATAGCCGTCGTACTGGCCTGCCTGACGACGGCTATCGGCCAGATTGCAGCCGTAGCCGAATTCACCAGCCAGGCCACAGGCCGTTTCTCTTATCGTCAGGTAGCCATCGTCTGCTGTATTCTTTCCGCGCTTACGGCCCTTCTTGGCGTAGACGGCATCGTCACTTATGTAGGCTGGATTTTCGGCGTCTGCTACCCGCCCTGCCTGGCTCTGCTGGTTCTGGGCGTCCTGGTCCGCATCATCCCCAATGACGGTGCTTACAAGGGATCGGTCTATCTGGTGACGATATACGCACTCCTCGAATCCCTGCCCGGTCTTTCCGGCCTCGGCTTTGCCAAAGCTATCGTCGCTGCCACACCGCTTTCTACGTACGGTTTCGGCTGGATTATCCCGTTCATCATCGGCTTCGTCCTCGGCACGATAATCTACACTGCCAGAGGAAAAAAAGAACAGGCAGCGGCATAAACGGAATTCTAACAAGCAAAACGCAAAAAGACTGACGTCGGAAGTAACTGATCTTCCGGGTCAGTCTTTTTTGATGTCCCTGGATAATACATTTATATAGAAACTAGTATCATACCATCAGACGATGGCATTGCCGGCTGCGTATCCCAGCCAGCAGGCCGCAAAACCGCCGATGACATTGAGTCCCAGATAGAGCAGGGC
The DNA here is from genome assembly GCA_900095875.1 of Caecibacter massiliensis. Lineage (GTDB taxonomy): Bacteria > Bacillota > Negativicutes > Veillonellales > Megasphaeraceae > Megasphaera > Megasphaera hexanoica. The sequence continues at coordinate 1,584,023 of LT608311.1, read as the reverse complement.
AAAGGTGAATTCGCCGGTCCGGGCCATAGTCAGGAGTTCCATATTGTATGTAGAAAAGGTCGTGAATCCGCCGAGAACGCCTGTTACGAAAAGGAGTTTGACCAGCGGTGAAAGAGACGAATGGCTGCTGAAAAAAACAAACAGGACACCAATCAGAAAAGACCCGATGACATTAGCCAGTACTGTCCCATAGGGAAAAAAGGCTCCTCCATGCATATTGCACAGTTCCGTCAGTATATACCGGCATGCCGCCCCGATGCCGCCTCCCAATGCTACACATAGTATTTTTTCCATCTGTTCCTATCCCCTTTCTGCTGAAAACACATCTATGGTAGCAAATTCCATACGGCCTGTCAACGAACCGATTCCGGGGAAGATGATGCTGCGCGGGACCGGATGAGGATGACCAGCTCTGTTTCTTTTTTTGATGTGTAGTGATACCGGAATAACTTTCCCAGAACAGGGATGTCTGCCAGTATGGGAACTTTACGCAGATTATTGATTTCTTCCCGGCTGATGAGGCCGCCGATGAGCAGGTCCCTCCCGGGCTGCATACAGACGTCCGTATCGGCCCGGCGCGTCGTAATCCGGTAGGCCTTGAGTTCCGGTACGAGGATAGGCGTTCCCACTTCGGCCCGGATGTGGGCAGTCACACTGCCATCCTCATGAATCCGCGGCGTAAAGCTCAGCTTGATGCCCGCATCTTCATATTCTGTCGTGCGGGACACTTCCCCATCGGTCACGTGTTCTGTCAGGACGGGGATGCGGTCCCCGATGAGGATCTGCGCTTCCCGCCCATTCTGTGCCATAAGATGAGGACGGGCCAGGACCCGGGCTTTACCCTTGCTTTCCAGCGCCCGCAGCTGGCCCGTGTACAGGAAAGCCTGATGACCCGGTCCGCCTTCCATGGCTGTCCAGTCCCAGGAAATCCCCAGATCTTTGACGGCATCGGTCTGAAGGGACAGGAATTCTATTTCCACACCGACCTGCCGCACCGGCACATCGAGGGATTGCACCAGCCGGTCTACCGCCGATGCAGTCTGGGCCGAGCCATGAAGAATGAGAGCATTGGTATCGCTGTGATAGCCGATGTGACCAGACCCTGCCACCGTTTCTGCCGCCTGACGCACACTGTCCGGATCGGCATGATGAAGTTTCCAGGTATAGCAGCTCCGGGCCTGATCATGAGCTCTTCCGGCCGTAATGAAGGCAATGGCCCCGTCCGTGCGGTACAACAGATTCTGGCTGCCCGCCAGTACGCGGATTGCCTCTTCTGCCGGTACATCATGAAGCTCCATCGTCACCGTGCCATCCACTGTGTCGTCTATGACCAGGTTGATTCCAGCACTGCGTGCCAGTCCGGCCAGAACGGTACGGACCGGAGCTTCATGAACGCGGACATCGAGAGCTTCCGCCTGTACCGGCCATCCCATCAGCATCATCCCCATGGCCAGAAATCTCAGTGGCAGCCACGTCTTCCTTGTCTTAAAAATACACTTCATGAATGACACCTTCTTTCGAAAGACCTGCTACACCGTGGGAAATATAAGCAATCTGCCAGGAATTAAACGATTCTCCTGCCGCACAAGCCTGTGACCGCACTCCATTGCTGAGCAGGATAAGACGCCGGCCTCCTTCTTCCAGCACTCCCAGTACTTGTGGCAGCGGTACCGGCCGGGACAGTTTCTCTTTCTCTCTGCCGTTCTGTTTTTTCTTCTGTTCCGGATTATCTTCCTTTTTTGCTTCTTTTCCCGCACTCTCCATGGCAACTGGCGACTCAAATAAATCGACCAGTGGTTTTGTCCGCCGGATGCCCGCCAGGCTGTGGATACACTTTCCTTCTCCTTTTGAAGGGGGACCGGCTTTTTTATGCAAAAAAGAAGGAGGCGGAGAATCGGTATGATTCTTCGTCTCCCGTACTACTACGTTCTGATCTGATGCCGGTCCATCCCACCAAAACCAGATTCCTGTCAGACATGCCAGGATTACTCCATACGGGAGCCATGTTTTCGCGTGATGAACTAAAATGTTCCAAACAAGGTGACTATATGCGGACAGCCTATTTCCCATCCCCGTATCCTTCCGGATGCGTACAGTGCCAGTTCCAGGCATCGGCAATGATGTGTTCCACATCACTGTGGACAGGACGCCAGCCGGTTACGGCCTGAATCTTTTCCGAACTTGCGATGAGTACGGCCGGATCACCGGCACGGCGGGGCGCTTCTTCTACAGCAAAGTCCCGGCCCGTTACCTTTTTAGCCGTCTCGATCATCTGGCGCACACTCATGCCGTGCTGGGTTCCCAGGTTGAAATACTGGGACTGGCCGCCACGGGCCAGATAGTCCAGGACCCGCACGTGGGCATCGGCCAGATCCGTTACATGGATATAATCACGGATACAGGTCCCATCAGCCGTCGGATAATCTGTACCAAAAATCTTGATACTCTGACGCTGTCCCAAAGCCGTCTGCAAAATCAACGGAATCAGATGGGTTTCCGGTGTATGATCTTCCCCGATTCTGCCATCTGCATCGGCTCCGGCGGCATTAAAATAACGCAGGGCCACATACCGCAGACCATAGGCACGGCTGAACTGGGCCAGCATGTGTTCGATCATCAATTTTGTCTGTCCATAGACATTGGTCGGCGCATACGGCATATCTTCTGTAATGGGAGTCTGTTCCGGTTCACCATATACGGCAGCGGTAGATGAAAAAACCATATAAGGTACACCGGCCTGGCGGACCGCTTCCAGCAGGTAATAGGAACCGACTATATTATTGTCATAATAGATAGTCGGATTGACCATCGATTCCCCTACCTGGCTGTGGGCGGCAAAATGCATGACCCCTTCGATTTTCCGGTCTGTCAGGATTTGTTTTACCCGTTCCAGATGGTGTATGTCTTCTTCAATGAGTTCCACGTCTGCTGGTACGGCCTGACGGTGTCCCCGGGACAGATTGTCCAGTACGACTACGGAATGACCTTTTTCCAATAATGCTTTTACAGTATGGCTGCCAATATATCCGGCACCCCCGGTAACGAGAATATTCATAATACACAGTACACCTTTCACTACAAATTTAAACGAAAGACATCAGATCTACGCCTAATGGCGGAGCCGGGAACGAACCCGTTATTTTTTCATTTCTGCCAGATGCTGCCCCAGATAGCGTTTGTATATTTCTACCCCCGGCTGGTTAAAGGCATCGACATCGGCATATTCCCCTTCATAGGCAATGGACCAGCAGAGCAGGAACATGAGCTCTCCCAGATAAAAGGCGTTCAGTTCAGGAAGGATGAAATTGGCACTGGGCCGGCCATCTCCAATGAGGGCTTCTTCATTAGCCCGGCGCGCCGCTTCCAGGATCCGGCTCAAGGGCAGGCCGCTGAAGGCAGCCAGTTTGGCAAAGGAATCGTACGTATGGGGAACGACGAGATCATCAGGCCATTTTTCGATGGAGACGAACTGGACGACTTTGTCCTGGGGGCCTTCCTGGTGTTCCTGCGTCTGGGCATGCATATCCGTCGTACCGACAGCGACGATCGGCGTCCGTCCATAATGGACGACCTGCCCTTCTTTATTCAGCCGTTTACCCAGTGATTCTGCCAGGAGCTGGATATACCATTCGGATAAAGATTTCAGATTGTCGGCATAGGGCATGAGAACTTCCAGGTTTCTCCCATGGCGGCTTCCGGCCAGGAATTTCAGGACACTGTTGAGAAGGGCCGGATTTTTCGTGATGTCATCGCTTTTGACAGCCTGATCCGCTTCACGGGCACCGGCAAGGAAGGACCGGATATCAAATCCCGTAAGGGCTCCGACGATGAGTCCTACTTCGGAAAAGACGCTGAACCTGCCACCGATGCCGTCCGGTACGTAGAAGATAGGCCAGCCCGATTCACGGGCCAGCGTATGCAGCAGCGTTTCCTTTTCTCCTTCATGGGGATCGGTGACGGCTACGGTTTCCATAGAAATCCCCGCAACTTCCATGGCTTCTTTGAAAATCATATAATTCGACATGGGTTCGATGGTAGATCCCGATTTGGATATAACGACGGCCATGACCGTGTAATCCTGCTGTCCCGTACTTTCTGCACGCATTGTCTGAATCAGGCCGGACAACTTATGGGCATCGACATTATTACCGGCAAAAAATGCCTTAGGATATCCGTTGCGGTCTTTCTGACTCTTAAGATTCCAGAATTCGCCGCACTGGACATCAAACAGGACTTTGCCGCCCAGATACGACCCGCCAATGCCGAAGAATACGACGGCATCGACGCGGTTGCGCACCGTCCGTCCCAGTTCTTCCAATGCCACGATGCGTTCAGGATTATTGATATTGCCTTCTGCAATATACGGCAGCTGCGGAAAGAGTACCGCTTCCGGTTCCCCATCTTTAGAAAGGTGGCCGGCAACCGTTCCCTTTTGGCGCAATTCCATCATGACAGAGTGAGCTTTCTGATAGACAGGAGCAAACTCTTCCACTTCTCGTTCCGTTATCAAGGCATCCGGCCCGTAAAGGTGGGACATATCCAATACAAGGCCAGACGGCAAGGTAATCCGATTCATCATAATACCACAGCCTTTCGTTCGAATTGTTTACCTTTCCATTATATCATAAATACCGGAATCCGTGGGAGAAATAAAAAACTGCACCATATATCTAAAAAATATACAGTGCAGCTTTGATCAAAAGCGCAGCATGGATTTCAGGAAACTCTGGGTCCGTTCATTCTGCGGATGTTCAAAAATCTGTTCCGGATTTCCTTCTTCCTGGACAATACCGTCTGCCATGAACAGGACCCGGTCGGAAACTTCTTTGGCAAAGGCCATTTCATGGGTCACGATGATCATGGTCATATCTTCATCGGCCAGCTGCTTGATAGTCCGCAGTACTTCTCCGGTCAGCTCCGGATCGAGTGCCGATGTCGGTTCGTCAAAGAGCATGATATCCGGCTGCATGGCCAGAGCCCGGGCAATGGCCACACGCTGTTTCTGTCCGCCCGAAAGCTGGGACGGATAGGCGTCCTTCTTACTCCACAGGCCGACCCGTTTGAGGAGTGATTCAGCTATAGGCAGGATTTCATTCGTCTTCATTCCCTTGACGACACGGGGAGCCTCGAGAATATTATCGAGGACCGTCATGTGGGGGAAAAGGTTGAAATGCTGGAATACCATGCCCATGCGGCGGCAGATGGCCCGTACACGGGAAGCCGGTTCGTAGATGGCGCGCTGGCTGCCTTCCGGCGTCTTGACCATGTACTGTCCATCGACGATGATTTCTCCTCGATTGATGGTTTCAAGCTGACAGAGACACCGCAGGAAGGTACTCTTGCCACTGCCGGATGGACCGATGATGGAAATGACTTCACCGCGTTCCATATGCAGCGTCACATCTTTCAGTACTTCCAGATTCCCGAATTGTTTACGGATATGATTCATTTCAATAAAACTCATCGTAGTGCCTCCTATTCATCGTATACGGCAAAGCGTTTTTCCAGATAACTAAATACCTTGGTGAGGATAAACGTAAAGAAGAGATAGAAGACGGCGGCTACGATAAAGGCGGTCGTATCAAAATCGCGCTGTACGATGGACCGGGTAATGCGCAGGATATCATTCATGGCCAGGATATAGACCAGGGACGTATCTTTCAGCAGGTTGATGGTTTCATTCGCCACCGGCGGCAGGACGCGTTTTACGACCTGGGGCAGGATGATGCGGCGCATGGTCTGGACATAGGTCATACCCAGAACTTTAGCCCCTTCATACTGGCCTTTGTCAATAGACTGGATGCCGCCGCGGAAAATTTCAGCGAAATATGCGGCGTAGTTAAAGACGAAGGCGATGATGGCTGCCGGGAAGTCCGCCAGTTTCAGACCGTCGATGATAAAAGGCAGGCCATAATAGATAAAGAGGATCTGCAGCATGAGCGGCGTGCCCCGCATGATATAGATATAGGCTCCCATAAACTTGCTGAGGGGCTTGATTCTTGAAATACGGGCTATAGCCATGACCACCCCGAGAGGCAGGCTGAGCACAATAGTAATGATGAAAATCTTCAGCGTAACCTGCAGCCCCACGGCTACGGCAGGCACGATATGCAATAAATACTCCATAAGGCACTCCCTTACTATGTACCTGTGTCAGGACAAACAAGCGGGCCGCCCAGACACAGGCGGCCCCTCCACCAGATACAGCAACACTATACACTATTTAACGGGAATCGTAATATCTTCCCCGAACCATTTATCGGACAACTTAGTCATTGTACCATCTTCTGTCATCTGTTTCAAGACGTCGTTCAGCTTATCCTGAAGCACTTTGTCGTCCTTGCGCATGCCGACGCCAAACTGTTCATCGCCCATCTTATCATCGATGACTTTGAACTTTCCTTCTTTCTTGGTCATGTAATAGCGGCCGACTACGCTATCGACGAGGACACCGTCAGTCCGGCCGATTTCCAGGTCCATAAAGGCGTTGACGAAATCGCCGTATTTCTTGACTTCCTGAAGGGAATTTTCAAATTCTTTATTCTTATCCAGAGCATCAATAGAACTGCTGCCTTCCTGGGTACCGATGATCTTTCCGGCAAGACCAGCCCGGTCCGTAATCGGGGAATCCGCCCGCACGACGAGAAGCTGAGCGTTTTTCATATACGGCTTGGAAAAAGCTATCTTTTCCGAACGGTCTTTGGTAATAGTCAGGCCATTCCAGAGGAGGTCTACCTGCTTGCTCTGTAAGGCCGCTTCCTTACTGTCCCAGTCAATGGGCTTGAATTCTACTTCCACACCCAGCCGTTTGGCCGCTTCTTTTGCCAGGTCGATATCAAAGCCGACGAGTTCGCCGCTTTCATTGCGGAATCCCATAGGCGGGAAATTATCGTCGAGGCCGATGACGATTTTATCAGGCAGCTTCTGGTCTGCTGCCTTTTTATCCTGTCCGCCGCAACCTGTAATCATGGCTGCCGTCGTGACTGCCAGCGTGCCTGCCAGTATTACTTTTTTTAAGTTCATATTTCATATCCTCCTTATTACATCGAAATATCAATGCCAAACCATTTTTCCGAGATGGCTTTGCTCGTACCGTCATTATGCATGTCTTCCAGCACTTTATCCAGTTTTGCCTTCAGTGCCGTATCGTCCTTGCGCATGCCGACGCCACTGGGGATATCCGGATATCCTACATCGATGATGCGGAAGTTCGCCTTGTTCTTCTGCATAAAATAAGCGGCTGTCGTCTTGGCTACGACGACGGCATCAATACGTCCGACTTCCAGATCCATGAAACTCGTCACATTATCCGAATATTGCTTGAGTTCTTTGAAGGAATCACGCAGCTGTGGTTCCTGGTTGATGGCTTCCAGACCGGTACTGCCCTGCTGCGTGCCTACGATTTTGCCTGCCAGGTCCGCTTTTCCCTGGATGGGAGAATCGGCCCGTACGAGGAGAATCTGCGGCCCGTTTTCATACGGCCGGGAAAAGAGGATATTCTTTTCCCGTTCCGGTGTAATAGACAGGCCATTCCAGATGGCATCGATTTTCTTGCTGTTCAATTCCGTTTCTTTGCTGTCCCAGTCTATCGGTTTGAATTCTACTTCAATGCCCAGGCGTTTGGCCGCTTCTTTTGCCATATCGATATCAAAGCCGACGAGTTCCCCGCTTTCATCGTGAAATCCGAAAGGCGGGAAATTGTCATCGAGACCGATGACGATTTTATTTTTTTCTCCTGATGCACCCTGTTCTGCTTTTTTATCACTGCCACAACCGGTCATAAGACCGGCAGCCAGTACAGCCGTCATGCCTATTGCGGCATATTTCTGCCAATGTCTCATCTGATCGCTCCCCCACATCCTGTTCAAGGACTATAAAGTAAAACATCAATGCCTATATTTTACTTTATTTTATTAAAATAATAAAGTAAAAAAGGTATACGGAATTATCATAGTTCAGACCAGGATAGTGCAATAACACATAGTTGGATAAAAACGCCTGTCATCCCTTTTTGTCGTCCTTATCATCCGTTTCTTGTTCTTTTTTAATACGGTCCATGATTTCCTGCTTATATTGCCGGGGAAGAAATTGCAGATGAACGGGCAGTACGGCCAGGCCGCCTTCTTCTGCCGCTCCGAGCTGTATTTCCTTCCAGTTGTCGGAAATTTCAAAAATATCTTCATAGCGGATAAACACCAGATTGCGGTCCGGATGGAGCTGTTCATCAAAAAACTCTTCCAGAGACATAAACTGCCGTCGGACGACCAGCCCCTTTGCCGTGACGTAACAAATGACATCGCGCTGCCGGTCGATACGCCAGAGACAAAAAATCAGGACGGCTATGTTATCCAGCTTGGCTGCCAGTGTCGTTTCTGCCAGCATGAGCCAGAAGAAATAAATGCCGACGCCCGTAAACAGAAGCTGCATAAAGACAGAAAACCATTTGGAATTTTCATATGCTTGTTCCACTGTACCGCAGCCGAAATGCTGCGATATTTCTTCCCTGGTCATGATTCAGCCTCCCATCCCACATCCCCCGACGCCCTTATTATACCATAGCCTGCCATCTCTGGATATGCCAAAGACAGCCACCACTGGTTAACAAACTATTGTGGGATATGATATAATACTGATAGCTCATTAAACACAAAGGGGTTGATATAGTTATGGAATACAAAAATCAGTCCTTACAGATGCAGGTCTACCGTACGATGAAACAGCGGCTTCTCGATCAGACCTACGTCAATGGCCAGATGCTCAGCGAACGCACGCTGGCCGCGGAACTTCAAATCAGCCGCACACCTGTCCGCCGGGCTGCACTGCAGCTGCAGAAAGAAGGCTGGATCCAGTATATTCCCAAGCGGGGTATCCTGGTCAAGGGGCTCAGTATGCAGGATCTGAAAAACATCTTCCAGATCCGGACAGCCCTGGAAATTCTTGCCGTACGGCTGGCCTGCGAACATATCTCTGCCGACCATCTGGAAGTCCTGCGCCAGACGGTGCAGCAGCAGCTGTTTAAGTATAAGCAGACCCAGGCGGCACCGGATTATCAGGAATTCATCCGTTCCGATACGGAGTTCCACAACACGATCATCGTCGCCAGCGGCAATCTGATGTTGCGCCGTCTCGTTGAAGAAATGCGGGATAAAATCAAACGGACCGGCATTAATTCTTTATACAGCCGCCGCAGCCGCTGTGCCGAAGCAGCGGAAGAGCACTGGCGGATTGTCCATGCCCTGGAAAACAAAGACACACACGAAGCCTGCCAGGCCATGGACAGCCATCTGGGCATTTGCTATATAACGGCTCATGACTATATTCTCCGCCACACGCCGGCACTGGCTGCCGATACACTTCCCACAGAGTCCCTGTCCGTAGAAGGGATGATCCTGCCGCCGGAACTGGAAGAACCGGTATCAGAAGCAGTCCATGAACACTGATTTCATAAAAGACGCCGCCCGCAGGCTCGGCCTTACCTGTACCGGCATCGCCAGCGCCCATCTGCCCGTTCCGGAAACAGAGCAGCCCGTCTGTCCGCTGGCATCGGGAAAGGGAATGGAGCGCTATGACCTGACGTCTCTGTTACCGGATTGCAAGGCCGCCGTCGTCATTCTGTTTCCCTATTACAACAGAGAGACAGAAAAGACGAATCTTTCGCTCTACTGTCAGCTCGAAGATTATCATCTCATCGTCCCAGCCTATCTGGAAAAGCTGTCTGCTATCCTGACCTCGTATGGCGGTACACAGCGCTGCATTGCTGACACATCCCCTCTCACAGAACGGCTGCTGGCCGTAGAGGCCGGTCTGGGATTTGTAGGTGACAATCAATGTCTCATCCATCCCGTGTATGGATCGTACTGCTTTATCGGTGCCATCCTGACAACACTGCCTCTCACACCGGACGCTCCTATGGACAGGGAATGTCTCCATTGCGGTGCCTGCCAGCGCATATGCCCTGGCGGCTGCCTGTCGGAGGGAACATATGACTATCATCTCTGCAAATCCTATCTTACCCAGAAGAAGGAACCCCTTACCGATAGGGAAATGGAGGTTATAGCCAGGACACCGCTCATCTTCGGCTGTGATGAATGTCAGCGGGTCTGTCCCCATAATAAGGGTGTTCCCATAACTCCCATAGTGGAATTCCGTCAAAACCGCCTTACGATGCTGCGGAAAGAAGATATAGAATCACTTACGAACCGCCAGTTCCGCACAACTTACGGGAACCGGCCTTTTTCCTGGCGGGGGAAAAAGATTCTCCTGCGCAATCTCGATATCGTACATGCCAAAACGGGGCTGTAGCAACATGGAAAGAACCGTGTTGTTACAGCCCCGTCTGGGTATATGGGTAAAAGCAAAATATCTTTTATTCGTGAGTCGGGTCCAGATTCAGGAACAGCGTATATTCGCCACGGAAGTAGAGTTTAACCGTATCCGTCGGGCCATTGCGGTGTTTGGCCACGATGACTTCCGTAATATGCTGATTCTCTGTTTCCTTATCGTAATAATCTTCCCGGTAGAGAAAGGCAACAATATCCGCATCCTGTTCCAACGCCCCCGATTCGCGGAGGTCACTGAGCATGGGCCGCTTGTCCTGGCGGCTTTCTACACTGCGGCTGAGCTGGGAAAGGGCGATAAGAGGTACTTTCAGCTCTCTTGCCAGTGCTTTCAGTGAACGGGAAATTTCCGAAATTTCCTGCTGTCGGCTTTCTGAATTCCGTCCCTGCATGAGCTGCAGATAATCGACGATAATCAAATCCAGACCGTGTTCCGATTTCAGCCGCCGCGCCTTGGAGCGCATTTCCGATACGGAAATCCCCGGCGTGTCATCGATATAAATCGGCGCCTGATATAATTTGTCACACGCATCGGTAAGCTGGGCCCAGTCCTTATCCGTATTGAGCTGGCCTGTCCGGAGCTTCTGGGAATCGATATGGGAAATCTGGCACAGCAGCCGCTGCACCAGCTGTTCCTTGCTCATTTCCAGAGAGAAAAAAGCGACCGTCTTATGCTGACGCACACCGACATTCTGGGCAATATTCAGCGTAAAGGCCGTCTTGCCCATACTCGGCCGGGCTGCAATGAGAATCAGGTCTGATGGCTGCAAGCCCGACGTCAGCTTATCAAGGTCCCGGAATCCCGTAGGCAGCCCCGTCAGGCCGGCTTTATTTTCATAAAGCTTGGATATCTTATCCAGCGTGTCTTCGACGACTTTTCCGACAGGATCAAAGTCGCCGCTTTTTTTATTTTCAGCGAGGTGGAATATTTTTCGTTCCGCATCGTCTATGAGTTCGTCTGCTTCTTTTTCTCCATCGTAGGCTTCTGTCGTCAGATCCGTACATGTCGTGATGAGATCACGGGTCATTGCCTTGTCTTTGACGATATTGGCATGATATTCAATATTGGCTGCCGTCGCCACCAGATTGGGCAGACTGAGGACGTATTCCAGACCGCCTGCTGCATCCAGTTTTTTCATACGGCGCAGCTCTTCCGGTAAGGTAATCAGATCGATTTCCTTATTTTCACGGTGCAGGTTTTCCATAGCCTCAAAAATGGTCCGGTGTATTTCCCGGTAAAAATCATGGGGCTGCAGGACTTCCATAGCCGTGATGACAGCATTATGGTCGAGCATCATGGCGCCGAGTACGGCCTGTTCTGCTTCGACATTCTGCGGCGGAATCCGTTGTTCCATACTATTCTCCCCTATTTTACAAGCATGATATCGAGGACTTCCTCAATGGTGCGGGTACTATAAATCTGAAGATTCAGATGATGCTCCGGTATATCCCGCTGATTTTCTTCGGGAATCACTATGCCTTTCATGCCAGCCTGGCGAGCTCCGTATGCTTTTTCAAACACACCGCCGACGGGCTTGACAAGTCCCTGTATCGAAATTTCGCCAGTCATGGCAATGTCCTGTCGGACCGCTTTCCCCGTAACTGCCGAAATCAGTGCCGTCGTGATGGCACAACCCGCCGAGGGGCCATCGATGTTGCCACCTCCAACGAAGTTGACATTGACATCGTAATCAGACAATTCCTTACCGGTTATGCGGCGTACGACAGCGGCGGCATTGAACATGGAATCCTTGGCCATGGAGCCGGCCGTATCATTGAAGCGGAAATACCCTTTTCCCGGCGTACGGGCCGGATAGGCAACGGCTTCAATTTCGATGGCGGAACCGAGAAAACCGGCTACGCCCAGTCCAAAGACTTTGCCCACAGCCGGAAGGGATGACGCTTTTTCGGTCACATACGGGACGAGACGGCTGATCTGGGCCACCCTCTCTACCAGCTCTTTCGTCAGTACGACATGATCATTGCTGCCGGAGCGGAAGACAGCCAGACCGTACGTATCGGCCAGGATATTGACGGCTTTCCGCCCTTCAATAGTAAAGGTACTAATCAGTTCGGCTACACCGTCCTCCATGGTAACACCCAGGGACTGTGCCGCATTGGTGACGATCTGCTGGATATCAGCCGGCACGAGGGGCTCGAAATATATTTCGGCGCACCGGGACCGGATAGCCGGATTAATTTCTGACGGATCCCTCGTCGTCGCACCGATGAGCACGAAATCAGCAGGCGCTCCTTCGGCAAATAATTTGCGGATATACGCCGGAATATGGGGATCCGTTTCATCATAATACGCTGATTCAAAGCGGACCCGCTTGTCTTCCAGTACTTTCAGGAGTTTATTGAGCAGCATGGGATCCATTTCACCAATTTCATCGATGAACAGAATGCCGCCGTGGGCTTCCGTCACCAGTCCCGGTTTTGGTTCGGGAATCCCCGTTTCAGCCAGGTCATGACGGGCACCCTGATAGATGGGATCGTGGACCGATCCGATGAGCGGATTGGTCATATCGCGGGCATCCCAGCGCAGTGTCGCCCCGTCCGTTTCGACAAAGGGCGCATCTGGTCCAAAGGGCGTAAAAGGCAGCTTTTTTGCCTCATTCAGGACAATTCTGGCTGCCGTCGTTTTTCCCACGCCGGGAGGCCCGTACAGGAGCAAGTGCTGGGGATACACCGATGCCAGCTTGCTTTCCATCGCTTCGACAGCCCGGTCCTGACCTACAATGGCTGAAAGCGTTTTAGGCCGGACGCGCTGCATGACCGATTCTGTCAGATGAATGGAATCAAGATGCTGCAGATCGTCCAGCTTTTTTTTCGTCTGCGGTGTTTCCACATCGTGGAGTTCCTCCTTGATGAGCTCCATTTTGATTTCCTGTACGTACTCCTGCTGCTTTTCTTCCATGCGCTGGCTGATTTTCTTTTCCAGCCGTTCTTCCACGGCCTGACGGGCCAGCATTTCTGCCAGCACATTCTCCAGCTCGTTCAGGACATCGACAACTTCGTCATCAGAAGGCACCTTATCATATGACGCATCTTCATAGACCAGCCGCTGCAGCCCGACGATACGACGGCGGGGGTCTTCCGAATGAACGTACGCCAAAGCCGAATATTTGCTGGCCCGGAGAACCATCTTTTCCGGACCGATCAGGCCGGTAAAGGCACCGTACAGGACATTCACCTGACGGCGCAGTTCTTCTTCCGCAGTCGGTTCCAGATACTTATGACGCTGCAGCAGCTTATCCAGTAATTCTTTCATAGGCTGACCTCAGGAATTATTCTTCTACGACATGAATTTTAATTTCACTGGAAATAGTAGGATGGACATGAATCACGACATCGTACGTTCCCAAAGCTTTAATCGGATTCTTGATTTCTACTTTCTTCTTGTCTAAATCGATATTATACTGCGCTTTAGCGGCTTCGCTGATTGTTTTCCCCGTAATAGCGCCAAAAATCTTTCCACCTTCTCCGACGCGGACAGGAATCGTCAGTTCTACCTTTTTCAGCTGGCTGGCAAGGATAAGGGCTTCATCAGAAGCGACCTGTGCCTTGTGGACAGCGGCAGCCTTTTTCTGTTTGGCATCGTTGATATTGCCGGATGTTCCCGGTGCAGCCAATTTGCGGGGCAGCAGGAAATTGCGGCCATAGCCTTCGGATACTTCTATGATATCGCCTTTTTTACCTAATTTTTTTACATCCTGTAATAATACTACTTTCATACTGTATCTCTCCCTTTATCGAGTACTTCATGGATGGCATCCATGACTTCATCTTGTGCTTCTATGAGCGTGCGCCCTTTGAGCTGTACGCCGGCGACCGTGCGGTGGCCGCCGCCGCCAATGGCTTCCATAATGAGCTGCACATTGATATCACCCTTGGAACGGGCGCTGACACCTATGATATTATCGGGTAATTCATAAAATGTAAAGGCTGCTTCTACATCAGTAATATTGACCAGCATATCGGCTACCTGGGCGGATATGATCTGAGCGTTGGGAACCTCTTTGGGACAGCTCGTCATGGCGATACCATCAGCAATGCGCGCTTCCGACAGCAGCCGTGCCTTAAGTTTGACCGAATCAAAATCAGAACTGAACAATTCGCGGACAATATCCGGATCTGCGCCACAGCGGCGCAGATAGGCAGCCGCGTCAAAGGTGCGCACACCCGTCTGGACAGAAAAATTCTTCGTATCGACGACGATGCCCGCATAGAGGGCGGTCGCTTCGATTTTCTGCAGTTCCGGGTCTTCGTCAAAATATTGCAGTAATTCTGTCACCAGTTCGCTCGTCGAGGAACTGGACGGTTCCGTATACACGAGCAGTGGTTTTTTGATGAAATCACTGCTGCGGCGATGATGATCGATGACGACACGCCGTTCCGTCTTATCGAGAAGCTGCGGTGCCACGGTCATATCCGGCCGGTGCGTATCGACGATGAACAGCAGGGTCTGGTCATTGCAGGCCACTTCGGCCATATCGGCCGTGATGAGCAGGTCCTTAAACTCCGGCACGTCGCGGATTTCCTTTTCAATCCGGCTGATGGCTTCCGTCTGGCGGCTGATGACGATATGAACAGGTTTGCCCCCGATTTTTGCCATGCGTGCTACGCCGATAGCGGCGCCGATGCTGTCATAATCTTCCCGTTCATGGCCCATGATGAGCACCAGATCAGAGGTTTCAATGAGTTCTCTGATAGCCTGAGATACGACTCTGGCACGGACGCGGGTATTTTTTTCTACAGACCGGGTCTTTCCGCCATAAAAATGCGCGGTCCCATCTTCTTCATAGACGACGACCTGATCGCCGCCACGCCCCAGGGCCAGGTCGAGTCCGGAATGAGCCTTGTCCGCCAGTTCGTTGAAATTGGCCTTTCCTTGTGTAACAATATCTTCAGAAAACGCGGCTATCCCCATGCTGACCGTAACAGGTATGCGGTTGACCGTATGGATAGAACGGATTTGTTCCAAGAAGGAGAAATTATCTTCCTTCAGCGTATTCAGCGCTTCCCGGCTCAGGCAGGCTATATAATTGTCATTGCCATAAGAACGGACAAACGCATTGTGTGCTGTCAGCGCATCAATCAGACAATTGTTGACGTTGGTCCAGAGCGTCGCCTGCTGTACGGCCGTCATGCCTTTACCAACTTCTTCCATATTATCGATGGCGATATCACAAAAGACAGGCATTGCAGCCAGACAATTCATTTTCTGCTGTTCCGTTTCCGTGATATCTTCAAAATACAATATGAGATAGTTGTCTTCTTCCGATCCCTCTGTCTGCAGATACTTATAGACTACGCGATAATAGCGCTTGCCAATATGTTCAAAAAAGTAACCGAATTTCCCCCAGAATTTGTCGATATTGAGGTTCGGCATAATATAATCCAGCCGCTGATCGTCTTCGATATCACCGACCCAGTCTCGGAATACGCTGTTAGCCCAGCACAGGCTCGATTCCATATCGACAATGGCGATGCCAATAGGCAGATTCTGGACGGCATAGGTCGATGCCTGGTCTACACTCTGGGAAATCGCATCGAAAAGCTGGCTGATTTCCCTGTTCCGTTCCGTATTGGTCTTATGCGTCAGAACATAGACGCCGCCGATGACAATGCCGGCAAGGAGCGCAATAATCCAGTTGTAAAAGGCAACGATCAGGAGCAGTACCAGCACGACGCCGATAAAGGTCTCTTCATTGCGGTTGGTTAATAATTTTTTAAACATATTCCCGCCTCCTGCGGTTACATGGCTTCCCGTTTTTTGCGGTAATTGAGCAGCATATCCGCGAGTCCGAAAATAAACGCCACAATCTGGAATATGGGGACAAAGAGTACGAGGATGACTATCATAGCCTGCGATCCCGATTTTAACACAAGCCGGTGTTGCAGCAGGTACAGAATAAAAGCCAGTCCTTCAATACAGATAAAAAATGAGGCCAGCTGATCGGCATTGACGGCCAGTATATTCAGCCAGTCAATGTGCCGGGACGTCCCCCAGTATTTCATGACCATAGCCAGTATATATAAGTATACCATAGCCCGTGGAATTTCCCAAAGCCGGATAGGGGGAAAGGGCAGAATATTATAGCCTTTGCGTGCCAGGACCGGCTGGGTAATGCGGATCTGCAGGTAGACCGTCATGAGAATTCCCATGCAGACCTGAAGTGGTATCATGACGGGAATGGTCTTCTTCAGCATTTCGACTTCCTGATGGACAGCTACTACCTGGGCCGAAGCGGGATTGCTCTGTATATAATACGCTACGGCTTCATCGGCTGCCTGGTTCACAATCTGCTGAAGCATATCGTATAATGGTACCTTTCCGATGACAGTCACACCGAGACAGGCGAGCAGGGCAAGGGCGATGATGCCGCCTGCCACAAATCCGAAGATGCGCAGTGGGGCGATACGGCGGCTATACCCGGTTCCTACAGCAAAGGCCATGACAGCCGGAATGCCCCACTGCAGCGCCGCCAGCACAGGAGAGGCCATAAAAGCCAGGACCAGCACAGGACCGGCCGCCAGTAGCAATGCCACTGGAAGTCCATACTGGACACACAGGACCGGCAAGTAAAATATAAGAATCAAAGCTCCGATAAAGGGCAGTCCCGGCACCAGCGGGGCCAGCAGCGCCATGATCAGCAGCAAAGCAGCAAAGAAGACGCCTGCTGTCCAGTAACCGGCACGTGTCTGCTCCATAGAGTTCCACTCCTTCCAGATAAAAGGGCTATCAAAACTGACAGCGGAGGCATAAACCTCCGCTGCCTGCTGTATGCAATTTAGGCTATACTTCCATGATGATAGGCAGAATCATGGGACGCCGCCGTGTTTTTTCATAGAGATAGCGGCTCAGCGTATCCCGGACCTGCGACTTAATGACAGCCCATTCGCGGATATTACCGGCTTCGCAGCGTTCCAGTACAGCTGCTACTTTTTCGTGGGCTTCACGCATGAGTTCTTCTGAATCCCGGACATAGACAAATCCACGGGATACGATATCCGGGCCTGCCAGAGCATGACTCGTGCCCTTTGCCAGGGTCATGACGACGATGACAACGCCTTCCATAGCCAGCTGCTGCCGGTCCCGGATGACGATATTGCCTACATCGCCGACGCCGAGGCCATCGACAAAGACGCGTCCGGCATTGACATGGCCCGTCTTATGGCCGGAACGGTTGGAGAATTCGAAAATCTGCCCGTTATCGCCGATGAGGACGTGATCTTTCGCCACTCCCATCTGTACGGCCAGTTCCCCGTGTTTCCGCAGCATGCGGTATTCACCATGGACAGGGATGAAGTATTTCGGCTTGATCAGGCTGAGCATGATCTTCAATTCTTCCTGACTGGCATGGCCGGAAACATGCATTCTTTTATCCCGACCGGCAATGACCGTAGCGCCCAGCTTCATCAGGTTATCGATAGTCCGGCCCACACCGGTTTCATTGCCTGGAATCGGCGTTGCCGAGATAATAACCGTATCACCGGGCATGATGCTGACGCTGCGGTGATTATTAGATGCCATACGGGACAGGCCGGCCATAGGTTCGCCCTGGCTGCCCGTCGTCAGGATAAGCACCTGATCGGCTGGATAGCGGTTCAATTCATCCGGTTCGATGAGCACGCCGTCCGGTACTTCCAGGTAGCCCAGATCAATGGCAATCTGCACGTTATTGACCATGCTGCGCCCGAGGACAGTAACTTTCCGTTTGAACAGTACGGCTGTATTGATAGCCTGCTGGATACGGGAAATGTTAGATGCAAATGTCGCCAGGATAATCCGGCCTTTCGCTTCGCCGAAGGCTTTGCGGAAGGCGACACTGACGGTTGTTTCCGACTCCGTATACCCCGGCCGTTCCGCATTGGTACTGTCTGACATGAGAAGCAGTACGCCGCGGCGGCCCAGGTCGGCAAATTTGTGGATATCCATAGGCAGTCCGTCTACCGGTGTCAGGTCCATCTTGAAGTCACCCGTATGGACAATGGTACCTACAGGCGTACGGAAGTAGAGAGCGCTCGCATCGGGGATGGAATGATTCGTATGAATGAACCCCACCTTCATACAGCCGATCTGCACTTCATCTCCATGATGCACTTCGTTTAACTGATAATTTGTAATATGATTTTCTTTTAACTTTCCTTCAATGAGACCGCAGACGAGTTTCGTCGCGTATACAGGCGCATTCACTTCATTCAGCAGATAGGATAAGCTGCCGATGTGGTCTTCATGACCATGCGTAATGACAATAGCCCGTACTTTATCTTTGTTTTCAATCAAGTAACTCATATCGGGGATGACCAGGTCGATACCGAACATGTCATCGTCAGGAAATGCCAGCCCGGCATCGATGACAACAATATCATCGCCGTACTGGATAACGGTCATGTTCTTACCGATTTCACCCAGGCCTCCCAGAGGAATTACAAGAAGTTTTTCCTTCTTAGCCAATTTCTTACCTCCTATACATATTTGGGTTCGTGCTGTATCCGCTCAAACTACTTACTATTATTTTCTTTTATTTTGGGCTATCTGTCAATAACTATCGATTTTCTTTGACAAGAATTTTTCAAAATAACGATAAAAATATACACTATATGCCTGGCAAAAAGCATATATTATTTCTGGTCGCCGACCTGAAGCACGAGAATATTGCCATCTTTATCTTCTACCGCTTTTTTCTTAACTGATTCTGGTACAGTGAGATCAATCCCCTGAGGCAGCAGAGACCAGTCACAGTCAAAAGATACCGTACTATTCATGGCAAACTGTTTGGCCATAGCCAGTTCCGCTTTCTTGTCCGGTGCATAATCTGCTGCCTTATCGGCTATAGCCGATGTGACAGACCGCATCTGTGCCGTCAGCGGTACCGAGACATGGGTAATCCGGTGGGAACGGGGGTCAATGGTCAGCTGGGCCGATACATCGCCACTGTCCTTCAGAGCCAGAAGGACGGATTTCAACAGTTCCCGGTCCTCCGCTTTCGTAAGTCCCTGTTTTTCCCATTCCTTTTCGTCGCCATCTTTATAAATGCGGGACATATCATAGACGACATTATACCGGTCACCGCCGAGGGCCGTCACCGATTTAACGCCATTCAGGACATCTTTGTGCTGTTCATGACGAATGATTTCTGCCATAGAACGGCCGTCTTTCAGAGGTATAGATGCTTTCTTCCATACTGTTTTGGACGACTTATTTTTATTCCGTTCTGTCTGGGGATAATAAATGACCAGTCTGGCCCCGTCCTGTTCCATGTAACCGGAAACTTTTTCACTATCCCCGCCCTGGCTGCTTGTCGCCCACGTGTCGAAACGGGCTTTTGCTTCTGGTTCCAGCTGGATAAACGCCTGCTGATGGCCCGTAACGGTACCAACAAAGGGCATGACAATCTTCACCTGGGTCGTATACGTCCCTTCCGGATGGGTACTCATCGTATTCACTGCATCCATATAGGTCTGCTGCGGTGTCGCCGCAAAGGCCGCTCCGCCGATGGTACAAATTGCCGCCGCTGCCAGGGCAGCCTTTTTCAGTTTTTTTGTAAACATAGTATCACCTCACACCGGGGCTATTGCAGGCCCGCCTTTTTATATAATTCATAGAAGTGATGGATCGGTCCGTGCCCCTTGCCAATCGGTTCGGCATGGGCAATCCCTTCATACACATACTGCTTGGCTTCCGCCACGGCATCGGTAAGGCTCATGCCATTAGCCAGGTCTGAAGCAATGGCGCTTGACAACGAACAGCCTGTACCGTGGGTACTCGTACTGTCTACGCGTTTGCCCTTGAAGTAATGGAGTTCCTGACCGTCAAATAAAATGTCCGTAGCATCTTCCACGCGGTGCCCGCCTTTGACCAGGACGGCCCTGGCACCCATGGCACTGATAGCTTTAGCCGCATCTTCCATGTCGGACAGGTTTTCTATCGTCTTTCCCGTCAGCACTTCTGCTTCAGGAATGTTTGGCGTAAGGACATCGGCCAGTGGAAGCAGGACTTCTTTCAGCGTCTGTTCCGCTTCGGGGACGAGCAGCCGGTGTCCGCTGGTAGCTACCATGACCGGATCAATGACGACAAAGCGCGGCTGATACTGCCGGAGTTTATCGGCAATGACGCGAATCGTTTCCGGCACACTTACCATGCCTATTTTGACGGCATCTACGTCGATATCTTCAAAGACAGCATCAATCTGGTCGGCAATGAGATCCGGCGTTACATCCATATATCCGCGTACGCCCTGTGTATTTTGCGAAACAACAGCCGTAATAACATTGAGGGCAAAACAGCCGTGGGCACAAAAGGTCTTGCAGTCCGCTGCCGCACCGGCACCACCGGACGGATCTGTACCGGCAATCGATAACACATGTTTCATATATAAAACCTCCCAAGAGTCAAAATCACATTACTGGGCAGCCTGTCCCAGGAACAGGCGCGCGCCAGCCGGGTGCAGATATAAAAGCAATTTTCCCTTTCCGAAGTTCCCATCATAGGGATCATACGAAACCAGGGCCATACTGGCCGTCTTGAATCCTGCAGGAGAACCGGTCCAGGCTTCGGTCCACCGGTCCAGATACGGCTGATGTCCGACAATCAGCAGTGTATCCATTTCCGGCAAGGCCTTCAGCTCCTCATACAGGCCGGAAAGGTCGCCATCGCCTATGTAGCAATCCGTGCGGATGGCGGCCGGCTGCAGGGACTGGCTCATGATATCTGCCGTCTGACAGGCCCGGATAAGCGGGCTCGTCCAGATGCGGGTCGTACCACCGGGCCACCATTTCCGGGCCAATGCCGCCATATCACGGACATCCTGTATACCCCGGCTGGTCAGAACGCGTCCGCTGTCATCCTGCCCGTCCCTGTATGGTTCCGCTTTACCGTGACGCATCAAACAAATATACATATAAATCCTTCTCTCTCAGCTACGGCTCATTCCGCCACATGCTCCAGCCCTACTTTCAGCAGGGTATATACGTGTTCATCGGCAAGGGAGTAATAAACCGTTTTTCCCTGACGCCGGAACTGGACAAGCGCCGCATCCCGGAGGACACGCAACTGGTGGGATACGGCCGATTGTTCCATGACCAGTTTGTCCGCCAGATCACTGACACAACACTCTCCTCCCATCAGTACCTGCAGGATGCGCAGGCGCGTCGGGTCACCAAGGACCTTGAAAACACCTGCCAGCGGCACGATATATTCCTGTGGCACCGGAGCCTGCTGTGATGTTTCCTTTTCTGCCACTATTTCTCTCCCCTATTCCGTCTGGCATATGACTACCACATATTATTGAATATCTTATTATATCATATGCGCATGATTTCTACAGCCTTTTTGTAGAAAAGTATTCTAAAAAATTTATAATATGTCTGAATATATCTGATTGCCGTATTTCTATGACCGGGCCAGTTCGTCATATACCGCCCGGGTAAAATACGAAAGCCCATAAAACAGACGGGGTTCATCGGATACGCCATCCGCCATGAGGCATAAAATGAACGGTCCGGACGGAGCATAAATGAGTCCACAGTCATGGTATATGCCATCCAGTTCCCCCGTCTTGTGATCCACCCGTACCGTATGAGGCAGCTGGGCCGGTAGGATGCAGTTATCTTCCTGATGGCTCAGGATATCCAGCATGCGCTGATCCCGGGCGGCATCGACGGCATGTCCTCGTGAAAGGAGCGAAAAAAAGCGCCCCATATCGGACACGGTCGTCATATTTTCCCGGCCATCCCGGCTGGCGATAAAGTCCATCATCTTGCGCTGCAGGATAGTGTGAGTCATTCCCAGACGCCGGATTTCCTCGTTGACCGCATCCATTCCCAGGCGGTCGATGAGAACGTTGGTACACGTATTGTCGCTTTCGACGATCATATGAAAAATCAGCTCGGAAATCGTGGCCAGTGTCCCGCCCCGTTTATAATAGGATCCGCCTTCTACGGGACTGGTAATCCGCAGCTTTTCCGAAAAAGATACCGTCCCTTCCTTTTCCTTGCGGAACAATGTACTCATGATGGGTAATTTTATCAGACTGGCCGACGGCAGGACCCGTTCATGATAGACAACGGGAGTTCCCTGCTCCAATGGGCGGCAATAGATGGACAAGTCCGTGCCGGCCGGAAGATATGGCGTCAGATGTTCTTCAATCCATTGACTATTCATGGTATTCTTTTCCCTCCCTTTTTTCCTTTTCCTGACAATCCCGGCACAGCCCGTATAATTCCAACCGGTGCCCTACCAGTTCAAATCCTGTTTCTGCTGCAACCTGTTTTTCAAACGCCGAAAGAGGACAGGCCGAAATATCTACTTTTTTATGACACCGGATGCAGATGAGGTGATGAATATGACCGGGTACGCGCAAAAAATACCCGTAGCGGCGCACTTCCGGCAGGAAATCTTTTTCCACCAGTTTTTTTTCTTCAAATAAATCGAGTACGCGGTATACTGTAGAAACATTGACCGATGCCCCTCCAGCCAGGAGCTTCTGATAAATTTCTTCCGCCGTCACCAGTCCTTGCTGCTGCAGGAGCACTTCCAGTACCCAGCGCCGGGGCCGCGTATTTTTCATGCCATATTTATGGAGACACAAATCATATTTTTGCAATTCTGCCATCCTGTTACACCCCTTCCGGCCGTTTTTCCAATACCGTCCGCAGCTGTCTGCCAGCAATGACCAGAAGCAGCAGCAATACGGAAGTAATAGCCGTCACGCCACCTGGTGCCGCATCAATCCAATACGAAACAAACAGTCCGGATAAAATATCGATAAAGCTGAATACGACAGACCACTGCAGTGTACGGCGGAACCCCTGCTGCAGCTGGAGCGCCGTTGCTACCGGCAGAGCAATGAGTGAACTGATGACCAGGATACCGACGATGCGGATAGAAACAGAAATCGTCGCGGCTACGAGAATGGCAAAAATGTAATTAATAGCCCGGCAGCGGATGCCCGCGATGCGGGCCCCGTCTTCATCAAAGGTAATCATGACCAGCTGGGGATACAGCCAGAGAATCGTAGTGAGGGAAATGATACTGAGGATGACCACAGACCATACATCCGCTTGCGATACGGTAAGGATACTGCCAAACAGGAAGGACTCTACATTCGTATGGACCAGTCCGGCACTGATGATGGTAATGGCAATGCCGACGGAAAGTGACAGCACGATAATCAGCACGAGTTCGGCGTAGCGGCGGAACATGTTGCGCAGCACTTCGATGAGAACGCCAAAAAAGCTGGTCAGGCAAAACGCGCTGATAATAGGATTGACATCGATGAGGAGTCCCACGGCAACCCCTGCCAGCGATGCATGGGCCAGGGTATCTCCAATCATAGAGTAGCGGCGCAGGACGAGGAACATGCCTATCATGGGACAGACGAGAGATATGAGAAGAGCTACGATAAAGGCATTCTGCATAAAGGTGTATTCAAACATAGGATTCACTCCCTGTATTTTCAGAAACATATTCGCGGATATACTCATCAGGCGAGCAGAGATGACCGCTGCCACCGGCTACGTGGTACATATATTGGGAATTGCGCATAGCCGCCCGCAGATTATGTTCCACTGTGACGATGGTGATGCCATGCTCTGTATTGAGCTGTTTCAGGAACGGATATAATTCTGCCTGGGACTTGACATCAATTCCCGTAGACGGCTCGTCCAGTATGAGAAGGTCTGGATGGGCCATGAGAGCCCGGGCAATGAATACTTTCTGGCACTGCCCGCCTGACAGGTTTCCGATGAGTGATTCCCCGTAGGCATCCATTTTCATGAGCCCCAGATAATGGCTGACCGCTTCTTTATCCTTTATGCCGAGGACTTTACGGTATGTATTCATCACTTCACGCACCGTAATGGGAAATTGGCGGTTCAGCGTTTCAAACCGCTGGGGCACGTAGCTGGTCCGCTTGAAATCATTGACCAGTGTGCCCCTGGATGGCTTTAACAGCCCGAGAAGCAATTTTATGAAGGTACTTTTTCCAGATCCGTTTTCTCCTACAATAGAGATATAATCCCCATTGTGGATAGTCAGATTCAAATCGCGCAGCAAATAGGGTGTCCCCGTTTCATATGCGTAATAGACATGAGATATGGTAATCATAAGGCAGTCTCCTCTGTATATTGACAAGTAGTGTAATATATTATATCCTAATTCTAACCGCAAGTGCAAGTGATTTGCATTTATATATCTTTTTCATTTATAAGATAGGAAGCTGCCTGTATGAAACGTCTTTTCTATATATTCACTATCCTGTTGCTTCTCCTGCTCGGCGGATGTGCCCCGGAAAACAAAAAAACACCTCCTCCAGAAGCGGGAAAACTCCCGGTCGTCGTTTCCTTCCACGCTATGGGAGAACTGGCCCATGCCATCGGCGGAGACAAGGTCGATATCCACATGATCATACCGGAAGGGGAAGAACCGCATGACTTCCAGCCTAAATCATCCGATTTGACGGCCTTATCCCAGGCCCGTATCTTTATCATCAACGGCTGTGGACTGGAAACCTGGGCTGATAAAGCGGTAGAAGCAGCGGGAAATGAACAGCTTGCCGTTGTCACGGCATCAGACGGAGCCGATATCCACTATGTAGAAATGAAGCAGATTCTGCCCGGCCGGAAGCCGGAAAAACAGGCCGATCCTCATGTCTGGCTGAGTCTGAAAAATGCCAAGATAGAAGCGCGCAACATACGCGATGCTTTCGCCGCAGCTGACCCGGACCATGCAGACTATTATACCCAGCGGTATATGGAATTTGTCCAGAAAACAGATGCGCTGTACGCCCGGTACCAGCTGAAATTTAATACGGCCCCATCCCGGACGTTCGTCACCGGTCATGCAGCCTTTGCGTATCTGGCCCGGGACTTCGGCCTCCGCCAGCTCAGTCTGACTAATGTCTTTGCCTCGGGAGAACCCAGTGCCCGTCATATGACAGAATTGGCTGATGCCTGCAAAGCCGCCCATGTCCAGACCATTTTCGTAGAAAACATGGAAAGTCCCAAAATAGCGGAAACCCTGGCCCAGGAAACAGGAGCCAGCCTGGAATCGATAGATACGCTGGAAGAAGGAGACGAGGACGAAACGTACCTTTCTGTCATGGAAGACAATCTGGAAAAAATATACACATCCCTCCAGGAATCGTAATTAAATAAAAAGAGAGGGGGCCGCAACATGAACATTCCCGTTCATGTTGCGGCCCCCTCTCTTTTATCTATTGATAGTAATATTATCGTTTATGAGAAGCGCGCCATATGTGCTGGGCTTCCGCCGCACGGATCAGAGATTCGCGGAAATCGGGATGGGCAATGGCAATGAGAGCTTCTGCCCGCTGCCACGTCGTCCTGCCTTCCAGTTCTGCTATCCCGTATTCCGTTACGATACACGGAGCTATGGCCCGTACCGTCGTAACGATATCGCCATGTGAGAAAAACGGCTGTATGCGTGAATGTACGATACCCTGCCGGTCTGTATACGTCGAAGGCATAGTCAGAAAGGCCTGCCCATGAGGAGACCAGAAGGCACCGCTAATAAAATCGACCTGTCCCCCCGAGCCGCTGATATGCCGGAGGCCAGCCGATTCCGAGCAAACCTGTCCATATAAATCGACGGCCAGGCAGCCATTGATAGAAACGAACTGGTTCAGCTGACGGATCTGATCCACGTGATTGACATATTCAATAGGGGCTGATAGTAATGCCCGGTTGTGATCGACGAAATCGTACAGTTCCGTGCTGCCGGCACAAGTACCATACACGCCTTTGCCCGGCAGGAGTTCTTTTCTGCGATTCGTTATCTTCCCTGCCTCATACAGTTTCAGGCAACCATCACTGAGATATTCTGTATGCATGCCCAGATCTTTCAGATCCGAATCGGCAATGAGCATCCCCAGGGCATTGGGAATACCGCCGACACCGATCTGCAGCGTCATACCGTCTTTCAGATAGGGGAGCAGCCAGGCCGCAATTTTCTTATCGATTTCCTGTACGGGCGGATTGGGTGCCGTAAGCACCGGTACATCACTTTCCACGATAGCATCAATATCGGAAATATGAATAAAATCTCCTCCCAGGCCGTACGCTTCCGGCAGGTTGGGGTTAACTTCGACGATGATGCGGTCTGCTGCATCGAGAGCGCCCTGAGTGGCCGACGGATTGCAGGCAAAACTGAAGTTCCCATGACGGTCCATGGGAGAAACGGTCATCATGACAACATCGACCGGTGCCATTCCCCGGCGGTAATATTCTGCCAGATGACTGTACTGAATCGGGGCGAAATAAGCCCGGCCTTCATTGACATCCCTGCGGTCTATCTGGCTGCTATGCCAGGTATGATACGTAAAAGATACGCTATGGGGATCTTTTTCCAATATCTGCGGCCGTTTCAGGCAGAACATGCAGCGGATCTTCACATCGGCCAATTCCCCTGTCCGTTCTGCCAGGGCCTCATCGAGAAGCTGGGGAAAGGTAATACCCTGGGTGTAATCGACCCAGTCCCCGTCGCGGATCAGCTGCACTGCCTGCTGCGGTGTACAGCGTTTGCTCATGTATTCACTCTGGTAATCCATCAGCTCATCTCCCATCTGACTGACGCCGTTTCTGCCTGACAATCCCTATTATCGTTCCTTGATGGCCTTGACGATGCGTTTCATCCCTTCGGCTATGATAGAGCGCGGCATGGCCAGATTGAGGCGGATATAGCCCTTGGCGTTATCGACAAAGAGCGCATCTCCTCCTTCCAGCAGTACGCCGGCTTTATTGGCCATAAAGTCAGGAATATCTTCCACATCGCCGAGATACGGATTCATGTTGACCCATGCCAGATAGGTTGCCTGTGGAATCTGGAAGGTGATATCCGGGAGTTCTCTGTCCAGAGTGTCCTTCACAAACTGGAAATTCCCGTCCAGATACGTCTTGAGCTGGTCCAGCCATTCACTCCCGTGTTCGTAAGCTGCCTGATGGGCGGCGATAGAAAGGGGATTTACGTTCATAGCATAGGCATTGGTCGTACCGATATAGAGATCGCGCAGCCCTTTATCGCGGATGATGATTTCGGCAAACATCATACCTGCCATATTGAAGCACTTGGAAGCTGACGTGCAAGTAATCAGTTTTTGATAATCCGGCATAATTTTAGCCATAGGAATGTGATGGACACCCTGCCGGAGTATATCACAATGGATTTCATCACTGATGATCCAGAGATTATATTTTTCTACAATAGCTGCTACTTTCCGCAGTTCTTCTTCCGTCCAGACGCGTCCCGTCGGATTCTGGGGATTACACCAGATGAGAAGCTTGGCCAGCGGGTTGGCTGCATCCCGTTCGAGGGAATCAAAGTCGATGGACCAGTTGCCTTCGTCATCGCATTTCATCTTATTATGAATAGCGTGTTTGTGCCGTTCATCGACAGGGTGTTGAAAATATCCGTATGCCGGCGTATTGATGATGGCATAATCATGGTCGCCCAGGAGCAGATCTACCAGCGTATACAAAGCCGGTATGATTCCCAGGGAAAAGCAGATTTCTTCTTTCGGATAGGTCCAGCCGTACATCTTTTCACTCCAGGCATTGTAAGCCTGGAAAAATTCCGGTTCAAACACCTGGCTGTATCCGATAATGCGCTTGTCGGCCCGGTCTTTGATTGCCTGGATAATAGCCGGGCACATGGCAAATTCCATATCGGCTACCCACATGCGGACAAATTCATCGTCCTTGAACGGAAAGGTCTTTTTCCCTTCAAAATCATGGAAAATGTAGCCACGGAACCCATCCGTATTGAGTGCATTCGTATGTCTCCTATCGACGATTTCATCAAAATTATACTTCATGTATCCCACTCTCCCTTGCTAAAAAATATACCATAAGACGCCTTGCTATAATTACTATATCAAGAAATGCATCCCCCGGCAAATATTTTATACTATACCGGCATGCCACATATTTACCAATTTTCTACAAATATGTGATTATTCAGAATTATAATTATTATAGGTAAGAGCGCTCTGTTTATGCTTATACTATATCAGTTCCGATGTCCACTGGCAAAAGCCCCTATGTTTCGTTTAAAGACATAAACATAGCCATTATGTTTCTTTAAGCGAAACATAAGAGCCAATCATCTTCCAATTTCATCAGAAGACATGTTTTTTCAATTGTTTTTTTATTTTGAATATTTTAAAGAAACAAAAAAACGTGTACAATGACATCAGAGGTGATTTCATGTCTCTGGTAACAGAAAATACGGGTAAGGCAATCCGTACATTCCGGAAAAAGAATAAGCTGACCGTCCAGGAACTGGCGGATCGTATCTGTAAGAGCAAAGCAACAGTTTCCAAATATGAAAGCGGTAAAATTTCTTTGGATTTGGATACCCTGTTCGATATTGCACAGGTATTACAGGTCCGCCTCGAGCAGTTATTATACATGCCACCGGAAAATGTCCCAACAGAAACTGTAACCGTTCCCAATTTCTTCAAAAATCTGAATCACATGTACATATATATGTATGATGGCCGTAATAACCATCTGAACCGCACGATTATCGATGTATTTCCGGAAAATCAGCATATATTTCCAGCCATCATGTACATGAATATAAAGAATTATGATGAATATCAGAATTGTGAAAACACTTATACAGGAACAATATCCCATTACGACGCCCTGACCACTATGGAATTCCAGAAGCAGGATACCTATATAGAAAAATATATTATCCGTGTCCTCGCGTCGTTTTTAGATGCTCCCACCAAATGGGCCATGGGATTCGGCGTTTCTTCCCGACCATTAATGCCCGTCGCTACCAAAATGCTTATTTCAAAAAAAATTCTCCCGGAAACAGACGACCTCATCAAATCTCTGATGATTTCCAAAGAGGATATCCGCCGCATGAAGCAATACAACATGCTATCTTTCGTATAAGTAAAAAAACTGGCTTATGGAACAAAATACTCCATAAACCAGTTTTTTTAGGCTTATTCTGTTATGCATTGTAATTTTCCATCAGTCTGCGGAAGAAATTACGAGATCCCGGAAGTGCGGCAGCAGGAATGCGTTCGTTGACACCGTGCATGGGCCCCCACGTATCGTCCTGTTCATAGCCACTGAAAAGGAAGATGTGTTTAGCAATGTCCTTATAATAGCGGGAGTCTGTCGCAAACAGCATCAGTTCCGGCATGACGATGACATCGTCGCCGTATACATCGTGGATAGTCTGTTCGACCAGACGGAATTCTTCACTGTCCGGGGTGTCTTCGTTGACCGGGTCAATGCCGGATACGCGGCGGACCTGAATGCCACCGGTGAGGTGCTGCTGGATATACGCCAGAATTTCGTCCCCCGTTTCCCCGGGAAGTACGCGGGCACTGATGGTAGCGCTTACGTGTGCCGGGATGACGTTAGGCTGCTGGGCTCCCTGGGCCATGGTCACACATATCGTCGTATGGAGCAGCGCATCGAGGCGGGCATCCTGACGGGCCAGTTCACACACTTCATCCCAGTACCGGTCGGGGTCACTGAAAATCCGCTGTTTATCCCCCGTTTCCAGTTTAGCCATACCTTTCAGCTGACCCCGGGATAAATCCGTCAGTTTATACGGACGGGGATGATCTTCCAGTGCCACGATGCAGCGGGCCAGAGCTCCCATATCCGTATGCAGTCCCGGTACACTGGAATGGCCGCCTGTCCCGTCTTTATAGAGTTCGTAGACAATCTGCGACTTATCTCCCAGACCGACGTGGGCAATGCGGTGCCCCTTATCGTCGGTCGTCACACTGCCGCCTTCGTCAAAGAGAACGATCTGATGAACGCCCCGTGCCGCCAGTGCTTCCTTGAGAAGCCGTCCGCCATCTTCCCCACTGATGGTATAAATTTCTTCACTGTATCCCAGTGCAATGTAGAGGTCATAGGAAGGACGGAATCCATCGGCAAAGGCTGCTTCCACGGCTTCCATTTCTGCCAGGAAAAGGTGTTTACAGTCTGTCGTGCCCCGTCCCCAGATAATACCATCTTCGTAAGCGCCGGAAAAGGGTTCTTTCTTCCAGAGTTCCAGGGCTCCCGGTTCGACTACGTCCTGATGGGCGCTGAGTACGAGCGGCGTTTTTTCCGGATGGCCCGAATCATAATGAAACAGCAGGCCCGCCCGGCCAACCGGAATGACTTCAAACAGTTTATATATAACAGGATAGTAGGCTTCCAGCAGGGCATGAAGCTTGGTAAATTCCCGCCAGTCCACTTTATCCAGATCTTCATTAGAAATGGTCTGACAGGCAATAAAGTGCTGCAGATGATCTGTCAGTTTCTGTTCTTCTGTAAAAGCCATATTGCATTCCTCCTTTAGATACCATCATCATATACAGGTTTGTCTGTTGCGTCAATACACATAATGAAAAGAGGAACTATGTTCCGTACAGAATCTGTCAGAAATAGCTCCTCTCTGATTATTCGTAAGTATGGCAGAGGACACGGTGCAGGAACTTTTTAGTCCGTTCTTCTTTGGGATGCTCGAAAATATCTTCCGACGTCCCTTCTTCAACGATGACACCGCCATCCATAAAAATAACGTGGGTTGCCACATCGCGGGCAAATTTCATTTCATGGGTCACGACAATCATGGTCGTTCCGGCTTTTGCCAGGTCCCGCATGACTTTCAGTACTTCCCCGACCAGTTCCGGATCAAGGGCCGATGTCGGTTCATCAAACAGGATGACATCGGGCTTGACAGCCATGGCCCGGGCAATTCCTACGCGCTGCTGCTGGCCGCCGGAAAGCTTGGACGGATAATAGTCCATCCGTTCCGCCATGCCGACACGCTGCAACGCATCGCGGGCAATGGCTTCGGCATCGGCTTTTTTCATGCCCCTGCCCGTAGTCAGACCGAGAGTCACATTTTCAAGGACTGTCTTATTGGCAAAGAGGTTGTATCCCTGAAATACGAAAGCCGTCTTTTTCCGCACGGCCGTAATATCTTTTGTCGAAGGATGGCTGAGATCGATGTGCATACCGGCAAAATCCATTTCCCCGGCATCGGCCTTTTCCAGAAAATTCAGGCAGCGCAGGAATGTCGTCTTGCCCGACCCGCTGGGGCCCAGAATGACGACAACGTCGCCTTTTTCAATATCCATATGCACGTCTTTCAGTACTTCCAGATCGCCAAAGCTCTTGCGGACATGCTTAATTGACAATAACATGGGATAAATCTCCTTTCTTATGCACCGGCCCGGAAGGCACCTACATGCTGTTCTGCAAATTTATATGCCAGCTGGATGACCGTACATACGATGAGATATACAATAAACACATCCAGGTACGATTCGATATAGTTATAACCATAGGAAGCGGCAATTTTTCCGATAGCCAGGACATCTTTGACAGTCATAAGGAATGCCAGGGAAGTCCCTTTGATCAGATTGACCGTAATATTGCAGACCGCCGGCAGCGCTACGACCATAGCCTGGGGAATGATGACTTTGCAGTATGTCTGGAATTCCGAAAGGCCGATAGAAACGCCGGCTTCAAGCTGTCCCTTAGGGATACTCAGCAGAGCCGAGCGGAATACTTCTGCCAAAAGGGCGATGGTATTCAGGGAAAAGACGACAACCGCATACCAGAACGGGTCGACGCTGTCGAAGACATTGAAGTCTGAGCCCAATGCTTTGACAACGACGTTGAGAAAGCTTGGGAGCAGGCTATAAAGAAGCAGAATCTGCAGAATAATAGGCGTACCCCGGACAAAGGATATATAAGCCTGGGTAATGCCACTGCCGATGAGATTGCCTTTAATGCGGAGGACCGCCATATAAAACGCAATCGGTGCCGCGATGAGGAGGCTCAGGGCTGTCAGTCCCAGTGTCGTGCCAATGCCCCCCCATACCTTATAAAAGGTTTCTATCATAAATGTATAATCCAGTTCCATATGGTTACTCCTTTTTCTAGCCCTGACGCTGAATGCGCCGCATCAGCGCCGGTACGCTTTTCCATACAGGCAGTATGCGTGCTTTTGCCTGTGCCGGATTCTTTGCCCGCAGGCTCTGCCCTTTGTCAAGATGTTCTTCCAACCGGAGGAATCCCTTGGCAATGCAGGTCGTCATAATCCAGTAGACAATCATGCAGGCCAGATAAATTTCCACACCATACGCCCCAAAGTTCTGGGCAATGATCAGATTTCCCTTGCCAATCATATCGATGAGGCCGATGGTGTAGGCCAGGGCCCCTTCTTTCAACAGATTGATGACGGAATTGCCAAAGTTCGGCAGGGCTATGACTGTAGCCTGGGGCAGCATGACCTGGCGGAATGCCTGAAACGGGGTCAGTCCAATGCTGACTGCCGCTTCATACTGCCCTTTGGGGACAGCCTGATAGGCGGCCCGGAATACTTCAGAAATATAGGCGCCAAATAACAACGTAAAGGTGATGATGGCAAAGACGGCACGGTTTGTATCGTTGATATCATAATCGGTCATCGACTCCACCAGTTTCGGCAGACCGTAGAATACGATGAACAACAGGACAATGGAGGGCGTGCAGCGCATGATATAGATGTAACCGTTGGCAATCCAGCGCAGCACGCGGTGGTGACCCGTCCTGGCCCAGGCCAGTATCATCCCCAGCAGAGAGCCGAGGAGGATACTTGTGACGGCTACGAGCAAAGTCACGTCCAGATAGGACAGAAGGTCCGGTATGACCTGTACGATCATGGACGGATCAAATACTCTCGTACTATTCACAAAGCACTCCTCCTCTCACTTACTGTCCGATATACTGGGACAGGCTTTCACCAAAATATTTTTGTTCCAGTTCGGCAATCTTTCCTTCATCACGAAGTTCTTTGATAGCCTGATCGACTTCATCTTTCAATTTCGTTTCTTTCCTATTGATCAGCGGATAAGTTGGGATGCCTTTGTAGCGGATATAGGTCAGCTGATCGTTGAACTGATGGTACGGAGCGTCGTCTTTGACGATATTGTTCTTGTAGCTCAGTTCAACTTCCAG
Source organism: Caecibacter massiliensis (assembly GCA_900095875.1). Classification (GTDB taxonomy): domain Bacteria; phylum Bacillota; class Negativicutes; order Veillonellales; family Megasphaeraceae; genus Megasphaera; species Megasphaera hexanoica. The sequence goes on along the minus strand of LT608311.1, from coordinate 1,550,685 downwards.
ATAGGCATCATAGCGGCCTTCCATGACCCAGCTGTAGGCATCGGCAATCTGGAATGCTTCCGACGATTTCAGGTCGATGGGCTTATCCGGATGTTCTTTATTGTATGTATCAATGACCATGTAGCGCGCATCCTGTGGGGCAATCGGCACGAGTTTGCCACTGTACTGGGCAAAGGAATCCATGTCTTTTACTTTATCGGCTTCATCTTTGCGGATGACCAGGCCTATGACGCTGGCACCGATGTAATTATCAGTAAAGAGATATTTCTTTTCCCGGGCTGCCGTTTTCCAGATGCCCTTGGTACCAATGGTGTATTTCCCCGATTCGACACCGATCAGAAGATCGTCGTCCGAGGTCGGCGTGAATTTCCATTCGTACTGCGGCAGTTTTTTGGCAACTTCTTTCATGACTGCTACTTCAAAGCCGTCGGCTTCTCCTTTGTCATTGACGAAATCATAAGGTACATAGTAATTCGTATACGCTACGTTGACGACTTTTTTCTTGCCGCCATCGCCGGCTGCGGCACTATCTTTCTTGCTGCATCCGGCAAGGCCGGCTGCGACGACACCAATCAAAGCGGCTGTGATGACAAATTTCCCTAATTTTTTTATATTCATGATATATTCCCCCTATATGCTTTACCCGTTATAATATCTATTATTTTGCAGCTTCCCGTACCCATTCAAAACGCTGCCAGTCCGTATCGCGCGGCACCGTGCAGTCTGCACCGAGGATGACGCCCTGCCGTCCGGCATGGTCCAGGATACGCTTCGTTTCGGCCTGTACTTCTTCTTTCGTACCATTGTACAGTACTTCCGTTTCCAGATTGCCAAATCCGCCGAGAGCAGCCCGGCCGCCAAAAATCTTCCTTCCTTCTTCCAGAGGCACGCCTTCGACGACAGCCGCCCAGTTAATGGTCTTCACATCGTAATCGGCATACCAGGTCAGATCATTGCGGTGGCCGGACCAGCCGCAGATATGGAGGATGTTGTAATCGCTTGCACTGTTAGCCGCGGCGAGGATCTGTTTTTCACCCGGCGCCAGCACCTGATCGTAAACCTCTTTCGTAATTCCCTCACCGAGCAGATTCTGGAGACTGAAGTAAATACCGGTCACGCCGCCTTCGGTAATAATCCGGCGGGCCAGTTTTGCCAAATCTCCGGAAATGACATCGAGTCCCTGACGGACGGCGTCTGCATCTTCCTGTATAAGACGGCTCAGCCAGGCATCGCCCTGGGTAATATCGGGAAGCATGAATTTCACTGTCGTACCGGCGCAGAAGAGATTGTAAAACATGGCTACGTCATTACCGTATTTACTGGTCAGTCTCTTTGCATAGGCAATCTGCGTCGTAAACCACGGATCATCGTCAGCAAGGGGCTGGATCCGCTTGAAATCGGCCGCGCTTTTCAGATTGAATGCCGTTCTATTTTCATAAGGAAAGAATCCATCGGTCATGATTTTTACAAAATCCGGCTTGGCCGTTTCGATGTATTTCGTCTGTCCCGCATAGAGCTGTTCGATCAATTCCGGATGCTGAAACGAATCGGAATGGATTTCATCTCCCAGGAAATGAAACCAGAATCCCACAGGAACACGGTCTACCGGCTTGTTATCCATAGCGGCTAATACTAATTCTTTTTTACTCTGTGTCATAGTCATATCCTCCTCTATTACTCCCATCACATTTCATGAATTTTTAAAATATGTTTTGAAACATTGGCGAAATATCCTCGTTTTTCCCATTTATAGACAAAAAAAACACCGTCCCCATGACAGAGACGGTGGTCCGTGGTTCCACTCTGCTTACAGCAAATGCTGTATCTCGGCCCCCGTAACGTGGGAAATCCGTATGAGCCTACTCGATTCGGCACATCCGCTCGCGGAGGCATTCCAGCGCATTTGGCTTCTGCAGGAACTCTCAGCCTGGATTCCTGCTCTCTGTCTGACCGCCTGCGTGTACTTGTTCCGGTCTTGGCGTTTCCAATGTTTACGAACATAGTACACTTTAAAACAGCACTTGTCAAGTGGACTTTTAAAAAATTAGAACATAATTCAATTTTATTTTTAGAATATCATTATTTCCCATAGGAATACCCCGGATTCAGGGTCACACTACGGCCGCCGGAAATCTCAAGAGACGCTGCCGTCATATAGGAAGCCTGGGAGCTGGCCAGAAAGACAATAGGTCCGGCAATTTCTTCCGTTGAAGCGGCCCGGCGCAAGAGGCAGGTACGGCTCTGCTTTTCCAGATCAGCAGGGGCAATGGTCGCCCGGACCAGCGGCGTCAGCGTAAATCCCGGCAGTATGGATACGACACGGATGTGCTTTGACGCCACTTCCCCGGCAAAGGTATTGGTAAAGTTGACAACACCTGCTTTAAACGCTCCATAGAGCGTAGCCCGCCCGGATGTCGCACACCGCGCCGCCAGAGATGCCACATTGACAATGACCCCGCCCTGACGGGACAAATAGGGTACGGCTGCCTGGCTTCCCATGACGACGGATTTGAAATTGACGGCATAGGTCCGGTCAATTTCTTCTCCCGTATACCATGTCCCCTTCCGGGCAATGGTCGCACCGACATTATTAACCCATACGTCTATGCGGCCGAACGTATCAAAGACGCGTCGGGCAAAGTCATGGACATCGTCTTCCTTTGTCATATCACACGATACGCCAAAAGCCCGCGGCCCCAGTTCTGCCATGGCATGCGCCAATACGTTTTTTCTGCGTCCACATATAGCGGTATAGGCCCCTTCGGCAATAAAAGCTCTGGCAGCTGCAAATCCGATACCTTCACTCCCACCGGTAATAACGACAACTTTATCCTGCAATCCCATGTCCATATAAATCACTCCTTTTCGGTATAGTTTAGCAGATATAATTACACATTGCAAATAAGAATAGGAAATGACTCTTTCCAGCCTGCAGAAATGTGATAGAATATACGCATAATCAGATTACTTTATGACAGGAGGATCATTATGGAAACGTATCAGCCCATCACACCGGAAATCATTGAAAAACTCAAAGCCATTACCGGCCCTTCTTACGTAAAAACAGATAAAGACATACTGCTCCAGTACCAGACAGATTACGAAACGGACCCGCGCCGCTTCCATCTACCGGAAGCAGCCGTCATCCCGGCCAATGCCGAAGAAATTTCCCAGATTGTCAAACTGGCCAATGAATATCATTTTCCCATTACCGTCCGCAGTGGCGGCACAAGCCTGGCCGACGGTGCCATCCCTGTCTGCGGTGGCCTTGTCCTGTGCATGGAACGGCTCAACAAAATCATTGAACTCAATGAAGAAGGCATGTATATGACCGTCGAAGCCGGCGTGCGTACGGTAGATCTGCAGAAAGAAGCCAAAGCTCATGGCCTGCTCTACGCCGGAGACCCCTCCAGTGCAGAAAGCTGCATGATTGGCGCCAATCTGGCAACCAACGCCGGCGGCCTCAAAGCCGTCCGCTACGGCGTCACACGTCATCAGGTCTATTGTCTGGAAATGGTCACGCCGACCGGCGATATCGTCGAATGCGGCCGCATCCTGAAGAAATGCTCCACCGGCTACGACCTGGAACAGCTCATCATCGGCAGCGAAGGAACGCTGGGCATCATCACTAAAGTCACAGTCAAACTCATTCCCCTGCCGCCGTACCGGTTTGACGTCCTCGCCGTGTACACAGACCCGCGCAAAGCGCTGTACATGGTTCCCAAACTGCTTAAGGCCGGCATCGACCCGACCAGCGTGGAATACATGGATAACTCCTATGTCCGTGACACCGCCGATTATTGCCACTATTCGGATATGCCTCACTATGAAGACGGCATTTACGTCATCATCACCGTAGAAACGTTTCGTGAAGACGAACTGGACAGCAAGATGGAAAGTGTCTGCACCATCTGTGAAGAATCAGGCGCCGTCGATGTCCTCGAAGCGGATGAACGCATCTGGAATATGCGCCGCAATGTCCAGACATCGTGTGAAATGGTCAGCAAAGTCTTCCTCACCGATGACGTCGTCGTACCAGTCCACAAAATCGCTTCGACCATCGAAAAAATCATGGAAATCGGCGAAGATTACCCGTTCCAGGTCAAGATCAATGCCCACATCGGCGACGGCAACCTGCATATCGTCCTGTGCAAGATGGATATGAGCGACGAAGAATGGGAAACGAGCGTCGAAAAATTCCATCAGCAGGTATACGCCTATGCCTACAGCGTCGGTGGACGCCTGGCCGGTGAACACGGCATCGGAGCCAAGAAGCTCAAGTACATGGAAGAATTTACACCTAAAGGAGAACTGGCTATCATGAAAACCATCAAACGGGCCATGGATCCTAACAACATCCTCAATCCGGGAAAACTGATTGATGCATAAAAAAAGCGGCTGTCGTCCGAAGACAGCCGCTTTTTTGAGTTTGAAGTTGAAAGTTTGATGTGGATGGACTTTAATTTAAAACCAATGTTTCAAACGTCAAACATTCTTTAAGAGCCGCAGAGCTATGACCGACATGACGACCAGAAGAACCGTGACCAAGCCGAAGGAAGCATACAGGCTGAAGGCACGGCCGATAAAGCCGAGAACAGCCGGAGCCAGCAGAATCCCCACATAGCCGATGGTACTGACCGCCGAAACAGCATCCGCCACAGGCATGACCTTCTGTGTACCCAGCAGTGAGTAAAAGACCGGTACCGTATTGGCACAACCCACGCCAATCAGAATAAATGCCAAAAAGAGCAGCGGTCCCGGTGGCAGGAACAAAATGCCAAGAAATCCGGTAAAGGCGATGGGCAGAGAAACGGTCAGAATATGCCGGCTGCCAAAATGCATGACCAGGGAATCACCGGGCAGGCGCATGAGAAAGGCCGCTGCCGTAAACAGCGTCAGACCCAGCCCGGAATGAGAAATATCCACTCCCTTTTCTGTCGTCAGGAATACACCACTCCAGTCATTAATAGACCCTTCGACAAGAAAGGAGATGGTACAGATGACGCCGATAAGCAGAATATACGGCTTAGGCCGCACAAAATGGGAAGACCCGCGATTTCCCTGCCGGTTCTGCATCAGGTGGGGAGCAAAAAAGAACAAGCATCCGGCAATGACCATAGTCGCCGCCAGAGCCACCAGTTTCCAGTGCAGTCCCAACGAGAGAAGCAGGGCGAAAAAAGCGGCGCCGGAAAAATTGCCCAGAGACCACATAGCCTGCAGTCCCGACATGAGCCTCTTGTGGATTTTCCGCTCTATATAAATGCCATTGATATTGACCACCACATCCGAAAGCCCCAGGGATGCTCCCAGTATGACAGCAAATCCTATCGCCCCGGCATAGACCGGCGCATGGCACAGCCCATTGAGACAGACAATCATACCCAGACCGCCCACTGTCAGTGAACGGCGGCATCCCAGCCGGGCCGCGATGGCACCGGCAAAGAACATCATGACCAGTGCCCCCGCTCCCAGTGTAAGGAGCAGAATGCCCAGGTGGTCATCGGGTATTTCCAGATTATGTTTCAAAAAAGGAATCAGAGATGCCCAGGCCGTAAAACCGAAACCGCCGAGGAAATAGAAGGCTTTTGCAGAATATATTTCCCAACGTATCTTTTTCTTATGCTCCATAGCTTCTGTATACCCCATTGGTCATCACCTCCACAAACAAAAATGCCGGACAAGAACCGGCAGGACATCCATATCTTACTTCGACAGGTATCCGTACGCAGAGACCTGTCCTCCGATATTTCGTCTGCCGACATCTTATCCGGCTGTATACATTACGGTTATACATCCTCCGATGAGCAGTATGTATTGTAACATGAAAAGACACATTCTGACAAGAGTCTCTTACTCCTTATGTCCACTTAGACAGCACATCATATTCTACCCGATCGTTCAAAAAATTTTTTCGGTGACATGCCGACGTATTTTTTGAATACTTGTATAAAATATTTGTAATCAGAAAAACCGACCATATCCGCGATTTCATAGACCTTATAATCGGTTTCCTTCATCTTTTTGACCGCCTGCTGAATCCGATAGCGATTGAGAAAATCGTGAAAGGTATAATGCATTTCTTCCTTAAACTTTGTCTGCAGATACACACTGGATACGCCCAGGTCTTCACAGAGATTCTGCAGGAGGATTTTTTGTGGATACTGCGACTCTATAATCTGCAAGACTTTTTTCACATAGCGGTTTCCCGGTTCCGGCAGCCCGTCCGGCAGATTCATCTGTACCGGATGGAACAGTGCCTGTTGTTCCATCTGGCGAAGAGCACCCAGTTTTTCCTTTACCCGCATCAAAGCTTTCTGGAGAGCGGTAAAATCCACTGGCTTCAGCAGATACTCCGTGACATCCAGAGAAATCGCCCGCTGGGCATATTCAAATTCATCATAGCCAGAAATGACAATGGCGGCATACGGTATAGACCGGGTCTGTTCCAGCATATCCAGGCCGCTCATAAAAGGCATCCGCACATCGGTAATGACGATATCCGGTCTCATCTGACGAATTTTTTCTGCACCTTCTGCCCCATCTCCGGCCTCACCTATGATGACACAGCCTTCCGTTTCCCAGTCCATCAGATACATGAGTCCTTTACGGATAATCTCTTCATCTTCTACGAGCAGTACCTTATACATCGTCATAATGTGACACCTCTTCTTTTACCATCGGCAGGGACAGAAAAACGCGGAACCCCTGGGCATCTCCTTCAATGCGGATGCCTGCCGTCCTGCCATATCGGAGCCGCAATACGCGGTGCACGTTATACAGGCCGATATGGCTGGGTGCTACCACGTCCGATGTCAGCAGACGACGGAGAGATGCCATTTTTTCAGGGCTGATACCGGAACCATTGTCGATTACTGACAATACGAGCATATCTTCTTCTCTTTTTCCAGTAATGCTGATATGAATCGACCGTACATTTTCCAGTCCATGGACAATACTGTTTTCTACGACAGGCTGCAACAACAGCTTGGGAATCTGGCAATGATACAAATCCGGATCGATGACAACATCATAGGATAATCGTTCGCCGAAGCGCATCTTTTGAAGAGCCAGATAATCTTTTACGTACTGAAGATCCGTTTCCAGACTGACATCACCTTCACCGCGATGGATACTATAGCGCATCAGCCGGGCAAAGGAGACAGCCAGTTCCGATGCCTTTTTCGGATCAAACAGAATTTCATAGCGCAGCCCTTCCATGACATTGAAGGCGAAATGGGGATCCATCTGTCCCTCCAGATTCCGCACTTCCATGAGCCGTTTCCGTTCTGCCAGTTCTTTATTGCGTTCCATAAGACGATGGATTTCCCTCATCATACGGTTAAATTCCTGATAAATGACCTGAAATTCCTGCAGGCTCTGCTCTGGTTCCAACCGGTAATCGAGATTTCCATTTTTCCCTTCCCGCACAGCAACCAGCAGTCCATCCAATGGCTTCAATACTTTACGGGACAGTTTCCGCGCCACCAGAAATACAGCCAGACAGGCCGCTATGCCAATACATCCCAGGAAAAGAAGTACTGCCTGAAGCAGAGAATCCGTATGGGGAATAGCCGTGAACGCAATGACCTGAAGTTTATCTCCCCGGGCCGGCCGGCTGACATAATAACTGCGACCCTGAACAGTTTGTTTCCCTTCCATGGTCAGGGGCGTGCGCAATTTACCCATAGCATCTACAAACTGCGGGTTCGTTGAAAAAACGACGTGATCGAGGGTATCCATAATGACAATCTGCTCTGCCGGCCATGCGTCGGTCAGCTCCTGGAATCCTTCCTGCCGGAAAAAAAGGAAGATGTATCCTGCCGTTCCTGTTTCATCCCACACAGGCCTGAGAAGATAATACTGTTCCTGCTGACTATGTTGCAGCGGCAGTATCACCGGACCATAACGCAAATCCCTGACACCATCTGCCCCGGCCCGATGCAGCATGTCCTGTATATCCCGGTTCTCCATGACAAGCCCCAGATTATCCTGATACAGGCTGGTCATGACCGGTTTCCTTTTGCTGTCTAAAAGGAGGAAATCACCACGGACGACACCACTGTTCGTTATGTCATACAACTGTTGTGCCAGCTCCTGATCGGCCTTTCCGTCCTGCAAGGCGCGGATGAGGACAGGATTCCTGCCCAGTTCATCCAACATAGCCACACAGCGGTTCCACTCCCGGCTGACGGCCTGTTCTGCCTCTGCTGCATGGGCATCCGTTCCATCTACAACGCGTACCTGATAAAAACAGACCAGAAAGGATACGAATAAACATATCAGGAACAGTATGAGCAGTGCCGCCCCTTTAGTAAAAACCTGTTGTAAGTACAGATGAAAACTGCGTGGTCTGCTCATACCGCCCCTCCTTAAAAGTTAAATCAGATACTGATATCACGCCGTCCCGTCAGCTTGAAGAAAATCAGCAGGGACAAGATGGAGGTCAGCGCCAGAATTGTAGCATATACTGATGCATTGCCGTAATTACCGCGGATGACTTCGGTATAAATAGACACAGTCAGCGTCTGATTGGCTGTCGTATATAAAATAATGGAAGAACTGAGCTCACTGATGATGGTCACCCAGCTCATAATGGCCCCTGCCAGGACGCCGGGCATCATCATGGGAAGGGTAATCCGGCGGAATGTCGTCATGTCGGAAGCCCCCAGCGAAATAGCCGCTTCTTCTACATTTTTGCTGATCTGTCCCAGAGCTGCCACGCTGGAACGCACGGTGTAAGGCATACGCCGGATGGCAAAGGAAATAATCATGATCAGAGCCGTACCGCTTAAAACGATAGGCGGACTGTTGAAGGCAAACAGGAAGGAAATCCCCAGTACAGACCCGGGAATAATGAAGGGGAACATGGTCACCGTATCGAGGATGCTGTTGAGGAGATTCTTTTTCCGTACACTCAGATAGGCAATGATAACTCCCATGACCAGTACGATTGCAATAGCGACAATACCCAGGAAATAGGTGTTCCAGATGACCGTGTTATCTTTGGCGAACAACGTCGCTTCATAACTCTGGAGCGCATACCCGCCAGTAAAAACCTGACCGCCATTGCTGCGCAGAAACGATGTATACACGACGACGAGCTGGGGCAGAACAGCCAGCCCTGTTACTATATACACGATACCATGAGCCATGATATTGCGCAACCCCGATGCTTTTTCAGCTACGATAGGCTTCAGTGCTGTCATCGTATAGGTACTGCGGTTCGCCAGATAACGCTGGGCAAAGAACATGACCACCGTCAGTACAATCATGATGACGCAGATAGCCGCAGCAAATCCATCATCACCGCCGACTTCTCCCATAAAGGACGTATACACCAGTACGGGCATGGTCTTGAATCCTTCACCGATCAGCATAGGTGTACCAAAATCGGCAAAGACCCGCATGAAGACGAGCATCGAACTGGATAACAGCGTCGGCAGCAGAAGAGGTACCAGGATCCGCCGCATCCGCGTGAAGCGGGAACAGCCCAGGCTTTCCGCCGCTTCATTCAGCGAATTATCGAAAGTCTTGAGCGATCCGGACAAAAATATATAAATCAAAGGAAAGGACTGCAAGGTAAAGACGAGGACGATACCAGAAAATCCATAGACACCATTAAACGATGTATGAAACAGCTGGTTAAAAAACTGGGTGATGACACCGTTGCGCCCCAACAGCTGAATCCAGGCATAGGCTCCGATGAACGGCGGCGACAAATAGGAAATGACAATCAGGATATTGAGAAGGGCACTCCCCTTTATCTTGATACTCCGCATGAGATAAGCCATGGGAAGCCCCAGAAGAGCTGCCAGGATAGTAGAGACGACCGTGACTTCCATACTGTGAACCATGGTTTCCCAATAAAAAGGCTTGGTAAAGAACCGGGTAAAATAGGCCATCGTCGCACTGCCCGAAGCAGGGTCCACTACGCTCTTATATAATACGAGTATCAGAGGATATAAAACAAAAATGGCAAAAAAAGCAAAGAGCCAGAGACTGATTACGGTCCAGAATGAAATATGAGATCGTTTAGTTTGTGCCATTATGACCACCTTCTATCATCGTTTCTGCACTGTCGCTATGGAATACGTTGATACGGCCGCTCTTAAGCTGCAGACTCACGGCCGTCCCATCGGGAAGATGACTGCCTTCACCCTGATACTGGATGACTTCCAGATTATTTCCATCATCCGATTTCATAAAATAGTGAGTAGCAATTCCCAGGAATACGCTGCTTTCGACGACTGCAGAAATTCCCCTTTCACCGGCCGGCACAATAGAAAATTCTTCCGGCCGTACGGATACGATGACGGACTCTCCATCTTTTGCCGACTCATCGAGATTATCCATGGTCACGTTATATCCATCTTTGAAATGCAGGGTATGGGCATTCCCGTCTTTTTGCAGCTTTGCATCGAGAAAATTGGACAGACCGATAAATCCGGCTACAAACGTATTGAACGGCCGTTTGTAAATATTCTGCGGCGTCCCGATCTGCTGAATAACACCATTATTCATGACAGCGATGCGATCTGATACAGCCAATGCTTCTTCCTGGTCGTGGGTTACATACACCGTCGTAATGTGGATATGACGCTGGATTTTCTTTATCGCATTCCGCATTTCTACCCGAAGTTTGGCATCCAGATTGGACAATGGTTCATCCATTAGGAGTACTTCCGGTTGAATGACGATAGCCCGCGCCAGGGCAACCCGCTGCTGCTGGCCGCCAGAAAGAGCCGCAGGCATACGGTCCTTTAAATGGTCAATTTTCACAATTTTCAGTATGTCGTCTACCCGTTTTTCTATATCGCCTTTCCCGGCCCCCCGCATCTGCAGTCCGAAAGCCACATTGTCCCGTACCGTCATATGGGGAAATATGGCATAGTTCTGAAACACCATGCCCATATTCCGTTTCTCTACAGGCACATCATTGATACGCTTCCCATTCAGCCGGATTTCCCCTTCTTCAATAGAGTTGAACCCGATAATCATACGCAGCAGCGTCGTCTTGCCACAGCCCGATGGTCCCAGCAGAGTAAAAAACTCCCCTGGCTTAACATGAAGAGACAATCCCTTTACTACCGTATTGTCCCCATAGCGCTTTACCACGTGATCAATATCAATGGATACGCTCATTTTCTCTTCCTCCCTATAAAAAATGCGGCAGGACCCGCTGCACTGATACTGAGTTTCCTGCCGCAAACTGATGCAAATACAATCATTTATCTGTTATTTTCGAGATGCTGGTTCCACATCGACACGATATCCTGTTTATGATCCGATACCCAACCTTCATCATAGTTGGGGAACAGATGAATCTGATCAATAGGCGTCATATACGAAGCCAGCTCGATATTTTTGCGAAGCGGCCGCACCGTCAGTTCCTTACCAGCCATTTCCTGAATCTTCTGTGAAATCATGTAATCGACAAATTTTTTAGCGTTTTCCGGATGTTTGCATCCTTTGATAATCTGCACCGATTCACCAGGGAAAATAGCTCCTTCTTTCGGGAATACGACTTTGACGGGAGCACTGTTGCGGACATAGGTAGCTGCCGGGTCTTCCCAAGTGAGGCCTACCGTATATTCCCCATCGGCAACGCCTTTGTGGACAGCGCCGGAACTGTTCAGCATCTTGCCATCGAGATTCTGAATGAATTTATCCACATATTCCCATGCTTCCGGACTCATAGGATCACCATTTTTTCCTTTGGCATAGAGCATAGCCATGAGAGACTGGAATGCCGAACTGGAATTAGCCGGGTCGCCAAAGGCGATCTTACCCTTTAATGCCGGATTCAGCAGGTCATCAAAGGTCTCGATTTTCGTGTCACCAGCCAGATTCGTGTTGACGATAAGGACGGTAGGATCAGCAAAAGCTGGTGTGAAATATCCCGTCTTATTGCGGAACGCTTCCATCATATTTTTATCTTCCGGCGACACATATTCCATGAATAAGTCTTTCTGGGATTCCAGCATCGTCTGATCTGCTGCCCAGAGGATATCGCCCTGTGGATTGCCCTTTTCTGACGAAACGCGTTTTAATAACGGTCCCGTACCGGCTACGACGACATTGACTTTGATTCCCGTATCTTTTTCAAAATTAGGAATGACCAGATTGTTCAGGCTTTCGCTACGGGCCGTATACACCGTAAGCACCTTATCATCACTGCCAGATGCACTCTTCTGACCACCTCCGCAGCCAGCCAATGAAACCAGTGTCGCCGCTGCAATCGCCAAGGTAATGATTCGTTTTGTGATTTGTTTCATCTTTCTGCTCCTTTCGCTTTACCAAATTCCGAAACACGTATTGCGCACTTTTATTGTACTGTATTCATATATATTGTCTATCCGGTAAAAGATAAAAAACATCTAATTTTCTTAATACATCCTATTTTTTCACATATAGTATATGTCATTTTTTATAAAAATTATCATATATTTCAATTAGAAATAATACAGTGCATTAAAAAACGGTATTTTTGCGGTCTGTATTTTTAGATATAGAAAAAACTAATACTTGACAAGAGAAAAAAACTATGCTAATATCTGCATCATCAACTGAATACGTTTCATCAAGAGCAGTCGAGGGAATGGCCCGATGACACTGCGGCAACCGCCATAAGGTATGGTGCCAACTCCATCGGATTATTCCGGCAGATGAATCATAGGATTAATAAAGCCGTCATCTGCATGACGGCTTTTTTGTTGATACGGACTTATTTTGTATGCACACTCAGGAGAGGGGTACGAAACATGAAATCATCTATTAAAAAAATCATTTCCGCCGGCCTCATCGCAGCTATCTGCGTATTTGCTGCCGGCTGCGGTTCCAGCAATGACAGCAAAGGCGACCAGGCAAAAAAAGAAATTAAAGTAGGGGTAACAGCCGGTCCTCATGCAGAAATCATGGATGAAGTAGCGAAAGAAGCTGCCAAACAGGGGATTACCATCAAAGTCGTAGAATTCAACGATTATGTACAGCCTGATAAAGCACTGGCCGAAAAAGACCTCGACATGAACTCCTACCAGCATCAGCCGTACCTTGACAATATCGTCAAAAAGCAGGGCCTGAAGCTCACGTCTGTTGGAAAGACGATTCTCATGCCTATGGCCGTTTATTCACACAAATATAAATCTCTCGATGAAGTTGCTCCGGGCAGCAAAGTCACCATTCCGAACGACCCGTCCAACGGCGCCCGTGCCCTGCTCCTCCTGCAGCAGGCCGGCCTGATCAAATTGAAGAACGGCGATTCCATCGAAGCTTCCGTTGCTGATATCACAGAAAACCCGAAAAATCTGAAATTCGTCGAACTCGATGCCGCCCAAACGCCGCGTTCTCTCGATGATACAGACATCGCCTGCGTCAATACCAACTACGCCATTCCGGCCGGTCTGAATCCGAAAAAAGATTCCATCCTCGTCGAATCGATTGAATCGCCCTACGCCTGCGTATTCGCTGTCCGCCAGGGTGATGAAAACAACGAAACATACAAAAAAGTCGTTCAGATTTATCAGTCTGAAGCGATCAAGAAATTTATTAATGACAAATATCAGGGAACCATCCTGCCTGCATTCTAATAGCCGGCAAAGCGGTCCGTCACATCGGTGGCGGACCGTTTTTTATTGGGACGACTATTGAATTTCTAAAATTATTAATATGTTCCATTAAAATATATCAGATATTCTTTATTATTTTTCTCGTAAAATTTGACAAATGTGTGATATAATAGAAGTGTCTCGCAGACAATACGCATACCAAAGGAGTGAATCATATATGGAATACACATTTACCAATGATAATTTCAATCAGGAAGTCCTGCAGTCCGATAAACCGGTCCTCGTTGATTTCTGGGCCACCTGGTGCGGTCCCTGCCGTATGGTAGCCCCCGTCGTCGAAGAAATAGCTAACGAACATCCGGAATACAAAGTAGGCAAAGTCAATGTAGATGAACAGCCGGAACTGGCCCAGCAGTTCAATGTCATGAGCATCCCGACTCTCCTGGTCTTCAAGAATGGCCAGCTCTACAAGAGTTCTGTCGGTGCTCAGCCGAAAGCCAGCATCCTGGCACTCTTCGATTAATTACGAAAGGAAGATTTTCTTGCATACATATAAACCAAGTGGCATCTGTGCCACACAGATTGATTTTGACGTCAGAGATGGAAAAGTCTATGATGTCGTCTTTACAAAGGGCTGTCCCGGCAACCACCTCGGTCTTTCCAGTCTGGCCGAAGGAATGCCCGTCGCCGAAGTCATCCACCGTCTGGAAGGCATCCGCTGCGGCGAACGCACTACATCCTGTCCGGATCAGCTGGCCCAGGCATTAAAAGAATACGTCTGATCTGGTTATCCTGACCGCTTAAAAGGGGATTGTACCAGCATGAGTAACCTCTCATGCCGGTACAATCCCCCTTTTATATTTTCACAATGAATCAAATTTTAAGGTCAGCTTCGGAATACAAGACCGCATAACCCGCCATGGCGATGTGACCATCTTCTATATGGCAGTACAATTCCCCGCCACGGCGTGACGCCTGATAGGCAACTAAATCACTCTTACCTAGTTTTTCTGCCATGACCGGGATAATATGGCAATGCCCGCTGCCGCATACCGGGTCTTCCGGCACGGATAATTTGGGAGCAAAGGAGCGGCTGACACAGTCATACTCCGTTCCTTTTGCCGTAACATTGCACAGCAGTCCATCAAGGTGTTTTAGTTTTTCCATATCGGGCTGGCATTCCCGGACCTGTGTTTCATTTTCCAGTACACAGAGAAGGTCCCGGGCCATGTATGCTTCTACCGGGCGGACTCCCAGCGCGTTTTCCATGGCATCGGTCACAGGCACCGGCTTCATATCATAAGCGGGAAAATCCATGGAGAACAGTTGACCTTTCCGGGTCACTGTAAGCACGCCGCTCAATGTATGAAAGACAAAGGTCTGACACTGTGGTTCGACAAAATTTGCCAGGACAAAGGACGTCCCCAGCGTCGCATGACCGCAGAGATCGATTTCTCCGCCTGGCGTAAACCAGCGCAGCCGGTATCCATCTTTTTCCTTTACAGTAAAAGCGGTCTCGGACAAATTATTTTCCATGGCAATGTTCTGCATCATCTCATCGGAAGGCCAGGAATCCATAACGCATACAGCGGCCGGATTTCCTTTGAATACTTCTTTCGTAAAGGCATCGACAACATAACATTTCATGACCCATTCCTCCTCATTCAATACGAACCTGTTTCTGATACGTTCATCATAACACAGGAGAAAACGCCCTGCCATAATCAGCCTGACCTGTCTTTTTGTTTCTGTAAACCTACTTCACCAGCCGTAACGAACCGCAGAAGCAGCATCTGCAGATGGAATCACGCATCATCCCGTTTCCAGTGATGATGACGGTTCACAGCATAGGCGCCATATATTTCAAAGGTAAATGCGGCTTCTGCTTCTTCCCGTTCATCCCAGCCAGCTCTTTTTACATCATCTATACGAGTTGTTCCCATTATAGGAAACAAAACTCGATACCGTCAATAAAAAAAACAGGAAATCATCGGCACTGCCCAAATTGCATCCACCTATCAGCCCGATGTCATCATCGCGAACACCGGAGCCGCCACACTGCAGCACTGCGAACGTCTCATCATGAACACGGGCGACCTGCTGACCATGCACCACGCTCTCCCGACAGCACAGATTATCACCACCCACCTGGACAGCGTCCCCCCACAATCTCTTTATGCGTCGCATATTGCAGGAGCAGCTGGAACTGGCCGGACTCTCCCACGCCATCTGCATTTCGTCAGATGGAAAAACACTGACATGTTAATCTAATCCGGACCATGAAAATTCCCTGTTTTTTTATGCTTTCTTTTGTGATATACTAAATTCCGTATCTCATGATAAAGGAAGGCCCATTATGAAAAATGATGAAAAGAAAAAAAATTTCAGTTGCCATCTCCAGCAGCTGCTTGCCCAACAGAAGCTGACGAAAAAACAAGTCTGTCAGGACCTGGGAATAAAACCGACGACCCTGTCGGCCTGGCTCAAGGAAGAAAAATTCCCCCGCAAGGACCGGCTGAAGGATGTCGCTGCCTATTTCCATACCAGCATGGAAGATCTGACCAGCACGGCTGGTCCGGACACTTCCACGGTTATACAGCCAGTTCATACACCATATGAAACAAAGCTGATTGATACCATCCGCCTTCTTTTGGAAGTATCCCCGGAAGAACTCTCCAGCATCGCCGACTACGCCGCTTTCATCCATCAGCGCAATCGATAAAGGTACGTAAAAAAAGATGGCCTATGTCACTACGACATGCGGCCATCTTTTGCCATCTCTATTAATAGTTTTTTGTCAGAAATTCCCGGTTGACTTCATCGCGCTGTTCCGGTGTCATGGTAAGATAATTCTTGGCAATAGCACTGACCCAGGCCCCGTATACGGGATTAGGGAAGACGATGTATTTCGTTCCGAAGTCGGCCTTGTGCGCATCGACAATCTGATTGCGTTCTGTCAGACTCTTACCATTCGTCCCGATGGGAAGGTCCCCGGCATTATCCCCCATATACACGACGACATCATAATCAGCCGTTATAGTATTAAAACGCAGTTGTTTATTGCCGCTCTTTTCCATGAGCAGGATGTGTTTTTTATCTGCCTGGGGAAAACGCAGAGCCTTCAGATTGGCTTCTGTCGCTTCATAATTGACCGGCGCATAGCGGTTCGATACGTAGAATATGGCCAGCCCTTTCTTATCTACCTGCTGGAGAAAATCGACGGCTCCCGGCATTGCGCCCGATTTACCTTCATGAACGACATCGCGCCACCAGATACTCTTATACTGGCCATTCCCATCGGCCGCCGCCTTTGCCAGAGCCGGTGTATTATCCGTTACCGTTTCATCACAGTCCAGGACAATAGCCAGCGGTTTGCCCTTCCGTGCCGGATCACTCAGTGCTTTATCCACTTCCATCATAGCCGCATTGTATCCCTGATAGCAAAGTGCCCGGTATTCTGCGGCAGACCGCATCCACAAAAGTGCCATCGTTTCTTCCTGCGCCAGTTGCTTTTGTGTGCGCCATGTATCAATGGCAGATGTCCCCGCCGACACCGGTGCCGATTGCCGGACCGGGACAGTACGCACCGGTACCGCTGCCGGACTACCGGCAGCCATCGCCGTGCTGCCTGCCAATACACAAACCGTTACTAAAGTTGCTAATTTTTTCTTTCCTTTTAACATCAGACATGCCCCCTGATAATAGTTATGGGCAAAAGAAAAAGCTTTCCAGCCAGGGCCAGAAAGCATACTACAACGAAGTAAAACGGGCAGACTCCTGCCCTGTCACCGTCCCGGTCCACTTCGGATCCAGGCAGTTGTGAAAAATATAACAAATGACACTACGAAAAGTATAACTCACCCACGGTGATATTATCTTCTGCCCTGTGCGTATAGTACCACAGGATGTCCGGGAAGGCAAGACGGAAAGAGAATAAAATCAGTTTAAATACATACTGCCTGTCCCGGATAACAGGACAGGCAGTATGTATCTACATGGTTACTGTTCTATGGCACCGCCGATTTTGCGCAGATGGTCACGGAAGCTGTACGATGGGGTCACGCTGTGCTGGGCCAGGTATTCTTTAAAATGCAGCTGGTCCCTCAGGCTCTTTCCTTCTTTCAGAAGTTTTGCCTGCCGTTCTTCCGCTGCTTTGATGGCTTCCCCCGCTTCGATGATGTCCGTCAGATGATCTGACGGCAAAAAGATGACGCCGTCGCGGTCGCCTGCAACGATATCGCTTTTACCGACAATCCAGTCTCCTACGCGGGCCCAGGCCAGAGCATCGGCCGCAGGCCGGCGGTCCAGTCTGACGGGCCCGGTAGGGATATGCCCCTGGGAAAAGAACGGTAACCCCGTTTCATGAATCTGCCACGTATCCCGGTGCAGACCCCAGATGATAATTCCCGCCAGACCTGCAGCCTGTACTTCGCGGGCAACGAGGTCACCAACGCAGGCATGATCTGTACGACCGCCATTATCAATGACCAGTACATCGCCGGGCTGCGCTTCTTCCAACGCGGCAAAAAAGATATCTACACTGCCTGCATGGCGGACAGGACAGACCCGTCCGACACAATGCATATCCGGTTCCAGTGCCTGCAGGTTACTGGGCGCACAGCGCACAGGGATTCCCAGACGCATACAGGCATCGGCTAACAGAGGTGTACTCAATTGATACAATCGTTCGTTTTGTTCCATACAAACCGCTCCTTTCCGGATATATATCCTGTACCATACATTATTTGGCACTCATCATCTTGGCAGTCGCTTCGGCTGCTATGGACCCATCTTCTTTGGTAATCCTGCCCATCGTTTCATAGAGTCGTCCCCGGTGATGGACTACGTTACCCTCGATTTTAATTTTCTCCCCAATCCGCACAGGATGGCGAAAACGGACTTCTATGCGGGCTGTATAAGCCGGTATCCCCGTCTTCTGGTAGATAAAATCCCCCATCACTTCGTCGAGAAGTGTACTAATGAGTCCGCCATGCATGCGGTCATCATAACTTTCATGCTGTTTTTGCGGGACAAACCAGGCATAACAGCCATCTTCTGTCAAATGCATGTCCAGATGCAGTCCATGCGGATTCTTTTTACCGCATACGAAGCACCATGTATTCCGGTCTTCCATCGGTTCAGTCGGTTCCATCACAATCACACCCTCATCTATATTTAGATTACTTTATCCTTCGGTTTATGTTACAATATAATAGTACTTCTCATGACGTGCCCTGTCAAACAGCAATATGACAGAGACGGCATGGGACAGCAGGAGGTATAGCAGCAGTGGAACACGAATCACCTATTCCTTTCAATTCCCCTTTTACAGGAGAACTTCACCCAATCACGGACGCACCGGATGAAGCCTTTGCTCAAAAGATGACCGGTGACGGCTTTTTTGTATACCCTGAAGAAAATACGGTCTATGCGCCCTGTGACAGTGAGGTAACCTTTGTCTTTGATACCCGTCACGCCATAGGACTGACAGCGGCAGATGGAACAGAATATCTGCTCCACATCGGAATCGATACAGTCCGGCTGCAGGGAAAAGGATTTACGGTCTTTGCCGAATCAGGACAGCACGTCAAAAAAGGGGACCGGTTGCTAACTTTCGATAAAAAACTCATCTGTGAAAAGGCAACATCCGATGCCTGCATCTGTCTGTTTCCAGAACTGCCGGAACATTGGGAGGTTCGGCTCTGTGCCGGCCCCCGCATCGCAGCCGGTGAAGAAGCCGCCCGCATCATCCCACCGTCATCTCCATCTCCGCAGTCTCATATTTTCTACGCGCCTTGTACAGGTATGCTCCATCCTCTTTCGGAAGCACCGGATCCGTTCTATTCCCATAAATCTACAGGAGACGGTTTTTTTATCTATCCGTCTGAATCCATTCTGTATGCTCCCTGTGACGGATCCGTTTTTTTTATTTTTGAAGAAAAAAATGCCATCGGCATGCATACAACCGACGGATTGGAGTATATGCTGCAGGTCGGCATAGGGACGGATGTACTAAATGGAAAGGGATTTACCTTTTATGTCAAAGACGGTCAGATAGTCCGGAAAGGGGACCGGCTCCTTTCCTTTGATGATGCCTATATAAAAGCTAATGCCCAGTCCAATGCCTGTTTCTGCATCTTCACAGATCTGCCTCCAGAAAACGTCATTCATTTGAAACATCAAGGTTTTATCCAGACCGGTCAGGAAGCTGTCTGGTTTTAGGAGAGTGAATATATGATACGAAAATGGGATGTCGCCCTCATCGTCAGTCTGCTCATCTTATCCTGTATCCCTGCCGCCTTATTCTGGGCCAGCGGTCAGGCTGCTTCTGCCAATGGCACACACGCCATCATCTATGTAAACGGCAAGAAATACAAAACGATTCCTTTATCGGAACACCACGGGACAGATACACTGACTATCCGCACATCATCCGGATACAATACCATCCTGATCCGCGATGAAGAAATTGCCATCATCGATGCCGATTGCCCTGACCAGGTATGCGTCCACGAAGGATTTTTGAAAAATCCCGGCCAGACCAGCGTCTGTCTGCCCCATAAAGTCATGGTTGAAGTCCAGGCCAATGATGCATCGGATCCCGATATTATCCGCGCCCGTTAGAGAGGTATCTTATGAACAAAACGTTCCACCTTATTATATTGAGCCTGTTTGTTGCCCAGTCCCTGGTACTGTACATCGTAGAAGGCATGCTTCCCGTCCCGTTCATCGCCCCCGGCGCCAAGCTGGGACTGGCCAATCTGATTACGGTCATTGCCTTATACGCCCTTCCCAGGAAACGGGATGTCGCCCTGATTCTCCTGCTCCGCATCATTCTTTCCACCGCTTTTGGCGGCGGAATCAACGCTTTCTTCTACAGTGTATCCGGGGCCGCTCTCAGCCTGGGAAGTATGCTGGTTTTCCAGAAATGCGGCAAATTCAGCCTCATTGGTGTATCGGCCGCCGGTGGCATTTTTCACAACTTCGGCCAGGTCCTCGTGGCATGTTTCATCGTAGAAAACATGAAAATCATGCTGTACCTGCCCGTACTGGCAGTTGCCGGAACGGGAACAGGCATACTCATTGGCATCACCGCCATGGTGACATTGAAACATCTGCAAAAACTGCCTTTGTACAAGCGCATACAGCAAACATGCTGACGGCCCAAAAAGATCCTGCTCGCTGCAAACGACAAATGTAAAGGAGCGGCTTTCATACGAAACCATGGCTGTTTCATATGAAAGCCGCTCCTTCTGTACTATTATTTTGTTATCGTAACAGATTTCATGATGTCGTCAATAGCCGGGGCATTCTTAGAATCGGCATCACAGGCGACGAGGATGACCCAGGTAGCGTTGCCATGGGAAAATCCCAACAGCTGCGCCTTCATCCGTTTATCATCGGCGGTAAACGTATAGGTCTGTTTCACCGCATGTTCCCCGGAAACACTGGCAGCTTCCTGCATGGCAGATACATTTTCTGCATCAATGCTGCTTAAAATAGCCTGAGACGCCCGTTCAATATTTTCGCTGAGCGTATTTCCCAGAGCCTGGCCATTCGTCAGATGCAGGTCACTGTACATCTGTCCCGAGTCAATGCTGACCGTAAAGATTCCGATGTGCAGTCCCTGATTAATTTCCCCATAAAAACGCTGTCCCTTCAGGTATCGTTGTGTCAATGGATCCAATGTGACCGGCAGGGGCAGTTCGTGGGCATTGCCGGGCAGTGCTATTGTAATCTGGGAATCGATACCGTCAATGCGCTTTTCCGTCAGGTTGACGGCATGACCACATCCGGCCAGAAACATTACCATGATACAGGCTATGCACAAAAACAACCACGATTTCTTCAGTTTTAAAATCATAAGTCACCTCTCATTAAATCAGGTAAAGGTAAGATATCCCAGGTGGACCAGAAAATAAAAAACGGGATAAAACAGGAATATATAAAACGCCGTCGTCGTAATAAAAGCGGACATAGCCAGATTGACATTGAGGTTGTATAAGCGTACGGCAAAGAGAGAAAAGATAGCCGTCGGCATCGACATGAGAATCATGAGCGTCCCAATCAGAACGGGATCGGTGAAACAGAATGTGCCCAGGACATAGCAGATAGCCGGCGTCACCAACAGCTTGATGGGTACGAGGTCAAAGGTCTTCTTATAGTACCGGGAGAGAGCCGCAAACTCTATCATGAACCCAATCGGTACCAGCCCGGACCAGGCCCCGATATGAATCAGCCCCTGAAAGGCATAATCCAGTATTTGTGGTCTGGAAATCCCGAGAGCATAAAGGGCAATACCCAGGGCCATGCCGACGACGGGCATCTGATTCCAGTTGATAAAGAGTTTACGCCAGCTCATAGAAACGAGATTGAGATGGCCGCCCGCTTCAGCACTGTACTTATAATAAGCTCCCAGAGGAAAAGCAATAAAAAAGGTGACGAAATTCTGAAATACGGCTGTCAACTGGGCATAAGCAAAGCCCCGTTCACCATACAGGATATAGCCACACAAACCGCCCAGTGTTCCCAGATTCGTCAGGAGCGCCGCCAGGATATAACTGCCCTGATCGGCCATGGATGTGAATTTGCGCTGCCGGTGAAAGAGAAAAATGACCCCTACAGGTATAAATGCATTAAGCACCATGAAAACAGGCAGCAGCATGAGATGCGGCTTAATCGGAAGGACCCAGAATGTCAGCGTCGTCAGCAATGTTGTAATGATAGTGATGTTGATGCGGATAAGGATATTGCATTGTTTTTCATCCAGCCACTGTTTCTGTCTGCACGCATAACCGGCTGCCATAGGCAGGATCACATCGATAAATAAAAAAATGATACGGATACCAACTTCCCCCAAAAGCTCTTTCCTTCTTTCTCTTCTATTTTTCCTTATCTCCTGGCTTTTTTAAAGGCTTCTGCCATAGAAAACGTAAGCGGTTCGGCCGAGGCCGTTACCTCGATGATGGAATCCATGACTTTGCGAAATTCCTCTTTCTTTTTGGACAACATATATAATTTGGCTGTATTGCGGGCATCCCACAATGCGTCATGCATCTGACCGTCAAAGGGTTCCCCCGTCGTCTCGATTGCCTTGTCCAGAGAAATGACATTATCCAGTCCCAGCAGATTGCAGTATATCTGCTGAAAATTCTGCCAGTGCCCCAGCATCCATGCCACACGGTCCGACTGGGTATTGATTTTTTTCAGCCGCATTTCATTATGGAGCTGCCGCCAGTCGTTTTCACTCCAGGCGTACATTTCATAATCATTTTCCCCGGTTTCATTGCACCAATCCAGAAACCGCCGGAATGCCGGTACAAACGTGTCGGCCTGACGAAGCATGTCCATGGTGATTCCCGTCAGTTCCTGACAAGTCTCATCCATCTCTGTCGCATATTTAGGCAGGACATATTCTTTAAAGCTACTGATTTCCTGCGCCTGTTCGTCGAGTTTGACCGCACCTATTTCGATGATTTCTCCCGGGCAGATTTTTCGTATCTGCCGGCGCTCCTTGCTGATGGGATTCATTTCAAAATCCACGAATATTAATTTCATGATGGTCATCCTATCTCTCATTCACTCTTATTTTTAGGCTTATCATGTAATTATACCACAAGTCCGTTCCCTTTCACACGGTAATCCGTCAAGTAAAAACACTCTGTGAAGTAAGACAAGAACTCCTGCCATACAGTGCTGGCAGGAGTTCTTGTCTTGTGATGCTGAAAGAGGTTAGTAATGTATTAGTCTTCCCATTTCCACTGGGATACTTCCGGTAAATCAACGCCCTTGTCATGAATGTACTGTTTGTGTTCAACAAGCTTGTCATTCATTTTCTGGAATAGGTAAGCCCCCCGGTTCCCAAGATTCGGGAGTCGTTTCAGAGCGCTGCGTACGAGGTGGAAACGGTCAACATTATTTTGTACGCGCACGTCAAACGGTGTCGTTATAGTCCCTTCTTCACGATAACCGCAGACGTGCATGAGACGGTTATTATGACGATGATAGGTCAGTTCATGGACTAGTTTGGGATAACCATGGAAATTGAAAATGACCGGTTTGTCTTTGGTAAAGAGCATGTCGTATTCGACATCAGTCAGTCCATGGGGATGTTCTGTCTGAGGCAGGAGTTTGAACAGATCCACTACGTTAATGAATCGGATCTTCAATTCTGGCAGTTCTTTCCGCAAAATCGATACGGCAGCCAGAGCTTCCAGTGTCGGCGTTTCACCGGCGCAGGCAAATACGATATCCGGGTCCTGTCCCTGGTCATTGGAAGCCCAGTCCCAGATGCCAATACCCTGGGTGCAGTGTTTGACCGCTTCTTCCATAGAGAGCCACTGCGGACGGGGATGCTTGCTGGCAATGATGACATTGACAAAATTCTGGGTACGCAGGCACGTATCCATGGTTGCCAGGAGGCAGTTTGTATCGGGCGGAAGGAAAATGCGGACGACATCGGCATTTTTATTGGCCATATGATCCATGAAGCCCGGATCCTGATGGGTAAATCCATTATGGTCCTGTTGCCATACAGTCGAGCACATCATGAGGTTCAGGGAGGCAATGCTGTGTCTCCATGGGAGCTGATTGCAGACTTTCAGCCATTTTGCATGCTGGGCTGCCATCGAATCGACAATCCGCGAGAAGGCTTCATAGGTGTCAAAGAAGCCGTGACGGCCAGTCAGAAGATATCCTTCCAGCCAGCCTTCGCACATGTGTTCCGACAGCATGGAATCCATGACGCGTCCAGACGGCGATAAATAATCATCTTCTGCCGTTGCCTGTACATTCCAGTCTCTATTTTCTACATCAAAGACGGCCTGGAAGCGGTTGGAATTGTTTTCATCGGGAGAGAAAATCCGGAAATTCTTTGCATCGTCATTCAGTTTGAAAATGTCACGGATATACGGACCGAGGTTCTGCGTATCCTGGCTGTCTTTTTCCCCGTGATTACCAATGTCAAAGGCATAGTCACGGAAATCAGGCAGCCGCAGTTCTCGGTACAGGATACCACCATTAGCATGAGGATTCATACCGATGCGGCGGTCGCCTTCCGGTGCCAGTGCCCTCAATTCCGGGAGCAGTTTTCCCGTTTCATCAAATAATTCCTCTGCATGATAGCTATGCAGCCAATCGGAAAGGAGCTGCAGATGTTCCGGTTTATCCATGGCAATTGGCACCTGATGGGCCAGGAAATTTCCTTCAATGCGTTTGCCATCGACTACTTTCGGGCCGGTCCATCCTTTGGGTGTGCGCAGGATGACCATCGGCCATACGGGGCGTGTGGCATCGTTCTGCTGCCGTGCATGGTCCTGGATTTCTTTGATTCTGGCAATGACCGTATCCATCGTATCTGCCATCAGCCGGTGCATCGTCATGGGATCGTCTCCTTCGACGAAGTACGGTTCCCAGCCGCAACCGTGGAAGAAATCGACCAGTTCCTGGTGGGACATGCGTCCGAAGATAGTCGGGTTGGCAATTTTATATCCATTCAGATTGAGGATGGGCAGTACGACACCGTCTGTAATCGGATTGATGAATTTATTGCACTGCCAAGACGTTGCCAGCGGTCCCGTTTCGGCTTCGCCATCACCTACGACAGTAGCGGCAATCAGGTCGGGATTGTCAAAAATAGCCCCACAGGCGTGGGCAATAGAATAACCCAGTTCGCCGCCTTCATGGATGGAGCCCGGCGTTTCCGGAGCGCAGTGGCTGGGCACGCCACCGGGGAAGGAAAACTGTTTGAACAGCTTCTGCATCCCTGCTTCATCCTGAGAGATATTCGGATAAATTTCACTATACGATCCATCCAGATAATCATTGGCAATGAAGAAATTTCCGCCGTGACCCGGGCCGGATAATAAAATCAAATCCAGGTCATAGAGTTTAATCAGGCGGTTCATATGAACGAATACAAAATTCTGTGCCGGTACAGTTCCCCAGTGGCCGACGATTTTCTTTTTTATCATGTCCGGCGTAAGCGGCTTTTTCAGGAGTGGGTTATCCAATAAATACAGCTGGCAGGCTGACAGATAATTGGCAGCACGCCAAAACTTGTTCATTTTTTCCAGATAGGCATTACTTGCTGGTACTTCATTCGTTACCATTTCAGTCATGTTATCCTTCCTTTCTGAATCCTCAGGTACGTCATTTCTGATTACGGCTATATTGTAACATCCTATGTTCAACATTGCAAGCAATATCTCTTGTAATAATCATAAAAAAAAGATAATGCCCTTTGTAAAAAAAGAACGAAACTGTCGCATTACGTATTTACGCTTAATGCAACAGTCTCGTTCATGAGTTTGAAGGTATAACAATAGGAGCTGCCGCTCCGTTATGCATGCGACAGCTCCTATTGTCTTTCTTATAAATCTGACTATCAGACTTCTGCAGCCAGTCTCTTGTAGAATTTATACCGCTTCATAGCAGCAGCTTCGGCTTCCGTAAAGAGCTGATCGGCTACTTCCGGGAAAGTACGCGTCAGTGCAGCATACCGTGTTTCACCCATCAGGAATTCACGATATTTGCCGTTCGGTTCCTTGGAATCGAGGCTGAACGGATTCTTGCCTTCTGCTTCCAGAGCCGGATTGTACCGGTAGAGCGGCCAGTAACCGCATTCGACGGCTTTCTTTTCTTCCATCTGTGCTGTGCTCATGCCCTTGACAAGGCCGTGATTGATGCACGGGCTGTAAGCCAGGACGATAGATGGGCCATCATACGCTTCCGCTTCTTTGAGGGCTTTCATCATCTGAGCCGGGTTAGCGCCCATGGAGACAGAGGCGACATAGATGTGACCATAGCCAATCATAATACGGCCCAAGTCCTTCTTATTGGTCCGGCGGCCGGCAGCAGCGAACTGTGCCACAGCGCCTTTCGGTGTAGCTTTGGAGGACTGGCCACCGGTGTTGGCATATACTTCGTTATCGATGACGAGAACGTTGAAGTTTTCCGTCGTTGCCATGATATGGTCCAGACCACCATAACCGATATCATAAGCCCAGCCATCGCCGCCGACAATCCAGACGGTCTTCTTGCCGATGTGTTCTTTGTGAGCCAGGAGATAAGCAACTTCTTCGCCAGCTTTACCTGCAAGCTGTGCTTTTTCCAGTTCGGCAATCAGATCTGCACTGATCTGTTTTGTCGTTTCGCCTTCATTATGGCAGCCATAGGAGTCGAGCCATTTCTGGATAGCCGCTTTGAGCGAGCCTTCATCGATGAGGCCGGCCAGTGCTTCGAGATGATTTTTTACATCTTCCCGCTGCTGATGGAGAGCCAGGTACATGCCGAAACCAAATTCGCCATTATCTTCGAACAGGGAGTTCGTCCATACCGTCCCTTTGCCGTTCTTATCTTTCGTCCAAGGGATGCACGGAAGTGCAGCAGCCCACGCCTGCATACAACCAGCCGGCGTAGCGATATAGAGGCGGTCGCCATACAGCTGGGTCAGCAGTTTGACATACGGTGTTTCGCCGCAGCCTGCGCAGGCGCCGGAGAATTCCAGATATGGCAGTTTAAACTGGCTGCCTTTGACACTGAATTCATCGAGGCCCGTATCTTTGATGCTGACCGTCTGGGCATAGTCCCAGTTTGCCGCTTCTTTGCGCTGGGAATCGAGCGGTGCAAAGGAGAGTGCCTGTACAGGACAGGTCTTAATGCAGGAACCGCAGCTGTAGCAATCGAGCGGAGATACCTGAACGCGGAATTCATATTTTTCAAGGCCTTTGCCGACGGCTTTCTTCGTCACGAAGCCTTCGGGAGCTGCTTTTACTTCACTTTCATCGAGGAGATACGGACGGATAGCGGCATGCGGGCAGACCATAGAGCACTGGTTGCACTGTACGCATTTCGTTACATCCCAGACCGGGACATTGGTTGCAATGCCACGTTTTTCATAAGCCGCGCTGCCTACGGGGTAATCGCCGTTTGCATAAGGCAGGAATTCGCTGACCGGCAGGTCGTCGCCTTTCTGCAGATTGGACGGAATACAGATTCTCTTGACAAAATCAGGCAGATCTTTTGTCATATCTTCGACGGCTTCGTCTTTCGCCGTAGCCCATGCTTCCGGAACCTTGATTTCAACAACACCGGATACGCCGCGTTCAACGGCTTCACAGTTCATATTGACAATCTTTTCGCCCTTGGCCGAATAGGTATTGACGATGGCTTCTTTCATATATTTGACGGCATCATCGATAGGAATGATATTGGCCAGTTTGAAGAAGGCAGCCTGCAGAACCGTATTGGTACGGTTGCCCAGACCTATTTCAGCGGCAATCTTCGTCGCATCGATGGTATAGAATTTAATATGTTTATTGGCAATCTGACGTTTTACGCTGGCTTTCAGGTGGGTTTCCAGAGCGGCCTGATCCCAGCTGCAGTTGAGGAGGAAGATGCCGCCGTCTTTAATTTCACCGACGATATCGTAATCTTTGATATACGCTTCTTTATGACATGCTACGAAGTCAGCCGATTTGACATAGTAGGTCGACCGGATTGGGCGGTTGCCGAAACGCAGATGGGATTTCGTAACGCCGCCGGATTTCTTCGTATCATATTCGAAATAAGCCTGAACGTACTGGTCCGTATTATCACCGATAATCTTGATGGAGTTCTTGTTGGCACCAACCGTACCATCGGAACCGAAGCCCCAGAACTTGCAGCTGATGATTCCGTCCGTCTTGACATCCATCGGTACGAGAGGAATAGACAGATTCGTTACGTCATCATTGATACCTACGGTGAAATGCTGTTTCGGGCTGTCGCTCATGAGATGGACAAATACGGATTTGATGTGGGAAGGCGGTACGTCCTTGGAGGACAGGCCATAACGGCCGGCAATAATCATCGCATTACGGTCCGAATTCTGGAATGCCGTACATACATCTTCATACAGCGGTTCGCCAATTGCACCCGGTTCCTTCGTGCGGTCCAGGACAGCAATGCGTTTAACCGTCTTCGGCATAGCTGCAAAGAAGTGTTTCAGCGAGAACGGACGATAGAGGTGTACCTGTACATAGCCGACTTTCTGGCCTTCTGCCATCATGGCATCAATGCATTCTTCAATAGCGCCCGTTACGGAACCCATGGCTACAATGACATATTCTGCATCGGGAGCGCCGTAGTAGTTGAACAATTTATAGGTCCGGCCTGTAAATTCACTGATTTTGTCCATGTAATCCTGGACGATATCAGGCAGTTTGTCATAATAGGAGTTGACGGCTTCACGGTTCTGGAAGAAAATATCCGGGTTATTAACGCCGCCGCGCATGGTCGGATGATCCGGGTTCAGTGCTTCATGTTTGAATTTATAGAGGGCATCGCGGTCCAGCAGTTTATCTAATTCTTCATAGGGCATAACTTCGACTTTCTGGATTTCGTGAGATGTACGGAAACCATCGAAGAAGTGCATCATCGGCAGGCTGGCTTTAATAGCAGAAAGATGTGCTACGCCGGCAAGATCCATGACTTCCTGGACGCTGCCGCTGCAGAGCATGCCCCAACCGGTATTACGGCAGCCCATGACATCGGAATGATCCCCGAAAATAGAAAGGGCATGAGACCCTACAGAACGGGCAGCTACATGGAGTACAGCCGGTTTGCATGTTGCGGCAATACGGTGCATGACAGGAATCATGAGCATCAGGCCCTGGGAAGCCGTATAGGAAGTACCCAGAGAACCTGCTTCAACGAGGCCGTGCAGGGCGCCGACAGCACCGGCTTCAGCCTGCATTTCCATGACGCGCACCGGCTGGCCGAAGAGGTTCTTTTTACCATGAGCCGCCCATACATCCACGTGTTCCGGCATCGGGGAAGACGGAGTAATCGGGAAAATTGTTGCAACTTCTGTCAATGCATACGATACGTATGCGGCAGCTTCATTACCATCCATTGTTTTCATCAATTTTTCAGTCACTTTAAACATCTCCTTGAGAAATAAAATGAGAAAAATAATAGTAGACAATACAAGCGCTTACAATTACAGAGGTTATTTAAACGTTTAATCTCTCTACCTTTATTATAGCAAGCTGAATTTATTTTTCAATTCATTTGCATAAATAGCACCATTCAGTATAGTCTATTGCGTTTCAAGCATGAGTATTGCGTTTTGAGCATACTAAAAATAAGCAAAATTCATCCTAAAATGGTATGGTTTCCCATCTGGTACATGTAGAATAAATTCACTTTACAATTAAAAATATTATCCGGTTGGCCGTGTACGGAAAGAAACTTCTATAAAAATGATACCATAGATAGTATAATAAAGCTATCCATAGTTTATGTATACATAGTAAGAAAACGTGAATACCGTGTATACGGCTTTGTGTATTTATGAATTTTCTTATATACTATACGTAGCGTATGTATATGAGGTGAAAAAATGAAAAAGATTCCTATAGCAGTGGCCTTATGTCTTACAGTTGGCCTGTTCATAGCCGGCTGCGGAAATCAGGAGCAGCCGGCACCGGCACAGAACCAGCAGCAACAGCAACAGGTTCAGATAGATGCCGCCTCAGAAACCCTCTTTGAAAAGGGCTTGTCTTTCTACCAGCAATTCCAGTATGATCAGGCCATTTCCCTGTATGACCAGGCACTTGCCAAAGACCAAAAAAATTATAAAGCACTTTCCGGCAAGGGAATCGCCCTGGCCATGCGCGGCAACGGGGTAAATCCAAAGGAGGTCCGTCAGGGAATTTCTCTCATCCGGCAGGCACTGGAACTAAAACCAGATTATGTCCCATCTTTCTATGACCTGGCACTGGCCCTGAAAATCGACAAGCAATACGATGAATCGATTACCTGGTTCCAGAAAGTCATCGACAGCGAACCGGATAACACGTGGAGCTATTATGGCATCGCCACCATTTACGGCGACCAGGGGAATGCCGAAAAGGCCGTTTTATACCTGAAAAAAGCCGCTGCCATCGATAAAGAAAATGTAAAAGAGGCAGCCCGCAGCCAGTCTCATTTTGACCGTATACGTAATACCCGCGCATTTCAGGGCTTTATGAACCAATAAGGAGGTTTTACAATGGAAAGAACCGATATGATGCATACCATGTATGATAAGAAAGGGCCGGCCGTTGCCCGGAACTTTGAAAAAAGAGGATTCGCCGCCTGGTACTGTCCAACTTGTGAGGAAGCCCTGGCTAAAGCTATTTCTCTCATTCCCAAAGATGACATCGTCTCCTGGGGCGGTTCCCGCTCCATTGATGACATCGGGCTCCACGCTTATGTACAGGCCCATTACAAGGTCATTGACCGCGACACGGCAAAGACAGCGGAAGAACGGGTAGAACTCATGCGTAAAGCATTGTTATGTGATACCTTCCTCATGGGGACCAATGCTGCCGTCCAGGATGGTGAATTATTGAACATCGACGGCAACGGCAACCGCGTAGCAGCGCTCTCCTATGGTCCCCGTCAGGTGCTGGTCATCGTCGGCATGAATAAGGTCGTTCCAACAGTGGCTGCCGCTCTGGCCCGGGCCCGCTCGACCGCATCAGCCATCAACATCAACCGCTTTGCCGGCTCCAAAACACCGTGCTACCTGACAGGCATGTGCGCTGACTGCAAAGGCCAGGACACGGTATGCCGTCAGATACTGCGCACCCGCGCCTGCAATCCGGCCGGGCGCATCAAAGTCATTCTCGTCGGTGAAAACATCGGCTTTTAGCCTATGTCACAATATATATTTTAGGAGGAGTTAATATGGATCGTTCCGATATGATGCACACCATGTATGATAAGAAAGGGCCGGCCGTTGCCAAAAATTTTGAAAAACGCGGTTTTGCCGCCTGGTATTGTCCTACCAAAGAAGAAGCCCTGGCTAAAGCGGTATCACTGATTCCGGAAACAGACGTCGTTTCCTGGGGTGGTTCCACCTCTATTGTAGAAATGGGACTCTATGATTACGTCAAAGCCCACAACCCGGTTCTCGACCGCGATACGGCCAAGACACCGGAAGAACGGATGGAAATCATGCGTAAAGGTCTGACCTGCGATACGTTCATCATGAGTACGAATGCCGCCACCCAGGATGGTCAGTTATTTAATATCGACGGCAACGGCAACCGCACAGCAGCGCTCATCTTCGGGCCCAAACAGGTCATAGTCATCGCCGGCATGAATAAAGTAGAACCGACCCTGGAAGCGGCCATCGCCCGGGCCCGTTCGACTGCCGCTCCAATTAATGCCCAGCGTTTCGGCATCCCGACGCCGTGCAACACCAACGGCATGTGCGCTGACTGTCTCAGCCCGCAGAGTATCTGCAATCAGATGGTCCGGACCCGCCGCAACAGCGGACCCCAGGGCCGTATCAAGGTCATCCTCGTCGGGGAAAACTTAGGATATTAATATCGCTGTTTTCCCTTCGCCAAAGGAATCAGAATGTATAGCAACAAAAACGGGAACAAAATGACGTAAAGCCATTCTGTTCCCGTTTTTTGTTGAACTAAGACTATTGTATCAATACGTTTCTTCTGCAATTTCACAGATGATATGGCCCATCATGATATGCATTTCCTGGGTGCGGGCCGTCACTTTGGAAGGAACGGCCAGACAAACATCACACAAGTCCGCCATTTTTCCACCACCAATGCCGGTAAAGCCGATGACGCTCATCTGCTTTTTACGGGCCGTTTCGATGGCGGCAATGACGTTCTTGCTATTCCCCGATGTAGAAATGCCAACCAGTACATCTCCGGCATTCCCAAGTCCTTCTACCTGTCTGCTGAATACCGTATCGTACCCGTAGTCATTAGCTACGGCTGTGAGGATCGATGTATCTACGGTCAGCGCCAGTGCAGGCAGGCTGGGCCGTTCTTTCTGGAAGCGGCCGACGATTTCTGCTGCCAGATGCTGGGAATCGGCAGCGCTGCCGCCATTTCCGCAGAATAAAATTTTGTGGCCACCAGCCAGCGCATCCCGGATCAGAGTGCCTGCTCTTTCTATATCAGGAGCCAGTGCTTTTGTCGCAGCCAGGACAGCTGCATGATCTGCCATACGTTGTTCAACGAGATTCATAATCTGCCTCCTTTATTTCTTTTCCGCATCCGTAATTACGAACCGGACGGCCCCTGTATCAGGATGGATGACTGCTCCATGGTAATGGATTCCCCTGGGCAGATAGGGATTGCGCTGCAGGTTGCGTACGGTAACCCGTACCGATTCTTCGCAGTCACAGATGGGATCGGCCCAGGCCATGAGCTGTGGTTCCACATCATCAATGATTGCCGGGTCAATCCCCGCCTCAAACATTTTTTTACAAAGTCCTTCTGCCGTCGTATGGAGCATGCCGCAATCTTCATGTCCGACGACGATAATGTCCGTCACATGAAGTTCATAGACAGCGACCATCAGACTGCCAACAACACTGTTAAAACTGCGGCCTGCCGTATTGCCAGCCACTTTAATGATCTTAGCTTCGCCCCGTTTCAAACCCATGGCAGGTTCCAGAAAATCCAGCAGGCGCGTATCCATACAGGTAAGGATGGCTACGCTGCGGGACGGATATTTGCTTACTTCTGTCAAGCCTCCGGCCTTATGTTCTTCTACAAAGGCCGCATTGGCTTTTTCAATCTGCTGTATCAGTTCGGACATATGGACCTCCTTATCCCTTGTTGACCTCTTCCATCATGTGTTTAGCCCGGATATATTCATCGATACCAGCCGCTGTCCGCTTGCCTTCACGCATAGCCAGCACGACCGTTTTCGGCTTGTGTACGACGTCACCGGCAGCAAATATACCGCGCCGGCTGGTCATACCGTAAGGGATATTGCGGGATTCGATGTAACCGTCTTCCGTAGCTTCAGCACCAAAAGCCTGAATAATGTCCATTTCCGGTCTATTGCCAATGGCAGCAATGATCTTATCGGCCGGCACAATTTCAAATTCTCCTGTCGGTACCATCGTCCCATCGTCCAAGATCTTCTGCTTTTCAATCCGGAGCCCTTCTACATGATCGGTACCGACGACGGCACGGGGCGCCGAATAGAACTGGAACTGGATTCCTTCCTCTTTTGCTTCCATATATTCGGAAGGCAGGCATTTCATATTCTTTTCGCCCCGGCGGTATACGATTTTTACCTTTGCTTTCAGGCGCAGTGCCGTACGGGCCGCATCAATAGCCACATTACCGGCACCGACGACGAGGACCGTATCTCCCGGTTTGACGGGCAGCCTGGATAATTGTTCTTCACCAAGCTGTACCTGTTCCACCTGGTACAGGAACTGGGCCGCATCAATCACACCAGATAAATGGTCATTTTCGACTCCCAATTTCCATCCTTCCATTGTGCCGACGGCAATAAAAACAGCATCAAAGTCTTCGGCCAGTTTATCCAGAGAAATATCACGGCCCACTTTCGTTTCATACTGTATGGTAACGCCCAACTGCTCCATCCGTTCTACTTCCCGGAGGACATATTCTTTATGAAGGCGGAATGTCGGTATACCATAGGTAAGCGTTCCTCCCGGTTGGGTAGAACTTTCAAAAATCGTCACATCGTAGTCCATCCGTGCCAGGTCCTGGGCTGCTGCCATGCCTGCCGGGCCACTGCCGACAATAGCAACGGTCCCATTGCATTTTTTGCTGGGCACGTCATCGAGAATGTGATTATCCAGAACCAGATCGGCCACAAACCGTTCCAGTTTTCCGATTTCTATATGCTTTCCTTTTTTACCCAGTACACAGGCCCCTTCACATTGCGTTTCCCTGGGGCAGATACGTCCGCACAGTGCGGGAAAATCACTGCGGTGATAGATGTATTCGGCGGCCGCACCAAAATTCCCTTGTGCCAATTCATGAATGAACTGAGGTATTTCATTTTCTATGGGGCAGCTATTGCGGCATTGGGGCACACGGCAATTAAGACAGCGTTTCGCTTCGGCTACAGCCTCAGCCATGGTATAGTCACGGTCAGAAATAGGTTCTTCATGGAAAAAAGCAAGAGGGTTCTTTTCTATTTGGGACATGCAGACAGCCACCTTTCTGCTGAAGTTTGCAATAAATACAAAACAGATATAAAAATGGTGCGCCCAAGATGACTCGAACATCCGACACGCAGTTTAGGAAACTGCTGCTCTATCCAGCTGAGCTATGGGCGCACAGGCATGCACAGATTTTCCGTGCAAAAATATCATACCATGAAAAGGGAGGATTGTAAATTATTATCCTCAAATGGATGTATATTATCAAAACATTTGCATACATCCTGCGTATCCTGAATCACATCCGGTTGCTACAATACGGCTCCTGTTTTATAATATAATACACCTTGTAGAGAAAAGAGGCTCTATTATGATTGAATTAGCAGCTATTGCAACAGAACAGCGGAATCCCCGCAGTAAGAACATAGATCAGGTTTCTACGGAAGAAATGGTCCGCATCATCAATAGGGAAGACCATCGGGCGGCATCGGCCGTAGAAGCCATCATACCGGACATCGCAAGAGCCATTGACCTCATCAGCCATCATCTTCATGAAGGCGGCCGCTTGTTTTACGCCGGCTCTGGTACATCGGGACGGCTCGGGGTCCTCGATGCAGCAGAATGTCCACCCACCTATTCTACTGATCCGGACCTCGTCCAGGGACTGATTGCCGGAGGAGAATCTGCCATGTTCCGTGCCCGTGAAGGCGCAGAAGACGACGAAAATCTGGGAAAAAAAGACCTGCTCGACAAGGGCCTTACGAAAAAAGATGTCGTCGTCGGTCTCAGTGCTTCCGGCCGCACGCCTTACGTCATAGGTGCTCTCACCTGCGCCCGTCAATGTGGCGCTGCCGCCATTGCCGTTGATTGTTCTCCCCATTCTCCCATAGGCGCCTGTGCTGATATTGATTTATGTGCCGTTACCGGTCCGGAAGTCATTACCGGTTCCACCCGTATGAAAGCCGGCACTGCCCAGAAAATGATTCTGAATATGTTGTCTACGGGAACGATGATCCGCCTCGGTAAAGTTTACGGGAATCTGATGGTCGATGTCAAAGCGACGAATCATAAACTGGAAGAAAGGGCGCGGCGCATTGTCATGGAGGCCGCCGGCTGCAGCCGTGATGAAGCCATCCGGGCCCTCGCACAAAGTAAGGGACAGGCTAAACCAGCCATCGTCATGCTGCTCCTGCATATTTCTTATGAAGAAGCACAAGAAAAATTACAGACTGCCGACGGCTTTATTTCGAAGGTGCTTTCTGCTCAATCCGCTGCGAAAGGGACGATATAATGGATTATAAAGAACTGGCCCGG
Organism: Caecibacter massiliensis; assembly: GCA_900095875.1. Classification (GTDB taxonomy): domain Bacteria; phylum Bacillota; class Negativicutes; order Veillonellales; family Megasphaeraceae; genus Megasphaera; species Megasphaera hexanoica. The sequence goes on along the minus strand of LT608311.1, from coordinate 1,514,871 downwards.
GAAATCTACGCTCTCACAGGACCTGCCTCCAATATCGTCCAGGCCTATCACTGTATGACCCGTCTGCGCCTGGTCGTAAAGGAAGAACATTTCGCAAAAGAAGATATAGGCCGCCTGCGCGGCGTCATGGGCATCAATAAGTCCGGTGATGAATGGCAGATTATCCTGGGACCAGGCAAGGCCCAGGAAGTGACCCGGGAATTTCTGGAATTACTGAAAGAAGACAATCAATCTGCATCAGTTGGCGAGCTGGCCCGCAATGCCGCTGTCGGAGACGGGCAGGCACTGCATGAAGCCATCCGCAGAAAAAACGCCACTCCGGCCAGAGAAGCATTGAAAAAGATTGCCCAGATTTTTGTACCCATCATCCCCGCGTTCATCGCCTGCGGCCTGATTACGGGGCTGCTGAATATTGCCCTGAAACTCAATCCGGAATTATCCGCCCTGCCTGTAATACAGATATTTGCCATTGCCGGCAATGCCGCGTTTTACGGTCTCAATATCTTTGTCGGCGTCAATGCAGCCAAAGTCTTTGGCGGTTCGCCCATGCTGGGTGGTGTCATGGCCGCTATCATTACCCATCCGGGACTGGCCCATATCGTCTTTTCCGGCCAGCCTCTCGTTCCAGGGCGGGGTGGCATCATCGCCGTCATCCTCGTCGTCCTCTTTGCTTCCCTGCTGGAAAAGAAACTGCACCGCGTCATTCCCGATATGTTTGACCTCTTTCTGACGCCGCTCCTGGTCGTCCTCATCGCGACCTTTGTTGCCCTATTCATCTGCCAGCCCATCGGCGGATGGCTGTCGGAAGCCATCGGATATGCGGCAACTGAATCCATCGGCCGCGGCGGCGCCGTGACGGGCTTCATCCTCGGCGGCACGTTTCTTCCCATGGTCATGCTAGGCATCCATCAGGGCCTGACGCCTATCCATGCGGAACTACTGGCCCGCTATGGCGTTACCATCCTGCTCCCCATCCTGGCTATGGCCGGTGGCGGCCAGGTAGGCGCCGCAGCAGCCGTATATGTCAAAACAAAAAACAGGCAGCTGCGCAAAACCATTGCCTCTGCACTGCCTGTCGGACTCATGGGTATCGGTGAACCGCTGATTTACGGCGTTACGCTTCCTCTGGGAAAACCGTTTATCGGTGCCTGTATCGGCGGGGCCTGCGGTGGTGCCGTACAGGCTGCCTTTATGGTCGGCGCTGCAGCTATGGGCATATCCGGCCTTCCCCTGGCCGCCAGCACGGACAATATCCCCGTGTATCTTTCCGGGCTTTTCGTCTCCTATCTTGCCGGTTTTATTGCTACGTGGATCATCGGATTTGATGACCCTGCCGAGGAGGTTTGCTGACTATGAAAACAGGTATTTCTCTCTATCCCGGTTTAGGCCGCAGCTGTGCCGATGAACTGGCCCTTCTGGAAGAAGCGGCCGCTATGGGCATTACGCGGGTGTTTACATCCCTCCACATTCCCGAATCAGACACAGACGTCCTATCTATGGAGCTTCAGGAAATTTTATCTGTCGCTCGTCACCATCACTTCGATGTCATAGCTGATGTATCACCAAAGACGCAGGAATTACTGAATCTGCCATCTCTGACACCGGAACATCTGCTTTCCCTGGGCATTACGACGGTCCGCTTTGATTATGGATTCGATGTCCGCAAAATAGCTCTGTTCAGCCATATGATGAAGGTGCAGCTCAATGCCTCCACCCTCCGCCCGGCAGAACTGGCAGCCCTTCAGGAAGCCGGGGCTGATTTCAGCCATATAGACAGCCTGCACAACTTTTATCCCCGCCCTCATACGGGTCTGGGAGAAGACTATGTACAAAAACAGACACAGTGGCTGCAGAACCAGGGTATTTCCGTTGGTCTGTTCATCCCCAGTCAGACCGGCCGGCGGCTGCCCCTCCGGGAAGGACTGCCCACATTGGAAGACGATCGGAATCGCACAGTAGATCTGGCGGCCCGCCACGCCCAGGCTATGGGCGCAGATACCGTTTATATCGGTGACTCTGCCCCCTCACAGGAAGAACTGACCGCTCTTTCCCATGCGGGCCGGGAGGAAAAAGGCCGAATCGTTCTCAAGGCACGCCTTCTCAGTCATGACCCGTTCCTGCAGGACCTTCTCAGCCAGCCTATGACGGCCCGCCTGGACCCGGCTCAGGATGTCATCCGCGCCGCAGAAAGCCGCTCCCGGCTGCAGGGGCACATCATTTCGGGTGATGAAACGGCAGACCAGCCCGTATCGTACGGCGACATCACCGTAGACAATGAAGGATACGGCCGTTATATGGGCGAGGTACAGATCAGCCTGAAGTCCTACCCAGGCGGCCCTAATTGCAACCGGGCAGCTTATATCCTGCCGGAAGAACAATTTCTCATCCCCTATATCACGCCGGGGCGGGCTTTCCGCCTGAAATTCGTCCGCTGAGTCTATTCGTCGAAGCGCAGGCGAGTACCAGCTCCCAGTTCTTTTACGGGCAATTCCCGTGCAAGGAGTGTCTTATTTTCCAGGCTGACGCAATGGCAGGGATATACCAGCTCCGGCTGGCAGTCTTCTATGAAATCCAGTGTTTTCCGCATGACGTCCGGATTGTCCCGCAAAAGATGGAATCCGCCAATAACAGCATACACCGTATCGGTATGGCATACTTTTTTCGCATAGGCAATGGTATTGCAGACGCCGGCATGGGCGCAGGGCGTTACAATGACCAGGCCCTTATCGGAACAATAGACCATGGCCGAGTCATCATACAAATAATCGTCTTCCCATACGCCGTTGCGCAGCGTATGACCTAAAGGCTTTTTCGCTTCAAAATCATTGGTCCGTTCAATTTCACTGAGGAATACGAGCCGGTCTGTCAGCCAGACCGGTTCTTTTGTTGTATGGACCGGCAGGATGGCATGGAGCGAAGCTTCGTCCAGGATGGAACCGATATTTTTGCCCCCTGCTTCCTTGGGCAGAAAAGTATCAGGATGGGCGTACACAGGCGCTGCTATGCGGGGGCGTTTTTCATACGTCGCTTCAATATGTGCCTGTACCAGCGGCAGGAGGCCCCACGTATGGTCATAGTGACCATGGGATAAAACGACAGCATCGGCCTGGAGGCAGTCAATACCGCGGCGCCAGGCATTTTTCATGAACATGTCTGAGCGGCCGGCATCGAGGAGGACTTTCTTATCCCGGTCTTCAAACCAGGCAGAAAAGCCGGATTCTGCGCCGTAGCAGCCCCCGCTGATGGTGTAATTATCAATAAGAATGGTTAATTTCATAGGTATCACCTCTGATAAGTTAATATAATAGGAACATCTTAGTTGGCGGTCATTCGGCTTTCTGATGATACGCTTCTACTACCTGACCTATGTACATGCGATGCCAGCCTTCCCGCGTATAGGAGCGAAGGACGCGGGAATCGGTCACTCCCTTTGGCGACAGGTCCTGCACGTACAGTTTCTTGCAGACCAGGGTCCAGTCTGCACTGGCAATGAACGGGGCATCCCCCATCCCATACTGCAAAGGGAATCCACAATTTTTGATTTTATCCGTATCGCGTCCACTGTGGATACCACAGTATATGACCTTGTCATGAAGAGCCATCGGCAGCACCGATACGGTAAAATAATCAAACCGCTCCATATACTCATACGTATACCGTTCCGGCCGTACATAGACGATGCACGTAGGAATATTCCAGGTCCGCCCCGGATTGGCCCAGCCAATCGTCATGACCCGTGCATCGTTTTTGTCTCCTGCCATGAGAAGTCCGTTATTCGTACCAAAAACAGAAAAAATATCCAGCTGCAGCTTGTCAGCTGTTACGAGTTCAAGCATCTATACCGCCTCCTGTTCTATATCTCTTATTATATGGGAAAGTACAAAAAAAAAGAAGAAGAAACTGCATGGGGAGATACAGTTCCTTCTTCTACAGAAGAGGGGAATTTACGTGCCTAACGCATGTACTAAGTCATATTCGTTTTCATCAATGGTAAACTTATATTTATCTACCTCGGTATAAGGCGTTGCCACAATCTTATCGTGAATAGAGCCAATGACAGCATCTTTTCCACCGGAAAGAAGGTAATCGACGGCCTTCTGGGCAAACAGCCCCGCCATTTTGGCATCTCTTGCCGAAGGGGCACCACCGCGCTGGAGATATCCTAGTACGGTCAGACTGGGATTCATTTCCGGATGATGCTGTTTCATGTAGGTCAGCACGTCACATCCACTGACGGCACCTTCGGCAACGATGACAATACTGCTCATTTTCCACTGTTTATGGGATTCCACGAGATGGTCGGCCACTTCTTTCAGTGTGACTTTCTTTTCCGGTACCAGAACGATTTCTGCCCCGCAGGCCATGCCCGATTCGAGGGCGATGAACCCGGCGTGACGCCCCATAACTTCTACAATAGCTACCCGGTCATGGGAAGACGCCGTATCGCGGATGCGGTTCACTGCTTCCAGTACGGTATTGACAGCCGTATCATAGCCCAACGTATATTCTGTGCCAGGCATATCATTGTCAATCGTTCCGGGAATCGTTATCGTCGGTATGCCCAATGCACTCAGTTTTTCTGCCCCTTTCATAGATCCATCGCCGCCAATGACGACTAATGCGTCAATGTGGTTCTTCTGCAACCATTCATAGGCCTTTTGCCGGCCTTCTTCTGTCCGGAATTCTTCCGAACGGGCCGTCTTTAATAGTGTACCTCCGCGATGAATGATTCCGCCGACAGAACGGCGTGTCAGGGCAGTGCTGTCTCCATGGATCAATCCGTCATATCCCCGCAATATGCCTTCTACAGTCAGTCCTTTATACATAGCGTAACGGGTAACGCCGCGGATGGCAGCGTTCATCCCCGGTGCATCCCCGCCGCTGGTCAATATTCCGATTTTCTTTATCATAGGCGTCACATCCTTACGCTGTTTCACGATCTAAAATTCCAGAAGTGTCTTTACGACCGGTTCCGGCCGCTTATCCGTAAATTCCAGGGCTTCACCAAACTGGGTAATGGGGAAGCGTTTTGTAATAAACCCTGAGGGCTTCATATTGCCTGCCGCAATTTCTGCCAATACAGCTTCATAGTCACTACGGACATACATATTGGACCCGTCCACATGCAGCTCTTTCACCTGGATAAGGTCAAACGAAGCCTTTATATCCTTACCCATGATGGCGATTTCCGAAATCGTGCCGCCCGGACGGGTAATTTCCGCCGCCTGACGGACGCAGGCATCATTACCGAAGGCCAGGAAGGTGATATCGACGCCCTTACCATCGGTCCGTTCCATAATTTCTTTGACGACATCATCGCACGTGCTGTTAAACGCAGCAACAGCTCCCATGGAGCGGGCTTTTTCCAAATTAAAATCGATGACGTCGATGCCAAAAAGGGTCGCCGGATGAAAACAAGCCGCGCTGAGAACGACACCTAGTCCTATCGTACCACAGCCGATGACGGCCACCTTTGTCGTCTCCTGTATATGATGCGCCCGTACGGCATGCATGCCGACCGCCAGTGGTTCAATGAGCGCCCCTTCGGCAAAGGATACGGCGTCCGGCAACGGTACGATGCATTGCTGGGGCAGAACGACGTACTCGCCAAACGATCCGCTCCATCCGGAAGCGCCGAGTATCTTCTTTTCCGGGCACAGATTATACCGCCCGCTCTGGCATAAATAACAATGGCCACAGCCATATTGTGGTTCGGCCGTCACCCTGTCACCGGGCCGGCACGTCGTTACGGCGCTGCCCGTTTCGACGACGACCCCGGAAAATTCGTGGCCTGATACGACGGGTGGCACCCGCCAGGGATGCTTCCCATGATAAGCATGTACTTCAGAACCGCAGATGCCCGTCGCCCGGACCTGGATTTTGACATCCGTATCCCGTTCCAACTGAGGCTCCGGTGCGTCATTGATAAAGTAGGCTTTCATCGGTTTTTCTATAAATCCTGCTCGCATATCCCGTCCCACCTTTCGTAGAAAAGGGCGGCAGGAAGCCTGTCTGCTTTCTGCCGCTCGTTATATCCACTTTTAGTCCATGTGCTGACCGCCGTTGATATCGATTTCTTCACCTGTAATATACGAAGCTTCTTTAGAAGCGAGGAATACGACCGTATCAGCGACTTCCTGTGGTTCACCCGGACGGCCCATAGGAATATTGTCGATAACTTTCTGGGCTTCGTCTTTCGGCAGGGATTTCCAGATTTCCGTGTTGATCAGGCCCGGTGTTACGCTATTGACGGTGACACCATAGGGAGAAATTTCACGGGCCAGGTTCTTGGAAAAGCCGAGGACGGCTGCTTTCGCTGCTGAATAATGGGCACCGCCGAAAATACCGCCACCGCGCTTGGCCGATACGGAAGAAAGGTTGACGATACGGCCATAACCGGCTTTAACCATCGGTTTCATGCAGGCCTGGGTGCAGAGGAACAGGCCAAACATGTTGACATTGAAAATACGTTTCATATCATCGAGGGTCATATCGGCTACAGTAACATGCTGTGAAATGCCGGCATTATTAACGAGAACATCGAGGCGGCCATAGGTCTTCATGATATGATCGACCATGGCTTCGCACGATTCCTTGCTCGTAACATCGAGTTTGATGCCTTCGGCTTTGCCGCCTTCATTTTTGATGATATCGACCGTTTCCTGAACGCCGGCCATGTTGATATCTGCAATGATGAGCTGAGCGCCCTGCTTTGCAAATGTGCGGGCCATAACACGACCCATACCTTTAGGAGAACCACTACCTGTAACGATGACTACCTGATCTGTGAAATCTAACATTTGAAAAACCTCCTTGAAATAGCGCGTGTAATCTTACACGGTGTTAATAAAATGTATTGATGTAATAGATTGTGAATATTTATTTATCAGCTGAATCAGCTGCATTTAACTTACTATCGTCGATAGCTTTCCCTGTCTGTTTAACCAGGACCGTGACGACAAAGGCACTGATGATCATGCAGATGGCCAGGAAAAGGACGCCGGCATCAAAGGAACCGGTTACGGTGCTGACGTAACCCATGACATAAGGACCAAAGAATCCGCCCAGGTTGCCGACACTGTTGATGAGGGCAATACCCGCTGCCGCAGCAGAACCGGAAAGATACGCCGGCGGAATGGCCCAGAACGGAGAATAGGCACCATAGGCGCCGCTCAGTGCGACGGCAAAGACGATGAGACTGGCTATGACGTTGGACTGGGCAATGTAGACGCTGGCGACGAGACCGACAGCAGCGACTACCAAACAGCCGGCTACATGATACCGCCGTTCATTGACTTTATCGGAATGACGGCCGACAGCATACATGACAAATGCAGCCAGGAGATACATGAGTCCGATAATCCAGCCGATGGTCGTCGTAGCAATGGTGCTGGAAAGGCCATGAACCAGTGTCGGCAGGAACATGACGATGCCGTAATATCCGCAGATCCAGGCAAAGTATCCCAGGGCGAGGATGAGGACATCCCGTTCTTTCAGAGCCGTAAGGAAGGATACTTTCTTTTTCTTGGCCTTTGCAGCCTGTTCTTCGGCCACAATATTCTTCAGCCATTCCCTTTCATCCGTTTCCAGCCAGTGGGCTTCTTCAATCGAATCGGTCAGGTAATAGAAGCAGGCGACGCCGAGGATGAGCGACGGGATAGCTTCGAGGATAAACAGGGTCTGCCAGCCTTCCAGGCCAAAGAGGTTCAGTTCCAGCAGGTACGTAGAAATAGGCGAGCCGACGGCACTGGCGCTGGGGATAGCGATCATAAATCCGGCGATAGCCTTGGCATGGTTCTTCGTCTGGAACCAGTTGCTCAGATACCAGGCCATGCAGGGAAAGAAGCTGGCTTCGCAGACGCCAAGAGCAAATCGTACGCAATAAAACTGGATGTCGTTCTGTACAAATGCCGTCAGACAGGATACGAGGCCCCAGGAAACCATGATACGGGAAATCCAGCGACGGGCGCCGAATTTGGTCATGAGGGCACTTCCTGGCACTTCCAGGAGGAAGTAGCCGAAGAAGAAGATGCCGGCACCAAAGCCAAAGACGGCACTGGAAAAGCCGAGATCGGCATTCATCTGGAGGGCGGCAAACCCAATATTGACGCGGTCCAGGATGGAAATGGCAAAGCAGAGGAACAAGAATGGAATCAGTCTTCGTGTTACTTTGTGTACAGTACGTTTTTCTATATCCGCAACATTAGCTGCTGCTGTTGTCATAAAACTGCACTCCCTTTCTCCCAATATATGTCCAATAACCATTCAACGTTCAATGTAGGTTGTTTATTGGCAAAAGGATTTGGCCGTTTCTACGATATGGTCGACAGAGACGCCGTTCTTTGCCAGGAGATGTTCGTATGGAGCCGATTCGCCGAAGCGGTCCTGGATACCCATGCGTTTGACCTGACCTTTGCCAAGTTCTGCTGCTACTTCACAGACAGCGCTTCCCAGGCCGTTGATGATATTGTGGTCTTCGACGGTAATAACCTTGCCGATCGTTTCCAGGCAGTCTTTGACAACTTCTGTATCAAGAGGTTTGATGGTGTGCATGTCGATGATGCGTGCGGAGATACCTTCAGCCTGCAGTTTCTTTCCCGCTTCAATAGCCAGGCGGACCGTATCGCCGTTGGCAATGATGGCAATGTCTTTGCCGTCCTGAATCTGATGAGCTTTCCCAAGCTGGAGTTCTACGTCATCATCGTAGAGGACTGCAATGGGATCGCGTGTAAAGCGCAGGTATACCGGACCATACATTTCAGCAGCAGCTTTCGTCAGTTTCTTGGCTGCTACATAGTCAGCTGGCATGCAGACCGTCATGTTAGGCAGCGTCCGGAGAACACCCATATCTTCAATAGACTGATGGCTGGCGCCATCATTAGCCGGAGTAACACCGCCATGGGAGCAGGCAATCTTGACATTCAGATTAGGATAGCAGATTTCCTGGCGGATCATTTCGCACATGCGCAGGGAACCGAATACGGCATAGGTAACGACAAACGGGATTTTGCCGCATGTAGCCAGCCCTGCTGCCAGGCCGGCACCATTCTGTTCAGCAATGCCGACGTTGACGTGCTGTTGGGGCAGAGCCTTGGAAAAGGGCGTCGTCCGGCACGATTTCGCAATATCCACATCAACTACATATATATCTTTGTTATCTTTACCAAGGTTCAGTATTTCTTCACCGAAACCATCGCGGGTTGCTTTTGTCATATCTGCCATTTTATTTCAGGCCTCCTTCGAGTTCTTCCATCGCTTGTTTATATTCCGCATCGTTCGGAGCAACACCGTGCCAGCCGCACTGGTTTTCCATATACGATACGCCCTTGCCCTTTACGGTATGGGCGAAGATGCAATGGGGCTTCTTGTTTTTGCGCATGCGGATCATATCGAGTGTATGGACAATCTGGTGCATATCGTTGCCGTCGATTTCATATACGTCAAAACCAAAGGCTTCAAATTTCTTGCCCAGGTCACCGTTCGGCATAACTTCGTCCGTCGTACCATCGAGCTGAAGATTGTTGTTATCGACGAAAACAATCAGGTTATCCAGTTCGTATTTGTGCGCCGTATTGGCAGCTTCCCAGATTTCCCCTTCCTGGGCTTCGCCGTCACCGACAACTACGAATACACGATAGTCTTTATTATCCCGTTTGCCTGCCAGTGCCATGCCAACGCCACAAGCCAGGCCCTGACCGAGAGAGCCCGTCGAAATATCGATGCCCGGGCATTTCTTCATATCCGGATGGCCCTGCAGGATCGATCCTTCTTTCCGCAGTGTATGGAGTACATCAAGGGGGAAGTATCCCAGTGTTGCCAGAGCCGCGTACTGAATGGGGCATACATGGCCTTTAGACAGGATGAACCGGTCCCGGTCTTCCCATTTCGGATTCTTCGGGTCAATATTCATTTCACCAAAATAACAGGCAGCTATAAAATCAGCGACGGAAAGTGAACCGCCGGGATGGCCGGACTGTGCTTCATAAATCATGGTTACGGCTTTTTTCCGCAGGTCTTTCGCAACCTCTTTCAATTCCTCTTCTGTTCGTTTCATGCAATGTCACCTCGTAAGATAAATAATAGATAAAATTGTATTACTCTTTTCATCCTCTGTTGAACATAGGATGTTTAACTTTTGACTGTATTATACTTCCAACGTAGGATGTTGTCAATGACTTTATACAATTACGCGTTTGCTCCTTTTGCATCGATATAACTACTCTGATGAGCCATAAACATAAAGGCGGTCCTGTCTGGGTTATGACACCCTGACAGGACCGCCCGTGCAATAAACATCTATATCGTTTTAATTTCCTTCTTCATCCAGAACGCCATATTCATAGAAATATCCCTGCCGCACGACTTCATCGACAGCCGTCTGTTTTTTATCTTTGATAAATTGGTACATGGAAAGATGAACATCGTACATTTCCTTTATTTTTCCCATCTTGCCCATATTATACACGGTCTGATAGCGGATCTTTTTTGTTAATAACCTGGTCACTTCACTAATTTTTATAAACAAAATATTATGAGTCATATCCACCATGCACTGATGAAACTCATCGTCGGCATCACACATGGCTTTGAAATTCTTGTTCACTGCCGCTTCCCGGATAGCATCCAATGCGCCTTTTAATTTCCGTAAGTCCTCATCATCTGCTTTCTGGGCGGCCTTATAAATAATACCGACATCGATCCATTCCCGCAACTCTTTCAATGACTCCATCGATTCCGTATCACTCAGGATGATGCCATAAAGGAGCGGATCAATCATGGATTCACTGAACCCCTGGCAGACAAAGGTCCCTTCAGGCCGGCGGATTTCCAATACGCCATAGGAAACGAGGATCTTGATGGCCTCCCGCACGGAGTTGCGTGACACGCCAAAGGATTCAGCCAATTCCTGCTCGGTCGGGATTTTATCGCCGGGATGAATGCGGTGATTTACAATCGCCTCCGTAATGCGGTCGATGACCTGTTGGACGACAGATTTGCTCTTTATAGGTTTTAAATACGTTTTTTCTGCTGCCATAATGATTCACATCCTGATTCAAAGTATTATTTAAAAATTTATACCTTAGTCATTATCCTCTGACCATTATTCTCTTCTAAATCTCTTCCTTATTATAATATATCTTTATAATATATTAAATACAAAATTAGCTCATAACGCAATATACTTTGTTGAACATTTGATGTTTATTTTTCGTTTGAATCTCATGTCTTACTCCATGCTATTATGGTATAATGGGGCTGCATAGAGTGTACCATGCGAAAGGAGTGGGGGTATCATGTTTATACACAGAACGAAACGGACCTTGCTGGCTGCCGCCGCGGTCCTGGGTCTTAGTTTTTGCACCATGGCAGAAACGTCTCCCGTACAGGCTATTGATATTGGTACCATCGGTACGATTGCCCAGGCTGGCGCCTATTACGCCCAGTTAAATCAGCAGCTTAATTACCTGGATAATGAAGGCCGCGACGACTATATGAAGCAGATAAAAGCCAAGTATGGCGTCAATACTGATTATCAGGCCAATGCCATGACGGAACGGGTCATGACGCGTCTTTCCAATGCCATTGCCAAGACAGATCCATCTATCCTGAAAAAGCCCTACAATTACTTTGTAAATAACGACACGAGTTTCAATGCGTTCTGCACTATCGGACATAATATGAGTGTCAATATCGGTCTCTTTGAACCGCTGAATTACAATGAAAATGAAGTTGCCTTCGTTCTGGCCCATGAAATGGGACATGGACAAAAAAATCATGCCATCAGCGGCGTAAAAAAACGCATGCCCCTCGACCTTCTGGCAGCGATTTATGGTTCCGGCGGAGGAGCCGCCCAGCTGGGTGCGGCTATTCTGGACCAGATAGGCTCTGCCAAACTGGTAACCAAACCGATGGAAAAGGAAGCCGATGCCCTCGGGTTCCAGTATGCCGTAGCGGCCGGGTATAACGTCGGTGGCGGCGCCGCCTTATGGCAGCGGTTCCTCGATAAAGAAAAAGACGTGCAGACCAGCGGCATTATGGAACTGTTCAACGATCATCCTACGACGGTAAGCCGCCGCGACACGTATAGCGCCGATATTACAAAATGGAGCAATAATGTCGTCGCTGTCAATAAGGACACAGGCATGATCACCATCCGCAAAAAGGACTTCTATCAGCCTCAGGATATCCCCAACATGAGTGGAAAAGAACGGGCATATCTGATTGCCGGCAATCTTTCAGCGGTCTACCACAATAACGGCAAACCATCCGTCAGTGATGTCCATGTAGACGGCAATAATATCTTATGCGTCGGCCAGCAGCAGATTATGGATTTATCCCCTGTCAAAAATCCGGAAGAAGTAACCAGTACACTGAAAAAATTATTATAATCCCTGTAACACGGCAACAGGGGCATCCGGTAAGTCGAGTTTTACTTTACCGGATGCCCCTGTTATTTTTTCCATTTCCTATAATCCTCTGCTTTATCTTTATTACGCTACATGATAAAATAATTCTATACAGGAGGAGCATACAGTTATGAACCAGGAAATGAAACTTGCGGTGTTGATTGATGCCGAAAATATTTCGACAAAGTACATTGATGTTATTTTATCTGAAGCCAATAATCTTGGCGATGTCATTTATAAACGGATTTACGGCAACTGGACTACACCACAGATGGCGTCATGGCGGACGACGATTCTCAACAATGCCATACAGCCCATTCAGCAATACAGTAATACGACGGGAAAAAATTCGACTGACTCAGCATTAATCATCGACACGATGGACCTGTTATACCAAAGCAATCTCGACGGTTTCTGCATCGTTTCTTCAGACAGCGATTTCACCCGTCTGGCATCCCGGCTCCGGGAATCACAGAAATACGTCCTCGGCATGGGAGAGAGTAAGACGCCCCGGTCTTTTATCTCGGCATGCAATAAGTTCCTCTATCTCGATGTCCTGCTGGAAGAAGCAGAAAATGAAGCCGATACAGAAACAACGGATGCGGCCAAACCGGCAATCATCGATGATACACCGCCTGTCATCTCTCCCGCCACAGAAGAACCGGTCAAATCAGAAAAAACTTCGGGCAAAAATTTCCGCACAATCCGGCAGGCGCTGGTAAAAATCACGGAAGAAAATTCCGACGATAACGGCTGGATTTTCTCCGGTACGCTGGGCAATCTGCTCAACAAACAATTTTCCGACTTCGATGTCCGCAATTTCGGATTCAAGAAATTTGTCCCCTTCATCGAATCTCTGGATATGTTCGAAGTCAATACGATTACCGATGATAAAAATAAAACGGTCAAGCACAATTATTTCAAATTAAAACCGGTTCACCGTCATCATTACACCCATTCATCCCGGTCCAGAAAGCGGCAGAGTAAAGTCTGATAGCCGCATACCAGATGCTCTTATAGAAAGGATGGTATTATGGAGGAGGACATCAAGACACAACAAATTTTACAATCCATCATGCGCCGTAAAAATAACTCGGCCATTGCCATCGCTTTCGACAAAGCCAGCAGCGACGATACCAGCATCTGCCGTATCGCTATCGCCTGGATCAGTGAATCCAAAGCTCACAGCATGACCTATCTGGTAAAGCCACCGGTAGATGACTTTTCATGTTCGCGCAAAGTGACGGCTTCTATGGTAGCACATAGTGCAGATTTTGCCACCGTATGGGACCGGCAAATCCTGCCCCTCCTGAAAGGAGATGTCCTGGCCTTGTATGATGCTTCACGCACTCTGCGTACACTGAAAGCCAGTTATGAAACATCGGGCCGGACATTTATGCTGCCTGAGTTATACATCCGCGATCTCCGTTTCCTCGCCATTACCTATATGCCCAATCTGGGAAACGATTCATTTATTTCTATTATCCACCGCCTGCGTCTCAGTGCCGATCTGGATGATGCTGCCAGCCGGGCCCGGGCTTGTACGAGCGCCCTCGACCGGTTGCAGATGATTTATCCGGCCAGTGGATACGGTGTCCCTCTTTCTATGGTACTGGCCGGGGCCCTGAATCTCCCTGCCGATACACTGCAGGAAGAAGAAAGTATGGAAGATGAGGAAGAAGAAGAACCACAGCCCCTTTCAGAGCGGCTGACACACGCTACCCGTTTCAGTCTCATTCCTCTTCTGATTATCTGTCTCTGCCTGTTTGGGTACTACATGTACCGCCAGCGCCAGAATGCACCGGCTCACGTCGATTTCTCATCGTATTCATCGACGGAAGTTCCTAAATCACAAAAAAAGGAATTTCCCAATTTTGAATCCGGAAAAACGTACATGATGACACGCGGCACTTATGTCGTCATAAACGAAAAGGACATTGATCTGTTTATTACAGCTGCTAAAAATCACGATACGGATAAAATCCGCACGATGCTGCGGAACAATCAGGTACTGGTTTTCCAATCGGCCGTTCCCATCGAAGTGACAGGCAATCCCCATGGAAACGGATTCGTTCCCATCACGATTAAAGAAGGAGATCATGCCGGGCAGAGCGGATATGCCGCTTACAGTATGATTACAAAAGCTAAATAATGTACGGAAAAATCAATAGGCAGCAGCAAAATGACTTCCCACAGTTCATTTTGCTGCTGCCTCTGTCTTGTATTCGGAATAAATGTTACTGCCCTTTTAATTCTGTCTGAAAAATTTCGCGCCCTATCGTCCGTATCCAGAATCCGACGAGCTGACTGTACGTCTCCATCCCGGGCTTTTTGGCTGCTTCTATGATATATTTCATAAAATGTTCAGCCCAGGAATATCCATACCGTTCAAATACCCCCTTCCCGGCTTGCGGTGAAAGTTTCTGCAGAACCGGCAGGAATACATCGTGAGTCACTTCCAGCATCTTCGTATTCACGGGATATACATAGCCGTTTCCCTTCTGGTCTGCTTCCATGAATACAAGGGCCAGCTGATCTGGCTGATACGAATCGTCAGCGTAATCGAAGTGGTACATTTCCAGAGGCAGTTTTTCTTTCTGCTCCGGTTTCAGCAACTGATATGCCCCATATTTAATCAGCTCGTACAGCCGGTCGTCAAAGGGACTTTCCATTTCTATAATCTTTTCCCGCCATTCTCCCCAGGTAAGAGCTACCCGGCAGTCATATCCGGAAAAATCATTCTGTCCCAGGAAATCTTCAACTTCTCCACTGGTAACGGTCATTTTTAAATCGGGAATATGCCATACCATGAAATGCTTCTTTTTATCAAAGTACAGACATTTTTCTTCTACATGGACTGCACTCTGGCAGTGTGGACAGGTGTAGAAGAAGAGTGACTGGTCATGCAGTACGCGCTGGCGCATTGCCAGGTCATCGGTGCCATTGATACAGTCCCACGTATGAAATACGCCCTTTCCGTGACATGCCGGACAGGTCAGGGACAAATCGATTTCATGACTGCCACCGCTGCCAATAATAATAGTATCCATCTTTCATATCTCCTTTTAGTTGGCCTGTGCCTTCGTCCCGGCCAGATGATAAATGTCCATCACCTGCCGCGCCGTACTTTCCAGATTCATAATGCTCCGCGGTACCGGCAGGGCTGCAAACGGATGCAGAGTATGCCGCAGGGACAGAAGCATATCAGCCTGGGCCATCGGTTCCTGGCCATCACTCGTCTGGCGAAGCACGGTCAATGCCGTCAACGCCTTTTCCAATACGGTGTGTATATCCTCTTTTGCCGCATCATTAATCTGCTGCAGCCAGTAAAAAATGACCGCCTTAGTATAGGCGTCCTGTTCTTCTTGTGTTTCACAGACAAAGTCGATACGCGAAAACCCAAATCCTTCTTCCAGAAGTACAGGGATGGCAACGTCCGCAGCCCGGTTCAGAGGAATCCGTTTATCTCCCGTTCCCAGAGACGAAAATGCCAGATGATGCACTTCCTTTTCTCTCGCCAGAGACAGACTGGCCCGGTAACAAGACAGCAGCTGCGACTCTTCGTGATGGCTTCCTCCGCGCCAGAACGGAGCCACCGTATGAATCACATAGCGGGCCGGCAATTTATACCCAAAGGTAAGTACCGCTTTCCCTTCCGGGCAGCCGCCGAGACTGCTGCAGGCAGCACGCAAGGAAATGCCTCCTGCCTGATAAATGCGGTTATCCAGGCCGCCAGTACTCATCAGGCTTTCACTGGCTGAATTGACAATCGCCTCTGCCGGCCAGGTCGTTATATCTCCACAGATAATGCGCAATTGCATGGTATCACATCCTTTAGTAAGAGGAATCTCTTTACCGTATTATAACATATAATCCCCCTTTCTGTATCCCGTACGGCTGAAGGAAAAAGAAAACGGGCTGTCCTAAAAACAGTCCCGTTTCGTGTATAAAATCATCCTTATTGCCGGTCCGCCAGCACCTATCCGCCACAGACAAGATTTTATCCGTATCCTATTATTTTTTATCTGCCGTCACCATAAAAAGCGGAATAGAATGGAATAACAGCCGGTACTTTTCATCATAGACCTGCTCGTTCAGCCGTGGCGTAATCTGCACGTTGGTAAATCCAAACCGGGACAGATGGTCCCGGTCCCAACGCGGCCGGTCAACGTGATTAAAAAACAGGGTCTGTTGAAACGTCTGATCGGTAAGATCATCACCACAATACGTATCGACAGGCACGCCATATAACCGGCGGTATTCTTTCTCATCGCGTTCCCTTGCCGCCCGTTCCGCTTCGTCTTTTACATAATACCAGTTGGCATCCAGATACAAGAGACGGCCCCCTGGCTTTAACAGCCGGAACCACTCGCAAAAGGCTTTTTCCGGGTCATACAGAATCCAGGTGACATTCCGGCAGACTATGTAATCGAAGGACTGGCCGGGAAAAGATGTGGCATGAATATCTTCCTGCCGGAATGTGGCATCTATTCCCGCTTTCCGGGCATTACGCGATGCCGTTTCTATCATGGTGGCCGAACAATCTATGCCTGTGACCTTCCAGCCGGCTTTTGCCATGAGGATGGCAAAAAATCCCGGTCCTGTACCTATATCAAGTAATTCGCCCGATTGGGCAGGCCGATGTGCCATAAGCAGCTGACGCCAGTATTCTTCCTGTGTCTGCCGTTCTTCTTCTATTATCTTGTCGTACCCGGCGGCACAATAATCCCAGCGCTGGCCCACAGCCCTGGCCTTGTCCTGCATCTCCATGCTATCTCCTATTTAATGAATGTCGTAATGGCTTTTTTCAAATTGTCTACAGCTTCCATATCATTATCTTTTACCGCATCGACAATGCAATGGTCAATATGATCGCGGAGAATCACTTTTCCCACACTTACCAGGGCAGAATCGACCGCAGAAATCTGAATTAGAATATCACTGCAATCCCGTCCTTCTTCTACCATGCGCTTAATCGCTTCCAGATGGCCGCTGATCCGGGCCAGCCGATTCATGACAGCCTTTGTCTGCGTATGACTGTGTACGTGACTGTGCCCGGAAGTATCCGTTTCCTGACGGGAAGTTTCTTCCTGAAAATGCGGTTCCGGATACTGTTCATAGGGGATATACTGCTTCTTTTCCGCCTTGATGAAATAGTATGAATCCGTATCCATGGCTATTGATACAGAAAGTCCCGCCGTAATCAGCATCGTTGCCATGATATCTACGGGAGGAAGGACGCAGGACAGCGTTTTTTCCCCCTGATCATGCATCGCATTGACCCGGTTCCGGGACATGTCGTGCATGATGATAAGTGCCCCGTCCTGTTTAAGCGCATTGGTCATCTTCTTAATAAAGACTTCTTTATACTGTGCAATGTGTGGATAAAAGTTCAGGCAAACTATCGCATCATATGCATTCTGTGGAAGTTTGTATTTTAAAATATCCTTTTCTGTATATGTAATGCCCGGAACGGATGCAAACTTCTGTCTGGCCTGTTCCAGCATACGATGGGAATAATCCAGTTCTTCCACCCGTCCGGTGTCCGTTACCGCCTGATGCAGATAGGGAAGCAGAATGCCCGTCCCGCTGCCGGCGTCGAGTACCGTATCACCGGCCGAAAGCCCTATGAGTTTTACCAGGAATGACAGGATTTCCGGATTTTCCTTGCGGTCCCGGTCCCAGGTCCCGGCATAATTTTCAAAAAAAACATGTTCTTTATCCATTGCTTTCACCACTATTTGAAAGAATTGTCACACGTTGTCATGTCTTATGATACGTTCACCGTCGCCGTGTGTCAATGGAAACAGATCATGTCAATGGGCACAGCGGGCCAATCCTTTTTTGTGTGCTGAAAGGCAGAATAAGGGAGCCGAATCATATTGCATACACGATGAAATATGAACAACCGGACGGATATCTTTTACGCACTGACAATCGGTAAATCCGATATCCTGCAGCCGGTACATATCCCATGCCGGACGACATTCCCTGCTGATAGATAAGGCATCTTTCAGGGATTCGCACTCCCGGATAAGGTCCGAATCGACAGTATGATGAATATTCTTTTCTTCTGATGCAGCCGAGGTAAACTGAACAGGACCATAATCGGAATCAAAATTCAAAAGCAATCCGCCATCGCGCAGTACGCGGTGCCAGTCCTGGTACGCCTTCACTGCATTTGGCAGGTTCCACGTCAGATTACGAGACAATACTACGTCAAACGAAGCCGATGCAAACGGCAGTGCCTGAGCGTCACCTGCCTGAAAATCAACAGATACGTGATGTTCCGCCGCATTCCGCCGGGCCTCTTGTATCATGCCTGTCGAAGAATCAATGGCTGTGACATCATGTCCCAGGCGTGCCATGAGAATAGCCAGGAACCCCGGGCCGGTACCGATATCCAATATCTTCAATCGGCGGCCACGTGGTAAATATTTCATAATATAGGACTGCCAGGCCAGTGCATCCGGGCTGGCCAGTTCTCTGCGTCGCACTGTACTAAAATCCTGACTGCGCTTATTCCAATATTCCTGAATTTGTTTGCTAAGTTCCTCCATCTGTATTTCCCCCTGATGATTTATAGCATACCCGTATATTTACTTAAAAGTATATAAGCAAAACTCTTTTTTGACTATCCCCTCAGGGGGCATATGGAAACACAGAATTCCTGCATG
Source organism: Caecibacter massiliensis (assembly GCA_900095875.1). Lineage (GTDB taxonomy): Bacteria > Bacillota > Negativicutes > Veillonellales > Megasphaeraceae > Megasphaera > Megasphaera hexanoica. The sequence goes on along the minus strand of LT608311.1, from coordinate 1,495,787 downwards.
CAGTATAAGAGACTTTTATTGACTGCATCCCCCTACCCGGCTTACCATTTTTCATAAAAATATATTATAATTAATAGCGTTGATTACCGATAGATTCTCCCAGGAAAGAGGTCTCTTTATGAAACGGTATATATGGAAACGGCTGCTGCACCTTATTCTCATACTGATAGGCATTACGTTCATGTCATTCGCCCTGATGCACACCGTTTCGACCGATACAGTCGATATCCTGTATGACCAGAACGGGGGCGCCAACGAAGCTGCAGCGGCTGCCCGCCGTGCCAGTCTGGGCCTGGATCAGGATTTTTTTACCCAGTATGCATCCTGGGTCGTTAACATACTCCATGGCGATATGGGAAATTCCTTCGTTTCCGGCATGCCCGTCTTTACGATGATTATGGACAAGCTGCCTACTACGATTGAATTGATGGCCATGGCATTGGGGCTGACATTGCTCATATCCCTGCCGCTGGGCATTCTTGCGGCAATCCGCAAAGGCAGTATCTGGGACCAGCTGGTCCGCCTGCTGTCGTTTACCGGAAATTCTCTGCCAGATTTTTTTATCGCTATTATTTTGTTATATATATTCGCCGTAAAGTGGCATGTTTTTTCTTTTCTGGGTACAAGCTCATCCATGCTGCCCATTCTGCCCGCCCTTACCCTTGCTATCGCTATGACGGCCAAATACACGCGCCAGATACGGGCTGTATTCCTCGATGAACTGAGCAAGGAATATGTACAGGCCGCCCTGTCCCGGGGACTATCTTACCAGTTCGTCATCACCCGCTATGTACTGCGTTCCGTACTGGCACCCCTTCTGGCATTGCTCGCCGTATCGGCCGGATCCCTGCTGGGCGGTGCCGCCATCATCGAATCTATCTTCCTTTGGGACGGCATCGGAAAATTGGCTGTAGATGCGATTATGATGCGCGATTATCCCATCATTCAGGCATACGTCATATGGATGTCCCTTATATACGTCGGAGTCAATCTTCTTTCTGATATAGTCTGCCGTTTTCTCGACCCGCGCATTGCTGCCCGGGAAAAGGAGGACTGACTCATGTACCTTACGAAACAACGCCGCTTTTACTTCTTTTTATCCCTGATTCTGGTAATCCTTGCGGTCTCTTTTCTGGCAGACTATATTATGCCCTTCGGCCCGTACGACCAGAATCTGACTATGGCGCTCAGACCGCCCGATGCCATCCATTGGCTCGGGACAGACCGCTATGGCCGGGATATGTTGTCCCGCACCTTAGCGGGCGCCAGGACGACCGTATGTACTGCGCTGGCAGTAGCCCTGGCAGCATCTTCTTTTGGCGCCTTTATCGGACTGATCTGCGGTTATCATAAAGGAAAGGCAACGACCATACTGCTCCGCCTGACCGACGTATTCCTCGCCTTTCCATCTATGGTCTTTGCCATCGCCGTGGCCGGCATACTGGGCGGCGGTACGTTCAATGCCGCCGCGGCCATCGCCGCCGTTGCCTGGCCTAAATATACACGTCTCGTACGCAATCAGGTACTGCCGCTACGCCATGAATATTACATCGAAGCGGCCCTCATGAGCGGTTTTTCTCCTTTAAAAATCCTGCTCGTACAGATTCTGCCTGAAATCATAGGTCCCGTATTGATCACCGCCGCTCTTGACATCGGTACGATTATCACGGAAATTGCCGGTCTTTCCTTTCTCGGACTCGGTGCTGCCCCTCCGGCTGCTGAATGGGGATCGATGATGAGCGGTGCGCGTAACCTGCTGCAGACTGCCCCATGGACAATTTTTGTTCCAGGTGCTGCTATATTTATTACCGTGGCCATATTCCAGATTTTTGCCGATAGTCTGCGCGATCTGGCCGATTCCAAAACGACGAGGTGACATGTATGAACAACAAATTCAAATATCTGATTACAGCCCTTCTGGGAGCATCCCTGCTCGTATCGGGCTGCGGATCCGATGCAGGCAAAACAGCGAAAGAAGAAGGGAAGGTATTTCATTATGGGACCATGGCCTACGGCCCGGCTATGCAGAACGCCAGCACAGATCCTCATGATACCTACTGTGGCTGGAGTACAATCCGCTATGGTGTAGGGGAAACACTGTTTAAATTCGACAATGAAATGAATGTCCAGCCCTGGCTTGCCGAATCATATGAACAAATGGATGATTATACGCTAAAAATCCACTTGCGCGATGATATTACCTTTTCCAACGGAAAAAAAGTAACGGGCGAAGCCGTTAAGGCCTGTCTGGAAGACCTCATCAAACGGAATGACCGGGCTCCCCATGATCTGAAGATCGACCAGATCACCGCTGACGGTCAGACTGTCATCATCCACTCGTCAGAAAAGGTACCTGCCATGATTCATTACCTGGCAGATCCGTATGGTGCCATTATTGACATGGAAGCCGGCATCAAAGACAGAATCGCCGTCGGTACCGGCCCCTATGTGGCAATCAAAGTGACCGACCAGGGCATAGAACTCAAAAAGAACGAACAATACTGGGGCCAGACAAAGCCAAAATTAGATAAAATCGTCGTCCGCAGCATTACTGATGGCGACTCCTTGTCCATGGCTATGCAAAGTGGAGAACTCGATGCCGTTCAGGGGCTGCCCTATGCCAGCCTGCCTAATTTCCAGGATACAGACAAATATAATATTAGTTCGGCTGCCACGTCCCGTGTATATCAGGCAGCTATGAATTTTAAAACACCGGCACTCCAGGATAACCGCATACGCAAAGCCATCGCCATGGCCCTGGACAAAAACACCTTTGCAAATGTACTGCTGAATGGCAACGGAGTTATGGCAACGGGCGCTTTCCCTGATACGACACCTTATGGAAAGGGACTGAATGGCCCTGGATATGATCCGGAACAAGCCAAAACCTTGCTGAAAGAAGCGGGGTATACAGAAACAGACAGCGATGGTTACGTCATAAAGGACGGCCAGCCTCTGACACTGCGCTGGCTGACTTACACGTCACGCCAGGAACTTCCTCTTCTCGCCGAATACGCCCAGTCGGCCCTGAAAGATATCGGCATCAAACTCGATGTCAACGCCACGGATAATTACAAGGACTTCCTGAAACGCGGGGAATACGATATATATGCCCAGGCAATCGTGACAGCACCTACGGGGGACCCGGAATATTATCTCATGAGTAAAATCTATTCAGGGCAGCCGTATAACAATGGTCACTACAACAATCCCCGGACCGATGCGATGATAGATGAACTTCACAATACCTTTGATGCCGGGCAGCGCATAGAACTGGCACGACAAATCCAGCAGCAGGTACTCGATGACAACGCCGTATGGTACGCCTCATTCCTGAAGATGAATATCGTCATGAAAAAGAACGTAACCGGCTTTTCCGCCCATCCCTGTGATTACTATGAAATCACACCGGAATTAGATATCCAATAGAACCAGGAGCCTCTCACTATGTCAGAACCTCTCCTTACGTTTCAGCATATTACCATTTGTGCCGCAAACAAGCCTTTAGCAAACGATATCTCCTTTACTCTGCAGGAAGGAGAAATACTGGTCATTGCCGGTGAAAGCGGCAGTGGCAAATCGACCCTGCTGCGCACTGCTGCCGGCCTGCCGGCACCCGATACCACAATCACCCGGGGAATCATTACCTGGGACGGCCACCGGCTCCACCACCAGTCATCCTGGAAAGCACTCCGCCCCACAGGAATCAGTGTCGTATTCCAGGATGCCCTGACGTCATTCTGCCCGGTCTGTACGGTGTACCAGCAGCTCTGGGATGCCGCCCGCGCTGCCGGACTCTGTCATCAGGAATTTGATCGCATCCTCGCCGACCGGGCTTCTGTTCTGTCCCTGCCGCCAGATAGTCTGGCTTCCTATCCGCAGGAACTGTCCGGTGGCATGATCCAGCGGGCCGAACTCTTATTTCCCCTTATTATCCCGCCACGGCTGGTCCTGGCTGATGAACCGACATCGGCTGTAGACAGCATCACCCAGAAAAAAATGGCTGATGCACTGCTCCGGCTGCGTCGTCATCATCGTACAGCCATCATCCTCGTCACCCATGACCTGCGGCTGGCCTCCTATCTGGCAGACACACTACTCGTTTTAAAATCGGGCCGGATTCAGGAATACGGGCCGGCACCGGCTGTATTGAAACACCCAGGCTCTGCTTATACACGGGAATTGCTGTCCCATTCCGGACTCTGAAAGGATTGTCTTATGTTTTTTGAAGTACAGGATCTAACAAAAACCTATACCCATAATGGTCATCGTTTTGCCGCCGTAGACCATCTGTCTTTCTCTCTGCCCCCCGGTGAAATTCTCGCTGTTGCCGGTGAAAGCGGCAGCGGAAAAAGTACGCTCTGCCGCATCATCTGTCAGTTTTCCCGGGCCGACAGCGGCCATATTCTCTTTCATGATCAGGACATTACTAATGTGCCAGAAAAAGAAAGGAAACAACTATACCGGCACATACAGATGGTCTTTCAGCATCCGTACCGGTCTTTCCATCCCCGGTTTACACTGGAAAAAAGCATTCTGGCCGGAATTCGCAATTATCACCTTCCGGTTACACCAGAAATGTTCCAGCAATATATGGAAGAAGTACATTTGACGAGAGATATTATCCGGCGCTATCCCCATGAAGTCAGCGGTGGCGAATGTCAGAGAGCAGCCCTGCTCCGCAGCCTTGTCATAGGCCCGGAACTGCTCATCTGTGATGAAGTGACCAGTGCTCTCGATGCCACCATCCGCAATGAAATCGCAGGCCTGATACGCCGCATATGCCAACATCACCGCATAGCCTGCCTGTTTATTACCCATGACCTCTATCTGGCCCGGACCATGGCAGACCGGATTCTCATCATGCATCACGGACGAGCTGTAGAGGAGGGGCCGGCAGAACAACTATTTCATCATCCACAGCAGACCTATACGCAAGAATTACTGTCGTCCCTGTTATAAAGACAAAAAAACTATCACCGGCCGGTAAAGGACCGGTCCGGTTCTGTTTCCTTTGAATCACTGGCCAGCCAATACAATGGCCGCTGTTTCGTTTCTTCAAAAATACGGCCGATGTATTCGCCTAATATGCCCAGAGCCATGAGGTTGACACTGCCGAAGATTGCCAGGAGAATCACTGTCGTGGACCAGCCCGGCACGGTAATGCCCGCAATGTGACAATAACAAACATATATAATCATCAGCAGCCCGGCAAAGGCTCCCAGGAATCCGATATAAAAGGTCAGACGAAGCGGTACCGTCGAGTTGGTAATGATGCCGTCCATAGCCAGATGAAGCATTTTCCGCAGGGAAAATTTCGACGTGCCCGCATGTCTGGCCGGTGCTTTGAATGACAGCGTCGTCTGCCGGAATCCCAGTCCTCCTACAATACCACGGATAAAACGGCTGTGTTCGCGGAAGCGCCGGAAGACGGAAAGGGCTTTCCGGTCCACGAGCCGGAAATCAGATCCTCCGGGAACGACGGACGTCACAGATATAGCATTCATGAGCTTATAATAGGCAGCGGACGTAACCCGTTTGAAAAGGCTGGCATTTTCCGTCGTTTCCCGTACGGTCTGGACGATATCATATCCTTCCTGCCACCGGGCTATCAGCGCAGGAATCAGGGCCGGTGGATGCTGCATGTCTCCATCCAGCGTGATGATGGCATCTCCGATGGAAAGATCCATTCCACAGGTAAGTGCAATCTGATGACCGAAATTTCGTGCCAGCGAAACAGCCCGGACGTGAGGATCGGCAGCTGCCAGCCGGCTGATTTCCTTTTCAGTCCCATCGCGGGATCCATCGTTGACATATATCAGTTCATAATCCATTCCCACTTGTTTCATAACGGCCGTGACGGCATCATAAAAGCAGTTTATATTTTCTTCTTCATTGTACACAGGGGTAATGATCGATATCATAGAATCACCTTTCATCATTTCAGGGAATGAAGCTATCTGAAATCAGAGAATTCTTTTTCCTGTGCCCATAGTATAAGAATATTTCTTTAAGAAAATATAAACTGCGTTGTAAAAAAAGTTATATTGTTGCTGATTCTGCCCCTCGTTGCGTACCCGTTATCCGGTAACGCGCCGTTTCTCTGAATCAGCCCCTTTCCTGCCCGGTCTGTGGTTTTCAATAAAAAGGAACAGGATAGGAATAATCACAAGGGTAAATACGGTCGATGTAATCAGGCCGCCAATAACGACAACGGCCATGCTGGACCGTGTCTCTGAGCCGGCTGACATAGATAATGCCGTCGGCAGCATCCCCACAATCATCGTAAGAGTCGTCATGAAAATAGGACGAAGCCGGACCCGTCCGGCTTCGATGACGGCGCTGCGTACATCCATATGCTGCTCATGAATCAGCGTCAGTGTGTAATCCAGGAGCAGAGTCCCGTTTTTCGCCACCATGCCGTCCATGACCAGAATGCCAATCAATGAATAAAGATTGAGCGTATTATTCGTGAGGAACAGAAGGAACACAGAACCAATCAGGCCCAGAGGGAGAGAAAACATGCGGATAAACGGTGTTTTGATGGATTCATAGAGAATCGCCAGAATCATGAATATCAGGATGAGCGATAATCCCAGGGCTTCGCCCAGACTCCTGAATGCCATCGTCATCTGATCTGCCTGTCCGGTAAACCGGTAGGTGATGCCCTGCAAGTCCATCGTCTGCAAATGGGCCGTTATGTCCTGAATGATATCGCTGAGCGGTCTGCCCTGCGGCACGGCTCCCAGGGTAATACTCCGCTCTTTGTCCGTACGGCGGATCGTGACCGGCCCTGTAGCCGATACAATCTGCGCCACGTCACTGACAAAGATGATATGACCATTGGCATTGAGCGGGATTCGTCTGAGATCGGATACGCCGAAAGAATCGGCGCCTTTCAGCCGCACGTAAATATCTGTATCGTTATTATCGTTTTTAGCATCGTTTGGCAATACTCCCGCTTTCTGCCCACTGATAGCATTGGAGAAATTTTTATTGAGATCATCCAGTGATGCTCCGTACTGTTTTAATTTCACCCGGTCCACCACAAGCCGGTATTCAGGCATACCATCTTCATACGAACTGCTGACCCCGTTGAGGCCGGCAATATCCGTCTGCATCCATGTTTCGATTTCTTTCGATTTCTGGAGCAGCCGTTCATTATCCTTGCCACGGAGTTCCAGCCGGAGATTCCCGGATCCGCCGCCATAGCCGCCGGATGTACCGGCTACGGAAGCCTGGTCTTCCCGGACCCGTACCGTACCATCCCACACATGGGCTGCGGCGAATTTACGTACCTCATTGGTCACATCCCAGATAGACCGGGAACGGTTGCGTCGGTCGTCCAGCGTCACTTTGATAGTCGCTTCATTCTGCCGCTTTCCTCCTACCATAGCCGTATAATAAGTGACTTCCGGTACAGTCTTCAGATAATCTTCTATCTGCCGGGCGACGCCATTTGTTCTATCCAGGCTGGCATTTGCCGGCAGCTGGATGGATACGCGGAACCCGCTTTCATCCGTCTGCGGCATAAATTCCGACCCCACGGTACCGCTGACCAGGAGTCCCAGTGCCACTGCAAACAAAAACAGGATGGGCAGGACCAGTTTCCGCGGATGATCAATACTCCATGTAAGTATCTTCGTATATTCCTGGCGGGCCCGTTCCTCCATGCGGTCCATAAATTGCCACAAAGGCCGCTTCTTTACTTCTGCCCCTTTTTTAAACAGCCGGGATGCCAGCATAGGAGTCAGGGTGAAGGAAACAAAGAGGGAAAACAAGGTAGCAAATACGATAGTCAGGCCGAATTGTTTGAAGTACTGTCCTACCATATCCGTCATAAAAGCGATAGGCAGAAAAACGACTACGTCGCACAGCGTAATGGCAATGGCGGCCATGCCGATTTCCATACGGCCGTTGAGGGCTGCCGTCTCCGGCGGCTCTCCGTTTCTGATATGGCGGTGTATATTTTCCAGAATAACGATGGAGTCATCTACGAGGATGCCAATGCAAAGGGTCATCCCCATGAGAGACATCATATTAAAGGTAAAACCGGCCATATACATGGCAAAGAACGTAGAAATAAGAGATGTCGGTATGGCTACCATAACGGCCAGGGAAGACCGCCAGCCCCGCAGGAAAAAGAACAGGACCAGGCCGGTCGTACAGAGTCCTTCAATGAGTGTCTGCAATGTGTTATGCAGGGAATTGCGGATATAAGATGCTGATTCACTGGTTACAGTAAAGGTATATTCCGGATTGTCCTGCCTCAGCGTTTCCAATTTTTTATTGACATTATCTACTGTCGATACGACGTTGGCATCACTGTTTTTATATACTTCCATGACAATGGCGTCTTCACCATTTACACGGGCATAGCGGCTGACCCGCTGATCCTGCCGCTTAATGGAAGCGACGGCTGTCAGTGGGATCCGGGCGCCTTTGGCATTGGTGATTTCAATCTGCGATAATTCAGCCTCATTGGCATACTGCGCCTTCACCCGGACGTCCGTCGCTGTGCCGGATGAATAGACCGTCCCGGACGGCATGAGTAGATTTTCTGACTTTAACGCAGAAATCACTTCTGCCAGGGTCATGTCAAAATGAACCAGCTTGTTTTTGTCGATTTCAACGGCGATTTCTTTATCCCGTCCGCCATTGAGATTGATTTCCGATACACCGTCCGCCTGCTGGAGTACATCCTGAAAATCATTATATGCCTTGGTATATATGTCATCCAGTGGCCGGGACGACTGCACGGCAATATACATGACAGGAGTGGCATTGATATCCCGCTTAATGACGACCGGCTCTTCAATTCCTGTCGGGAAACTACCCCGTATGGCATTGATTTTCTTCGTCGCATCAATGGCCGCCGCATCAGCATTGGCAGAAAAATCCAGTTCCAGTGTAATCCGCGCCTGCCCGTATGAAGCCTGGGAAGTCATGTGTTTGAGATTGGCAACGGAAGACAGGGCATTTTCCGCCGGCTTGACAACCTGCTGTTCCACCGAGTCCGCATTGGCCCCCGGATAGGCGATGGAAACGGTTACATAGGGCGTATTCAGCGCCGGCAGTAATTCTACGCCGATTTTATAAAAACTGAACAGGCCGAGAACGACAAAAAATGCTACAATCATGGCAATACCGATGGGCCGCTGTATAGAAAATTTAGTCAGATTCATGGGTAACACCTCATATTAATCAACTGTAACGGCAGTACCATCTTTCAGACGTGCCAGATTAGTCGTCGCAATGACGTCTCCTTCGGAAAGTCCGTCTGTCACTTCTATATAGGAATCATTCATCAGTCCCGTCTGAACCGTGCGGATTTCAACGGTCTGGTCCGGTCTGATAACGTATGCACGGGACGTCCCGTTTTGTACATCCAGAGCTTCCTTGGGGACAAACAATGTATCTTTCCTCTGCAACACACTTATATTCATTTCAGCCAGCATCCCTCCACGGAGCAGGGCGTCAGGATTTTGCAGCGTAATACGTATGGCATAAGTCTTATCGGCATCATTCATAGCCGGACTGACATACGTAACGATTCCATCGTACGTCTTTGCCAACGAATCAATGGACACCGTAACAGGAGTTCCCATCTGCATAAAGGCGACATCTTCTTCTGACAGGGCACAATCGACATACATGCCACTCGTATCGGTGATGGTCAGCACTTTCGTATTGGCCGGTACAATCGTACCTGCTTCTGCATTCCGGTACGTTATGACACCCCTACGTGGGGCGCGCAGCGTCATGTCATCGATCTGCTGTGACAGGCTGTGTACGGCATAATCGGCTTTATCCTGTGCCGCATATTTTCCGGCAATACTGGCCGGGACAGATCCTACATTCTGGGAATTGAGATTGTCCAATACGGCCTGGGCATCGATAAAGGCCTGATATATCGTGTCCAGCTCGCGCTGGGATACAGCGCCTTCATCGCGCAGGACCTGATACCGGTTATAATTGATTTTGGCCATATCATAATCGACTTCGGCTTTTTTCAGATCGGCATAAAACTGGGATTCTGCCGCCCGTGAATCAGCCATCGCCTGCAACAGTGCCGCCTTTCCCTGCTGCAGGGAAAGAGTCGCATCGACGACGTCCTGCAGCAGCAGTACCTGGCCGGGCTCTACCGTATCACCCAGATTCACCCTGACTGCCGCTATTTTGCCAGCATATTTCGTCGTGATATCCACCTGGGATACAGGTACGGTCTTCCCCGACAGGGATATGGTACGATTCATGTCCTGCCTGGCCAATGTATACGACGCCACGGGAATCGGTCCGCTGCTTCCTTTTTCTTTTGTTATTTTCTGTGAATGGCTGACGCCGTATATGATGATGCAGGCTAATAGCAGGACCATTCCCATAGCCGTCAATTTATATGCACTGCCGTGAGGTCCCCGGAATGGATTGCAATAACGGTTCATTATATATCTCCTAATTTATTCTGAGTCTGGCAGGTCCGGATTACCAGAGCCATACCGGGCGGAATTGTGTTTTTAGTATAGAAGCCAAATGTAAACTATATGTAAACGAAATCAAAAAAAAAGTTAAAAGATATTCTTTCATTCCTGCTTTTCCCCCTGCCTGTGCGCTTTCTTCCATTGTTTGATGCGCTGCAGGCGGGTAGAAAATTCCGCTTCCTCTCCCTTTTGTCCCGGCCGGTAGTATTCCCTTCCTGCCAGTGTATCGGGAAGGCACTGCATGTCCGTCAGCTTTTCTTTTGTTTCATGGGCATACTGATATCCCTTCCCATATCCCAGGTCTTTCATAAGCTTCGTTACCCCGTTTCGTATCACCAGCGGCACCGGTTCGGATAATGTCCGCAGTGCATCATGACGAGCCTGGCCATAGGCCGTATACAGCGCATTGGATTTGGGAGCCAGTGACATGTACACGACGGCTTCGGTCAGATGAACCGTACATTCCGGCATGCCGATAAAGTGACAGGCCTGATATGCGGCGATGGCAATAGTCAGCGCCCGCGGGTCTGCCAGACCAATATCTTCACTGGCAAAACGTGTGACCCGGCGGGCCACATATAGTGGATCCTCGCCGGCTTCCAGCATGCGGGCCAGCCAGTAAACAGCCGCATCGGGATCGGAATTCCGCATAGACTTATGCAGCGCCGAAATGATATTATAATGCTCTTCCCCATTTTTATCATATAGAAGAGATTTCTGTGACGTACACTGCTCCAGTATATCGGGGCTCACTACCAGCGTACCGTCCTCCTTGCATTCACTGTTCAGGACAACCATTTCCAGTGTCGATAAGGCCGTACGGGCATCCCCGTTGGCAAAGACGGCAATCCGCGTCAATACGTCTTCACCTACAGATACGCGTTCCCTTCCCAATCCGCGGGGACTCTGAACAGCCCGCCGGAGGAGCTGTACCAGATCATCCGTTGTCAACGCTTTCAGGACAAATACCTTGCACCGTGAAAGGAGAGCACTGTTGATTTCAAAAGAGGGGTTTTCCGTCGTCGCCCCAATCAGGATAATACTTCCTTTTTCTACAAAAGGAAGGAACGCATCCTGCTGTGCCTTATTAAAACGGTGGATTTCATCGACAAAAACGATGGTCCGTTGTCCGTACATCCTGTTTTTCTCCGCTTCTTCCATGACTTTGCGGATTTCCCGTATCCCGCTGGTAACGGCAGAAAAATCAATAAATACCGACTTGGTATGGTGAGCTATGATCCGTGCCAGCGTCGTTTTGCCTATACCGGGCGGTCCCCAGAAAATCATAGAAGAAATACAATCTTTTTCAATCAGATTATACAGTACCTTCCCCTTTCCTATGAGGTGCTGCTGACCGACAAATTCATCCAGTGTTTCCGGCCGCATGCGGCTGGCCAGCGGTTGCGGCACATCCTGTGAAAAAAGCGATTCTTCACGCATTTCGTTTCCTCCTCCGACGCAAGATATACGTCTGGAATTTCTGTTAACAATATGGTACGCTTATAGTAGCATTATACCACGTCTATAGCGAATCGTATCTGTATTCCATCCCGAAAAAGAGGTGCATGTCTATGTTAACCCAGCGTCTGCGTACCCTATTACTGGCCGAAGCAAAAAAGCACGAAAGTTTCTATTTCTATGATGAACAGACCCTCGTGGAATCCATTCATCATCTGCAGCAGGCCTTTCCTCATGAACAGATTTTGTATTCCATCAAATGCAATCCCCATCGGGCAATCTTAAAGACCATATTCTCCAGTGACATCGATGCTGATGCTGCCAGTCTGGGAGAAGTGTATGCTGCAAGTGACTGTGGCGTACCATCCGACCACATCTATTACTCTGCCCCGGGCAAGAGCGATTATTGTCTGGAAAAAGCGCTGGGCCAGTGTATCCTCATCGCCGACAGTCTGAATGAAATACGCCGTATCAACGCACTGGCCGCCACAAAGAATATGAAAGTCCCCATCGGCGCCCGCATCAACCCCAATTTCTCCTATACTGACAAGAAGGGACACAGCTCAAAATTCGGCATCGATGAAGATGCGTTTTTCTCTGCTCTGCCGGAATTAAAAAAATTATCTCATATCCTCATTATCGGGGTACACACCCACCTGCGCAGCCAGGAGCTGAACTGGAACACACTTTGCAGCTATTATAAAAATGTCTTCTCCCTGGCTTCACTCATTCAGGAAAAACTGGACAGCCCGTTATGCTTCCTCAATCTCGGTAGTGGCATCGGTATCCCCTATTGTCAGGACGAAGCAGATTGCGACATAGAATCTCTGGGACAGGAACTGGAAAAACTACGCGTCATTTATGAAGATACGTTTTCACAGGCCCGTATCCTGATTGAAAGCGGCCGCTATCTGGCGGGCCCCTGTGGCTGGTATGTCACCCATATCATCGATACGAAAGAATCTCACGGCAGCCATATCGCCATAGCAGCCAATACATTAAATGGTTTTCTCCGTCCCTGTCTGGAACACCTCGTAACCAGCATCAGTGAAACAGCACCAGCACGGGAACCCTTATTTTACCGCACCGGTTCGACTCCCTTCTACGTGCTGAACGACACGCAGGAAATGGAAAAAGTCACCATCTACGGCAATTTATGCACGGCAGCAGACATCATCGCCTCGGACGTGCTCCTGCCAAAACTATCGCCTGGGGACGTATTAGCTTTCCCTCACGCCGGAGCATACAGTGCCGTACTCACACCATTCCAGTTTTCCTCACAAGTTCCCCCGGAAATCCTGTTTCTCACAGCGTCCAAACCGTAAAGAGGTGTCCTGAATGTTTGAACTTACGGCCCTTACCAGCAAAACCTATTATATCGAAAGCCCCGCTAAAATCGGCGTCTGGTGCCCCGACGGTGCCCACGCCTGGTTTATCGACAGCGGGAATGACAAAGATGCGGGGCGAAAACTGCGTCAAATCTTGGAACAACAGGGCTGGCAGCTGCAGGGAATCCTCAATACCCACTCCAATGCGGACCACATCGGAGGCAATCAATATCTGCAGCGTCAGACGGGATGCCGCGTCTATGCCGGCGGACTGGAAAAGGCATTTACATCGTATCCCATTCTGGAACCATCCTTTTTATATGGCGGCTATCCCATGAAAGATCTGAGACACAAATTTCTCATGGCAAAAGAAAGTCATGTCACCGATTTTTCCGACCCGTCCTTTCCTCAGGATATAGAAATCATTCCCCTGCCCGGCCATTTCTTCCATATGGTTGGATTCCGTACACCCGATAATGTCGTATTTCTCGCAGACTGCCTGAACAGCCGGGCGATTCTCGATAAGTATGCCCTGGGATATATCTACGACGTCCAGGCCTATCTCGACACGCTGGCCAAGGTAGAATCGATGGAAGCAGACTGGTTTGTACCGGCTCATGCTGAAGCCGTGCAGGATATCCGCCCGCTCGTGCAGTACAACCGGCAGAAGGTGCAGGAAATCGCCGATCTGATTCTCCAACTCTGCCAGGCCCCCCTGAGCTGGGATGACATATTGCAGTCCGTATTTGACTATTATCATCTCACACTCACAGTGGAACAATACGTCCTCATCGGAAACACCATCCGTTCCTTTCTTTCCTGGCTCCGCGATACGGACAGAGTGACCATTCTCATCAAAGCAAACCGCCTGCTCTGGCAGGCCGTATAACCAGGGAATCGTGAAAAATCATCGGGAAAATAAAACAGAAGCCGCAGCAAAATAGCTCTAACGCTCAATTTGTTGCGGCTTCTGTTTATACATTACCTATACATTATTTATACATTATCTATATTCCGACTCAGAACAATCCTACTTCCTCGTACTCGTCAATCCTTGCCATGCTTTCTGGATGCCCTTCTTCAAAGAAAGCCGTCGTTTTTCTGATAAATAACTAAGGCAGCCCAGGAACAGAGCCATATAGTACGCAATAGCTTTTGCAGTGCTTCGTGGACCTTCTGGCCATCTTCCTATCCTATTTCACCACACAATACGGGTCTTTTCCGAAATGGCTCGTAAGCTTGCTTAAATACGGAGTCGTAACAGAATGTATCATTCTCATATCTGTTTTCCCTCTGCTACTTTCCATGTTTAGATAGTGCCTATATGTATTATTACATAAAAATTGAAATGAAAACCTTAGGGATGTTCATACATGACTACAAAAAAATTATCAGGTACTTTTTTCTTTCACATCCCGACTGGCAATAATATCTACTCCTGAATTTAAAATATTATGAACAATAACATCTCCCATTTTCACTGGGGCTTTAATCTGCACCCCCTGAAGGACCTTTACACAATCAAAAATCAGCCTTTTAGGAAGAGTGGACTGTGATACAACGGGAAGCAATTGCAACATGCCTCCTTGAATCCGAACCGTAGTTGTTAACATACGCTGCGGGTTTATGATTTCCTGGCGGGCATATACTTCTCCACGGGGGCATGTATTTCCTGATATGGTTATAATAGTATCTGCATTCAATGTAACGTGAATTTTGCACCCCATGGGACAGTTAATGCAATTAAGATATTTTTCCTCTGTACTCATCATAGTCCCTCCCTGATGGAAACAGTCCAGTCCTCATAACGACTCTTCATGTTCCCGGAATTGACACTGACAGATATCATCTCACTTGGCCGGACTGCAGACATATGTTTTTCTGATAATACCTCTTCAGAATTTCTCACGGTAATCTGTACATGTTTCATCGGTCTGCGTACACGTATAAATAATGTAATAATTTCATTATTCTTTTGTATGCAAATATGCTGTGGCACACAAGTACCAATGTCATTATCTGTTCTTATTTTTAAATCAGCCAGTCCACCTGTTACCCTACCCTGAGCTTTTAGCGCAGCATATTTACCGGCAATTTCAGCTTCTTCAGAAACAAAATCTACCATGTCGTGTACATGAACGACATTGCCCGCCGCAAATATTCCAGGAATATCCGTTTCCCGGTGTTGATTGACAATAGGTCCATGTGTTATAGGGTCTAATGTAATCCCGGCCTCACTCGATAATTCATTTTCAGGGATTAATCCGACCGATAACAACACCGTATCACATGCTATGTCAAATTCTGTTCCTGGAATCGGTTTCTTATATGCATCTACTTTTGCACACGTAATACCCTTAACACGGTCTTTTCCGTGAATCGCAACGATGGTATGGGATAGATATAGCGGGATATTATAATCATATAGGCATTGAACCATATTTCTAGTCAATCCATTAGAATACGGACATATCTCCACTACTGCCTGAACACGACAGCCTTCCAAAGTCATACGCCGTGCCATAATCAGTCCAATATCACCACTTCCAAGAATAACTATATTTTTCCCCGGTATGTATCCCTCCATATTGACCATACGTTGTGCCGCTCCAGCAGTATAAATTCCAGCTGGTCGATAACCAGGTGTCTGGATTGCCCCCCGGGTTCTTTCACGGCATCCCATAGCCAAAACAATAGTCCTTCCTTGCATATGGAATATTCCATTGTGTGGATTGACTGCAGTCACAATTTTATCGGCATTAATTTTTAATACCATCGTATCACACGAAATCTCTATTTCCTTTTTTTCTTTAATTAGCTCATAACATCGCTGTGCATATCCCGGACCAGTCAGTTCTTCATGAAAATGGTGGATTCCAAATCCATTATGGATACATTGTTGTAAAATTCCACCAACTTCCCAATCACGTTCCAGAATTAATATTTCTTTTGCTCCGTTTTTCCAGGCACTATAGGCAGCGGTTAATCCTGCCGGTCCACCGCCAATAATGACAACATCATATATTTGTTTAATCATCACATATCACCTTCTTTGTACTTTTCTTTTCAAAGTACATATATGAATGGCACATTTCTTTACGAACTTCCGGAATGGGAATATGCAGCTCACGGGATAATATTTGTATAATCCTGGGACCACAAAAACCTCCCTGACACCGGCCCATGCCGGCTCGAGTTCTTCGTTTTACGCCATCAACAGTCCGGGCTCCTACCGGTCGATGTATAGCATCGATAATTTCACCTTCCGTAACGGTTTCGCAACGGCATATGACCCGCCCAAATGACGGATTTTCTTTAATTAAATTCTGTTGCTCATCATAATCCAGATTTTTAAAATAGATATGCCGTGGTCTTCCAGCTTTCCATGTAGTATTATATTCTGGCTTTAATTTATCAATAATTTTTTTAACCAAAAACTGCGCAATAGCTGGTGCTGCTGTAAGTCCCGGCGACTGAATTCCCGCTGCATGAAACAGTCCGTTAACTTTCAATGATGGCCCCAAAATAAAATCATTTGTATCGGAAACAGCACGTATACCAGCAAACTCCGTTATAGCTTGAGTAAGAGGAATGCAGGGTACTATAGTCTGGGCCTTCTCAATAATTTCATTCATACCTTCATTGGTGAACGCCGTATTATCCTTATCATCCATATTTTGTGCATTAGGCCCTATAAATACGTTCCCATGAATAGTAGGAGCCACCATAATGCCTTTTCCCATTTTGTCAGGCGTAGGAAATACGGGAATTGAAACAAGAGCATTTTGCACCTTTTGATCAAATAAAATATATTCACCTTTACGTGGAAAAATTCTAAAGGTATCGTCACCAGCCAATGAACTAATATCATCCGCATGAACACCAGCTGCATTCACAACGCATGTCGTTTCAATATTCCCTTTATTAGTATGTACCATCCGTATCGTACCGCTATCTACATCAAAACCTGTAACTCTGCACTCCCGTATAATTTCTGCTCCGTTTAAAACAGCATTTTCTGCGAAAGCAAGACAGAGATCAAAGGGCCAACATATACCTGCCGTCGGTGCCCAAAGGGCTCCCAGTACCTCAGAGCTTAAATTGGGTTGTGATTGATGAACAGCTTTCCCATCCCAAATATCTAAGCTGGGAACGCCATTACGCTCCCCTCTCCGTTTTAAATCATAAAGAATCTTCAATTGCTCATCATTGGTAGCAACTACCAATGATCCGGTCCACTTGATTTCCAAATGCAGTTCTTCTTTGAGTTTATGATACAAAGCATTACCAGCTACATTCATCTGTGCTTTTAAGGAACCTGGCAACGCATCATATCCAGCATGTAAAATCGCACTATTTGCTTTTGTCGTGCCAGTTGCCAGATCAGGTTCCTGTTCAACAAGAATTATACGTAGTTTATACTTTGCTAACTCATATAATACTGCCGCACCAGTAATACCCCCGCCAATAATGACTACATCTGCTTTTTTTGTCATACTCATGACCTCGCTAATTTTAATCGCTCTTATCTTCGGAAAATAATTTCATTATTATTTTTTTCAAAATTTCTTATTATGAGTCGGTGATACCCTATATTATGACAAAGACCCATCAGGTACGCACGATTCATGAAGAAAGCCATACGTATCCGCTGTCTCTACCGTTTTCCAGCCATATAGCGCCGTTTTAAGATGAGGGCACAAGCCACACTGATAAGAGCAACAACGGTAGAATAAATCCCTACATAAATGGTATCACCATTACCATAACTAATGAGATACGTACAAACAGCAGGCACAATACCCGCAACGATAAAGCTGGGAACATGGTATACAAAGGAAATACCTGAATACCGTACTTCTGTTTCAAAATAGGAGGACCAAAGCGATCCTAATACAGCCCAGATAAGATTATAGGCAATACTCCAGCCAATCACGATTCCAATCATAGTAATGAGGAGATCGCCATGACTCCATTCAATAACTTTCAGAGTAGGAATACTGAGAAATGCCGATGCCAGTCCACCAATGACAAATGTAGTGGTAGTACCAAACCGTTGTGCACACCAACCACCAAACAGCGTAAATGGTATTTTAAAAATACAGGCTATAATAGTAATCAAATACGTTTCATACAAGGGCATACCCAGCCAGCCAATACAATAAGACAAAATCCAGACAATAAATATATTATAAAAAGTTCCATCTACCCAGCGGGTACCACAGCCAAGCAATAAGGTTTTCCAATATCCTTTAACCATTGGAATAAATCCCACTTTTTGTTTTTTCCCTTCTCTTTCCTGTTCTTCTAATTTAGCCTGAGCCTTTTTAAAATCCTCTGTTTCCATCATATGCCCTTTTAACAAAACGGCAATAATAGTAAGGATAATCGCTGCCAGGAAAGAAATTCTCCAACCCCAACTGAAAAAGGCTGATTCATCTAAAAACCAGGTCGGCACTAATAAAAAAATAGAGGACAGTCCTAATCCGATAGGCAGTCCTATCTGAGGAATGCAGGCATAAAAATTACGCCTGTTTTCCGGAACATTTTCATATGCTAAAAGGATCGCACCACCCCAGGTTCCGCCGCGACCAAAACATTGCGCCAGGCGCATGATTTGCAAAACGATGACAATCCAAACACCAGCCGTTGCCGCCGGTGGTAAAAAGCCTATGATAGACGTTGAAATCCCCATCATCATCAAAGAAACGTACATGGTAAACTTACGTCCTCTTTTATCACCGACTTGTCCGAAAAACACGGCCCCAAAAGGTCCTGCTATGTACCCGATAGCAAATGACATATAGGACATAATGAGTGCTGTAATTTCATCACCCGTAACGGAAAAGAATACTTTATTAAATACCGTACCTGCCGCCGTACCATAAAGAAGGAAACAATACCATTGTACAGCACTTTCATACAATGTAACGCCAGCAATTTTTCGTAAACTTCTCTGTGCCTTGATCTGCTCACCCATAACGCCACTCCCCTTATATTTCTCCCTTATAGTATTTGAACGGATACGGTCCAGAATAATCAGCTCCGGCAGGAATCGTCATGACATACGTATTTATCCGGCTGCCTTGAAGATTATGAATCAAATATCCCGGATTTCCAAGAAAGAACCGGTCTCCTCCACCTTTGAAATCATTTTCTTTCTCTTGTTGTGTCACATATGGGTCTGATTTCGTCCGGAAATCTACTTCAATTGGCATAGAAATAGAAGGACAAGTAACACATGTAATACCACGCCATACAGTGACAATACCTACATGCATATGGCCACAACAAAGACGGACATTAGAATGGAGATGTAAAATTTCAGAAAGTTTGTCTGCTCCTTCAAATCCTTCATCCATAGCCGGTAGTCCTGTTTTAAATGGAACATGATGCGTGAAAACTAAGGTAGGTTTATCTGGATATTCTACAATTTTCTTTTCCAGCCAATCTGCAACTTCTTTACTTAATCCTCCCGAATGACAATCGGGTTTCGTCGTATCAATAACAATGACACGTATGGGCCTGTCATCAATGGTATAACAAATGAATGGACGGATATCTTCTTTTACGGGTACTTCTTTATCAAACATATCTAAATAATAAGCCCGCTTGTCATGATTACCAGGAACAATATAACAAGGCCGTGGAAGACTTCTAAGTCCTTCTCTCATTATTTCGTATCCTTTTCTAGTTCCTCCCTCCGATAAGTCTCCCGTTGCAACGAAAAAGTCAGGAAGTTCGTATTCTTTAAGACTGTCAAAATAATCAATCGTCTGCTTCATTGCCTTATTGGTATCAGCCTTATAAAAGGAAAGTTTGCCATCTCCCCGTAAATGAAAGTCCGATATCTGGAAAATTTTCATACTACTGTCACACTCCTTGGTTTTTTTTACAAATCTTACACTGCAATACAATGAAAAAAGTAGTTCATACGCTGTTCATAGTCTCATTATAAGTTCGCTAGAAATTTATTTCAATACTTTATTTACATTTTTTCATTTTTGATATAAGAATCTATCTAATCATTCATTTATGTATTTTTATGAAAAAATTTTCCTAATTATCTTGCATGTTTTGAACAAAATTTCTAATTTATCTTGCTTTTTATCATTTCATTAGCGATAATAAAATAAAGTAGCATAATTTGCATTGTTTCATCAAAAAGGATAAGGTGAAGGCTATGATAATGAAAAAAGACCGCTTGGCAATTACTGCTGCTAAATTATATTATCAATCTGACTATAGTCAAACTGATATTGCCAAAGAATTAAATTTATCCCGCCCTTCGGTATCCCGATTGCTGCATTATGCTAAAACTCATGGTTTTGTTCGAATAGAAATCTACGACCCCATCGAAGACAGGGGCGAACTATCTCAAAAAATAGCAGCAAAATTTAATTTAAAGCACGTATGTATTGCCAATTCCCCCATTGACGATGAAGAAGAAATTAAAAATTACATTGGTAAAGAAGCCGCTGAATATTTAAATAAAATCATTCATGATGGTGACATAATTGGCGTCGGTTGGGGTACTACGATGCGCAGCGTATCTCACTATTTGAAACCTAAACCACTATTAGGTGCCCAAATAGTTCAATTAGAAGGCGCCATTACACTTTCAGTGTGTGAAACATATGCCAATGAAATTTTAAACAATTTTTCTAAAAACTATGAAACAATTGCCCAATACTTACCTTTACCTGTTATTTTTGATTCTAAAAAAGTAAAAGAGATGGTTTACAAGGATCGTCATATCAACCGGGTCTTAAATTTAGGAAATCATGCTAATATTGCCCTTTTCAGTGTTGGTACCACTCGTGATAAAGCGCTCTTTTTCCGTTTAGGATATGCTAATACAGATGAACAGGCTTTTCTAAAGAAGCACTCTGTCGGCGATATTTGTTCTCGTTTTATTGATGAAAATGGAAACATCGCTTGTCCTGAATTTAATGACCGGACAGTCGGCATTGATTTAGAGTATCTCCACAATAAAGAATACAGCATTCTGATTGCCGGTGGTGCTGCCAAAGTTCGTTCCATTCTGGCAGCTATAAAGGGTGGGTACACCAATGTGTTAATTACCGATCAATTTACTGCAAAACGTCTCTTAGAAAATACTTGACTCTTTTACAAATCTCATGGATAATGTTCCATATCGTCCGAACAAAAAGACAGTGAAAAGAGAGTATGCCTCTCATTCCACTGTCTTTTTACCTATACGCATCCGGATTCATTCGAAGAATCTTGCAAAACATTAATATACCATCTTCATCCCTATGTATCTCGTCATTAAAAGGCATAGAAGATATCGGAAAATAGCCCTGCAGGTATATGCTAAATCCCATCAGTTTTTTCAAATCATTTGATAAACCCAGGTGAGTTTTATCAAATCTTTTATAAAATTCTCGATAAATTTCACTTAATTTCCATTTTATTTCATTTATTTACTGATTTAAATGAAATTTCAATCAACATTTCACTTATTTTTTATAAAATAACTATCGTTTTTATAAATCATTCTTCGTAATTTATAAAGACAGACCTCCTGACGAGTTTTTATCCATATCAGGAGGTCCAATGTAATCAAATAGGCTATCTTTTATTTACGTTTCTGCTTCCAGGACTTTGTCAATCCACTGGGCAAACATGCGACTTACGGTAAGGCGCACGTCATTATAGGCATGTTCTGTCGGCAGTGTATCATAATCCTGGATAGCCGTTGTCTGATGCTGGCTGAGCTGATTCCAAAGAGGTTCAATCATCGTTTTGGCCGGTGCTACATCATCCTGACTGGCTCCGATAAAATAGAGGTTCCGGTCTTTGATATCTTCAAAAGCCTGGGAGATGCCGTATCCCTGCTGGCAGCAGTATACGACGTTCCGGTACAAGGCTTCCGGTGATTCAATATGAAGAACGTAAAGGCTGGAGTCGATGAGTTCGTGCATAGCCGCGTCCAGACCATGAGCAGGCCAGTACGGCAGGTCATACGGTGACATGACGGCCGTCCCTTTCAGCCAGGGAAGGCGCCGTGTGACATTAATGGAGACAAAACCGCCCATACTGTGACCAATGAAGAAGATGTTGTCTTTATCGATGTGGTATTGAGCTGCGTTTTTTTCGTCATGAGCCCATTCGGCCACGCAAACGGCATCGTCGATAGCACCAGAAAAGGTATAATTCCCCTGACTCCCCCAGTTGCCACGGTAGGAAAAACTGATGACTACCAGACCGGTACGGCGCAGGTTCTGGGCAATGTCAAAAGTTGAAGCAAAACCGGGAAAGCCATGGCAGATAATGACACAGGGATAGGTCTGGTCCCTGGCTCCACCGGGAATCAGAGCCGTGCCATATACCTGGCAGCCATGACTGGAAAAAGTCAGCGATTCCAGTGATGCCGGCCATTCCTGAGGACAACAAAGAGGGTCTTTTTCTATATTTTCAATCTGTAACGCCATATCAATCGCTCCTTCGTCCGTTTTACTGATTTTTCGAAATCATAGGATAGGGATCGCCGCCTTTGGATTTTACAATGACGGTGCCAACGATGAAACCAATAACAGCCGGCAGAACCCAGGCAAACCCTTCCGCTGCAAAGGGAATGTGATTATACAGCTGGATGAGTGAGTCGAGGGGAAGATTGGTAATACCACTCTTATTGAGCTGCATCAGCCCTTCAAACAAACCGATAATGGTTGCCATGGCGATGGTCCCTTTCCAGGCACCATGATTAGGAACGTATTTGCAGAATACGCCAAGAAGCATAAGGGCGATAGAAACGGGATAAATAGCAATAAAAATCCAGAATGTATAACGGATGATTCCCTGTACGCCAATGCAGGCTTCAGCAAGGCCGAAGAGGCACACAAATACCATCATGTATTTGAAAGGAATCTTACCATCTGATAAGTCAACGGTCAGATTGGCAATAGTCGAACCGACGCCAATGGTCGTCGTCAGGCAGGCCAGGAAAATACCAATGCCGAGCACAACATTACCGGTAGCACCGGTCAGCGCATGGACGAGGCCATTGAGAAGAGCTGTCTGATCCATTTTGCCATCAAACATACTGGATCCGGTAGCACCGAGGTACAACAGGCCGCCATAGACGATGAGAAGTCCCAGGAAGGCGACAACGGCAGCTTTCAGTGTCATTTTATGCCGTGCTGACGGGTCGGTATATCCTTTGGCTTTGATGGAAGCGACGAACATGCCGGCAATGGCAATGCCGACGGCAACGTCACCAGTCTGATAGCCCTGCAGGAAAGAATAGGAGAATACGTTATCTACCTGCGGCGCAATCGGTGTTCCCAGCGGTTCGAAAACAGCCAGGGCAATCATGACGACCAGGCAGATGAGCAGGAACGGTGTCAGATATTTTCCGACGATATCGACGATTTTGGATGGACGGAAGGTAAGCGCCAGGACGATGACAAAATATCCTGCCAGAAGAGCAATACGGACGGCGTCATTTCCCTGCAGTCCCGGCAATACGCTGAGCAGGCCGCTTTCAATGCCAACGCCTGCCTGCCGGGGCACGCCACAGGTGAGGATAAAGATAATCCACATGACCATGTAGCTTTTCGTAAACCATTTGGCTACAGGTGCACAAATAGCCTGGACGTTACCGCCCATATTATCGACAGCAATAATCGTAGCAATAGGAAATAAAATAGCTGAAATAGCAAGGCCGATAATAGCGATTTCCCAGGAACTCCCTGACATGAGCCCGATAAGAGGCGGAAATACCAGATTGCCCGCACCGAAGAATACGGCAAACATGGCAAAGCCAATAATCAGGGCATTTGCGTTTGCATTTTTTGACATAGGTAACATCTCCTTAAAATAGGTGAATGTATATTCACAATATACATTTGTCTTTCATTATATCTCGTTATGAGACATATGACAATACACCACTTTCATGTCTTATAGATTAAAATATTATTAAAATTTCAGCTTATAGATAAAAAGTCCCCTCTGCCTTACACACATGATGAAAAATAAATAAACTTGACATATCAGTAACATTCCATTTGTGCATGGTTCTATTATGCTAAGAAATATGGTAATATAGTGTCATAAGAGAGGTGACGTAAGGCTATGGATCTATTTCAATTAACCTACTTTGTCGAAGTAGCCCAGAAAAAAAGTTTTACCAAAGCTTCAAAATCACTGCATATCAGCCAACCTTCCATCAGTAAAGGCATCAAGGCACTGGAAGACCATTGGAATGTCAAGTTGTTTAACCGGAACGGCAAACGCGTCGAACTGACGGAAACGGGCGCCTGGCTGTTACCGCGTATTGAGTCGCTCATAAAAGACTTTTCCCAATTGAACGAACAGATGGAATCGCCCCAGCTCCTCAATTCCGGACAACTGACGGTCGGGATTCCCCCCATGATCGGCTCGTCTTTCATCACGTCATTTATCCGGCATTTCATCTCCGATTATCCCCAAATTGAATTAGAACTGCTGGAAGTCGGCTCCAATGACATTATTTCATCGATTGACGAAGGACTTATCCAGGTCGGGTTTGTTGCGCTACCCGTGGCAACGGAAATGACCTACGATTTCTTTATCTTCAACGAAGAGCACCTGGAAGTTGTCCTCTGGCCGGAACATCCCCTTGCCAAAAATAAAGTCATTACCCTGGAAGAGATAAAAGACGAACCGCTGGTATATTATCCCAAATCATTCTCTCTCAATCCGTTCATCAAGACATTTTATCAGAAAATCATGGCCCATCCCCGGATTGTCTGCCAGAGCAGCAACTGGGATTTCCAGGCCGAAATCGTACGCACCCAGCTGGGCATTGCACTCCTGCCTCACACGATCTGTCAGCGCCTGGATGACGAAAAACTCGTCCATATTCCCCTCGTAGAGCCACAGATTCCCTGGACACTGGCCATGGTATGGAAAAGCAAGGGCTTCCTGCCTCATCCAGCTCGTACATGGGTACAATCATTCAAAAATTTTTACAGCGATTCCCACAAAGCAGCAGAAAAAAATGCATCTGCCCAATAACGTTCCGGACAGATACATCACCACAAAGGACCGATAGAAATGGATACATCCGATTTGACAGAAAATGATTTCAAGCAGATTTTTTTCCAGCAGCCAGTTTCTGGAACCTTCCGTGTACTTGCCGTTTCCTGCAGCGGCCTGAACTATCTGCAGGCATTGAAGCGTACCTTCGCCGATAGCCAGCTGGACCAGCCATGCCGGCAGAAGGCCGCTCATGACTGGCTCACGCTGGAACCCCGTCTGTACTGGTACACCTGCCAGAACACGCCGCTGAGCATTTACGATGCCGGATATAAAGAAGAAATGAAAGCGTATATCCGTCTCCGCACCATCTGGCTCGATGCTGCAGATTGCACGTTCATGCGCCATCGTCACGTCATGCTGATGGACCTGCTGCGCCTGTGTCATAACGATATCTGCCAGTGCCTGCCCACAAGGGATATCATGGCCAATGAACTGGAAAAACAATTATTCCATGAGTATCTGCTGTATGACATGGGGCTGGAAAATACCCGTTTCGTCGGCAGGGAAGCCGTATCGAATGGATATCATGAATGCGATTTCACACTGGAAATCGAAGATATTATGAAAGAACCTCACCAGGCCATTCCCCGGACACGGTTCCGTTACCTGAAGCGCAGCCTGTCGGAAAGCCGCATGGCCCGATGCTGTGCCCAATGGCTGTATGAACACCGCCAAAATCTGCGGCGGAATCACTGGATTGTCGATGAAACAGCCATTGAAAAATCCTATGACAGTGGTGATAATCCTGAAATAACTGATGCTATACTGCATGAACTGGAACAGGTCTACTGCAATATATAAAGAAAATAGGATTGTAGTATGCTTTCGTTAAAGAAGTGGTTTTTCCCACGATAAACAAACAGAGGCTGCACTAAAATGATTGCTAAAGACATTTTAGTGCAGCCTCTGTTTAATTGGCAACTCGCCCCATGGTGATATTTCCTGCAAACCTTATTTTTACATAACCCGTTTTGCCCCTACATAGCGGCTGGACCAATAGCGGCTGTCCAGGCTGTCAATACTGACCCCGGAATTGGAGGCGTTGATAAACTGGTTATTTCCGATATAAATCCCTACATGGGAAACACCGGGCAGATAAGTCGTGAAAAATACGAGGTCCCCCGGCTGCAAATACGAACGGGATACATCGTACCCAACGTTGTATTGTTCGTCAGCCATGCGGGGCAGATCGATTCCTACGGCCGAATAGACATACCGGGTAAAACCGGAGCAGTCAAATCCGGACGGATCATTTCCGCCAAACACATAGGGTACGCCAATATACTGGTTGGCAATGCCCATAAGGCGCTGAGCCCTATCTGCCACCATAGTAGATCCGCCATATCCCCCGTTACCAAAGCGGCGCAGCGGACCGGAAGGAAGGAATTTCCCAGTCAGTTCATAAAACGTAGCCTGGCCAGCTACGCCATCTACTTCCAATCCATGACTGGCCTGGAAATTGCGGACGGCATTTTCCGTTCCGACGCCAAACACGCCGTCTACATCGACATCATATCCATTATTGGCCAGCGCCTGCTGCAGTAACACAATAGCGTTGGACGCCGTTGCCGGTTCTAAAGAGGCAGCAGGCTTATTATCTGCCGGTGCTGCTGGAGCCGTATCAGTCCGGAACCGGTCTGCCATGGAAAAGGTTGTCTGTCCGGCAGGCATAGGCTGGCCCATCAGTGCTTCGTAAGTAGCCGGGCCAATGACACCGTCGGCATTCAGACCATTACTGCTTTGAAAAGACCGGACAGCCGCATCGGTTCCTTTGCCGAATACGCCATCCACATCAACACTGTAGCCCCGATCAGCCAGCGCCTGCTGGATATCCTGCAGCTGGGAAGGCTGCACCGGTGCTGCTTCTGGGTCCGGTGCGTCTTTCTGCACAAAATGACTGCTCATATTATCCGGCATAGCCGATCCCATCAGGGCTGCATAGGTCGCTGCGCCGAGAATGCCATCAGCCGTCAGGCCATGATCCCGTTGAAACTCCCGGATTGCCTCCGTCGTTCCAGCCCCGTAGTCCCCATCAACGGTCAGTGAATAGCCGTCAGCGGCCAGTTGCTGTTGTACTGCCAGAACCTGGCTGCCCCTGTCGCCAGGATGGAACGTGGCTCCGGCAAAAGATGTAGAAACGAAAATCATGCAGCAGGCAAGACCTGCAATTTTTTTTATGTCTGCCATTGTATCCCCTTTCTGGTATTTCTGCCAATCATCTGCAGCTCGTATTTCCAGCTCTTAAGACGTACTGCTAATCTTTATGGCGTATGAAACAAGCTATCCGCCAAGGCCTGCTCGTTGGATAGCTTGAATTTGTGCATTGATTATAAATCCGCTATATATTATAGCATAATATGAGACTATGTGTCAAAAACAGGACTACTAACGAAGTGTACCTGACTTCGTCGGTAGTCCTGTTCATTTGAGTCATCATTTACGATAAATCAGAATTTTCCTGCTTTGGCAGCACCTTCTACGGCGACAGCTACGGCTACGGATGCGCCAACCATGGGGTTGTTGCCCATGCCAAGGAAGCCCATCATTTCTACGTGAGCCGGTACGGACGAAGAGCCAGCGAACTGGGCATCGCTGTGCATACGGCCCATCGTATCGGTCATGCCGTAAGAAGCTGGGCCGGCAGCCATGTTATCTGGATGGAGTGTACGGCCTGTGCCACCACCAGATGCAACGGAGAAGTATTTCTTACCCATTTCGATGCATTCTTTCTTATACGTACCTGCAACGGGATGCTGGAAGCGGGTCGGGTTCGTCGAGTTCCCCGTGATAGAAACATCAACGCCTTCATGATGCATGATAGCCACGCCTTCACGTACGTCATCGGCACCGAAGCAGCGGACAGCAGAACGTTCGCCTTTGGAATAGGAAATTTCCCGGACAATGTGCAGTTCTCCCGTTTTATAGTCAAACTGGGTCTGTACATAAGTAAAGCCGTTGATACGGGAAATAATCTGGGCCGCGTCTTTACCCAGGCCGTTCAGGATAACGCGAAGTGGCACTTTGCGCGCTTTATTGGCATTGCGGACAATACCGATAGCTCCTTCAGCGGCGGCAAAAGATTCATGGCCGGCCAGGAAGCAGAAGCACTGTGTGCTGTCCTGAAGCAGCATAGATGCCAGATTACCATGGCCCCGCCCTACTTTGCGGTCTTCGGCGACGGATCCGGGAATGCAGAAAGCCTGCAGGCCGATGCCGATGGCTTTAGCCGCATCAACAGCCGTACGGCAATTCTTCCTGATGGCGATGGCCGCCCCTACGGTATATGCCCAGCCGGCATTTTCAAAGGCGATGGGCTGGATTTCCTTGACGGTCTGATACGGATCAATGCCGGCATTCTGGCAGATATCACGGCATTCTTCTACGCTTTTAATGCCGTATTCTTTCAGCACGCCGAGGATTTTATCTATTCTTCTGTCATAACTTTCGAATAATTCCATCTGTAGGTTCCTCCTATTGCTGTCTCGGATCAATATACGAAGCAGCTTCTTCAAAACGGCCATAATGACCTTTAGCATCTTCCATGGCTTTAGCTGGTTCTACGCCCTTTTTAATGGCGTCCATCATTTTGCCAAGGTGGATAAATTCGTATCCAATGACCTGATTTTCTTCATCCAGGGCCATACGGGTAACATATCCTTCGGTCATTTCCAGATAACGTGTCCCTTTTGCTTTTGTGCCAAACATAGTCCCGGTCTGGCTGCGCATACCTTTTCCCAGATCATCCAGGCTGGCGCCGATAGGCAATCCGCCTTCAGAAAAAGCCGTCTGGCTGCGGCCATACACGATCTGGAGGAACAACTGGCGCATGGCAACGTTGATAGCATCGCAGACCAGATCCGTATTGAGCGCTTCCAAAAGAGTCTTTCCCGGCAGTATTTCCGATGCCATGGCGGCAGAATGGGTCATACCGGAACAACCAATCGTTTCTACGAGAGCTTCTTCAATGATACCGTCTTTGACATTGAGGGTCAGCTTGCAGGCTCCCTGTTGGGGAGCGCACCAGCCTACACCATGAGTAAGACCGCTGATATCCTTAATTTCTTTGACCTGTACCCATTCGCCTTCTTCGGGAATCGGGGCCGGTCCATGATATGCACCTTTAGTAACGGGGCACATATTCTTGACTTCTGTTGAA
Source organism: Caecibacter massiliensis (assembly GCA_900095875.1). GTDB lineage: Bacteria > Bacillota > Negativicutes > Veillonellales > Megasphaeraceae > Megasphaera > Megasphaera hexanoica. Next base: position 1,466,316 of record LT608311.1, on the reverse strand, counting down.
TATATCATGTTATTCATCCTTTCTAATCTTTCAGTGCTTCAAACATGCCGCGGAACGTATTGCCATACATACTTCCCTTACGCCATAAGAACGTAAAGGAATGTTCGGCTGTAAAATTGCGGATATGAATCTTACGAAGCGTACCTGCGGCTAATTCATCACGCACCGATTTCTCATAGGAAAACGAGAATCCCGCATTGCAGTGTACCAACGCCTTGATGGTCTGAGGACTGCCAATTTCCGCCCGGTATGGAAAATCTTCCAGCGACAGGCTGTATTCGGCCAAAGTCCGTTCCAAAAGATCCCGTGAGCCGGATCCTCGTTCTCGGACGCAAAGGCGTTTTAGCAAGAGATCGGTCAGCTCTACTTCATCGGGAACATCGAATTCCGGACCGCATACGGCAATGAGTGGTTCTTTAGAAAACAGCATAGTTTCGTATTGTTTCTGTTCAAAAAATCCTTCGACGATGGCAAAGTCGATTTTACCATCATTAATTTCCTGCAATAACTGCTCCGTATCAGCGATTTCCAACCGCAAAAGGACTTCCTGATTTTCCCTCAGATACTGTGCCAGTTTATCCACAATCATAAACTCGCCTATTGTATGGGTCGCACCAAAGGAAACGATTTTCGTACTGCGCCTGAGTTCCTGCAGTTTTTCCTTCAGGATGAGATCATCATGCCGGATAGTGGCTGCTGCATCCAGAAGGATATGTCCGGCCTGTGTCAGAATGAGGTGCTTGCCCGTATAATCGAATAATTTGGCATGGTACTCATTTTCCAGGTAGCGGATGTGCTGTGAGACAGCCGGCTGTGTGATATGCAGCTCTGCTGCAGCCTTGGTATAGTTCATATGGCGGCAGACACACAAAAACGTATGAATACGAAAATCTAGCATGAGGCGGCTCCTCTCTCAATTAGAAATATAATACGTATCAATAATTTAAGCGTAATCCTCATGAACATTCTACGGTATTTCTGAAATTTAATCAAGGTGTAATACGGTGGAAACAGCTGTACTATGCACGGTTATACTATTTTTCTACTTGTTAACAATATATATCGGTCCATCTTTGGTTCAGGATACACCATTCTCATTTTACGTGTACTACCATTCCAATACGGTACCCGTCTCATCGCGCCATACGGGATTCTTCCAATGATGTCCCACGGCTGCAGCAGCCCGTACCTTTGCTTCGTCTATTTCGATTCCCAGCCCTGGTTTTGTCAGAAGATTGACATATCCCTGATGATAGATAAATACGGACGGATCTTTCAGATAATCAAGCAGGTCAGATCCCTGATTATAATGGATTCCCAGGCTTTGTTCCTGAATGACCGCATTATATGTGCAGAAATCAATCTGCAGTGCCACCGCAAGGGCAATCGGCCCCAGCGGGCAGTGAGGAGCCAGTGCTACATCGTAGGCTTCTGCCATAGCCGCAATCTTCTTCGTTTCCAGGATTCCCCCGCAATGGCAGGGATCGGGCTGGATATAATCGACACCGCCCCGGGCCAGCATCTGCTTGAATCCCCAGCGGGTATAATTCCGTTCCCCTGTAGCAATGGGCGTAGAGAACTGCTGCCGCAGCATGGGGAAGATTTCTTCATTTTCACAAAGGACCGGTTCTTCGACGAAAAGGAGACGGTACGGTTCCAGTTCTTTCATGAGCGTAAAAGCCAGTGGTTTATGGACACGGCCATGGAAATCGACGGCAATATCCATATCGTACCCGAATGCTTCCCGGATAGATGCCACACGGGCTACGGCTTCATCAATCTGTCGGTTGTTCTGGATCCAACCTACCTTGGGAACACCGTTCATCTTAACAGCCCGGTATCCCTGTTCGTATTTTTCTTTTGCCGCCTGCAGCACTTCGTCGGGCTGATCGCCGCCAATCCAGCAGTATACTTTCATTTTATCGTGGCATACGCCGCCCAGGAGCTCGTATACGGGCACGCCCAGGGCTTTGCCCTTAATATCCCACAACGCTTGTTCAATACCGGAAATGGCACTCATCAGGACAGGACCGCCACGATAAAAGCCAGCGCGGTACAATACATTCCACAAGTCTTCAATCCGCCCTGCCTCTTTGCCGATAAGGTACTCTTCCAATTCCGTAACAGCAGCCGCTACCGTATCAGCTCGTCCTTCAATAACAGGTTCCCCCCATCCTGATAGCCCTGTGTCAGTCGTAATCTTTAAAAAGAGCCAGCGGGGTGGTACCTTAAATAATTCTATCGATTGAATTTTCATGTTTACGCCTCCTCACACCTTTGGCAGATGACTCATAAGATTATCTTATACATTTCCAATTATATCAATTGCCTTGTCCAACCGCAACATCCCGGTGCCAGGTGGGCCTGAAGCGGTCCCTCTGGACGATGTATCGGCGATTCATGGCAGACAAATCCTGCCCTGGAACAAAAAAGCGGGCACACGAAACAGGGTTGTTTCGTATGCCCGCCTATCCGGACTTATTCCTCTTCTTTTATGACTTCTGCTTTAAATACCATGGCCACATCCGCATCGGAACAACAAAATTCTGCCGTTCCTTCCGGCTGTCCCGGCAATGTGCCTCCGTAGCGCAGGATGTCAATATAGGGAAAGGCGCAATGAAGTGCCATAGGGCAAATCCTGCCCCGCTCGGTATCATAATCAAACGTTTCACCGACATGATGACCACGGTGACAGCCTATTTTCCCTAACTTTCCCGTAATAGTCAGCCGTATGTCCGGCCGTTTTCCTCGTGTCATACTACTCTCCTTTTCTGAGCGGACCAATGGCGTCCGATGAGATTCAGACATCTTCTGCTATTCCGAATACTTGCAACCCATTAGCCGTAGTCTGACTGATGACGTATTCTACATCGAGGCCGCGCAGCCGGGCTATTTCCTCTGCCACATACCGCACATAGGCCGGCTCATTGCGCCTGCCCCGGTACGGCGGCGGTGTCAGGTAGGGACTATCCGTTTCGATGAGAATGCGTTCCATCGGAATCCGGGAGGCCACCTGTTTTGCCCGCTTGGAATTAGGAAATACGACTGTACCGGTAAAGCCAAAATAAAACCCCATGCGGATCAGTTCTGTTGTCATTTCCAGGCTCCCGGAATAACAATGGAAGACACCGCGCAAGCCCTTTCCATACTGACGGAGGATTTCCATCGTATCGCCGTGGGCCTCCCGGTCATGAATGTCGATAGGAAGGTCCAAATCACGGGCCAGACCTATCATCTCAATGAAGATTTCTTTTTGCATGTCCCGTGCCGGCGTGTCGTAATGATAATCGAGACCCACTTCGCCGATGGCCACGACAGACGGCTCCTGTTCCGCCATACGGCGGATTGCTTCTATATCACCAGGCTGTACGCGGCCCGCTTCCTGCGGATGGATTCCTACCGCTGCATATATCCCGTCATAGTGCCGTGCCAGTTCTACGCAGGCTTCAGAAGACTGCCGGTCCGTCGCCGGGCAGAGCATCCTTCCTACGCCAGAAGCGCGGGCACGCTCCAACACGGCCGGGCGGTCCGCATCATACGCTGCATCGTAAAGATGACAGTGTGTATCAAACAACATCAGCGGACGCGGCTTCCCGGTGCCATGCCATCGACAAAGACGACCTGCAGATGATCGTTGCCATCCGATGCTGCCAGCAGCATTCCTTTCGATTCTACACCACACAGCTTAACCGGTTTCAGATTCGTCACGACAATAACATTATGACCAATCAGGTCTTCCGGCTTATAATACAGAGAAATACCACTGACAATCTGACGGGTTTCTGTACCCAGATCAACCTGGATTTTGAGAAGTTTTTTGGCTTTCGGTACTTTTTCACAGGCTACAATTTTGCCGACGCGGAGATCATTTTTGCCGAAATCATCAATGTTGATTTCATCTTTGAACGGTTCTTTTGCTGCAGGGCAGGCAGCGGCCGCTTTCTTTTCTTCTTCCGCTTCAGCAATTTCTTCTTTCGGATCATACCGAGGGAACAAAGGTGCTCCCTTGCAAACTTTCGTACCGGCCGGATACAGGCCCCACACCTGACCATCTGCTAAAATTGCCTGGGAGAAATCACCCAGTCCCAGCTGTTTCCATATTTCAGCGGCAGCCGACGGGATAACCGGGCTTACCAGCATGGCAATGATACGCTGTACTTCCAGAAGATTGTACAGAACAGTCTGGAGGCGTTCTTTCTTAGCCGGGTCTTTGGCAAGAATCCACGGTGTTGTTTCATCGATATATTTATTGCTGCGATGAATCAGGGCCCATGTATCGTTAAGGGCGTCATTAATCTTCATGTCATCCATCTGCTGTTCGTATTTTTTAGCAGTTTCTACAGCCATCTGGGACAATTCGCTGTCCACCGGTTCTGCAGCCGAAGGACCGGCTGCCACTCCATTTTCATACTGTTCAACCATAGCCAGCGTACGATGGAGAAGATTGCCCAGGTCATTGGCCAGATCGGCATTGATCCGGTCGATAAAGGTCGGCAGAGAGAAGTTGCCATCCTGGCCGAGACGGATTTCACGCATCAGATAATACCGGAGTGAATCGGCGCCATAGCGTTTAATCAGTGGAATCGGATCGACGACATTGCCCAGGGATTTACTCATCTTCGTCCCATCGACAATCAGCCAGCCGTGACCGAATACTTTTTTAGGCAGTGGCAGACCGGCACTCATCAGCATAATGGGCCATATAATTGAATGGAACCGTACAATTTCCTTACCGACCAGATGAAGATCTGCCGGCCACCATTTTTTGAAGCGTTTTTCATCAAATACATAGCCGGCCGAAGTCAGGTAGTTAGCCAAGGCATCATACCAGACATATACGACATGTTTCGGGTCCCAGGGTACAGGAATCCCCCAGTTAAAGGACGTACGGGACACACACAAATCTTCCAGACCGCTTTTGACAAAGGCAATCATTTCGTTGCGGCGGGCTTCCGGCTGAATGAAATCAGGGTTTTCATCGATGAACTTCAACCAGCGGTCCGTATAATTGCTCATCTTGAGGAAATAAGCTTCTTCCGAAACGAGTTCCAGCGGGCGGCCGCAATCCGGGCAGATGTGTTTACCTTCGGGCAGTTTGTTTTCCGGCCAGAACGATTCACAGGGAGTGCAGTACCAGCCTTTGTATTCTCCTTTATAAATATCTCCCTTGTCATAGGATTTCTGCATCAGGGCCTGCGTCACTTTGACATGATCGGCATCAGTCGTACGGATAAAGCGGTCATGGGAAATGTTCAGTTCCTTCCAGAGTTCTTTGAAAAGAGCCACGATGCCGTCAACATATTCCTTAGGCTGCATTCCCTTGCTTTCAGCGGCACGCTGGATTTTCTGACCATGTTCATCGGATCCGGTAGTAAAAAAGACATCGTCGCCGCAGAGACGGTGGAACCGGGCCAGGGTGTCGGCAATAGTCGTGCAGTACGTGTGGCCGATATGCAGTTTGGCACTCGGATAATAAATCGGGGTGGTAATAAAATACTTCTTCTTGTCTGTCATGGAAATTCCTCCTCTGCCGGCAAATGAGCCGGCCTTTTGTACGGGAAACGCGGCTGATGAACCAGCGTTTCTTAAGGGGCTGAGCTGCCCTCTGAAGCAAGCACCGCCTGATATACCACACGGCGGCTGACACCACAGCGCTGGGCTACGGTCCGGATAGCCTGCTTTTTATCTGTTCCCTTATCCATCAGTTCCCGGACAAGGGATGCATAATCATCGTCGGAAGGGCCGTCTTCTTGCGGAACGGCACCGGCGACGAGGATTACAAATTCACCGCGGACCCCTTCCTGTTCCAGTTCCGTCCGGAGCTGGGACAACGGTCCCCGCAGATATTCCTCATAGCGTTTGGTCAGTTCCCGGCAAAGCACTGCTTTGCGGTCTCCCAACGCTTCTTCTATTTCTGCCAGCACAGCAAGGATGCGGTGCGGCGCTTCATAAAAAATCAATGTGCCCGTATAGTCTTTGATACTTTCCAGTACGGGACGGCGGTGTTTCTTTGTCTTTGGAAGAAACCCTACAAACGTAAACCGCGTCGTATCCATGCCCGATGCAATGAGCCCCGTAAGACCCGCATTGGCTCCGGGAAGCGGTACGACGGGGATATGCTCGGCAATGGCCATCTGTACGAGGTCACTGCCGGGATCACAGATAGCCGGCATGCCTGCATCGCTCACCAATGCAAGCATACAGCCTTCTTTGAGTTTTTCAATAAGCTGCGGCCCTTTTTCCGCCTTGTTATGTTCATGGTAACTCGTCGTCGGCGTCCCGATATCGTAGGCCGAAAGGAGAAGTCTCGTATGGCGTGTATCTTCTGCGGCGATCAAATCGGCTTCCCTGAGGCATCGCACGGCCCGGTAGGTGATATCTTCCATATTGCCAATGGGCGTAGCACACAGATACAATGTGCCTTTTTGAAATTGTTCAGCCATCATGACCTCCTTCAGCCCTGTTCGTATTATATACGATAATATACCAAATATTACAATTTTCCATATAATTTCAAAACGTCTTCCGTATAGGTCCCATCGGCATGATGTACGATAAGCGGCGGCAGGACATCTACACCCTTGCTGCCACCCCGTATTCCTTCTACGAGGAACAGTTTGGCCTTCTTATCTGCCCTTCCATGGACCATCTGTACCACTTTGGGTTCAATGGCATGGATGCGCATCGCCGTCAGGATATCTGTCAGCCGTTCCGTTATATGCACCATACGGAAGCGTCCATGGAACTTGAGCGCAAAGGAGGCCGCATCGAGCACATCATCCAGTGTAGCCGTTTCTTCGTGACGCGCCCGCCGGATTCCTTCGGCATCACTGTACGCGCCACGGCTTTTTTCCCGATACGGCGGATTAGCATATACTGCTGCAAACGCTCCGCTGTCCGACCACTGCCGGATAGTACGGTAATCTCCTTCCACTATGGTAATGACCGGCTCACGGCCATTGAGTATCACATTCCGCCGGGCAATATCCGCCATGACCGGATTGAGTTCGGCACCGGTCACGGAAACAGCACCGCGGGCGCTCAGAATAAGCGGGATTGCCGCCGTCCCTGTACCCAGGTCCAGGACTTTCCCCCGGGGTACCGTACCAAAATGAGCCAGCAGCACCGTATCGAGAGAAAAGCAGAACTGATCATCGCGCTGGATAATTTTCATCCCGTCCAGGACCAGGTCATCGAGCCGTTCGTGAGGTCCCAGACTAACTTTCATGATCTGGTTCGGCTACATCCGACCAGGGAACGTTGACATTGTGCCCTGATTCGAGCTGTACCTTGACCGTATGGTCTTTCATATGGACGCGCAGGACCGTACCCAGGCCTTCATCGGTAATGACCCGCTGTCCGACCTGCGGTGGTTTCTGTTGTTCACAATTTTTCTGGCAGTTCTGGCATTTGAGTTCCCCTGACGTATACAAATCATTTTCGTAGCGCAGGCAGCACATGAGGCGGCCGCAGATACCGGATATCTTCGTCGGATTGAGGGACATGCCCTGTCCTTTAGCCATACGGATTGATACGGGCTTGAAATCGCCCAGGAAGGAAGCACAGCATAACGGCCGGCCGCAATACCCGATACCGCCAATCATCTTGGCTTCATCGCGGAGGCCGATCTGCCGCAGCTCGATACGCGTACGGAATACGGATGCCAGGTCGCGCACCAGTTCCCGGAAATCAATCCGCCCGTCAGCGGTAAAAAAGAATATGATTTTTCCCATATCGAAGGTGTAATCCACATCGATAAGCTTCATGGGAAGTTTATGTTTGGCGATTTTTTCCAGGCAGATGGTAAACGCTTTCTTTTCTCTTTCCTTATTGCGTTCCACCTGCCGCATATCTTTCGCCGTCGCTTTGCGGATAATAGGTTTTAGTGGCTGTACCACTTCCGAAGCGGCGACACTGCGCGGGGCAATGACCACCGTTCCGTATTCCATACCGCGGGCCGTTTCGACAATGACCCCGTCCCCTTCAGCGAGAACGATCTCTGTCGGGTCAAAATAATATATCTTGCCGGCTGGTTTAAAACGAATGCCAACAACTATCAACTATATTCCTCCTTTTGCCCGGATAAACCGGATACACACCGCATCCCACACCAGCCGCACGTTGACGTGACGGAGGATTGCTTCTCCCGCTTCATCGAGAACATGCTGGAGTGAAAAAATACAGGAATCCGGCCAGGCCGGCAGCAATTCTGAAACTTCATGGGCATACTGGCCCAGGCGGAGTCGTCCTGCCGGTACACCCGAACGCATGACTACCATGTCGCGAAGAAGCATCTGGATCCAGCGGAAAACCTCCTGCGATTCCTGATCCGTCCACCCCGCCGAGATACTGTGCCACTTGGCATAAGGGCATGCGTGACGGGCCATAACCTGCAGGAAGGACAGTGCCTGCTGCAGCGCTTCAAGGCCTTTTCCCTCTTTCAGGGCAAGGACGCGGGCGACATTGCCACCGCCCCACAACACAGCCTGACGATAGGATTCTGCCGTTCCTCCATATTGCCGCACCAGCCCGTCTAACATTTCCTCATCACCGACCGGTTCAAAGGATATGATGGCACAGCGTGACACAATCGTCGGCAGTAATAAGTCGGGCTGACTGGTCACAAGAATGAAATGCACGCCTTCTGGCGGCTCTTCCAATGTCTTGAGCATGCGGTTGGCAAATTCCTTGTTCATCGTTTCTACGTGATTAATAATGCAGACCCGGCTCCCGGAAGCGCGTAACATCAGCTTTTCCTGAAGCTGCCGGAACTGATCTACCCGGAGCATCGTACCGATGACATCCAGATAAAAAACGGTTCCTCCATCTTCAATGAATGGCGTATCGGCATCGCAGGACAGGTGGGTAAAATCAGCCAGGAGCGGACGGTCACTGATCGTTTCTGCAACGGCCCGTGCCATCAGCGCTTTGCCAAGGCCTTCCGGTCCGGCAAAAATCATGGCGTGGGGCAGCCGCTCTTCGGCAATCAGACGACGTAGACGTGCCTTGACCGTCTCATGACCGATAACAGCATCAAAATAATCCTGACTCATGCCGCGCCCTCCTGTTGAAAAATCTATACTAATCCTTTCTATTATAAGGAAAATAAAGCATAAAGTCTATACTATGCCTTCCATGAGAAAAATACCGCTTACGGTATCAGGACTGCCGCGACTGCCTGGTATACGTCAACGTGTATATCGTCTATGCTTCGCATACGCCCGTCTTCCGTACAGGCAATACGCTGCCAGCCATATCGGTCTGTCAGTTCATCATAGGCATCATGGCATTTATGTAAAAAAGACCCGTTTTTTTCATGAATGTCACCCGTAGTGCCGCCGGTTTTCCCTTGTCTGCCCGCCATCAGCTGTTCTGTCACATCGAGTGGCACATCGAGAAGACATACCAGGTCCGGGCGGGGAAGCCCCATCTTTCCAAATTCAAAATCTTCCAGCCAATCCAGATAGGCACGGCGATCTGCCGGATCATTGAATTTAATCATCTGATAGAGCATGTTACTCGTCGTATACCGGTCAGCCAGAACAATCCCGCCCTGTTCTAAAAATGATTTCCAGTGCATCTGATAGGACGCGAAGCGGTCTACAGCGTAAAAGGCAGACGCTGCATAGGGATTGACCGCGTCGGCATCAGCGCCGAAATCGCCTCGCAGGTACATGCGTACGAGGGCACTGGAATCGCTGTCATAATCGGGAAAACTTACGGCCCGTACCGATTGTCCTTCTCTTTGGAGATGCTCCTGCAGCAATTTCGTCTGTGTCGCCTTGCCGCTGCCGTCTCCGCCTTCTATGATAATCAACCTGCCTTGCATGATATCATCCTTTCCGTACGACCTGTATCGTGTCCAGACTGCTGTCTGCCGCACCATTAGTTACATATCCCTCATTTAATTTCTGGTCAATATATGCCAGTACCTCCCCGGTCAATACTTCCCCTGCCGCCACAACAGGGATTCCCGGCGGATAAAAGGTAATCGTTTCTGCACATATTTGTCCTGCACAAAGAGGACGGGCCATCGCTTCTTTTTCAGCATACCAGGCTTCCCGTGGCGCCATGACGACGCGGGGCTGTGGCAGTGGCGGTTCAGCGGTATCTTTCCGCTCCACGGTCTCATGCGTACAGACAATCGTACGGCAGCCCTCCAGTAAAGTCTGTATGCTTTTTTCTGTATCACCAAAGGTAACAAGTGCCAACACGTGATGGCCGGCGGTAAGTTCTACTTCGATATGGGCAGCCCGCAGCAGACGTTCCGCTTCCCGCCCGGTAAGCCCCAGGCCTGAAAAATCAATCGTCAGTTTCGTTTCATCCAAGGACTCAACGGCTTCATAACGCGTCATCTCCCCGCCAAAGCAGCTGATTCCGGACAGGGCATTGAGCTGCTTGCGGGCCTGTCGGGCCAGAAAAAGTGCCTTCTCTTCCAGTGCTCTTCCTTCCAGTGCCATTTGCTGCCGCGCCAGATCCAGCGATGCCAGAAACCAGTAATGGGGACTCGTAGACTGGACAAGCGCCATAGCTGCCGCTACCCGTTCTGTATACGGGAACCCCTTGCGGCAGTGAAGCATAGACGTCTGTGTCAGCGATCCCGTCAGTTTATGCGTGCTCTGAGCCACACAATCGGCACCACAGGCCAGGGCATCTGCCGGCAGGTCTTCATGAAAGGCCAGATGCGCCCCGTGAGCCTCATCAACCAGTACAATTAGTCCGTGCTGGTGGGCAATCTGTACCATCTCTGCCAACCGTCCGGCCAGACCGTCGTAGGTCGGATAGGTGAAAAGTACAGCTTTTGCCTCCCCATGAGCCGCAATGGCCGCCTGCAGACTGGCCGGGTCAGGGCCGAGTGAAACTTCTTCCCTGCCGGCATAGCGGCTTTCCATATACGCTGGCATGGCCCCGCTCAGAATCAGGCCGCTCAGGACGCTGCGGTGGGCTTCTCTTGGAATAAGCACAGTATCGCCGGGCCCGCAGACAGCCAGAATCATCGCTTCAATACAGGCCGTCGTCCCATTGACGGAAAAGAAAGTCCGTCCGGCACCATAGGCATCTGCCGCCAGTTCCATCGCCTCCCGGAGCGGGCCTTCCGGCTGAAATAAGTCATCCAGAGCGTACATAAGGCCCAAATCCTGCCGCAGCGCTGTTCCAAAAAGGGCCTGTTCCCTGCAAGGGGCTCCAGTCCCCAATTTATGCCCCGGCGTATGAAATGGCACCATCTGCTGCTGGCAATATTCCTCTAACGCATCGGCAAAAGGAGTTCTCTTCTGCGCTTCTTTATTCATGTCCAATCACTCCATGAAGACGCAGGAACGGCTGGAGCAGGAAATCCTGCCGCTCATAGTCTGCCTCCTGCATCCGGTCCAGCGACCGTCTCAGTGATCCGTGAAGTTCACACGTACGGAATTCTTCCGGCGTCACCCAGCGGTAATCACAGTGTTCGTGAGAAAGGCGTACGTCCTCCTTATCTGTCACAGCTGTAAAAATAACGCCGTTCAGAAACTGGCCGTCTTTTTTCTGATAACTCCATGTTCCTGCTGTCGCCAGAATCTGAATAGAAAGCCCGGTTTCTTCCATGACCTCCCGGCGTACAGCCATAGCAAAGTCCTCATCGCGCCTCAGTCCTCCGCCGGGAAATTCCCAGTGATGCAACCCTTCCGAATCATTTTTCTGCAGCACGAGCAGGCGGCCGGCATGAAAAATCATTGCCTTTACGCTCAGTCCCATATGCACCCGTTCTTCCTGTGCCATAGCGCACTCCTTTCTGCATCTTTCATATACAACTATAATAGATTATTTTAACAAATACGGGACAACAAAAAAAGCCCTGATTCGGCCATAACCGGGACCGGACACACAAAAAAACGCATCTCGTCATTTCGATGCGTTTTTTTGTGTCGTATGAGCTTCTTTGATAATCAGCTGAGCCGTTCCATCGGACCGGGCATCCAGTTCGCTGTCTGCGCCTATAGGAATGCAGGCCTTATCCGCCCCGTGACCAAAGGGTAATCCCCGGGCAGCAGGCTTTCCGGCTTTCTTTGCATAATAGTCCAGCACTTCATCGGTCGTAAAATCACCGGAATCGTGGCCACAGTCTGTAAAATCGCCATAGACAATTCCTTCCACCTGCTGTAGCAGCCCATTTTGCCAGAGCTGGTTCAGCATCCGGTCGATGCGGTATGATTCTTCTCCCACATCTTCCAGGACCAGAATACCGCCTTTCCCCTTTAATTCATACGGTGTACCGGCAAGGGAGGCAACGACGGAAAGGTTGCCACCGATAAGCCTGCCGGAGGCTTTCCCCGGCAGCACGGTCTGTAAGGCTCTGCCGGCCGGCATGGTCACAGCTCCCAGCGGCACCGAGGTGGTCACGGCCTTTTCAAACTGCTGAGAGGAATAGGGACTGCCCGGAAGAGTGATGAGTAGCGGGCCATTGAGCGTCACGAGACGGCTTTTCTCATAAAGCGCTGCCTCAAGGGCCGTAATATCACTAAATCCGATCAGCAACTTGGGATGGGCCGCAATCATGGCATAATCAAGCTGGTCCAGAATACGGGAACTACCATATCCGCCATTGAGGCAGAGAATGGCATCGATGCGATCGTCGCGGAAAAATTCATTGATATCAAAGGCCCGCTCCGAATCGGTACCGGCAAAATAGCCATACCGGTGCAGTGCCGACGGAGCCAGGCACGTTTTATACCCCATGGCATGGAGTGCTTCCAGATGGGGAGCCAGTGCGATATCTTCGCTATGTGTCGCCGGCGCAACGATGCCTATCGTATCACCGGGCTGAAGAGGGCGTCCTTTGACGACAGGCAAACCGTATGCACAGACTGGCACCACAATGACACTTGTCAGCAGGGATATCAGTACCACGGCCAGCAGACCATAAATACGAAGACGCCTCACGGTACATCTCCCACAGCCGGCATCACCGCCGGTCCGCGATAATACCGTTCCATGGCTTGTGCGTACTGGCCGGCATCATAGAGATACTTGCCGTTTTTTGCTTTATAGCAGAGATTAACCGCCACATAATCTGCCATCTGGCTGTGCTGTATCCGTTTGCTCATGGGAACAGCCTGCCAGGAATGCGTCCCTTCATCATAGACCCAGGCCTCTCTGCTCCGGTCTATCTTATAGGTAATCGTATACGTCCCTTCTATTTGTCCAGAATCTTCTTTAGAATTGAACATAGGGACTTTAAATACCCAGTCTCCTCCTTGTCCCGGTATCGTTTCCAGACGCGACAAATCAACATATACTTCGTATCCCATGCCGAAATTTACAGGCCGGTAACGGGAATCGGCGGCCAGCGGGCTCTTGAAATACGCTTGTACCGGCAGCACACTTCCAGCACCCAGACACAAGGCCAGGCTCATCAGGACGGCTGCCTTTTTCCATATGTTTCCGTTTCGTCTGCCATACTTGCCGTTCTTCATCCTATCTCCGCCTCTCTTATTAATCTTCCGGCAGTTCCGGAACATCTTTGACTTCATCCTGTTTATAGTATTTACGCAAAATAGCCATAAATTCCTTCCCTGTAATCGTTTCTTTTTCATACAGGAACTTTGCCAGCTCATCCAGAAGGGGGCGGTTATCGGAAAGAATTTTTCTGGCTTTGTTATGCTGTTCCTTGACGAGTGACACGACTTTGGCATCGATGTACTTCTGCGTTTCCGGTGCGCAGGCCAGAGACGTATCGCCGCCCAGATACTTATTAGTCACCGTTTCCATAGCGACCATATCAAACTCATCACTCATACCATATCGGGTAATCATGGCCCGGGCCAGCTTCGTCGCCTGTTCGATGTCATTGGAAGCACCGGTCGTCACCCGGCCGAATACGACTTCTTCCGCAGCGCGGCCACCGGTAAAGGTAGCTATCTTATTTTCCAGTTCTTCTTTGGAAAGAATATATTTATCCTGCTGATCCACCTGCATGGTATAGCCCAGAGCCCCGGACGTACGGGGAATGATGGTGATTTTCTGTACCGGTGCCGAATGGCTCTGAAGAGCAGCTACCAGGGCATGTCCGATTTCATGATAGGCCACAGTCCGCTTTTCTTCATCCGACAAAATAGCATTCTTCTTCTGATAGCCGGCGATGACGACTTCGATACTTTCTTCCAGATCAGCCTGGCAAACGGCATCCCGGTGGTCCCGGACAGCACGCAGAGCTGCTTCATTGACAATATTAGCCAGTTCTGCCCCGGAAGCGCCGGCAGCCATACGGGCAATGGTGTGGAAATCGACATCCGGACCCAGACTAACCTTGCGTGCATGAGCCTTGAGGATGGCTTCACGCCCCTGAAGATCTGGCAATTCGACAGGAACGCGGCGGTCAAACCGGCCCGGGCGCAATAGTGCCGGGTCCAGTGATTCCGGACGGTTGGTAGCCGCTAGAATGACGACACTGTCATCGGCATCAAAGCCGTCCATTTCCGTAAGGAGCTGATTCAGCGTCTGTTCCCGTTCACTATTGCCCATAGCACTGCCCGTCCGCTTCTGACCGATAGCATCTATTTCATCGATGAAAATAATGCACGGCGCTTTCTGTTTGGCCTGATTGAAAAGGTCCCGCACTTTGGAAGCGCCCATGCCGACGAACATTTCTACAAATTCCGACCCCGCAATTGGGAAAAAGGGAACACCGGCTTCGCCGGCTACAGCCTTGGCCAGCATAGTCTTTCCTGTGCCCGGAGGGCCTACGAGGAGTACCCCTTTGGGCATCTTAGCCCCTACTTTGGCATATTTATCGGGATGATGAAGGAAATCGACGATTTCAGACAGATTTTCCTTGGCTTCATCTTCCCCGGCTACATCGGAGAAATGAATGCCATTAGCAGAGGGAACATAGACTTTGACCTGATTTTTCGAGCCGAACATGAGCGAATTTCCGCCACCGCGGCTCATCAGTTTGCGGTTGAAATAATAGCCGATACCAAAGAAAATCAGAATAGGCAGAATCCAGGCAATGAGGAAATCTGTAAAAGGCGAATCCTTTTCTTTGATGACCTGATTGAAAGAAACGTCGGCTTTATGCAGCCGTTCTGTCAGCTGAGGATCATTGACGACACCGGTCCGATATTGATTGCCGTCTTTGTCTTTGAAGAGAATCTGATTTTCTTCAATTTCCACACTGGCCACCGATTTGTCATCGGTCATATTCATGAAGGTGCCATAATCGACATTTTTGACGCTCTGCTGATCATAATAAGGTTTGGCAATGGCATTAAACACAAATATTATCGCCAGCGCCACGATATAATAAAACAGCATGGGCTTCTTTTTTTCTTTGACTTCTTTCATGGTGTCACTCCCTTACTGTGCAAACTGTACTATGTGGTATTATTATAACCCCAAACAGGGAAAAATGATACGGAAAAAAGCACTGCCGGCAGAAGCAGTGCTTTTCCTCAGAGAAGTGGCTATCTAACAGGCATAAGCGTATTAGTCTGTAATCCGATATAACGCTTTTGTCGTATTAGCAAAGAAATCAGGATCGTCGTGGAAATAATCGCGGACGATATTGAGGTGTTCATCAAAGGTTGAGTACAACGATACAACGGGGAAATTAGATGCGTATATGAGACGGTCCGGAGCAAAGGTCCCGCTCAGAAAATCGAGGAGTTCTTTGACAAACTTCTTATCCTGGGTCGGAAAGCCCGAAACCTTGCAGTACACATTGGGAAGAGAGGCAAATTTAGTCATCACTTCTTTATATGCTGGAGTCACTTCCGTAGCATTCCCACAGTGATTGATGACGATTTTGGCCTGCGGAACGGTCTTTGCCGCCTGATACATATCGTCCAGTTCTTCCGTACGATTGCAGCTTTCAAAGAGAAGTCCCGCATCAGCCAGTGTTTCCAGGCCTTCGATAAAGCTCTTCTGCAGGCAGCGGCCTTTAGGCGATCCCGGCACATGGAGCGGTTCGCGGACACCGGCAATGCCAAGGGGTACGCGCATGTGTGCCGAAAGGGGGGCCCGCATGACTTTGGCCAGCATCTTCGGTTCGTGAAGGCCATAAATGTATTCGTCTTCTTTAAAACGGTCGTCGCAATCGACTTCGATATAGACGCCGCCGAGGAAGTTGACATCGGAGTGGCGACTATAGGCTTTCAGAAGATCTGACACGGCGTAGCTATGAGCAATGGCCGGACAGTCTTTGAGCCAGGGAAGACGAAGTACATCGAGATTCCATATATGGAAATGGCTGTCAATAATATCTAACATAACAATTCTCCTTACTGCTGAACAGCTTTCTTGGCACTGTCATCAGCATGGCAGCCTTTGAAGCCGTACCAGGCAACATAGAGGAAGCATGGGATGAGCAGCAGATACCCGGCAGCTGTATTGACCATATCGGCGACATGACCCATGAAGTACGGCATGATAGCTCCACCGACGATGCTCATGATGATGATACTGGATGCCGTCTTGACCAGATTCTGTGGCAGATTGACAATGCTCAGGGCAAAGATGGTCGGGAAACTGATGGACATGAAGAAAAATACGGCAATGAGAAGGAATACGGCTGTGCTGCCGGAAACGACATTCAGCAGTACGACGAGGACGACGTTAATAGCTGAATACGCACCGAGGATTTTACCAGCACTGAATTTTTTCATAAGCGGTGTCGTTACGACACGGCCAATCAGAAAGGCTACGAGCGCGATACTGAAGAAATAAGCGGCACGGCTGTCGGAAAGTCCCTGCCAGTGTTCAACACTGTAGTTGATGAAGAAGGCACCGGCGCCGACCTGGGCTGCAATGTAGAGGAACTGGGCGAGAGCACCGAGGCGGAAGTGTTTGTAGCTGAACAGCTGGCTATACGATCCATCTCCTTCGGCGGCATCTTCATCCCCGGAAACTTCTGCCCCTTCCGGCAGTTTGTTGACCACGAAAAGGATAAGCATAACGACGACGATAGCAGCAATACCGACATAAACCATCTGTACGTTGTGCATGTTCTGTGAAATATCTGTGCCGCTGGCGATGGACAGGAAGAGCATGCCCCCGATGATAGGCCCTAAGAACTGGCCGATACCGTTGGCGCACTGAGCGACATTCAGCCGGAATGCAGCATCCTTATCACTGCCTAACTTAGTGATATACGGATTGGCATTCGTTTCCAGGCTGGCCAGACCACAGGCGATGATGAAGAAGGCTACGAGGAAAATCTGGAAGCTGTGGGCATTGCTGGCCGGGACAATCAGGAGGGCACCGATAGCATACAGTGCCAGGCCCATCATGATGCCGCCTTTATAACCGTATTTGCGGGCTACGAGAGAAGCCGGCGTGGCGAAAACGAAATACCCGCCGAAATAAGCTGCCTGCAACAGGCCGGAAGTAGCTTTTGTAATCCCCAGCTGGTTCTGGAAATTCTTATTCATGACATCGATCAGGCCATAGCTGAGCCCCCAGAGCAAAAACAGCGTCGTAACCAGGATAAACGCAATCTTTATACTTTTATTGCTTGCACTTGGCATACGTCCTTACCTCCCTGCTGTTAGGTTAACGCACGGTCGAGATGTACATAGCCGCCATCGACGAATACCCACTGGCCCGTCGTATGGGATGATACCGGTGAGAGGAGGAATACCGTATTGTCTCCAATTTCTTCAATTGTCGTAAAGCGGTGCTGGAACGGAATCTTATCGGTAATGACTTTCTTACGGGCTTCCGGATCATCAAAGGTCTTGATCCATTTTGCATACAGCGGAGTCCAGCATTCGCTGACTACGATGGCATTGACGCGGATTTCATATTGAAGGAACGCAGCGGCCCACTCACGGGTCAGGCCCAGGATAGCCCCTTTGGCAGCTGCATAAGCACTCGTCTTTCCCTGGCCGGTAAGAGCCGTTTTAGACGTAATATTGAGGACCGATCCTTTGCTCTTAATCAGGTAGGGAAGAGCCGCCCGGACAAGTTCATAATAATGGGTCAGATTACCATGTAGACTCTTTTCAAAATCCTGCCACGACGTTTCTTCAATAGCTTTATTATCGTTGCAACCGGCATTATTTACGACGCCATAAATACCACCGCGGCGTTTTGCCACATCATCAACAATCGGTTTGATCTGGTCGGTGTTGTTGAGGTCGATGAGGTGAAATTCATAATCGGCGCCCATCGCATCCAATTCTTTTTTGAATTCCGGTTTATCCGAACGGGTCAGAATAATGGGAACAGCGCCTTCTTTTACGAGAGAGACTACGATACCGCTGCCAATACCGGCACCACCGCCAGAAACCAATACGACTTTTCCTTTTAACTGTAAATCCATGATATAATACCATCCTTTCTAACCATACCATAAAGTCATTAACTGTTTAACTTTGTTGCGCATCATGCATGATTTTAATTTTTGTTATTCCTTTTGTTCATGCTTATAGTATAGCATTAGGCAAAGTTCTTTACTTGTGTTATACTACCTATTAGTATAATAATTTTATGTCAATTTCGGTTATTTTATTTATTTTTGTTAGTTAACAATGTTAAAATATAATAATTTTATTGTTTGTTTGTGCAATATTACGCATCAGAAGGAGGTATCTGGTCCATTGGAACACGAAAGTTATCATGAAATGATGAAGCGCGGCCGCTTCGATTTTCCCATAGGCTTTTATCATGTTGAAAAATATCATCCCCGCTTTAACATGCCCTATCACTGGCACATGGAATATGAACTCATCCGTATGCTCCGCGGCGGTTTTACTATCTCGCTCAACGAAGAAACACTCCATCTCGTTCCGGGAGATATCGTCTTTATCCGCGACGGAATCGTCCACGGAGGTGTTGTCGATTCCGATGATACGGCGTATGAATGTCTCGTATTTGAGCCTCCCAAACTGCTTCATTCGGCCAATTATCAATCCAGTGATCTCAATAATCTGCTCAATCATACCTTCAATGTCTGCAACCACTTCAACCAGGATGATAAGAAAATAGCTCTCATCGTCCGTATACTCTTTGAAGAAATGCAACGGGAAAATCCCGGTTATGAACTGATTGTCACAGGCATGCTGTATACAGTGTTCGGACTTATCATTCAGGAAAAGCAATATACTCCTGTGACAAAGCAGCCTGTAGAAACGAGTCATCTTCAGATGCAAAAACTAAAAAAGGCATTTCAGCTCATTGATGACAAATACGCTGCACCCCTTACGCTCTCCGAGCTTTCCAGTGCTGCCGGATTGTCACCTAATTATTTCTGTAAATTTTTCCAGAAAATGACGCATTATACACCGATTGAATATCTGAACCAGTATCGTATCGACCAGGCCTGCCTGAAACTGGCCTACACAGACAAATCCATCACGGATATTGCCTATTCCTGCGGATTCAATAACCTCAGTTATTTCATCAAAACGTTCCGCAGACAAAAAGGGATTTCCCCTGGTAAATTCCGTCAGGTCAACCGGAAATAGCACTTTTCCACCCGGGACAGGTCTGGTATAATGTCGGTATAGCAGTTTTCTGCTGATACAACAATAATAAAACATAAAGGATAAGAGCCTGCAGCGAATTCTATGCTACAGGCTCTCTGTGTTTCAGCTGCAATGAATAAATCAACTTATGTCACGGACTTTACGACAGGCAGCGTCACCCGGCAGCTTCTCTGGTTCGCCCTGCCTATGCTTTTGTCCCAGTTATTACAAATTACATATAATATGGCAGATATGATTATTGTCGGCCAGGTACTGGGAAAGGCTGGCCTGTCGGCAGTTTCTATCGGCGGGGACCTGACGAATTGCCTGACTTTTATCGCTATGGGATTTTCCAGCGCCGGCCAGATTCTCATATCCCAGTATATCGGGGCCCGGCGTCATGATCAGCTGGCTGCTCTGGTAAGTACCCTGCTCCTGTTGCTGCTCTTTTTTGCTCTGCTTATGACCGCAGGTTGCCTGTATGAACGGCACGCCATTATGGCTCTCATGAATACACCGCCTGAAGCATATGGCGAAACGATGGGATATGCCGTCGTAAGCATGACAGGCATTCTGTTTATCTACGGATACAATGCTGCCAGTGCTATTCTCCGTGGCATGGGGGATGCCCGGCATCCCTTTTATTTCATTGCCTGCGCTACAGTCCTCAACGTCATTCTGGATCTCGTTTTCGTCTGCTTCTGGAATCTGGGAGCCGCCGGCGCTGCCCTGGCTACCGTATTCAGTCAGGGAGTCAGTTTTCTGGCCGCATCCTGTTTTGTCTGGCGCCATCGCAGCCGGTACTACCTGCCTGCTTCCCTGGGATAATTCTTTCATCCTGATTTTCAGATTGCCGGTGATCTTCTCAAACTAGGCGTTCCCATGGCCATCAAAAACGCCTCTGTCCAATTTTCCAAATTATTCGTCAATTCATGGATTAATTCCTATGGCGTAGCCGTTTCCGCATTTTCCGGAGTGGCCAACCGTCTCTATGTAACATCCAATCTTATTTCCAATGCCATCAATACAGCCGGATCGTCCATGATAGGGCAGAACATCGGAGCTGCCCGGTACGAACGGGTCAATCAGATTATCTGGTCCATCTTCCGCATCACCGTTACTCTGGCTATCCTTTTTTCTATCCTGCTGTACACCTGGCCGGTAGAAATTTTTCAGATATTTACCGATGACCCTGAAGTAGCCCGTATCGGCATAGAATATGTCCCCATTGGCATCCTCTGCTTTTTCAGCTGTGCCGGCCGGTCTGCCATGAATTCCCTCATTAATGGCAGCGGCAATACCAAAGTAAACTTTGCAACAGCCCTCTTTGACGGCCTCATCCTGCGGCTGGGTCTGTCCGTCCTGTTCGGCGTCTATCTGAATATGCGCTATATGGGCTTCTGGCTCGGGGATGCCCTGGCCAACTTCACGCCATTCTGGGTAGGTATCCTCTTTTACCTGAGCGGCGCCTGGAAAAAATCCCGGGTCCGGCAAAAATGACTGTGTCCAAATGAAAAGAACCGCATACCCAGAGGTATGCGGTTCTTTTCATTAACGTCTTATAAGAGGTTCCGGTGTGCTGCCACCGGAGCCTTTTTTACGCATCTGCAAAAAGCAGATGATCATGCTTCTTCTCCCCTCCAGCCGGACATCTGGGCTGCCAGACGGATTGCATGGGCAAACGAGCTCGTTTTGGCAATACCTTTGCCGGCAATATCAAATGCCGTTCCATGTTCCGGTGTCGTAATAGCATACGGCAGGCCACCGGCTACGGTAACTCCTTCATCAAAAGCCAGGAGTTTCGTAGCAATCTGCCCCTGGTCATGATACAACGTCACGACGGCATCGTATTCGCCACGGAAGGCATGCATGAAAATGGTATCTGCCGATACGGGACCGACAATATCTTTGCCCTGGGCCTGCAGGCTTTCTACGACGGGCTTGAGGATATCGATTTCTTCGGTACCGCACAGGCCCCCTTCCCCGCAATGCGGATTGAGTGCTGCCAGAGCAATACGGGGATTATCATAACCAGCCCGTTTCATCGTCTGATAGGTCAGATTGATGGTCTTCAGGACGTTTTCTTTAGTAATATATTTAGGTACTTCTTTGAAGGGGATGTGCGTCGTCACGCGGAATGTCCACAATTTATTCATGACATTGAGGATACCGCGGGGCTTATCCATCCAGTCGAGGCACTGGGCAAAGAGTTCATGTTCGTCTTCTACATGATACCCGCCCCGTTTGAAAGCCTGTTTGTTGAGAGGGCCAAAGACGAAGCCATCAATCTGATGCTCCTTCAAAAGGTCCATTGAATACACGAGGGTATCACCGGTCACTTTGCCGGATTTAGGATCGACTTCTCCGATTTTGACCGTATCAGGGTCCAGATTTTTCAAATCAATGATGGAAACAGGACCATCCCAGTCAATCTGATCTACCCTATCTACGCAGGTGAATGGAAAATCAACGTGAGAAATTTCCATCCCCCGGCGCAATACACGGGCATCGCCGATGAGTACAGGGCGGCAGCACGTATCCGGCATTTTTTCTGCTACCAGTTTGGCAATCAGTTCCGGGCCTACACCGGCTGCTTCTCCTAAAAATATACCGATAATTGGTTTCATAGTTATATATTTCTCCTTACGTTATTATAAAGATTTGACGGCCACAGCCCGTACGGGGCAGCCTTCCACACCTACAAGGCGCAGCGGCAGAGCCATAAAGGTAATTCTGTCTTCTGTAATCTGATCCAGACCCGCCAGATATTCAATAAGGAATACACCTTTCAGGAGTAATGCGTAATGTGTCGTCGATTCACTCATAGGCAGGCATCCTTTATACGTAGCCGCCTGTTTAAGAATCTGATCCTGCGGAAAATCAAAGGCGACAGCCTTAGGCTTTTGGGCATAGAGCCAGTCAGCTGCTTCTTCACTGACAAAAGGAGCATCCGTCCAATATTCTTTAGACTGGATATCACGTTTCTTATCCCAGCAGGTCTTTAAGATAATAATGTCCCCTTCACGGATATCCTTGGCATGTTCTTTTAAATCATCTGCCGTGATTTCATGATCGGCACCGATATGAGAAAGGTCGATGACGGCTGCAGCCCCGCTATAGGTATCGACAGGCAGTTCGTCCAAAGCCGGCGCACCACCTGGTTTGCAGTGCAGCAGTGTATCAACATGAGTAAAGGCATGTGCCGGAAGCGTCATGACAGAAGCGCGGAAATCATCGCCGGCTTCTAATGTATGTTTCAAACTTTGTTTATATCCCCAACGCCAATGATCACGGATAGGAAAAGATAAATCAATCAACTTCATGATATTTGCATCTCCTTTTAAGCTTCTTTACTTACCGGGGCAGCCGTAGCAGACGGCGCTTTCGTTGCATCTTTTTTCAGGAATAACAGAAGAAGCGGCGCTACGATGGAAGCAGCGACCAGGAATACCATGCCACCCAGGGAGCTTCCCGTAACGGTTGTGAAATAACCAAAGAGCCATGGTCCGAAGAAACCGCCCAGGTTGCCGACTGCGTTGATGACACCCAGGGTAACAGCCAGTACATCTGCCGTAAGGAATGTTGTCGGAATAGCCCACCAGATACCATAGTAGCACTGGATCAGGCCGCCACAGCAAATCAGGGCGATGACGGCTGCCGTAACATTACCAGAACTTGCCAGAAGTGTAGAAGCCAGCAGGCACAGAGCCGATGTAACAGCCGGTACAATCATGTGGAAACGGCGTTCGCCCGTCTTATCGGAATGGCGGGAGTTCAAAGTCAGCATAATCATGGCAAAGAACCAGGGAACAGAAGTCAGCAGGCCAACCAGCATCTGGCTGCTGCCCGTCAAATCTTTCATCATGGTCGGAAGCCAGATAGAATAACCGGCAAATCCGGTCTGTGTCAGGAACCAGATAGCAATGAGAATGATTACATTACGGGTCTTAAGGGCTTCCATGACCGACATACCTTTAGTGGCAATTTTCGATTCTTCTTTTGCAGCAGCATTGACAAGGTAATTCCGTTCTTCTTCAGAAAGCCATTTGGCATCTTTCGGATGATCCGTAATGCAGAGCATCCAGATAATGCAGAATATAATCGGGAATGCGCCTTCAATCCAGAACATTTCACGCCAGGTAGCATAGGTAAGGATGAAACCGCAGATAGGCGACATAATCATGGCTGCAAATGGAATGGAAAGCATCCAGATGCCATTGGCCCGGGCCCGTTCATCCAGCGGGAACCACCGTTTCAGGAGCAATACAATGGCTGGCAGGATACAGCCTTCGACGAAACCGATCATAAAGCGGACAATCAGAAGCTGTGTCACGTTCTGGATAAAGCCGGTAGCAGCAGCAAAGATTCCCCACGCAATGAGAGCTACGCCAATCAGTTTCTTAGCACTCCAGCGTTCTGCCCATAAGCCGCCGGGAACCTGAAGGAATAAGTAACCAATAGCAAAAATACCACCGGCAAGACCGGCATAGGTAGCACCAATCCCCAGGTCTGATTCCATGCCCGGGAAGGCAAAACCGATATTATTTCTGTCAATCATGTTGATGCAGTACATAAGAAATACTGCCGGTAAAATTCTAAACCATCTTTTCTTTGGAACCGTATTCATTTTTTTCTCCTTTACGTCCGTATTAGTTCATTATAATAGAATAAAAACAAGATTGAAACATATTACGGTCAACGTTCGAGTATTAAATCAAATGGCCATTTCGTTTATTCTCACGTTTCGCATGTCTATATGAAATATTTATGCCAATGCGTATTTACAAACTGCCACCTATGATGTAATAACATAAGATATGCTCTTTTTATTTCAACATGATTTAAAAAGATAAAATTTTCACATAATTTACACACAAAAAAGCCTTCTATTTCGATTAAGGCATCGTTCAATGGAAC
Source organism: Caecibacter massiliensis (assembly GCA_900095875.1). Classification (GTDB taxonomy): domain Bacteria; phylum Bacillota; class Negativicutes; order Veillonellales; family Megasphaeraceae; genus Megasphaera; species Megasphaera hexanoica. The sequence continues at coordinate 1,441,957 of LT608311.1, read as the reverse complement.
ATATCTTTTCTGTTTTTCATATTTACCGTTTCATATTTTTCATTTTATGAAAGGAACAAACTTCAATATAAGAAAAAAACCGCATACCTCGCGGTACACGGTCTTCTTCAATCAACATTCTAAGAGGAGAGCCGATGTGCAGCCACCGATTCTATCCTGTCACTTCATCTGCTTCATTTTCCGCCACAGTGTCGTACGGCTGATTCCCAGTCGTTCTGCTGCGTGTCCATAATGATAGTGAGTTTCTTCCAGCACTTGCCGGATACGCTGGTATTCATCCATCTCTCCGGCTGCCGGCGCTGCCACGGTTTTCTGCTCTGCAGGCATTGGCGATTCTTCTGGCAGGGCCTGCTGGGTAGTTCCAGTCTGTACGCCTCCGCTCAGGGCAATACGCAAGTCGTTTTCGTCCAGTTCCGCCCCTTCGGTAAATACAGCGACGCGTTCCGCCACATTATACAGTTCGCGGATGTTTCCAACCCAGTGCTGCTGCAGCAGACACTGCTCTGCCGCCTTTGTCATGCCTTCCCAGATAATGCCATCACGGCTGTAAATCCCCGACAAAAAGCGGCGGAACAGGAATAACACATCCTGCCCCCGGTCCCGCAGCGGTGGCAGCACCAGATGCAGCGTATTAAGGCGATAATATAGGTCTAACCGAAATTTCCCTTCCCGGCTCATAGCCGCCAGATCCCGGTTGGTCGCCGCGATGACGCGGACATCGACGGGAATAATCCGGTCATCGCCGACGCGCATGATTTCATGTTCCTGCAATACCCGCAAAAGCAGTCCCTGCATACGTGGAGAAATTTCCGCTATTTCATCCAGAAAGAGCGTACCGTGGTGGGCCGCTTCAAAGAGGCCGCTCTTACCGCCCTTCCGTGCATCGGTAAAGGCGCCTTCCACATAGCCGAAGAGTTCACTTTCCAGAAGATTTTCCGAAAGGACGGCACAGTTTACGGCGACAAATGGTTCCCGGCTGCGGCTGCTGGCATTATGGATACTCTGGGCAAAGAGTTCCTTCCCTGTACCCGTCTCGCCATTGATCAGCACATTGGCATCGGCCTTGCTGTACTGTTTAGCCAGATGAATCGTTTCCAGAAGAGCCGGGCTCTCGCCCAAAATATCATCAAAGTGAGCTTTGGCTATATGCCCTTTCTGATTTTTTTTGCGCCGGATTTCATTTCCCAGGTTCTGCACCTTCAATACGGGCTGAAATGCCGCAACGGCACCAATTGTCTGATTTCCCGTCTGCATGGGAATACAGGTCAGAGTGACATCCTGGTCGTTGAAACGGGTAATGCGGTTGAGTACCGGCTGGGCCGTTTCCACCACCTGGCGCAGGGGGATATGAGGCAAAAGAGATGCCAGCCGCTTGCCCGTGCTCTGTGGCGAAAGTCCTGTAATATTTGCGGCTTCCCGGTTTATGAGCAGAATCTCATCGTTCTTATCCACGGCAATGATGCCATCGTTCGTATAGTTCAGGATAGCCCGGAACAGTTCGGCCCGGCGCCGTTCCTGCAGGGAAAGCTGATAAACCCTTTTTGCCTCTACCAGCGCCTGATACACAGCTTCCCGGCCGGAGCTGATGCGAACAGCAGAAAAGCCCAGTTTGCGGGCAATAATCGTAGCCGTCACACCGCCGATGACCGCTCTGACTCCTTTTTCTTTCATTTCCAGAAGTCGTTCCCGTATGCCATCTTCTTCAAATGCCGCAGCAGTTACCAGCTCTACGGGTATCAATTCAGAAATATGCTGGGCGCCGTAAATCATTTCCGTCGTTCCAATGAACCCGATACGTTCTTCGCCCGATTCTTTTTTACAGGCCAGCGCCGCCCGCATGATATCGTATCCACTGATTTTCAGTTCCGTAACCGGCACATGCTTCAGCAATTGTTTCAGTTTACGATAAGTAGCCCCTCTGGCCACAACTACGTCGCCGCCAATAGCCACATCATCCAGGATCTGAGTTCCCAGCCGGAGTATCGTTTCCAGCTGCCACTCTTCCCCGCTCTGCTCCTGTTGCTCAAGAAACGTATGGCAGACGACGTCTTTCATTTCCATATATGGCAAAAAGAACGTAATTTTCATAGCTTTCAGCCTGTCTCCTTATCAACAGCAGAGATTGTTGCGCACATTGACGATGAAATCCTGCACATTGGTTACGATAGAATCGACACTCAGACTGCCCCGGTCACGCAATTTGTTGACAGCAAATTCTGAAATATCGACACAATAAAAATAAGTCGGACGTACGACACCATCCACCACGCGATACGACGGGAACATATTGCCGGTCGCTATGGAATGAAGCATGGTGGCCATACAGATAATCGTCGTGGCATCGCTGATCATGGCCCTCATCGCATCCTGTGCCTGATAGACATTTCCAATGACTTCCGGAAGAGGACCGTCATCGCGGATAGAACCGGCCAGTACGAACGGGACGTGACACTGGTCACATGCCGCGATAATCCCATTGTCTATATGTTCCTGTTCAATAAAAGAATGAATGGAACCATACTGACGTACTTTGTTAATCGTATCGAGATGGTTATAATGTCCCAGCGGTGCCAGCTTTTGGGTATAGATATCCTGCCCCAGAGCCGTCCCCAGATACGCCGCTTCCAGATCATGGGTAGCCAGCGCATTTCCCGCCATAAGGCCATTGACATAGCCATTGCGTACAAGATCCGAAAAGGCCTTTCGCGAATCGGCATCAAAAGCGCAAGCCGGTCCCAGAATCCAGACCACTTTGCCATGGGCTTTTTCATGCCGCAGGAGTTCATAGATAGAATCGTAATCTTTGGAATACGACGTTTCCCGCGAGCGGCCTGTGCGGAATACGAACGTATCTTTATGTTTCTCTTCTTCCGTCAAAAAGCCATCGACGTGTACATAAATCCCTTCTTCACCGCATTCTTTCCGCCCTATGACGACAAGGTCCCCTTTTTTCAGGTTACGGAATTCCACGATGCGGATTTTCTGACCATCATATACAGGCACGCAGTCCATCCGGCTTTCTTCGGCCAGAAGCCAATGTCCGTTTATTTTAAAGTATTCCGGGAAAATCGACATGGAATGGTACTGATCTGGAGCTCCTCCATCTGTCGGTGCCGGCACTAATGTAACGTCCGGAGCATGGACAAACGGTTCTTTCGTAAAATCCGGTGCAGTATAAACTGGCATAGACCAACTCATGATAATTCCTCCTCACTCACATAATATTCTTTATATTCTATATTACATATATATAGTACCTTATTTTATATTGTATCATGCCCGGCCTGAATGAACAAATGATTATTTCTTTCTGATATGGCACTATTTTCTCATTTCCCATGCCTTTACAATCCCTTTTTCATTTCTTATAATGAAGAAAATACACAGAAGGGACGATAGTATGGCAGATGAAAATGTAAAACGAGGGATGGTCTGTGCCACCATCGGCGCACTCAGCTGGGGGCTCTCCGGCACATGCGGCCAGTATTTATTCATGCACTATACCATAGATGCCCTGCTCCTGACGAATATCCGCATGTTCGGTGCCGGTATCGTCCTCATGATTCTGGTCATTTCCCTGCAGCGGCAAACATTGACAGCCCTTTTGCACAACCGGCACGATATGGTACAACTGGCGGCCTTTTCTGTATTCGGACTCGTTACCTGTCAGCTTACGTATCTATCAGCTATCCAATACGCCAATTCAGGAACAGCCACGGTCCTGCAATCCCTTAATGTAGCCCTTATGTCCTGCGTAGCGGCCATCCGCTTCCGGCGCTGGCCCGACCGCTGGCAGATAATAGCCATCTTTCTGGCATTAGCCGGAGTTTTCCTCATTGCCACAGGCGGCCAGATACAAACTATGGTCATCTCTCCCCAGGGACTGTTCTGGGGCATCGGCGCCGCTATCGGCTCTATCCTGTACACGGTTATTCCCCATAAACAAATCCGCAAATGGGGAACGCTTCCCGTCAATGCCCTGGGTATGCTCATCGGAGGCATCGTGCTGACGCTCTGCCTGCGCCCTTGGCAGAGCGCCATGAACCTCGATACGGCCGGAATCCTGGCAATCGCCTTTATTGTCCTGATTGGCACGGTAGCCTCCTTCACCTTGTTTCTGCGCGGCGTCGGTGATATCGGTCCGGTCAAAGCAACTTTTATCGGCACCCTTGAGCCGGTTTCGGCTACGCTCTCCTCTCTGTTCTTCCTGGGCACACCCTTTTCGTTCACCGATTTCATTGGATTTGCCTGCATCATCGCCACTGTCTATCTGATTACCATGAAAAGCCAGACCTGATTCTCAACTATTTTCTCAATTTTATTGACATGAATGTATAGATACTATATAATGTGTACATTACCTCAAGGGAGTAATCGGTACATAGAAATATGTATAGTAGTATCGACATACTGGTGCCCGCACCCGGTACTATTTGAAATGATGAGACTTGAAGACAGTTTTTCTGTCTTTACGTCTCTTTTTTTTATGATTTTTTATACAGAAAAGGAGCCATCCCTCATGAATACCATCGAATTATTTTTACTGGCCCTGGGTCTTTCCATGGATGCCTTTGCCGTATCGGTCTGTAAAGGCCTTTCCCTTGGACATATCCGCCTGCGCCATATGCTGATTGCCGGTGCCTGGTTCGGCGGCTTTCAGGCCCTGATGCCAACGCTGGGCTATCTTCTGGGCAGTTTCTTTTCCACCTATATCGTGCAGTACAACTACTGGATTTCCTGCCTCCTGCTCGTCCTCATCGGTGGCAATATGATCCGCGAATCAGGCAGCAGTGAACAGGAAAATAACGGTGACGCCGCTCTCGATGTCCGGACCATGCTCATACTGGCCATCGCCACCAGCATCGATGCCCTGGCAGTAGGTGTTACCTTTGCTTTCATGGGCGTATCTATTCTCTACTCCGCGCTCTGTATCGGCTGTACGACTTTCATCTGTTCTGCCATCGGCGTAAAAGCCGGCAGTCTCTTTGGCCTGCGGTATCAGAAAAGTTCTGAACGCCTCGGCGGTATCGTACTCATCCTCATCGGTCTGAAAATTCTCCTGCAGGGGCTTGGTATACTATAGTTCTCAATTTTGCATGCAATGCATTAAATACTTTTCTTAATATTTTTAAGTTTCTTCTTAACTTTAATATTTTCTGGTATTTTGTTTATTTTTTATTGACGGAGTGAATATTTTGTGCTAGGATGAGAACAAAATTGAATAAAAGGGGGATAGAAAAACGTTCTACTGTCCAAGCTGTCTGGGGAGACAAGATGACAGTCCGTCAGGAACCTATACTGGCGGAGTAAAGAATATGCGTGCGTTATACCTGACGCATGTATATATTACGTTTTAAGAGGGGAGTATCAGGTATTATGGTCCTTTACAATTTTGCTTTAGCATTTTTTGCCTGCGGCTGCGCATACGTAATCGGTGAATATGTATCCACCATTACCAAAGCGTGGATTCCATCCGTTTTCGTTACGGCCTGCATCATGCTGGTCGGCTACTGGACAATCTTTCCGAAGGAAATGATTACTAATGCTGGTCTCATGCCGTTTGCCAACACTATCGCTATTTTTCTTCTAATCGTTCATATCGGCACTATTATCAGTATCCAGCAACTCATCCGCCAGTGGAAAACGGTCGTCATTTGTCTGTTCGGCCTCTTAGGGATGTGCGTCATCGGCTATTACGTCGGCTCACTCTTTATGGACCGCACCCTTATCATCGCTGGCCTGCCGCCTCTTACAGGTGGTATCGTCGCTGCCACGATCATGCAGATGGCCGCTTCCAAAGCCGGCCTTATGACGGCATCGGTCTTTGCTATCACTATGTACTGCATCCAGGGTTTTGCCGGCTATCCGCTTACGGCTATCTGTCTGCAGGCTGAAGGCCGTCGTCTTCTGAAACAGCTCCGCACGGGAGAAGTCGTCCTTACGCCGGAAGAAATCGAACGTAATTCCCATGTCGGCATGACGGCTATTGCCGATGACAGCAACCGGAAGACACTGATTCCGAAAATGCCGCAGAAATTCAATACACCGGTCTTCATGCTGACTAAACTCGGTCTCGTCGCCTGGTTTGCCATCCTGCTCGGTCAGGCAACACCCGTTAATGGCGCTATCTGGGCACTTGTTCTGGGCGTCGTCTTCACCTACCTCGGCTTCCTCGAACAGAACACGCTGAGCCGTGCCGGTTCTTACTGGATTGTCATGTTTGCCCTGATGATGTTCGTATTCGACGGCCTGAAGAACTGCACCCCCGATATGCTGATTTCCATCATCGGGCCTATGATCATCCTCATCGTTACCGGGACGCTGGGCATGTGCATTTTCTCCTTTGTCATTTCCAAAATCCTCAAGATTTCCTTCCCGCTGGCTTTTGCCAACGGCCTGACGGCACTCTACGGATTCCCCTGCGATGCCATCATTACGGAAATGACCTGCGATTCTCTGGCTGATGATATGGTCGAACGGGGCTATCTCATGAGCCACATGTTCCCGAGCATGATTGTTGGCGGCTTTACTTCCGTTACAATTACATCCGTACTGATTGCTGGTTACTTTGCTACCCTGCTCTGATCAGACAGCGGTCTGCACATATCGGTACAAACCATACAGGCGTTATTCTTTATGGATAACGCCTGTTTTTTTATATCGAAAAAGTCTTCTTCTCTATACTGATTATACAAACTAAATATTAATATATTACATCGCATTTATTATATTCTTATCTTGTGTATATCAGTAAAACGTTTAATTTAATATTTTAATCTATTATAGCTAATTTTTTATTGACAAACCATTTTGACAGTACTAGTATATGAGTCACCACCTCAGAACGAGGGGATTTAGTTATATGAGAGGGGTTTTGGTATTATGGTACTGTATAACTTTGCCCTGGCCTTTTTTGCCTGTGGCGTCGTATTCGTCATCGGCGAATACGTTTCCAAATTATCTAAAGCCTGGATTCCATCAGTTTTCGTCACCGCCTGCCTCATGTTGCTTGGCTACTGGACGATTTTTCCAAAAGAAATGGTGACTAATTCAGGCCTCATGCCTTTTGGCAATACAATTGCTATCTTCCTTCTGATTGTGCACATCGGTACGATTATCAGTGTACAGCAGCTCATCCGTCAATGGCGTACTGTCGTCATCTGCCTGTGCGGTCTCCTGGGCATGTGCATTATTGGCTATTATCTTGGATCTCTTCTCATGGACCGTGCACTGGTCATCGTCGGTCTGCCTCCACTTACCGGCGGTATCGTTGCCACGACGATTATGCAACAGGCAGCTACCAAAGCAGGTCTGATGAGCGCTTCCGTCTTTGCCATTGCCATGTATTGTATCCAAGGTTTTGCCGGATATCCGCTCACAGCGGTCTGCCTGCAGGCGGAAGGCAGACGCCTTTTAAAACAACTCCGTACAGGTGAAGTCGTTCTTACACCGGAAGAAATCGAACGTAATTCCCACGTCGGACTGACAGCTGTGTCCAATGACACTCAGCGTAAAACCCTGATTCCTAAAATGCCGGACAAATTCAATACGCCTGTCTTCATGATGACCAAACTTGGTCTCGTTGCCTGGTTTGCTATTCTCCTCGGTCAGGCCACACCGGTCAACGGTGCTATCTGGGCTCTGGTCTTAGGCGTATTCTTCACCTATATCGGTTTCCTCGACCAAAACTCTCTGACCCGTGCCGGTTCGTTCTGGATCATCATGTTCGCTCTGATGATGTTCGTCTTTGACGGCCTGAAGAACTGCACGCCGGACATGCTGATGTCTCTTATCGGCCCCATGGTCATACTGATTCTCGTCGGTACCGCTGGTATGGGTGTATTTGCCTTCATCATTTCCAAAATCATGCGCATTTCCTTCCCACTGGCATTTGCCAATGGCCTGACTGCACTCTACGGATTCCCGGCAGACGCTCTGATTACTGAAATGACGTGTGATTCTCTGGCTGATAATATGGTAGAACGGGGTTATCTCATGAGTCATATCTTCCCGAGTATGATTGTCGGCGGTTTTACCTCCGTTACTATTACATCCGTACTGATTGCCGGATATTTTGCTACATTGCTCTAAATGCTATAATGACTATAACGTATTTTACTATAGCAAAATCAGCAATCTGATTTATCTTTTTTTCTTTCTGTTTATTTGACAGCAATGTTTCATAGGTTTAATATTCTAAATGAAGTTTATTTTTATTTAAAAGAAGAGGGGTCTTTTAACATGGATATCAAAGAAGTTGCAAAGAAATATGCTGACTATCAGATTAACATGAGACGGTATTTCCATGAAAATCCGGAACTCAGTGAAAAAGAATTCAATACGAGTAAAGTCGTCAAAGAAGAACTCGATAAAATCGGCGTACCCTGGGTTCCCTGCGGTCTGGAAACAGGCGTGCTCGCTACCATTAAAGGCAGCAAACCGGGCAAAACCATTCTCCTCCGCGGTGATATGGATGCCTTGACAGTAACGGAAAAAACAGGGCTTCCGTTTGCCAGCAAGAACGAAGGCGTCATGCATGCCTGCGGCCATGACTGCCATATTTCCATGATGCTGACCGCCGCTCATATCCTGAATGATATGAAGGAAGACCTCTGCGGTACAGTTAAACTGGCTTTCCAGCCGGCTGAAGAAGTAGCCACAGGGGCTCCTGCCATGATCAAAGACGGGGCATTGGAAGGCGTCGACGGCTGCTTCGCTATTCACGTCTGGTTCGACGTCGATGCCGGTCATATCTCCTGCGATGCCGGTCCGCGTATGGGTGCTGCTAACATGTTCACCATTGATGTCACCGGCAAAGGCGGCCACGGTGCTACTCCGCACAGCTGCGTCGATGCCGTTGTCGTCCAGGCTGCAATCATCAACAACCTGCAGTCTATGGTCAGCCGTGAATTCTCGCCGATGGAACCGGTCGTCGTTACGGTCGGCGAAGTCAAAGCCGGCTACCGCTGGAATGTCATTGCCGAAAGTGCTCATCTCGGTGGCACATCCCGCTGCTTCAGCAAAGAAATCTTTACGGCTCTCCCGAAAGTCATCGATCGCATCGCCAGCGAAACAGCTGCCGCCTATCGGGCTACGGCTGTTACAAAAAATACAGTACTCTGCCCGCCGGTCATCAACGATGAACACATGGCTGCCGTTGTCCAGGGTGCATCCCGCAAAGTCATTGCTCCTGATGCTCCCGTAGCAGTTCCAGCCACCATGGGCGGTGAAGATTTCGCTTTCTTCATGGATAAAGTTCCTGGCTGCGTCTGCCAGCTTGGTATCCGCAATGAAGCTTGCAAAGCCGTTTATCCACAGCATTCCTGCTACTACACCGTAGATGAAAGTGCCCTCCTGGGCGGTGCTATGCTCTATGCCCAGACAGCACTGGATTTCAATGCTGAAAAATAATCTGTCCACGTCTCATAAAAAGACCTGCCGCACATGCAGCAGGTCTTTTTATTACGTTCAAATTATCATTATACTTTTGCCATCTTAGACATGGATACATGTCCCGGGTCCCAGAAAATAATATCCCCCGTCCGGAGTGACTCAGAAACGTTGATCGTACGCTGGTTACTGGATCCTTTGAAGAGAAGGGTAACGTCTTTTTTCTCCAGGACAAATTCTCCATCGACGAGAACGTCAATATAGGACAGCAGCTCTTTCGTTTCCGGTACACTGGATACCATGCGCCCCAGAAGATCCCGGTCAAAAAGGTATCCCGTAAAGCACCATACATCCTTATGAGGATAGGTCTGCCGGACCCGCCGCAACAGAGGCAGCAGGCCTTTCTGATTGACTGGTTCCATGGGCTCTCCTCCAAGAAGAGTCAGTCCCTGATAGCATTCTTCCCCCAGTAAGGTTATAATCTTGTCTTCTGTTTCCTGTGTATATGGTTTTCCATAAGAAAAGTCCCAGGTCATGGGATTAAAACATCCTTTGCAATGGTGTGTACAACCGGATACGAATACACTCAGCCGCACGCCCGGACCATTGGCAATATCGTATTCTTTTATTTCTGCATAATTCATGATTCTGCCTCCGCGATGAAAGGAGGAGCTGTCTTAGGCAGACAACTCCTCTATGGTCAGACATTTTGCTGTTCTTATAAATGAAGCACCCGGTCTTTGATTTCCTGGGTACGTCCCTGGTTCCAGAACTGGGTACCGATGTATCCGCAGGTCCGGCGTGCAACGGACATCTTGCTCTGATCCCGGTTGCCACAGTTCGGGCATTCCCAGACCAATTTTCCGCTGTCATCTTCTACGATTTTGATTTCACCGTCATATCCACAGACTTCACAGTAATCGCTCTTCGTATTGAGTTCTGCATACATAATATTGTTATATATGTATTTCATAACTGTCAGGACGGCCGGAATATTATTCTGCATATTCGGCACTTCAACATAGCTGATGGCGCCACCGGGCGAAAGGCGCTGGAAATCGGCTTCGAATTTCAATTTATGGAACGCATCAATCGGTTCCGTCACATGAACGTGGTAACTATTGGTGATATAATTTTTATCCGTTACACCTTTAATAATGCCAAACCGTTTCTGAAGGCATTTGGCAAAGCGGTATGTCGTCGATTCCATGGGCGTGCCATATACGGAATAACTGATGTTTTCTGCCTGCCGCCATTCTTTGCATTTATCATTAAGACGCTGCATGACAGACAGGGCAAAATCCCGGCCTTCCGGTGTCGTATGGGATTTACCGAGCATGCGCATGCACATTTCATAGATGCCCGCATATCCGAGAGAAATCGTCGAATAGCCATTATACAGAAGCTTATCAATCGTTTCCCCTTTCTTCAGTCGTGCCAGAGCGCCATACTGCCAGAGAATGGGAGCTACGTCCGATACGGTACCGCAAAGCCGTTCATGACGGCAGCGCAGGGCCCTGTGACAGAGTTCCAGCCGTTCATCGAGGATGTTCCAGAATTTATCCATATCGCCATTAGACGAACAGGCCACGTCAACGAGATTGATGGTTACGACACCCTGATTGAAACGGCCATAAAATTTGTGGCTGCCATCGGGATTGCGCTGGGAATCTTCGACGGTAAGGAAGGACCGGCAGCCCATGCAGGTATAGACATTGCCCTGTTTCAGCTGTTTCATGATTTTTGCAGAAATGTAGTCCGGCACCATCCGTTTGGCTGTACATTGCGCAGCGAGTTCCGTCAGGTACCAATAGGGAGCGTCTTCACTGATATTATCTTCATCGAGGACGTAAATCAATTTCGGGAAAGCCGGTGTAATCCAGACTCCCTTTTCATTTTTGACGCCCTGCATACGCTGGTGCAGCACTTCTTCAATAATCATGGCCAGATCGTCCCGGGTCTGACCTTCCGGCACTTCATCGAGATACATGAACATCGTCACAAACGGTGCCTGTCCATTGCAGGTCATGAGTGTAATAAGCTGATACTGTATCGTCTGGATACCGCTCTTTACTTCCTCCCGCAGCCGGCAGGCAACGATTTTATCTATAATGGCCGGATCGAGACTTTCTCCGCATACCTTCCGTTCTTCTTCGACCTGACGACGGATTTTGCGGCGGCTGATATCGACGAACGGAGCCAGATGAGCCAGTGTGAATGACTGGCCACCATATTGATTGCTGGCTACCTGGGCGACAATCTGGGTCGTGACGTTACAGGCTGTAAAGAAACTGTGCGGTTTTTCAATCAGCGTTTCACTGATGACAGTGCCATTCTGCAACATATCTTCCAGATTGATGAGGTCGCAATTATGTTCTTTCTGGGCATAATAATCCATATCATGGAAATGAATGATTCCCTGTTCGTGAGCCCGGACAATATCTTCCGGCAATAGGACGCGCCGCGTCAAATCCTTGCTGACTTCTCCCGCCATGTAGTCCCGCTGTGTCGAATTGATGACCGGATTCTTATTGGAGTTTTCCTGTTTGACTTCTTCATTCATCTGTTCGATGAGTGACAGGATACTGTCATCTGTCGTATTCGTTTTCCGGGATATTTCACGCTTATACCGGTACCGCACATACTTCTGGGCCACTTCATAGCCGCGCATTTCCATGATGCCCTTTTCTACCATATCTTGTATATCTTCGACATTGACAGCATGGGGCTGTCTGGCAATATTCTTAGCAATGGTGTCGGCTACAGCCCGGATCTGGTAGCTGTTCATCTGGTGAATCCCGCTGACTTCCTGATTGGCCTTACTGATTGCATTGATGATTTTGGAAATATCAAAGCCCACTTCCTGACCATTGCGCTTGATGACATGGGTCCTTACATTGATGGTTTCTGTCTGCTGTACCTGTTCCATACTACATCTCCTTGTGTCTCAAACATACGAGGTATTCCTCTTTTATATACAAAATATTGTCAATTAATGTTTTAAAAATACTATATATAGTGTCGTTAATGCCGTGTATTATAATACTACAAAATAAGGGAAAAGCCAATAGAAGAATTGGTATTTCACAGGTTTTTGTGAAAACAATATAAGGAAGCCTTGTCCAGTATCAATTTATCATCTGTTATATCGGGCCATTCCCTCGCTATACGGGCGCACAGAAAAACCGGAAGGCGTATAGAAAGTGAATACCTTCCGGTTATACAATATATAGTGTTTTTTATGACAAGCCTGGGAGCCTGCACGCGCCCTGTTACATCGTATGTCCGGTATCTGCCTTTGGCGCTTTTTCCGGTTTACCATCAGAAGCTGCCGGCTGTCCTCCCAGTTTCTGTCCTTCCGGAAGAAGCCGTCCCCCTCCGGGCAGATCCCGCACAGCTTTTTTCAGCCAGGCATTATCAGGAATATCACCATTGTAATAAATGTCATATCCGTTACTGTGAACGTTCGCCAGCGTCGTATCTTCATCCGTAAAAGCTGTCACATAAGATGTACCCGTTACGTCCCACACAGCTTCTTTATCGAGGGAGACCGATACGGCCCGCGCCGTTTTGTCTTTATTAAGTGCTCCTTTAAAATAGGTCTTGTCCCGCAGCACCAGTTTTAATGAACTGTTTCCATCGGCCGTCACATCGCCGGCAATCGTCTGATTGGATACGGCATAACTGATATCGGTGTCGGCCGGAATCCCATTGCCCCAGGTACTGAACTGCATCAGACTGCCATCCGTCCCGGTAAGCTGCAGCCCGGAAGAAGAGCCGTTGCCTTTCCCATCCTGGGAAAGCATGGTCTGCATATTTTCCAGACTTTGAAACTTATCCTGCCAGATACGGGCAAAGGGATCCGGCATAACCATAGAATGATCCATCCAGTCATTGAAGAACTGACGCTGCACTGTCATATCGCGGTCCATGCGCCGTTCCATTGCATCCATACGTTGTTCTAATTGATCCATCTGGCGTACCAGCTGGTCGTCCCAATTACCGGAAACTGTACCGGCGGCCTGGGAAACGAAGGCAGTATTGGCAAATCCCAGTGCCAGTACCGCAGCGGCAGCCAAGAATTTACATGTTTTATTTTTCATTATTATCTACCTCCTATTCCCTAATTATACTACACCATTGTCACGATTACATGACAGCCCGGCTGGAACGGGATATAGACTTTACGCCACACGATGGCAGGCATTCCCGTTCCTGTTGCCGGATACGTTCATTCTTTATTTCTGTATGCGCTCCGGTTTTTCTTTCTGTAAAGAGCCGGGGTCTTTAGTTGAATTTTTCTTCTGTAACGACCGATTTTCCGCCGGTTTCTTGACTACTTTGCGGACTTCCTTTTTCTCACTGGATGTTCCGGCAGATGCAGTCACCGTATTTCCTGAAGGAGATGGAGCCGCGATAGAAGCCGTATCGATAACCGCGCCATCCATCTTATACGCCGTCACGACAAAGGAATCCGGGGTTACATCTAATACCAGATACATGGGCTGATCCGTAGGATTATAATAAGCCGCATCACAGTATCGTTTTACCGTATCCGTATACGATTCCGTCCCAGCACGGCCTGTTGAAATATACGTCGTGCCTCCTGTGCCGGGCCTGCCATCTATCAGCGGTTCCGTACGGGCATAGCAGTGTTCATGGGCCGTAAAAACCAGTGGCACATGGTACTTATCAAAAAGGGGCATGAAATATGTCCCGTTGATATCAGGAAGTGCCCGATATGTAGCCGTTACTGCCGGCCGGTGCATGAGCACAACCAGCCTTTTCCCCCGTTTCTGTGCATCTGCCAGATCCCGATCCAGCCAAGTCACTTCATGTTCCATCATGTCCGGATATAACTCGTGCAATTCTTCATAATCCGTATTAAGAGCTGCGTAATGAACGTCGCCATAATCAAAAGAGTAGGCCAGGCGGCTCTGTCCTTCCGGGGCCCCGTACGGTACGGGAAACAGCGCCTTATAGGTATAGGGTTCACAGAATTTCCAGTCCAGAGAATAGGCTTCATGGTTCCCCAGGACCGGTGCTATCGGCATATAGGACGTAAGGATATCAGTATTTTCGTACCACTCTTTCCACTGATACCAGGACTGGCCATTATCGCTCAAATCTCCTACGACCGTAAAAAAAGCGGCTCCGGGATGGGCTTCATAGGCAGACTGCGCCGTCTGTCCCCAGACGCTGTAATCTGATGACTGGGTATCACTGAAGACGAGTACCTCATACCGGTTGAGCTGTTCCGTCGTCGTATGGAAGGGAAACCAGCCGCTTTCCCCGTCCCCATCGGCAATTTCATATTCATAATCCGTATCGGGCCGGAGTCCCTGCATATAGGCACCATACGTATACGGCGGGACCCAGTCCGCATCGTATACAGGCGGGCGTTTAGGGCTGGTGACAAAGGCCCTTTCTGTTTCCCTGCTGCCTTTCTGACGATACGTAACGGTATAGTCACGGCGTCCGCTGTCATCCTGCCAGGCCACAGTCTTGGCCGTCGCCGAATCGGAGGCCACTATCTGCACCAGATTATTGACAGGAATCGTATCCGCCAGAACCGGCATCAGAGAAGCGCACCAGAAGACAGATAGTATCCCTGCTATGATATGATTATATTTCATCACAATGTTCCTTTCTTATCTTATACTGCATGACCTATTCTAACACGAATAGAAGGACTGGCAAGGGGTATCCTGCAGTCTACTGACAACATATCCATGTACTTAGTATGAAATGCAGTGTTTCTTTACACAGAAAGGGATGCAGAATCAGCGCTACCTGTAGTATAATAAGGTCTGAACTGATTCACTCAATTTTTTATAATAAGGGAGTACAATACCATGATAAATTTCGAATTGATGAATAAACAGCTGCGGGCGCTGGCAGAAGCCGATACCTCCTGGCTTCCTGTTTTTGCCAACGCGTCTGCCCTGCTCTGGGACTGCTTTCCTTCCATCAACTGGGCAGGTTTCTATATCGTCAATCAGGGCAGTCTGCTTCTGGGGCCGTTTCAGGGAAAAGTCGCCTGCATCCGCATCCCTATCGGCAAGGGCGTTTGTGGTACGGCCGTATTGGAAGATGCTACCCAGCGGATTGACAATGTTCATCTTTTTCCAGGTCATATCGCCTGTGATAGCGCTTCCAATTCAGAACTCGTCATCCCTATCCACCATGACGGCAAAGTCGTAGCTCTTCTCGATATGGACAGTCCCATCTACAACCGCTTTTCAGAAAATGATCAGAAGGAACTCGAATCATTTGTCCGGACACTGGAAGAAATTACAGAATTCTCACCCATTTCTTTCTGACAAAGTATTTATTTCTATATTTCTTATGTTTAATATGCTATAATGGAATGAACTAGTATTCTAGAAAGCCAGAGGAGGGGATTCATTTATGAAACTATTTAATTTCTACAAAGGCACCGAAATCCATCTCGGCGTCATGGACGAAAACGGCACGGCCCGCGACGCTACTGCCGGTGGATACCCGGCTATTCCAGCCACAATGCAATCTGACATAGATGGGACGTATACCCTGGACGCCATTCGTACAGCTGCCGGAAACGGACCGGTTGTCGATACAGATACGGTACGCTTTGCCCCGGCCGTACTCAATCCCGAAAAAATTCTCTGCATCGGCCTCAATTACGCGGCTCATGCCAAAGAATCCAAGCTGCCTATTCCCGACTATCCTACGCTGTTCAGCAAGTTCAATAATGCATTGAATGCCCACAAGGAAAATATCGTCCTGCCTGACACGGCGTATAAATACGATTATGAAGTCGAACTGGTCATCGTCATTGGGAAAACAGCCCACATGGTACGTAAAGAAGATGCCCTCGATTATGTTTTCGGCTATACCATCGGAAACGATTTCTCTGCCCGTGATCTGCAGATGCGTACCCCCCAGTGGCTTATCGGCAAAACCTTTGACGGCTTTGCTCCTCTGGGACCATACATCGTACCCGCATCAGAAGCAGATCCGGCTCATTTCCAGGTCCAGAGCTTTGTCAATGGACAGCCGCGTCAGGACTCCAATACAAATGACCTGATTTTCGACTGTGCCACTATCGTCAGTTACCTCTCCCAATATATGACACTGAAACCGGGAGACGTCATTTTCACCGGTACGCCTTCAGGAGTCATCCTCGGATATCCGGAAGACAAGCAAGTCTGGCTGAAAGCCGGCGATACGGTCACCGTAAAAATCGATGGCATCGGCGAACTGACCAATACCCTGACAAAATAACCGTTTTACCCGGTTCACTCATATACGTTATTAGTAAACGAGCCTGCCATCAATACGGCAGGCTCGTTCTTCTATGCTGTTACGGATTCATTATCATCTTCTCCATCCTCCAGGATGGCCGTAATGGAAGCTTTTGTATCAATCACCTTTCCCAACCGGTTGTCATAGTATTTGACTCCGGCAACGCCAAACGCCAGGCCGATAACGGCGCCGGCAATCCCCCACATAGTCTCTGTTCCCAGACCATATCCGGCCAGCGCACCAGCGGCCGCCAGGAGAAGGGGCATGATAAAGCAAATAAACGAGCTCATGGCCAGGTGGGAATCATCTACTTCGTAACGGACGCGGTCTCCTTCCCGGGCTCCCAGCCCATTATAAGCCATAATCATGACATGTTCGGCTCCGGCACAGGCACTGCAGGCTACATACAGGAAATCCCGGCTTACTTTTACTTTTGCCAGACCGTTTTCCTTGATTTCTTCAATCGTACCTTCACCTATACGCATAAGGATTCCTCCTTTATCATATATTAATTAATAATCATTATTCATTGTATACATTATAGCATGGGACCACCTAAAAGGCAATGCCCCGGAATGATCGTTTTTTATTTTCCTTCTGATCTGGCAGTAACAATCAGACAATTCCTATGATACAATAAGTATATATCATTGATCAGGGGATCTTAGCATGAATTTAATCAAAGGAATCCACCATGCCGCATTAAAATGTGCCGATTTAGAAAAATTCCATGAAACCGTTCGTTTTTACCGGGATGTCCTTGGCCTTCCGGTCCTGCGCCGTTGGGGTAATGAAGAAAAAGCAGGTATTATGTTTGATACGGGGGACGGCCTCATCGAAATCTTTGCCAGCGGAAGTGCCGGCTGCACAACCGGGTCGGTCAATCACTTTGCTCTGGCAACGGATGATGCCGATGCCTGCATCGCCGCTGTACGTCAAGCAGGTTATACCATTGCTGTGGAGCCTAAAGATATCACTATCGCTTCCCAGCCGCCCTTTCCAGCCCGCATCGCCTTTGCTATCGGTCCCTGCGGTGAAGAAATCGAATTTTTCCAGGAAAAATAATCTTTTATATATCCGGACATGCAACAGACGGGCCTGCTATATTTTGACAGGTCCGTCTTCTATTTTGCATCCTATGCTATACATGGAATAAACGGCGATTAATGATGATGGGAAATGGTCGATACGCCTTTGACGGCTTCTTCTTTGGCAGAAACGGCTACTGCAGCACCATCACCGCATTTCATCTGGCGCATACGGGAAAGAATACTGTGCCGGTATCCATATCAGGCATTTGTTATCAGGCAGCTCCATGATTTGCCGGCTCAGGCAACAGGAATGAACAGGCTGCGGCCCCTATCGTGCATGCCGTAATGATTTCCATCGCTGCTATCAGTCCATATATATCAGCAAACCATCCCAGGACGGGAACGAGCATGCCTCCAATACTGAAAGCCAGCCCCATGGTAACGCCCGATGCAAATCCGATGCTGCGTGCCAGGTAGCGCTGTCCCAGGACGACATAAGCCGAATAGGCACCGCTCACGCAGAAACTGAGTGGCAGCAGCAGAGCATAGACCATCCAGATTTGCGTAGAAATCGTGACCAGTATCATGAGAGGTACAAACAGGATACAACACAGGCGGAGTGTCCATACACAGCCATACCGGTCAGCCAGATTGCCACCCCAGAGCGTCATGACGATACCAGAAAGAGAAAGAACCGACAGGACCAGACTTCCTACCGCTTCCGATGCTCCCAGCATATTGATACAGAACAGGGGCAAAAAACTAAATAGCGACGAGACGGCAATGGCCCGGAATATGATGACGACCGTAAGCTTGGAAAACTGTCGCCAGTCATTTTTTCCTGTGACAGTACTATCTGGAACGGTTTCCCGGGAAGTCAGAGAAGGAGACACAAGCTGTGCAGCCTGCCGGAGCGATGGAAGAGTCCGTACGAAAAGCAATGACATAATAGCCGCAATGCCGGCAAAAACGACCATGCCATGCATGCCAAACGAAGTGATAACCCCGACGACCAGGAGCGGCCCTACGCCAAATCCCCCGTTGCCACCAACAGAAAAAATACCCATCGCTTTGCCTTCGTTCCTTCCGGAAACGGCATGAACCAGACGGGCTGCCTCGGGATGAAACATAGAACCTCCGACCCCCATGAGTGCAACGACGGTAAAAATAGCCCAGTAATCTGAAAAAAATCCCGTCAGGGAAAAACAGGCTCCCGACAAAAAGACGCCCGCTACCAGAAACCATGATTGGGACAACTTATCGGACAGGTAACCAAAGACAGGCTGAATGACCGATGACAAAAAGGACGAGGCAAACATGAGCCCACCGACGGCGGCATAATCGAGATCGTAATACAGTACGAGGAACGGCAACAGGGCTGGCAGCGCTCCTCCGCTTAAGTCAGTACAAAAATGGCCAAGCGAAAGCAGATACAAATATCGTTTCATCGTAAGTCTCCTCAATCATAAAATACACTGCGCAGAACATGTCCCCAATGCCGCACTTTATCAGGCTTGTCCGGCCAGTATTCTAAAAGAAGTGGCATGATTTCATAATCGACGATTTCCATGAGCCATTCTTCAGTATATTCCGTCTGACCACAGAAATACCCATGACCGATGCAAAAGCCCCGTCCCAGCCGGGGATCCTCGGAAATCTCTGCATTGAGTTTTTTTATGCGGGTAATCAAGGCCGTAAATGTATCACTATCGAGCTTCTTCATATACTCTTGAAATCCATCAGAATCAAATTCGGGAATCAGTTCAAAAAATCCAAAGCGGCGGCGCAGGATATAATCGCGGATGGAAACCGTATCCGCCATATTCATCATACCGATGATATATATATTTTTCGGTACAGAAAAAGGCATTCCGTTGCAGGAAAGGGTTACAGATGTACCGCGGTATGGTTTTTCAATGAGCATCAGTAATTCGCCAAAAATTTTGCTGATATTCCCCCGGTTGATATCGTCGATAATGAAGAAAAAAGGCTTGTTTGGCATATTGGCGGCCCGCTGGCAGAACCGGTAAAAAATGCCGTACCGGAACACATAGCCTGTATCCTGAGGTTTATACCCTGCCACAAAGTCGTCGTACCCAAAGCTTTCGTGAAAATGGACAAATTCAATGCGGCTGTCATCCCGTTCTCTCATCATCGCATAAGCAATGCGCCGTGCTGTGTAGGTCTTACCCACGCCGGGGGCCCCCTGCAGAATAATATTTTGTTTATGCTTCAAAAGAGAAATGAGAGTAGCAAAATGGCCACGGCTCATATAGACTTCCCGGATAAAATCATCATGGGTATAAGGCTTAACCACCCGTTGGTGATCCACCGGGTTTTCATCACGGATAAGATCCATGATAGACGTATACTCACTTCGGGTCAATTTAAATAAATTTCCCTGGGGATTTTCAAAATATTCCATCCGCCGGAGCTCTGGCACAGCCTGCACTGCCGTATATCCAATAGGATGTACCAGACCTTCCACTTTTTCCAGATAGATATTTTCACCGTCGCTTTCTTTGACAATTTTTCCAATAGCTACAATCTGGCGCACCGGCGATGATTCATAACAAATAAGGAAGTCCCCGCTTCGTGCAGCCAGGAAATTTTCAAAAACGCGCCGCTTATTGCCGTTTTCATTATACAGGGAAAAGCTGCGCGGTTCCCCTATGCCCATAGAAGAAAAGCTCCACAACACGGGGTTGACACTAAACCACCAGGCCGCATGCCTTCCTTCAGGAAGCGATACATGCGCATATAAATTTACCCGCGACAAATCGACCTGTTGCAGGGCCTCTGCCAGTTCATCCCGCAATTTCCAGATATATCCGCCATCGGCATTGTGTTCATCTATCTTTCCCACGTATAAAATAGGCCACCATTTGGCGCTTTCGTCTTCTGTAGTCAGGACGTTGCAATCCGTTTTTTCCGCTACCCGTTTTGCCAGGGAAACAGAACAGAAATTATAAAAATTTTTAGGCTCACCATATTTATTGGCCAACTGCCGGCATGTTGCCATTCCTCCAAAATCGAGGAACCGCCGCATCACTTCCAGGCTGCTTTCCGTAAATACGGCATCATCCTGCAATAAAGCGACCCAGTCCTGAACAGACAATTCCGGGCTGTACCCAATGGGCAGCCAGTCCGGATCGCCACTGCCGATGCCTTTTTTCGAATAAATACGACTGATATACATGCAAAGGTCGACGGTCAGCGTATGGCACGAGGTGTCAGCCCAGCAGTTGTCATGGCGCTGCGCCCTGTACACCGTCTGCAGTTCGCTGTCTTGTTGAATGGCATCACAGATTTCATCAAAAAGGCCATAGGCACCGATGAGATTTCCTGCATGAGCACCGCGGTGAGGCATAAATGAACTATGAAGTTCTTTCGCTACGACACGGCAATCGGAATAATTGTACAGGTAATACCGGTCGGGATAACGGAGCCACAAATACGTACTGATGGCGTTCAATTTCTGATAATGCTGCTTCCAGATGCCTTCCCCATATTCCCGCCGGATATGTTCGGCATCTTCCCGGAACCGTTCTACGCGGACCGCCAGGTCCTTTTTTTCGTCAAAAAGATTAGAAAACATAGCCTTGGTCGCATCCCGGTTGACGGCCGCAAAGCCACGCATAACCCCGCGGGGATAATAATTAACCGACGTAAGCAAATCCTTTGTCCGGGCCGTAGCAGCCGTAAACATTTCTTCAAAATCCCGGGCCGTAAAGTCCCATGCCGTCTGAAAACAGCGCACAGCTTCCCACTTATACTTTTCCAACGGCCAGCGCTGGGGAAAATCCCTTTTATATTCAGTCAGAATGTCCTTCAACTTATCTCTATCGATCATGGCGGTCCCCTTCTTTCTCGTCTGCCAGGGCGGACTTGGATACATACTAGTTGTATTGTACCATGTTTGCCGCGGAAAATAAAAGAAACCGCCCGTGAGGCGGTTTTGTAGTGACCCCCAAAAGTTAGACCTAAAAATCTAACGAATGGGGGTCAGTTCATTTCACTTCCTATGATTTCTCTTTTCTTTTTACGCCTCTTTCCTCTGCTATATAAGGCGGGCGGCCCTTGCTTTCATTATAAATACGGCCGATATATTCCCCCATAATTCCCATGAACATGAGTTGTACGCCGCCGATAAACAAGATGACCGAAATAAGGGACGGATACCCGGCTACATCACCGCCGTGTACGAGTGTACGTACGACGATGAAACACATATATAAAGCCGCCAGAAAGGCCAGCAGACAGCCTGCAAAAGAAGCCGCCCGCAATGGGGCCGTCGTAAAACTGGTAATGCCATCTACAGCGAGGTTAAAAAGCTGCCAGTAATTCCATTTCGTTTTGCCCGCGGCCCGGGGCGGACGATCAAAGAGAATTTCTTTCTTTTCAAAACCGATCCAGCTGAAAAGCCCTTTGGTATAGCGCTGACATTCCCGCAGACTGCACAAAGCCTGGACGCAGCGGCGGTCCAGAAGGCGGAAGTCGCCCACATCCTGCTGAACGGGAACGGACGTCAGTTTTTTCAACAATTTATAATATACGTGGCTCGACCATTTTTTGAAAAATGTTTCTCCTTCCCGGCAGCGGCGGCGGGCTGAGACATCACGGTATCCTTTTTCCCACCAGGCAATCATTTCCGGCAGAAGTTCCGGCGGATCCTGTAAATCAGCATCCATGATGACCAGGGCATCGCCATCAGCATAATCCATACCAGCCAGCATAGCCGCTTCCTTTCCAAAGTTACGGGATAGAGAAATATAAGAAACGCGGGCGTCTTTTTCATAAAGCTCCCGGATAATCGATATTGTACGATCGCGGCTGCCGTCGTTGACAAAGATAAAAGTGAACTGGTAATTTTCTATCTGTTCCAGAACCGAGCTGGTCCGTTCATAAAACTGGTGGAGTACTGCTTCTTCATTGTAGCAGGGTACGAGAATGTCTATACGCTTCATGGCAATACGCCCTCTTTCAACGGCCGGTTAATCAATACGGTATAATCCTCTTCTTCCATACGCTGGTATATATTCCCGTCAAGGACACTCAGTGCCTCTTCAAGGTATTTCGGCTGTACTACGACAATGACCGGCTGGCTGCTATGCCAGACATCATACAGTTCCTTACTGCCATAATACATCCCCGTACGATCCGTATGGTGAATGCCGAACTCCAGTTCACCCATAAAATTGGCAGCCGCCACGGGCCGGTCCAGATAATATACCAGCCCCGGAATGAAAGAACCGTACATAATAATCGGCGTATCTTCCGACGGATGCAGAGTCTTAATATCCTGGCTGACCTGATAAGCTGACTGGTGATCATGGATCTGCCCCTGCACCTGATGGGCGCCAAGTCCGAAGCCATAGGCCATACAGCTTAGAATCAGGAAAACAGCAAAGAAACTGCGGCGCTTTTTATAAGACCAGCAGGCTGCCAGCGTACCTGCAAGAAGGGACGCGATGAGCAGGCCGCCATTTTTCAGGAAATCTGGCACAGTCAGGAAATCCGTATGCATGAGATAGGCAATCCCGCCAGCCGTAAATAACAAACAGAGCACGGAGTTTACAAAAAAGCTGTGGCATAGCCAGTCTTTTTCTCTCCGGCACCGTTCCAGTGATGCTGCCAGAAGGACCGATAACGGCAGCCAGCAGGGAAGAATATAGGTCGGCAGTTTGGAATCAGAAATGCTGTAAAAAACATAAATAAGGCCTGCCCAAAGTCCGAGGAACAAAATATCCTGCCGATGCCGCAGGGTACCCGGCCGGCGCAGGATGCCTTTTTTGCTGAAAAAAGTCAATAAAAATCCGGTCCAGGGCATCGTGCCAGCCAGCAGGACCGGCACAAAATAATACCAGGGATGAAACCGTTCATGCATCTTGGTAGCAAAGCGGAGAAAGTGTTCACGGATAAAGAAAAAGTAAAAAAAGTCAGGATTCCGCTGGCATACCATATAATACCACGGCACAGTGATGACAAGGAACAGCAGGATTCCCGGCAGATAAAACAATTTCAGGAACAGGCGGGGCCGTTTCGTACAAAGGGCATACCAAAAAATAATCCCGCAGGGAAACACGATGGCAATCAGCCCTTTGGTTAACATTCCGAACCCCATGAATGCATAAAATAGCAGCAGATATTTCTTATTTTCCGTTCTCTCAAATACATAAAAGGTGACCAGGCAGGCATCAATAAAAAAAGTCAGCGCCATGTCGAGGACACCGATGGAAGCGACGATGAGCTGCAATGCTGACGTTGCCAGAATGACGGCCGCCATAACGCCCGTACGACGGTTGTACATTACCCGGGCAAGCCAGAAGGCCAGCAGGACATTCCCCAATCCCGAAAGGGCCGGCAGGACACGTCCCGTAAATTCGCGGAAACCAAAGAGTTCCATGGAAAGAGCCGTTATCCAATACTGAAAGATTGGTTTTTCAAAATACGGCATATAGTCAAAATGAGGCGTAATGTAATCGCCGGAAAGAACCATTTCCATGGCTACCCGGTGATATCTTCCCTCATCTAATTCAATCAGATGATAGGAACCAATATGAGCCAGGTACAGGAAAACCGCAGCAAACAATAAAACAAAAAAAATCAGACGCTGATGACGCCGTATGGCACAATTCATATTCATTTCCTCCCACTGTATCCTATATAGTGACAGTATACAGCTTCTATCTAAACAAAACCTAAACAGGCCTGTAACATTTTTTATATCCCTGATTCCCAAAAAAAGCAGCTGGAACAAAACCGCCCCGCAGGTTGGTTCCGCTTAACAGCCGGCAGAGAAAAACCCTCTATCCAGTATACATGGAATAGAGGGTTTTTACTAGAGCAAAGTACGATAATCAGGAAGCAGAACCGACTTTTTTGTTCATATTGATGCCAATCGGGAAAATGCAGAGTCCGATGGCAAAGGCCATAAAGAGGATAATAGCCCAGTAATACGATCCCGTCAGTGTGACAATCATACCGACGAGAATCGGTACGATGGCGCCGCCGATATTGCCCATAAAGTTCATGGCACCGGCAACAATGCCGACATCATCTTTTTGCGAAATAGCAGCCGGCATCATCCAGAACGTCGCACCAACCCATTTTTCACAGAACATGGCAACAGACATATACACGATAGCCAGCGTCATGGATGTAGCCGTACTGAGAAGATACATGGCGATTGCCATCACGATTCCCAGACCTGCCAGGGCATACTTAACGACTTTGCTGGGGTCATATTTCATGCACATCGTATCAATCATATAGCCGCCAAAGAGAGAACCAATAACACCACAGCCAAAGATAATGAAAATAGAACCGCCAACAGCCATGAAATTGACTTTAAATACCTGGGATAAATACATAGGCCCCCATGTCATTAGACCATACCAGAAGCAGTCATAGCAGACAAATCCCAGGACCATGCCCCAGAAAGTGACACTGCGCAGATACCGTGGCAATCCCAGTGACGTTTTGCCGCCACTGGCCATCTGTTCGCTTTCGTATTCAGCTTTCAGGGCATTATCGATATATTCCCGTTCAGCCTTGTCGATCATTTTATTCGTATCCGGTGTCGTATGAACGAATTTATAACAAATGAGGACTACTACCATCGTAAAGACACCGGCCCCCATCAAGGCACCACGCCAGCCGCCAAACCAGGCAAGGAAGGCAATAATGAGTGGCCCGCCAATAGCTGTGCCGAGAGCCGATCCGGCATCGACAATAGCTGCACCACGGGTACGTTCATTCTTCGTCAGCCACACAGACTGGAGCTTGCTGCTGGCCGGATAAATCGGGGCTTCCGATGCACCGAGTAGTGCCCGTACAGCCATAAAAGCAGAACTGCTGCTCAAAAAGCCGGTGATGACCTGAAATACACCCCACAAAATCCCGGACCCCAGGATTGTCTTGCCCGGCCCCAGACGGTCCGCAATCCAGCCTGAAGGAATCTGCATCAGCGTATAGCCCCAGAAAAAGGCACTGAGAATGACCCCTACCAGAGCAGGACCAAAGTGGAGATCTGCTTCAATGGAAGGCATACAAATAGAAATAACGGCACGGTCGATATAGTTTACCGTACATAATGCCAGTAAGGAGCCGAAGACCATCCAGCGGACTTTCGTCGGCTTTTCTGATTGTAACGTAGTCATGTTACTTCACCTCTCTCATTCATTCCTATTCACTTGTTCCGATCGGAGATATACCAATATATTGGTATGCTAGTGATTTAATTATACGTCGATTATCCATAATTGTCAATCCGGTTATGCACAATTTGTATTATTGCATCCAAAATACAGATAAACAGAAAATCCCATGACAGCCGGAGCTATCATGGGACTCTCTGTTTATACCCCTATGCGGGGCATGTTGCCATGGCTCAGAGGTTATTCTTCAATATGGGCAATCTTCTTGGCCAGTTCTTTCTTCATTTCCAGGTTCCCCTGACGGGAAATCATGATGCGCTGTGCCTGCGGGCTGCCGGCACCGTGCATGGATTCTGTCCGGTAGCCGACGGCGGCCGTGCCCAGGCAGAGGTTTTCGATGAGACGCAGGACTTTCAGGCGGTTTTCCGTCGATACGGACGATACGCCTTTGAGGTATTTATCGACATACGGCCCGATTTTCGGATCCCGCAGGTCGATTTCCGACGGCGCCGTGACGACCAGGCCGCCAGCAATATCTTCGGCCAGGCGGACGATTTCATAGGGGAAACGGGTGACGTTCTGCTTGCACACGTTGGCCAGCAGCAGGTCGATGAGGTAGTTGCCCGATTTCGTCGGTTTGCCCAGGGCCGAGCAGGCGATGCCGCAGCCGAAGAGCGTTTCGTTCAGGTGCTGCATTTCGATGATCTTGTCTTTGATGTGCGATGCCTTGGCACAGCCGTTATAATCGGCTGCCAGTGCCGCGGCCCCGATGAGGACGTCGCCTACGCCGACTTTGCAGCCGCCATAGGACTGACGGTGATATCCGGCAAAGCGTTCGACCATCATGCCGGCAAATTCCACTTCGCCGTTGAGGAAAATCTGGTCATTGGGGATAAATACGTTATCGAAGATAACCAATGCTTCCGTGCCGCCGAATTCAGGGTTGCCCGTATCCATGGGAGCTCCTTCCAGTTTCCGCGTATCGCAGGACTGACGGCCGACGATCATGAAAATGCCTTCGGCATCGGTCGGACAGCAGAAGGAAATAGCGTAATCCTTATCAGCTTCCCGCATGGCGATGGTCGGCATAACGATGACTTCGTGGGAGTTGATGAAGCCTGTCTGATGGGCTTTGGCACCGCGTACGACGACACCGTCGGGACGGCGTTCGACGACGTGGAGATACAAATCGGGATCATCCTGGGCATGAGGAGCCTTGCCGCGGTCGCCTTTCGGGTCGGTCATGGCGCCATCGACGGTAAAGTCGTTCTGCTGTACCCGGGTCAGGAATTTCTTGAAGTTTTCATGATAATGAGTGCCGTATTTCTGGTCGATTTCATAGGTCGTGGAGAATACGGCGTTGGATGCATCCATGCCGACGCAGCGCTGGAAGCAGGCTGCCGTCTTCTGTCCGAGGAGACGCTGCATCCGGACTTTGTTGATGAGGTCCTGGGTGCTCTGGTGGATATGGGTGAAACGGTTGATCTTTTCACCGGTCAGGGACGACGTAGCCGTCATGAGATCTTCGTATTCCGGCATCTGGGCCAGGTCGTAGGTCATGCGGACCGAGTTCAGGGACGGACGCAGGATGGGGTCATCGACGACGTTGTCGATTTTTTTGCCGAACATGTACACCTGCAGATTGAGCTTGCGCATGCTTTCGATATACTGTTCACCAGTCATTAATGCCATGAGTATAACCTCCTTGTGCTTTTCAGATAACGCACAAGGAGCCCGGGCCCCCTGCGCGTCAAATCAACTTAGAATTTTAAAATCATTGCTTTACCGTCTGTAACGACTACGCCGTCCTGATTGGTAACGACGGTGCGGTAAATCAGACGATGTTTTTCCGGAATCTTTTCAATGAGTTCTGCCGTGCAGGTAATGGTATCACCAATATGTACAGGAGCCTTAAATTTTAATTCCTGTGAGCAGTAAATCGGCGTGCCGCCATGAGCAGCTTTCGTCATGGTCGTGGAGATGATGCCGGCACTGAGCATGCCATGGGCAATACGGCCTTTGAACATGGTCTTCGATGCTTCTACTTCATTGACATGCATCGGGTTGAAATCACCCGTAACACCTGCAAAAGCATATACATCACATTCACCAATTGTTTTGCCGAAAGTGGTCTTATCGCCGACTTTCATTTCATCATAGGTTAATACATCACTCATCGTTATCTCCCTTTCTGTATGAACGATTTACTGTAAAAGCTGGCCGGAAATAATCAGTCTCTGAATCTGGTTCGTACCTTCATAAATCTGGGTAATCTTGGCATCGCGCATGAGCCGTTCTACCGGATATTCGCGGATGTAGCCATAACCGCCGAGAATCTGTACGGCGTCCGTTGCAATGGACATAGCCGCATCGGTCGCATACAGCTTGGCCATGCACGATTCTTTCGTGCACGGTTTGCCCTGTTCTTTGAGGGCTGCTGCACGGTACACGAGAAGACGGGCTGCATCCAGTTTCGTTGCCATGTCGGCAAGCATAAAGGAAATAGACTGGAATTTGCAGACCGGTTTGCCAAACTGTTCCCGTTCCTTGGAATACTTGATGGCCGCTTCCAGCGCAGCACCGGCGATGCCCAGGCCCTGGGCAGCAACACCGATACGGCCGCCATCGAGGCCCTGCATAGCGATTTTGAAGCCTTTGCCTTCTTCACCGAGAAGATTTTCTACCGGAACTTTAACATCCTGGAAAATCAGTTCTCTCGTCTTGGAAGCATGAATCCCCATCTTCTGTTCTTCTTTGCCAAAAGTGAAGCCTTCCATTCCTTTTTCAAGGATGAACGCGGAAATCCCTTTTGTGCCTTTTGTCTTATCCGTCATAGCAAAGACGACATAAATGTCTGCTTCCCCGCCATTGGTGATAAAGATTTTGCTGCCGTTGAGGATATAATGGTCGCCTTTACGGACAGCCGTGCTCTGCTGACGGGCAGCATCAGAACCGGCATTGGGTTCTGTCAGGCCGAAAGCACCCAGTTTCGTTCCTTCTGCCAGCGGTGTGAGGTATTTTTTCTTCTGTTCTTCTGTACCAAATTTCCAGATAGGCCATGCGCACAGAGAAATGCTGGAGGCATACCCGGCAGCTACGGCATCATCAACCTTGGATAATTCTTCATTAGCCAGGATATAGCTTACATAACTGCCATCACTTCCACCGTATTTTTCGGGGAAAAAGATGCCGCACAAGCCTAATTCACCAATTTTATCAAAGATTTCACGGGAAAATTCTGCTTTTTCATCCCGTTCCTGGACAGTCGGTGCAATTTCCTTTTCTGCAAATTCGCGTACCAATTTCTGAATCGCCTGCTGTTCATCAGAGAATTCAAAATTCATAAAAAAATACCTCCTTAAATTATACGCCTCGTAAGGCATTTATTCAAAACTATTTTCATAGTTTTAAAGCAGAATTACTTCTATATCGGAATAGATAAATATGACAATTTCTTTTGCAATTTGTTCGTATATGAGTTATAATTTGTATATACGTTTTACGTCTATATTCTACCATTTTTCACATAAAATAGCAATATTCGCCGATAAATTCCTTTTGTGGTTTATATCTGCCCGTGCTATAACTAGACTTCTCAGTCTTGTATCACCTATTTCCATTTGCAAGTATGTCCCATTTTCGCTATACTGATGATTGTGAACTTCAATGTACTGCCTGCGATTTACCGTCATCATATATATTTTAAAGGAGGTAATATAGGATGCCCTATACCACGCACCGCCCTACAGCCCGTGTATTGGACATTATGCAGCTTCTTTCCACATCGAAGGAAGGCTGCTCCCTGACAGAAATTGCCACGGCTATCTCTGTCCCCAAAAGTACGATTGTTCCCATTATCCGCACACTGTGTGAACGCCGCTTTATCACCCAGCATGGATCCAACAAGTATACAGTCGGCATCAGCGCTCTCATCGTCGGATCCGCCTGCCTGCAGGACATGGACATACTAGAACTTTTCAAAGCCCAGATGAAACGCATCGTCAATGCCACATCGGAAGCCTGCCAGCTCGGTGTTCTGGTAGGCGGTGATGTACTCTATCTGGCAAAAGAAGAATCTCCCGAACCGATACGGCTCATTTCTTTCGTCGGCAAACGGCTTCCTGCTTACAGCACGGCTATCGGAAAGGCACTGCTAAGCGAATACACCCTGCAGGGCCTGCAAACACTCTATCCCCAGGGGCTGGCCCCGGTAACAGAACGGACCTGTACGGACTTTAACCGTTTCTATGATGAATGCCAGCAGGGCAAGACGCTTGGATATTTCACGGATAAAGAAGAAATTTCTCCCGGCATCAATTGTTTCTCCGTTCCCCTGGCGTATCACGGTCATTATATCGCTGCCATGAGCGTCAGCATCCCTTCTTTCCGCCTGACAGAAGAAAAGAAGGAAAAAACCATTGACGCATTGAAGACATCGAAGGAAAAACTGGAACACACCTTTACGGAACTGAACATCAACGATATTGATTTCTTTGCCAAATCATTCCAGTCCCAGCCAATATAAGATGTTAAGTCACTACATGTATAAAAAAGACCTGTTCTCAGCAACAGGTCTTTTTTATATCTGAATTTTGTTGTTATTTACTATAAACGTACAGCTAAAAAGGTATCGTACAAAGCACCACTGCTTCGTACGATACCTTTTTTATTAGCTGCAAACTAATATGAATTACTGAAGATATCCGCCGGACATTGCCGATGTCGCATATTTGCTATAGCGAGCCAGATAGCCTTTTTTCTTCGGGAAATCAGGCATCTTCCAGTTCTTTTTACGTTCAGCCAGAATAGCATCTACTTCTTCCGCCGTCTTCTTTTCACCTTTTACGCCAATCATATTGATTTTGCGGTTCGGAATGTCGATTTCAATCATATCGCCGTCTTCCAGGAGCGCAATGGGGCCGCCTTCTACGGCTTCCGGTGATACGTGGCCGATAGCCGGGCCCTGGGTAGCACCGGAGAAACGGCCGTCCGTTACCAGTGCAACCGTGCCATCCAGGCGTTCATCAAAGGCAATGGCATCGGTCGTCATGAGGCTTTCAGGCATACCAGCACCTTTCGGGCCTTCATAACGGATAAATAAGATGTCGCCCTGATTGACCTGACCAGTAATGATAGCCTGCTGGCAGTCTTCTTCCGAATTGAATACCCGTGCCGGTCCAATATGATGCATCATATCGGGATTCTTGATAGCCGAGAATTTAACGACACTGCCATCAGGAGCAATATTGCCGTCCAGTACAGCCAGAGAACCATATTTATTCGAATGTTCCGGTTTGCGGATGATATCTTCCGGATTAATGCCATAAGTCTTGAGATAGCCAAGGCCGCGTTCAAAGAAGTCGCTCTTTTCAATCATTTCCAGGTTTTCACCCAGCGTGCGGCCCGTAACGGTCATGACGTTGAGATCCAGTTCGTCTTTGAGATACATCTGGATCATGGGAATCCCGCCGGCATACCAGAGGAATTCTGTAATGTATTTGCCGCTAGGCTGTACATTCGTCAGATATTTGATATTCTTGCCGATTTCATCGAACATGCGCGGATGAATATCAATGCCCAGCTGATGGGCAATAGCCGGAAAATGAATGGTAGCATTGGTAGAACCACTGATAGCCTGATGGACTTTAATGGCGTTGATGAAGGCCGCTTTCGTCATGATTTTTGACGTGGTGATGCCTTTTTCAGCCAGTTCCATAATCTTCTGACCTGCCAGACGGGCATAGCGCTGACTTTCCATCAATGTAGCCGGTACGACAGCATTGCCGGGAAGGGCCATACCAAGTGCTTCAGACATGCACTGCATCGTGCTGGCCGTTCCCATGAACTGACAGGAACCACAGGTCGGACAGCCCGTCAGTTTATAATCACGCATTTCATCTTTGCTGACCAGACCGCGTTTATCACGGGCCGTAATCGGGCCGGCGAGGTCGGATGTCGTGCACCCCGGGCCGCTGCGCATAGAACCGCCGGGAATGTGGATGACCGGCATATCGAGACGGGCAGCTACTTCCAGGTGAGCCGGTACGGCTTTATCACAGCTGGAAATCAGAATAACGCCATCCCAGGGAATGACATTGGCATGGATTTCTACCATATCGGCAATGACTTCACGGCTGGGAAGGATAAAGTTCATGCCATCATGGCCCTGAGCCCATCCGTCACAGATATCAGTGACATGGAAATTAGCAGGTTTGCCACCCGTTTCATAGACGCCGATAGATGCCTGCTTAGCATACTTATCGAGGTGAACACTGCCGGGATGGCTTTCACCCCATACATCATCAATCAAAATCTGCGGTTTCGCGAGATCGCCTTCGGAGAATTCGGTGCCGAGTTTCAATGCATCCGACTGGGCCCATACTTTGCGTACGCCTTTACATCTCTGTTCCATTCATGTTCCTCCTTGTTTTAGGGATTGGGAAACAAAATATAAATATAATATGTTATATATGAGAGGCCGTATGCTGCCAGATACAGCATACGGTCTCCTATCGTCATGACGGATTAAAACAGGTTGCCATTTTCATCAAACGGCATAGGAGCCAGTTCCCCGGCTACTTCCATATCCGGGTTAGCTTCAACTTCCGGAAGCAGTGCTTCTGATACGTAAATATCCTGCACTTCCATCGTATTCTTGATGCGGACGATTTTCGGAGCTGTCTTATCAGCTTTCGTAGCCGTTTTCAGTGCAACCTGGATAGCCAGTTTATCATTTTCCGTCCAGAACGGAATCTTGACCATTTCCAGAATCGTCGAGGTAACGGCATTCGGATATGCTGCAGCATTGACAATCTTGTCAACGCAACGCTGTGTCGTTACATCTGCCAAGCCCAGGCCATTGGCGTTGCCATGAGTTTCTTCCGTGAGATCCAGGACAATTTTGCGGTCGGCATTGAATTCACACTTGGACGGGAATTCACCGTTCGGGCCAAAGGGGACGCCCGTTTCACGGGGCAGCATATTGGAAACGTTGGGGTCATGGCCGTCGCCACTGATGTTTTTGCCAATTTCATCGATGATGAGAAGGTCGGCATGTTTGATCATGATATGTCCCATGAGAGCTTTTGCTTTTTTCAGGTATTCCGGTTCCTGTTCGATGATTTCATCCGGCGTGAGGGCGACAATGGTATGCGTCTGATCTGCCGCATTTTCCAAAAGGCCGACGCCACAAATAATCGGAGCGTTTTTCAGAATGACTTTGCCATAGCGCTGGATGTTTTCTGCCATATGGACAAAGCCTTGTTCATGGACACCTTCGGCGCCATGCTGTTTGCCCATGCCGATAACAGCCATCTTCATCAGGCCGCTTTCATAAGGGCCAACGAACTGCGTATGGGCTTTGATACGGCCCAGCATGATGATACCATCCGATTCAGCTGCATATTTATCAATGAAAACAGGACGGCCATCATCGGTCGTGCCAATCTGTTTCGTTTCCATAGTCGCACGAATCGGGCATCCTACATAGTCTTCCACGACGCCATAGCCATTGACGATCTGAGTCTGTCCTTCCGGTGTAGCACCGCCATGACTGCCCATAGCCGGGAATACGAACGGTTTAGCACCTTTTTCCTTAACATACGATGCAATGGTCTTGATAATAAGAGCCGTATTGGATACGCCGCGGCTGCCGCAGGTAATGGCAATCGTCATGCCCGGTTTTATTTTGGATGCGATGATGTCACGATCGAGCTGAGCCTGGACAACACCGGGAATATCTTCCGGTTTAATGTACGATAAATCAAATTTCTGATGTACTTTCACCATTTTAGGAATAAATACGTCTTTACATAATTCTCCTACAACACCTGTACCTTGTTTCATACTACTACTCCTCTCTTTACAGCAACAGAACGAATTTGTACCAGTTCCTGCCTCATGCAATTGCACATTAATTCGCATATACACATGTGTATACATTTACGAATTCACATACTATTATTGTACTAGAATGGCAGTGTCTGTCAAATAACGGGATTGCACCTTATGTTCGTTCGCTATGAGAAAATCACATATATAAAACAGCCATCAACCCTTATGAATACCGGAATCCGACGGCAATTTTATCAAAAAATGACACATCTGTTATAACGCATCTAATATACGTACATATTAGCATATTCTAGTATCCTAGTCTATAGAAAAATCATAACTAATATGATTTTTCTGGCATCATTCATCGGTTTTACGTTATTGTTTTCACATTTGCTCATTTGAACGGACTCATCTGATTCTGTCTCAAAACTGAGACACCGGTTTTACAATTATTCATACAAAATAGTTGCAAATAAAATGAAAAAAAGTTATAGTGAAGAAAGGGACATGTACTATTTCATTTAGAAAGCACAGCTTTCTGCTGACACCTGATGGTGGGAAAGGATGAAGAAAATGTACAGAAGTAAAGAAATTTTAGGAAGGCCGGAATGGTCTTTTAATCGCAGTGTATTTAAATCCATCGGCTATTCCGATGACGATCTGAAGCGCCCGCTGATTGGCATTGCCAACTCCTGGAATGAACTCGTGCCGGGACACTACAACCTGCGCCAGATGGCCGAAGCCGTCAAAAAGGGAATATACCGGGCAGGCGGTACAGCCTGTGAATTTGGCGTCATCGCCGGCTGTGACGGCACGGCCCAGGGCCACGCTGGCATGCATTATATTCTGCCTTCCCGCGACCTGATTGCCAATGACATCGAAACGATGGTAGAAATCCATCATCTGGATGCCGTCGTGCTGCTCGGCTCCTGTGACAAAATCGTGCCGGGTATGCTCCTTGCGGCAGCCCGCCTCGATATTCCAGTCATATTTATGGGTGGCGGTCCCATGCTGGGAGGCAAGGTATTCGACAACCGCAAATCCGATCTGACTTCTATGTCGGAAGGGCTGGGAATGCTGCGTGCCGGAAAAATAGACGAACCTACATTTAACAGTCTGGAAGACGTCTGTGGTCCGACCTGCGGGTCCTGTTCATTCTATGGCTCAGCCAATACGATGAACTGTGTCGCCGAAGCCATGGGGATCTCACTTCCCGGTGCCGCTCTGATTCCGGCCGTCTATGCTGATCGTACGCGCTGTGCCGAACAAACCGGTGAAGCAATCGTACGCCTTACCCAACAGGGCATCACCAGTCATGACATCCTGACGATGGACGCCATTGAAAACGGCATACGCGTCCTTATGGCAACGGGAGGCTCTACGAATGGCGTACTCCATCTGACCGCTATGGCTCATGAATTAGGCATTGATCATGAAACGATGCTGGCCGTCTTTGATAGACTCAGCGCCACAACACCACTCATTGCCAAAGTCAACCCGGCATCATCCTATGATATGGAAGATTTCTATAAGGCCGGCGGTATCCCCAAAGTCATGACAGAAATCCTGCCGCTGCTTCACAAAGACTGCATGACCGTTACGGGCATGACCGTTTCCGAAAATCTGCAGAACTATACCTACAAATACGAATTTAACCCCCAGGTCATCAAAACCATGGCTGAACCGTTCGAATCCCGCAAGGGCCTGGCTATTCTCCGGGGAAATCTGGCTCCGGAAACGGGCGTCACCAAGCCGGCTGCTATTGACCCGTCGATCCTGACGTTTACGGGAACGGCCAAATGTTATAATTCGGAAGAAGAAGCTGAAAAAGCCATCTTGGGCGGCGATATCGTAGCCGGCGACGTCGTCGTCATCCGTTATGAAGGGCCAAAAGGCGGTCCTGGTATGCGGGAAATGTTCAAGGCCATGAAGTATCTGTACGGCCGGGGACTGGCAAAATCGACAGCCCTCGTTACGGATGGACGTTTCTCCGGTACCAACAACGGCTGTTTTGTCGGTCACGTTTCACCTGAAGCCGCAGATGGCGGCCCCATTGCCCTCGTCAAAGACGGCGATAAAATCACCATTGATATCCCTAACAATACCCTGACGCTTCATGTATCAGATGAAGAACTGGCACAGCGCAAAAAGAATTGGGTCCGCCCCAAACCGAAATTTACACATGGATGGCTCGGCCTCTATTCCCGCATTGCAAAATCAGCCGCCACTGGCGCTATCCTCGATTTAAACGAATAATAGCAAAAAAGAGCATCCCTGCTGCGGGATGCTCTTTTTTGCTGTTTATGAAAGAAATTATTTACCTTCTGTCTTCTTCGGCAGGCTCAGTGTCAGGAAGAAGCCGCAGGCAAGCATAGCTGCCAGGAAATAAATGCCCGCATAAATGGACATGAACTGCGTGGTCAGCCAGCCAACGATGAACGGACCGACGAAACCGCCGAGGTTGCCGAGAGCGTTGATGATGCCCAGGCTGTCGCCAGCAACTTTAGCCGGGAAAAGCATGGTCGGGATAGTCCAGAAAATCCCCGATGCGCACTGCAGGAACAGACCGCAGCCGCAGAGGAAGGCAAAGGAAACCCAAGTGTAATCTTTCAGGAAAGCCGATGCCAGGAAGCAAAGAGCAAATCCCAGGAGGGGCAGGGCAACATATTTTTTACGGTTACCGCTGCGGTCAGACAAATGCCCAAAGATATACAAACCGGCCATGCAGGCGAAATACGGAATGGTGGAGAGGAAACCAATGCTGGTCATGCCGCTATTAGTAAGGCTTTTGAGGATAGTCGGCAGCCACATAGCAAAACCATAGATACCTACCTGATAGAAGAAATAGATGAGGATCAGTTTCCACATATTGACACTGCTGAGAATAGTGGAAAGAGACGTAGGCGCATCATCTTCCGAGCTGAGTTCTTTCTGTTCAGCAGCCAGCGTCGTTTCCAGGTATTCCCGTTCTTCTTTGGAAATCCATTTGGCTTCCGACGGACGGTTGCTGATAAGAGGCCACCACACGAAAATGAGCAGGAAAGAAACGGCACCTTCGGCGATGAAAACGGAACGCCAGCCAAAGGTCGTAACCAGCCAGCCGGAAATAGGACCGGTGATGATAGAAGCAATAGCTACATTCATGATGAAGTAGGAATTGGCCCGGCCACGTTCAGACGAAGGGAACCAGTGACTGATGATGACCAGGATAGCCGGCCATACACCGCCTTCAGCAACGCCGACGAGAAAACGCAGGACCAAAAGCTGGGTAGCTGTCTGCACAAACCCGAGGCTGGTACAAATAATACTCCAGGCAAGAATGGAAACAGCTATGAACTTTTTGGCATTGCCCGTTTCAGCAATATGTCCGCCCGGTACCTGGAGAACCATATAGCCGATAAAGAAGATACCTGCTGCCAGGCCGGATAAGGTTGCCGTCATCTGCAACGCATCGCTCATGCCGCCGGCCATAGCAAAACCGATATTAGTGCGATCCATAAATCCGAAAATATAGACGAGGATCGCCGGTGGAATAATACGCCCCCAGCGTTTAGCCGGGATAGCTTCTGTTGATGCCATACTTAACACATCCTTCTAATAAAATAACCACAAGGTATAATGGCCATATCATAGAAAATAAAATTATAAATACGTCCTTTATATTCATTTAAAGAATAGAAAATATATATTTTCTATAGCCATCATTCATAGAAGTGGTGTACCTATTATAGCACCATTATTTTGTTTAGCAAGTAGCAGACCGGGTATTTTCAGCATTCTTGTATCCCAATTTTTTATTGTTACCATTCTATTTGTACATAAAAAATGCAGGAATTATATTGTTAACATTAACAATATAATTCCTGCATACTTATCATAAGGAATTACTGCATGGTCCAGCCACCATCGAGAACGATGGGCTGTCCCGTCATATAATCAGAGGCCGGCGATGCCAGGAAAACAGCAGCACCTGCAATATCCCCTACTTCACCGAAGCGGCGCATGGGAATCTTTCCTGTAATGTGTTTATAGATTTTTTCTTCACTCAATGCGTCTTTGTTGATATCTGTAATGACATACCCCGGGCAGATAGCGTTGACCTGAATATTGTATTTGGCCCATTCCAGCGCCAGAGCCTTTGTCATCTGCAGGACGCCGCCTTTGGCGACGCAATATGGCAGAACCTGTTTTTCTGCAACAAGGCCAAGCATGGAAGCGATATTAATGATTTTTCCGCTCTTCTGGGCAATCATATATTTTCCGGCAGCCTGTGCCATGAAGAATACGGCTTTCATATCCATATCAATCACACGGTCCCAGTCAGCTTCTGTCAAATCTTCTGCCTTTTTCGTAATTGCACTGCCGGCATTATTGACGAGAATGTCAATATGTCCAAACGCATCCATCGTCTTCTGCATCAGATTGGCGACATCGCTGGCAATGGTAACATCGCATTTGACGCCCAGTCCCTTGACGCCGTATTGTTCCATTTCTTTTGCTACGGCATCGCATTCATCCTGATGACGGCTGACTACGACGACATTGGCACCACTCTGGGCCAGACCTTCCACAATACCTTTGCCAATCCCCTTCGTACCGCCTGTAACAATAGCGGTTTTCCCTGTAAGTTGCAATTTTTCAAACATGTGTCTGTCTCCTCTCTTAATCGCACCAGGCAGCGCCGTTTACATCCAGGATTTCTCCAGAAATATATTTCGCCTTATCACTGGCAAGGAAAATAATCGCTTCGCTGATATCATCGGGTTCACCAAATTTGCGGCCCAGAGGGATAGTCTTAACGAGTTTTGCACACATTTTGGGATCCCATACGGCAGTCATTTTCGTCTGGATAGGTCCAGGTGCAACGGCATTGACGCGGATGCCATAACGGGCCGCAAAGGTAGCCGCCGAAATCGTCACATTGACGATAGCTGCCTTGCTGGCCGAGTAATCGACACCGACAGCACCAGAGCCAGTCTTGGCCGCAATAGATGTAACATTGACAATATTTCCCTTTGTTCCCGTGCGCATCATGGATTCGATGGCCTTCTGGTTAGTATATAACGTTCCGAAGGCATTGATTTTCATGACCCGGTCCCAGCTTTCCGGCGTAACGCCAAGGAAATTCATACCACTGGTACAAATACCGGCAATATTGGCAAAAATATCAATACGGCCAAATTTCTTTTCCGTATCTGCTATGAGGGCATCTACATCGGCCGGCTTGCTGACATCACATGCCATAACGCTGGCTGAAAAGCCGTCTTTTTTTAATTCGGCAGCACATTCTTCACATTCAGACAGGACATTGCTGGAAATGACGCAGTGAGCTCCTTCTTCACAAAAACGACGGGCTGTCATGGCGCCGATACCGCGGCCGCCACCGGTTACTACTACAACTTTGTCTTTGAAATCATTCATACTGATCCATACCTTCCTTTTCCATAGAAATATCTATCATTAAATGAAGCTTAAATCCTGTTGTAATCCTGCTGTCTGCTCGGCAATTTCACTTTTATGGCGCTTCAGGATGCGGAGTATTTCCTGCTGTTTTTCTGGCGTAGAACGGTAAATCGGCAGGCTGACACTGATGGCCATCGTCTGGTCTGCCACCTGGATGGGAATGGAAATACATTCAATATCCTTATTTACTTCCCCATTTTCCAGCGCATATCCCTGTTTACGGATCGTATGCAGCTGACTCAGAAGTTCATCGACCGTGCGCACGGTCTGTTCCGTATACTGTTGCAGTACAGGCGGGCAGATACGGCGTACTTCTTCGTCTGTATAGCAACTGAGAAGGCTTTTTCCCAGACTCGTGGCATAGGCAGCCAGCGTCGCCCCTACAGATGAACTGACCCGGATAGCCTGCTGAGGTTCCATTTTAGCAATGTACAGGACATTCATCCCTTCCAAAACACCGAGCTGACAAATTTCATTACAAGCCGTAACGATTTCTTCCATATGTGCTTTGACAATATCGAGGCAGCTCAGTGTGCGGGTGTATGCATATCCCAGACGGAAACAGCTTTTGCCTAGTGTAAAAAGCGAATGCTGGCATTGCAGATATCCTTTTGCTACGAGAGTCATGACAATGGGGTGCAAGGTACCTTTAGAAATTCCCGTCTGCCGGGATAACTCTGTAAAGGATATCCCATTTTCATGACTATACGCCGTTTCCAGAATATCCAGAACGCGGACAGTCGGATTATGTAACTTTTCCTCTTCCATATCTCCCCTCCTTTTGTTCGAATACGCAACATTAGTTCGTATATTCTAACTTCAGGTATAGAATATCATAGCCACAGCGTAAAGTCAATGAAATCACCTTAACCTGCAAATTACGCATGCAGAACCTGACTACCATGCAATATAGGAATTAAAAAAAGCTGCTGCACCAAACAGTGCAGCAGCTCTGAAGTGAAGGACGGTTTAGTCTTCGTCGTATGTGAAAATTTTTCCTGGATTCAAAATCAGATTCGGGTCCAGTGCCTTCTTGATGGCCTTCATCATATCGAGAGAAACCGGATCGGTAAATTTCTTCATTTCATTGATTTTCCGCAGACCGATGCCATGTTCACCAGAGAGGCATCCGCCCAGGCTGTAAACCAGTGTATACAATTCGTTGTGATATTTAGGAATGACTTCATTCCACTGTTCCATAGGCATGTCCATCTTCAGGGCATTGACATGGATATTGCCATCACCGATATGGGCAGATGTAGTCGTAGCAATGCCATATTTCTTTTCAATAGCCGGAATCTGGGCCATGAGATCGGCAATTTTATCGACAGGAACGACGATATCTTCGGCAAGCCAGATCTGGCTGTCATTGCGGGCCGCTTCCCCGATATTATACCGTGCGCCCCAGATACGGTCGTCCGCAACCAATGTTTCAACGGAACCGTTCTTTTCGCATATTTCATCAGCCGTAGCCACACGATTGTCCAGGTCGTCCTGATCATAGGAATCAATAGTAATAATGATATAGTTCCCATTATCTTTAGAATGAGGAAGGGTCATATTCATGAATCGTTCTTCACTCTGAATCCCTTTATTGTCCAGGAATTCAATAGCTGTCGGCTGAACACCAGCCATAAGGAGCTGGTTCGGTACAGCCAGGGCTTTTGTTTCATCCGTAAAGATGGCAACCATATCAAAGTGATACGGAGCGATAGGACGGAGTTTCAGGCATAATTTAGTAATGATTCCCAACGTGCCTTCACTGCCGCAGATGAGTTTTTCCAGAGCATATCCGGTCGTATTTTTCTGCAGTCGCTTGCCTACCTGGGTAATTTCACCTGTCGGCGTTACGATTTCAGCCCAGTACACCTGATCGCGGGTCGTCCCGTATTTTACGACGCGGCTGCCGCCGGCATTAGTAGCCACGTTGCCACCGATTTCACTGGACGCTTTTGAGCTGGGATCTCCGGCGTAATACAAGCCAGCTTCTTTAGCGGCAGACTGTACGGCCGTCGTAACGGCGCCTGCTTCTACGATCATATACAGTGCTTCTTTATTGACTTCAATGATTTTATTCATTTTTTCCAGGCAGAGAACAATTCCATTATAAACAGGAATTGCCTGGCAGGCAAGGCTGCTGCCACCGCCACGTGGTGTTACAGGAACCATGTATTCGTTGGCCAGCTTCATAATAGCCGCTACCTGTTCCGTCGTTTCCGGGAAGACTACCACTTCCGGCGTGTGGAAATAGGCCGGATTGGTTTCCTCGTCCGTCTTATAAACATCCAGTTTTTCCGGATCTGTCGTCATGTTGTGTTTTCCAAGTAAATCAAGCAGTTTCTGAATCAGTTCAGGTGTTACTTTGTTGTATTTAGGCATAAGTCAGCCCTCCCCGTTTAAAATAGAACGATTAGCAAATCATCCTTTCCTACAAAACGATACATGTCACAGTATATTATACCCCTTGTGATATATATCATTGGATACTAACATGTTAGTTTATTATGATTTATTTGTCAATATAGTATGAAAATAAAGCATTAACTACTAATGTGCCATGAAAACTAGTCACACTATTCATAAAAAAAGCTCTTGCACTCAATGCGCAAGAACTTTTCTTTCACCAGGGAATACATGCATATAAAATACCAATGCCAATTGCCGGAAACATATTGGAAACGCGTATTTTTTTATCAAATGCCAAATTTAATCCAACACAAAAGATCATAACAGACCCGGTTAAAACTATATTAGATAGAACAGCAGCCGATGCAGACGCTTTAAACCACATTCCCAACAGCGTAATCAGTCCTTGTATGATTCCCATCGGGATAGCTGCAAACAAGCAGCCTTTTCCATTGGGAATTGTAATCACCATGATAGTTAAAAAATCAATCACCGTTTTAGTAATCAGCAGGGAACTGTCTCCATAAATACTTTCGGATAACGGTCCCATAACGGCCAACGATCCGATACTGACCATCAAGGATGCCGATACAAAGGCATTGATAAATCGTGCATCATCACTATTTCCACTATGTGCCCTGAGCCATGATCCTAATTTCAGGACCCGGCCTTCAATGTCAATCAATTCTCCCAAAAAACTACCGACGGACATACAGACAAGCAAAGTTACGGCTCCCGTCGATACCAGCCGCCCGTCTTTAAAGACCAGCATTTCTGCCAGAACACCCGCTGCACCAATAAAAACAAGGCAGATGCCACAGGCAGTCATAACCATTTGTCTATAAGCATCAGAAATCCGATTTCCAATGGTTAAGCCCAGACCACCACCAACAATTATGCCCGCCATATTTAATAACGTTCCAATTCCAACCACGTTTTCTCCCCCATTTATTTTGATAATCTGGAATTATACACTGATTTTCAAAAATAAACCAGGAATATATTCACTTCTATATTGAATTTTTTCTTTTTACTACAAAGGCTCTATGATTTTTCTTTTAGCTTGTTCTGTGGAAGGACATCGCTAGGAGAACAATCATAAAATTTCCTAAATACGGTGCTAAAATAACTGGCATCCTTAAAACCTATTTTACAAGCCACTTCTGTGATGGTAAACTTGCCACTGCTCAAAAGTTCTCTGGCCTTTTTCATCCTCACTTCTGTCAGATACGGAACAAATCGTTTCCCTGTATATTTTTTGAAAACACGGCAAAAATACCCTTTACTCACGAAATATTCTTTTGTCACCTGATCTAAGGTCAGTTCCTTATCATAATTGGCTTCAATATAGTCCATGACAGATTCGACGAGCTTATCTGCATTATTTTGAACAGAAACCATGTCATATGTAAGTATATCAACCAGATTATTGACATAGTTCAGTGCTTCCTGTGCACTAAGGGCATTGTTAATATCATATATATATTTCTTTTTAGCCCGTCCTGCTTCTTCATCAGTAAGTACATTCCGACCGTATTTATCCAGCAAATCACATCCAAATTTAATGATATTGACTATGAACAAATTACGTGGATATTCTAATTGCTGCATTTCCTTGAAAATATCATATATAAATTTTTTTCCTGCCGGCAGTTCATTGTTAAGTAAAAATTGCTGAAATTGTTCATACGTCTGTGACAGGTCTGCTTTTGAATTTTCGCGTTTCTCTTTGAGTGTACACGTCCCCAGAATAGAAAAACGCCGAAGCTGCCAAAACAGGCCTATATAACACGTTTCTACGGCTTTTTTATAGGTCTGACTAAGTGTGTCTTCATGATGCATATAAACTACGGCAGATAAAAACACATCATAATCACTTTCATATTTTTTAATAGAAGCCTGCAGCATGCCCCGGATCTGACTATTCCAGCAATCGAAGATAAAGACCAGCAAATCACCTTTTGCAATGATAACGGCATACTCGCCCAGTTGCCGGAACGCACCGTGATGAATCCGCACGGGAATACCCGTTCCATCTTCTTTATTATGCCATCCTCCTACAGCACATACAGCTATAGGCGTAAACGTATGGCGATGTGACAGGGCGCGCAGCAATGGTAACACTTTTTCGTCATTACTTCTGATTCGTAATAACTCTACCAGCTGTTCCTTTATAACAACAGGATATTGTTCTTCCAATTTCTTTTCTACTCGTTCCAAATGAGTTTTATCTATTCTCATTTTTAAAGCCTGACCAATACCGGCCTTCAATGTCCTGA
The DNA here is from genome assembly GCA_900095875.1 of Caecibacter massiliensis. Taxonomy (GTDB): domain Bacteria; phylum Bacillota; class Negativicutes; order Veillonellales; family Megasphaeraceae; genus Megasphaera; species Megasphaera hexanoica. The sequence continues at coordinate 1,398,106 of LT608311.1, read as the reverse complement.
TCAAATCATGTGGCTTAATTGGTTTGACTAAATAGTCCGTGACCCGTGCATGCATCGCCCGGTGTGCATATTCAAATTCCTTGTATGCCGTCAAAATATAAATAAAGGTATCCGGGTTCGATTCCCGTATTTTTTCAGCCACATCCAGCCCATTAATTTCAGGCATATTAATATCCAACATAACAAATTCTGGATGATATATTTGTACTAACCGTAAAGCCTCTTTTCCATTACTTGCGGTGCCGCAAACATGTAACGGCAGGTGATTTTTTTCTATAACTGCTTTTATATACTGAAATACCAACTGTTCATCATCGGCTATCACGAGATTATACATCCCATCACCCCCTCGTTTATCACTATGATTTGGGAATTTTTAATGTCGCCAGCGTTCCCTTATGCGGCAACGGTTCCAACAATAATGTAAAATTCCCTTTAAAAAACAACTTCAGTCTTAAATAGATATTTTTCAAACCTATACCACTGAGGTGTATCTTAATATCATCGGTCTCGGGCAGCTTCCGGACCATTTCAGAGATTTCAGGTGAAATACCACATCCGTTATCTTCTACTTGCAAAAGGATATAATCTCCTTCTATATCCCCTGATATAATGAGTTTCCCCGGATAATCAATATTTTGAAAGCCGTGTAAGATAGCATTTTCTACCATTACCATAAGACTCATCAACGGAATCCTGACTCCCATGATTTTTGGATTCACATGAATTTCTGCCTTAAATTTATTGGGGAACCGTGTGTTTTGAATATACAAATAATCCCGTATATAATTGAGTTCTTCCTGAATGGTTACTTGTGCTTCTTCTTTACCCAGGCTAAGACGCAGCAGATTAGATAATGCATAAGTCAGCGACGCTACTGTGTCCGCACCTTCCAGATAAGCCTGCTGTGCAATCGTATTTAATGTGTTAAATAAAAAATGTACATTTATCTGGGATTCCAGGAATTTCAATTGCGTCTTATTCAATAACTCTTCCAACCGGCTTTGTGCTTCCCGTTCACGGTTTAAATTATTTTTGTAAGTTTTTAATTCATCTTCTCTTTGTGAATTCAGAAACAGATCAATTAAATTATTAGTCAGTAATGATAAATCTCTAGCTATAGAGATAAGGTGATTGGGAGATAATAGAGGCAGGGCATTATACGCAACCTGCATTGTACCTTCCATGGTATGTAATAATTCATGGTCGAGAATATCCGATAGTCTGCCAAAACCACAAATAAGATATCCTAAAGGAACGCCTTTTACAAGAACGGGAATCTGGTTGACCGCCACGCCAAAATGACACTGGAATGTACCTAATTGCGGTTGCTGCATATCCTTATGCAATAGACAATTTCCCTCTTGATGATTTATGCAATATTTACATAAATCAGGAAGGTCCTTCTGGCTGCCATATACCTGTCCCGTAGGATACAATAGGAAACATTTCATATGCACTAAATCGGCAAAGTTAGAGATAAGCTGATTCAGATTCAGCTTTTTTGCCATGATGTCAATGTCAATATGTTCTAAATATTCACTTTCCTCCAGTGGTTTTGTTATATCTGAATAGATAATACTGATAAAGGAAGCGGGTTCATCAGTTGTATTGACAAAACGATGATTGCAATCACTGCTGATATGGCCGATTTTTCCCTTTGTCAGTACAATCTCACGATCATTACACCAATGAACACAGCGGCCACTTATACCAATAATAATTTCATGATAACCAAAATGGCCATGAAACGGCTGTCCCTTACGCGGATAAATGGTTGCCACAGAGACAATGGGCTGATTTTTTGTCCTGTCCGGTTCAAGCTGGAGCCAATGTTGTTCCCCCCAGTCCCGGACAACATCGCGTATAACATCGACGCCATAAAAATCTTTAATATAATTTATGGTTTTCCTTGTCATAGTTACTCTCCTGACAAAACTTTTCCTTTACAACGTATAAAAATCCCGTGGGTTCCGGCAGTCAAATTTTCAATCCAACCAGCCATTCTCCATTATCAAAATCATATTATATGTAATATCAATTGTATCAGTTTAATGACAAATTTCAAGACATAAAACCCGATTAACGATAGGAGGCCGATACATCTCAACTCTTTCTATGAGAGAAATGTATAGGATTGTCATCTAAAAACAAAAGACCCAGAGGGACAAGCAGAAGTACTGCTCATCATTCTGGGCCTTTTATTATCATATTTGCCTTATTTTATTTAGAATCTGCCAAGAATTGCACGGGAAATAACAAGGCGCTGAATCTGGTTCGTGCCTTCGTAAATCTGTGTAATCTTAGCATCACGCAGATACCGTTCTACCGGATATTCCCGTGTATAGCCGTAACCGCCAAGGACCTGTACAGCATCCAAAGCCACTTTTACAGCCGTATCGGATGCCATTGTCTTAGCCATAGCGGCTTCTTTTGCGAATGGTTTGCCAGCATCTTTTAATTCAGCTGCATGACGTACCAGCTGGCGGGACGCTTCAATCTGGATAGCCATATCGGCAAGCATAAAGCTGATAGCCTGCTGTTTAGCGATAGGTTTGCCAAACTGAATACGAACCTTGGAATATTCCAGAGCGGCTTCATAAGCGGCCTGCGCAATACCAACAGCCTGGGAAGCAATACCAATGCGTGCGCCATCAAGGACAGCCATTGCACCGGAGAAGCCTTTGCCTTCAACACCGAGAAGATTTTCTTTCGGAATCCGGCAATCCTGGAATACCAGTTCGCGTGTAGCCGAAGCACGGATACCCAGTTTGTGTTCCTTTTTGCCAAAGGTAAAGCCCGGTGTTCCTTTTTCTACGATGAAAGCGGAAATCCCTTTTGTACCTTTGCTTTTATCTGTACTTGCGAGGACCGTGTAAACTTCTGCTTCACCACCGTTACTGATAAAGCATTTGCTGCCATTCAATACATATTCATCGCCATCAAGAACAGCGGTTGTCTGTACGCCAGCCGCATCAGAACCGGCATTTGGTTCTGTAAGAGCAAAGGCACCGACTTTTTTACCCGTAGCAAGATCGGGAATATATTTTTTCTTCTGTTCTTCTGTGCCGTTCATGAGAATCGGCATAATGCCTGTTGAAGTATGAATTGCCATGATGCCACCCATAGCAGCATCTGCTTTTGCAATTTCTTCGATAGCTGCAACGTACGTTACCGTGTCCGTTTCAGCGCCACCAAGACTTTCCGGTACAGGCATTCCCATAAGGCCTAATTCAGCCATTTTGTGAATATCATCCCAAGGAAATTCTTCTGTTTCATCATAATGTGCTGCATTAGGAGCTATTTCCTTTTTAGCAAAATCTGCTACGACTTTAATCAAATCTGCCTGTTCTTCATTCAAAAATGACATATTCAAACCTCCATAAATGTAAATCTAAATGTATGTTATGGAAAAGAAAAAACAGTATTACTGTTTTTTCTTCATAACCATGACTACCGCTTTGCCGTCTACGACGACTTCATCACGCTGGTTCTTGATAACCGTATGCATGACAATCCTGCGTTTTGCATCAATTTTTTCAACAACTTCAGCCGTAGCTGTAATCGTATCGCCAATTTTTACAGGTTTTACGAATTTCACTTCCTGTGATAAATACAGTCCATTCCGGCCGGGAATACCACAGCCGACAAGCGTCGAAATAAAGGATGCAGTCAGCATGCCATGGCAAATCCGTTCGCCAAACATGCTGTCCTTGGCATAAACAGGATTCACATGGAGCGGGTTAAAATCACCGATGATACCTGCAAAGTTTACAACATCGGCTTCACTGATCATTTTTGTAATACTAGCAGTTTCGCCCAATTCAATGTCTTCATAGGCTCTTTCTGCTACAAATTCTCTATGCATTACCATGAGATTCACTCCTTATTTTACTCTGATAAAATGGTTAGTCCTTAAATACGGCACCTTCCATAGCGGATGTTACCAGTTTGGAATACCGGTCGAGATAACTGCCCTTCTGCAGATAATCCTGTTCCGGACGTTTCCAGGCAGCCTTGCGGCGCTGAAGTTCTTCTTCCGGCACGTGCAATTCTACGCGGCGTGTATTCAAATCGATTTCAATCATATCGCCTTCTTCTACGAGGGCAATAGGACCGCCTTCTGCCGCTTCAGGAGATACATGTCCTACACAAGCCCCGGAAGTAGCACCGGAGAAACGGCCATCCGTAACAAGGCCTACTTCTTTAGAAAGACCCATCCCAACGATAGCTGCTGTAGCAGTCAGCATTTCACGCATACCCGGACCGCCTTTCGGACCTTCATAGCGGACGACGACGACGTCCCCCGGATTAATCTGGCCGCCATAAATAGCTTTAACGGCTTCTTCTTCCTGATTGAACACGCGGGCAGGACCCTGATGATGCATCATTTCAGGAGCAACGGCAGCTTTTTTGCATACGGCGCCTGCAGGAGCCAGGCTTCCATAGAGAACTTCCAGACCACCGGTCTTGGAGTACGCATGATCAATATCGCGGATTACCGTGTCATCAATGACTTTTCCATCGGCAATATTTTCTTTCATCGTTTCCGTCGTTACGGTCATGCAGTCACCATGGATCAGGCCGAGATCATCCAATTCTTTCATCACAGCTTTTACACCACCGGCATAATGGAAATCAGCCGGATAGCATCCATTAGTTGCTGGTCTGATTTTGACAAGATGAGGAACTTTTTCTGCCAGTTCATTGAATGTATTAATATCAAAATCAATGCCTGCCGCATGGGCCAGTGCAGTCAGATGAAGTACCGTATTGGTAGAGCCGCCGATTGCCATATCGAGAGTAATGGCATTTTCAATAGCTTCTTTCGTAACAATCTGACGAGGCAGGATATTCTTTTTAAGAAGTTCCATGATTTTCATGCCCGTCCGTTTAGCCAGTGCCAGACGCTGGCCAGTTGCGGCCAGATTATCCGAACCAGGCAGGCACATGCCCAGGGCTTCGGTCATATAATTCATCGTATTGCCTGTACCAAGCAGATTACATGCGCCGCATCCCGGAAGGGCTACCTGTTCACGGCGGGACAATTCTTCCCGGGTGATGATACCGCGGACGACATCGCCCTGATCAGCCATCAAATCTGTATAATTGATTTTTTTGCCATCAATGCATCCGGTTGCCATCGTACCACCGCTGATCAGAATAGCCGGTACGTTCAGCCGTACTGCAGCCAGGAGCATCCCCGGAGTAATTTTATCACAGTTAGAAATCATGACCATTGCATCGTACTGATGAGCGTTCATCATGCATTCAACAGAATCAGCAATGAGTTCACGGCTGGCCAGTGGGTAATGCATACCAAAATGACCCTGGGCAATACCGTCACAAATAGCAATGGTCGGAAATTCTACCGGCGTACCTCCTGCAGCAATAATACCTTCCTTGACAGCTTTGGCAATCGTATCCAGATGAACATGTCCCGGCATGGATTCGTTCTGGGTATTTACAACTGCTACGATCGGTTTTTCCAAGTCTTCCGGAAGGAAGCCCATGGAATAATACAGAGCACGATGGGTAGCCCGTTCAATGCCTTTTGTCGTAATTTCGCTTCTCATTTTTTTACAAGTCTCCTTTAAATGATAAATTTCACATACTTAATCATTTCCTAGTACTCACGGAACCAATACCTCTTGCATATAGAAAATTGCATGTCTCACATCTGATTTCTGAATACCTTTGTTAAAAGGATACCATGTTATCTGTTTTTTTCTCCATAATATCTTGACTTCTACTTTAATTTTATTGCTCTGTTAGAAATTAGGATAGCACCGGCGGCTACGTTAATCGTAAAACAAAGGATATACTGGATACCTTATTCTTCGACTGTAAATATTTTCCCTGGGTTCAATATGTTTTTGGGGTCGAATACTTTCTTTATTGCCCGCATATACTGAAGCGGAACTTCCGGGGTAAACATTTCCATTTCCCTGATTTTTTTAGAACCGATGCCGTGTTCGCCCGAAAGACGTCCTCCTAACTGGTATACATACCCATAGAGATCTGCATGGAAATCATCCAGTTTGCTGTTCCATACTTCATCGGGAGTGTCGCACTGCATGGCATGGACATGGATATTTCCATCACCGATATGAGCTGCTGTCATCGTGCGAATTCCGTATGCCGCCTCCAATTCCGTCAATTTTTTCATCAGATCACTGATTTTATCGACAGGAACGACAATATCTTCCGCATAGAAGACAAGACTTTCAATACGGGTAGCTTCTGCAATATCTCTTCTTGCTCTCCAGATACGGTCCTGATCCGCCATAAGCATGTCTACCACACCGACAGTATCGCAGATGTCTGCTATTTTTTCCATTTTTTCGTCCGCTTCATCTGCCGTAAGCCCATCGATAGTAATAATGACATACGTTACACCCTTTTCATCGGCGTGAGGGAGATCGATTTCCAGATTCTTTTTGCACAAACGGATACAATTCGTATCCATAAGTTCCAACGAAATAGGATTAATGCCGGCTTTCAATATTTTATTTGGCAATTTCAAAGCCTTATCTACATCATTAAAAATAGCCAGCATGTCAATGGTATTTTGTGGTAAGGCCTGTAATTTTAGCGTCGCTTCTGTAACGATAGCCAGCGTTCCTTCAGAGCCAATAATCAGTTGTTCCAATGCATAGCCTGTACTCTGTTTTTTTAACCGGGCGCCTACATCCATGATTTCTCCCTGGGCTGTAACGCAACGGAGCGAATATACCTGATTCCGCGTCGTACCAAAGCGGACAGCTTTATTTCCACCGGCATTTGTAGAAATATTGCCACCGATTTCACAACCGGCATCGGTACTACAGGGATCTCCGGCATATAAAAGTCCATGTGCTTTAGCCGCATTCTGGATTTCCAACGTGGGAGTCCCGGCCTGCACGCGGACATAGAGATTTTCCGGGTCCAGTTCAAGAATTTTATTCATGCGGTCAAAAACCAGAACGATACCACCACGGACAGGAATTGCTCCACCGGCAAGACCGGTACCACCGCTGCGCGGCGTAACAGGGATGCATTTTTCGTTCGCCAGCTTCATGATTTCCGCAACTTGTTCCGTCGTTTCCGGATATACTACGGCTTCCGGCATGTGCTGAAAGATCACATTTTCTTCCTGGTCCGTTTTATACGCTACTAATTTATCGGGATTATTCGATGCAAAACGGTCTCCTACAATGTGTTTCAAAGCTTTCATTATTTCATCGGTTACGGGATTGTATTGAGTCATAATTAGCTCCTATCTGTATTTTAGATTTTTATCATGTGTTTTAATCATACATTTTGTCTAAAAAAAGCAGAATTCGTCCCTGCCGGAGAAAGGGAGAAACGAAAATACCGGCAGGAACTACAATCTGCAATGCAATCGTCATCTAATCAGAGTATACTCTCTGCAGATGTGACAGAACTATATTTATTTATTATTTAACTGCCAATCGAAAGCTTCTTTTGTGCGTACGTAGCTTTCGTAACGGTCTTTAGCGTCTTTTTCAGTCTTCTTGTACAACGCTTCGGCCTGATCGGGATCCACCTTCTGCAGAGAAGCAAACCGCACTTCACCCATAAGGAAATCACGGAAATTGGCTTTCGGTTCTTTGGAATCCAGGCTGAATGGATTCTTGCCCTGATCCAGAAGATCCGGATTATAGCGGTACAGCTGCCAATATCCGGCATCGACGGCACGTTTCTGTTCCAGCTGGCTGCTGCCCTGACCGGCTTTCAAACCGTGGTTAATGCACGGTGCATATCCGATGATGATAGAAGGACCGTTATATGCTTCTGCTTCTGTGATAGCCTTCATAAACTGATTCGGATCAGCACCCATGGCAACCTGGGCTACATAGATGTAACCATAGCTCATGCACATCATGCCGAGGTCTTTCTTCTTCGTGCGTTTCCCCATGGTTGCAAATTTGCCTACGGCTGCCGTCGGCGTAGCTTTGGACGGCTGACCACCTGTATTAGAATATACTTCCGTATCGAAAATAAACACATTGACATTTTCATCCAGTGCCAGGACATGATCCAGGCCACCGTAGCCAATATCGTAAGCCCAGCCGTCACCGCCAAAGATCCAGGTGCTGCGCTTAATCAGATACTGTTTCATGCTGTAAACGCGTTCCAGTTCAAACTTGCCATCTTTTTCTTTTTCCAGTGCTGCGATGACGGCATCAGAACGTTTCCGCGTACCTTCGGCTACTTCCATATTGTCTTCCCAATCCTGCAGGATAGCGCGAAGTTCCGGAGAAGCCACTTCTTTGGCATCATCAACGTATCCTTTCAGGAGTTCCCTGTTGCTGCGGTCACCGAGGAAGAAACCGAAGCCATATTCGGCATTATCTTCAAAGAGGGAATTTCCCCATGCAGGACCATGGCCCTGCTGGTTCATCTTATAGCCCTGTGTCGGCGCGCTGCCGCCCCAAACGTTGGAACAGCCGTGGGCATTGGCAATAATCATGCGGTCACCATAAAGCTGTGTAATGACTTTAGCGTACGGTGTTTCAGCACAACCAGCACAAGCCCCGGTAAATTCGAGATAGGGCATTTCAAACTGTGAACCTTTGACAGTCTTCTTATCCATGAAGTTCTGTTTCTGCGGAAGATCAACCAGATAATCCCAAAGCTTGGCTTTATATTCTTCATCATCGAAATTGGCCATTTCCAGTGCACCAGCCGGGCAGACTTTCACGCAGGATGTACAGCCCAGGCAGTCTTTTACTGAAACAGCAATGGTGAAGTTATATTCTTTCGCACCTAACGTTTCTTTATAGGTCAATCCTTCTGGAGCTTTTTCAGCTTCTTCCGCCGTTGTCAGGAATGGACGGATAGCTGCATGCGGGCATACGAAGGAACATTTATTACACTGAACGCACTTTGTCACATCCCATTTAGGAACAAAGACGGACGCACCGCGTTTTTCTTCTTTCGCTGTGTCCAGAGGATATGTGCCATCTTCCCAGCCATCATAAATGGAAACGGGGAACGTGTCGCCCTGGAGGGCTTCCATCGGAGCAGCAAATTGTTCAAAGAATTTGCTATGTTTTACTGGTTCTGCCGGAGCATCTACAGCATCTGCCCAGGAAGCGGGATAATCCACAGGAACGATAGCTTTAACACCAGCATCGATAGCCGCCCAGTTCATGTCAACAACATGCTGACCTTTTTTGCCATACGAAGTAACGACAGAATCTTTCAACTTGCTGATAGCCAGATCCAGAGGAATGACGTTCGCCAATTTAAAGAATGCCGACTGCATAACCATATTGATACGGCCGCCCAGACCAATCTTACGGGCAATCCCAACCGCGTCGAGAATATAGAATTTCACATGATTCCGGGCAATGCTGCGTTTTAAAGAGGCCGGTAACTTTTCTTCTAATTCGTCTTCAGACCAAGTGCAATTCAGAAGGAAGGTACCACCATCTTTAATGCCCTGAAGCAAATCGAAATTATGAACATACGATTGACGATGGCATGCGATAAAATCAGCCTGGTGAACCAGATACGGCATACGGATTGGTTCTTTACCAAAGCGGAGATGGGATACAGTGACACCACCAGATTTTTTCGAGTCATAAGCAAAATATCCCTGAGCGTACAGATCGGTATTATCGCCAATAATCTTAATAGCCGATTTATTGGCTCCGACCGTACCGTCAGAACCGAATCCCCAGAATTTGCAGGCATGTAATCCTTCCTGTCCCAGATTCAGATCACTCGTGCGTTCGAGCGAAAGGTTCGTAACATCATCCACGATGCCGACGACAAAGTGATTCTTCGGAGTTTCTTTTGCAAGATTATCAAATACAGCTACGACATCAGCCGGCAAATATTCTTTTCCGCCCAGGCCAAAACGTCCGGCATATACCTGCGGTGCATTGGCAGCCGTTGCAAAGCTGGCAGCTACGCTAAGGTATACAGGATCACCGTTAGCACCCGGTTCTTTCGAACGATCGAGGACGGCAATACGTTTGACCGTTTCCGGCAAAGCAGCCAGGAAATGTTTTTCCGACCACGGACGGAATAAATGAATATTGACACAGCCAACTTTACGACCCTGGGAAACGAGACGGCGTACAGCTTCTTCTGTAACTTCTGCCCCACTGCCCATGATAACAATGACATCTTCAGCATCGGGCGCGCCGGTATAATTAAAGAGATGATATTCGCGGCCAGTGATTTCCTGTACCTTTTTCATATATTCTTCTACCATATCGGGAATGACATCGTAGAATTTATTACGCGATTCAAGATGCTGCATATAAATGTCACCGGTTTCACAGGCGCCACGCCAAACCGGATTATCCGGATTTAAAGCGCGCTGACGGAAGGCAAGCAGTGCATCTTTATCAAGGAATTTTTCCAAATCTTTGTAATCAATGACTTCAATTTTCTGGATTTCATGAGACGTACGGAAGCCGTCAAAGAAGTTCATAAAAGGAACCCGGCTGGAAATGGCAGCAGCATGAGCTACGGCAGACAAATCCATGACTTCCTGTACGCTCGATTCAGCCAGCATGGCAATGCCCGTGCTGCGTGTGGTCATGACATCATTGTGTTCCGCAAAAATAGTCAGTGCATGCGAAGCAACTGTACGAGATGCGACATGGAAAACCCCGGGGAGCAATTCACCAGCAATTTTAAACATGCTCGGAATCATCAGCATCAGGCCCTGGGAAGACGTAAACGTATTAGCCAGTGCCCCGCACTGTAATGCACCATGCATAGCAGCTACGGCACCGCCTTCAGACTGCATTTCCTGCATTTTAACAGTATGACCGAATAAATTTTTTCGGCCCTGCGCAGCCCATTCGTCAATGTGTTCCGCCATCGGGGACGATGGTGTGATAGGGAATACAGATGCTACTTCTGTGAATGCATATGCCACATACGCAGCCGCCGTATTGCCATCCATAGTCTTAAACACTTTTTCCATTCTATTGACACCTCTCCTAAAAAAATAATGCAGAATCCCTTCTGTAATCTGCAAATCTCATCATCTTTGGATGGGATTTAATTTATCTTGTATAAGCATACTACAAACCATATTCGTTTCGTTTGCAATTTTTTGACATACATGTTAGTATTATTACCTTTTTATCAGTTATAAAATATAACAGCAATCCCTGCTTTTCTGATTACGAAAAGCAGGGATTGCGTATAGACATATGGCCATCAATAATTAGTCTAATTTGCTGGCATCTTCATGAGCTTTATCAAAGTTTACTTTGCCCTGGTAACGGTTGTTCATGTAGAAGCACATAATACCGCCAATCAGTACGGATACACCCAGGAGCAGCAGGCCATAACGGAAGTCGCCTGTCGCATCTTTTACCATGCCGACAGCCGTCGGGCCGAAGAAGCCGCCGAGGTTACCAATGGAGTTGATAACGGCGATACCCGTTGCAGCAGCTGTGCCGGTGAGGAACTGGGCCGGAATCGTCCAGAACAGCGGTGTGCAGGCGAAAATGCCGGCTGCGCCGATGCACAGGCAGACCATCGTTGCCACCGTGCCTTCAACGAACATTGCGGCAATCAGCGAAATCGATGCCATCAGTACGGCTACGTTCAGATGCCATTTGCTTTCCTGATGTTTCTGCGAGCTCCATCCGAAGATGTATACCGAAATCAGTGCGCACAGGAACGGCAGGGCTCCGATGAAGCCGATTTCTGTCGTGCTCATGTTGGACCACTGTTTGAGCATCTGCGGAATCCACATGTTGATACCGTACGTGCCTTCACAGACTACCAGGAAGTAGGCTACACCCAGGAACAGTACGGACGGATGGGTGAGGGCTTTCATGATAGAATAATCTTCGTTTGCCCCTTTGATGGCAGCTGCTTCTGTTGCCATTTCATTCGTCAGCCATTCCCGTTCTTCATCTGTCAGCCATTCTGCATCAGACGGTTTGTCCGTCAGATAATACAGCGTTACGAAACCGAAGAGAACCGTAGGAATACCTTCGACGAAGAACAGCCAGCGCCAGCCTGAATATCCCATAGCACCATCAAGGGCACTGATCAGATAGCCCGAAATGATGGAGCCCAGAATCAATGCGCAAGGCTGGGCCATGTTGAACCGGGACAGAGCCTTTGCACGATATTTGTTCGGGAACCATTCGCCGATGAAATAAATAACGCCAGGATAGAAGCCGGCTTCCGATGCGCCGAGCAGGAACCGCATGACGAGGAAGCTCGTCGTGCCGTTGATCATACACATGAGTGTTGCTACGGCACCCCAGGTTACCATGATACGGGCAATCCAGCGGCGGGCACCAAATTTTGCCAGACACAGGTTAGACGGAACTTCGAAAATGAAATAACCAATAAAGAACAGACCTGCACCAAAACCGAATGTCGAAGCTGTCAGTCCCAGTTCCGGGGACATCTGGATGCCGGCGAACCCTAAGTTCGTACGGTCGATGTAGCAAAGTAAAAACATAAAGAGCAGATACGGTAATAATCTGCGGGAACACTTATCCATACAGGATTTTTCCACTGAAGCTGAATAAGCCAAAACAGCCACCTCCACTAAATTCCTTACCTCTTATATTGAGCCCGTCCTCTGACGAGTTCGATATACACGCTGCAGTACTTAAAACAAAGCTGGTGCCTTTTTAACCGAGACATTAATTAAGCACCTTTCTTTAATATATTCCCCCCTTTTCATGAACCAGCTTGTGAAAACTACCTCGTGTTATCTACTTTCAGCAAGAATCAGTTATCCTATCTAAAAATAGAATGTTTTTTATCTGTAATAAGAATATCATAAATATTGTACTGATGGTTTTTAATATTTTGACATCCATATTTGTATTATTGCCTTTATCCACGAATTGTGATAAAAATAACAAAGGTCCATGTCTTCCCTATCGGAAAACATGGACCTTCTATTATGAAAACTACTTGTCAAGTAAGCCCAATCAGTCTAACTTGCTGGCATCTTCATGGGCTTTATCAAAGTTTACTTTGCCCTGGTAACGGTTGTTCATGTAGAAGCACATAATACCGCCAATCAGTACGGATACACCCAGGAGCAGCAGGCCATAACGGAAGTCGCCTGTCGCATCTTTTACCATGCCGACAGCCGTCGGGCCGAAGAAGCCGCCGAGGTTACCAATGGAGTTGATAACGGCGATACCCGTTGCAGCAGCTGTGCCGGTGAGGAACTGGGCCGGAATCGTCCAGAACAGCGGTGTGCAGGCGAAAATGCCGGCTGCGCCGATGCACAGGCAGACCATCGTTGCCACCGTGCCTTCAACGAACATTGCGGCAATCAGCGAAATCGATGCCATCAGTACGGCTACGTTCAGATGCCATTTGCTTTCCTGATGTTTCTGCGAGCTCCATCCGAAGATGTATACCGAAATCAGTGCGCACAGGAACGGCAGGGCTCCGATGAAGCCGATTTCTGTCGTGCTCATGTTGGACCACTGTTTGAGCATCTGCGGAATCCACATGTTGATACCGTACGTGCCTTCACAGACTACCAGGAAGTAGGCTACACCCAGGAACAGTACGGACGGATGGGTGAGGGCTTTCATGATAGAATAATCTTCGTTTGCCCCTTTGATGGCAGCTGCTTCTGTTGCCATTTCATTCGTCAGCCATTCCCGTTCTTCATCTGTCAGCCATTCTGCATCAGACGGTTTGTCCGTCAGATAATACAGCGTTACGAAACCGAAGAGAACCGTAGGAATACCTTCGACGAAGAACAGCCAGCGCCAGCCTGAATATCCCATAGCACCATCAAGGGCACTGATCAGATAGCCCGAAATGATGGAGCCCAGAATCAATGCGCAAGGCTGGGCCATGTTGAACCGGGACAGAGCCTTTGCACGATATTTGTTCGGGAACCATTCGCCGATGAAATAAATAACGCCAGGATAGAAGCCGGCTTCCGATGCGCCGAGCAGGAACCGCATGACGAGGAAGCTCGTCGTGCCGTTGATCATACACATGAGTGTTGCTACGGCACCCCAGGTTACCATGATACGGGCAATCCAGCGGCGGGCACCAAATTTTGCCAGACACAGGTTAGACGGAACTTCGAAAATGAAATAACCAATAAAGAACAGACCTGCACCAAAACCGAATGTCGAAGCTGTCAGTCCCAGTTCCGGGGACATCTGGATGCCGGCGAACCCTAAGTTCGTACGGTCGATGTAGCAAAGTAAAAACATAAAGAGCAGATACGGTAATAATCTGCGGGAACACTTATCCATACAGGATTTTTCCACTGAAGCTGAATAAGCCAAAACAGCCACCTCCACTAAATTCTTTACCTCTTATATTGAGCCCGTCCTCTGACGAGTTCGATATACACGCTGCAGTACAAAAAACAAAACTGGTACCTTTTATATTTCACATTAATTATGATTGTATGTGAAGAATATAATGCTTAAAATCCAAATTCACCCCTTTTAAAGATACCAATCTGACTGCATCATGTTATCTACAAATTTTACGCATAACCATTTTCACGACATCATAAAGCTGATAACACTAGTATCCCTTATTGTTGACTTTATGAAAAATTTCACATGTATCAGCACATCACTTATTCCTTTTATCATGTAAGGAATAATTCATATATAAGCAATATGTCGTATATGCGAATCAAGTACAGGGATATTATACGGATTTAACAACACATCGTCAAGAGTTAAAATTTATATTTTATCAATCTTTATAAATAAGCAATGCAATTGTGTTTTCTATGATTTTTTCGTATCATAATTAAGTGATGCCACACTTCTCTGTATTTACCGCTAATACGAGTTGCTATAATGCAGATGATTTGTATTTTCAAGCAAAGGCTTTGTTTTTCGTTATGCACTATATAGTATAAATATATAAAAATGTATGGTTTTCTTCTTTGCAAAAAAAAAAAGAGACTGCTGAGTTTTTTAATCTCATTTTAGCAGTCTCTTCATTATTTTCTAAAAAGTAACTATTTTATGAAACTATTATTTTTCAATCTTGCTGTAGTCAACTTTCTTGCCATAGATATTGTTCATGATATGGCACAGGACAAGGCCTATGAATACGCAGACACCGAGGAGCAGCAGGCCATAATGGAAATCGCCTGTCGCATCTTTAACCATACCAACAGCCGTCGGTCCGAAGAAACCGCCGAGGTTGCCGATAGAGTTGATAACGGCGATACCCGTTGCAGCAGCCGTACCAGTAAGGAACTGGGCCGGAATCGTCCAGAACAGCGGAATAGCTGCGAACATACCAGCAGCACCTACGCAGACACAAATCATGGTAGGAATAGTTCCTGTAACAAACATACTTGCGCACAGAGCAACAGTAGCCATGCCGAGAGCTACAGTCAGATGCCATTTACGTTCCTGACGAACCTGGGAACTATGACCAAAGATAATAACGGAAATGAATGCACATACGAACGGAAGTGCACCGATAAAGCCAATTTCCATGGAAGACATATTGGACCAGGATTTAAGCATCTGAGGAATCCACATGTTAATGCCGTATACACCTTCACAGATAGCAAGGAAGTAAGCAATCCCGAGGACCAGAACAGCCGGGTGCGTAAGAGCTTTCATAATAGAGTAGTCGGCGTTAGCACCTTTAATGGCCGCAGCTTCTTCAGCCATACGGTTTGTGAGCCAATTGCGTTCTTCTTCCGTAAGCCATGTGGCATCAGCCGGTTTATCTGTCAGATAGTAGAGAGTTACAAAGCCGAAGAATATAGTCGGAATCCCTTCGACGAGGAACAACCAGCGCCAGCCGGACCAGCCCATGACGCCATCGAGAGAACTGATAAGGAACCCGGAAACGAGAGAACCGACGACGAGAGCAACAGGCTGAGCCAGATTGAAACGGGAGAGCGCTGCTGCACGATATTTGTTAGGAAACCATTCGCCGATGAAATACGTAACGCCAGGATAGAAGCCAGCTTCAGATGCACCGAGTAAGAAACGCATGACGAGGAAGCTCGTCGTACCGTTAATCATGCACATAAGAGCCGCTACGGCACCCCAGGTAACCATGATACGGGCAATCCAGCGGCGGGCGCCGAACTTGGCCAGGCACAGGTTGGACGGAACTTCGAAAATAAAATAACCAATAAAGAACAGGCCAGCACCAAAACCAAACGTAGAAGCCGTCAGACCTAATTCCGGAGACATCTGGATACCAGCAAAGCCTAAGTTTGTACGGTCAATATAGCAAAGCAGGAACATAAAGAGCAAGTACGGCAAGAGCCGGCTTGAGCACTTTCTCATACACGATTTTTCAATAGCTAATTCGTTAGACAAAACAGCCACCTCCACTAAGATTCATACCTTCTATAGTGAGCCCGTTTAATACGGGGTCGATAGTCACCTGCATCACAAATGCTACATCCTGCGTTCTCTATTTCACAATCTTATAATACATAAATAAAGAACATCGAAACCAGATTCGGATTCACCCCGCTTTCCTATCAATACTAAAAACGCCGGATTGTTTTGTGTTGCATCGTGTTATCTACAACGTCTGTCCATGGGATTCTTTTTAGTAACACTAGTATCCCATTTTTAAATAAAAACTTTCGTCTGCATCTCATCTCTGCATACATGTCATTATTCATATATAAGAAACATAACGTATATGCGAATTGATTACACGTATATTATACGTTTTTCTCCCTATAGCGTCAATACTTAGAATTTATATTTTTTCAATCTTTATAAATAAGCAATGCCCCGTACCCATCCATGCATTTTTTGTATCGACTTTTTATCAACATGGATTATATCACTTGACAAAACAAATCCCTGAACTTTACTTATGAAGTAAAGTTCAGGGATTTGATATTTGCTTTATACTATTTTTTTGTATATTTTTGCACTATATGCAAACATACTCTGCCTGTTACATTGCCGGTAATTTACAACGGATGGCCGCAATAACTTTCTGCACCAATTCTCCTTCATCTACATCCCAATGCTCCACTGACAATCCGCTGACAACGACAGGATTCCTATATTCTTTCTCTTTCAGACAGCCTGCCGGGCAGGCGTTCAAAAGTAGGGTAACATCCCAATGCGGCAGCGTACGGCTGATAATGCGGAATTCTAAGTCCGGGGCCGCCGCTATCAGCCTTTTAAGCAGTGTTGGCGTTTCGATGAAAGGATTGCAATTACCACAGAACTTAACACCGACAATCATACGCGCCTCAGTCTTCTACTTTAACGCCGGCAATCTTGAGAGCTGCTTTCTTTTTCGCTTCCAGATTTGCCAGTTTGGAGTACATAACTTCCTGGGCCTGCGGGCTGCCCGCGCCATGCATGCTTTCTACCAATGCCGTGCCACCTGTCATCACTTCGATCAGACGGGCTACCCGCATGCGGTCTGCCGTCGATACGCCGTCGACGCCTTTGAAGTATTTTTCTACGTATTTACCTATTTCCGGGCTTTCCAGGTCTGCCTGGCTCGGAAGTGTGGCAATGAACCCGCCGGCAATATCCTGGGCCAGCCGGTCGATTTCATAGATATACCGCGTGACGTTGTGCTTGCTTACGTTTGCCAGCAGCATGTTGACGAAATACTGGCCGCTCGGCAGCTGTACCCCTTCGGCTGAGCATGCGATGGAGCACGCATACAGCGTTTCTGTCAGGTGGATCATTTCGTTAATCTTCGATTTGATGTGGCTGGCTTTGGCATAGCCGTTCATATCGGCCATAGCTGCCGCTGCACCGATGACGATATCCGATACGCCGCCCTTACAGCCGCCGTAGTTCTGGCGGTGGTAGCTGGCAAACCGCGTTACCAGCATGCCGGCAAAATCCGTTTCCCCGCACATGAATACCCGTTCCCACGGTACGAAGACGTCATTCAGGACCGTCAGGCATTCGCCGCCGACGATACCGTACTTGGCATTGCCCTGATCGATATCTCCTTCCAGTTTACGGCCATCATTGCTCTGGCGGCCGAAGATGTGCAGTACCCCCGGTGCATCGACTGGCAGCGCACAGCAGACAGCGTAATCTTTGTCTTCCGGTTTCAGGCTCATGGTCGGCATAATCAGCATTTCATGGCTGTTGACCATCCCCGTCATATGGGCCTTGGCGCCGCGGATGACGATACCCTTGTCATTCTTTTCCACGACGTGGACGAACAAATCAGGGTCACTCTGCTGGCTCGGCCGTTTGCTGCGGTCGCCTTTCGGATCGGTCATGGCACCGGATACCATGAAGTCCGTATCCTGGATGTATTCGAGGAACTTCTTGAACCGTTCATGATAATGGGTTCCATATTTCTGGTCCATTTCAAAGGTCGTGCCATAGGTGGCATTCATGGCATCAAAGCCGACGCAGCGCTGATAGCAGGTCCCCGTTTTGAGGGAGAGCATGCGCAGCATTTTGACTTTTTTGACCAGATCTTCCACACTCTGGTGAATATGGGTGAAGCGGTTGATTTTTTTGCCCGTCAGGTGGGATGTCGCCGTCATCAGGTTTTCATATGCCGGGTCAAAGGCCAGGTCATACGTTACGGAAGCGGAATTAACATGGCCACGGATGAAGGGATGGTCCGGCAATTCTTTAGCCGGAATCTGTTTGCCCTGAAGATATACGACGATATTACGTTTCCGCAAGCTTTCTTTATATTCCTTACCTGTCATCATAGGTGAATCGACTCCTTTAATGTGCTAAATTTCACAAAGGCAGGGACAAAGAAAAGCACACGCCAGTGCCTTTCTTTGCCTTACCGTTTCTATAATCAGCCTTTGGCAAATCCGTCAGCTGCTTCTTTAAAGCGTTCGTAGAGCTGTCCAATATCAGAAGAGAAGGAAACGTACTGAACGCCACGGTTTTTCCATTCTACAGCCGTTGCCACATCATCGCAGAAGAAACCGACAGCTACGCCGACTTCTTTAGCCTGACGCATGATTTCTTCCATCTGGGCAATGACTTTCGGATGATTGACCTGTCCCGGGATTCCCAGGGAAGCAGATAAATCATAGGGTCCGACAAACAATACATCAAAGCCTTTGACTTTCAGGATATCTGGCAGAGCCTGTACACCGTCCTGACCTTCAACCTGGAGAATGACAGCCGTTTCGTCATTTGCCTTGCCAAAGAAATCAGCTTTATCAATAGAGCCATATTTGCCAGCACGAACATACCGGTTGCATCCACGGCTTCCTTCTGGCGCAAATTTAGCGGCGCTGACAGCGATTTCAGCAGCTTCTTTGGATCCAATATTCGGAATCTGTACACCATCGGCACCGAGATCCAGGGCCTTATCAATGAGTTCCGGGTTTCCTTCATAGACGCGGACAATGGATGGAATGCCAGCAAGTTTGCAGGCGCGGATCATATCCAGCGTTCCTTCTACCGGAATTTCACCGTGTTCATTATCGATGATGCAGAAATCAAAGCCAGCCATACCGGCTACTTCTACGACAGCGGGGTAATTCATGTTGATAAAAGGCCCAAAGAGCTTTTCACCATTCTTTAAACGTTCTTTGAATTTGCTCATGCGACAAAACTCCTCTTGGAATATAAAATATTATAACATAGCGTACAGGCGTAACGTCTGTACCGCTGCGCCTGTATGCCATAATGATTAAACGTAGTTGCAGACACGGGCAATAGCCATTTCCGTATAGCCCAGAGATTCTGCTTTAGACTGCTTGCCGTTGACGACTTCCATAGTCATAGCCAGGAGTTCATCGCCCTGTTCACCCATGGTCTTTTTGCCATAGATAACCGGGCTGGCATCGTAATCGATATTGTCTTCCATATTCTGGAATGTCAGTTTATTGCCCGTGATTTTGATGACCGGTACGATTGGATTGCCTGTCGGCGTGCCACGGCCCGTAGAAAATACAACTACCTGGCAGCCGCCTGCTACCATGCCGGCTACAGAAGACGGGTCGTTCCCCGGAGTATCCATGATGACCAGGCCTGTCGTATCGACCTGTTTGCCATAGTCATATACAGCCTGAATCGTGCGATGGCCGCCCTTATGGATGCATCCCAGCGATTTTTCTTCCAGCGTCGTCAGACCACCGGCTTTATTGCCCGGGCTCGGATTGCCTTCACGGACTTCTTCGCCGACGAGCTGCAGGGCATGTTCATAACGGTGTACGATACCGAGGATCTGTTCTTTTACTTTTTCATCTTTACCACGGCGGGCGAGGATGTGTTCTGCACCGATGAATTCCGTCGTTTCGCTCAGGATAGACGTAGCACCGAGGTCAACGAGACGGTCGCTCAGTTCACCGATGGTCGGGTTGGCAGCCAGGCCAGATGTCGGGTCGGAACCACCGCATTCGGTACCGACGATGAGTTTGCTCATGTCGCATTCTTCACGGCGCAGCATGCTGGCTTCCTGTACCATTTCCTTGGCATAGCGGACCGCTTTGTCAATAGCTTTCAGCGTGCCGCCTTCTTCCTGGATAATGACCTGTTTGAGCGGCTTGTTCGTCCGTTCCTGGATAGCTTTGACTACCAGGTCCATCTGACAGTTTTCGCAGCCCAGAGAAACGACGACCGTACCATAGACGTTTGGATTAGCAGCATAACCGGCTTCTACATCCATGGTAAGCTGCTGGTCAGGCGGTACCTGGGAACAGCCGTTCTGATTGTTGAAGGTAACGGCGCCATTGACCTGGGAGGCAATGATACGGGTCGTATCAGAAGCACAGACACTGGCCGGCAGAATTAATACATGATTACGGACACCTACGCGTCCATCCGGACGTTTATAACCCCAAAATTTCATTATGATTTCCTCCTCTTAGCCCAAATTTTCACGAACGGATTTAACATTGTGTTCGTGTACGTGTTCGCCTTGTTTGATATCACGGGCAGCATGACCAATATGTTCACCATATTTAACGATTGGTGCATCGGCCGGAATATCTTTGATGGCGATTTTGTGATAAATCTGGACATCTTCTACGGCAGTAAAGGAAACGGTCTTCTTGTTTTTGTCAACGTAAGAAACCGTATCGCCTTTCTTTACCGGTTCGATGACGACAGCAACGTTGTCTTTTTCATCGATAATCATTGCATTAATCATGAAAATGAAACCTCCCTCTTGTAGTTCAAAATATACCATACACCCAGGATAACCACTCCTTAGCTGACAGGTTATGGCAAGTTCCTGTTTGTATATAAGACCTATTGTGTATATACGTCCTGTATACTCTCATTATAGAATTGCAATTGTAAAATGTCAATTCTAAGTTGGCATTGCAATGTGCTAAAAAAGAATAGCTTTTACCTTATCACTGCCTTCTATTTATACCTTTACCATGCCGCAACAGCACCATCTGCCCGGGGTTCTGTCGCACCGGAAAGAACTCCCTGTTCATTGCGCCAGATAATCTGCCCCCGTCCATAGGGAATAGGATCAGCATTTACTATTACCTCATGGCCTTTACGGCGCAGCCCTTCAACAACCGCCGCCGGAACGGCCGCTTCCACTTCGATGCGTTTACCGCCTACCCACTGCCAGCGTGGCGCATCAAGTGCCGCCTGAGGATTAAGATGGAAATCTATCGTATTCATCAGTACCTGGAACTGTCCCTGGGGCTGCATGAACGCTCCCATGACACCAAACGGTCCTACAGCCTGCCCGTCCCGTGACAGAAAACCGGGAATGATTGTGTGGTAGGATTTTTTTCGCGGACCGGCACAATTGTCGCTCCGTGGGTCCATGCTGAAATTATTGCCCCTGTCACTGAGGGCCACTCCATATCCCGGAATGACGATGCCCGAACCAAACCCCGTATAATTACTTTGGATATACGATACCATGTTGCCTTCTCCATCAGCCGAACAGAGATAGACCGTCCCGCCATTATTGGGACTGACTGGCCTGGGCATCAGTGCCATATCCCCGATTTCTGCCCGCCTCCGGACTGCATAGGATTCAGAAAGCCAGTCTTCTACAGACGTGTTCATAAAACGGGGATCGGCTATGTATTCACGCCCGTCGGCAAAAGCCAGTTTCATCGATTCAATCTGGCGGTGGAACGTTTCAACCGTATCCCGCTCTGCAAAGGAAAAACCACTGGCAATATTCAGAGCCATGAGTACGACCAGTCCATGGCCATTGGGCGGAATTTCCCAGACATCATAGCCTCTGTAATTCGTATGGATTGGCTGGACCCACTGAGGCCGGTAATCCATCAAATCCTCTTTGCGAAGATATCCGCCCGTCTTTTTCGACCAATCATCGATGGCTGTAGCGATTTCCCCTTCATAAAGATCCCGGCACCGGCTCCTGGCCAGGAGGCGCAGGGATCGTGCCTGCTGAGGCAGGCGCAGGATATCTCCCGCACCGGCAATGACATCACCAGCATAAAAGGTATCGAACAAGCCCTTAAAAGCCGGTTCATGACGGTACGGAGCAAAGCTTTCATAACCTTCTTTCAGCATGACCGCCAGATTGGGCATGACAGAATAGCCATCCTCTGCATAAGAAATAGCCGGTTTAAATAGTTCTTCAAAGGGAAGTCTTCCAAAACGGCTGTGTATTTCCGCCCATGCTGCCGGCGCCCCCGGTACCATAACGGGAGTCCAGCCGCGAAGGGGAATTTCCGACAGTCCTTTTTCATGCAGCGTTTCCCAGGTCAGTGTACGTGGCGACCAACCACTGCCATTGAGACCGTATAACTTTCCCTTCATCCATATCAGTGCAAAGGCATCACTGCCCAGGCCATTACTGGTTGGTTCCAGTACAGTCAGTGCTATCGCCGTAGCCAATGCCGCATCGACGGCATTGCCTCCCAACTTCAGCATATCCAGCCCGGCCTGCGCCGCCAAGGTCTGCGATGTACAGACCATTCCGCGGCGGGCATAGACGACTTCTCTCCGCGAGGGATAGGGATATATCTGTCCGTCCCATGTCATTGCCATATTAACACGCCCTTTCCTTGTATATACGATTATCATATCACATTCCTTCACACGGGTCAGTAAAACCAGCCTGCTTTTTGTATAGAACAGATAAAATACACTCTAAAAAAAAGCAGTCCCTGCTCTTCCCGAAAATCTGTTTTGTGTCTATAATAATGTATATGTAACTTTCTGCGACAGCTCTGTCTGTCCTGCCGTAAAAGGAGGAATCACCGTGAGTCGGTGCTTGTTAATTGTCAATCCGACAGCCGGCCGTGAACGGGCCAAGTATTTTAAAGAACCATTAAAAAACCAGCTGGATACGATGTATGACGATGTAGAAATGCGCATCACGACCGGTCCGGGAGATGCGACTGACTGGGCCCGTGAAGCCTCCCTTACCGGATTTGATGCCGTTTTCTGCATGGGTGGCGACGGTACATTGAACGAAACCGTCAACGGTCTGGCCCTTGCCGGACGGAGCAGTATAACGTTTGGCTTCATCCCGCTGGGCACGGTCAACGACCTGGGGCGGGCTCTTTCTATGCCCCTGCATCCGGAAGCAGCCATTGCCGGTCTTAAAAACGCCCATATCCAGCGCGTAGATATCGCCCGGGCCAATGACCGCTATTTCGTCAACACCATTGCTGCCGGTTTTATGCCTGAAGCCGTCAGTCATGTATCGATTGAGCAAAAAACACGGCTTGGCCCTCTTGCCTATTTTCTGACGGGCCTGAAAGCCCTGCAAAATCATGAAACATACCTGTTTAAGATAGAAAACGATAACGGCGTTTATATCCATCGCTCTCCACTCATCGTCATCATGCTGACTAATTCCGTCGGAAGCTTCCGAAATCTCGCACCGGCTGCTCAGGTCGATGATGGTAAACTCTGGGTCGGCGTCTTCAAGGATTGCAGCTATCTCGATATGATTAAAGCCATACCGGAATTTCTTGCCGGCTCGCCCCTGAGTTCAGAATACATGAATCTGTCTACGACGACTCATCTGAAAATCACGCTGATCGATGGCACCCTCACGACAAACATGGATGGTGACAAAGGCCCTGATTTCCCGTTGGATCTGGAAATTTTACCTTCTTTCCTAAATGTCTGTGTCCCATCTGCGCCTCCTTCCAGTCTGCCACTGGTCCATCTGCTTCCTCACAAAGGTTAAACAAAAAAGAGGATGTAACAAAATGGCTGTAAAGCACATTTTGCTGCATCCTCTTTTTGATATCCGATTAGTCTGCTGTGTACGGAAGCAGAGCGATAGCTCTGGCCCGTTTGATAGCAACCGTCAGTTTACGCTGGTGTTTAGCGCAAACGCCGGAGATACGGCGCGGCAGGATTTTGCCACGTTCGGTCGTAAAACGGCGGAGCTTTGCAACGTCTTTGTAATCGATCTGTTCAGCATGATCGACACAGAAGCTGCATACTTTTCTTCTCGGTTTTCTCGAGCGATCTCTTCTCATTATATATCCTCCCTTTAAAACATAATTAAGGGATGTGTTTGACTATTAGAATGGGATTTCTTCATCCGATGTGCTGGAGCCCATGCTGTCAAAGCCGGTCCCCGGAGCAGCCGGTTTAGGCTGCGGCGCGCTCGGCTGCGCAGCACCGGTATATGAAGAGGACGCCGTACCATTCTGGCGTTCCGTTCCCATCGTCTGTGCCACAAAATTAGCTACGACTTCCGTCCTGTACCGTTTCTGGCCGTCCTGCGTTTCATACGAACGCGTGTTAAAACGGCCTTCCACAAAGACACGACTGCCTTTAGCCAGGTTGTTACCACAGGTTTCTGCCAAATTACCCCAAGCAACACAAGGAACAAAATCAGTGAATTCCCGTGGTTCCGTAGCTCCGTATGGAATATACGTGGTCGTGCAGGCTACGGTAAACATAGCAACAGCCTTGCCAGTCTTCGTAAAACGGATTTCGGGGTCACGAGCCAAATTGCCTAACAACTGTACTGAATTCATACCTTTGCGCCTCCGGTTATTCGTCAATCTTGACGATCAAGTGCTTCAGGATGTCGTCCTGGATCTTCATAACACGGTCGATTTCTTTGATAACTTCAGGATCAGCTTCAAAGTTAATCAGTACGTAGTTACCGTCAGCCTGCTTTTTGACAGGGTATGCCAGGTGGCGTTTGCCCCAACGATCAACCTTTTCGACATTGCCGCCATTCTTCTTGATCAGATTGGAAACAAATTCAGCAATCGGATCTACTTCAGCGTCTTCCAGCGGCTTTGCGATAAACATGACTTCGTACTTATTCACGAAATCACCTCCTCTTCTGGACTATGGCCCTTCATTTCAAAAGGGCAAGGGTAGCTTGTAGTAATCAAGCTTTATTATTGTATCACAGATTCTCCGCCATAGCAAGTAAAAAGGATGTCCCACAAAAGAAGATCTTTTCACGGGACATCCTTTTTCTTCAAT
This sequence comes from Caecibacter massiliensis, assembly GCA_900095875.1. GTDB lineage: Bacteria > Bacillota > Negativicutes > Veillonellales > Megasphaeraceae > Megasphaera > Megasphaera hexanoica. The sequence continues at coordinate 1,372,781 of LT608311.1, read as the reverse complement.
TATTCAAAATATGCAACACCGGCTGCAAAGAGAGGCTGCAGCTTATTGCCAGAAATATTTTCAAAAATATCGGGACCGCTGAACCGTTCAGTATGAGCCATCTTACCGAGCACGCGGCCATCGGGACTGGTAATCCCTTCGACAGCCATAATGGACTGGTTAGGATTATATTCGCTGTCATTGGATGCATTGCCACTAAGATCTACATACTGTGTCGCAATCTGTCCTTTCGCAGCCAGTTCCCTGATCTGCCGGGGTGTCGCTACAAAACGGCCTTCCCCGTGGGAAATAGCGATAGTATGGACATCGCCGGCTTTCATGTTGCTGAACCAGGGACTCATGACAGAAACGACCTTCGTATTGACCATCCGCGACAGATGGCGGCCAATTGTATTGTATGTCAGCGTCGGGCTGTCCGGACGCAGAGGCTGGATCCGGCCATAAGGCAGGAGCCCCAGTTTAATCAGCGCCTGGAATCCGTTGCAGACACCCAATGCCAGGCCATCCCGTTTATAGAGCAAATCGTTCAGTGATTCTTTCAACGCCGGACTGCGGAATAAAGTAGCAATAAACTTGCCAGAACCTTCTGGTTCATCGCCAGCACTGAAGCCACCGGGGAACATGATAATCTGCGCATGGGCAATGCGTCTTGCCATTTCGTCGATCGATTCCGCCAGATCCTGTGGCGTTTCATTACGCAGTACCATGATTTCTGCCGTCGCGCCAGCCCGTTCAAAGGCAGCGGCAGAATCGTATTCACAGTTCGTTCCAGGGCAGACCGGGATGAACACATGCGGTTTGCCAAAAGATTCACTGCGTTTGGGACCATAGGTCGTGAAGAGAGGCAGTGTAGGATCATCAGAAGAACTTTCACTCTTAATCGGGAATACTTTGCTGAGCGGTTCTTCCCATGCCTTCTGCAAATCTGTCAGGGCTATGGCGGTACCTGCTGCCGTAATGTCTGCAGCTTCTTTCGTTACGCCAACGCGGCACACGTGATCTTCTTTTTCCCAAATGCGTGCAGTAGCTTCATCAGTTTCAACAAGAATAGCTCCATACCGGAGATTGAAGAGTTCCTGTACGGGGAACTGGTCATCAACGGTAAAGCCAATGCGATTGCCAAACGCCATTTGTACCAGCGCCGCAGCAGCCCCGCCCTGGCCTACGGCATGCATAGCCCGGACCTTGCCATCGAGAACAGCCTGATGGAGGAAATCACAATGACGGCGGAACACATCAAAATCAGGCATATCTTCGGCATCCCTTGGCAGATCAAAGAGCAGAACCATATCGCCAGCCTGTTTGAATTCCGGAGAAATAATATGATTGGTCTTTTCCGGTACGATAGCAAAGGATACGAGCGTAGGAGGAACCGTCAGATTTTCAAAGGTGCCACTCATGCTGTCTTTGCCGCCGATGGCAGCAATCTGCAGCTCTTTCTGTGCCACATATGCCCCGAGGAGCGCGCTGACCGGCTGGCCCCAGGCTTTTTCATTGGTGCCGAGGCTCTGGAAAAATTCCTGCATCGTCAAATAAGCCTGACGACGGTCACCGCCGAGAGCAACCAATTTCGCTACCGATTGGAGTACGGCATACAATGCGCCGTGGAACGGACTCCATACGGCCAGGTCCGGATCATAGCCGTGCGTGAAAATGCTGGCAGTCGTCGTTTTACTTCCCGGGACAGGGATCTTGGCGACCATGCCTTCTACGGGCGTCTTCTGATACTTTCCGCCAAAGGGCATGAGTACCGTCCGCGATCCGATAGTGCTGTCAAAGCGTTCTGCCAGTCCCTGTTCTGACGCGACATTCAGCGTTGCCATCGTCTTGAGGAATGCATCTTTGACATCACTTACAGGAGCTGCCGTAAAGAAATCTTTTTCTTCCGGAGCAGTGACAATGGCATTCCGCTTCTGCGTTACGCCATTAGTATCGAGGAATGCCCGGGTGATATTGACGACATTCTGGTCGCGCCAGTGCATGACCAGTCGTTTCGTATCGGTAGCGACGGCAACAATCGTCGCTTCCAGATTTTCTTCCGCCGCGTATTTCATGAATTCTTCTACATGTTCCGGAGCCACTACGACGGCCATCCGTTCCTGCGATTCAGAAATAGCCAGTTCCGTTCCATCCAGACCTTCATACTTCTTCGGGACTTTATCGAGATTAATATCCAGGCCATCGGTCAGTTCGCCAATGGCGACGGATACACCGCCGGCGCCAAAATCATTGCACCGTTTGATGAGGACTGTCACTTCATGGCGGCGGAACAGGCGCTGGATTTTCCGTTCCGTCAGGGCGTTCCCTTTCTGGACTTCGGCGCCACACGTTTCCAAGGATTCTACTGTATGCTTTTTGGAAGAACCAGTTGCGCCGCCCATGCCATCACGGCCGGTCTTGCCGCCCAGCAGGATGATTATGTCTCCGGGAACCGGTTCTTCCCGGATAACGTTGGCCCGCGGAGCCGCCCCCAGAACAGCACCGATTTCCATGCGTTTTGCAATAAATCCCTGGTGATAATATTCTTTTACTTCCCCTGTCGCCAGGCCAATCTGGTTGCCATAGGAGCTATATCCTTTAGCAGCGCCTGTCGTCAGCGTACGCTGCGGAAGTTTCCCTGGCAGTGTATCTTTAATGGATTGCCGTGGATCACCTGCACCGGTAACACGCATAGCCTGATATACATAAGACCGGCCGCTCAGAGGATCGCGGATACAGCCGCCCAGGCAGGTAGCAGCACCGCCGAACGGTTCGATTTCCGTCGGGTGGTTATGTGTTTCATTTTTAAAGAGGAGAAGCCATTCTTCTTCTTTGCCATCCACATCGACAGGAATGATGATGGTGCAGGCATTGATTTCTTCAGAGGCATCCAGATTCTGTAATTTGCCAGCTGCTTTTAATTCCTTTACGGCAATGGTTGCCATATCCATCAGCGTCTGTGGTTTATTGCGTTTTAATGCATCACGCGTCGTTTTATATGCTTCGTAGGCTCTCTGGATAGGAGCTGTATATGTGCCGTCTTCAAAGGAAATGTCGGTCAATTCCGTCATAAACGTCGTATGGCGGCAATGGTCAGACCAATACGTATCGATAACCCGGATTTCTGTAATCGTCGGGTTACGTTTTTCTTCATCGCGGAAATAAGTCTGCACAAATTTCAGATCATCAAAGCTCATAGCCAGACCCATATGGGCAGATAATTCCCGGAGTGCTGCATCATCCATCGTATCGAAGCCATCGATAGTCGGAACGTCAGCCGGTTTTTCCCATGCCATGGAAAGGTCCGTTACCGGATCCAGCGATGCTTCCCTGGCTTCTACCGGATTGATACAATAATGCTTAATAGCGGCAATATCATCAGCGGAAAGTGTTCCTGATAAGACAATAATCTGTGCTGTCCGGACAGCGCTGTCACTGTTCATAGTGAGCATCTGCAGGCATTGCATCGCCGAATCGGCACGCTGGTCATACTGCCCCGGCAGATATTCGATTGCCAGTACCGTATCGTCTTTACCGGCCGGCAATTCATCGTATACGGCATCGACAGGCGGTTCCGAAAAAATCATATTCTTGGCTGCTTCAAAGGCTGCATCATCCAAACCACCTACGTCATAACGATTGAAAATCTTGACATCGGTCAGACCCGAAATAAGCAAGTTTTTCTTCAAATCATTGAGCATCCTCTGTGCATCCTGGGCAAAAGGACCTTTTTTGGTAACATATAAACGTCGAATGGATTGCATTCAATGAACCTCCTTAAAAGACATATAAGCATTAGTGACACAACTTTAGTATACCCGTTTTGCTTTCATAAGTAAACGGAAAATTGCAGTAAAACAGCGTCAAATCCGTGATTCTGACGGGCCTGACCCTCTGAAATCAGGCGTTGACTTCCCTCACAAATCGTATTAGACTGGTTATAATAACTATTAGGAGGCCCCCTCATGGAAGAATTGAAAAAACGCATCTTGCAGGATGGTACGATTATCGACAACCGTATTTTAAAGGTGGATAATTTTCTCAATCAGCAGATTGACCCATCACTGGTAATGAAAATGGGACAGGAATTTGCCCGCCGGTTCGCCGACTGCCCGATTGACCGGATCGTGACTATCGAATCATCCGGTATCGCAATTGCACTGGCGACAGCCGTCGCAATGGGAAATATTCCCGTCGTCTTTGCCCGCAAGAAAAAATCTCTTCTCATGCAGGATGCTGTATACACAGCGTCTATCTATTCGTATACAAAAGAAGAAACCTATACAGCCAGCCTCAGCAAATCATACCTGCATGCCGGCGAACGCGTACTGATTATCGATGACTTTCTGGCTAGTGGCGCCGCAGCAGTCGGCCTGACCGAATTAGTCAGACAGGCCGGCGCTATCCCTGCAGGCATCGGCATTGTCATTGAAAAATCATTCCAGCCCGGACGCGGCCGGCTGGAAGCACTCGGCTATCGTGTAGAATCATTAGCCCGCATTGCTGCTTTTCGTGATAATAAGCCCGTATTCAAGGAGTAGTACTTTATTTCCTTTGTCGCCCCTTATATAATACATATTAGATGTATACATAAAATCCCGTTCCCCAAAGACAGGAGCTGCCTTATGAGATCCCAATTTTTTGACGGATTTGATTTTGCCGAATATAAATTCAGTATCGTCGCTGTAGAACACGTCGATGAATTCTTTAACATAGAAAAGTACGGTCTGCATCCGGTCATTTACGATGAATCGTGTCTCCGGGGATATGCCTGCATTTTTGGTTTCACCGAAGACAAACACCTGGCTCTGCACAAATTATTCACAAATAATAATGGCCGGCCTGCCCCGTCTATAGATGGCATCGAACCGGTACCGTTCCACTCCCCTGCCGGTGATCTGCGCTACGACCTGGAGCTGGCCATTCCCTACTCTGGTTCTATTCTCATCGCCAATGGATTTATCCAGAAATATTTCGTTCCTTTCGGATTCCAGATTCCCCATGCCTTTAAAAAGGTATATGAACTCACCTTTGACCAGGGATTATTCGTGCGTGTAGAAGACCGCTCTGAAGCTGCCCGTCAGCTGCGCATCGAATATAAGGAACCCCTGCCACCGGAAAAGAAACTGCGGCTGCGCGTCGCACACTGGTTCAATAAACCAGAAGAATATGGTTTTGACGATGAAACGCTGGCCCAGTATATGGACCTGAGTTACGATACAAAATATCTCTTTTAACAGCCGACGGGAGACAATCGGCCGATTGTCTCCCGTCAGTTCATAAACACATATATATCCGGTCCTTACCGGACTGGACAGCGCTTGTATTGTGTTATGCAATAAGTGTTTACATGTATAGTATACGTCCCGTTAAACGTATAAGCAATCCATAGGGATCACATTTTAAACAACCATGACTCCCATTTCAGACTAAAACGCCTGTCAATGCCCAAATAAAGGCACTGACAGGCGTTCCTGCATCTGGTACATAATTAAATGCCAGATTGATGCCAGATTATTTTTTAAGAGCCGTCAGCGTACCGGCTATGACACGCGTAACTTCCGCAACGGTTTCCAGATCAACTGATTCGTCCGCACTGTGGATAGCAAATGTCGTCGGTCCGACCGAAACAATGTCCAGATCCGGGTTCATGGCAAAGAAATACCCCGTTTCCAGACCGCCATGCATCGCTTCGATGCGGGGTGTACGGCCCAGTTCTTTTTCATAAACGGCAGTCATGGCCGGAGTCAGGACACTGTGCGTGTTTTCTGACCAGGCCGGAGCCGGTGCAGACGCTTTGAAAGTAAATCCCGTCACTTCTGCAAATACCGGCAGGGACAACAGCATTTCCTGCAGGCGGGCATCGGAAGAGGAACGGGGGAAATACTGGATGTCCACCGAATCGGCACCGATATGAATCGTACCAATATTAGAAGACAGGTCCGGCAGTTTCGGCAAATGCTGATTCATAGCGAAGACGCCGAAGTGAAGCAGATTAAGGATCTGTACGACAGCACGGCTGTCTGCTTTAGAAATAGTTTTTTCCGGTACATCTGTTTTTTCTGCTTTCAGGGATAACGTCGTTTCTACAGCCCCATATACGGCTTTATGTGCCGCTTCTCCTTCGGCAGTAAGCTGGCATGCCTTATCTGCATCTGCATCAGAAAGAACAATGACAGCCTGGGCAAGGGACGGAATGGCATTAGCCGCATCGCCGCCGTCATAGGAAGCCAGTGTATAGGAAATACCCGCCTGATGGAGACGCTGCAGGACGAGAGCCAGCGCTTTTATAGCATTGCTCTTTCCCTGATTGATTGTTTCACCCGAATGACCTCCGATAAAGCCCGATGCCGTTATCTTCAGAGCAGCTGTCCCTTCTGCTTCCTGCCAGGAAACAGGACGGCTGAAATAGGTATGAACACTGCCGGCAGAAGCCACACAGATAACATCGACAGATTCAGAGTCACAGTTAATGACATAATGGGCATCCTGAACATATTGGGAATCCAGATGGGTGGCACCGGTCATACCTACTTCTTCATCTACTGTAAAGATCAGGCGCAGCGGACCATGGGCAAAATCCTGCTGAATGAGGAACATAGAAATGGCAATAGCCATACCGTCATCAGCACCCAGGCTCGTCCCATCAGCAGAAAGCGTCTTGCCATCCCGTTTGATGGTAATAGGATCTTTCAGCGGATCATACGCGCGTCCTGGTTTAGCCACACAGACCATATCCATATGGCCTTGTATAATCGTCAGCGGCACATCTTCATATCCTTTTGTCGCCGGTACATCGGCAATGATGTTGTTGACTTCATCCTGAACAACGGAAGCACCGAGTTGACGAAGCCGGGCAGCAATATAGTCACTGACTTCTTTTTCATGACCTGATTTGCGGGGATGCCGGGCAAGGCCTGCAAATTCCTGCAAAACGCCTTCAATAATCTTTTCATTTTCCATTGGAAATTCCTCCTTATGTCTAGAAATATCCATACGCGAGTATTATAACACGTTTATACAAAAGAAACACCTCGGCTATTATTCTCTCCTTGCATAATTATCTATAAGTAAAGATAATATAACCGTTTCTTGTTATATTTTAAATCATTATGATTTGAATGACAGTTCAAAAAAAATATGCTATAGTGAAACAAGCTAGCTGTTATACGGCCAATTATTTATTTTTTATGCGGGAGGTCTGATTATGAAACGTCAATTTAATCTGACTGCCACGTCCCCCACATTACCGGAATTAACATTCCGGGGCATGTTCCTGGGCATGCTGATTACCGTTATCTTTACGGCATCCAATGTCTATCTGGGGCTCAAAGTCGGTCTGACATTTTCGTCATCTATTCCGGCGGCAGTCATCTCCATGGCGATCCTGCGCATGTTCAAAAACTCCAATATTCTGGAAAATAACATGGTACAGACGCAGGCATCTGCCGCGGGCACTTTATCAGCTATTATCTTTATTCTTCCTGGTCTGCTCATGCTGGGATACTGGCAGGGATTTCCATTCTGGCAAACGTTATTGCTCTGCGCATGCGGCGGTTCATTAGGGGTATTATTTACTATACCACTGCGGCGCGCCATGGTCGTCAACAGTGACCTTCCCTATCCGGAAGGCCGGGCGGCAGCAGAAATCCTGAAAGTAGGCAGTGAAATCCGCCGCGAAGAAGCTGCCGGCGAAGATACGAGCAAAAAAGAAACAGGGATGAAAGATATCGTTCTCGGTACTGGCATGGCCGGTATCTTCAGTTTCTGTGCCAACGGACTGCACATTGCTTCTTCTGAATTCAGTCACTGGATACAGATTGGCAAGGCGGTCACCCAGCTCCCCATGGGCTTTTCCATGGCGCTTCTCGGCGCCGGCTACCTTATCGGTATCGCCAGTGGCATCGCTATTTTGACGGGGACACTGCTGGCCTGGGTCATCTTCGTACCCTACCTGACATCGGTCATCTCTCCGGCAGAAGGTCAGAGTGCTGCCGCCTTTGCCTAGGCTATCTGGGCCCAGAAAGTACGTTTCATCGGCGCCGGCTGTATCGGTATCGCTGCTATCTGGACACTGATTCGTCTGGCCAAACCGGTCGTTGACGGTATCAAAATGTCCATCAACGCTATCCGGGCCAATGACACGGAAGAAAAACAGATCCTTCATCATACGGATATCGACATGTCGCCCAAATCGGTCGGCATTGTATTCCTCGTAATCCTGGCCGGACTGTTCGTGACATTCTACTCGTTCGTCAGCGCCGCCGGTCTCCCGACGACAGTTACCATTATTTACATCGTCGTTGGTATCCTGGTCGCCATGCTCATGGGATTCTTTGTTGCCGCAGCCTGCGGCTATATGGCAGGTCTCATCGGTACATCAGCCAGCCCGATTTCTGGCATAGGTATCCTGGGCATCATCGTTTCTTCACTGGTTGTCCTCGGTATCGGTTCATCCTTCGGCGTCTTTGCCACGCCAGAAGGTACTCAGTTCGCTACTGCACTGGCCATCTTTATCACAGCCGTCATCGTCAGTATCGCCGCTATTTCCAACGATAACTTGCAGGACCTCAAAACCGGTTATATCGTCGGCGCCACGCCTTGGAAACAGCAGGTAGCCCTGATTCTCGGTTCTGTCATCGGTGCCTTCGCCATCGCGCCTGTACTGAATCTGCTCTATCAGGCTTATGGATTCACGGGAGCCCTTCCCCGTTCCGGCATGGACCCGTCCCAGGCCCTCGCCGCTCCCCAGGCAACGCTGATGACAACGATTGCACAGGGCATTTTCAGCGCCAGCCTCGATTGGAATTACATTTTGTTTGGCATTGTCGTAGGTATCGCTGCCATTATTGTCGATATGCTCCTGAAGAGTCATACGAAATCCCTGGCCCTGCCACCTCTGGCTATCGGCATGGGTATTTATCTGCCGCCGACTTTGGAAATTCCGCTGGTCATCGGCTCTGTCATGGGCTGGTTCATCCACCGTTATCTGCACCAGCGTGCAGCGCTCCGCAGCCCTGGTCATGAAGAAGAAGATGTGGAAGCCTGCAATCACCGTGGCGTCCTCTTTGCATCGGGCCTTATCGTCGGTGAAAGCCTCGTAGGCGTCATTATTGCCCTGATCATCGTCGTATCTGTTACGTCTGGTGGCAGTGAAAATCCGCTGGCACTGGTCGGCAAAGACTTTGAAACAATCGCAAACGGCATTGGATTTGCCGCATTCATTGCGACAATTGCTATTTTCGTCCGTCATATTGTCACGACGAAATTTACTCCGGAAAAATGAGTTCATTAAAATAAAATTAGAATTACATTAAAATTTGATTAAAGTTTATGCAGAACGGCGTTAAAATAAAACCTTTAACGCCGTTCATTTTTGCATAAATATTTATTTTGTAACGATATATCCATCAATTCCATAACAGGAAGATCCATAAGAAAATTTTTTTACTTTCATTTCCATCTCTCGTAGTCCGTGCGGAGCCCCTGACGGCTGGCGTGGTACCAGCCGTCGGTGCGGACGGAGAGATGCTGCAGGAACTGGTATAACTCGTCTTCCCCGGTCAGGTCATAGCGCAGAGAAAAGCCGCACGAGGCAACTAGTTTTCCCGGCGTCGGTACGATGCGAACGGAAAGGCCGTGAGCCCTTCCTTCCTTTTCTGCTGTCATGGCCTCCCGCGTTTCGGGGAACAGGATCAGACCATACCGTTCCGTCATGGTCGTACGACGCGGTTGGCCGTACGCAGGATTTCAATGATACGGTAGAGATTGGTAATCTCCCCAACGGCCACTTTCTCCGTCAAATCGTAGTAATTGAGGCAGGCTCCGCAGGCATAAATCTGCACACCGGCCGCAGCCAGTTCCTGCAGATCAGCCAGAGACTCCGACGTATCCGTCACCAGGGGTACACCACCGTTGTAGAACAACATCATATCGGGCAGTACATCTTGTTCCTTCAGAGTGTAAATAAAATTTTTGAGCAGCGTCCGGCCAAACGTTTCGTCACCCGTCCCCATAGTCGGAGAATTGATGACGACGATGTATGAATCGTCCCGTACAGCTGTAGTTTGCGCAACCGGTTCCGGAACAGCTTCTGCCGCCTCTCCTTTCGTGATGACCACCGTATAATGGGCCGGGCCATCTTCGGTTACGCTGCACGAGCAGCCCAGCTGACGGGCCATTTTCTGCAGGTTTTCTGTAGCTATCCTGTTATCGACCAATGTCTGTACGGCATCGTGTTCCTTCAGTGCCTTGCGGGTCTCAATGACCGGCAGCGGGCAGGCTTTGCCCAGAGCATTTACTTGAAACATATCCTTCACTCCTCATCCAATATAGATTTCTTTTTCCTTCTTTTCCGTGACGACGCCGATATCCGACGCCGGAATATGACCGGCCTGAAGGCGCGCTACCAACATCGGCGCCTGACCGGCCTCACAGGATACGAGCAGGCCTCCCGATGTCTGGGGATCGAAGACGATTTCTTCCAGGGCGAAGTCCTGTCGTTCAAAGGCCACCTTGTCTTCCAGAAAATCGCGGTTCCGCTGTCCTCCTGCCGTGAAGATGAAGTGTCCGGCTCCCCAGTAGGCTTCCTCAAAGTACGGCAGACGGGACGTATCGATGCGGGCCGAGCAGGCACCGTGAAGCATTTCATGAAGATGGCCGCAGAGGCCGAATCCCGTCACATCGGTACAGCCGTGCACACCGGCGGCATCGCGGATGATATCCATGGCATAGGCATTGAGCGTACACATACTGTCTACGGCCTGCTGGAAACCTTCTTTACTGATTTCACCGGCACTGTATCCAATGGTCAGGATACTGACTCCCAGGGGCTTGGTGAGAATGAGATGATCGCCGGCCACACAGGCATCGTTGCGCAGGATACGGTCCGGATGGACGGTACCATTCACAGCCAGGCCGTATTTCACCGTCCGGTCGTGAATGGAATGGCCCCCCCGACAGGAGTCCGCCAGCTTCCTTAACCTTTTCCGCCCCACCACGCAGAATCTCCCGGAGAATAGCGAAATCCTGTTCTTCCGGAAAGGCGACGATATTGAGAGCCGAAAGGACCCGGCCGCCCATGGCATAAACGTCACTCAGTGCATTAGCCGCACCAATCTGGCCAAAAAGGTAAGGATCGGTTACCATAGGCGGGAAAAAATCCACCGTCTGGATGAGGGCCAGGTCATCCCGCAGACGGATGACAGCCGCATCATCAGACCCATCAAACCCGACAAGCAGATCCGGGCTCTCCCGGCGCGGAAGGTCCTGGAGCAGTGGCCTCAGATTACCTGCCCCTATCTTGGCATTACAGCCGCCACAGACGACGAGCTGATTCGTATCCATCGTATCGCCTCCATTTTTTTTAGCTTCCCTAATTATTTTTCTTTCTTTCTTTTCATTATACTCCCTGCAAAGAAAAGAGACAATGCAGTGTTGGGAGGGAATTTAAAAAAGAACTGTGCATGATAGCATAGGCTTTCATGTACAGTCCCTTTTGTCAGGAAGCGGCCCGTATTTACGCCGCCGTTTCTGTATGCGTTTCTTTTGTATTGGCGTTTTCTTTAATAGTCATGGTCACCAGAACGGACACGACGGTGGCACCGACCAGGCAGGCAAAGCTGGTGCCGAAACTACCTCCGGCGAGCTGGATGAGATAACCGATGATGATTGGCGAAAGGAAGCCGGCAATCTGACCGGCCATATTGACAAATCCCATAGCCCGGCCGGTGATTTCACTGGAAATGGAACTCATAGGCAGTGCCATCAGGGCGCCAAAGGCCCCATATAGGAAGAAGCCGCTCAGGGTTTCACAGATGATGGCCATAGTCGCATCGGGTACGGCAAAGGTCAGATACAGGAAAATCGCGCCGGGAATCTGGGTGATGATAACCGGCATTTTCCGGTTGTGCGTAAAATACTTGTCCGACAGCCAGCAGAACAGGATGACGCCAGCCGTACCGGCAAAGAACGGCATGGACGCTGTGATGCCCATCTTGGTCATTTCAAAACCCCGGGCTTTGACGAGATAGCTGGGCAGCCAGGACAAGAAGCCCCAAAGAGTGATATCAAAGAAGAAAAAGCTGACGAAGGTCCGCCATACGGCCGGTACCTTGATAATCTGCCAGAAGGAGATTTTTGCCTGTGCCGTCTGTTCCGTATGGTCTTCTTTGAGTTCATCCAGTTCGGCCTGGCTGATGCCCTTGCTGTCAGCCGGATTGTCGGGAATAAAGAACTTAATCAGCAGGCACATAATGATGCCCGGGATGAACAGCGAATAAAAGACCATGCGCCAGCCCCAGGCAGCCATGATAGCAACGACGAACAGCGGTGCCAGTGCCGGCCCGAAGGCATTGGACGACATCATGAGCCCCGTCGCCGTGCCGCGGTCTTTGGCCGGGAACCAGTTGGAAATCGTCCGGTACGACGCGGCCGGGAAAATTCCTTCACCGACGCCAAAGGCAACGCGGACCAGGAGCATGTGGACGAGATTATTGGCAAAGCCCGTAATAGCCGTAAATACGGACCACCAAGCGATGCCGGAAAACATTACCTTCTGAGCGCCGAAGCGGTCTGCCAGAAGGCCGCCGGGAATCTGACAGAGCGCATAGCCTACGAAAAAGGCACTCATGACGCCGCCCATAGCGACCGGTGTCAGCCCGAATTCATCAGAAATGTAAGGAATAGCCGTAGCCATGACCATGCGGTCCAGATAGGCTGTAACCCATATAATAAACAAAATGATAACTACCGTATTGCGGTGCTTCCAGCCACCATTGCTGTTTGCCATGATTCTCCCCCTTGCCGGGATGCCGTCATACTCCCCTCGACGGCATCTCCTATCCCACGGATTTAGTATTCGTTAGTCGATCAGATATTTTTCTGCCAGTTCGGCATAGAACCGCACCGATTCATACAGGCGGTCGAGTCGGATATATTCATCCGGCTGATGTGCCATATGCTGTTCCCCCGGTCCGTACACGATGAGAGGAATATGAGTGTGAGGCAGGAATACGGCCGCGTCTGTATAACACATAAAGCCGTTCGGTTCGGGATTGCGGCCCGTCACGTCCTGCTGCACATCACGGCAGAGGCGGACGAAGTCGTCGCCGGCCTTAGTTTCTACGGCAGCCCGGTCGCTCAGGACTTCAATATCGGCCATAAATTCCGGTATTTCTTGTTTGACTTCATCGCACATGCGCTGGAAATCGGCGATGATATCCTTATGCACCTGGCCGGGGACCGTGCGGATATCGACGGTCAGTTCGCAGCGGTCGGGTACGACATTAGTCTTAAAACCACCGTGCAGCGTGGCAATATTCATGGTCGGTTTCCCCAGGATAGGGCTTTCCGTATACTGGAACTGGTACTGCAGCAGTTTATCCAGGAATTTATTCATGTGAATTACGGCGTTGACGCCTTTTTCCGGCATCGCTCCGTGGGAGGTCTGCCCGTGGGTCGTCACTTTCAACCAGAGAGCGCCTTTTTCACAAATAGTGATTTCGTTGTAATTCGGTTCGCCGATGACGATGGCACCTACGCCGTCAAGTCCACCTGATTTCAGCAGGTCCCAGGCGCCGAGACTGTCCGTTTCTTCATCGATGGAAGCGGCAAATACGAGGTCCCCTTTAAGAGCGGCTCCCGATTTCTTGATGGCTTTAACGACATGCATCATCGCAGCCAGACCGCCTTTCATGTCCGATGCCCCCAAGCCATAGAGTTTGCCGTCTTTGACGACAGCCCCCCAGGGGTCTTCCGCCCAGTTTCCCGGCGGAACCGTGTCGAGATGGCCGTCGAAAAGCAGGGCTTTCCGTTCACCGCTGCCTTTGATCCGCGCCACGACGTTAGCCCGGCCGTCGCCCATATCGCGCACTTCGGCTTCAATGCCGGCTTTTTTGAAATCATCGGCAATCCACTGAGCCAGAACTTTTTCATTACCCGGCGGGTTGACCGTATTAGTCTGAACAAATTTGGTCAGGATGTCTTTTACTTCCTCATTACTGAGAGCTGATGCAATCGTTTCGTTCATGATACTCACGCCTCCAATAAAATATGTCCCGGTGGCGGACCGGGACAGATATTCCCCTTTTCTTTCCCAAGAAATGAGGACGTTACGTATACCACACGCCTGTACTATACGATACTATTTCCACTCTAAATAGTCAAGCGTCCATTAGAAACAGACATATCATATTTGTTATGCATTTCGTTCATCTTTGCAGGGCACTTATCTTTTTCAGGGCGACAAGGGCTGCGTCCAGGTCATCCCGTGTCGTAAAGGATGAAAGGGAAAAGCGCACGGCTCCCTGCTCTTTTGTTCCCAAAGATTCATGCAGGAGGGGAGCACAGTGAAATCCCGGCCGCGTAGCGATGCCATAGGTCTCCCAGAGTATATCACTGACGACGGTTGATTCAGCACCGGGGAAATTGACGGCAAAGACAGGGACGCGCGGACCGGAAACATCGCCATAGAGTACTAGATCCGGAATCTGCTGTAGTCCCTGGAGAAAATAGTCACTCAGAACCGCCTGCTTCCGCTGCAGCTCCTGCCAGTGTTCCCGTATATAGGACATGCCGGCACTCAGGCCGGCAATGCCGGCGACATTGGCCGTCCCCGCTTCCAGTATGGCAGGGACACCGCCGGGCTGGTCGTGGTCAAAGGCATGGACGCCATCGCCACCGGTCAGGACCGGCCGGACCGGTGCATCGCGGCGGATGCAGACACCGCCCGTTCCTCCCGGTCCGTAGAGTGATTTATGACCCGTAAAGCAGATAGCCGTTATCGTCCCGTCCGACACATCGATGGGAACGACGCCAGCCGACTGGGATGCATCGATGACGAGAAACAGGCCATGGGCTTTACAGAAAGCCCGTATGCGGGATATATCCAGCACATTTCCCGTCACATTGGACGCATGATTGCATACGACCAGCTTCGTTTCCAGCCGGAGTTTCTGCTCCAGTTCCTCATAACGGAGCTGCCCCGTGCGGGCATCACTGCCGATAAAATCTACGGTGGCACCTTCTTTCTCCAGCTGGTACAACGGGCGCAGGACGGCATTATGTTCCCACATCGTCGTCAGCACGTGGTCTCCCGGACGCACCAGTCCCTTGAGGACCAGATTGAGCGCCGTCGTCGAGTTGTGCGTAAAGGCCACCTCATAATCCTGCCCGGCAGAAAACAGGCTTTTTACCTGCTCTTTGGCCTCCAGCACCAGTTCATACGCCCGCAGGGAATACCCGTGGGCGCCACGGGACGGATTGCCATACAGGCCGCTATGAAGCACTTCGTACACCGCCTCAGCAACAGCCGGCGGCTTCTGTACCGTCGTAGCCGCATTGTCAAAATAGTACATAGTACACCTCCGGGATAGATAGTTTGATGTTTGATGTTTGATGTTTGACGAAGAAACTGCCGTTCGCAGGCTGTTAAACCAGTTCGTCTGGCGGCCTCTCTTTTTTATACAAAAACGGGGAGCTGCCGGCATCTGTAACATGCTGCAGCTCCCCTCTTTCTTATATTGTATCGTCTATAGCCGGCTGGATCAGATGCCGAAGCGGGCGAAGATAGTATCGACATGGCGGAGCATCTTGTTGACGTCGAAGCAGCCTTCGATTTCTTCTGCCGTCATATATTTCTTTACGTCTTCGTCTTTCTTCAGGTTTTCCAGGAAATCTTCCCCTTCGAGCCAGCGTTTCATGGCATTGCGCTGTACCCAGCGATACGCCTGTTCGCGGACGGCGCCTTTTTCTACGAGCGTGTTGAGAATGATCGGGCTGTAGATAAGGCCGCCGGTCAGGTTGAGGTCCTTCATCATCTTGTCAGGATATACGAGGAGACGGTCGATGACGCGGGTAAAGGTCTGGAGCATGTAGTCCAGGGCAATGGTGCTGTCCGGCAGGATAACCCGTTCGACGGACGAATGGGAGATATCCCGTTCATGCCAGAGAGCGACATCTTCCAGGGCTGCCTGGGCATTGCCGCGGATGACGCGGGCCAGGCCGCACATGCGTTCACACGTAATGGGATTGCGCTTGTGGGGCATGATGGACGAGCCCTTCTGTTTGGGGCTGAAATATTCTTCTGCTTCCCGTACTTCTGTCCGTTGGAGATGACGGATTTCCGTTGCCATCTTGTCGATGGAGCTGGCGATGACGGCCAGAGTCGTCACGTATTCAGCATGGCGGTCACGCTGCAAAGTCTGGGAAGAAATCGGAGAAGCTTCGATGCCCAGGTGTTCGCAGACGTATTTTTCAACGAACGGGTCGATATCGGCATAGGTGCCGACGGCGCCGGAAATCTTGCCGACGGCGATGGTCTTTTTGGCATGTTTCATGCGGTCGATATCCCGTTCGATTTCAGCCATCCAGTTGCATAATTTCAGGCCGAACGTAGTCGCTTCGGCATGGATTCCATGAGTACGGCCGATACAGGGAGTGTATTTGAATTCGACGGCACGGCGGCGCAGGACGGCATGGAAGTTTTCCAGGTCCTTGATGAGGATATCCGATGCCTGTTTGAGCATGTAGCCCAGTGCCGTATCTTTGACATCGGTCGATGTCAGGCCGAGATGGACATACTTGCCGGCTTCGCCGATATTTTCAGACAACGTGGATACAAAAGCGGCAATGTCATGATGGGTTTCAGCTTCGATTTCATGGATGCGTTCTACCGTAAAAGCAGCTTTTTCGCGGATTTCCTTCGCCGCTTCCTTTGGGACGTTCCCCAGTTCAGCCTGGGCTTCGCTGGCCAGGATTTCTACTTCTTTCATAGTATTCCATTCATTGTATTCAGCCCAGATCTTACCCATTTCTTCTTTTGTATAACGTTCTATCACGAGTATCTCTCCTTTGAACAGATGTATATTGGAAATAAGCTTACGCTTTATTATACACCATCCCTGCCGCCAGAGCCATAGGAAATAGCGCAGGAACAGCAGTTCTTACATGTTTTTGCTGCGCAGATCCGAAAGGATTTCCTGTACCCGTGTCAGGGCCTGTTCCTTGGCTACGACTTCTTTTTCGCCTGTCCGGCGGACCTTGATTTCGACCGTGCCGTTATTCTTCGTATCTTTGCCGATGACGACCTGGACAGGGTAGCCGATGAGGTCTGCGTCGTTGAATTTGACACCGGCCCGTTCCTTGCGGTCATCGAGAACGACGTCAGAGGAAACGGCCATAAACTGTTGGTACAAATCCTGTGCGTAACCGGCCAGTTCTTCATCTTTCATGTTGAGCGGCAGGATGACTACTTCATACGGAGCAATGGCTACCGGCCACATGATGCCTTTATCATCGTGGAACTGTTCGATGGCAGCGGCAATGGTGCGGGTGACGCCGATGCCGTAGCAGCCCATGTAGAACGGTTTGGCCTTGCCGTCCTGGTCGAGGAAGGTAGCGTGGAGGGATTCGGAATACTTGGTCCCCAATTCAAATACCTGGCCGACTTCGATGCCGCGCATGATGTGAACCGGCGCGCCGCAGTGCGGGCAGGCATCGCCTTCGACCATCAGGCGGATAGTGGCCACCGTGACGTTTTTGAAATCCCGGTCCGGATTGACATTCTGGTAATGATACCCGGCTTTATTGGCACCGGTAACGCCGTTAGGCACATTCATAGCCGTCGGATCGACGAGGACGAAGAACGTTTCATTATCGGGTGTATCAGCGCCGATAGGACTCATATAGCCCGGCTGCAGGCCATGGGCCTTCAATTCGTCTTCCGTTGCAGGTTCGATGGCATTACCGCCAACGAAGTTCTGGACGGCTACATCGTTGACTTCGTGATCGCCGCGGACCATGCAGAGGACCGTCTTTTCGCCGTCGATAGTGAAGGCTACAGCCTTGATAGTCTTTTCTACGGGAATCTTCATAAAGGCTGCCAATTCTTCAATGGTAGAGCAGCCCGGCGTTTCGATGAGTTCCATATCCTTTGCGTCTTCTGCTGCCATCGCAAGGGCTGCCGGTTCAGCCTTTTCAATATCTGCCGCGTATTCGCACTTCGGGCACGATACGACTTCCGCTTCCCCTGCTTCGGCCAGAGCCATGAATTCGTGGGTATGGCTGCCGCCGATTTGTCCGCTGTCGGCTTCGACAGGCTTGAAGTTCAGGCCACAGCGGGTAAAGATACGCGTGTAGGCATCGTATTCATCCTGATAGCTCTTGTGCAGGCCTTCGGCATCGACATCAAAGGAATAAGCGTCTTTCATGACAAATTCCCGGCTGCGCATGAGGCCGAAGCGGGGACGGATTTCATCGCGGTACTTATTCTGCATCTGCCAGAGGGTGACCGGCAGCTGCTTGTACGAGCGCAGTTCGTTGCGGACCAGCGTCGTAATCAGTTCTTCGTGGGTCGGTCCCAGACAGAAATGATTGCCATGACGGTCTTCCAGCTTGAACATTTCCGGTCCGTAGGCGTTCCAGCGTCCCGATTCATGCCAGATTTCTGCCGGCTGCATGATGGGCATCATGATTTCCTGTGCGCCGATTCCGTCCATTTCTTCGCGGACAATGGCTTCGATTTTCAGCTCGACCCGCCGTCCCAGGGGCAGGAACGAATACAAACCGCCGCCGTTCTTGCGGATCATACCGGCTTTTAACATATACTGATGGCTGGCGATTTCTGCTTCTGCAGGAATTTCGCGCAGCGTCGGGCAATATAACTTCGATGCTAACATGAATAACATCCTCCTCGTATGGTATAGATCAAAATCTCTATCTTTTCATTGTATCGTCTCTCTGGCGCCGCGTCAATGATGCCGCGTGCGCGACAGGATTTCCTGGCCTACGGTGACACCAGCTGCCGATGCCTGTACGAGGCCACGCGTGATACCGGCCCCGTCGCCGATGGCAAAGAAATTAGGAATCTTCGTTTCCAGTTTATTGTTCAGTTCCAGGCGGTTAGAATAGAATTTCACTTCCACGCCGTACAAGAGTGTGTGGCGGGAATTAGCTCCCGGCGCTACCTTATCCAGGGCTTCGAACATTTCCTTGATATCCAGCATATGGCGGTACGGCAGGACCAGAGACAAATCGCCCGGTGTCGCGCTGGGCATGGTCGGCCGCACGAGACCGCGGCGGATCCGTTCCGGCGTCGAGCGGCGGCCGTCGAGGAAATCGCCCAGACGCTGTACGATGACGCCGCCGCCAAGGATATTGGCCAGGCGGGCGATGTACTTGCCGTAGCGGATCGGTTCGTGGAACGGTTCAGTGAATTTCTTGGAAACGAGAATGGCGAAATTCGTGTTTTCACTGCGCTTGTGAGCATAGCTGTGGCCATTGACCGTCAAAAGGCCGTCGTTGTTTTCCGTGACGACAAAGCCATAGGGATTCATGCAGAACGTCCGGATGCGGTCATCAAAGGACTTGCTGAAATATATGAGTTTCGATTCGTAGACGATATTCGTGATGGGTTCAAAGATTTCCGCCGGCATTTCGACGCGGACGCCGATATCGACGGCATTGGATGTCAGGGACAGGCCCATCTGTTCTACTTCGCCGACGAACCATTCCGACCCTTCCCGGCCCGGCGCGGCTACGAGGTACTGGCAGCCGTAGAGCTGGCCGTCGATGATGACGCCCCGTACTGTGCCGTCTTCAACGACGATGTGTTCCACCGCCGTATCGGACAGGATATCCGCCTTGCCATCGAGGAAATCGCGCATATTCGTCAGGATCTGGGCGTTGACGTCCGTTCCAAGATGACGGATCCGGGCCGGGATGAAGCGCAGGTCGGCCGCAGCTGCCCGGCGCTGGATGCGGCGGATTTCTTCAGGATTTTCATCACCGTACACCTTGCGGTCGGCCCCGCCGAACCGGCAGTACACTGAATCGACATAGCGGATTTTTTCCGCCAGTTCCGCTTGGGACATATAGTCGTCGAGATTGCCACCAAACTCCGTCGTCAGCGTCAGTTTGCCATCACTGAACGCACCGGCACCGCCCCAGCCGCAGACGACATTGCGCACCTTATCCTTGGCCAGGGCCTGCGGATTACGGCTCGTGGCGATCCGTTCGCGGATATCCTGCCCCTTTTCCACCATAAGGATCCGGTACCCTTTATCTGCCAGCTCCAGAGCCGTAAAAATCCCGGCCGGTCCGGCCCCGATAATAATGACATCATAATTTTTTACAGCTTTCATCGATTCCGCCTCCCAAATAAAAACGCCCTCACGGGATGACCGTCAGGGCGTCATGAATTCGGTATAAGTTATCCTCGTTCAGCGTACCATATAGGAGAGCCGATGTCAATAAACGCAGCCCGTCTGCCTGCCGTCCGGCAAAAAAATCTGCCCATCGCCAGAGATGGCGGCAAAAGGTAAATATGCTATAATAAGAAAGAACTTAAAGGAGGTGATTCCATGGCACGTCATCGCAACCGGGACGCCCGTACCTACGAAGAAGAAGACAAACAGGACATCCGCCGGCAGGAAGGCATTTTCCTGTGCACTCTCTTCCTCATGGTACTGCTGCTCGTCTCACTTTACTTCCAGCTGAGCGTTCTCGCCATCGGCATCGTCACGGCAGCGCTTATCCTCTCGACTATCGGTTTTTATATCCATTACAAAGAATTCTTTTCCATGCGCGACCGCGGACAGCGGACGGTCAGTGTCCTTATATCCATGTACGGCAGCCTTATACTGACCCTCATCTGTGCCTGGTACTACGTACAGGACGAACCGCTCACACTGGATTACGCTCTGGTATTCCTGTTCGGTTTCTTCTTCTTTACCTTCATGGTCTACCGCAGTATCAGCCGCTACCTCGTCGTAGGTAACAAACGCCAGCGGATCAAAGGGTAGGCTGAAAGAATCAATCCAATATAGCAGATACCCCCGGGGATTTCCCCGGGGGTATCTGTGCTCATAAACACAAGAGTGTATGTATCATTAAGCTTTACAGCTCATGACGCCTGTGTTATTTTTCATCATAGGCTTTCGTCAGGCGTACATATCCTTCATACCGTTCTTTGGCATCCTGTTCCGTCTTTTCAAACAGAGCTTCTGCCGTATCCGGGAAGGTGCGTTTCAAGGAAGCGAACCGTGTTTCGCCCATGAGGAAATCGCGGAAGTTTGCTGTTGGCGGTTTCGAATCGAGTGTGAACGGGTTCTTGCCCTGTTTCTTGAGTTCCGGATTGTATCTCCACAGATGCCAGTATCCGGCTTCGACAGCCCGTTTTTCTTCCAGCTGGCTCTGTCCCTGGCCTACTTTCAGGCCATGGTTGATGCACGGTGCATAGCCGATAATGAGAGACGGGCCTTTATAAGCTTCTGCTTCTTTCAGGGCTTTCAGGAACTGATTCTTATCGGCACCCATAGCTACCTGTGCGACGTAGATGTATCCGTACTGGGCTTCCATCATGCCCAGGTCTTTCTTCTTCGTCTTCTTACCAGAAGCTGCGAACTGGGCAACAGCTGCGGTCGGCGTTGCTTTGGAAGCCTGGCCGCCCGTGTTGGAATATACTTCCGTATCGAATACGAGGACGTTGATATCCTGACCCTGGGCCAGCACGTGATCCAGGCCGCCGTAACCGATATCGTAAGCCCAGCCATCGCCGCCGAAGATCCACTGGCTGCGTTTGACGAGGAACTTCTTCATTTCATAGATCTGTTCCAGAGCTGGCTTGCCTTCTTTTTCCTGTTCCAGCAGAGCGATGATGGTATCCGAACGCTGACGCGAGCCTTCGCCTTCCAGTTTATGTTCTTTCCAGTCCTTGAATGCTTCCTGCAGCTGCGGGCTGGCAACATCCATGGCATCGTCAATATATTTTTCGAGCAGTTTGCGTTCTGCCTGTTCTGCCAGCATCATGCCAAAGCCATATTCGGCATTATCTTCAAACAGTGATGTCGACCAGGCCGGCCCGTGACCCTGGGCATTCTTCGTATAGCCGCAGTCCGGAGCACTGCCGCCCCATACAGAAGAACAGCCGTGAGCGTTAGCAACCATCATGCGGTCGCCGAAAAGCTGGGTAACGACTTTGCAGTATGGCGTTTCAGCACAACCAGCGCAGGCACCGGTAAATTCAAGCAGCGGCTGTTCGAACTGGCTGCCGATGACCGTATCTTTCTTCATGGGGTTCTTCTTCTGTGGCAGGGCAATGACATAATCCCACAGTGCAGCTTTGTATTCTTCGTCGTCGAACGGTTTCATGGTCAGGGCTTCCTTCGGGCAGACATGAGTACAGCTGCCGCAGCCCAGGCAGTCCATGACCGATACGACAATGTTGAATTTGTATCCCGGAGCTACTTTGATTTCTTTATCCTGATAGCCTTCCGGTGCTTTAGCGGCTTCATCCGGCGTCAGGAGGAACGGACGAATAGCGGCGTGCGGGCAGACGAAGGAACACTGGTTACAACCGATACATTTTTCTGCATCCCAGCTCGGCACGAACATGGCTACGCCGCGTTTTTCTTCTGCGCATGTACCGGTCGGCCATCTGCCGTCTTCCATGCCGTTGTATGCGCTGACTGGCAGGTCGTCGCCTTCCAGGGCATTGACAGGGATTGAGAATTCGCGGAAGAATTTCGTGTGCTTCGAAAGGTCAACCGGTTCGTCCTGTGCATCAGCCCAGTCGGCCGGTACGTCGATCTTCACAATATTCTTCAGGCCTTCATCGATTGCTGCATTATTCATATCGACAACTTTCTGGCCCTTCTTACCATAAGATTTGACGACCGATTCTTTCAGTTTATCAATAGCCAGGTCTACAGGAATGACTTCGGACAGTTTGAAGAAGGCCGACTGCATAATCATGTTGATACGGCCGCCGAGGCCAATCTTCTGGGCAATACCTACAGCATCGATAATGTAGAACTGTACATTATTGCGGGCAATATCCCGTTTTAATCTTGCCGGCAGCTTTTCGCTCAGTTCTTCTGGTTTCCAGACGGTGTTGAGCAGGAACGTACCACCTTTTTTAATGCCTCTCAGGAGGTCAAAACCATGTACGTACGACTGACGGTGGCAGGCAATAAAATCGGCGTTATTGATCAGATACGGCATCTTTATCGGCGTATCACCAAAGCGCAGGTGCGATACGGTAACGCCGCCTGATTTCTTGGAATCATAGGCAAAATATGCCTGGGCATACATGTCCGTGTTATCACCAATGATCTTAATAGCGCTCTTATTGGCGCCGACTGTGCCATCAGACCCGAAGCCCCAGAACTTACATGCTTTGAGGCCTTTACCGCCTGTATGGACACCTTCCACACGGGGCAGGGATTTATAGGTCACATCATCGACGATGCTCAGTGTGAAATCATTCTTCGGTTCAAAGGCTTTCAGGTTTTCAAAGGCAGCTACGACATCGCCCGGCAGGAATTCCTTGGAAGCAATACCATACCGGCCATGATAAATCTTCGGCGACCGGTCAGCAGCGGCAAAAGTAGCGGCGACGCTGTGGTATAACGGTTCCCCGTTGGCGCCGGTTTCTTTCGTGCGGTCCAGGACGGCAATCTTCTTGACCGTATTCGGCAGGACGGACAGGAAATGCTTTTCCGACCACGGACGGAACATGTGGACGTTGATACAGCCTACTTTTTCGCCTTTTTCAACCATCATCTTGACCGTTTCTTCAATGGTCTGTGCGCCAGACCCCATAGCTACCAGGACGAATTCTGCATCCGGTGCACCTGTATAGTTGAAGAGGTGATATTCCCGGCCGGTGATTTCGCTGATTTTCTTCATATAGCTTTCGGCTACATCCGGTACGCGGTCATAGAATTTATTCAACGATTCACGATGCTGCATATACGTTTCTGCCGGTTCGCAGAAGGAAATGGCTTCCGGATCATCCGGGTTCATGCCACGGGCACGGAACGCCTTGACGGCTTCCATATCCAGCAGCGGGCGGAGTTCTTCATAAGGGATGACTTCGATTTTCTGGATTTCGTGAGACGTTCGGAACCCATCGAAGAAATTGAGGATAGGAATACGACAGGAAATAGCCGTAGCATGGACAACAGCAGCCAGATCCATGACTTCCTGCACGCTCGATTCACACATCATGCTGATGCCCGTGCCACGCATAGCCATGGCATCATCATGACCGGCAAAAATAGTATAACCATTGGTAGCAACCGTACGGGACGCTACATGGAATACACCCGGAAGGAGTTCACTGGAAATCTTGAACATGTTGGAAAGCATGATCATCATGCCCTGGGACGAAGTAAAGGTCGTCGTCAGCGCACCGGCATTCAATGCGCCATGCATTGCACCGGCTGCACCTTTTTCAGACTGCATTTCCTGTACCTGGACTGTCGTCCCGAACAAGTTCTTCCGACCATGGGCTGCCCATTCATCTACGTGTTCAGCCATAGGGGATGACGGTGTGATCGGGAAAATAGAAGCGATTTCTGTAAAGGCATACGCTATGTATGCAGCCGCTTCATTACCGTCCATTGTTTTAAAAATTTTCTTTGCCATAATGTGTTACTCTCCTCTCTCTTGTGATTTATAAGCGGTATCCTCAAGTACGTTGCCGTACTCTTATTGACAAATTTATTGTATGCTAAATAATGTATTTTTACAAGAAAAGCAACATCATTATGTTTTATTTATTTTTTAATCTAATTTTAATAAAGTCCGCAAATGCCTTATATATCGCATTTGCGGGCTCATAAAAAGCTGGCACATTATTATGTGCCAGCTGTATACCACCACGTGTTTATAGTACGCTATTTTAAATATCAATAATTACGTTTTAATTTGAACGTATTTTCGAATTTATTCGTCAATACATCCCTAATTATTTTATCTTTTTCTGCCTATTTTCAAAACCACTGGCACCAAAAAAGATACCAGACGAACCAGCCTGCTCCGTCCGGCAATGCGGCTGCTCATATATCCCAGAATCATTCCGCCTAAAATATCTGTCACATAATGTACACCGCAGGCAATCCGCGATGCGCCAATTAGTATACTCCATATCAGGAGCACCGTCCCTGACCTCTTTTGATAACGAAATACCGTCAGTGCTGCAGCTGCTGCATTCATCGTATGGTTACTGGGAAAGGACGCGTTATTTTTATGTATGACCGCCTGCCTTACGGAACCATGGGCGGCAAAGGGACGCTGACGCCGCCATATGAGCGATATGAGAAAGGAAAAGAAAGAACTGATTCCCACGGAAAACAGGGCCTCTGTCATTGATTGCCGGCGCCGGATCTGCTGCGGCAGATTTCCCGGGCGGAACCATTGCACAAGGCCATAGAGGATATACGCCCAGAATCCCCAGCGGGCCATCCCGACGACGCTCTCCCTTGCGGCGGGATTATGGAATAAAACCGATTGTATTTTCAAAATAAGCCAGCGTTCCATCGTTCTCTCCTCTACGGGACCTGTTTCTGTAAATCGGGAAATGGTGCCAGGCTGCGTTTCAGTATCCCATGGATGCAGGCAATAAAAATCCCATAATTTGTAATGGGTACATGCTGTCTTTGTGCCCGCTGCATTCGTGCTGCCACTTCCCGTTCATTCAACATGCATCCACCGCAGTGAATGACCATGGCATATCTTGTCAGATCCATAGGGAAATCCCGTCCGGAAGACGTTTCAATGACCAGTTTTTTCCCCGTATACTGCTGCAGCCAGCGGGGAATTTTGACAGTCCCGATATCGTCACACTGCCTATGATG
Organism: Caecibacter massiliensis; assembly: GCA_900095875.1. Lineage (GTDB taxonomy): Bacteria > Bacillota > Negativicutes > Veillonellales > Megasphaeraceae > Megasphaera > Megasphaera hexanoica. Next base: position 1,347,162 of record LT608311.1, on the reverse strand, counting down.
GGTACATCCTTCTGAAATAAGCACCGTATCGCCGTCCTGGAGTTGTTTCAGGGCTCTCACCCCTTCTATGGCAATATCCAGGAAGCCTTTGTGGCGTGCCATGAGAATGGAAAAAGAAGTCAGCGTAATGTCATCCGGCGTATCGGCTGACACCCGCTTAAAAGCCTGACTGTCGGTAATGACCATCTGTGGCTTCTGGCCCAGACGATACAGGGTATCTTTCAGCCCCGTTTCCTTGACGACGATGGCCGTCCCGTCTGCATCGAGTATATCCCGTATAGTCTGCTGCTGGGGCAGGATCAGCCGCCCTTTCGGAGCCGCCGAATCGACAGGTACGACGAGTACAAAAAAATCTCCCCGATGTACCATATCCCGCACGATAGGAACTCCCGTATCCTGCGGTTTCAGCCGGGCCATCCGTTCTTTTAATTCATGAATGCCCGTATTGTTTCTGGCACTGACATATAAAACATCATCGGGAATCTGATTGGGTACAGTAGTTAAATCACTCTTATTATAAACGATAATATAGGGAAGTTGTTTTTCCCGGATCAGGTCCAGCGTCTCTTTGTCGCTCTGCTGCATTCCTTCTGCTGCATCGATGACCAGGACCGCTATATCCGTTTTATTGAGCACCTGCCGTGTCCGCGCCACGCGCAGTTCCCCCAAAGCCCCTGTATCATCAAAACCCGGTGTATCAATGATCAGTACCGGTCCCAGCGGCAAAAGTTCCATGGCCTTATACACCGGATCAGTCGTCGTCCCCTTCGTATCCGACACAATAGCCAGATTCTGTCCGGTCACAGCGTTGACAACACTGGATTTACCGGCATTGCGGCGGCCAAAAAAGCCAATATGTACGCGTTCACCAGAAGGTGTATCATTCATTCCCATAGCAGTTCCCCCTCTTTTTCTTTTTGCTCCATTATATCACAAATGCCGGAATGCACACTAGCAAGACCCTTCCGCTCATGGTATGATACAGGTGGAAATATAAAACAACGTTTCAGGAGATGACATATATGATTTGTAAAAAATGCGGCACTGAACTGCGCGATGGCGTACGGATGTGCCCGATCTGCGGTACCCAGCAGGTAGAAGCCCCCAAACCGACGCCAGGAACGGTCAATGATCCCAAAATCTTTTCCAAAACCCGCATGATAAGTTTCATCATCATCATGGCCCTGGTACTCATCGGTCTTTGGAAGGTATTTGCCTGATATCCGCCCCTTTACTCCAGGGGATGTAAAAGCAGACCCATTAATTTATTTTTGTTTTTATAATGTATTTTATTAATATACTAATTTTTAATGTCGTTTTTATAAAACATGTTTTGTTTGCCCTTAATTATTCGAAACCACCGTTTCGTTCTATTCCTCCGGGTTATATTTTCTATTGACAAACAGGAATAGTTCCGTTACAATGTTCACAACTTCTCTCAAGGGACAGGAGTCCTCAGGGAGCAAGCACATAAAGGCTAAATCTGATGACGGGAACGAGTACTCTGCCCTTGGTATTTACAGAGAGCCGGCACTTGGTGCAAGCCGGTAATACAAGACAGACGAAAATCCTCCCTGAAGAGTGATGCTGAATGTATTAAGCATCAACGGTATTTCCACGTTACTGGAAACGCGTATGTTGGTACGTTGTGAGGAGCTTCACCGTAGTGAAGAATTTGGGTGGTAACGCGGATATACAATCCGTCCCTTATAAGGGACGGATTTTTTTTATTCTTTATCAGAAAAAGCATTAAGGGGGAAATTAATATGGCAAAAGTGTTTTATGATCAGGATGTCAATTGGGAAGCTATGGAAGGAAAGAAAGTCGCTATCATCGGCTACGGCAGCCAGGGCCACGCCCATGCGCTCAACCTCCGCGACAGCGGGATCGATGTCACCATTGGCCTCTATAAAGGGAGCAAATCGGCAGAAAAAGCCCGTAAAGCCGGTCTTACCGTCCAGACCGTCGCCGAAGCCGTCGCCGGTGCGGACATCACCATGGTCCTCATTCCCGATGAAAAACAGGCCGACGTATATAAAAACGAAATCCGGGATAACCTCAGACCAGGCAGTGCCCTGGCCTTTGCCCACGGCTTCAATATCCACTTCAAGCAGATCATCCCGCCCGACGACGTCGATGTCTTCATGGTAGCCCCCAAAGGCCCGGGCCATATCGTACGCCGCCAGTTCGTTGAAGGCAGCGGCGTCCCCGATGTCTTTGCCGTCGGACAGGATGCTTCCGGTCAGGCTTTTGACATCGCCCTGGCCTATGCCCGCGGCATCGGCGGCACCCGGGCCGGCGTCATCCAGACGACGTTCCAGGAAGAAACGGAAACGGACCTCTTCGGCGAACAGGCCGTCCTCTGCGGGGGTATCTGCCAGCTCATCACCAACGGATTCGAAACGCTGTGCGAAGCAGGCTATCAGCCGGAAATCGCCTATTTTGAAACATTCCACGAAATGAAGATGATCGTAGACCTCATGTACGAAGGCGGCATGGCCAAGATGCGCTATTCCATCAGCGATACGGCAGAATACGGCGATTACACGGCCGGTCCGCGGGTCATCAGCGATGCATCGAAACAGGCGATGAAAGACGTACTGCACGATATCCAGGACGGAACCTTTGCCAAAGACTGGCTCCTGGAAAACAAGGCTGCCGGCCGGGCCCATTTCCTGGCTATGCGCCGTCAGCACGCCGAACATCCTATTGAAGAAGTCGGTGCCAAACTGCGCAAGATGATGTCCTGGCTGAACGAAGAAAAACCAGAATAATACGAGAGAGGGGATGGGGCAATGAACATCAATGGTGCACAGGCAATTATCGAATGCCTGAAAAAAGAAGGCGTGTCTGTCGTATTCGGTTATCCCGGCGGCACCGTACTGACGTTATACGATGAATTGTATAAAGCAGAATTTCCGCACATTCTTACTGGTCATGAACAAGGTGCTATCCATGCAGCCGATGGCTATGCCCGGGCGACGGGAAAAACAGGAGTCTGCTTTGCTACATCTGGTCCCGGTGTCTGCAACATGGTTACGGGCATTGCGACAGCCAACATGGATTCCGTTCCGCTGGTCATCATCAGCGGTCAGGTCACCACCAGCCTGATTGGCCGTGATTCCTTCCAGGAAGCCGACATTTCCGGCATAACGACGCCGATTACCAAGCATAATTACTTGATAAAAGACGTGGAAGAATTGCCTCATATCCTGAAAGAAGCCTTTTACATCGCCTCGACGGGCCGGCCTGGTCCTGTCCTGATCGATATCGCTAAAGATGTATTCGATGCTACACTGAATTTCAAATATCCTAAAACGGTCCATCTGCGGGGGTACAGCGGCCGCTATATCGGTCAGGAAGACCATGTCACCCAGGCCGTAGAAGCACTGGCTGCCGCACACAAGCCGCTGCTTCTGGCCGGTGGTGGCGTCATCCTTTCCAATACGTCCGGCTATCTGCGTTCCTTTGTAGAAAAAACGCAGATTCCGGTCATCACGACGCTGATGGGCAAAGGAGCCGTACCAGACAGCTATGCCAATCACCTGGGAATGGTCGGTATGCACGGATCATATGCAGCTAACATGGCCGTCATGGAATGCGACCTGCTGCTGGCCATCGGCAGCCGTTTCGACGACCGCGTGACCGGCGATGCCGAAAATTTTGCACCAAATGCCCGGATTGTCCATTTCGATATCGATAAGGTGGAAATCAATAAAATCGTCCACGCTGATATCAGTGTCGGCGGCGATCTCCGCTGGTCCCTGCCACTGCTGGCCAATCAGGTGCAACAAGGGCGGACACCGTACAAAAAACAATATCAGGAATGGCGCAATCACGTTCTGGCAATGAAGAAAGATCATCCATTTGCCTGCCGACATCTGGAAAATCAAATTTCCCCAGAAGTGCTGATTAAAAAACTGAACCAGCGTCTGGATGATGATACCATTGTCGTCACTGACGTAGGCCAGCACCAGATGTGGGCCGCCCAGTTTTACGACACGGAAAAGCCCCGCCATTTCATTACTTCCGGCGGGCTGGGAACGATGGGATACGGACTCCCGGCTGCCATGGGAGCCAAACTCGCCTGTCCCGGGCAGACGGTTCTCCTGTTGAGCGGCGATGGCAGCATCATGATGAATTGTCAGGAATTTGCCACGCTGGCCGATAACGGCATTGCTGTCAAGACCGTCGTTCTCTGCAACAGTGTCCTAGGCATGGTAAATCAGTGGCAGCGCATGTTTTATCACCGCCGCTACGCAGCATCTCTCCTGAAAAAAGGAAACCGCATTCCCGCTATTTCAGAAGCCATGGGAGTTCCCGGCTTTACGGCCACAACGCCGGATACGTTGGATGAAGCCATAGAAAAATTCCTGTCCGTTCCGGGACCGGCTCTTCTGGAAGTCCGCATCCCCGCCGATGAAAACGTCTATCCCATGGTACCCGGCGGTAAACGTCTGAACGAAATGATTCTGGAAGGAGGCAGCCGTACATGAGACAACATCTGGCTCTGCTCGTAGATAATAAACCTGGCGTCCTGACCCATGTCGCCGGCCTCATCAGCCGCCGTGGCATCAACATCGAAGCTATCAATGCCGGCTATACCGAAGACGCCGATATTACGCGCATCAATATCATCGTAGAAGTAAAAGATCACTGGGAACTGGATCAGGCCGTCAACCAGCTGGCCAAACTAATCAATGTCATCAAAATCGTCATTCTCGATGACAAGCCATTCGTCAGCTATGACCTGGCCCTGATTAAAATCCGGTACATCACGGCGAAAGACCGGATTGAACTGAGTAATCTGGCGGAACTGTTCCATGCCAAAATCGTAGACGTGGACAAACAATCCCTGATTTTCCGTCTCGCCGGCCGGGAGGATCATATCGATGCCATGCTGAATATGCTGCAGTATTATGAAATACTGGAAATCGCCCGCACTGGTTCTATCAGCCTGTCACGCGGAAAAGATGCGGTCAAGCATATGGAAACGTAGGAAGGAGACATTATGATTTGTCCCGATTTGCAACAACTCCTCGTCTGTCGTGACTTGCTGACAGATTCTCTCATCCAGACACTGCAGTCCCTGCAGCAATCCCCGGAATCAGAGAGCCTGCAATCCCGTCTGGCTGCCCAGCTCATTGAAAAAGCTGAACAACTGGGACTTTCAGGAAACCTGCTGCCAGCCTATCTGACCTATCAGCTCATCTGGGGCGACAATACGGCCTCGCGGACGCTGGAACAGAATGGTACGTACGGCCCCGGCCTCATGGCGGCCCTGGCCTCGGATATGGCTGTATTACTGCCCTGGCTGCGCATCGATACACGGGAACTCACCGGTCGTGACTTTCTGTCTTCCTATGTGCCGGCTGTCCCAATCCGCTCTCATGAACGGGATGATCTGATGAAAGCACTCATACAGGCAGAATCTCCCGGATGGGCAGCACAGATACTGTTAGACCATTATAAGACCCATGGCAGTGGTTCTCTGGCCCGGTTTACGGCATTCCGCCTTTCTTCATCAGGCCGCCTTACGGGAATCCGCGATTTTCCCGTATATGACTGGGACGACCTCATTGCCTACCAGCGGCAGAAAGAAAAGCTGCTAGCCAACACACAGGCATTTATCGCCGGTCACCGGGCCAACAACGTACTCCTTGCAGGGGCACGCGGCACAGGCAAATCGACCGCCGTCAAAGCACTGGTAAGCCGTTACCGGGACAGTGGACTGCGCCTGGTACAAATTGCCCGTGGCCAGTTATCGCAGCTGTCAGCCGTTATGGAACGGCTATGTGCCAGTAAAAATCTGAAATTCATCCTCTTTTTCGACGACTTGTCCTTTGACGAAGGGGAAACGGAGTACAAATACCTGAAATCGGTCATCGACGGCGGGGTGACACCCCAGCCGGACAATGTCCTCATTTACGCGACCAGCAACCGCCGCCATCTCCTGCGGGAATCCTGGCAGGACCGCAGCGACCAGATCGATGATATCTACATGCAGGACAGTGCCAACGAATCTATCTCCCTGTCAGACCGGTTCGGCCTCATCCTGCATTATACCCAGCCCACCCAGGACGAATATCTGGCTATGATTGGCCATGAACTGGAAAAATCCGGCATTTCTCTCGATAAAGAAACACTGCGGATTCTCGGCGTACGCTGGGAGCACGAGCATTCCGGACGCAACGGCCGCATCGCCCATCAGTTCGTCACCTGGTATCTGGGACAGCAAGGACTAAAACAGGCTGCGACACGCAATGCCTGACTATCATATATTAGATATAATGCATATACTCATAAAGGAGGTACCTTATGCGTAGTGATATCGTAAAAAAAGGCAGTACCCGTACGGCTCATCGTACGTTATTCCATGCCATGGGCTATTCCAATGAAGACTTGTCCAAACCGCTGATCGGCGTCGTTAACGCGTTTAACGAAATCATCCCCGGCCATATCCATCTCCGGGAAATCGCCCAGGCCGTCAAACTCGGCGTAGCCGCGGCCGGAGGCACGCCGATTGAATTTCCCGCCATCGGCGTCTGTGATGGCATCGCCATGGGCCATGACGGCATGAAATTTTCCCTGTCCAGCCGTGAACTGATTTGTGATTCCATCGAAGCCGTAGCCACCGCCCACGCCTTCGACGGATTGGTCCTCATTCCCAACTGCGATAAAATCGTACCGGCTATGCTCATGGCTGCCGGCCGCCTGAATATTCCTGCCGTCGTCGTCAGCGGAGGACCTATGCTGGCTGGCCGTTACCAGGGACGCGATATCAGCGTCAGCACCATGTTCGAAGCCGCCGGTAAAGTGGAATCGGGCCAGATTACGCCAGACGAGCTGGAAGACATGGAAGAACGGGCCTGTCCGGGTTGTGGCTCCTGTGCCGGTCTGTTCACAGCCAATACCATGAACTGCCTTACAGAAGTACTGGGCATGGGTCTTCCCGGCAACGGCACGATTCCGGCTGCCTATTTCGGACGGCGCCGCATGCTGGCCAAAAAAGCCGGCGAAGTCATCATGGATCTCGTGCGCCGCGATATACGCCCCCGCGACATTATGACCCGCGAAGCCTTTGAAAATGCCATCGCCGTCGATATGGCCATTGGCGGTTCGACCAACACGGCGCTCCACCTGCCCGCCATCGCCCACGAAGCGGGTGTAGACCTGCCGCTCCGCGTGTTCGATGAAATCAGCCGTAAATCAGCTTATATCACGAAGATGAGCCCGGGCGGTACGTACCATATGCAGGACCTGGATGAAGCCGGCGGTATCAGCGCCGTCATGAAGGAACTGACCAAACTGGGACTCATCCATACGGGAGCGCAGACGGTCACCGGCACCATTGCCAGCCGCATCGAACATGCAGAAATCCTGAACCATGAAGTCATCCACGGTGTGGAAAACGCCTATATGCATAAAGGCGGCATCGCTATCCTGACGGGTAATCTGGCTCCCGACGGCTCGGTCATCAAGGAAAGCGCCGTAGACCGGGATCTCCTCGTCTACAAAGGAACGGCACGCTGTTTTGATGCCGAAGAAGATGCCATCGAAGCCATCATCGGCGGTAAAATCCACGAAGGAGATGTGGTCGTCATCCGCTATGAAGGGCCTAAGGGCGGGCCGGGCATGAGAGAAATGCTCAACCCGACAGCCGTCATCACCGGCATGGGGCTTAAAGTCGCCCTTCTGACAGACGGCCGTTTCAGCGGTGCCAGTCGCGGAGCCTGCATCGGCCATATTTCACCGGAAGCCATGGAAGGCGGCCCTATCGCCCTCATCCACGACGGGGATATCATTTCCATCGACATCCCACAACGCAAGCTGGAACTCTGCGTCAGCGATGAAGAACTGGCCGCCCGCAAAGCGGCCTGGAAACAACCGGAACCGAAAGTCAAAACAGGCTACCTGTCCCGTTATGCCCGGCTGGTCACATCGGCCAATACGGGTGCCGTACTGAAATAAAAGAGAAACAAAAAGTGGGGCCGCATCCCATGAGTGTATACCCATGGGATGCGGCCCCGTCTTTATGCAAATATCCGTATCAGGATCAGTATTCTGTCTTGCTCGTCTTCGTCCAGATGCCCATTTTTTCTGCTTCTTTAATGAGTTCTTCCCGGAAATCAGGATGAGCAATATTAATCAGCGCTTCTGCCCGCTGCCATGTGGACTGGCCTTTGAGGAGGGCTACGCCGTATTCGGTAACGATGTAGTGAACGGCCGAACGCGGTGTCGTGACGACAGATCCCGGAGTCAGAGTCGGGCGGATCAGCGATTCCAGACTGCCATCTTTCAGTTTACGCGTCGAATGGACGCAGATGAAGCCCTGGCCACCTTCGGAAAGATAGGCTCCCTGTGCGAAGTCCAGCGCACCGCCGGTACCACTGATATGGCGGTAACCTGCCGATTCGGCGCAGACCTGACCATAAAGGTCAAGGTTGATGCAGCTGTTGATAGAAACAAAGTTGTCAATGCTGGCAACGACATTGATATTGTTGACATAGTTGACCGGTGCATTGAACACGATCTGGTTGTCATCGATAAAATCATACAGACGCTGTGTGCCACCGGCGAAGGTATACATGATTTTACCTCTGTCGCGATTCTTTTTACCGGTAATTTTCCCGGCTTCGTACAATTCGACATAGGGATCTACCAGCATTTCCGTATGACCGCTCAGGTCTTTGACATCCGATTCTGCCAGTTTATGGCCAATAGCGGACGGAATCCCGCCGATACCGAGCTGCAGCGTACTGCCATCTTTGATCATCGGTACGACGAAGTTGGCAATTTTATCATCGACCGGGGTCGACGGTTTATTCGGGACAATCGGCATATCCGGGTTGGACCCTTCGACGATGAAATCGACATCGGCAATATTCAGTTCCGTTTCATAGCCCAGTGCCTTCGGCATTTTCTGATTGACTTCTACGATGACCTTATCCGCCGATTTGAGAATGCCCCTTAAATCGGCTACCTGAGGCCCCAGATTGAAGTTGCCCCATTTATCCATCGGATGTACCTGGAAAATGGCGACATCCACTTTTTTATGGCTCCAGTATTTCGGCAGTTCATTAAAGAGGAGCGGCATGAACCAGCAGCGGCCGGCTTTATTCATCTTGCGGTCGAATCCATTGAAATGGCCCGATACGAAACGGACCTGATCGTTGGATTCCGTTTCCGTATAGGTAAAGAACGGATGATCCTGAATCAGCGTCGCATCGATGATTTCCACATCTTTCAAGCCATCCTTATTGATATGGTCGGCCAGCGCTTTATCCGTATCATACGGTGCCGAACAGCCAAGGCCGTACGATACACGGTCTCCGCTTTTGACGACAGCTGCCGCTTCCTGCGGCGTCACGAGTTTCTTTTGGTACTCTTCTGCAATTTGTGAAAGTTTGTACATATCTGTTGTTACCTCCTTATGCAAAAACCCGTCCGGTCATGCCGGATAAATCCGCCGATGCATCCCTGTCCAGCGGTATCAGGTTCCTGTTACCCATAAATTTATTAAGATAAATAAAGAAGTTTTGTTCTTTTTTATTATACGAAATTTGTGAAAAATAAGTCAAGGTCAAACGCTTTACTCATGAGAAAAACATCTTGTATACATGATTATTTCGTATTTCTGTCATGACTACTATTTTATTTCTTTTCAATAATAGTCTTGATATTTTTAAGATCGTCCAGGTTGACTTCCTTGAGCAGCATGCGGAATTGTGCCAGCTGTTTTTCCACCTCCGGCGCCAGTTTGGGAAAATCCGGTTTGATAGCCCGCAGCTTTTCCAGGACAATCTGAGCTACGACGTACCGGGTATACCATTTATCATCAGCCGGTACAATATACCACGGCGCATACTTAGTCGATGTTGCACTCAGGACTTCCCCGTATATTTTCTGGTAGCGGTTCCAATATTTCCGTTCGTTGATATCGGACATGGAAAATTTCCAGTTCTTCTGTTTAGTCACGATCCGGTCTATGAGGCGTTTTTTCTGTTCATCCTTGGACACGTGAAGGAAAATCTTGACCATAGGAAATCCATTTTCCGCCAAATACCGTTCCCAGTCCCTAATCTGGCGGTAGCGGCGTTCCCATATATCCTTGCCAATCAATTTTTCCGGCATGCCGTCACTCTTGATCAGGTTGTGGATATGAGTCACGACGACATCTTCATAGTGGGAACGATTAAATATACCTATTTCACCGCGGCTGGGCAGGGCTTTATTAATCCGCCACATATAGTCGTGATCTTTTTCTTCGACACTGGGCTGTTTGAAACTGGTCACATGTACACCTGCCGGATCCAGCTGGGCAAAGACATGTTTGACCGTACCATCTTTTCCTGCTGCATCCATAGCCTGCAATACAATGAGGACTCCATAATGGTTATCGGCATACAGCTTTTCCTGCCATCCGTTCAGTTCTTCCATCACGCGGGGCATCCACTCTTTTTTTACCTTTTTCTTGTCAATGTCTACGTCACACGCCGTGGCATACTGGCTGAGGTCTACCTTTTCACCTTCTTTGACACGATATCGTTCAATATTCATGAATCCGCGCCTCCTTATTCACTGTATATATGTTTATTATACCTCATGAGCAAGAAAAAGTGTTCATTTTTGTCAATATCATATAACAAAAACGGAGCCGTACGAAAATAAACTGACGTTCATCTTAGTACAACTCCGTTTTAACAAATTTTTCGTAATCAGGCTCCCAGCAAACTGCCGACGATAATACCCAGGTAGGTGCCAATGACGTAGCCGAAGGTACCTACCAGCATGGAAGGACCGACCAGCCGGGTCCACCCCTGGGAAATAGCCATACCGGCAGCCGTCGTCGGCCCGCCGATATTGGCATTGGATGCCAGAATGATATCTTCCAGATCGAAATGGAACAATTTGCCACCGATAAAGCAGAAAGCCATATTGATGACAACCATGAGGAAACAGAAGACAAACAACAGCGGTGCATTACGCAGGATTTCCATAATCGATGCGGGCACACCGATAACAAAGAAAAAGAGATAGATGAAATAAGTACCCACTTCCTGAGCGCCATGCATAGTAGCTGCCTTTTTGGCAAAAAACGTCGCATACACCATGGAAATGACCGTAATCCACACATACTGACTGCCAAAGAAGGTATTGCACATATCGAGGAACCAGTTTCCCTTTGGAATGATACCGGCCAGTCCTGCCGCAATCAGTTTGGAAATCGTTACGACAATGACTGCGTAGGCCAGATCAATGGCAATATCCTTGAGGGAAATATCTTTTCTCCCCCAGTAGGCCGCAGCCAGCGTCTTTCCTTCTTCCGATACGCCGTTCTGCAATACGGCATCAATATGGGGATGTGTATAGACCCGGCGGAAAAAGGCATTGCCGGCAATAGCCAGCAGTACCAGGAAATAGACTGCCATATTGAGATTATCGGCAACTGTCGCCGAAGAAACGAGAGTACCGCCAGCCTTGAATGCATCGGCCAGGGCCGTAAAATTCACGCCGCCGCCAATATACGAACCGGTCATCATGGCCGCGACTTTGGGGAGTCCCGGTACGAACGGCCCCAACAGCCAGGTTCCCAGGACGGCTCCACAGACCGTACCGACAGACCCGATCAAAAAAATAAAGAGCAGCCGTCCCGTTTCCCTCCATATTTTCTGCAGATTTGCCTGCAGCAGAAGGAGCGGGATAGCCAGTGGCACCGCATAGCCCCAGACGACATCGTCATAAAGGGGCGCACTCGTAGGAATAATCCCCGTATTAACCAGAACCAAGGCCATGACCAGCGCGATGACGGCACCGGAAATCCGGGAAGCCCAGGTATATTTTTGTTCCAGATAGATGGAAACCGCTACGGCTCCACACATAATCGTCATGAGCATCCACGTATTCTGCGAACTCACCAAAGTTGCCATACAAAATCCCCCTTACCGATAATTGTTACCACCAGAGGTATAGGTAAATTATACCCGATTTCCGCCAATTATCTACCCTCTATTCTTTCATTTGCCTCGCATATTAATGTATCACGCCCATAGATGCCAGTATGACAAAAATGACAAAAGCCACGACGACCAGCATCCCCATCTGCATCATATTCACAGCCATCCTCCTCTCCTATACTATCCTATCATACCATAGATTGCCTAATCTGGAGAAGGACGTCACCGGTATCACACCGGCAAACCACTATATAAAAAAAATGGGACTGCCCGATGATGTGACCCCAAAAAGTTAGACCTTGGGGCTATAACATAATAGCCTCTTCTAAAAAAGGGACTCAGTTATGAGCTGCCCCCCAATCGTTAGATGTTAGGTCTAACAATTGGGGGGCAGCTCATGAAGACAGTCCCATTTTTATATGTGTGCACCTATAGTCTTATTCTGCGTGGAAGGCATCTGTATTGGCCTGGAAATGCTGATACAGGCTGACTGTATCCGTCTGGAGGGCCAGATACTGTACGCCTCTCTTTTTCCAGTTGATGGCCGATTCGATGCTGTCTACATACAGACCGATGGCTACGCCGTTTTCCTTGCCCAATTTCAAAATTTCATCAATCTGGGCCAGGACCTTGGGATGTTCCGTCTGTCCCGGAATGCCGAGAGATGCCGAAAGGTCGTACGGCCCGATGAATACGACATCGACGCCTTTGACTTTCAGGATGTCTGAAATATTTCTGGCTCCGTCCTGTCCTTCTACCTGAAGCACGACAATGGTATTGGCGTTAGACTGGCCAAAAAACTGTTCACTTGTCATGCGGCCATATTCGCCGGCATGGACAAAGCGGTTGCATCCCCGTTCGCCTTCCGGTGTGAATTTTGCGCCTTTGATAGCCCGTTCCGCTTCTTCAGCAGAGCCGATTTCCGGAATTTCTACACCGTCAGCGCCTGTATCGAGTACTTTGCCAATGAGGGTCGGATCATTCGTATTGACGCGGAAAATAGCGGCAGTCCCTGCCAGTTTTGCTGCCCGTGCCAGATTAGCTGCATCTTCAACGGCGATTTCACCGTGTTCTCCATCGAGAATGACGAAATCATATCCTGCCAGCCCGGCAATCTGGGCAATAGCCGGATTATTCAGTTCAATGAATGTCCCCAGTAATGCTTCTCCCTTTTGAATTTTTTCCTTGAATTGATTCATACATACCACTCCTCTGTAAGAAACTCCCTATTTATAATCATAACACGTTTCACATTGAATCAAAATGCAAGTTCGTAATAGCAACAGAGCATATCATCACCTTCAATCATACCTGAAACGCGCCTCCGCCATCGTTTTTTCCGACATTGTTGAAATATGATTAAATCCTTTGAATATTTTGACATACATAGCAAAACATACGTCATCTATGCTATAATAACCTATAGCATGGATCTATAACGTTTACAGAGGATTAACTATGGCAGAACTAAAACTATCACCTAAAAAACCAAGGGAAAACAGCCGGGAATATGTTTTCCGCATGATGTACGGCAATATCATGTCCTTCCAGCTCGCTCCCGGTACAGCTATTTCGGAACAAGACATTTCCTCCCAGCTCGATATCAGCCGCACACCTGTACGTGATGCCTTCGTGCGCCTGGCCCAGCTGAAACTGCTCGATATCGTTCCCCAGCGCAAAACGACCGTATCGCGGATTCAGACAGAACAGCTCGACGATTCCTGTTTTATGCGCCAGGCCGTGGAATGTGCGATTATCAATCAGGCATGCAAAAAATTCCCTAAGACACACCTGAAACGCCTGGAAAATAACCTGATCTGGGAGCAGCAGGCCATTGCCAAATCAGATAATACCACCTTGTTCAAGCTGGACGAAGTACTGCATAAGACTATTTTCGATGGCTGTCATCGCAGCCGCATCTGGGATTACCTCACCAAAACGGACCTCAATTATCTCCGCGCCCGCGTGCTGGTCACCATGTCGCGGGTCAATCAGATGGAAATCGTACTCGATCAGCATCGCCAGATTGTGGAAGCCATCAAAAAACAGGACGAAGAAGCAGCTCTGCATGTAATGGGACCTCATGTCGTCCGTGTCCTCCCCCTGCTCAAAGGTCTGAAGGAGTTTTATCCCACCTACTTTGCCTGAGACTTCATATCGCACCGCCGGATCCGGCCTTGTCCATGACAGGGCCGGTTTTTGTATGCACAGGACACATGTATTCTCTATAAAGCATATAGATTATTCATACTAGACAGGATCTCCTCTTTCTTCATTGACACCTATGAGAAAGAAAACGTATACTTTATGTACATAAAACGAATACTAGGATACAAGAAAAGGAGTGCATCTATATGACATGGAGAAGTGCATCGTTTATTGGCGACCCGGACAAGGGAGCCCTGGCCCGCGGCCTGTACCGTTCTATGGGCTATAACGACGAAAATTTTAAAAAGCCATTCATCGCTATTGTAAACACCTGGAATGATATCTGCCCGGGACAGTATAATCTAAAACGCATTGCCGGATACGTCCGTGCCGGGATTGAGGAAAACGGCGGCACGCCTTGTGAATTCGGCACCATCGGTGGCTGTGACGGCATCGCCCAGGGCCACGACGGCATGCATTATATTCTCCCGTCCCGCGAAATCATTGCCGCCAGCATCGAAATCATGGTTCAGGCCCACATGCTGGACGGAATGGTCCTCCTCGGTTCGTGTGATAAAATCGTGCCGGGCATCCTCATGGCTGCAGCCCGTCTCAATCTGCCCGCCATCGTCGTAAATGGTGGCCCCATGTATCCCGGTCATCATAACGGAAAAGACATCGACGTCAATGAAACAGCCGTATACGCCGGGAAGTACCGGTCCGGCCAGTGCAGCCGGGAAGAATTCGAAACGGTCGAACGCGAAGCCTGCCCGACACCGGGCTCCTGCCAGATGATCGGTACCGCCAATACCATGAGTTGTCTGGCTGAAGGACTGGGCATGTCCCTCACCGGTTCTGCCATGATTCCTACAGTAGATAAAAAACGCATGGACATTGCCCGCCAGTCGGGACGCCGCATCGTCGATATGGTCAAAGAAGGCTTACGCCCCCGCGACATTATCACCCGCAAATCCATTGAAAATGCCGTCCGCCTCGGCATGGCTATCGGCGGCTCGACTAATCTCATCATGCATATCCTGGCTATTGCCCATGAAGCAAAGGTTCCTTTTACCATTGATGATTATGAAGAACTGAGTCGCACAACACCGCAGATTGCC
Source organism: Caecibacter massiliensis (assembly GCA_900095875.1). Classification (GTDB taxonomy): domain Bacteria; phylum Bacillota; class Negativicutes; order Veillonellales; family Megasphaeraceae; genus Megasphaera; species Megasphaera hexanoica. Next base: position 1,331,939 of record LT608311.1, on the reverse strand, counting down.
CGGCTTATGACAGCCAGCCAGTACGATATGGTCGATTTCTATGAGGCCGGTGCGGTACCGGCCGTTATGCACGAAATCCTGTCCCTGCTTCATGGGGATGCTCTCACAGTAACCGGGCGGACGATGAAGGAAAATCTACAGGACGCCCGCATCCTGCGCCCGGAAGTCATCCATCCGCTGGAAAATCCGTTCCGCCCCGACGGAGGTCTGGCCATCATCAAAGGAAATCTGGCTCCCCTTTCCGGTGTCTGCAAACCTGCCGCCATTCCAGTAGAACATCATACCTTTGAAGGTCCGGCTAAAGTGTACGACAGCGAGGAAGAATTAACTCAGGCCATCTACGATAATAAAATCGAAAAAGGAGACATCATCGTCGTCCGCTACGAAGGCCCCAAAGGAGGCCCTGGCATGAGGGAAATGTTTACGCCGCTGGAATTACTACTTGGATACGGTCTTGCCGAAGATGTCTTTCTTATCACCGACGGCCGCTTCTCCGGTTCCAACAAGGGCGGCTTCGTAGGCCACATTTCTCCGGAAGCAGCCGAAGGAGGCCCCCTGGCTATCGTTGAAGATGGAGACCGCATCCGTATCGATATTCCCAACCGCCGTCTTGATCTCCTGGTTTCTCCGGAAGAAATCGATAAGAGACTGAAAAACTGGCAGGCGCCGGAACCTAAAATCAAAGAGGGTTACCTGTCCATCTATGCCCGTCTGGTAAAATCAGCGCATTACGGTGCCATTATCGAATAACAGAAAATAACAAAAGGACTGCCCTAGAAGCCCCTGCTTCTTTGCAGTCCTTTCGTTTAATGAATTTCTTTCCAGTTCTTTACATACGGGCCGGCCGGCTTCCGTTCATCTACAAGACCGACTATATAATCAATAGATGTCTCGTAGAAACGTGCCAGAATTACCAGCCTGGCTATAGAAATTTTCCGTTTCCCCGATTCGTACAGACTATACGCTACCTGCGTACAATGAAGCATGTTTGCCACTTCCTGTTGTGATAACCGGGCTTCATACCGCAATTCCCTCAATCTGCCATATTCCTGCATACTACACCTTCTCTCTGCAGCATACGAAGCAACCACCTATATATAAAATGCAGGGGCTACTGCCATTGCTCCTGCTATACATAATCCCCCGAGTTTCATTTGCTACGATTATTATAACACGTTATAGGCCATAATGTATTGCTTTTCGCAAAAAAGATAAGATATATGCCGTTTATGTATAGAAAACAGGTCTTGCCCTCATAATTTGCAAGACCTGTCCAAATAGAGAAAGTGGATAGAAAATAGAAATATTATTTTTTTAAAGAATCCCGCTCTGCTTCTACATCGTGAGAAGACCATCCTGCTGCCTGAGCAATGATTTCAGTCCCAACTCCCAGTTTCAATAAATTCTGTACGATTTTACGCGTCTGATCCCTGGCTCCATCCTGCCAGCCTTCGCTCCAGCCAGCCTGCCATACTTCTGTAGTAGAGACTCCTTGATCATAAAACTCTTCCTTCTGCTGCCATATGTTGAGCGTATCCAATTCATCCGGTGAAAACGTCATGTCATCATCGTGTTTCATACATATGCCTCCTGCGTTTTTTACTTATATTATGGCAGGAAGTTGCCTAAGAGTAAAGAAAAAAGCTTAATAGAGCTGCAGCAACTGTGGAATCCATCACCATTCAGCTCTTGCCTACAGGTAAAGAGTCTTCTGGTAAAATTACGATAAATTTTTTAAATCAGGACTTGCGAAATTCCCAAAATTGATTTAGGATAATACTATCAGTTCATGGGGATGTAGCTCAGCTGGGAGAGCGTGCGGTTCGCATCCGTAAGGTCGAGAGTTCAATCCTCTTCATCTCCACCAAAGGACAGAGGCCGTCCACCAAAAACGGTCTCTGTTTTTATTTTGCCTTTTGAATACCATAACAGGAATTGCCCCAAGGGAAATGTGAACCATGCCGCAATTCCTTTTTTATTGCCGGCCGGCTCTATAGAGCGCTCCGTCCGGCAAGAAAGGACTCCTATGAAAAACGTTGCCATCGTATTTCTGTTTGCACTACTTGCCTGCCCCATCATGTCGTACGGGCAGACCCCGCCGGCCTCACCGTCTCCTCAGAGCCCGGCCCTTGTAGAAAAATCCCGGGATTCCTACGAAGGCAGGGTCTGGCGTCTCGATGCCACCGATGTGACGGCACTGCCCCGCAATTTCCGTACGACCGATATGACCTTCCGTCCTGTCGAAAAAAAATACCTACAGGAAATCGATGCTGCCTATATTCCGTCCCGGCAGGGACTGTCCCAATTACACGCTTCCGGATCAGCACAATTCACGGAAAAGCAGCTGCAGGCATTGGCTGACGTATTAACCAAAAAGGCCACCGGGCCAGTGTATATCGTAGACCTACGGCAGGAGTCCCATGGGTTTGCCAATGGGATCCCCATCAGCTGGTACGGGCCGAGGGACTGGGGTAATATAGGAAAAAACCGCCATGCCGTCCTCCGGGACGAAAAGGACCGTCTCCATCACACGATAGGACAGGCCATCACCTTATATCAGCAGGGAAAAGACGATGCCCTCCTGCCCGTGCAGACTCTGATGGTCAACAGGGTCCAAACGGAAAAGGAACTCGTACAGGAAGCGGGCCTTCACTACTACCGCATCACAGCCACAGACCATCTCTGGCCCCGTCCGGAAACGATAGACCGGTTCGTCCGCTTTGTCCAATCCCTGCCGCCTCAGGCCTGGCTGCATTTTCATTGCGAAGCCGGCATGGGCCGGACAACGGCTTTTATGAATATGTACGATATGATGAAAAATCCCTCCGTTCCCCTGAAAGACATTCTCTACAGAGAATATGAAATCGGAGGGAATTATACGGCTCATACCGTTTTTCATCCTTCACCGTCTGACTGGAAAGGCCCCTATTATAATGAAAAGAGCCGTATGATACGGCTCTTCTACCAGTATGTACAGGAAAATTACCAGACAAACTTCGCTCGTTCCTGGAGCTCATGGCTCAAGGTTCACGAAACAGAGAAATAGCTACGCTGCCTTAGACAGATACGCGGCTGCCGGTATCACCCGGTCAAACTGCGGCAACCACGCATGCTGCCGGTGACTGTACGTCCGGATGACGATTTTATCTTCAAACAGATACAGGGAATTAGTATAGATATCAGATCCGTTATCCCAATCGGCATTATATACATTGAGAATGCATCCGTGGTAACAATTAGCATCGGTCATGAAATCTCCATCTTTGGGGCGCGTATGGGTATGGCCGGACACCCAGAGCCGGACTTGTGGATGAGCCAGCAGGATTCGTTCCAACGCGTCTGCCGGCTGTACGGCATTACGGCGTACCGGCCGGGCCGATTCATCGTCAGCAGGAAGCGCTGTCCCGGAAAGAGGTGCATGACAAAATATAATAGTGGGATACTGACTGTTTTCCGAAAGAGTCTGATCCAGCCAGGCCATCCACTCACTTTTATGAACACCCTCATCATAAAAGAAATGTATCTAATTACGGCAAAGGAATAGAAAAATATATGTAAACAAGGACTGCCTGACCGTACGAATTTCCGTCCGATCAGGCAGTCCTCTTCCATTAGCCTATTACTTAATTTTTCCTATTTCTATCTCGTCGATTTTGCCTTTTTCGATTTCAAAGACCATTCCTACATCAGGGGTTCCTACGGCTGTGTAAATAAACTTATCACCATGAATCACATCGGGCGCACCATACGTCTGCTGCAACACCGACGCGTCCATCCCTACATGGATGCCTTCCGGCGTCTGCCAGCCATTATTAGCCGAAGATTCTACACGGTATACGATTTCATCTGCCAGATGAATGGATACCGAATCACCATATTCATACTCGACGACCGACCCGGACGGAACGGACGACGTATACTCCCGTTCAATCTCCGTCGGTGCACCATATATCTGCCGTACGTACGAACCATCATTGCCGTACCCGATGCCACCCAGATACAGGGATTCCTGCGGTACCGATGCCAATGCGGCCGAAGCAGCCAGTGTCAAGAGAGTTGCCGAAACAACTATTGTCCATTTTTTCATCGTAGTTCACACTCCTCTTTAATTTGGATAATTATTATCCACTACTATTCTATCATAAAATAATATGGATTTCCAGCAACCCCTATTTTATATCAGATATCAAAAAAGCAACTATGTCACGAAGGAATCGAAAGAGAACATAATTCCCCTTCCATATAACTGTCCTTATGGCTAAGCGATGACGCGGACGACGATTTTGACGGCTTTGTCCCAGTTATATCCGTCCGGGATGATGGTAATCGTTGACGTCCCCGGTTTGTTTGCCGTAAACAGGTCATCTTTGCAGGTCAGCGGTCCCTGCCCATCGTACAAAACTCGTTCCCTCATCCCCCGGTTCAGCCGGCGCAGCTGCATCGTTTCGCCTGCTTTCATGGTCAGTGACTGCTGGGATGTGTATACGACACCGTTATTTCCTATGGCAAATGATATGGTATATCCTGCCGGGACAGCAATTTCTTCCGGCAGTTCTTTTGCCATCATGCGCTTGCCCTTCCAGCGGTATACCGTATCCTGATGGCCCATGTGTTCGATGAGCTGGCCATTTTTGATTTCTACATTTCCCTGGAAGATAGCCGACCGGCTCAACAATACCTGCGGTCTTTCATTCAGCCAGGCCAGCACATCATAGCTCAGGAACGCACCGCTTCCTTCGTGTTTATACAATACCAGCTGATCCCGTTTATTGTTCAGCAGATTCCCCGAAAGAACGTGTAGCGGGGCATATTTCCGCTCACTTTGATAGACAGGAGTCCATCTCTTCTGCACGTCATCATAGGTCATGACGGCCGCTACATGAGACGGTCCATAACCGGCACCCTTCACATATCCGCTCAGGACATAATCGTCCGCATCACTACTTGTAAAGTGGACCGGCACCTGTTCCTTGAGGACAAATTGCGGTTCCAGCTGCTGAAATGTATCCGCCGGTTCAGCGGCCTGCACCAGCACACTGGACAAACAACAAACGCTCAGAATCTGCAATACTTTTCTCATCCATGTTTTCTTCATCATCAGATGTCCCTCCTGACTTTCGCATTACAATAACGGCTCAAAACCCTGCCTGTTCCAATTCTTCCTTCATAACCCGGCGGGTTGTATAGGTCTGTTTCCAATCCCGGGCCAGGTTATGTACGATTTCTTCTCCTCCCGGATACTGACAAATTTTCTTTAAATATTGGATACAATTGCGATACTGACTGCGATGGCGGGAATCAGGCATGAGTCCTTTTACGTACCAGACATACCTATCCCGTATTTTCTCCTCATAAAGTGGCCGCAGTAGTCCACAAATCCCTCCCGCTCATACGGCCGGCACAGAGCCTTTGCCTGGCGGAGAAGTTTTTGCATCTCTTTTTTGGAAAGCATGCCTTTAGAATAGATTAAAACGAGAGACTGCTGCTTTTCCGGATCACGTTCCAGTAATTGAAACAGCAATGACCGCACCTCTTGTTCCGGCATAGATTGCAGGATATCCTTCCACGTCCGTTCCCGGCCATCCGTTTCCGGCTCTTCCTGCAGCTGTCCATCCTCCAAAGCCAGCAATACCGCTACCATATGCTTGCAATGTTCTCCCTTCACAGCATACGGGCAGGTGCAGGTCATATTATAGACAGCATCCGCTTTGACATATAGCGTCACCGTATACGTCTCAGAGCCATCTACGGCCGCCGTAATCTTATTTCCTGTCCTTTCTATATCATGTACAGCCTCATCTTCATAATACACCAGACCCCGTTCATAGATTCTGTCTGAAAATAGCTGCTGACAGTCTCCCAGTTCCAATTTTGCCAAAATTGTCATCTCCATTCCCTTAGCCATTTTTTTCATTATACCATGGTCTCCCCTGCCAGCATCATATTTTTGTCTGGATTTTCCAAAAAGGCTTCACCCGTTGCAAATGCAACTGCTTTGTAACGCCTTCCCAATTATACTAGTCTTGTAAGAACGATGAACCAAGTCAGATTTCAATAGCTACATAAAAGGAGACGATAGACATGGGAAAAAAACTGACAGATAAAGTAACCTGGGTAGGGAAAATCGATTGGGAACTGAACGAATTTCATGGACATGAATATTCTACAGAAAAGGGATCTTCCTACAACTCGTACCTGATCCGCGATACAAAGACTGTTTTGATGGATACCGTATGGAAACCCTTCGATGAAGAATTTGTCGCTAACTTAAAGCGCGAAATCGACCTCAAGGACATCGACTATATCGTCATGAACCATAATGAAAACGATCACAGCGGCGCCCTGCCGGCCCTGATGCGTGAAATCCCGGACACGCCGATTTACTGCACGAAGAAAGGGGAAGCCATCCTGCGCGGCCTGTATCACCAGGACTGGAACTTCGTCAATGTCAAGACCGGCGATACGCTGGACCTCGGAAGCAGCCAGCTCGTCTTCATCGAAGCACCGATGCTGCACTGGCCCGATACGATGTTCACCTATATGACCGGTGAAAACATCCTCTTCAGCAATGACGGATTCGGCCAGCACTATGCCAGCGAAAAGATGTACAATGACTGCGTCGATCAGGCTGAACTCTATCAGGAAGCCATGAAGTACTATGCCAACATCCTGAACCTGTACAGCCCCATGGTCACCCGCAAAATCGATGAAATCCTGAACATGAATGTCCCCGTATCGATGATCTGCCCCAGCCACGGCGTCATCTGGCGTGATAACCCGATGCGGATTGTTGCCAAATACCAGGAATGGGCAAAAGCGTACCAGGAAAACCAGATTACCATCATCTATGACACCATGTGGAACTCGACACGCCGTATGGCTGAATGCATTGCCGAAGGCCTGCGCGAAGCCGATCCGACAGTGACAGTAAAGCTTTTCAATTCCGCAGTGGATGACAAGAACGACATCGTAACAGAAGTCTTCAAATCCAAAGCTATCCTCGTCGGTTCGCCTACTATCAATTATGGCTATCTCTTCTCCATCGGCGGCATTATGGAAATGATCCGTGGCTTGAAATTCAAGAATAAGAAAGCCGCTGCCTTCGGCAGCTATGGCTGGAGCGGCGAAGCAGTCAAACAGATTACAGCCCTTCTGCAGGGAGCCGGTTTCGATGTCGTAAATGATGGGCTCCGCTGCCAGTGGAATCCGGACCAGGAAACACAGGAAACGTGCCGTGAATACGGCCGGGAATTTGCAAAAGCCGTCGGCGTTTCAGAAAGTCCGGAAGATGACGTACCGACAGAACTCGGCGATTACAACAACGACGAACAGATCGGCCAGGCTGCAAAAGAACATTTTGAAGATTGGGAAAGAGATGCCCGTGAAGGCGTCAAAGGCGGTTATGCCGGCTAATAAAAAAGATAGTTGAGTTATATGTTTTTCTGTCAGAGATATTTTTAAAATGTATATTCTTGTTTTTAGCTAAGCAAATACTCTTTGTTCACTCCCCGGTGGGCAAAGAGTATTTGTTTATCGGGAAATGTTAAATTACGATAAAGCTATGGCAATTTCAAAAAATCTGTTAAAATAAAGTTGCATCATTCTATTTTAACGGATACTTATAAAGGAGGTTCCTTATGAAAACATTAGATGAACTATATCATCAGATGCTCCGGCAGGCCGCTGATGGTAAACCGGTCGATGTCGATGGAGACCCGAAGCTCATTGACTGTCTGGCCCATCCGGACGACCATCCACTGATCTGGCGGGTAAAACCCTGCGTCTGTCCGCCTGATGAAAAACATCCCTGCCAGGAAGCCTGTTCCTGGGGCGCTATCAAACCGTCTCCCGATGGCAAAGGGATGATAATCGACGATGCAGAATGTGTCGGCTGTCAGGCCTGTGTCGATGCCTGCAAACTGGAAAGTCTCAAAACGAGTAAAGATATCATCCCCGTCGTCCAGGAACTGCATGACTACGATGGCCCGGTCTACGCACTGGTAGCACCGGCTATCTCCGGCCAATTCGGCCCTAACGTCACCATGGGGAAGATGCGCACGGCCCTGAAACACCTGGGATTTACCGGCATGCTGGAAGTCGCCATATTTGCCGATATCCTGACCATGAAAGAAGCGTTAGAATTTGATAAAAACGTCCATACAGAAGAACAGTTCCAGCTGACGAGCTGCTGCTGTCCTATGTGGATTGCCATGATCAAGAAGCTCTATCACCAGCTGCTTCCCAATGTCCCCGGCTCCGTTTCCCCTATGATTGCCGGAGGCCGCACGGTAAAGGCACTGCATCCCAATGCCAAAACTGTATTCATCGGTCCCTGTCTTGCCAAAAAAGCCGAACGGAAAGAACCGGATATCGCCGGTGCCATCGATTATGTCCTGACCTATCAGGAACTGCGTGATCTGTTTTCCGTCACCAATATGGACCTGGAAAAAATGGAAGAAGAAAACGTCCCCCACGCCTCATCATCCGGTATCGGCTATGCCTGTGCCGGCGGGGTTGCCGACGCCGTAGCCATGACCGTCGCCCAGCTGGACCCGGACCGCAAGGTGCCCATCAAGACCCGCAAAGCCGACGGTGTCCCCGGCTGCAAAGCCATGATCAATGACATTCTCGCCGGCAATCGCGATGGCAATTTCTTTGAAGGCATGGGCTGCATCGGCGGCTGTGTCGGCGGTCCCCGGGCCATCATCAAAAAAGAAGAAGGCAAAGCCTGCGTACAGGCCTACGGGCAGGAAGCCCAGAGCCGGACGCCTGTAGAAAATCCCTACGTCATCGAACTGCTCAAACACCTGGGATTTGCTACCGTAGAAGAATTTCTGGAAAAGAGCGACCTCTTCGACCGTCATTTCGACTGATTGTTCATCAAATAAAGAATGCCTATGAATAAACTGAAACAACGGCTGTGTTCCTTGTTATGTACGACTATACTGATAGGTGCAGCAGGAGCAGCTTATGCCGCTTCCGATTTTACGAACGATATGAAACTGACCGTATCTGCCCGGCTGACGCCTAATGAAGGAGCTGCCTCCATTGAACGGCAGTACGACCATCCCGATTCCCCGTATTACGCTCATCCCGATTTCTACCACATGAAATCTACGGCATCGCGGACCATTCTCAGCGGATACCAGACCTTCCAACAGACGAGCGAATGGTCCTGCGGACCGGCAGCCGCCCTGACCGTACTGCAATGGTATGGCCGGACAGACGGATGGAACGAGCAAAAACTGGCCGCCCTGCGTCATCCTCTAAAGGACGTGACCGTCCCCGGTTTTCCCAATGGTTATCCGGGAACGACACTGCGCCAGATGAAGGATATATTTGATGGCGTCGGAGGCTTTCATTACATCTCCAGCAGTGACTATCAAAAGGAAGGCAAAACACTTTCTGCCAGCGATGTACGAAAATTTCTGAAAGAAGGCCATCCCATCCTAATCTGCTGGATAGACTGGAGTGGCCATTGGCAGGCTATCATTGGTTATGATGATATGGGTACAGCCAATGAAGCCGACGACGTCATCATCGTCGCTGACCCATATGATACTACCGACCATAACCAGGACGGGTACGGAATCTACTCCTGGCAGCGGTTCCAATCGATGTTCTCCATGTACAATCAGTTCCCCGAATCAGAAGGCGGCAGCAACCAGCTTTTCTTAGTACCCATTCCGGATAAAAAGTAATAAATAAATCAAAAAATCACCTCTATGATTCAGTACATGTACTGACCTACCATCGTTAGATTTTTAGGTCTAACTTTTTTTGGGGGCAGTACACCATGTACTAATATAAGAGGTGATTTTTTATTAAACTATTTTTCCTGACTGTAGCATGAATCTTTATTTACTAATGCTTCTCTAAAATAATATATTCCTCTCCTTTCTTTTCTAATGATGCCACACTCCATCGCCTTCTTTAAAATCCGTGATGCCGCATTTTGACTGATTCCAAATTGAGTTGCCACAATCTGCCGGTTAAAAGGGTAGGCGAATTCATAAATTTCCAATAAATTGATAATCTTTTTTAACGTGTCTTTTCGAAAGCTTTTAGCCGCTCTTGTTTGTATAATGATTTTTAAGTCGGTAAGTTGCGTTTTATCCGGAGTAAGTTGCGTTTTATTTGATTTCATTCCACTTCGCAACTCATTTCCCCTGTTAGGCAGTGAAACAAGGAAAAAATATTCATTGGAATAAAATATTGGCTTTATATCAAAATCTGCATATGAATTCATAACCCGGCGTATGCCACTACCTCTGCGATCCATATAATGCAGTCGGCCAAAAATATCAGATATAATTTCATTTCTTCTCATGGACGGAATCATTTTTAAATCTAAATCTTGAATACGACTTCCATTCATCATTCCTCCAGGGGAAGAGATATCCAGTCGATCATCATACATATCGACATGTATTTCCGAACCGATATTTTGATAGTCCCGATGAATCAAGGCATTAACTAAAACTTCACGAACCGCTTTAAACGGATAATCACTCTTCTCTTCCCTATGCATTCCCCGTATTGTCCAAGGATTTTTCGAATTATTTCGTATAAATGATTCTGCATTGTTAAGAAGAGTAATTAGACTCGCTCCAGAAAATTCTTCATCATCTAGTGCATCACCTTCAACAGACCCTTTTGTTATCCCTTTCCAATGAGTACAAACAACACGCGATTGTTTTAAAATTCCTTGATCACAAAGCAATAATCCAGCATTTGTCACTTTACCAGCTTCCGTCATTAATCCCATAGAAATAGGATCTTGAGATAAATTAAATTCTTCGCCCGTCTCTCTTTTTAAAGTCGCTCCTAGTAAAGTAAAACTAACATCACTCACTTGATAAGAAGTAGGCAACGCATCATAAGTTTGATTCATTCCCTTTAGAATCAGGGTATTAAGTTCTAAAGTAGTTGCCAATTCAGATCTATCGCCACGTCGGACATAGCATTCTCTTGTATGCTCGTGAATATAATAGTACGGATAATTGGGTCCTGGAAAGATAGCCAAATCAAGACAATATTTACCTTCTCGATGGCTAGAAAATGTTATTAATGTATAATTAACCATAGGGCTAATCCGAGTTGAAAGAAATTCCGAAATCTTGCTGGCAGTTCCTTGAGCATCATCTAAGCCAATTGCTTCATGGTCACCGTCAGTTATTCCAAATAAAATATGCCCTCCTTTAGTATTGGCAAATGCAGAAACTGATTTTAGCCAACTTTTAGGTTTGTTTGCTTCTAACGAAACTTTATAGTCTAAAAAAACTGGCCTCTATTCCTTTGAAGTCATTGATATCCAGCCCTCTTCCCTCCTATAGTGACTACATTGGAATATTTTTACTATTTTTTATTTTAACGTTATATTTGTCATCCCATCAAGCTCAATGCAAAAAGGGTTAGTTTACACTAAGATGCAAATAACGCTTATACAATATTTAAATAACCATTGCAATAAAAAAGAAGGTGCAATAAGAAGTCAAAAGGTAATGAATTAGTTAGATGAGAAAAATATAGCACGTATGAAAGCCAAACAAAAAATGCTCACAAAGCCTTCCAGAATAGGCTTTGTGAGCATTTTTCCCTTTTTAAAGTATCGAAAATTATTTTTATATCGCTAAAAGCAGCTTACCCCTGCGGAGATTCTCCTTCCCCCTGTTCTTCTTCCGCATCAGGGCGGATGATACGGAGAATGGAGGCTTCTGAACGGTGTCCTTTCCAGGCTTTATTCAGAATTTTCATAATAATGAATGCCAGGATAAGGCCGCCAATGAATCCGGCTGCAGCCGAACCATTTTCCGATAATCCCCACGACGGGCCCTGGGTATACAGGACAATAATGCTCAGGAGGACGATCAGCATGGGGATGCCAAAGCCGATAAATCCACCGAGGGCGATATTTCGTTCCGGCAGGGCGAATTCGACGAAATCTCCTTTTTCAGCTCCGATTTCATTGCGTACCTCAATGGGAGCCGTGGCATTGCCAATAGACGACGCATGGCGCGAAAAAAGGCTCGTCCGGCTTGCTTTAATTAGTACCATATGGTCTGGCAGTATCTTTTCTACTACCCCGGTTTCTGTTCTCATATCATCTCTCCTAACGTCATGGTGTCCGTATATATAGCAAAACAGCACATCCTGCCGGATGTGCTGTAACCTGGTGGGCGATAACGGGCTTGAACCGCTGACATCCTGCTTGTAAGGCAGGCGCTCTCCCAGCTGAGCTAATCGCCCATAAAAATGGTGACCCCTGCGGGATTTGAACCCACGTTCACGCCGTGAAAGGGCGGTGTCTTAACCACTTGACCAAGGGGCCATGCAAAGGAAAATTATGGTGATCCACCCGAGATTCGAACTCGGGACACCCTGATTAAAAGTCAGGTGCTCTGCCAACTGAGCTAGTGGATCATATTTGGCAGGGGTAGTAGGATTCGAACCTACGGATGACGGAGTCAGAGTCCGTTGCCTTACCGCTTGGCGATACCCCTGTATGGCTCCTCAAGTAGGACTCGAACCTACGACAAATCGGTTAACAGCCGATTGCTCTACCGACTGAGCTATTGAGGAATAAATGGAGCGGAAAACGAGGCTCGAACTCGCGACCCCCACCTTGGCAAGGTGATGCTCTACCACTGAGCTACTTCCGCATGACAAAAGATATTTTACCACATTCGCACTAGCTTGTCAACACATTATTTTATGTATTGAATACCGGGCTTTTTATCAGGTGCGTTCATCGGAACGCTTAATTATAATACCAAATCGCGTTGCTATTGTCAAGGGATTTTGTTAAAAAATATATTTTTTACTTCCCTGGCAAAGAGTTGTACTATGATAGCAAAATGAACAAGCAGCCCCATGAAGTTTAATCCGCTTCATGGGGCTGCCTGTTTCTGATGTGTGTAACGTACGTATCGTTAGAATGGAAGAGGTATTATCTTTAGAAGGGAAGAGGTGTAATGATAGGTGGAAGTGCTTTAGGAAAGAGCTTGGGCAATAACCGGATCGAGTTCTTCCGGTGTCGTGCTCGGTTCAAATCGCTGAACCTGTGAGCCGTCGCGGCTGACGAGGAATTTCGTAAAATTCCATTTTACGCCGTTGCCATCGGCATTTTCCGGATAATACTGGGCGACGACCTGTTTGATAAGGCGGCCGCTTTCTTTATCCAGTTCATAACCGGCAAAGGGTGCTGCTTCCGTCAGGTACTGATAGAGAGGAATAGCCTGTCCGCCACGTACGTCTACTTTGGCAAATAAGGGGAATGTCACGCCATGGTTGATGCGGCAGAACGTTTCGATACTGTCATTATCAGCCGGTTCCTGTTCGAGAAACTGGTTAGAAGGGAAACCGAGAATGACCAGACCTTTATCTTTATATTTCTGATATAAGGCTTCCAGGCCATCATATTGCGGCGTAAAACCGCATTTACTGGCCGTATTGACGATGAGAAGAACGCTGCCCTTATACTGGCTCAGGGGCACGTCATTGCCCCGGATATCTTTGACGGTGTAATCGTATACGCTCATGATCAGGGCCTCCTATTATAATTCATGGATCCGGCAGCCGCCAAATTCGGGAGAGCAGGCAGCGCCATCGAGAACGTCGGCATCGCCCGTTTCAAAACTTTCCTTCCACAGGCCATGGAGATTGCAGTAGGCGTAAATTTCACCAGCATCGCCTGTTTCAAACAAAGCTTTCGGTTCTTCACCCGGCTTCAGGTAGTGGAAGTGGACGCCGCTGTCATCAACCAGGGCAATCCATTCGATGTAATGCTTTTCTTCCATGGGATGGGTAACGGATCCAACGTGGACCTCCAGGTGTCCATCAATTTTCTGGAAAGACGGTACGTGTTTTTCCTGTGCCGCATCGATAGAGCCAGCGACGAGGTGAGTCAGTTCCTGACCATCATAGATAACGCTGTCCGGAGCTTGTCCTCCCGTGAGTACTAATACCTTGCCATCTATATTGTTACGATAAAATTCTACACGTTTCATAATAGTTTCCTCCTTTGACGGGAACGAAATGGATATATTTAATGTGATGTATTGATGTATTTAAGTGGAATTTATTTACTAGTGAATAATCATTTTTGATTGCAAGCTAATTGTATACCAAAAGAGTCTACTTGTCAATAAGAAATAATAATTCTCTATTAATTATTTTTTTCACAATCATCCGTTTTTCAGTCTCCGGCGGATACTGCTGTTGGGGATATGCATTTTCAGGCGGAATTTCGTTATGGTCCGGCGGGCAATATGGATATCGGCGGCGGCGAAGCGGTCGGCCAGTTCCTGATCGGAATAGGGGTGAGCTGCATCTTCTTCCTTAATCAGCTCAGCCATTTTCTGCCGGATGGCCTGATCAGAAATTTCCCCTTCAGCCCCGCTGTCTCTCCGGTAGGACTGGGCAAAGAAATCCTGTATGGCATAGGTCCGGCGGTCAAAGAGAACATATCTGCCATGACAGACACGGCTCACTGTCGCCGTGCTTAGTCCCGTTTCGACAGCTATATCTTTCTGGCGCAGGGGCTGCAGCGTATCGCCATAGAGGAAATGACCCTCCTGATGGCGTATGATACAATCCATGACCGTAAAAATAGACTGCCAGCGATAGGCCAGAGCCGACTGGAGGTCGAGGAAAGCCCTCCGTGCCTTGTGGATATAGGTCCGCGTCTTTTTGTCGCCTTGTTCTTCATATTCCTTATAAAGGTCTTCACGAAAAAACACTTCCGGCAGTTCTTCCAGAGAACGGACCGCCAGATGGCCCGATTCATCGGTATAGATTTCTACATCGGGGCGGACGAACTCCGTTTCCGTCTCAGCCTGTCCGGCAGGCTGCAGAGCCAGCGTCTTCAGAAAATCCCGTATAGCCTGAAGATCCGTATTGCTGAGTTCCATTTCTTTCTGCAGCTTCTGCCATTTCCCCGTGAGGAATTCCTGATAATGGTCCTGCAGGAGTTCTTCCGTCCGCGGCGGGGCATCGTCATGGCGCCGGGTCTGGATAAGCAGGGCTTCACAGATAGAACGGGCCCCGATGCCCGGCGGATCAAAGGATTGCACCAGAGCCAGTCCTTTTTCCATATCTTCCAGCGACAGGGCATAATCCTGGCCCAGAAGGTCAAGATCACCGGCAAAGAAACCTTTTTCATCAAGGGAGCGGATGATAAGGCCGGCAGCCAGCATAACCGGTTTCGGAACGTTTTGTACCCGCAGTTGTTTCATGAGCCCCGTTTCCAGTGAATCCCCGCGGTTCTTGATATTGTCAATGGGTTTTTCCTTGCCGTCTCCGCTGCTGGAACGGACATCTTTATACCGGATATCGAGGAGGGGATTATCGGTCACCTGTTCATGGAGGAAATCGGTCAGATCTTGTGAATGAAGGGTCAGCATCTGAATGGTCAGCCGCTGTATCTGGGACAATTTTGTTTTCTGTTCCAGTTTAAGTGCTATCTTTGCCATACTATCACGTCCTTTTGCCTGTATGAAATTATTATACCATGATAAGCGGCAAAAAGCAGTCCCACCATAATTTCTGTTATCATGGGACTGCTGACATTATTCTAAAAAGAGCACCAATGCCCCGATACCGGGAATGATGGTCATGACGACTTTCAAAACCTTCTGGGGAATGCGCCGGGTAAATTTAGCTCCTATGTAGGCACCAGTCATGAGGCCGGCAACGACCTGGATGAACAAGGTGAAATCGAGATTGCCTTCCAGCAGATAACCCAGACCGCCAAACACGGTAATGGGCAGGATGACCATCATCGTCGTGCCAATAGCTACGGGAAGGGGCAGCCCAAATAAGATGAGCAGCACGAGCTGGATGAAGGGCGTCGCCCCAATGCCGAACGTGCCGGACAGACAACCGACGACGAATCCGGCCGGCACTGCGGTCAGCCAGAATCGAGAGCCCCCCTCTAGTTCAGTCGTGCCCACATAGGCAAACGGCCCGGACTGGGGATGATAGAGGCGCAAGTACATGAGTGCCATAGAGAGGAGCATCATGCCACCAGTGAACCAGTGCAAATCAGCCGCCGGAATCATAGCCGCGATTTTAGCACCCGTAAACGCGCCGGCCGCACCGAATACACCGACAGCAGCTCCGGTGCGGATGCGGACATTTCCTTCGCGGAAATGACTGACCGCCCCGGACAGGGTCGTAAAGGTCATGGCACTGAGACTCGTCCCCAGAGCCAGATGAATGGGCACACCAAAGGCTGCCGTCAACACGGCAATGACCACACCGGCTCCGCCAGCCCCGGTCAGTCCCAATAGGAACCCTAAAACGAATAACGTTATCAGAATCAACATTTCCATCACTCCTGTCCCGCCTGGTATTCTCTGAATATTACTATAGCATATTTCCGGTCACCTGTTATCTCTCAGCCCAGTCTTGAAAAAATCAAATACCCACTATGCACAACAGAACTTCAAAAAGATGGTCCAAGTATTTGAAATACAGGGAGAATCCTCGTACAATAATAGTACTGCATGAAATCTTTATTTTACAGACAGGTACATTATGGACGAAGAAAAATATTTAGAACTCATCAAAATAAATCCGCTGACCATCCGCCACATTGACCATCCGTCACGGCGCCTGCAACTGGCTGCCGTAGAAGGAAACGGCCTCATGATACAGTATATAGATCAGCCCGATGCCTCCATCCAAGAGGCCGCCATCGCCAATAAGCCTGAAGCTATCCGCTATATCCGCCAGCCCATTCCGGGACTGGCCGAAAAGGCCATCAAAGCCAACTGGTATAATCTGAGTTATATCAAGAATCCGCCAGAATCGCTGGTCCGTCTGGCACTGAAACAGTCGGCCTGGGCTATCCGCTACGCAAAAAATCCCAGCGAAGAACTGCAACTGGCCGCTATCGAAAAAAACTGGGAAGCACTGCAGTATATCAAGGACCCCACGCCAGCTGTGCAGCTGGCTGCCGTACGACAGAATCCGGAAGCGTTGCGCTATATGGAGTTTCCTACGACTGAAGCCGCCGATCAGGCTATTGGCAGCGACGCGCGGACGCTGCGCTTTATAATGCATCTGACCCATGACCAGGCCTTGCATTTCCTGGGTATCAACGTGTCTGTACTGGCCACGCTGCCACCGTCCATCCACATCAGCGAAGACGAATGCCGGTCTGTACTCAGTCAGGTCCTCGCCCGGACTGATGTACCGGAAAAATACGTCCGCAATCTCATCGGCTGCCGCGCGCTGAAGCAGCTCTATCACTGGACGCCGGCCGATGTACTGCGCCTCATCTATCACAAGGGCAGCTGCCGGGCTAAACAGATTGCCGTCGATGAACGGCTTCGTTTTAAACAGAACCGGGAGGAATCGTAATGGATACAACACTGGCAGACCAGGCATTCACCCTGCGCAGACGTCTGGAAATCTGGGCCAACGATTATTATTTTCTACCTGACCCCAAAGACCGGGCTACGGAACTTCCGGCGCCTCTCAAAGCCGAATTTTTTACCTTTCTCAGCCACCTCAGCGTCGCCCTCATGGAAGATGAAGATAATTTCTTCGGTTATTTCTTCTTCCAGATGGGAAAAGAACTGGATCTGACGCTCCGGGCTCCTACAGGAGTCACCTTCCGGGGTACAAAATACGTTCTTTTTTTCCAGCCCTTCCTGTTTCTGGAACAGACACCGGACCAGATGCTCAGTTCCATCCGTCACGAAATCCTGCACATCGTATTCCGCCATCTCCTGCGCGCCCGGGACCTTCGCAGTTCGTACAGCAAACTAGCCCTCAACCTGGCCATGGATGCCATCGTCAACACGTACCTCGACCCGGTCCCGGCTGACGGCGTGACAATTGAACGCATCAACGGCCAATATCAGCTCTATCTGACGCCATACGATACACTGGAAAATTACGCCGAACAAATCCAGCATGGCCTCGAATGGAAGAAAAAGAGCCAGACGACTACGACCGACCAGGTCACCGATTCGGACAAGCCCCAGTTCGACCCGGCCCACGCCCACGATTTGTGGGAAACGGCAGACGCCTCCGATCCGCAGACCATGGTCAAATTTACGGAAAAGTATCTCGACGAAGCCGATAAGGGCAATCTGCCATCTCATCTCAGCAGTGCCATCGCCGCTATCAAAAGCGAAAACCCGGCCCTGCCCTGGGACTGGTACCTGCGCCGCATGGCCGGCACGTTGTCGTGCGGCACCAAACACACGACGGCCCGGCTCAGCCGCCGCCAGCCGTACCGCCTCGACCTGCGGGGAGAACTCCATCATTATAAGGCGCGCATCCTCGTCGCCCTCGACGTGAGCGGCAGCATCAGTGATGCCGAGTTCCATCAGGCCATGGAAGAAGTATTGCATATCGTCCAGACCCAGCGCGTAGAAATCACGGTCATCGAATGCGATGATCAGATAAAAAAAGTCTATCACGTCCGTTCTGTCCGCGACTTGCAGGAACGCTATCCCTATCGGGGTGGAACGGCCTTTTCCCCGGTCTTTGCCTATGCCAATAAACATAAAATCGATCTGCTCATCTATTTTACCGACGGACAGGGAGAAGAGCGTCTGGAAGTCAAACCGGGAGGCTATAAAGTATTCTGGATTCTGTCCGGCAAAGGTAAGACCTTGTCCCTCCACAATCCGCCGGGCCTCATCAAACCACTGAAAACAAAAGAAGACATCACCCTTTCCGAACTGGATGATCCACATAACGACGGCTATTCCATGAACAATCAGGAACCCATCGCTTTTACCTGATGCACCTTAACAGACGTTTAACGCACACGTGCGTTAGAATTAATACACCCTAACGCATATGTGCGTTAGGGTGTATTAAGGTGTGTGTTGAAATGTCGTTTTTTCCCTTATGTAAACTACATTATCAGACCATGGTCACGACGTATGCCAGGGCTTTGGCGCGGGCATACAGTGATTCTACGCTGGCGTATTCTTCCGGACTGTGATGACGGCTGCCTTCGACACCCATAGCGCAGATGGTCGGCACGCCGGCCGCTACGGTATAGGCCGAGTCGGATCCACCACCGACGGTGATGCCACTGGGACGGGGCATGCCAAAGGATGCATACGCGTCCTGGACTTTGGCCAGCAGGCCATCGGTTTCTGCCATCCGTTCCATGGGGATGCAGCACGAAAGCCGTGTCAGAGATGTCTTTGTGCCATCGACATAGGTCGTATGGGCCACGTCCTGTAATTTCGCTTCTATATCTGGAACATAATCGTTCTTGAGATAGCGGACATCGATGAGGATAGATGCCGTATCCGGAACGGCATTGGCTACGGTACCGCCGGAAATGACACCTACATTATAGGTCGTTCCCTGTTGCCAATCCGTCAGATTCTGGATAGCAATGACCTTGTGAGCCACTTCCAGGATAGCACTGCGGCCTTTTTCCGGTTCATTTCCTGCATGAGCCGCAATACCGGTGACATCCATGCGATAGGTCAGTGCCCCTTTGCGCTGGACGACGACTTCATTTCCCAGACGGCCGCTTTCGCAGTTAAAGGCAGCTACGGCTCCCCGGGCTTGTTCCATGATCTGCTGGTCGCAGTCAGAATCGCAGTGACCTACCTCTTCATCACCGGCCAGGACGAGGCGGACCGGTCGTTTGGCCCAGCCCGCTTCTTTCAATGCTTTCATGGCAAATACGGCAATGGTTACGCCGCCTTTCATATCGAGGACACCGGGACCATAGGCCTTGCCATCCCGCAGGGTAAACGGCCGGGCTGCTACGGTACCATCAGGGAATACCGTATCCATGTGTCCCAAGAGGAGAACCGGGGCTTCCGGTACGTCTTCATTCAGGACCGACACGAGCATATTGCCGGCCCGTTTCATTTCGTGGATTTCCGTATGGACCCCAATCGTATCCAGTTCTTCCTGTACCCGGTGCGCCACGGCATCGACACCGGCCTTATTGGCTGAACCGCTTTCTATCTGTACCAGCTGCCGCCAGAAATCTATCATGGCGTCGCGGTGCCCATCTATATAGACAGCAATCTGTTTCCGTATATCTTCCATTGTATATCACTCCTTTATACCATGTTCCCCTATATCATAGCACAAGGTCCGGAAAAAGATAGTTTGCAGTCCCGAGTTTGCAGAGGAAAGACCGCTGGCCGGGGAAGGCCAGCCGTTAGCAGTCAGCAGCTAACGGCTGGTGGTCAGTAGGGCTTTGCCGTTTCTGCGCGTAAAACGGGGCTGTACCCTAATGAGCTTTTCAGCCATTGGGGTACAGCCCCTGTCTCTGATCTGACACTGCCGGATTATTTTCCCTGCAAACTAATTACTGGTCACTATCTTTCCCCGCCTGCGACGGCTTCGCGGCCTTTCTGGAAGGCCTTGAGATTGACATCGACGAATTTCGGTTTGACCGTACGGGAAATGAAGTCCGACCAGTCCAGGTTGGTCAGGCCCAGTGCCTGGACGAGAGCCCCCAGGAGTACGACGTTGGCACTCTTGGGATTGCCGATTTCCGTAGCAATGCGGGTAGCATCGAGGTCGAGTACAGGGAAATCTTTTTTCAGTGATTCAATAATGTGTTCCGGATAGGCAACCTGACCGGAGAGGACCGGCAGGGACGGGATGCAGAGCCGGTTGATGACCATCTTGCCATCGGGTTTCAGGAATTTGGCATAGCGGGCCGCTTCCATTTCTTCAAAGGCGACGAGGATATCTGCCATGCCTTCCCCGATAATCGGAGAATAGACCTTTTTCCCGAAGCGGACCTGAGTGCTGACGCTGCCGCCACGCTGGCTCATGCCATGTACTTCCGACATTTTTACATCATATCCGTTTTCTATGAGACCCATGGTCAGGATTTTACTGGCCAGAATAGTTCCTTGTCCGCCGACACCGACGAGCAGTACATTCGTTACATCACTCATTATTTATACCCCTTTCTGCTGATAGCCTTGACCGGGCAGACCTGTGCGCATACGCGGCAGCCAACGCAGTCGCTTTCGACGATTTCCGATTTCTTATCTTTCAGATTGAAGCGCAGTGCCGGACAGCCTGTGGTCATGCACTTCTTGCAGCCGATGCATTTTTCTTCATCGACGACGCACGGCGTATGATCCAGATTGAATTCTTCCGCATCTTCCTGGGAGAATTTCTTGAGTACACACGGCCATCTGGTGATGATGACTACCGGTTCATTTTCCAGAGAATAGGCCCAGTCGAGGGTTGCTTTCATATCGGCCAGGTTGTTGGGATTGACCGTGCGGACGTTCTTCAGTCCCAAGGCGTGGACGACCCGTTCCACATCGATGAGCGTCGTCGGTTCGCCTTTGATATTGTAGCCCGAACCGGGGTTGTCCTGGTGCCCGGTCATGCCGGTAATCCGGTTATCGAGAATGACGCAGATTGTATTGGATTTATTGTACGATACTTCCGTGAGAGAATTGATGCCCGTATGGAAAAAGGTAGAATCGCCCATGCAGGCGACGACCCGTTTCTGCTGGCCGCTCTTGGAGAAGGCGTGGCTCATGCCGTGGCCGATAGAGAAGGCACTGCCCATGCAGCCACCTAGATCCTTGGCATTGAGCGGTTCCGACCCGCCCAGGGCATAACAGCCGATATCGCCGACCATGACCGTATCTTTGCGCTTGCCCAGTTCATAGAAGAATCCCCGGTGAGGACAGCCAGCACAAAGAGCAGGCGGACGGGGGACAAACAGGCCATCGGGAACAGTCTTGCTGGGGAAACCCTTACCCAGGATGCCCGTAGCCACGATATTGGGATTGAGTTCATCAATATTTGGGATGACATCCTTGCCGTGACAGTTGATGCCGGCCGCTTTTATCTGTTCTTCCATGACCGGATCCAGTTCTTCGACGACATACAATGTATCTACTTTTTTGGAAAAAGCACGGATTTTTTCAATCGGCAGAGGATAGGAAAAGCCGATTTTCAGGTACGACGCCTTGTCTCCCAGCACTTCTTTGGCATACATATAAGCCACGCCGGATGCGACGATCCCGATTTTCGTATCGTGCATTTCTTCATAGTTAAAAGGAGAATTTTCCGAATATTCTTTCAGCTGTTTTTCCCGTTCTTCAATGACATAGCGGCGCTGCTTGGAAACGGCCGGCACATCATCGAGGCGGTCCCGTTGTTTGACATAGGGAACAGCTGGGACTTCCTTCCGTTCACCCAGTTCGACCAGGCTCTTGGAATGGTCCACCCGGGTCGTCAGGCGGATCATGACCGGCGATCCGTATTTTTCGCTGATTTCATAAGCTGCCCGGGTCATATCGAGACATTCCTGTGAATCAGCCGGTTCGAGCATACAAATTTTCATCGCCTTGGCATAGCGGCGGTTATCCTGTTCGTTCTGTGAGGAATGCATGCCCGGGTCATCGGCATTGACGAAGGCCATGCCGCCGTTGATTCCCTGATAGGCAAAAGTAAACATCGGATCAGCCGCTACGTTGAGGCCGACCATCTTCATGGCTGCAAACGACCGGACACCGCCCATGGATGCCCCGATAGCCGCTTCGACGGCAACCTTTTCATTCGGTGCCCATTCGGAGTAGATTTCATCGTACCTGGCTACGTTTTCCAGGATTTCTGTACTCGGCGTACCCGGGTAAGCTGATGCAAAGCTGACGCCTGCTTCATAGAGCCCGCGGGCAATCGCTTCATTACCAGAAAGTAATTTTTTCATGTATAGACCTCCCGTCCTTTTTAGAACGTAAACTAAATGACTGCATCACACAACTATATATGAAATAACCGTACCAGATATCGTATCTGGCAAAATGCCTTAGCCATGCGTTTTTTCCGTACTGGATTTTCCGCTCATTTCACAAGACGTAAAATTTCTTTGTCATCCTTTACACCACCTTTTATATTCACCCGGCAGCTTCACTCTCAGGCATCACAGCACTGCTTCTTATAGCTCCGCCGCCAGATATACTGTGCCTCTGCGGCCTCGATGAAGTCTTCCCGGAAACCGGGATGGGCGACACCGATCAATTTTTCCGCCCGGTGTCCGGAAGCGCCGCATCCTCATTTGTATATATTTTTTTACCTTCTTTACATCAGATATTTACAGTTGTTCTATTCCGTTATACACTGGTACAAAGAAAAGGAGGGCGACTATGGATACCATCTATTTTTTAATCGCCGATACCGTGCAGGAACGCATGATAGAACAGACCTTGTGGTCCTATCAGGAGAGCTTCAATACGCATCACGTCGCCATCAGGATTGAAATCATCGATTTCCCCCGTCTGCCGGACCAGGCCCGCGCTATGATCCGCAAAGGAGCCCGGGTCATCATCACCAACAGCGGGTCCTATCAGATATTGTCCAATGCCATCGACGAAGTCCCCATTCTCTGCCTGTACAGCTCGACAAATGATGTCCTGTATACTCTCCGGGATATCCACTGCCAGAAAATCCATTTGTTCCTGAATAAACATTTCATCTTCAATATCAACGCCTGCCCGCCGGATGTACGCCAGCGCCTGATTGTCCATCCACCGTACGGAATCGAACCGACTTACCACAAACTGCTGAAAATGGTGCAAAGCCTGCCGGTGACGCCCGATACGGCCATCGTCGGCTGCACTCTGCTGCCCCAGATTGCCCGGAACAGCCCCATGCCGATTTATCCCATCCGGCCCAGCGAATCGACCATCCTGTCCGTATACCAGTATGCCCTGGAACTCATTGCCTTCAATAAGAAAGACCGCCGCCAGCTTTCTCTCCTGGCCTCCATCCTGTCCCACGTGACCGACGGCATCATCCTGTATTCCACAGGAGGCGTCATTTCTCATATCAACCGTCAGGCCCGGGCTTTCCTGTCCCTGCCGCCCAATACGCGGAACATACGCGATATTTTCCCGGACTGGCAGGAGGGGAGCCAGCCATCGTTCAAAGAAAAAATCATCCAGCGGCCGCCTTATACCCTGGTAGCCAATTCGGACGTATTCCTCATGGATAAGGAAAAACAGTATATCCTCACTCTGCGTGACGTGACCGAACTGCAGCGGATGGAAAAAAATATCCGTTACAAACTCTCCCGGACAGGCCTCACGGCCAGCCATCATTTCTCCGATATCAAGACTATGGACCCGGCCCTCCAGACTCTGATCCGCCGGGCTGCCACTATGGCTTCTTACAATGCGCCGATTCTCATACAGGGTGAAAGCGGCACAGGAAAGGAACTCTTCGCCCAGAGCATCCACAACGCCAGTCCCCGGCGCAACGGCCCCTTCGTCGCCATCAACTGTGCCGCCCTGCCACCGGATATCCTCGAAAGTGAACTGTTCGGCTACGTAGGAGGCACCTTCACAGGAGCCCGCAAAGAAGGTAAGGCCGGCCTCTTTGAAATCGCCCACAATGGCACGATTTTCCTCGATGAAATCAACAGCATGCCTCAGGACATCCAGTCCAAACTGCTGCGCGTCCTGGAAACAAAACAGGTCATGCGCCTGGGGTCAGACTACGTCATTCCCCTCGACATCCGCATCATCTCGGCCAGCAATGCCGATATCATCCAGTCGGTCCGCAAGGGGACATTCCGGCGGGACCTCTTCTTCCGCATCAACACCCTGCGCCTGACCCTGCCCCCCCTCAACGACAGACCATCGGATATCCCGTACCTGTTCTCCTATTTTCTCAATACCATCTCCGGCACCTCGGTCCCGGTCCCACAGACACTGAAAAAAATACTCACCCATCATCACTGGTGGGGAAATATCCGGGAACTGTACAGCGTAGCCCTGCGATACCATATCTATGGCGATACCGGTGATTCGTCCTACCAATACCTGTTCGACACGACAGAGGAAGAACAGACACCGCAGCTCCTTGATACGGGTTCCCTGTCCCTCAATATGAAAAACCTGGAAACGACCATCGAACAAATCCTCATACAGGAACTATCCGACAAAGGCTATACCCAGACAGACATAGCCAGACTCCTGAACGTCTCCCGCCAGACCGTATTCAACAAGATGAAGAAATGACAGTCAAAAACCGCCCTGCACGCGATACATGCAGGGCGGCTTTTTTAGCTGATTCATTAAAGAATGGATTTGTAGAGAGCGACGATCTGGGATTTTTCTACATCACGAGGATTGCCCGGTGTGCAGGCATCGGCCATGGCAGAGTCGGCAAGGAAGTCGATGTCTTTTTCCTGTACGCCCAGGTCAGATAATTTACGGGGAATTCCGACATCATCGGCCAGTTTCTGGCAGGCATCGATAGCAGCCTTGCGGTATTCTTCCTGGCTCATGTCATCGACACCGGCGACGCCCATGGCACGGGCTACTTCACGGTAGCGTTCGCCCGTTGCTTCAGCATTGAAGGTGAGGACCGGTGCCAGGAGGATAGCACAAGCTACACCGTGAGGAATGTCATAGAAGGCACTGAGGGGATGGGCCATGGAGTGATCGATGCCGAGGCCGACGTTGGAGAATCCCATGCCGGCGATATACTGGCCGAGGGCCATTTCTTCACGGGCTTTCATGTCGCCTTCGACGGATTTACGAAGCCATTTGCTGATGATTTCAATGGCTTTGAGATGCATCATATCGGTCATTTCCCAGGCGTTCTTTGTAATATAGCCTTCGATAGCGTGTACGAGAGCGTCCATGCCAGTAGCGGCACAGAGTTTCTTCGGCATCGATGCGACCATATCAGGGTCGATGACGGCTACGATAGGGATATCGTGGGGGTCACAGCAGACGAATTTACGGTGTTTTTCCGGGTCAGTAATGACGTAGTTGATGGTTACTTCGGCTGCCGTGCCGCTGGTCGTAGAAACGGCAATGATGGGCAGACATTTGTTTTTCGTCGGCGATGCCCCTTCGAGGCTGCGTACGTCGGCAAATTCCGGATTGGTGAGGATGATGGCAATGGCCTTGGATGTATCCATGGCAGCACCGCCGCCGACGGCTACGATAATATCGGCTTTAGCCTGCTTGCAGAATTCGACGCCTTCCTGTACATTCTGGATGGTCGGGTTCGGTTTGATATGATCGTAAACGGTATAGGCAATGCCGGCCCCATCGAACAGGTCTGTGATTTTCGTCGCTACTTTAAATTTCATGAGGTCCTTGTCGGTGATGACGACGACATGCTGGCAGCCGCGGTTTTTGACTTCTGTTACGATTTCGTTAATGGCACCTTTGCCAAAATACGATGTTTCATTCAATGTAATCTTATTTGCCATAATAAGTTGTTCCTCCTTTTAACATAGGTAATACCAGATTTTGCTTATTTATATGGAATCTCTATGCCAAATAAAGAAATTAGGAGCCATCTGTCTGCCATATCCCGGAAGGATGCCCTATTGGCGGCGTTGAAGAGTCTGCAAAAAAACCTCGTCAGGTGAATACGCGAACCCTGCGAGGTTATTTTGTCTCATTATTCTTATTTTTCTCAAGAAACCAGTGATATATTTTGATATAAATGAGATTTTTGATACTTAGTGAAATTGCCGGCGGATCTGTTTCGGCACGATGCCATAGTGACGGCACAGGCGGTAAAAGGTGGCCCGGCTGACGCCCATGGCAGACGCCGCCTGTTCGACGCAGCCCCGGGCTTCTTCGAGATAGTGCAGGCATTCGGCTCGTTCATACGAAGCAGCTTCCGCCGGAGATTCCGGAGAAAGGGGAGACGATGGCGATAGGGCATCATGCTGTGATGAAGGCAGATGAAAGTCTGATGCCGTAATAGCCGGGCCACTGCTGGTATAAAAGGCTCGTTCCAGGGCATTCTGCAATTCCCGCACGTTACCAGGCCAGTCATAGGCCAAAAGCGCCGGCATGGCATCGGGAGCCAGGTGGCGCTGCCGGCTGGGATATCGTTTGTTAAACCGGGCCAGGAAACGGTCTGTACAACAGGCGATATCGCCGGGCCGCTGGCGCAGGGGCGGGATGTCGAGACGCAGGACGTTGAGCCGGTAGTAGAGATCGCCCCGGAAGGCTCCCCGTCCTACTTCCTGTTCGAGATGGCGGTTTGTCGCTGCAATGACCCGTACATCCAGTTTTTTCTCTTCTTTACCGCCGATACGGCGGATGCGCAATGTCTCTACGGCACGCAGCAGTTTGGCCTGGAATTCGATAGGCATTTCCCCGATTTCGTCGAGAAACAGGGTGCCATGGTCGGCCAGCTCGAATTTTCCCGGATTTCCCTCCCGGAGAGCTCCGGTAAAGGCGCCTTTTTCATAACCGAACAGTTCGCTTTCCATGAGATCCCGCGGCAGGGAAGCACAGTTGACGGCGACAAAGGGGCCGTCAGCCCGGCTGCTGCCCGAGTGGATGGCCTGGGCAAACAGTTCTTTGCCCGTACCGCTTTCGCCTTCGATGAGGACGCTGCCATCATAGCGGGCATACTGGCGCGCCCGGTCGATGACCTGTTTCATCAGGGGATCGGCCGCATAGATATCGCCAAAGGTATAGGCGGCCTGATTGCCCGACACGCGGTTGACTGAACGGAAGAGGTGTTCCTGCCGTCGCAGGATAACCGTATAGGTCCGGCCTGTCGCGTCGGCAGTCTGGGAGATGGTCGCACTGAACCGGCGTACATTTCCGGGCAGGACGACGCGCAGGTCATCAATATACAGCGGGGCATGGCGGTGGGCATCATCGGTCATGTCCCAATCGACCTGGGGCATAACCTGATGGAAGTCGAGTCCGGCCAGACGGGCCTGGGACAAGCCCAGTTCCCGCTGGGCCGTGGCATTGGCCCAGCGCAGTTCCAGTTTGTCATTCAGCAGCAGAATCGATTCGCGGATACCGTTAGCAGCGGCCCGCATGAAATGACTCTGATGGTAGCTGATGAGCGTCCGTTCGATACTGAACGCGCAGGCTACGACCAGTGCCAGCGTATGAGGATGGGCGGCTCCGGCACTGCCCGATAAGTCGAGGCTGCCGATGACCGCTCCGTCTACGCCGTGGATAGGGGCAGCCGAGCAGGTCCAGCCGTGCTGGTCGGCACAGTAATGTTCGGCACCGATGAGCTGGACGGGCTGATTATATTCCAGGGCGATGCCCGGCGCATTAGTCCCTACCTGATCGTTGCGCCACACCGAGCCCCGGCGGAAGAGGATATTTTCTGAACGGGCCAGGATGGCATCATCGCCGATGGTAGACAGGACATAGCCTTCTTCATCGGTCAGTGCCAGCAGGAAATGGGAATCGCGGATAATTTCATGGACGGACTGCATGATGGGACCAGCCGTCTGCAGAAGGAGACGGCTGCGCTGCAGGATCTGCTGCCATTTCCCCGGATCGGCGGTCGTACTGCTGCGCCGCCAGGGATCGACACCGCGGCACCGGCATTCCTGCCATGACCGGGCGACAAGAGGCGGCAGGCGCGGGTCCAGGGTCCCGTCTTCCATGAACCGCTGCCAGATTCGTTTCCGTTGTTCATTATCCATACAGCCTTACCTCCCAGTAAAAAAATAACTCCTGCCTATAAGAGTACCATGACAGGAGTCATTTTTCTATGGGTTTACCATTCTTTTGTAACGATAGCTCTGACCGGGCAGACCTGGGCGCACAGGAAGCAGGCGGCGCAATCGTATATCAGGTAATGCTATGTATCATTTCAAGTATACGAAACAGTTATGCCAAAATATAAAACCGACACAATCGGGAGTAGTATCCTCTTTCTGGTTTGTATTCCCGCCGCTCCATACCATAATATGTAAAATTTTTTTGCTCTCTTTGACAAAAAAAACGGCCAGCAGGCCTCTGACAGGCATTCTGCTGGCCGTCCTATCTAAATGGACAAATTATAAGGTCACATCAACAGACGGGTGGTCTTTGGTGACGACGCCGCTTACGACAGGGCATCCGAAGACGTTTTTCAGGATGTCCGACAGTTCGGCGATGACCGCATCAACCCGGTCTTTATTGAAATCGACGAATCCGTCGATAGGGAAGAACACATAGCTCGTATCAGCCGTGATTTTTCCGTGTTCGCTCTGGCGCCAGGTCCAGCGGCGCGTGCGGACTTCATGGCCGACGGCGTAGACGACTTCGTCTTCACCGGGCGCTTCTTCTTCCGTTTCCCCGAAAGGCAGGAAATGGTCGCCTTCCCGGGCGTAACGCATTTCCATATCTTCCGGCGACCGGCCCAGGTCATGGGTCCCCATGGGGATGGTATATTTCAGGGACAGGGCATTGTTCAGGTCCACCAGCGGATTGATATGGGGCATCCCCTTGCCTTTGCTGATGCGGTTGAACATGGCTTCGACAGAGCAGGGGAAGCGGTTTGGGTTGAGGCCCAGCGTGCGGAACGCTTCGCGATAGGGCACGATGTCCGGCGATGTCTTGACTTTGACACCGTCGAATTTCTGCTGTGCTGCAGCGATGGATTCGTCCAGCATGGCTTCGATCTGCGGATAGGATTTGCTGTTATCTACGCCTTTAACGGCGACGACACCGATATATAAATCAGGTACGTTTTCAAAAATGCGGTCTTCTACGATAAATTTCATTTCTTGTTACTGTTCCTCCAGATTTTCTGTTGTTCTGCGGCTTTGATGAGTTCGTCCCGGAAATCGGGATGAGCGATACCAATCAGTTTTTCTGCCCGTTGCCACGTCGTAAGTCCGGCCAGATTGACCGCCCCGTATTCGGTGACGATGTACATGGTCTGTGCCCGCGGCGTCGTGATGATGTCACCGCCGGTAAAGCATGGTACGATATTGGAATGGCGGACGCCTTTCTTGTCCACCCGGCTCGACGCCATGGCCAGGAAGGTCCGGCCGTGTTCTGCCGTATAGGCACCGGTGACAAAATCAAGCTGGCCGCCGGTCCCACTGATCTGCCGCGTCCCCGCCGATTCGGAGCTGACCTGGCCGTAGAGGTCGCAGGCAATGCAGCCATTGATGGAAACGAAATGGTCCAGCTGACGAATCGTTTCCGGGTCGTTGACATAATGCATGGGCGCCGACAGAATGTCAATATTGTGGTCGAGGAACTCATAGAGCTCCTTCGATCCGCTGCAGATGGAAAATACGCCCTTTCCCTTCTGCAAGGTCTTACGCTTATTGGTGATCTTGCCGGCCTTATACAGGTCGAGATAGCCATCGCTCATGAGTTCTGTATGCATGCCCAGGTCCCTGAGGTCTGACCCGGCAATGAGCGACCCCAGGGCATTGGGCATACCGCCGATGCCGAGCTGCAGCGTGTCTCCATCGTGGATGAAGGGAAAAATCTGGGCGGCAATCTGCTTATCCAGTTCACTGGCTCCCCGGCTTGGGGCTTCGCTCAGAGGCTGATCATTTTCAACGACAGCATCGACGTCGCGGATATTGATGTGATCATCGGCCATACCGTATATAAAAGGCATATGGGGATTGACTTCCAGGATAATCCGGTCAGCCGCATCGAGCATTTCCTGCATACAGCAGTTAGTCAGGCCATAGCTGAAATTGCCATAGCGGTCCATAGGCGATACGGTCACCATGGCCACGTTGACCGGCGCCTGGCCGCGGCTGTAATAGGAGCCGCAGAAGCGGAACATCATAGGCGAGAAGAAAGCCCGTCCCGTATCGATATACTTACGATCCAGTCCCGAGCAGTGCCAGAGGTTGTATGTAAAGGCCTGCCGCTGCGGGTCCTGTTCTACTATCTGGACAGGGCGCATCGATATGGCGTGGCGCACCTTCACGTCAGTGAGCTCATCCCGCCGTGCCGCCAGAGCCGCATCGAGAGCCGCCGGAAAGGAACAGGTCTGGCTATAATCGACCCAGTCGCCGGACTGGACGAGATGCACTGCCTCTTCGGGAGTGTGCAGTTTTTCCTGATATATTTCGAATGGATTCAAGAGTAAGACTCCTTTAAGAAAATTTCAAAATTCCCGGCCCATCGGCGCCACCATTATTTATACTGGTCGATGAGCTTCTGGAAGGCGGCAAAGCTGCGGCGGATCATATCAGCTTCGACGCAGTAAGAGACGCGGACGTAACCCGGGCAACCGAAGCTGTCTGCCGGTACGATGAGCAGGTTCAGGGCCTTGGCCTTGTCGGAAAATGCCTTGGCATCCGGTTCCGGTGATTTGACGAAGAGATAGAAGGCCCCCTGGGGATAGACGCAATCATAACCCATATCTTTCAGGCCATTGTACAGGAGCTTGCGATTGTCATCGTAGATGCTCATATCGCTGGTCTTGCCCAGGCACTGGAGGACGACATCCTGGAAGAGATGAGGCGCGCAGACGAAGCCCATGGACCGGCCGGCTCCACAGACGGCAGGATACACGTCTTTGTCCGATACAGAATCCGGTACGAGGATGTAGCCGATACGTTCGCCGGGAAGGCTCAGGGATTTGCTGTACGAATAGCATACGAGCGTATCGGGATAAATAGCCGGCATATAGAGGATTTCCAGACCGTCGTAGGTGATTTCCCGGTACGGTTCATCGGAAATAAGGTAGATGGTATGGCCGATTTCGGCACTCTTCTTAGTCAGGATGGCTGCCACTTTTTCCATCGTTTCCCGCGAATAGACCGTACCTGCCGGGTTATTCGGCGAGTTGACGATGAGAGCCCGCGTATGGGGGGTGATAGCAGCTTCCAGTTCGTCCAGTTTAATCTGGAAGTGATCCGTATCAGGAGGCAGCATGACTTTTTTGGCGCCAGCATTGGCAATAAAGACTGTATATTCCGGGAAGAAAGGTGCGACGACGATGATTTCATCATCAGGATCTTCGACGATAGCTTTAAGAGAAATGGTCAGTGATGCTGCAGCCCCGCAGGTCATGTAGAAATTATCGGCCCCAACGCCGGCATCATAGGTCTGATTCATATAGTCTGCCAGTCCTTTGCGAACGGCCAGATCCCCGGCAGCGGCCGTATAGCCGTGGATAGCGGCTGATTCCCGTGTAGCCAGGATATGTTCAATTGATTCCCGGATGCACGAAGGGGCCGGTACAGTCGGATTGCCGATACTGAAATCAAATACATTTTCTTTGCCTACCTTGGTGGCCTGGGCCTGTCCGTACGCAAACAGTTCGCGGATAGCCGAACCCTGGGAACCCAGTGCATACATTTCTTTATTTGCCATAGAAAATCACTCCTTTATGATGAATACCTATATTGTACCACAGGTTACCCCTGCAGTGCATTTGTTTCAACAGGCAGCACACAGACAAACCGGAAAGCATCATCCCGGCAAAGGCCGGAACGGTGAGAGAAGGGAGTACAGCTGGAGCCTTCCGATTCATCCATCTGCTGCCTGTCACTGGTTAGCGGCGGATTGCCGTCGTAATGACAACTCCGATAACGGCCAGTATGGCGATGATGATAAAAGCCATCATGGGCGTACCATTGGCAAACATGGGGCCGAGGGTCGAAGCGCCGATAAGATTGAGATTGACGATACTGAAATTCATGCCATAATTCCGGGAGCCATAGAATGAGGCAGCAAAGGCAGACCCCGTCGGCGGACAGGCGCCATAGGCCAAGCCCGTAAGGACAAAGGCTGTCAGAAGGACAGGCTGGCTGCGGCTCACATCGGCACCGGCAAGGGCAGCAGCCGCTGCCAGATAGACCACAGAGACGGTATACATAGTGACTTTGCAGCCCTTGCTGTCAAAGAGCTGCCCCGCCAGTACGCGGCCCGCGCCATTGGCGATAGAAATGACACCGGCAATAGCTGCTGCCTGTGTGAGATTTCCACCTACGAAAGTCCCGGCATACCCGGCAGAAATATTGATGATGGAAAGGCCGGCCGCACTCAGGAGGATGGCCCAGAGAAAAAACAACCAGAACGATTGGCGGCGGAGCATATCCTGCCAGCCGATTTCTTCCCGTGCCTCTTTTCCTTTGGGGAGAGCGCCCGACAGAGCTGCCGTAAAGTCTGCATCAGGCGGCCGAAGGATAACAACGGCCAGGGCGATGACGACGGCATAAGACGCGGCGATGAGGAGAAAGGTCATACGCCAGCCGGCAAGGCTAATCAGTGAGGCTCCAGCCGTGCCGAGTATCATAGCACCAAATCCAAATCCCATGAGAGCAATGCCTGAGACGAGGCCCTGTTTGTCCGGAAACCAGCGCATGATAGTGCTGATGGCCGCATTATAACCGAGACCCACACCGAGACCGGCCATGCCGCCGTACGTCAGGTATATGCCCATGAGGGATGTAATCTGCGAGGCCAGCCCGAACCCGGAGACGAGGAGGAGCGCCGCCAGGACGAGAGTTATCCTCATGCCCTTGCGGGCTGTCAGGACGCCTGATATGAGACCGCCCAGGCAGAACATGACCATAGAGATGGAAAAGGTGAGCGATGTCCCGCTCTTAGACCAGCCAAATTCCTGTTCCAACGGTATGCGGAATACAGACCAAGCATAAATGAGTCCGAGGAACAGCAGGAGAAAGACGCTGAGAACCAGGTAGGCCCAGCGTCTCTGTTTCTGCTGTATGATAAGCGCCGTCATCCTACCGCTGCCATACCGGCGGCGAAGGCTTTGCGGTTTACGTCAATGAAAGCCGGTTTAACGGTCTTGGCAATGATCGGGTCCCAATCGATATCAGTCAGCCCCATGGCTTTGACCAGGGCTCCCAGCAAAACGACATTGGCACTCTTGGGATTTCCCACTTTTTCTGCAATCCCCGTCGCATCGAGAGCCATCGTCGACACGCGCTGGCGGAGCATGCCGATGATATCATCGGGATAGTCCTGATTACCTGTCAGGATTGGCATGGACGGGATACGGTACGTATTGACGACGGCCTTGCCATCTTTTTTCAGAAAATGAGCGTACCGGGCAGCTTCCATTTCTTCAAAGGAAACGAGGATATCCGCCGTCCCTTCCCCGATGATAGGGGAGTAGACTTTCGCACCGAACCGTACCTGGGTGCTGACACTACCGCTGCGCTGGCTCATGCCGTGGACTTCGCTCATTTTGACATCGTATCCATTTTCTATGAGACCCTGGGTGAGAATCTTGCTGGCCAGAATCGTCCCCTGCCCGCCGACACCGACGAGGAGTATGCTTTTTACATCGTTCATGATTATTCCCCTTTCTTTACGATAGCCTGTACCGGGCAGACCTGGGCACAGACAGAACAGCCGTTGCAGTCTGCCGGAGAGATACTGGATTTTTTCGTTTCCTTGTCAAAGCGCAGGGCCGGGCATCCTGTCGTAAGGCATTTGCGGCAGCCGATACACGCATCTTCCACCACTCCGTATACGGCTTTTTCTATAGTGAATTCTTTCTTATCAAAAGGCGTAAGTTTCTTCAGGGCACATGGCCATTTGGTGATGATGACTACCGGTTCATCCGTAATGGCAAAGGCCCAGTCCAGCGTTTCTTTCATAGCCGTCAGATTCTGGGGATTGACTGTACGGACGTTCCGGATGCCCAGGGCCCGGACGATGGTTTCAATGTCTAGCATGGTCGTGATTTCTTCTTTCAGATTATAGCCCGTGCCGGGATTTTCCTGATGGCCCGTCATGCCCGTCGTGCGGTTGTCGAGGATGACACAGATCGTATTGGATTTATTATAGGAGACTTCCATGAGAGCATTGATACCGCTGTGGAAGAAGGTAGAGTCGCCCATATAGCCGACGACGCGCTTTTGCTGACCACTCCGGGCAAAGCCGTGTACCATGCCATGTCCCATGGAAAAGACAGCACCCATATTGAGGCCCATATCCTTGGCATTCAGCGGGGGAGCACCGCACAGGCCATAGCAGCCGATATCGCCGAGCATGACTGTATTCTTGCGTTTGGCCAGTTCAAAGGCAAAGCCCCGGTGAGGGCAGCCGGCGCAAAGGACAGGCGGACGGGGGACGATAAATTCTTCTGGAACAGATACTCCATCATTTCCTGTACCCGTCAGTGCTTTCTGTACGATATCCGGGTTGAGTTCGCCTATATTGGGGATGATATCATGTCCATGGCATGGAATACCCGCAGCCTTGATCTGGTCTTCCATAAAAGAGTCCAGTTCTTCCACGACATACAGGGTATCTACTTTTTCCGCAAAGGCACGGATTTTATTCATGGGAAGGGGATAAGAAAAGCCGATTTTCAGGACCGATACGCTGTCGCCAAATACTTCTTTTACATAGTTGTAGGCGGCACCGGATGTGATGATGCCCATATTTGTATGACCTGCTTCTTCTACATTCCAGGGACAGGTTTCGGAATACGCTGCCAGATCTTTCTCCCTCTGTTCGATGACGACGCGGCGCACGCGGGAAATAGCCGGTACGGGATCCATTTTTTCCGGCTGTTTTACATAGGGTACAGCCGGCACTTCTACACGGGCCCCTTCTTCTACGAGACTCTTGGAATGGCAGACACGGGTCGTCATGCGGATCATGACCGGCGTATGGAACCGTTCGCTGACGGCATAGGCTTCTTTAGTCATGTCCTTGGCTTCCTGGGAATTGGACGGTTCAAACATGCATATTTTGGCGAATTTGGCATAATTGCGGCTATCCTGTTCGTTCTGGGACGAATGCATGCCCGGGTCATCGGCCGATACAAAGACAAAGCCGCCATTGACATGGAGATAAGCGTAGGTAAAAAGTGGATCGGCCGCTACGTTGAGACCGACCATTTTCATAGCCGCAAAGGACCGTACACCGGAAACAGAAGCTCCGATAGCCGCTTCCATAGCTGTCTTTTCATTCGGTGCCCATTCGGCATCGATTTCTTCATATTTAGCTGCATTCTCCAGGATTTCCGTGCTCGGCGTGCCCGGATAGGCCGAAGCAAAGGTGACACCGGCTTCATACAGGCCCCGTGCCAGGGCTTCATCACCTGATACTAATTTTTTCATCATGATACCTCCTCATACATGTCTTTTTCAGTTATGGGATACTATACATCTGTCGTCAATATATGTGAAAGATATATGCCAACTTAAATAATGGTGATATATCCCCATTTCTTTGTATTTCTTTCGTTTTTCCAAATTAATTTGTATACATTTATTGACACACCTTTACAATTTTCCTATGATAGAATAAATCAGGAGGTATGTTATGGAATCTATTTATTTTCTCGCAACCAACGAAACTCTGAAGGAAGAAATAGAAGCAGTCCTCCGTCAGGCTTCTGTGGCAGAACAAAAAAATTACATCCCCACGAAGGTAGCTGTCCTCGATTTCCCCAACCGCTTCGAACAGGGCCGTCACCTCGTAGAGCAGGGAGCCCAGGTCATCATTACCCACACCGGACCATACTACGAATTGTCCCAGGCCATCCGGGATATCCCCGTACTGTGCCTGCATTATTCGACCAGTGATATTCTCTATACGCTCCATCAGGTAGAGAATTATGAAAAAATCCACCTGTTTCTCAGCCAGCATGTCATTTTCAACGAGGCTATGTGCTGGCCGGAAATCCGCAGTAAGATGGTCATTCATCCCTATAGTGCCGATATCTCCCCTGAGACGCTGGGAGCCCTGGCCGATGCTATTCCGGAATCACCAGGTACGGCTATCGTCAGCTGTCTGGTCATGCCGCTTCTTACGCACACACGGCTGCCAGTCTTTCCCATTACGCCCGGTGAATCGGCCATCTTGTCGGCCTACCAGTACGCCCATGACCTGGTACTTTTGAACCGGCGCGAACAGAATCAGATTTCCCTTCTGTCTTCCGTACTGAACAACGTAGACGAAGGCATCATCATCTATGATAAAAAGGGGAATATCACTCATTTTAATCCCAAGGCACACCATTTCCTGAAATTCCCCAGGACGCCTGATACGATTCAGCATATGTTTCCCGATCTGGATGAAGCCTTCAAAAAACCGCCCTTTTTCCAGAACCGCATCCTGCACTGTCCGCCATACACGCTGGTAGCCACGACGCGGCCGTTCACGCTCAACGACAAGCCGTATTTCATCCTCAATATCCGCGACGTCACGGAACTGCAGCGCCTGGAAAAAAATGTCCGCTATAAACTGTCCCGGACAGGGCTCACGGCCCGCCACACCTTCAGCGATATCCTGACCAGGGATAAGGCCATGAAACGCTGCATCGCCACGGCAAAAATCATGGCGGCTTACAATGCGCCGGTCCTCATCCAGGGAGAAAGCGGCACCGGCAAAGAACTCTTTGCCCAGAGCATCCACAATGCCAGCCCGCGGCGCAGCGGCCCTTTCGTCGCCGTGAACTGCGCTGCCCTGCCGCCTGAACTGCTGGAGAGCGAACTTTTCGGCTACGAAGGCGGATCTTTTACGGGAGCCCGCAAAGAAGGGAAAGCCGGCCTCTTCGAGCTGGCCCACACCGGCACGATTTTCCTCGACGAAATCAATAGTATGTCCGCCAATATCCAGTCCAAGCTGCTGCGCGTCCTGGAAACGCGGCAGGTCATGCGCATCGGGTCGGATTATGTCATTCCCCTCGATATCCGCATCATCTCCGCCAGCAATGCCGATATCATCCCCCAGATCGAATCAGGGCGCTTCCGCCGCGATCTCTATTTCCGCCTCAATCCTCTGACGCTCGACCTGCCGTCTCTCAACGAACGGCCATCGGATATTTTTTACTTATTCTCCATATTCCTGGAACGGTTGACCGGCCATGCCGTCGAGATTCCCGATGCCCTGCGCCCGGTCCTGGAAAAACATCGCTGGTGGGGCAATATACGGGAACTATACAGCGTTGCCCTGCGGTATCATCTCTACGGTGAACAGGGAGACCCGTCATACGGCTACCTTTTTGACCAGGCCGGCCACGGCTGGACCCGTCGCGATGCCGATACGCTGCATATCGACCTCAAAGGGCTGCAGGATACATTGCAGCAGTCGCTCATCCACGGGCTCATCGAACAAGGGTGCAGCCATACCCAGGCGGCGCGCATCCTCGGCATCAGCCGTCAGGCTTTATACAATAAACTAAAAAAAGAATCGTAAAATATATCTATTCGTAGTATACTTACGGTAAAAAAGGAGGCAGTTTGTCATGTCTGGAACAATGAAAAAATTAGCTGCAGCCTATGCAGCAGAAGTCATCAAAAACCGGCGGTATCTCCACGCCCATCCGGAATTATCCTTCCATGAAACGAATACAGCCCAATGGATCCGGGACCATCTGGCAGCCATTGGCATTCCCGCCCTGTCTGGTATTACGGGCAACAGCACGGTCGGCGTCCTCAAAGGAACACAGCCCGGTCCGTCCATCGGATTCCGCGCCGATATCGATGCTTTAGGTCTTACGGAAATGAATGACCTGCCCTACAAGAGCACCCATCCCGGCATCATGCACGCCTGCGGCCACGATGCCCATACGGCAGTCCTCATGGCCATGGCCGAAATCTTTGCCTCTCACCGGGAACTCGTCCACGGCACTATCTATTTCGTATTCCAGCAGGGGGAAGAATTTCTCCCCGGCGGCGCCCAGCAGCTGGTCAAAGACGGCATCATGGACCGCATTGACTATATGTTTGCCTGGCATGCCGCAGCCCTCGAAAAGGTAGGCACTGTCGATGTCGCCGCCGGCGTCCGCGAAGCCGCCGTCGGTACCTACGACATCAAAATCACCGGTAAAGGCGGCCACGGCGGCTTCCCTCACAAGGCCAACAACCCGGTCATTCCCGCAGCCGAACTGGTCAGCGCCATCAATCTGATTCCAGCCCTGAAATGCGATCCCCTGGAAAACTGCACTGTCTCTGTGAGCTATTTCCAGTGCGGTGTAGACGGCGTAGCCAACGTCATTCCCGAACGGGTCAGCATGGGTGGCAATGCCCGCGTCCTCAATACGGATCTGCGCGACTTCGTCATGAAAGAAATCGAACGCCTGGCCAAAGCCATCTGTGCCGCTCACCAGTGCCAGTGCGATGTAAGCCTGGTCTATGGTTATCCGGCGAATACAATCGATGCCACATGCAATGACATATTCCGCAAAGCCGCCGCGTCCATGGGCCTTACGGTCCTCGACAACCCGCCCGTTCTCGGTGCCGAAGACTTTGCCTATTATGCCCAGAAGAAACCGGCGGGCATCGCCAAACTCGGCATGGCCGATCCGACCGGCGCCATCGCCCCCACGTCCCATCACAATCCCTGTTTCTATATCGATGACGAAAAGGGGCTTCCCCTGGCACTGGAATACATGCTCACAGTCTACGAAACGGCTCTGCAGGAGCTGATGTAATGTCAGGATAGACATGTATCTTGACAGAAAAGATTTTTTCAGTATAATTTAGATATATCACATTTTAAAAATTTAAGGTGATTGCAAAAAGTAATGAAGGAAAGAGTAGTATGACTGGACTTTCCAGAGAGCTGCCGCCTGGTGCAAGACAGCAGGGACGGTCATATGAAGTACATTCCTGAACTGCCTGGCTGAACCGTAAGTAGGCCTGGCCGGCAAGCTCCCGTTACAGAGCGCAAGAGCTGATCTAAATATTTTAGATTAACAGGGTGGTACCGCGGATATATTTCGTCCCTCACGTACCGCCCTTTTTTGTTACCATCATCATGCTATTGTTATATTACAGAAAGAGAGTGATTCCTATGACAGACGTAAAAAAACTCGTAGAAGAATATGGTGACCAGATTATAAAGAACCGCCGCTATCTCCATGCCCACCCGGAACTGTCCTTCCAGGAAACGAATACGGCAGCCTGGATCCGGGACCATCTGACAAAGGCCGGTATCGAACTGATGCCGGGCATTACGGGCAACAGTACGGTCGGCTTCCTCAAAGGCAGCCAGCCCGGCCCGTCTATCGGACTGCGCGCTGATTTCGATGCCCTGGGCCTCACGGAAACGAATGATCTTCCCTACAAGAGCACCAATCCCGGCGTCATGCACGCCTGCGGCCACGATGCCCACGCCTCTATCCTCATGGCCGTTGCCGAAACATTGGCCCGTCACCGCGAACTCGTCCGCGGCACAGTCTATTTTGTCTTCGAACAGGGTGAAGAATTCCTTCCCGGCGGTGCCCAGCAGCTGGTCAAAGACGGTATCATGGACCACATTGATTACATGTTCGCCATCCATGTCAACGCATCGGCCCCGCTCGGCCAGATCGATATCCACGACGGCGTCCGTTTTGCCGCTGTCGGTACATACGACTTCAAGATCCGCGGCAAAGGCGGCCACGGCGGATTCCCCCACAAGGCCAACAACCCTATCTTTGCAGCGTCGGAACTGGTAAACGATATCGCCCTCATTCCGGCCCTGAAATGTGACCCTCTGGCCAATTGCACCGTCTCGGTCAGCTATCTCCACTGCGGCGTCGAAGGCGTAGCCAACGTCATCCCCGAAACGGTCAGCATGGGCGGCTGCGTACGCGTCCTCGATACGGATCTGCGCCAGTCAGTCATGGAAGAAATCGAACGGCTGGGCAACAGCATCTGCGCCGCCCATCAGTGCGAAGTCAAGACCACCATGGTATATGGCTATCCGGCCTGCAAAAATGATGCCTCCTGTGTCTCTATCATGCAGGACACGGCTGGCGCTATGGGCATCACGGTTATCGACTGCCCGCCCAGCCTGGGTGCTGAAGACTTCGGCTATTTCAGCGAACAGAAACCGGCAGCCGTCGCCTGGTTCGGCATGGGCGATCCGACCGGTACCCACGAACTGACACCGCATCACAACCCCAAATTCTACCTGTATGACGAAAAAGGCCTGCCCCTGGCCTTGGAATATATGCTTTCCGTATACCTGAAAGCCGCCAACACACTATAAAAAGGAGTTGTTACTATGAATGCCCTGGTTGCCCTCGGCCTGATCTTTCTCATTTATTCCATCGGCGATTTCATCGCCGACAAGACAAAGGCTTTCGTCTCTATGCTTCTGGCCTGTGCCGTCATCTTTACAGCCGGCTTCTGGCTGGGCCTGCCCAAGACGATTTTTGCCGATTCCGGTCTCATCGCCTTTGCCAAGATTACCCTCTGCATGTTCCTCATCCATATCGGTACGGCCATCAAGATCAATGATTTCGTCAAGGAATGGAAGACCGTCTTCGTCACCTTCTTTGCTACCCTTTCCGTAGCCGGCGGCGTCTTCTTCATCGGAAAATTATTCATCGACGCCTATTACGCCCTGGTAGGCGCCCCGGTCCTGGCCGGCGGGGTCGTTGCCTATCTGGTCATGTCTCCTATAGGCGATGTCCTGGGACGCCCCGATATCAAAGTCTTTGCCGTGCTGGTCCTGGTGTTCCAGAATTTCGTCGGCATCCCCATTGCCAGCTTCTTCTGCAAAAAAGAAGGGGACCGGGTCCGCACGGAATTCAACAACGGCACCCTCTCTAACGGAGAATCGGAAAAGAATTTGAATCTCCGTCTGTTCCACATACCGGAAAAATACAGTACGCCCAATATCATCCTCTGCAAACTCTGTTTCATTTCCTATGTTTCCATGCTCCTGGCCCAGGCTACGGGCATCAGCATCCTCATCTTCGGCCTCATTTTCGGCATCATCCTTCATGAACTGGGCCTTCTGGAAGAAAACTGCCTGACAAAGGCCAATGCCCTGACCTTCGTCATGGCCGGTGCCGTCGCCCTGATTTTCGTCGGCCTGACCAACACGACGCCAGACATGCTCCTGGGCATGATTGCGCCTCTCCTGGTCGTCCTGGCCGTCGGTACGGTCAGCTGCTCGGTCATTGCCGTCATCGTCGGCCGGATTGTCCGTTTCGACTGGAGGCTTTCCATCGCCA
Organism: Caecibacter massiliensis; assembly: GCA_900095875.1. Lineage (GTDB taxonomy): Bacteria > Bacillota > Negativicutes > Veillonellales > Megasphaeraceae > Megasphaera > Megasphaera hexanoica. Next base: position 1,290,311 of record LT608311.1, on the reverse strand, counting down.
TGGCCGTCACAGCCTTTTTCGGCTTCCCCGGTACATACCTCATCTCCCTGGAAGTATCCCGCGCCTGTGGCAGGACGGATGAAGAAAAAGAAGCCATTCTGCATTACATCATGCCTAAACTGGTCATCGCCGGCATTGTATCCGTATCAGTCGTCTCCGGCCTCCTGGCCAGCATCATGGTCCACTGGATCTGATCTGTCTACAGATTTCTAACGGCAGAACCAAAAGGGGGAATCTGGCATATTCTCATCCATGATAAACTAAAAGGAAGCCGCAACAAAACAGCCTTGAGTGGTCATTTTGTTGCGGCTTCCTTTTTTCTGCCCTTATTCGATGCAGGCCTTACTGAAAATAGCCGGGAAAAGATTGTTTAATCATTTCCTTTTCTTCATTATACCGGTTCAGATGTGTCCGGGCCAGTTCATAGGCCTTATCCTCATCGCGGGCTTCTATGGCATCGATGAGCTGCATATGATCGGCCAGGACCTGGGAGGCAGGCATGCACTGGAAACTCAGGACAATCGCCCGGTCGAAATGCGGTGCCGCCGCTTCGACGATTTCACTCCAGTAGGGCTTTCCGCACAGCGTATAGAGGAGTCCATGAAATTTCTTATCCAATTCAAAAATTTTGCGCACCTGCTTGCGGCCAATGTAATATTTCCAGACAATGACGTTTTCCCGCAGCCGGTCCAGATCATCTGCCGTCAGTTTCCGGCAGGCTTCCCGGGCGATTTCCGCTTCCAGGACGGCCCTCAGCTGGCGCACTTCTTCCACCCGGTCTTCGTCAATGTATGAGACAAAGGTGCCTCGCTTGGGCATGACGTCGATGAGATGATTCTTGTGCAGGTCCAGAATGGCCTCCCTGATAGGCGTGCGGCTTACCTGAAACAAATCGCAATATTCCTTCTCGATAATCCGTTCACCCGGTTTGATTTCTACATTGACAATATTATAAAGCAAACAGCGCCGTACATACTGCCGCGACGACTCATCTTCTTTTTTTGCCAGAATTTCCATACCCATCACCTGTTTCAGCCTGGTTCATGACGCCAGAAGCCGCTTTTTATATAAAATAATCGGGGTAGAGCTGCATCAATTTACGGATACCCGTTTCCTGATTGGCCATATGCTGGCGGACCAGCCGGGCCGCCTTATCGCCCTCATGCGATTCTATCGCTTTCAGCATATCTTCATGGACAGAAAGGGGAATTTCTTTCGGTTCCAGAAAGGCATTGAGCATGCGGGCACGGGAATAATCGAGGCTGGCCCGCATCAGGGTCTGCCAGATATGAGGCCGGCCGCAGCCAGAAAAAACCGTTTCATGGAAGGCATTGTCCGCTTCAAAAAAAGCCCGTTTATCACCGGCATCTGCCGCTTTCTGCTGGCGCTCCAGGATTTCATACAGCTGCCGGAGGCAAGATTCAGGGAGGCCCTGACAGGCTTCTGCCATGACAGCTTCTTCCATAACAACGCGCATAAACCGGGCTTCCCGTATCATCTGGGTATGCAGCCTGGCCACAAACGTACCGCGCTGGGGAAAAATATCCAGCAGGTGATCCTGCCCGAGATGGATGAAAGCTTCCCGTACAGGCGTACGGCTCGTCTTCAGAAGGTCTGCCACTTCCTGTTCAGACATGGCCGATCCCGGCGGCAGATGGAGTGACATAATATTATCATATAACATGCGGTATACGTAAGAACGCACCGTCTCCCGCTGGAGAGGTGGCGTAATTTCCAAATCAATCATCGTTATCACCTGATTCATGTAGAATAGCGGACGGATCTCTCATCATTTGAAAAAATCAGGATGGGCCGCCCGCAGTGCCGCCAGGTCTATGATGATACGGTCGATGTGTTCATTGATGTCCCGTTCCGCCTGGTCCGTTTCATGCTGCCGTATATGAGTCACGAGCGACTGGTGCTTGGCATAGACAATATCCATTTCTTCTGTATTCAGTACGGAAAGCGCGCGGGACCGCAGATAATCCAGATTAGCCTGCATCAGTGTCTGCCAGACGTGGGGCTTGCCGCAGCCGGCAAAAATGATGCCGTGCATTTCATTATCAAGGGTCATGAAGCGGGCACTGTCGCCAGCATCCATGGCTTCTTTCTGATCGTTCAGAGATTGGTCGAGCTGTTTCAGGTACATGTCCGGCAGCCCCTGACAGGCCAGCCGTATGACGGCCCATTCGAGAGTCAGGCGCATAAAAAGGTTTTCTTCGATGAGTGCCGTGTCGATTTTAGAAACAAAGGTCCCCCGCTGGGGCAGGATTTCCACGAGCCCATCCTGGGATAAATGGATAAATGCTTCCCGTACAGGCGTCCGGCTGATATCCAGGTAGGAAGATACTTCCTGTTCGGAAACAGCCGTTCCCGGCGTCAGGCGGACTGCCATGATATTATGGTATAACAGCCGGTATACATAGGCCCTGACATTTTCCCGTGGTTCCATAGGTGTAATGGTAAGTTCAATCATACTGTAACCTCGCGCAGCAAAAGATAGCTTGCCTTCTTTATAATATTGATATTCTTATAATGATATTATAGCATACCGTCAATACATAAGCCAGTTCTAATATACGTCCGCAACAGGTAAAAAAGGACTGCCAGACAAATTGTTTTTCTGCAGATGAGTTTAACCGTCACGACAGATATTTCCTTTTCCCATATCTGATATGGCAAAATTTAAGAAAATGCCTGCCGCATGATAGCAGAATTCTTCATGCGACAGGCTTATGAGTCATTCCTTATTCAACTTCAGCAATGATGGTAACCGGTGCGCTATCCACGTCCAGTGCCCGGATAGGTGCTACGATGATACTCTTTACGGTTTTTCCTTCGAGAGGCGACAGCATCATATCTTCAATGACGGTCACGAATTTATCCGTATAATAACCCAGCAGCCAGTGATGGGCTTCCGTCGCATAGTCATTGCATACCGATCCAAGGGACAGGGAATCGAGGCCGATAGTGCAGAGATTGGGGAAATTTTCTACGAGATATTTGCACAGGCCGGGATGAGCACTCGGATTTTCGTATTTGTATCCCTGGGGATTCAGTTCCTTCTGTTTTTCAAAGCCCGTACAGAACAAGAGCAGTTTCGCTTTGGCAATCTGATCCTTGTAGGGCATGACATCTTCCGCCGTAATGACTTCCTTAAACGTTTTTGGGATGTCGAGGATAAGGATTTCATCGCCCTTGAAGCAGAAGTAATCCATCGGCAGTTCTGTGATTTTAGGCCCCTTGGCATTGAAATGACGCGGTGCGTCATAGTGGGTGCCGTAATGATTGGGAATCGTCATGACCGATGTATTGCAGTAACTGCCATCGATACCGATGATATCATGGCGGCCGGAAGTATATACGGGGGCATCCGGCCAGGCAATCTGTCCTTCTGCAATGGGATAAGAAAGATATACGTACATAGAGACTCACTCCTTTTCTATAACAGGTAACTCACTTATTTCTTTTCTACAAAAGCGACGGCACGGATAGGAGAGCCGGAACCATCTTTAATCTTGAGAGGCAGCGTGGCAAACAGTACTTCATCGGGAAGAGTTCCCAGATTATACAGATTTTCAATAATCAGGATGCCTTTGGGGAGAAGTGTCTTATGGGTTGGGTCCGTTCCGCCGAATACATCGAGAGCCAGGGCATCACAGCCGACGATTTTCACTTTCTTTTCTGCCAGATACTGGGCACCATCTTCAGCCAGGCCCGGCCAGTCAGACAGGAATTCATCATAATCCGGTTTCAGGGCATACCGTTTGTCCCATCCGAAATGGAGCAGTACGACGTCTCCTTCCTGGATTTCTACATGGTCTTTTTCCCAGGCGATGATATCATCCTTATGGAACAATCCCAATGCACCGACCTGAGTCGCTTCGATTTTGACAGCATGACCGAAGAACTGTTTGAGCGGCACTTCATCGACGGGAGTTGCACCAGTTATGAAATGGCGCGGTGCATCGAGATGAGTACCACAATGTTCGCCCATCGTAACGGCATAATGAGTGGCCGGATCTCCCATTTCTGTCGATTCTACAATATTGTGATAGAAATGCTGATGTGTCGGCCAGACCGGCATGCCTTCTTCCATGGTCAGCGTCAGATCGACGACATCCATTCCTTCTAATACAGCAGCTAATTCTTTCGTGTTCATGTGAAAACATCTCCCTTTCTTACGTTCACGTACCTATCTATAGTGAAGACAACCTTATGCTTCTGCCTGTTCTCCATCTTTGTGTACCGTTTCCTTGATGATAGTCAGCGGGATATAGGACAGAGCCAGCATGATAGCCAGTACGACGTAGTGGGCCGTAAACCCATAGGTTTCAATAATCCAGCCTGCCGTCGGGGCAGCGAAGAACCCGGAAAGACCGAGGGCAATACCAATCATCAGACCCATAGAGGAGCCGGCCGATTTGGGCAGGGAATCGATGAGCAGGGCATACATGACCGGGAATGGCGAGTTACGGAAGAGGCCCCAGAAAATGAGGATCATCCAGGCTGACATTTCCGTATTGATGAACATGCAGGCCAGGGTCGCAACAATCCAGCCGGCAGTGATGATGCGCAGGGCAAACTTACGGCCCGTAGAATCCGATACCGTACCCCAGCCAATCTGGCCAATCCAGCCAGTCAGGCCGGAAGCACCTGAAACGACAGCAGCAGCCGCCAGAGAGATGCCGGCAACCGTCGTCAGCTGCAGGGTCATAAATGTGGTGATAGCCGCTTCAGACCAGAGGAAAATAAAGATCGTGATGATAGCCATGACACAGTTGCGGTTCTGGAGGCAGACGCCGACGTTTTTGACCATTTCTTTAAGAGACGGTTTCTTGCCTTCGGCTTCGACTTCATCGAGCGGTTTGGTCATCTGATGGTCTTCAATCCATTTATAAACTTTTTTCTGATTCTTTTCCGTACCAAAAATCAGCTGCAGGATGATGATGGGGATAGCCAGGAGAGGAACAAAGGTAAAGGCGTCATGCCAGGTACCGACGGCCAGGATAAAACTGATGACGACAGGTCCCAGGAACTGACCGAAGGGGAAGCCCGTGTGATGGACGCCGATGGCGAAACCACGATGTTCTTTCGGCCACCATTCACCGATAATCGCTACGTTTACCGGTTCAGCACCACCAGTCCCCATGCCGAGGACAGCCAGAGCAGCGCGCATAGCATTGACGGTCGTACACATAGCAGTCAGAATGCCTCCGATAGCCGCGACGACCATGCAGCAGATCCAGGTCCAGCCCCGTTTATAGCCGGAACCGACAGAGTCAGAAAGGATGCCAAAGAAAGTAGCACCGATGAAGGCACCGATGAACATAGCCGAATTCAGGAAGCCGACTTCGGTAGCACTCCAATGAAATTCTTCCATAATAGCCGGCAGAACGGTCGGCAGAATGATACGGGATACGGACGTAGCCAGAATGGCCAGGGTCGTAACCAGCAAAAGGATCCATGATATAGGATGGGCCTTAGGCATTTTCATACAGATACACTCCCTTTTCTTTTTTCCTTCATGATACATAATAAAATAACAGTAAGCTTCATTTTCCGTTCATCAAAGACGTACGGTTCTTCCTCCTTTCCTCATTACCTGAACGATGCCGGGACACATTGCGATTCATCGTTCGTATATACATATTTTCTTTTATATCCGCACCTCATTGATATACTAACATTCTAGCACCTGTATGATGAATAATCAACAAATACAACACATTTTTGCATACATATTTCTCATCGCTTTATCTATAACATTGCCTATTTGTAATATAGCTTCTTTTTATAAATAAAAAATAAACGGTAACTGCCACAAAAAGACAAGGCCAGTCCCTGTGTCGCGTGTAACGTTAAAAAAAAGATGGAGTCATCACATTACGCAAAAAACGTAATGTGATGACTCCATCTCATATCGGGCATAATTAATCAAAGGTAAGGATGATTTTCAGCACTTTATCAGGATGTTCGTCGTTAAAGGCAAAGGCTTCGCCAGCTTTTGCAAAGGGGAAGGTATGGGTAATGATTTCTTTTGGCTGTACTTTCCCATCTTTGAACCAGCCGATGACTTCGGGGAAGCGGTGGTTATTGAGCCGCGTGCCGATGATTTCCAGTTCCCGTCCCATGATGTCTACCTGGCGGATAGGAAGTTCCTGTGTCGTAAAGCCGAGGACGACGATGCGGCCGGCCTGGCTGGGCAGGTCGCGGATACACGTAGCCAGGATTTTCGTATTAGCCGTCGCTTCATAAATGAGGTTGAACCCTTCGCCATTCGTGAATTCCTTCATGGCATCGACTATATCCGTCGTCTTTCCATTGACGACCATATCGGCACCCATTTCTTTCGCTTTTTCCAGACGGCTTTCGACGATGTCGAGGATGGCGACTCTGGCCCCCTTCATCTTGGCAACCTGGAGAATGATCAGGCCGATCGGGCCGGCACCGCAGATGAGTACCGTGTCATCCCCGGTGAGGCGGCCGCGATGAGCAACCTGGGCCCCGATGGAGTACGGTTCTACTGTTGCCGCGATTTCCCAGGGAATATTGTCAGGCAGCTTATAAGCCTGGCGGTAGTCGGCAGCGACGTATTCCTGGAAACCGCCATCGCGATGGACACCCATGACCTGAAGGCTGGAGCAGACATTATGCCGGTCGTGCTGACAGGCATAGCAATGACCGCAGGAAACGACAGGATCGACGGCTACCCGGTCGCCGACAGCGATATGTTCCGTCTGGCTTCCCACTTTGACGACTTCACCGACAAATTCATGGCCGACGACGCGGGGATAGGTTGCAAAGGCATTTTTCCCATGGAAGATATGGACATCAGAGCCACAGATACCGGCAGCTTTCACTTTTACCAATACCTGGGTTTCCGTAATTTCCGGTATATCCCGTTCGACAACGGCAATACTACCCGGTTTTTCAACTACAACTGCTTTCATGACATTTCCTCCTTCGTATGAGCACATATATATGACAGGACTCAGCCTACATATTTCTTCAGGACGGCACGGACAGCGCCAGGACCGGCAATGAGTTCTTTGAAATAGCCTTCGATGACTGGTTCAAGGCCCACTTCTGAAAGGTCCATACCGCCAAAAATATCGCGGTTGGACAGGATGGGATGCAGCGCCCCTGAGGCCGTTTCCGGATGACCGAAACAGACGCCGGCAAGGGTCTTCTGCAAATCTTCCAAAAGAGGATCCGGGCTGGGCGTAAACGCATTTCCCTTATCGTCTATACCGAGAAGGTAGCGGCACCAGCCGGCAATGGCCAGAGGGATATATTTCAGGTCTTTGGCCTTATCGCCATAGGCTTTGATAGTAATACCATAGCGGACGCCTACTTTCTGCGACGTGTCCGTAGCAATGCGCTGAGGCGTATCGGGGACATTGGGGTTGGGCAGCCGTTCTTCCAGCAGTTCATTGATGAATGCCTTCGGATTGAGGACGCCGGGATTAACGACGACGGGCAGCCCTTCATCATAACCGATTTTTTCAATGAGCCCTTTGAGCTGGGGATCGCCGATTTCATCGGAAATCTTCACATAACCCAGAAGGCAGCCGTACACGGCCAGGGCCGTATGGAGCGGATTGAGGCAGGTTCCTACTTTCATGCGTTCGCACTGGTTGACCGTTTCCCGGTCTGTAAAGATGACGCCGGCTTTTTCCAGGGGCGGACGACCGTTGGGGAAGGTGTCCTCAATGACCAGATATTCCTGCGGAGCTGCGTTGACAAAGAGGGCATAGGTGCTGCGGCCGGCTTTGATATATTCCGTATCAGCAAAGCCGCATTCTTTGAGATACGACTGTACTTTCGGCGACGGGCCCGGTACGATTTTATCGATCATGCTGTAGGGAAAAGCCGTTTTTTCTTCAATGTATGCCGTAAAACCTGCATCGGTATATCCCTTTTCTTCCCACGCTCTGGCAAAAGTCAGGAATGCCTGGCGGATCCGTTCACCGTTGTGAGAGCAGTTATCCATGCTGACAAAGGCAATGGGGCTGACACCTGCTTTATACCGGGCATAGGTAAGGGCCGTCAGACTGCCCATGGCACTCTGCGGGTGGGCCGGGCCTTCCTGCAGATCAGACGCTACATCGTCATAGTAGTTGCCATCATAGTCCTTAAGATTATACCCTTTTTCCGTAATGGTAAAGCTGACCATCTGCAGCGACGGAGCCGTAAAAATATCGAGCAGGCGCTGCCAGTCGGCCGGTCGGCTTTCTTTGACGGCTGCCGATTCACAGACGCTGCCGATGACTTCTTTGCCGAACTGCCCATCTGCTTCCATGGTCACGTTGACATGGAGGTTGTCATAAGGCCGGAACACATCGTCGACGACGGCCGCATTATGAGTCGTGGCGGCAATGATGCCTGTATGGGCCAGGCCCTGGTCGAGAAGGCGCTGCTGGAGGACAGCGATATACGCGCGGAACAGATTGCCGCTGCCGATATGGAGCCATTGCGGCGCTTTTTTTGTTTCCTCTATGACAACTTTGTCATTAAACGAATAGAGAGTAAATCCTTTTTCTTCCCAAAGAGAACGATTTTCAGCAATTTCCTGCCGGTTCAGATGCAACATACACAATCCCTCCACGTAATAAATTTCATAGGTAAATCCTTAAAACTGCCCGCACAGGCGGTTGATGGCATCCCAGAGGCCACATATATAATTCGCACCGAGCGCGCGGTCATAGAGGCCGTAACCAGGCCGTCCTTCTTCACCCCAGATCATACGGCCATGGTCGGGACGGATAGGCCCATCAAAGTGGATATCATAAAGCGCTTTGGCAATTTCAAACATATCGAGAGAGCCAATGGCCGATTTGTGGGCAACTTCGTTGAATACCCACGGTTCATGCACCTGGACGTTGCGCAGATGGACGAACTGGACGCGGTGCTGACGGCCGAATTTGCGGATAATATGGGGGATGTCATTCTGGCGGTTCGAACCGAGAGAACCGGTGCAGATAGTAAAACCATTGCTTTCACTATCTACCATAGCCGCGATTTTGTCAAGGTCTGCTTCATTTTTGACGATGCGGGGCAGTCCAAAAACGGAAATAGGCGGATCATCGGGATGAATGCCCATCTTGATGCCACATTCTTCGGCTACGGGCACGACGGCTTTCAGGAAATAGGCCAGATTCTTGCGCAGGCCATCTTCATCCATGCCTTCATACTGTTCAAAAAGATGCGATAATTCCTGGAGCCGTTCCGGTTCCCAGCCAGGCAGGACAAAGCCATTGCTGTTATCCAGGATTTCCCGGGCCATATCCTGGGGCGTCTTGCCAGCGACGAGATGATAGTCATAAGCCAGGCAGGTCGAACCGTCATAGAGAGGTTTGGCCAGGTCCGTCCGTGTCCAGTCAAAAATCGGCATGAAATTGTAGCAGACGACTTCAATCCCTGCTTTGGCTGCATTTTTCAGCGACTGGATGTAATTTTCAATATACTTGTCACGGCTGGGCAGGCCCAGTTTGATATCTTCATGGACATTGATGCTTTCCAGGTCTTTGAATACGAGATTGTGTTTTGCCGCTTCTTCTTTGATATGAAGCAGCGGTTCGACAGGCCATACGTCGCCGACGGGGATATCAAATAACGCCCCGACGATGCCGTCCATCCCGGGAATCTGGTCAATCTGCTGCAGTGTAATATTATCATCTTTTTCGCCATACCAGCGAAATGTCATTCTCATATGAATAGCCTCCTCAAAAACTACAGAAACAGTATATACTGTTTATTATTTCTTATCTTTGTTAAATGCTACCATACTAGAAAGGCTGTGACAATAGAAAAGAAAGAAAAAAACAGACGGATGCTATTTCTGCATCCGTCTGCCTAAACGTATCTCTTTAGAGAATAATATTCTTCTGATTCCCGGCCAAGTACGCATCGATATTATCAAAGACGATGACGGCCCGTTTGGCCATGGATTCTGCCGTTGCAAAGGCGACGTGCGGCGTGACAATAGTGTTCTTGGAGTGGAGCAGCGGGTGATTCGTATCCAGTGGTGGTTCCTTTTCAAAGACGTCGATGCCGGCGCCGGCGATTTTACCGCTGTTCAGTGCATCTGCCAGGTCCTGGGATACGACGACAGGGCCACGGGCTTCATTGATGAGGAATGCCGTCGGTTTCATGTAAGAGAGAGTTTCTTTATTGATCAGGCCCTTCGATTGGTCTGTAACCGGACAATGGAGGCTGACGATATCGGCCTGTTCCATCATTTCTTTCATGGGCAGGTAGGTAATCAGGTCCGTATCGGCTTTATGGGAAAATCCGTTATAGGCGATAACTTTGGCACCAAAAGCATGGACCAGTTCGGCGACGCGATGGCCGATATGACCAGTACCGACAAGAGCGACTGTCTTACCTTCCAATTCATTGCCGACGAGACCGGCTTTCGTACCGCCAGCACGGCAGGCTGCATCGACCTGAGGTACGCGGCGGAGCAGATCGAGCATCATGGCAATGGTCAATTCGGCTACGGCAACAGTCGAATAGCCGGATGCATTGCTGACCTTAATGCCCTTGGCTTTGGCAGCATCGAGAGCAACATGATCGACACCCGTAAAGGCCACGTCAATATATTTCAATTTCGGACAGGCGTTGATGACTTCTGCCTTCAAAGGCATATTGGCGATGATGAGGATATCGGCATCCTTTGCTTCTTCGATCTGGACGGCCGGGTCATCATTGCGTTCATACGCGGCGAATTCATAGCCTTTTTCTTTCAGAGGTTTTACATACGAATCAAGTAATTCCTGACTGATACCTAACGATTCCAATAAGACAATCTTCATCATAAAAATCCCCTTTCATCATAGGCAATATCTGATTTTATTATAAGCATGCGTCGGGCAATTTGTAAGCTATCTATGGAAAATCAGTATAGATGTACTACCTATATGCTAAAAATATATACTATACTTCGTCTAAAGCCGCTTGTACTTTTGCACACAAAGTCAATAATAGTTTTCGTTCCTCTGGAGACAGTCCTTGCAACGCCTGTCTCCGGTGCGCTATCACAAAGGGTTCCGCCTGGACGAACAAATCCCTGCCTGCGTCTGTCAATTCGATATACTTACCCCGTCCCTTTTCCCGGGGGTGCCGGCATATCAGTCCTTTCTTTCCCAAGCGGCTCAACGTGCGCGTAATCGCTGCCGCTTCCACCTTAAAATAGCGGATTAAATCGGCCTGGGCAATACCTCCGTTCAAGTGGACAAGGTTCAGGACCATCCATTCCGAACTATGCAGCCCCAGAGGAGCTACACAGCCATTTAAGGTCCGGGAAAAAATCCGGGTCGTGCAGAATAATTGCCGTACCAGTTCGTCATCTTGCCGGTCTCGTACATCCATCATGATACCTCTCAATCTTTATGGATATCGGCAACAGGTCTTTTCACCGCTTTGGGACTGGCTATGCAATCATTACCATAACGGTAATGGCAGAACATGAACAAGACGGAAAAGCAGATCATGAGAGCCGTTACGCTCCAGTACATGTTGCGATAGCCCACCATCCCGGCAACGACACCCAGGACGAGGATGCCTGTACTGGTACCAATATCCAGCATATTATAAAAAGTCGCACTGGCGGAACTGCGCCGTTCCGGGCGGACCATATTCAAAATCCACGTCAGCAGGGCCGGAAGCAGCAGGCCGGCACCTAAGCCATAAAAGACAGATGCAGCCAATAAGACCGTCAGCGAGTGAGCTGCCATGATGAGCAATAAGCCAATCAAATATGAGACAGATCCCGGCACGATGACGGCGAAGGCTCCCTTGGAGTCGAGGAGGCGACCGCCAAAAGGACGGGAAATAAAGACAAACAGCGTCCCCACAATGAAGAACAGGCCAGCATTTCCAATATGTGCTTCAGCAGCCATCATAGCAATATACGTATTGACACTGCCATAGGCGGCTCCAAATAAAATCGTCAAAACAGAAGGAAGGCCCGTACCCGTTTCACAAATGCAATCACGTAACGATGTCTTTTCTATCACTTCTACACGACGTATCTTCCTGCCTGCATGGCAGAACCCAGCAGTCAGAACAGCCAGAAAAGAAACGGCAGCAGACGAAAAAAACAGTGCCGACGGGCCGATTTCGCTGAGTAAAAATAAACCGACAGCCGGTGCCAGTGCCATCATGACCGTACTTCCCAATCCAAAATAGCCAATTCCTTCGCCGCGGCGGCTGGCCGGGATGATATCGGCGACGATAGCAGCAGCAAAAGTCGTGCTCATGCCAAAGCCGAATCCGTGAAGGATGCGTGCCGCAACGATGGCGTGGATACTGCTAAACATATAATACGACACCGTCGCTAAAATAGAAAGAGCCAGCCCCAGGTAAAGACATTTCTTTTTTCCTAAATGTTGGACGCCCGCATCGGTAAACAAGCGTATGCAGATGGCCGAATAGCCAAAGATGCCACCAATGAGACCGATTTCCCCACCCGTCGCCCCTAAACTGGCTGCATACAGAGTAATCGTCGGCAAGAGAAAATGAAAACCAGCAAATAAAAAGCCGTTGGCCAGAACCAAGGCAACAAAATCACGAGTCCATAATGTTTCTTTCATCAATTCAACCTCTCCTCTATATTGACTAGTCAATTTAATCAGCATTGTATATCATAGCGCTTTTTAATTGACTAGTCAATATATTTATTCTAAAGCTTTTAATACAACCGATGGGTATCGTACCAATTAATTACTCTTCGTTTCACCACTATAGTATTTTCAATTTGAGGTGCGTCGCATCGAGCAGTTCTTCCATAGACGAAGCTCCAACGGCTTCGGCTGCCTTGACGACGATGAGGGCACAGGCCCGGGCATCATCCAGCGCCTGATGATGGTGGAAGGTATATCCCAGGAAGTTCGCTACCGTATCCAGCTTGTGGTTGGGCAGATCCGGCCAGACGCGGCGTGAAATTTCGACGGTGCAGGCATAGGAGGCCTGTGGCTTTTCCAGGTGATACGTTTTGAGAAGACTGCGCAGGACCCGCGTATCAAAGACGGCGTAGTGTGCGACCAGGATGCGTCCTTCCAGATGAAGCCGCACGGACGGCCAAAGCCGGTCAAACTGAGGTTTGTGTGCCACCTGGTCGGGAGTAATGCCGTGGATGCGAACATTATCAGGGGAAAATACCATAAAGGGCGGACGAATGAGCGTGTATCCTTCGCGGACGCACTGTCCGTCATGCATGGTAACCGCCGCCAGCGAGCAGGCACTATTGGCATATTTATTGGCTGTTTCAAAATCAATTGCCGTAAAGTCTAACATAATGTACATACCTTTCTACAGAAGAAGCAGCCGCATAACGCGGCATCACGTTCAACATACCACACCTGACGGTTAAAAGCAACCTATCCTCCTATGGACAAACGGAGTATTTCAGTATAAAGTAGAGGAAGTATGAAAAGCGCAGGGCGGACATCATCTCTATACCGGACCTGCCAAAAGGAGTCATTATGCCACGTTCTGCCCAATGCCATTTCCAAAACGGCACTCTTTCTTTTTCTTATGAACTGACCCGGAAAGCTGTCAAAAACATCAATCTCCGCATCCGCCTCGATGGATCCATCCATGTATCGGCCCCTTCATTTGTCTCCAAAGACCGGATTGATGCCTTTCTGCTCCGGGAAACACCGTTCATCGTAAAAACGCTTTCCCAGATAGAAAAAAAGCCGGTATTCAGACTGAATACCGGCGATGTCCTGTATATTCATGGCCGTCCGCTGACACTCCGCGTCGTCCCCGGCCCTGCTGGAAAGGTATATGAAAAAGGAGACATCCTGTACATGGAAACGTCTCATAGCGATGAAGAGAGCCAACGGGCCCATCTCTATCACCAATACCTGCGCCAGCAGGCAGGTACTTTATTTGCTGCCAGTATAGCCCGTATCTATCCCCGGCTCCAGCCATACGGAGTTCCCCTTCCCACGGTCACCCTGCGGCGGATGCGCTCCCGCTGGGGTTCCTGTACGCCGGCCAGAAAGCGGATCAGTCTTAACACCTATCTGGCGGTCATGCCCGATGGCTGTATCGACCAGGTCGTCCTTCATGAATTATGCCACTTCCTGGAATGCAATCATTCATCCCGTTTTTATGGCTGGATGAACCGCTTCATGCCCGACTGGAAAGTCTGGCGGCAGGAACTGGTACGATACGCTCCGTACTGCAACATCTGAATATATCCGGTTATCTCGGGTCCAGGTGAATCATAGGATCACAGGGCCCGTATTTTTTTTGCAATGCCGATTCTACCTTATCGGAAATAGCATGAGCCTGGGACAGGGGAAGTGTGCGGTCCAGTTCCAGATGAAAATCCATAATGGTTTCCGATCCGGAAATGCGGGTACGCAGATGATGATATCCTTTGACTCCCGGAGTTTCCATGATGATATGGCCGATTTTCGATTCTTCGTCATCACTGAGCGACGCGTCTGTCAAATCGTCATAACTGCGGCGGCACATCTTGTATCCGACGCGGAGAATCCCCAAAGCGACGAGGCAGGCGATGAGCGGATCCAGGATAGCCCAGCCCGTGACTTTCATGAGAAAGATACCGGCCATGACGGCAGCTGACGTCCAAACATCAGCCCGCAGATGCATGCCATCGGCCTTCAGTGCTTCCGAGCCGGTCTTTTCCCCGACATAATACAACCGGGCAGACACGATGGCATTGATCAGGCTGGATGCCAGCATGATGACAATAGCCAGATTCAGTGATTCCGGCACCTGGGGATGGAAAAATTTGCCCACCGCTTCGTAGAGGATACTCAGAGCCGCCACGATAATCAGCAGGGATTCAAAGGCGGCTGAGACATTTTCCACTTTACCGTGGCCATAGTCGTGATCCTGATCTGGCGGCAGGCAGGATTTGCGCACGGCCAGGCAGGCAATGGCAGCCGCGAGGAGATCGACACCGGAGTGGATGGCTTCGGATATCAGACTGACTGTGCCAGTCAGGATTCCAATGGATAATTTACCTATTACCAGAAGAGTATTGCTGAGTACGGAAAGACAAGCCGTACGGCGTTTGAGTGTTATTTCATCTGTCGTCATAATTAAAACTTCCTTTGTCTATGAAAATAATCAGACAGGACCTGCGGAACCGCATATCCTTACTTATATGTAGTCCCGCAGGTCCTGCCTGCTGCTTGCGCCCGACCGCTTGTGCAGTCTGTTCTTTACGCATATAGTATCATCTTAATTCTCATTTGTAAATATTTTTTGAGAATATCTGTATGGCAATTTTACATGAGCCCTATGCCTTTCAGCTATTGTATATTGACCGCCGGCTGCTTTTCCAGAAGGGCCGGTTCCCCTTCCCAGAAGGTGAGGATGAATACGGCTTTGATGGCATCGTGATTGGAGTCAAGGATGATGTGTCCCGTCGCTCCCGTAAAATCAATCGTTTTAGCCAGTTCCTGGGCTATCTGCTGCGGTTTGTCGGAATTACCGCGGCGGATGGCTTCGGCGATCATCATGAGAGAATCGTAGCCCAGCGCCGCATAGCTGTCCGGCCATTCTCCGTATTTTTCATAATACCGTTCAGCAAAGGTTTCTGCCGTTTTTTCGTGGACATCATTGGCATAATGATCGGTATATACCAGATTTGTCAGGTATGCCGGATCCACGTTTTTGGCAAGAGCCGGACCGTTCCAGCCATCAGCCCCCAAAAGGGGAGTCGTCATACCGGATGAACGGGCGAGGACAATCACTTCCCGCGCCTTTTTATCATAGAGTGGTACATACACGGCCTGGCCCGGATCCTGCCGCACGGCGTCGAGTGCCGCCGCCAGATTGCCGTCATGATCAGCCAGATCGACAAATGCCGTAACGGTACCGCCACGGGCTTCTATGGTACTGCGGTAAAACTCAGCCAGCCCTTTAGAATAAGAGCTCTCTCCGTTGTATAGGACAGCCGACCGGGTCACGTGAAGATTTTCCATGGCATATTCGCCCATAGCCCGGGCCTGATAAGGATCGATGAACGTGGCCCGGAACATATACTGGTATACCTGCCGCGATTTGGCATCGACGGTAATATCCGGATCAGTACAGGCCGGACTGACTACGGGAATGCGCAGCGCTTCCGCTGGCTGCATGACTGCCGCCGCACAGGCTGTCATGTTGGGACCGATAATGGCACTGACGTGGCGTGTCGATAACTGCTGCACCGCCATAGCTGCATCATCAGCCTTGCCATGATTATCGACCGTGACCAGATTGACCTCCTTACCCAGAAGTCCACCCTGCTCATTCAGTATATCCCTGGCCAGCTCTACCCCCTGTTCTGTTGAACGGCAGTATGCTTCGCCAGGGCCGGTGAGGGAGAGATTGGTGCCAATCAGCACTTCTTGGCGCTGAACGGCCTGTGGTGCCTGTTTGCTGCATCCTGAGGCCAGGAAAGCCAGGGACAGCAGGCATAGGCCTGCCGCCAGCAGGGTGCTGATACGTTTCATAGCATGTGTCTCCTTTTCATAAAAAAACAGGGCGGTCCCGTCCATCCGTTCCCCCCTGTTTTATCTTCCTATGATGAATTATGGTAAAAACAGCAACGGATCCGTCGGAGTGCCGTTGACTCGTACTTCATAGTGGCAATGCGGCCCCGTACTGCGTCCCGTACTGCCTGCCAGAGCGACGATATCGCCCGTCCTGACTTCCTGGCCTACGACGACCAGAAGCATCGAATTGTGGCCGTAGCGGGTAACGAATCCGCCGCCGTGGTCGATTTCTACGAGATTGCCATAGCCATCGACCCATCCGGCCATGGTGACTTTTCCCGAAGCCGTAGCCCGTACAGGTGTCCCGTAATCGACGGCAATATCCAGTCCTTCATGATAGCCGGTACCACCGCCAATGGGATTGCCCCGGTAGCCGAAGTTCGACGTAATCGTACCGTTGACCGGCCAGATAGACGGATAATTCGAAGCCTGGTATTTCTTGGAAATCTGCTGCATCTCCCGGACCTGCTGACCGGCCGTATCACTGAGCACGGTCTTAAGCGTAATGAAACTGATGATGCGGGCATTTGTTTTGGTTTCCAGCCGGGAGGTGGCATGGAGCAGGTCGTTGTAGTCAGCATGAGAAACGTCCGGTGATTTCTTCTGCTGTCCTGCTACGCCACCTTCACCTTTTGGGCTGTCACCCGTACCTGCCCCCTTGACCATCTGCCGCAGCTCCTGGTCGAGGGCATCCATCTTATCCATTTTTTCCTGGAGCGATGCCGTTTTTTCCCGCATCAGTTCCAGCTGTTGTTCGTGAAGCGCGTTCTGTTCCTTCATGTGCTGCAGCGAAATAAATTCATATATACCGATGCACAGTCCGGCAGCAATGACGACAACGCCTGCGATGACCGCTGCCAGTATCTTTTTATACTGTCCCGGTGTGATGACCAGCGGCTCTGTACGCCTGAGGCAGGAAGCATGGCCGGCCATACCAGCAGCACGTTGTTTCAAACGCGCAAGAAAATCCTGAAAATTCAAATATAGTCCCCTCTTTAATCCTTTTGTACCGTATCCAGCGTACCCGTATACTGCAGGGCGTTATCCAGACTTTCTTTTTCTTCTTCACTCATGCCATACAGGCACTTGCCATCGACGATCGGCTTGGCGAAAATGCGGGATTCGTTACGACCGTAAACACTGGAAAGACAGAAACCGTCGTTCTTGCCGTCGAGCACCGTAAAGGCAAAACTCAGATTGTTGCCAATATTGTCAAAGGCATTGTATTTGACAAAGCCGATTTTGCGGAAACAGTGGTTCTGCACGGCCATGATATCTTTCTGGGTCTTGTGGATGAGTTCCAGTGAATCCTGCAAATCGTGCAGCCGGGCAACATCTTCATGCAGCTTGGCTTCTACACTTTTGCCCGTTTCATCCTGCATAAAAAACTCATATTTTTCTTTGAGTTTGCCCATGCGGTGGGTCAGTATGCCAATGTAGATGAGCAGCAGCAGCAACAGCACTCCCACAGCGCCGGCGGCAGCCAGATAAATAAGCTGCCAGTCTAATCCATAAAACATGTCTTTCCTCCTGCAGTATTACAAAAAAAGTCTGTATCTTATATTACACAAAAGAACTCTAAAAAACAACCGCTTTCCAGGATTTTTTTCTAAACTGTAAAAGAAGATGGCCTTTCCGTGCCGTCTCCCGTCTTTTCTTCTGTCAAAAGAGCCAGAAGCCGTTCAAATTCGGCTTCCGACGCTACGGAGATTTCGATTTTCCCCTTTTGCCTCTTCCGGTTGAAATGAATAGAAACATTAGTCCCCAGATGCATTTTAATTCGGTCCTGCATGGCTTCCAGATAGGCATCGGGTTCTTTCGGTCCCTTGTCCGTGCCACCCTGCAGCATACGGGCCACGAGGGCTTCACACTGCCGTGCCGATAATCCCTGGCGGATAATCTGTCCGGCTGCCGCCAGCTGCTGATCTTCATCGGCAAGCTGAAGCAGGGGGCGGGCCTGTCCCATAGACAGTGTCCCATCGCGGAGGAACTGGCATATTTCGTCAGGCAGTTTCAAAAGGCGTATCATATTGGCTACGTGGGGACGGCTCTTGCCCACTTTCTGTGCTGCCTCTTCCTGCGTCAGTCCGAACGTATGGATCAGCATGTCATATGCCGCTGCTTCTTCCATGACATTCAGATTTTCCCGCTGCAGGTTTTCAATGAGTGACACTTCGGCAGCCGCATCGGGTGTATACTCCCGTACCAGAGCAGGAATCGTTTTCAGGCCAGCCAGTTTCGCAGCCCGCAGGCGCCGTTCTCCCGCCACCAGTTCGTACGTGCCATCAGGCTTCTTCTGTACGACCAGCGGCTGGATCAGCCCATACTGGCGGATAGAGGAGGACAATTCTTCCAATGCCACGCTGTCAAACTCACGCCGCGCCTGATGAGGATTGGGCACAATGGCCGAAATATCCAGTTCCGCCGGCATCGTTCCGTCACCAGAAGCAGCCTTATCTATTTCATCTATTTTTTTTTCTTTTAATCCCAGTGCCTGAAGCCGGCTTCCCAGGATGGCATTACTGCCAAGTCCCTTTTTCCTAACCGACACGGCGAATCACCTCTCTGGCTAATTTTCGATACACTTCCGCACCGCGGGAATGAGGGTCGTACACGGTGATAGGCTCCCCATGACTCGGAGCTTCTCCCAACCGTACATTGCGCGGGATAATCGTGCGGAACACCTGTCCGCTGAAGTATTTTTTTACTTCTTCGGCAACCTGCAGAGACAGGTTCGTACGGCCGTCAAACATAGTGAGCAGCAGTCCCAGCAGGCGCAGGCTGCTGTTCATATTATCCCGTACCATCTCGACGGTCTGCATCAGCTGGGCCAGACCTTCCAGTGCATAAAACTCACATTGCACGGGAATCAGTACCTGGTCCGATGCCACCAGAGCATTGATGGTCAGAAGCCCCAGTGAGGGGGGACAATCGATGAGAACAAAGTCATAGGGCTTTTTCGCCGCTTCCAGACAATCTGACAGCGCCTGCTTCAATACCTGTTCCCGTTTATCCATATTGACCAGTTCTACGGCTGCCCCGGCTACATCCATCGTCGCCGGAATGACAGACAACTTTTTCACTGCCGTCTTCTGCAATACCTGTTCCATCGGTACGCCATCAATCAGGCAGTCATATAAATTGCCGGAAAGGCTTTCTTTATCGATACCCAGACCGCTCGTCGCATTGCCCTGGGGGTCCAGATCCACCAATAATGTACGCTTGCCGCAGTCTGCCAGACAGGCGCTCAGATTAATGCTGGTCGTCGTCTTGCCCACGCCGCCTTTCTGGTTCGTCACGGCAATAATATGAGCCAACGCAGTCACCTCATTTCCAAATTTAAGTCTATATATTAGTATACCTTGCTACGATTATTTTAGCAAATATTTCATGCTCATCAGAACGGTCGTTCCGGCCTTTCCACACTTTTACTAGCCACTATAAGAAAAACTTGCTATAATGGAACAAAAAGTCAGGATTATCGCCGATAGTCCGGGAAAAGAGGATACCCTATGCCTGTTTATAAAGGAAATCTGAAACACATCGATACCAATAATGTACTCACCCTGGCAGGACAGCGCGCCGTTGACGATGCAACGCCGGAAATGGCAGAAGAAGTCTGCCAGACCGTCGTCCGCCTGGCCCAGCCGGTCAGTGTATTTTATCAGTTCTTTTATGATAAAGATACACACACCTTTTTATGCAATGATCCATTTGTCATCGAAGGGGAAACGGTCCGCAATTATCTGGAAAATACGGAAGTCGCCATCATCATGGCCGTCACTCTCGGGAAAGAAGTAGAAGATGCCTGTGATGAATTATTCATGCAGAAAGACTTCACCAAAGGCATCCTCATGGATTCCGCCATTTCTATCGCAACAGAACAGATGGTAGGACAGTTATGCGGCTATATCGACACCCTCGGCGCACCGGAAGGCTACAAGATTCTCTGGCGCATCACGCCGGGCCACAGCGACACGCCCCAGAAACAGGAAGTCACGCTGGTACAGGCCCTGCAGGCCGCCCAGATCGGCATTTCCGTTACGCCGACCAATATGCTCGTACCGCGTAAAGCCGTCACGGCTATCGTCGGCATGAACCACGTCGGGGGAGAAGGAGGCTGCAGCCCGTCCGGTTGTGCCAGCTGCTCCCACAACTGCCATGAATGATTCTAGGTACATCATACATCTGAAAACTAATAACGGAAAGCTCAGAAAGAGATTGTCTTCAATGGCAATCTCTTTTTTCTGCTCATATACGAAAAGCAGGCCCCGTGAACAGGGCCCGCTTTTCGTATATCGTTATGGTGAAAACCCAAAATAGCATTAGAAAATCGGCTGAAGGATAATCGTCTGGCTGCGGTTCGGACCGACCGAGACAATACCCAGGGGTACGCCGACGAGTTCACTGATGCGTTCTACATACTTACGAGCTGCTTCCGGCAGTTCATCATAGGTCTTGCAGGCAGAAATATCTGTCTTCCAGCCCGGCATTTCTTCATATACCGGTTCGACCTGTTCCAGTACTTCCAGACTGGCCGGGTATTCCGGCAGGAGCTGGCCATTGTACCGGTAACCAGTGCAAATCTTTATCGTGTCAAGGTCATCGAGGATATCCAGGCGGGTAATAGCCAGATAATCCAGGCTGTTCAGCATAGCCGCATATTTGACGACAGCCGTATCCAGCCAGCCGCAACGGCGCGGACGGCCCGTAACAGTGCCAAATTCATGGCCCGTATTGCGCAGATATTCCCCAATTTCATTATTCTGTTCCGCCGGGAACGGACCGGCACCGACACGGGTCGTATAAGCTTTGACGACACCTACGATGTTTTCCATGCGGCGCGGGCCGACACCGGAACCGGTGCAGGCACCGCCGGCTGTCGGGTTGGAACTGGTGCAGAACGGATAGGTACCATGATCGATGTCGAGCATGGTCGCCTGGGCACCTTCAAACAGTACCTTTCTGCCTTCATTAATATATACGTTGGCAGAATAGTTTGTATCTTTTACATAGGGACGGATGCGGTCGGCATACCCGAGGTATTCCTGATATATCGTGTCGAAGTCAAAACCCTGGCAGCCATAATAGGTTTCAAACAGGCGGTTCTTTAATTTCAGATTGACCCGCAGTTTTTTTGCAAAAATATCCTTATCCATCAAATCGCCAATACGGATACCGACACGATTGATTTTATCGGCATAACAGGGACCGATGCCATTTTTCGTCGTACCGATCTTGGCATCCCCTTTGAGTTTTTCATCTTCTTCATCGATGCGGATATGATATGGCATAATCACATGAGCCCGCGTGGAAATTTCCAGTTTGCTGATTGTGACGCCTTTTTCTTTCATGCCATCCAGTTCCTGGAGAAGGACTTCTGGGTTTACTACGACGCCACTGCCGATGATGCACGTCTTATCAGAGAACAGGATCCCTGATGGCAGGAGGCGCAGCGCAAAGGCCTTGTCATCTACCACGACAGTATGGCCGGCGTTATTCCCGCCCTGGGAGCGGATAACTACATCGGCTTTCTGTGCCAGATAATCAACAATCTTACCTTTACCTTCATCACCCCACTGGGTGCCTAATACCATTGCTGTTGCCATTGCTTCAACATCCCTTCGTGAATTAGAGATTAAGAAAACAGGATACGGTATACCAGTTCCCGTTTTCTAACGTACGTGTATATTATACACGAATTTAATTAAAATTCCTATCATATTAACCGAAAAAGCGTACATATTTCAAAAGAGCCGGTCAGGATATGTCTAGCCACGTTTCTTATTTTAGTTTATAATGAATAATTATATGGCAACAATTGTTCCATATAATTGATTATTATAGAATACATAAGGAGAGATTTTCATGTTATTTGATGCGTGTACCATAGGCGGCATCCATGCAGCCTGCCGTATTGTCCGTTCTGCAACGTTTGAAGGTATGGCTGATGCAGAAGGGCATCCGACAGATAAGCTCTGCCACATGTATGAAACACTGGCAGAAGGGGGAACGGGAATCATCATTACCGGCATGATTGCTGCTTCCAGACTGGAACCGCACCAGCATCACCAGATACTGCTCGATGACGATAGTTGTATCGCCCCCCTGGCAGCCATCACCCAGGCAGTCCACGCCAAAGGCGGAAAAATCATTGCCCAGATTGTCATCATGGGTTCGGCCATTATGGTTCCCGAAGGAGAAGACCGTATTATCGTAAGTCCAAGCGGTGTCCCTGATAAAATCGGCCGGACACTGCAGGAATCCCAGGCGCTGACAAAAGAGCAGATTCAGCATCTCGTCGAAGACGTAGGACAGGCGGCGCTGCGTGCCCGCAAAGCCGGATTTGACGGCGTCCAGTTCCATGGAGCCCACGGCTATCTGGCCAGCAAATTCCTGACTCCTTATTATAATCAGCGCAGTGATGAATACGGTGGCGACCTCATGGGCCGTGCCCGTTTCCTCCGTCAGTGTATTGCTTCCATCAAACAGACCGCTGGCAGCGATTTTCCTGTATGGGTCAAATTGAACTGCGCCGATTTCATGAAAGAAGGCGGTATGACCGCAGAAGAAAGCCTGCAGGTCATGCACTGGCTGGCTGACGACGGCATTTCGGCCATTGAAATCAGTGGCGGCAATACATCCTCCCTGCCCCGCAAAGGCCCGATCCGCGCAATCCGGCGCACGAAAGAGCCCATGTACTTTGCCCCGTATGCAGAAAAAGCAGCCAAAGAACTGCAGGGCCAGACCGATATCGGTGTCGTCGGCGGCTGGAGAAGTGCCGCTGAGATGGAAGAATTCCTCAATACTGCGCCTGTATCGTTTATATCCATGTGCCGCCCGCTCCTCCGCCAGCCGGATCTGCCAAACAGATGGCGCCGCGGTGATACGGAACCGGCAACTTGTATTTCCTGCAGCCGCTGTTTCGGGGATACTGATGTAGATTGTATTTTCCATGATACAGCGGAAGAAGACTGACGTAAAAAGGAAATATCCGTATTGCGGCGAATATTCTAAGTATGACAAGGAATAGCGGCATCTGCCGGGAGAGGAGAGAATATCATGCTGATACTGTTGAGCCTGCTGGCCTTTATCGCTATGCTGTGTTCCTTCTTTCTCTTCCTGCCGCTTACGTATAGTCTGAGTGCAGATATTCAATCCCCATTTCACATCCGGACGGTCCTTTCCTTTCTGAATCACGGATTGTATTACGAGTGGGATTACGTTTTCGGTCAAAAACCAACGAAACTCTGCTATATAGGCTGGCATAAGGAACCCCTATCCGATAGAGGACAGCCACCCGGTATTGTTCCTGACAAAAAAGACCCAGAAGAGCCAGACAAAGAAGAAGAGGACCCGCTGTCTGAAAACACAATCCGGGATGCCCTGCAGGGTGCAGGCTCCCCGGAACCAGATGATGTCTGTGCCGCGTCCGATACATTCTGGTGGAAAGACTATGTATGGTCTGAAGACTTTCTTTCATCATGCCTGTCTTTCTTCCTGCGCCTTTTGCATCACAGCCGCATCCGCACCGTGCAGACGACAGGGACGTTAGGCCTATCTCAGCCGCATCAGACGGGTATGCTGTCCGGTTTCCTCTACATGCTCCTGCCACAAGCTGCGCAGGATCTGCAATTCGATTTCCTGAATGAAATATACGACTGCCACATACAAATAGCAGGACGCATCTATCCCGGTGTCATTGTGCTGTATGCCCTTTCCTTCATCGTTTCCCCGCCAGTCCGCCGGCTGCTTTGGGCCGTACGTCAGCACAGAAAGGAATTCGCTCATGGATAAAAATTATATAAAAAATAATTTAGAAACAATCTTTGAAAATTTCCAGAACATGATTAAAGTTGAAACGGTCGTCGGCCAGGCTGTACACATTGGCGATACGATTCTCGTTCCTTTTGTAGACATCACCTTTGGTTTTGGTACAGGAGGCGTGAACGGCAAAGAAGAAACAGGCCGTCAGAGCGGCGGTGGTGGCGGCGGTGCCAAAATGGAACCGACAGCTGTCCTGGTCATCAAAGGTGACCGGGTCGAAATGTTTTCTATCAAAAAAGGCGGATATCAGGCATCGGCCTTTGAAAAGCTGCTGACCATGGCTCCGGAAATTATTGACAAGCTGAAAAAGGATAAATACATCTACATTAAAGATGAAGATGAAACTACAGCCGCAGCTGAACCGGTTCAATCCGATGCAAAACTTTAAACATTTTGTCAATTATAATCACAGTATGGTCACAACCGTTGTACTTTCCGTTCTATTCTGATATAATATCTAAACAGACAGTAACCCTATTATTTTAATATACAGGAGGATCATATAATGAAATTAAGAAAACAACTGGCTTCCCTCGCCGTAGTAGGGATGATGAGCGTCGTCGCTGCTTCTTCCGCTTTTGCTGCCGGCGTTGGCTATGTCAATTTTGATACCCTCGTCCAGGCTCATAAAGATTTCCCGAAAGTAAGCGCCCAGATGCAGTCTGCTATCAAAAACGCCAATCAGGAATTTGCCAAAAAAGCTCCGACTCTGAAAACAGATCAGGAAAAACAGGAATTAGGCCGTCAGCTCGCCCAGAACCTGAGCAAGCTGGAAAACAGCCTCATCGTTCCTATTGAAAAAGATGTCGTCAATAAAGTCGAACAGGTCCGCAAGGATAAGAACCTGGACTGCATCGTAGCCCAGGGCGCCATCATTGCCGGTGCTGACAAAGCGACTGACGAAACCCAGGAAGTTGCTAAACTCCTCAAATAATTAGTATACGGGTAAAGGACCATGCACGACGGTGGAAACCGTCATGTATGGTCCTTTTTAGCTTGTCACGGATGGTCGATAAAAACGCCTTTTAAGGCGTTTTTATTTTTCTTTTTATATTATATATCATAAAATCACGTTTTGCCCGTTACAGCGACGTTTACGGCGTTTTTCTATATTTAAATCATTTAGTTGTATTTTTTTAATCCATATTTCATCTTTTTGAAATAAATTCTTGTTTTCTCTTGACATATACCCCTTGTGGGTATATTATACTCACAGATACCCGATAGGGGTATATAGGAGGAGAATACGATGGAAGAGAAAAAACAAGAGACAGGATTGACAGACCATCCGGCCAAAACGTGCTGCTGTACCGGTCCCAAGCATAAATACCGTGATAAAACCAGTAAGGAATATAAATGCCTTATTTCACGCCTCAACCGGATTGAAGGCCAGGTACGCGGTGTCCGCAATATGGTAGAAAATGACCGTTACTGCGTCGATATCCTGATGCAGGTCAGCGCTATCCAATCGGCTCTCAATTCATTTAATAAAGAATTGCTGGCCCAGCATATTAAAAGCTGTGTCGTTCACGATATCCGTGAAGGAAAGGATGAGGTCGTCGATGAACTCGTCTGTATGCTGCAAAAATTAATGAAGTAGGTGATATGAGATGAAACATGAGAAATATGCCATTACCGGTATGAGCTGCTCGGCCTGCTCCAGCCGGGTCGAAAAAGCCGTTTCCAAACTGGCAGGCATGAAAAAAGCCAGTGTCAATTTACTGACTAATAGTATGCAGGTCGAATATGATGAAGGGACGCTATCCAGCCAGGATATCATCCAGGCCGTCATAGATGCCGGATACGGGGCAACTCTTTCCGGAGGAAATAAAAAAACAGCTGCGGCTCCAGAGCCCAGTCCTTCTGATTTGGCAAAAAAAGATATGGCAACCATGAAAAAGCGATTGATCGGGTCTATCCTGTTCCTGATTCCCGTCATGTATATCGCCATGCACCATATGCTACTGGAATGGTTCGGCATCCCCGTTCCGGAATCGTTCCAGGCAATATTCCATGGCGATGAAAACGCCATCACCTTTGCTTTTACCCAATTTCTGCTTATACTGCCCATCATGTATCTCAACAGAAAGTATTATATCAACGGCTTCCGGACCCTGTTCCAGGGCGCACCGAATATGGATACCCTCGTGGGCATGGGTTCTATGGCAGCCGCCGTATATGGTGTCTTTGCCATTTTCCGCATGAGCTGGGGCATGGGCCACGGCGACTGGGCTCTCGTTTCCCAGTACAGCACAAATCTCTATTTTGAATCAGCCGGTATGATCGTTACCCTCATCGATATCGGCAAGTACCTGGAAGCCCGCGCCAAGGGAAAAACCAGTACGGCCATTGAAAAACTGATGGATCTGGCTCCCAAGCAGGCCACGGTGCTCCGCAATGGCAAAGAAGAGGTCATTCCCGTAGAACAACTCGCCGTAGGTGATGAAATGGTCATCCGCCCGGGAGAAAGCATCCCTGCAGACGGCATCATTTCTGAAGGATCGACCAGTATCGATGAAGCCGCCATCACCGGCGAAAGTATCCCTGTAGAAAAACAAAAAGGCGATTCCGTCACCTCTGCTACGATCAATAAAACAGGTTTTATTCACGTCAAGGCCAGTCGTGTCGGAGCGGATACGACAATCAGCCAGATTATCAAGCTGGTTGACGAAGCCAGTGCCAGTAAGGCGCCTATTGCCAAAATGGCTGATAAAATTTCCGGGATTTTCGTTCCTGTCGTCATGACCATCGCCGTTATCACAGGGCTGGTCTGGTACTTCCTGCTCGGTGCCACTGCAGAATTTGCCTTTTCTACGGCCATTTCTGTTCTCGTCATTTCCTGCCCCTGCGCACTGGGACTGGCAACACCGGTCGCCATCATGGTAGGTACTGGTAAAGGAGCCGAAAATGGTATCCTCATCAAATCAGGAGAAGCATTGGAAACGGCCCATACCATCGATACAGTCGTCATGGATAAAACCGGTACCATTACGGAAGGCCGCCCCCGCGTAACTGACATCTGGGTCCGCAAGGGAACAGAAGACCAACTGCTTACGCTGGCAGTCAGCCTGGAGCAGGGGAGTGAACATCCCCTGGCAGAAGCTATTATGAATTATGCCCAGGACCATCATGCCGTTCCCAAAGCGGTAACAAACTTTAAAGCCCTTTTCGGGCGCGGTATTGAAGCTATATGGAATGGCCAGACTTACTATGCTGGCAATACCCGTCTCATGGAAGAAAAGGGTATTGCCACAGAAGAAATCCGACAACGGCTGGATGGACTGGCAGACGCTGGGAAGACACCGCTCATCTTTGCCGACAGTACAGAAGTCATCGGCATCATCGCTGCCGCCGATATGGAAAAAGAAAGCAGCGCCCAGGCGATTTCGCTCTTTGGCAAAATGGGAATCGACGTGGTCATGCTGACCGGGGATAATCAGCGCACAGCTGAAGCCATCCGCAAGCGGCTCCATATTCCTCAGGTAATCGCCGGCGTCCTGCCACAAGATAAAGAACGCCATATTGCAGCTCTCCAGGCACAAGGCCATAAGGTCGCTATGATTGGCGATGGTATCAACGATGCTCCGGCACTGGCCAAAGCAGATTTAGGGATTGCCATAGGGGCTGGCACGGATGTAGCGATTGAAAGCGCCGATGCCGTACTCATGCGCAATGATCTCCTCGACGCCGTAAGCGCCGTCCGCCTCAGCAAAGCTGTCATACGCAATATCAAAGAAAATCTGTTCTGGGCATTCTTCTACAATGCCATCTGCATTCCCCTGGCAGCAGGGGTCCTATATCCGGCCTTTGGCATCCGTCTCAATCCGATGATCGGTGCAGCGGCCATGAGTCTTTCCAGCTTCAGTGTCTGCATGAATGCCCTGCGCCTGCGCTTCTTTAAACCAGATCACCAGACTCACCATGTTTCACGTGAAACAAGGCAATCAGAATCCACCCATACCGCTTCGTCAGCCACAACCGATGCACTTACAATACAGCCGTCAACGGCCACTGAAATCATGGAAGAAACCGATCAGACAGTACCTGTTGCAGCGCATCAATATAAACTGACTATCGACGGAATGATGTGCCAGCACTGCGTCCGCACGGTCACCAAAGAACTAGAAGCAATGCCCGGCGTTGCAACGGTTCACGTCGATCTGGACAGCAAAGGTGCCACTGTCACCAGTTCATCTGCCATCCCGGCCGATGACTTTAAAAAAGTCATTACGGCTGCAGGATATACATTACTTTCAGAGAAAGAAGAGGATTCCACTATGAAAACCACATTAAAAATTGAAGGCATGATGTGCCAGCATTGCCAGAAACACGTCCAGGAAGCATTATCCGCTATGAATGGCGTAACCGCCGTATCGGTTGATCTCGATGGCGGCAAAGCCGACGTAGAAGCCACCCGTGACATCTCTACAGAAGAATTTGCCAAAGTCATTGCCGATGCCGGTTATAAACTGGTAACTGCCTGATAGACACCACCGGATTCTGTCGTGTATGGGTGAACTAGTACGGAAATTCCCATAGAAAAGACAAACGGACCTGCCGAAAAAATACCCCAGGTATTTCACGGCAGGTCCGTTGTGTATTACCCTCTAATGCAGGACCGGCAAATCAGAATATGCCCAGCCGGACACAGATTGCGAATTGTATGGCATACAGGGCAAGGATTCCGTATTTAAATTTTGGCCGGTCTTTTTTATAAGTAAAAATATAAATAGCAAAGAAAGCTCCCATCGACCCTCCCAGTACAGCCAGCAGGAGCAGGACCCATTCCGGTATACGGGAAGATCCGCCGTCCTGAAATCGTTTTTCCAATCCAAACAGGGCAAAGGTAAGGATATTCAGTAAAAATAAATACCAGTACACAAAGGTCAGATTAATATTCAGCATATACGAACTCCTTTCTTTCAATCCGCTCATTTCTGTTATTCCTATTGTATCATAAAAAAAGGATGCTGTACTATGTTTCACGTGAAACATGATACAGCATCCTTTTCATTATAAAATGGGGAAGCAGATTGTAAAGATCGTGCCTTTTCCCTCTTTACTGTGGACGCGTATATATCCACCCTGATTGATGACATATTGCCGCGCCAGAGCCAGGCCAATACCGGAACCTCCACTCTTACGGTTTCGTGATTTCTCTGCCCGATAGAAATACTCAAAAATATGAGGTACGTCCTGATGACTGATACCCGGTCCGGAATCAGCAATACAGATTTCGACGCGCTGGCCGTTTTTTAGCCGCCGCAGCCGCGATTGAATGAAAACAGCCCCTCCGCAAGGTACATAGCGGATAGCATTATTTAAAAGATTATAAATAACCTGATTCATCCGGTCTTTATCCAGTGAAAGGAGCGGTACCTCATCATCTGTAGAAAGGCGGACCTGTAATTGTTTTTCCTCAAAAAGCGGTTCCAGCATACTAGCCGCCTGTTGAAGAAGGTCATTTATCTGCAAAGGATGGCAATGAAGTTGTAATTCATTGATTTCTGCCAGGGACAAATCCCGCAGATCCTGAACGAGCCGGCTTACGCGGAGAACTTCGTCTTCCAGAGACAAAAATGTTTTCTTGTCTGCCGGAATGACATTATCGATCATGCCCTCCAGATTTCCCTGGATAATGGCAAGAGGTGTCCGGAGTTCATGGGCTATACTGGCAAAGAGATGGCGACGCATCGTGTCATTGTATTGTAACTTTTTTGACATAGCATTAAAAGACTGGGCCAGTAATCCCACTTCATCCTGTCGGTCAACGAGCACGGTTTCCCCGAAGGAACCAGCCTCAACATGACGGACGGCTTCTGTCAGATCCTGCAGGGGCTGAATAGACCAGCGGATGACAATCCAGCTGATAAATACACTGAGAAGAGTCATGACGGCACCAACCCATAAAAGAGACCGGTGAACAGAAGAAACATATATTTCTTCTGCCATCCCATGGGAAGTTATGCCCATTTCCATGGAGTGATTATAAAGATAATGAGAGAAGTGCGCATCCATCTGATAATTGACTAAAAACAGAAGGATGCCGATAGTCATAATAAAAAGAAAAAAGATAATGCCTGTCAGCCGGAAGACAAGACTATAATAGTTAGTCATGAGCAGTCCCTCCAAATTTATAGCCAATCCCGTAGACGGTAAGTATGTATTCAGGATGGGCCGCGTCACGCTCCAGTTTTTTCCGCAGATTCCGGATGTGCGTATCAATAGTCCGTTCATACCCTTCAAAACTGTATCCGCCCTGTGCCCGCTCCATGAGCTGCATGCGGCTAAAAACACGACCGGGAGAAGAGGCCATCACTTCCAGCAGATTAAATTCTGTCGGAGTAAGCGAAACAGCCTCTCCGTTGCGGGTGACGGTGAATTTTTCTTTATCAATGACCAAATCCCCCCGTATAAGCTGTGACGACTGCTGTATGACTTCTCCCCGCGCTCTACGAAGCATGGCATGGGCACGGGCCATCAGTTCTTTAACGTTAAACGGTTTGGTCACGTAGTCATCGGCTCCAATGTTCAGCCCCACAAGACGATCTGTTTCATCGTCTCTGGCTGTCAGGAAAATAATGGGAATATCATTAGTCTGGCGTACATGCCGGCAGACTTCAAAACCGTCCATATCCGGCATCATCACATCGAGAACCAGGAGCTGAGGCTCATATCGTTTGAGTATATCCAGCGCCTGCCGGCCTGTCTGGGCCGTATACACCAGACATTGATCCTGTTCAAAATAAGAACGGAGCACGGTAAGTAATTTTTCATCATCATCAGCAATGAGAATAGAGTAGGGGAGCACAATACCACCTCCAAAAAATCTATATCCAATATGTATTGTACATCAAAATTCTACGCGGGAGAACTGTTCCATACCAAGTCGTATCAATCGGTATACAAAAAAGCCTCCCCACACAACGATTGTACGAGGAAGCTTTTAGGAAACATCATTGACTTCTATTTGTTATTGTTCATCTGGTCGTGCATTTGTTCATGGTTCATCTGGCTATGATCCATCTGATTATGATTCATATTGCTTTGATTCATATTATCATGATTCATCTGGCCCTGCTGCATAGTATCCTGATTGGTCATCTGGCCGTGATCCATACTGCCCTGTTGCATGTTCATCGTATTCATAGGCGGCTGATATCCTGCCAGCTGGGGATCAGCCATGCCGAATACCATAGCCAGGTGAGTGAATAAGACAAAGAGTATCATGAGCACAATATGATGTTTGATTTTCATGGTGTTATCCAGCTTTTTATAGATAATTCCCAATTCCTGGAGCAGAATCAATACGGCCGGAATAATGGCCAGTACATAAGACCAGATAGAAATGTAATCAATCGGGCCTCTCCATTCAATCGTGGGGACATAGCAGGCCACGATGTAAACAGATGCACAGATAAAGAAAATACCAAGGACCAATCCACAAACATGACTGAGAGAATCCCACTTGGCACTGCGTCCGTCTTTGTACAACAGAGAAAAAGCGCCGGAAGCGAGAATCGTTTCTGCCAGTACCATCGGTACGAGCATAAATAAAATTAAAAACCAGGGCTGGTGCAGAGACAACAGCTCCATGTAGTGAGTCATTACCATAGTCATATATTATTCCTCCTTTTGAACATATCCATACTATACACGATGCATATAGAGAAATCATGTAGAAAGTATGAAGAAACTATGAAGATAAAAAAATTTATTTGTTTCACGTGAAACAAATTTTCTGTATCAACATCTAAATTACCTGCCAGATGCACCTCAGCTATACCGCCCACGAGTAAAACGTTTTAATTCTGATGGCCTGTCTAATGCCTTGAGAATCGCTTTACAAACCCGTCCCATAACGGTAGAATAGGGTTATTATAGGCTGTTTGTACTCATTATCAGTATAAGTATCAGCTGAATATATTATGGAGGTGATACCATGCATTACCATATCCGTCACGCTCTGGAAAACGTGACCGTATACAGTTATTTGAAAGATGAAGGCACATCTCTGGAAAAGGATATCATCGATTGCTCACTGGGAGTCAATCCCTGCGGTGTTACACCGACTCTGACAAAAGAAGCCTATGCCGATACGTTCGATCTGCTTCATTCGTATCCGGCCCATCCTTTTACGGAAACCCGCCGCCATATCTGCCAGTATTTTTCAGATATCGCCGATCTGGACATATCCCAGATATCCATGCAAAGCGGATCTATGAGTGCCTTGTGCCGCATCAACAGTATCTTTCTGGAAGAAGGGACGACTGTTGTAGCACCGATGCCGTGTTTCTCGTCGTATACGTCCAATGCCCGCTCCTGCGGAGCAGCCATCGTATCCGTCCCGCTGAAAGAAGAAGAGAAATTCGCCTTTGACACAGACCGCTATATTGCGGCACTGAAACCAGGTCAGCGGCTGGCTTATATCGACAATCCCAATAATCCGACAGGGCAGGCACTACCGCTGGCTGACATCCGCCGTATTCTCGACGCGGCACGAGAAAAAGAAATTGTCGTCGTCATCGACGAAGCCTACGGCGATTTTCTTGAAAAAGAAGAATCGGCCGTTTCGCTCATCAACGACTATGACAATCTGGTCATCGCCCGTACCTTTTCCAAAGGATTCGGACTGGGTGCACTCCGTGCCGGTTACATAGTCCTGCCTAAGGCAATGGTCCCGGTCCTAGCTAAAGATCCCGGCGAAATGACCATCACGACACCAGCAGACAAACTGATTCCCATTGTGCTTCAAGATCCGGGCTTTTTGAAAATGTCCAGAGAAACCATTGCAAACAATAAAAAAGCCCTCATAGATAGTCTGCACGTCCTGCATGTTTCAAAAACACGCCCCGATGTGCCTATCGGACTGTATTACACAGATGCCGATACGGACTTGGGCGCCATATTCTGGAAACATGGCATCCGCGTCGAATATGGTGTCGATTTTGAAGGAATCGGAAAACGCCACGTCCGTCTGCGCGTCCCCGATGATGTAAAACCGCTGCTTACACGTATTGCCGCTATAGAAAGCGAGCTCCAGGCATAGGGTGGGGGATACCTATGGCCGGATCCTGTCCAAATTTAAATAAAACTGGGGGAAAAAACATTGGATATCAATAAGACAGGCAAGACAAGTTTGAAAAACATTATTATTTTTGCCGGTGCCTATTGTGCTTTTATGATAGGTTCTGGCTATGCTACAGGACAGGAAGTCCTGCAGTTCTTTGGCGCGTACGGACCGGACGGTTTCATTGGCGCAGCCATCAGTATGCTCATATTTGCATTTTTTGG
Source organism: Caecibacter massiliensis (assembly GCA_900095875.1). Classification (GTDB taxonomy): domain Bacteria; phylum Bacillota; class Negativicutes; order Veillonellales; family Megasphaeraceae; genus Megasphaera; species Megasphaera hexanoica. The sequence continues at coordinate 1,256,658 of LT608311.1, read as the reverse complement.
TGGCGCACTGATGCAAAAGGGCTATGATTTAAAATTAAAATATCACACCCAGGCTTTTCGTTATTATTGTGGAAAATATGTAGGAACCATCTTAGAATGGGTGACTGTCCTGTTCCTGTTTTCAGTCGTCTCTATCATGATTGCCGGAACAGGAGCCATTGCTTCTGAATTCGTAGGCATTCCTGCCGATGCCGGCCGTGTCTTCATGGCCGCTCTCTGCGTCCTTACGGTCATGCTGGGACTGATGAAGCTGGCCGATATCATCGGTGCCATCGGTCCTGTCATCATCGTCTTTACACTGGGCATCGGCCTCATGACGCTCATCAGCTTCCATGGCGGCTGGGCACAGAACTGGGAAGTCCTGTATGACCTGCGTGCCACTAAATCCTGGTGGTTCGCCAAGTACGCCTTCCTGGATTCCGCCTGGTTCAGTGGCGTCCTTTATGCATCCTGCATGGTATTTGGCTCTATCCCGTTCCTGACCGGGCTGGGCGGCAAGGCCAATAACCGCAAAGAAGCATTTCTCGGCGGCTTCATAGGCGGCGTCGCCCTCATGTTGGCCGGCGGCCTCATGACGGCTGCCATGCTCTGCTTCCCGGAACAGGTCGCCAAGCTGCAGGTTCCTAATCTGTTCCTGGCCCAGCAGTTCGCTCCGGCGCTGGCAGCCGTCTTTTCGATTATCCTTCTTATGGGTATTTACAGTACCGGCGCTCCTATGTTCTGGGTCGTCATCAACAAACTGGAACAATGGCTTCCCAATAAAACCGCCAAAATGGCCGTCTCCGTCATTCTGGGCATCGTCGCATTTTTCGGTGCACAGATTGGTTTCGGCAAACTGATTGGCTTCCTGTATCCACTTCTGGGACAGGTCGGCATCATCATGATCATCGTCGTCTTCATCAAAGTATATTTCATGAAAGATAAAGAAATCGGCCTGGAACGGGAAGATTCAGATAATTAACCGGCTATATCCATCACATCATAAACGGGTCCCTCCCATGACTATCCTGTTGTCATAGGAGGGACCTGTTTTATATTACCTATGAGCTTCTGCAGGCAGATGCCTTTAAATACGCAAAGCAGGTATAACAAACTCTTTCACCTGAATGAATTGATATATGGATTCATTTTCCCATACAATGAATCCATATATCAATGCCGGCAGCTACAGGGGGAAACCGTACTGCCCGGCAGGAAAGAGGGGAGTTTTTCATGTCAATTCAGCTCAGTATCGTTATTTTGTACATCCTGCTATTATTTGGTATTTCTTTGTATGTAAAACGCCGGGCCGGACAGAATCCAACAGAATACCTGTTTGCCGGCCGCAAGTTTTCTGCAGGGCTCGTCGCTGTCAGTATCACCGGTATGGCCGTCGGAGCTGCTTCCACGGTAGGTGTCGCCGAAAGTGCCACAAAGATCGGGTTGTCAGCCGGCTGGTATAATGGAGCCTGGTCCATCGGTGCCATCATTATGGGGATCGTCGCTGCCGGCAGATACCGTTCACTGGACTGCACGACCATCCCGGAACTCTTCGAACGGTGTTATGATAAAAAAGCCCGTGTCATCAGTGTCATCGGCCTGTCTCTGATCATGATATGCATTACATCTCTCCAGTATGTCGCCGGCGGATCTATACTGCACGCGCTCATGCCAGATATCTTTTCTCTTCATGGCGGGATGATTACTAGTGCCATCGTCTTCATCGGCATCACTGCCATCGGTGGTCTATGGTCGAGCGGCCTTTCCAATGTGCTCAGTGTCGCTATTATCTATGCCGGCATCGTTTATTCCATGATACGTATCCTATTGCGGGATGGCGGCATATCCGGTATCAATGCCGCACTTCCCCCTTCTGATTTTGACTGGTTCAGTCCTTTTGGCGGGCTGTCTCTGGCCGTACTCCTGGGCTGGATCATTGTCATGACTACCCAGGCCATTACTGCCCAGGGGCCGGTCCAGATTGCCTGTGGCGCTAAAAATGCCACAGCGGCCCGTAAAGGATTTATCCTGGGCGGCCTGCTCATTTTTCCTGTCGGCTTCCTGTCTGCCATCCTGGGTCTGGCTGCCAAAGCCCAGTTTCCGGGTCTGAATCCAACCATGGCTCTGCCACAGATTATCATGAGTCTGGACCCGTTTTCTTCCGGAATGACCCTGGCCGCACTCTGGGCTGCCGATGTATCAACAGCCTGTACCATCCTGCTCGGGGCCGGTACTCTCGTAGCCCAGGATATTTACAAACGTTTTTTCAATCCGTCTATCTCTGAAAAAGGATATGTCCGGGCCAACCGCCTCATCATCCTGATTATCGGGGCTGGAACACTCTGGCTGGCCTTCAATGCCGTCGGCATCGTCAAAGTCATGCTCATCGGTTTGTCTCTCACAACGGCCTTTACACTGGTTTTCCTGGCTACTATGTTCTGTCCGTCTCTGTGCCGGAAAAATACGGCTTTTGCCACTACTTTGGTAGGTATCATCGGATTATTCCTGTGGCAGCTGTGCCCGCAGATACGATTCCTGCCTCACGTCATTTATTTTGAATGGCTCATCTGCCTGATTACCTTTTTTCTGGTGTGGCTGATTGACAAAAGGCCTATCCGGACACCAGAAGTAAAAAAATAGTTTACCCCATACCACCATACAAAAAGGACCTGACACATGAAGCTGGATAGATTCATGTGTCAGGTCCCTGCTATATCTGCATCTTATTTCAAAGCATCGTCTCCCGATTTCGGCAAATCCGGCATATCGGTATTAAACCATTTTTTATACAATTTCTGGAATTCGCCTTTTTCTTTCAATTTTGCCATGGCATCGTTGACCTTTTTCATCAATTCAGTATCCTTTTTATTAAAGGCAAAGGCCAGGTATTCCGATTTTGTATTCGGAATTTCGATGACTTTGAATTTGCCTTTTCCGTCCTGGGTGAGGAAATAATCAGCGACGGGTTTATCGAGGATAGCCGCCGGCGATCCGCCTACCTGAAGTTCCATGATGACATCGGAATTATTGTCAAACTGTTTGACCGTATATCCCTGATTTTCTGCATACTGGGCACCAGTCGTGCCAATCTGGACGGCAACCTGTTTACCTGCAATGGCGTCTGCTGAATCAATGCCGCTTTCATTAGGCGTCAGGATGACTAATTTAGATTCATAGAAGGGGGCAGAGAAATTGACTTTCTGGGCCCGTTCTTTTGTCACGGTCATACCGGCAGCAGCAATATCCATATCTCCCTGCTGCAGGATGGGGATAATGCCGGAAAAAGCAATATTATTGATTTCTACGTCCCTGCCCATTTCTTTGGCAACAGCCCGGAGCAGATCCATTTCAAAGCCCTGATATTCCTTGGATTCATCGTTTTCTTTGAACTCAAAGGGAACAAAGGTAGCATTCGTCGCAACGCGGAGCGGTTTCTTCGCATCTTCTTTCTTTTCGCTGCCACATCCTGCCAGTACCGATACGGCCAGGATGCCTGCCAGACAAGCTGTCATCATCGTTTTCCATTTCATGATATATCCCTCCACATATGAATAAAAATTTGTGTTGATTTTGATATTATACACATTATTACGGCGATTGTAAATGGTTTATACAAAATATTTGCATAAAAAAGAGTTATCGCAAACTAACCCGGTCTCTGAGCATGCCTATTGTCAGGCAAAGACGGAAACGATAACTCTTTTTATACAGTACTATTATTTTTTATACGGGAATATATAAGATATGCCTTAGCCGTGCAGTTTGTCAATCATATCATGCAATGCGGCAATCTGTTCAGCCGCTTCATGGCGGATATCTTCAGGATTACGCTGGATACGGGCCGACCCGGTTTCCATAGCAGCTTTGGCAACAGCCGCGGCTACAGCCGGGGCAACGCGCTGGTCAAACGCATCGGGAATGACATATTCATCATTTAATTCGTCATCATTGATGAGGCCGGCAGTCGCATAGGCAGCAGCTACTTTCATGTCTTCATTGATATGGCGTGCCCGTACGGCCAGGGCACCGCGGAATATGCCGGGGAATACGAGGACGTTATTGATCTGGTTTGGTGAATCAGACCGGCCTGTTCCGACGACACGGGCACCGGCTGCCTTGGCAGAATCATAATCCGTTTCCGGAATAGGATTGGCCATGGCAAAGACGATGGCATCGTGATTCATGGACTGGATGATTTCTTTCGTAAAGATGTGGGGAGCCGATACGCCGAGGAGCATGTCCGCCCCTTTTACGACATCTGCCAGTGTTCCCTGTACCTTATCCCGGTTCGTCACGGCGGCTAGTTCTGCCTGTACGGGATTGAGGCCGTCCATACCTTCATAGAGGGCGCCACAGCGGTCTACCATAGTCACATTCTGAGCACCGGCCCGGACGAGGAGACGGCCGATGGAAGCCCCGGCAGCACCGGCACCGTTGATGACGATTTTTGCCGTCTTCAAATCTTTGCCGACGCAGCGGAAAGCTCCGATGGCACCGGAGAGGGCAGCAATGGCTGTACCGTGCTGGTCGTCATGGAATACGGGGATGTCCATTTCTTTTTTCAATGTATTTTCAATTTCATAGCATTTCGGTGAAGCAATATCTTCCAGGTTGATACCGGCAAAGGAGGGCTGAAGCAGTTTGACCGTTTCAATAAATTTCTTTGGGTCCTTCGTATCCAGGCAGATAGGAACGGCATTGACACCACCGAATACTTTGAACAGGACGGATTTTCCTTCCATGACCGGCATGGCCGCTTCTGGTCCGATATCGCCAAGGCCCAGGACACGGGTGCCATCGGATACGACGGCAATCATATTGCCCCGGCAGGTCAGATCAAAGGAAAGGTCTTTATCCTTAACGATTTCCCGGCACGGCTGGGCTACACCCGGCGTATAGAGTGTACTCAGATCATTGCGGGTTTTCAAAACGGCACGGGGCATCGTTTCAATAATGCCCTTTTTGCCACGGCGTACCTTCATTGCAGCTTCATCAAAATTCATGACATTCACCTCATTGTATTGAACATAACCACACTAATTTTTATTTCTTGTTTCCTGTACATGCCTATCTTATAATGGATTTATCTATAAGTCAAAGTCTTTTAAAATTATAGAATCTATAGCATGTGACTTATACTACAAATACGAAGGGGTGACATCATGCATAGCAATTCACGGGAATGGGAATATATCACGAAAATAGCCGAAACAGGCAGTTTCTCAACGGCTGCGGAAAAATTATTTATCTCCCAGCCTTCACTGAGCCAGTTTATACGCAGAATTGAAAAACAGATGGGGACAACACTGTTCGAACGCCGCGGAAGTGGTGTCATCCTGACAGAAGCAGGGCGGATTTATCTCACAGCAGAAGAAAAAGTGCGGGAAATCTACCGCGAACGGGACAGCCGCATCCAGGACCTGCAGCAGACCGTAAGCGGTACCGTACGCATCGGCAGCTCCTATTACCGCAGTGCCACCATTCTGGCCGCCGTATTTCCGCAGCTGCACAAAACGTATCCTCATATCCATATCCAGCTGTCGGAAGGAACGACGCGGGAACTGGAAGAAGATGCCCTGGAAGGGAGGACGGATTTTTCTATCGTACTCCACCCGTTCTTCCATGCCGGCCTTGCTTATGAAGAACTGTTCCGGGAAGAACTGCTCCTGGCCCTGCCGGAAGAGCAGGCACGGCACTATGAAAACCAGGCCCGCACTGTACCTTTTTCCCAATATCCAGCTTTTGATTACCATCTGCTGGGTAATGAGCCATTCATTGTCATCAAGGAAGGGCAGAAACTGCGTCAGAATTTCTATGAATTTACCCAGAAAGCCGCTATTTCGCCGCCTGTCGTCCTGGAATCCAACGATATGGTAACAGCCCTTACCCTGGCCTCTGTCGGCGTAGGAGCGACAATCATCCCGCAAGGCCGGTCTATCTACAGCCGCCTGCCCGCCCAGCCCCGTTACTACACGCTGCGCCAGTATACGCCAGACTGGAACGTCGCCATCGCCTATAAAAAAGGCCGGTATCTCTCCCAGGCAACGCGGGCCGTCATAGACATCATCCATCAGGAAGCCCAACGGACAGCCAGTGCGGGGAAGAGAGTACGGTAAAAAATCATAAAGAATCATACAAAGGAGTGGCCGTAATAAAGCAAGCTTAAAAATTTATTTTGTTACACCATCTTTTTTATGCAATAATCTCCACAACGTCGTACGGCTCATATAAAGCCGTGCTGCCGTTCCTTCACAGGTTTCATCAAAAATGCTCAGATTATAATTTGACTTGGGCATGGTATGAAATATGACATTAACACGTTTCATTTAAAATCGTAAAAACCGGGGCTGCCCATAACGACAGTCCCGGATTTTACATGTATATTAATTTTTTAATGACGCATCATATGGGATTTTGCCGGAATTCCGTTGTCTTTTTCCAGGGCATCCCAGGCTTCATTGGCCCGTTCTACGAACATCTTGCGCACGGCTGTATTTTCACCGAGGCCGTGAATATACGGCGTGACTTTGAATCCTTCTTTTTCCAGGATACTCTTGTGGGAATCGGCGTCAGCACCGGCCATATCATTGTTGGCATGGTCGCCGGCGACCATCATCATGGGCATGAGTGTCACGTGCTGGATACCCTTAGCCTTCAGCATAGGAATGACCGTATCCAGATGAGGCCAGCCTTCGACGGAGTAAACGTAGACATTGCCGAGATGGGCTTCGTCAATCCGGTTCTGCAGGACAGAATAGTAGGCATTGGCCGGATGGGGCGTGCCGTGGGCCATGACCAGGACGGCGTCTTTTTCGCCCATTTTCGGGAACTGTGTAGAAAGAGCCTGAACGAATTCACTGACATCGTCGCGCTGGTTTTCCTGTCCCATCCAGTAGAGAAGAGACGTACCCATCGTCATTTTTTTGAAATCCTTTTTATACATGTCGTAAATAGCCGTATCGTAGGCGTACTCCATACCGGGGATGACATCGAGAGATGTCAGGGCCACCCGCGTATATCCCTGGGCTTTGAGGTCTGCCATGGCTTTTTCCGGTGTAGGAATTTCCAGACTTTCATTGGCTTTGATGCGATCGACGATAATATGAGAGGTGAAGGCCAGGACGACTTTCGTATCCGGATGGGCAGCCTGGATATCGGCCACCGTTTTTTCAATCGTTGCCTTACGGCTGTCTTTAAATGTCGTACCAAAACTCATGACGACAATGGCATCTTTATTGGCCGCATCCTGCATAGCCGGGTTATTATACGTACGTACGCCTATTTCTGCGGCCTGTCTGAGAGCCGGTGTCGCATCTTTGACTTCCGGATTCAGGGTATACGAGGCCTGGGCCGGCATACCCGTAAAAGTCCCGAATGCCGTAATAGCCAGGGATAACATCAATACTGTCTTCAGTTTCTTACCGAACATATCCATCACTCCTTAAGAAATATACAAACGGCCTGCCTTAATATGCAAAAGCCGCAAGGATATCCTTGCGGCTTATTGATGCGCCAATTCGCATTATAATCTCCATTCCCATCGCTCGCAGGTCCATCGGTGATTATCAGTCAGGCAGTTCTTCTGGCTTGGCTTCATGGCTTTGCTGCGCCTTCCCATACGAATCGTACAGTGACATCATTGCAGCATCGCTCTTCCTCACAGCGGCGTGACCGCGCCGGCTTCTACCGGCTTTTCTATTAAGTCTTGCGACACCTGACCTGCATATTAAACTAATTTTACTCTACCACAATCCATTACTATCTGTCAATTAACCCATACTGAATATATATCATGACAGCCGTGGAATTTCTCATATACAGTACTTATTTTTTCAAATCAAGAGAACGGATTTTCTCCCGGAGGGGCAGTACAGCCGGAGGGCTGACAGACAATTCATCGACGCCCATGCGCAGGAATGTTTCCGTCAGCGCAAGATCTGCGCCGAGTTCCCCGCAGATACCGACCCAGATTCCTTCCTTATGACCGTTGGCAATAGTCTGTCCGATAAGGCGAAGCACGGCCGGGTGATGGGCATCAAAGAACGCATCGAGCTGGGTCTGCTGGCGGTCGATTGCCAGTGTATACTGGGTCAGGTCATTGGATCCGATACTAAAGAAATCCACTTCCTTAGCCAGTTCATCACTCATGACGGCCGCAGCCGGCGTTTCAATCATGATGCCCACTTCCATATGAGAATCGTATTTCACGCCCTGTTCATCCAGTTCACGTTGTACATCCTGGAGGATTGCCTTGGCACGGCGCACTTCATCGGTAGAAATAATCATGGGGAACATGACGGCAATGGTACCAAAGGCCGATGCCCGGCAGAGTGCCCGTAACTGCGTCCGGAACAACTCCGGCCGGGTCAGGCAGATACGGATGGCCCGCATGCCCATGGCAGGATTTTCTTCCGGGGCCAGATTGAAATAATCGACTTTTTTATCGGCACCGATATCGAGAGTACGGATGATGACTTTTTTTCCTGCCATCGTCTGGGCCGTCTTTTTATAGGCTTCAAACTGTTCTTCTTCTGTCGGATAAGTATTCCGTCCCAGATAGAGGAACTCACTGCGGAACAGGCCGATTCCTTCGGCATCATTTGAAAGGACCTGGGGCAGGTTGTCAGGATTTCCAATATTGGCATAGACATCAATGTGGCGGCCATCGCGGGTTATCGATTCGGTTCCGCGTACCGATTCCAATTCCTGCCGGCGCCGGATTTCTGAATCCTGCCGTTTCCTCATGCGCTCCAGTGTTTGTTCATCAGGGTCAATGTACACTGTCCCCGTCGTCCCATCGACGATAGCCGTTTTGCCATCGACGTCATTATGCAGCTGGGTACCGGTGCTGACGACGGCAGCAATGCCCAGTGTACGGGCCAGGATAGCCGTATGGGAATTGGTACTGCCACCGGATGTGACAAATCCCAGGATTTTGTCCGTATCGAGCTGCAATGTTTCACTGGGAGCCAGATCATCAGCGGCGATGATGACCTGATCGTATGCGCTGAAGTCAATTCCTTCACCGCCGCATAATTCCCGTTCGACACGGCGGGAAATATCCAGGACATCGGCAGCACGGGCCTGCATATAAGCATCATCCATCCCGCGGAACATGGCAGCGAAGTTCTGTGCCGTATGTTCTACAGCGGCTTCGGCATTGAGTTTTTCATCCCGTATCTGGGATACGATGTCATCGACATAATCGTCATCATCGAGCATCATCTGATGCACTTCAAACACGGCAGCCTGTTCTTCGCCAATTTTTTCTACGGCCTTTTCATACAGAGACTGGAGCTGGCTGATTGACGCAGCGCGGGCAGCCTGAAAGCGGCTGACTTCCGCTTCGGCGTCGTCAATAGGCCGGACGGCTGTAGAAATCGTATTGCGGTGAAATAGTGCCAGCGGTCCGATGGTGATGCCGGAACTTACGCTTTTTCCTTTAAGGGTCAGCATGACTTACACCTCCCGGTTATGGCAAAGGAGGATTGCCCATGCAGTCCTCCCCGCCTCATACATTAGAAATTTTCTTTGAAAAATGTTTCCATAGCAGAAGCAGCTGCTTCTTCATCGGAACCTTCTGCCTGAACTGTTATGCTTTCACCTTGTTTGACACCCAGACCCATGACGGTGAAGATTTTCTTCAGATCGCCTTTTTTACTGCCTTTGACAATCGTCAGGGACGAGGCATATTTCTTGGCTTCTTTAACCAGCAGTCCTGCCGGGCGGGCATGGATACCCTGGGGATCGGTAATGGTGTAAGTAAATTCTTTCATGATAATTCCTCCTCTGTATGAAATCCTATGGTTTAGTTTACTCTATGTTCATTAGTATGGCAACCGTTACGACTGGGGGCGTTTTTTGCGGATAATCCCCATGATGACGGCTGCAATGACAGCGCCGGCTGCCAAAGATGCAAAATACATAGGCCAGTTGGTGACGACGCCGAAGACAAAGATGCCACCGTGCGGTGCCGGTACGGTACATCCGAAAAGCATGGAAAGGGCACCAGCTGCAGCAGATCCGATAGCGCAGGGCGGAATAATGTGCAACGGATCCGACGCGGCAAAGGGAATAGCTCCTTCTGTAATGAAGGACAGTCCCATGATAAAGTTGGTAATCGTAGACTGCCGTTCTTTCGGCGTAAATTTTTTCTTGAAGAGCAGCATGGAAAGGGAAATCGCAATGGGTGGCACCATGCCACCGATCATGACCGATGCCATGATGCCCGAGCTGACGGCCGCACCAGATGCGTCCATAAGGGATGCCGTACCAAAAACATACGCCGCTTTATTGATAGGACCGCCGAAATCGATTGACATCATACCACCCAGGACAAGGCCTAGGATGATGCGGCTGGATGTCGTCATAGATGAGAGCGTATCTGCCAGCCAGTGATTGAACACCGATGTCGGAGGATTAATGATATACGTCATGATAAGGCCGATGAGGACCAGTCCCAGTACGGGGTAGATGAGAATCGGCTTAGTCCCTTCCAACGCCTGGGGAAGATGGGAAAATATTTTTTTCAGCAGGATGATGAGATACCCGGCAATAAATCCGGCAAAGAGGGCCCCGAAGAAACCAGAACCACCAGTCGTCGCCAGGAAGCCGCCGACGATACCCGGCATGAGAGCCGGCCGTTCACCGATACTGGCAGCAATATAACCGGCCAGGATAGGCATCATCATACTGAATGCCAGTCCGCCGACGTTTTTCAGGAATGCCGAAAGAGGAGTTCCTGTACCAAATTGGGCCGTACCGGCATTACCCATATCGAAAAGAAATGCCAGGGCAATGAGAATCCCGCCGCCAATGACGAAGGGCAGCATGTGGGATACGCCGTTCATCAGATGCTTATATATCTGACGGCCTGTACTTTCGCCGCTTTCCGCCTCTGTTACCGCTTCCGACTCAGAAGCCGTACCATGGAATACAGGCGGTGTCCCGTCCAGGACCTGACGGATGAGAGCCTGCGGCTCTTTGATTCCTGCCGCCACTTTGACGAAGAGGACGCGTTTGCCATCAAACCGTTCCACCGGTACGTCTTTATCGGCAGCGACGATGACACCGGCAGCACGGCGGATATCATCCGCCGTCAGGTGATGCTTGACACCGCCGGAACCGTTCGTTTCAATCTTGATATCGACACCCATTTCAGCAGCCTTCTGTTCCAGTGCTTCCGCTGCCATATAGGTATGGGCAATGCCGGTCGGGCAGGCCGTAACGCCGATGACATAAGGGCGTCCGGCATCTGGTGCGGCAGATTGCGTTTCCGTATCTGTCACATCATCGGATACGGCATTGCCGTCTACAGCAGTTTCTTCAGCCGCCGCTTCAGCTGCGTCTTCAGCCAGCTGGGCCGTTTCGGCATCGGTGATGATCTGCAGGTATTCATCAGCCGATGCAGCCTGCATCAGTTTTTCCCGGAAATCATCATCCATGAGCATCCGGGAAAGGCGGCTCAGAACTTCCAGATGAATATTGGCACCACCGGCAGGGGCTGCAATCATGAAGAACAAATAGGCCGGTTCATCATCGAGGCTTTCGTAATCGACGCCCTGACGGACAATCATCGACGCCAGGCCTGGCGTCGCTACGGCGTCGGTCTTGGCGTGGGGAATCGCTATGCCTTCACCGATTCCCGTACTGCCTTCTTCTTCCCGGGCAAGGACACAGGCCTTGTAGGCTGCCGTATCTTTCAGATGACCGCCCTTTTCCATCAGTCCCACGAGATGATCGATAGCCCCGGCTTTATCAGCAGCCCGGGCCTGCAAATCAATACTTTCTTTTTTTAATAAGTCTGCAATACGCACGGAATTTTCCTCGCTTTCCAGAAAACGCACATCGGTCACAGTGTTTTATACAATTTCTTTATTTCCTTTTCGCCAGCAAGCCAGTCCTGGAACGCTGTAGCACTGCCGGCAGCAATCCCCCATTTCAGCGCTTCTTCCAGACTGCCGCCAGATGCTTCAAAACCAGCCAGGAAACCGGCTACCATGCTGTCACCGGCACCGACGGAATTCACCAGCCGGCCCTGGGGAGACGGACGGCGGTAGATTTTTCCATCTTCACCGAGAAGCAGGGCCCCGTCACCGCCGAGAGAAACGAGGACATTGCGTGCTCCCATGGTCTGGAGCCGTTTGGCACACATGATGATTTCTTCATCCCTGTGCAGGACAACACTGAAGAGTTCACCCAATTCATCCTGATTGGGCTTGATGAGAAACGGCCGGTAGGCAATGACGTTGCGCAGCAAGTCACCGGTGGCATCGACAACCGTGCGGATATGGCGAAATTCCATGCGTTTCAGGATTTGTTCATACATATCGCCCGGAAGAGTAGAAGGAATGCTGCCGGCCAGTACCAGCGTGTCTCCTTCATCCAGAGCTTCAATTTGTTTCATGAGCTGTTTCAGTTTATCCTTCGGAATAACCGGCCCCATTCCGTTGACAGCCGTTTCTTCTTCCGCACTGATTTTCATATTGATACGGGAATACCCCTTGTCCAGACGGATGAAATCACAATCGCCTCCGTTTTCTTCACAGAGCCGTTCAATTTCCTGCCCCGTAAATCCGGCCATAAAGCCCAGCATCCGTGCCGGTATGTGGAGATTTCCCAGGACAAGCGCTACGTTGATGCCCTTGCCACCGGGATAAATCGTTTCCTTTTCGGCCCGGTTAATGGCACCAGCGGCAAATTTTTTCATGTGAACGACATAATCCAGAGAAGGATTAAAGGTAACGGTATAAATCAAAGCACATGCACCTCCGTCAATTTCTTATAAGGAGCAAAATCGACATCCCGGCTGCTCCGTGCCGTTATGACTGACACGCCTGTAAGAGGCGCAAATGTAATATGGGAAGCCAGGCCGAACTTGCTGCCATCCGCCAGTATATAGGCCCGCCGGCACTGGGAAAAGGCCGCGGCCTTGGCAGCAGCTTCTTCTGCGTCCGGCGTCGTACAACCTTCTTCCAGGCTGATACCATTGGTACCAAAAAAGCCATAGGTAAAATGATACTGCGCCAGTGCCTGAAGGAGTTCACTGCCGACGACGGATGCAGTCGTTCCCCTTACATGGCCTGGCAGCATATGAACAGATATGCCATTCCGGGCCAGTTTTTGTGCCAGGGGCAGGCTATTGGTCAGAAAGGATGCCCCTGACCCTGTCAGAAAATCTGCCATCTGTTCCACCGTCGATCCCGCATCAAGATACACAAAATCGCTATCAGTCACGCAGGAAGCAGCATACTGGGCTATGCGCCGTTTTTCCGTCATATGGAGAGAATACTTATGTTCCAGTTCTTCCATATTGGCTTCATACACCCCTTCTTCAGAAGGCAGTGCCGTTGCCCCGCCATGAACACGGCGAAGCCGGCCGTCCCGGTTCAGGACCGACAAATCACGCCGCACCGTCGCTTCAGAAACCTGAAAATAATCAACCAGTTCCTGTACGGAAACAGAACCGCCGGCCGTTACCAGCCGTACCATCTCATCTTGTCGTTCTTCTGTCAGCACATATATCACCTACCTCTGTACAATCAGAATTACTTTTTATACCCCGTATTATACAAACATTTTCATTCATTTTCAATCACGTTCAATCATTATATTGAAATAGCAATCATTTCCGTTCATTTATACTAGAAGGTAATAGAAAAAACGGCTGCCACACGAAGCAACTATTTCATGTGACAACCGTTTTCTGATATGCTTTTCGCCTTTATAAAAACTATTTGAAAAATTTACATCTGTTACTGCATGCTGTGTTCTTTCTGTACACTGGCTGCTACAGCATTGTCGCTGGTAACAATACCATGACGCGTCTTGTATTTGAGGAAGAGCATAATGGCCAGAGCCAGTACGAAACAGCCAGAGAAGAACTGCAGTGTAATGGCATAACTGTTGGTCGTTTCCTTAATGAGCGACAGGACCAGGGGACCAGCAACGCCAGCAGCTCCCCAGGCCGTCAGGATCCGGCCGTGGATGGCACTCAGTTCCCGCGTCCCAAAAAGATCGGAAAGGTAGGCCGGCATGCAGGAGAAGCCGCCACCATAACAGGTAATGATGAGCAGGACGAGTATCTGGAAACTGAAAGCTCCCGTGACATGGGACAGCTGCCAGAATGCCAGGATTTCAATAGTAAAGAACAGGACATAGGTCATAGAACGGCCCAGGTAATCGGAAACAGTAGCCCAGGCAATGCGGCCGGCGCCGTTCATGAATCCGATTATGCCGACCATCGAAGCCGCTGCCATCGGCGACATGCCGACGACTTCCTGAGCCATAGGAGAGGCGACAGCCAGAAGAGCAATGCCACAGGTAATATTGGTAAAGAAGAGCCACCAGATAGTATAGAGCGGCCACGTCTTCATCGCCTTTTTTACGCTAAACTGAGGCATGGCATCGGCATAGACCGGCGTATGGCGGGAACCGGCTTTGCGAAGAGCCGCATCGGAAACGGGGACTTCTCCCGGTTTGGGTGGAGCCAGATACAGAGAAGAAGCCGTCATGATGACCATATATACCGTGCCCAGGATGAGAAAATTGGGAATCAGGCCCAGATGCTGGACCAAAAGCTGCATGACCGGACCGGCAATCATACTGGCAAAACCAAATCCCATGATAGCCAGGCCCGTCGCAAAGCCACGGTTGTCCGGGAACCATTTGACCAGTGTCGAAACGGGAGTGATGTAACCTGTTCCCAGACCAATACCGCCAATGACTCCGTAGAAGAGATATAACAGAGGCAGGCTGTGGAAATATAACGCTGCAGCCGTGCCGAACATGCCACTGCAGAAAAAGGTCATGGCCAGCAGACCCGACTTACGGGGTCCGATTTTCTGGACGAAGCTGCCGAGAAAACCAGCAGACAGTCCTAAAAACAAAATAGCCAGGGAAAAGGTCCACGTCGTATCTTTGAGAGAAAATCCCATAGCCTGCATGATAGGACGGGTAAGGACACTCCAGGCATAGACACTGCCAATGCAGATGTGGATGCCCATAGCAGACAACGCAATAAGCCAACGGTTCTTTTTCATGAATCCATCTCTCCTTTGCGGTCGGCCGGCAAAGAGAGTGCAAAAAAAGCACCGGCCGGCTGGCCAAAGCATATTTTCATATCTTTGCCCAGACGGTCGGCGCTTTTTCTAAACGATACAGTCCACGTGGTTATTCCACTTGATTCCGTCAGGCCTGCATCGCATATTTTCTTGATGTTCTTTCATTATAGCAGGAAACATCTGTCTGTCAATAGGGAGCCTGTCTTATTTTTCATTCTGATTTTCCGCAGCAATCCGGGCCGCCTGTTTCTGCTGGGCGGCTATCTGGGATAAGGTCTGTCCTGCCGGCGCATCGCGCAGGACATAGGCTTCATCGGCATCAGCCGGTGCATTAGATGCACGGCCAGTCTGTGTTACAGCCTGGGAAGCGGCAACCGCTGCTTTTTCGGCAGCTGTCGCCGTCGTTGCCGTCGTTACATTCTTTACAGCAGCTGCCGGGGCCGACAGGCGTTCAAAGCCATAGGTCAGGAGAGCTGCCGCATCACCAGCACGGTCACCGCTGTTGAGGATGGACGCAACCAGGGTATGACCATTACGCGTAGCAGAAGCTACCAGACAAGGGCCGCCATCGTTAGTCGCACCGGTCTTGATGCCGTCAGCTCCCGCAAAACCGCTGGTGAGAAATTCATTCGTCGTTTCGCAATGCTTCGTACCACTGTCTGCATAGGGCATGTCAAAGGAAGCATGATTGACGAGTCCCCGGAAATCGGCTGATTTCATGGCATAGGCGCCAATTTTTGCCAGGTCTCTCGCCGTAGAATAATGATTTTCATCAGGAAGTCCGGCCGGATTGGTGAAGTGCGTATGACTGGCCCCAATAGATGCCGCTTTTTCATTCATAGACTGAACAAAGCTGTCCAGAGACGGCGAAACCGTAACAGCCGCATCATATGCCACATCACAGCCCCCGACCGTCATCATGCCCGTCAGGGCATTGCGCAACGTCACCTTGTCACCGGGATAAATGCCGAGACGGCTCACATCGCCGGCCAGCTGCTGGGATGCATCGGATACGGTCATGACCGTATCGAGTTTTCCCGATTCGACGCCAAGGATGCTGGTCATCATCATAGTCGTACCGCCAGGATACATGCGCTGATCTGCATTTTTGGCATACAGTTCATTGCCCGTCGCAGAATCGATGACGCAGGCTGACTGAGCATCGATCTGCGGTTCTTCTGCCAGTGCCGATGCACTGAACATCGTAAAGCAGGCTGCCAGAACGACAGCTATAGACGTTTTCAAAGACATAATCATACACCCTTTCTCCTGAAGTTTTTATTTTATAATGGATGTTTTGCCGCCATTTTGGGTTTGCGCGGGTATTTAGCCGGACTCGTGCCACTCTTGCGGATATAGAGGACCGCCCGTTTATCGGAAAGCCCGGGAAGCGTTACCGGGCGGACTTCTTCCAGTGTCCCTCCCAATATGCGCAGGGCATTGGAAGCCTCTTTGATTTCTTCCTCATATTGCGCTCCTTTAAGAGCAATGAATAAGCCATTGTTCCGCACGTAAGGCAGCGCCCATTCACAGAGAATGGAAAGGCGGGCCACCGCCCGGCTGGTCACCAGATCAAACTGTTCCCGGTATGCTTCCTGATGGGCTATTTCTTCAGCCCGCCCGTGAAGGAACGCCACCTTCCGGAGGCCCGTTTCCCGGCATACTTCATTCAGGAAGTTCAATCGCTTCTGCAGGGAATCAAAAAAAGTCACCGTAAGATCCGGCCGGAAAATAGCCAGGGGAATACCGGGAAAACCGGCACCCGTACCGAGATCCAGCAGGGAGGCATCCTTTGGAAAATACCTTTCATCATAACAGGACAAGCTGTCAGCCATGTGTTTGACTGCTACTTCACCCGGATCGGTAATGGCTGTCAGATTCATGACTTTATTCGTTTCCAGGAGCAGTTCTTCAAACCGGCAGAACTGTCGTATCTGATAGTCTTCCAGTACAAGTCCCATAGCTTCCATAGCATGGATGAGGTCATTTTGAAACATGGCCGCCCTCCCGCTGATACTGTTCCAGATAAATGAGAAGGGCCGTAATATCTGCCGGAGAAACGCCGGAAATACGGCTGGCCTGCCCAAGAGACCGGGGCCGGATTTCATCAAGTTTCTGCCGCGCTTCGCCGGACAGCGTATCAATATCGGCATACACAATGTCGTCCGGCATGAGTTTTTGTTCCAGACGGTTCATTTTTTCTACTTGTTCCATCTGGCGGCCAATATATCCTTCGTATTTGATCATGATTTCGATTTCTTCTTTGACATCGGCATCCAGTTCGGGAAGATCAAAAGTCTGGCACAGTTTGTCATACGACAGATCCTGACGGCGCAGTAATTCATAGGCCGTTATGCCCGTATGGACCGGAGCCGTGCCGAGAGCATCCAGTTTTTCCGCCATCGCTTTGCTCGGTGTAATGGAAATGGATCGCAAAGCGGCGATACCATCAGCAATAGCTTTCTTTTTGGCACAAAATACGTCGTACCGTTCCTGACTGACCAGACCGATATCATAGCCTTTCTGGGTCAGACGCAGATCGGCATTATCCTGACGGAGGACGAGGCGGTATTCACTGCGGCTGGTCATCATGCGATATGGTTCCTGCGTTCCTTTCGTAACCAAATCGTCAATGAGTACGCCAATATACGCTTCCGAACGGGTAAGGATAAAAGGATTTTTTCCCTGCACCTTGCGGGCAGCATTGATACCGGCAATCAGGCCCTGGGCTGCTGCTTCTTCATAGCCGCTGGTACCATTGGACTGGCCGGCAGAAAACAGGCCGCTCACTTTTTTCGTTTCCAGGGACGGTGTCAGCTGCAACGGGTCGAGGCAGTCATATTCAATGGCATATCCGGGCCGCATGATTTTCACATCTTCCAGCCCGGGAATGGTGCGCAGGAATTCGTATTGGACATCGATAGGCATACTGGTACTCATGCCCTGGACGTACATTTCTTCTGTAGATTGTCCTTCTGGTTCGATAAAGAGCTGATGCCGCTTTTTATCGGCGAAGCGGACGATTTTTGATTCAATGGAAGGGCAGTACCGGGGACCGATACCTTGTATGATGCCATTGCACATGGGTGCCCGGTCAAGATTATCGCGGATAATTTTGTGCGTTTTTTCGTTGGTAAACGTCAGCCAGCAGCATTCTTTATTCCGGTTTTTCCGTTCTGACAGGAACGAAAAGGCATGACCATCCGTATCACCTTCCTGCACAGCCATTTCATCCGTACGAAGCGTACGCCGGTCTACCCGGGCTGGTGTCCCCGTCTTGAAACGCATGAGTTTCAACCCTGCTTTTATCAGCGACCCGGACAGATCTTCTGCCGAGCGCTGGCCGATAGGACCTCCGGAATAGGTGCATTCGCCGATGATGATTTTACCTTTCAGATATGTCCCGGTCGCCAGGATGACACAGGATGCGCCATAGACTTCCCCCAGTTCGGTCTGTACGCCGGTTACTTTTCCGTCTTTTGTAAGGAGGTCCGTAATCATGAGCTGCTTGACATCGAGATGATCCTGATTTTCCAGTGTTTTTGTCATGGTCATCTGATACAGTTTTTTATCTGACTGGGCACGCAGGGAATATACGGCTGGCCCCTTGCCCGTATTGAGCATACGCATCTGCAGGCACGTCAGGTCCGTATTGATTCCCATCTGGCCACCCAGGGCATCGATTTCCCGTACGAGGTGGCTCTTTCCCGGCCCTCCTACAGCAGGATTACAGGGCATAAGAGCAATATTATCAAGATTCAATGTCGCCATCAAGGTTCTGGCACCCAGACGGGCACTGGCAAGGGCTGCTTCACAGCCGGCATGGCCGGCACCGATGACGATAACATCATACGTATCTACTACATACATGGAATTTCCTTCCCTTTCGCAATACATTTGCAATCTATTTATCATTTACCCAGACAGAACCGGCTGAATATTTCTTCAACAATATCATCGTGAACCGTATCGCCTGTAATCGAGCCCAGCGTATCCCACGCCTGACGGATATCGATGACAGCACAATCCAGAGGCATTCCATCCTGCAACGACTGCCGTGCCCGTTCCAGAGCTTCTGCACTCTGCCGTACCAGTTCGATATGGCGGGTATTGGTCAGAAGAGCGCTGGGGCCATCGGTAAAGCCGCCTTTCAACACTTCCTGCAGGAGTCTGTCCTTCAACTCTTCCAGACCGTCCCCGGTACTGGCCGAAATGGGGCAGATTGGGAAGCCATAGGTGCTCAGGTCCTGGCTAGTCATGACAGACGGCAGATCCGTCTTATTTAGGACAATAATGACATTTTTATCTGCCGCAGACTGGAGGATATCTTTGTCTTCATCCGTAAGGGGACGGGAACCATCTATGACAGCCAGGATGATGTCTGCCCGGTCCAGATACCGACGGGCCCGGCTGACGCCAATTTTTTCGACCGTATCATCCGTTTCCCTGATACCGGCTGTATCGACGAGGCATACGGGAACGCCGCGCAGAGTAATCCATTCTTCCAATACATCCCGTGTCGTACCCGGCACGTCCGTAACGATGGCCCGTTCTTCCTGAAGAAGACGGTTCAGGAGACTCGACTTACCGGCATTGGGCGTACCGGCAATAGCGGCCATGACGCCGTCGCGGATCATGCGCCCGTTCTGGGATTCTTCCAGCATATGCTGCAGTTTTTCCTGCATTTCCTGCAAAGCACCGGATACGTCCGGCACAGCAATATCTTCCAGATCTTCTTCCGGATAATCAATCATGACTTCCAGCCGCGTCACCAGCTCGGTCAGTTCTTTGCGGGTCTTATTGATAACCTTGGAGAGCCGGCCCTCCAGCTGGCTTACAGCACTGGTGAGACCGGCCCTGCTTTTAGCCTGAATCACATCCATGACGGCCTCAGCCTGGGCCAGGTCGATACGGCCATTGACAAAGGCCCGTTCCGTAAATTCACCGGGATTGGCCATGCGGGCACCACTGCGCAATATGAGCTGCAAGATAGATTCCAATGCTTCCCGGCCGCCATGGCACTGGATTTCCAATACGTCTTCTGCCGTATAGGAGTGAGGGCCTTTCATGATAAGGGCCAGGACTTCATCGATACAGGTCCCATTTTCATCGACAATAGTCCCGTACTGAATAGAACGATCACGGCGTTCCTTCAGGGGAACTGCCGATTTACTTTTAAATATTTTATCTCCTACAGCATAGGCATCGGGTCCGCTGATACGGACTGCACCGATACCGCTTTCTCCCAGCGGTGTCGTAATCGCCGCAATGGTATCTGCCGTATCGTACATACAAACACTCCTTTCTGACAGGACTACAGGCGGACCGGTCAGATAACAAAAATGGCCAGATACCAGCGGTCCGTGAAAGATTCACTAACCAACTGACACTGACCACTGGTCACTTGCTCCGTTAGCCTTATTCAGCGTAATAAATGACGACATGACGGTACGGATCCTGACCTTCACTTTCCGTACGGACATGTTCGGCGTCCTGAAGTGCTACGTGGATAATTTTCCGTTCATAGCCGTTCATCGGTTCCAGGACGACTTTATCACCTTTCTTTTTCACCCGTCCAGAAAGGCGCAAAGCCAGCTGCTTCAGCGTTTCTTCCCGGCGGTGGCGGTAATTTTCGACGTCGAGCATGATGAAATGCCGCGTTTCTTTTCCCTGATTGGTTGTCAGATTGGTAAGATACTGGAGTGCATCCAGCGTCTGTCCATGTTTGCCAATGAGGATACCGAGATTTTTTCCATGGAGATGAAGGATAATTTTGTCCGGCTTGATCATTTTTTCAATCATGACCTGCATGCCCATATTCTTCAGGACTTCCTGGAGAAATTCCCGTGCTTTGGCAGCCGCTTCTTCAGCGGTAAAATCTTCTACGGAATCTGCTGATTCTTCTGCAGGAGAATCTGTTACGGAATCTTCCCCGTCATCGGCAGGACTAGCTGTTTCCGGTTCGGCCGGATCAGCAGCTGGTTTAGACGCAGACTGTGGTTCTGCCACTGCTTTTGTTTCCGTAGCGGCGGTCTGTTTTTCTGCTTCTTCTGCCTTGCGCACATCTTCCTGCTGCCGCTGCAGCACGTGTTCTGCTTCTTCTTTGGCTGTCACACGGACGACGGCAGGCTTGCTGCCAATGCCGAGAAAGCCGCTTTTCGGTTCGGCCAGCACTTCTACCGTCACTTCATCACGGGTCAGTCCCAGCTGTACCAGACCGGAACGGACAGCATCTTCTATCGTTTTTCCTGTCGCTTCTACATGATTCATGCGTTAGCAGCTCCTTTCTTTTTGCCGCGGAACATGATGATCTGCTGCAGCCACTGGAATACGTTGGATACAACCCAGTAAATGACAAGGCCACTGGGGAAACTGATGCTGATCCAGCCAATGAAAAGAGGCATGACAATCTGCATGATTTTCTGCTGTTTGGCCTGGGCTTCATTCATCGCTACCTGGGCACCGCTCATCTGTTTCTGGATAGCAAAAGTGGAGATAGCTGAAAGAATAGGCAGAATATAAGTAGGATCGGCATCGCCGAGACTGGGCATCCAGAGAAAACTCCTGTATGCTTCATCATAGGGATATTCACGCAGGGCATAAAATATGGAAATAAGGAACGGCATCTGGATAAGGATAGGCAGACAGCCTGAAAACGGACTGACTTTTTCTTCTTTATACAACTTCTGCAGGGCCATCTGCATTTTTCTCTGGTCGCCCTTATACTTTTTCTGTAATTCCTTGACTTTCGGCTGAATTTTCTGCATGCCTTCCATAGAACGGATTTGTTTAGCCGTCAGAGGCGCCAGTATCAGCTTGATGATAACCGTCAGCAAAATGATGGCAATGCCATAACTCGGATACCCGACCATATGGGTAAACTGGTAGCAGTAATCGAGAAAAACGGACATAATGCCAGACAGCACGTCCATGATTCCGCTAAAAAAACTCAATACTCTCAACTCCTGTCGAAGATTAAAAATGAAAAAATCAGACAGCCTTCATTTCATCTGCCTGATACCTAGGGTACAGGATCATATCCGCCTTCATGAAAGGGATGGCATTTTAAAATGCGCCTGATTGCTAAATAACTCCCTTTCAGTGCGCCGTACTTCTGCAACGCTTCAATGGCATAAGCAGAACATGTAGGATAAAAACGGCAGCACGGCAGATGCAGCGGAGATATGCACATCTGATAAAAACGTATCAGGAATATGAATAAGGATTTCATTCACATCGCTTCTTCCATACGTTCGCCCGGCGGAACAATTGCAAGATGCTCCGCTCAGCTTCTTGATATCCAACCTGTTTTAAATAGCCGCGCCCAATCAGTACCAGATCATAACCATCTTTCAGCTCGTATTGATGGAGACGGTATACTTCCTTCATCAGCCGGCGGCACCGGTTGCGTTCTACGGCACAACCGATTTTTTTGCCAGTTACAAAACCGATACGGGTTGGCTGTTTGGGAGAACGGGGCAGTACATACAATACGGCCAGGCGGTTGACAACAGATCTGCCATGGCGGTATACGAGCTGGTATTCCCGGTTTTTGCACAGCCTCTTCTCTTTGTTTAACTCGTACATCGTATAGTTCCTAAGCTTGTAATTCCTAAAAATGGCAGAAGAACAGAAAAATTCCTTCCAGGAACTTTTCTGTTCATCTCGTAAAAATTAAGCAGAAAGCTTCTTTCTGCCTTTCATGCGGCGTTTTTTCAAAACCATACGGCCACCTTTAGTCTTCATTCTTTCACGGAAGCCATGAGTTCTTTTCTTCCACAATACATTCGGCTGATATGTCTGTTTCAAGATAGACACCTCCTTCTTATCGATACAACGTATATTGAATTTACACCATAACAGTGTAATTATAGACAATCCCCCTGCCGATGTCAATTGTTTATTGGAAAAATTTGAAAAGACTGGGTTATCCAAAAAAGCAGAAATATAGACGGAGTATATAGATGCTTTATAAAATATAATCAAAGCCTAACATATATATAACCAATTTCTAACTTCTATTTGTGCACAACTTACTTTTGATGTACAATACAGGTGTGGTCTTCATACAAATATTCACCAAGTTATACACAGTTTATCCACAGATTGTGGATAATTTAATAGGTCGGAAACTCGATATTTATCGGCTTTCCGCTTTTTTCAGCCTATTTTATCCACTTTATCCACAATCTTTTATGAACATATCCACACATCACCCGATTGGAAAGGAATGCATGACATGATAGACCTGACTGAACTCTGGATCGGTATACTGACCGATATACGGCCTCAGGTATCCCCGCAAATTTACGACAACTGGTTTGAAGCAGCCCTGATTCCCTGTATGTATGAAAACGATGTCCTGACACTGGATACGACGAGTCGTTTCGTCTGTTCTTTCATCAGCAAAAAATATACAGATCTCCTGGAAACGGCAGCCAGCCATGTAACAGGCCGTCCTACACAGGTACGCCTTATCTACAGCACGGGAGGGGAAACGACCCCCGGTCCGTCTGTATCTCCGGCAGCACCATCATCGGCGCCTTCAACACCTGCAGCATATCATCCGGAAAAAACGGTATCTGCAGCACCAGCTTCGTCTTTTAAAGTACTGGAAGAAGACACGATCCGGGAAAACCAGGAATATGATGAACCCGAATGGGCACAAACGACACTGGAACCGGTAGATACGGAAAATCCTGATACGTATGAATACGAAAGTATTTCTCTTCCAGAAATCCGCTCAGCCAAAGATATCACGCCACCGCCAGCAGCAGAAAAACCAGAACCGGTCCCGGCCGCACAGGTTCCCGTTTCTGACGGACTGAACAGCAACTATACGTTCGATACGTTCATCGTTGGCAACAGCAACCGTATGGCTAACGCCGTCGCATTGTCCGTAGCTGGTGCACCGGCCCAAAAATACAATCCTTTCTTTATTTATGGCGATTCCGGACTGGGAAAAACTCATCTAATGCACGCCATCGGTCATAAAATCCGGGAAAATTTCCCTAACATGAGTTTGCGTTGCATTACCAGCGAAGACTTTGCCAATGAGCTCATCCAGTCTATCCAGGATAAAAATCCGGAAAGCTTCCGACAGCGGTATCGCAACGTCGATGTACTCCTCGTCGATGATATACAGTTCCTGGAAAATAAAGAACATACACAGGAAGAATTTTTCCATACTTTTAATAAGTTATACCAGGATCACAAACAAATGGTATTCACCAGCGACCGGCCACCACAAAATCTGAAAAAACTGGAAAACAGGCTCCGTTCCCGATTTCAGGCCAGCGCCGTCGCCCGCATAACGCCACCGGATCTGGAAATGAGGACAGCCATTCTCCGCCGCCGTTCCCAGTCTGAACACATTGAATTCCAGAATGATGCCATCAATTTCATCGCTGCTAATGTCAGTGAAAATATCCGTGAACTGGAAGGAGCTTTTGTCCGCGTCACGCTACAGGCTGCAGAGGAACATTCACCGGTTACGCTCGACATAGCCCAGCGGGCATTACAAGATTTAGTACAGGCCAGTGACAAGAAAAAATATATTACCATTGATGAAATCACAAAAGCCGTTTGTCAGTTCTATAAAGTAAAATATGAAGACCTGATGAGCAAGAAGAAAACCAAGTCGATTGCTTTTCCCCGCCAGATAGCCATGTATCTCTGCCGTGAACTGACGGAAAACACGTATCCTCATATAGGAACGGCATTCAATGGCAGAGACCATTCTACGGTTATGCATGCCTGTGATAAAGTTGCCAAGGCAATGGAAAAAGATAAAAATTTTCGCACCATGATAGAACAATTAAAGACGCGCATCATGAGCGTGGACAAATGAGCGGAAAAAATGTGGAAAAAAATCCGTTTATCCACATCTTCCGGAAAACAGTGGATTTGTGGATGGAAAAATCCTGTTTATCCACAAGTTATACACATCTGTGGATAGCATAAAATAAGGCCTTCACAGGACTTATGCACAATTTCACAGCGCCTATGACTATTACTACGATTTTAACTCATTTTTCAATTAACCTCACCATCATAGAAAAGGGGACAACCATGAAACTCAGATTCAAAAAAGAAGACCTCAACAAAGGACTCCAGTCCGTACAAAAAATCGCCCAGGATAAAAGTAATAACATTTCTTATGAAAATGGCCTGCTCATCAAAGCCATCGGTGATATGATCGAATTCCAGGCCAATGATTACGATATGGGAATCCGTACGGAAGTACCGGGCATCATTGAAGAACCAGGCGAAGTATTTATTGCTAATCCATTTCTCATCGAACTGACACGCCGTCTGCCTGGTGATGAAATCGAGATGATCAAAGAAGATGGAGATACCCAGCTCCTGTTAAAAGGCGGAAAACTGAAATTTGAATGCCTGACAATCAATCCGGATGATTTTAATGAAGTAGACATTGTTGAAAATGGTACTTCTTCTTTCACGACAGACAGTATTACTCTGAAAGACCTCATCGACCATACATCATATGCCTGTTCTACCGATACGGCCCGTCCCATTTTCACCGGTACACATATCGATGTAAGCGGGACGACTCTCAATATGGTGGCTACAGACACTCATCGCCTGGCTCTCAAATCAGCCGAACTGGCCCAGCCGGTCGAACAGCCTTTCAAAGCCGTCATTCCGAGCCGGCTGCTCATGGAAATTGCCCGTCAGCTGCCGACGGATATACCGCAGGATGTACAGATTGTAGCGCTTCGCAATTTTATGACTGTCCGGTTTGGCAATATCTTTATCCGTACCCGGCTGATTGAAGGGGAATTCCCAAATTACCGCCGGGTTATCCCGACACAGTTTACCAGTACGGTGACGCTGAACCGCCAGGAATTTACGGCAGCCGTCGAACGCGCTTCTATCGTGGCAAAAGATGCCCAGTATAATGTCATTAATTTTGCTATTCAGGACGGACAGATCAGCCTGACCAGCCAGCATCCCGATTACGGCACGATTGAAGACAGTGTTTCCTGCCAGATTAAAGGCGAACCCATCCGCATCGCTTTTAATGGAAAATTTGTCCTGGATATCCTGAAACACTGCCATAGTGAAGAAATTGTACTCCAGCTGAAGACAAGTAGTCCGATGCTGGTACAAGATAAAGATGAACAGAATTGTGTATTTGTCGTTACACCAATGAGGGCAAAATGATAAAAAATATCGAAATTAAAACTAATATGATACAGTTAGACCAATTCTTAAAATGGGCTGATGTCATAGAAAGCGGAGGACAGATCCGTCCGCTTCTGGATGAAAAGAGGATTTTTGTCAATGGCGCATTATGCCAGGCCAAGCGGAAGCAGCTCCATTCCGGTGACATCGTTGAGATAAAGGGTATCGGTACGTATAAACTTATTGGGGAATAAAACTATGCTGATTCATGATATCCGCCTGCTGCATTTCCGCAATTATGATGATGAACGAGTGACATTTCCACCATCGATTGTCGTGCTGTACGGAAAAAACGGCCAGGGAAAAACGAATCTCCTGGAAGCGCTGTATATGGCAAGTATTGGTAAATCGTACCGGGGACTTGCCGATGCGGACCTCATCCAATGGAAGCAGCAGACGGCAAGTCTGATCCTTAATTTCAGCCGCAGCGGTGTCATACAGCAGATTAAAATGATTCTTTCCAAAGAAGCAAAGAAAGAACTATGGGTCAATAAGACGAGAGTGTCGCGCAGAGAGCTGATCGGTACGTTAAATGAGGTCCTGTTTTCACCAGAAGATTTGCAGCTTATCAAGGCGGGACCGGCTCTTCGCCGCCGGTTTCTCGATCGTGAATTATCACAGGTCAGTCCGGTGTACTGTCAGACTCTTCTCCGGTATCACCGGGCTGTTGCCCAGAGGAATCTGCTGCTTAAGCGAATGAAGTATGAAAAGGTCCAGTCCCTGGAAGAGTGGGACCGCCAGATTGCCAGCCTGGCAGCCGATATCGTACAGCGCCGCCTTCAGGCCCTGCATAAAATCCGCCTTCTGGCCCGGATTACCCACAAGCGCCTCAGCGGAGGGGAAGGACTGGACATTGACTATGTGCAGCCTTATGGTGACGGTAGAGAAAAGGATGCCCAGTGGTATTATGATATGCTGCAGTCCCATCTGGAACAGGACCGGTACCGCATGTCTACATCGGTCGGGCCCCACCGGGACGATTTGGAATTTTCCATTGCCGGAGCCAACTTAAAGAAATATGGCTCCCAGGGACAGCAGCGCACGGCTGTTCTGGCATTGAAGCTGTCCGAACTGGAATATATGAAATCGGAAACAGGGGAATATCCGGTACTTCTTTTGGATGATGTCATGAGTGAACTGGATAGTCAGCGCCGTCAGGCGTTATTATCCTTTGTTAAAGGACGTATCCAGACATTTATCACGACGACGGAACCGGATATGTTCCGGTCTGTTGCTGATTGTTCTTTTATCTGTATTGAACAAGGCAGGGTGGCTGCCAATGGTTAAGCGGACCCATGAAATGGGAAAAGCCGGACTTTCTATACCGGCTGTCCTCAAAGAAAATAAACTGCTTACACCGTTCCGCTTTTTTCAGGCAAAGCGGGACTGGCCTCAGATTATAGGTAAACAAATTGCGAAATATTCTTATATTAAAGACGTAGATAAAAATTGCGTAATAATAGGCGTTCTCAATCCTGTGTGGATGAATCAGCTTTTTATGTACAGTCAGGAAATACAAAAGAAACTTAACGATTATATCGGTGAAGATTTCGTCCAGTCGGTGCGGTTTGTACGCAGTGGAAAAAAGCCGGCCCCGGTCGTGTATGAAACCCTTGAAGGAGAAGAGGAGTCAGACTATCCCCGGGGCCGTATCCGTGATGTGGTCTTATCCGATGATTATGTGCAGATGGTGAGGCAGGAAACATGCCGCCTGCCGGAACGCATCCGCGGAAAGATGGCAGCCCTGCGCTTTGCCCAGGAAAAACGGCGCCTGTCCATGGAAGCCGAAGGATTCCGCCATTGCCCGCGCTGTGGCCGCTGGCTGGCAAAAGGAGAAACGATATGTCTCCTGTGCCGTCTCGAAGACAGGCAGCACAAGAAAAAGCTGGTACACGACCTGTTGATCCAGATGCCATGGCTGTCACTGGATCAGTTCGTTCATGAGATAGGAGCCGTACGCAGTGACCGGCTGTACGTAGAACTGTACAATGAAGTACGGCGGGACTGTATTTATAAGCTCATTGAACGGATCCACTACGATAGCGATACACCGGAAGATGATTTATTCCTGGCTTTGTTCATCACGAGGAAAACGCCGGTGGAACTAACCGATGATTATGTCCGCAACCTGGCTAACCGTTATAGAAAGAAGGAGTGATTATGTATCTTCATATCGGCGGAAACCGGATGATCGATGTACGCCGCCTCGTCGCCCTGTTCAAGGCTCATCCCAGCCGTGCCAGTAAAGCCAATCCGCTCATGCAGTACTATAAACCGTATGAATATGTGGGAAATAGTACAGAAAAGATTGGTACATATGTAGTCACGGAAGATGCTGTGTATGGTTCACCCCTGTCTCTTTCTACGCTGGTCAAACGGTATGAAGAGCTGTTTAGTGTGGATTGAACGGCTGAAATCTGGTATAATAAGATGTTACAGGTCCTGTGTCATCACAGGAGGACAGAAGAGGAGGAGCATTGCATGTCGGAAGACAAGAAAATAAAGTATGGTGCGGAACAAATCCAGGTCCTGGAAGGGCTGGAAGCCGTACGCAAACGGCCGGGTATGTATATCGGCAGTACGAGTCTGCGTGGACTGCACCATCTCGTATATGAAGTGGTAGATAATAGTATTGATGAAGCATTGGCCGGTTATTGCACACATATCGAAGTGGAAATCGGGGAAGACAATAGCATCAGCGTCATTGACAATGGCCGTGGTATTCCCGTTGCTATGCATAAAGTGGGGAAACCGGCTGTCGAAGTCGTTCTGACTGTGCTCCATGCCGGTGGCAAATTTGGCGGAGACGGTTATCCTATTTCCGGTGGGCTTCATGGTGTCGGCATCAGTGTTGTCAATGCATTGAGTGAATGGACCCGCGTGGAAGTCAAACGGGATGGATATTTGTATACTATTTCCTTTAAGCGTGGTGTGACCGACCAGCCGCTGATGAAAGTGCGTCCCTTGCGCCCCGGTGAAGAAACAGGTACCCACGTCACATTTAAACCGGATAAGGAGATATTCCCTGATACGGTCTATGATTTTGATACGCTTAAAACACGTCTGCGGGAACTGGCCTTCCTCAATAAGGGATTGCATATTACCCTGACGGATAAACGCGGTGACGGAAAACAGGAAGTATACTGCTATGAAGGCGGGCTGGTCTCGTTCGTAGAATTCCTGAACGAAAACCGTACGGCTGTTAATCCGACCGTTGTCCAGATTGATGGTGAAAAGAATAAAGTCATTGTCGATATCGCCATGCAGTATAATGACGGGTACAGTGAAAATATCTTGAGCTTTGTCAATGACATCTTTACTGAAGAAGGGGGAACTCATCTTTCAGGATTCCGTTCCGGTCTGACACGTACGATCAACGATTATGGCCGGCAGGCCGGACTCATCAAGGATAATGAAGATAATCTGTCCGGAGACGATGTCCGGGAAGGTCTTACGGCTGTCATCAGTGTCAAAGTGCGGGAACCGCAGTTTGAAGGACAGACTAAGACGAAACTGGGTAACAGTGAAGTCAAGGGGATTGTTGATAACATCGTATCAGACGGACTGCGGGAATATCTGGAAGAACATCCTGCAGAAGCTAAAAATATCATCAATAAGACGATTTCTGCATCGAGGGCCCGTCAGGCTGCACGCCGGGCACGGGAACTGACACGGCGCAAGAATGCATTGGAAATCAGTAGTCTTCCCGGCAAGTTAGCCGATTGCTCGGAAAAGAATCCGGATCAGACGGAAATTTATCTGGTCGAAGGTGATTCTGCCGGCGGCAGTGCAAAGCAAGGCCGGGATCGCCGTTTCCAGGCTATCCTGCCGCTCCGTGGCAAAATTATCAATGTGGAAAAGGCAAGGCTCGATAAGATACTGGCCAATGATGAAATCCGGTCTATGATTACTGCTTTTGGAACGGGTATTGGCGAAGAATTCGATATTACCAAGCGCCGGTACGATAAAATCATCATCATGACCGATGCCGATGTCGATGGTGCCCACATCCGTACACTGCTTCTGACATTTTTCTACCGGTTTATGAAACCGCTGATTGAACAGGGCCATGTATATATTGCCCAGCCGCCGTTATACCAGGTACGCAAGGGAAAACAGGTATGGTATCTCTATACGGATGAAGCGATGAATGCCAAGTTGGAAGAATTGGGAAAAGACAGCTCGGTTGTCGTACAGCGGTACAAAGGGTTGGGTGAAATGAATCCGGAACAGCTCTGGGAAACGACGATGGATCCGGCGAATCGCACTATGCTCAAGGTACACCTGGAAGACGCTGTAGAAGCCGATAAGATTTTCTCCGTCCTCATGGGAGATAAGGTGGAACCGCGTCGTAAATTTATTGAAGAAAATGCAAAGAAAGTCCGCAATCTGGATTTGTAAGAGATTTCCTTGAGGGGGGATGTCTGATGAAACGAATTTGGCATGTAAGTCTTTGCACAGCGCTGTGGTGCGCCTGTACGCTTTCTGTGCTGGCGTCTGGTACGGTGTTGCCGGCTGAGGCGGCACCGTCTGTGGCAGAACAGATACAGCCGGTCGTCATTACCGATCCGGCTGTACATATGAAAAATACAAACAAGTATTATGTTACATCAGGCCGCGTATATGATGCCGTCACAGGAGCTGTTGAGGGAATTTCCCGTGAAAAGACAGGACTCCCACAAGATACGGGACGATACTATTACCGGGTAGAAAAAAATCTTACCGGTGACTATTTCTATAGTGTCAAAGCATATGATACGGACAGTCACATCCTTATAGGCAGTTATTTTGTTGCTAAAGATGATTCCTGTGTCTGGAAATTACAGGATAATGATGATGCCGTACTCATTCTGGGAACGCCGGAAAAGTTGCTCGATAAGGCAGAAGTGACGGTATATCCAGGTAAAATACCGATGGGAAGCTATGGCATCCTGCGCGTCCGCATGCCGGGACGACTGCCCTATGATATCAAAATTACCAGTCTGAATCCTTCTGTAGCCGATATTTCTGAAAAAATGAATATCGTGTCTAAATCGGAAGGGAAGGCAGACCTTGTTATCGATTTACGTATGGGTAACACGGTACGTACCATTACCCGGACCGTTAAAGTCATTGAGCCTGCTGATTCATCGAATCACGATTCCGGACGCAGGCCGATTGGCATCGGTATCGGTGTCGGATGGGGCGGCGGATGGCATCACCATGGCCACGGCGGCATTGGAATCTGGGTATGATAAAAAAAATTGAGACCGCTCATTCAGCGGTCTCTTTTTTTGTTACCAGAATTTTATCGACGCGGAGATTATCCATATCCATGACTTCAAAAGTGAAGTTTTTCCAGCTGCATGTATCCGTTTCGGTAGGGATACGGCCTATTTTATACGTAACGAATCCGGCCAGTGTTTTGTATAGATCGTCTTCTTCTCCGGGAAGGTCTTCATCGAGGTCAAAGAAATCTTTAAATTCTTCGATTGTGAGCAGACCTTCCATGAGCCATTCGCCGGGGCCGCGGCGGATGATGCGGTTGGCTTCTTCCTGCTTTTCCTCTTCACCGGCAGGCATGATTCCCAGTAGTTCTTCCAGAATGTCATGGAGCGTGACGATGCCGCTCAGGCTGCCATATTCATCGAGGACCACCGCTTCATGGACACCGTGTTCGCGGAAAGTCTGGACGACTTTCATAATATCCATCGATTCGGGAACATAGATAGGCCGGCGCAGGCTGTCCTCCAGAATCTGTATCATCGACGGTGTATGCTGTTTAAGGACGGAAGCGTGATATTTGCCAAAAACATCGGTAATGGATACGACGCCGACAAAATCGTCGAGTGACCCACGCCCTACCGGCATGATCAGATGATGGCAGTCTAACATTTCTCTGATGACCGTTTCTTCCGGATCTTCCAAATCAATCCAGTCCACCTGGGTACGGTTAGTCATGATATCGCTTACATCCATATCGCCGAGACGGAATACGCGGTCTACCAGTTCCGGCTCTTCTTTGGCAAAGGCACCCAGCTCGGCTCCCTGTTCGAGGAGCAGCTTGATTTCGTCTTCTGTGACGGGTTTCTTTTGTGGATGACCGGCCCCCATGAGTTTCATAACGGCTGCCGTCGAAGCAGACAGAAACCATACCAGCGGTGTACAGAGAGAAGAAAAATACAACATGGGGCGGGCCAGAAAACAGGCAATCCGTTCTGGATTATCAATAGCCAGACGTTTAGGAACCAGTTCTCCCAGAATCAATGTCAGATAGGTAATGGCAATGACCAGCGTTGTCAGGCTAACTGAGTAGGCATAAGGAGCTATAGGCGGATAGAGGTCTATGAGAGAGTGGGACATGGGCTCTGCCATGGCTGTACCGCCATAGACACCGGTGAGCAGGCTGACCAGAGTCATGCCGAATTGTACGGTAGAAAACATTTTATTCGGGTTTTCCCGCAACCGGATGACAATACGGGCAGAATTGTTTCCTTCCTCTACCAAAGCCTCCAGACGGGCCTGACTACAGCTGACGATGGACATTTCCAGCATAGAAAAAATGCCATTCCCGATGATGAGCAATACGATGACCATAAATTGTTCCCCTAGCGAGACATCCAAATCTGATAGCAACTCCTTTTTAAATTCAAAATATGGGTATTTGATGAGTATTATAACGTGTTTATTCTGTTTAGGCAAGGTGATAGCGGAAACATTCCGTTTCATTATTCTGGTCTATACTGGCAGGCCGGGGCAGACTCTGGTATGATAGAAAAAGAAACATTATTTCAAGGAGGATGATAGGCGATGATTTATACAGGGGATGAAATGGAAAAAAAAGCCGTTCTGGAAACGGCGGCCCGCATGTGTGCAGCAGCCAGGACAGCGCCGAAAACGCGGCATATTGATGGTATCCATACGCTGGTCGTTACGGGAGAAGAAAAGGATGCGCTGGCTGATAAAATGGAAGAAATCGGAAAGAAATATTTTGGTGATTCCTGGCAGCACTGGTATGGACGGGATGCAGGCAATGTACGGCAGGCCGACGCCGTAGTTCTCATCGGTATTGAAAAAAGCTACCGCGGCCTGGCTCACTGTAATTTCTGTGATTTTGGCGATTGCAGCAGCTGCCGGGAAGCCGGTGGCAATTGTGCGTATATCTACGTCGATTTGGGCATTGCCTTGTCTTCCGCTGCGCTGGCGGCACACCGGGAGCTGACCGACAGCCGGATTTATGCGTCTATTGGAAAAGCGGCAGGTGAAATGCCCTATGGTTGTGAATATAAGTGGCTGGGTATTGCCATATCCGTTTCTGGAAAGGATCCCTTTTTTGACCGGTAAAAAGTATAAACTGATAGTTCACATTTTTTCTGTATCTGCTATACTAGATACGGATTGAAATACAGGGAAAGAAGGAAGTATCATGAAGTTTCAGCAGATTTTGAAAAAAGTATGTATTCTCGTTACAGGAGCCGTTATGAGCGCCTCGGTCTGTCTGGCTGCTATACCATATGACCAGGTCCTTGTCGGTGGCATCGGTCCCGGCTCGGCTGTCAGTTATATGAAGAGCCTTTATGGCCAGCCTGATTCAACGAATTTTGATACGCCGACGCAGGCAACCTACACCTATGGCAATTCTTTTGTCGTTACATCGAATCCTTCTGATGTCAGCACTGTTTTTACTGTCCTTTCTTCAGGGCATAATGGACTGAATACGCCGGCTGGTGTCGGCGTCGGTATGGATGAAGCCGTCATTACAGAAAAATACGGCCCCTGCGAAAGAAAAGGGGAAGTCAATGGCGTCACCTACTATCATTACGCTATGGAACCCAATCCGTCCCTGCCCAATGCGTTTGGCGGATATAGTTTCGGTGTAGAAAATGGCAAAATCATTTCTATCTGGGCTGGTGTCGTAGCCGATGACAATGGAGCGGCGGCAGCGGCGGCAGTAGCAGGCGGTACAGCAACTACCGTGGATGGAACAGCACAGGCTTCACAGAATACCTCTACACAGGAACCAGCACCTACACCGGTCGTTGCTCCTGTCAGTCCGGCTGATGCCAAGACGATAGCGGAACATAATGCGCCGGAACAGAAAGAAACGGCTCCGGATACGACATCCAAAGTTACAACAGACAATGGCACGACAGTCACTATAGAAAAGACGGAATAAGATATTTGTATACCGTTGGATATAGTTTCTGTGCATTATAAAAACAGGCTGCTGCATGAAGCAAATACTGCTTTATGCGACAGCCTGTTCTTTATGACCGTAATCCGGGACTTATTCTTCTTTCTGGGAACGAAGGAAGAGCGTACGCAGTTCTTCTGCCGGATCTTTGTGCTGGAAAAGGATATCATAAATAGCCTGTGTAATAGGCAGCTCTACCTGCCATTGAGCCGATAAATCCATGAGTGCTTCACAGGTATATACTCCTTCGGCTAATTTATGAAATGGTTTCTGTAAAATGAAATCTTCACCGAACCGTCGGTTATTGCTGTGCTGGGAAAAAAGAGTCGCTTCGTAGTCTCCCAGGTGGCTCAGGCCGTATACGGTCATGGCACTGCCTCCCATAGCGGCGACGAGCCGGGATAATTCATGGGTACCTCTGGCCATGAGAGCGCCTTTGAGGCTGCTGTAGTGGAACCCGTCGAGCATGCCGGCAGCGATGCCATAGACATTTTTAGCGGCTGCACCGATTTCCGTGCCTAATAGATCCGTGCCATAATAAAAGCGGATCAGGGGACTGCTAAAAATATCGGCAATGCGCCGTGTCCGTTCTTTATTATCTGATGCCATGACCATGCAATTCGGCATACCGGAAAGGAAATCCTGTACATGACCCGGACCCACCCATACGACAGTACGTGCGTCTTCGCCCAGTTCTTCTTTCATGATTGTAGAAAGTCTCTTACCTGACCCTGTTTCCAATCCTTTCATGCAAAGGACGAAGGGCATGTGGGTCAGGCGCGTAGCCCTGATCTGTTTGGCCAGACTGCGCAGCTGCTGGGCGCTGATACTGATAATGACGATATCGGCACCGGCCAGGGCGGCGGTCAGGTCGGCCGTAAGAGCAATGTCAAGAGGCATATGAAGGTATTCATTCTGACGTTGTGAAATAAGTTCTGCCAGATGGGGAGAACCGGGACGGCCCCAGAGAGTGACATTATGGCCAATGCGGTGAGCATACCAGGCATGAAAAGTTCCCCAGCGGCCACAGCCTAAGACAGTAATATTCATAAAGAGAAAACCTCCGGATGATACAATATTCGACATAACAGGATATATCCCTGTGCTTTTATATTATACCATGAATCATAAGCAGGTTAAAATTAGGCAGGGCATAGGATTCATGATACAATACGTATGTAGACATTTCTGAACGACGAAAGGAGTCCTTATTATGAGTTTACATATTGAAGCCAGAGATGGAGAGATTGCAGACCGTATATTACTTCCCGGAGATCCTTTGCGGGCAAAATATATTGCTGAAACCTTTTTGGAAGGCGCCCGGTGCTTTAACAGGGTGCGAAATATCCTGGGATATACCGGCACCTATAAAGGGCAGCGTGTTTCTGTCATGGGAACGGGTATGGGGATTCCGTCTATTTCTATTTACGTCCATGAACTCCTGGAAAGTTATGGTGTAACGAAACTGATCCGCGTCGGTACATGCGGTGCTATGCGGGAAGATATCCAGCTTCGCGATGTTCTCATCGCCCAGGGAGCGACGACGGATTCATCGATTATCCGGAATATCTTTGGCCCGGCCATCAACTATGCTCCTCTGGCTGATTTTGACCTTCTCCTCACAGCCTATGAAAAAGCCAGAGAACATAACCTTTCGGTCCGCGTCGGCAATATCGTCTCCGTAGACAGGTTTTATGATGAAGAAATCGATAATAAAAAACTCACCGATTATGGCATCATGGCCGTAGAAATGGAAACGGCCGCTCTGTATATCCTGGCGGCAAAATATAAAGCCCATGCCCTGGGGATTTTTACGGTCAGTGACCATCTCCTGACAGGGGCTGCCTGCACAGCAGAAGAACGGCAGACTTCCTTCAATGATATGATCCGTATTGCACTGGATACGGCAGTAAGCGAATGAGATGATTAGTCCGGCAGAAGGCAGTGATATGACTATGTTACATGATGACCTGATTTATGAAATCCTTTCTGTGGTCAGCGAAATACCGGAAGGACGGGTCGCTTCTTACGGACAGATTGCACGGCTCATTGGCAGAGATAATAATGCCCGTCTGGTAGGAAAAGTCCTGAGTATGGCGGAATATTATGGCAGATATCCCTGCCATCGGGTTGTCAATAGTGCCGGCAGACTGGCACCTTCTTTTTCATCACAAAGGAAACTTTTGGAGAAAGAAGGCGTTGTATTTAAGAAAAATGGCTGTGTAGATATGAAAATATTTCAATGGAATGAAGGTATGACTTAAAAAGAAGATCACGATATAAAAAAGCGATGTATCTGTCATGATAGCCATTACAGATACATCGCTTTTATCATATCTTCTGTTTTAGAACTTGGCGATGATAGCGTCGCGGTATTCTTCCGTTTTAGCTGTTCCACCCAAATCTGGTGTAAGATACTTCTTATCAGCCAGCACATCGTCAACGGCACGGCGGATAGCCTTAGCCGTGTCTGTTTCTCCTATGTATTCGAGAAGCATGCAGGCTGACCAGAGAAGGGCTGTCGGATTGGCTATGTGTTTGCCGGCAATATCGGGGGCACTGCCATGGACGGCTTCGAACATGGCATAGTCACTACCGATATTCATGGACGGAAGAAGTCCCAGTCCGCCGATGAGGCCGCTTGTCAGGTCGGAAATGATATCGCCGTATAGATTGGGCATGACCATGACATCGAAATTTTCCGGATGCATGACCAGCTGCATGCACGTGTTATCTACGATTTTGTCATCACTTTCAATCTGGGGATATTCTTTGGCAATTTCGCGGAAAATAGACAGGAACATGCCATCGCTGAGTTTCATGATATTGGCCTTGTGGACACAGGTCACTTTATGGCGGTTGTGGGACAGAGCATATTCAAAAGCGGCGCGGATGATGCGGCTGCTGGCATGACGGGTAATGATCTTGATGGAATGCATTTCATCATCACTTATCTTTTCTTCCACGCCGGCATACAAATCTTCTGTATTTTCACGGAATGTTACCAGATCAACATTGGGAAATGGCGTCTTGACGGCCGTATTGGACTTTGCCGGACGGATATTGGCAAAGAGATCGTATTTTTTGCGCAGCATGACATTGATGGAACGGAATCCCGTGCCAATAGGTGTCGTAATTGGTGATTTGAGCAGGATATGTGTTTTTTCAAACGACTGGAATGCGTCATCTGGTACGAGGGCACCGTGCCGTTCGTATTCGGCAGCTCCTACGTTGAAACATTCATATTCCAGCGGTGCCTTGGCAGCTTTCAGGATATCTATGACAGCATCAGTGATTTCAGGGCCGATGCCATCGCCTTTAAATACAGTAATAGTTTTCATGGTTATCGATCCTCCATAGGAATGTATTCGCGGATTTCGCCGACATACTTGGCAGCCGGGCGGACGATGCGGTCGTCGTACTGTTTGTGTTCGATATTATGAGCCAGCCAGCCGACGAAACGGCTGATGACAAAGAGCGGCGTGTACAAATCACGGGGGATGCCCAAAAGCTGATAGGCAAAGCCGCTGTAGTAATCGACATTGCTGCACATATGGGTCCCTTTTGCTTCGGAAAGAGTCTTTATGGCTACCTTTTCAAAGCGGCGGTAGAAATTGTATATTTCATCCATGCCCTTTTCTTTGGCGACGATGCCGCAGAAGTGACGCATGATTTCCGCACGGGGATCGGAAAGAGTATAGACGGCATGACCAAACCCGTAGACCAGACCGCTGTGATTCTTGAATTTTTTCTGCAGAATTTTATGTACGACATCTTCCATCTGGGCATCGGTCGCTTTAATGCCGATGGCATCGATGATGCGCTCCATCATGATGGAAACTTTGACATTGGCACCGCCGTGACGGGGCCCCTTGAGGGCTGCCACAGAAGCGGCCATGGCAGAATAGATATCCGTATTGGTAGAGGATACGACGAGGTTGGCAAAGGTCGAGTTGGTACCACCGCCGTGATCGGCGTGGAGAAAGAGGAGAATATCGAGAAGATGCGCTTCTTCTTCGGTAAATCTGCCGTCGAGACGGAGCATGGAAAGAATATTCTGAGCCGTCGAGTAATCCTTGCGGGGATAGTGGATGACCAGACTCTGCCTGTTGTAATAGTGTACTTTGGACATATAGGCGTAAACCGCAATAGAGGGCAGTTTACTCATAATATTGAGCCCTTTTCGCAAGGTCTGATAGACATCGATATTGTCCGGATCGGGGTCATAATTGTACAATGTGATGAGTGCATGCTGCAATTTATTCATCAGGTTTTTGCCGGGCAGACGCAGGAGATTCATTTCCAGAAATTCGTCAGGCAGGTCGTAGCCGCTCTGCAGGACTTTACAGAATGCATCGAGTTCTTCCCGTGTTGGCAGATAGCCGAAAAGAAGGAGAAAACAAGCCTCTTCATAGAGAAAACCGTGGTAATCTTCCCGTTCGATGAGAGTACGAATATCAATTCCGCGGTAGTACAGGATACCGTCACAATCTATTTTATTGCCATCGGCGTCGCGTTTATAGCCGACGACATCGGCAACCCGGGTCAGACCGACTAATACGCCTGTATGGTCTTCATTACGCAGACCCCGTTTGACGCCAAATTTAGGGAACCAGTCACGCGGAATCTGTGTGTAGTTTTGTGATTTGCCATAAAATTGCGCCAGATAAATATTCTTATCCATGAAATTCCTCTCTTTCCGATATCGGTATAAATAACAAAATGAAAATTTTTAAATATTTATCATTTTTTATATTTATACATTCATAGATTTACTCCGCCAAGCTCTCTGAGAGTATAAGTTATTATAGCATAATTACAGGAAAAGTAAAACGAATGACGAAAATAATTTTCCCATTTCTGACACTAGGCAGGATAAGAATAATTATGATATAATATGGACGTAACGAATAATATTTTCATTATATGAAAATTATTTACATTAATTTCAATATCAGCAAACACAAACAATTGTACAATAAGGGAGGAATCAAGGCGATGATAAAGCTATTTGACGGTGGTGCCTGGCTCATCCATGGGACAGAAGTCGTTCCGGAACAAGAAGAAAAAAGGGCAGAGACTTTGGCCGGTCATGCTCTTTCTAAAAAAGAAGGAAAGAAAGGGACTATTGCCTATTCTATTTTAAAACAGCATAATACGGCTCCGGATATGGATCATCTGAAAATAAAATTTGATGCCATGGCTTCCCATGACATTACCTTCGTAGGGATTATCCAGACTGCAAAGGCATCGGGCATGACGAAGTTTCCACTGCCGTATGTCATGACCAACTGTCATAATTCCCTCTGTGCAGTCGGTGGCACGATCAATGAAGATGACCATCTCTTTGGACTGTCAGCGGCTAAAAAATACGGTGGAATCTATGTACCGCCCCATATTGCCGTCATCCATCAGTATATGCGGGAAAAAATGGCCGGCTGCGGCCGCATGATTCTGGGCTCAGATAGCCATACCCGGTATGGTGCCCTGGGGACGATGGCTATGGGGGAAGGTGGCGGTGAACTGGTCAAACAGCTTCTCTGTGACACATATGATATTGCCTATCCCGGTGTCGTCGGCGTATATCTGACGGGCCGTCCCCGTCCCGGCGTAGGGCCCCATGATATTGCGATTGCCATTGTCGGTGCCGTGTTCAAAAACGGCTATGTCAAAAATAAGGTCATGGAATTTGTCGGACCGGGTGTCGCTTCTATGACGACGGATTACCGCAACAGTGTCGATGTCATGACGACAGAAACGACGTGTCTGTCATCCGTATGGCGTACTGACGACGATACGAAAGCCTATCTTACCCAGCATGGGCGCCCCGATGCGTATAAAGAATTAAATCCGTCTGATGTGGCATATTATGATGGGTTTGTCGAAGTAGATCTTTCAACGATCAAACCGATGATTGCCCTTCCATTCCATCCGAGCAATGCCTATGAAATCGACGAATTCAATCAGAATGCCGGTGATATTCTGAGGGAAGCAGAAAAACGGGCACAGGAACTCATCGGAGACAGGGATATTCCCTTCAGTCTGACCGATAAGCTCGTCGATGGCCGGTTGCATGTCCAGCAGGGCGTCATAGCCGGTTGTGCCGGAGGCAACTATGTCAATGTCATGGCAGCAGCTCACATTTTGAAAAACGCGT
Source organism: Caecibacter massiliensis (assembly GCA_900095875.1). Taxonomy (GTDB): domain Bacteria; phylum Bacillota; class Negativicutes; order Veillonellales; family Megasphaeraceae; genus Megasphaera; species Megasphaera hexanoica. Next base: position 1,216,079 of record LT608311.1, on the reverse strand, counting down.
CGTGTGGCAATGGCGTATTTTCTCTCGATGTGTATCCGTCCAGCCAGCCGGTCTATATGGACCTCGTAAAAAAAGGCGCCGTTTCAGAACTTCTGGCAGCGGGGGCTGTCTTTAAGACAGCGTTCTGCGGTCCCTGCTTTGGCGCAGGCGATACGCCAGCTAATAATACACTCAGTATCCGTCATACGACGCGGAATTTCCCGAACCGTGAAGGCAGTAAGCCCGGTCAGGGACAGTTTTCTGCCGTGGCGCTGATGGATGCCCGTTCTATTGCGGCAACAGCTGCCAATGGCGGTGTCCTCACATCAGCTGAAGTGTATGCTGATGACTATGAAGTACCTCCTTATGACTATGATGACAGTGCCTATGCAGCCCGCGTATACCACGGATTTGGCAAAGCGGAAACCAGTGCAGATCTCATTTATGGCCCGAACATCAAAGACTGGCCGGCTATGGAATCGCTTGCTGATGATATCCTTCTCCGGGTATGTTCCAAAATCACTGATGCGGTCACGACGACAGACGAACTGATTCCGTCTGGCGAAACGAGTTCATACCGTTCCAATCCTCTGGGACTGGCTGAATTTACTTTATCCCGCCGTGATCCGGCATACGTAGGACGGGCCAAAGAGGTCCGGAAACTGGAACTGGCACGTCTTTCCGGACAATGCCCGGCAGGAGTAGATCCCGATATAAAAGCTGTTTATGAAAAAATCGGTCAGCATTTTCCGAAAGCTTCCATGAAGACGACGGAAATCGGCAGTATGATTTACTGTACCCGTCCCGGTGACGGTTCTGCCCGTGAACAGGCAGCCAGCTGCCAGCGCGTCCTCGGAGGACTGGCCAATATCTGTCAGGAATATGCGACAAAACGATATCGTTCCAATGTCATGAACTGGGGTATGCTGCCGTTCCAGATGCGGGGAGAACCGGAATTTGAAGTGGGCGATTACATCTTCATTCCTAATGTACGTCAGGCCCTTTCCGGTGATCTGCAGCATATCAGGGCTTACGTCGTCGGATCGTGGAAAGAGATGGATCTCTACATTGCGCCTATGACGGATACGGAAAAAGAAATCGTCAAAGCCGGATGTCTTATCAATTTCAATCGCAACCGCTGACATATCCATAGTATGTGAGATTATTCCGTAAAATCTGAATCGAGGATTTGATTGCCGTGTTTGGGAGCAATGGCATATTGCTTTTTCCAGGCCCGGTAAAACGTGGAATAATGAGTGAAACCGCAGTCGTAACATACGGTCGTGAGAGCCCGCCCCTCTTCGATGAGGTGGCGGGCTTTTTGCAGCCGTTTCGTCGTTATATACTGGCCGATGGAAAGTCCCGTTTCTTCTTTAAACAGATGCATAATGTAATCCGGACTGAGAAAACAGGCCCGGGCAATAGATGGAATGGTCAGTTTTTCTGTCAGATGGGCGGTTATATAATCCATGACTTGTATGATTTTTTCATTTTTTTTGTTCTGATGGACATAGCCTATTTTCTTTTCGTTGACGGCCTGGGTAAGATATATGAGAAATTCCGTAAATATGGCTTCTTTCAGGATATCACCGGCTGTTCCGCTGACCATCCAGGCCTGGCGGAGCCGGCAGGCTGTACTGTATACGCTGCCTGCTTCCTGATGCTGACGCAGAATCGGTGAAGGTGTCTGAAATACAGGAAGGACGGGAAAACCGCGGCGGGCAAAGGTATCAATAAAGGAAGGAGACAAATAGGCGATGATCCGTTCATAGACGGCATCACCGGCGATGACCGGACGGTGAATCTGACCGGCAGGAATGACGACGACATCGAAGGGCTGCAGTACATACGATGTGCCTTCAATATCATATGTGACATGTCCCTGTAGGAACAGCGTGATTTTATCGAAGTCGTGATAATGGTACGGACAGGTCCAGGCCTTTTTATCGCAGACGTGGAACAACCGGAACTTTTCATGAAGATATCCTGTTTTTTCTGCCATCACTTTCTCCTTTTTTTTAATGAATGTATTTTCTTCGACTAAACAGTATTTGCAATATATATAGCATTATTTACATATACTTGTCACTTTCGGTTATTGTATAATACTAGTTGTGAGATTTCAAGAAAAAGTGAATGTGTCTGTATAGGAATAGATAGAGTTTGGGAGGTATATCCTATGAAATTTGTAAAAATGCACGGCTTAGGCAATGATTTCGTATTTCTGGAAGATAAAAATGGCGCCGATAAAGATTTTTCCGGTCTTGCCAGAAAGATGTGTGCTCCTCATACGGGAATTGGCGCTGATGGCATCATCGTGATCGTTCCCAGCGATATAGCCGATGTACGCATGCGGATCATCAATGCCGATGGCAGTGAAGCGGAAATGTGTGGTAATGGTATCCGCTGTTTTGCCAAATATGTGTATGATCACGGCATTATCCAGAAGAAAGAATTTGCTGTAGAAACACTGGCAGGCATTATGAAACCGAAAGTGACTGTTGGGAATGACGGCCAGGTCAGCCTGGTCACCATCAATATGGGTAAACCGTTTACAGACCGTGCCCAGATTCCTATGGAAGGCCCGGCAGGCCCCGTCATTGATGAACCCGTTGAAATCGATGGCAAAACCTATCATATTACCAGCCTTCTCATGGGCGTACCCCACACGATGACCTACGTCAAAGATGTCGAAGCCGTCAATCTTCCCGAACTGGGGCCTAAATTTGAAACGTACAAAGCTTTTCCCCGTAAGACGAATATGAATTTTGTACAGGTCATTGATGACCATACAATCAAAGTCCATACATGGGAACGCGGCGCTGGCGCTACTCTGGCCTGCGGGACCGGTTCCTGCGCCTGTGCAGTCGGTTCTTTCCTCAATGGCTTTACCGGACGCAGTGTCGATGTCCAGTTATATCTGGGTACGCTTCATATTGAGTACAATGAAGAAGATGGCAACGTATATATGACCGGTCCGGCCGCCGTTACCTTTACCGGTGAATGGCTTGAAGATTAAAAGAGTATAAGAGAAATGAAAGGGCTGTCTTAGGGATAGCTCTTTTTTCGTGTCTCCGGGGCAGGAAATATGCTATACTAGAAAAGAATGCCAGTCAGATTTTACCGATATGGGAAAGGATGTGTGCCTATGAAATATATATGTGCCGATATCCGCACGGATGTGGTTGTTTATAGTCTGGCCGATGAAACGGGACAGCTATCGGAATCCAAAGAAATACCAGTAACGGAGGGAGATTGGAAATCGGTAGTACAGGCACTTCATGCTATTGTCCGTTCCTATGACGGGAAAGAAATACTGGGCGGTCTGGCTTTATCCGTTCCCTGTCTGGTCGAACCGGGAGAGGGAATTATTCTTTTGGGGGAAGGAAAAGACATAGAACAGGATTATCCACTGGCAGAGTCCGTGTCGGCAACCTGTGGACTCCCGTGCAGCGTGGAAAATACAGTCAAGTGCACGGCCCTGGGGGAATACTGGCTCGGTGCCGGACAGCGGTCTCATCTGCTGTTCTGCCTGAATATGGGAAATCGCATCAGCGGTGCCGTTGTCATCGATGGATGTGTGCTCCACGGTGCCTCGTTCAGTGCTGGAGAAATAGGCTATATGAAAATCGGTTCATCCGCAACTTTTGGTGAGGCTGCTTCTATACAGGCACTGCTTCAGAACGTTGCTGCAGCCCGTCAGGTTCCGGCAGCATCGCTGGATGAAAAAAAGCTGTTCCGTCAGGCAAAAAGCGGTGATGTCGTGGCAGTCATGGCAATCCGTCGTCTCATCGATCATATGGCCGCCGGAATTGCCAATATCTGTTATCTTTATAATCCTGATATGGTCATCATCGGAGGCAGTCTGGCTGCTCAGATGCGGTATATCCGCCCTCTTTTGACGGAGGAACTCAAAAAACGTCTCCGGCCAATAGTATATGAGCATACACGCGTCACCTTTGCCCATTTGGGAGAAACAGCAGCTCTAAGTGGCGCTTTATACTGGTTATTACAGAAAGTACGTCATCATGATATATAACGAACCTGTAGAAATTGGATATTTTATCAGCCGTCCCAACCGGTTTATCGCTTTTGTGTCTATTCATGGCAAAGAAGAACGCTGCCACATGCCTAATCCGGGACGGATGTGGGAATTATTGTACCCGGGTACAAAGCTCTATGTCCGGCACAGTGCCAAACCGGAACGGCGGACGGCCTGGGATGTAGTGGGCGTAGAACGAGACGGTGTGCCCATTCTCCTCGACACACAGTACAATAATGATACGGCAGCCCTCCTGATTACCGAAAAAAAGGTTCCAGGATGGGAAGACTGGAACCTTTTGCGCCGGGAAGTAACGGTCGGGGACAGCCGGTTTGACCTGCTCCTGGGCCGGGGGAAAGAATTATTTTATGTAGAAGTTAAATCGTGTACTCTGTTCAGCCGCACGGGAGCCATGTTTCCCGACGCTGTCACGGCGCGGGGGCGCAAGCATATTTTGGAACTGGCATCCATGCATCGTCAGGGTATTCATACAGGACTTTTGTTTCTCGTACACTGGGACCGGGCCCGATGGTTCCTGCCGGATTATCATACGGACCCAGATTTTGCTTCGGCATTCATGGAAGCAGCACCGGAACTGGACTGGAAGGCGCTGGCCCTTTCCTGGACTCCGTCTTTTACGGAACCGGCACCTGTGCGCCTTCTTTCGTATCCTGAAGCGGTCCTTGTAAGAGAAAATCATGATAGTGGTGACTACCTATTTGTCATGCATCTGGAAGAGACGATGGATATAGTCATTGGAGCCAGGGGGAACCTGCACTTTCCTGCCGGATATTATGTCTATACAGGATCGGCCCGGAAACATCTCACAGCCCGGCTGGCCCGTCATAAAAGGCGCCGTAAGAACATGCACTGGCACATCGATTACCTGCGCCAGTATGCTGATACGGTTGCAGCTATTCCCATCCGTACATCTCAGGACCTGGAGCATGATCTGGCTCATGCTGTCGATGGCATTGCCGGATGGCGGATAGATGGTTTTGGCTGTACCGATTGTGATTGTGCCAGTCACTTATTCGGTTTTTCAGAGAATCCCATCCACCTGCCTTACTTTATCCAGATTGTCGAAGATTTCCGCATGAATCGTCTCGATCCGGATGTAGATGCCTGTATATAAATTAGAATTATGTTCTAAAAGTATAGAAGCCGTGGCAAAAAATGCTGGCCACGGCTTTTTTCTATGATATAATAAATACTAATCTGATGTAAACACAAGGGGGTATATATAATATGGAAAGATCGGATGCAATTGCATTACTTCGTAAATATAACGGGGAACCGTTTCATATCATGCACGGCCTGACCGTTGAAGGCGTTATGCGCTGGTATGCCCAGGAACTGGGATATGGTGATGATGTTGATTTCTGGGGTCTCGTAGGCCTTCTTCATGATATTGATTTTGAAAAATATCCGGAACAGCATTGCAAGAAAGCACCGGAACTCCTGGCTGAAATCCATGCCGATGATAAACTCATCCACGGCGTCGTCAGTCATGGATATGGCCTGACGGTCGATGTCAAACCGGAACATATGATGGAAAAGGTACTCTATGCTGCGGATGAACTGACAGGCCTAATCTGGGCAGCTGCCAAGATGCGCCCATCGAAAAGCACTAAAGATATGGAAGTCAAGAGCCTGAAAAAGAAATTCAAGGACAAACGGTTTGCCGCCGGTTGTTCCCGGGACGTCATCAAAAACGGTGCAGAAATGCTGGGCTGGGATCTGAATGACCTTTTTGAAAAGACGATTCTGGCTATGCGTTCCTGTGAAGATTCGGCACGGAAAGAATGCCTGGAACTGACAGGAGTAGAAGAATAACTATCGTTTATGAATAGGGAGGAGATTGTCTGATGCCACGGCATCGGCAGTCTCTTTTTTATTCACTGTAATCCGGTACAGGCAGTGTCTTCAGGAAGTAGTATGAAGGCAGGGTTGCCAGTTGTTTGTCTTTTTCACAATCTTCATCAAAAATAGCAAAGAAAGAGGCCCGCACGTTTACGTTTTCCAACACGTTATGGATGGCAATAAAGGTTTTTCCCGTACTCGATACGTCGTCGAGAACCAGGACTTGTTTCCCCGCCATCATCCGGGCTTTATCTTCTGTCAGATAGAGGTGTTCCGGCCTGTTATGCGTACGAGACTGGTAGGTTCCGCTCCAGAAGGGACGCTGCTCTTCATCGGCAGACAAGGATTTACGGAGCATGATGACCTGGCAGCCGTTCATGAAAGCCAGCTGTGTTGCCAGGGTAATGCAGCGGCATTCCGGTGTCACGATGATATCAATATGATTGCTGATATTGTGATTCATGTAACGGTTAGCTTCCACTGCCGCATCGTACATTAAATATGGATTATGTATAAAATCGACTTTTACCAGGCTGATGCCGCCGGCTCCCGGGCAGACGGGCAGCGTATATGCGTGATGATTAAATTCTACTTGATATGTTGATTCTGATGCATAGACCATATTTTATCACCTCCTGGAGAATTCTATATTCAGTATACATTTTTTTTAATAATTATGCCATAGAAATGATAAATTTGTGGCATTTATTTTCTATATGTCCTATAATAAAAATATGCTATGACAATTGCTGGCATAGATGTAATATACTGCTGCGGAAAGGACCGTATGAAACAAAAAAAAATTTTTGGATTTGATTATACAAACAACGAATACATGAAATTGTTCATGTATCTTCTTGTCGGCGGCAGTGCAGCTCTCTTGGAATGGGGCCTTTTTTATTTGATTTTTCAGGTACTGACAGGAGCATCCATGTTTCCTCTGCAGACGCAGAATGTATTGGTGGCGACGACACTGGCTTTTGCCTTTTCGACGTTGTACCATTATATTCTCTGTAACGTCTTCGTGTTCGATAGTGGCAGCCGTTATCAGCGCGGTGCAGAAATTTCTCTCGTATTCCTCGTCAGTGTCATCGGGTTGGGATGGAATCTGCTCCTCATGTGGATTTTTACATCGCCATCTATTTTGGGACTGCCGCCGCTCCCGGCAAAGATCATGGCCAGTGCTATTGTAACCGTATGGAATTATTTGTCACGAAAAAAATGGATTTTCAAATAAAAAGGGGATGGGGTTATGGAAAAAAATCAGCGTGTACTGGATATCCTGAAAGAAATGATTGCCATTGACAGCGAAACGAATACGGAAAAAGAAGTCGATATGGAAAAATATCTGCAGAAAAAACTGTCTTCCATGGGGGAAATCGTAAGAGTCAGCCTCATGCGCGTTCCCAACGATCCGGCCGGCCGGTCTGTCGTCTGCGGGTTTATACCGGGGCGGAAAAAGGATACGGTCATTTTCCTCAATCATCATGATGTCGTCGGTACGGAAGCGTATGGCATTTTGCGGGATGACGCTTTTTCTCCGGAAAAACTTCTGCAGGAACTGATACAGTTCGAAAAAGACGAATCCGTCCTTTCCGATTTAAAGAGCGGAGAATGGATGGTCGGACGCGGTTCCTGCGATATGAAAGGCGGAGCGGCTGCCCAGCTGGCTGTTTTCGAAGAATATGCTGCCCAGGGTGGTGGTGAAGCCGGCCTGCTTTTTGTCTCCCTGCCTGATGAAGAATCATATTCGACGGGAATGCGGACAGCCGTTCCGGTATTGAAAGATCTGCGTGATACGTATGGGCTCATTTACCGCGTTCTCATCAATAGTGAACCTAACGAAAAGAAAAATGGGAAAATCGTGGCATTTACCGGGTCGGTAGGAAAGCTCCTGCCTGTCGTCATCGTACAGGGAAAATCGGTCCATGTCGGCAATTATCAGCAGGGAATCAATCCACTGGGGGTATTGTCCCGGATCGTGGCGGAAACGGAAGGTGATGCGTCTCTGGCTGATACTTGTGGTGACGAAATGACGCCGCCGCCAGCCTGGATTTTCCAGCGGGACCGCAAGGATAAATACGATGTATCCCTGCCACAGCGTGCTGCAGGCTGTGCTAATTTCATGACTTATACGAAGACGCCGGAAGATGTCATGTATCTGTTGCGAAATGTGGCGCAAAAAGCCGTTTCCGATGCTTTGAGCCATGTCAGTCCCACCCTTTCTATGGAGGTCATGACCAGTGCCGAACTACTGAAACAGGCAGAAGATTACCCGGGATTCGATGTATTTTATGAAAATGCCAAAAATAACAGCTTTATCCGATTACAAAAAGGTGAAACGTCTTATGCCCAGGAAACGATACGCCTTCTGGAAGCGGTCCTCGATTTTACCGGCATGAATCAGCCTATGGTCGTCATTGCCTTTGCACCGCCTTATTACCCTGCGGCAGACAGCCTGATTCTTCATGACACGCGGTATGACGGACTTCGGCAGATTATCGGTGAGATGACCGATGTTCGCTATGATCATTATTTTAATGGTGTCTCCGACTGCAGCTACTGCTGTGTCAATCCGGACATGGATGAATCCCTGCTGGAACATAATCTGCCGCTGTGGGGAAAATCCTATGGGTTTGATTTTGGCGCCATGGAAGAAATGCAGATTCCCTTCCTTCTTCTCGGCCCCTGGGGCAAAGACCTGCATGAACGGACTGAACGGGTCAATATAGACAGTGTATCCTCCCGGCTTCCCAATATATTGCGCAAAATTATAAGCTATGTAGGAGAAACGGCAGAATAGAGCAAACTGTAATTCTTTTTTATCGTACTTTCCAGAAAATTGTAACAAAACTGTAACAATCAAGTGGTAGTATAAAGACGTAACAAAGGTCCGTAATGATTTTTTATTAGAAATTGTTATGAATCAATGATGCATTTATTTATGAAAGCGTGGGATACTTATGATGAAAAAGAAAGTATTGGCACTCGTTGCTGCAGCAGCGTGCGTATCTTCGTTTGCCTTTGCAACTCCGCAGACACAGTTTGAACAGGGCCAGTGGCAGATTGACCTCGGCGCCTGGAATCCGAAGGCTGAAGCAGATTCTTCCAACTGGTATGGTGGTAGTGGAGATGTAAGCTCTGATTCCAAATGGAATTTCCAGGGCGGCCTTTCTTATGCCTTTACGGACAAACTGGCCTTACAGTATAATTACTATGGCCTGAAAACTGAAGGCACTCATGAAACAGCAGGTTATAAGACAGACGGTGACGAACACGAAGTCAACCTCGTCTATGGCCTCAATAAAAACTTTGCCGTATTCGCCGGCTGGAACCGTATCAATAACGACCTCGGCGCTTGGAGTGACACCAATAACGTAGCTCAGATCGGCCTTATCGCCAAAGCACCGCTTGCCAAGAATTTCGACATCTATGCCAAAGGCGCTCTCGGCACGAAGAATACTTCCATGTGGGAAGCCGGCCTCGGCTACAGCATTACGCCGGATCTCGACATCAACGCCGGGTACCGTTACCTTAACACGAAACTGGCTGACAAAGGTGATATGCCTGGTCTGAAAGATGATGCCAATATTTCCTATAAAGGCTTCATCGCCGGCTTGTCCTACCGTTTCGGCGGCGGCCACAAAGAAGCTCCTGTAGAAGAAGCACCGGCTCCTGTATATGAAGCACCGGCTCCGGCTCCTGTAGAAGCTCCGCATGTATACAATGATTACTACCTCGACAGCATCCACTTCGGTTTTGACGAAGATCAGCCGCTGGCTTCCGAACAGGGCAAACTCGATCATTTCGTATCCGTTGCCAAAGCTAACCCGACAGAACAGTTCAAACTGACGGGGAATACAGACTCTAAGGGCAGCGATGCATACAACACGGATCTCTCCAAACGCCGTGTAGATAATGTAGCCCAGTATGCTGTCAATAATGGCGTACCGGCTTCTCAGATGATCCTGGATTACAAATCCTTCCATGATCCTGTATCCAGCAACGACACGGATCAGGGCCGTGCTGACAACCGCCGCGTTGATATCTGGGAACACAAATAAAAATACGATGTACTCAAAAGGCCTGCCTATTGACAGGCCTTTTTTATGCTGATTTTACAATGTAAAAATGCTTGCTATTTTTCCATTTATACGATATAATTACATAGCTAACAGAATAAAAGTACTGGTGCGTGGCAATCCGTCGGGACTTGTGCAATGGAAACCTATGAACCTCGTCAGGTCCGAGAGGAAGCAGCGATAAGTAGTCATTTCCATGTGCCATGAGGCAACCTGACGGGTTGTCATACACGAGTACTTTTCAGTTGGTCAAAGCAGCTATGCCGTTAGCTGCTTTTTTTTACATCTTTCCGAAAGGACTATCATGGCATATATTGCGCTATATCGTAAATGGCGTCCCAAAACCTTTGAAGACGTAGTGGGTCAGCGCCAGATTACGGAAACTCTGCAAAAAGCAATAGATACGGATAAAGTAGCTCATGCCTACCTGTTTTCCGGTCCCCGTGGCACAGGTAAGACTAGTACGGCTAAAATCTTTGCCCGGGCCATGAATTGTGTCCATGGGCCGACGTCCCACCCATGCAATACGTGCGATGTATGCCGCCATATCCTTGCCGGGGAATCCCTCGATGTCATAGAAATCGACGCGGCATCCAATCGCAGTATTGAAGATATACGCAATTTGCGGGAAACGATTAAATTTATGCCGGCTGAAGGACGCAAAAAGATTTACATTATTGATGAAGTGCACATGCTGACGACAGAAGCCTTCAATGCGCTTCTAAAGACACTGGAAGAACCGCCGGCCCATGTGATTTTTATCCTGGCCACGACAGAACCGGAAAAAATTCCGATGACCATCTTGTCCCGCTGTCAGCGTTATGAATTTCGCCGCATTACCAGTCAGGATATAGCAGAACGGATTCTTTATATAGCCGATAAAGAGCATATTGATATTAGCAAGGGAGCTGCCCATATCCTTTCCGTGCAGGCAGACGGTGGCATGCGCGATGCTCTGAGTCTTCTGGACCAGTGTGTCAGCAATGCTGATGGGACTATCGATGAAACCCTGGTCCGGAATCTTCTGGGGCTGGTTGGCCGGGACTGGTTGTTTTCCCTGGCCGATGCCGTATTTTCCCATAAGGGAGATGTCATTATCAGTGCCGTCGATGATATTGTCCGCATGGGAAAAGAACCCCGGGTCATACTGACTGAATTATTGGAACATCTGCGGGCGCTCATGTTGTATCAGGCAGCGCCTGAATCAGATACACTTTCGGCATATGCCGATTCGATGAAGGAACTGGCAGAACAGGCAGGACGCGTCGAACCGGAACAAGTTTTCCGCATTCTCGGTGTGCTTCAGGAAGCGCTCATGACGGCTAAAAATTCGCCGGCCCCGCGTGTTGCCGTGGAAATGGGGCTGCTCATGGCCAGCCAGGGAGGAAGCACCAGTACTCATGCCGTATCGGATACCTCGGCAGGTGCGGCGCAGATCCAGGCACTGACCGACCGGGTGACGCGGCTGGAACAAGCCTTATGCCAGATCAGGGTGCCAGCGGGAAGTACTAAAAAAGAAAGAGAAGAAATTCCCCTGCCAGACGATGAATTTTCTCATTCCGGGGATTTGCCAGACGAACCGTATGACGATGCCGGATTTTTCAGGACGCCTCCTGCAGGCGTATCATCTGTTCCGCCTATACAGGACAAGGAACCGCCACCGGCGTCTGTACAGCCCGTATCCAGAGATATTCCGGCAGCACAGGCTTCTTCTGCCAGTGCATCGCCATCGCCTGTTCCCATACCAGAAACGGCTTCGTCCCGTGCGCTGCCGGTGCCGGAAAATTATGATGCCGTCTGGAAGCAGGTTTGTCAGATACTGGAAAAAAAGAAAAAAATGCAGGTTGTATCGTGTATACGCCTGGGCAAGGTACTATATATTGGTGAAACAGAAGTCATCCTGGTATTAAAATCGGCCTTTATGGTAAAGCGGGCCAACCGGGAAGATTATTATAAATACGTTGATGAAGCTCTGGCCGGTATTTTGGGCAAGGGATATCACATGAGAGCCTATCAGGAAGGAGATCCAGAACTGGCAGGCTACGAAAAAAAAAACAGTGAAATCACGGTGACCCGATCTCCCGCTTCTCCGGAAAAAACAAAATCCGATACAGTATCTGTATCGGAAGAAGATGCGGCCATGAAATCTGTGGCTCCCGGGGACATCCCAGCGGCAGCGCGTCAGGTACTGGACCCACTGCTCGAGAAGCTGGGAGACTGTCATATATATGTAGAAACTAAAAAATAATCAGAAAATCAGGAGGATATGAATATGTTTGGTGGAAATATGCAAGGCATGATGAAGAAAGTACAGAAGATGCAGAAAGACATGAAAAAACTGCAGGAAGAACTGAAACAACGTACTGTGGAAGTGACGGTTGGCGGCGGTGCCCTGACTATTGTCATGAACGGGGAAAAAAATGTGGAAAGTGTCAAAATCAATGATAAAAATGTTATTGATCCGGAAGACACGGAAATGCTGGAAGATCTCATTGTCGCCGGCGTCAATGAAGCCAGTAAAAAAGTCGATGATCTCATGGCTCAGGAAATGAGCAAAATAACAGGTGGCATGAAGCTGCCGGGCATGTTCTGATGGATACGCCTCTGGACCGGCTGACAGAACAATTCCGCCGTCTGCCCGGTATCGGCATCAAGACAGCGCGCAAGCTGGCTTATTATATGGTACAGCAGCCGGAAGAAAGCGTGAATGCCTTTATCGGAGCTATCCGCGATGCCAAATCGCAGATGCATTTTTGTTCAGTCTGCTTCAATTTATCGAGCACCGATCCCTGCCCTATCTGCAGTGATCCCCGGCGCGATCACTCCATTATCTGCGTCGTCGAAACGCCGCAGGATGTGCTGGCTATCGAACGCAGCGGTGATTATCACGGCCTTTACCATGTCCTGCACGGTGCACTGTCGCCCCTCGACGGGGTAGGTGTCGATGATTTGCGGATCAAAGAACTACTGCAGCGCCTGCAGGATACAGAAGTCAAGGAAGTCATCCTGGCAACGGATCCGGACGTAGAAGGGGAAGCGACGGCCCTGTATCTGGCACGCCTGCTAAAGACGGCAGGCATCCGGGTTACCCGTATTGCCCGGGGCCTTCCCATGGGCGGAGATATTGAATATGCTGATGAGGCTACTCTGGCCGGTGCCGTAGCTAATCGGCAGGAAATGTGAGGACTTTATGGATTTCTACGGCATTGGCATCGGTATCGTCATTCTCGTGCTGGTGCATAAACTGATTCTGGCACCGCTTCGCCATCTTCTGGGAAACGTCGTTATCGGATTGCTGCTCTTATATGGGGTCAACCATTTCGGCTATCTCCTGGGCCTGGCTCATGTGCCTATTACTCTCATAACGGGAATTCTGGTCGGTATTTTCGGCCTGCCCGCCGTAGCTGTTCTTACGTTGTTCTATACGTTTTTCTGAAATTCCGAAAGAAGGAAATATGGTGCGAATCAAAAAATGGGCAGCAGCAGCCCTTGCTGCCGTCTTCGCTGCCGCAATCCTTTCTGGTTGTGGCAACAGCGTGACTACGAAAACGGAAAGTGTAACGAAATCGGACCATCCTGTGGCCCTGACACTCGATGCAAATATTACGGCCCTGCACATGACCAATGTAGTGCCTAAGCTTTCGGGCAAACTCGTCTCGACGCCCCTTACGGTAGGACAGGAGGTCAAAGCCGGCGAAGTAGTCGTACAGGTCGATTCGGCCCCATACCAACAGAGCGTCAGTGATGCCGAAGCACAGCTGGTAGCAGCGTCTTCTGCTGCCGCAGCGACTCCGGTATATCAGGCTCCGGCTGCCAGCAGTGGAGGTGACAGTGGCCAGCGGGCAAAGCTCGATGTCTGGTATAATGAAGGAGCTATTTCCAAAGTCGAATACAACCAGATGATGGCCCGTACGGCTCCTCCGGTTCAGTCTGCTCCTGTTCAGGAAGCCGCGCCGGCTGTCGATTTGGGGCGCATTGCCCAGCTGCAGCAGGCTGTCCAATCGGCCAGGGAAATGCTGAGCAACGCTACGATTTATTCGCCTATTGATGGGCGTGTCACCTCTGTAGCCGATAATCCGTCTGTTGCCGTTGCCGGCAATGTCCTGGCCACGATTCAGCAGATGACGCCGTTGGTAGCGACGTTTGCCGTACCGGAAGATTATATAGAGGCACTGCAGACTGCCAAGAGTAATGGCACCATCAAGGTATCTATCATTGCTCCGTCTGGCGAGTCGGAAACAGGGGAGCTGACCTATCTTTCTGAAGTGAAGGATCCGGCAACGGGCTCCTATATGGCCAAGATTACATTTAATAACGACAAGAATCTGTTCGTGCCCGGCGAATTTTATCATGTCCGCCTTTCGACACCACAGGAAGTATCCCAGATTACTGTACCCAAAACAGCTGTCAAGACGAAAGACAGTGGAGATTTTGTCTATATCGTTAATGACAAGGGGCTGGCCGATGCCAGGTCTATCCTGACGGGGGATGAAGAAGCCGGACGGGTAGTCATCCTGAACGGCCTTAGTGAAGGAGAAAAGGTAGTCATTGATCCGCCCGATTCACTGGAAATCGGTATGAAAGTCAATACGTAGGAAGAAAGCAGGCGATTCCATGAATATAGAAGACACAGGTAAAAGAGGGCGGCAAAATAGTCTGCTCAAATCATTGGAAAAAAGTCTCGATGTCCTCGATATTTTTGTCGAATGCAATACCGGTCTGACTTTGAAAGAAATAGCGGCCCGGACTGACCTCAATACTTCGACGGCTTTCCGCATCGTCAATACACTGGAACGTCGTCAGTATCTGACGCGCAACGAAGCATCCAAACAGTACCGGCTGGGTCCGAAAGCACTGGCTCTGGGATATTCCTCCCATTGGACAGAAAACGTCGTGACCCTGGCTAAACCGTATCTGCGGCGGCTGCAGCAGATTTTCAATGAAACGGCCAGTATTTATGTGGCCGAAGGAGACAGTCGTATCTGCCTGGATCATGTAGAAAGCACCCATTCGTTGCGCCGCGTTATTCCCATGGGCGAATCGCTGCCTATCTATAAAGGTGCTGCCGGCAAAGTGCTTCTGGCCTGGGCTAGCAAGGCCGAACGGAACCGGGTCATCGTCCAGTATGGCAATTTGTCGGAAAGTGAGTTTGCCTCTATCCGGCACAATGGTTATGCCATTACCCAGGATGAAAGCGAAC
The DNA here is from genome assembly GCA_900095875.1 of Caecibacter massiliensis. Lineage (GTDB taxonomy): Bacteria > Bacillota > Negativicutes > Veillonellales > Megasphaeraceae > Megasphaera > Megasphaera hexanoica. The sequence continues at coordinate 1,200,913 of LT608311.1, read as the reverse complement.
ACGGTCTGTTTGCTCTTTCCGTTCCGATTTTCAATTTTGAGGAACAAGTCATCGCTTCACTGACCATAGCTGGTCCGAGCATGCGGTTTTATGATTCTATCCGGCAGAAGATGCTCTTTACCATGAGCCAGTATGCCTATGAAATATCCTATTCACTGGGTTATCGCAAAGACAAAGATAAGGATAGATAAATGAATAGCGGAATGATAGGATCGAAGTGGCCGGAAAAATGGTATGAAGAAGATGTCTGTCAGGTTGCCTGGCATCTTCTGGGGGCTGTTCTGGTACACGTTACAGAGAATACAGTCTATGCCGGCCGTATCGTCGAGACCGAGGCTTATGGAGGAACATATCACGGCTGGCCTGATGATGCGGCCCACAGTTACCACGGCAGGACGGCCCGGACAGAGCCGATGTTCCAATCCGGAGGCTGCAGCTATGTCTATCAGATTTATGGCATGTATTACTGTATGAATGTTGTGACCGGTCGTGCCGGCAGTGGGGAAGCCGTCCTCATCCGGGCTGTAGAACCTCTTTCCGGTCTGGATGATATGTTCCGCAACCGTAACATGGATAACCGTACCCGGAGTCCGTATCATCTGACCAACGGACCGGGAAAACTCTGTCAGGCCATGGAAATCACAAAATCACAGAATCAACTGGATCTCTGTGGCGATGAATTGTACATTGCTGAGCCGGTTATGCGCCAACCACTGCAGATAGCATGTTCTGCGCGCATTCATGTAGACTATGCCGAAAAAGGGAAGACTTTTCCCTGGCGTTATTATATTGAAAATAGTAAATCCGTATCTCGGCCATGAATCGATGGTACTTGAGAATCGGCGTTCATATACTTAGGGGGAGATTATTATTATTGAATTTAGAGAAATCCGTCTGGAAGATAAACCGATTATAGATGATTATTTTCAGCAGAAGCGGTATGAACAGGCTGATGCAACATTCATGACGCTGTTTGCCTGGCAGAAGCCCTATGAAATCCAGTGGGCTGAAGAAGACGATGTCATGTATATCCGTTCCGGCCGTGGCAAAAAGCAGTTCTGGATTCCGCCATTTGCCAAAAAAGACGGCAGCTTTTTAAAGGGCGTACAACGGATGCACGAATGGTTTGATGAACATGGCTATCCGTTCCTCATGAAAGGGGTAACGCCGGCAGCTGCCGAACGGATCCGGACACTCTGTGAAGACTGTTATGAATTTACGCCGGACCGGGATAACTACGAATACGTGTATCTCACACAGGACCTCATCAACTTATCAGGAAAGAAATTCCGTCAGAAAAAGAATAACCTCAATCATTTCCGCAATCAGTACATCGGAAACTGGGAATACGTGCCTATTACAGAAGAAATTTTTGATGAATGTATGGAAGCGGAAAAGACATGGTATGACCAGCATGAAGAACAGGATGACGATGAAGAACTTCTGGGTGAACGCCACGCCATCGAAGAAGTATTCAATAACTGGGAAATCCTTCAGCCGACGGGCGGCGCCATCCGCATGTATAATAAGATCGTCGCTTTTTCCATTGGTGAAATGCTCAATGATGATACGGCAATCATCCATTTTGAAAAGAGCGATCCCAATATCCGTGGCCTGTATCAGGTCATTAATCATGAATTTGTCGTTCATGCCTGGCCTCACACGACTTATATCAACCGGGAAGAAGATATGGGTATACCCGGTCTGCGTCATTCCAAGGAATCATACAACCCGCACCATTATGTAGAAAAATTTGATGTGACATTGAAAAAATAAAAACGGAGGCTGTCCCTGCATGACAGCCTCTTTCTTATAGAGAAAGGGGAGGTTTCTATGAATTTCCGTTTAGCTGGCGAACAGGACAGAGGGCTGGTGGAAAGTCTATGGGATTACTGTTTTGAACATCGGGAAGATCCGTTTTTCCAGTGGTATTTTAAAAATTTCTATAAACCGGAACAGGTTCTCATGGGGTTTCAGGGTGATCAGATGGCCTGTCTGACCCATCTCAATCCCTATACACTGAATCTCCGGGGCAGACAAGTGCAGACATCCTATATTGTCGGATTGGCAACGCATCCGGCAGCCCGGCGCGGCGGTGTCGGTGGCAAACTGCTCACGGCAGCCCTGGAAGAAATGAAACGGCGCGGTCATTATGTCAATATCCTCATGCCCAGCAAGGCCGGTTTCTATCAGCCCTACGGTTATGAATTATACTGTCATCAGTGGAAAGAAACGCTTCCTCTCGATGCTCTGCGCCCTCTTACGGACCGGACGCTCCACTATGGATTTATTACCAGCCCGGATGAATGGACTTATCTGGCGCCGGTATACGATGCCTATACGCGCAATCTTTCCGGTTATGCCGTCCGGGATGAACAGAGCTGGCGCAGCCATATCAGCGCCCAGCTGGCGGAAGGCAATATCGCCGTCTGCCTCGATGGAGACCAGCCGGTCGGATATCTCTTTTATCAGCTCGGTGAACCGACTATCGTAAGCGGGGAATTCGTGTATGCTACAGCCAGGGGCAGGAAGGGACTTCTGAATTATATCTATAACCACCGCTCACAGGGCGATACATTCCAGTGGAATGAAGGAATCCACGACCAATCATACCGCTTCTATCCCGATGGCAAACAGGGCCATGAAACGATGCCCTTCATGACCGGCCGTATTGTCGATGTCAAAGGAGCGCTGGAAGAACTGCCATACCGGGCGGAAGGAAGTCTGACATTCCGGACAGACGACCCTCTGGCCGATTGGAATACAGGGACATGGCGCCTGACGGTGCAGGACGGCACAGCCAGTGTAGAAAAACGGCCTGATGGAGAAATGACCGATGCCGTCATGCCTATTGGCACTCTGGCTCTCCTCGTATTTGGGGCGATGGACGTCGATGACCTCGTATTCAACGAAAAAATACAGGGAACAGATCAGGCACTGGAAATATTGCAGGCCTTGTTCCCAAAAGAAAAATGCTATATCAATGAATGGTATTGATTACAGGCTTGTTCTCCTGCAGGACAGTGGTGATGAGCAGATATGCAGGAATAGTAATTGACTTTTATAAATCGGATGGGTATAATAAATCCGTGATGAATTACATAATAAAGACTCCAGTGGCGCTGGAGTCCGGGAAAAAGGAATGGCTGTTGTACGCTGATAGCGTGCGGCAGCCTATTTTTTTTGTTGGTTATTCATCATATGTCTATGTGTATTACAAACGCATGGATGTATCATTTTTTTGTTTTTATGATAACAGGAGGTCTATCTATGGCTACAGAAGTCACGAAAGAATTTATCGTAGGCATGCCGAAAGCAGAATTACATTTGCACATCGAAGGTACTCTGGAACCAGAATTAAAATTAAAACTGGCTCAGAAAAATCATGTAGATATCGGTCAGACTACGATCGAAGAAGTACGGGCATCATATCAGTATGACGACCTGGCTTCATTCCTGGCTGTATATTATCCTGCCATGAATGTATTGCAGACAGAAGATGATTTCTATGATTTGGCCATGGAATATATTCATCATGCCGCAGAAAATAATGTCCGTCATGCTGAAATTTTCTTTGATCCCCAGGCACACACGAGCCGTGGTATCGCTTTTGAAACCTTCATCAACGGCTTATACCGGGCTACTGTCGATGCCCGGGCACTCAATATCGATGCCAGACTGATTATGTGTTTCTTACGGGATATGTCCCGTGAATCGGCCCGCAAAACGCTGGAAGAATCCCTTCCGTACCGCGATAAGTTCATTGGTGTCGGCCTCGATTCAGACGAACACAATAATCCGCCCATGAAATTTTTCAATCAATTTACCCAGGCCGAACAGTATGGCCTGCATCTTACGGCACATGCAGATATCGACCAGAAAGATTCTATTGAACACATCCGTGAACTGCTGGAAGTTATCGGCGTCGAACGGATAGATCACGGCACCAATATCGTTGAAGATCCGGATCTGGTTGCCTACGCGGCCAATCATCATATCGGCTTTACGACATGCCCGCTGTCCAATACGTTCGTACGGCCTGAAATGAAGGGACCGGAAGTACTGGAATTGCTCGATAAGGGCGTCAAGATCTCGGCACACTCCGATGATCCTGCGTATTTCGGCGGATATATCAGTGATAATTACTATGCCCTGGCAGATGCTTTCAACCTGACGAAAGAACAAGTAGTGATGCTGGCGCGGAATTCCTTTGAAACATCCTGGATCAGTAAAGAACAAAAGGCTATTTATATTGCCGAACTGGAAGAATATGCAAGAACCCATTAAGAAAATCGCAGTGCAACAGCGTGTCTATTTATTTATATAATTAGGGGTACTTATTTTTATGTCTAGCAACCAATCTATAGGAATTTTGGATAAAGTCTTTCATTTATCTGAAAACAATACAACAGTAAAGAGGGAATGTCTGGCAGGTCTGACGACATTTGTCTCCATGGCGTATATTCTCTTTGTCAATCCGATTATCCTGGGAGATGCGGGTATGGATGCCGGTGCTGTTTTTACGGCTACGGCCTTATCAGCTATCATGGGCTGCCTGCTCATGGGTTTTTTGGCTAATTATCCGATTGCTATCGCCCCAGGTCTGGGTGACAACGCCTTCTTTACTTATTCGGTCGTCCTTGCCATGGGTATTCCCTGGCAACAGGCCATGGGCGGTGTTTTCATCGCGTCCATTTTGTTTACGCTCGTTTCCTTTTTTAAGATCCGGGAAATCATCATCGATGCGATTCCTCAGGATTTGAAATATGCTATGGCTGCTGGTATCGGCATTTTCATTTCCTTCGTGGGATTGCAGGGAGGAGGTATCGTCATTGGCGATCCCTCTTCTCTGGTAGCAATCGGGTCGTTTAAAGTTCCGACGACCTGGCTTACTATCTTTGGTGTTTTCGTAACGGCTATCCTCATGGCAAAGAAGGTGCCTGGATCCATCTTTTACGGTATCGTCCTGACGGCTGTCATGGGACTGGTGACACAGATAATACCGTCTCCGGAAAGCATTATTTCCATGGCGCCGAGTCTGGATCCGACGTTCGGTGTAGGCGTGACGAATATGGCGTCTATTCTTACGGATCCTCAGATGTAGGACGGATTTTGCGGACATTCAAAATAAAAAAGAATGTGGAGGTAACAGACAATGGCAAAATCATTATTTGAGGAACTGGGCGGCAAATACGAAAGGCAAGGGGATTATTTGATACCGTGCTTAACTGTACCCGCCGAAGAAGAACAGGCAATAGGCATCTGGGGGCAACGGCATTTAGATTATCTAAAACAGTACCGTAAAGTTACATACACCAATCTTCTTACAAGCGGCAGGCTAAACGCCTACCTTGCCGACATCAACAGACAGGCACAGGAACGCTTTGAAAGGCTCATAGAGGGTATGAAACAGGCACAGGGCATAACGGAACAGCTAAAGGCAGAAAACGCCTTAGAATGGACAGGATGCCTCAATAACATAAGGGCTTGTGCGAGGGAGATTGTGGAAAAGGAAATTATTTTTGCATAAACAGATGATTAGTGGCAGGGGGAAATCCTGCCGCTTTTTCTGCTTTAGTTTGTCAGCTTGACAAATAAAGGGTTAAGGAATATAATTAGATTCAGTATTATACAAGGAGTTAATAAATATGCGGCAAGGTATTCTTAAATAAACTGTCAATTTGATAGTGGGAACAAAAAGTAGCAGTCCCGTTTCACTTTTATTTTAATATGGGGCTTAGTTTTTTGTACCCAGTTTAAGAATACTTTTATCATGTAATTTTATATGCCCGAAAACATATAAGTGTTTTGGGGCTATTGGAGTTATTTACCCAGTGATAGGAGTATTTATCACTGGGTATTTTTATGCCCTTTTTTGGGTGTTGATAGGAGGAAAATCACATGAAAATAATTAACTTAGGCATTCTGGCTCACGTTGACGCAGGAAAGACAACATTAACGGAAAGTTTATTGTATACCAGTGGTGCAATTGCAGAACTAGGGAGCGTAGATGAAGGCACAACAAGGACAGATACAATGAATTTGGAGCGTCAAAGGGGAATCACTATCCAGACAGCAGTGACATCTTTTCAGTGGGAGGATGTAAAAGTCAACATTATAGATACGCCAGGCCATATGGATTTTTTGGCGGAAGTATACCGTTCTTTATCCGTATTAGACGGAGCAGTATTATTAGTTTCTGCAAAGGATGGCATACAGGCACAGACCCGTATACTGTTTCATGCACTACAGATAATGAAGATTCCGACAATTTTTTTCATCAATAAAATTGACCAAGAGGGGATTGATTTGCCAATGGTATATCGGGAAATGAAAGCAAAGCTTTCTTCGGAAATTATAGTGAAGCAAAAGGTTGGGCAGCATCCCCATATAAATGTAACGGACAATGACGATATGGAACAGTGGGATGCGGTAATTATGGGAAACGATGAACTATTAGAGAAATATATGTCAGGGAAACCGTTTAAAATGTCAGAACTGGAACAGGAAGAAAACAGGAGATTCCAAAACGGAACGTTATTTCCCGTTTATCACGGAAGCGCTAAAAACAATCTGGGGATTCGGCAGCTTATAGAAGTAATTGCCAGTAAATTTTATTCATCAACGCCTGAAGGTCAATCTGAACTATGCGGGCAGGTTTTTAAGATTGAATATTCAGAGAAAAGGCGGCGTTTTGTTTATGTGCGTATATATAGCGGAACATTGCATTTGAGGGATGTTATTAGAATATCTGAAAAAGAGAAAATAAAAATCACAGAGATGTGTGTTCCGACAAACGGTGAATTATATTCATCCGATACAGCCTGCTCTGGTGATATTGTAATTTTACCAAATGATGTTTTGCAGCTAAACAGTATTTTGGGGAACGAAATACTGTTGCCGCAGAGAAAATTTATTGAAAATCCTCTCCCTATGCTCCAAACAACGATTGCAGTAAAGAAATCTGAACAGCGGGAAATATTGCTTGGGGCACTTACAGAAATTTCAGATGGCGACCCTCTTTTAAAATATTATGTGGATACTACAACGCATGAGATTATACTTTCTTTTTTGGGGAATGTGCAGATGGAAGTCATTTGTGCCATCCTTGAGGAAAAATATCATGTGGAGGCAGAAATAAAAGAGCCTACTGTTATATATATGGAAAGACCGCTTAGAAAAGCAGAATATACCATCCACATAGAAGTCCCGCCAAATCCTTTCTGGGCTTCTGTCGGGTTGTCCATAGAGCCGCTCCCTATTGGAAGCGGAGTGCAGTATGAAAGCAGAGTTTCACTTGGATATTTAAATCAATCGTTCCAAAATGCGGTTATGGAGGGGGTTCTTTATGGCTGCGAGCAGGGGCTGTATGGATGGAAAGTGACAGACTGTAAAATCTGTTTTGAATATGGATTGTATTATAGTCCTGTAAGTACCCCCGCAGACTTTCGGCTGCTTTCCCCTATCGTATTGGAGCAGGCTTTAAAAAAAGCAGGGACAGAACTATTAGAGCCATATCTCCACTTTGAAATTTATGCACCGCAGGAATATCTCTCACGGGCGTATCATGATGCTCCAAGGTATTGTGCAGATATTGTAAGTACTCAGATAAAGAATGACGAGGTCATTCTGAAAGGAGAAATCCCTGCTAGATGTATTCAAGAATACAGGAACGATTTAACTTATTTCACAAATGGGCAGGGAGTCTGCTTGACAGAGTTAAAAGGATACCAGCCAGCTATTGGTAAATTTATTTGCCAACCCCGCCGCCCGAATAGCCGTATAGATAAGGTTCGGCATATGTTCCACAAGTTAGCTTAACAGCTTGCAAAAGTCATATAAAATGAGATTTGAAAGGATTAGAGACTAATTATGATGAAATGCGAATGGATATTGTGTCCTGTTTGTGGGAGCAAAACCCGTAATAAAATTAGGAAGGACACTGTTTTGGAGAATTATCCCCTTTATTGTCCAAAATGCAGACAAGAAAGATTGATTAAAGTTGACAACTTGAAGATAACTGTCATCAAAGAGCCAGACGCTTAAGACGCAGAGCCGATGAAATTGTGGAACAATTCACGAATCATCGGCTCTTTTTGTTTCGTATTTGAAAGAACAAACTCACCAAATAAAAAAAACGATATTCGGGTGGGTTATTTTGTTATACCCTAAATTACCCTCTGAATTTGTTTTTAAATTTGGAGGGATTTTTTTATGTCCTTTTTTCGGGCAGTTATCTATCTGCTCATACGAAGCAAAATTTATCAATACATAGCATATCAGAGAACGGCAGGAAACCAGTTAAAAAAATTTCTGCCAGTGCAACGGTACTTCTCACCTTGAAAGTAGAAGTACAATCTCCATACAATAGAATTACTATTTCCTATAACCGTAAAGGTCACAGAGCCTTTGCGGTTTTTCTTTTGTCGATTTTTGTTGGAAAGTGCCGTAGGGCTGTTTCTGATATGCGGTGTCGTTCTCCGCCTCTCCATCTGGATTTTTTACATTTCAAAAATTCAGATGGGAGGTATTTATGGTGAAATATGCACCAAGAAAGGTATATATCAGAGAAAGTGGCGGCTATGTGGAATTATCCTACACGGAGTTCTGCCGTTGCAGGGAATCCGACCAGACCTATATGGACAAGCTGTTTATCCCCATTCAAGGCTGTCTGCTTGAAGTCGTGAGGGAGCAATACACAGACTTCTACCGTGACAAGGAACGGTGGCGTTATCTGCAAAAATTAGATACAAAGAATAGACTGCTATCTCTCGACGGATTTACGGACAGCGAGGGGAATCCTCTGGACTTTATCACTGATGAAGCGGTGGACATTGCAGAAACCGTTGTCAATGCGGTCATGGTGGACAGGCTGAAAGCCGCCCTGCCTTTGCTGTCGGATAGTGAACAGGAGCTGATACAGGCAATCTTTTTTGACGGACTTTCCGAGCGTGAAGTCGGGGCGAGGTTGGGCATAACCCAGAGCGTTGTAAACAAACGCAAAGCCAGAATCCTAATAAAACTAAGAAAGATAATAGAAAATTAAAATTTAAGGCGTTCAGCCCCCTTGTTTTTTCCTTTGGGAAGATGAGGGGGCTTTTCTCTGCCCTCTCAATCAATTCTGATTGGAGGAAGTAAGAATGGCATACAACCACGGACGGGAGGACAGGAAATGGCGTATCTGGAAAGAAGCGGAGGAAAAGCTGCTGCGTGAGTGCGGCGTTGATGAAGCGACCATTGAGCAGATACGCATGGCGGACAGGGCAGACTTCAATTCCAACAGGCGGTTTTACCGATGGACGAATGACGTTGCGGAATATCTTGAGGACATGGCAGGCAGGGAGCGGCAGGCGGAAGTGGGTACGGTTGCGGAGTTACTGGAAGAGATTGAGAGCGAAAATCTCTATCAAGTATTAGTCACGGTGGACGGGCGTACCTTGAAAATCGTCCTGCTGAAAATGCAGGGGTATTCCACAAAGGAGATTGCCCCGCTTGTGCATTTGACGACTGGTGCCATCTATGCGAGGTTAGACCATCTGCGGAAGAAGCTGCGGAAAATTTTATAGCTTCTAAAACAGCCTGCCATCCTGCGGGCTACTGGGTGAGGGATGGAAATCCCCTCACTCATTTTTTGCAGGAGGACAACAGGATGGCATACAGGGTTAAGGCATACACGCTTCGGGAGGAATCCACGGAAAGCGGCACAAGGTATTTTATCAGCTTTAAGGACGGGCAGGGCAAATCCCACGAGTTGGAAGTGTCGGAACAGTTCTTTATGGAGTTTCGGCAGATGGAGCGCAGGAACAGGAATCTTTTCTAATGGGACGAGCGGCACAGGGAGTTTAACGAGGTATGGGACGAAACCCTTTACAGACGGGCGTTGCGTGTGCCTAAGAGCCTTGATGAACGCATGGTTGAGGAAGAACGGAATGAAACGCTCTATAAGGCGGTTGGGAGCCTTCCAGAGATACAAAGGCGGCGTTTCCTGCTCTACTACGAGTATGAGTTCAATTTTTACCAAATCGCCGCTATGGAGCATTGCACCGCTTCGGCAATACAGAAATCTGTTGCGATTGCAAAGGAGAAAGTAAAGGCGGAAATTGAAGAAATATCTCCAACCGTGACCGACACCGCCCGAAAAAGAAATCTGTTTTTTATTTGTGTGGGATTGGCGGCATTACATACTCTCACTTTTTTCCGTGGGAGTAAATCTATTTTTAAGGAGGTCAACGCCTATGTGCAACGAAAACAAAGACACCGCCCGAAAGGAGGAAAGCCATGCAGAAGTTACAGACAGTCAACGCCGAAACGCTCCTTTATGAACCGCTTGAGAAACCATCCTTTGTGGTGGACAGCCTTATCCCGACAGGCTTATCGCTGTTCTGCGGCTCACAGAAGATAGGCAAAAGCTGGCTCATGCTGAAGCTATGCTTATGCGTGTCGCAGGGAATCCCTTTATGGGATATGCCGACAATGGAGGGCGATGTGCTTTACCTCTGCCTTGAGGACACGTTCTGCCGCATACAGGACAGGTTATTTCGTTTGACGGACGAAGCAAGCGGGCGGCTCCACTTTGCCGTGGCAAGCTGCAAGCTGTCAGACGGTCTTATCGTGCAGCTTGAAGATTATCTGAAAGATTACCCAGACAGCAGGCTCATTGTCATTGATACCTTGCAGAAAGTCCGTACAGCTTCAAAAGACAATGCCTATGCAAGCGACTATGGGGACATCTCCCTCATCAAAGACTTTGCCGACAGGCACTCTCTGGCGGTCATTGTCGTACACCACATCCGAAAGCAGAATGACAGCGACGTGTTCAACAAGGTGTCTGGGACGACAGGATTAACGGGGAGTGCGGACGCTACCTTTGTTCTGGAAAAGGAGAAACGTGCGTCTGACACCGCCAAGCTGTATGTGACGGGCAGGGACACGCCTTATCAGGAATACACGCTGCGTTTCCGTGATTGCCGTTGGGAGCTTGTGGAGCGGAAAACGCAGGAGCAGCTTGCGAAAGAAACGATACCAGATGTCCTTTTTCGGTTGGTGGATTTTATGAGGGATAAGGAAGAATGGATAGGCACGGCAACGGAACTGTTAGCCGCTATGGGGGAAACGGAAACCATACCCACGGTGATTACGAAATGGCTGAATGAATACCGCACCACATTTTTAAGCGAGAACCGTATCTGCTACCAGTACAGCCGCAGGAAAGACGGCAGGCGGATTGCCCTTGCAAGGAGGGCGGGTGACAGCGGTGATGGTGGTGACAGCGATATTAGGATACCCCCCTGTTACTGTCATTGACGCTTAAAGCCATGTAAAGCTGGCGGCTCTGCCCTGCGGGTGACAGCAGTGACGGTGGTGACAGTGATTTTAGGATACCCTGCCGCTGTCATCCCTACGGGAGAACACCCCGTAAACGCAAAATGCAGGCGTGAGATTTACTCGCCCTTTTCGGTCGTGTAAAACCACCCCTGCGGTCAGAAAAATCATTCCGATTTTTCCGACTGCGTTTACAGGGTGTAACACACTACACTTTGCCCTGCAAAGTCGTGTGCCAGACGTTCCCTCTGGACTCCCTTAAGGCAGGGCTGTGCCCTGCTATCCTACGCCTTACGGCTTCGGATAAAAGAATGGCGGCATGACGGTGACGGCTCTTGCGAGGGGGGTATCCCAAAAACACCGTCATCATCGACATGACCGTCATGCAGGGGGTGAGGGTGACAGTTGCGGCAGTCGGCAGGGGGTATCCCAAAACTGCTGTCACCACCGTCACCGCTGTCACCCCAAAGGACGGTCACCCGCCGAAAGAAAGGAGGAATCCGCCTATGCCTTATGCAATCCTGCGTTTCCAGAAACGAAAAGCGGGCGGCGTTGCGGCTTGTGAACGCCACAACGAGCGGAAGAAAGAAGCCTACAAAAGCAACCCAGATATAGATATGGAACGCTCTAAAAACAATTACCATCTCATAGCACCACCAAAGTACACCTACAAGAAAGAGATTAACCGCATGGTAGCCGAAGCGGGGTGCAGGACAAGGAAAGACAGCGTGATGATGGTGGAAACGCTCATCACAGCTTCACCAGAATTTATGAACCAGTTACCGCCCGAAGAACAAAAAGCGTATTTCCAGACGGCTCTTGACTTCATTTCGGAGCGTGTTGGAAAGCAGAATATCCTCTCCGCTGTCGTCCATATGGACGAGAGAACGCCCCATATGCACCTCTGCTTTGTGCCGATTACGCCAGACAATAAGCTGTCAGCGAAAGCTATCTTAGGCAACCAGAAATCATTATCCGAGTGGCAGACCGCCTACCATGAGCGGATGTCCTCACGGTGGAATCAGCTTGAACGGGGGCAGTCCTCAATGGAAACCAAGCGGAAACACGTCCCCACATGGCTCTATAAATTAGGCGGCAGGCTTGATAAACAGTATGAAGAAATCGTGTCTGCCCTATCCGACATCAACGCCTTTAACGCAGGGAAGAAAAGGGATAAAGCGTTAGATTTACTCTCTGCATGGCTGCCAGACGTGGAGAAATTCTCTAAGGAAATCGGGAAAAAGCAGGCGTATATCGACAGTTTGAAAGAGAGAATTGGGCAGGAATCAGACTATGCGGGGCGTATGCGTGATGAAAAGTACGAGCAGGAACTAAAGGTGCAGAAAGCGAATCAGAAGATATTTGAATTGCAGAGAACCAACGAGCAGATGGGGCGGCTGCTGTCAAAAATACCGCCCGAAGTGTTGGAAGAATTGCAGAAAAATCATAGAAGCAGAGCGAAAGAAAGGTAGATATGTGAATGAAGAAACAGGATTTTAAGGTGTTAAAGACCAAAGACTTGTACCCGTTCCCCGACAATCCGTTTCATGTGGCAGAAGATGAAACACTGTCAGAGTTAGCGGAAAGCATCAAGGAATTTGGCATTGTCACGCCGATAATCACACGCCCGAAAGAGGACGGGGACGGTTATGAAGTGATTGCAGGACAGCGGCGTGTCCGTGCTTCTGAACTTGCAGGGATAAATACCGTGCCTGCGTTTGTCCTGCCCTTAGACCGTGACCGAGCCATCATCACCCTTGTAGACAGCAATTTGCAGCGTGAGAATATCCTGCCATCGGAGCGGGCGTTTGCTTACAAGATGAAATCCGAAGCCATGAAGCGGCAGGGTTTCCGCACAGACTTAACCTCGTCACAAGTTGTGACGAAGTTGCGGACGGACGACAAGGTGGCACAGGGCTTCGGCGTGGGCAGGATGACCGTGCAGCGTTTTATCCGCCTGACGGAACTGATACCGCCGATTTTGCAGATGGTGGACGAGGGGAAAATCGCCCTCACGCCTGCGGTGGAACTGTCCTTCTTGAAGAAAGACGAGCAGGAAAACCTCTTTGCCACGATGGAGAGCGAAGAAGCAACGCCCTCACTCTCACAGGCACAGCGGATGAAACAGTTAAGCCAGAGCGGGCGGCTTGACATGGATACGATATTTGCGATTATGACGGAGGAAAAGGGCAACCAGAAAGAAACCTTGAAAATCAACACAAGCAAGCTGAAAAAATACTTTCCGAAGAACACAACGCCGAAGCAGATGGAGGAAACCATCATCAAACTTTTGGAGCGTGAGTTGCAGAGGAAACGCAACCGTGACAGCCGCTAATCTTCTTTTTTCGGGAAGTAAATACAGAGAGTTGAGGTATGGAGAATGAGAGAAATCCAGTATGAAATCGTAAAGGAAATCGCAGTATTGTCTACGGGCGACAGTGGCTACACAAAGGAAATCAATCTCATTTCATGGAATGGGAAAGAGCCGAAGTATGACATCCGCAGCTTTTCCCCGAACCGTGAAAAGTGCGGCAAGGGAATCACGCTGAACGCTGATGAAGCGGCGGCACTCCTTAAAGCATTACAGAAAGAATTAAACAGCGAGGATTAATGGTATCTGATTGGCAGGGCGGGGACATTTCCAAACTCTTCCCTGCCCTGTCTGGAAAGGAAGATTTAAGTATGGGCGAGGATAAGAAAGCAGATAAAAAGAGAAAGCGTATCGTGCCAAAAGCACCAGTGCAGATGATAATCAGCCGTGAATATGTCGGCACACAGACCGTTACAGAAGCGTTTGTCCCGATTATCTCCGAGGATATTCGGAAGAAGATTGCCGAGGGCGACACCTTCGACAATGAGGGGCTGTCCGCTTAGAATGTACGCAATGGGACATGAAAACAGATAGGACAGATACGGAGGTTTTACAGTATGGCAGGAATCAAAGAAGAAAAGAAAATCTATTTAGTCGGCATTTATTGCCGCTTATCTAAAGACGATGGTACGGATAACGAGAGTGCGAGCATTGCGACACAGAAATCCATCCTCACGGATTATGTGAAAAAGCAGGGATGGCACATAGCAAAAACGTATGTGGACGATGGTTATTCTGGTACAAATTTCCAAAGACCAAGTTTCCAGAATATGATAAAAGACATTGAAAGCGGTCTGATAAACTGCGTGATTACGAAAGATTTATCCCGTCTGGGGAGAAACTATCTTGATTGTGGGTTATATCTGGAAGTTTTCTTCCCAGAGCATAACGTGAGGTATATAGCGGTCAATGACGGCGTAGATACCTTGAATAAATCTGCTATGGACATCACGCCTTTCCGCAACATTTTAAACGAAATGTATGCCGCTGACATATCTGTTAAGATAAAATCGGCATATCGGGCGAGGTTTCAACAGGGGAAATTCATGGGAACTACCGCCCCTTATGGCTATATCAAAGACCCTGCCGACCACAACCATCTGCTGATAGATGATAAAGTGGCACATGTTGTAAAAGAGATATTCGACCTTGCATTAAAAGGGAATGGAGTTGCCAAAATTTGCAGACATCTTAATAAACAGCATATCCTACGCCCTGCCGCTTATGCGGCGGAGCGTGGCGAAACAGGCTTTGAACGTCATTTTGAGGGGAACGAGGACAAACGCTATATTTGGAGTGGGAACAGCGTGAGGAGCATTTTAAGAAGCCCGATATATGCGGGAAATCTTGTAGGCTACAAACGGATTGCCGCCAATATGAAAAGCAAGAAACGCCCCTCTAAGCTGCCCGAAGAATGGGAAGTGATACCCAATACCCATGAGGGAATAGTCACGCAGGAGGAATTTGATATTGTCCAACAGCTTATTACAAGTCGTAGGCTTCCACAGAACAAGGGAGGATTTGTAAATATTTTTGCAGGCGTTATCAAGTGTGTGGACTGCGGATGTGCTCTGCGGGCAATGAACGTACACAGGAGGAAACGCCCAGAGATTATCGACTGTGTACAGTATTCATGTAATAATTATGCAAGAAACGGAAGAAGCGAGTGTAGTGCCCACAATATAGAAGCAAGGGATTTATTCAATGCCGTTCTTGCCGACATCAACTGTTTTGCGGATATGGCAGTGAATGATGAAAAGGCGGTCAGGGCCATAGAAAAGCGGCTCACGGAAACAGACCAGAGCAGGGCGAAAGCATTAGAGAAAGAACGTAAGAAGCTGAACAAACGCCTTGCGGAACTGGACAGGCTGTTTTCCTCTCTCTACGAGGATAAGGTCATGGAGCGTATTACCGAGCGGAATTTTGAGATGATGTCGGGGAAATACCAGAAAGAGCAGCTTGAAATTGAAGCAAGGCTGAAAGAGGTGACGGAAACTCTTAATGAAAGCTACGAGAAATCACGGGGAATCCGTGACTTCCTCGCCCTTATCCGAAATTATCAAGGCTTAAAAGAACTGGATGCAACAGTTATAAACGCACTCATAGACAAGATACTTGTTTCGGAGCGTGAGAAGATGGCAGACGGAACAGTGAAGCAGGAAATCAAGATTTACTATAAATTCATCGGCTTTGTCGATGAATTACATATCATACCTACAAAACGGTGGGCAGCAATGCCCGCTAAAAATTGTACGGTGTGCGGCGTTGAATATGTCCCGGGCTCTGGTGCATCAAGGTATTGTCCTGCTTGTGCCAAGAAGATACGGAGGGAGAAATCAAACGAGAGCAAACGCAGGAGCAGAGAACAGAAAAGGATAGCATGTATGAACTGTCCGCAAAAAATGACCGACTGATGTGGGCCGTAGTGATCATCTTTTTCCTGGTGGCCTTTTTCGATACGGCTGGCACGCTCATCGGACTGGCACAACAGGCCGGAATTATGCATAATGGCAAAATGCCCCGCATCGGCCGGGCTCTCATGGCAGATTCTCTGTCCATGCTCGGTGGTGCTGTTATGGGAACGACTCCTACGGCAGCTTATGTCGAATCTTCGGCCGGCATAGCTGTCGGTGCCCGTACAGGTCTGACAGCCGTTGTCGTAGCGATTCTCTTCGCCTTTAGTATGATTTTTTCACCTCTTCTGGCTGTCGTTACGGCTCAGGTTACGGCTCCGGCCCTGATTATCGTCGGCGTTCTCATGACATCGTCTCTTAAAGAAATCCACTGGAATCAGTTTGAAGTCGCCTTCCCGGCTTTCATGGTCATCATCGGCATGCCACTGACATTTAATATTTCGTATGGCATCGCCTTCGGGTTCCTGTTTTATCCGATCCTGATGACTATTGCCGGACGGCGCAGAGAACTCAATCCACTCATCTGGGTCATGTTTGTTCTCTTCCTCATTCTGTTGTATACGCTGACTATTCTTAAATTTTAAGGAGATTATACATGCTTACGAAAGAACTGTTATCTGATTATATCGATGCTGGTGCAGCCCGGATTAAAGCCGATATGGCTGTTATCGGCGGTACGCTGATCAATGTCAATACGGGTGAATACTATAAGGCAGACGTGGCTGTCTATAAAGGGAAAATCGTCGCCGTTGAAAGTGATATTTCTGACTATATCGATGAACATACGCAAAAAATAGACGCGACAGGAACCTATCTGGCTCCGGGACTTATTGACTGCCATATCCATGTAGAATGCAGCAAAATGAGCATGACACGTTTTGCCCAGGCCGTCGTTCCCCACGGTACGACCAGTATTGTCAGTGGTCTCGATGAATATATTTCCGTCATCGGCGTCGATGGGCTGGAAGCCATTTTCAAGGAAGTCGATGCATCTCCTATGAAAGTATTCTGGGCACTGCCTTATAAGACACCGTATACGATTCCCGTTTCGACCATTGCGTATAATGTGACAGCTAAAGATCATGCAAAATATCATCAGGATCCTCGCTGTTATGGTATATGGGAACTGGTACGTGAAGCTGTCCAGACTAAGGATCCGGATACGATGGAAGCACTCGTCCTGGCCAGAAAATATCATCGGCCTATTTTTGGCTGCAGTCCCCTGGCTAAGGGCAAGGCTCTCAACGAATATCTCATGAGTGGTGTCCGTGTCGATCACGAAAGTTATGACCACCAGGAATTCCTGGAAAAAGCCCGCAAAGGGATGCACACGATTATCCGGGAATCAGCAGTCACGAAATTCCTTAAAGAAAATGTCCGCGCTATTACCGAAGGCGCACCGGGCATAGCCCGTCATACCAGCTTTTGCTCTGATGATGTAAACGCCCGGGGCATTCTCAAAGAAGGTCATATCGACCATATGGTACATCTGGCCATCGCCGCGGGAATCGAACCGATGACGGCCATCCAGATGGCGACAATTAATGCGGCAGAAGCTTATGAAATCGATGACCGTGTCGGTTCTATTGCACCAGGCAAGGATGCGGATATCCTTCTCGTCGATCAGCCGGGGACTTTCCGTGTACAGACAGTCATCAGTAAGGGGATACTGGTGACAGAAAAGGGAGAAAATAAATTCGAGTATACTGTACCCAGACGGGATGATTCCCTGTTGCACACCGTACAGCATGCACCGCTGACGGCAGATGATTTTGCCTATCATGTAGATATGGATGAAGGAAAGGCTGTCGTAGAAACGATCAACAGTATCGGGCCGTTCATGCGCAGACGCCGTGACGTCGAACTGGATGTCCGCGGAGGTATTGTCCGTCCCAGTGCCGAAAAAGACGTGGCCCTCGTATCGGTCATTGAACGTTATGGCATAAATGGTAACATGTCCAAGGGTTTCATTTCCGGATGGTCATTTAAGAAAGGTGCTATTGCCACGACGGCGGCTCCTGACGATAATAACCTCGTCGTCGCTGGTGCCAATTATGATGATATGGCACTGGCTGCCAATACACTGATCGAACAAGGCGGGGGACAGGTCGTCGTCATTGATGGAAAGATTGTTTCGTTCCTGCCGCTGCCCATTGCAGGTATTGCATCAGACCTGACACCGGAAGAATTGGCACAAAAAGAAAATGAACTCGACGAAGCGGCCAAAGCGATTGGCAGCCGTCTCCCGGATCCGATTTTTTATCTGTCCTTCCTGCCCATCACGGCGATTCCTGACCTGGCAATTACCGATGGTGGCAACGTAGATTATACAAAGCTATCTTACTTTGATCCTATCCTGGAATTGAAGGATAGATGATTTTTTTAAGGACATAGCTAAAAAGACTGTGCATGATGTTTTCATCGTGCACAGTCTTTTTAGCTTATATTCCTGCTTAAATTTTTCCGTTCGAGTACCTATTATGGAGTTAATAATATATGAAATAGACGGCCGTACTGGTCAGGATACCGGCACCTATATATACGGCCATAAGGGTCAGGATGAGATGACGCCGGGCAGAAAATACGGGCCGGAATGCACCATGTATAGAACCGGCAAGCATGACATAGGTGTCACTTCCTGTTGCCGGTACGTCCTGTCCGGTATGAGGTGTCGTCGTGCCGGGCAGTGATCCGGAAGTTGTGGGATCCTGGTGGGAACCATGATAGGACAGGTTATTTTCGATGATTCCGTCAGGATTGGAGCGTATGTAGTCATGGACGTATTCCGTGTGGCCGTCCGGTGCGATACGCGTATAACCATTGACATGATGGTAACCCGATGGCGCTTTGATGAATCCGTCATGACTGACGGCGCTGTCGGGAGCAAAAGCCCCATCGTGGGTAAAGTCGCCAGATATACCGTCAGCTATGGCCCCGTCTACGGCAGCTGCTTTTAAGAAGGGGAGAATCAGGGCGATGATGACAAGGGGGATGCTTCCCATGATGCTAAGGGCTCCGGAAGCGGTATAGCCATTACGGTACAACCAGTACAGCAGCATCTGGAAAATAAAGGCAATGACTATAGCCAATGTTGTAAAAGCCAGACAGGTAAAAAAGAAAGCAGGCCTGTTTATCAGATGGAGTAGTGATTGAGGCAGGAGAAGCACAATCTGGCGCAATCCACTAAAGATGTAATGGTATCCTGTATAGATCCATTGTATTTTAAAATACAGTGTCAAAGCCAGACCGTAGACGAACATTCCGGCAATGACGGCCCGCCAGTTTTTGAGGATAAAGCCGATACGGGCCAGAAATAAAACGACCATGATAATAAAGGCGACCGGTGCCAGAAAAGGAAAGGCCAGACAAATACCGGAGGCAATGACCGATACGACAACCATAGTCAGCAGCATGCGCCATGCCGTCAGAATGAAAAAGGCGCAAAAAAAGCCAATAATGACCATGGGATGATGGCCTTTGATAAAAATATACATGATAATGGAAAAAATAGCGATGGCACTGATCGCATTGTGCCATGTCAGAAGTTGGGATGAGACCCATTCGGAGCGCGTCATAGTTTGCTTATTCATATTATCCCCCGTTTATACTATAATCATTCCTATATTACGTGAGGTTATAGAAAAAAGCAAGAAAAAAGAGACTGGATACAGTCTCTTTTAGGATAGGAATGGAACATAAGCCTGCAAGGCAGAAAAAAACGCTATGTTCAGGCTTTTTACGATTTTGTCAGGATACTTCAGCGGATGAAATTGGTCATGACTTTGGCTTCCGTTTCCGGTGCGGAGATACCGGCCTTTTTACCGGCTTCAATGCACTTCAGTATCCACGCCATGTTGCGGCCTAGGACGCGCATGATTTGAAGACCTTCGGCATCCTGACGGACTTCATCAGGCGTATTGCCATGTACCATGGGCCAGTAGTTGGAAGCGACGCTTACCATCTGATGATAGGCCAGGTATTTATTGAGGACATCGAGGGTAGCTGTCGTTCCGGCACGACGGGCAGATGCAACGGTTGCCCCAACTTTGTGTACGAGGGCCGCACCGGCTTTTCCGGCGAGCTGATCCATAAAGGAAACGATTTCTCCTGACGGGGAAGCCCAGTATACGGGAGAACCGATGACGAGACCATCGGCGGTCTTCATTTTTTCAGCAACGGCATTGATTGTAGCCGTATCCGGAACAGCATGGATGATTTCTGCATCAATTCCGTTTTCTTTCAGCGTATCAGCGACGACAGAAAGTGCCGTATAGGTGCAGCCCTTTTCGCGGCGGCTGCCATTGAGCAAAATAACTTTCATGAAAATCCCTCCTGTATGTCATTGCAAATTTTTATCAATTTTACATATCTACTATATCACGCAAAAGGCAAATAGTCAAACAAGAAAAATTAAATGGAATTGCAGAAAAATAAGGATGTTTTTTACTGCGAAAAAGTATATACTAAAAATAAAAGCTAGTACTATTATAATCGTATGTATCAAACAAAGAAGGTGAGTGTCATGGCCTATCGGGAATGTCCCGGATGCGGTTTTTTCTATGTCAGTGATGAAGAGGATACGTGTCCTGAATGCGGTTGGCCTGTGCCGCGGAAATGCCCGTTTTGTGGCAGTGAATATGAAAGCCGGGATGTTATCTGTCCAGGATGCGGGAGACAAATCGATACGCTCACCCATCAGGTACTACCTGAATCCGATGAAGAGGCCGATGACTTTGATACAGGCTATGACAGGGGCTTTGACATAGGTTTTGATAAAGGCTATGATTATGGCCATGATCGGGGGTTTGAAAAAGGATTTGAAGCGGGCCGTAATAATGATCTGGCAGCTCTGGAAACTGTGCAGAAACGAAGACAGGACCGGAAAACGGGGCAAACTATGCAACAGACAGATACAGTTGTGACAGAAGATACAGAGGATGCTCCTACAGAGGAACCATCGGCGATGGATCCAACATCAGCACAGGAGACCCCGATGCCATGGATCTCCAAAGTGATTGGCGTCCTGCTCGTTCTCCTGTGTCTGGCTGTCGTCATCGCTATTATAGGACTGCAGCCGGTAGTCATTATCTTTGTTCTCCTTGTTTTATACGCCCTGCTCCGCTGAAGAATTCAGGTACTATGGAGCAGGCGCCATAATGTCGTACGGCTCATATTCAGTTTTTCAGCGATTTCTTTATACGTACAGCCGAACAGGGAATGGAGCTTTTGAATACCGGCACGGAAGTTTTTCAAATCGGTGACAGGTGTTTCCATCAGTGCCGGATATTGGAGATATAGATCTTCTTTTACATTGTTTTCACCGATGGCTTCCATCAGAAGCTGATAGCGGTAACGCAGGGTTGGACTGGCTGCTGTTTTTAGCTGCAGGGCATAGCGGATACTGACGCTGCGCAGTTCAATGATATTGCCGGGCCAGCTGTATGTGGTAAGCAGTTGTGTCATATGTTCACTGAGATGAGTATGCCGTTTTTGCGGCAGCTGTTGATGGACGTAGTTCACAAAGAGCTCACAGATATCTTCCGGCCGGTCCCGGAGTGGCGGCAATGTCAGACAATGAATAGACAGAAGCCGGCGCAGCCCTATAGGCAGCTGCCGGTATTCCTGATCGGTGGCTACTGTATAAAATAAAATATCCAGCACTACGGGTTCTCCGTTTTCCGGGGAGATGTATTGCTGTTTTGTCAGAACTTCCTGCAGGATAGCCAGGAGTCGCGGACCGGCCAGACCGGGATGAATGATAATGATACTGCCACCGGCGGCATGAAAAAAGAGACCGCTGCGTGTGTATCCGTTCTGTGTACGTCCGTAAAGGGTGGAAACGGCCTGTTCGTCTGTTGTAGAAGAACAATCCAGTGTCATACAGGGATTGCCCGAACGGCGGGATGCATTGTGCAGGCAATGAGCCAGCTCTTCACCACCACAGCCGGCAGGACCGATAAGAGTGGTGGCGTATTCGATGGGAGAAATATGACGGCAAAGCTGTACAAGATGACTCATAACAGGTGAATACGCGGTGATTTTTTCCAGTTTATAAACCGGGGCAATAGTATACCGCTGTTGCTTCCGGTCTTTTTTTGTGTTGTGCGGGGTGGGATGAAACGTGAGGAGAACGCCACCAGCGTGAAAACCAATTGTGATGCGGCTGAAGACACAGCGCATCATGGTACCATTGATTACGTGGTAACTATCTTTCTGGCTGAGTCCGCTTTTCAGAAATGTATCCAAAGGCAGGTTGGGAAATATCTCTGTCAATGTCCGGCCACTGACCTGATGCAATGTCAGTCCTGTATAATTCTGCATGGTACGATTAAAAAATTCGATGACCTGTTCTGTATTAATAATGACGATACCAAGCTGGGTTGTTCCCAGTAACGATTCAGTAATGACACGATGGCGCCGTGCTGCATAGATTCTTTTTATCTGTTCACCAGCAGCCAGACAGGCATCGCGGATGGCTTCTCTTCCTGCATAGACGAGGAGTGATGCTTTGCCGGCTGCATCGGCTGCGTCCTGAGCAGCTGCCGGACCAATCAGTATATCGCATTGCGTTTTTCTGGCGATGGAATAAATCTGTGGAATCGCATCGTAAACGAGTTCTGTAAGACGGATCTTCATCAATTGCTGAAATACATCCAGATGCAGAGGGGCTGCGTGACGGTAACGCATGATGCCAATGTGCTGGTATCCCTGATCCAGCGCTGTGCGGATGGCCCGGAGATAATCTATATCCTGAACCTGAAAGGGAATGACGGGGTAACTGTAGTGGTTGGCAAATAGTGTTGCTCCGGCGGGACCAGCTACAAATATTTCACATCCCTGACGGATTGCTCTGGTGACGCAGGCATCCTGATCGGCCAGGCCGGCTTCAATGACGATATATTCGACTCCTGTGTCAGGTAACTGGCGAATGACATCATGGACTATGTGAAGAATACGGCTGTAGGCCAGTACACAGATACGGAAGGAACGGGTATCAGCTGAAAATGACATGTAAGTCTCCTTTCAAAATAGTCCTGTAAAACCGAATTATATGAAAATTATGGGAGAAAAAAATAATAGAAAAATATATATATGTTTCAATTTAGGTAAAATATAGCATTTTTTGAAACAAATAACAATAGATTACCTTTGTTTACTCATAAATTGGCAGATAAGATAAAACCATGTACAATCAAAGAACTAAAAGAAATACGATATCAGAAAGGATGAATGGAACCTATGGATAAAATGCAGATACGACAGCTTTTACAGAATACCCGGTCTGTTTGTTCTATCTGGCCTGATTACATCATGGTGACAGACGCACTGAGTGACAAAACGATAGATGCCATTCTGTCAGAACCGACGATTCAGAGTGAGAAAATCATTGTTTGTATTGACCATGATACGCCTAATAGCTCCATCGATATAGGTGCCAGACAGCGCCGGCTGATTCGCTGGGCTGTAGAAAAAGAGTTGGCTATAGAATCGTGCCAGGGCATCGGGTATATTCGTTTAATAGAAAAATATGTACAAGAAGGACAGATTGTTGCTGGTACTGGGAGTCATATGGCCGGCCTGGGATCGGCAGGGGCCCTGGGAATTACTGTTTCGGAAGAAGTATTGCCTTCTGTCGTATCGGGTGGGCCCTTACAGCTTACCTGTCCACCTATACAGCGTATTGCCATACGAGGCAGCATGGCTGAAACTGTATCTGCACAGGATGCGGCACTGGCATTGCTGAAAATGTTGAAACAGAGTGGCAGGACAGGAGATCTATTCCTTTTTGCAAAGAAGGATATGGCGGTTTTTTCACAAGATCAGTGTTATGATTTCTGCCATCTTCTGCAGCAGGCCGGGGGAATCAGTGCCATAATCATGGATACAGAACAAGCTCCTTCTATGACGTTCGATGTATCGGATGTATGCCCTCTTGCCGTTCAACCGGGAAATCAGACTCATATCGTCCCCCTGCAGGAACAGGTACCTGTTCCTGTGCAAGAGGTATTTATTGGCGGCTGTCGTGGCGGTAAATTATCCGATTTACGAGCTGCTGCCTCTGTTCTCCAGGGGAAACGGATTGCTTATCGTCTGCGCCTGATTGTCGCGCCTGCAACGAGTACTGTGTACCTGCAGGCTTTGCAGGAGGGTCTGATTGATATTTTCCTGGATTCCGGTGCCATCGTCATGAATCAGGGGTGCAGTGTCTGCTGGGGCCGGGCGCAGGGAATACTTGACGCGGGTGAGACCCTGGTTTCTACGGGATCCTATCACTATCCCGGCTGCTCCGGGGATGTATCGGCAAAGGTCTATCTGACGTCACCGCAGGTGGCAGCCAGGTGCGCCCTGAGTGGCATTCTGCAGGAATAGGAGGTGTTTGCATATGGAAATGCGTTTTGAAGGACGAATATGGAAGTTAGGAGATGATATTGATACGGATATCATCATGCCGACCCAGTGGCTGACACTGGATACGATGGACGAAGTCAAAAAACACGCCTTTGAACCACTGCGGCCGGAACTGGCAGCTGCGATAAGACCAGGAGATATTATCGTGGCAGGACATAATTTCGGCTGTGGATCTTCCAGGGAACAGGCTCCGGAAGCGTTGAGTGCATTGAAAATCCGCTGTATTATTGCAAAATCGTTTGCCCGGATATTTTTCCGTAATGCTATTAATAACGGACTCTTATTGATTGAATGCAATGAATTGGCAGATCATGTCGTTGAGGGTGATGTCGTAACCGTAGAAATAAACCGGTACGTGTCTTGTCATGGGAAGAAATATGATATTCCCCACATACCGGATAATATTTTTCAGATTATTGAAGACGGCGGCCTTGTCAAAAGTATGCAGAAACGCAATGGAATCATAAAGGGGTAAGAAAGGAGAGACACATATGGAAACGACAAAAAGACTGCAGATTTTGAATATGGACTGGCCTTATTTCATACTAGCTTTTGTTATTCTCAATCTGGCCCTTTTCTTTAAATTTCTACCGGGAAGTCTGGCCGGTGTATTGCCATTGCTCATCGTATACGGTGAAGCATTCCGGTTCATTGGCGACCGCATTCCTATCGTCAAAGATTATCTGGGCGGCGGATCCATTGTTGTATTATTTGGTACATCAGCTATGGTGATGTATGGATTGGTGCCGGATGATTTTGCCAAAACCTGCAAAACGTTTATGACCGGGACTTTTATTAATTTTGCATTGGCAGCTCTCTGCTGCGGCAGTATTTTTGGTATGGACCGCAAATTGCTTATCAGAGCTGCTATCCGGTATTTACCCTGTATCATAGGTGGCTTTATCCTGGCCATCCTTTTTGGCGGTGCAGCGGGACTTCTCTTTGGAAATATTTTTTCAGAAACGACATTGTTTATTTCCGTCCCCATCATGGGAGGAGGGACATCGGCTGGTGCCGTTCCACTTTCCCAGATGTTTGGTGAAATCATGCAGCGCGATGTAGGTGAATTATTAGCCCTGATGACGCCGGCTGTAGCATTGGGGAATGCGTTTGCCATCATTGCAGCAGGGCTTCTGGACCGTCTTGGAAAAATACATCCCTGGATGACGGGAAACGGTCATATTATGCGTGACGAAGGAAAACAGGCAGAATCCGAAGAAGCAAAAAAAGAGGAACCAGTAACGAATTTATCTGTCTTTGCCGTCGGTATGACTTTTGCCGGTATTTTCCTAGCTCTGGGTATGTTGATTCAACGGTTCATTCCGAGTATTCATGCCTATGCCTGGATGATTCTGTTAATGATTGTTGTTAAAGTTCTGGGAATATTGCCAGCTAACATTGAACGATATTGCGCTCTTTGGTTCCAGTTCTTCATCAAAAATTTCACCAATACCCTTCTGGCCGGGCTGGGCTTTGGTCTGATCAGCCTGAGTGCCGTCATTCCTGCTTTGACGCCCAGTTATGTAATCATTGTAGCCGCAGTCGTATTAGGTGCCATCGTCGGAGCAGCTGTTGTCGGCTGGTTTGTCGGGTTCTATCCCATCGAAGCCGCTATTACAGCCGGCCTCTGTATGGCGAATATGGGCGGTTCCGGTGACATTGCTACACTTGGTGCCTGCAAAAGAATGGAACTCATGCCTTTTGCTGCCGTTTCATCCCGTCTGGGCGGTGCCCTCGTATTGATTGCAGGCAGTGTTATTTTATCCTTTGTCTTATAGTACGGAAGGAGACTGCTATCATGGGACATACATTAGCAGAAAAAATTCTGATGCATAATACAGGCGTAGCAGACTGCAGACCCGGTGACATCGTCATCACTCATCCGGACTGCGTCATGTTTCACGATATCTATACGACAAATGTATACCGGAAATTCAAGGAAATGGGATTTACGAAATCCTGGGATCCGGAAAAAGTCATCATCATGTTTGACCATCTGCTTCCGACCTGCCTTCCTCTCGATGGGGATCACCTGAAATACGGATATCAGTTTGCCGAAGAATTCGGCGCCCGTAAAGTCCATGCCGGCGACGGCATCTGCCATCAGCTCATGCCGGAACTGGGATATGCCCGGCCCGGTGACGTCGTATTTGTCACTGATTCCCATACGACAACCTACGGTGCTGTCAGCGCTTTTTCTACGGGCATCGGCTACACGGAAATGGCGGCCGTCCTGGGTACAGGAGAAATGTGGGTCCGCGTACCGTCAGCCATTAAAATCCAGATAGACGGCACACTGCCGGACGGAGTCTGCTCCAAAGACATCGCCCTGCGCATCCTGGGAGATCTGAAAGCTGCCGGCGGCACCTATAAATCCCTGGAATTCTGTGGCTCTACCATCGATGCCATGCCCGTTGACGAACGGCTGACCATTGCCAATATGGCCGTCGAATGCGGTGCCAAAGTCGGACTGTTCGCACCGACAAAAGAAAGTTGCGCTTACAGCAACGTAAAATATGATGACGTATCGTGGCTCCATTTTGATGACGATGCAGAGTACGAAAAAGTGCTGACGTATAAAGCCGAAGATATGGTACCGTATATTGCGGCCCATCCGTACGTAGATAATGTCAAACCGCTGTCCGAACTGGAAGGAATGAAAGTAGATAAAGTATTCATCGGTTCCTGTACGAATGGAAGGCTGCAGGATCTGGCAGCTGCCGCCCGCGTACTGGAAGGGCGGCACATTGCTCCCCACATGGAACTGCTTATCACACCGGCATCGCGGTCCATTTTTAAACAGGCCATTGCTCTGGGATACATACAAACATTTATTCAGGCTGGAGCTATGGTTACTCATCCCTATTGCTCGCTCTGTGAAGGCAGAAGTGGCGGGTTATTGTCTGATGATGAAGTATTACTTGGAACGAATAACCGGAATTTCCTGGGCCGTCTGGGCAGCCCGAAGTCCAAAACATACCTGGGTTCACCAGTTGTAGCGGCTGCCACGGCTGTTGCTGGTCATTTAATACATCCCGCTGATTTGAAACAGGAGAGAAATTATGGAATTTAATATACAAGAATGGAATGGCGTGTCATCTACATCGTTATCAGATGCCATGGCAGGATGCCAGACGATGGCTGCTGCTATTAAACCACTGGATAAACGGATGACCGTTACAGGACCGGCTTACACCATACAAGTCGTTAAAAATGATTGTTCTGTTGTATTTAAAGCATTGCGGGAAGCTCCCAAAGGCGCTGTCCTTGTCATCGCTGCCCATGGAACAACCGATGCAGCGTTCCTGGGAGAAATTGTCGTGACTATTGCCAGAAAGCAGGGCCTGGCAGGTATCGTCATTGATGGATGCGTTCGTGATAGTCAGGCCATTGCCAGTGGTGATTTTCCTGTTTTTGCCCGCGGTATTACGCCGAAAAGTCCCCCTGTCAATTATCTGGGACGAGTACAACAGACAGTTGCCTGTGCCGATACGCTTATCCGTCCCGGAGACATTATTTATGGCGATGCTGATGGCGTCGTCGTCATTCCTGCCGATAAAACGGCAGAAGTCCTGAAAAACGCAAAGGCTAAAGAAGAAAAAGACCGTTGGAAGATGGATACTGTTATTCCTGATCCGGCCGCACTAGATGAATTTCTTGCTAAAGCCTGTGGAGAAAGGTAAGTATAGAGACGAAAAAGACTGTTTTTACCGATTTATTATGCTAAAATGGTAAAAACAGTCTTTTGATTTATATGTTGAGGGAGTGATGACTCATGAAAATCATGGTAACGGGAATTGGCGGTATCGGTGGATATATGGCATCTTTTTTGTGTGCCTACTATGATGATGTGACTCTGATTGCCCGCCGCAAGCGGAAAGAATCTCTCATAGAAAAAGGTCTTATTCTGCACAGTGATTTTTTTGGTGAACACGTAGCTCATCCGAAAGTAACCGATGACCCGTCGTCGTGCGGCATTCAGGATGTGATTTTTGTCTGCGTCAAGAATTATTCCCTACCGGCAGCATTACAGGCCGTGATCCCCTGCGTAGATGATCATACGATGATTGTCTGCATGCAGAACGGCGTCGATCATAGTGAGGTAGCCCGGTCTATTCTGCCGAAGGGAAAAATTATGGATTCGACTATTTACATTAATACAGAAGCCCAGGCCGATTTTTCAATCCGTCAGTCCGGGGCCTTTGCCCGCATGTATATCAGCAGTGCTGAAGGGGAATACAGTACAACTCTCCATGATCTTCTCGATCATCCGGGGTTGAAAATACGATATGCCGACGATATCCGCGTCGAAGTGTGGAATAAATTCATCACCAACTGCGCCATTAACGTGATTACGGCTTATTATGAAGATACCTTTGCCGGTGTATTTGCCCGTCCGCAGGGAAAAGAGGAATTCCATACCCTTCTCCATGAGGCCTATACGATTGGGAAGGCTCAGGGAGTTGATCTGGCCGATGACCTGGTCGATACGATTTATCATCGCGTCATAGGCCAGAAAAATCAGAATGTAACCAGCTCCCTTGCCCACGATGTCATGGCCCGCCGGCCCAATGAACTGGAAACGTTCAGTGGCTATCTCGTAAAGACAGCAGAGAAACTGGGAATAGACATTCCCTTGTCAAAGCAATTTTATGAAGCGTTGAAAGAACGGACTTCTTCTGAATAACGGGTCTGTTTACTTGCTTTCAAAGAAGGCTTTATAAGCCAGGTATCCGCTATAGGCATCGGATTTGGCGACGATTTCCAAGGGAGCGTGCATGCTGTGCATGGCGACGCCGCAGTCTACGACATCGCAGCCCCAGTCGGCCATGATATAGGCGATGGTGCCGCCACCGCCTTGATCGACTTTTCCCAGTTCCCCAATCTGCCAGGGGACATCGGCGGCGTTAAAAATCTGGCGTACCTGGGATAAAAATTCTGCATTGGCATCGTTGCTGCCGGCTTTTCCGCGGGCTCCGGTGTATTTGCAGAGGCAGATGCCATAGCCGAGCCGTGCCGCGTTTGTTTCTTCATAGGCATCGGCGAATACAGGGTCCAGGGCAGCGCATACGTCGGCGGATAAGACCTGGCTGTTCCGCATGGTCCGGCGCAGCCATAGTTCTTCCGTATGGCCCTGTAATGCCAGGAGTTCGGCAACGAAATCAGGGAAAAATGCCGAGTGGACACCGGTATTGCCGACGGAACCGATTTCTTCCTTGTCAGCAAACAAGGCTACCTGCGTCTTAGTGCCGGCATGGGCTGTGAGGATGGCTGCCAGATTGCCATACGAGCATACCCGGTCATCGTGGCCATGGCTCATAATCATAGAACGGTCCAGACCGACATCGCGGCTCTTAATGGCCGGAATGATTTCCAGTTCGGCGCTGGCGAAATCTTCTTCTTCGATACCGTATTTCTTTTTCAGCAATTCCAGAACGGCCGGCTTTGTTTTTTCCTCTTCACTATTAGTCCCGACGAGGGGCATGAGCATTTCCCCGCTGATGGCTTCGGAAAGTTTTTTGGCTGCCTGGTCTTTGCCGAGGTGGGGGAGCAGGTCATTGATGAAAAATACCGGGTCATCAGGGTCTTCACCGATAGAGACGTCGATGCGCCGTCCGTCAGCTGTATAGACGACGCCAATCAGGGAAAGAGGCAGGCAGACCCACTGATATTTTAAAAGACCTCCGTAATAATGGGTCTTGAAATAGACGATGCCATTTTTTTCCGTAACGGGCATGGCTTTCAGGTCGAGACGGGGGCAGTCGATATGAGAACCAACGATCTTCATCCCCTGGGAGACAGGTTCTGTGCCGATGATGGCGAGGATGACGGACTTGCCTTTCTGATTCCAGTATACTTTGTCACCGGCTTTAAGGGAGGTATAGTCGCTGAGCGGTCTGAAACCGGCAGCTTCAGCCTGTCGGATGATTTCTGCATTGGCCAGCCGTTCTGTCCGGGCCGTGTCGAGAAATTGGCGGTACTTTTTGCTGTATTCTTCCATTTCCAGGCGCTGTTCTTCAGAAAAACGAGCCCAGACGCTGTTTTCTCTATCAAATGCTTTCATTTATATTCCTCCTTATGGTATAATTAACCAAAATGGCGGGACAGCCATTTTTACATTATGCATGTATTCATGTCTAATATTACTATTATAGTGATATTTCCTGAGAAATAAAAGGGGGAACAGGAAAATGACACAAGATATGATAAAACAGTTAGTTGAAAAATATACGCCCCACGTATGTGAGCTCCGCCGTACGATTCATGCCCATCCGGAACTTTCATACCATGAAGAGGGGACGGCGGCCCTGGTAGCTGCGGAATTCCGCAGTCTTGGATTAGAAGTGCATGAAGAAGTAGGTGGAATACATGCTGTCGTGGGTATTCTCCACGGCGGGAAGGGAAAGGGGCTTACGATTGCCCTGCGGGCCGATATGGATGCCCTGCCGGTCACGGAAGAAACGGGACTATCTTTTGCTTCAGAAACACACGGTATCATGCATGCCTGCGGCCATGACGCCCATACATCGATTCTCCTCGGCACGGCCCGTGTTCTCACGGCGATGAAAGATACCTTTGCCGGTACGGTTATTTTTATTGGCCAGCCGGCAGAAGAAAAATCTCCCGATGGCGGGGCTAAAGCCATTGTCAAGTCGGGAATCCTCGAAGGTACTGATGCCGTGTATGGCCTTCATGTGTGGCCCAGCCTTCCCACTGGTCAGGTCGGGATTCTGGCCGGTCCTATGATGGCGGCTTCAGATCACGTGACGGTCACTATCTGTGGCAAGGCCAGTCACGCCGCTATGCCGCATCGCGGTACCGATGCGATAGTGGCGGCCGGTCAGTTTCTGACGGCAGTACAGAACATCATCAGCCGTCAGATCAACCCACTTTATCCGGCAGTACTCACCTTTGGCACCATCCACGGCGGCACGCGCTATAATATCGTGGCCGATGAGGTCGTCATCGAAGGAACCTGCCGGACTTATCACAAAGAAGCTCAGGATATGGTGGAAGATAAGCTGAAGCGTCTGCTGAGCGGCCTCGATACGATGCTCGGCACGGATAGTACGCTTCAGTACGACCGGGGATATGATGCGGTCTTTAATGATGCAGAGCAGGCAGAGTTTATCAAGGATGTCGTGCGCACCCGGTTTGGGGGGGATGCTCTGGGAGATGTAAGGGAACCGGCTATGACGGCAGAAGATTTCTCCGGTTATCTCAAAGCGTATAACGGTGCTTTTTTGTGGCTTGGGGCAACGGCTCCGGGAAAACCTGTGTGGCCGCTCCATAATTCTCATTTTGCTGCCGATGAAAACTGTCTGCCTTTTGGGATGGAGCTCATGACATCGCTCACGCTGGCAGCGCTTTCCAATCAGGATGCTGGCATCATTGCACCGGATGCGGCGCATAAAGCATAGAGCATAAAGCATAGATAAGTTAGAAAAAAATCATAAATAAAAAAGGAAATCGCCTCCTCATCACGAATATATATAATAACGTGATTTTTAGGAGGCGATTTATTTATGAAAGAATATGCTAGTGACAAGATCCGCAACGTGGCTGTACTCTCCCATGACGGAGCCGGCAAGACGGCCGTCGTCGAATCCCTGTTGCTTGCCTGCGGAGCCGTTGATGCCGTCGGTGTGGGCAAGGACAACAAACACATCATGGACTTTGAACCGGAAGAAATCAAGCGTAATGTGACGATTCAGCTCGGTATCGCGCCCTGTGAATGGCAGGGATACAAGCTGAATTTCATCGATACGCCGGGGTATTCCGAATTCTGTGGTGAAGTCCGTGCTGCCCTGCGGGCTGCTGATGGCATCCTCATGGTCGTTTCGGCCGATGCCGGTGTAGAAATGGATACGGAACGCGCCTGGGATTACGGCGTAGAACTACAGCTGCCGCGCATGATTTATGTCAATAAAATGGATGCTGAAAACGCCGATTTCTTTGGCTGCCTCGAAAAGATGCGCGCTGTTTTCGGCAAATCCATTATGCCCCTTCAGATTCCGATCGGAGAAGGCAATGATTTCCGCGGCATCATCGATGTCTGCAAAATGATTGCCTGGGAATGGAAAGAAGGCAAGGCCGAAGAAATCAAAGTGCCGGCAGAATATATGCCTAAAGCCCGTGAAGTTCGTGAAATGTGCATGGAAGCCGCTGCAGAAGGCGACGACGAACTGTTGGAAAAATACCTGGAAGGGGAAGAACTGACCATCGACGAACTGCGCCAGGGCCTGCGCCAGGGCATGCTGACCGGCCGGGTATGCCCGGTCATGTGCGGCAGTGCAGTCCATCATATCGGAACGACGGAACTTTTGGGGCGCATCATCCGTTATATGCCGGACGCATCCCAGAAGGTCATGATGGGAACGGATAAAAAGACGGGCGAACCGGTTATGGTATATCCTAACAAGCTGTTTACGGGATTTGTATTTAAGACACTCATCGACCCCTTTGCCGGGAAACTGAGTTATGTCCGCATTTTCTCCGGCGAACTCAAAGAAGGGGATAAGCTGTATAACGTGACCCAGGATACGGAAGAAAAGCTGGGCAAGATGTTTACCTTGGTCGGCAAGGAACAGGTACCGGTCAAAGACGCCATTGCTGGTGATATCGTCGTCATTCCGAAACTGGCTCATGCCCGTACAGGTGATACTTTTGCTACGGCAGAATTCCCTGTTGAATATGATCCAATTCGCTTCCCCAATCCGCTCCATACGGTCGCCATGGTTCCGGAAAAGAAAGGCGACGAAGAAAAACTGATGACGGCTCTTTCAAAAATCAGTGAAGAAGATCCTACCTGCCAGGTGGAAAAGAATGCCGAAGGCAAGCAGATACTCGTTCGCTGCATGGGCGACGTCCATCTGGAACACATCATGAATAAGATGGAACGCAAATACGGCGTCAAAGGTATCCTCAAACCGGTATATATTCCGTACAGGGAAACCATCAACGGCGTTACGGAAGTAGAAGGCAAGCATAAGAAGCAAAGTGGTGGTCATGGTCAGTACGGTCATGTCAAACTCAAACTGGAACCCCTTACCAATGGGGAAGACTTCGAATTTGTCGACGCCATATTCGGCGGGGCTGTGCCGCGCCAGTATATCCCGGCTGTCGAAAAGGGCGTAAAAGAAACGTTGGAAAAAGGACTCATTGCCGGGTATCCTATGATCCACGTCAAGGTCACACTGGAAGACGGGTCCTATCATCCTGTCGATTCGTCGGAAATGGCCTTTAAAGTAGCGGCAGCACTGGCGCTGAAGAAAGGCGTGCCCGAAGCGAAACCGGCTATTCTCGAACCGGTTTATAATGTCGATGTCATCGTGCCGGAAGAATATATGGGTGATGTCATGGGCGACTTCAGCGGCCGCCGCGGACGGATCCTCGGCATGGAACATCATCCCAGCCATAAGAACCTGATTGTAGTCAAAGCGCAGGTGCCTCTGGCCGAAATGAGCGGCTATGTGACGATTTTGCGCTCCATGACACAGGGGAAAGGTACATTCAACATGTCCTTCTTTGATTATGAAGAAGTACCGAAAAAGACAATGGATGAAATCATTGCCGCTTCACAGGCTGGTAAGGAAGAATAAATCCCTCCTCACGTATCCTCGCCGCATATTGTGTGCGGCGGGGATTTCTTTTGGGTAGTGAAATCATAGCAATGCTGATTTTTTAGTGAAAGGAGAAATTATCATGGATGTAATGCAAGAATATGCCGATAAGAAAAAAACGCCGGAACAGATTGCCGCCTGTGTGGAATCGGGCTGGTCCTGTTGTGCTGATATTTCAGGAGCCATCCCGCCGGTCCTGGCCGATGCTCTGGGAAAACGGGCCGCTGCCGGGGATATACAGGATGTGACCTGTCATACTCTGCTCGATGTGACGCCTCTGGGGACGTTATCTTCTGAAGCCTATCCGAATATTACGCCTGTTACATGGTTTTCCGGCGGGGGACTGCGCAAAGCTGCCAACGAAGGACGCTGCGACATCATGCCCTGCTATTACCACGATGCGCCGGGACTGTTTGAACGATATATCGACATTGATGCGTTCTTTGCCCAGGTATCTCCTATGGATAAGCACGGGTATTTCAGCACCAGCCTGAGCGGTTCCTGCAGTGCTGCCATGATCCGGAAAGCCCGCCATATTTATCTGGAAGTCAATGATCAGCTGCCGCGGGTACTCACGGCGCCGCAAATCCATATTTCACAGGTCGATGGACTGTGTGAAACGTCCCATGCCCTGCCTATCGTGCCGCCGGTACAGATTGATGAAATCAGCCGTACTATCGGCGGTTATATTGCCGAAGAAGTGCCTGACGGAGCGACACTGCAGCTTGGTATCGGCGCTGTACCAGAAGCCGTGGGTCTGGCCCTCAAGGATAAGCATGATCTGGGAATCCATACAGAACTGTTTACAGACAGCATGGTAGAACTCATTGAATGCGGGGCTGTCACCAATACTAGAAAACCGATTCACCGGGGAAAGACTGTGGCAACCCTGACCTTTGGTTCTCAGCGTATTTACGATTTTATTGATGACAATCCGGCATTTCTCATGTTACCTGTCGATTATGTCAATGACCCGGCAGTCATCGCCCGCCATCCGGACTTTATTTCTGTCAATGCGGCTATTGAAGTTGATTTCTTTGGTCAGGCCTGCTCTGAATCGACAGGAACGCGGCATATATCTGGTACAGGTGGCCAGGCTGATTACGTGCGCGGTGCCATCTGCTCACCGGGCGGAAAAAGCTTTATTGCTTTCCCCTCTACGGCAAAAGGAGGCACTATCAGCAAAATCGTGCCGACACTGACGCCGGGAGCCATCGTTTCGACGAGTAAGAATGATATTGATTACGTCGTTACAGAATACGGCATCGCCAAATTACGGGGGAAAACCCTTTCTCAGCGGACAAAAGCCCTGATTTCCATTGCCCATCCGAAATTCCGGGAAGAGCTGACCTTTGCTGCTAAAAAAATGCATATCCTGATCTGATATGCGAGCATTGCGTATAACACACAACATGAATATAGATTTTGCATAGATATCTTGCGTAAAACGTTTTAATAAGCTATACTGTACATGTGAATTTTAGAACAATATCTCTGTTGTGGTTGATGCGGTACAGACCGCATATATTGTGAAAGGTTTGGTGAACAGAATGTCAGAATGGATGGATATGTATAAACAAAAACTGACGACTCCGGAACAAGCAGTTACCCTTGTAAAAGACGGCGACTGGGTCGATTATGGCATGACGACTTCCCAGCCGGTACTGCTCGATAAAGCACTGGCGGGCCGCAAAGATGAGTTACATGATATTAAAGTACGGGAAACCATGTCCCTGTTTCCCCGCCAGGTATGCGAATGCGACCCCGATTGCGATACTTTTACCGTCATGAACTGGCATCTCAGCGGATATGACCGCAAGCTGGCAGCACAGTCACGCATGTTTTTTAATCCTATGTGTTTCCGTAATGAACCGTCGATTTACCGCAATATCATTGATGTCGATGTGGCGATGATTACTGTAGCGCCTATGGATAAACATGGCTATTTTAACTTTGGCCTTTGTGCGGCCGTGACCGAGGCTATTACGAAAAAGGCTAAAAAAGTCATCGTCGAAGTCAATCCGCATATGCCGCGCTGTCTTGGCGGCCGTGGGGAAGCCATCCATATTTCTGACGTCGATGCCATCGTCGAAGCGCCCGATGTGCCAGTGCCGACTATTCCTTTCGTCCTTGGAAACGATATCGATCAGAAAATCGCTTCTTATATCGTTGAAGCCATTCCCGATGGGGCAACATTGCAGCTGGGCATTGGCGGGCTGCCTAACAGTGTAGGTGCTATGATTGCCAAATCGGATTTGAAAGATCTGGGCGTCCATACAGAAATGCTCGTCGACGCATTTTACCTTATGGCTAAGGAAGGCAGACTGACGAATAAAGTCAAAAACCTGAACCGTGATAAAGGGGTCTTTGCCTTTGCCCTTGGCTCTCAGGACTTATATGACTGGGTAGATGATAACCCTGCTTTGGCGACGTTCCCCATCGATTATGTAAATGATCCGGCTGTCATCGGCCAGATTGATAATTTCATTTCCATCAACAGTTGCATTGAAGTAGACCTCTATGGCCAGGTATCGGCCGAATCCATGGGGACCCACCAGATCAGTGGCAGCGGCGGCCAGCTGGACTTCACCGACGGTGCCTACCGGTCCAGAGGCGGTAAGTCCATCATCGCCATGCACGCGACCCATACGGATAAAAAGACCGGTACGGTTACGTCCAACATCAGCCCCATCCTGAAAGCCGGTACGACTGTCACCGATCCCCGTTCCCAGACGCACTGGATTGCGACAGAATACGGCATGGTCAACCTCATGGGTAAATCGACCTGGCAGCGCGCAGAAGCCCTCATCGGCCTGGCACACCCCGATTTCCGGGACGAACTCATCAAAGAAGCGGACAAGATGCATATCTGGCGCAAGAGCAATAAACGGTAATTAGTGTTAATTTTACAGAATCTGACAGAGACTGTAACAAAATGAGCTTTTAGGGCTCTTTTGCTGCAGTCTCTATACATTTGCTTTAAAATTCCTCCTAAACGGCCCGGCAAAGCGCTTTTTTGCTATTTGGGTTATTTACCTATCTATTTCCTCTGATTTTTGGTATAATGGTACAGATGCTCTATATATAGATATATAAGCGATTATTTTTTTATTATATATGAGGTGACATTGTGGACGAACAAAACGTTGATAAAATTTTGCCGGTTTGTCTGGAAAGTGAAATGCAGACCTCGTACATCGATTATGCGATGAGTGTTATCATCACGCGTGCCCTGCCGGACGTGCGCGATGGGTTGAAACCTGTTCACCGCCGTATTTTGTATGCGATGCACGAAGCCGGCATGACGCCGAACAAGCCATATAAGAAATCAGCACGTATCGTCGGTGAAGTTTTAGGTAAATATCATCCCCATGGTGACAGCTCGGTATACGATGCAACGGTCCGCCTGGCCCAGGATTTTTCTACCCGTTATCCCCTGGTAGATGGTCACGGCAACTTCGGTTCTGTCGATGGTGATTCGGCGGCTGCTATGCGTTATACAGAAGTCCGCATGGCCAAGATTACCGGCGAAATGCTGGAAGATATTGACAAGGATACGGTCGATTTCATGCCTAACTATGACGGGTCTCTCCAGGAACCGACGGTCCTTCCTTCTAAAATCCCGAACCTATTGGTTAACGGCTCGGCTGGCATTGCCGTCGGTATGGCGAC
This sequence comes from Caecibacter massiliensis, assembly GCA_900095875.1. Classification (GTDB taxonomy): domain Bacteria; phylum Bacillota; class Negativicutes; order Veillonellales; family Megasphaeraceae; genus Megasphaera; species Megasphaera hexanoica. The sequence continues at coordinate 1,163,102 of LT608311.1, read as the reverse complement.
GAACATCCCACCCCATAATCTGGGTGAAGTCATCGACGGCTGTGTCATGCTCATCGATAACCCTGAAGCCAGCCTGGAAGAATTAATGACGAAAATCCAGGGTCCTGATTTCCCGACGGGTGCTAAAATTATGGGCCGCGATGGTATCATCAAGGCTTATGCGACAGGCCGCGGCAGCATAAAGATGCGTTCCTGTGCGGAAATCGAACCGATGAACAAGGGCAAACACCGCATTGTCGTTTCGGAAATCCCTTATCAGGTCAACAAGGCCCGGGTCATCGAAACGATTGCCGAATTGTCCCGCAACAAGGAAATCGACGGCATTACTGCCCTGCGCGATGAATCGGACCGCAAGGGTCTGCGCATCGTTATCGAACTGCGGGCCGATGCCAATCCGGATATCGTCCTGAATAAATTGTATAAACATACACAATTACAGGAAACGTTTGGCGTTATTATGCTGGCGCTTGTCGATGGGCATCCACGCGTCCTGACGCTGAAACAAGTACTGCATTATTACTTGGCTCATCAGCAGGATGTCATAACCAGACGGTGCAAATTTGAACTGGAAAAGGCACTGGCCCGTGCCCACATATTGGAAGGTTTGCTTATCGCCCTCGACCATATTGACGAGGTTATCCGGACGATCCGCGAATCCCAGACGGATGAAATTGCCAAGACGTCTCTCATGAGCAAGTTCGGCCTAAGCGACAAGCAGTCCGTTGCTATCCTCGATATGCGTCTGCGCCGCCTGACCGGTCTGGAACGGGAAAAAATCGAACAAGAATACAAGGAACTGGAAGAACGGATTGCCTATCTGCGCGATGTCCTTTCCGATACGCATAAAATCATGGGTATTGTCAAAGATGAACTCCTCAATGCTAAGAAGAAGTTTGCTGATCCGCGGCGTACTCAGATTGTAGCTGATACGTCGGAATTCGGCGTGGAAGATATGATTCCTGATGAACGCATGGTTCTGACTCTGACGCGGCGTGGCTATATCAAGCGCATCAACGCCAACGTCTACCATACACAGAATAAAGGCGGCCGCGGCATCAAGGGAATGGGTACGAAAGATGAAGATGCAGTCAATCATCTGCTCTATACCTCGTCGCTGAACACGGTACTCTTCTTTACCAACCTGGGCCGCGTCTATCGTCTCAAGGCATATGAAATTCCCGAAGCCAACAGCCGGAATTCCAAGGGAATCGCGGCGATTAATCTGCTGCCTCTCGATAGTGGGGAAAAAGTAAATGCCCTGATTGATCTCGATCAGGTGGATCCGTCCATGAACCTCTTTATGGCTACGGAACAAGGCCGGGTCAAAAAGACGGAACTGCAGGAATTCAAGAACGTACGCCGCAACGGCCTCATTGCTATTTCCCTTGTCGAAGGAGATCATCTGGCTAAGGTACGCCTTACGACGGGAGGACAGAATATCATCCTGGCAACGAAACTGGGGATGGCTATCTGCTTCAATGAAGACGATGTCCGTCCTATGGGGCGCAATACCCGCGGTGTCCGTGGTATTGATCTGGCTCCTGGTGATATGGTCATCGGAGCAGATATCCTCGCACCGGGCTGCCAGGTCCTCACAGTCAGTGAAGAAGGGTTTGGCAAGCGCAATAACGTAGAAGCCTACAAGGTACAGAACCGTGGCGGCAAGGGTGTTAAGAACTTCAAGATTACTGAGAAAACCGGCGATGTCGTCGGCGTCGAAGTAGTCCGCGATGATCAGGAACTGATGCTCATTACCGGCAATGGTATCGTCATCCGCACCGATGTGGAAAGCATTGGCATCAAAAAAGGTAAGATTACCTCAGGCGTCAAAATCCAGAAACTGGAAGAAGACGACAAGGTAGCGGCCCTCGATACGATAGCCATCGACGGCGAAGATGAAGAATCACCATCTCAGGGAGATTTATTTCAACAAAAATAAGATATAGCGAAAGTGGCGCCTCTTGAGGCGCCCTTTTTCTATGCAAAAAATGAAACATTATGACTTGTTCTATGCCGATTTTGATACATTTGGATATACTGTGATTTCCTGACTCTTTTACCGGTACAGATTATGATAAAATAGTAACTGATTATAGCAGTAATGGGGTGAACAAAGTGGACAAGCAGTCGGTCGAACGTATGAGGAAACGAAATCCATTCTTATCTCTCAGTGATATAGTGTATGACATTTTACTGCAGGAAATTGTCAGTTTCCGTATGGCTCCGGGCAGCCGGGTCAATGAAAGTACCATTGCCGAATTACTGGGTGTCAGCCGCTCTCCTGTCAAAAATGCCCTGACCAGGCTCATGCACAATTCATATGTTGTCCGCCAGCCGGGATACAGGGTCGCCGCGTTTTCGGAAAAGGAATATACAGATATTGCTGAATTATCGGAACTGATTGAGCCCTATGCAGCAGGCCGGGCTGCTGTTGCCATAAAAGATACCGATCTGCGTGTATTGTATGATATAGCAGGACAGCTTCAGCACATCTGTGTAAAGAGCGGGAATTTGCAGCACCGGTATATAGATGTTGTAGACCTGGAATATCAATTTCATTCCCGTATTGTCCATCTGGCGGATCATCCTTTGCTGGAAGAGTTTTATGAACATATTAAATACAAGTTGTACCGCTATAGGAGCTATCTGAATTATGATCCACCGGCAGGATATTTTGAAGTCGTCGGAACGGAACATCTGACGATTTGTGATATTTTAAAAATGCGGGACCAGGGAATGGCGGAAGCGATTATGCGGCGGCATCTCGCTCTGGCCCGTGCTGAGTTTAAACGCAAGTTTCCTGCTGAAAACAATCAGGAATTCAATAAAAAAGGCCTATTTTCACCAACATAAAATAAAAAAAATAAGAAATTATCTGGCAAAATATTAATTTATTTAGACATTTTGCCAGATTTTTTTATTGAAAAATGAAAGAAAAACAATCAGAATGTAATAATTTATACGAAAATGGACGAAAAAAAGGCCCAAATGAGAAAAATAAAATGAACACAAACGTCATACTGGTCAGAGTTTGACTCTTTAATTGGATAATGTTAACATAAACGCATAAAAGAAATTCGATACGGTAATAATTAAATTCAGTAAGGATTTATGTTTTCAGGTATCATTTTATGTGTAAGGAGGTATGAAGCATGACTGGGTTCGAAAAGTTCGTAAAATTTGTAACTAAGTATGTAACGCTGTGGGTCATTTTATGTGCCGTATTTGCATATTTTGTGCCGACGCCATTTAAACCCTACGGCGGGACGATTCCTTGGTTCCTGGGCATTATCATGCTGAGCATGGGTCTTTCTATGACGCCTAATGATTTCAAGCTGGTTCTGACCCGGCCAAAGGATGTCATCGTCGGTATCGTGACACTGTATGCGTTTATGCCTCTCGTCGGATTGGGACTGGGAACCATATTCAATCTGGACCCGATGCTGACTGTAGGTCTCGTACTTCTGGGCTGTACGCCGACGGGGACGTCTTCCAACGTCATGACATTCCTGGCTAAAGGCGATAAGGCTCTGGCCGTAACGGTATCGAGCCTGAGCACCATCGTAGCGCCTGTCGTCATGCCTATGCTGCTTCTCTTTTATGTCGGCAAATACCTGCCTATTGATGCGGTAGGCCTGTTTATGAGTATCATTAAAATCGTCATTATTCCGATTGCGCTGGGACTTCTGATTCATAAATTCTTTGAAAAACAAATGCCGGTCATTCTGAAAGTCGTGCCGCTGGCAACGGTAGCTGCTATCGTTTGTATTATTTCCGTCATTGTAGCACTCAACGTAGAACGGCTGCAGGCTGTAGCCGGAATGGCTGCCCTGACATTGGTACTGTATACAGGTATTGGCCTGGCTATCGGATATACTGTAGCCCGCCTGCTGCGCATGAAAGCTCCGAAACGGAAAGCGATGACTTTTATCGTTGGCGTACAGAATACGGCGCTGGCAGTTACCCTGGGGATTACATATTTTGATCCCATGTCGGCAATTCCGGGAGCTATCGGTGTTGTTTGGACGACTGTATTTTGCTCCTTTGTTGCATCACTTTGGGGGAACAAAACAGAAGATGCAGCGGAAGCAGCTCCCCCTGCACAGGGAACCGCTCATTGACATGGATATTATGCCGCAGTATATGAGGCATTTATATAGGAAGGAGAGATAGGTTATGGCAAGATTTAATAAGGTATCGGCAGAATTATTGGACGAACTGAAACAAGTACTGGGAGAAAAAGGCGTAACGGTAGATCCGGAAAAATTGCAGACGTATCAGACCGATGAAGAAGGCAATCCCTATTGGTTCCGTACTCCCGAAGTAGTCGTATTCCCGAAAACGACGGAAGAAGTAGCAGCTGTCATCAAACTGGCGAACAAGTACCTCGTACCGATTACGCCCCGTGCTGCTGGTTCTGGTGTTGCTTGTGGTGCCATTCCTGTCTATCACGGTATCGTCATGGAACTGGATAAGATGGATAAGATCCTCAAAATCGATGAAGATAATCTCTATGCTGTTGTCCAGACCGGTGTCCGGACGAGCGTTATCCAGCAGGAATGCAAACAGCGGGGGCTCTTATATGCCGGCGATCCCTGCAGTGCTGACAGCTGCCAGATCGGCGGTAACGTAGCAACCAATGCCGGTGGCAACAAGGCTGTAAAATACGGGACGACACGGAATCAGATTTATGGCATGAAAATCGTTACCCCGACGGGTGATATCGTAGATGTCGGAGCACGGTTGCAGAAATGCTCGACCGGCTACTGCCTGGAACAACTTATTTGCGGGTCGGAAGGTACGCTGGGCGTTGTAACAGAAATTACGCTGAAATTACGTCCTCTGCCGCCGTATAAATTTGACCTGGTAGCAATCTTTAATGAAGATGCCAAAGCATTTGCCCTGCCGAATAAGATTTTGAAGGCCGGTATCGAACCTACCAGTATCGAATACATGGATAATAAAGCGCTGAAGATGTGCAGCAATTTCTGCAAAGTAACGTTGCCCCATGTAGAAGAAAACTGCTGCTATGTCATCATCACCGTAGAATCGTTTGATGAAGATGAACTAGACAAGAAGATGGAAAAAATCAGTGATCTCTGTGATGATATGGGCGCCGTCGATGTCATCCAGGCGGATGACCGTATCTGGGGATGCCGCCGGCAGTTTGCTGAAGCAGCCCGCGATATCGACATCATGTTCGTAGCAGAAGATTTCGTCGTACCTCTCGACAAGATTGCTGAAATTACGGCGGAAGTACCAGGACTGGAAGAAAAACACGGAATCTATACGGTAACATCGGCTCATATCGGCGATGGCAATATCCACGTGCTGCCGCTTAATAAAGATGGTTTATCACCGGAAGACTGGATGAAGAAGATGGCCGGTTTCCATGAAGACCTCTTTGAAAAAGTATATGCACTGGGTGGCAAGATGTCTGGTGAACACGGCATCGGCTATAAGAAACTCGTTGATTTCAAACGCTGCACCCCGCCGGGTGAATACAAGATGATCCGGGCAATCAAGAAAGCGCTGGATCCGAACGATATCCTCAATCCGGCTAAGATTGTCGATTTGGAAGACAGCATCTGATGCAGTTTCTATCATATAGTATCTACCCCTCCATGCATGAATTAGATATCCCGAAGCACCTGCAGGCGTCTAAAACGGACGCCTGCAGGTGCTTTTTTTTTCAGAGATGTAAAAAAATTCCTTGACAAGAAGGGGAGAGTGGGATATACTAAACAAGCTGTTGAGCGGACGTGAAGGTTCCCTTCCTCCTCTCAAAAGTATTTCAAAAAAAGTGCTTGACAAACTCCTGCAAGTTTGTTAAGATATATGAGTCGCCGCGATGAGCGATGAACTTCCTTCATCTCAATCATGCGGCTGGCAGATGACCTTTGAAAACTGAACAATGCAACATACGAATGAACGCCAGATAAGTAGAGAGCCATGTTTGAAGGAGCCGTAAGGCGACACGCAAACATGAGCGAATCACTTATACCGAGATTAACTCGGTAGTGCGAGGTTCTAGAGATAGAACGTCAAACAATGAGTAACAAACCAACAATAGTAAGAATGAGCTAGTGCTCTTCGCATATCATGGAGAGTTTGATCCTGGCTCAGGACGAACGCTGGCGGCGTGCTTAACACATGCAAGTCGAACGAGAGGACATGGAAAGCTTGCTTTTTATGGAATCGAGTGGCAAACGGGTGAGTAACGCGTAAGCAACCTGCCCTGCAGATGGGGACAACAGCTGGAAACGGCTGCTAATACCGAATACGAAGCAGCTCCCGCATGGGGGCAGCTTGAAAGGATGGCCTCTGAATATGCTATCGCTGCAGGAGGGGCTTGCGTCTGATTAGCTGGTTGGAGGGGTAACGGCCCACCAAGGCGACGATCAGTAGCCGGTCTGAGAGGATGAACGGCCACATTGGGACTGAGACACGGCCCAGACTCCTACGGGAGGCAGCAGTGGGGAATCTTCCGCAATGGACGAAAGTCTGACGGAGCAACGCCGCGTGAGTGAAGACGGCCTTCGGGTTGTAAAGCTCTGTTATACGGGACGAACGGGCGGGATGCTAATACCATCCTGTTGTGACGGTACCGTAAGAGAAAGCCACGGCTAACTACGTGCCAGCAGCCGCGGTAATACGTAGGTGGCAAGCGTTGTCCGGAATTATTGGGCGTAAAGGGTGCGCAGGCGGTCTCTTAAGTCTGTCTTAAAAGTGCGGGGCTCAACCCCGTGAGGGGACGGAAACTGGGAGACTGGAGTATCGGAGAGGAAAGCAGAATTCCTAGTGTAGCGGTGAAATGCGTAGATATTAGGAGGAATACCAGTGGCGAAAGCGGCTTTCTGGACGACAACTGACGCTGAGGCACGAAAGCCAGGGGAGCGAACGGGATTAGATACCCCGGTAGTCCTGGCCGTAAACGATGGGTACTAGGTGTAGGAGGTATCGACCCCTTCTGTGCCGGAGTTAACGCAATAAGTACCCCGCCTGGGGAGTACGGCCGCAAGGCTGAAACTCAAAGGAATTGACGGGGGCCCGCACAAGCGGTGGAGTATGTGGTTTAATTCGACGCAACGCGAAGAACCTTACCAAGCCTTGACATTGATCGCAATGGATAGAGATATCCAGTTCCTCTTCGGAGGACGAGAAAACAGGTGGTGCACGGCTGTCGTCAGCTCGTGTCGTGAGATGTTGGGTTAAGTCCCGCAACGAGCGCAACCCCTATCTTCTGTTACCAGCACGTGATGGTGGGGACTCAGGAGAGACTGCCGCAGACAATGCGGAGGAAGGCGGGGATGACGTCAAGTCATCATGCCCCTTATGGCTTGGGCTACACACGTACTACAATGGCTCTTAATAGAGGGAAGCGAAAGGGCGACCTGGAGCAAACCCCAAAAACAGAGTCCCAGTTCGGATTGCAGGCTGCAACCCGCCTGCATGAAGGAGGAATCGCTAGTAATCGCAGGTCAGCATACTGCGGTGAATACGTTCCCGGGCCTTGTACACACCGCCCGTCACACCACGAAAGTCATTCACACCCGAAGCCGGTGAGGCAACCGCAAGGAACCAGCCGTCGAAGGTGGGGGCGATGATTGGGGTGAAGTCGTAACAAGGTAGCCGTATCGGAAGGTGCGGCTGGATCACCTCCTTTCTAGGGATAGAGGCCGGAAGGAAGACGAAAGTCAGACTTCTGACGATTCTTAGGTCGGCATTCTGGCAGAGTATGAAGCATTGTTTAGTTTTGAGAGGCCATCCTCTCAGACGTACCTTGACAACTGTATAGAAAACGAAGAAATACCTCTTTTTTGAAAAGAAAAGAGACTTAACGAACCTTAGAAAAAAGAGCAAGTCAAGTAAGTAAGGGCGTACGGCGGATGCCTTGGCTATATCAGCCGAAGAAGGACGCGATAAGCTGCGATAAGCTGCGGTGAGGTGCAAGTAACCTTTGACCCGCAGATGTCCGAATGGGGAAACCCGGCAGTAGGAGTACTGTCATCCTCTTAGGAGGAAGGGCACCCGGTGAACTGAAACATCTAAGTAGCCGGAGGAAAAGGAATCAAAAGAGATACCCTGAGTAGCGGCGAGCGAAAGGGGCAGAGCCCAAACCGGGATGGGAAACCAATCCGGGGTTGCGGACTGCGGAAAACTGCACGAGCGAAGCAGAATGAGCTGGGAAGCTCAGCCAGAGAGAGTGAGAGCCTCGTAAGCGCAAGCAGATGCAGGGAGCAGGATCCAGAGTACCACGAGACACGAGGAACCTTGTGGGAAGCAGGGGGGACCACCCTCCAAGGCGAAACACTGATATAGACCGATAGCGCATAGTACCGTGAGGGAAAGGTGAAAAGAACCCCGGGAGGGGAATGAAAGAGAACCTGAAACCGTATGTCTACAAGCAGTCGGAGCACTATATACGTGCGACGGCGTGCCTATTGAAGAATGAACCGGCGAGTTACTTCGTCCAGCGAGGTTAAGCAGGAAATGCGGAGCCGCAGCGAAAGCGAGTCTGAAGAGGGCGAGAAGTTGGAGGGAGTAGACCCGAAACCACAGTGATCTACCCATGTCCAGGTTGAAGCACAGGTAAAAATGTGTGGAGGACCGAACCAGTGAGCGTTGAAAAGCTTTTGGATGAGATGTGGGTAGGGGTGAAATGCCAATCGAACGTGGAGATAGCTGGTTCTCCCCGAAATAGCTTTAGGGCTAGCCTCATGGAGAGAGTACAGGCGGTAGAGCACTGAACAGGGTAGGGGCCTATCCGGCTACTGAACCTAATCAAACTGCGAATGGCTGTACTTATACATGGGAGTCAGACTGCGAGTAATAAGACCCGTAGTCAAGAGGGAAACAGCCCAGACCAACAGCTAAGGTCCCCAATGCCGTACTAAGTGGTGAAGGATGTGGAATTTCGAAAACAACCAGGATGTTGGCTCAGAAGCAGCCACCATTAAAAGAGTGCGTAATAGCTCACTGGTCGAGAGACTCTGCGCCGAAGATGACCGGGGCTGAAGTACGGAACCGAAGCTTTGGCATGTATGTAGATACATGGGTAGGGGAGCGTTCCTGCATGGGAGAAGCGGTACCGGAAGGAGCCGTGGACAGGCAGGAAGAGAGAATGCCGGTATGAGTAGCGAAAAGAAAGGTGAGAATCCTTTCCACCGAAAGCCTAAGGGTTCCTGGGCAACGCTCGTCGACCCAGGGTAAGTCGGGACCTAATCCGAGGCGGAGACGCGTAGGAGATGGACAACAGGTTGAGATTCCTGTACTGCAGCCGTTTGTTTGAGCGACGGAGTGACGCAAGAAGGAAAGCGCGCGTGCGACTGGAAGAGCACGTCCAAGCAGGTAGGTCGGGAGACAGGCAAATCCGTCTCCCATAAGGCCGAGATGTGATGGGGAGCTTCTGGAGACAGAAGCGAAGGGGCCGGCACTATATTGCCAAGAAAAGCTTCTAGTGAGAACGGCAGCACCCGTACCGAAACCGACACAGGTAGGCAGGAAGAGAATTCTAAGGTGCGCGGGACAACCCTCGTTAAGGAACTCGGCAAAATATATCCGTAACTTCGGGAAAAGGATAGCCTGTAGTCAGTGAAGTGCAGAAGCGCACGGAGCTAAGGCAGGCGGCAGAAGAGAGGCCCAAGCGACTGTTTACCACAAACACAGGCGTCTGCTAAAGGGAAACCTGACGTATAGATGCTGACACCTGCCCGGTGCTGGAAGGTTAAGAGGACTTGTTAGCGCAAGCGAAGCAGAGAATTGAAGCCCCAGTAAACGGCGGCCGTAACTATAACGGTCCTAAGGTAGCGAAATTCCTTGTCGGGTAAGTTCCGACCCGCACGAAAGGTGTAACGATTTGGGCACTGTCTCAACGAGGGACCCGGTGAAATTGAAGTACCTGTGAAGATGCAGGTTACCCGCGACTGGACAGAAAGACCCCATGGAGCTTTACTGTAACCTGAGATTGAATTCTGGTAGGAGATGTACAGGATAGTTGGGAGGCGGAGAAGCGAGTACGCCAGTATTCGCTGAGCCGATGGTGGGATACCAACCTTGTTTTATTGGAATTCTAACGAGAAGCGTAACGAGCTTGCGGACAGTCTCAGGCGGGCAGTTTGACTGGGGCGGTCGCCTCCGAAAGAGCAACGGAGGCGCCCAAAGGTTTCCTCAGTGCGGACGGAAACCGCACGAAGAGTGCAAAGGCAGAAGGGAGCTTGACTGCGAGACGGACAGGTCGAGCAGGGACGAAAGTCGGGCTTAGTGATCCGGTGGCATAGAGTGGAATAGCCATCGCTCAACGGATAAAAGCTACCCTGGGGATAACAGGCTTATCTCTCCCAAGAGTCCATATCGACGGGGAGGTTTGGCACCTCGATGTCGGCTCATCACATCCTGGGGCTGAAGTAGGTCCCAAGGGTTGGGCTGTTCGCCCATTAAAGTGGTACGCGAGCTGGGTTCAGAACGTCGTGAGACAGTTCGGTCCCTATCCATCGCGGGCGGAAGAAACTTGAAAGGGGCTGCTCCTAGTACGAGAGGACCGGAGTGGACCGACCAATGGTGTACCAGTCATGACGCCAGTTGTGCAGCTGGGTAGCTACGTCGGGGACGGATAAACGCTGAAAGCATCTAAGCGTGAAACCAGCCTAGAGATGAGGTTTCTCATTACGCAAGTAAGTAAGGTCCCACAGAGACGATGTGGTAGATAGGCCGGGAGTGGAAGTACAGCGATGTACGGAGCGGACCGGTACTAATAGACCGAGGACTTGACTTAAAAGGTAAGGTAAGGAATACGTTTTCTATACAGTTGTCAGGGTACGGCCCTGACAAGAGAATTCAGTGGCGACAGCTGCGGGGATCCACCTGTTCCCATGCCGAACACAGCAGTTAAGCCCGCAAACGCCGAAAGTACTTGGGGGGAAGCCCCCTGGGAGGATAGGAAGCCGCTGATTGTGGAAAAAAGCACTAGCTTATGCTAGTGCTTTTTTTGTGTGGTTCGTGATCAGTAAGTTGCTAGTAGGGATTTTGTATTCAAAATACATATGTAAAACGGTTACCCTTTTCTTGTCAGTCCCATGCATATGTGGTATAAATGAATAGGTAACTAAAAAAGGGGAGTTGATTTTACATGGGTATGAGTGTTGCTGCTAATCATGCAAAAGGTAAGTTTGCTGCTGATGCTATTATGGCCGCTGCGGCACGTTGCACAGAAGATGTCAAGAAAAATGGGGCTGATGCTGTTATAAACGGTACGATTGGTTCCATTATTGATGAAAATGGCGATCTCGTCGTACTGCAGATTGTAAAGGATACATTGAAACAACTGACACCAAATCAGATTGTAGCCTATGCACCGATTCCGGGCTTCCCGGAATATCTCGATGCGGCTATCGACCAGTGCTTCTGTGATTCCCGCCCGGAAGGGTATATCCGCGCTATTGCCACACCTGGCGGCTCCGGCGCTATCCATACGGCAGTTCACAACTATTCTGAACCGGGTGATGAAGTACTCACGACAGATTGGTGTTGGGGAGCATACCGCAATATTATCCGTGACGACAACCGCGTCCTCCGCGAATTTGAACTGCTGACGGATGATGGAAAATTCAATATGAAGAGTTTTTCTGAAAATCTGCAGGACCTCGTCAATAAACAGCATAATACAGTCATTATCCTTAATTCTCCTGCCAATAATCCTACAGGATTCGGACTGAATCTGGATGAATGGGATGCCGTCCTTTCTTTTATTAAATCAGCTGTCGAAGGAAAAGATAAAAATATTATCCTCGTTTCCGATGTAGCGTATCTCGACTACAGTGGGGAAAAACAGGAATGCCGCCGTTTCTTCAAAAAGTTTGGGAATCTGCCGGCTAATATCCTTCCTATCGTCGCATATACCTGTTCTAAGGGCTTTACCCTGTATGGCCAGCGTATGGGTGCGATGATCGGAATCACCTCCAGTGAAGACGTAGCTGATGAATTTACGGCTATTAATAAGTACACCGCCCGTGCTACCTGGTCCAATCCGACCAGCTCTGCTATGTGGACGATGATAGAAATTACGAAAGATCCGGAAAAAGTAGCCCGCCTCGATGCAGAACGGGCACAGTATTTCCAGATGATTAAAGAACGGGCAGACATATTTATGAAAGAAGCGGCTGACTGTGGTCTGAAAATCCTGCCATATCTGTCAGGTTTCTTCATTACTATTCCCATGATTGGTTCGGATAAGGTATGTGCCGCCCTTGAAAAAGAACATATTTACCTTGTTCCGCTGAAAAAAGGTATCCGCCTGGCCGTCTGCTCTGTATCCAAAAAGAAGATTGCCGGTCTGGCAGCCAAGGTAAAGGCGGCCGTCGATGCAGCTGGCATTGTGCAGTAATCGTTTGCTGTATAGGGGAGGGATATCCTATGTTTGAAACAATCGGCATTATCGGGACAGGGAATATGGGACGGGCCATTGCTATGGGGCTGGTCCGGTCCGGCCTGATCGAAGGGAAACAGCTCATATTGTACAATATCCATACGGAAAAGGCCCAGCGCCTGGCTGATGAAACCGGTGCCGCTGTCGTTGATTCGGCTGCCGGATTAGTGCAGCAGTCCCAGGCGGTCATCCTGGCGGTCAAGCCGTTTATCATGCCCGGTGTCCTGAAGGACATTTATCAGGCAGTAACACCGGACAAAGTGATGATTTCCATCGCTGCCGGCCTTACCCTGCAGCGCCTGGCTGATGCCATGCCGGCAGGAACAAAAATCGTCCGCGTCATGCCAAACACGCCTTCTATGGTAGGAGAAGGTATGGCGGCCCTTTGTTTTAATGAAGCTGTAACAGATGATGAAAAGGATGATTCCGTCGCTATTTTCCGCAGTTTCGGCAAGGCCGAAGTCGTGGAAGAACGGCTTATCGATGCTGTCTGTGGCCTGAGCGGGAGTGGTCCGGCTTTTGTGTATATGTTCATTGAAGCGCTGGCTGATGCCGGGGTGCGGGAAGGAATGTTCCGGCCTATGGCATATACTTTTGCCGCGCAGACTGTTCTGGGAGCGGCAAAGATGGTCCTTGAAACAGGGGAACATCCGGGCAAGCTGAAAGATGATGTCTGTTCTCCCGGCGGTACGACTATCGAAGCTGTACGCGTTCTGGAAGAAAGTGGGTTCCGTGCTGCGGCGATGAATGCCGTTATTGCGTCTGCTGAAAAAAACAAGAACTTGTAGTTAAAGTTAAACGTTAATACCGCATATAGGACAACCGGTTTACAAAATGCGTTTTGTAAACCGGTTATTTTTATGTTATATACCTAAACGGAATAACACATAATTCCATTTAGGTATTATAAAAAATCATAGCATGTATGTGAATTGTTGAACGACATTAATAATATTAAAAAAAATATATAATAAATTAAATTAATAAAACAATCATGCAGAATTATCAATTTAGGCATTGATACGTTGTGAAATACATATAGATTATATGTATAAATGCAATTTACTTACCTGCGTCTCCGTTGTATAATTAAATCATGAGATTGACTCCGGAGATAATCACAAAAGAACTGGTCTTATTCATGATTCTGGCTATGAATGAGCCACCTGCCTGTTAGGGGCATGAAACATGGTGTTTGATGAAAGGGTGGTTTGAATGGTTCTGCTTGCTTTGCTCCCGATACTATTTCTGATTGTAGCATTGGGATTTTTGAAGATGGCTGGGTGGAAAGCGTGCCCGATTGCGGCAATCATTGCATTTGTCATTGCTGTCTTTGCCTTTGATATGCCTGTGGGCATTGCTGTTTCTGCGGCACTGGAAGGGGTAGCCCTGGCGGTGTGGCCGATTTTACTTGTCATCATTATGGCTTTATTTGCTTATAAACTGACAGTTGCTACAGGCAGTTTTGATACAATTAAGCAGATGCTGACTACGGTTAGTGAAGATAAACGTGTGCTGTTTCTGCTCATTGCCTGGGGCTTTGGGACTTTCATGGAAGGGATGGCCGGATTTGGTACGGCCGTAGCTATCCCGGCGGCTATGCTGGTTGCTCTGGGATATCCGCCCATACGGACGATCATTGCCTGCCTTATTTCTAATGCCGTAGCACCATCTTTTGGCTCTATTGGCATTCCGACATCGACAATGGCTGCTATAACCGGCATCGATGCCGTCACGCTGGCAACGAACGTTTCGGTTGTATCCTTTATTCCCGATCTGATTGCCCCGTTTTTAATGGTCATCTGCATCGGTGGCGGGGTGAAAGCCCTGAAAGGTGTCGGCATTATCACACTGCTTTCCGGCCTGGCACTGGCAATCCCTGAATTGCTGATTTCTATGACTATCGGGGCAGAGCTCCCGGTCATGGTGTCCTCTGTAATTATCATGGCGGTCATCGTACTGTATTCCCGGGCCGTCAAGATCGATGATCCCGACTATAAACTGGATGTAAAGACAGAAGATATCCAGCCTGTTTCCTTCGGCGAAGGTGTCCGGGCGGCAATGATTTTCATTTTGATTTTCGTGCTCCTCGTGTTTACATCCAAACTCATTCCGTTCATCAACGGTCCGTTGGCTTCCATCAAGACATCTGTTCCTATCTATGCCGGTGCTGGTGCCAAACCGTATACATTCGTCTGGGTGGCAACGCCAGGTATCATGATTTTGATTGCGTCTATCATTGGTGGTAAAATCCAGGGGGCTTCTTTTGGAAAGATATGGAGCGTATTTGTTGATAACTTTGTCGGCCTGAGATATACATTCCTGACGATTATCACTGTCGTTATCGTAGCCAAGGTCATGACGTATTCCGGTATGACTAAGGAGATTGCCGATGCTTTGGTCTTTGCGACAGGCAATGCATATCCTGTATTTGCTCCCTTTGTGGGTGCTATCGGTGCTTTCATTACCGGATCCTGCACCAATGCCAACGTACTATTCGGACCGCTCCAGACTTCTGTTGCGTCCACTCTGGACATGAGCCCGGCATGGATGGCCGGTGCCAGCTCGCTTGGTGGTTGTATAGGCAAGATGCTGTCACCCCAGAGCATTGCTCTCGGCGTCGGTGCTGTCGGAGCTCTGGCAGAAGGAAAAGAAGGGGAAATTATGCGCGGGACAGCCGGCTACTGCCTGTGTCTGCTGGTCATTGCCGGTATCCTGACATTTATCATCCCCAGTTTCCTGACTTTGTAATGTAATTAGTGGCTATGCACCGGTTTTCTGCCGGTTTTATACAACATGTAAAGTGTTTTGTATTTAGAGGAGGAATTTTATTATGGCTAAAGGTATTGTTACACCGGAACTTATTGAACAGTTAAAGGCTATCGTTGGTGAAAAGTATGTATATACCGATAAAGACAAACTGGAACCGTATTCCCATGACGAAGTAACGGATCCTCATTATATGAAAGAACCGCAGGTCGTCGTCCTGCCGGCTAATACGGAAGAAGTAGCCAAAGTCGTAAAGCTCTGCTATGACAACGACACGGTCATGGTTCCCCGTGCTGCTGGTACAGGCTTGGCTGCCGGTGCCGTCGCCACATTCGGCGGTGTCATCATCTCTATCGAACGGATGAACAAAATCCTTGAAATCGATAAACAGAACATGGTATGCGTCACAGAACCGGGCGTTACGACGGCTGTCTTGCAGGAAGAAGTACAAAAAGAAGGCCTGTTTTATGGCGGCGACCCCTGCAGCGGGGACTCCTGCTTCATCGGCGGTAACGTAGCAACCAATGCCGGCGGCAACCGGGCCGTTAAATACGGTGTAACCCGTGACCAGGTCATGGGCATTGAAGTCGTTACCCCGCAGGGCGAAGTAGTCACACTGGGCGGTAAATTCCGTAAAAATGCAACGGGTTATATGCTCATGCACCTCTATATCGGTTCTGAAGGGACGCTGGGCATCATTACCAAGATTTATCTGAAACTCGTTTCCCTGCCTAAATATCAGGCTGACCTGCTGCTCATATTCGACAATCTCGACGATGCTATCGCCCTGACACCGAAAGTCATGAATGCCGGTATTACTCCGGTCTGCGTAGAATTCATGGATAATGCCTCTATTAAACAGGTAGAAGTATTCCTCGATGAAAAACTGCCTCATTCTGACAATGGCAACTACATCATCATTCAGATTGCCGGTGACAACGAAGACGTTCTCGATGAACAGACAGAAAAAATCGTTGAAATTGCAGAAGAAAATAAAGCCATCGACTCCCTCGTCGCTGACCCGAAAGTTATCTGGAAATCCCGTAAGGCATATCTGGAAGCCGACCGTGCCCGCAGCCTCGTATTCTCCATGGAAGATATCGTCGTTCCTATGACGGAAATCCCCGGTGCTGTACAGCAGATTTCCCGCCTTTCTGAAAAATACGATGTCGCTATGCACTGCGCCGGCCACTGCGGCGATGGCAACGTCCATATTGATATTCTGAAAGATGACCGCACCCAGGAAGAATGGGAAGAAATGCTGCCGAAGATCCAGGGCGAAATCTACGCTCTCGTATACAGCCTGGGTGGCCGCCTCTCCGGTGAACACGGCATTGGCTATAAACGGGAAGCTCTCCTTGAAAAATACACGAACCCTGTAGAAGTCAAACTGATGAAAGCCGTGAAGAAAGCACTGGATCCGAAGAATATCATGAATCCGGGCAAAGTAATCAGCATTAACGACGAAGTTCCTGTAGAAGAATAATCATACCGTCTGCCGGTACAGCCGAAAAAGATGCAGAATTCTTTGAATGTATCGTCTGAAATCTGATACTCTGTTGATGTAAAGAGGCTGTTCTTGTAGTGACAGCCTCTTTGCTGTACCGGGCAGAATATGTGGTAAGGCGTCATGTTTCGTTCATAACACAGAAAGGCTGGGATATATATGCAGAAATTTTCCATCCCTTTTGGTAAGGGACATATTCATTTTGAACTGCCTGATGAACAAGTAGCAGGTGTACTGCTTTCGCATGCCCATGAATATAAAGCGCCCAAATCAGAAGAAGAACTCGTTGCGGATGCACTGGCTAATCCAATTGGCAGTCCTCGTCTGAGCGAACTGGCCAAAGGGAAAAAGACGTGTACCATTATTTCCAGTGACCATACCCGTCCGGTACCGAGCCATGTCATCATGCCACAGCTGCTGGCAGAATTGCGCAAGGGCAATCCGGATATTGATATTACCATTCTGGTTGCAACAGGGATGCATCGTCCGACTACTCATGAAGAACTGGTTGCCAAATACGGAAAAGAAATCGCTGAAAAGGAAAAGTTCATCATTCACGTCAGCCGTAATGACGACGACATGGTCAGCATCGGTACGCTGCCTTCCGGTGGAGAATGCCTGATCAACAAGGCGGCTGTTAATACGGATCTCCTGATTTCAGAAGGATTCATCGAACCGCATTTCTTTGCCGGCATGTCCGGTGGCCGGAAATCCGTTCTGCCAGGTATTGCCAGCAAGATTACAGTTCTGGCTAACCACTGCTCGGAATTCATTAACAGCCCCTATGCCCGTACAGGCATCCTCGAAGGCAATCCCATCCATAAAGATATGCTTTATGCAGCCAAAGCGGCTAAACTGGCATTTATCTGCAACGTCGTCATCGATGCCGATAAAAAAGTCATCGCCGCTTTTGCCGGTGACCGGGAACAGGCCCATTATAAAGGGGTAGAATTTGAAATGAAACTGGCTGGTGTCAAACCGGTTCCGGCTGATATTGTCGTAACGACGAATGGCGGTTATCCTCTCGATCAGAATATCTACCAGTCTGTCAAAGGCATGACGGCGGCAGAAGCAACCTGTAAAGATGGCGGCGTCATTATCGACTGCTCCAGCTGCAGTGACGGACACGGCGGTGAAGATTTCTTCAATACGCTGAAACAGGCCGATGATCTGCAGAAGGCCATGGATGAAATCCTGGCCCGTGATCGGAATGAAACGATCTTTGACCAGTGGGAATCGCAGATACTATTGCGTTTATTGCTCCATTTTGATATCATAATGGTAACTGATGCCCCTAAAGATATGGTAGAAGCTATGCATCTGAAATATGCGGCGAATATTGACGAAGCCTTTGCTATGGCGAAGAAGCTTCTGGCGGCAAAAGGTGTGGCTGACCCGAAAGTTACGGTCATTCCCGATGGCGTGTCGGTTATTGTCAAGTAACAATAGAATGACATAAACACAGCGGTGTGTACAATGATTTGTACACACCGCTTTTTTAATACTATGTATTGCTTGCCACTGTATTGTTATTTCTTGATGAAAAATGAATCACCGCTCTTATTGCCCATGCCAGGATGGATATCAAAGCGGACGACGCCGATTGAGGCCTTGCCGGCAACGGCCTGCTTGATCATGGCCGTCCCTTCTACGCCGAAGCCACCGCATAATTCAATGGCACCTACTCCGTTTTCTACCAGTTTTTTTGCTTCTTTGACGGCTTCTTCATAGGATTTGACACCGACTACGGTCAGGTCGAGACCGGGTCCGGGGATGACGGCTTTCTGCTTTTCCGGATCATTTCCCGGGGCAATATACATGAATGCTGCCTGATAACTCATACCATATCGTCTCCTTTTTGTATTGATAGGTATATCATACGAAAGAGAAAGAAGAAATGCAAGGTGTATCGGTTATAAAAGAAAAATGGGAGATGAAAAATATTTTGAATAATTGACAAAAATTTAGTTTGTAGATATGATAAAAACATAACCACTACTTGTTACTATCATATCATTAAGGAGGGATTTGTATGAGTGGATCTATTATTGTAGCCGCCGTTGTCATCGCATACATGGCATTTATGCTTTTCATCGGCTGGTACTCCAAGCACATGATTTCCGGCAATGCGGACTTCATGGTTGCCGGCCGCCGTCTGGGACCCATTCTGATGGCAGGGACGCTGGCTGCCACGGAAATCGGTGGTGGCAGTTCGCTGGGCGTTGTCCAGCAGGGCATGGGAAAATACGGTATCAGCGCGGCCTGGTATGTCATTGCCATGGGTTTCGCCTTTGTCATCCTGACTTTCCTGGCTCCAAAATTCCGGGCATCGACAGTCAAGACCGTACCGGAATATTTCCGCCGCCGCTATGGCCGGCTTCCGGGCATCATTACGGCTATCGTCATGTTTCTGCCCCTTATTGGCCTGACGGCAGGGCAAATGATTGCATCAGCCGTCATTCTCTCGACGATGATGGGTATCAGCTTTAAAGTCTCCGTCATCGCTATTTGTGTCATCGTTACGATTTATTCTGTCATGGGAGGTCTCTGGTCTGTTACGCTTACCGATTTTGTACAGGTCTTTTTCATCGTATTTGGTATGGCCGTAGCTCTTCCTTACGCTCTCAATCTGGCAGGAGGATGGGATAATGTCGTGGCCAATGTACCGGCAGAATCACTGGATCTCTTTTCCGGTTACAGTGTCATCGATGTCATTGCCCTGACTGTCATGTATATTACTACCTTTACGGTAGGACAAGAAGCAGTATCACGGTATTATGCAGCCCGTGATGGTCGGACTGCCCAGAAAGGGTCTGTCATGGCTGCTATCATCAATTTCATCTATGGATTTATTCCGGCGACACTGGGCGTCATCGTATTGGCTCTCATTAATATGGGCATCTTTGATGCGGCCCAGTTCCAAAGTGTCGGTTCACGCTATGCCCTGCCGGTTCTGGCCGTAGCGGCTATGCCGCCTCTCGTTTGTGGCATCCTCTTTGCTGGTGTCATTTCGGCAACGATGTCCAGTGCCAGTTCGGACCTTCTGGGAGCCGGATCTATTTTTGCCAATGATATTTATCGCCAGTACATTAAAACGGAAGCGACCGATGAAGAGGTTATGAAAGTTGCCAAGATTGTCATGGTCCTGGCAGGATTGCTTTCCCTGCTCGTTGCATTATTCAATACATCGAGCATTATTACGATTCTTATGTTTTCCTTCTCGCTCCGTGCAGCCGGTGCTTTCTTCCCATATGTCATCGGTTTATACTGGAAAGGCGCATCTCTTGCAGGGACGATGGCATCACTTATTGCCGGTACGATTGTCGTCGTGTATCTGGAACAGTTTACCCACGGTGTCATTTTTGGTATTAAGTTCGGCCAGCCTATCCTGCCGGGTCTGGTTGTGAGCTTCATAGCATTTATCATTTTCTCCAAATTGATGCCGCCGAAAGAAAAAACGACAGAACTGGCTTATGATGAACACGAATCCTGATTCGGCTGTAAAGTAGTTCTTTTTCGGTTTTATGCGATTTTACTTTGCTTTTACGGAGCAGAATATGGTATAGTAAATTAAGGTGATAATGAAAATTTGTCATGACTGAAAAACAAATTTTTGCTCGTGTATATTAGGAAACGGAGTCGTTGACCGATGAAAGAAAATATGCTTACTTTTTTGAAACAATTAGCCCGGGGTATTGCACAGCAGTTCGGGCCCAGCTGTGAAGTCGTCGTCCATGACCTCAGTGGGGACAATGCGGAACATTCCATTGTTGCCATTGAAAATGGGCATGTTACGCACCGGAAAGTAGGAGATGGTCCGTCTATGGCTGTTCTGGAGGCATTGAGCGGCAAACCGGAAAAACTGCACACCGATGGCAGTTACCTGACAAAGACAAAGGATGGGCGTATCCTGAAATCGACGACTATTTACATCCGTGATGAACAGCAGAAAATCATCGGTATTTTTTCTCTCAATTTTGATATTACTGAATTGATGATGGTCAGCAATGCCATTAACCCGCTGGTATCTATTACGTCGCAGAAGGGTGAAACGGGCAGTATTCCGCACAATGTAACGGAACTTCTGCAGGAACTTATTGAAGAATCGACCCGTCAGGTAGGAAAACCTGTGCCGCTCATGACGCGCGATGATAAAATCCGGGCGATTAAATTCCTCAATGACCATGGAGCCCTGCTGATTACCAAAGCGGGGGATAAAATTTCCAAATACTTTGGCATCTCCAAGTATACGCTGTACAGTTATATTGACAGCAGTAATGATGATGATGCACCCGTTTAGGGACAGAAAGGGGGCTGTCACATGCCGTACGGTATGCGACAGCCCCCTTTGGGCATGATACATGTCATTAGTTCTGATGAGTCGCTGGAAGTGCCAGAAGACGATTGATGGTATAGATTGCCTGGATGGCCAGACGGGCGGCCCGCCCTGTTTTTTGCACTAATGTATTCATATAAATCATCCTTCTCTAAAATAGTATTACTGTAATGCATATAATAATACGTATCTTTTAGATATTTGTCAAGATAAATACAAAAATATTTTTTAGTTTTTATATAAAATATTGACAAAAAGTTAGATTATGCGTACCATAACAAAGAAGAAAGGGGAATATCCCCTGGCTGCATTGATAACATAAAGGAGGAATGTGGCGTGGAAACCATATCTTGTGAAGAAGTCCGGAAACTGTGTCAGGCACTGATCCGCCAGCCAAGCTTGTCCGGACAGGAAAAAGGTGCTAGTCTCGTACTGCAGACGTATATGAAAGAGCAAGGTGTATTTGATACGATTCAGGTAGATGACTATGGGAATACGCTGGCTTCTATCAAGGGAGACCGGCCGGGACCAGTCGTACTCTTTGATGGCCATATCGACACGGTTCCCGTTGAAGATGAAACAGCCTGGACCTACCCTCCCTTTGCCGGAGATATACATGGAAACCGTCTGTATGGTCGTGGTGCCAGCGATATGAAAGGCGCACTGGCCGCCATGACGGTCGGGGCAGTACAGTTTGCCAGACAGACAAAAAAGAAGTTTGCCGGTACCCTGTATATCGCTGCCGTCGTTCATGAAGAATGCTTTGAAGGCGTCGCAGCCCGCGCCATCAGTCAGGCCATCCGTCCCGACTATGTCATCATCGGAGAAGCTTCCGGCCTCGATCTTAAAGTAGGCCAGCGCGGGCGGGCTGAAATTGTCCTTGAATCAAAAGGGAAGTCTTGTCATTCTGCCAATCCGGAAAAAGGCGTCAATGCCGTATACAAAATGTGTAAGGCTATTGCATGTCTGCAGCAGGTACCGGCTCCCGTTCATCCCGTACTGGGAAAAGGAATCCTGGAATTGACTGATATCAAATCTTCACCTTATCCCGGGGCTTCGGTCGTTCCCGATTACTGCCGGGCTACGTACGACCGTCGTCTGCTGACAGGGGAAACAAAGGAATCCGTCCTGGCACCGCTGAAACAGGCACTCCACACCTTGATGGAACAAGATGGAGAGGCGTCTTACCGCCTATCCTATGCCGTAGGCAGAGAACGGTGCTATACTGGTGCAGATATAGAAGGAGAACGTTTTTTCCCAGGCTGGCTGTACGATAAACAGGCTGACTTTGTTCAGGCAGCAGCTGACGCGATGAAACAGGCCGGATTCACACCGGCTATCCGCCAGTATAACTTTTGCACCAATGGCAGCCACTATGCCGGTGAAGCCCACATTCCCACGATCGGACTGGGACCCAGCCGGGAAGACCTGGCTCATACAGTAGATGAATACATAGAACTTTCCCAGCTTACCGGCGCTGTTACCTGCTATGTGGCAGTAATGGGGGCCCTGTTGCAGGAACGGTTCCTGCCAGGTAAAGGGGGCGCATGTGTATGAGTATTCTCATTCAAAATGGGACTATTGTAGATGGTACGGGAACGGAACGGTATAAAGCGGATGTTCTCATCGATGGGGATCGTATTGGGGCAATCGGTCACATAGCGCCGTCTGAAGGAATGTCCTATGTTGATGCATCGGGGTGTATCGTAGCACCAGGATTCATTGATACCCACAGCCATAGTGATATCGAAGTACTGCAGGACAGCCGCGTCCTGCCGAAGGTCATGCAGGGGGTAACGACAGAAATTCTGGGACAGGATGGCATATCCGTCGCCCCTCTGCCGGAAACCTACATTGCGACGTGGCGTCATAACCTGGCCGGTATCGGTGAGGATTCAGAGCGCATAGACTGGCACTACCATACGACAGCCGGGTATCTGAACCGGGTACGGGCTGCGCGGCCGGGAATCAACGAATGCTATCTCGTACCACACGGCAATATCCGGATGGAAGCGATGGGACTTGAAAACCGGCAGCCATCAGATGCAGAATTGCAGAAGATGGCCGATATCACTCGGAGAGAAATGGAAGGCGGCGCCGTAGGTCTGTCTTCTGGTCTCATTTACCTTCCCTGCGTCTATGGCGGGAAAGAAGAACTCATCGCCATGTGCCGGGTCGTGGCAGAGTACCAGGGATGCTTTGTCGTCCATCAGCGGAGCGAGGCTGATACGATTGTCGCCTCTATGAAAGAAATCATCGACATTGCCCGTCAGTCCGGCGTCCATCTTCATATTTCCCATTTTAAAGTCTGTGGCCGGAAAAACTGGCAGTATATCCCCCAGGTACTCCGCCTTCTCGATGAAGCTGAAGCCGAGGGGATAAATATCAGTTTTGACCAGACGCCTTATACGGCAGGCAGTACGATGATGAGCGCCATTCTGCCGCCGTGGGTCATGGAAGGCGGTACCGATTGCGTACTCCGGCGCCTCTCTGATCGGACGCTGCGGCAGAAAATGATTGCTGACATCCAGAAGGGTATTCCCGGCTGGGATGACTTCATCGATTTTGCCGGTCCCGACCAGATTTATGTTTCCAGCGTCGGGAGCGAAAAAAATCAGGATGCCGTCGGCCTTAATCTCATCGAACTGGGAGAAAAACGGGGAAAAGATCCGTATAACGCAGCCTTTGATTTACTGTATGAAGAAAAAAATGATGTACGGATGATTGATTTTTATTGTCAGGAAAATCACGTATTGCAGTTCATGAAACGGCCGGAAATGAATCTGAGTACAGACGGCCTGTATGGCAGTCATCCTCATCCGCGCCTGTATGGTGCGTTTCCCTATGTGCTGCGTAAATATGTAAGGGAAAATCCGGTCTTTTCACTGGAAGAAGCAATACACAAGATGACAGGAAAAGCGGCATCGGCATTCCGACTGCGTGACCGGGGCGTGCTGGCCGCCGGAAAGGCAGCAGACCTGATAATTTTTAAGGACGGCACTATCCGGGACAGGGCGACCTTTACTGAACCTGTCCAATTTCCGGAAGGCATAGAACAGGTCTATGTAAATGGCGCATTGACTGTGGACCACGGTACTCATACGGATGCCCGGTCAGGCCGGGTCTTGATAAAAAATCATGGATACATTGTCTAAATGCGACAAAAAAATATATTTAACCTAAAAAAAATTTAGCTAACATCTTGCAAAAATGGAAAATCATGATATACTTCTAAGTATACAAAAACTTTTTGATGAGCAAAAATATTTTTAGTAAAAGAAATGGGCTTTCAGGAACAGATAGCACGACAAGGAGGATGAATACCATGGCAGATACCATGAAATGGGTCATGAACCACATGCCCAAGACGGAAGATAAAAATCTTCCCATTATGTCCGTTGAAGAAGTCAAAAAAGCACGGACCTTTCATCAGAGCTTTCCCCAGTATAAGGAAACGCCGCTGACGAAACTTCCTAAGATGGCTGCATATTTCGGCCTCGGTTCTCTTTTCGTCAAAGATGAATCGTACCGTTTCGGCCTCAACGCATTCAAAGTATTGGGCGGGTCCTATTCCATGGCAAAATATATTGCCAAAGAAACGGGAAAAGATGTATCGGAACTGCCCTACGATGTACTGACATCAGATAAGCTCCACGATGAATTCGGCACGGCCACGTTCTTTACGGCAACAGACGGAAATCACGGCCGGGGCGTAGCCTGGGCAGCGAATAAACTGCGTCAGAACGCTGTCGTACATATGCCGAAGGGGACGACACAGACCCGGTTGGAAAATATCAGGAAACTTGGTGCCAAAGTCGATATCCTTGATCTCAATTACGACGACTGTGTACGTCAGGCTGCAAAAGAAGCATCCGAAACGCCGCGGGGCGTCATCGTACAGGATACGGCATGGGACGGATATGAAGAAATCCCTTCGTGGATCATGCAGGGTTATGGCACGATGGCCATGGAAGCAGCCCAGCAGTTAAATGAACAGGGAATAGACCGGCCGACCCACGTATTCGTCCAGGCTGGTGTCGGTTCGCTGGCCGGTGCTGTCGTCGGATTCTTCTCCAACCTCTATAAAGATAATCCGCCCGTATTCGTCGTCGTCGAAGCCGAAGCAGCGGCCTGCCTTTACAAAGGTGCCGCAGCCGGTGATGGCAAACCGCGCATCGTCGATGGGGACATGCAGACCATTATGGCAGGCCTCGCCTGCGGGGAACCCAATACGATTTCCTGGGATATCCTCAAGAATCACGTCAAGATGTTCGTTGCAGCGCCTGACTGGGTGGCAGCCCAGGGGATGCGCATGCTGGGAGCCCCGATTAAAGGCGATCCGGCCATCACATCCGGTGAGTCCGGCGCAGCTCCCTTTGGAGCTTTGTCGGTTCTCATGACCAGCGATGACTGTGCCGATGTCCGCAAAGAACTGGGACTGGATGAAACAGCCAATGTCCTGGTCTTCTCTACCGAAGGTGACACGGATCCACAGCGGTATAAAAACATTGTCTGGAAAGGCCTCGATAAATAACGAGTGCAACATAGTATACAGGATAGTACCTATATTTTCATGAAAAGGAGCAGTACAACATGGCACTGGATTACAGCAAAATCAAAGAAGCCGCAAAGAGCTACGAAAAAAACATGACAAAATTCTTACGGGAAATCGTACAGTATCCCGGTGAAAGCTGCGATGAAAAAGCTCATATCGACCGGATAGCACAGGAAATGCGGGCTCTTGATTTCGATAAAGTAGAAATCGACCCCATGGGCAATGTCCTCGGTTACATGGGCAGCGGCAAGACACTTATCGCATTTGATGCCCATATCGATACGGTAGGCATTGGCAACAAGGACAACTGGGAATTTGATCCGTACAAGGGTTTTGAAACGGAAACGGAAATCGGTGGCCGTGGTACATCTGACCAGTGCGGTGGTATTGTATCGGCTGTCTATGGCGCCCGTATCATGAAAGATCTGGGTCTCCTGTCTGATAAATACACCGTTCTCGTTACCGGTACCGTACAGGAAGAAGACTGCGATGGTCTCTGCTGGCAGTATATCATCAAAGAAGACGGCGTCCGCCCGGAATTTGTCGTATCGACTGAACCGACAGATGGCGGCATTTATCGCGGTCAGCGGGGCCGTATGGAAATCCGCGTCGATGTTCAGGGGGTGTCCTGTCATGGCAGTGCTCCCGAACGCGGTGACAATGCTATCTATAAAATGGCCGATATCCTTCAGGACGTACGGGCTCTCAACGAAAACGACGCCGCTGATGGCACGGAAATCAAAGGGCTGGTCAAAATGCTCGATAAAAAATACAATCCTGAATACGAAGAAGCTAATTTCCTCGGCCGTGGCACTGTTACGTGCTCCCAGATTTTCTACACATCGCCAAGCCGCTGTGCTGTTGCTGACTCCTGCGCCGTATCGCTGGACCGCCGCATGACCGCTGGTGAAACATGGCAGAGCTGCCTCGATGAAATCCGGGCACTGCCCAGCGTCAAAAAATACGGTGATGATGTCAAAGTCAGCATGTATGAATACTCCCGTCCGAGCTATACGGGCCTGACTTATCCTATTGAATGCTATTTCCCGACCTGGGTCATCCCTAAAGACCACAAGGTGACCAAAGCCATGGAAGAAGCCTATACGAACCTCTTCGGCACGACGCGTATCGGCTCGGCTGAAACGGAAGCAGAACGGAAAGCACGCCCACTGACCGATAAATGGACCTTCTCGACGAACGGTGTCACCATTATGGGCCGCAACGGCATCCCCGTCATCGGCTTCGGCCCTGGCGCAGAAGCACAGGCTCATGCGCCTAATGAAAAGACATGGAAACAGGATCTCGTCACTTGCGCCGCTCTTTATGCAGCCCTTCCCAGTGTCTATACCAAAGACTAATTGATGTATACTATACAGTGTCTATTATTATAGTAATAGTATTTGCCAAAAGGAGAGTATCACTATGGAAAAGAACTTGCAGTATTATTTAGACCAGCTTAAAGCCCTCAATTTCAAGGATATGTATGAAAACGATTTTTTCCTTACCTGGGACAAAACCGATGATGAACTGAAAGCCGTCTGGGTCCTTGCCGATGCACTTCGCTATATGCGTCAGCACAATATTTCGACCCGCGTGTTTGAAAGTGGCCTGGGTATCTCTATTTTCCGCGATAACTCGACCCGTACCCGCTTCTCCTTTGCTTCGGCCTGCAACTTCCTCGGCCTGCAGGTACAGGATCTGGATGAAAAGAAGAGCCAGATTGCCCATGGCGAAACCGTCCGCGAAACGGCTAATATGATTTCCTTCATGGCCGATGTCATCGGCATCCGTGATGATATGTATATCGGCAAAGGCCATGCATATCAGGAAGAAGTTGTCAAATCCGTTACCCAGGGGTATAAAGACGGCATCCTCGAACAGAAACCGACGCTGGTCAACCTCCAGTGTGATATCGATCATCCGACGCAGTGCATGGCAGATGCTGCCCACATCATCAATACCTTTGGCGGTATCCAGAATCTGAAAGGCAAGAAAATTGCCATGACCTGGGCGTACTCTCCGTCCTATGGCAAACCTCTTTCGGTACCGCAGGGTGTCATCGGCCTCATGACCCGTCTCGGCATGGACGTCGTGCTGGCTCATCCGGAAGGTTATGAAGTCATGCCGGAAGTAGAAGAAGTGGCTAAGAAAAATGCCCAGGCTTCTGGCGGTTCGTTCCGTGTAACCAATGACATGGCCGACGCATTCAAAGATGCCGATGTCGTATATCCCAAGAGCTGGGCTCCTTTCAAAGCCATGGAAAAACGGACGAAACTCTATGCCGATGGAGATCAGGCCGGTATCGATGCCCTGGAAAAAGAACTGCTGGCCCAGAATGCACAGCATAAAGACTGGTGCTGCACGGAAGACCTCATGAAGACGACCAAAGACGGCAAGGCCCTCTATCTGCACTGCCTGCCTGCCGATATCAACGGCGTCAGCTGCAAAGATGGGGAAGTCGAAGCGTCCGTATTCGACCGTTATCGCGATCCTCTTTACAAAGAAGCCAGTTACAAACCGTACATCATTGCCGCTATGATTATGCTTGCCAAATTCCAGAATCCTGTAGAAACGTTGGAAGCACTGGCAAAACGCAATACGCCGAGAAAAATGAAATAAGCCTGTTTGTTGCTTTGTGAGCCTGATGAGGTGCCGATCCATCCGGGACCGGCACCTCATCTGTCTTTTCAGGCTGTCCTATTGGGCATCAGGCGTAAAGCGAAGTGTACAAATTCCGCTTCAGGCCTGAGGCCCCATAGGAAGTGAAGAATATACCGGTGTGATACTTTTATATACAAAGGAAGGAACGATATGGAACAGAAAAAGAAACGGATCGTCATCGCCCTGGGCGGCAATGCCCTGGGAAATACGCTCCCCGAACAGATGAAGGCTGTCAAGATTACAGCCAAGGCAATTGTCGATCTTATTGAAGAAAACTGTGAAGTCATTGTATCTCATGGCAATGGCCCGCAGGTCGGGATGATCAATAATGCCATGGCAGCACTCAGTCGTGAAAACCCGGCCCAGCCCAATACGCCGCTGTCAGTCTGTGTCGCCATGAGCCAGGCTTATATTGGCTATGACCTGCAGAATGCCTTACGGGAAGAATTACATAACCGGGGAATCAAAGATATTCCGGTTGCTACTATGGTGACTCAGGTACGGGTTGACGAAAAGGATCCGGCCTTTGAGCATCCATCCAAACCGATTGGTCATTTTATGACAAAAGAACAGGCTGATTTCGCAGAACAACATTACGGTTATATCATGAAAGAAGACGCCGGCCGCGGCTACCGCCGCGTCGTTGCCTCTCCCCAGCCACAGGAAATCATTGAAATTGGGGCAATCCGGACTCTCGTCGAATCGGGGCAGGTCGTCATTGCCTGTGGTGGTGGCGGGATTCCTGTCATGTGCCGGGGAAATCACCTGAAAGGTGCCAGCGCCGTCATCGATAAAGATTTTGCCAGTGAACTCATGGCAGAAAATCTTGATGCCGATTATCTGATTATTCTCACAGCCGTTGAAAAAGTGGCAATCCAATTTGGAAAACCGGACGAACAATGGCTGGACGATCTGACGACAACCGATGCGCGCCGCTATATACAGGAAGGCCAGTTTGCTCCTGGTTCCATGCTGCCCAAAGTACAAGCGGCTGTCCGTTTTGCCGAATCCAAACCAGGTCGTACGGCCCTTATCACTCTTTTGGAAAAGGCAAAAGACGGCATCCTTGGAAAAACGGGTACGCATATCCATATGGGATAAGGAGGGCGGACTATCATGCCAGAACCGGACTCTAAAAAGCGTGCACTCGCCTTATTCGAACTCAACGGCAGGCCGCCTTTCCGCGTTGCTCTGCCTATTGCCCTGCAGCATGTCATTGCCATGATTGTCGGTTGTGTCACGCCGGCCATTATCATTGCCGGTGTCGCTCATTTGTCGCCGGCAGACAGTGTCATTCTGATTCAGGCGTCCCTTATTGCGGCAGCTATTGGCACAGCATTGCAGTTATTTCCCATCGGACCGCGCAGCGGGATTCATCTGGGAGCGGGACTGCCTGTCATCTTTGGCGTCAGTTTCGCCTACGTACCGAGTATGCAGGCTATTACAGAAGAATTTGGTATTGCTGCTATCTTCGGCGCACAGGTCGTCGGTGGCTTGGTCGCAATTCTGGTGGGGCTTTGCATCCGCCGGATCCGCCATTTCTTTCCTCCTCTCGTAGCCGGAACGGTCGTTTTTACAGTCGGACTCTCATTATATCCTATCGCTATTAATTATATGGCCGGCGGAATCGGACAACCGACCTATGGCCAATGGCAGAACTGGGTCGTGGCCTTGTTTACGCTGGGCGTCGTCACCTTTTTCACCCATTTCGGCAAAGGAAGCCTGAAGCTGGCATCCATTCTCGTCGGTATGGGAGCCGGGTACATCCTTTCTCTCGTACTGGGCATGGTAGATTTTACCAACGTAGCCAACGCCGGTTATTTTGAGGTGCCGCGGATCATGCACTTCGGCATAGAATTTGATGTGTCAGCCATCGTCGCTATCGCCATACTGTTCGTCATCAATTCTATCCAGGCTATCGGTGACTTTTCGGCAACTACATCGGGGGCCATGAACCGCCTGCCAGAAACGCAGGAACTGCACGGAGCATTGCTGGGGCTGGGCGCGACGAACATCCTGGGGGCCTTCTTTGGGTTCCTGCCTACGTCTACCTATGGACAGAATGTCGGCATCGTTACGACGACGCGGGTCATCAATCGTCACGTCCTGGGCATGGCAGCCTTCATTATTCTCATTGCCGGCCTTTTCCCGAAATTTTCTGCGCTCCTGACGACGATTCCCTATGCAGTCCTCGGCGGGGCGACCGTATCTGTATTTGCCTCTATTGCCATGACCGGTATCAAACTGGCCCTTTCAGAAGGGACCAGTCCGCGCAATACGGCTATTATCGGACTGGCCGTGGCTATGGGAATGGGCCTTTCGGCAGCGCCGGCCACATTAGCGCTGTTCCCGGCCTGGGTGACGACGATTTTTGGCAAGGCTCCTGTCGTAGCGGCATCCCTTATAGCTATTACGCTCAATCTCCTCATACCTAAAGAAATCAAATAAGAAAAGACAAAGGTGTCCCGTTATGGTTCCGGCCGCAAAGGGGCACTTTTTGACCGTGTAAACTGATGCGGTTGTGGTATAATAAAACTATCTTGATGGTGTGAAGGTGATACGGTGTTTCAGGAAACGTATGATGCCTCAGCAAAAAGTGCGGCAGCCAAGGTACGGTTTTTAAAAGACAATCCTATAGGATACGTGATGGCTTCCCTTCTGGGCGGAGCCTATTTGGGATTTGGTATATTGCTGACCTATACGATCAGCGGTTTTTTGGGAGACTGTCCGGCACGGCATATCATTATGGGAGCATCTTTTGGCGTTGCCCTGAGCCTGGTCATCATTTGCGGAGCAGAAATGTTTACGGGAAATGCCTTTGTCCTGTACAATGGCCTGAGGTGTAAATTGATTTCTATTAAAGATGTCCTTTGCCTCTGGGCGGTCTGTTACGGCGGAAACTGGCTGGGAGCGGTTATATTATCCCTGCTGTTTTATGGTGCCGGTTATGATACGGGCACGACGGCGGAGGCGATTACCGAAGCAGCAGTCATGAAAATGAGCCTG
The DNA here is from genome assembly GCA_900095875.1 of Caecibacter massiliensis. Classification (GTDB taxonomy): domain Bacteria; phylum Bacillota; class Negativicutes; order Veillonellales; family Megasphaeraceae; genus Megasphaera; species Megasphaera hexanoica. Next base: position 1,131,844 of record LT608311.1, on the reverse strand, counting down.
CCGCCGCTGGAGCTTTTTTTCCGGGGCATCCTCTGCAATATCCTCGTCTGCCTGGCCATCTGGAGCAGTTTCCGCTGTCATTCCGATGCAGGTAAATTGATTATGACGTTTTGGTGCCTGTACGTATTTTATACACTGGGGTTTGAACACTGTATTGCCAACATGACTGTCATGACGCTGGCGATGCTGCTGCCGGCTGCGCCGGATATTACCCTGGCCGGATACGGGTATAATCTATTCTGGGTGACACTGGGAAATATAGCCGGGGCGGTTTTCTTTTTGTCTATTCCCTACGGATGGGCCGCCTATGGCAGAAAATATCAATAATATCATCGCACGGCACTGGCGCCGGACTATCGCTCCGTCCAGGCCGTGCTTTTTTATGCCCTAAATGCATGATTTCGTGTGAATTATACAGATTACTAAATAAATGTTAGATAATCTAAAAAATATTTGACACACATACAAATAAAATGCTAATATGTTTTTAGATACGGGAACGGCAAATGTACTATTATAAAAATGCATATAGAATACAAGAGCTGTCCGGATAAAGGGATGCCGGGCAGCCGGAATGGAGGATACGATATGTTACTTCTTGGAAATGGTACGGTTGTGACGCGTACGAAAGAACGTGGACTGATTCATGATGGAGCCGTAGTTATGGACGGCGGTATCATCTGTGATATCGGACCGCTGCCGGAGATGCGGCAGAAGTATGAACAGGCTGATTATATAGATGCCCATGGCGGACTGATCATGCCGGCTTTTATCAATGCCCATGAGCACATTTACAGTGCCATGGCCCGCGGCCTGGCTATCAATGGATATGCGCCCAGGGGATTCCTCGACATTCTCGATGGTCTTTGGTGGAATATCGACCGGCATCTGACCAATGACCTGACCTGGCTGAGTGCCGTAGAAACGTATATGGAATGCATCAAAAACGGCGTGACGACGATTTTTGACCACCACGCCAGTTATGGTGAAATCAAGGACAGTCTGTTTACGATTGGCGATGCAGCACGGAAGATGGGCGTCCGCTCCTGCCTGTGCTATGAAATTTCCGACCGGGACGGCAGGGACAAGGCAAAAGAAGCGGTGCTGGAAAATGAAGCCTGGATCCGGTATGCCCAGAAAGATACGACAGACATGCTCGCCGGCATGATGGGAATGCATGCCCAGTTCACCATCAGTGACGAGACGATGGAACTGGCAGCAAATCATAAACCATCCGGGGCAGGATACCATATCCACGTGGCAGAAGGTATTGAAGATTTGCAGGACTGCCTGAAAAAATATGGCAAACGCATTGTGGACCGGCTCTATGACTGGGATGTCCTGGGACCGCACAGCCTGCTGGGGCATTGCATTTATATCAATCCTCATGAAATGGACCTTCTGAAATATACGGATACGATGGTGGTGCACAATCCCGAATCTAACATGGGAAATGCCTGCGGATGCCCGCCGACGATGGAACTGGTACATCGCGGCGTCCTGACCGGTCTGGGTACGGATGGGTACACTCACGATATGATTGAATCGTACAAAGTGGCTAATGTACTGCACAAACATCATCTTTGTGATGCCAATGCAGCCTGGACAGAAGTGCCACAGATGTTGTTTGAAAACAATCCGAAAATCGCATCCCGGTATTTTAAACGGCCTCTTGGCGTCTTACAAGAAGGCGCGGCGGCCGATGCCATTGTCATCGATTACATACCGCCGACACCGCTTACGGCAGACAATGTCAACAGTCACATCCTCTTTGGGATGAACGGCCGCCATGTCGTGACGACCATAGCTAGTGGCAGAGTCCTCATGAAGGACAGAGAGTTACTCGTTTGTGATGAACAGGAAATGATGGATAAAATCCGCACGGGGGCAGCTGAACTTGCCCGGCGGATCAATGGATGACAACGAAAGGAGAAAGACGATGAGCGACAGAATGTATTCACTGCCCTTTGAACATCTTATGAAATGGCTCTTGGGAGAGCGTCATGTTAAAACTGTGTACGGCGTACATCATTTATATAAGGCTGATCCGTCCCGTACCTATACGATATTTGACCGCAAACTGGAAACACCATTCGGTCCGGCGGCCGGCCCCCATACACAGTTGGCCCAGAATATAGCCGCGGCCTATGCGGCAGGTGCCCGTTTCTTCGAACTCAAAACGGTACAGACTCTCGACGGGGAAGACCTGCCTGTGGCTAAACCGTGTATCCACGCCGACGATGAATGCTACAATGTTGAATGGTCTACCGAACTGACAGTGCCCAAGGCCTTTGAAGAATATGTCAAAGCCTGGTTCCTCCTCCATGTCCTGGCCAAAGAATACGGCCTGGGATCTGTGGATGGGTTCCAGTTCAATATGTCTGTCGGATATAATCTGGAAGGAATCAGCAGCCCTAAGATTGATGCGTTCATTGAAGGATTAAAAGAGGCATCCCAGACGGCAATCTTTCAGGAATGCCGGGACTGGCTCCTGGGTCATATCCATTTGTTCCAGAATCTGACGGCCGAAGACGTACAGGCGATTCCCGGAACTATCTGCAATTCCGTGACCGTTTCCACCATGCATGGCTGTCCGCCGGAAGAAATCGAACGGATTGCGACCTATCTCCTGACGGAAAAACATCTCAATACGTTCGTCAAATGCAACCCGACACTTCTGGGATATGAGTTCGTCCGTAAAACGATGGATGAACTGGGATATACCCACATGGCCTTTACGGACCGTCATTTCCAGGATGACCTGGCTTATAGCGATGCCGTACCGATGCTGCAGCGCCTGCAGAAACTGGGAAAAGATAAAGGACTCCTGTTCGGTGTTAAACTGACTAATACGTTTCCCGTGGACATCAAAGGGGGAGAATTACCGGGCGAAGAAATGTACATGTCCGGCAAGCCTCTGTTCTTCCTTTCCATGAATGTAGCGAAAAAGCTGACAGATGATTTTTCTGGCAGCCTGCGTATTTCCTACAGCGGCGGTGCCGATGCCTTCAATATAAAGAATATTGTAGACACCGGTATCTGGCCGGTTACGGTGGCAACTACCCTGTTAAAACCTGGCGGCTATGAACGACTGTCCCAGATAGCGGGCGGGTTCCACAGAGACGATGCACCTTCTTTCTGCGGTGTCGATGGAGAAAAGATCCGAAATCTTCTGGACCGCGCCCGGAAAGATGCGTATTACAGACCGATGCCCCGGGTGCGCCAGGAACGCAAGAATGACCAGCCTCTGCCGGTCATGGACTGCTTTATGGCTCCCTGCAGCGATACCTGTCCCATCCATCAGGACATCCCGGCTTATATGACTCTCGTCAGGGAAGGTAAATACAAGGAAGCGTTGGAAGTCATCCTGGAAAAGAATCCCCTGCCTTTTATCACCGGCACGATTTGTTATCATACATGCATGAACAGCTGTACCCGCAATTTCTATGAAAGTCCGGTGGAAATACGGCGTAATAAGCTCATAGCGGCAGAAAACGGATACGACGCCGTCATGGCAGAACTCGTGCCGCCAGCAGGAAACGGCAAAAAGGCGGCTGTTATCGGTGCAGGCCCGGCGGGGCTGTCAGCCGCGTATTTCCTGGCCCGTGGTGGCGTCGATGTCACGGTTTTTGAAAAAAATGATGCGGCCGGCGGCATGGTCCGCTCCTTCCTCTGTGATAAAAAAGGACAGATTACAGCCGATGCGATTGATAAGGATATTTCCCTTGTTGAAAAAATGGGCGTCCATATCGAAACGGATCACGGCATCGGGCAGTACGATGAGCTGGCTGATTTTGATTATGTGCTGGCGGCCTGTGGCGTCAGGGGACTTGTGGGCGCTGCCAGACCGGCAGATATTCCGGGACTGATTGTCATCGGGGACGGTCACTATGGAAAGACGACGTCTGTCGTAGAATGTATTGCCGATGGAAAACGGGCAGCTGAAGCCATCCTGAACATGCCGGTCAGTGTCGATACGGAACTGGCAGTGGATGAAGAAGCCGTCTATTCCCAGCGGGGTCAGCTCATCATGGCTCCTGAAGCAGGGTGTGACCGACGCTGCCTGCAGTGTGATGCTGTCTGTGAAGTCTGCACCGAAGTATGTCCCAACCGGGCCAATATGGCCGTACAGGTGCCGGGATTCCTGCACCGGCAGATTATCCATCTCGATGCCCTCTGCAATGAATGCGGGAACTGCCGGTCGTTCTGTCCCTGGCAAGGGGCTCCGTATAAAGATAAACTGACGATATTCCGGACGCAGGTCGATATGGATGACAGCACCAATCCGGGCATCCTCCTGATTCAGCCTGAGACGGGCCGTTTCCTCGTCCGCCTGGACGGTATGAAAACAGAGTACACCGTTGGTGAATCGGGTACATCTGTATTGGAAGAACCCGTACGGAAATTGATTGATACATTATTCCGTGATTATTCCTATGTGTTATGGTAAGCGCAGTGATATCTCGTTTATCCTTTTCTAATTGCGATATAGTATATGCGCAAAAAAGTGTATATGTTTTCGGAGGTGATTTTTTATGAATCTCTATCAGGAAGAAAACGATGGCATTGTCAGCCTGACCGATGCCGGAGTGAAGGAAATTTAGGCTCACAAAAATTTTTACAGTGATGCGACGAAACCAATTCCCCGGGAAAAGCGGGACTGGCATATGAAGGATATGGCCAATCTCTGGATCGGCATTATCGTATCCGTTGCCGTTTATCAGGTAGCCAGCGGCCTCCTCGTGGCCGGCATGACCTGGTATGAAGCACTGCTTACCATCGTCCTGGGTCATACGCTGGTCATGGCCGTCGCCATGATCATCGGCCACTACGGCGTCAAATACGGTATGAACTATGCCATGCTGGGCAAGGCGATTTTTGGTCAGAATGGATTATGCGTGCCGGCTATCATCCGTGGCATCCTCGGCATTTTCTGGTTCGGCGTCCAGGCATGGATTGGCGGCCAGGCGACGAGTATTATTATTTCTACTGTTTTTCCTGCCTGGGGTGATTTGGGATTTCCGGGACTCTTTATTTCCTTCCTCATCTTCTGGGCACTCAACGTCTACATTGCCGCGTCCGGCAATAAAGCCGTCAAAATCCTGGAAGGTATTTCAGCCCCGGCCCTCATTGCCATGAGCCTGATCGTCATCGTCTGGGGGTTATCGACGGCCGGATGGAGCCTCGATACGCTGCTCAGTGCCCAGGTCGTGCAGGCCCGCGGCGATACGGATTTTTGGACGTTGTTCTGGCCGGCCCTTTCCGCTATGATCGCCTTCGATGGCGGTATTGCCCTGTCCATGCCGGACTTTACGAGAAGCTGCGTCAATCAGAGAGCCCAGATTGTCGGCCAGATCATCAGCGCCCCAGTCATGACCGGATATATTGCCTTTGTCGGCATCTGCGGTACAGCTGGTGCCTGGCTGGCCTTCGGTAAAGAAATCTGGGAACCGGCCGTCCTCGTCGGCTGCTTCCCCAGCCCGATTATCCGGCTTATCTTCTCCCTGTTCATTATCATGGCCATTCTGACGACCAACGTTGCCGGCAACCTGATTCCACCGGTCAACATCGTCGCTTCCTATGTCAAAGGCCGGTTCAGCTACCGGAAAGTGGCTATCTTCGTCGCCTTCCTGTCCCTGTTTGCCCAGCCGTGGAATTCTCTTTCCAGTGCCTATCATCTGATTTTTGATGTCACCCAGCTCCTGGGCGCACTGGTTGGACCGATTTCGGGCATTTACATTGCCGCCTATCTCTTTGAATATCACACAGACCTGAGCATTGTCGATGCTTATATTGAAGGACCGGGCAAATATTTCTATTCTAATGGATGGAACATCCGGGCTATCGTCATCATGCTCATCTTTACGGCTATCATATTTGCCGGCAAATGGGTACCGGCCCTGAGCCCGCTCTTTAATAATGCCTATGTATTTGGTACACTCGGCGCTTGTATTACCTACGCCCTGGTTTGCAAGTTGGGAGGTAATTCATCATGCAATACGTCATCAAAAACGGAATAGTTTGTCTCGAAGGACAGCACGTCAGGACCGATTTGAAAATTAACGACGGTATCATAGAAGAACTGGGAAAGGGAATCTATCACGGTTCAGAAGAAGTCATCGATGCCGATGGTATGTACGTCTGCCCGGGCGGCATCGACCCTCATACCCACATGGATTTGCAGCAGTCTCCCAAATACCGGGCCTGCGATACCTTCTATACAGGCGGTATCGCCGCTGCCTGCGGAGGGACGACGACGATTATCGACCATATGGCCTTTGGCCCTGTAGGATGTTCGCTTCATCATCAGTTCGACGTCTACCGGAAACTGGCGGCAGACTGCCCGGTAGATTACAGTTTCCATGGCGTATTCCAGCATGTCGATGCCGATATACTCAAGGAACTGGAAGATATCATCGATGAAGGCTTCCCCAGCTTCAAAGCCTATACGACATACGGATTTCCCATTACAGAACCCCAGCTCATGCCTATCCTGCGGGTCATGAAAGAGCACCACGGTCTGCTCACGGTTCATGCAGAAAATGACACCATTACCAATACGCTGCGCAAGGAACTAAAGCCTGATGAATTGCTGCCCATCGGGCAGGCCCTGACGCGTCCCAACATTGCCGAAGCGGAAAGTGTCAATATGCTCCTTTCCGTCGCCCGTGCCGACGGAGATGCACCGGTATACGTAGTCCATCTCTCGGCTCATGAAAGCCTGGATCAGGTACGGCTGGCCCGCAGGGAAGGGCAGAAGAATATTTATGTTGAAACGTGCCCCCAGTACCTGCTCCTGACAGAAGATAAATTCTGCGATGGCGGTCCCGAAGAAGGCATCAAATACATGATGGCGCCACCACTGCGCAAGAAAGAAGATAATGAAGCCATCTGGCAGGGACTGCGCGACGGATCGGTACAGGTCATCGCCACCGATCACTGCCCCTTTACGGAAAAGGAAAAACTGGAAAATGTTGCTGATTTCCGGAATTGTCCCGGTGGCGTTTCCGGCGTGGAAGAACGGATGCCACTCTTGTTCAGTGAAGGCGTCCTGAAAGGACGGATTTCACTGGAACGATTCGTACAGGCTACCAGCACTAATGCGGCAAAAATATTCGGACTCTACCCGAAGAAAGGGACTCTCATGCCGGGCAGTGATGCCGACGTCATCCTCATCAATCCGGCGAAAACACACACCTTTGGCAGGGATACGCTGCATACAACCTGCGGCTATTCTCCGTATGACGGCATGACCACCGATTGTGCCATCGATCTTGTCATGCTCCGCGGTCAGATCATAGCCAGGGACAATACGTTTACAGGCCAGAAAGGCTATGGAACCCTGCTGCACCGCAAACGCACCATTGCCTATGAAGACATTGTAAGGGTATGATATAAGAAAGATATGTAGCAGCTGTGACATGGTTGATGTTACACGAAAGAAATATAAAATATAAACTTCATATTCGTATGTTCCTGTCTGGTATTTTCCCCCGCCTGGAGCTTCCACGCTTTTGGGCGAAATGGCAGCCATGACAGACATATCACTGAAAGCCTGAAGGGGCGGAAAGAGGACTGTTATGGATAGGACATGTAAATTGTGGATTAACAACAGAGAAATTGAGGTTGATCCGGAACGGAAGCTGATGGATATTCTGCGCAATGATTTGCGGCTGAAATCGGTAAAAGATGGCTGCAGTGAAGGTGCCTGCGGCACGTGTACCGTCGTCATCGACGGGAAAGCGACGAAAACCTGCGTACAGAAAGCAGGCCGGATGGCCGGCAAACGTATCCTGACGGTGGAAGGACTGTCACAGCGGGAAAAAGATGTATTCGTCTATGCCTTTGGAGAAGCTGGCGCCGTGCAGTGCGGCTTCTGTATCCCGGGCATGGTCATGTGCGGCAAAGCGCTCATCGATGCCAATCCCCGGCCGAACAGGATAGAGATAGCCGCGGCTATCCGCAATAATATCTGTCGCTGCACGGGTTATAAAAAAATCATCGACGCCATCGCTCTGGCTGCGGATATGCTGGATAAGGGAACTCCCGTACCGGCAGAAGACGAATATCCCCAAGTCGGTTCAGCCTGCCACCGCATCGATGTCAAGGGAAAAGTACTGGGAACGGGACAGTATGTAGACGATATAGACGAAGTCGATCTGCCGGGCATGTGTTATGGCAGTGCCGTACGCAGCCAGTATCCCCGGGCCGTCGTCAAAGCCATCCATACGGAAAAGGCAAAGGCCCTGCCCGGTGTCATCTGTGTCCTGACGGCCGATGATATTCCCGGTTCTGTCAAAGTCGGACACCTGAAGACCGACTGGGATACTCTTATCGGTGTCGGAAAGACGACCCATTTCCTCGGTGATGCCATTGCCTTGGTGGCGGCGGAAACACCGGATATCCTGGCTGAAGCCAAAAAGCTCGTAGAGGTAGAATATGAAGAGTTACAGCCCGTTACATCGGCAGCTGAAGCACTGGCAGAGGGAGCTCCGCTGGTCCATCCGTCCCACGGGTCCAATATCCTCGTCCACGAACATCTGGTGCGCGGCGATGCCGACGCGGTCATTGCGGCCTCTAAGTATAAAGTGACCCGCCATTATGAAACGCCCTGGACGGAACATGCTTTCCTGGAACCGGAATGTGCCGTAGCCATGCCCTTTGACGATGGCGTCTATATCTATTCGACCGATCAGAGCCCCTATGACACGCGGCGGGAAACGGCGCTCCTCCTGGGACTTCCCCAGGAAAAAGTCATCGTTGAGAACAAGCTCGTCGGCGGTGGCTTCGGCGGGAAGGAAGATGTGACGGTCCAGCATCTGGCAGCGCTCATTGCCTACAAGACGAAGCGGATTGTCAAATGCAAACTGACCCGGCAGGAAAGCATCCTCATCCATCCCAAACGCCATCAATTCAGCATGGACCTGACAACAGCCTGTGATGAACAGGGCAGACTGACGGCCATGAAACTGGTAGCCGTGACCGACAATGGTGCCTATGCTTCTCTGGGTGGTCCGGTATTGCAGCGGGCCTGCACCCATGCGGCCGGCCCGTATAACTACCAGATTATCGATATCGACGGGACCGCCGTATATACCAATAACCCGCCGGCAGGAGCGTTCCGCGGTTTTGGTGTGACCCAGACGATTTTTGCAACGGAACGGAATCTCGACCTTTTGGCGGAAATGGTAGGAATTGATCCCTGGGAAATCCGCTACCGCAATGCCATCCGTCCCGGCCAGGTGCTGCCGAACGGGCAGATTGCCGATCCGGCGACGGGACTGGCAGAGACACTGGAAGCCGTAAAGGACACGTATTATCACAGCGGTCCCTATGTGGGCATAGCCTGTGCCCTCAAAAACGCCGGCGTCGGCGTAGGATTGCCCGATTATGGCCGCTGCCGTCTCGTCGTGGAAGGCGGTAAGATCCATATCCATGCCGGTGCTTCCTGTATCGGCCAGGGTGTCGGTACGGTCCTGACACAGATCGTGTCCCAGGCGGCCGCCGCTCCGGTCAGCCACATCTGCTGGCATAATCCCAGCACGGCAACGGCACCTGATGCGGGAACGACTTCCGGATCGCGGCAGACGACTCTCACGGGAGAAGCGGGCCGCCGGGTTGCCAAGGCCCTGCGCCGGGCTTTGTTTGCCCGAAAAGGGCTGACCTATGCAGCAAGCCGTACGCCCAGTGCCTATCTGGAAGATGTCATGGTCGAAGAAGAATCGCCGGAAACAGCAGCTGTACGCTTTACGGCAGAAGACCTGGCATTATTGGACGGGACGGAATACTATGGCGAATACTATGGTAAAACCGACGCCATGGGGACGTCCGGTAAGGAACATCCCGTATCCCACGTCGCCTACGGTTATGCGACTCACGTATGTATCCTCAATGAAGATGGCACGATTAAAAAGATGGTAGCCTGTCATGACGTAGGAAAAGTAGTCAATCCCCGGAGTCTGGAAGGGCAGATTGAAGGCGGTACCGTCATGGGCTGTGGCTATGCCCTGACAGAGCAGTATCCTCTTGATCACGGCAGGCCGACGGCTAAGTACGGGACACTGGGATTATTCCGTGCCGACAAGGCACCTGTCGTAGAAGCGATTCCCCTGGAAAAGAAAGGGGTAGACGTATCGTACGGTGCTATCGGCGTCGGTGAAATCACATCTATCCCGACGGCACCAGCTGTAGCAGGGGCGTACTACCGCTGGAATGGTGAGTTTCAGACGGAACTTCCCCTGAAAGGCACGCCCTATGCCAGAAAACAGGCAAAAAAATAAACCGGCCGTACTTTTCAGATGGGATGCTATCGCTTATAATAAAAAAATAAAAAGAAACCGGCAGTTCCAGCAAGCCGGTTTTCTTTCTCCCTGCGTTATTCGCACATAAACATATCGCCTGAAAGGAGCAGATCGTCATGAACAGAGAGCAGGATAAGAGATTGCGGTGCAAGGTCACGGTCCGCATGATGACCGATGAAAAAGCCTTTGGTCCCGGTGTAGCCGAATTGCTTTCCGGCGTACGGCGCACCGGGTCGCTTCAGGGGGCTGCCCAGGCCATGCACATGTCTTACAGCAAAGCCTGGACGGTCGTGCGGGCGGCCGAAGAAATCTGGGGATTTCCTCTGACGGAACGACAGGCCGGCGGCAGCCATGGAGGGCACAGCCGTCTGACGAAGGCTGCGGAAATTCTTCTCCAGCGGTATGAAAAATTGGAGGAGAAAGTAAACGAAACGGCGAGACAGGAGTTTGAGCGTTCATTTAATCCCGGTGAAATTACCCGGTTAAAGGAGTTAGGTCATGAAACAACATAATTGTATTATCGTCCGTGGGGGAGGGGATCTGGCCACTGGTGTCATACAAGCGTTATGGCGGGCCGGTTTCCCCGTAGTATCCCTGGAAGTGGCTGCGCCGTCAGCCATCCGTCGTCAGGTAGCCTTGTCAGAGGCCGTGTATGATGGCCGCTGTACGGTAGAAGATATGATGGCTGTCCGTTGCCATACCTATGAAGACGTGCAGCAGACCTGGGAAAAAAATCAGATTCCCCTTATGATTGATCCGGAAGGAAAGGCAATTGCCGATCTTAAGCCGGCTGTCGTCGTCGATGCAATCCTCGCTAAAAAGAACCTGGGCACGACGCGGGACATGGCACCTTGTGTCATCGGACTCGGTCCGGGATTTACGGCTGGGTGCGATGTGGACTACGTCATTGAAACGAAGCGGGGTCATAATCTGGGCCGGATCATCACTGATGGAACGGCTGCTGCCAATACGGGAATTCCCGGCATCATTGCCGGATATGGGAAAGAACGGGTAATGCACAGCCCGGCCGCAGGATATGTGTATGGACTGGTGCGGATTGGCGATATGGTGGAACAGGGCGATCCCGTAGCCATCATCACCGGGACCCCACAGGATACCGTTTCTATCCGTACGGAAGGGACGCTCATCCGGGCCAGCCTGACCGGTCTGGTACGGGGGCTGATCCGGGACGGGTATCCCGTTACGCCAGGGTTTAAGACTGCCGATATCGATCCCCGGAAGGAAGAACTGAAAAACTGCTTCACCATTTCAGATAAAGCCCGGTGCCTGGGCGGTGCCGTACTGACGGCTGTCCTAATGGATCAGAAGAAAAAAGGAGTGCAGAAACGATGAAAAAAATGCGTACCGTCGATGCCGTCGGACAGGTGCTCTGTCATGATATTACACAGATCATCCGTGGTGTGAGCAAGGGTCCCGTCTTCCGCAAGGGGCATATTATCCAGCCGGAAGACATTCCCGTTCTGCTGTCGGTGGGAAAAGAACAGATTTATATCTGGGAAAATAATGAACATATGCTTCATGAAAATGATGCGGCGATCATCCTGCGGGATATCTGTCAGGGCAGTCATATTGCGGCTGGAGAACCTAAGGAAGGCAAAATAGAACTGACGGCGGACTGTGACGGTCTGTTTCTCGTCGATACGCAGGGCCTGTACCGGGTCAATGCCCTGGGTCAGATGATGATTGCCACCCGGCATGGCGGATTTGCCGTCAGAAAAGGAGACCGTCTGGCCGGGACGCGGATCATTCCGCTGGTCATTGAAAAGAAAAAAATGGAGGCGGCAAAACAGGCAGCCGGCTCCCAACCGCTGATGCAGGTCGTCCCCTTCCGGAACATCCGCTATGGCGTCGTGACGACAGGAAGTGAAGTGTTCCACGGACGTATCAAAGATACGTTTACCGATGTCATCGTTTCCAAAATGGCAGAATTCGGGGCGGTGATGGCAGCCCACGACATTCTCGATGACGATCCGGCGGCTATTACCCGGGCTATCAACGGCATGCTGGAACAGCACCTGGACATGGTTCTCTGCACGGGTGGGATGAGTGTCGATCCTGATGATCAGACGCCGCTGGCCATCAAAAACACGGGAGCCCGCATCGTATCTTACGGGGCGCCGGTCCTGCCAGGAGCGATGTTCCTCCTGTCCTATATGACCGACGGCCGGCCTGTCGTGGGATTGCCGGGATGTGTCATGTATGCCCGGCGGACTATTTTTGACCTCGTCCTGCCATCCCTTATTGCCGGCGTCCCCATTACGGCAGACCGGCTGGCATCTCTGGGAGAAGGCGGATACTGCCTGAACTGCCCGGTCTGTACCTTCCCGAACTGTGGATTTGGCAAATAGGAGGAAAGAATGGAACAGTTTTCTCATATCGATGAAGCAGGGAATGCCCGCATGGTAGACGTGGGCCAGAAGGAAATAACGGCACGGGAAGCCGTGGCCGTTGGGCGGATTTATATGAGTGATACCTGCTTTTCCATGGTACAGGCCGGTACTATGAAAAAAGGCGATGTACTTACGGTGGCCCAGATTGCCGGTATCATGGGTGCAAAAAAAACGAGTGATCTCATTCCCCTGTGCCATATCCTGGCGCTGACCAAGTGCGACGTAACCTTTTCTCCCGTACCGGAAGACCGCGCCATCGAGGCCCGCTGTCTGGTACGCTGCCAGGGCCGGACAGGTGTCGAAATGGAAGCGCTTACAGGTGTTTCTATTGCCCTGCTTACCGTGTATGACATGTGCAAAGCCGTCGATAAAAATATGCACATCGAACAGGTTCATCTGGTAGAGAAGAAAGGTGGCAAAAGCGGCCATTTTATCTATGGGAAAGGAGACGACCCACATGCGTGATACCTGGGGCCGTACTATCGATTATCTGCGTATTTCCCTGACGGACCGCTGCAATCTGCGCTGCCGCTATTGCATGCCCTCTGACGTGCCGTCTGTCGGGCACGATGAAATCCTGCGTTATGAAGAAATATTGGAAATTTGTAACGCTGCTGTTTCACTGGGCATCAATCGTTTTAAAGTGACCGGAGGCGAACCGCTCGTGCGAAAGGGAGCCCTTTCCTTTATATCAAAACTCACGGCGCTGCCGGGCGTCTGTGATGTGACACTGACCACTAATGGTCAGCTCCTGAATAAGGCCCTTCCTGTTCTCTGTCAGGCCGGAGTGAGCAGTATCAATATCAGTCTGGATACGCTTTCGGCCAGTCAGTATGCGAACCTGACCGGCGGCGGGAAGCTCGATGTGGTTCTATCCGCTCTCCGGCAGGCACTGACACGGCCAGTCAGAATTAAGGTGAATGCGGTGTTATTGGAGGAAACGGTGTCCCAGATCCTGCCTCTGGCGGAACTGGCCCGTGACTGGCCGCTGGACGTACGGTTCATTGAGCTCATGCCAATCGGCTATGGCCGGCAGATGAAGGGGGTCCCTGTTGGCGAAGCTTTTTCCCGGCTGAAACAGGTCTGGCCCGATCTGTCCCCCTGCCGCCACCATGGCAACGGGCCGGCCGTCTATTATGGCAGTACTTCTCTTACGGGACATATCGGCTTTATCGGAGCCAATACGCACCAGTTCTGTCATAGCTGCAACAGGCTGCGTCTGACCAGTACGGGCGTATTGAAACCTTGTCTGTGCTATGAACAGGGCATATCTGTCAGAGACATTATCCGGAGCGGACTTCCCGACCGGCAGGAGCGGTTGCGGCAGGCCGTGACCAGAGCCATAATGGCAAAACCGGAACAGCACCAGTTTTCCGATGCCAGCCGGATTACAGAACATAAAACGATGAATCAGATTGGAGGATAAGATGGGACGCATAGAAGCCATATGTATTAGTACAGTACGGGGAACGCAGAAACAGCCCGTAGAGTCGGCAGAATTGGTCGCTGACTGGGGAATCCGGGGAGATGCCCATGCCGGCCATTGGCACCGACAGGTCAGCCTGCTTTCGGCAGACCGGATCGACGCATTCCGTGCCCGTGGGGCCGATGTGCAGAGCGGGGCCTTCGGGGAAAATCTCGTCGTCCGCGGCTTTGACTTTTCCGCTCTTCCCGTAGGGACGCTGTTTACAAGCGGCGATGTCCTGCTTGAGCTGACACAGGTGGGCAAGGAATGCCATCAGCACTGTGCGATTTATCAGGCCGTAGGTGATTGTATCATGCCCCGGGAGGGCGTGTTTGCCCGGGTCGTCCGTGGAGGCATCCTGCGGGCCGGTGACGAGCTGGTCATAGCAGAGCGCCGGGAGCGGCGTCCCTATCAGGCGGCGGTCATTACCCTGTCCGATAAAGGGAGTCGGGGAAAACGCCAGGATACGAGCGGGCCGGCCATTGTGGCCAGACTGAAGAAATCAGGATATGATGTCGTGGAAACGCTGCTTCTTCCCGATGAAGCAGCACCCCTCAGGCAGCAGCTTTGCCGGCTGGCAGACCAGCGCCAGGTAGATCTCATTCTGACGACGGGCGGTACGGGATTTTCCCTCCGCGATGTCACGCCGGAAGCGACGGCAGCCGTCGCTGACCGTATGGTGCCGGGGATTGCCGAAGCCATGCGGGCGGCCTCACTGAAGATTACGCCACGGGCCATGCTGTCCCGGGCAGTCAGCGTTATCCGCAAACGGACGTTGATCATCAACCTGCCGGGCAGTGAAAAAGCCTGTCAGGAATGTATGGATGTCTTTCTGGATACGATTCCCCACGGTCTCGACCTGCTGCGCGGCGAAGGCGGGGATTGTGCCCGGACATGACCCTGTGATTACCGATGAAAAAGGAGATAAGACACCGTATGTGGAAAAAAATAATGGCAGCGATTATGGCGGGAACGTTGGTGTTTGCCTTGGCCGGATGCGGAACCGGGCAGAAAGAAACGGCGTCGGGAGAAAAGGATAAGGTTCATCTTACGGTGTTTGCCGCGGCGAGCATGACGGAAACGATGAATCAGATTGCCCAAGAGTACGAACAGGAACATCCCGATGTGGACATTTCCTTTAATTTTGATTCATCAGGTACCCTGAAGACGCAGATTCAGAATGGGGCAGACTGCGATTTGTTCATCTCGGCTGCCCAGAAGCAGATGAACCAGCTCGATGGTTCCCGGGATAAAAAAGCCAATCCCGACGGGCTCGATTACGTCAAGAGCGACAGCCGGGTCGATCTTCTGGAAAACAAAGTTGTCCTGGTCACGCCCGAAGAAAATCCCGGAGGCATTCAGAATTTCAATGACATGGCTGCTAAATTGAAAGAAGGCTCTATCCGTCTGGTCATGGGCAACAGTGATGTGCCCGTCGGCCAGTATACGCAAAAGATCCTGACATTCTATGGCCTCGATGAAACGGCTATTGCCCGTGCCGGCCACATCACGTATGGTTCCAATGTCAAGGAAGTGACGACCCAGGTCAGGGAAGGCAGTGCCGACTGTGGCGTCATTTATGCGACCGATGCTTTTAGTGCCCGCCTGAAACCGGTCGATGAAGCGACGAAAGACATGTGCGGACAGGTCATTTATCCGGCAGCAGTCATGAAACACAGCCAGCATCAACAGGAAGCCCGGGCCTTCCTGGACTATCTGAAAGGGGATAGGGCCATGCGGATTTTTAAGAGCGTCGGCTTTAGTCCCGTCTCGTAAGGAAGCGGTATGATGGACTGGTATCCTCTGTGGAACAGCCTGCGCATTGCCGGCATTTCCTGCATCCTCGTCTTTTTCAGCGGCATCTGCCTGGCCTATTACGTTGCCCGCCTGCCCCGCATATTAAAAGGAATCCTCGATGTCGTCCTCACGCTGCCACTGGTCCTGCCGCCGACGGTCTGCGGCTGGCTGCTCCTCCTCGTCTTCGGCCTGAAGCATCCTGTCGGCATGTTTCTCAACGATGTGGGTATCCGCTTTGTCATGACCTGGTACGGCGGTGTCCTCGCTTCGTCAGTAGTGGCCTTTCCCCTCATGTACCGCACGGCCCGCGGGGCCTTTGAAAGTTTTGATGAGACACTGGCCTGGAGCGGCCGGACACTGGGCCTGTCCGATACGTATATTTTCTGGCACATCCGTATGCCCTGCTGCCGTCAGGGTATCATCGCCGGGACGGTGCTGGCCTTTGCCAGGGCACTGGGAGAATATGGGGCGACGACCATGCTCATCGGATACATCCCTCACAATACGGCGACGATTTCTACGACGGTCTATCAGCTCTGGCGTACCAATGATGAATACCACGCATTTATCTGGGTCCTCATCAATATCGCTATCAGTGCGGTCGTGCTGCTCACCATCAACGTATATGAAAAAAGAGGCCGTGAAAGGAGACGCCTTCTATGAGCCTGTCTGTCCATATAGAAAAGAAGCTGGGCGCCTTTACCCTGTCTGTCCGTTTTGAAACAAGGGGCGGTGTCCTCGGCATCCTCGGCGCTTCCGGAAGCGGCAAGAGCAAGACCCTGCAGTGCATTGCCGGTATCGAAAGACCCGATGCCGGGCGGATCGTGCTCAACGGCCGTGTCCTGTTCGATTCCCGTTCCCGCACGGATATGCGCGTTCAGGACCGTCATGTAGGCTATCTGTTCCAGAATTACGCCCTGTTTCCCCATATGACGGTAGAGGAAAATATCTATAGTGGTATCCGCTATCTCAAGGATAAACGGGAGCGACAGCGGCGGGTCGATGATATGATCGGACGGATGCACCTGACCGGCCTTTCGGACCGTAAGCCGGGACAGCTTTCGGGAGGGCAGCAGCAGCGGACGGCCCTGGCGCGCTGCCTCATCAATGAACCGGATATCCTCCTTCTCGATGAACCGTTCAGCGCCCTCGATACATGGCTCAGGGAGCAGCTGCTGGCCGAATTGAAGCAGCTGCTGACGTACTATGACAAAGATGTCCTGATCGTCACCCATAACCGGGACGAAGCCTATCAGTTATGCCGGCATATAATCGTTCTGGAAGATGGCCGCGTCGATTCGTCCGGGAAGGTACAGGACATCTTTTCCGCGCCGCCTACCAGGGCGGCGGCTATCCTGACGGGGTGCCGGAATATTGCGCCGGCCCGCCTTCTGGAAAATGAAGTAGTCGTGCCGGACTGGAATCTCCGTTTTCACCCGGAACGCCCTGTCCCGCCGGGCCTGTGTGCCGTAGCCATAGGAGAACGGTCGTTTGTGCCGGGCCGGGAAGAAAACGGTCAGACTGTTACGGTAGAGACGATTCTGGAACGGCCCTTTTCCTGGCTGGTACAATTCCGCTACCGGAATCAGAAAGAGAATACGCCGTCTCTCTGGTGGCAGGTAGATAAAACAAGTCATGAACCGCCACAGGTATTGTCTCTGGGCGTATCTTCCCGTGATATACTGCTTCTGCATACATAAAGAAAGGAACCCTGTATACGATGAAATCTCTTTTTTCCAAACTATTCGAAGAACTTTCTTCCGGGCGCAGTGCCGTATTACTGACGATTATTGATACGGTGGGTTCGACTCCCCGCGGCGCTGGCAGCCACCAGCTGATCCTGGAAGACGGATCGGCGCCGGGAACGGTCGGCGGGGGCTATCAGGAACACCTGGCCTGTGAAGCAGGCAGGAAGGCTCTGAAAGAAAAAAAGTCATTCATACTGCCACTGGTCCTGCACAAGGATCCTGTAGCAGATATCGGGGCCGTATGCGGCGGCGAATTGCGCGTATTCTGCCAGTATTTTGATCCGGCTGTCCCGTCCCTGATGCCCCTGCTGGCCCGGGCGGTGCAGTGCCTGTCCGGTCAGCATGCCTGCCGGCTCTTCTTGGATCTGACTGATCCGGCGCATTGGGGCATGGCCCTTTTGACAGATGATGGACCGGTATATTGTGGTCATGACCGCTATTTGCAGCAATTTCATGAAGAACCGGGTCAGGAAAGGTCTGTACCGGGCATAGTATCCCTTCCAGGCCATCTCTTGTATAAAGAAATACTGGCTTATCCCCGGCGGGTCATCGTTTTCGGGGGCGGTCATGTAGCCAAAGCACTGGTTCCACTCTTGACAGGGCTGGGATTTTCCTGTACTGTTGTCGAAGACCGGGGCGAATTTGTATCTGCCAGCCGTTTTCCTGATGCGGCCGTGCGGATTACAGCCGATTTCCATCACCTGGCAGACTATGTCCCGGTATCAGGCGACGATTATGTCTGCATTATGACCCGTGGCCATCTGGGGGACTATGACGCACAAAAATATGCCCTTTCCTGTCATCCCGGTTACATCGGGGTCATCGGCAGCCGGGCAAAGTTAGCTTTCGTCCGTTCCAAACTATTAGCTGACGGATTTCCTGCAGATACCATCGACGCTTGCCACGCGCCTATAGGCCTGCCCATTTCGGCGGCGACACCGGAAGAAATCGCCGTCAGTATCGCTGCCGAACTCATTGCTGTCCGGGCCCGCCGTGAAGGCCGTGAAAAAGAGGATGCCAAAGTCTGGAGAGCGTATAGGAATGAACATTGTCGTATATAAAAAAGATTCGGATGAACATGTATCCACCCTGTGGGAGGGCATAGGCCGTATCCTGCCGGAACTGGCACGGACTGATGTCCCGGTCGTACTGGCCGTTACCGGTGCCGGCGGCAAAACGACCTGTATTGCCGCTCTGGCACGAGAATTGATGGACAGAGGCAAACGCGTCCTCGTCGTGACGACGACCCATATGTATCAGCCCGAACAGTATGGCGTGCTGACCGATGATGCCGCCGCAATCGTCCGGCAGATGCGGGAAACGGGTATTGCCGTGGCGGGGCTTCCCTGTGATGGCGGCAAGATTTCGTATATCGGTGATGCGGCCTATCATACAGCGGCGCGCCATGCCGATGTCGTCCTCGTCGAAGCCGATGGATCGCGGCGCCTTCCTTTTAAAGTGCCGGGGGTGAACGAGCCGGTCCTTCCCGCCCGGTGTGACGCCGTACTGTCCATTGCCGGCCTGTCGGCACTGGGACGGTCCTTGCAGGCTGTCTGCTTCCGCTGGGATGAGGCGGCTGATGCGGCACGGCGGTTTGGACGGACCTTTCCGCAGGAAGCGGCTGACGGGACCGTACCGCTGTCTATCAGCTTGTTTGCCCGGCTCTGGCAGAACTGCTGCCTTTCCGGCATGGCATGGGATATCCCAGTTCTTCCCGTACTGAATCAGGCCGATACGCCACAGCATCGCATCGCTGCCAGCCTGATTTTCCAGGAAATGGATCTTCCTGCAGGGCTCATCACGTCCTTTGCCGGAAAGGAAGGGATTCCGTGCATATAAGCCTGGTATATATGGCTTCCGGGCAGGGGCGCCGGTTTGGAAGAAATAAACTGCTTACTCCTTTTGCCGGAAGACCTCTGTATCAGCATGGGTTTCTCCAGCTCCGGGAGGGGATAGGAGCTGTGCGGCAGGAGAACATAGGGTGTGATATCGTTGTGGTTTCACCCTATGAAGAATTGCGCCACTGGTGTCGGGAACGGGGAGCACAGGTGTATCCCAACGATGCCAGTCAAGAGGGCATAGCCGCCTCGATCCGCATTGGTACCGCCACTCGTGACAGCGATGCCTATGGTTTTTTTGTGGCTGACCGGCCTCTGCTGCAGGCACAGACCATAGCCAGTTTTTTGACTGGATATGTTCATTCAGGACAGTCGGTTGGCGCCATGCGGGCCTCGGGTATTATAGGAAATCCGGCCGTTTTCAGAAGTACGTTCCGGCAGGAACTTATGTCCCTCCGCGGTGACTGCGGCGCCGGCGTTCTATTGAAAAAATACGGGAAGCAATGCTGGGTATATGATGCATCAGAAACAGAGCTCTCCGATATTGATACAGAAGCCGATGCCCGGGTTTTGTTGCCACTCATGAATAAAAAATAAAATATCTATTATATATGTGCAGAGTATGTTGTTGGAAACAGCATACTCTATATTTTTTTATTTCCGTAAAAATGGGACTTTTTATGTGAAAAAAAGAATATAGTTGTATGCAGGATACACGGAAGATGTTGCATTTTTAGTCTTGACATTCAGAGAATTTCATGTAGAATAAATGCATGGTTCGTAATAACGACCAAGTTAGTATATACGAAAAAGACTACTGTGCAGAAGGGATTGGGATATACATGAAAAAAGCAGAATATTTAACGCCTGTCGTCACTATTTTTGACCGCGTGGGCAACATAGACCAGAAAGGCAATGAAATGGTTTATGATTTCCTCATCAAAGGCGGTGTAGACGGCATCGTCGTTATGGGCAGCACGGGTGAATTTTTTGCCATGTCTATGGAACAGAAGAAACGCCTTATCGACATTGCCGTGCCCTATATCAAAGGGAAAGTAAAATGCATGATCGGTACGGGCTGCATGAGCGTCCGCGATACGGTAGAACTTTCCAACTATGCCTGCGATGCCGGCGCTGACGCCGTCATGATTGTCTGCCCCTATTATTTCCCGCTCAGCGCAGAAGATATTGAAGCCTATTATGATACGGTTCTTCCCCAGGTCCGGGGCAATGTCTTCATTTACAATTATCCCGGTGCAACGGGCGATGACGTGACGCCGGAAATTACTCTCAATCTGCTCCGCAAACATAAAAACCTCGTCGGCTACAAAGATACGATTGAACTCTTTTCCCATACGCGTAAACTGATCGAAGTCACAAAAGACGAATTCCCCGACTTCATCGTTTACTCCGGCTACGATGAAAACCTCGTCCACATCATGCTCAGTGGCGGCAACGGCTGTATCGGCGGCCTGTCCAACTTTGCTCCGAAACTCTGCTCCGAATGGTGCCGGGCCATTAATGAAAAGAACTGGGAATACATGTTTGACTGCCAGGAAAAAGTCAATGGACTGATGTACATCTATTCGTCCAAGACGCCGTTCCCGCAGGTTGCCAAGAAGGCTCTCAACCTCCAGGGGGTTCCCGTCAGCGAATACTGCATGCATTTCTCCAAGAGACCGCCGACGGTGAAAAAACTCCAGGCCTTCATCGATGGCATTGATCTGGAAAACCTCATGAAACGCAACAACAAACAGGCTGTCAAGAAAGAAACAAAATAATATAAGGTACGCTCCTGCCGTCTGATTCATAGCAGCAATGAATCAGACGGCTTTTTTATGCAAAATATGCATAATTGAAGCGGAATACACCTATAATTGCAAGCTCTGATTCATTGACAGAGGCGGATTTTTACGTTACTATGAACGTACATTCACCAGGTTTTAGTTTGGCTTTTGTCAATCCAAACTGGTATACTACAGTTCTAGGTTGATTTTCATATTTAAAGAATTATCTAGTGGATGTTTTGTAAGAAAAGGAGAGATTTGAATGTCAGTAAAAGAATTATATGCTAACGATGCATCAGACTTAATTCTCCGTTCGCGCACACATGCAGATGGACCAGATGGCGTATTGCCTTTGACTCCGGAAACACTGCGTAATTCCCCGAGCGGCAATATTTTTGGCATGACCATTGATGCCGGCATGGGCTGGGACCCCAAGACACTGGCCAATGGCGATGTTATGATGATCAGCACCTATGGCGGTCTCAAAAAAGACGATGGCACGACCGTTGCCGTCGGTCTCCATCCCGGTCACTTCGAACTGGACGGCCTCTTAAAAGAAGCGGCTGATACATTAAAAGATATGGGCTATGTACCGACGGCTGCCTTTGTCACCGACCCCTGCGATGGCCGTACACAGGGCACGACGGGCATGTTCGATTCCCTGCCGTACCGTAATGACGCTTCTATGGTCATGCGCCGCCTCATCCGGTCCCTTCCGACCCGCAAAGCCGTCATCGGTGTCGCTTCCTGCGATAAAGGCCTGCCGGCCATGATGATGGCCCTGGCCAACATGCATGACCTGCCGACGATCCTGATTCCCGGCGGCGCTACCCTTATGCCAAATGACGGGGAAGACCTCGGCACCGTACAGACTATCAGCGTACGCTATGCCAATAAAGAACTGTCCTTCGACCGTGCCTGCCGTCTGGGCTGCATCGCCTGTGCCAGTGGTGGCGGCGGCTGTCAGTTCCTCGGTACAGCCGGCACGAGCCAGGTCGTAGCCGAAGGCCTTGGTTTCTGCCTGCCTCACGCTGCCCTGTCCCCGTCGGGTGAACCCATCTGGTACGACATGGCGAAAAAATCGGCCGTTGCCGCTATGGATCTTTATAAAGCCGGCATTACGACGAAAGATATCATTACCGATAAAGCCATCGAAAACGCCATGGTTATCCATGCCGCTTTCGGCGGTTCGACCAACCTCCTGCTCCATCTCCCGGCTATTGCTTTCATGGCTGGCTGCCACGTACCGACCGTTCATGACTGGGCACGGATCAACAAAGAAGTTCCCCGTCTGGTCAGCGTTCTGCCTATGGGTCCGATCAACTATCCGACCGTTGACGTATTCATGGCCGGCGGCGTTCCGGAAGTCATGCTCCACCTGCGCAAGATGGGCCTGCTCCACGAAGATGTCATGACCGTTACGGGCAGCACCCTCGGTGAAAACCTCGACTGGTGGGAACAGTCCCAGCGCCGTGTATCCTGCCAGAAGCGCCTGAAAGAACTGGATAACCTCAACGTTGACGACGTTATCTTCAGCCCGGAACAGGCAAAAGCCAAAGGTATCGGTTCGACCATTACCTTCCCGACCGGCAATATCGCTCCCGAAGGCTCGGTCGTCAAATCGACAGCTATCGATCCGTCCGTCATCGACGACGATCACGTATACCGTCATACCGCTCCGGTCAAATGCTATCCGTCTGAAAAAGCTGCCATTACAGCTCTTAAGAACGGCGGCGTAGAAGCTGGCGACATCATGGTAGTCATGGCTGGCGGCCCGATGGGTACCGGCATGGAAGAAACATATCAGCTGACTTCCGCACTGAAACACCTGTCCTTCGGCAAACACGTAGCCCTCATCACCGATGCTCGTTTCTCCGGCGTATCGACAGGTGCATGCTTCGGCCACGTAGGTCCGGAAGCACTGGCTGGTGGTCCTATCGGCAAACTCCGTGACGGTGATGTCGTAGAAATCATCGTCGATACGGTAAACCTCAAAGGCAGCCTGAACTTCATCGGCACGAAAGACCACAAGCTGACCTATGAAGAAGGCGCCAAAGTACTGGCTGAACGGGAAACGAACCCGGCCATCCACGAAGACGACGATCTGCCTGATGATACCCGTCTCTGGGCAGCCCTGCAGGATGTCAGCGGCGGCACATGGAAAGGTACTGTCTACGATGTCGATAAGATCATTGAAACACTGAAAGCCGGTAAAGAAGCACTGGCCAAGAAAAATAAATAAGCCACAGGCACAGCCTGACGTATAAAGAAAAGGCGCTGCATGAAGCATTTCCGCTAGCATGCAGCGCCTTTTTCGTACCGTGGATGCCGGCTGACTGCCGCTTTTACGACACCGGCTTATGACAACAGGCCCTATCGGTGCAGGATGTGGCTGCTGTGCTTCCTGACGATGATGACGACGCCGGCGAGGATGAGAATCATGCCCAGGGCGATGTTCCAGGTGAGCATTTCTCCCAGGAAGAGGATGCCGCTCAGTACACCGATAGCCGGGACGACGAGGATGGCCGTGCCGGCTTTGGACGCTTCCATATGCTGCAGGATGTAGTTCCAGAGGAAGAATCCGGCGGCACCGGCCAGAAGTACGTTATATAAGAGTGCCGATACACTGGTCAGGTTCCAGATGACGGTGGTCTGACCGCTCCCGGTTGCCCAGAAGGCGAGTACTATGCCGCCCAGGGCCATCTGCCAGGCCGTGCAGGTTATCATATCGCAGCCGCCGAGTTTCAGCTTGAGGATAACGCCCGATACAGCCCATCCCAGAGCACCGCCGAGGACGATGAGCATGGCGCCGATGTGATTGTCGAAATGGATATTCATGAGCAGGCAGAGCCCGGCCATGGAGAGGAAAATGCCAAAGCATTTGCGCTTCGTCAGGCGTTCATTCAGAAAGAAATGGGCCAGGATGGCCATGAATACGGGCATGGTGTAATTGAGTACGGCCACGAGCCCCGCCGAAAGAGTGACGATGCCAATCTGCATAGCCGCATTATTCAGGACAATCTGGGAAACTCCCGTGAGAAATATCCAGGGCCAGTATTTTCGCTCCGGCCAGAACGTGTGGCGGAACGCGCAGACCAGAAGCAGCACGGCGGCTGCCATCAGGGCCCGGCAGGCAACGAACAGGACGGGCGGGAAATAGGCCGTCGATACTTTCATGACGACCCAGTTGTAGCCCCAGATCATATATAGGAGAATCAATGCTTTAATCATACGTACCGGCTCCTTTGTTAGGATGTATTCATTATAACACGAACGGGACAGGGGCTGTAAGAAAATCCTTTCATACCGTTTTAGCGGCGTACCATAATGTAGTATAATATATATGTTAGTCCGAAGAGGAGGATGATATAAATGAAATGTGTCGTATTACTCAGTGGCGGCGTAGACTCGACGACGTGTCTGGCTATGGCCGTAGAAAAATATAAAAAAGAAAATGTACTGGCCCTGACGGCGTATTATGGACAGCGCCATGAAAAGGAACTACAGGCGGCCCGCAAAGTGGCAGCCTATTATGGCGTACAGCAGGAAGAAATCAATCTGGCCCAGGCTTTCGTGCACAGTGACTGCCCGCTCCTGGAACGCAATAACGATAAGGAGATTGCCCATATGTCCTATGCCGAACAGCTGGCCCAGGCTGGCGGAGAAGGTACGGTAGAAACATACGTCCCCTTCCGCAACGGCCTGTTCCTTTCCTTTGCCGCCGCCGTTGCGGTCAGTGTCCATGCCGAAGTCATCTACTACGGCGCCCATGCCGATGATGCTGCCGGCCGGGCCTATCCGGACTGCACGCCGGAATTTGAACAGGCCATGAATACGGCTATTTATGAAGGGTCCGGCCACACCTGCCATCTGGAAGCGCCGCTCCTTGCGTGGAATAAGGCCGGCGTCGTCAAAGAAGGACTGCGCCTCGGAGCTCCCTACGAATTGACCTGGAGCTGCTATGAAGGGGGAGATATGCCTTGCGGCGTCTGCGGGACCTGCCGTGACCGGGCGGCTGCCTTTGCGGCCAATGGTGTACCCGACCCGGCACTGAAGAAATAATCCGGCATACGACGAAAGGAGACGTGCGACGTGATAGCAAAGAAAACAGCCGCCTTATGCGCCGCTCTGGCCCTGACGGCCGTACTGGGAATCTTTTCTTCCCCGGCGGTTGTCCTGGCAGCCAGTGAAAAAGACGATTTTTATCAGGCGGTCAATGAAAAGACGCTGAGAGAAAAACAGATCAAGCCGACGGAAGCCTCGTGGTCCTGGTTCCACGAACGGAATCTGGAAAATAAGGAATTCCTGACTAAGGAAATAGAAGATATTGCCAGCCATCAGGGAACCTATGCCAAGGGTACGCCGGAACAGAAAATCGCCGACCTGTACCAGTGCATTACCGACCAGGAAACGCGCAATGCCACAGCCCGGCAGCACATCCGGGATATATTGGCTCCTGTCAAAGCAGCTAAGACACCACAGGAACTGACGGAGGCAGTAGGAGAACTCCATCAGAAATATGGCATCAACGTGCTCATGAGCATGGACGAACAGCGCCTGCCCGACAGCCGGCGCTATGTGGCCCGCTTTGAACCCAATAATCCTTTCCTGTCGCGCTACGACCTGGAAAAGGAGCCCCAGCCGGGTACATGGAAACGTCATACGGAATATATATCCCGGCTGCTCCAGGAAGATGGGTCGGCCAAAGACAAAGCCGATACGATGGCAGAAGCTATCCTGGCCTATGAAAAGTCCCTGGCACCGCATATGCTGACCAGCGAGGAAAAAAATGATATTATGGTGATGAACCAGATGGTAACGCGCAAGGAATTCCTGGAAATGACGCCTCACCTGGATGGGAAACGCCTGCTGAAAGACTGGGGCCTTTCCCGGGAAAAAGTCTTTTTCCTTTCCAATCCGGATTATCTCTGTCAGATTGATGCAGCCTATACAGAAGAGAACCTGGAACTGATGCGGAATTATTTCATTGCCCGCACTTACGACATGCTGGCGCCTTTTGCCGACATCCCCCTGCGCGACATAACGAAAGCCTATTATAACCAGCGCTATGGCATCAAACAGAACCGGACGGAACGGGAACGTGCTTCTTATCTGCTGCAGGACATGCTGCCCTACGAATTAGGACAGATTTACCTGAAAAAACGCTGCACCCCTCATATGGTGCAGGACGTGCGGGCCATGATCGATGAAGTGCGGAAGGTCTATCGCTCCCGTCTGGCAGCCAATACCTGGATGAGTCCCCGTACGAGAGCACAGGCCATAGAAAAGCTCGATGCCCTGCGCGTCTTCGTCGGAGGTCCGGCAGCCGATGACAAACCGACCATTGAAGATATGCACGTCGTCATCCCCGAATCTGAAGGAGGCGACCTGCTCAGCAATATCCTGGCCAGCAATGCCTGGGCCGCCCGGGAGGAAGAGAAACTGATAGGTACGGATTTCAACCCCGATAAGTGGTACGCCTTCGATCCGCAGGATGTCAATGCAGCGTATATTTCTGACAATAACAGCATCACCATCCCCGCAGGGATCCTCCAGCCCCCATTCTACGATGACCGTGCTTCGCGGGGGGCGAATCTGGGAGGTATTGGCGTCGTCATCGGCCATGAAATATCCCATGCTTTTGACCCAAATGGCAGTCATACCGATAAAGACGGGAATGTCCGTGATTGGTGGACGAAAGCCGACTATGACGCCTTCCAGAAGCGGGCTGCCGCCTTTGCCCCTTATTACAGCCGCTATGAGCTGGCACCGGGGCAGTATGAAAACGGCAAGCTCGTCATGAATGAGGCCATCGCCGATTGCGGCGGCCTTTCAGCCGCGACGGAAATTGCCGCAGGCGACAAGACGGTCCTCCAGGACCTGTATCGTAATTTCGCGTCTATTTTCGCCTCCAAGTATACAGATCAGCTTCTCCATCAGTTGCTTATGCTCGATCCCCATCCGGAAGGGCGGGCCCGGGTCAATGGTGCCCTGTCGTCTACGGACGGGTTTTACGGTGCCTATGGCATTACTGACGGAGACGGCATGTATATTGCCGAAAAAGACCGGGTAAAACTTTGGTAAAATACCTGTCCACATAGATAATGCAGGGGAAAGACATCGTTTTCCCTTGCATTATCGCAGGTGATACGATACAATCACAGGAGAAGAGCATGCCATAGATTTTATGGTATGTTCCCCAAGTGGGACAAATTTTGTACCACTGGGAACAAAAATGCAACAGCACTTACGCAGACACAGTATGGAGTTTATACAAGGAGGTATTTTATGCGAACCTACATTGCACTCATCGCTCATGATGCCAAGAAAGATGCCATTGTCAAACTGGCAACACAGTTTAAAAACGTATTATCCCGGTATCCCCTCGTAGGAACCGGTGAAACGGGACGGCGCATTGAAAACGAAACGGGACTTACAGTGAAACAGATGCAGCCCGGCCCGATGGGCGGCGACCAGCAGATCGGCGGCATGATCGCTTCCGATGAAGTACTCGGCGTCGTCTTTCTGCGCGATCCCCTGACAGCCCAGCCTCATGAACCGGATGTGTCGGCGTTCCTGCGCCTCTGCGATGTCCATTCTGTGCCTGTTGCTACCAATGTGACCAGTGCCCGTATCCTGCTTTCGGCACTGGATGAAAAGCCTGATTTGTTTAACCTGTAAAAGGAGCATAACTGATGAAACGAACAAAAATCGTATGTACCCTGGGTCCCAGTTCAAATACGCCGGACATCCTGGAAGGCATGGTCCGTGCCGGCATGAATGTAGCCCGGTTCAATTTCTCTCATGGCAGCCATGAAGAACATAAAAAACGCATTGAAATGGTCCGTGCCGTTTCCCGGAAATTAGGCACGCCCATTGCCCTTCTGCTCGATACAAAAGGTCCGGAAATCCGTCTGGGCAAGTTTAAAAATGGCTCTATCATGATGGAAGCCGGTCATGACTTTACCCTGACGGCCCGTGACGTAGAAGGTGATGAAACTATCGCCTCTATGAACTATAAAGAATTGCCCCAGGATGTCAAACCCGGTGACCATATCCTCCTGTCGGACGGCCTGGTCAATCTGGAAGTCACGTCCGTTGAAGGCGAAGACATCCACACGAAAATCCTCAACAGCGGCAAGATGAGTGACCGCAAGCGTGTTGCCGTACCGGGGATTCCCATCAATCTGCCGGCCGTATCGGAAAGTGATGCAGCCGATATCGAATTTGGCATCCACATGAATATGGACTGGATTGCCGCTTCTTTCATCCAGCGTGGCAAAGACGTGCTGACCATCCGCAAGATTCTGGAAAATCACGACAGCCATATGAAGATTATTTCCAAAATCGAATGCAAGGCTGCGGTCAACAATATCGATGAAATCATCAGCATGAGCGATGGCATCATGGTAGCCCGCGGTGATCTGGGCGTGGAAGTACCGGCGGAAGAAGTGCCGACGCTGCAGAAACTCCTGATCCGCAAATGCCAGGCGGCCGGCAAACCGGTCATTACGGCAACGCAGATGTTGGAATCCATGTGCAATAATCCCCGTCCGACCCGGGCTGAAACGAGTGACGTAGCCAATGCCATCCTCGACGGGACCGATGCAGTCATGCTCAGCGGTGAAACGGCAGGCGGCCTGTATCCCGTAGAAGCCGTCCAGACCATGGCCCGGGTGGCAGTCTTCACGGAAAGTCAGTTCCCACCGCAGGCTCATCAGGAAGGAAATAAAGCCCCGGCGACGACGACCGAATCCATCGGCAAGGCGACGGTTAAAATTGCCGAAGACCTTCATGCGGCGGCCATCATCGCCTCGACCGAACGGGGCGGCACGGCCCAGATGGTAGCCAAGTACCGTCCGGCATGCCCGATTATTGCCGTCTCCCCGCATGAAAATATTGTCCGCCGCCTGCAGATGAACTGGGGTGTCCAGGCTATCCTGGGGAAAGAAAGCAATACGACCGATGAAGTCGTCGATAACGCCATTTACGCCGCTCTTGATGCCGGCCTCATCAATGCCGGCGATCTCGTCGTCCTCACAGCAGGTGTTCCCGTGGCCAAAGCCGGATCGACCAACATGGTGCGCGTGCAGGTCGTAGGAGATGTCCTTCTCCGCGGTACCGGCATCGGCCGCAATTCGGCTATAGGCCCCGTATGCGTAGCCGGGAGTCTCGATGATCTGAAGGCTCATTTCACCGACGGCGCCATCCTGGTCATGCGTTCGGCCAGTGCGGAATACGTAGACTATATGAAACGGGCCAGCGCTATCGTATCGGAAGAAGCGGGCCTTACGAGTGAATCGGCTATCGTAGCCATCACCTTCGGCATTCCGACTATCGTCGGGGCAGAACATGCCGCCGATGTCCTGGAAAATGGCGAAGTAGTGACCGTCGATGCCAGCCGCGGTACGATTTTCCGTGGCAAAGCCAATGCCCGGTAACGTGAGCTGGTGATACAGACAGAGGGTGTCTCATTACGCAAAAACACGTAATGGGACACACTTTGTTTTGAATTTGGCATTTTAAAGGGACTGCCGTAGCAGAATCTTTTTTTGATTCTGCTGTGGCAGTCCCTTTTTGTATACAATCTGCGTGGCAGACCGGTCAGGATATATTCAGTGCAGCGAATAGCTCCGATGTGTCATAGCAGAGGAATTCGGTAAAAAGCCGGTTTGTCTGTCGCAGGAATTATCGGGCTTTGAGAGCCTGGATTTCCGCTTTCAGAGCTTCAACTTCGGCCCTGAGTGCTTCTACGTCGCTGGAAGTCTGGGATGTAAACTGGGAAGCACCGGGGCCGACGCGGAAGGTAACGCCGAAATTGCCGGCGGCCTTGCGGTCATTGCCGAAGGTACTGGAGGCACCGAGAGAGAACATGACATCGCGGTTTACATGATAGAAACCACCGAGAGCGACAGCCTGCTTGCCATCATAGGTACCAGCCGCAGCGCTGATCTGGAAACGGGAACCGCTGCCATCGTAATCGATGGGATGAAGACCGGCCAGAGCGGCAGATAAGGCGCCGACACTGTCGATTTCCTGACCGAGGCTGCGTACGTGCGTATTCAGTGACGTAATGGCGTTGCTGTTTTGCTGGATAGCACTGGTATTTTCCTGGATGGCAGTGCTGTTTTGCTGAATTGATGCCGTATTAGTATTGATACCTTCCGTGAGGTCAGCCGAACCATTGGAAAGGTTCGCCGAGCCAATTTTTTTCTCATTGGCGGTTACGGCTGCATTGCTCTTTTCTGTGGCTTTGGCAAGCTGGCCGACCGTGGCGGCATCACTATTGTTTACGCCGTCAGCAACGTGGATGATGCGCCGTTCGGCATTACCAGAGCCGAGGGAGACGACGCCGTTTTTGTCTGTAGATTTCAAATCAGAACTATATACGGTACTGTCAGCGCCAAGGGCAACAGAGTTTTTAGCCCCATCACCGACGTTTGCCCCTGTACCGATAGCCGTGGATTTTTCGGCCTTCGCATGGCTGCCTTCGCCGAATGCAGCAGAACCAGCGGCTGTTGCTGCACTCTGTTCACCCATAGCCGTCCCCTGGGCCCCTGTTACTTTGCTGCCATAGCCGACGGCCGTGCCCTGCATGGCCGAGACACTGGATCCAGCGCCAATAGCCGTTGCATTGGCAGAATTGAAATCGTTCTGGCTGGTCGAGACATCGACAGAAGCCCCGGCACCGACAGCAACGCTGTTCTGGCCCCGTACGGAAGCTGGCGTACTCATGGAACCGACCTGCCCACCACCCATAGCGACGGAATTCGTATTGCCGGCAGCTCCTTCACTCCAGCCATCGGCACCGGCATAGACATGGCCCGGCGTGATGCCCGATTCGGTAAGACCCCGTGTGCCGCCTTTTATGGAAATATTGACTTCACTAGCTGTGACAGGACCGGCGGCCAGGGCCGTGAATGGTGCGGCAGCTGTACAGAGTGCGGTGACAGTCATGAGTACGGCTGCGTGGTTTTTCCAGGTTCGTGGATGATGTATTTTCATGTTGAACATGCCTCCTGTAAGGTAACGACAGTTACCAAAATTGATTTCTGTCATAACCTTACCTCTGGGCTGTAAACAAACCGTTACGCACGGGTAATAAAACAGTAAAATATAATTTGTCTTTTAATACGATACAAAAGCAGTAGGGCGAAGGCCGTGTAAAAATTGGGGATGGAAAGAGAAAAATATGGGTAAGCACTCTGTAAAAAGACTCGATAAGTGGCGTATTTATGCGGATTATAGGTATTTTGACAAGGAGGAAACATTTCCTCTATACTAGCGGTGCAGGCGGATATCCGTCTGCGCGGGACTGCTGCGAGAGCGCGAAATGTAGATTCAGAGAGGAAACGAGGAAAACTCGCCTGAGTCATGCGTGCCTCTCCCGGGCAATGATCCTGCCTGTTGTTTTTGGGAAAGAGAGGAATCTATCATGATGAAATCTAAAATTGCCGCTGCCTTTGCAGCCGTTCTAACACTGGGCGCAGCCAGCGCTTTTGCCGCCAATCCCTTTGTCGATGTACCGACTGATAGTTGGGCTTATAAGTCGGTCGTTGAACTGGCCGATGCCGGTGTTATCCAGGGTGTCGATGGCTCGTATTTCCAGGGGGAACGCAATATTACCCGGTACGAAGCAGCCGAAATGACTGCCAAGGCTATGGCTCACATGGACAAAGCCTCGGTCGAACAGCGTGCCCTCATCAATAAACTGGCTGACGAATATGCCGATGAACTTAACAGCCTCGGCGTCCGCGTTTCCAATTTGGAAAAGAAAGTGGGCAACGTCAAACTGACTGGTGATGCCCGTGTCCGTTACCGTTATCAGCAGAGCAGTAAGGAAAACGATGATTCCTGGGATTATCGTGTACGACTCCGCGCAACGGCTAAAGTCAATGACAAAACGACGGTCAAATACGGCCTCAGCACGGACTCCATTGCTTTCTCGGATAATGAAACGGCCAGCAGTGACAATGGTGACGTTTATACCGACCGGGCAGAAGTAGAAACGAAACTGGGGAATTTCAAAATCAACGCCGGCCGTACGGATAAATATGTCATGGGTAATGCTTATGGCCTCAACTACGGCGATGTCTTCGACCGTGCTCAGTTACAATACAAGAACGACAATTTTGCCGTCACTGCCGGCTATGGTAAATTTAAAATCAACGGCTCGGATAAGACCTTTGCTGGTGATGATGATAAGGGAATCGATGGCGTAAAGACCGGCTATGGCGAAATCGAAGGCTTCTTCGGCAATGGCTCCAAAGTCGGCGTATACTACAACGACTTTAGCCGTGCCGGCGGTAAAAATAGAGGTGATTCCTTCATGGGCGATGACCTCTGGGGTGCTTACGTATCCTACAATTTCGGAAGCAAATGGAATCTCCTCGTCAACTATGAAAAGGTCAACCTGACAAACGGATACAAGACCATCAATAATGACGACAATGGCAACCTCTGGATTGCCCAGCTGATCTATGGCAAAGCCATCAAATCCCAGCCGGGTACATGGAGTGCCTGGGTGGAATACCTCAATGTCGAAGATGGCGCTTACCTCGGCGGTTCGACGAACAGCTGGCGCTTTGACAAAAAGGCTTTGAGCAACATCGAGTCCTGGGGTGTCGGCGGCAGCTATGTCGTAGCCAAAAATGCCCAGTTCAACGTATATCAGACCTTCGCTTCCAAGTGGAAAGACAACAAGAAGAACGCTGCCGATCCGGAAGAACAGACACGGGCCGAATTCGTATTCGCCTTCTGATGCCACGCCGGCGATACACTTCAAACTTCAAACACAAAAAGGACTGCCTGGGGGGGCAGTCCTTTTCGTATATAGGAGAGGTGGATTGTTTCGGGTAGGGGAGATTATCCTAAGATTTTCTTCAGATCTTCTTCCGGCGTGCTGGTCGGAGAAATCTGGAAATTTTCTACGAGGTAGTTGAGGACATTCTTGGAGAGGAATGCCGGCAGTGTCGGTCCGAGGTAGATGTTCTTGATGCCCAGGGAGAGAAGCGTCAGAAGGATGCAGACGGCTTTCTGTTCGTACCAGGAGAGGACCATGGACAAAGGCAGGTCATTGACGCCGCAATCGAAGGCTTTTGCCAAAGCGACAGCTACCTGGATAGCGCTGTAAGCGTCATTGCACTGGCCCATATCCATGATGCGCGGCAAGCCGCCGATGGTGCCGAGGTCGAGGTCATTGAAGCGGTATTTGCCGCAGGCCAGGGTGAGGACGACCGTATCAGCCGGGGTCTGTTTGACGAATTCCGTGTAGTAGTTACGGCCGGGGCGGGCACCGTCGCAGCCGCCGACGAGGAAGAAGTGTTTGATAGCGCCAGCTTTGACAGCGTCGATGACTTTATCGGCTACGGAGAGGACTGTTCCATGACCGAAACCAGTCGTTACAGTGCTGCCACCGTTGATGCCGGTGAAGTGCTGGTCTTCGCTGTAGCCGCCGAGTGCCAGAGCTTTTTCGATGACCGGCGTGAAGTCTTTGTCTTCGCCGATGTGAGTTACGCCGTCAAAGGAAACGACTTCTGTCGTGAAGACGCGGTCGATGTAGGATTTGCGGGGCGGCATGAGGCAGTTTGTCGTGAACAGGAATGCGCCGGGAACGCCGTCGAATTCTTTCTGCTGATTCTGCCAGGCCGTACCGAAGTTGCCTTTGAGGTGTTTGTATTTTTTTAGTTCCGGATATGCATGGGCCGGGAGCATTTCACCGTGAGTGTAAATGTTGATGCCCTTACCTTCGGTCTGTTTGAGGAGGAGTTCCAGGTCTTTCAGGTCGTGGCCGGTGACGACGATGAACGGGCCTTTTTCTACGGTCAGGGGAACCGTTGTCGGAACCGGTGTGCCATAAGTCGTCGTGTTGGCTTCGTCGAGGAGGGCCATGCAGGTCAGGTTGACTTTACCTGTTTCCATGACAATCGGAAGGAGTTCGTCCATGCCCCAGTCTTCGCCGATGGCCGACAAGCCTTTGACGAAGAAGGAATCGACTTCTTCACTCGATTTGCCGAGCATGAGAGCGTGGTAAGCATAAGCAGCCATGCCGCGCATGCCGAACAGGATGAGGGATTTGAGGGAACGGATATCTTCATCGGCGTTCCACATCTGGTTCATGTCGTAGTCAGCTGCGGGAGTAGACGAAAGGGCAGCGGCTTCCGCATGGATTTTATCAATCATGGCCTGGGTCGTCGTCGTGTTGAAGTTGACGTTAGTGATCGTCGTGAACAGGCCTTCGAGAATGGCACGGTACGTCTTGGCTGTAGGAGCGGCAGTCTGACAGGTACGTGCCAGACCGACGAGAGCGCCCGTCAGAGCATCCTGCAGACCCGCTTCGGCAGCGGATTTACCACAGACACCAGCACAACCGGTACATCCCGTACCCCGCGCCGTTTGTTCACATTGAAAGCAAAACATCTGATTTTCCATCATCATTACCTCCTGAGTATCTATTCAAATACAATACTAAATTAAAATCTTGATTGCGGCAGTTCCTGACTGCTCTTATAGTATAAGTGAAAAAACAAAAAAATGTCGTTGTATATGCAACGGAACGGGAAAAAAATATTTTTTATACTAAAACTGCGGGAACATGTGGAATGATTGGCCGGTATTCCGGAAAAAATATGATATCCTATATTATATAGAATATAGAATGCACAGGAGGAACCCATCATGACAAGAACCGTGAGTGAAGAAAAAAAGGCTCTCAGACGGCAGGTAAAAGAACGGGTGGCACAACTACCAAAAGACTATTGCCAGAAATCTGATGCCGCTATCCGCCAGTATGTACTGTCTCTGCCGGAATACGGACAGGCCCGGCGCATTTTCTGTTATGCCGGTACGCCGTCAGAAATCCAGACACTGCCGCTGATTGCGCAGATGCTCTCCGACGGAAAAGAAGTCGGCGTACCCTATTGTATTTCCTTGGGAAAGATGGAAGTCCGGCAGATCCGCTCTCTGTCCGACCTGAAGCCCGGGCGCTATGGCATACTGGCACCGGATACGACCTGTCCTGTCATGGCCGCCCATACAATCGACCTGGGCCTTATCCCCTGCTGCACGTGCAATGAAAAAGGCCAGCGTCTGGGCTATGGCGGAGGTTTCTATGATATCTATCTTCATGACAGCCATTTCGCCCGGGCTGTCTTATGCCGTCATCAGGTAATGACCGGTCAGATTCCCATGGAGGATCACGATGAACGGATGGACTTGGTCATTTCAGAAAAAGGTGTTATCCGGATTTCCCGGCAGGAATGATGCCGTTTGTACTAGTTTTCCATCATAGCTAATATAAGATAATTATTATTAGCAAAAATGAACTATTGATGATATAGTATAGGTATCAGTACACGTTGGTGCTGGTGAAAAAACATCTGACTACACGGGGAGGGATTTCCTATGAACTATCAAGTATTGCTGTCACCGGGAACCATTGGTCCACTGCGTCTCAAAAACCGGGCCGTCATGGTCCCCATGGCAACCGATCTGGCTGACCGCCATGGCGTCGTCACCGACCGGCAGATCCGCTATTATCAGGAACGGGCCAAAGGCGGCGTGGGGATGATTATCGAAGAGTATACGGGGGTCGATGATATAGACAGTATCCCATCGATTCATAACCTGAGAATAGCCCGGGAGTATCATGTCCCGGAAATGGAAAAACTGACCGATGCCGTCCATATGTATGATTGTAAAATCGCAGCCCAGCTCCATCACGCTGGTGCTACGTCCAATCCGGCACTGACGGGCCGGCCCAATCTGGCTCCCAGTGCCGTACCGATTGCGCCGGGGAAACCCGTACCGCAGGAGATGACCAAAGATGATATCCACCGGATCCAGCAGAAATTCATTGATGCGGCAGTGCGCTGCAAAAAAGCAGGCTACGATGCGGTCGAACTCCACGGGGCACACGGCTACCTCATCGCCCAGTTTTTCAGCAAGTACTATAACCGCCGCCACGACGAATACGGCGGTACGGTGGAAAACCGCTGTCGGTTCATCAGCGAAATCATCCAGGGCATCCGGCAGAAACTGGGCCGCTTTCCCATTATGGTGCGCATGTGTGGCGATGAAATGACGCCCGTAGAAGGGTTCCTCACACTGGAAGACGGGCTGGAAATTGCCCGCTATCTGGAATCTTGCGGTATCGATGCCATCAATATCAGTAATGGCAGTGCCCGCAATGCCGATGCCAATTGTGAACCCTATTCGTACCGTCCGGGCTGGAAAAAGCATGTGGCAAAGGCATATAAAGAAGCGCTCCACATCCCGGTCATCGCGACGAATACTATTAAAAACCCAGAATTTGCCGAAGAACTCCTCGAAGAAGGCGTTTGTGATTTTGTCGGACTGGGCCGGTCCCAGCTGGCCGATCCGTATTTTGTCGAAAAGGCCCGCACAGGCCGCAGTGATGAAATCCGGCAGTGTATCGGCTGTCTCTATTGCCGGGAACGGGTCTTGGGAAATGGCATGCCTATCCGCTGTGCCATCAATGCCCGTACGGCCCGGGAAATCGAATTTGACGATCTGCAGAAAAATGGCGATGGAAGGACCGTCGTCGTCATAGGCGGCGGCCCGGCCGGGATGGAAGCCGCCCGCGTGCTGGCTCTGCGTCAATTCCACGTAGTCCTGTTGGAACGGGAAGCGTCTCTGGGCGGCATGCTTAACGTTGCCGACAAACCACCGCTAAAAGAACAGATTACCAGACTGGTGCATACCATGACGTGCCAGCTGCAGTGCCTGAACGTAGACATCCGCTGCCGGGCTGCGGGAACGGTGGAGGAAACGGCCTCCTTCCATCCGGCAGCCGTCGTCGTCTCCTGCGGGGCCAGACCGCGGATCCTGCCCCTGCCGGGATTCGACCTTCCCCATGTCGTCACGGCAGAAGCCGTATTACAGGGAAAAGCTGCCGTACAGGGCCGGTCTGTCATTATCGGATCGGGCCTTACGGGACTGGAAACGGCCGCCGTGCTTTTGAAGGACCACCATCCGGTCAGTCTGGTTGAAATGATGCCTGTCATCGGCGGCGCTATTTTCCCGGCCGTCCTGAATGATGAAATGAGCCGAATTACACCGTACCATCCGGATATTTACACGGGTCACAGCATCCGTTCTGTCCAGGAACATACGGTGACATTGGAACGGCTGAGCGATCATGAGCAGGTCATCCTTCCGGCCGATACGGTCATTTTGTCTATGGGGCTTGTACCGCGGCAGGATACGGTCGATGCCTTCCGGACAGCGTTTGATACAGTACGCGTCATCGGCGATGCGGCCGGCGGGGGACGGATTGCCACGGCGGTTCAGCAGGGCTATGAGGCCGGGTTCACGCTCCTTCGCAACGAAAACATGTAAGATGAAATAAAATATGTAAAACAGAACAAAAATATTATTATTTAAAATAATACGATAAAAATAATTAAAAATATACAATAAAGACATTGACATGATAAAAAATAAATGGTATAGTATGACCATCTCATTCATCGTTTTGATGGCGGGATAAAAACTTATATGCCGGGCAATGAGGCCTTCTGCAATGTAAAACTGCAGGAGGCCTTTTTTGTACCGTAAAAGGGGGAATATGTATGTTTATCATCGAGAGTATCATAAGTGGCATGATGGCCATTGCTGATGTCATCTGGGGCTGGCCTATCCTGATACTGACATCATTCGTTGCGGTTTACATGACGGTCCGGCTCCGGTTCTTCCAGTTCCGCCATTTCGGGCTCATCATGAAAGAAACCTTCGGTAAAGTCTTTGATAAAGGCTCTGGCGAAGGCAATATCAATCCCTTCAAGGCAGCCTGCACGGCCCTGGCGTCTACCCTGGGCGTAGGCAATATTGCCGGCGTATCCGTCGCTATCGCTACCGGCGGTCCCGGTGCGGTATTCTGGATGTGGTTCATCGCCATGCTGGGCCTCATCGTCAAATTCTCGGAAGTCACCCTGGCCGTGGCTTACCGGGAAAAAGACCCCGATACGGGCGAATGGCACGGCGGATTTCCCTGGTTTGTCAAAAACGGTCTGGGAAAGAAATGGAAATGGCTGTCCCTCATCTGGACGATTACTCTGGGCCTGGGCATGATGGTCGGACCGGCTGTACAGTCTAACGCTATTGCCCAGTCGCTGAGCGGTTCCTTCGGTATCTCGCCTTTATATATCGGTATTGCCGTCGCCGTTCTCATGGGACTGGTCCTGGTCGGCGGTCTGAAGAGCCTTTCTAATTTTGCCAATGCCGTCGTTCCCTTTATGGCTGTTATCTATATCGCCGTTTCTGTCGTCGTCATGATCGTCAATGCGCCGGCTATCCCGGCAGCCTTTGCCATGATTTTCCACGACGCCTTTACCGGTACGGCCGCATCGGGCGGCTTCCTCGGTTCGTCGGTCATGCTGGGCATCCGCTGGGGCCTGGCACGGGGCATTTTCTCCAACGAAGCGGGTACGGGCACGGCACCGCTGGTCCATTCGTCGGCCTCGGTCAATCACCCGGTCAAACAAGGTTTGTGGGGCGTTTTTGAAGTATTCTTCGATACGATCGTCGTCTGCACTATGACGGCTATGGTCGTCATGACCTCTGGCGTCTGGGACAGCGGTGCTACCGGGGCGGCTCTTACGGCAGCGGCCTTTGGGGAAGGCTTTGGCGGCAACGCGGCAGCAGCCGGTATGTTCATCGCCGTGGTCATTGCTTTCTTCGGATTTACGACGGCCGTGGTCAATGCCTATTATGGCGGCATCTGCCTCAATGCCCTGGGCTTTAAAGGTGCGCCGGTTAAAGTATTTTACGCACTGGCCAGTGTTTTCGGCATCGTCGGTGCCATCGGAGCCCTTAATACCGTATGGGCTACCTTCGATTTCTTCTTCGGCGTCTGTGTCCTTTGCAATCTGGTCATCATCTTCGTCATGCGCGATAAAATCGTCCTCCTCGTACGGGATTACGAAGAACGGCTGCTCACCCAGTCCTGGGATGCTACGGCTGCCGATGCGGTCGAACGCCTGGGCCTTATGGAAAAACCGGAAGATGCATCGTCCCTGCGGGAAGGCATCAAAATTTCGTAACCTTTCTCCCTGCTGGATCTCCTCATATTCCCAGAAAAAAACTGTAGTGCCCTCTATGAGAGCCTGCAGTTTTTTTCTGTGCTGCCGGCAAAAGAGCAGATAAAAATTCTTTTGTCATTTGTGTTTGTGTAGTATACTTATGTATGTAAAAGAGAGAAAAGGGGATGTTTGATATGACACAATTTTCAAAACGCTGGTCGGATCCGGCCCTGGTGGCGACCTGTGATGTCATGGAC
The DNA here is from genome assembly GCA_900095875.1 of Caecibacter massiliensis. Classification (GTDB taxonomy): domain Bacteria; phylum Bacillota; class Negativicutes; order Veillonellales; family Megasphaeraceae; genus Megasphaera; species Megasphaera hexanoica. The sequence goes on along the minus strand of LT608311.1, from coordinate 1,092,199 downwards.
CGCTTATTCCAGCCTATGACGGCGGCAGACGGCATTGCATTCAGCATTGGTTCGCCTGCTGTAGAAGCACTTCCTGTCGATGCGCTGCGGGAGATTTCCCAGGATGTGTTCCGCCGGGATGGCCGCGGCATCGAAGCACTGGCCTATGGCACTAAAATGGGAATCCGCGACCTGCGGGAAATCATTGCCAGTGAGCTTCTGGCACCGAAGGGCGTGCATACTTCGGCTGATAATATTCTCATCACTGCCGGCGGGTTGGAAACGATGAAGCTCCTGTGCGATATATTCCTCGATCCAGGCGATGTCATTCTTGTCGAATCGCCGACGTTCGTGCACTGCGTCATGATATTCCAGATTTTCAACGCCGTCTGCATTCCCTGCCAGATGGACAATGACGGTCTTATCATGGAAGACGTAGAAGCTAAAATCCAGAAATATCATCCCAAGATGATCTATACCGTGCCGACCTTCCAGAATCCGACCGGTGTGACTCTGTCCCAGGACCGCCGGCAGAAACTGGCAGAACTGGCGGCCAAATACGATGTCATCGTCATCGAAGACGATCCCTACCGGGACATCCGTTTCCAGGGGAAAGACCTGCTGCCCATCAAGACCTTTGATGAAGCCGGCAAAGTCGTCCTGGCCAACAGCTTTTCCAAAATTTTTTCACCGGGCAGCCGTCTCGGCTACGTCGTAGCGCCCGATGATATCATGGATAAAATCGCCTATGCCAAGGTGGCGACCAATTCCCATTCCAGTAAGATTTCCGAAGTCCTGGCAGCGGAATTCTTCAAGCGCGGCTATTTCCCCGATCACCTGAAAAGAATCTGCGCCATTTACCGCGAACGGTGCGCAGCCATGATGGAAGCCCTGGATGCGTATTTCCCGGAAGGGACGAAACATACGTATCCCGATGGCGGTCTCTTTACCTGGGCCGAGCTTCCCGGCGACATCGATACGACGGAACTCTTAAAAGAAACGATGGACAAACTCCATATTTCCTTCGTCGCCGGCCGGGGCTTTTACGTCGAAGGCGGCGATGCCGGCAAGAACTGCATGCGCATCAGTTTCGGTGCCGTACCGCCGGATAAAATCTACACGGGCATCAAGCGGTTGGGCGATTATATCAAGACAAAATTATAACAAAATTAAAAAGTTAAACAACGAGCTGTAAGATTTAACGTTTAACTCATATAACATTTAAATAAACACCGAAAATGCTCTTGACAGGGGCCTGTCTATTGCGTACAATATGCCCATACCTCGCAACCATAGCGAAGTGGAATAAATAGTCATGCATAATGAAAATCTGATGACGGGAGAAAGTAGTGTGTCTGGTCCCATGACAGAGAGCCGGCGGGTGGTGTGAGCCGGTATGAGCCGGCAGACGAAGGTCCTCCCCGAAGAGCGGTGCTGAATCAGATTAGGCGCCTACGGCTGTTCCCCGTTACAGGAAACGCGTATGTTGGTACGTTGTAGAGAGCCCGGCTGCAGCAATGCTCCGGGAATCAGGGTGGTATCGCGGATTATACTCCGTCCCTTGCAGAAGGGGCGGAGTTTTTTTGTTACCCTTTTGGCAGCTCTACATTCCAACAAGATTATTTTTTTTATGGTAAAGGAGAGATGTAGTATGGCAAAAGTATTTTATGATCAGGATGTCAATTGGGAAGCTATGGAAGGAAAGAAAGTCGCTATCATCGGCTACGGCAGCCAGGGCCACGCCCATGCGCTCAACCTCCGCGACAGCGGGATTGATGTCACCATCGGCCTCTATAAAGGAAGTAAATCGGCAGAAAAAGCCCGCAAAGCCGGTCTTATCGTCCAGACCGTCGCCGAAGCCGTCGCCGGTGCGGACATCACCATGGTCCTTATTCCCGATGAAAAACAGGCCGACGTATATAAAACCGAAATCCGGGATAACCTCAGACCAGGCAGTGCCCTGGCCTTTGCCCACGGCTTCAATATCCACTTCAAGCAGATCATCCCGCCCGACGACGTCGATGTCTTCATGGTAGCCCCCAAAGGCCCCGGTCATATCGTACGCCGCCAGTTCGTCGAAGGCAGCGGCGTCCCCGATGTCTTTGCCGTCGGACAGGATGCTTCCGGTCAGGCCTTTGACATCGCCCTGGCCTATGCCCGCGGTATCGGCGGCACCCGGGCCGGCGTCATCCAGACGACGTTCCAGGAAGAAACGGAAACGGACCTCTTCGGCGAACAGGCCGTCCTCTGCGGGGGTATCTGCCAGCTCATCACCAACGGATTCGAAACGCTGTGCGAAGCAGGCTATCAGCCGGAAATCGCCTATTTTGAAACATTCCACGAAATGAAGATGATCGTAGACCTCATGTACGAAGGCGGCATGGCCAAGATGCGCTATTCCATCAGTGATACGGCAGAATACGGCGATTACACGGCCGGTCCGCGGGTCATCAGCGATGCATCGAAACAGGCGATGAAAGACGTACTGCACGATATCCAGGACGGAACCTTTGCCAAAGACTGGCTCCTGGAAAACAAGGCTGCCGGCCGGGCCCATTTCCTGGCGATGCGCCGCCAGCACGCCGAACATCCCATTGAAGAAGTAGGGGCCAAACTGCGCAAGATGATGTCCTGGCTCCACAACAACGACCAGAATGACTAATTAAAATCCGTTTATCGCAGGCCGTTCGTCGTTCATCGAAAGGCGGTGGATGGCTGCTTCGCTGAACGATACTAAGAGGTGATGATGATGAAAATGACAGGCGCACAGGCTGTGTTAGCCTGCTTGAAGAAAGAGGGTGTCCCCGTCGTATTCGGCTATCCAGGCGGAGCTATCCTTCCCCTGTATGATGCCATGTACCAGGACGGGTTCCGCCATATCCTGACCAGTCACGAACAAGGAGCTGTCCATGCTGCCGACGGCTATGCCCGGGTGACAGGCCGGCCCGGTGTCTGCATCGCTACGTCCGGGCCGGGTATCTGCAACATGGTCACGGGTATTGCGACGGCCAATATGGATTCCATTCCGATGGTCATCATCAGCGGACAGGTATCGGCCAGTCTCATTGGCCGCGATGCCTTTCAGGAGGCCGATATATCGGGCATTACGTCACCTATTACCAAACACAATTACCTCGTCAAGGACGGCCGGCAGATTCCCCGCGTCCTGAAAGAAGCTTTTTATATAGCTTCTACAGGCCGGCCGGGTCCGGTTCTGATCGACATTACTAAAGATGCCCTGGAGGAAGAAATCGATTTCATCTATCCTGAACGGGTGTCGCTGCCAGGGTACCGGCTGGAACCGGCCGGACAGGCTTATGACATCGACCGGGCTGTCAGCGCTATCCAGCAGAGTAAACGGCCCCTGCTGCTCATCGGCGGCGGTGTCATTTTGTCGGGGACGACCGATGCGCTGCGGCAGTTCATCGGGGAAACGCAGATACCGGTCGTGACAACCCTCATGGGAAAGGGCGCTGTGCCGGACAGCTATGACCTTCATCTCGGCATGGGCGGCATGCATGGATCGTATGCATCCAACATGGCCATCACCGGATGCGACCTGCTTATCGCCATGGGTGTGCGCTTTGACGAACGGTTGACCAGCCGGGCTGATACCTTTGCTCCGGGAGCACAAATCATCCAGTTCGACATCGACGACGTGGAAATCGGCAAAATCATCGACGTCGATCTGGCCGTAAAAGGGGACCTGCGCTGGTCTTTGCCTCTTGTGGCAGAAAAGATCAGGGAGTCGTCCTTTGATTATCAGGCCGCCTATGCTCCCTGGCGGGATCACGTCCGGTCGATGAAACAGGCTCATCCCTTTGCCGTGGCGCCGAGACCGGACTATATTTCTCCCCAGGCTATCTTTGAAACCGTCCGGGCACTGACACGGCCGGAGGATACGATTGCCGTTACCGACGTGGGGCAGCATCAGATGTGGGCAGCCCAGTTTTTTGATACGGAGCAGCCCCGCCATTTCCTTTCGTCGGGCGGACTGGGTACGATGGGATACGGACTGCCGGCGGCCATGGGAGCCAAAGTCGCCTGTCCGGACAAGACGGTCCTCGTCTTTTCCGGCGATGGGAGCATCCTCATGAACTGCCAGGAACTGGCTACCTTGTCCCAGTATGGCATTGCCGTTAAAATCATCGTGCTCCACAATGATACCCTGGGCATGATCGTCCAGCTCCAGGATTTCTTTTACGACAAGCATTATACACAGTGCACGCTGAACAGCCGCAAGAATCTGTCCATGCTGGCCGAATCGATGGGCGTCCGGGGCTATCACATCGAACGGGAAGATGACCTCTTTCCCGTGCTCCGGGAGGCCCTTGCCTATGAAGGGACGGCTCTCATCGACATTGCGATATCCAAAGAGGAACGGGTCTATCCGACCGTTCCCGGTGGCAAAGCGCTCTGTGACATGATACTGGGAGGTGAAGCAGGGTGAGGACACAGCATCTTGCTATACTATGCGATAATAAACCGGGCGTCCTGACCCATATTGCCGGACTGATCAGCCGCAAGGCCATCAATATCGAATCCCTGACGGCAGGGTACACGGAAGAACGGGATGTGACCCGCTTCAATATCGTCATCAGCATCGAAGACGATAAAGAATTGAAGCAGACCATGAGCCAGCTGGCAAAACTCATCGACATCATCAAAATCGTCAACCTCGATGAGGAACCCTTTATCAGCTATGAACTGGCGATGATCAAAGTGCGCTACGATTCTCCCAAGACGAGGGAAGAACTGTCGGGACTGGCCGATTTGTTTCACGCCAAAGTCGTCGATGTCAACCTGAATTCCCTCATTCTCCGCGTGACCGGCCGGGAAGATCACGTCGATGCCCTCATCAAGGTGCTTTCGCCGTACAATGTACTGGAAATTGTGCGCACCGGGACGATTTCCCTGTCCCGGGGGCTCGTGCCGGTCAAGGAGATGTAGGGCGCAGGATATCTTCATCGCGCAGACTGGTTGCAGCGTATAGAGACAGACGGAGCTGCCACCTATGAGAGACTATTCATGGGTGGCAGCTCCGTTTATTTTTATCCTGTTTTTCCGTATCAGCGGTACATGTCGGGACGGCGCAGCTTGAGGAAGGGCCGTTCTTCCTTGGCCTTGCGGGCCAGACTCAGGTCGAGATCGCAGGCGATGAGCCGTTCCTGGTCGTCCCCTTTTGCCAGCAGATTGCCCCAGGGATCGATGATGAGGGACTGGCCGGCAAAGTCCATGTCCCCTTCTTTGCCGACGCGGTTGCACATGGCGACGAAGGTCTGGTTCTGATAGGCCTGGACGCGCATTTCCCATTCAAACATTTCCAGCGGTTCGGCTTTCGTATTGGCTGTCGGCACGATGACCAGATCGGCGCCCTGGGCGGCACAGGAGCGGATGCTTTCCGGCAGATGGCGGTCAAAGCAGATGACGATGCCGATTTTGCCGAAATCCGTCGTAAAGACCTGGAACCCTTCTTCTGACGGTGTATAATAATCACATTCATAGAACTGGGGCGCCTGGAAAATGTGGACCATCTTGGAAATGCCGGCGATGCGGCCCTGACGGTCGAGGAACAGGTTGGCATCATAGGGCTTTCCCTGTTGTTTCAAGTAGAAATTGGGCGAAATATACATGTCGTGTTCCCGGCATTTTTCCTGGATAGCCTGCACTTTCTGATCCGTATCTTCCATTAGATACCCGGTGGCATCCTGGTTTTCATACTGGGCAAAAAATGGAGAGAACTGTACTTCCGGAAAAAACAGCAGATTGCAGCCCGCCGCCTTATCGCAGAAATCCAGTGTTTTTGTGAAATTTTCTTCCATATCCTTCGACATGGACATCTGAGCCATTCCTAATCGCATGACCTTCATCCCCCTCTGATATACAATAACTGAATCTAATTCTAGTATACCATAGAACAGAAGGGAAACATATACTTTTTAAAGGGCAGGATGGTTTGCAGTTTGCAGAATATATAGTATATAATAGAAGAAAAAATAAAAGAAACATTTCAGGAGGATCAGTATTATGGCAGATAAAAAAATGTATGCATTGTTTAAGACCAACCGCGGGGAATTCACCGTAGAATTATTTCCCGACAAGGCCCCGATTACAGTCGCCAATTTCAAGAAGCTGGCCGACAGCAAGTTCTATGACGGCACCATATTCCATCGCATCATCGCCGATTTCATGATCCAGGGCGGCGATCCCCAGGGAACGGGATTTGGCGGTTCCGATGAAATGATTCCCGATGAATTCGGCCCGGGCCTCGACTTCAGCGAACCGGGTGTCCTGGCCATGGCCAATGCCGGCCCCAATACGGGCAGTTCCCAGTTCTTTGTGACCGTCGTTCCGACGCCGTGGCTCCAGAATCATCACTCCATTTTTGGCAAAGTAGTAGAAAACTACGATGTCGTAGAAGCCATCAGCAAGACGGCGACCGATTTCCGGGATAAACCCTTGGAAGACGTCGTCCTCGACACCATTGAAATCGTTGAAAAATAATCAGACAGACCGGGCCTATTATACCTATGTCGTACGCTGTGCTGACGGGTCGTACTATACAGGATGGACCTGTGACATCCAGCGCCGGGTCGCCGCCCACAACAGCCGGGGCGGGGCAAAATACACCCGCAGCCGCCGGCCGGTGACCCTCGTCTGGAGCCAGGCCTTTGCATCGCAGCATGCGGCCATGCACTGGGAATGGGAAATCAAACAATGGCCACGCGCGAAGAAAATAGACCTGATTCAGACGCAGCAGAGACTGCCGGAAGAAGAATAGGGGATGGATTCGTGTGAAACGATGGAAAAAATGGATAACCACACTGGTACTGGGGACGTCACTGGTGACGCTGCCCGTTGGGATGGCGGCAGCTGCGTCTGCCGTGGAAACGGTACTCTATGGCGCCGCCGCAGCGGCCCTCATCAAGCAGCAGCTCGTCAAGATGGATACGCAGATGCAGCCGCAGATGCTGGCCCAGACCCAGGCCAAGACCGGTGTGGCAGATAATTATGAATATGAGCAGCGGCTGGACCGGATTGCCGACAACCTCGTCCGGACGGGGATGATCAAACGCAATTACGATGTCTATGCCAATCCCAGCAAGGATCTGAACGCCTTTGAAACGGTGGGCGGCGTCATTTCTGTCAATCAGGGCATGATGGATACGCTCAACGATGATGAACTGGCTTTCACCCTGTGCCATGAAATGCAGCACGGCGAACGCCATCACGCCATCAACGGCGTCATGAAGAGCATCGGCGTTTCCGTTGCCGTAGACCTTGCCTTTGGCGGCCATGCGGAAATGCTCGACGTACTCCTCGGCGGCATTGTGATCAATTACATCGACAATGAAATGGTAACCATGAATCAGGAAAAAGAAGCCGATGCCTATGGCTTTGAGGTCATGAAGAATACGCCCTACAACGTCGGCGGTGCCCCGTCGTCGATGCAGTTTGTCTATGAAAAATACGGCGACCTCTATCAGGAAGGGTTCAAACGGGTCATCAGCCCCAATAACCACCCACAGATGACGAAGCGCATTGAAAAGCTGGGCCGCCGCATGACGCGCTGGTCGGGCAATCACGTCCAGGTAGGGGGAGACATGGTCTACGTCAATGCCCAGCCCGTGGTCAGTCCCGCTCCGTACGGTGACTATTCGCGGCGCCGCCGTGCTTTCCTCGTTGCCGGGAACCTGTCACGCGTGACCCACACCATCTATGGGGAAGCGCAGGATGACAAGAAAATCCGGACGACTCCCGTTGCCTCTGGCAAGGTCAAAGGCATGGACCTGACAGGCAACGACTGGCAGATCCTCCAGAATGGCAACGAAATTTCCGTCCAGGGACAGCACATCATGGATTGTGCTCCCGGCGATGACGGCGCGGCCATTGTCCATAACTTGAATCAGGCGCTGCGGGCCAAACCGGCCATGCTTTCCGACAAAGAAATCCAGAAACTGGACAAGAAATGGAAGAGCCAGTACGGTTACAAAGCGCCGGCTAAAAAGGATAAGGCCAGGACAGAGAAAACAGAAGGACATAGCTGATTTATCCGATAGGGGTGAATTTTTTCAGGGACGCCGTATCATTGCGGCGCCTCTTTTTCTCCCTGTCCGGCCGTATGTTGTAAGATAGATAGAAATGGTATATAATAAGTAATGATTAGCGATATCATTAAAAGGAGGCGGGATGATGCGCCATAAAAGTATGCTGATTTTACTATTACTCTTATCGTTTACCCTGGGCTACGGCGTCCTGGCTACGACAGCCCGGCAGAATGCGCATCACGGGCTCATCGTGTCGCCGCCTCTGGAAAAAGCACAGAAAATATACGGTTCGTCCGGAGACCGGACCGATAGGGAAAAACCGGTTCTCCTGCGCCATTATTCGGAAGGAGCGCCGGCTCCGGTCCACCCCATCCTGCGCTGGACCCGTGTAGATGGAGCTGTCATGTACGATGTGCAGGTCCTGCGGCAGATGGAACCGGATGAAAAAACGGGAGACATCGCCTACGAACCGGTCATGCCGGAACAGCGGGCCTATACCAACGGCATCGAACTGGCCCTGCCGGATGATTTCCAGGACGACTGTTTCTACTATCGCGTCTATGGGCTGGATATGGAGGGACGCCGGGTCAGTGACTATTCATCAATTGAAAAAGTTCCCCTGGACCGGATGGCTCCCTTTGTAGAAAAGCCGGAGCTGTTGTCTGCGTATAATACAGGAAAGGGGTCAGTCCTGCTTTATCCCGTCTACGACTGGTTCCCCGTACCCGGAGCCAGCCAGTATGAAGTGGAAGTACTGGATTCAGCGCCGGAAAATCCCGGAGGCGTAGAACCGTCACAGCACCGCATCGACGTGTACCGGACCGATTCGGCTCAGAAATACGATCCCCGGCCGCGCTATGGGAATCATCCCTTTTACTGGCGGGTCCGGGCCCTCGATGAGCAGGGGGGCCCCATCGGCGTCTGGTCCGATGCCCAGCCGTTTTTGACCGATCCGGATACGCCCTATACGGTGGCCGTCCTGGGCGACAGCATCAGCCACGGTGGTGGCAGCGTCTCCTATTCGCCGGCTGACTGGGATTTCAGCTATCTGTCGTACCTCGATTTTCCTGCGGTCAACCTGGCCCAGAGCGGCGATACGAGTACCATGACCAAAGACCGGTTCGACGCCGATGTCCTGCCATTCAGGCCGAAATATCTCCTGATCCTCATGGGATCGAACAGCCTGCGCAACGGCCTGGGGGCGGATGTCGTCATTTCCGATATGGAAGAGGTGCGAAAAAAATCCCTGGAACACGGTATCCGTCCGGTATTCCTGACCGTGCCGCCTGTCAATCCCGACAATATCAAACGGACTTTTGACGATGAAACGGCGCCGGACTGGCAGTGGCAGATCGGCCGCGTCAACCGTTATATCCGTTCCCAGGTCCATATCGACATTACGCCGGGCATGTACGATAGCCAGGGGATGCTCCGGACGGAACTGGCCTTCGACGGCCTCCACCTGGATCCGGCAGGAAAGAAGCTCATGGCACAGGCAATCAACGCGGCCTGGCCGGACATCGAAAATCTGCCGGACAGTGCCTGGGATGAATGACGGAAACGATTTGTGATGCTTCCCGTGCTTATGGTATAATACGGAATGTGAGTTGAAAGAGTGATTCTGACAGCAAACATGATATCTATATGTCGTTCTTCACTGTAAAGGTGTCTGCACAGCAAAGGCGGAGTACATGTATGACAAGGGACCTCTGTGCTTTCGGCATGGAGGTTTTTTTCAGGTAATGCCATGAAACGAATACTAACGAAGATATTGACAATCTGCGCTCTGCCCCTGCTTCTGATAGCCTGCTGGCAGCTGGGAAGCATGGGGCACTGGTGGGGCTCATATATCGTCCCGCCGCCGGAACGGGTCTGGTCCAGCTGGCTGCAGCTGGCCGCGTCGGGGCAGCTGGCCCGCCATATCGGGGCGAGCCTGATGCGGGTCATGACGGGCTTTGCCATCGCAGCGGCCCTGGCCCTTCCCGGCGGAATCTGGCTGGGCCTGCATCCGGCGGCCCGCCGTGTCTGCCATTCCCTCCTGGAATTTCTGCGGAACGTGCCGCCCCTGGCCCTGCTGCCCATGCTCATCCTCTGGTTCGGCATTGGCGAGGCCAGTAAAATCATCATCGTCGTCCTGGCGACCGTTTTCCCCATATTCCTCAATACCCTCGACGGCATGTCCCACCCCGATGAACAGCTGCTGGAAATGGGCCGCGTCTATGGCCTGTCTTCCCGGGCTGTTTTCTGGCATATCCGCCTGCCTCAGGCCTTGCCTGCTATGTACACGGGACTGCGCATCGGCCTGGGCTACAGCTGGCGCTCCCTCATCGGGGCGGAAATGATTGCCGCCACGGCAGGCCTGGGATATCTCATCCTCGACGGGGAAGAAATGGCCCGGCCTGATATCGTCGTGGCCGGCATCCTGACCCTGGGCGTCCTGGGAATCGCCGCTGATGCCCTCATGAGAGCCATAGGCCAGCGCTATCTCTGGACAGAAAGGAAGGAGCATCATGAGTGATATCCGCATGGAAGACCTGTCCCGCTTCTATACCCTGCCTGACGGCAAACGGGTAGCTGCCCTGAAAGGGTGCAGTCTGTCCATCCGGGACGGCTCGTTTACGGTCATCGTCGGAAAGAGCGGCTGCGGCAAGACGACACTCCTGCGCCTTCTGGCCGGACTGGAACGGCCGGACGAAGGGACCCTCGATTTTGGCGGCTCCCGCCCGCGGACCGGTGTCATGTTCCAGACGCCGCGCCTGCTCCCCTGGCTGACCGTAGAAGACAATGTGTGCATCTGGCGGCATGGCATGGGCGGATCGGCCGAGCTGGCCGGCCAGTATCTGAAGGCCTTCGGCCTCGATTCCTTCCGCAAAGCCTACCCGGATCAACTGTCCGGCGGCATGGCCCAGCGGGCTGCCCTGGTGCGTACCCTGTCGTGTCAGCCCCGGTTGCTCCTCATGGATGAACCCTTCGCGGCCCTGGACTATTTTACCCGGGAAAAACTGCAGGACGAGCTCATGGCCCAGTATGTGCGGCAGCCCATGACCATCGTATTCATCACTCATGACCTCGATGAAGCGGTGCGGCTGGGGCAGGACATCCTGGTCATGCACAAAGGCTGCTGTGGCGGACGCGTCACCAACGAAGAACCCTATCCCCGGCCATCTGTTGTCGGACGGATGGCACTGAAAACTGATATATTGCATATTCTTGAAGAAGAAAAGGAGACTCCCCTATGAAACGAAGCGTACAACTCGTACTGGCAGGCCTGGCTATTGTCGTAGCCATGGCAGGCCTTGCCGGCTGCGGCCAGGAAAAATCGGCCAATGCGGTAAAGAAACCGGAAACAATCAACATGACCTATGTCAAATCGCCCCTCAATATCCCGTCCATCATAGAAAAGAAAGATCAGGTATTTGAAAAAGCATTCAAGGACGACGGCATTACCATTACCTATTCCGACCTCGATGCCGGCCCGAAACAGACGGAAGCCCTGGCTGCCGGCAAAATCGACGTCTGCCATGCTCTGGGCGGAACCAGTGCCATCCTGGCCAGGGCCAACGGCATCGACCTGACGGTCGTCGGCGTCTACAGCCGGGCACCGGAAGCCTTTATGATCATGACCAAAGACCCGTCCATCCAGTCGGTCAAAGACCTGAAAGGCAAAAAAATTGCCGGCCCGAAGGGTACTATCCTGCACCAGCTCCTCCTGGCGGCCCTGGCTAAAGAAGGAATGAGCGCCGATGACGTCCAGTTCGTATCCATGGGCATCCCCCAGGCAGCGGCAGCCCTCAGCGGCGGCAGTGCCGATGCAGCCCTGCTGGCAGGTCCGGCGACACTGAAAATGAAAAACGACGGCGCCCGCATCCTGACGACGGGCAAAGGCCTCCTCGATGCCACCATCGTCATTGCCATGCGCAGCGACTTTATCAAACAGTACCCCGAAGTGGCAAAGAAATTCATGCAGACCCATGAAAAAGTCGTCAAAGACTACCTGGCAGATCCGCAGAAATACTACGGCACAGCCGCCGCGGAAACGGGCCTCACGGAAGACCAGGTACAGGCTATGGCTGGCTGGTACGATTTCAACCCGGCCATCACCGATGCTGACATAGAAGACCTTACGAAGACCCAGGACTTCCTCGTCGAAACAGGCATGCTGGAAAAAGACCGCAAGATAGACATCAAAGCTCTCTGCCAGTCTGTTCAGTAAAGAAATACATACTAAAAAGGGCTGTAATAAAATGTGATATGCTCCCCCTATGAGAGATAGTAAAAAAATAAAACTGTCATCATAGGGGGAGCATATCATTATGCAGCTTTTATACCAAGGTCCTTTTTCTTATCTCCAAAAATTCCCACAATATCTTGATACTATCCCATCCCTTTCTTCATCGTGCAGTCATTTCATTTCTATGGTATAATGCATACATAGCATGCACGTTATGAACATAATTCAGAGGGATGCGCTGAGGTGGTGCATCTGTGATGGGAGTGTATCCATGGAAAAGAAAAAGATGGCGAAATTGGCTGGCGGCGTTGTCGTAGGGGCCGCAAAGGGCAGTGTGGGTATGGTACGGAATGTCCGCGGGCTGACCTACCGGCAGCGGGATTTTGATATGCTCATCGCCAGGCTGCGCGAACAATCCCTGGAGTATCAGGATATCCAGCATCTCATGGCGAAAAGCCAGTTGAAAGGGGAAACGAAGCGGGATATGATCCTCGATTCCATTGGGCTGAGTCTGCCGAATTTCTGGCAGCGCCTGCTGGGCTGGAAGATTCCCGATGACCTGCAGCAGGCCTATGAGCTGGCCTATCCCGATAAGGCTGCCGATATGGATTTCCGCAGTGCCATAGAGAGCATGGATGAAAATCAGCTTGAAGGATTTGTAAACGGTCTGAAGGGAAAATTATTTGAAATACGCTATACGGACTATTTGAACGATGGCCACCTGCCGGCAGGATGCCATGCCGAAATGGCCCAGTCGGCGACACAGCCCGGCTGGGATATAGCGATTTATAATAGTGATGGCAGCATCAATGACGTACTGCAGCTCAAAGCGACGGAATCGGCCCAGTATATAGAGAATGCTTTTGAACGTTATCCTCACATCGATATTGTCTCTACGGATGAAGTCTACAGTCAGGTAACGATGGGAGATATGTCGGCCCACCTGATCGACAGCGGTATTTCCAATGAAGAGCTGTCCCAGTATGTGCTGGAACACGTCGATGCGGCAGAGGCCGTGCAGAGCGACAGCCTGTTCCCGTCGGTCATCCCGTATATCCTCATTGCCTATTCCGTATCCCGGAAAGTGGAATTATCCGACTACCGGAAAGGAAATGAATTTGGCCGTCGGTCCGTTCTTTCCTACGTGTGCCATGCCCTTGGCGTAACGGCAGCGGTCTTTACCCATACGTGGTGGCTGGCTCCCGTCACGTCGGTATCATTGCGCCTGGCCAATCATTACGGAGAAAAGCGGTCCCTGGCGTACCAGTCGCTGAAACGGGCGGTCAACACGAATGAGACAGTACTCAAAAGGTACAGGGATTACAAAAAGCGGATATTGATAGAGTGGTAATTAGGACCCACGGCAGGGGACTTGTTTCCTGACGTGCCGCGGCGTCTGGCTTATTTACTATGCATCGCCGGCGGGACCATCATCTGCGTCGTCGTCGTCAGTCAGCGTAGCCCCGCTACGCCTCCCTCCATCCTCCTTGCATCTGACGGCCCCGCCGACGATGCCTGACGTAAAACGCCAGCCGTCGTGGCACTAGAGCTGATAATTTTAGTATAAAAAGCTGGTTTGACGAACTGGTTTCTTCATCAAACATCAAACTCCAAACTCCAAACTATCCCTTTCCGTCCCCGGTCATGGGTCCTTTGTTGCTAAGTTTATATAGAAAAGCCGGTTCGACGAACTGTGTAATATGGCGTCCCTGTGAGGGGAAGCTGTCAGCTTTGCTGACTGAAGGGTCCTTTTATCATCTGAGTTCCAGTATCTGAGTCCGAAAACTATCCCTTTCCCACTAACCACTAACCACCAGCTCTTCCCCCACATATGGAAAATGGGCTGTCCTTTGAAGTTTCCTTCCTGGGGCAGCCCATTTTCTGGGAGTAGAGTATATGAGGTGGTTTTTACTTTTGTTTGATGAAGTCCGGTGTGGTCAGGTAGCGGTCGCCGTTATCGGGCAGGAAGGCTACGACAGTCTTGCCGGCGTTTTCCGGGCGGTTGGCAATCTGAGTAGCTGCATAGAGGGCGGCACCGCCGGAGATACCGATAAGCAGGCCTTCTTCCTGGGAGAAGGCTTGTGCTGTATCATAAGCCTGGTCGGTCGTGACGGTAAAGACTTCGTTGTAAATCTTGGTGTCCAGTGTTTCCGGTACGAAGTTGGCGCCGATGCCCTGGAGTTTGTGCGGGCCGGCATGGCCTTCGGACAGGAGCGGGGAATCAGCCGGTTCGACGGCTACAATCTGGACGGATGGTTTCTTTTCTTTGAGGTACTGGCCTACGCCGGTAAGGGTACCGCCTGTGCCGACGCCGGCGATGAAGATATCAACCTGGCCGTCTGTGTCTTCATAGATTTCCGGGCCCGTCGTTTCTTTGTGGGCTTTCGGGTTTACCGGATTGGTAAACTGGCCGGGGATAAAGGAGTTGGGGATTTCTTTTGCCAGTTCGTTGGCTTTGTCGACCGTGCCCTGCATCCCTTTTTTGCCTTCCGTGAGGACTATTTCACCGCCGTAGGCTGCAATGAGGTTGCGCCGTTCGACGGACATGGTTTCCGGCATGGTGAAGATGGCGCGGTAGCCTTTGGCGGCGGCGACGGCTGCCAGGCCGATGCCTGTGTTGCCGCTGGTCGGTTCGATGATGACCGAACCTTCTTTGAGGATGCCTTTCTGTTCGGCATCTTCAATCATAGCTTTGGCGATACGGTCTTTGGCAGATCCGGCAGGGTTGAACATGTCCAGTTTGACCAGGACTTTTCCTTTGACGCCGGCTTTTTTATTGAAACGCTGTGGTTCTAAGAGCGGTGTATGACCTACTAATTCCAAAGAGCTTTTATAAATTTTTCCCATAATGACATCCCTCCACAAATTGGATAAAAATAGTATACATTGAGCGCGCGGCTGTATATGCGGATACCGTTTCCCCCGATGATGCAAAAATCCGCCGTCTCGTTCAGAGGCGGCGGACCGTGGTTCCACTCTGGTTGCAGTATAACTGCCACTCGGTACCGGTAACGGCGGCTGCCGGAACGGGATACTCATGGTTCCCCCGTTCTGCTCGCAAAGGCATTCGCTGCAATACGTGCCGGGCAGGCTTTCAGCCTATGGCCTGCGTTCTCTGACGACCGTTGTTACAGGTACTTGTTTTGCTCATCGCTATCTCAATGTTTACGATTATAGTACACTTTCCATTTTGATTTGTCAATAGGAAAAACAGAAAAAATACTAAAAAGGTAACTTTTTCTTTATGAACAGGTTTTTTGTGTATCCGTTCAACTGTATATATAAGTTACTATAGATGTGTGGTATAATAGGACTAATACCAAGGGAGGAAATATTATATGCTTGTCCAATTTTCCGTACGGGGCTGCCTGTCTTTTTCAGACACGGTGACACTGCGCCTCGTGCCTTCCGACCATGCGCGTATCAAAGGCACCCGGTATGAACCTTGTTTTCGTGCCCTGCCCGATTATAAAATCATGCGCTCTCTGCTGGTGTTCGGTCCCAGCGGCGCCGGCAAGACGAATCTGCTCATTGCCCTGCAGTTTTTGCTCGACAGCATCCTGACGGGGTGGACGCCAGCACTTTTGCCTTCGGGAAGCGGTCCCGTGTCCTTTTCCATCGTCCTGTACGATGAAGTCCATGACCATTCTTATGAATACAGTCTGTCCTATACGGCAGATGGCATCGGGGAGGAACGCCTTTCCATCGGCGGCACCTTGCAGTATGCCTACAGCAGGGGAGTCCTCGAGTGGCACGGGCCGGGAAATGCGCCCCGTGTGAGCGGCGGTGAAGATATCCTGTCCCAGACGGCGCCTTTTTTGCCGGAAAGTGAAGGCCTGCGGCAGGCCGCGGCGGCAATCCACATTGTGCGGGAGCGGGATATGGCGGTCTGGCAGCAGATGCCCATGCGCCTGTCCGAAGTAGAACAGACGTACTGGCAGGCAGAAGAAGGAGCCATCCTGTCCCTGCTGCAGCTCATCGACTCGTCTATCTGCCGCATTTCCTATACGGACAGCGGAGGTCTGTGCGAAGTCCTGCTGTGGCGCCGGGGTGAATCCCGTCCCTGCCGGCTTTCCGACGAAGCGGCGGGCGTGCGCAAGATGGCGGCTCTGGCAGCCGGCCTGGCACAGATGCGGCAGGGCAGTACGGTCATCATCGACGACCTGGATTCCTACTGGATGACGCCGGTCGTACAGCACCTCATCCGTGATTTCGTCCATCAGGAAGACAACCGGGGCCAGCTGCTGGGCGTGACCCATGACCTGCTGCTCCTGGATAATGACCTGTTCCATCCGGAACAGCTGTGGATAGCCCGGCGTGGCCTTCAGGGCAGAACGCAGATCTGGCCCATCAGCGCCTATCACCTGCGCTGTGAACGGCGCAGGCTGTATGATGCATACATTAAAGGAGAATTCAATACATACCCGTTTGAGGAGGCGGTACGATGAGTATACAGATGACCTATCTGGCTCACAGCGGGTTCGCTGTAGAGACAGCGACGAAAGTACTCGTATTTGATTATTATCAGGATGAACAGCGCGTCGTGCGCCGCTATGCCGACGGTGACAAGCCGTTGTGGTTTTTTGTCAGTCACTGGCACGGCGACCATTTCAACCGCCATATCATCGACTTTTCCCATAAAGCCCAGGCCTATATCGTCAACAAGGACGTGCCGTTCCGGCAGGCCCCGCAGGACAAACTGTATTCCATGGAAGTCTATGATACGCGCCGCATCGACGATGCCATCGTGACCCAGTTCGGCTCGACCGATGAAGGCGGTTCCTTCCTGGTCCGGACAGACGGGCTGAGCCTGTTTCATGCCGGTGACCTGAACTGGTGGCACTGGAATGGCGACACCGATGAGAATAATGAAAACGCCAGACGCCTGTTTGACGCTGAAATGAAGAAATTGGACGGCCTTACGGTCGATGTGGCCTTTTTCCCCGTCGATGCCCGCCTCGAAGGAGCCCGGGAATGGGGTGTACGGGAATTTTTAAAGCATGTGACAGTCAAGCTCTGTCTGGTCCCCATGCACTATTTCGGTACACCGTGGCAGCCGTCGGAGGCATTCCGCAAGGCTTATCCAGATCAGTCCCTGTGGATTCCTGTCCATAGCGGAGATACGAAACTGCTTTGGTGACACGGCATAACTATACGACCGGCACGAGCCGGAGGAGGAACGATAATGACCCAATTTGAGACAACGACAGGGCAGACGCGGAGTCATATAGCCAATTATATACTGATTATCGCGGCACTGCTCCTGCTTTTTTCCTATCCTTTCCGGGACCTGTTCTGGGGAGGACTCATCATGCACCTGTCCGGCGCGGCCCTCATCGGGGGACTGGCCGACTGGTATGCCGTGACGGCGTTGTTCCGCCGGCCCCTGGGAATTTCCTTTAAAACGGCACTAATCCCTAGCAGCAAGGAACGGATTGCCGAAACGGCCCGGCACATGATCGAAAGTGAAATCCTGACCGTCCCCAACATGTATCATGTACTGAAGCATCATCCCGTCCTGGAAGCGGGCCTTTCGTACCTTCATACGGAAAAGGGATTCCAGTCGGCAGAACGCGTCCTGGGGCACGTCCTCAATACCTTTTTGTATACCCTGGACATGAAAAAAATCGTCGATGCCTTTTCCGATATGGGGGCCGACGCCATCGAAAAAATCCGCATAGCGCCTATCATGGGCAAAGCCCTCAAGACCGGCCTGGTCGGGGAAGCGGGAAATGATTTCCTCGATTTTCTCATCTGTACACTGGAATCGATGACCAGGAGCGAAACGGCCAAACGGTACATGGCCGATATTTACCGCGAATCCCTGCGCCAGTACGAACACCGCAATTTCGTCTATGCCCTCATCGTCAAGGCTGCCCTGGCCAGCGATATGTTCAGCCCCGAACGGGTAGCGGCCAATCTGCAGGAAAAATTTCTGGCCGTACTGCAGGAAGCAAAGAAACCCGATTCGGAAGAACGGAAGAAAGCCCTGCAGTTCATCTGGCAGCAGGCGGAACAGCTGGAAGTCAATCCGGTCTGGCAGGAACGGCTGGAAAGCTATAAAATGCGCCTGTTCCATCACGTCGTTTCCCGTCCGGACATGAAAGAAGCGTGGCAGCGCTACGTACAGGACCCGGACCGGCAGAACCGGATCTGCCGCGCCGCCGCGACCTACGCCATCGAACGTCTCGAAGGCTGGAAGAGCAGCGACCTGCAGGTAGAACAGATGAACCGTATGGTCCTGGCCCTGGCGGCAAAGGAACTGAAACGGCTCCAGAACTGGTTCGGCGCGACGGCAGAAAAAGAAATACTGGCCTACGACAGCCAGGAATTAGCCGACGCGCTGGAAAGCCGCGTATGGTACGACCTGCAGATGATCCGCGTCAACGGCTCACTGGTCGGCGCCGTCCTGGGCGCTTGTATCTTCCTTGCCATGTACGCATTGAAAGGAGGCTGGTAATATGACATACCGTCAGCGGGCAAATGCCATCCTGGCCTTATCTTTCCTCTGCTTTGTCCTCGTATTCTGGTGGTGGTACAGCCACGAAGTGGGCCTGTTGGGAGAGCTGCTGTTTTTCGTCATCCAGTCGGCCCTCATCGGCAGCATTGCCGACTGGTTCGCCGTGACGGCCCTCTTTGAACGGCCTCTGGGATTTCCCTATCACACGGAACTGGTCTACAGCCACCGCACGCAGATCATAGACGGCATGACCCACGTCGTGTCGGAAAAACTGCTGCAGCCGGGCATGTGGAAAGACAAATTATATACCGTCTCCTTTGTAGACAAATTTACGAACTGGTTGACCAGCAGCGGCGGCCGGGAAAAATTCCGGACCCTGTTGTTTGAAGTCGCCCAGCAGGCCTATGAATATGGCCGGCAGAGCAAGAATCAGCAGTATATCGCGGCCCATATCCGGACCTACCTCAAGCGGCAGCCCCTGCTGAGCTTTTTGCAGGACCGCATGATCACCATGCTGGAAGACCCGGACAGCCAGATGCTCACCGATATCATCGGCCTCATCAAGGACTGCGTGCGCAGCAAGGAATTTGAAACCGTCCTCATCCGGGCCCTCGACGAATGGATGGCCGAATCCCGGACGGCTCCGCACCTCATCATGACCCTGAATAAATTTACGGGCATGGTCGACACCAAAAAAGTAGCCAAAGACGTGCAGAAGGGCATCATCGTCTGGCTGGAACGGTGGGAACACGCCGGCGGCAAAGAACGGCAGTGGCTGTGTCAGAAACTGGAACTGCAGATGTATGCTATGAATGGCCAGCTGACCTACACGGTACAGCGCTGGCAGGATCAGTTCGTCGATTCCCTGCCTGTAGAAATGTGGCTCACCTCGACGCAGCGCGCCAGCCAGGCCTATTTCACCACCGGCGTAGAAGGCAAGGACAAATTGCAGAATCTCCTGGAAGGGGAATTCATGCATTACCTCGACTACTGCAGCCAGTACCCGGAAATCAAGGACTGGATTGACGACCAGATCCGCCGGGGATGTGAAATCATCCTGGAACACGAACACTCCCTCATCGGCGTCGCCGTGCGGGAAGTGTTGTCCGGCTTTGACAAGAAGAAATTCAATGCCTTCCTGGAAAGCAAAGTCGGTGAAGACCTGGCCTGGATCCGTATCAACGGCGCCATCGTAGGCGGCACCTTGGGCCTCTTCGTCTTCGTCATCCTGAAAGTCATATACGAACCCTTCTTTGTACCCTTCATCCGCAACTTATTTATGTAATCGTAGGACCCACGGCTGGAATCTTGTTTCCTGACGTGCCGCGGCGTCTGGCTTATTTACTATGCCTCGCCGGCTGGACCATCATCTGCGGCGTCGTCGTCAGTCAGCGTAGCCCCGCTACGCCTCCCTCCATCCTCCTTGCATCTGACGGCCCCGCCGACAATGCCTGACGTAAAACGCCAGCCGTCGTGGCACTAGGGGTGGGAATTTTAGTATAAAAAGCCGGTTTGACGAACCGGCTTTTTTTGCTACCTGCTGCCTGCGGCCCTTCCTGTCATAAAAAACCAGAATATTTGTATAAAAGGCTGTTAAATTTTACAAAGAGTGGTATAATATGTAATGTAGTTTCATAAAAATTCGGATTTAAAGAAGGGCAGTCTTATGAATATTCAACAGCAGGTGTTTAAAAAGTTATTTGGGCGGTTGATGCCGCTTATTATGTTTTTATATTTTATTTCCTTTGTAGACCGGGCCAATATTGGCATTGCCTCTCTGACGATGAATCAGGATCTGGGCATCGGTACGGCGGCTTATGGCTTTGGTGCCGGGCTCTTTTTTATCGGTTATTTCCTCTTTGGCCTGCCGAGTAATGTTATCCTGGCACGGCTGGGGGCGCGGCGCTGGATTGCCGCTATCCTCTTTGTGTGGGGCCTCATTTCGACGAGTACCATGTTCGTCCACAACGCCGTCGAATTGTATATCGTACGCTTTGTCCTGGGCGCGGCAGAAGCGGGATTTTATCCCGGCATCATTTATTACCTCGATCACTGGTTCCCCCTCCAGGCAAAGACGCGGGCCTTCAGTTATTTTCACATGTCCCTGGCCATTTCCATGTGCATCGGCAATGTCCTGAGCGGCGTCATTCTCGGAATGGACGGTTTGGCAGGACTGGCCGGCTGGCAGTGGGTCTTCCTTTGTGAAGGGCTGCCGGCTGTTCTCTGTTCCTTCGTGGCCTACCGGGTCCTCCTCGATTCTCCGCGGGACGTATCGTGGCTGACGGATGAAGAAAAAGACTGGCTCGTTCAGAAACTGGCGGGCGAACGGGCGACGAAGCCCATGGGCAGTTCCACCTCCATGTGGAGCGTCTGCACGAAACCCCAGGTCTGGCATTTTGCTCTCATTTATACGACGCTCAATATCGGCTTTTACGGGATTTTATTCTGGCTGCCCCAGATTGTCAAGGGCATGGCCGGCACGAATAATATGATTACCAGCATCCTCAGCGCCATCCCCTGGATCACGGCCATCGTGGTCATGGGCTTTGTGGCAGGCTATGCCGACCGGTCCCACAAGAAAAAGAAATTCGTGGCCGTCCCCATTTTCCTCGGCGCCTTGGGCCTTCTGGCAGGGACGTATTTCCACAATTATCCCGTCCTGGCCCTGGCCTGCCTGTCCTTGTCAACGGCCTGCTGCGAATGCCCCGTAGGCCCATTCTGGACCTTCCCGTCGCGCATGTTCGATGGCGTCACCGGAGCGGCTGCCATTGCCATCATCAATGCCATCGGCAATCTGGGAGGATTTTTCGGGCCCTACCTGTTCGGCCTCGTATCGACGGGCAGCAACTTTACGACGGGCTTTGTCGTCCTGGCTTCGATGATGATTATTTCTTCCATCCTGGCCATACTTGTCAAGGAAAAGTAAATCAGCTATGATATAAAAGTCCGGACAGAACGGATAGCCTGTCCGGACTTTGTGTATACAGAAAGGGAGCATATAAGATGAAACCATATCAGAAAATTACCAAAGATATCATACAGAAATTAGTGGATATACTGGGAGAAAAAGGCGTTTCCACCGATCCGGACCGCCTCGTCCAGTACGAACGGGATGAAGGAGTGGAACGGGAATTTTTCCGTACGCCCGATGCCGTAGTCTACCCGACGACGGCTGAAGATGTAGCGGCGGTCTTGCAGCTGGCCAATACGGAAAATATCCCTGTCATTCCCCGGGGCGCCGGCACGGGGCTGGAATTCGGCGCCGTTGCCAATACCTATGGCGGCATCATACTCAGCACGGAAAAGATGAACCGTATCCTCGAAGTGAACGGGGAAAAAATGTACATGGTCGTCGAACCGGGCGTCCGCACGGCTGACGTACAGGCTGCTGCCAAGGCCCAGGGCCTTCTCTATGCAGGCGATCCATGCAGCGGTGATTCCTGCTTCATCGGCGGCAATGCCTCGACCAATGCCGGCGGCAACCGGGCCGTCCGCTACGGTACGACGCGGGACCAGATTTATAGCATTGAAGTCGTGACGCCCCTGGGGCAGATTACCCGTCTGGGCAGCCGCTTAAAAAAAGTATCGACAGGCTATCCTCTGGAAAAAATCGTCATCGGCTCCGAAGGTACGTTGGGCATTATCACAAAACTGGTCTTGAAACTGGTGCCCCTGCCCAAATACAGCGTCAACGTCCTGGCCATTTTCAAAACTATCGACGACGCCATGTCCATCGTCAACGCCCTGCCCAAAGCCGGCATCGAACCGACCTGCCTGGAATTTATGGACAATGATTCTGTACGGGTCACAGAAAAATTCCTCGGGGAAAAACAGCCTCATTCTGATATAGGAAATTACATGATTATCCAGGTAGACAGCAACGATGAAGACCGCATCGACGACCTGTGCGTCGCCCTCGATGAACTCTGTCACGACCACGGGGCCATCGATGTCTTCGTCGCCGACGCCGAACGGATCTGGAAAGTGCGCAAGAACTTCTCTGAAGCCTCGACGACAGACAGTCCCATCATGGTCATGGAAGATTTCGTTGTCCCGGCCGATGAACTGGCCGATCTCTTGAAAGAACTGGAAAAAATCAGTGCCGACCAAAAGACTCCGGTCCGTTCCGTAGCTCATGCCGGAGATGGCAACCTGCACCTGGACATCCTGAAAAAAGACATTCCCGACGACCAGTGGCCGGCCAAAGTAGAAGCCTTTGAAAAAGCAGCCTATGACGCCGTATACCGCCTTGGCGGCCGTATCTCCGGAGAACACGGCATCGGCGAAAAGAGAAAGAACCTCATGGCCCATTACACGGATCCGGTAGAGCTGGCCCTCATGAAAGCTGTAAAAAAAGCCTTCGATCCCAACGACATCCTCAACCCGGGAAAAATCTTTGATGTGGAGTGAGAAGAGCCGTTGGTCGTTCATCGAAAGAGAAAAAGCTGGTGGTTAGTGGCCGGTGGTCAGTGATTAGTGGGAAGGGATAGTTTGAAGTTTGGTGTTTGATGAAAAGAGCCGGTTCGTCGAACCGGCTCTTTATACTTAAAATTAGCAATCCTAGTGCCGCGACGGCTGGCGTTTTACGTCAGGCATCGTCGGCGGGGCCGGGAAGGGATAGTTTGGAGTTTGACGAAGAAACCAGTTCGTCGAACCGACTTTTCTATATAAACTCAGCACTAAAGGACCCACGACCGGGGACGGTTTCCATCCTGAATCGCCTGGGATGGTGTCAGATGCAAGGCGGAAGAAGGAGTCATAGCGGCGCTATGGCGACTGATGACAACGAAGCAGATGGCGTCATACCGGGTGAGACAGGGGAAATAAGTCTCCGGCCGTGGGTTCTCTTATACGCCGGTCCCGTCAAACGCCGGGATGAATCCTTCGCTGGCACTGGATTTTTCTTGTACGAATCCATCTTCGATGCCGCTGTCAAAGAGATATTGTTCGGCCTCGTCGTATTCTTCATCCGTGAGGGGTCTGTTGATTTCCGGGTATTCACTGGCCCTGCCGCAGGGGACGTACTGGCGCATGAGGCTGAACAGGACTTGTTCTGGTCCGAAGTGGTCCCGTACCCAATCGATGACGTGCTTTGTATTGTCTACGTGGCCGGGCAGGATGAGATGGCGGATGACGACGCCTTTCTGGAGTATGCCGTCGTCGTCCAGAACATAGGGGCCCGTCTGGTCGTACATAGCGAGGATGGCCCGGGCCGCTACGTCCGGATAGTTCCGGGCTCCGCTGTAGCACTCGGCCATGGCCGGGTCCATGTACTTCAGGTCGGGCAGGTAAATCTGGACTTTTCCCTCGAAGGCCCGGATCGTTTCTACCCGTTCATAGCCGCCGCAGTTGTAGACCACTGGTACGGGCAGCGGCTCTGATAGGCTTTCCAGGATGGACCGCGTATAGGGCGTGGGGGTTACGAGATTGATATTGTGTGCCCCTTGGGCGATAAGTTCGTGGTAGATGGCCCGGAGCCGGGACACCGTGATGGGGATGCCTTTGCCATCCATGCTGATTTGGGAATTCTGGCAGAAACAGCAGCGCAGGTTGCAGCTGGAAAAAAAGACCGTTCCCGATCCGCGGCTGCCGCTGATGCACGGCTCTTCCCAAAAATGCAGGGCCGCCCGTGCCAGCACCGGCTGGAGTGGACTGTGGCAATAGCCGGGAAGGTCCGGGCAGATGCCGTCACTGGTAAGGGGCCGGACGACATGGCATTGACGGGGACAGTCCATGCAGGGCTGTGTTGTATTCATGAAAATCACCTCGATCCTACTATATACCAAAAAAAGGACGACCGCAAATGCGATCGTCCTTTTCTATTACCAGACTAGATTAGGCCTGTTTGAAGTCTTTCGGGCAGGTCAGTTCGGCGAAGCGTTTTGCTTTCGGATCCGTAGCGACCAGTTCCTGGAGTTTCTTCAGTCCTTCTTCTTCTACCGACTTGGTAGTCGTGTAGCTGGCCGGAACCGTCTTGGACAGTTCGAAGCACTTTCTGAGAGAACTGATACTTACAATGATGACCAGGATCAGCATGATGGCAGATACGGCGAACAGGAGCATTTCGCCCTTCGGCAGATACAGACCAAACATGTTGAGGAAGTCAGCCCAGAAGATAACGACAGTCAGGAATGCCCACGGAAGACCCGTGACCCATACATAGCGGGCTTTACCCATGCTGCAGATAACAACAGAGGAAATAGCCAGGGTGATGATGGCGAGCAGCTGGTTGGATACACCGAATATCGGCCAAATCGTGGACAAGTTGCCTTGTACGAGGATATAGCCCCATGCGCCAGAGATAGCAGCCGATGCGATGATGGCGCCCGGAGTCCAATGGGGATCGCCGAATTTGGTCCATACGCGGCCAACGAGTTCCTGCAGCATGTAACGGCCAACACGTGTGCCGGCATCGATGATTGTCATGATGAACAAGGCTTCGAACATGATGCAGAAATGATACCAGTAACTCATGAGAGAATCAAGACCAGGGATGTTGGAGAAGATGAATGCCATGCCGACAGCCAGCGATACAGCACCGCCAGGACGATGGGCAACGTTTTCACCAACCATTGCGTTCAACTGCGGCAGATCGACGACCTGCATGCCGAGAGCATTGAAATGTTCAGCTGTGGAGTTGATAGCAAAGTAATCATTCGGAACGAGGGATGTAGCTGCGATGAGGGCCATCATAGCTACGAAGGATTCGGTCAGCATAGCGCCATAACCGACAGGAACGATGGAGCGTTCATTCATCAGCATCTTCGGAGTTGTACCAGTAGAAATCATGCAATGGAAACCGGAAACAGCACCGCAGGCGATGGTGATGAAGATGTACGGAAGAACAGGGCCAGTGATGACCGGGCCGCCGCCAGCGCAGAACTGGGTGAGGGCCGGCATCTGGATGGTCGGGCCGACGACGATAACGCCGATAGCCAGGGCACCGATAGTACCAATCTTCATGTACGTGGAGAGGTAATCACGCGGAGCCAGGAGCAGCCAAACCGGAAGAGCTGCGGCAACGAAACCGTAGATGATCAGGGCGATATCAATTCCGTGGCGGCTGATGGTGAAAATCGGAGCCAGTGTCGGGGAAGCCTGTACAGCAGGACCAGCGACAACAGCCAGCAATGTCAGGACGACACCGATGACCGTACCTTCCTTGATTTTGCCAGGACGAAGGAACTGCATGTAAATACCAATGAACAGAGCGATAGGAATCGTCATGCCGATGGTGAATGTGCCCCAGGGGCTGTCATGGAGGGCGTTGGAAATAACAACGGCCATACCAGCCATAGCGAGGATATTCAGGAACAATACGGCAAAGGACGTAGCCAGACCTGTCTTATCACCAATCTGGGCTTTTGCGATTTCAGCGATGGATTTACCATCGTAGCGCATGGAGCAGAAGAGGATAACACAGTCATGGACAGCACCGGCGAGAACACCACCGATGAGGATCCACAAGGCACCGGGCAGATAGCCGAACTGGGCAGCAATGACCGGGCCTACGAGCGGGCCAGCACCAGCGATAGCAGCGAAGTGATGACCAAATACGACGTACTTATTCGTCGGTACATAGTCATGACCATCTTCGAAACGGAAGGCCGGTGTGACATTGTACTGGTTGACCGTCAGGACCTTGGCACCGATGAAAGCACCGTAGAAACGGTAAGCCAGTATGAACACTAATGCAGAAATAATAACAACAAACAAACCGTTCATACAAAAAACCTCCTTCTTAAATTTTAGTAGCACCATCCTCTGCGGAAAGATAATGAATGAGAGGACCCGCAAAGGACATACCCTGTATCACGCCTTAACTATAAGTCTTTACGACAAAAAATTCAAGAGCCTTTCTTCCTTCAGTGGACAAAAGGACAAATACGCAATCTTTAAATGATAAAGATTTATGCTATAACGGCACGACATGATTTACTTTTGCCGTGTTTTTACAACAATCTTTACATGTAATATGATATTCGGTACTGCTGTTTATTACAAATTTGTATAGAAAAGTGCCGTATGACGTTACACCTATACGTTGGAAATACAGAAAATAGCAAAATTATATAATGAAATATTTTATATATATAATAAAAAATAAAAGTATAACGTTTTATCTTATTAAAACATTTTGATAATGAGAACTTAGGATACACTGCCTCTGAAAAATTTAAAACAACGAATAGTCGTGAAAAAGGCTTCCTTTTTACGACCGCCATTCCTGTGATATACTATAGATACTACGCAAAGGAGGAAACGACATGGATGCGGAATTTCAGCAATTTATTTCAATGATAGAACCAGTGGACGGGGATTTTGCCCGTTCCTATGAAGAAAAACTGGCTGCCTCCGGTCAGGCCGATACGGTTTTGTGTCACCTGGCTGGACGGCTGGCGGCCATACGGGGCAGTGAACGCCATGACCTGTTGAAAAAGGCCGTCATCATTTTTGCGGCCGATCACGCCGTCGATGGCGGTAAAAATGAATCGCAGGGCAAAAACAGCAAGGCCGACGCCCTGGAAATCGCCAGCGGCCGCGGCCCCATCAACAAGGTCGCACACAAAGTAGGAGCCGGTGTCCTGCTCCTCGACATGGGGCTTCAGGAAGACATTCCAGAATCACCGGGCGTCCAGGTACTGAAAGTCATGGCCGGGAGCCACTACTATGGAAATGGCCCGGCCATGGCGGAAGACGAAATGCTCGATGCCCTGTACAGCGGCATCCAGATTGGCCAGAACCTGGCCGATGAAGGCTATACGGCCATCGGCATAGGCAGCCTGGGAGAACGGTCCATCCTGACGGCCTTTATCCTGACGGCGGCCTTTTACCGCTCCCAGATGCCGGACCTTGCCGGTTCACTGAAAGAAAAGAATCAAATGAAAATGCTCGGCGCGGTGCTGCGTACTCATGGACTGGACTGTACCCGGCCGCTCGAATTGCTGCAGAAAGCCGGCGCGCCCGATGTCGCCGCCATGGTGGGATGCATCTTGTCAGCCGCACACCGCCACGTCGCGCTGGTCTTTGACAACGCCGTCACCGGGGCGGCCGTCCTGATAGCACAGGCTCTGCAGCCAGCCGTCATGGGATACGTATTTCCTTCGGCGGCCTATGCCGAACCGGTACACCGGATGCAGATGGAATACCTGCACCTGAACCCCGTCGTCAGCGATCCCGGAAAAGACGACCAGGCCATGGGATCGGTTCTGGGCCTCTCCGTCCTCGACGCGGCCGTGGAATCGATGAAAGAAGACTAAAAAAGCCCGATGCCCCCTATGGGGATAGGCATGGAAAACATTCGTGAGTATACTACTATATATAGATATATAAAAAAAGAGGTGCTATACGTATATGAAAACATTGTATCTTGACTGCTTTTCCGGTATCAGTGGCAATATGTTCATCGGCATGCTGATTCAGGCAGGCGTTCCCTTTGAAGAATTTCAAAAAGCCATGGCCCAGCTGGGACTGGACGGCTATTCCCTGATCTGCCAGCCGGTCAACAAACTGGGGATCCAGTCCGTGTATTATAATGTCCTCCTCGACTCGGAACAGGACCATCACCACCATCATGACCATGAAGAAGGTCATCATCACGACCACGGCCACGAAGAAGGCCACGGCCACGGTCACCACGACCATCACAATCACGGCCAGACCGTGAAGACGGCAGCTTCCCTCATCGATGCCACGGGCCATCATCACCATCATCAGCACCGGGGACTGGCCGATATCACGGCCATCATCGAAGCCTCGCCGTTTACGGAAGAAATCAAACAAAAGAGCCTGGCCGTATTCCAGGCCCTGGCCGAAGCGGAAGCCAAAGTACACGGCGTACCCGTCAGCGATATCCATTTCCATGAAGTCGGCGCCATCGACTGCATCCTCGATATCGTAGGGACCATCTGGGCCCTCGACTACCTGCATATCGAACAAATCGGCACATCGGCCCTCCACGTGGGGAGCGGATTCGTCCGCTGTGCCCATGGCATCATGCCCGTACCGGCACCGGCAACGGCAGAACTCCTGGCAGGACTGCCCTATTACTCGACCGATATCGATGGCGAACTCGTCACCCCGACGGGAGCCGCTCTGGTCAAGACACTGGCCTCCTATGCCGGCCCGCGGCCGGAAGAACTGATCCATGAAACCACGGCTTACGGGGCAGGAACCAAAGACCTGGCCATCCCCAACGTCCTGCGCGGCTTCATCGGTGAATGCAAGAAGTTCTGAGACTGGCAGCAAAAAAAGGAACCAGGCAGCATCGTCCGGCGTATCCCCGTGATCCGGAGACGGATTGAATAGAATACCAAACGGAAAAACCTGTTGCACCCAGAGTGCGGCAGGTTTTTTTGCATCCTGCAGGGAACTTTGAGGTAGTGGTTTTACAAATAACATAACTTGCAGATTAAAATTTTCTCACTATTTTCTAATCTGCATTTTTTTGACATATGCTGGATTTTATGCTAGGCTCAAATCAGTTCGTTTGCAGGAAGTGCAAATGCATCATGCAAAAAAATTACATCTTGAAAGGAGAATCTGTGACATGGAACTGAATGACGTATTATCTTTTGACGAGGCTATTGAAATTATGGACGAGCCGGAATATCTGGAACTGGCACCGGGTGAATACGATTTCACCGTACGGGATGTGGCCTTTTCGACCTATGAAGGCAGCAGCAAGATTCCTTCGTGCCCCATGGTAGAGGCGAGACTATCCGTCGTGACCGATGAGGGAGAAACGGAAATCATCGACCGCTTCTACTATTGCCGGAAAATGCGGTACAAACTCTCCAGCTTCGCCCGGACACTGGGACTGGCCCGGGTCGGTGACAAAATCACCATCGAATGGAAGAAACTCATAGCAAAACAAGGGCGCGCCCGCATCTCCCTCCGGGAATACAACGGGAAAAAATACAATCAGATAGACCGCTACATCGTCCCGACAGACGAACCGGCCCCGTTCTGACAGGGAAGGGTCGTAGTTAGTAGTTCGTTCATCGTTCGTCGTAGGCCGTAGGTCAGTGGTTAGTGGTCAGAAAAGGCAGGATCTCCCTGCATGGGTATAGCCTGTTACTTAACGATTTGATATGAAAATCGCAGGCAGCAGTTAGCAGTCAGCGGTTAGCAACTAGCAGCTGGTTTGACGGACTGGGGATCTTTGCCGTCCCCGTGAGGGCCCTTTTTGGCCCAGCAGGTATCGACCCGTAGGGAGATGCAGGCTGGTCGCCAAAACGGAGAGCAGAGATAGGGCCACGGAGTGGCGGAAGGGGCCTCATTTTCATCAAATCAGCATAGGACCCACGACCTCCGGCCGTGGGTCCAAAAAGGAGGCGATCATATTTCTTATATATCAACTCATATACACGAATTACTGGATGCCATCGATCCGGCCAGTTGTACGTACAGTGAATGGTGCGAGGTCGGCATGGCCCTCAAGTATGAGCAGTTCCCCCTGTCTCTCTGGGAGAGCTGGAGCCGCCGCGATATGGCGCGCTTCCATGACGGGGAGTGTGCCTGCAAATGGGCCTCGTTCCGCAAGTCTTCCGGGGCCTGCGTGACCGGGGCGACGCTGGTCAAGATGGCCCGCGACCGGGGATATAGTGACCCCGATGAAGTCTGGACGCTGGATACGCCCATTTCCATCGTATCAGCCGACGAGGAACTTCCCCAGCGCATGGACACGGTTCCTGCCCTGTCTCGTGACGGCAGGGACAATCCCCTTACAGAGCCGCCGGATCCCTGGGACGGCCTCAGGGAGACGAAGACCTTTCTCTCCCGCCTGTTCCGGCCCGGTGAATTCGTCGGGTTTTCTATGCGTTCCTATCAGCATAAACACCGCTATATTCCCCGTGGCCGGGGCATTTATTTCCGCACGCAGGACGATATCCTGAAGGCCATCGATACCTATGGCGATGTGGAAAAAGCCCTCGGGTCTTATGACCCTCTTGCCGGTGCCTGGGTACGCATCAACCCTCTGGACGGCAAGGGTATCCGCAACGAGAACGTCAGCGAGTACCGCTATACACTGGTAGAATCGGATGAACTTTCCTTACAGCAGCAGCTCTCATGGATACGCAGCCTCAGATTGCCCACAGTTGCGCTTGTAAACAGTGCTGGAAAAAGCATCCATGCCGTCGTACGCATCGACGCCGGCAGCGACCCGGACCTCTACAGCCGGCGCGTAGACTACCTCTATCAGTATTGCCGCCGTCAGGGGTTTATTGTAGACATGCAAAATAAAAACCCGTCGCGCCTCATGCGCCTGCCCGGCATCTGGCGAAGCGGACACAAGCAGTACCTCATCCCCTTTACGCCGGGCACCCGGACCTTCGACGAATGGTACGAATACGCCGAGAACAGCCGCGACAACCTGCCGCCGCTGCAGCGTCTCTCTGCTGTCTGGGACGACATGCCGCCCCTGCGGCCGGTCCTCATCGAAGGGCTCCTGCGGCGCGGACACAAGATGATGGTCGCCGGACCCAGCAAGGCGGGGAAATCCTTTGCCCTCATCGAACTGTGCATTTCCATTGCCGAAGGACGGCGCTGGATGGATACGTACCAGTGCGCCCAGGGGC
Organism: Caecibacter massiliensis; assembly: GCA_900095875.1. Lineage (GTDB taxonomy): Bacteria > Bacillota > Negativicutes > Veillonellales > Megasphaeraceae > Megasphaera > Megasphaera hexanoica. Next base: position 1,060,900 of record LT608311.1, on the reverse strand, counting down.
AGGTCCTGTACATCAATTTCGAACTGGACGAACACTCCTGTTATCACCGCTTTGCCGACATCTACAAGGCCATGGCCATCACAAATCCCCGGACGGATCAGGTCGTCCTGTGGAACCTGCGCGGCTACTCGGAATCGCTGGAGACACTGCTCCCCAAACTCCTGCGCCGGATTCACCACGAAGACTTTGCGGCCATCGTCCTCGACCCGATTTACAAAATCACCGACGGCGACGAAAACAGCGCCCACGACATGGGCATCTTCTGCAACCAGCTGGACCGGCTATCGACGCAGAAACAGTGCGCCGTCATCTACTGCCATCACTACAGCAAAGGCAGCCAGACTGTCAAAAAAGCACAGGACCGGGCATCGGGCTCAGGAGTCTTTTCCCGTGACGCCGACGCCATCCTCGACATGCTCGACGTCAAAAGCCCTGTCGGGGCCCCGCCGGCCTTTAGGATTGAAGCCATCCTGCGCGAATTCGCCTCGCCACCGCCCTTTTACATCACCTTCGACTATCCCATCCACCATATAGACACGACGGGAGAAATCGCCGCCTGGAACGAAGACCTCGACGATTTGGGCCGGGGACGGATAATGATCAATTCGGATAAAAAAACAAACAAAGAATTGCGACAAGACCTCATGAGAGAAATCTTTGATGAAATCCAGAAAGAAAAACAAGTAGTAAAAATAATAGACTTAGTAAACGCCATGCATCTGAGCCGTAACACAATCCGAAGATATATAGATGCCAGCGAACATATGGAGCGTGATGAAAATGGATTCGTTTATATAAATTATAAGAAAAAACGATGAAACCGGATAGAAAATGTTGCTGAAAAGGGGGCCAAAATAATGGGGCCTCACAGGCTTATATAGAGTTTGGACACCTGAACCCCTCAAAACAGGCAGCCAGTCCCGGACGGGAAGAGCGGGGAGTTTGAAGACTCCCCCGCTCAAACCCGGTCACGGGAACTGGCCCGCGCGGGAAGAGCCGCCGTTAGCGGCTGGTGGTTAGTGGGAAGAGATAGTTTGATGTTTAATGTTTGATGTTTGATGAAGCTGGTTCGCCGAACCGACTATTTTTACACAAAAATCAGCATTAGGCTGCACGACAGGAGACGCTTTCCGACCTGAATCGCACGAGATGGCACCAGATGCAAGGCGGAAAGGCCGCCGTTCGCAGGCCGCAGCCGGTTCGTCGAACATCATGTTTTTATACAAAAATCAGCATACAGGACCCACGACCGATGACGGTTTCCATCCGGCATCGTCGGCGGGGCCGTCAGATGCAAGGAGAAAAAACGATGATACAGTTTTTGGATGAACTTATATAGTCCTGATGGAGCCATATCTCGAACTATATGTAGTATTAGAAGAAAAAGATGCCTGAACGGCCGTCTTTTCTGGTAAAAACTCAATTTTTCTGGAAAAAACAACAAAAATCTTTTTTAAGGAAAAGAAAGAAAAATCTAAAAATATAACACCATAAGAGCACTGTCTTTACTAGGCAGTGCTCTTATGTATATACGACTGCATATAGTATCCGTTGATATAAATCCATCAAAAACAGCAATGGAAAAACCTAGATTAGACGAAAATTAAAATTTAGACCATTTTCATAAAAAAGCTTGACAAACGAAGAAAAAGAACTCGATACATGCGTCAGTAAAATCTGTAATTACTGTGGAAAATAAGGCAGTAGGAACGTTGTCTCGCGTCCTTGCAGGTGTGTGGATTGAAATTAGAATGGATTGTCTATTTTGGTTTTGAACCTCTTTCTTCTCTTTTTGTCCTTTCTCCTGATGAAATGCGAGTATGTGGAAAAAGTGTTTTGATTTGCCTCAGGGTTTGTATTATAATAAAAGGCGGAATAGTGTAAGACCATCTAGTACCTATTTAAGGAGTTGTTACGAATGAGATTTACAGAAGATTTAAAAGCCCGTGTTTCCAAGGCACAGAAGAAAATCGTCCTTCCGGAAACCAATAGCCGTCGTGTACTCAAAGCTGCTGAACGTGTACTGGCTGAAGGCTATGCCCGCATCGTCCTCGTCGGCAATCTGGATCAGATCAAAAAAGATGCTGCTAAATTCCAGATCGACCTCACCGGTGTCGAAGTCATCAACCCGGCTACGTACTACCGCATGGATGAATTGTGCCAGTATTTCGCAAAACGCCGCGAAAAGAAAGGCATGACTGTAGAAAAAGCTCATGAAATCATGATGAACAACAACACTTTCTTCGCTGCTGGCCTCGTTGCTCTTGGTGAAGCTGACGGTGTTGTTTCTGGTGCTGCTACGACGTCGGCTGACGTTATCCGTGCCGGCCTGCAGGTCATCGGACCCCGTAAAGGCAATAAGACTGTATCCAGTGCCTTCATCCTCCTGACCAACACTCCGCAGTATGGTGATAATGGTATCCTCGTACTCGGCGACTGCGGCGTTATTCCGTATCCGACGGCCGAACAGCTCGCTGATATCGCATGCATCTGCGTAGAACGTGCCCGCCGCACGGTACAGATGCTCAACCCGAAAGTGGCTCTCCTGTCCTATTCGACAAAGGGTTCCGGCTCCGGCGAAACGGTTGATACGGTCCGCCAGGCTGTAGAAATCCTGAAAGAACGCAACGTAGATTTCGACTTCGATGGCGAACTCCAGGCCGATGCTGCCCTCGTTCCGGAAGTCGGCGAACACAAAGCTCCTGGTTCCAAAGTTGCAGGCCATGCCAATGTCCTCATTTTCCCGAACCTCGATGCTGCTAACATCGGTTACAAGATGGTACAGCGTTTTGCTAATGCAACGGCTCTTGGACCTTTGGTACAGGGCCTGGCAAAACCGATCCTCGACTTGTCCCGTGGCTGTTCTACCGAAGATATTGCTGACGTCGTAGCTGTATGCTGCTCCGATGCTATTTCGACAGATATCCTGGCAAAAGAATCGGCTAACGCCTAATCTGTGAAAATATAGTAAAAAAAGAGGTTGTCTTTAAGACAACCTCTTTTTTTGATGCGTCCGGCGTGGACGCTCTGGTTTTCTAACCGCTGTAAACTACAGACTGAAAACTATCCCCTTCCTATCCCTTATCCCAGGGGGGAAGACTGGCCGATGATCGTTTTGCCTTCCAGGAAGAGGACCGTCGGGCTGGGGACTTTCTTTTCGATGAGATCGACGGTCATGCGCAGGCATTCCTGGCCGATTTCGCCCATGGGGATGTCGATGCGCGACAGGGATGGTACGGTGTAGTCGTTGATTTCCGGCATGTTGATGCCGATGGTAAATACTTCTACGTCCTGGGGGATGGCAATCCCCGTTTCATAGCAGGCAAAGAGCATGCCATGGGCCAGTACGTCCGATTCGCAGAACATGGCTTTGGGCATGGTGCCTTCCGCTGCCAGGCGCTTGCAGATTTCAAAGGCGCTGGCCGACGACGTTTCACACAGGTAAATCCGGTCTTCGCCGATGGGGTGTCCTTCTTCTTTGTACGTGTCGAGGAAGCCCTGCATCCACTGGCGCATGATGGGGAACGTCGTGTCATGGGTCAGGACGCCTGCGTCGAACAGACCCTTTGCCAGGAAATGGCGGGCCACGTTCTGGCCGACTTTATAGTTGTCCATAGTGACGCTGCTGAATTTCGGCGATTCCCTGTTGAACAAGACGACCGGACAGGGCGGCACATAGGTCGTATTGAGAAATTCCATATCCGTATTGGACATGTTGGCGATGATGATGCCGTTGAAGAAATCGTTTTGTGTCGATTTCATCTGTTCTTCCAGGTGATCTACTTTATAGGGAATAACGGTCAGGCGGATGTTCTTTTTGAGATTCATGATTTCCTGCTGGATGCCCAGGGTGATGCGGGCCAGGTAGTTGATACGGAAGTCCGTGGCCCAGTAAAAAGCGACGGCGTAGCTGTCTTTCTGGGCGGCCCGTAACTTTTTGGCAGACTGGTTGGGCACGTAATTGAGCTGCTGTGCAATGGCGTAAATGCGGGATTGTGTTTCTTTGGAAATCTTTCGTTCTTTTCCCTTGCCGTTCAGTACGATCGAAACGGTAGCGATAGAAACGCCGGCTTCCTTAGCAATATCTTTGATAGTTGACAATACAAGCCCCTCCCTTTTAATCCACCTTCTATTTTGACATAAAAGAAGGGAATTTTCAAGATGTTTTACAGGCCTCGTCTGGGACGGGTGCGTTTTTTATATCGTTCTCCCGTATGGTATAATGAAATGAAAAGAAGGGAGGAATAGTATGACTGGTATTGATGCACATATTTCATCGGCCCACATGGTCCTTTCCCGGGATCTCAATCCCCACGATACGCTCTTCGCCGGGCAGGGCACGTCCTATATGATCGAGTGCGCCTTCCTGGCGGTACAGAGTTTTCTCCGTACGCCCCATATTGTCTGTCTGGGGCTGGACGGCCTGCGCTTCCTTCATCCCGTCCATAAGGGGGATACAATCCGCGTAGATAGTTCCATCGTCTATGCCGGGACGAGTGGCATCGGCGTGTATATTACTCTTTCGCTCCTGCCGGACGGACCGGTGGCGGCGTCGTGTTTCGTGTCGTTCGTCCACATCGACGAAGCGACGGGGCGGGCTGTACCCCACGGTGTGACGCTGGCGGAGCTTCCACCGGAGATGGCCCGCCGGCAGAAGCAGTATCTGGCATATAAGGAGATGACGAGACGATGACATTCGGGGATGAAGTAGAGGAACGGCTGCGCAACCTGGCCAAGCCGCCGGGCAGTCTGGGCCTTCTGGAAGAGCAGGCGAAGAAGGCCTTCCTGGCCTGGGGCTGTTTCCCCGGCAGGTTTGCGCCAAAGCATATCGTTTTTGCCGCAGATAACGGCATCTGCCGTTCCGGGGCGGTAGCACAGCTGTCGGAAATCACCTATATGCAGAGCTGCCATATGGTGGAAGGTACGTCGGCCGTCACCTGTTTCTGCCGCTGCAACCAGATTCCCTGGGAAGTCGTCGATGTCGGCATCGACAGTCCCGACGCGGTCGGGCTGGATTATAAGATCGCCCGGGGGACGAAGGATTTTTCCAGGGAACCGGCCATGACGGAAGAAGAGCTGCGACAGGCGTTTGCGGCCGGCCGGGAACGGGTGCTGGTGGCGAAGCGCGACGGGTATAATTTCCTGTCTTTCGGGGAAATGGGCATCGGCAATACGACGACATCGGCAGCCGTCCTCATGGCCATCGCGCCCCGCGACGCGGCCAGTCTGGTCGGCTACGGGTCATCCCGGGGCAATTTCCGCCTCCTCCTGCACAAGCGGGACCTGATCCGCGATGCCCTCGCCCGCTACGGACCGCACATTTCCGGTGCCGCCGATGCCCTGCGCTATGTGGGGGGATTTGATCTGGCCGCTCTGGCGTCGGCCATGTGTACCTGCGCCCGGGAGCGGATCCCCTTTTATATCGACGGGTTCATTACGGCGGCGGCTCTGGCAGCGGCGGTGCAGCTCATGCCCCAGGTCTCCCGGTTTGCCCTGCCGTCGCACATGAGCCGGGAAGCGGGTATGTCCGTAGCTCTGCACGCCGCCGGCATCGACGATTACGACGTGCCGCTGTGGGCCAATCTCTCCCTGGGAGAAGGAACGGGGGCCGTCCTGGCCGTGACCCTCCTGCGGTCTATGCTCTATGCGGTGGACCACATGGCAACCCTCGACGGCATCAATGCCGATGCCGAAGAACGCCATGCCGAAAGGGCAGGGAAAGGAGAATCATATCATGGAACTTCACATTGACGAAGAGGTGCGGCAGGACGCCCGGGCCGTTTTTTCCCGGCTGGGGCTTTCCGAAGAAGAGGCCGTTACCTTGTTTTATAAACGGACCATCGCCGAAGGGCGCCTGCCCTTTGGACGGGCGCAGAATGGAGCGGCCCGGGTAAAGAAGAAGCGTATGAACGAACGCTTTGCCGAGTGGGATGCCCGCTGAGACGTTGCAGGGTCCCCGTCTCTGTGCTACAATATTTTGTGCTGCCGGAAGAGACGACCGGCCTCTTCTGGGAGTGTTGTGTGCAGAAAAATGCAGTGCAAACAAAGGAAGTAGATAGTGTGTTCAATCGTGTAAAGCTTGGGGCCTTTGCTCTCGTCCTGGGAGCGGCCTGTATGATATCTTCTGTCGCGTCGGCCCAGATTTCCAACGACCGCATCGCCATCGGCGGCGTCGGCCCGGGGTGTACACCGGACTATGTCGAAAGCGTATATGGCGCGCCGACGAGCCAGGAATCGGGCAGCAACGGCGATCAGACGTATCTGGAGTACAATTACAATAACGGCTATATCATCGGTTTTGATGGCGCTGGCAGCCAGGCCGTGGCCGTCACCTGCACGACGGATAATCTGGCGACGCCTGATGGGGTCACGGTCGGGATGGAAGCCAGTGTCCTTTCCGACAAGTATGGGACAGCTGACCATATTTACAATTTCAATGATAAATCCCTCTACGTGTATGACGGCACCGATGGGGAACAGCTGGCCTTTGACGTGCAGAATTTCTTCATTGTCAGCATCAGCGCCCGGATTAATTAAAAAAGACGAAACTGCGTGTATACAGCTACTGGGCAGGGCTTTGCGTATGGTATAATAAAACAAAAGACTAATATGGGCAGGGGCAGCCCGTCAGGCTGTCCGGGCTGCCAGGAAAAGAGGAATGGAGATTGCGTAAGACCATAATGACAGCACTTTGTGCGCTGGCCCTGTCGGCAGGGAGCGCATGGGCGGCCGGCACAGACACGGTCCCGGCAGGAGAAACGGCATTGCGGACCGTCCCGACTCATTTTTCGCAGCGTACCGAGGAGAGCCTGAACGAACAGGCGCCATCCGGCGGGCGCGCTGACGGCAAGGCCGCTCCGGCGGCAGTGGTGACCGTGACACCTACGACGGGGGCAGCAGCGTCTCCGGCTTCGCCATCCCCCACGACGGCCGTATCGGTTACATCGACGGTGCCGGCAGAGGGACTGCAGGTGTCCCGGGAAAAGAAGATCATGCTCAATCTGGCCAGCCGTATCCTGACGCTCTATGAAGGGAAGACGCCTATCTGTATGTATCCCGTAGGGGTAGGCAAAGTCAGTACGCCGACGCCGACGGGGTATTATTCGGTCAGTGAAAAAATCCTGAATCCGACCTGGACCGACCCCGACTCGGGCGTGAGCATCGGCTCCGGCCCGGACTGCCCCCTGGGCTACCGCTGGCTCGGGCTTTTTGGCAATTATGGCATTCATGGGACGAACCGGCCCGATTCCATCGGCGGCTATGTCTCCAACGGCTGTGTGCGCATGCATGAAGAAGATGTAGAAGATCTCTATGACCGGGTCAGTGTCGGCACGGCTGTCGATATTTATTACGACCGCATAGTCATCGACCGCGACGCCGACCATACGATTTCCTATTATATTTATCCCGACGGATACGGCTGGCAGACTGTGTCTGTACAGGATGTCAAGAAGGCCCTGGCCGGCTATGGCGTCCAGGATTTTGCCGAACCGGCGGCTATTGCCAGCAAGATCGCCGCTTCCGACGGCAATCCGACCTACGTGGCCAAGGCCTATGATTTGTACGTCAATGGGAAGAAACAGCCCAAACGGGCCCTGGGAAAAGACGGAGTCATCTGGCTGCCGGCCTTCGCCCTCTCGACGGCGACCCATACGGAAGCCGAATGGAGCGGCGCGTCCCAGACACTGCGGACGAACCACGGCACGGGTACGGGCATTGTCCGCAGCGACGTGGTCTATCTCGATGCCGCGACGGCCCAGAACCTCTACGGCCTTACGGGCGGACTGGGAGCCGACCTCGTATACCGGATGCAGTCCCGGCCGGTGGTGACACTCTTCTACGGCGATAGCAGCCAGAAGGGTGCGGCAAAGGTGAAATAGGCCGCTTCCGGGCGGTTCTGGCGTCCTGCCATGAATGGTGACGCCGAATATTGACAACGAATCTATATCTGTGATATACTTTGAAAAGTTAGGTGTGCAGTTTCACCTAGCTTTTTTAAGTTACCACATTTTTTCTTGACTTAGCCTGCCGGGTATGGTACATTATATAAGCGGTCCTGCGCACGATGCAGGCTTTTACTATGATTTAAGAGAGGTGTAAGGAATGCGTACAGCTATCACATTGGCATGCACAGAATGCAAACAGCGTAACTATCGGACAAACAAAAATAAGAAGAACAATCCGGATCGTCTGGAACTCAAAAAATATTGCCCGTTCTGCAAAAAAGAAACATTACACAAAGAAACGAAATAAGTTTGAAATAAGATGTGCTTAGTCTTATTTGAATGTGAGAGGTTATATGGCAGCTACAGCATCAAAGAAAGCACAAAAGAATAAGAAAAAGGATGCGAACGGCAAATTCCTCCACGGCGTCAAAGTGGAGTTAAAGAAGGTCATCTGGCCGACGAAAAAAGAATTGATCAATTATACCGTCATGGTCATCGTAGCAACCATTGTCGTCATGGCTATCATCGCTGTTTCGGACGGTGTATTTGCCCAATTGTTCCGGTTACTCCGAATCGTTGTCGGATAGGAGGCCCGTGCATAGATGGAAACTGATAAGAAATGGTATGTCATCCATACGTATTCCGGTTATGAAAATAAAGTAATGCAGACGCTGGAACGGAAGGTCAAATCCATGGGACTGGAAAATGTGATTAACCGCATTCTCGTGCCGATGGAAGACGAAGTCGATATCAAGGACGGCAAGAAGCACGTGGTGAAACGCAAGATTTTCCCCGGCTATGTCCTGGTTGAAATGGAAGTCAACGACCGTTCCTGGTATGTCGTCCGCAATACACCTGGCGTAACGGGTTTTGTTGGTTCGGCCACTAAGCCGATTCCGCTGAATCCTGAGGAAGTAAAACGCATCCTCAAGTCTCAGGGCATTGACGAAAGCGAACCGAAGGTCCATATTTCTGTAGAAGTAGGGGAACAGGTCCGCATTACATCCGGTCCTTTTGAAAACTTCATTGCTACCATTACGGAAATCAATGATGAAAAAGGCACCCTCAAAGGCCTCATTGATATGTTTGGCCGTGAAACTTCAGTAGAAGTTGACTATTCTCAAATCGAGAAAAGTCTGGAATAAATACTTCTAATGCGGCATCTGCCGCGAGTGGGAGATTCTCATGAATCGTCTGACCACATCTTGTAACGTAAGGAGGTGTAACTCACCATGGCAAAAAAAGTAGCAAGAATGGTAAAACTCCAGTGTGAAGCTGGTAAAGCAACTCCGGCGCCTCCGATTGGCCCTGCATTAGGCCAGGCTGGTGTCAACATTATGGCATTCGTCAAGGAATTCAACGAACGTACAGCTAAACAGGCTGGCTTCATTATCCCTGTCGAAATCACTGTATATGAAGACCGTTCCTTCACGTTCATTACGAAAACTCCGCCGGCAGCTGTTCTCCTGAAGAAAGCCGCAGGTTTGGAAAAAGCTTCGGGCGAACCGAACAAGAAAAAAGTAGCTAAACTGGGCCGCGACAAAGTCCGCGAAATTGCAACGACTAAGATGCCGGACCTCAACGCCAACGACGTTGAAGCTGCTATGAAAATGATTGAAGGCACTGCCCGCAGCATGGGTATTGAAATCGTCGATTAATCGCCGGTTCAGTCCCGTGGAAGGGGTCAATCCCCGCTAAACCACAAAGGAGGAAAAAGTTAGATGGCAAAAGTAGGCAAGAAATATGCAGAAGCCGCCAAACTGTTTGATAAATACAAACAGTATGACGTGACGGAAGCAATCGACATCTTGAAAAAGATGGATACAGCCAAATTTGACGAAACGGTCGAACTGGCTGTCAACCTCAACGTAGATCCGAAATATGCCGATCAGCAGGTTCGTGGCGCTCTGGTTCTGCCCCATGGTATTGGCAAATCCAAGACTGTCCTCGTATTTGCTCAGGGCGACAAAGAAAAAGAAGCTCAGGCTGCCGGCGCTGACTATGTCGGTGCTGATGATCTCATCGAAAAGATCAAAGGTGGCTGGCTTGATTTTGACGTAGCTATCGCAACACCGAACATGATGGGTAAAGTCGGCCGTCTTGGTAAAATCCTCGGCCCGAAAGGCCTCATGCCTAACCCGAAAGTCGGCACGGTTACGATGGACGTAACAAAAGCTGTTAGCGAAAGTAAAGCAGGTAAGGTCGAATACCGCACGGATAAAGCCGGCAATATTCATTCCCCTATCGGCAAGAAATCTTTCGATGCAGATAAATTAGTGGAAAACCTGACAACTCTCGTTGATACTCTCATCAAAGTAAAACCGTCGGGTGCAAAAGGCCAGTATATCAAATCCATCACCGTAAGCTCCACGATGGGCCCTGGCATCCACATCAACCAGTACAGCATCAAAGGTGCTGTCAAAGAAGAAAAATAATATCTCTCTTAGCTGTAGACTGAAGGTATGTATAATGGACTAAGGTCCGCCATCTGAGGCTATGAAACTAGCAGGTATTTCAATTTGACTAGTTCGGTCTCATGTCAGTCGTACATGGGACCGTTTTTATTGCTAAGACGATATAAATCCCAGTTCAAGGAGGTGTATCGAACTCATGTCTATGTATGCAAAACATCAGGTTTCTCCGGCAAAAGCCGCTGTTGTAGAAGAAATGAAAGAAAAACTGCAGTCCTCCCAGGGTGCTGTTTTCGTTGGTTTCTCCGGCCTCAGCGTAGCTGATGTCACGAAACTCCGCCGTAAGTTCCGTGAAGGTGGCGTCGAATACAAAGTTGTCAAAAACACACTGACCCGTATCGCTGCCGATGAACTCGGTTTCAACGATCTGGATGCCGTTCTCGAAGGTCCGACTGCTATTGCTTATTCTTCTGAAGATACAGTAGCACCGGCTAAAATCCTGAAAGACTTCATCAAAGAAACAAAGACAGAAGCGCTGACGGTCAAAGCCGGCATCGCCGATGGTCAGGTTATTGATGCAGCTGCTGTCGAAGCTCTGGCAAGCCTGCCGAGCCGCGAAGAACTCCTCGCCAAATTGGTTGGCAGCATGCAGGCCCCTATCTCTGGCCTGGTCAACGTACTCCAGGGCAACATCCGCAATATGGTTTATGTGCTTGATGCTGTACGTGCTAAAAAAGCAGAACAGGAATCTGCTTAATTAGCTTACATATTACAAACGAATCTAAAAACTGATACTATGGAGGTATTTTAAAATGACTAAAGAAGAAATCATGGAAGCCATTGAAGGCATGACCGTTCTCGAACTTTCCGAACTCGTAAAAGCTATGGAAGATAAATTCGGCGTATCCGCTGCTGCTCCGGTTGCTGTTGCTGCTGCTCCTGCTGCTGGCGCTGCTCCTGCTGAAGAAAAATCCGAATTCGACGTAATCCTCACCTCTGCTGGTGAAAAGAAAATCGGCGTAATCAAAGTTGTCCGCGAAGTAACCGGCCTCGGCCTGAAAGACGCTAAAGCTCTCGTTGACGGCGCTCCGAAAGCTGTTAAAGAAGGCGTTGCCAAAGCTGACGCTGAAGCTCTCAAAGCTAAACTCGAAGAAGCTGGCGCAACTGTTGAACTCAAATAATTTCCTCTGTGAAATTACAAGCTCTGCAAATCGCATGAACATGCGGTTTGCAGAGCTTTTTTCATGGAGAGCAGCAAAGACAGGAATCCAACGCCACCAGCTGTTGACTGCTATCCCTTCATCAAACTTCAAACATCAAACTATCTTTCCCTTCCTGCAACCTGTTTCATGAATCTCCGTTTTGTAGTATAATTTAGAGATTATTCCTGTGTATATGGATAGGAAAACGGGACAGAGGAGAAGTGGAAAATGAGGTCTATCGGACAGATGATACGAGAGAATATGGTTCTGTTTCTGGCATGGACAGCGGCGCTGGTATCGATGATTGCCGTGCCGCCGACGGCAGCCTATGCCGGGTATATCAATATGCCCGTACTTGCTGTTTTGTTCTGTCTCATGATCGTCATCGGCGGCCTGCGGGAGAGCGGCGTCTTTGCAGCGGTACTGGCGCGCCTTCTCCTCCGGCTGGACACGATGCGCCAGCTGGCTGCCGTCCTCATTTTTGCCTGTTTCTTTGTCAGCATGTGGGTGACCAATGACGTGTCCCTCCTGACCTTTGTGCCGTTTTCCCTGATGGCCCTGCCCCGGATTTCCAGAGAGAAGCAGATGGCCCTGGTCATCGTCCTGCAGACGCTGGCGGCCAATCTGGGCAGTATGTGTACGCCTGTGGGAAATCCGCAGAATCTCTATCTCTATTTCTATTACGGCATGGATCTGGTAACCTTTCTGGAGCTTCTCCTGCCGTATACACTCGTATCTTTCGTGCTGCTGGCCCTGTCGGTCTTTCTGCTGCCAGGAACGCCCATTCCCGTGTCGGTGCGGCTGGCTGCCCGGCGCACCCGGAATATGCCCGTACTGGCGCCGCCACGGCAGCTCTGGCTTCTGGGAGGGATGTTCTTCCTTTCCCTGCTCACGGTGGCCCACGTCCTTGATTACCGCCTTACCCTGGTCATGGTCGCCGTTGTCACCTTCCTGACCCGGCCGCAGTATTTCCGCTACGTTGATTACCGGCTTTTGGGCACCTTTGTGGCTTTTTTCGTCCTCATCGGCAACATGAGCCAGCTGACGGCTTTCCGGGAGATACTGACGGGATATCTGGCCGGTCACGAGTTTCTCATCGCTCTTACCGCCAGTCAGATCATCAGCAATGTACCGGCTGCCGTCCTTCTGTCGGGCTTTACCGGCAATGCAGGGGCACTCCTGCTGGGGACCGATATAGGCGGTCTGGGAACGCTGGTGGCATCCATGGCCAGCCTCATTTCCTATGGCATGTTCGTCCGGGCCTGTCCCCGGTGGCAGGGATGGTATCTGAAATTGTTTACCCTGCTCAACCTGGCCTATCTGCTGGTACTGGTCCTGTTTGTCTGGTTCTGTCATCAGATGGGGCTATAACCAGGACGGCGTCAATAGGCGACAACGCTTATTACAGGGACGGAAATCCCCATTGTCCAGCGAACCGGTTTGTTTTACGGCCTGTGCCCCCTTCCCTGCAATACTGGGGGACCGCTTTGTTGTCGAAAAAATCATAATCTGATACAATGAGCGTAAAGGGAGGCGGCAGTAGGAATGGAAAAAGATTTATCACTTCATGGAGAATCTAAGAATGTAGAATATAAGGAAAGGGTTCCTGAAGACAGTCAGAAATATATGAAGTCTGTTGTTGCCTTTGCCAATGGTGATGGTGGACGGATCGTATTTGGGGTTGAAGATGGAACGATGCGGGTTGTTGGGATTCCTCAGGCTGATTTCTTTCAAATGATGGATGCCATTACCAATGCCGTTACGGACAGCTGCGAACCGATGATTATTCCAGATCTTTTTGTTCGGGAAATAGAAGGAAAATCGCTTATCATTTTAGAAATTGCTCCTGGAATGCAGAGGCCGTATTATCTTAAAAAGAAAGGACCGGTAAAGGGAACTTATATCCGGACGGCTGGAACAACGCGTCTGGCGGACCGGGCGATTCTACAGGAGTTACTTTTGGAAGGAGAAAATAAGTTTTTTGATCAACAGCCTATTCCTAATCTCAAAGTCACGAAATATGATGTAACGGCATTATGCCATTCTATGAGTGAAACGGCTAAAAAAAACGCATTATCCGATATCCAGCGTCAAGGAATCAAGGAGTTAACGATTAATCAACTCATTTCGTGGGGCATTTTGATTGAAAACAAAGACCAGCTTATACCGACCTATGCCTATGCGATGTTGACACATCAGGCCGGATATCCTCCGGTGGTTCAATGTGCCGTGTTTAAGACAGACGATAGAGCTGTTTTTGTCGATAAGCGGGAAATTGATGCACCGATTCAGGAACAAGTGGAAAAAGCATATCAGTATGTACTTGAAAAGATTAATATGGGAGCCAGATTTCAGGGGGTCTATCGTCAGGATATTTATGAATTACCTCCGGACAGCATCCGGGAATTGATTGCCAATGCACTTGTTCATCGTAATTATTTGGAGCCGGAATCCGTTCAGATAGCCCTTTTTTCAGATCGATTAGAAGTTACTTCTCCAGGTAGTCTGATGCGCGGCGTAACACATGAAAAAATGAAAGAAGGGTTTTCAAAGATTCGCAACGGGCTTTAGCAAATGCGTTTGCTTATATGAATTTAATTGAAAAATGGGGTAGTGGTTTTCCCCGTATTTTCCGGGATTGCCGGAATTATGGTTTGCAGGAACCGGAAATCATTGATTTTGATGGCGATTTGCGCGTTAACTTGTACCGGATAACTGACCAAACAAGTGACCAAACTAAAAAAACTGACCAAACCCCGAAAACTGACCAAACGGGAACGAATATGCCTGTAAAACTAAATGAAAAGGAAAGAGTTATTTTGTCATATCTTCAAAAGAAACCGGATGGCACGCAACATGAAATTGCTGAAGCGACATCACTGTCTCTTAGTACGATAAAGTATTATATGAAAAAGCTCCAGGAAAAAGGCTGTCTTCAACGTATGGGGACGCACCGGAAAGGATACTGGGTCGTGAGATTCAACTGATACTATTCCGTCATGTCACCAGTCAGGGGACATGCATCCGCTTTTATCCATTCTGCTGACTAAACTAAAACAACTAACCAAATGACTGACCAAACTAAAACAACTAACTAAACTCAAAAAGAGAGAATCATATAGCGTTACAAGAAGTATCGGAACGGTCTGCGTCCATCAGAAAGGTCTATCTGCTGGTACTGGTCCTGTTTGTCTGGTTATACGATTCGTATTTGTATTGACGAAGATGACAGGATATGTTAGAATAAAGCGAATTTCATATGAACACCGCTTCTGTCACCGGACAGAAGAAATGAGGTGTCTGGGAGTTGTCGTAGGTACGGCATGGGTTGCATGCTATAAGACAATTCCTGGACACCTCTGTTTTTTTAGGAGGGAGTATCATGATTTACATACGTATGCAGCAGGGACTTTCACAGGACGCCCGGGTCATCCGGCAGGAGGTATTTGTAGAAGAACAGGGATTTTGTCATGAATTTGATGATACCGATTCCATAGCCTGGCATCTGGTATTATATGAAAATGAGCAGGCCGCTGGCTGCTGCCGCCTCTTTTCATCCGATGATCCTGATGTGTATATACTGGGCCGGCTGGCCGTGCGGAAGTCCTGCCGGGGCAGGCAGTACGGGGAGCGGCTCGTACGGGAAGCGGAAGCATGGCTGCGCGGCCGCCAGGTGAAACGGCTGGCCCTGTCGGCACAGGTACGGGTACGTCCGTTTTATGAAAAATTGGGATTTACCGCATCGGGTGACGAATATCTGGATGAATATTGTCCTCACATCCATATGGAAAAGGAGCTGATAGAATGAGTCTGATGTACTGGATTCCCCTTCTTATTGTCGTCGTGGGCAATATAGGCTATCACATGATAGCCAAGGCAACGCCGGTGACGGCTCCGCCTTTTCTGGCCCTCAGTATGACCTACCTGGTCAGTTTTCTCCTGTGTGCCGCTGCGTACGTGGTGACAGGACCTTCGCTGCGGCAGGATCTGCAGACTATAAACTGGGCGAGTGCTGCCTGGGGACTGACGCTGGTAGCCGTCGAATTTGGCTATATCCTGCTATACCGGGCTGGCTGGAAAATCAGTATAGCTTCTCTCCTGGCTAATGTCAGCGTGGCGCTCCTCTTGGCAGGCATAGGTGTCCTGCTGTATAAAGACATCCTGCTGCCCCGGCAGATCATCGGCATCATCCTGTGCCTGGCGGGCATCTTTTTCCTGCGTCCATGAAGCACGACGAACCGGCTGTAACCTTGAACGGCTCTTCTCTGATAATGTCAAGATATACGTTTCAGGGGCGAAGATTGCTTTTATCTGGTATAATGGATGGGAAAGGTGGCATCATAGTGAAAGACGCAAAGTATTCTTTATTCCGCAGCCATGCATGGTGTCCCTGTCTGGCATTGCTGTGTGCTATCGGCTGGCCCCTGGCTTATCCCCTGATTAAGGCTGGGTACGGCTATATCGGAATCGGGAATGACCTGGGCAGTAAAGTAGTCTTTGCAGGAATCCGCTTCTTTTTTGCCGGATTGATTCTGCTGATTGCTGGTAATGGCCGGTGTTTTCCAGGTCAACCGGCCGGAGCCGCTGCAGGTCGTATATCATAAAAAAGAAATGAGAAGATAGCATGAACCAGGTACAGGCAGAAAAAGTAATCAAGCCGCTCATGGCGGTCGTCATCGCCGGGATTTTTCTCGGGATTTATGTGATGATCCCGGCATTTTACAGCACGCTGTGGCAGCTTACGGTCAGTCGGGATATACAGGGCTTGTCGGCCTATATTGCCTCCTTTGGCAGTGCCGCCGTCCTGCTCATGATCCTGCTCATCATCCTGACCAATATGACCGGCCTGCCGTCTGTGCAGTTTGTGACCGTCAATGGCATCCTCTTCGGCATACTGCCGGGAATTGTCATTTCCTGGATTGGACAGGTGGCGGGCAATGTGCTGGCTTTTGTCATCATGCGCTACGTCTTCCGCCGCACGGCCCGCCGCCTCGTGGCGCGCAGCCGCTTCGTCGCCCGCCTCAACCGGCACATTACCGCCCGGACGGCCTTCTTCCTGCGGGCCATTCCCTATTCGCCCAATTTTGCCATTACAGCCCTGTGTGCCCTGAGCCGCATCGGCTTTACGGAGCACGGTATAGCGACCATAGCCGGAAAATTCCTGGCCATCTGCATCGAGGTCTGGATGGGATATGGCCTCATCCGCTTTGACTGGCATGACCTGCGGCTGGCCGCTGGAGGCGTACTAATCATGGCACTCTTGGCAGGTTATACGTGGCATACATGGAAACATAAAAACTAAATATTTAAACTATATCAGGAAATAAGTCAATGTGATTTAAAAACGTGAATCCATTGACTTATTTCTATATGTGTGATATTCTTTATATGTAACAAATAATAATTTTCTAATTAAAATAATTATCACAAACGTTTAACAGGATAAATTCTGTTCAGAAAGGAAGTGTTTTTTATGTATACCGTACCGCACTCCTCTTATGATTTATATATTGATGGCAAATGGGTCCCTGCCAGTGATGGCGCCCGGTTTGCAGCGTACAACCCTGCCGACGGGACGAAGCTGGCCGAGTGTGCCGAAGCGACGAAAGACGATGTCAACGCGGCCGTAGCAGCGGCTCATAAAGCATTCCCCGCCTGGAAAACCGTGTCGCCCCAGAAGCGGCAGGACCTGCTCCTTGCCATTGCCGATATCATCGAAAAAAATGCCGATATGCTGGCTATGGTAGAAACGCTGGATAACGGCAAGCCTATCAGGGAAACGAAGAACATCGATATTCCTCTGGCGGTCGATCATTTCCGTTATTTTGCCGGCGTCGTCCGCAGTGAAGACGGCCGGGCAGCGGTCATCGACGACCATACGCTGAGTCTCGTCGTCCATGAACCAATTGGTGTCGTCGGCCAGATCATCCCCTGGAATTTCCCCTTCCTCATGGCGGCGTGGAAACTGGCACCGGCCCTGGCAGCAGGCTGTACCATCGTCCTCAAGCCGTCGAGCTCGACGTCCCTGAGCGTCCTCGAACTGATGCATCTCATTGGCGATGTCCTGCCACCGGGCGTGGTCAACGTCATTACTGGCAAGGGTTCCCGGGCCGGTCAGTACATCCTCGATCATCCCGACATCCAGAAATTGGCCTTTACGGGATCGACGGAAATCGGCCGCGATGTTTATGATGCGGCTATGAAGAAACTGATTCCTGCCACGCTGGAACTGGGCGGCAAATCGGCCAATATTTTCTTTGACGACTGCGATTGGGATATGGCTATGGATGGAGCCCAGCTGGGCATCCTCTTCAATCAGGGACAGGTATGCTGCGCCGGATCGCGTATTTTCGTCCAAAAAGGCATTTACGATAAGTTCGTCTCCGAACTGGCTGACCGCTTCCGCCGCATCCGCGTTGGCCTGCCCTGGGAAGAAACGACCCAGATGGGATCGCAGATCGACGAACGGCAGGTAAAGAAAATCCTCGAATATATTGAAATCGGGAAGCAGGAAGGAGCACGCCTCGTCTGCGGCGGTAAGAAAGCGTCGGCTCCGGGACTGGAAAAGGGCAGTTTCGTCGAACCGACCATCTTTGCCGATGTCAGAAACGACATGCGCATTGCCCAGGAAGAAATCTTCGGGCCCGTCGTCTGCATCATCCCCTTCACGGATGAAGCGGAAGTCGTCGCTATGGCCAATGACAGCGTATACGGCCTGGGCGGCGCCGTCTGGACCCGCGACATCAACCGGGCCCTGCGGGTTGCCAAAGCGGTAGAAACGGGCCGTATGTGGATCAATACGTATAATGCACTGCCGGCAGGTACGCCTTTTGGCGGTTACAAGCTTTCCGGTATCGGCCGCGAAACGGACAAGACGACCATGCGGCACTATATGCAGACCAAAAACATCTATATCAACCTCGCGGAAACACCGTCGGGATTATATGAATGATAGGAAAGGAGTATCATGGGCATACGCAATACAATCGTAGCATTGCTGTTTGTCTGCCTGGCCTGTACGGCCGTATATGGTTTTATGACTGTAGACCGTCCGGGCGTGCAGGCTGCGGCACAGGCCAGCAGCAAACCGCATAAATCGAAATAACGGCACAGCCGGAGAACCGGGGTGGCAGCGGAAGAGATGGGAAAATCCTTCTGCAGCCGCCCCGGTTTTGTCTATGCCGGGAGGCGATATGGTATAATAACTATATATCAGAGAGGAGGCTTACCTGCATGGATTATACGACGCAATACGATTCTCCCCTGGGACCGGTCCTTTTGGCCAGTGACGGGACTCATCTCATCGGACTGTGGATCTGCGGGCAGAAGTATGACAGGGCCACCCTTTCCGGGGAAGCCTGCCGGAACGATGCCCTGCCTGTTTTTACTGAGGTCAGAGACTGGCTGGACCGGTACTTTGCCGGAAAACGGCCGGTTCCGTCGGAACTGCCGCTGAAGCCGCGGGGAAGCGTGTTCCGCCAGCGCGTATGGCATCTGCTGTGCCAGGTGCCGTACGGGCAGACGACGACCTATGGGGCCCTGGCGGAAAAGCTGGGGCAGCAGACAGGGAAAACAGAAAATCCCCATGCCGTAGGGGGAGCCGTCGGGCATAACCCTATTTCCCTGATCATACCCTGCCACCGTGTCGTTGGAAAGAGCGGCAGCCTGACGGGCTATGCCGGCGGCATCGATAAGAAAATCTGGCTCCTCCGCCACGAGGGAGCCGACCTGGCCCATCTTTTCCGGCCAGGTACAGGGAAGAAAAATCGTCTGGAGAAATAGGGAAATTTTTCACTTTTCCCCTATATTTCTGAAGTGGACTCGTTGTATAATAATACCAGTACAAGGGAGGGAATGACATTGGCAAGGCGCTGGATCATGCACGTAGATATGGATGCTTTTTATGCTTCTGTCGAACAGCGGGATAATCCGGCTCTGCGCGGCCATCCCGTCATCGTCGGGGGGCTGGGCGAACGGGGTGTCGTGGCGACGGCGTCCTATGAGGCCCGGCGGTTCGGCGTCCATTCGGCCATGAGCACCCGCCAGGCCCGGCGCCTTTGTCCGTCCGGCATATTCCTTCCCGTGCGCATGGCCCATTACCGGCGCATCTCCCATCAGATCCGCCTCATTTTATCGCACTATTCGCCCTTTATCGAACCGCTGGCGCTGGACGAAGCCTTCCTGGATGTTTCTGGCATGAATCTCCAGTACCCGGACATCGTCGATATCGGCCGGGCCGTCAAGGACGATATCCTGCGCATCACCGGCCTTGTGGCGTCGGCCGGCATCGCGCCCAATAAATTCCTGGCCAAGCTGGCGTCGGATCTGAAAAAGCCCGACGGCCTGATGTGGATTCCCTACGGCAAGGAGCAGGAAATCCTGGCCCCCCTTCCCGTTTCACGCCTCTGGGGCGTCGGCCGGGTGACGGCAGGCCAGCTGGAAAAAGCCGGGTTCCATACCATCGGCGATATCATACAGGCCGGGCCCGATGCCCTGGTCCCCATTGCCGGGCGGCAGGCACACCGCTTGTATGAACTGGCCTGTGGCAGGGACAACCGTCAGCTGGAAGTGAGCCGCCGACCCCAGTCGGTCGGCAACGAGCATACGTATGAGCACGACCTGACGAGGGAAGAAGACATTGACGAACAGTTCCGTCTCCTGGCCAATGAAGTGGCCTGGCGGCTGCGTCAGAATCACCTCATGGGCCGTACGATTACGATTAAAGTGCGGTTTTCTTCCTTTGAGACGGTGACCCGGTCCCTGACGCTGGAGACAATCGGGACCTGTTCGGAGGAACAGTTGTATTTCGCCGCCAAACGGCTCTATCATAAAAAGGGAAAAAACGGCCCCATACGGCTCCTGGGACTGTCGGTCAGCCAGCTCCAGCCTTATCAGGTGCAGAGTGATTTATTTTCTGACGACGAAGAGACGCAGGCCAAAGTCACGGAAGCCATCGACAAACTGCAGCAGCGCTTTGGCCGCAAGGCGCTCATGAAAGGATTTCTCTGGGAAATGTCCCACGATAAATAGATACAGATAAGGAGATTTACGTATGGCAGTATTTACAGTAGCAGTTCATACGGGTGATAACAATAACGGTTATATCCAGTATGATGCGGAAACAAAAAAGCTTACAGTTCATCTGAATGATGCAGAAAAGGAAAAGGAAACCTATTCGTTCCTGACGACGGTCCTTTCGTGGCACCGCTATGTCACCCTGTCCCAGTACGAAACGATTACAGCGGCGGCGACGGACAGTCTGGATACGCTGAAGCTGGCCCTGGGCTATATATGGCTGGCTCTGGGCGTGCATATCGACTGGAGCCGCCCCGTCGAAGAAGTGTAATGGAAAACGACATCAGACTCATCTGAAGAGACCGTACCTTCCGGTGGATATCCCCACAGAGGTACGGTTTTTTTTGTGCATAGGCAAATAAAAGTTATCCACAAAGTATACACACGTATTGTGCATAACTTCTGTTACCCTGTGGATATAGCCGGAGAATGCCTGTTTACAGGCCCTGACGGCGGTGGATATATTTTTCCTTTTTTTAGCCAGATTGTGGATAACTCATGGGGAACATGTGTTCAAGATAAGGAAAAAAATCGCGATAAATGCGATAACTATGCGGATTTTACATATTTTACAAGCTCCCCTGATTTCTGTGTACAACCTCTGTGGATTTGTGGATAACACCATATAGAAAAAGCGGGGCATTTCCCTAAAGACATGTGTACACATGCAGGGGAATACCTCGCCAGAAGAGAATAGCAAAGGGATTTATCCACAAATTTTGTCACAAACCCGGTCCGGCAGGAGCGATGCCGCTTCTTTGTCCACAATGACCGTTGCGTCGCGGTGCAGCTGGAGAATGCTGGCCGGGGCACTGGGGCTGATGCTGCCGCAGACCGTATTGTAGATGGCTTCGGCTTTATTGCGGCCATTGGCCAGGAGTACGACTTTTTTGGCCAGCATGATGGTTTTGATGCCCATGCTGATGGCGTAGCGGGGAACTTCTTCTTCCGTCTGGAAGAAGCGGGAATTGGCCTGGATGGTTTCTTCATCGAGGCGGACTTTGTGGGTCGTCGCTTCGAATTTGATGTCCGGTTCGTTGAAGCCGATGTGGGCATTCTGACCGATGCCGAGAATCTGCAGGTCGATGCCGCCTTTCGCTTCGATGAGGGCATCGTAGCGCTTGCCTTCGGCTACGATATCTTTTGCCATACCGTCGGGAATGTAAATGTTTTCCGGCTTTATGTTGATGAAATCGAAGAAATTATGATGCATGAAGTAATGATAGCTCTGGGGATTGTCCGGCGCCATGCCGATGTATTCATCCAGGTTGAATGTCGTGACCTGGGAAAAGTCGAGGCCGATCATTTCATGGACGGCAATCAGTTTTTTATACATCGACAGGGGCGTGCTGCCCGTGGCCAGGCCGAGGACGCTGTCCGGCTTGAGGTATATCTGGCCGGCCACGATTTTGGCGGCTTCTGTACTCATTTCATCATAAGAATTAGTAACGATAACACGCATCATACGTGCCTCCTTTTAGAGTATGCTTAGTGTCCGAGACGCAGCAGATTGACGGCGTCCGCTGTCCGCTGCTTATTCTTCACGGATGTTTCGGGCCGTTCTTTGACGACCTGTGTATAGATTAAATCGATGATAAATACCTGGGTCAGCTTGGTGACGATAGAGCCCGTTTCCAGCATCGTTTCCCGCGTGCGGTAAGAAATGCACAAATCGGCGCAGTCCCGGAGCTCGGAACCGCTATTGGCCGTGATGGCAATCAGGCGGACGCCGTTCTGCTTGGCCAGGCGGGCTGCCTGGACGATTTCCTTTGAGGCGCCGGAATGGCTGATGGCGATGACGACGTCGCCCGGCTGGATGAGGGCCATGTGCAGCATGATGAGATGGCTGTTGTCCAGGCCCAGAGCCTCGATGCCGATGCGCTGGAATTTGTACGCCGAATCGTCGGCAACGAATCCGGAATTTCCCAGGCCGATGAAATACACGCGGTGTCCGCCCGTCAGCAGGCGGACCGTCTGGGCGATGACCTCTTCATCGAGGGTCTCTACGGTCTGGCGGAGCGTATCCATGCCAATGGACATGAGCTTTTTGGCCGTCGTCATGATGGATTCGTCGGCGGCGATATTGTGGCTGATGATGGTTTTCTGCTGGCTGCGCCGGGACAATTCTTCTGCCAGGCTGAGCTTGAAATGCTGCAGGCTCTGAAAGCCCATCTTGCGCACGAAGCGGGTGATGGTCGATTCGCTGATGCCGCTCTTTTTGGCCAGACTGGCGATGGGCGTCGTGCAGAACAGGTCGCCGTGGAGGCGGATGTATTCCATGAGGGTACGGTCGGATTTTGAGGGTTTGAAGCCGGGATGGTCCAGCTGTTCCAAGATATTCATAGGCGTTACTCCTGCGAAAGGGTCTGACGGAGATGATAGAGCGCTCCCAGCATGCCGGCCGTATTGCCCAGGCGGGCAAAGGCGATGCGGGTCGGTCCGTACATGGCGGGTGGCAGCTGTTGTGATACGTACTGTTCCAGGAGCGGGCGGAATACGCCTTCCTGGGCCATGATGCCGCCGCCCAGGATGACGACCTGGGGCTGCAGTACGGTAATGACATTGCCGATGGCGACGGCTATGTCACGGGATAAGGCGTCAATGGCACCGATGGCATCGGTGTCGCCGTCGGCGGCCATGGCAAATACGGCCCGGCCATCCAGTTCGTCCGGTCTGACGCCTTTGGCCGTGGCGACATCGCGGATCAAACGGGTGGCTGATGCCAGGTCGTGGAGCCGGCCGCCGGGCACACGCATATAGGCGATTTCTCCGGCACTGCAGCCGGCGCCGTGGAGAATATGGCCGTCATAGATGGCACAGCCGCCGATACTGGTGCCGATGGTCATCATAAAGGCCGACGCACAGCCCTTTCCGGCACCGAGCCAGAGTTCGCCCAGGGCGGCACAGTTGACATCGTTTTCTACGGCACAGGGAATATGGAATTCCTCTTCCAGCATTTCTTTCCATTCCGTTCCTGTATAATCGGGGATGGAATCGGCCAGGGCATAGAAAATCCGTCCTTTCTGGGGATCGACCATGCCGGCTGTAGAAAGGGCGATGCCCGACAGTGGTCCTCTTTCCTTGTACTGGCGGATCAGCCGGCGGACCGTGCGGACGATGCCCGGTCCGCCGCCTTCATGGGCGTGGGTGGGCGTGCTCTTCGTTTCTATCAGCTGGCCGTCGGCAGAAGCCAGTCCGTATTTGATGGCCGTGCCGCCAATGTCAATGCATATATACATGGGTTTCTCCTATTCTTTCATGATGAATCCTTCATAGATGCGGTTGCTGCGTACACCGGGTTTGATTTCCCCATTGAGGGAAATGATTTTATCTTTCAGGAGCACCAGCCCTTCACCGCAGGGAGCCGCAAAGGGAATCTCTCCGGCAGAGCGCCAGCTGTCGCTGCGGACGTTGTAGACGAGGATGTGGCGGTTCCAGTTGAAATCGGTGCTTTCCCTGCCAAAGTAAGCCGTTTTATAGGCAGTGAGTTCTGCGCCCGTAAGATGGGACAGATGGGCGACGGCATCGTCATAGATGGCTTTATTGAAGCCGCCGATGACCAGCATTTCGTCTTCATTCAGGCGTACGGCCCGGGCTCCCAGGAGGGAGATTCCCTGGCCGTCTATGGCGGCATCGGCGAGTTTGTGCCAGGTGTGGGTCTTCAGGTCATAGCCGTATCCGTCCGTATAGGCCGTATCGCTGCCACCGCTGAAGACGCACAGCGTCTGGCCCAGCAGCTGGGCAACGCTCTGTTCACGGGCCTTTCCGGGGAAATCGGCCAGCCGTTCCAGTGCTCCCGTTTTAAGGTCATAGGCGTAGAAATTGCGGCTCAGGCTGCCGTCTTGTTTTCCCAGTCCCAGGAAGAGGGTCTGGCCATTCCGGGCGGCAATGCCGTTCTGGAAGGTGAAGGGCAGGGTGCCGGCTGTCTGGTAGTGCAGTTTTCCCTGATCGTCGCAGGTAAGGCGTGTAATGGCTTTGGCAGCAGTCGTATCGGGGCTGCCGCCGATGTAATAGACGCCGTCAGCGGCTGTGACCGACGCGCCATAGGCTGCCGGGAAGGGCAGGACCTGATGGTCTGTTTCGATGAGGCCTTTGTCCGTCGCCTTCATGGCGTAGATATCAGGATAGGTCACTTTGGCACCACCCACTGCGGGCCCGCCGTTGGGGAAATTGGCACCGCCACCGGCGATGATATAGCCATGGCTGGTACCGGCTATCATGCCGGCAACGCCGATATTTTCTGTCTGGCCCACTGCCGGGGACAACGTACCGGCCGACTGCCAGCGGATCTGCGGGGAGCCGGTCTGTTCTGGTGCGGCAAAAGACAGGGATGTCGAGAGGGTCAGGGCCAGTACGGTTGCAGCAATTACACTTTTTTTCATCATACGATACCTCCTTGGAGATGTCAAATCAGATACGGACTTTAAAAATTCCCTTTTTGAGCGGAGCCGGTTCACCGGCAGCAATGCCAGGTTTATGGGCATCTTCGCGATAACAGATGAGAAAATCGCCGGGACGCATGAGAACGCGGGCCCGGGCCGTACCGGTCACTTCCTGATAGTCGCTGTCTTTGTGATAGGCACCGCAGGTCATGGATTCGATGAAGCCGAGGTCGATGTATTCTTCCCCTTCGCTGAGGACGTGGATATCGAGGTAGTCTTTGTGGGCTTCCCAGCTGCGCGTTTCTTCCGGTCCCGTCGTATAGGCTGCGACATTGACGAACAGGGAATCGCCGTCGATGGGATGGCTGCCCGGCGTCAGAGAAGCAAATCCGCTGCTGCGGGCCAGGTCCAGACAGCGCTGTACCGGTACCGGTAAAAAGGCATACGTTTCTTTTTGGTGGATATTTCCATATATCATACGAGTGGCTCCTTTACGATTAATCGGCTGTCGTTCCTTCCGGTGCCGTATAGTCTTTGCCCGTCAGACGGCTGACGATGGTACCGACTACCAGAGAAAGGATGATGGTGATAGCCGTATAGGACCAGAACGAGACGGAAGGGACGAAGTATTTCAGATACATGACGACGGCAGTGGAACAGATAAAGCCGACGAACGCGCCTTTGGTGTTGGCGTGTTTGCTGAAGGCTCCCAGGACGAACATGCCGGCCAGTGAGCCCAGGGCCAGGCCGATGAAGCTGTTGAACCATTCGTAGGCCGAGTGGATATCGCTGACGGCCATGACCATGGCGACGATGATGGACAGGATGCCGATGCCCAGGGAGACGAGCTTGGCGATGCGCGTCTGCTTCCGGCTGTCCAGATCCGGGTTGAGGACGGACTGGATGTCGAGGACCCAGCTGGTAGCGACGGAATTGATGCCCGTAGACAAAGTGGACTGGGAAGCGGCGTAAATAGCGGCCAGGAGGATGCCCGTAACGCCTGCCGGCAGTTCATACGTAATATAGCTGGCAAATACCAGATCCTGACGGCTGGTCATGAGCAGGTCCGGGTTCTGCTGATAGAAAACGTAGAGGCTGGTGCCGACGAGGTAAAATACAGTGGCGGCGAAAATGGACAGAACGCCGTTGCCGAGAGTCATTTTGTTCAGCTGCTTGATATCCGTCGTCGTCGTGAACCGCTGTACGATATCCTGACTGGAGACGTACGAGGCAAAGGTGGCCAGGCCGCCGCCGATGAAGACGATGAAGACACTGGTCGAAATGATATCCGGGCTCATCCATACTTCATTCTGGAACATGAATTTGTGGCCTGTCGTCAGCGTATCCATGATGGTGCCGAATCCGCCGTGGATGTCGCCGATCATGACGACCAGCGTCAGGGCGATGCCAAAGATGAGGACCATGCCCTGGATGAAGTCGGTGTAGAGGACGGCTTTCAGTCCGCCGGAATAGGAATAAATGATGGCGATGACGCCCATGACGACGATCAGGATATTGACATCGATGCCGGTCAGTTCTGCCAGGGCGATGGACGGCAGGTACATGATGATGGACATGCGGCCCAGCTGGTAGATGATGAACATGGCAGCCCCCAGGATGCGGAGGTTTTTGCTTTCAAAGCGCTTCTGCAGATAATGGTAGGCCGTGTCGATTTCCAGACGGCTGTAGATGGGCAGGAAGTACTTGATGGTCAGCGGGATGGCGATGAGCATGCCCAGCTGGGCCCACCAGAGGATCCACGATCCTTTATAGGAATTGCCCGGCAGGGACAAGAAGGAAATCGGGCTGAGAAGGGTGGCGAAGATGGAGACGCAGGTGACCCACCAGGGGATAGTGCCGTCGCCCTTGAAGAATTCCTTGCCTTTCATTTCCTTCTTGGAGAAATAGAGGCCGGCCAGCAGGACGCCTAACAGGTATAAGACTAAAACAACGGTATCGATCCAGGTAAATCCTTCGTGCATAGGGGTGTCCTCCTTTAAACTAGGTCCCGGATACAGAAAAAGCGCCAGATGTTTCCGGCGCTTATCTGCAATGGAAACGGGAGTGAGTGGAATCAGAACATTAGAAATATTTCTTATAGATTTCTTTGGCCCGTGCTACCATTTCCGGGGTATATTTCTTCATGGGTTCACGGCAGTAGCCTGCATCGACGCCGGCTTCCTGGAGGAGCAGCTTGATCGTGCCATAGAGGCCGTTGTCGAGGATGTCCGTAATGAGGTCGTTGGTGACGTGCTGTACTTCCAGTGCTTCCGTGATTTTTTGTGCTTTTGCCAGTTCAAAGATCTGACGGCCGCGGCGTCCATTGATGTTGTACGTAGAGCCGATGGCGCCATCGACGCCGAGGACCGTGGCCGGCAGGAGCATTTCGTCAAACCCGGCATAAATCAGTTTATCCGGGAAGGTCTTGCGTATGCGTTCCAGGAGATAGAAGTCAGCCTGGGTGAATTTGACGCCGACGATTTTCGGATTGGAGAAGAGTTCGCCGAACTGGCTCAGGCTCATATCAACGCCGGTCAGGAAGGGAATGGAATAGATGATCATGCGGTTATCGACGGCACCGATGATGGTGTTGTAATAGTTCTTGATTTCATCGAAGGTAAATTTATAATAGAACGGCGTGACGGCGCTGATGGCATCGTAGCCTAAGTCGGTGACGAATTTTGCCAGTTCGACCGATTCCTTCAGGTTGACCGAGCCGACCTGGGCGATGAGGGTCAGGGAATCTTTGGCTTCATCTTTGGCGATTTCAAAAATGCGTTTCTTTTCGTCCGTAGACAGCATGAAGTTTTCTCCCGTGCTGCCGCCTACATACAGGCCGTCCATGTGGTTGACGTCGATGTTGTAGCGGATAATCTGGCGCAGGCCTTTTTCATTGATATTTCCCTGTTCATCAAAGGAAACGAGCAGTGCGGAAAACAATCCTTTTAAATCTCTCTGTGACATAATGCATCCTCCTCGGTAGTGCGTGTAATATAGGTTTATATATGATTTACTTTAAAATATCGACAAATTTTTTGGCAATCAGCTGGGGACGGGTAATAGCCGAGCCGACGATGGCACCGTAGGCGCCGCATTCGTAGACCCGTCGGAGGTCTTCCGGCGTGTTGATGCGGCCTTCGGCAAAGACGGGGATGGAAAGCTGGCCGGCCATGCGGGCGACGAGGCCGTAGTCCGGGCCTTCGAAGGACGGCGTATAGGGCGTGTAGCCGGACATGGTGGTAGATACGCAGTCAAAGCCGATCTTTTCTGCGTTCAGGCCTTCGGCGTCGTTGGAGATATCGGCCAGGGCCAGGCGGCCTCCGGCGTGTATCTGGTCTACCAGATCGGCCAGTTTTTCATCTCCCGGGCGCTTGCGCAGCGTTGCGTCGAGGGCGATGATTTCACAGGACGTATCGAGCAGTTCGGCAATTTCCTGATGGGTCGGGGTGATGTAGATTTCTGAATCGTCAAAGTTCCGTTTGATGAGGCCGATGACCGGCAGTCCCGTCACTTTTTTGATTTCCCGGATATCGTCGGTGCTCTGGGCCCGGATACCGACGGCACCAGCCTGTTTGGCAGCCAGAGCCATGCGGCCCATGATGAATGAGCTGTGGAGCGGTTCGTCGGGCAGAGCCTGGCATGAAATGATGAGTTTTCCTTTAAATTGTTCCAGCATGTTGTTCCTCCTTGCTATGACAGTCCTATAGTGTCTGCTGAACAGATAGTTTATGAAATTTGTTACACCAGAAGTATAGCATCAGACTGTCAAAAATGCAATAATATTTCATATAAAAATATTCTAGCTATCAATTTATGAAATTTATTTTCTTTAAAATAAAAAGGTGATACAATAGAGATGACAAGTATGGGCCATATGATATACTGTAACAAGGTATGCAGATGACCCGTATCTGCCATAGTAATAGTATAGGAGTGAATGCGATGAAAGCGATTATAGATGGGATGATCGTCCTGCCCGATGCAATCGTAGGCGGACATATTTTGTTGTACGAAGGGGACACGATTGCCGATATCGTACCCCGTAAGGGATTTCATCTGGGCATGTGCACTGACCTCATTGATGCCAACGGCGGCTTTGTCGTGCCGGGTTTCATCAATGAACACATCCACGGCTGTGCCGGTGCCGACACAATGGATGAAAATGAGGAGTCGCTGGCGACGATCCAGTCGGTGCTGCCGAAGACGGGGGTGACGTCCTTCCTGCCGACGACCATGACCTACGACCGGCCTCGCATCGAACGGGCCCTCGGCCGTATCCGCAGGGCGAAGAAGAACCGCGGCGCCCGGATCCTGGGAGCCCATATGGAAGGACCGTTCATCAGCACGGCTTACAAAGGGGCTCAGAAGGAATCGAATATAGCACGGGCTGATTTTTCCTGGATTGAACCATATGAAGACGTGGTAAAAATCATCACCCTGGCGCCGGAAACGCTAAAGGACAAGACCTTCCTGAAAGAGTGCGCCGACCATCATATCATCGTCTCCGTCGGCCACAGCGGCGCGACGTATGAACAGGTCATGGAATGCATGGAAAAGTGCCAGTTCTATCACATTACCCATATGTATAATGCCATGACGCCGCTCCACCACCGCCGGCCGGGCATCGTCGGGGCCGCCCTG
Organism: Caecibacter massiliensis; assembly: GCA_900095875.1. Lineage (GTDB taxonomy): Bacteria > Bacillota > Negativicutes > Veillonellales > Megasphaeraceae > Megasphaera > Megasphaera hexanoica. Next base: position 1,031,243 of record LT608311.1, on the reverse strand, counting down.
CTGGACCCGAAAGCCCACTGCGAGCTCATCTGCGATAATCTCCACGTCCATCCGGCGGCACAGAAGCTGGTGTACCGCATGAAAGGCCGGGATGGCATCATCCTTATTACCGATTCGCTGCGGGCCTGCCTGCTGCCCGATGGAGAATCGGAACTGGGCGGCCAGAAAGTATTCGTGAAAAACGGGGAAGCCCGCCTGGAAGATGGCACACTGGCCGGCAGTATTGCCGCTATGAATCAGGTCGTTCTGAATTTCCTTATCAACAGTGGTGCCCCCCTTCCCGAAGCCGTGGCCATGGCGACAGTGAACCCTGCAAAGGATCTGGGCGTATACGACCGGATCGGGTCTCTGGAAAAGGGCAAACTGGCCGATATAGCGATTCTGGATAGTACGGATTTCCACGTCAAACAGACGCTGGTAGGTGGCGAACTAGTATACAATGAAGAACAAGAACAGGCACAGTAAATTCATATATAGTATCATCGTCTTACTCGTCATAGTAGTCCTAGGAGCTGCCGCATGGATTTGGCAGAGCCGTTCCCGTACGGATGGAACGGCGGCAGCGTCGGGCCGGACGGGGACTGTATCGACTCTGGATGAACAGGCAAGGGACAAGGTCCGGTCCATGAGCCCCCAGCAGCGGGTGGGACAGCTCATGATGATCGGTATCCAGGGGACGACGGTCGATCAGGATGCGGCCTACCAGATCGCCCAGTACCACATGGGAAATGTCATCCTCTTTGACCGCAATATGCAGTCGACGCAGCAGGTAAAAGACCTGAATGCGGCCCTGGCACGGCAGATACGCCGGCAGAGCCAGGATATACCTCCCTTTATTGCCGTCGATCAGGAAGGAGGATTTGTCCTGCGCATGCGCGAGGCCTTTCCCCGCGTGCCCAGTGAACAGCAGCTGGGAGAAAATGACGACCCCGCAGCGGCCCGGACATGGGCCCTGACGACGGGGAAAAAGCTGAAGGAACTGGGATTTAATCTGAATTTTGCCCCCGTCGTCGATCTCGGTTCTGCGTCAGAACGGTCGTACAGCAGAGATCCTGCCGTCGTCACTGCCTTTGCCCTGCAGGCTGTACAAGGCTATGAAGAGGCGAAGATCTGGTGTTCTCTCAAACACTTTCCCGGTATCGGAAAGGTCCGGACCGATCCCCATCTCGACGGAGACCAGGTCGCTGCCAGCCGGGAAGAACTGTTGACAGCTGATATGAAGCCTTTTTCTGACCTCATCAGACAGGTACCCCACGATAAGATGTTCATCATGGTGTCCAACGTCACCTTTACGGCCCTCGATCCACAACTTCCGGCCTGTGTATCCCAGCCGGTCATGACGGGCCTGCTGCGCCAGCAGTTCGGCTATGAAGGCCTCATCCTGTCCGATGACATGGAAATGGGAGCTATGGCCAAACACTATGCCTTCTCCGACATGGGCGTCATGGCCATCCGGGCCGGTGCCGACATCGTCCTCGTCTGCCACGACTACGGCCATGAACAGGAAACCTATGCCGGCCTGTTAAAAGCCTATGAAAACGACGAATCCTTCCGCAGACTCGTCGATGAAAAAGTGACGCGCATTGTCCGCACCAAACTGGCCGGTCAGGCTGCCGGATACCTGTAATTCCCAGACTGTACAGGCTGACAGACAATACGATATATGAGAAACGGTACCATGGAGTGGCTGCCCCGGCGGCCGCTCTGTTTTTTTGTCGCCGCGGGATAATTGACAGAAATTATACAGAAAAATGACATGATTTATAACATAGACCTCGTATAATGACCATGCGATACATAAGAAACAGTAAAGCCAGGTCATGCTGCAAGAGCGCATGAAATCAGGAGGTCATGGTATGAAAAAGACATGGTTAAAACGTGCAATTCTTTCGATGATGGTCTGCGGTTCTGCTTTCGGGATCATTCCCGGCGTGCAGGCGGCAAACGTACGCATTCTGCCCGTAGATAACGCCAAATTTCTGGCAGGGGCCAAGTTTGATTTTGATGTAGAAGTCAGTCAGGCTAAAAACCTGAAAAACGTGGACATCACCATCAACAACCAGCCGGCAGGTAAATTTTTCGGAAAAGATCTAAAGGCGGCGAATCTGGACAACGGGGTTATTTCCTATCGTGTAAACAGTGTGAACTTCCCCAAAGCCGGAAACTATACGGTGCAGGCTTCTGCGACGGATGATACGGGCCGTAATGTCAGCCATGCCCGCTATACGGTCGTTCAGGAAAAAGCACAGAAACAGGCCAAGAATGTCATTCTCTTTGTCGGTGACGGCATGTCGCTGCAGGCCCGTGAAATGGCACGTATTATCTCCAAAGGCATGACCAATGGGAAATATAATGACTTGCTGGCCATGGAAAAAATGCCGCATAACTGCCTGATTACGACGAGCGGCTACGATTCCCTGACGACGGACAGTGCCAACTCGGCATCGGCCTATGCGACGGGTCATAAATCGGTTGTCAATGCTATGGGTGTCTATGAAGATTCGACCAAGAATCCCTTCGACGATCCCCGCGTTGAAAACATCAGTGAAATCGTAAAACGCAGCCGCGGCATGTCCGTCGGCATCATTACCCAGGCTGAATCGACCGATGCAACGCCGGCTGCCATGATTGGCCATACGCGCCGCCGGGCCAACCAGGACTACCTGGCTTCAGAATATCTGGAAGATTACCATCGCCCGGATGTCATCATGGGTGGCGGTTCCAGCCGGTATATCCCACAGACGGAAAAAGGATCGAAACGTCACGATAACCAGAATGTCATCCAGGAATTCAAAGATAAGGGCTATACTTTTGTCACGACATCGAAAGAAATGATGGCAGCGCCTTCCAACAAACCGCTCCTGGGATTATTCAAGCCGGGAACGATGAATGTCTATATCGATCGGAAAATGCTTAAAAATCCTGAAGTATTAGGGAAATATACGGATCAGCCAAATCTGGTCAATATGACGAAAAAGTCTCTCGACATCCTCAGCCAGAATCCGAAAGGTTTCTTCGCCATGATCGAAGGCGCATCCATTGATAAACAACTCCACGCCATGGACTGGCAGCGTGCCACCTACGATACGATTGAATTTGATAAGGCCATCGAATATGCCCAGAAATGGAATAAAGAACATGGTAATAATACGCTGATCATCGTCGTAGCCGACCATGCCCACGGCGCATCCATCACCGGTACCTATCATGAACGGGATGGAAAGAAAGGTCTGGCGGCCGTCCGCACCTATGCCGATTCTATCTTCCCGACATTCAAGGATGCTGACCACGATGGATTCCCGGACAATCCCGATCCCGATGTAACCCTGGCCGTCCAGTATGCCAACCATCCGGCTTATTATGAAAATTTCCACTTCCAGCAGAAACCGACGGCGCCGACGATTACGGAAAAAGTCACCAAGCAGGAAGCTCAGCAGATTGGTGACAAGACGGAATACCATCAGGTATCGACAGTCGTTGCCAAAGCTAACCCGGCCCGTCATCATGACGGTGATCCCGTCGAACTCATCCCGGCCAATATTCCCGATACCATCGGCGATGAATGCCATGCAGCCGACGATGTGCCGCTGAATGCAGAAGGCCCCGGCTCGGAATACTTTAACGGTGTCATGGATAATACGGAAGTCTTCTTCGGTATTATGCGTGCCCTGGGCATTGATGCCACAAAAAATGTGAAATAATCGTCCCCTTATATCGACAAGATAAAAACGACGGCCCCATGAAGTACGAATGGCTTCATAGGGTCGTCGTTTCTGTAGGGAGGATTTCCGGCTTTTTAGGTGAATAAACATACAAACAGCGTAAAACGATTAACCATAACCTATGAGAATAGAAAATAGAAAACATGATAAACAATCAGAATAATAATCCTTGACAGGGAGAGAAAACGCCTTATAATGTTGCCATGCAAGTCAAACAGACATGCAGACCAATACAACAACCCATATATACGATGAGCGAGAGCAAAAAGTGTGGCGTCTACTTTTTCAGAGAGTCCGTGGCTGGTGTGAACGGATAAAGCCGTCAGGCGAATATATCACTCGTGAGTACTTTTCCTGAATTAAGTAAGGGAAAGCGGATATCCCGTTATCGATACACCAAAGTATAATGCAGGGTGGTACCGCGTACAGACGCCCCTGTTTCGGCCGGAACTGGCGGAAACAGGGGGTGTTTTTTATATGGGAATAAGAAGAGGAGAGTGGAGTAATCATGAAACACACATTATTAAAACAAATTGTTGTTGCGGGACTGGCTGTCATGACGGCCGTATCCATCGCCGGCTGTGGGGGCAGCAAAGACGGGGACAGTAACGGTAAATCAGCCAAAATCGGATTTATCACGGCCTATACCGGTCCGGGTGCTGCTTATGGACAGGCAATGAAAGAAGGGGTAGACCTGGCTGTAGAAGAAATCAATAAAGATCCTAATACGAAAGTAAAGATAGACCTTAAGACCTACGATACGAAGCTGGATAAGACAGAAGCCATCAATGCGACGAAGAAAGCAATCGAACAGGACAAGGTCCTGGCCATCGAAGGACCTATGACGACCGGTGAAATTATGGCATCCGGCCCGATTGCCCAACAGGACAAGGTCGTCTGCTTTACTACCGGTGGGACCGGACCGGATGTCACCAACATTGGCGATTATATTTTCCGCAACGCCATCCCGGGCAAACTGGCTATTCCCCAGACGGTAAAGAAAGCACAGCAGAAATTGGGCTTCAAGAAAGTGGCTCTGTTATATTCCAACAATAACGACCAGATGGTTGGTGAAAGCAAGATTTATCAGCAGGTCTTTGCCGATGACGGTATCGAAGTCGTCGATACGGAAACCTTTGCCGATAAAGATACGGATTTCTCGGCACAGCTGACAAAAATCCAGGCCACCAATCCTGATGTCATCGCCGTGGCAGGCCTCTATCAGGAAGGCGCTCTCATTGCTAAGAAAGCCCGTGAAATGGGGATGAACCAGCCGATTATCGGCAATAACGGATTCAACAGTCCGGAATATATCAAACAGGCTGGTGCCGCTGCCGATGGTACGATGGTAGCTACGCCGTGGAACCCGGAACGGCAGAGTGAAAAAGCTCAGAATTTCCGTAAAGCCTTCGTTGCCAAATACGGTCATGAACCGGACCAGTTTGCGGCCCAGGCTTACGATGCCATGTACATCATCCACGAAGCCGTAGAAAAATCGGGCACGACGACGAACCGCAAGAAGTTCCGCGATGCCCTGGCACAGATTACGAATTTTGAAGGTGCAACCGGCGTATTCTCCTTTGATGATCATCGCGATCCGTCGATGGATCTGGACGTACTGGTCATCAAAGACGGGAAATGGACGCCTTTACAGTAATCAGTTCTTGGTTTTTAGACAGAGGGGTATATATCGTGTTTTTTCAGCAGCTTATTAATGGATTGAATCTTGGCAGTGCCTATGCTGTCATTGCCATTGGCTATACGCTGGTTTTCGGGGTGTTGAACATCATCAATATGGCCCATGGCGAAATCTTCATGTTTGGTGCCTTTATCGGCCTGATGCTGGTAACGGCAGCCGGAGCCAATATATTCGTGGCTCTCATCGGTGCTATGCTGGGCGGGGCTGTCCTGGGATTTTTCCTGGAATACCTGGCACTACGCCCGCTGCGCCGCCGCAAGGTAACGCACTTGGCACCGCTCATCAGTACGATCGGCGTATCGATTTTCTTGGAAAGTCTGGCCCTCAAGATCTGGGGGCCCCAGACCCAGTCCTTCCCGCCTCAGTTTGAAGGGGCGCTCATGAATGCCGGTCTCTTTAAAGTATCCATGATCCAGATCGTCGGTTTCGGCACGGCTATCGTCCTGATGGTGCTGCTCACGCTCCTGTTGGATAAGACGAAAATCGGCAAGGCCGTCAAGGCGACGTCGGAAAATATCGAAACAGCGGGCCTTCTGGGCATCAACACCAGCCGTATCATCACCTTCACGGTCATGCTGGCTTCATCTCTGGGAGCGGCTGCCGGCGTCCTGGTCGGCCTTTCCTTCAATGCCATCGAACCGACCATGGGCATGACCATGGGCTTTAAAGGCCTGGCCGTTCTCATCATGGGTGGACTGGGAAATATCCGCGGTGCCATGATGGGCGGCTTTATCCTGGGTATTGCCGAAGTATTCAGCGTCGCCTATGGTGCGTCGTCCTATCGCGATGCCGTCGCTTTCGGCATCATCATCCTCATCTTGTTCTTCCGGCCTGAAGGGCTCTTTTCCAAAGCCGGCAAAGGAGGCAGACCATAATGGATGAAATACTGAATGGCTATGTCCTGCAGGTCGTCGTGTTTTCCTGTATCAACATTATCTTGTCGTTGTCGGTCTATATGACCTTATGCACCGGTCAGATGTCCCTGGGAAACGCCGGGTTCATGAGTGTCGGCGCCTATACGTCGGCCATCCTGACCATGCAGGCCGGACTTCCCATGGCGGCAGCCATCGTCCTCGGTGGTATCATGGCAGCTGCCGTGGCACTGGTCGTCGGAATCCCGACGACGCGGCTGCGCGGCATGTACCTGGCAATCGCTACTTTGGGATTTGGTGAAGTCGTCCGCGTCCTGGCCCTGAATCTGAAAATCACCAACGGAGCCCTGGGCCTCTCGGGAATCCCTTCTATGGCCAATACCCTGGGAGACCTGGCCAGCGACCTCCTCGATGTCCTCGATATGGATACCCAGACGGGAGGCCAGCTCCTCATGTGCCTGGCCCTGCTGATCGTCGTTGCGGCCGTCCTCTGGTTCTGGCACCGGCTGGAACAATCCCGCATCGGCCGGGCCTTTGCCGCTATCAAAGCCGATGAACACGCGGCGGAACTTTCAGGTATCCCTATTGTATATTATAAGATGATGTCCTTTTTATTCAGCGCGTTCTTTGCCGGTGTTGCCGGGGCTCTCTTTGCCCACACGGCCAATTTCATCAGCCCGACTGATTTCTCCTGGCATAAAGTCGTCGACGCCCTGTTGTATTGTGTATTCGGCGGCAGCAATGTCATGTGGGGTTCGCCTCTGGGCGCAGTTATCCTGACCGTACTGCCGGAACTGCTGCGCGACCTGGCCGAATACCGGGATATGCTCTACGGCATCATGCTGGTAGCACTCATGGCTTTCCGTCCCGATGGCATCCTGTCCTATGATGTCCTGAAAAAACTGCACCGCCGGCATACGCCCCGGGCTGTGCAGGAAGCGGCGAAAGAAGGTGACCGGTAATGCTTCTGGAATTACAACATGTCGTCAAACGCTTTGGCGGGGTCACGGCTTCTTCCGATATTTCTTTTTCCGTGGAAGACGGACAGATTTACGGCATTATCGGCCCTAATGGTGCCGGCAAGACGACCCTGTTCAATCTGATTACCGGCGTGTATCAGGTATCGGAAGGAGATATCCTCTTTCAGGGTGAATCCATCGAAGGGAAGAAACCGCATGAAATCACATCTCTGGGCATTGCCCGGACGTTTCAGAACATCCGCCTCTTTCCCCAGATGACGGTCCTGGAAAACTGCCTCGTCGGCTGCCACACCCAGCTTCATTCCGGCATCTGGTCCAGCGTGTTCCACACGAAAGGCCAGAAGCGGGAAGAACAGGAAGCGCGGCAGCGGGCCATGGATTTCCTGAAGTTCGTCGGCCTCAATCAGGACGCCCATACGATGGCATCCAGCCTGCCTTACGGCAAACAGCGCAAACTGGAAATCGCCCGGGCCATGTCCACCCATCCCAAACTGCTGCTCCTCGACGAACCGGCTGCCGGCATGAATGACAGCGAAACGGCGTCACTGGGGACACTTATCCGGGGACTGCGCGATACGTATCACGTGAGCATCCTGCTCATCGAACACGATATGAATCTCATGATGGATTTGTGCGACCGCCTGGTGGTCATTAATTTCGGTAAAAAACTGGCCGAAGGGACTCCGTCGGAAATCCAGAATAATCCGGCTGTCATCGAAGCCTATCTGGGAAAGGAGGATGAAGAGTAATGCTCCTGGAATTACAGAACATCGTAGCCGGATACGGCAGCATCATGGCCCTCAAAGGCATCAGCCTGTCTGTACCGGAAGGCAGTATCGTTTCTCTTATCGGGGCCAATGGCGCCGGAAAATCGACGACCATGAAGACCATCATGGGACTGGTATCTCCCAGAGAAGGGGAAATCCGTTTCAAAGGGAAACCTCTTGCCGGAACGAAACCGTATCAGGTCGTTCACGAAGGCATATCTCTGGTGCCGGAAGGCCGGCAGATCCTGCAGAATATGAGCGTCGAAGAAAATCTGTACCTCGGTGCCTACCAGCGCAGTGATAAAGGGGGCATTGCCGCAGATCTGAAAAAAGTCTACGACCGCTTCCCCCGGCTGGAAGAACGGAAAAAGCAGTTCGGCGGAACGCTGTCCGGCGGCGAACAGCAGATGCTGGCCATCGGCCGTGCTGTCATGGCCCGGCCGGAGCTGCTCCTTCTGGACGAACCGTCTATGGGGCTGGCTCCCATCGTCGTACAGGAAATCTTTGACGTCATCAAAGATATCAATGGAAGCGGTACGACGATCCTCCTGGTCGAACAGAATGCCAAAAAGGCTCTGCAGATTGCCGATTACGCTTATGTCATGGAAACAGGGCATATCGTCCTGCAGGGAAAGGCATCGGAAGTAGCGGCCAATCCCCAGGTCACGGCGGCGTATCTGGGCGGCAAAAAATAATATCGTTATTTCACAGGGAGAATTGCCCGGATACTCTTTCCAGTGCAAAAAGGCTGCCGCAAAATGAACTTGTGAGTCATTTTGCGGCAGCCTTTGGTTGTCTTATCGTAAATGGGACTTTTATTTACCCAGTACGCCTTCGAGGAAGGCAGCCGTATCGGACAGATAATCGGCCTGGTAGCTTTCGATATCGCCCTTATCGCAGTGCGCGGCAAAGGCTGGATCGATCGGCAGTTTGGCCGTATGGCTGATGCCATACTTCTGAGCCGATTCATCGACGCGGCTCGGGCCGTAGATTTCTACTTTTTCATGGCAGTTCGGGCATTCGAAGTAGCTCATGTTTTCGATGAGGCCCAGGACGGGGATGTGCATCAGTTCAGACATCTTCAATGCCTTTTCGACGATGAGGGAAACCAGTTCCTGCGGGGAAGTGACGACGAGGATGCCATCGACGGGCAGGCTCTGGAATACGGTCAGGGGAACATCGCCCGTTCCCGGAGGCATATCGACGAACATGTAGTCGATGTCGCCCCAGAGCACGTCGGTCCAGAACTGTTTGACTGCTCCGGAAATGACCGGTCCTCTCCAGACGACGGGCGAGGCCGTATCTTCCAGAAGGACGTTCATGGACATGACTTCAATGCCGCCTTTGGTGACGACCGGATTGATGCCGGCTTCGCTGCCCGTAGCACGATCGGTGATGCCGAATACTTTCGGAATGGAAGGGCCGGTAATATCGGCATCGAGGATTGCCGTTTTAAAGCCACGGCGGTGCATCTGTACGGCCATGAGCGACGTGACCAGGGATTTACCGACGCCGCCTTTGCCGCTGACGACGGCGATGACGTGTTTGACATGGGTGCCTTCATGAGGCTTTGCCAGAAGGCTCTGTGGTTCCGTACGGCTTTCACAGTTGCTGGCGCAGCTGGAACAGTCGTGATTACAGTTTTCACTCATTGTGTATCATTCTCCTTTTGTGGGATCGTATCCCGTTTTTCGCGGACAGCCCGGCAGAATGGATTGCAGCACGAACCGGCGCGTTCACAAACCTGGATTTTACCGCCCTGGATGAGCAGGCGTCTGCCGTATACCAGTGCCAAAGCTACTTTATGACGGGCCGATTCATAGATTCCCGTTACAGTCGTGCGGCCTACATCCATCTGTACAGCAGCCTGTTCCTGTGTCAGACCGACCAGATCCATGAGGCGGATGACTTCATATTCATCGACAGTCATTACGATAGTATCACAATCATTTTGCTTTCCGTCGGGAGTAAACGATTCCTGACGGGGCAGAGAACAGACACGGCGGCAGCGTTGGGGACGCGGCATAAATACTCCTCCTTTCACCATGACGATACAGGGCATGGGCTGTACCATGCCCTGTTCCTATTATACTGGTGATGATGACATATGTCAAAACATAGATATATTATAACAGACATAAAGAAATACGATGACGCAAAAAGCAGACCGTCGGAAAGACGGTCTGGCATAATCAGATAATATCGATATGACAGCGCTTCATGGCGCGCAGGGCTTCGGCGTGGCTTTCCGGTGTGACACCGGCACAGCAGTCGCTCCGGACGGCGATTTCCTTTTCCGGGAAATAGGCTTTTAGGAGCATGGCATTGGAAATGACGCAGATATCCGTGCAGAGCCCCATGAGGACCAGGCGGTCGTATGGTGCCGCTTCTTCGACGAGCTGGGTGCAGCCGAAAGTCGGTTTTTCCAGGACCGGTGCCATGAGCGTATACGGCAGAAGGTCCCGGCAGATCTGCCAGCCGTGGGTATCGCGGATGCAATGGGGAACGGGGAGTTTACGTCCTTCCTGCGTATCCATATAGTCTTCGCCATGTGTATCCTGGGTGAAGATGAAATCCGTCTGGTGCGTTTCGTCTTTTTTGGCAGCCTGAAGAAGGGCTTCGATGCGCGGTACGATGAGCGGTGCTTCTTTCGTACCCAGAGCCCCGTCGATGAAATCATTCTGCATATCGATGATAATATAAGCTTGTTTCATGAATAGGACATCCTTTCTACTGCATTGCCTGACGCAGCTTCTGCACGTATGCCGGCACATCATCACAGGTCATGAGTCCGGTCATGACGCAGACGCCGGCGATGGGGATACCGGCCAGCTGTGGCAGCGTTTCCGGCGTTATACCGCCCAGGGCATAGACCGGGACGTGTACGGCACTGGTAATATTGCGCAGTTCCTGGAGGCCGATAGGAGGCTGGGCCGGCTTGCACGGCGTGGGCAGCACGTGGCTGGCGATGATGTAGTGGGCGCCCAGTTCTTCGGCCAGACGGGCTTCTTCCGCGCTGTGCACAGAAACTCCCAGGCTGGTCATATAATAAGTAATCGCCGTATGGGACTGCAAATAGTCCAGAGAACATTGGAAACGGGGGATGTGGAGTTTGACACCGACGCGGCCGAAGTAACTGAGAATGCACTGTTTCTGATGCAGGTTGCAGAGCCGTTGCATCTTTTTGGCATAATTCGTGTATTCTTCTTCGTCGAGATTTTTTTCGCGCAAAATAATGCTGTCGATATCAGAAGCTGCTATCTGTTCCATATGATCCCAGTAATTTTGTTTGCATAACGCATGGTTTGTTACAGCAATCAATTTCAACACAATATATCACCCTTGTCTTTTAACGTTATCCCAACTGTTAACAATATATATCATTATACATTTATTTCTCTTAACTATCAATAAATTCTCAGCCATATTATGATAATAAGGCATAAAAAAAGGAAAAAATCGTTGCTAAATTACGATAAATTAATGCGTTTATGGCATAGACATTTATTCACATCAGAATGAAATACGAGGAAGAAACTTTATTTTTTTGCATAATCATTATATAATAAGTATATATGATATGCGACGGCAACATGATTAAAAACGCATTACTTTTTCGCCGGACCCCCTGGAGGACGGGTGATGGCGGACGGAAGGTGGCAGTATGTTAACAAATTCAGAATGGCTGGGAATCAACGAATTATCCCTGCTGATCCACGGTACGGATGCAATCCGGGACATGCAGCGGTATTTTTTGGAGGCATTGCGCAATATCATACCGTTTGAGCGAGCCGCTTTTTTTCTGTTTCACGAGGAAAGGGGCGGCCAGCTGGCATTGCAGTCTCCTTTCTGTATCCACATGGATCCGGAGATTATCAAAGCCTATGGCCAGTTGATCAATACGAACGGCATCTGCCGCCGCGTCATCAGCCTGCGCCGCACTATGGCCTATCGCAGCAGCGATCTGGTCACGCCGGATGAAGAGGTGACGGATTCGGTGACAGAAGTCCGGAAATCATTTCTTCTTCCCAATGAAGTCAGCTTTTATAGTGGTATCGTCCTGACCGATAACCGGAAGCTGCTGGGGGAAGTCGTCCTCTATCGGACAGACCGGCAGAGGGATTTTACCGATAACGAAATGGAAATACTGGACCGGCTGAAGGATCATCTGGCTATCCGCCTGCGCAGGGAATGGAAGGAATGCCAGGTGCAGCAGCAAGAAAAGGACCAGGAAGAAAATCAGCTGACGGCTATGGGGCTGACTCCCCGGGAAAGTGAGATTGCCAGCCTGGTCATGAAGCACTATTCGACGGAAGATATCAGCCGTCATCTGGTCATCAGCCAGTATACGACAAAAAAACACCTGCACCATATTTTTGCCAAGCTGGGCGTCAGCAGCCGCCTGCAGCTTATGGAAACCATACGGACGTGGGAACGGACCCGGGAATAAGTACATAGGGAAATCAGCCTCTGCACGATAGATATCGTGCAGAGTTTTTTTATGATACAGCGTGCAGCCCGGGGAGGACGAAAGTGGCAGGGAAACGAGACGGAGAGGGTGCGCGTGGAGTATAAAAGGAGTACGGGAGGAGTATAAAAAGAGTATGTTTTATCCGATGTACTCCTAAAATACTACTATAAATACGCCGCGTGATGCATATATTTTTTTGTCTTTTACCGATATAATTAAGATAACAAAAAGACAATTGACGATTCCGGAAAAGTCATACAGCCAGTTGATTTCTGTACTCAGGGAAGGAGATTATATCATGTCAAGAGGAACGGCTACGACGTATATGCATACGGGGACAGGAGAAATGTGCTATGAAATGAACAAGGCACTGACCATACCGGAAACATTTCCTATTTATTTGTCATCGGCCTATATATTTGATTCTATTGAACCGATGGATAAAATCTGTGATGAAGGGGCACCGGGCTACGCCTATTTCCGTCTGGGAAACCCTAATTCTGATGCGGCATCGCGTATTCTGGCAGCGGGCGATGGAACGGAAACGGGCCTGGTCTTTTCTTCCGGCATGGCGGCTATCACCACATCGCTTCTGGCCGTGCTCAGACCGGGAGACCATGTACTGGCTTCTCCTGTGCTGTACGGGGAAACGTTCTATTTCTTAAAACATGAACTTTCCAAGTGGGGGGTCGAAACGACGTTCATCGATTTCGATACACAGAAACCGGAAGACTACATCAAGCCCAACACGAAAGTTATTTACGGGGAAACCATTGCCAATCCGCTCATGTCCGTCCCGGATCTGGGGCATCTGGCAGACGTGGCCCATGACAACGGCGCCTTGCTCTTTATCGACAACACTTTTGCTACGTCCATCGTGGCCAAGCCGGCAAAATTCGGCGCCGACCTCGTTTTGTACAGCGCGACGAAATACCTGGGCGGCCATGACGATATCGTAGGCGGCGCGGCGCTGGGATCGAAAAAACTGATCGATACGATCCGCTTCTATCTCGGCCTGTACGGCGGCAATCTGGGTGCGACGGAATCGTGGCTCCTGGCACGCAGTCTGCGGACACTGCCGCTGCGCGTCCAGAAGATGAGCCAGAACGGCCTGGCTCTGGCAAAGTTCTTTGAACACCATCCGAAAGTAGAAAAAGTCTATTATCCGGGCCTGGATTCGTCTCCCAGCAAGGCTTTGGCAGACAAGCAGTTTGAAGGCAATGGATACGGCGGCATGCTCAGCGTCAATTTCAAAGGCGGAATGGAACTGATCGACAAACTCATTGCCAATCTGAAACTGGTCCATTTCGTACCGACTCTGGCCGGTACGTGCACGACTCTGACCTATCCGCCGAAAGCATCCCACCGTGACCTTTCGGCCGATGAACTGGCGGCAATTGGCATCACGTACGGCCAGATCCGCCTGTCTTCCGGACTGGAAGACACAGACGATTTGCTGAACGATTTCGATCAGGCTCTGGAAAAATTATAAGTTCTGTTTTGTGGTACGGCATCCGGCCCGGACGGGCTGCGGGACTGAAGGGCCGGGTGCGGCTTATAAGGAGGTATGTATGATGAGTGGCAATTCTTCTCCCGGTAATGGCAGTATCAAGATTCTCGATATTTTTATCCTCGGTTTTGCTTTCTTCGCTACCTACTTTGGGGCAGGCAACCTGATTTTCCCGCCCCAGCTGGGCCTCAATAGCGGGTCTGCCGTATTTGCCGGCCTGTCGGGCCTGACGCTTTCCGGTATTTTTCTTCCTATTTTTACGTTGGTTGTCATTGGTCTGAACGGCGATGTCCATGCTATCACCGATCACGTCGGCAAGTATACGTACAATGTCCTGCTGGCGGCGCTGATGTTTGTGTGCACCTTCGTTTCCATTCCCCGGACCTGTGCTACGGCTATCCAGCTCGGCGTACAGGGCAATGTGCCGGGGGCGCCGTTCATTCCACTGGTCATCATATATTTCATTATATGCTTCTTCTTTGTCAAAGATAAGAATAACGTCATGGACCGCATGGGCCGGTATCTGACGCCGCTTCTGGCACTCATCCTGGTCGTCGTTTCCATCATGGGTATCGTCCATCCTCTGGGAACGCCGATTGAACCACAGGTAGCCAAACCGTTCGTCAATGCCTTCCTGGGCGGATATAATACAGGCGATGTCCTGGTCAGCTTTATCATGGCAGCCGTATTCATCGGCTCTATCAAGGGCAAAGGCTACACGACCATTGCCCAGCGTAATAAAGTCCTCATCTATTGTGGCATCGTCGCCTTCGTCCTGCTTCTCATCATTTACGGGTCGCTGTTGTATATGGGCGCCTGTGTCAGTGGTGACTACCCGCAGTCTATCGGCCGGGCGGAACTGCTCGTCGCCATCATCCAGCGCGTTGGCACGTGGGTCATGGTACCCATGGGCATCGCCGTCGTGCTGGCCTGTCTGACTACGGCAATCGGCCAGGTAGCGGCGGTTGCGGAATTTACCAGCACCATGACCGGCAAAGTCAGTTATAAGAAAGTTGCTATCGTATGCAGCATCCTTTCGGCTCTTACGGCTCTCCTTGGCGTCGATGGCATCGTCACCTACGTCGGCTGGATTTTCGGCGTATGCTATCCGCCGTGCCTGGCACTGCTTGTCCTGGGCGTATTGGTCAAAGTCGTGCCGAATGACGGGGCCTACAAGGGATCGGTATATCTGGTTACTATTTATGCGCTGATAGAATCACTGCCGGGCCTGTCCGGTCTTGGCTTTGCTAAAGCTATCGTGGCAGCAACGCCGCTTTCGACCTTTGGCTTCGGTTGGATTACGCCGTTTATCATCGGCTTTGTCGCAGGATCTTTGATTTATAAAGCGACGGGACATGGTAAAGCCGCTGTAAGGACAGTGGGAGAATAAGTAATATGAAGAGGGGGATATGAACATGAGTTTAAGTGTATTGCGCCATCCTGATTTTGACAGGACAAAATACGGACCGTCTACGGTCAACATTCATACTGGTGAACCGCGGGATGCCTACGGTGCCTTAGTGCCACCGATTTATCAGACTTCGACCTTTTATTTCGACTCGACAGATGATGCGGTCAAAGCCTGTGACGATTATGCCGAAAGTTTTGCCTACAGCCGTATTACCAATCCCAGCAACGATTATTTTGAAAAAAAGATAGCCGCTGCCGAACATGGACTCGGTGCCGTGTCATATGCATCGGGGATGGGTGCCGTGGCAGGGGCCATCTTCATGAGTGTACGCGTCGGTGACCATGCGCTGTTCTGCAAGGCCAAGTATTCCGGTACAGAAGATATTACCCGTGATTTCCTGCCCCGGTTCGGCGTCGAAGTGGGGACCTTTGATCCGCAGAATCTGGAAACGCTGGAGAAAGGCATCAAAGAAAATACGAAGCTCATTTACATCGAATCGCCGGCCAATCCGACCATGGTTATGGCTGACATTGCGGCTATTTCTGCCATCGCCCATGAACACGGCATCAAAGTCGGTGTTGATAACACCTTTGCTACGCCGTACAACACGAATCCTCTCGATCTGGGCGCCGATTGGGTCGTACAGAGCGTGACCAAGTACATCGGCGGTCACGGCGATCTTCTGGGAGGAGCCGTCATTTCCAATGATGAAGGATTCCTGCGCGACTGCCGCCTCGGTACGCTCATGCACTTTGGTGCCGTCATGGCACCGCAAATCGCCTTTCTGGCCACGCGGGGACTCAAGACGCTGGCCGTGCGTATGAAACAATATAATACCAATGCACTTCAGATTGCACAGTATCTGGAACAGCACCCAAAAATTGACATCGTCCGCTATCCCTTCCTGCCATCTAATCCGCAGTATGAACTGGCGAAACGGCAAATGCGCGGTGGTGGAGGCATGCTGAGTTTCGATGTCAAAGGCGGACTGGAAGCGGGCAAGACGTTCATCAACCATCTTAAATTGTGTACACTGGCCGTCAGCCTGGGCGATACGGAAACTTTGGTAGAACAGGCTGCAGCCATGACCCATACCATGATTCCCAGAGAAGTGAGGGAGGCTGCTGGCATTACAGACGGCATGATCCGTATGTCAGTCGGTCTGGAAGACCCGGAAGACATCATTGCTGATCTGGAACAGGCACTGGCTGTAGTTTGACCGGGACGGATATCGGCGGGATTACATTATTTTATCCAGGCGTACATGAGGCTGCAACAACAGGACTTATCCGGTTCATGCTGTTGCAGCCTCTTTAGTATATTTTCTATTACCTTTATTTAATTTATTCTTAAAATATATAAAGCCAACGGATATTTACTGAGAGAAGCATAGGAAAACATGCAAAAAAGGATTGCCGCACCATGATGTGTGACAATCCTTTTTTGCTGTCCTGCCAGGTGGATAGGGCTGGCAGGGCCATTGGATATGTTTAGTATATAGCAAAACGCCGGCCGGATATTCCGGCGTCTGCAAACGGTGTTATAAGTAAATGTATTCGCTCGTAATCGGCTGGAGCCCCATGCCTTTAATGGCGGCGTACATTTCATCGAAGGGACGGTTATCCGTGATTTCAAACTGTTCATCGCCTTTTTCACTGCCGTCATCTTCCAGATGGCCGCCAATGCCGACACAGACGCTGGCCGATACTTTGGTAGCAGCGATTTTCATGATGGCGTTGCGGTATTTGGCGCTTTCCCGGCTGGAAACGACGATGGAAGCGTAAGGCAGAAACAGGCGGTAGGCACAGATAATCTGGGTCAGTTTCCGTTCGTCTACGTCCTTCGGGTTGATTTTATCGTTGTTGATAATCGGGCACAGACGCGGGCAGGAAAGGGAAATTTCCGCATGGGGATATTTCCGTTGTATCAGATAGGCGTGCATGCCCGTTGCCACAGCGTCTTTCTGGTAGTCATCGAGACCTAAGAGAGCGGCGAAGCCGACGCCGCGCATGCCGCCGAGGATAGCCCGTTCCTGGGAATAGAAACGGTATGGGAAAATACGCTTGTTGCCTGCCAGGTGCAGTGTTTCGTACTTATCGGAATTGTACGTTTCCTGGAAGACCGTGACGTAATCGGCGCCGCATTCGTGGAGGTATTTGTAATCATCGGAATTGACCGGGTAGATTTCCATGTTGATGGCACGGAAATACTGACGGGCGATTTTCACGGCATTGCCGATGTATTTGATGTCGCTCATCTTGGGGCTTTCTCCAGTGAGCATGATGACTTCTTCAATGCCGGCATCGGCGATGTTTTTGCATTCCCGGTGCAGTTCTTCGTCAGACAGGCGGGCCCGCTTGATTTTGTTATGGGAATTGAAGCCGCAGTAGATACAGTAGTTGTCACAGTAGTTGGCAAAATAAATCGGCGTGATGACAGAAATGTTATTGCCAAAATGGCGGCGCGTGACGATATGGGCTTTCTGGGCCATTTCTTCCAGGTAGGGAGCAGCGGCCGTAGAGAGAAGTGCCATGAAATCATGCGGATCGAGGCGCATCTTGCTGAGGGCCAGTTCGACGTCTTTGCCGGTAAAATCTTCATTGCGGAAGGCATCGTGGTATTTTAAGATCTGGCTGAGCATGTCCGAATCGAGCACTTCCATGCCGGGCAGATATTTCATATGATCAATACGTTTCTGTTCCATGAAAAAGCCCCCTTAGTCGCCTAAAAATCCTGTGAGCGGATCAGAAGCCGAAGCCGTTTCCCGTACACGGCCCATACCAGCCAGATAAGCGGCACGACCGGCTTCGATGGCTTTGCGGAATGCCTGGGCCATGAGCGGCAGGTTGCCGGCTGTGGCGATAGCCGTATTGGCCATGATGGCGGCAGCGCCCATTTCCATGGCTTCGCAGGCCTGGGACGGACGGCCGATACCGGCATCGACGATGATGGGCAGGTCGATTTCATCGATGAGTATCTGGATGAAATCGCGGGTGCTCAGGCCTTTGTTGGTACCGATAGGAGAGGCCAGGGGCATGATGGCAGCGGCGCCGGCATCGACGAGCGCCCGGGCGGCGTACAGGTCGGGATACATATAGGGCAGGACGATAAACCCTTCTTTGGCGAGTATTTCCGTCGCTTTAATCGTTTCGGCATTATCAGGAAGCAGGTATTTGGAATCGCGCATGACTTCGATTTTAATGAAATCACCACAGCCGATTTCACGGGAAAGGCGGGCGATGCGGACGGCTTCTTCGGCCGTGCGGGCGCTCGACGTATTCGGCAGGAGGGTTACGCCTTTGGGAATAAAATCGAGGATATTGTCTTTCTGTCCGGCTTCTACACGGCGCAGGGCCATGGTGACGATTTGGGCGCCTGCCTGATCGACGGCGGCTTTGATCAGATCGACTGAAAATTTACCGGAACCTAAGATAAAGCGGGATGTGAATTCATGACCGCCAAGTACGAGTTTGTCATCATTTTCCATGGGAATCACTCCTTGATTCATAATATAAGATAAGAACGCCGTATGCTGTCTGTATCAGCCGCCTCCTACGAAATGGACGATTTCCATCGAATCGCCATCGTGGAGGGTTACGGCGGCATACGTCTTGCGCGGTACGATAGCACCGTTTAGTTCAATGGCGATGCGGTCGCAGCGATAACCTTTCTGTTCGAGGAAGGCCTGCAAATTCTGCCCGGCCGCGGCCACATCATTGCCGTTTATCCTGACCATGCTGAGTCTCCTTTCCGCGTGGGGAATAGAAAAATAAAGAGGCCGCACGAAGAATTACACCCAAGGTGGTGTACCCCTTCGTGCGGCCTCTTCCGGTCTCACTCTACGTTTCATTATAGTGAAATATGAAAAAATGTCAATGTGCATTTTGTCACATATAGCAGCTATTACAAAAAATTTACGTAAAAATTTTATCGTCATCCCCTGTTGTAGTATAATATTCATAACGATAGCGAAACAGACAGGGGGACTGTATATGGGCCGGAAAGCAAGTGGCAACTGGATGAATATTGCGCAGCATTTTTATTGGAGTGATGAACAGCTGCAGTATTTTGCAGCGTCCTTCCGGCAGCAGCTGGAAGCGGCGGAAACGGGAGCCCCATCGTCCCTTTCGTCCCTGCCGTCCTATATGGGACTGCCTGATGGCAGTGAGAAAGGGACGTATCTGGCCCTGGATTTCGGCGGGACCAATGTGCGCGCTTCCCGTATCCGTCTTTTGGGCGGGCACTGTTTTATTATTGATAAAATTGTCTCTCATCCTTTGCGGAAAGAAGGAGAATACGATTATACGACGAAGGAGACGCGGGCAGAGGAGCTTTTTGATTTTATCGCGGCTACTGTAGAGGAAGCGGCCGGAGGCAATGTAGATTGTGCCCTGGGGCATACCTTTTCCTATGAAGTCAGCCAGTCCGACTGTCACGACGCGCGCCTGGTACAGTGGTCTAAGGAAATGGCCGTTGCCGGCGTGGAAGGAAATTGGATCAACCAATTGCTGAAAGAGGCGCTCCGGCGCCGCGGTCTCGACCGGATCCGTCCGGCAGCGCTGATTAATGATACGACAGCCGTGCTCATGGCTGCAGCTTATCAATACCGCCATACCCATATTGGCGTCATTTGCGGGACGGGGTTTAATATTTGTTATTTTGAACCAGAGAAGTCCATGGTCATCAACCTGGAAGCGGGTGATTTCGATGGGATGCCGCGGAATACATGGGATGAACGGGTAGACGAAGCGACGCGCTTTCCCGGTCACCACATGCTGGAAAAAATGGTCAGTGGCGCCTATCTCGGTTCTATCTATAGAGAGACATTGAAGACGTATTTTGATACGGACGATATCCCGCCGTGCACGACACCGGAAATGAACCGCATTGTAACGGCTGGCAATCCCGATGATGCCCGCCTGCGCCTGAGCCGCCTGCTGAACCGCATCGTCGCTCCCGCTGATGTAGAGCCGCTGCGCAATCTGGCCGGGACGATTCTCGTGCGGACGGCACAGCTTTCCGGCGCTGCCTGCTATGGAATCCTGCAGCATCTGTATCCTAAAGGCCATATTTCCCGCCAGTCCATTGCCATTGAAGGGGGGCTCCTGAGTCATATCCGCGGAGGGCTCCTCATGTTTGACGATGCCCTGTATGGCTGTGCGGCCCGGCGGGGTCATTCCCGGCAGCAGGGGATTCCCGTGGAAGCGGCACTGGTCTATGATGGCCCGTCGGTCGGGGCAGCCATTGCAGCGGCCGTAGCTGACAGCTGATGCCATACGGTCCGGTTTGTCGGCATTTCTCCTATAAATGTGCCTGTCAGCTCTTTTCACCAGAACTGTTTTTCGATACAATAAAAGGTAGGCTTATCGTAAATTTGCCTTGATTATTACCGGGGGACCTATGCTGCAAATCGACACTCTTAGCAAAATACCGTACTATGTACAAATATATGCCTATTACCGCGATGAAATTACGGCCCGCCGGATGCCGGCAGGGATGAAGATGGCTTCAGTGCGCGAACTATCCCAGCGGGCCGGCGTCAGCAAGATGACCGTCGAAAAGGCCTATTACCAGCTTGCCAGTGAAGGATACATCATCCGCCGGACCAAGGCGCGGTATGAAGTAGCCGACATTGCCTTTCCGCAGAAAAAAGAACGGCCCGTGTACCGTCAGCCGGAAAAGCAGGAAATACAGCCGCCGGTCGTCTATGATTTTGGCAGCGGGGACATGGATATGGAACGCTTCCCTATGATGGTCTGGCGCAAGCTGATGAACCGCGTCCTGAGTGAGCCGGCATATCTTCTGGCCAATCAGGATGAACAGGGAGCACCTGTCCTGCGGCAGGCGCTGAGTGAATATGTCTACCAGAGCCGCGGCGTCCATGCCGATCCGGAGGCGATACTGATCGGTTCGGGAACCATTCCGCTTCTGGCCGTCCTTGCCAGTCTGCTCCGGCCCGATTATGAGTGTATCGCCGTGGAAGAGCCGGGATTCCGCCTGGGAAGGGAACTATTCCGCAGCCGCGGATTTTCGCTGCAGCCCGTACCGGTGCGGGACGGGCTGTTGTCTATGGATATATTGGAACGGAGCGGGGCGCGTCTGGTATATGTCAGTCCGTCCCATCAGTTCCCTACGGGAACAGTCATGCCGGCCGGTATGCGCTACGACCTGCTTCACTGGGCAGGCGACCACGATGGCATGATCGTCGAAGATGATTATGACAGTGAACTGCGCTATTACGGCCGTCCCGTGCCTGCCTTGCAGGGAATGGACAAGGCAGGCCGCGTCATCTACATGGGGGCACTGTCCAAAGTGCTGCCGCCATTTGTGCGTCTTAGTTACATGGTCCTTCCGCCACCGCTCCTTGGCAGGTATCGGCAGAGCCGCGCCCTGTTCCGCCAGGGCGCTTCTGTGCTGGAACAGTGTGTCCTTGCCGAATATATCCGCAGCGGAGAACTGGCCCGGCAGGTGCGGCGCCTGCGCAAAGACTATCAGGAAAAAGGGGAAATCATGGAGCGTTTCCTCGTGAAAGCCTTTGGGGACCGCATCCGCGTCAGCCGTATCGTATCGGGCGTCTATTGTCACATTACCCTGAAAAGCCCCGATACGGAAGACATATTATTGAAAAAAGCAGCGAAAAAAGGCTGCCGCGTCTTATCGGTGCAATCCTTTTATGAAAACCGGAATCTGGAGACGGAAAAAGAATTTCTTCTGAGCTTTTCCAAAATTCCCGGCTGTCAGCTGAAAGACGCTGTGGAGGCATTAAAAACAGCCTGGTCAGAGAAAGAGGGAGACTAATGGCCAAAAGTTTACGTTTTATACATTGCGGGGACCTGCATCTGGGCAGTCCCTTTCATGATATCGCCATGGTCGATGAACGCTGGCAGCGTATCGTCGGCAAGGCGCCGGTCCGGGCGTTTCAGAAAATCGTCCAGACGGCGATTGATAAAGAAGTCGATGCCGTCCTTATTGCCGGCGACGTCTATACCAGCAGCAGCCACAACCTGACGGCGCAGCTCGATTATGTACGCCTCCTGCACAAGCTGGCCCAGCACCATATACAGGTCTTTGCCGTACTGGGCAATCACGACCCGCTGGATGCCTGGAAGGCACGGATTCCCTTTCCGCCCAACGTACATGTTTTTGGCACGGAAAAGGTCGAACGGATCCCCCTCATCGTAGACGGGGAAGAAATAGCCGCTGTCTACGGGCAGAGCTACGCCAAGAGCGAGCAGCGGGACAATCTGGCCTGGAATTTCCGCCGGACTGCGGCTGACCGTTATGCCATCGGCCTGCTGCACACCCAGGTCGGCAGTGCCCAGTCGCCGTATGCCCCGTGCAGCATGACGGACCTGCAGGAAAGCGGCATGGATTACTGGGCTCTGGGCCACGTGCACAAGCACCAGGTCCTGTCAGAGAAGCCTTATGTCGTATATGCCGGCAATCCCCAGGGACTCGATTGTACAGAAACGGGGCCGCGGGGCTGTTATTACGTGGAAGTAGGCCCGTACGGGACGGTACATATGGAATTCATCGATACGAGCATCGTCCGCTGGGAAACGGCCGACGTGCCCATCGATAACGCCGAGTCGGTTTCGGAGCTGCGCGATGCCGTGCGCTTTACCAAAGAAAAAGTGCGCCGGGAATGTGGCAAGCCCACTTTCCTGACGATAAATTTTACCGGGTCGGGCAGTATGTACCAGGTCATCAATAATCCGGAAGCGACACAGTACTGGATCGATGCCTGGCGGGAAGAAGAAGCCGGCAAATACGCCTTCGTCATGGTACAGCGCCTGCGCAACATGGCCCGTCCCAAAATCAATGCCGGCGAACGGAGCAAACTGCCCGATACGGTAGGGGACTACCTCAACGTATCGGACAAGCTCGATGCACTGCCGCAGGATGAAAAAATGAAAGTCCTGCGCGATATCTTGTCACAGCGGCCGGAATTTGAACGCCTGGGAGCGTATGGCCGGAGTATTTCCGACGAACGGCTCCTGGAAGCGTTTGAAAAAGCCAAATGGCTGGGCATGCAGAAGCTGCTGGAAGATAGAAGAGGATAAGATATGAAGATTATACAGATGAATTTAGATGATTTCGGTATTTACCATAATGTTTCCTGGGTGCCGCCGGAAAAAGGCCTGATCGTCATGCATGGTCAGAACGAAAGCGGCAAGACGACGCTGATGAAATACGTGCGCTCCATGTTTTTCGGCTATCCACGGGGAGAGTGGAAAGGGTACTTCGGCCACATGGATATCCGCCGGGAAGACGGCCATGAATACCGGATTTACCGCAATGAAAAAGAATCGTATATCGCCGATGGCGACGAAGTAATCCATGAAGAACCGTCCGCACTCTGGTGGCACAGCCTGGAACGGGGTACGTATGATAAGATTTTTGCCATGGGACTCGAGGACCTGCAGGGATTCAAGATTCTCTCCAACGAGGAAGTACGGAGTCATTTCTTCAGCATCGAAAGCGGCGTCCGCATGGGAGCGGTCCGCCGTGATTTTATGCGGCAGATGGGAGAACTGCTCGTAGCATCCCATCAGGGCAAGAAGCCCATCAATAACCTGTTGCAGGAACAGCGTGAATTCGACCGTAAAATCCATGAATTGTCCTACGATGAAGAAGAATTTGCATCCTTGCAGGAAAAGGAACAACAGACCCATGAAATTGAGAAACGGCTGCGTCTGAGCATAGAAGAAACGAAGCAGCAGATCGAAAAGGTAGCTATGCCGCTGGCTGCCTGGGACGTGTATAAGCGGGGGCAGGATGCCATGAAGCACATGCAGGAACTGGCCGACGTATCGCAGTTCCCTGCCGATGGTGCCCAGCGCTGGGAAGAGCTGGAACAGAAAATCCGGGACATCAATGAAAAAATAAAAGAACTGGAAGCGGCCAGCCGCAAGGGACCGGCCTTCAAGCAGGAATGGAACCGCTGGGTCATCTGCGGCTCCCAGATTGATGAGCTGTATCACAATATGCCCCAGTGGCAGCAGGGGCAGGAAGAACTGGCAGACCATGAGGATAAGGAAATGGACTGGCAGTACGATGAAAATAAGTACAGTCAGACTCTGGCCGGCTGGACGGAAGGAACACTTCCGGAACAGGCCGACTGGAACCGGGCCCTGACTCTGGCCCGCAATCTGGAAACGTACACCAGGGAAGAAGAAAAGTGGCAGGCAGCCCGTCCTAAAGATGTCAGTGCCTCTCTGGATACGGGCAATGCCGACGGGCCGCAGCGGACGCCGGAAGAATGGAAGGAACTGGGAAAATCAGTCGTCACCATTCAGGATACGCTCATAGAACGGGAAAAGACTCAGGAACTGCTGCGGCTGCTGAAGGAAGACCCGGCAGAAACGAGCCATGGATTCCTGGCGCTGGGCCTGCTTTTTCTGCTGGCTGCGGCGGGACTTGCGGCTTCGGTCGTCCTGTATGATTTTGATCTCATGATGGCCGGCGGCGCGGCTGTCCTGTGTGTACTGCTGGCTCTTGCCGCTTTTGCCAAACAGCGTTCGGACGGGCGGCGCGTGCCCCGGCGCATCGGCGAACTGGAGGGTCAGCTGGCTACCTTACAGACCCGCCTTTCAGCCATGGCCGATGATGCGGGCCTGGAAATTTCTACGGACGAAGACAATGCGGCCTGGAATCAGATGCTCGACGGCGTCCGCAAGGAATACATGGACTGGAAGACGAGAGAGTCCCAGGATGCCTGGAAAAAGGAACAGCAGGTCATGTACGACGCCATTTACCAGAAATGGGAACAGGAAGGAAAAGGCTGGGAAGATAAACTGGGAAACTGCCGCAGTGCCTGGAAAACCTGGCAGCAGACGACGGGATTTACCAAACTGGAAACGGGCGATGTCCAGGCTGCCAAAGAAGCCTGGGATGCATACCAGCATACCCGCACGTCCCTGAAGAACTGGAAGAAGCGCAAAGAAGATATCCTGACCCGTATCAGCCGTCTGAAGGATAGTGCTGAACAGATTTTCCGCGAAGTCGGCGTCAGTGAAGACGTATCGCCGGAAGGCATCGAGCGGGTTTATCAGATGTGGCAGAAAATCCGCGTCCAGGCAGAAGTGGCCCGCGAACAGGACCGGCAGCAGGAAGAAAAGAAGAAAGAACTGGCAAAATGTCAGAAGGAACGGGATATACGCCGCCATCAGGAAGCAGAAATCCTGAAGGAAACGGGCTCCCAGACGGCAGGAGAATTTCGCAGCAAGATCTTGAAATTCCGTCAGTTCCACCAGTATAAAGAAGTATACGAACAATCGGAAGCCCACATCAAGCTCATCGCCAAGAAGCCGAAGAACCTGGCCCAGCTCCGCCATGAATTAAAGATACACGACTGCCAGACTTGGAAAGACGAAAAGGCATACTATGAACGTAAGATAGCCGATACGGAAAAGAAACTGGCTGCAGTGGCCGAAAAGAGAGGCAGCATCGTCGAACGGCTCAGCCAGATGGCAAAGAGCGAAGAAGCGGGACGGCTGCTGCAGGAAAAGCAGAACAGGAAAACGGAACTCGACAGGAAGACCGATGACTGGCTGACCTTCTTATATGCCCAGTATATGCTCGGCGAAGCCCAGAATTATTACGAACGGGTTCGCCAGCCTCTGGTAATCCGCCAGGCCGGCGATTATCTCCACCTCATGACCCAGGGCCGGTATACGCTCCAGGCCAGTTTTGACGGGCGGCAGCTCTATGCCGTCGACGGGACGGGCCGGCGCATTCCCGAAAAGGAATGGAGCAGCGGCACGGGCGACCAGGTATATCTGGCCATCCGCATGAGTCTGGCCATGGCCTTTTCCAAACAGATCGAACCGATGCCGATCATTCTCGACGATATCCTCGTCCGCTTCGATGAACAACGGCAGAAAGAAGCCATCCGCTTCCTGGCCGATCTGGGCAGGAAAGAACAGATATTCCTCTTCACCTGTTCCATGGAAACGAGGAAACTGGCAGAAGAAGTGCAGAAACTGCTGGCAGGAGAAACGGATACGATTCATCTGTTTGAAATTGAACAGGGGACAATTGCGTCAGCGTAATGGACAAAAAACAGAAAAATTAGTTTGTGCTTACGAACAGGGAGAAATTTGTATTTATGCAAATTTCTCCTTTTTTCATGAGATTAAATTTTACTATGCGAAAACAATAAAGCTTATTTTACCATATGGTAGAGAATTACCGTTACTTAAACGTTTAATTTAATGGAAGAATTTTTTTGAAAAAATTTATTGACAAGACATAACTATACATTTATAATTTTCGTATAAGGAAAATAGAATGCAGAATGAGGCAAGGGGGCCGTACAAATCGAGGAAGGGTTTGGAGGCCTTTTTTTGTCCAGGAACGCAAATTTTGGGAGGGATGTCATATGAAGTTCAGTTCACTTAAGAAAGTATTGGCCGTTGGTCTGGCCGCTGTCGTAGTCGTAGGGGCGCTTGCCGGTTGTGGGGATAATAAAGCCGGTGCCCAGAAGAAATTCCTGAATATTGGTACCGGTGGCACGGCCGGCACGTATTATCCGATTGGCGGTGCTATGGCAGAAATTTTGAATAAGAACATTGAAGGCATGAATGCCACGGCCCAGAGTACAGGCGCTTCCGTTGCCAATATCAATATGCTGAAAGATGGATCTATCGATCTGGCCATTATCCAGAACGATATTACCTACTATGCAGCTAATGGCACGGAAATGTTCAAGGATAAAAAAGTTGACAATCTCCGCGGTATTGCCGCCCTCTATCCGGAAACATGCCAGGCCGTCACCCTTGAATCGTCTGGCATCAAGACCATTGCCGACCTGAAAGGCAAACGCGTTTCCGTCGGTGCTGCCGGAAGCGGTGTAGAAGCCAATGCCCGCCAGATCCTGGCTGCTTATGGACTGACTTATGATGACATCCAGGTTCAGTACCTGTCCTTCGGTGAAAGCTCCAGCGCCCTGAAAGACGGCAACGTCGATGCAGCATTCCTGACGGCTGGTTTCCCGACGGCGGCTGTACAGGATTTGGCTTCCCAGAATAAGATCCGCATCCTCGCTGTCGATCCCGATAAAGCCGACCAGCTCATTTCCCAGTATCCGTTCTACACCAAGACGGTCATCCCGGCTGGTACTTATGCCGGCTTTGATGAAGACGTACCGACCGTTTCCGTCATGGCTATGCTCGTAGCATCGGATAAAGTCGATGATCAGATGGGCTATGATATTGCCAAGGCCCTCTTTACCAACTTGGACCGTCTGAAAGAAGCTCATTCTGTCGGCAAACTCATCACCAAGGAAGGCGCCCTGAAAGGCATGCCGATTCCGATGAATGCCGGCGCTGAAAAATTCTTTAAAGAATAATTCTTCATGCGCGTCCGTGTTTTAACGGGAGGATATCTGCTGTGCCTGCTCCTCTTCGTCCTGTCACCGGTACTGCTTCAGCCGTGGCTCTTCCTCTATGGGGGAGGACGCCATATGCTGGATGTGCCGGTACGGGCGGGCACGGCAGTGACCATCCGTTTTATTCATTCTGTGCAGAAAACACCCGTCTGGGAATACCTCAGCGTCAACGACCGGGCGGACGGCTTCTGCCTTCATAAAACAAAATACCAGTCTTTCGGCGTCGGACTGCCGTTTATGGAAAGCGATGGGTCATTCCGCCATGAAGGCGATTATTTCATCATGGACCATATGGAACGGCCTTTCCCGCAGCTTCATCTTCGGACAGGCGTCGGCACACAACTGACCGTTACCATAGCGGATACGGCCTGCCCTTTGTATCAGTACCTGCCCGATGGCAGTGCCATAGATATCAGGGTAGCGCCGTTATATCAGTATATACGGGATATGGTCAGATAAGGGAGAGAGAAGTATGAGTGAAAAATCGACGGAACAACTCGCCGATGAGGTGTTAAAAAAGTACGATAATGAATCCAATACGATAAATTACAAGGGATTTATGGCCAAAGTTGTTTCGGCCATTGCCATCACGTTTTCTATATTTCAGTTGTATACCGGCGCGTTCGGCGTACTCGATGCCCAGCTGCAGCGTGCGGTACACCTGGGCTTTGGCATGGCGCTGATATTTCTTCTCTATCCGACACGGAAGAAATGGCTGAAGAGCGGGAAAGTCCATCCCCTGGATATCCTGCTGGCAATCCTGGGGGCAGCCTCTCCAGCTTATATCGTCCTGGAATATCAGCAGCTCGTGCTGCGCTCCGGAACGGTGACGACGATGGATTACATCGTAGGCAGCATAGGCATCCTGCTGATCCTGGAAGCTACACGGCGGGCCGTAGGAAAGCCGATGCTCTGCGTGGTGCTGGCTTTTCTGGCGTATGCCTTTGCCGGCCCCTATATGCCGGGCGTTCTGGCTCATCGGGGACTGACACCGGAACAGCTGGTAGGACACCTGTATTTTACGACCGAAGGCGTATTCGGTATTCCTCTTGGTGTATCGTCTACCTTTATTTTCCTGTTTATTTTGTTTGGCGCCTATCTGGAAGCGACCGGCCTGGGGAAGTTCTTCATTGATTTGGCCAATGCCATCGCCGGCTGGTCCAGTGGCGGGCCTGCCAAAGTAGCTGTCATTTCCAGCGCCCTCATGGGGACCGTTTCCGGCAGCTCCGTAGCCAACGTCGTCGGGACAGGCAGCTTCACCATTCCTATGATGAAGAAATTAGGCTATCACAAGAATTTCGCCGGTGCCGTAGAAGCGGCATCGTCTACAGGCGGACAGCTCATGCCGCCGGTCATGGGGGCAGCGGCTTTCCTCATGGCAGAATTTGTCGGCGTTCCCTATATTGATATCGTCAAGGCAGCCGTTATCCCGGCTTTATTATATTTTACAGGTATCTGTCTTGGTGTTCATTTCGAAGCAAAACGCAACAATCTGAAAGGCGTTCCCCGCTCTCAGCTGCCTAAGATCTGGACGATTTTGAAAGAACGGGGTCATCTGGCCCTGCCTCTCATCGCAATCGTCTATCTGCTGGTTGCAGGCTATTCGCCCATGCGGGCGGCACTGGTAGCCATCGTCATGTCCATCGCGGCATCGTTTGTCCGCAAGGCTACGCGCATGAAACCCATTCAGATCATCCAGGGGCTGGAAAAAGGCGCCAAAGGCGTCCTGGGCGTACTCATAGCCTGTGCTGCAGCCGGCATCATCATCGGCGTCGTTACCAAGACCGGCGTGGGATTAAAACTGGCATCGGCCCTGATCGACCTTTCGGGCGGTATGCTGCTGCCGACCATGTTCTTTACCATGATTACGGCGCTTATACTGGGCATGGGCGTGCCGACTACGGCAAACTACGTCATCACGGCGACTATTGCCGCTCCGGCTCTGATAAAACTGGGCGTCCCCGTCCTTGCGGCGCATATGTTTGTCTTCTATTTCGGAATCATCGCTGATATTACACCGCCGGTAGCACTGGCGGCCTATGCCGGTGCCGGCATCAGCGGCGGCAATCCCCTCATGACCGGGGTCAATGCGTCCAAATTGGCCATAGCGGCCTTCATCATTCCCTATATCTTTGTCGTATCGCCAGTCCTTCTCATGGTACAGGCGACGCCGCTGGAAATGATTATGGCGACCATTACGGCTGTACTGGGCATGATCGGCCTCAGTTCGTCCATGATTGGGTATCTGGCCGATCACTGCAACGTCCCCGTACGGGTCCTGTTGTTTGTGGCAGGCCTGCTCATGATTGTGCCGGGCGTCATGACCGACGGCATCGGTATCGTCATTTTTGGCAGCATCCTCTTCTGGCAGATGCGGCTGAAAAAGAAAAAAGCAGCCATTGCCGGCTGAAACTGAATAGAACGAAAACAGGAGCTGTCTTCTCAATCAGGGGAAGACAGCTCCTGTTTTACTTGTGGCAGATCGGGGTCTGCCATATTGTAAAATATCAGATGATGGTATAAACCCGTTCCAGCTGGTCCAGATAGGCGTCGATACGCTGCAATTCGTGAGGCTCTGTGACGGCCTTTCCCGAATAATAATATTCGACGGTCTGAGGCAGATATTCCAGACCTTTGCGGTAATCGAGCTGGCGGATGAGTTCGCGGATTGTTCCTTCGTTGCCATCGACAAAGCGGACATGGTCTGGCAGGATGCGTCGCAGCGTTTCTTTAAAATAATTGAAATGGGTGCAGCCCAGGACGAGATTGGCATACTTGCTGAAATCATACGGGGCAAACTGCCGGCGGATATAGTCTTCTACGGCCGGCGAGGAAAAATCCATGTGTTCGGCAAATTCCACAAGATCCGGCATGGCCAGCAGGTCTACCAGACTTTCTGTATCGTATTTTTCGATAAGCTCTTTGATTTTATGTCCCCGCACGGTAATCGGCGTGGCAATGACCAGGACGCGGTTGCGCTCTGTATCCATATCGAGTGCTTTTTTGGCAGCCGGTTCCATCCCGATGATGGGAATCTTGTATTGGTGGCGCAGTTCCCGCACGGCCACGCTGGTAGCGGTATTGCAGGCGACAACGATAGCCTTGACATCTTTGGTCATGAGAAAAGAAAAGGCGTCGCTGACGTACTGGAATACCTGTTCCGTCGTCTTCGTCCCATAGGGCACATTATCTTCATCGGCGAAAAAAATAAATTGTTCATGAGGGAGTACTTTCATGGCATGATGGAGGACGCTGAGCCCGCCGATGCCGGAGTCGAAAAAAGCAATTTTCATATAAAAGACCTCGGATTTCATGGAAATTATACTGTATCAGCGTATATATTATAGCACGGGCCGGGGCCGGGAGAAATAATTTTACTTGCAAATTTCGCATATCCTAGTCTTTATTTTCATAGGTAAAAACTGGCGGTGGGAAGATTTTTCCTGATATAATGAAACTAGGAAGGCTGTATGATAAATGGCAGTTCACATATATTTAGAAAAAGAGAGGTACTACCATGTTTAGAAAAAGCACGATTCACGACCTTCAAGGCGTTTATGAGCTCATCTGCCAGCTCGTCCGGCGGGAACTGGACAGGGACATGTTTGCCCGGGTTTATGCAGAACAGATGGAAAATGATGATTACTACTGCCTCGTTGCAGAAAAGGACGGGAAACTGTATGCCGTATTGAATCTGCGGTTTGACAGGCAATTGCATCACTGCGGAAACTGTGCGGAAATCGTGGAATTTTTTGTCAGTGAAGACGCGCGCAGTCAGGGCACCGGCGCCCAGATGGTGCGTCTGGCCGAAGAAGAAGCAGTAAAGCGGCAGTGCGTTCTCATAGAGGTGACCAGCAATAAGGCCCGCGTTCATGCCCACCGCTTTTATATGCGCGAAGGGATGGAGCAGACTCACGCAAAATTTGTCCGGGAATTTTAAATACGAAAAAAGAAGCAGCAGATGCAGGGAGATTTTCCCCATATCTGCTGCTTTTTTGTTGTTATACGATGGCTGAGACGTTTATGCCAGTACCTTACGGGCGGCAGCGGCGATATCATCTGCGGTGAGACCGTATTTTTTCAGCAGGTCTTCGGAAGAACCGGATTCACCAAATGTATCCTGTACGCCGATGAATTCCTGACGGACGGGATAGCGGCGGACGAGTGTTTCTGCCACGGCGGAACTGAGACCGCCGAGTACGGTGCCTTCTTCTGCCGTGACCATGTGCCCGGTCTTACGGGCGGCATATTCGATGAGATCGGCATCAATAGGCTTGATGGTCGGCATATTGATGACCATGGCTTCCAATCCCTCCTGACGCAGCTGATCGGCGGCAGCAAGAGCAGCTGCTGTCATGCGCCCTGTCCCTATGAGGGCCACGTCAATGCCGTCCCGGAGAATCTGTCCCTTGCCCCATTGGAAGGTGCTTCCGGCCGGATGGATATCGGGGACGGTATCTTTGCCGAGGCGGATGTATACCGGGCCTTTATGGGCGACGGCGGCCTTGACGGCTTCTTCCGTTTCCCAGCCATCCGATGGGACGATGACCGAAAGATTGGGCAGGCTGCGCATGAGAGCGATGTCTTCGATGGCCTGATGGGTGGCACCGTCACTGCCGATGGTCAGGCCGCCGTGACTGACGATGATTTTTACATTGAGATTGGGCAGGCAGATGGAATTGCGGGTGATTTCCAGTCCCCGTTCGGTAAACAGTGCATACGATCCGGCCAGGGGGATTTTTCCGACGGCAGCCAGACCGGCGGCGGTACCCATCAGGTCCTGTTCGGAAATACCGACATTGAAGAACCGTTCCGGAGCCTTGTTCTTAAATTTTTCTGCCCGCGTCGAAGAGGCGATATCCGCATCAACGACGACGACATCGGGATTTTTATAGATTTCCGTTTCCAGGACATGACCGTAGGCGTCCCGTGTAGACATAGCCATTATGATTCACCTTCCAATTCTTCCAGTGCCTTTTTCGTTTCGGCGGCATCGAGTGTTTTATTGTGCCAGGCGGCCTTGTTTTCCATGAAATCGACGCCTTTGCCCTTGATGGTTTCGGCGATGATGGCCGTCGGCATGCCTTTCGTTTCTTCCGCTTCTTTCAGGGCTGCCCGGATTTCGTCAAAGTTATGACCGTTGATAGTAATCGTATGCCAGTGGAAATCGCGGAATTTATCGGCAATAGGCATGATATTCATGACCTCTTCCGACGCACCGCTGAGCTGCAATTTATTGTGGTCGATGATGAGCGTCAGGTTGTCCAGCTTAAAATGGGCACTGGTCATGGCCGCTTCCCAGATGATGCCTTCTTCGATTTCCCCGTCGCCGCAGATGACGTACGTGCGCCAGTCTGCGTGGTCAAGACGGGCTCCCAGAGCCATGCCGTTGCCGGCGGACAGGCCCTGACCCAGCGAGCCGGTAGACATATCAATGCCCGGCGTGCGGTTCATATCGGGCACGCCCTGGAGCATGGCTCCACATTTCCGGAGATTCCACAATTCGTCTTCGGGAAAGAAACCGTGCATCATGAGCGTCGCGTAGAGAGCCGGTGCAGCATGGCCTTTGGACAGGATGAGCCGGTCACGGCCGGGCCAGTGAGGTTCTCCGGGCCGCACATGCATATATTCCCCATACAACACCTGCATGATTTCCACAATGGAAAGAGAGCCGCCGGGATGGCCTGCGCCGGCAGCAGCCAGCATCTTGACGACATATTCACGCACAGCCGTAGAGCGCCGGGCGAGTTCTTCATTTGTCATAGAATCATCTCCAGTCAACAATAGTATCACCTATATGTACAGCATAGTACTTTTTGCCATAGGCGTAAAGGGTGGAAGATAGTTTGTTTCTTTTGTTAACGCGAATAGTTTGTGTGATGGTGATATTACACTCTAAAAAACTCCCTTTCAGGCAGTTCAGGATGTTCGTATTTCCTGTCTGCTTGAAAGGGAGTTTGTGTTTGTCTGGCGTTATAGTTCCTTGCTGGTTCCTGCGGGAGTTTCCGCCTCTTCAACTGTTCCAGCCCCTGGTCCGGGGAGAGATTCCGCACGCCTTCCCAGACGGCCATCAGGTCATCCCGTTCCTCTCCAAAGAGGATATAGCTGCTGCTCCTCTTCCTCCTTCCGGTTGTAAATCATCTTTCGATTCATCGCCCCTGGGAACGTGCTGATCATGACCCCGAAGGGCAGCATCATCAACAGGAATATGGACTTGAAACCTCAGAAATCCGTACGTATTCTATCCTTATTATCATCTTACTAAATATAAAGAATAAAAACACTGTAATAAATTACAGGTATAGATCATAGAATCAGAATTTTTCCAACAAATGCAGGAGCTTTTTGGCTGTCATGACAGACAAACCATTAAATCATATCATCTGTCATGACAGATTCATAAAAGTTTATACAACCGTCTAAAACGCTTTTGTAATTGCAAAATACACATGAATATACTGTAACAAATTACAGTGTGTTTCCTTTTTGCTTTTGATATAATGAAAACAAAAAGACAGCTAAAAAATATAGTTTAAGAATAAAGGAGGCGTACATTATGAAGAGACGTCATCATTGTAAAACATCCCATGCCAAACTGACATTGGCTGTATTGGCCCTGTGTAGCATGACGGCTTTCTGGGGCGGTGCTGCCTGGGCCGCTGATGCTGGGCAGACTCCGGATCCCGTCCAGGACGGCATCCATTATTTCAGTGTCAACCCTGAGAATGGTAACCGCGACAAAAATTACAATAATGACGGTGCGGTAGGGAAGGACTCTCTGGCTATCGGGGCTGGGGCCCATGCTGAAGGAACTATGGGGGCTACGGCTCTGGGCAACGATGCCGTAGCTGACGGTGAACGGGCACTGGCTGTAGGAAATGGCTCGAAAGCTACTGGTTTGGACGCTATTGCCATTGGTACCGGGTCCCAGGGGGAAGCCACTGGAACGAATGCCATCGCTATTGGCGAACAGAGTCATGCTAAGGGTATGTATACGACAGCGGTGGGCAGTTATTCTGAAGCCACTGCTGAGGGAGCCGTAGCCCTGGGACAGCAGGCCAAGAGCAAAGGAGAGGACAGCACCAGCATCGGCATGATGGCCAATGGCATGGGCAAAGGAGGAACGGCTGGTAAACATTCTACGGCCGTAGGGGCTTATTCCGAATCTTCCGGATTGGCTTCCGTGGCCCTGGGCGGTTATAGCAAAGCCACCGATGACTTCGCAACGGCGTTGGGCTATGGCAGTGGAGCCGGCCTCCGGGGCACGGCCGTAGGGGCTGCCAGCCAGGTTACTGGAAATGGAGGCACGGCGATAGGCCTGCTGAGCATTTCTTCTGCCCCGGGATCCGTGGCGTTGGGCATGAGTTCCGTAGCCGGCCGGGAAGCGGGCTGGCAGGGATACCATCCGGTGTATGGACAGATGCAGGACGTTTCTCCTGCCTGGCAGTCCACCTGGGGTGCTGTTTCCGTCGGGGCCGGGCCTTCCCAGGATGAAAATGGCCGGCGGATTCCCCAGCGGACCCGGCAGATTATCAACCTGGCAGCCGGGACGGAAGATACGGACGCCGTGAACGTGGCCCAGCTGAAGGAAGCCATGAGCGATGCCCGGATTTCCATTCATGCCGGGGAAGGCATCGTCGTGGAGAAACAGGGATCGGAATATACCATCAAAGCCAATCTGAATGGCTTGAGCAACGAACACGGAACGGTACACATCCTGTCCAATCCGGAAGAATTCCCGGACAATCGGGAGCAGCCGGATGCGTCTCCTGATCAGCTCAATCCAGCCTCCAGGCCGGCTCCCCGGCGGGTGGCGGCAGAACAGCCGGAAGTGGAGGACGGCGGACCGGTCAATGTAGGCTATGTGTCCAATGAAGTGAAGTTTGCCACGGACGATAAGAATACGGCCCGGCTCA
This sequence comes from Caecibacter massiliensis, assembly GCA_900095875.1. Lineage (GTDB taxonomy): Bacteria > Bacillota > Negativicutes > Veillonellales > Megasphaeraceae > Megasphaera > Megasphaera hexanoica. The sequence goes on along the minus strand of LT608311.1, from coordinate 995,504 downwards.
ACGACGGAGGGACTGTCAATATTCTGGGCGGAGACAATATCCATACGGCATCTACCACTACTACCGATGCTAATGGCGGCAAGGTCGATACCATCCATATCAATTTGTAACGGGATATCAATGTCGATAGTGTCCAAATCGCCCAGGGCGGGCCACTGTTGAACGGAGACGGCCTGGATATGAGCAATCAGTCCATTACCCAGCTGGCACCGGGTGAAGTATCGGCGACGTCTACGGACGCCATCAACGGCAGCCAGCTCTACGCCACCAACCAGATGGTACAGGAAAACCGGCAGAACATTACCCAGCTCGGGAATTCCCTGAATAAGCTGGATAACCGCATCAACCGCGTCGGCGCTGGCGCAGCCGCTTTGGCAGCGCTCCATCCGCTGGACTTCGACCCGGACGATAAGTGGGATTTCGCAGCCGGTTACGGTAACTACCGCGGTGCCAATGCGGCAGCTGTTGGACTCTACTATCGGCCTAATGAAGACACCATGTTCAGCGTCGGCGGCAGCTTCGGCGGCGGTGAAAACATGATCAATGCCGGCGTCAGCCTGAAAATCGGCCGCGGCAACCATGTTTCCAACTCCCGTGTCGCCATGGCCAAGGAAATCCGCGACCTGCGGCAAGCCTTGGCAGACCAGGCAGCTGAAATTGCAGAGCTCAAAGCGATGCATCATCTGGCTATCGATCCCAATAAGAGCATGCTCTTCCCCGATGTAGCCGATAACCACTGGGCTTACGAATATGTCACGAAACTGGCGGGCAATGGCATTATCGAAGGCTACCCGGATGGACTCTTTAAAGGCAATCAGGTGATGACCCGCTACGAATTTGCAGCCATCGTCTACCGTCTGATGGAAAAAGGACTCGGCCATACCGATCCGGAAATGAACCGCCTGGCCCGCGAATTCAGCAATGAACTTTCGTATATCCGCATCGATACGGTACATCAGGATAAAGACGGCACGCCGACCGTACAGCGTGTCCGCGTCAAGAAATAGTGACAAGATAACGATCATATCGGCCTGTCGGGATGATGTGATTACGTCTGATGATTCCGTCAATCAGGATAAATAACCAGAGGCATAGGTAGAGCGAGAGGCTTTGCCTATGCCTCTTGCTGGTTCTAAAAAACGTCGGGCAAGTGCCTGGATGGCGGACCTGTAAAAAAATAAGGGGCTGTAACAAAATGAGCTTTCTTGCTCATTTTGTTACAGCCCCTTTCTTTGGAGCCACTTATCGGATTCGAACCAACGACCCTCTCATTACGAATGAGATGCTCTACCAGCTGAGCTAAAGTGGCATATGATTGTACCTGAACGGTACTTTATTAGTATATCCATTTCGTGGCGTTTTGTCAAGAGGTAAAAAATTGAAAAAAATCGATATATTTGTTTCTTCGTTATATTTACAACGTACAATCGAAGCAGCGCAGGTTATACTATACGTGTAAAGAGGAAACGGTGATGAACCGGAATACGATAATCCTCCATATGATATATGTATCGCGAAAGGAGCGATGACTTATGAAATTCAAAGTAAATGATTCCTGTATCTCTTGTGGTATGTGCGCAGGTTCCTGTCCGGAAGTATTCCACATGGCTGATTCCGGTATGGCTGAAGCGATTCCTGACGATGTAGCACCGGAAGTTGAAGAATCCGCTATTGACGCAATGAACAACTGCCCGGCAGGCGCCATCGAAGAAGCCTGAGAAAGAAATACACAAGGCGTACGGCATCGGCAGGGTGCTGATATCGTGCAGATATAAAGTGAGACTCCCGTAACACAAAGCAGAGGCTGCAATGAAATGGCTTTAAAAGTTCGTTTCGTTGCAGCCTCTGTTTTATCTTTCGCTACAAGTCATAGATTATTTGGTTTAAACAAAATCTTATTTTTTTTCGTAGTAGTATCGTGTCCACATGGTAACTTCCGAAAGGGACGGGTGGGGCGTCATGGTTTCACTCAGGGTATAGACACTGCGCGGATCCAGCGTGCGCGTAAGGGGGAGATCGCGCAGATACTGTGCGTCGGCTGAGGCAATATCCGGGCGGAGAGGTTGTACTGTGTGAGTACCGCACATGAGAAGGTTGACAAAGGGTTGGATGAGGATGGACGCTTCGTGGCCTACGATATGGGCGCCGAGAATCTGTTTGCTCGTTTTGTCGATGATGAGTTTGATAAATCCGTCATCAGAAGCTCCCGGTTCGTATCCCAGTGCATAGCCTTTGGCTGAGGCAGAGTAGTGGTTGACTGCCGTTTCCACATCATATCCCTGCTTTCGGGCTCCTTCTTCCGTAAGTCCTGTATGGGCCGTTTCCGGATAGGTATAGGTTACGGCCGGTACGGCATCGTATTGTGCCCAGCGCCAGTTTTCGCGGGGCATATGGGAAAAGAGATTGTGGGCTATGATTTCGGCTTCGTAATTGGCTTTATGGCGGAATGGCGCCCTGCCATTGACATCGCCCAGGGCCCAGATGCCATCTGCGCTGGTTTCGAGAAACTCATTGGTCTCGATATAGCCGCGGCTGTCGAGACGGACATCCGTATGTTCCAGCTGCAGCAGTTCTGTCATAGGGCGGATGCCGGGGGCCACGAGGATTTCTTCGGCCCGTACTTCTGCCGTCGTCCCGTCTGTACGGTTGCGGATAGTCAGGACTTTTTCATCGCCTTCGCGCCGCACGGATATTGTGTCCTGATTCAGGCGGACATCGATATGACGGTTCTGGAACTGGCGCAGCATGAATGCCGAGATTTCTGGCTCTTCTTTTGGCAGGAGGCGGACGTTGTGCTGGACGATGGTGACCTGGGTGCCGGCCGCTTCAAAGACATGAGAAAATTCACAGCCTATGGGGCCGCCGCCGATGACAATCAGGCTCTTATACGGTTTTCCCGGGAATTTGGGACCAAAGAATGTTTCTGACGTAATGTAACCGCATTCTTCCAGACCGGGGAGTACGGGGATATTCGTCCGGCCACCAGTACCGATAAAAATCTGCCGGCCTTCCAGTTCTTCTGCTGTACCGTCGGCTTTTGTCACGGCAATCGTCTTTTTGCCGGTAAACGAGGCCGTGCCGTTATAGGTATCGACGTTGGGGAATTGGTCATAATACGCCTGAATGGCCGGACTTTCGTCTATTTTCTGCCACAGCCTCCGGGCCAGCGTATCCCAGTCCAGCGTGGCGTTTTCCGCTGTGACACCGATACGGGCTCCTTCCCGTATTTCACAGAGCAGATTGGCTGCTGTCACCATGACTTTTGTCGGGATGCATCCACGGTTCAGGCAGGTGCCGCCGAACCGGCCCCGTTCGATGATAGCAACTTGTTTATGCTGCCGTATAGCGGCATCAGCAATGATGGTGGCTGCTCCCGTGCCGATGATAATGACATCGTATTGTTTCATGGAAATCCTCCTTGTATATGGAAATCTTGTATATAATAAGTGTACGGAAAAAAACGTCTTCCTGTCAATGAGGCAGGAAGACGTTTTTGGTAATTAGTGTGTTTCCGGCAGGCTCTGGGAGAATATCCATTCCAGTGCCGGCTTCATCGTGTATGCATACAGCCATGTGTACCGATGGCTGCCGCCTTTGTAAATCGTAAGATAGTGGCTGCAGTCTGGTTCAATCAGAGAGGCGGCTTCGGCCTGCAGCTGTACGGTTGGTACATTGGCATCCAGTGTCTGGCGATCGACTTTGGTACCGGATTTTTCCAGATTCCCCAATATTTCCGTCATGCTCGGGTAGGCACCGGCATCGCCTTCACAGATGACCGTCCAGAGCGGCTGGCTGGCAAGAGGAGCCGTAACGGCGGCATTCCATTTGCAGGCGATGAGATACGATGCGGCAAAGAAGTGAGGATATTTAACATCCATGGCAATCGATGTCATGCCGCCCATGGACTGGCCTGTGTTGTATATGCGCCGCGTATTGATGGAGTAAGTCTGGCAGAGAGACTGGATGAGGTGGATCGTATGATCCAGTTCTGGCCCGTAGTCGTAATTGTCATCGACGATAACCGTGTCGTACTGGGGCGCCAGAACGAAGCAGGGATGACTGGCCTGCCATCCGGGCGATGCGAAGGTGACGGCTCCCAGCCCCTGGACGAGCGTTGCTTTGACGTCCGGTGAGACGACGCCGGCATCATGCATGAAAAGGACGAGGGGGTATTTCTTTTGTGGATCGTAGTTCTTCGGAACATAGAGATTATACTTTAATACAGCATTCTGCTGCTGGCTGTCCGTAAAGGTCCCCTGGATAAAATCTTCGACAATCAGATCCCTGGATTTGGAAGTTTCTATCCCTTCCTCCGGCCCATAGAGAGCGCCTGATGCCGTTTTTACAAATCCCGTCTGGCTGACGTTCGCCTTCATGACGGGAAGTGGACTGGGATTACCGTGGCTTCCCAACTGGGGTCCGCCGCCATGGCCTTTTTTCTGACGGTCTTTGACGGGGCCGTCTTCCGGATGAGGATCGACAGAGGAATCGACGAGGGGCAGGGCCTGGAGCTGGAGTACGACATAGTTCCCTGATTCCGTATGGGCAGTTGTTTTTTCTGCCGCCGTGTTTGTATAGACTTTTTCAATCGTCCGGCCATCGACGGTATAGTCGGAAGGGGAAAGGGAAGATGAAAGAACCGGCGCATCGTACTGGACGATGACATGAGAGACGTGCTCGCCATCTCCTGTAACTTCCCCGATGGTTTCAGCCTCTGTAATATGATTGGCAGCAAAAGACGTGCTGCCCAGTGAGAGACACAGCATGATAGCGGCGCCCAGCCGGCGCCAGGATTTCCATTTCATTTGCATAGAACCTTCTTTTCTGATGACAAGTAAAACTAATAATATATATCAATTGACCTTAGTATACACAGAAAAGATGGCGGTTTCGTCACAATACAGACACAGTTCATCGCGGACTGCCTGACGAAACGGACTATCAGCTGATTTTGCTGCCGTTGGCTTTCATCTTGAAACGCAGGCCCAGGACTTTTAGTAGTTTGCCTGCCGTCATAGCGACTTTGGCTGTATGATTGCTGGAATGATCGGTGTAACCCAGGGCTCCCAGTACGCGGTTTCCCTGTTCCAGATATATGTTCAATTCTTTCGCGTGAGTGATATTTTCATAAGTAAATTTTTTCATCTAGTATGTGTAACAGGAAACGGTCCACCCGTTCCTTCTCCTTTTTGTATTAAGAAAGCCGCAGTATGGCATCGAGGGCCAGTTCCGACCGTTCACATTCTCCCGGCAGCATGGTGACCTGCCAGCAGAGAGGACTTTCTTTCATTTTTTCTGCCGCATACATGAGGCCGTTGGTCCGCTCATCGAGAAATGGCCGGTCAATCTGGTTGGGGTCGCCGAGAAGAATGATTTTGGTTCCTTTCCCGGCGCGGGTAATAATGCCTTTGACCTGATTGGGTGTCATGTTTTGGGCTTCATCGATGATCAGGTAGGTTTTTTCAAGAGACCGGCCGCGGATAAAATTGAGGGCTTCTGCCTGGATGATCTGCCGGTCAAAGATTTCGTCGATCCGCTCGGCCAGCTCCTGTTCGTTTTCATAGCGCAGGTCTTCATTGCCATCGACGAGCTGTTCCAGACTGCGCAGGTGGCAGCATACTTTCAGGATGCGGTTGTCGGACCGGTCGTCAGGAAGCGAGTCGGGGAGTTCTTCATGGATACAGTTGGTCTCGATGCGGAGTGTACCGCCGTTGGGAAGAGATACTCCCGTGAGCAGATTGCCGGACAGCCGTTCCAGAATGCGGATTGCCTGCCGGGCATTGTAACCCCGCTCGCCCTCTGCTTTTTTCAGCCCGTCCAGTTCTTCCAGGACGACTAAGGGCAGTACGAGATGATTTTCTTCGAAACATTGCAATGCATACGGTGCCTGAATCAGGACATTCGTATCCAGTACATACGCCTTTGCCATGAAAATCCCCACCTTTGCCTGTGATTTGTTTACCCATATATCATAGGTGGTGAACATACAGGTAAGATAAAGGTTGTGTAAAAATCGGTAAGGCCCTGGCCGTTTTGCCCTGTCACGGTAAATAACGGACTGTATACGGCTAATAAATTGCATGCTATAGCTTGAATTGTAAAATGCGGCTGGGGCGGCCTGTTTTGCGCTGATACTTTTTTCCTACTTCAAAACAATACCCTTTTTCCAATAGTTTATTAATCATGCGGGCTGCCGACCGGGGCGTGATTTTCAGGAAATCTGCAATTTCTGCTGTTGTGAATTCATTTTTCCCGGCCTGAAGGATGAACGAATGAAGATGACTGATTGTCAGTGCGCCAATGCCGGTCCGTTGGCTGATTTCCAGAAATTCGTTGGAAATATTAGGGTGCGGTTCCGGCTGCCGATCAATAGGGGTGTATATGTGATGCAGATCATAGACGAGATAAATACGGTTACCGCCGCCGTGACGTGCCCGGTTCAATCCGGTACGGGCATGATATTGTGCTTCTATGGCCGTTTTGCCAAAGCCAATACTGACACTGATAGTGCTGGCCGTATTTTCCCGGATAGTTTCGAACATGGAAAAATCTTCCAATCCCCTTGTTCGCCGTTCGATGATGTCCCGGGAGGTAAAAAACATAAATAACTGTTCCGTAACGTGGAAAACAGGAGATTCAATTTCTACGGATAAATCGTAAATGTGTTTGATAACGTTGACATTTTCCAGCATACCCTGATATTCATTACGTTCTGTATAAGGCAGTCTGTCGTTTTTGAAATCATCAATGCCGACGTAGATGATGACAAACTGACTTTCCCGGCTGACCGTAAACAAATACGTCGTATATACTTTCTGAAGACTGTTGTAAATATCTAATAAAGTAGGGACGACGCAGGCTACGGGATAGCCCAGTTTTTTTAACGGTTCGTATACTTTGGCGAATTTGGTCAGACAGGCAATATCTTTATTAAACCGATATTGGTTTTTGAAAAATTGGAGCGTCTCTTCAATATAGGCTTCATTAAAATCATATACAGGAGCAAAGACGATGTGAGTCTGGTCGAGGGGAATGCCCAGCTCTTCATAAATGTCGAAGACGAGCTGGTGATCCTGTATATCGGTTACCAGATGATATATATTATGCCCCTGCAGGGTAAGCTGAAACAAATAATTCAGACATCCTGCGTGGGAATGTTCGACAAATTCCCAAGGAATACTGGGAGTGACCTTGGCCTGCGTATAGAGTTTGGCTGTTTCTCCCAAAAATAAAAGCTGATCGAATTCCTGCTGTCGCCCTTCAATGCAGAAAGGAATGTCAAAAATGGCATCGTAGATAATCGGTGTAATTTCTATCTGGGAAAATTGTCCGACAAGTTTGGTTAAAAGACGGACATGGGTTTGTGGCACAATAAAACCAAGTTTCAATGTCATTCCTCCTTATAAATAGAGAAAAATTATGGAAGATACAAAGAAATTTAAGTTTTGGTCATAATAATAGCCTGTTAAAGACACTTGAAAAGAATTATGATATGAGCATAAAAGAGAGAATAATATAAAGAATAAAAATAAGAAAACAATAAAATATAAAACGTGTTTACTGGTATACGAAACTGTCCTTATATATGTATTGTAAACTAAGTTGCAGAAAGCGTAAATACAGAATATGTAATTTGATAAAAAGATAGTTATGCCGTATATTCCGGAGTATGGCTTTTCATCATTTCTCATAGTGCATATCAATATGATTTAAAACGAGGCGATGATTGTACACGATAGCGCTGTTGGCAGGATATCTTTTGCACTTTTTATGACAAAATGTATTAGAGAAAGGACGTGACGATATGGAAAAGGCGAAGACGAGTTGGACGAAATATGTTATTCCCGGTTTTGTTTTTCAACAAGTAGTCATTGGCGGCGGATATGGTACAGGTGCTGAGATTGCGCAATTTTTTGGGACGCAGGGACTATTGGGCGGTTTTTTGGCACAGATGATCACGATGGTTGTCTGGACGCTGATGTGTGTGATTACTTTTGAATTCGTTCGTATCTTCAAGACCTATGATTATGGTTCTCTCATGAAACGACTTCTCGGCCGGGGGGCTATCCTGTATGAAGTATGTTACTGGGCCATGATGGTCATCATTATGGGCGTCGTCTGTGCCAGTGCCGGCAGTATGCTCAACAGTCTTACCGGGCTTTCCAAATGGTTTGGCATCGGCATCCTTTCGGCCGGTATGGTGATTTTGGTCTTGAAAGGAACGGCAACGATTGAAAAGGCGCTTACCGTGTGGGGATATATCCTGTATGCCGTATACATCCTCTTTATGGCTGTCGTTTTCTATAAATTCGGAGGAGCTATTGCCAATGAATTCGCCCGGGCAGAAATCGGGGGCGACTGGTGGTTCAACGGCCTGCGGTATTCCTTCTATAATCTTGTCGTTGTCGCCGTGGTATTATACACGGTGCGGGATTTAAAAACCCGCAAAGAAGCGGTCCTGTGTGGGATTATTTCCGGAATCTTTGGCATTATTCCGGCGGTATTGCTTCTCCTGGTGATGGGCTGTAATTTTACGGCAGCTATCCAGGCAGAAATACCTGTCGCTGTCGTCTTTGAAGAATTGAACATGCTGTGGCTCTATATCCTCTTTGAAAGTGTGCTCCTGGGTACACTCATCGCGACCGGCACAGGTTTTATTAAAGCTGTAGATGACCGTGTGGAAATTGCATATAAACGGGCGAAAGGCTATGTACCCCGCTGGGTACGCCCTGCTATTGCGGTGGGTCTTACTGCTCTGGGAGTCGTTGTGTCTACCTTTGGGCTGATTCCACTTATTGCTCAGGGCTATGGCATTATATGCTGGGGGTTCTTCCTCTTCTTTGCCTTGCCCATGCTCACCATAGGATTGTATAAAATTAACAGTCATGATCCTGATGCTGAAATTGAAGCGGAAATGTATAACGAGAATTAACGTACCGGATTTTGGAGGAGAAGGAGCTGAAAGAGTATGAAACAAATGGCGTGTCAGGAATGGGTAAACCGGGATGCAGAAGTTGTTGCAACTTGCCAGCATCTTTCGTATTTTCCTCTTGTAGTAGAATCTGCACAAGGGGATATTGTGACCGATAAAGATGGCAACCGTTTTATTGACTTCCTTACGAGTGCATCATCGCTGAATCTGGGAAGCTGCCATCCGGAAATCATGTCTGCCGTACAAGAGCAATTTCAGAAATGCACGCAGTATACTCCGGCATATACATACAATGAAGCGACGATTACCTACGCGGAAAATCTGGTTTCTGTCTACCCGGGAGGGGTGAAGGCTAAGATTGCCTTTGGAAACTGTGGGTCCGATGCCAACGATTGCGCTGTAAAATTTGCCAGGGCCTATACGGGACGAAAAAAAATTATTACCTTTTTGAACTCGTATCATGGAAATACTTACGGTTCGTGCAGTATGACTGCCTGTACACCGAGAATGCGGGAAAAGATGGGGCCATTCCTTCCGGAAATTTATCATTTTCCTTATTTTGGCATCAATCTTCCGGATGAACAGGTAGAGCGGGACTGTCTGCAAGCTATAGAAAATGCCTTTTCTATGTATCTATCACCGGAAGAAGTGGCAGCTGTTGTCATCGAGCCGATACAAGGAGATGGTGGTATATTGCCGGCTCATCCGATATTCATTCGGAAACTATATGATTTATGTCAAAAATACCATATCTTATTTATTTCTGAAGAAGTACAGCAGGGATTTTACCGGACAGGGAAGTTTTTTGCTATCGAACATTATGGTGTCATCCCTGATGGTATTATCATGGGAAAATCCATCGGCGGTGGTTTCCCTCTGGGAGCTTTTATGGCACGGGCTGATATTATGGATTCTCTTCCGGCTCCGGCACATCTGTTTACATTGGGAGGCAACCAGGTATCCTGTGCGGCAGGAAATGCACTCTTTACTATCTTGCAGAGAAGAGCTTTTCAAGAACAACTTGCCCGGACCATTAAGCTCCTTTGGGAAGAAGCCGGACAGTTGCAGCGGAAGCATCCTGATGTAGTAGGCTTCGTACGGGGAATCGGTATGTCTATGGGTATTGGTATCGTAAAAAAAACAGATACCGGTGAATACAGAGCCGATCCGGAGGGCACCTATAAAATTTTATACCGGGCATACGAAAATCATTTGCTGATCATCAATGTAGGTGCCAACGTCCTGCGGGTGCAGCCGCCACTGAATATATCGGACGACCATTTGAGAAAAGGATTTGCTATTTTGGATCAGGCAATGACGGATTTTGAAAAAGGAGACATTCCCGATGCCGTTCTGGCCGGTAAAAAAGGCTGGTAATATAAAATTAAATTTAGATTTTAGTTATTGCGATGATGGTTCCCGGCATTCTAAATTCTATTGACACAAGGCCGGTGTATTTGGTATACTAATTGCACAACCACATATAGTAGTAAAAGGGAGTAACCTTTTAGCTGGCGTCAACATGCATGCCCATTGGGCTGGTGCCAGCGTTGTAACCATTTTACAATAGGTGAGACTTTTCCATACTGTCCGTCAGACGGCATGGGAAAGTCTCATTTTTTATCATATGTTCATGTAAAGGAGAATGCATCATGGAATGGACCTTGGTTTCCTGGGATTTTATAACAGCCCTCGCATCCATTATTATGCTGGATATTCTGCTCGGCGGTGATAATGCCGTCGTCATCGCCATGGCGGCCAATAAACTGCCGTCGGATTTGCGAAAAAAAGCCATACTCATCGGCACTGGTGGGGCTGTCATCATCCGCCTCGTTATGACACTGATTGCCGTATGGCTCCTGTCGATTCCTTATCTGCAGGTCCTGGGCGGGCTGATTTTGCTGCCTATTGCTATCAAGTTACTGCTGCCGGCAGAGCATGATGAGAAAATTAACGCTTCGGACACGCTGATGGGTGCCATCCGGACTATTATCATTGCTGACGCGGCTATGGGTGTCGATAATGTACTGGCTATTGCCGGGGCATCTCATGGAAGCTTTATCCTCGTCGCCTGCGGGTTTCTCATCAGTATCCCGATTATCGTCGGGGGCAGCACGGTTATTGGCAGGATTATGGACCGCTTCCCAGTCGTACTTTATGGCGGTGCAGGCCTTCTGGGCTGGACGGCCGGTTCCATGATCATGCATGACGCTGTGGTGGGAAGCCTGATCATGAGGATTGCCGGCAGCTGGACAGAATTCGCCATTCCGGCGGTATTGGCGGTTTTTGTCTGCAGTACGGGTTATATCTTTTCGAGACATAAAAAAGCACTTCTTTAAATCTTGAGAAGTTGTCGTAAACACGGCTCAATCTGGATTCCTTCCCGGGCGTCTGAACCGGCCTGGCGGGTATAGTCGAGGGCATAGGACAGAAAATCGAGGGACAGGCGCATGGCCATGTGAATAGAGTGGTTCCGGAGCAGTGCGCCTGTAAGGACGCTGGCAAATAAATCGCTCAGACCATCCACTTGTTTCCGTACGCGGTAAATCTGGCATTCGTCATAGGTATGGGTAGTACCGTCAAAACTGACATTTTTTATCTTTATATCTGATGCGGGAATTCGGGTAATCACGACATACCGTGGGCCTAATGACGAAAGCTGGTGGCAGAGCCGGAGGACATCTTTTAAGGAAGGAAAAGATGGGACAACTGGTGTCCCGGTCAGCATACAGGCCTCTATCAGTGTCGGCGTAATGACCGTGGCCTTTCGTATGAGAGTGCGCATTTTTTCTATCATATCCTGACTATAGACGGGAAGAGGGCGGCCGGCAAATGACATGACCGGATCGATTACGACAAGGGTATTTTCGTCAGAAAAGCGGCGGATAGCTTCCCAGACAATTTGCATCTGTTGGAAATCTGATAAAAATCCACTGTAAATAGCCTGATAGGAACAGCCGATTTCTTCCCATTTTTCCATGAATAAACATGTATCAGACAATACATCCGAACTATAACATGTCTGATATGTGATATTATTACTGGACAAGGTTGTCGGCAGGGGACAGACTTGAAACCCCATAGCAGAAATAACCGGTACGACAGCGGTCAGCGAGCAGCGGCCAAAAGAGCATAAATCATGAATGGCCAGTACACGCTTGGTAAACATGATTATCACCTCTTGGAATAATATATTATATCCATTGTATATGATATGTTGTATGAATACAAGCTGTATTTAGTTCTTTATGCGTATTATATATAGCCGGAAGACCGATAGGAAAAAAGGGGTGTCTATAGTATACTAAAAGAAAAGGCATGGGAGGCATTGACATGAAAATTATTGATGGAACTCAGCGGCTGCCTGAACTAAAGAAACTGATTGTGGAATATACCGATTCTCTGCACATGGATCTAAGTTTTCAGAATCTGTCAGATGAACTGGCTCATCTGGAACAACGTTATGTACCGCCTTATGGCCGCATCTATGCAGCCGTGGCCGATGACGGAGCGGTTATTGGCTGTATTGCCTATCACCGCCACGATGACCGGCGCTGTGAAATGAAGCGGTTATATGTCAAACCGGCATACCGTCATCTTCATGCCGGGCGTATGCTCGTAGAGAAGATTGTCAATCAGGCCTGTGCAGATGGATATAAGGAAATGGTGTTGGATTCGTTTACCGATACGATGAAAAGCGCCATTCATACGTATGAACGATTCGGATTTACCGAAATCCCGGCGTATTATCATAATCCCATGCCCAATGTGATTTATCTGAAAAAAGATTTGTAAAGACGAAAGCCGCAACAAATGAGCAGCTGCCCATTTGTTGCGGCTTTACATGTATGTGAGTTGTTTTTCATGAGATGCTTGGACAACTATCTATAAGATTTTTAGATAGTTCTCTTGCTTTCACGCATCGAGTTTATTTTTATGGAGCATGATCTGCAGGATTTCCTTATCGGTCTGTTCCATACCTTTTTTGGCCAGTTCGCCAATATTGCGGATGGATTCATCGGGATTGTTACTGACCAGGCCTTCACTGCCGGTTACGCGGATATTGTGCAGGCTGAGCATGACTGCCCGGCAGGCGGCGTCGCAGGCTGTGGCGACTTTCAGGGTGCAGCTGTTGCCGGCGCCATCACATACCATACCGATATGGTCACCGGTCATGTTAGAAATGGTATCCTGTACGTCCTGGAATTTGCCTCCCAGGAGCCAGACCATGCCAGTAGCAGCTCCCATAGCGGCCGTGCCGCAGGCGCAGAGCGCGGAGAGTTTGGGAAGGAAGCTGTGAATGTAAATGGCCGTCATATGAGACATGGTAAGGGCCCGGATGAGCTGTTCCTTGGATGCCTTTACTTTCTGTGCCGTTACGACGACGGGAATGGTAGCCGTGATTCCCTGGTTGCCAGAACCGGAATTGGTCATGGCCGGAAGCGGGGCCCCTCCCATGCGGGCATCAGAAGCTCCGGCTGTCTTCATGATAATCATGTCCTGCAGGGCGTTACTAAGGAATCCCGTATGGATTTCTGATTTCATCGTATAACCGATGCAGTGGCCGTATTTTTCTGAAAGACCGACTTTGGATAATTCTTCATTTAATTTAGCGGCTTCTTCCATGAAGCGGATATCGTCAATGGGACATTCGGTTGCAAATTGATAGACATCCTTTAATGTCAGGTTGTTCAGGAACTGTTCTTCCGGAGAGATTTCGTCCCGGCTCATCGGCGGTGCTTCAAAGAGGACGGCATCGTCTTTTTCGATGCGCACGACATTGGTGTGATCGTCGGCAATGCAGACCCGTGCCGTATGGCCGCCACCATAGACTTTGGCTTCGGAATACAGTACATTGGGAACGTCGGCGATATCGACCGATACGAGCTTGTCAGCGACCATCTTTTTGCCCTTCCGTACGACGTCGGGAGACAAGCGTTTCAGTACTTGCAGACCGCCTTTGGGGTCACCGCCCAGTGCACCGACGGCTGCCGCGATGTACAGCCCCGGTGTTTCCGTTCCCGGCACGATGACGGCCATCCCGTTTTTCATCATGTTAGCCGATACCCTTGCTTCAATTTTTTCTACGGGCTGTCCCAGCTTTTCGGCAGCTACAGCCGATGCGTAGGCAAGCGATATCGGCTCCGTACACCCCGTGGCGGGTTTTACTTCTTTGTGCAGACAATCAACCATCTTTTCCCACATTTCTTCTAATTCCATGCAAATCGTCTCCTTTATAAAAACAAAATTTTAAGATAGACGTATCTTAATAAAATTATAAGGCAATCGGGAGACAATGTAAATGTTTAAAGTATTTAGAATCATATTCAATAAATATCACCATGCAATGGCTTGCAGGGAGTTCGTACGATGTATCGGTATATCTTGACAACCATTTCAAATAGCGTTAAGATATAGCTAAATTTCATAGGACGTGCGGCAAAGGCGCTGTTGGACATAGATCCGGCAGCGCCTTTTACTGTACCAGTTCCCATGAAATATGGATTTGTAAATTTTCATTAATTTCTTTATCACAAACATTGCATACTGTATACAACAGTGCGTGGCCAGGAGGGGTATCATGAGAACAGAACATGATTTTTTGGGAGAAATGAATGTGCCAGATGATGTATATTATGGCGTACAGACCATGCGTGCTTTGGAAAATTTCCATATTACAGGCAATCATCTCGACCCGGATTTCATTCATGCCATGGCGCTGGTCAAAAAAGCAGCCGCGCTGGCAAATATGAAAACAGGCCGTCTGCCGAAGAAAATCGGTACGGCTCTGGTACAGGCAGCCGATGAAATCCTGGCCGGGAAATGGCTTGACCAATTCCCGGTCGATCCAATCCAGGGTGGTGCCGGTACATCGGTCAATATGAATATGAACGAAGTGCTCTGCAACCGCGCACTGGAAATCCTGGGGCAGCCCAAAGGACGGTATGATCTCGTATCACCGAATAATCATGCAAATATGGCCCAGTCCACGAACGATGTATTTCCTACGAGTATGAAGGTCTGCCTCATCCTCAAAGGAAAGAAACTGAACGAAGCATTGCGGGCTTTGGAAGCGGCTCTTCTCGATAAAGAAGAAGACTTTAAAGATGTCATCAAGATGGGGCGGACCCACCTGCAGGATGCCGTACCGGTGACACTGGGACAGGAAATGGGGGCCTATGCATCGGCTGTACACCGGGGTCGCAAACGGATCAAGCGGTCTCTTGAAGGTGTACATACTATCAATATGGGCGGTACTGCCGTCGGCACAGGTCTTAATGCCGAACCTCAGTACATCCGGGGCGTTGCCAAAGAATTGTCCGGACTTACGGGGGAACTGTTTACGACGGCCAGCAATCTCATTGACATGACTAATAATACGGACGGCTTTGCTGAAGTATCGTCAGCCATGAAATGCACGGCTCTGGTGCTGATTAAAATGGCAAACGATTTCCGTCTCATGGCATCGGGCCCGCGCTGTGGCCTCAATGAACTGAAACTGCCGGCCCGTCAGCCCGGTTCATCTATCATGCCGGGTAAAGTCAATCCCGTCATGGCAGAAGTACTCGACCAGGCCTGCTATCAGGTCATTGGCAACGACCTGGCCGTCACCTTTGCTTCGGAAAACGGCCAATTCGAACTCAATGTCATGAAGCCGGTCATGGCGTATAATCTTTTTAGTGCCATGCAGTGCCTGACGAATGCGATTTACGCGTTCATCGATAAACTGCTGAAGGGACTGGAAGCCAATCGCAGTCAATGCCAGTACTGGGTTGATCACAGTGTCGGCATCATTACGGCACTGCTGCCGCATATCGGCTATGAAAAGGCTTCGTTCCTGGCACGGGAAGCCTATGCAACCAAACAGCCCGTACGGGATATTATCCGGGAACATCGTATCCTGACGGAGGAACAGATGGAACACATCCTGTCTCCCTGGGAAATGACGACTCCGGGCATTGCCGGTGCGGCCTGGATGGAAGCTTCACAGCGTAAAATCAGCGGCTGATTACCGTTCAATGTCCGTCGGGATGCGTTTATATGGCAATTTTTCCAGAATCTGGTCCATGGCCCGTCCCAGAATTTCATTGGGATCATTGAGGATAGAGGATTCATCCCGTTCTGAGCCGCGGGAACTATAACTCTTCAGTGTCTGATCTTTGACATTGTAGGCATATACCCGCAGGTCATACCAGCATTCTGTGAAAAATTCGTCGTCATCATACCAGCCGCGATATGCGTGATACTGCCGCCAGATCCAGGTCCGTACGACCGGGACGAGGACGACATCGGCTTTGTAGGATGCGGCCAGTCTTTGCATCGTATCTTCTGTTATGTCTTCCGGGGAAATCGTTTCCGCTGCATACTGGCGGTCCCAGTAGGGAAGGCGGAAGGGCTGGCGCAGACGCTGTTCCATGAAATGGGCAGGGTAACCGCCCTGGGTCGTACGGACCAGAAGGATTGTCCGTTCGTTGTCGAACCGTGCGGTATCATCTGCCGGCTGGCTGGCCGTGACGGGCGGAGTAGTGGCAGGGGATGATCCGGCCGTGTCTGCAGCAAAGGATGCACCGGCTATGGTAACGAGCAGAATGAGGAAGAGACATATCTTTTTCATAAGGCAGAACCTCCTTGATTTACGGGATTTTTCTACATTATACTACAATTTTCAGCAAAAGTAAGACAAAATGAAATTTGAAATAGCGAGAAAGAATGCACTTCAATTCTAAAATTCTATAGATAGATTGCGTTAATTATTAATGAGAATGCCTGGAAAATCAATGTTAATAATTTTAAGTTTAACGTTTTAATGCATGTTTTTTTTAAGATGCGAAGAAAAAAACTTCTTGACTTTCTCATACACCGTGCGTATAATAAGCATCAACAAATCCACAGACACCGTGTTGACTGGGAGTAGTAAGGGTAATCCCCCATGACAGAGAACCGTTGCAGGCTGAGAGACGGGATGGGCAGATACCGTGAAGTCACCCATGAGCAGCTGCCCGAACGCTTTGCAAGTAGACGCAGCCGGAAGACCACCGTTAGCGGGTCAGGCATTGCAAGGAACGGGGGTTCCGGAGATGCACAGAGGGGTCGTTACGACAATAAGAGTGGTACCGCAGAGCTGAACGCTTTGTCTCTTTTAAAAGAGACAAAGCGTTTTTTTACACAAAAAGCGGGATAGTCATCAGGATTTGTTACTGGGGTATATTTTATTTATATTTATTATTCGTACACGCATCATCGGGGGGATTCATATGATGGATTTAATCGGGAAATTAAGTGGTTTTGTCGGAAAGAACCTGACGTACATCGTATTTCTTGTCGTTATCTGGGCATACTTTATGCCGGGCGCATTTTTATGGGCCGTACCGCATACGGTATTGCTTCTGGGGGTCATCATGTTTGGTATGGGGATGACGCTGCATGCCAAAGACTTCAGACTCATCCTGCAGCGGCCAAAAGAAGTCCTCATCGGCTGCACGGCTCACTACACGATTATGCCGCTCCTGGCCTATGGACTGGTAATGGCTTTTCAGATGCCACCGGAAATGGCTGTCGGCATGATTCTGCTGGGGTCCTGTCCGAGCGGCACAGCATCCAACGTCATGGGCTTCCTGGCGAAAGCCGATGTACCGCTGTCCGTATCCATTACGACCTGTTCGACTCTGCTGGCACCCATCATGATGCCCTTCATCGTCTGGGGACTGGCTGGCCAGTGGGTTGAAGTTTCTTTCTTTGCCATGGCCATGACGGTTATGAAAGTTATTCTGGTTCCTTTGGTTCTGGGACTCATCGTTCATCGCATCATGGGTGAAAAGCACGTCGCTTCCTTGTCGAAAGTACTGGTACTCGTTTCTGCTTTTGGCGTATTGGTCATCGTCGGTGGCGTTATTGCTATCAATGGTGTCAAAATCCTGGAAATGGGATTCTTCATTATCCTCATGGTACTCATCCATAATCTGGGCGGTTTCCTCATTGGCTACTTCGTTACAGGTAAATTAGGACTGGGTAAGAAACAGCAGCATTCCGTCACGCTGGAAGTTGGCATGCAGAACGATGCCCTGGCTATTTCCCTTGTTTCCGTCTTCTTCGCTCCGGCTGTAGCCATTCCGGCCGCTGTCGGTGCTGCTATCCATCAGGTCACCGGGTCCATCCTGGCCGGGATTTTTGCCCGCAACATGGATAAGATAGAAGCCCGGGATGCAGAAAAACAGCGCGAAACCATCACCGTTCCGGCACAGCATTAAAAAGAGAATACAATAAAGTAAAACAGAGGATGCGCAGAATGGCTTTAAAAGCCTGTAGTGCAGCATCCTCTGTTTTTTTAGTTTTAGAAATGAGTTACGTCGCCCAGAATGGGTGTCGTATCGTCCATATGGGGCATCATCTGCTCTAATGCCCGGAGCATGGCTTCTTTGTCTTTGGGCAGTGTGCCGCCTACGGGATAGAGATTGGAAACGTGATTGCTGCGGAAAATGCAGGACTCTGTCATTTCCGTATGGCGCAGGAGTTCGTCCAGTTCCCGGATAAATCCCCGGGCCGTCAGAGGCGTAAAGGTGCCGTCTTGCACTTCCTTGTACAGGGGAACGAATTCGGGAATGATCAGGGACAGGGCGCTGAGCATGGTGGGATTGATGGCAGACACGACTTCCGCCGTGTGCAGGGCGTGTTCATGGGTCCGTTCCTGACCACCCAGGCCGAGAAGAATCATGGCAGATAATTTAAACCCCGCAGCCAGCGCTTTCTGGCCGGCCCGCACGGTGAGTTCCGCCGTCGTACCCTTATGGACCCGGGTGAGGACCGCATCGTCGCCGCTTTCGATTCCCGTATAGAGAATTCCAAGACCTGCTTCGTGAAGTGCAGTCAGTTCTTCCGGTGTCTTGCGGTCGATGTCAGCCGGAGTCGCATAGGCGCCGACGCGGGTCAGGCGGGGGAACAGGTCATAGCATTTTTTTATGATGTGCAGCAGGTCTTTGGTTTTCAGGACCAGGGCGTCGCCGTCAGCGATAAAGACACGGCGCACATAGGGGTAAGCGGCGGCACCGCGTTCAATGATACCGTCGATTTCTTCCAGGGGACGGATCCGGAACCGCGATTCCTTATACATCGGGCAGAATGTGCACGTATTGTGGGAACAGCCGATGGTGGCACGCAATATGAAACTATAGGCTTCGCTGGGGGGACGAAATACCATGCCTTCAGCGTCATCAATATACATATCTATCATCCTTTCATGGGAGAATGGTACTATTATACTATACTTTATATCTTATAGTAAAAAGATTTGTGCAACCGGCAGGTGATTCTGGATAGATTAACCATTCATATTGACAAATATCAATGTGAGTGCTATTCTTATCACATAGATGAAAATAAATGTGACAAGGAGGCGTACCAGATGTGGCTGTTTATTCAAAATCAGATCTTAGGGATGCAATGGTTGAACGGACTGATTTCTGATGGATTAATTCGGGCCGGTGTAGATATAGAAAGCCGGCTTGGCGGCAGTCTGCAGTTCTTTTTATATGATGTCATCAAGATTACCTTGCTGCTCTGTGTCCTGATTTTTGCTATTTCGTATATCCAGAGCTTTTTCCCTCCCGAGCGGAGCCGGAAAATTATGGGACGGTTCCATGGAATCGGGGCGAATATCATGGGAGCTTTGCTGGGAACGGTCACTCCCTTTTGTTCATGCTCATCCATTCCGCTGTTTATGGGATTTACCAGTGCCGGTCTTCCGCTGGGAGTTACCTTTTCGTTCCTCATTTCGTCGCCTATGGTAGATCTGGGGAGTCTCGTCCTGCTGATTAGTATTTTTGGTTACAAGATTGCAGCGGCTTATGTCGTGTTTGGACTTATCATTGCCGTCATAGGGGGCTCGATCATAGAACGGATACATCTGGAAAATGAGGTCGAAGATTTTATCCGTCAGGCTGTTGCAGGCCCGGATATAGAACCGGCTGAACTGACCGTATGGGACAGGCTGGAATTCGCCAGAGACCAGATGACTGGAACATTTAAAAAAGTATTTCCCTATATCCTGATCGGCGTAGGTATAGGAGCGCTGATTCATAACTGGATTCCGGAAACTATGGTCGAAACGGTGCTTGGCAGTCAGAATCAGTGGGGCGTCATCCTTGCGACGCTGGTAGGCGTTCCTATGTATGCAGATATTTTTGGAACCATTCCCATTGCCGAAGCACTGCTGGGAAAAGGTGCTCTCCTTGGTGCCGTCCTCAGTTTCATGATGGCCGTGACGACACTCAGCCTGCCGTCCCTGATTCTCCTGCGCAAGGCGGTAAAGCCGAAATTGCTGGGCGTCTTTGTAGCTATTTGTGTTGTGGGAATCATCCTGGTCGGATATGGTTTCAATGCTCTGCGATATGTATTATTGTGAGGTGGTAAGATGAATGCTATGGATGTGTCCCTCATATGTAAGGCGCTGGGGGATTCTAACCGTCTGCAGATTGTCGGTCTGTTGACAAAGGGAGAAATGTGCGCCTGTAAGTTATTGGAACATTTTCAGATTACCCAGCCCACGTTATCTCATCATATGAAAATACTGACAGAATGCGGGTTGGTAAAAAGCCGTAAAGAATGGAAGAATACATACTATTCCCTTAATTGTGATGTCCTTACGGCATTCCGTTCCTTTATTGATTCCCTGAATTGCGGCCCTGCCTGTTACCGGAAGGCGGAGCCCTGTTCCGATAAGGACGGAAACGGCGCAGACCGGTAATATCACATAAGGCGTGAGGTGAATCGTATGAATCGTAAAGAATCGGGAATAAAAAAACGTAAACCCGTTGTCGTCTTTATTTGTACCCATAATGCCTGCCGCAGTCAGATTGCCGAGGCTTTCGGGAGAGTGATGGCAGGAGATGTTTTTACCAGTTATTCTGCCGGTACGCATAGTAAAGACGCCATCAACCCCGATGTCGTGCGGCTGATGGCGGAAAAATATGGTATAGATGTTATAAAAAACGGACAGAGGCCCAAGATGATTTCAGAACTTCCCCGTGCAGACTGGGTCATTACCATGGGATGTGGTGTACAATGCCCGGCTGTCCAGGGCAGGCATCATGAAGACTGGGGGCTGGAAGATCCGACAGGGAAAAATGATGCAGTTTATATTGATGTCATGGAACAAATCCGGCGTTATATTGCCGGGTTGAAAGAAAAGATAAAACAGGAGGATGATGTATGATGAAAATCAAAGTATTAGGAAGCGGATGCAGCAAATGCGAAGCCCTGCTGGCAGCGACGAAAGAAGCCGTCCAGCACCTCGGTATTGATGCCAGGATTGAGTACGTAACGGATTTTGCCCAGATTGCCCGGTATGGCGTCATGAGCACACCGGCCCTTGTCGTAGACGAAAAAGTGGTATCGGCAGGCAGAGTACTCAAAGCCGGTCAGATAGAATCACTCCTGAAATAGGGCCCAGAAAAAAACGGCAGCAGCTGTGCAGTGAAAACTGCGCGGCTGCTGCCGTTTTTTTTGCCGGTGTGACTATTATTTTCCGTGTTTTGTCTGGAATGCAATCATATGGGCTTCTTTATCGGTGTGGCCTTCGGCCTTTGCCTTTTCGATGAGAGCCAGCATTTCTTCATAAGCTGTCGGGATGATGCGGGTAATCCGGCCCTGTGTGTCTTCCCAGTTTTCCAGGAGCCGGCGGCCCAGTTCGCTGCCAGTGTACTGGACGTGGCGGGCGAGCATAGCTTTGACGATGGCGATTTCGCCTTCATCGGTGAGGTCTCCCAGATGTACCAGATCCTGGTTGCAGTTTGTCGGCTCCAGGTCGTAGACATAGGCGATACCGCCGGACATGCCGGCCGCGAAATTCCGGCCCGTACGTCCCAGAACGAGGACGCGGCCACCGGTCATGTATTCACAGCCGTGATTGCCTACGCTTTCGACGACGGCCGTAATACCGCTGTTACGGACGCAGAACCGTTCACCGGCAATGCCGTTGATATAGGCTTCCCCGCTGGTAGCGCCGTAAAAAGCCACGTTGCCGATGATGATGTTGTCTTCTGCCGGGAATACTGATTCTACCGGTGGATAGACGATAATCTTGCCGCCCGACAACCCTTTACCGAGATAGTCATTGGCGTCACCTTCCAGTTCCAGTGTCAGTCCCTTGGGGATGAATGCGCCGAAGCTCTGACCGGCCGATCCGACGAAGCAGAGCTTGATTGTATCTTCGGCCAGACCTTCTTCTCCGTAGCGCCGTGTAATTTCACTGCCCAGGAGAGTACCTGTCACGCGGTCCGTGTTTTTGATGCGCAGGCGGGCACGGATGTGTTTTTTCTGTTCCAGGGCAGGGCGGCACATGCGCACCAGTTTCGACATGTCCAGTGTCTTGGAAATTTCATGGTCCTGGGGTGTCGTGAAGTGATGACCGATGCGGATATCCGTGTATGGACGATAGAGGAGCTGCTTCAGATTGACTGTGGAAGCCTTCCAGTTCGGTGCCGCATCTTTCTGCTTCAACAGATCATAACGGCCCACCATGTCGTCGATTTTGTGGAATCCCAGACGGGCCATGATTTCCCGCAGGTCCCGGGCGATGAAATGCATGAAATTGATGATATATTCCGGCTTGCCCTTGAAATTCTTCCGCAGTTTTTCGTTCTGTGTGCACACGCCGTACGGGCAGGTATTGAGGTGGCATACGCGGAGCATATGGCAGCCGATGGCCATGAGGGGCGCCGTGCCGAAGCCGAAGAGTTCAGCGCCGAACAGAGCGGCAATGGCTACGTCGCGGCCCGTGAGCAGTTTGCCATCTACCTCGACGCGTACCCGGTCGCGGAGCTGATTGAGGAGCAGTGTCTGCTGTACTTCCGAAAGGCCGATTTCCCAGGGAAGTCCGGCATGGCGCAGACTGGTCCGCGGAGATGCCCCGGTACCGCCATCGAAGCCGCTGATGGTCAATTCATCGGCTTTGGCTTTGACGACGCCGGCGGCAATGGTACCGATGCCGGCGCCACTGGTCAGTTTGACGCCGATACGGGCGTTGCGGTTGGCATTCTTCAGGTCGAAAATGAGTTCTGCCAGATCTTCGATGGAATAAACGTCGTGATGCGGTGGCGGTGAAATGAGGGCGACGCCAGTCGTGGCATGGCGGGTTTTGGCGATGTCGGGATAGACCTTGCTGCCGGGCAGATGGCCGCCTTCGCCGGGCTTGGCACCCTGGGCGCACTTAATCTGTAGTTCTGCCGCATGGACCAGATAGTTGCTGGTTACACCGAAACGGGCCGAAGCGACCTGTTTGATCTTATCATTGGTATCGGTATCAAACCGGGCTGCGTCTTCGCCGCCTTCGCCAGTATTGCTCATGCCGCCGAGACGGTTCATGGCCCGGGCCACACATTCGTGGGCTTCCTTGCTGAGGGCGCCGTAACTCATGGCACCGGTACGGAACCGTTTGACGATATTATCTTCCGATTCGACTTCTTCGATGGGGATGCTGCAACCGGCAGGATAGACGAAGTCCAGCAAATCGCGCAGGCGGTACGTAGACGACGTATTGACCCGTTCGGCATATTCGCGGTAGAGGTCATAATCATTTGTACGGCAGGCTTTTTGCAGAAGCTGGACTGCCTGGGGATCGATGATATGAGCCTGTCCGCCTTTGCGGTACTGATAGATATCTCCCTTTGGCAGGGTATCACCGCCAGAAAAAGCAGCTTCATGACGCAGGGCGTTTTCTTTGGCTATTTCTTTCAGGCCGATGCCGCCAATGGGGCTGGGCGTATTGACAAAATACTTCTGGATCAGATCGCGGCTGATACCGACGGCTTCAAAAATCTGGGCGCCGTGGTAGCTGTGTATGGTGGAAATGCCCATTTTGGACATGACGGCCAGCATGCCGTTGACCGAGGCCTGGATATAGTTTTCCCGAGCTTCTTCACAGGAGATTTTCCCCAGTTTCTTCTTTGCAGCCAGTTCTTTGATGGATTCCAGTGCTACATACGGATTGACGGCGGTGATGCCATAGCCGACGAGGGTGCAGAAGTGATGGATTTCCCGTGGTTCCCCTGATTCCAGGATGAGACCGACATCGGAACGGACGGTCTTGCGGATGAGGAAATGATGGAGTGCAGCCGTAGCCAGCAGGGCCGGGATGGCAGCCATGCGGGAATTGATGCCCCGGTCGGACAGAATCAGGATATTGGCACCGTTGCGGATAGCTTTCAGCGCGTCGATACAGAGTGATTCGATAGCCGTTTCCATAGCGTCGGGGCCGCCGCCTACGGGATACAGCATAGAAATGACCGATGTGTGGAGCTTATCTGTCATGAGTGATTTGATGACGGCCATTTCTTCATTGGTGAGAATAGGTCGTTTCAGGTAGAGAGCGGCCGTGTTTTCGTCATCGGGATCCATGATATTGGCGACGTTCCCTGCCATGACGAGTGAACTCATGACGATGTTTTCCCGTACGCCGTCGATGGGCGGATTGGTGACCTGGGCGAAGTTTTCCTGGAAATAATCATACAGCAGCTGGGGACGGTCCGACAGAACGGGCAGGGATACGTCCATCCCCATCGAGTCAATGGGCTGCTTGCCATCGCGGGCCATTGGCAGGATGATTTTATCCATGTCTTCCTGCGTATAGCCAAAGACCATTTCCTGTTCTTTCAAATCGTATGGTATCGTCTTGTCACTGCCGATGAGATTCTGGCGGGACATGAGATCGTCCAGATCGATGACGTGCTTTTTATACCATTCCCCATAGGGAAATTCCGTAGCAATCTGCTGCTTGATTTCTTCATCGTCGATGATGCGCTGCTGCTGCGTATCGACGAGGAGCATTTTCCCTGGCTGAAGACGGCCTTTATAAAGAACATCTTCCGGCGGAATGGAGAGTGCCCCTACTTCCGAACTGGCGATGACCCGGTCGTCGCGGGTGACATAATAGCGGGCAGGACGCAGGCCGTTGCGGTCGAGCATGCCGCCGATGACGATGCCGTCACAGAATCCGATAGCGGCAGGGCCGTCCCACGGTTCAATCATGAAGTTATGATAGCGGTAGAAATCCCGTTTTTCCTTGCTCATGAGCGGATCTTTTTCCCACGGTTCGGGAATCATCATCATCATGGCATGGGGAAGGGAGTGTCCTGTCATATACAGATATTCCAGGCAGTTGTCGAACATAGCCGAATCACTGCCGCTGTCATCGACGACGGGAAAGACCTTTTCCAGATCTGGAAAATCACTGGATTTGGATTTGCTTTCCCGGGCATTGAGCCAGTTTACATTCCCCTGGATGGTGTTGATTTCTCCGTTGTGGACGATATAACGGTTCGGATGGGCCCGGGCCCAGCTGGGGAATGTATTGGTGCTGAACCGGGAGTGGACGAGTGCCATGGAGGTCGTAAAATCCAGGTCGGACAGGTCCAGATAAAAATGGCGCAGCTGGATAGAAGTCAGCATGCCTTTATAGACAATGGTCCGCGAAGACAGACTGGCAATGTAGAAATCGGAGCCCTTTTCCTGACTGGCCGGGATAATCTTCTTTTCCGCCATCTTGCGGATGACATATAACTTGCGTTCAAAATCCATCGGGTTGGTCATAGAGGGATCTTTGCGGATAAAGACCTGCAGAAAATGAGGACGGATTGTCTTGGCGATGCTCCCGATGAGGCTTTCATCGACCGGTACGTCACGCCAGCCGAGGATGGACAGGCCTTCTTCTTTGACAATCTTTTCAAATTCTTCCATCTGCTTCTTGCGGAATGTTTCGTAGCGATGGGCAAAAATCATGCCGACACCATATTCTCCTTCTGGCGGCAGGGTAAAGCCCAGGACTTCACATTCCCGGCAGAAGAACTGATGCGGTATCTGTACGAGGATTCCTGCACCGTCACCGCTCTGGGCATCGGCGCCTTCAGCGCCGCGGTGCTTCAGATTTTCCAGGATGGTTAGAGCCTGGTCGATGATATCATAAGATTTTTTCCCCTTCATATTGACGACGAAGCCAATGCCACATGCATCGTGTTCGAATGCCGGATCGTACAGCCCCTGCGGTGCCGGCAGATCACGTAATTTTTTATACATATCGATTCCCCCTCTTCATATCCCCCCGGTACAACGCAGATGTATTTTTATAACGCATACAATAAACGTTGTACAGATTGGAATTTATTATAAAGGTGAAATGTCGTTGTGTCAATAAAAAATTCAAAAATAATATTGTATACATTGATAAAAATAAAGACATACAGCTAAAATAGTTTACCTTTTATTGAATTTGCGATAAAATAAAATCATTTTAACTATGATAAATAATCATAAAATGAGAGCGTCGATGATGCCGGTGATTTCTGTACCTGTATAGAATATGCAAAAAAAGACCGCACACCATGAGCCTTGGGTTCATGGCAATACGGTCTTATCAGGATAGGCAATAGAATTCGTTTTATACAGTTTTAATCAGATCGGCAAATTGTTTCCGGAACAGGCCGGCTCCGCCGTTGGCCGGATGACGAGTAGCAATGGCATCAATGCCGGCGCTTTGCAGTGTCTCTGCTGCCTTGCGGCCGATGGCACCGATACGCAGGGGCTGTTGACAGAGCGCGAGGAGCTGGCGGGTGTACGCGAGGCCTGCCGATAATTCTTCATCCGTCGGTGTGCGGTTGGAAAAGGGCGAATCCTTGTGGGGATGAAAGGGAAAAATATTCCAGAGCAGGACGTCCCGCGGATTGAGACCGTTGTCCAGGATGGCACCCCATACGTACGTATCTGTCGGTTCATTCATGCCGTGATCTCTCTGGGGGCGGCTGGTCATATACGGAGAGTCGGGACGGCTCGTGCGCTGTCCTGCATGGCCCAGGACCATGGCACTGGTCACTTGTTTGTGGGCGTCGAGGAGCATCCGTTCGCATGTGATGGCAATGCCCGTAAACCGGCATCCCTGATATCCCGCGGCTTCGGCGACAAAGAGGTAACGGGCCTGCCCGATACGCTGGGCCAGATACTCCTGCAGCTGGTGACGGCGGATTTCCGGTGCCTGTGGTCCCAGATCGCACGTACGGTCATAGTCCCGCCAGGGGTTGCATACAGCCGGGCTGGTATACGTCTGGAGAGAGTGAATGAAATCTTCTATGGTCATGGCAAAGCCTCCTTTGTGTAAAACAGGTAACAAGCGCCTATCTTTCCGGCTTCTCTGGTAAGGGGATAAAATTCTGACTGGACATAATCGCTATAACGGCCCCGTGGCACGAGGATGGTTACCCTTTCCCCTGCCGAAAGGCGCGCCATGAGACGCGGGCTGTCTTCTTCCGGGAAGGGGTGTTTGCCAGCCCAGACAGAAGAACGGTGCAGCCGGGCATTTTCATCGTATCCGGCCGGCTCTGTATACAAAGCGGTACGGCCCGTGTAATAGGCAAAGGATGTGCGGTACTCTTCAAAGAAGTAGAGCTGCCCCTGTAAGGCTTCTTCCTGATGGAGAAATGCCGATGCCGACCGATAATCATAGAACGGTACCAGGCCCTGATAGAGGACCAGAATATAGATGACAGCCGTGCCGATGGCAGTCATGACAGGCAGTGCCGGGAAGGCATGAGTCTTCTGGGCAGCCAGGAGCAGGACGATAGAGAGGAAAATGAATATGTACAATCCGGTCCAGCTTCCGGGAACGAAGGCCGCCTTTTTGAATAATAAGGGAGCAGCGGCGAAGAGTAGCCACCAGATGATGACTGGAGCGGTAAGAATCGTCCAGAGCCGGGCCTTGTTTTTTTCATATAAATCCCCTATGCCCAATATGGCAAACAGGAGAAGCGGAATATTGGCAATATAAGCATATGTGGGATATTTCGTTGCAACGAGAGTATAGAACAATATCGTTCCCAGTGCCCAGATCATCATGAACTGATATTCGGCGCCATCATGACGGCGATGCCATGCTCCGTAAAGTGCGGGCCCGGTCCAGGGAAGCAGACTGACGGGGACGAGCACCAGATAATAATACCAGACGTTGACTTCCGGGTGTTCCGATGCGGTGGCTCTGGCTACATTGTGCAGTCCCAGGAATCCGTCGATAAAATCGTTTCCGTGGAGCTGATACATGATTCCGTACCAGGGCAGACAGAGTAGGAGAAACAAGGCGATGCCCTGAGGCTGGAAAATCCGGCGCAGCAGTGATGCATCACGGCGCAGGGCGGCAAAGACCAACAAAAACGTACCGGGCAGGACGATGCCGACCGGGCCTTTGGTAAGGACGGCCAGGGCGGCCATGGCATAGGCGGCCGTCATGTAGGGGCTCCGATTTTCTGTCAGGCCGATATAGGCAAAAAACAGGGTGGCTTCTGTAAAGAAGAAGAGAATCTGATCAGTAATGATAGAATGGGATACGGCCCAGACCTCCAGACTGGTGGCCATGACGGCGGCTCCCAGGACAGCCAGTTCCCGCCGGGTGCCACGGTGCAGCAGATACCAGGAAAACAGGACGACCGATCCCATGCCGAACACGGCTCCCGGCAGGCGGGAAGCAAAATCGCTGAATCCCAGCAGCGTATAAGACAGGCTGAGCATCCAATAGATGAAAATCGGCTTATCATACCAGAATGTATCGAAAATCCGGGGAGAAATCCAATCGCCGGACAAGACCATTTCCTTTGCTGTCAGTGCGTAATTTGATTCTACCGGATCGGTGATGGGCAGAGACGCATTGCCTGTAAGGAAAAATAAAAGGCTGACAATGGCGATAGCGAGTAAGAGACTGCGGGCTTTCATGTAAGACTCCTTTCCAGTGGGCCGTATGTGACAGAAAAAAACTGCCGCACGATGAGGTATGCGGCAGCAGATGGCACAGATTATTCCGTCTGGCGGCGGTTGCGGCTGCGGCGGTATTTCCAGAGACCGACGACGGCAATGACGGCGCAGACGATGCCCATTCCGATGAGCAGCTGATGATTATACTGAATCAGGTCACGCCAATGACTGCCCAGTACGGAGCCGGCCCAGACGAGCAGCAGTGTCCAGGGAATGGTGCCGATAATCGTAAACAGTACGAACCGGCCGAAGGGATAACGGGCGACGCCGGCCGGAAAGGAAATGAATGTCCGTACGCCGGGCAGGCAGCGGCAGATGATGACGGCAATACCACCGTACTTATTGAACATCTTTTCGGCCATATTGAACTTTTTTTCATTGAAGAAGATATATTTGCCGTATTTCAAGAGCAGAGGACGGCCGCCATACGAACCGAGCCAGTAACTCAGAATTGAGCCGGTCACGCCGGCTGCACAGGCGATGATAAAGGTCGTCCAGAAATCGAAAATATGTTGTGAAATGAGAAATCCCGCAAAACCGAGGACGACTTCGCTGGGAACGGGAATATTGGCATTTTCGGCTACCATGGCCACGAACATGGCTGCATATCCATAGACTTCCATTAATTGCAGCAATGTATCCATAGAATTCATCCAACTCCTTAGGTGAAAAAAGAAAGTATATAACTGACTTATCCTATCATAGCATAGATAGGAGCCTTTGTGCCAGTAGGGGGGCGAAAATTAAGGAATTATTTAAATCCCTGTCACCGCGTTTTAAAGCAGCCCAGATGGCATAAGGCATATTTGTAGACGAAATATCCGTAGAACAAGGTCAGGCCCAGAGCCAGTATCAGTTTGAGCGGAGCGGCAATTGTAAGGGGCAGGAGAAAGTACATGATGTTTTCCAATACCGGTTCGCTCAGATACCAGACGGGGTAGGCCATATGGGACAAGGTGAGCAGCGTCTGCGAACTCTGATCTCCCCAGCGGGCAAAGACAGCAATCAGACCGAGTGTCCCCGAAAGAGACAGGAAGGCGAGGGTGATGGCGTGATAATAGGGAAATACATTGTATATAATAGAAAAGCCAATGGCCGCAGCAATCCAGACATTTCCTGGGACGTAACCTCCCTGGATGAACCAGCGGTGTTTGGCTGCGTAGATGCCGAGGAGAAAGTATAAGGCCGCCGTGATAAGCCAGCTCGGCTGAAAACCCAGACCGGCAAAAAATGCCTGGACGGCGGAAAGACTTTGCGGTGACAGGCCGAGCAGCCCGAAGTAGACGGCCAGGGCTAAAATGAGATGAACGCCAACGAAGAGAATGAGGAAGAGCGGGGATGGAGACGAAATTTCCGTATGGCGAAGGGCCTGATGATTGAGCTTTTTGGCTGCCATGAGCAGCAGGATGAACAGCAGGAGCACTGCCAGAAATCCGTATACTCCCAACGTGAATCCCCGGCCCAGGAAGCGTTGCGTAAGGAAAGTGAAAAATCCCGCGCTGTATCCCGTGCTGCGGGCGCTGATCCAGGCTATTTCCGGCATCATGATGATTATAGCAAACAGCAAAGGCCAGCCCAGACGCAGCCAGCGTCCTTTGAAATATGGCTGGAACAGGCGGATCCGCAGATTCGACGCGCTAAAATAGCCGCTGATAAAAAAGAGGACCGGAATGACCAGTGTCATGGCAAATTCATAAAAGAGATAATAAAAAGGGGTGATAGTACCCGGCTGGCCGGCAAAGACGTAATGAGGTGGCATAAACGGAGCCGGCAGGAATGAACCGGCTGCCAGGCAGAGAATACCCAGAAAAATGACAAACGTGCGCAGATTATCGAGATAAAATATATGTTTACCCATCAGGAAGACTCCTTTCTGTAAACATGGTGTATAAGGAATATAGACATACAGTATAAACGCTGAGCGTAGATTTTCCTTCCGACGTATATTATACTATAACTAATATAAAGAAAAAGTGAAGATTTTGCTTTTTTGATGAATAGGAGTGATGCCCATGATGATTAGTACCAGTGACAGTATCATACGGCTCATCGTGGCTATTATCCTGGGAGGCCTGATCGGGTATGAACGGGAGGCCCGGAGCCAATCTGCCGGTCTGCGTACTCATATCCTCGTATGCCTCGGCGCCTGCCTGTGCATGATTATTTCTATTAATATCGCCCTCGATTTCTATTCTGTCTATGGCTATACCCGTTCGGATCCCGAACGGATCGCAGCCCAGGTCATTTCTGGTGTAGGGTTTCTCGGAGCCGGCACGATTCTGGCTAATCAGAAGGGACACAGTGTCAAGGGCCTGACAACGGCGGCCAGCATCTGGGGTGTGGCTGCCGTCGGGCTGGTCGTCGGTGCCGGCTATCTGGTGACAGCGGCGGCCGCGACGGTGCTCATATTTATCGTACTTACCGTCTTTGTCCGTCTGGATAAGATGATGCGGAAACGGGGACGCCATTCTTACGTATTGCACCTGACGATGCGCAATACGGTGGGACAGTCCCGCCGCCTGTCGGAATATCTGCAGCACCATCAGCTGGCACTTCTTTCCTTTCGCACTCTTTCTGGAGAAGAAGAGGAAAATGTCGAACTGGAATTGACGGTACACGTAGGAGAAGAACTGAGTCAGAGCGAACTCCTTTCAGACCTTCTGGGAATAAAAGGAATAAAACAGGCCACCGTAACAGAACCAAAAGAACAGAAAGAAAAAGATTGAATTGCATTAAAGTATATGTAAACCGAGCATTGCGTGGTATAATAAAAAGGAATCATTGCTTTTTTGCTTTGGAGGGGGTCCTGTTATGTCAACATGTATGGCGGCTGCCAGCCGGGAAGGGAAAAAAATAAATGATGTCGTATTTTCGTCCAGCGCGGCAGCCAAAGAGGCAATAAAAAAATACGGAATTAAAAACGTAGTCAATGCTACCGTAGGTTGTTATGCTGGAGACGATGAAAAAGTAGCCTGTCTTCCTGTCGTCGAAAAAGTATATAAATCACTGCCTATGAGTGATTTTATTACCTATGCGCCGCCGGTCGGACTGGCCGATTACCGCAGTGATGTCATCGATGCGACCTTTGAAGACCAGCGGCCCGATGGCTATACGGCTGCCATAGCGACGGCCGGTGGTACCGGGGCCGTTCATATCGCCATTACTAACTATTCGGAAGTAGGTGACCAGGTTCTGACGACGGACTGGCGCTGGTCGGTCTACGACAATCTCTGTGACGAAGTGGGCCGCCATCTTACGACTTTTGCTATGCTCGATGACAGCCATTCCTTCAATATTGATTCTTTTTCTTCGGCTGTAGCAGCCATTCTGCGCCAGCAGGACTCTCTGCTCATCATGCTCAACACGCCGGCCAATAACCCGACAGGATTTGCCCTGTCGGACCGGGACTGGGAAGAAGTGCTCGATGTGTGCCGGTTCCACGAAAAGAATGGAAAACGCATCAGTATCCTCGTCGATATCGCATATATCGCCTATACGGGGGATAAGAACAAAGTCCGTACGTTCATGAAGCAGTTCAGCCATCTGCCGGAACACATCTTCGTCATGTTTGCCTACAGCATGTCTAAAGGATTTACCCTCTACGGCCAGCGGGCAGGCGCTCTCGTAGGCCTGTCTTCCAGCAAGGATGTCATCGATGAATTTCAGGAAGTGGGGAAATATTCGGCCCGTACGGCCTGGTCCAATATCAACCGGGCGGCCATGACCCTGTTATCTATTGTACGCAGAGACCCGGCACTGCTGAAAGAACTGGAAACAGAAGAAAATAACTATTTCCAGAATATCCGCCGCCGTGCAGATATTTTCATGGAAGAAGCCCAGGCCTGCAATCTCGATTTTGTTCCCTATAAGGCGGGATTTTTCATTTCTGTCCCGACGCTGAAATCGGCTCAGGCCTGTGCAAAACTTCAGGAAGACCTCATTTTTGCTGCTCCTCTGGCACGGGGCATCCGCCTCGGTGTCTGCTCCATCCCGGCCTATAAAATGACCGGTGTGGCATCCAAAATCAAAAAAGCACTGGAATCGGTAGACGGATAAGAAAACTCCCATAGGATTCCATACGGAAAAAGAGGCCGCCCCATGAAGCATTTCGCTTCGTGGAGCGGCCTCTTCGTCGTATCAGAAATTACGTTGTAGGAGGTTCTTTTTCATCCATAATGGCTTCGGCTCCGCGGTCTCCCGTACGGATACGGACGGCATCTTCGACGTTGAACACGAAGATTTTGCCATCGCCCGGTTCACCCGTCTGGCAGATGCGCATGGCCGTTTCGATGACATCATCGACAGGGACTTCGCAGACGACCGTTTCTACTTTAATATGAGGGAGGAGGTTTACCTGGTATTCCTTGCCCCGGTATACTTCGATATGGCCTTTCTGTGTACCACAGCCATAGACCTGACTGACGGTAATGCCCATGACGCCGATAGCGTTTAGGGCGGCTTTGAGTTCATCCAGCTTGCTCGGACGGGTCACGATGTCTATTTTTGTAATTTTTCTCATATATAATCACTCCTGCATTGGGATATATATCTATTATAGCATCAGCTGCGGGATTGTTTGTTAAGGAGATACATGTAACACGTCTTGGGATCGTCATGCCAATCCCGCAGCTGATGCGGCAAAGACCAGTGCTTGGGTAAGGGTGTGACACTGGCCGTTGCTGTCCATATTATAATGTCTGCTGCGTATAGCCGCGTTCGCCGTGTTCGTTGATATCGAGTCCGACCACTTCTTCATCGGCGTCGACGCGGAAATTCGTGAAGAGGCTGATGATTTTATAGAGTATAATGGATCCGATAATAGCCAGCGCGTACGCAACGACTGTCGAAATGACCTGTGCCATCAAAAGATGGGCATCGCCATAGAAAAGGCCGTTGGCCCCGTCCGGATTGACTTCTACCGTAGCCCAGAGGCCAGTGGCGATGGAACCCCACGTGCCGCCTACACCGTGGATGCCGAAGGCATCGAGGGCGTCGTCATAGCCCAGGCGGCTCTTGCAGACGGCGACGGCCAGATAGCAGACGATACCGCTGATAGCACCGATATAGAGAGCCGGAAGGGGGGCGACGAAGCCGGCAGCCGGCGTAATGGCTACGAGACCGGCGATGCAGCCCGATGCGGCTCCCAGGACGGTCGGTTTGCCATTGATGAACCATTCAATGAGGACCCAGGAAACGGTGGCAGCAGCCGCTGCGGCCTGGGAACAGATAAAGGCGTTGGCTGCCAGTGCGTTGGCACCGAGAGCACTGCCGGCATTAAAGCCGAACCAGCCAAACCATAAGAGTGTTGCGCCCAGGACGACCATGGGCATATTGTGCGGAATAATAGGATATTTGCCAAGACCGCGGCGCTTGCCGACGAGCAGGCAGAGTGTGAGTCCCGATACACCAGAAAGAATGTGGATGACGAGGCCACCGGCAAAATCAAGTGCGCCGAGCTGGGCCAGGAAACCGCCACCCCAGACCCAGTGAGCCATGGGGTTGTAAATGAAGATAGCCCATAAAAGGATAAAAATGCAGAAAGCACGGAATTTGACCCGTTCAGCAAAGGCACCGGTGATCAGAGCCGGTGTAATGACGGCGAACATGCACTGGAATGCGACAAAGGCCAGTTCGGGAATCGTACCGCTGGAAAGGCACTGCATGCCCACACCGGCCAGCCCGATTTTGTCAAGGCTTCCGATAAAGCCGTGGATATCGGTGCCGAATGTCATGGCATATCCCAGAATAATCCATTCGACAGAAATCATGGCGACGATGAAGAAACTCTGCATGATCGTCGTCAGTACGTTTTTACTGCGGACCATACCGCCATAGAAAAAGCCAAGACCCGGGGTCATGATGAAGACCAGTGCAGCGGAAATCAGTACCCAGGCCGTATCCCCCGTGTCGATGGTTCCGCTCCCGTCAGCAGCCAGTGCAGTAGGCGCTATGAGCATGAACCAGGAAAACAAACACCAAAATTTTTTCATACCTGTCACCCCTCTGGTTGACTGCAAAAGAAAGAGGTCCTGCACAGCACGTGGAGGTTGGTGCTGGCAGGACCTCTTTGTCCCCTCATACAGACAAGCCTGTTACTTCCCCTCGAAATGACCTGCCTGCTCTTATTCTATTGCAGTACGAATAAATAATTACCAATAGAAAAACAGAAAAGCCCGGCTATGACACACTACGGTGTGTGCATAGCCGGGCTTCATCGCCCTGTGTTCTATTGATGACATTCATTATAGTTGTAAATACAGGGATTGTCAATAAATTTTTATGGAAGCAACCAACTTTTTGATAGTTTTATCGTGAAATGAACTGGCTGTCCGGTCAACTAGGGCAGCAGACCGGCTTTGTTCCCTGTTTCCCGCCAGACGCCGGAGTTTCTTTTCTGCTGCAAATGTTGAACTGTCAACTGGTAATCACTTTGTATTACGGTCAGGACAAGTTTCTGGCGTAGTATGTCTCCAACGGTCTGGCTGTCAGATAGCAGACGGCTGCTCTATTTCTGGCAGAAGGATTAGAAAAAAGTTCTGCATTATATACTACATGTGGGGGAGTCTGGAAGAGAACCGGGAATTTCCTGGTATGAACCGGCCTGACAAAAACGCGTCAGTTGGTTCTATTTTTTGTGGCTTTCCCGTCCCACGTCCCATAAGTATATACAAAAGTATACTATCGGCAGAACATGTTTTGTTATATACTAAAATTATAAAAGGGGAAGAACGTTGAAATCTATCTCCTGTCCATATCGGGACGGAAGAAATGAAAAGAAACGGTAAATTTACCTGAGTGAATATGAGTAAATCCCACTTGTGACAAAAAATGCACTTTTAATGACACGAAGGCCTTTCGAAGGAAAAGTACATGATATAATGCAAGTGCAATGAGAAATGACGGATGCTCATATCATATATTGAAAGGAGGTATACTATGCTGAGGATTGCCCTTTGTGACGATATACCGGAACAGCTGGATATCATGGAAAAAGCCGTGCGTACTTATTTTGCAGACAGCACGTATGAAATCAAAATTTCCCGGTATGATAATGCCATGCTGTTTCTGGATGCCTTTGAAGAAGAAATGAATTTTGATATTGTACTGCTCGATATCTGTATGCCTGGTATGCTGGGAACCGATGTCGCAACCGAAATGCGAAACCAGAAAAGCCGGGCGGAAATCATCTTTCTTTCGACGAGCGATGAGTTTGCAGTCGATGCCTTCGGTGTCCAGGCCGCGCATTACCTCGTCAAACCGTTTACACAAAAACAGTTTGATCAGGCTATGAACCGGGTCATGGAAAGCATCCGGCAGCGGCATAGCAAAAAAATCATTTTCCGTCTTGTCGGGGGCGGCATACAAGTGGAAGAAATCAACGATATCCTGTTTGTAGAAAGTAAAGGCCATATCCAGAAGGTATATACCCACGATGGGGCGGTTCTGGAGACGCGCCAGGCCCTGGCACAGCTGCTTGCGACACTGGATTCCATTTCTCCCGGCCAGTTTATTTCACCGGGCAAAGGGTATATCGTAAATCAGGCGGCCATTCATGTCATCAAAAGCGATTATATCGAAATCCAGGGATATCAGATTCCGCTGGCAAAACGGAAATACCGCCAATTCCAGGAAGAATATTTCAAGTTTATTTTTAAAAAAGAAGCATAAAAATTCTGAAAGAACAGATTTTTTGTGAGGTCTTATTTTTGTACGCAAATTTAGGGTTATAGATGAATTTTTATACAGAAAGGGAGCGAAAACATGAATAAAATATTTAAAGTCATCTGGAGTAAA
This sequence comes from Caecibacter massiliensis, assembly GCA_900095875.1. GTDB lineage: Bacteria > Bacillota > Negativicutes > Veillonellales > Megasphaeraceae > Megasphaera > Megasphaera hexanoica. Next base: position 958,999 of record LT608311.1, on the reverse strand, counting down.
TCAAGAAATTGCTACGTCGTAGCCTCGGAATTAGCCAAAGGCCGCACCAAAGCCGCCAGCACAGGAGATAAAGCCAAACGCCTGGCCCTGGCCGCCATCACAGCCCTCATGCTCCTCCCGGTCGGAGGATTTAGCTATGCGGCTATAAATTCTGCGACGATTAATGGTACTAGTGTTATCACAGGAACTCAAAAAGATGCTGATAATATCAGTGGTACTGTGATGAAAGCTACCAATAATGCAAGAGATATCGGAGATTTGAAAACCGCTATGCAGAGCGTCGAAACTGAATTAGCCCAGCATCAGAGCGTCATCGATAACTTGGGAACGGATAAACTGACTCTTTCTTCGGACAATACATTACAGAAAGAAACATATGACAGCGCTACAAAAACCACAACGACGACGGATGTAACGGGATTGAAGGTTGCTGGTCCGGTTTCTGCAAAATCAGCTAGCATTTCGGGAACGCTGAGTGCCGGTGGTGCTGTGAATGCAGGAAGTGTTAATAGCCGGGGAAATATTACAGCCGTAGGAACCATTGCTGGTCAGACGGTTACGGCTACTGGTACCATAAAAGGGAAAGACCTGATTGGCACGAATAGCATTATTTCTCAAGGAACCATTGCGGCAACAGGAAATATTTCGTCTCAGGCGACGGTAGGTGCTAAGGAAATCGTTTCCCAGACCAATATTACTGCTAAAAATAAAGTCGTAGGCATGCAGGGCGTCGTGGATAATACCCTTACCAGCGGTAATTATGTAACGGCCGGCAATACGGTAGGTGAAAATATTGTTGCACTGGATACACAGGTCAAAGCCAATGCGGATCAGTTTACAACGGATAAGACCAGCACGGCCCTGCATGTTTCCAAGGATGGCAATCTGATTGTAGGGACCAAAGAAAATCAGACCGTCAAAGATCTGAAGATCCGTGGGCAATTGACATCTGGAAGTATTTCCACTGGTGATATCACCTCTAGTGGTGATGTATCGGTAGCAGGGAAAGTAGAAGCGGAAGCTGTTTACGATGATACAACGAAGACCGGAAACTATGTGGTCCAAACCAATAGTGTAGGGGCTAACCTTTCCGCTCTCGATACCCAGGTTAAATCTAATGCTGATGCTATCACTGCCGAAGCAACGGCCCGTGAAGCTGGCGATACGGCTCTGAACGAACGCATCACCAATGTGAAGGAATATCTGGAAAAACAGACATCTGATAATTATGTAAGCAAGGCTGATGCGGCCGTACAGGATGGGGCCGTTGTGAAAGCGGCCAACACCATTGGCGAAAACGTCACCAACCTGGACGCTGCTCTGGCCAAAGAAACCGCCGCCCGGATCGGGGCTGATGCAGCCCAAGACAAGGTCATTGAACAGGTTAACCAGAATATGGTGGATGGGTTCAATACCATCAACAAGAATATGGCTGATGGATTCACGGCCCTGAACCAGGCAGATGCCAATGAAGCTGCTGCCCGGGAAGCAGCCGATGCGACCCTGCAGACTAATATCGACAACGAAGCCGCAGAACGTAAAGCAGCCGATACGGTACTGGATGATAAGATTACGGCAGAAACTTCGGCCCGTGTGGCAGCAGATACCAAACTGGTGGAAGCCGTCAACAGCGGACTGAGTCTGAGCAACGACAATGTGTTGCAAAAGAACACCACTACCATTGACGCCCAGGGCAACGTGACCACTTCCAAGACCGATGCCAATGAAATGATCCTGAACAAGGGCAAGGACAACCAGATCACCATGAACGAAAATGGAATCAAGGTTGGCACTAACAGCACGGTGGTGGATAAAGACGGCGTCTACACCGGCGGCGATACCTATAGCGAAGCCAAGGCAGCTATGAGCGCTGACGGCAAGATCAAAGGGGCCAACGGGGCTTTCACCGTAGATGAAAATGGAAATGTCACTTCTAGGGCAACCATCACCGGCGAAACCGTAACCGACGGTAAGGGTGCTTCCATGAGCAACGGAACGGTAACCGGCAAGACCCTGACCGATGGGATTGCTACCATCACCAATGGCAACATCAACACCAGCGGTACCATTACCGGCGGCACCGTAACTTCTACGGGCAACATCTCCGCATTGGGTGACATTCACGCAGGCGGTGCCATTACAGGGGCCAGCGCTTCCATCCAGGGCGCTCTCACAGCAGGCAGTGCCACCATTACCGGTGACCTGACCGCCGGCGGTGCTATCCAGGGTAAGAGCATCTCTGATGGCACGGCAACCATGCAAAATGGCAACCTCACTGGTGTGAAGAACCTGAGCGCTGAAACCATTACCACCAGCGGTGATGCCACCATCGGCGGCGACCTGACGGTCAACGGCAAGCTGAATGTGGATGAAATCGACCTGACCAAGAACGGCATTGTAGGGGACAACAACGTAACGGCCAGCACGAAAGTGGCAGCCGGTGAAATCACGGGCTACAAGAAAGCCACCAGCACCAAAGATGGCAGTGAAAAAGAAAGCGCCATCGATTATGATGAAAATGGGACTTCCACCTGGGCGAAATCTACCGATGCAGATGGTAACTGGAACAAGAGTACTTTGACTGTAGAAGGCAACGATGTAACGTCCAAGGTTATCGATTCTGAAAAGAACAGCAACCTGTCTACACAGACATCTACTCAGTCACAGAGCACACTGAAGGATAAAGATAGTAACACCAATACAGCAACTCAGAGTGCAACGGAATCCAGTAGTGTCCTCCAAGATAAGGAAGGTAAGACCTCGACGTTCCAACAGCGTGTCGATGAAATCCTGAATCAGATTAATTCGTCTGATACGGTATTCTCCAAGGTAGATCAGAAGGTAGATAACATCTCCAGTGAAGTCACCGATGGAACTAACACGACTTCTTCCACCCAGACTACGACGGATATTACCAATACGGCGAAACAAGGTACTATTACTAACGAAGCCAAGGATATCATCAACAACGCTACGGAAAACATGACTAACACCGTTGGCAAAGACCTGACGACCACTGTTGGTGGCGAAATGACGACCACCGTCACCGGCAAAGTCACAGAAGACTACAAGTCCGACCTGGACACCAAGGTGGGCGGAAATGAAACCCATTATGTGGCAGGTAATCAGACCAATACCGTGTCCGGAGACCGTACGGTCAGTGTAAAAGGAACGGAAACAGAAAACTTCAACGCCCAGGTTACCAACGTTAAGACAGACCAGAGAACTTCTGTAGGCGGAAACCAGACCAATATCGTAGCTGGCAATCAGCAGAATACGGTAAGTGGAAGCAAGACGGAAACGGTCAAAGGTAGTGTCACGGAAAAATACGGCAGCCAGGCAACTACGGTTGACGGTGACCAGAGCACCAATGTAGGCGGAAATCAGTTTAATGTGGTAGCAGGAGACCAGACCAATACCATCAGTGGCAGCAAGACGGAAAGCGTCAAAGGAGCTGTGACAGAAACTTATGGCAGCCAGAGCACTACGGTCAATGGCAACCAGAGCAATACCGTAAAAGGAACTCTGACGGAAACCGTAACTGGTGATGTGACGGAAGACTACAAAGCTAACCTGAGCACCACGGTAGGCGGAAACCAGACCACGACGGTAACTGGTGACAGCAGCCTGACGGCAGAAAACATCACTAACGAAGCGAAGAACAAGATTACCAACAAAGCTATCGATGTAGAAACCGATGCTACCAGCTCCATCGTACAGAAAGTGACGAACGATGCCGGTTCCAATACTTCCACCCAGCTGTCCTATCAGACCAAGGAAGAAATGAGCCAGGCCGATGGCAAGACCGCTTCCTATCTCCGCGGTGCAGCGGAAGAAAAATCCCAGCTGATTGATGGTGACAAGAAGACCACCATCGACACGGTTGCCGGCCAGACCAATACCAACATTACGGACGGAACCAATACATCCAACGACTTGCAGAAAGCAGATCAGATCGCTTCCTCCGTAACGGACGGCACCAATACCACTGTTGTGAACCAGGATGCAAAGAGCCTTGCCTCCTCCATCACCGACGGGACCAAGTCCAACAATACCAACAACACCGTGGATAAATCGGAACAGCTGATCAAAGCCAGCGATACCCAGTACAGTGCTACGTCTAAGACAGCTACTAAGATGGAAGATGCCCTGGTAAGCGGCAGCAGCATCATCGACGTCATCAAGAACCTCGACGATGCAGCCAACCCGTTCATCAGCAGCGCCGTAACGGATGGCACCAACAGCACTGGCGTCACCCAGACGGCAAAAGATATCACCAACACGGCTAAGAACGGTACGATCGCCAATGATGCCAAGGATATCATCAACAACGCTACGGAAAACATGACCAACACGGTTGGCAAAGACCTGACCACGACTGTCGGCGGCGAAATGAAGACCACCGTCACCGGCAAAGTCACAGAAGACTACAAGTCCGACCTGGATACCAAGGTGGGCGGTACTTTGACTGAAACCGTAACTGGAAAAGCTACGGAAAACTACAATGGCGGACTGGAAACCACCATTACCGGTGAAGAAAAGCACACAGTCAATGGCAATCAAATCAATAATATCACTGGTGACCAGACCAATACCATCACTGGAAAACAGTCTACTACTGTGACCGGCGATGTGACGGAAGACTATAAAGCTAACCTGAGCACCACGGTAGGCGGAAACCAGACCACGACCGTAACTGGTGACAGCAGCCTGACGGCAGAAAACATCACCAACGAAGCGAAGAACAAGATTACCAACAAAGCTATCGATGTAGAAACCGATGCTACCAGCTCCATCGTACAGAAAGTGACGAACGATGCCGGTTCCAATACTTCTACCCAGCTGTCTTATCAGACTACGGAAGAAATGAGCCAGGCCGATGGCAAGACCGCTTCCTATCTCCGCGGTGCAGCGGAAGAAAAATCCCAGCTGATTGATGGTAGCAACAAGACTACTATCGACACCATTGCCGGTCAGACCAATACCAACATTACGGACGGAACCAATACATCCAACGACTTGCAGAAAGCAGATCAGATCGCTTCCTCCGTAACGGACGGCACCAATACCACCGTTGTGAACCAGGATGCAAAGAGCCTTGCCTCTTCCATCACCGACGGGACCAAGTCCAACAACACCAACAACACCGTAGACAAATCGGAACAGCTGATCAAAGCCAGCGATAGTCAGTACAATGCTTCTGTTAAGACGGCAACGACTTCGACGGAAAAACTGGTCAGCGGCAGCATCATCGATATCCTGAAAGATGCCGACAATGGATTTGTCAATACGACTGTCAGCACAAGCGATGGAACTTCCAGCACCAGCGTAAGTCAGGGAAGCGCGGATATCACCAATACGGCAAAACAGGGAACGATTACCAACGATGCCAAGAACTTGGTGAACAAGGCGGAAGAAAAACTGTCCAACAGTGCGGCAGAAATTGAAAACACGGCAACTACCAGCATCAAAGATACGGTAGGCAAGAGCACCGTGACTACGACGACGGATGGCACGACTTTCGAAAATACGGACCACAACACGGCAATCGGCGACGGTTCGATTACGAAGACGACCATTTCCGGCAATACCCTCGAAACGGGCAAAGCGACTATGGATTATGCTGAAGTCATGAAAGACCTCACGGTCGGTGGCACGACTACTACGAAAGACCTGCATGTGACCAACAACGCGACTATTGATGGCACCCTCGATGTAACCGGAGCCGCAAACTTCCAGGATACGGTCACCGTTGCCAAAGACCTCAGCGTAGGCGGCAATGCCAGCGTATCGGGCAGCATGACAGCTTCTTCGTACAAAGTTGGCGACAAGACCTATATTGATGATAATGGCATCAACGCCAATAATCAGAAGATCACCAACGTGGCAGCGGGAGAACTTTCGGCCAACAGCCTGGATGCGGTCAATGGATCACAGCTCTATGAAACCAACCGCCGCGTCAGCAAGATGGACAGCCGCATCAACGAAGTTGGTGCTAACGCAGCAGCTATGGCCAACCTCCATCCTCTCGAATTTGACGCCGATTCCAAGTTCAATGTGGCAGCAGCCGTTGGTAATTACAAGAACGAAACGGCTACGGCTCTGGGCCTCTTCTATCGCCCCAATGAAGACGTCATGGTCAACCTGTCCGGTACAGTCGGCTCGGATGACAATATGATCGGCGGCGGCGTAGCGGTCCGCATCGGCCGCGGCGGCAACAAAGCACGGAATAAACAGATGGCGGAAAGCGCAAAATACGTCAAGAATCTCGAATCCCAGGTCAATACCCTGCAGCATCAGATGGATGCCCTCCTGTCCGTCCTCAATCCGAACCTGTCCAAGGAATTCCCCGATGTACCGGAAAACCACTGGGCATATGAAGCCGTATCCCGCCTGGCTGGCAACGGCATCATCCAGGGGTATGAAGATGGCAAGTATCATGGCGAACGCACGATGACCCGCTATGAAATGGCAGAAATCATTTACAAAGCCCTGCAGAAAGGCGCCAAAGCAGAAGCGAAACTGGTAGAAGAATTTAAACCAGAACTGAAAGCTATGGCTGCCCAGAACAAGGCATAACAAACGCTGAATCCCTGCATCGTCAGAGGCGGAAGCAAAAGGCATGACGAACTGCCGCATCCTGAATTTCATTCAGGATGCGGCAGTCTTGTTATTTGGTGAGATATTGTCAATAAGCGATGGGTCATACATGAGATTTCTCCATCTGCAGCATGATGTATCTGCCAAAGGGACGCCCCTTTGGCAAACTAAAACAGACTATCGCAAAATAGCTTTCGTAGCTTACATTGCGACAGCCTGTTTGTTGTTTCTTAGAAGATGTTATGTGTCTGGCAGTGCCAGCCGGATGTAGGTGCTGAACCAGCCCTTTTCGCAGGTACAGATGATATTGGCATGGTATTCGTCCCGGAAGCGGGCCAAGGATTTCATGCCGATGCCGTGGCCCGGGGCATCGGTCGTTGGCAGCCCGTCTTCGTTAAATATGACCGTGCCATCGAAGCGGTTCTTTATGAGAATGTTCAGCATATCTTCCTGACGAACGACGAGAAGCGTCAGGACGCGCCTGCCTTCTGCCTGTTTTTCACTGGCATGGACAGCGTTTTCAATGAGATTGGAAAAGACCATGGACAGGTCCGTGCTGAAGGCCGGACTGCAGTCCGGGATATCGGCCTGGGCCGTGACGGCGATACCTTTGCGTATGGCCGCACTGAGATAAGTCGTAAGGGCGGCATTGACGACCGCGTTTTTACAATACTGCTGCCGTTTGGTCTGATTGAGCTTCAGACCTATGTGTTCAATCAGGGCCAGGGCTTTATCATAGTCGTGATCCGATATGAGGGTTGTCAATTTCTGTAAATATTCCCGTCTTTTTTCGTAAAACTGTTCCATCAATGTCTGTGATTCATTCAGCGACTGGGCGTAATTCTGATTGGACTGGATCTGAGCGGCCAGGGCGTCATTGCGTTCGTGCGTCAAATAAATGGCATCAGCCTGATTGATGCCGGCCCGTACGCTCAGGGCGACGAGCAGGGTAGCGCAGGAAATGATGATTCGTGGCACCAGCATTTCGAAATAGATTACATTGGGGATAGACTGGGTGACAAAAAACAGAGATTCTGCCAGGAGCAGGCAGGGAAGGACACAGATATATTTCCAGTAAACCCGTGTGCTCAGCGCATGGTCATTGCGGAATATTTCATTGAAATACCGGATTAGGAAAGGCAGACAGAGTATATAACTGATGGTGTAAACAAACAGTTCGAGTGGGTAGAGCAGGGAGCTTTCGCCGACAGGTAAGATGCCCAGATGAATGAATACATAGAATACGTAATAGATGAAGGTATGGAGCATCAGCATGAATATGGTGCGCAGGGCAAATACGTAGATATGCCGGAAAAAATAGGGACGGATGATGATGACGGCCCAGATAAAATAGGGAATCCATAAAAGGGAATACAGCTTTTTGAACATGAAAATAGAGTGGGACCACTGCCCGCCGAGAAAGAGATAGATCAGGACCAGTGTTTCTGCCATGAAACAGACAGCGTATCCGGCACACACCCATTTTTTTTGCGTTATGGATAGCAAGGGGGCAAAAGAAGCATACTGCAGATAGGCCGGCGGTACAATGGACAGGGTGAGCAGACAGGTAGTAATGAGTATCCATATCATACGGCCGCACCTCCCTTACAGGGAATACGCACGTTGGCGATAACCCATCCCTTCTTGCAGGTATATCGGCCGACTCCCTGATGATTTATTATAAACTGATGCAGGGCCGGTATCACTTCGGCATATGGGCCGTTTTGTGGATGCCCTTCAGCATCCATCAATACCGGGCCGGTCTGACGGTTGCCGATGAGAAGCATGATTGTCGTTTCTGTCTGACGGGCAATGATTGTGATAGACTGCTTGCTTTTATCCTGAGAGCGGCTGACGGCAATCGCGGCGTTTACCAGACGGGCGGCCGCCTGAGCCAGTTCCTGTTCAAAGGGAAGATGCGGCGCCAGCGAGAGGTCTGCCATGACGGGGATACCGTTTTCCCGGGCTTTCTCGATGAGCGGAAGCAGTGTCTTCCGGATACAGGTGTTTTCTCCCCAGTGATAGGGACGGGTCTGAGCCAGTTCCTGCGTGAGCGTTTTCAGTAAGGCCAGTGAAGCTGTATCGTCTTTTTCTTGGATTAATTTGGACAGAAGGCGCAGCTGATGCCGTGTGTCATGGCGGTATATGGACATGCGCCGCTGAGCGGACTGAAGCATCCGCGTATAGTCGGCGAACATTTCCATCTGTGTCAGCAGGGCCGCATTTTCACGCTTGAGTTCGATGGCATAATGCATTTTCCGCGTGCCCAGATACATCGTAATGGCAATACAAATCCCAAACAAGGCCTGCAGTACGCGCGGAATGAGGTATTCGCGGGCTATTGGTTCATTGGTATGGGCCAGAATGGCAGAATATAGGATCAGTGAGACTGGAATCCAGGCGGTGTATTTCCAGAACGACAGCATATCGACCATATGATAGGGGATGAACAAGGAACGGAAAAATTTTAGCAGCAGTGGTGCAAGGATGATATAGGACAGCATGTATGCCAGGAGAAACGGAGTAATATGTTGGAAAAATATACTGGGAGGAATGAACAGGAGCTCTACGTTCATAATGAGCGTGAGAAGTGCCACAATATACAGACCCTGCATCCCCAGGACGAATATATATTGCAGACGGTACGCAGGCACAAACAGCAGTCCGAGAATCAGGTAAGGAATCGCGTGCAAGGATATGATGTCCTTGAATGAAATCCAGGCGATGCCGATGATGCCCTGTGAGAAAACCAGAACAACACAGAGAGTAATAACAACATACATTAAGATAAATGCCTTTGCCAGACGGTGTGACTCGTAAGGTGTCAGGAGTGGGACAAAGACTCTGTATTGGACGAAAATAGATGGCAGCAGGGCAAGAAGAAGGAGACCGACTGCCAGAGACGAAGAATGCATAGGCACGACCTTCTTTTTATAATTATGAGTATTATGCATATATTATACCAATAAGCCAGATTTAATGTAAAGCCCTGCCGATGTATTGTAAACAATGTGTTACACTTTATAAGCTAATGCTTGTCTGTCAATATTCAACGAAAATTCCTGCAAGTATTTGAAAAAAATAGAAAGAGACCTCTGCGTGGTGGGACGAGGTTTTTTGTGCTGGATAATATAGGCGGTCAGGGGCGCGGGAGAATCGGATAAATACGAATAGGTGAATCCACCCAGCGAAAAAGCATACTGTGCCATTCCCAAAGGAACGATTGACCAACGGCCGCTGTTTTTCAATACTTGCAATGTGAGAGGTGCTCCTGTAAGAAGTGTAGGACTGCTGTAAATATCACTGGGCCAGTGGTCATCATGCCAGTTTTTGAATTCCGGTGTCCAGGGAACATAGATTTCGTCCTGGGGATTTAAATCGGTATTGTCAATGGTCGAAATGCCTTTGTCAGATGTGGTACTGGATTTTAATACGACTAAAGGCGTTTTTTTCCAGGGAGTGCAGAGAATATCAGGATATTTGATGTTCCGCCAGGCAATGGCTACGTCGATTTCCCTGCGTTCGAGCAGTGGATATAATTCTGCCGTATGCTCAGTGTGCAGGGATAAATGAATTTTTGGCTGATGATTCAGCAATTTTTGAAATAATGGTGGAAAGATAAAATCATTCAGGTATTGGACAGAGCCAAAGGAAAGAGAAAGTTTTTCTCCTTCTTCTTTGAAGTGATCCAGCTCTTTCCATAAAGCAGCCCAACGGTGGGCGATAGGCATAAAATCCTGTCCTGAAGGAGTAAGTGAAATTTCTTTGATGCCCCGGCCCCGTTCCAACAGAGTAACGCCTAGTTCGGCTTCCAGATTCTGCAGACGGTGGGTAATAGCCGTCTGGGATACGTAGAGCTGTTCGGCCGCCCGGCTGATATTGCGGGTCTGAACGACGGTCAGGAAGGCTTCGATGTCGTGTATATGCATGTGTGATACTCCTTTTAGTAAATATGAAAATAATTGATTATTAATTGCCTATTTATTCATTTTACTTTATTATAGCCTGGATATAAAATGATATCAAGACATGAAGCTTATACCGGTAAAGCATTAAACATGAATGTCATCATTTATATACATGAAAGGCGGAAAGAGAAGAATGAGTGTAGGATGCAAAATTATCAAAACGATTGAAAGACCAGATAGAGCATTAGTAGAAGCGTTCAAGGGAATGCCTGTAGCCAATATTGATGACTGCATGAACCGCACGGCAGCGGTGCGGTCGGATATCTGCCCGTTGAATAAGGCTCCTCTGCTGGGAACGGCGTTTACAGTCAAAGTACCGGAAGGCGATAATCTGATGTTCCATGTGGCTATGGATATGGCACAGCCGGGTGATGTCATCGTTATCGATGCCGGCGGTGATCCGAACCGTGCTATCTTTGGGGAATTGATGATTACCTATTGTCAGAAACGGGGCCTTGCCGGTGTCATCGTAGATGGAGCTATCCGTGATTCCGATGAAATAGCAGCCATGGATTTCCCTGTATATGCCAAGGCGGCGATTCCCAATGGCCCGTATAAAAATGGCCCGGGAGAAATCAATACGGTCATTTCCTTTGGAGGAAAAATCGTCCGCCCTGGTGATATCATCGTTGGTGATGGTGATGGTATTGTCGTCATCAAACCGGAAGAAGCAGCAGATATTGCAGCGGCGACGAAGAAGGTCATGGAAAAAGAAGCGGGAATCATGAAGCATATTGTAGAAGATGGCACCTATATCCGTCCCTGGGTAGCAGATAAAGTCAAAGAAATCGGTGCAGAAATAATAGAGTAAATCAAATAATGATGTATGGAGTGTGAGTATTGTGAAATTAGGATTCATTGGGTTTGGTGAAGTAGGATACGAAATCAGCAGTGGGCTGGTAGAACAGGGCTTAAAAGAAATTTATGCTTATGATGTGATGCAGAATCATCCGGAAAAGGGATATATTGTAAAAGATAAGGCGGAAAAAGCAGGGGTAACCCTTCTGGATTCTGACAATGATGTGGTAGAAAAATGCGATATGATTCTGATGGTCGTACCCGGTGCATTTGCACTGGATACGACGAAAGGATTGCTGGGCAGTGTGACACCGGGGAAACTTCTCGTTGATTTATCAACCAGTCTGCCCAGTGTCAAACGGACAGAAAATCAGTTGATTAGTGAAAACGGCGGGGATTTCATTGACGGGGCGCTTATGGCCAGCCTGAGTCAGGCTCATTATAAAGTACCTATTTTGGTTTCGGGCGCAAATTGTCAGCCTTTTATCGACGCGTTAGTCCCGTATGGCATGAATATCAAACAGATTACGGAAAAACCTGGTGATGCCATCGCAGTAAAATTTGTCCGCAGTATCTACATGAAAGGCATTGCGGCATTGGGAGCAGAAATGCTGGAAGCTGCCAACGTACTGGGCGTAGATAAACTGGTAATTGATTCGATTGGCAACACACTGGATGGGAAATCATTTGATTTCAACAATAATTACCTTGTTGTAGCCAGTGCATGGCATGGAGCCCGGCAGGCTCATGAAATGAGTGACGTCATGAAGATGCTGGAAGACATTGGTGTGGCACCGATTATGACGCAGGCTACAGAAAAACGACTGGAATGGTTCCGTGATCTCGATGCACATACCTATTTTAATGAAAAACGACCAGAAAACTGGCAGGACGTAGCTGTACTTTGGGATAAAGTGCGGGAAGAAAAGTAGCTGTGCATATCATTCACATTTTTGTCAGAATATATTTAGCAAAATGAGAATTTGCACATGCGTTATATTTTTGTTATGATATAAATGAGAATAATATTTTATAAATTACATAGGAAATGGGGGTGAAATATGCAATAATTGATGGTGGCTGCAGAATGTAAAATTTGACGGTATGGAACTTCAGGTTCACACGATTAGCGCTTTTTGGCGCAGTTGTGTGGACCTTTTTTTGTTTTTTTCATGATATAATAAAGAAAAGATGAGTGTATTGACTATGTATGAAATGAACAGGAAAGCCCGGTATGATATGCTGGATTCACAACTAAGTGAGCATAATTTCAATCCTATGAATGATGTCCTGTTTAAGTTTGTATTTGGAAAACCGGAGCGGAAACAAATCACCATGGATTTTCTCAATGCCGTTGTTTCTGAAGATTTGGGTCATCCAATTTGTGACATTGTATTTGCCCCAACGGAATTGATACCGGATAGGTATGACGAAAAATTATCGCGGCTGGATGTGGCCTGTACACTAGATACGGGGGAACAGGTAGATATTGAGGTACAGGTCATCAATCAGAAAAATATGCAACGACGTACCTTGTGCTACTGGGCCAGAATGTACCTCATGTCTCTGCCTCCAGGAGGGGACTATAGAGACGTAAAACCCTGTATTATGGTCAACCTGTTACGGTTCAATATATTACCCCAGGAAGAGGCTCATTCGCTGTGGAGCGTGTATAATAAACAGACGGACGATCGGCTGAACAAGGATTTGGTATTACATTTTCTGGAAATCCCAAAATTTGTCAAAATGCCTGTGTCGCATATGACGAAAATGGAGCGGTGGCTGGCGTTTTTTGCCAACAAACTGAATGCAGAGGAAAAGGGGGAACTGATCATGAGTGATGCAGCGATTCATGATGCCATGAAAGCGGCCCGGGAATTCATGCAGAATACAGCAGAACGAAGAGCCTATATTAACCGGGAAATGGCTATCATAGATTACAATACAAATACTAGGGAAGCCTTTGAAAAAGGAGAAGAAAAGGGGATTAAAAAAGGGGAGAAACGGCTTGGCACATTGATTCAATACCTGATGGACGAGCATAAATTGGACGACGCCCGGCGTGCAGTACAGGATGAGGCATTCCGCAGTGAATTGTATAATAAGTATGGAATTTGATATAGTATAAATAATAGAAGCGCTGACAGTGAAAGATATTGCCAGCGCTTCTATTATTTATTTAAAGATGATTTTAATGAATTTTAGCTCCGAGATTTGTAAGAGTAGGTTTGTTTTCACTTACGCGGATGATTTCATCGACGGCACCTGTGCCCATACGGGTCAGGGCTTCGTACGTATTCGCGCCGTTATGGGGCGTGCCGACGAAATTGAAGCAATTAAAGAGTTTATCATGTGGGGGAAGTGGTTCTGAGACAAAAGCATCAAAACCGGCACCCCATATTTTCTTGTTTTGCAGAGCTTCATACAAATCGGTTTCATTGACGATACCGCCACGCGATGTGTTGATTAAGATGGTTGTCGGTTTCATCATTCCCAATTCACGTTTACTGATGAGATTGCGTGTAGCATCGTTTAAGGGAACAGAGATAGAAATAACATCACAGGTTTTAATGATATCGTCCATATCTTTTGTATGATGAAATCCCATCGATTCGCATTTTTCTGTGGAAATAAATGGATCATAGGCGTAGACATCCATATTAAAGCCGGATTTTAACTTCTTCCCGACGAGATAGCCAATGTGACCGATTCCGATGAGGCCTAATCTTTTTCCTGTGATTTCATATCCTTTGAGATACATTGGCTGATTGCGTTCCAGCCCTTTTTCGTTATCTATATGGGCCTGTGTGATTTTTCGGGCACAATCAAAAATCAGTGCAACGGCTTGTTCGGCTACGGAATTAGAATTGGCAGTCGGTGTATTGGTTACGAGGATGCCTTTGCTTTTAGCATATGGAATATCGATGTTATCTGTACCGACACCATGCTTAGCGATAATTCGGAGTTTTGGCATGGCATCTATTTCTTCTTTACCAATTTTGTAAGTACGGACAATGCATGCTTCTGCATCGGAGGGAGAATTGATTTTATCATCCTTCCACGTCACAACGTCCAGATGTTTACGTGCATATGCCAGTGCATCGTCAGAAATAGGATCAAAAATATATGTTTTCATCAAAAGCATCTCCTCTAACAGGTGGAAAACTAATTATTATTTGGAACAGAATCGGTTTTTTGAATCGGCTCTATCATGGTAATAAGAAGGAAAACAACTAATAACGAAATACCAGCAAGGAAGGTAAAGACATGATCCCAGCCAAACATGTCGAGTATCAGCCCTACGGCAAAAGGACCAAATGCTCCGCCTAATGAACCAGCAGTATTTACGATAGCTGCAGCAAATGGCACTTTATCTTTGGTGGCAATGCCCATAGGATAGGCTAAGAACATGGAATATCCAAGATTCAGGAAAGTACCGGCCAGTAAAAGAAGCAAACCAAGAATGGTCATATCATTAGGGGCATATTTTAGAGAATACATCAGAAAAACAGTACTGATAGCGGTAATCAGCATAACGGGTTTTCTGCGGCTATGAAATACTTTATCTGATAGTGTTCCACCAATAACATTGCCCAAGACGGCGCCAATCCATGGAGCGGAAGCAACTAATCCCACTTTCATAATGGCAAATTGCTTTACTTGCACGAGATATGTAGGAATCCATGTCATAATGGTGTAGGTAATGGCTACAAGGCAGAAATAGCCAGCCGCATCCGCCCATACATTCCACGATTTCAGGATTTCTTTATTGGATTTTAAGGGAGTTACTAGTTTTGTACGAATAATCTTATCAATAACTCCTTCAGGATGTTTTGCATTGGAGGATGTGCTTTTTTTGGTATCTTCCAGTGTGACAGTAGGATGTTCGATATAGTGAATTTCTGCTTCATTGACATGTCTGCTGTCACGAGGGTTATCGCGAACAAATAACCACCAAAGCACTGCAAGGAAAATACCGGGAATGGCAAACACGTAAAACACAGTCCGCCAGCCAAATTCAAATGAAATATATGAACAGGTACGGCTCCATGTACTGGATATTGGATTTCCTCTGCGGGAACAACGGGTGCCCCATATCAGGGTCCGGAAGATTCATTCCGAAACCCTGATGGTAGTAAGCCGGCATAAAATACATAATAAAACTGTCCTGATGCCGTCTGATCTGGATGGCAGGAAGCAGATATATATCAACTGGGGGGCAGATTATGTCCATTGGCATAGTTTGTATTTTCCATCTTACATCATGCCGAAATTTTCTGTAGATACGGCTAAGATAGCGTTTGATTTGCTCGATGATACGACGTGGTTCTTTGCTCCTTATAGCATATGCCTGGAACTCCGTAAACGGGAAGACTGCTATATCTCCGGACTGGCTGTGCAGACTCCTTCGCGGGATATGTATATGATTACCGATACGCAGATGGAAAAAATGAAGCGCCGTGAAATCACGCTATTTAAATGGAGAATTATTCATTATATCCGTCATAAAGAAAAAGAATTTATCGATATGCTTCATCGGTTTCACATGGAAAATCAGACAGAGTATGTCTTTGAAAAAGATATGAGAAAATAAAGTAAGCAATGAAAAAGCCGGAACAGAGATGAGAAATTTTCTTCTCATTCTGTTCCGGTTTTTTATCGTACTATCCTGCTATGCTGCTGTCAGAACCCGTTCATAGGTGTTGGCTGCAAAGTCTTGGAGTGTATCCAGACGGAGCGATTCCTGCTTGCCCAGGGGCGTTCTGGCGATGGATTCGTCTACGTAGCTGACGTGCGTACCGGCAACCCACACATGGGGCGGCAGCAGATCGACGGCCTGGCGCAGGTTTTTTGAGATTTCATCGGAATATAAGTCGCGGTGCATAGTCGCAAAAATAGCTACTTTTTTTGCATTCAGCCGCTGTAATACGGACCGGGATACGCTATCCAATTTGTAATCTAAAAACCAGATGCCGGCAAAGACGATGTCATAGTCGTCAAAGTGTTCCGGGGCTTGTTCCATGGGCAGGAAATCCGTGTTTTCGGGGAGTACGGAACGGATTGCTTCGGCAAATTTTTTCGTTCTGCCAGTTTGGGATGAGTAGAGTACGAGAGCCTTCATGATGGATGTCTCCTTTCTTGTATATCGGTCATTTGTTTTTTTCTATGATTACTATATCATGATTATAACAGGATTTCTGTTACATTTACAACATATGTTTAAAAGAAATGATTATCAATAACGAATAAAGAGATGCCAGATAATGCATACGAGGGTATGTATTATCTGGCATCTCTGATTTTATAAAAGGTATAATATTATAGAAAATTACACAAATATAAGGTGGCCGACGAATATGACTAATGTCAGTGAAATGGCACTGAGTGCCGTCGTATTCATGACGACCTGGGTGGCATAATTGGGATTATTATCAAATTCCATGGCAAACATAGCCGTGTTGACGGCAGTTGGAATGGCACAATAGATGAGGAAGACGATGGCCCCGACCGCTGTAAAAGTGCCAGGCATGAAAACATTGGCGGTAAAAATGATAGCCAGGCCGATGACGGGCATTATGAAGAATTTTAAGATGCTGATTATCCAGACATCGGGATTCAGCCACTCGATTTTCGTTTGTGAAAGCTGCACGCCAATGGTAAACATAGCGACTGGTGTGATGGCTTGACTTGACATTTCCATAATAGGCCAGAAATAAAAGTTTTCTGCATGTAAGCCGAGATACCGGGTCAGGACCGCTGCTGCAAACAAATAAATAATTGGCATTTGGAACATTATTTTCAGTGTGTCCCGTGCAGTAAGTCTCCCGCGTCCGGCCTGATAGAGTCCCAGCGTATTGAGGCCGACACTCTGAACTACATAAATTATAATCCAGACGACCATCGCTTCATCCAGATACGGTGTCTGGCCATTTACAATAAATGGTTCATGAGAAAAGACCAGGATAATTAATGCGACGCCAAGGTTGCCAGTATTATTGAACATCAGCGCATTGCGGCATGATTCAGTCATTCCGGCGTCATAATGCTTCCACCGGCTGATAATATTGGCAATAACAAAAGAGATGAAGAGCAGGACAAACACACAGAGCAGGATATTTATACTGTTGCTGGGAAAATTTGTTTTATAAATGTTAGTGAAAATAAAGCTGGGAATGATGAGGAAAAAGAGCAATTTAGACAATGACTTGACAGCAATGTGAAATTTTCTGTCTACAAGGTAACCGATAAGTACCAGTGTAAACAGGGGCAGCATCGTATGTTCAAGAATGTAAAGGAAAACCATGGTAGGACCTCACTTCGGGTAAAAATATTTGGAACCATATGATTTTCTACTATACGAAACTTTATTGATTTTGTAAAATAGTAAATATCAAATGAATGTATCGCGATTTGGAATAGGTATAGAAACAGAGTCTAATATGTACTGATAATATTGATTTATGGAATATGAAACGAAGAGAGGGAAAAGGATGTATACGAATGAAGATTTACAGATTTTTGTTGATTTATCCCAGACACTCAGCTTTTCTCAGACGGCACGAAATCTCCATTTGTCTCAATCGACGGTGAGTAAACGGATAAAAGATCTGGAGACAGCATTGCAGGTCATTTTGATAGAGCGGGGGCAGGGCATGAAATCTCTCCGACTGACACTGGCAGGCGAGAATTTTCTCCCTATCGCCAATGAAATGCTGTCTCTGTGGAAGGATGCCTGTCATCTGGGAAGAGGGCGCTGGCAGTCGTCTTTTACGATTGCCTCTCTGAGCAGCCTGAATATCCAGGTAATCCCAACGATAGTGGATTATCTGCACGGACATGCGCCGGCGACACATCTGCAGGTGATGACCTCTCATTCGGGATTGATTTATGATTTGGTTGAACGCCATCAGGCAGATCTGGGATTTTCTCTCATTGCCAGAGAATATCAGAATACGCTAGTAGAAAAATGGTTCAGTGAGCCCATGGTCGTAGTCCGACCAATCGGGACCGAGATTTCCGGACCTGTCTGCAGTCCCCGGGATCTGCCACAGGAAATGGAAATTTATAATTACAGTGGCATTGGGTTCCAGGCATGGCATGATCAATGGTGGGCATCGGTCAATAACAGTTATGTCAGCCTGGATAATGCAAGCCTGGTTCCTCTGATGCTGAATAAGCCGGGACAGTGGTCTGTTATGCAGATTTCCATGGCCCGGCAATTAGCGGCGACGGGACAGTATGTTATACAGAAACTGACTAACCCGCCGCCAGATCGTGTGTATTATCTGGTCACGCATCTGCATCCGACGCAGACAGCAGCACATATTTTATCAGTATTGCGGCCGTGTCTGCAATCTTTTGCCGGTCAGGAAGAATCAGCCGGCGAAGTAATACACAAGGGTTAGCATACTTTCTGCCATGTACTGTAATGCATGGCTATCCCAGTGAAAATCCGGGTTGTGGCCGAATACAGGTTCTTTGTCATAGATGCCTGTGTAATAAAAACAGGAAGGAACAGCGGCACTAAAGTAGGCAAAATCTTCAGAACCGGAGCCGCGTTCCATGGTAATCAACTGGATGCGGTCAGCCATGTGGTGGCGCAGGATGGATTCGACGCGGGATGTGACGGCATCATCGTTTATGCATACTGGGGAGAAGGGAACGACATGAAGCTGGCAGGTACCACCATAAATGATTTCCGAAGCGGTCAGGATATGCTGCAATGTTTCCAGTATATCCTGACGTTTTTTTTCATTATATGTGCGCAGCGTTCCCTTGAGTTCTGCTGTATCGGGAATGACGTTGGGATTATGGCCGGACTGGAACTGGCCAAAGGTGAGGACGACGCCGTCGCCATCGGCCCGTTTATGGTATACATAGTCCTGAATCTGGGAAATAATGGATACGCCCATCTGAATGGGGCTGATGCAATCCGATGGCCGCGATCCGTGTCCGCCTTTTCCATGGATTGTGATGGTGAAATCGTCACAAGAAGCAGAACATTCTCCATGGCGAAGACCGATGTATCCCTGGGGAAGTCCGCCGGCGACATGCAGTCCCAGAGCGTAATCGACATGAGGATTATGTAATATCCCTGCTTCTATCATGCGGGCAGCGCCGCCGTCTCCTTCTTCCGCAGGCTGGAAGGCGAGGCGGATTGTGCCACGCAGGCAGTTCCGGTGAGCCTGGAGGATGCGGGCGACGCCGAGAAGATTGGCCGTATGTCCGTCGTGGCCGCAGGCATGCATGACACCGGGCGTCTGGGAGGTATAGGAACAACTATATTGCTCTGTCAGGGGCAGTGCATCCATGTCGGCGCGGAGCAGTAAGACCGGGCCGGGCAGTGCCCCCCGGATGAGACCGGTGACTCCCGTATCAGCGATGATGCGGGCATCTTCTATGCCTGCTTTCTGGAGTTCGTGAAGGACTGTCTGACTAGTTTCGTGTTCCCGGCCGCTCAATTCCGGGTGGGCGTGGAACTGTTCACGCATATGGATCATATAAGATAATTCATGCAAAACAGCAGATTCAATATCAAAATCGGGCTGGTACGTATGCACTGTATAGGCCTCCTTGCCATAAAAAATGTTATGTTTATCCATCGTTTAATTCACTTGTTTCTTATATTATATATACTATAATATATTGCGTTTTTTATACGATGATGTACTCTATGCCGTTTATTATATCATGAGAAACGTCATAAAATAATCAAAATATAAAAAATATGATATACTGACCATATATAGGGAGGTTGGCATCATGCAAAGTAAAATAGATATTATTCCGGTTATACGGAATTTAAACCACTGGCCCCGCTTCCGCCTGCGCTTGTTTGCAGAAGGCGCGTGGGTGGGGCTCTTGAGCGGTATTGTCATAAGCTTTTTCCGCTGGTGTCTCGAAGCGGGTACCCGGCTGCGCGAACAGATATACGTCCTGCTCATGCAGGCGGGATGGATGGAAAATATATTATGGTTTGTGTTTTTACTGTTAGCATCGTATGTACTGTACCGGCTGAAACAGCATGAACCGGAAGCATCCGGCAGTGGCATTCCGCAAGTAAAAGGAATCATTCTCGGCGTCGTGCGTTTGCGATGGCTGCGTGTCCTCTGGGTCAAGCTGGCTGGCGGTATCCTGGGGATTGGGCTGGGCCTGTCCCTGGGACGGGAAGGGCCGTCTATTCAGCTTGGTGCGGTAACCGCACAGGGGATGAGCCGCGCACTGGGGCGGACGAGGATGGAAGAGCGCTACTTAATCACGGCGGGAGCCAGCGCCGGTCTGGCGGCCGCATTCAATGCACCGCTGGCAGGGGCGATTTTTGCTCTGGAAGAACTTCATCGCAATTTTTCCAGTGTCGTGCTGGCTCCGGCTATGGCAGCAGCTCTGGTTGCAACCATGGTCAGCCGCGTAGTATTTGGCCGGGACCCGATTTTTCATTTTGGCATGCTGCCACCGTTTCCGTTACGTTACATGTGGCTGGCTGTTGTATTGGGAATCATTATTGGTGTAGCGGGAATTATTTTTAATAAAGGGCTTCTCAATATTGGCCGATTCTACGCATTGCCTGTATTCCGCAATGATTATATGCGCATTGCCTTTGCCCTGGTAACGGCGGGTATATTGGGATATGGATTTCCTCAGGTTCTCGGTGGGGGCAATGACCTCATCAACAGCCTGTATCAACTGCCGTTGTCGCTGACTCTGTTTCTGACACTGCTTTGTGGTAAATTCGTGTTTACACTGATTAGCTATGGATGTGGCACGCCGGGCGGATTTTTTCTTCCCATGCTGGTACTGGGAGCATTATGCGGTGGCAGCATAGGTATTCTTCTCGTACAAATGGGAGTGATTTCCTCGTATTACCTGACGAATATCATTGTCATTTCCATGGCGGCGTTTTTTGCAGCGTCTGTTCATTCTCCCGTTACGGGTACGATTCTGATCATGGAAATGACGGCGTCATATGAACATCTGCTTGTACTTTGCACGGCGTCTATGATTGCTTTGGCGACGGCACAGCTTCTGGGAGGGCAGCCTATTTATGATACACTGCTTAAACGGTCTCTTGCGACGAGACAAAAAGTGCTTCCTGCAGAAGAACGACGTAATATTCTGGAGCTGACTATCAGCAGCGGCAGCGTCGTTGATGGAAAATATATTGGGCGGATTGACTGGCCGGATCATGTTGCCTTAGTCGATATCAAACGGGGAACAGAAGAAATTATTCCCGATTATCATACCCGTTTATGTGCCGGAGATTACCTGTATGTCCTGACAGATTCCGTCGAAGCAGCAGAAAAAGTCAGGAACTTGGTGGAACACGAAAATGCATAATAATTATTAAAATTAGTACCTGGTAATAAAAATTTATGATTAAAGTGTGACAAATAGAGGATAATAAAGAACGAGCACAAAGAGAATAGAGTATAAATAGACGAAAACCGATGCATAAATACGTATTTTTTTGACTTATGGTGTCATTTTTGCTATAATTTTGTCGATGTGATTTTTTGATGTTAGCAAAGAGGTGGTTTTTTGAAGAAACGAATAGTCTTCTTACTCACAGCTTTATTTGTTTTTGCATTTTCTTCGCTTGCGTCTGCGAACGTAGAAATGGGGATGACCGGCTCTGTTGTACAGAGTGTGCAATATATGCTCATTGATACTGGATATTTATCTGATGGAGCAGATGGTGTGTTTGGCAGTGGTACACAAAGTGCTGTGCGTCGCTTTCAAGCAGATCATGGATTAGACGCCGACGGAGTTGTCGGAACACAGACAATGCAGGCTCTGGCTGATGCCAGCGGGCGTGAAGTGCCTGAAGAAAGTGGTTCTTACCAGTACAGTATGGTGATGGATGCTACGGCCTATACGGCAGATGATCCGGGAAACAGCGGTATCACCGCAGGTGGTCACCGGCTGACGCATGGCCTCGTTTCTGTCGATCCCGATGTTATTCCGTTGGGAACGCGGCTGTATATTGAAGGATACGGGGACGCTATTGCCGATGATACGGGCGGAGCCATTGTTGGCAACCGCATCGATCTGGGAATGGACGACCGCGATGAAGCTTTGAATTTTGGCAGACAGAATGTCGTTGTCCATGTTTTATAAAATAGCAGAGTCAGAAAAGGAGAGGAGCCCCCTCTCCTTTTTGCATGTCAAAGAAGCATAAGAGAATTTACCAATTTGTGGCAATTTTTTGTAAATTTACTATGTATTTTAGGCAGTGTTTGTGTTATTCTAAAAAGACATGGTAAAGTTATTTGACACCAGGGAGGCTAAGGCTGAATGAAAGACACGATTGCACTTATCTTGGCAGCAGGCAAGGGAACGAGAATGAAATCCCGTCTTCCCAAAGTTCTGCATAAAGTCGGTGGAGTGCCGATGGTAGAACAAGTCCTGCGAACCGTAAAAGCGGCGGGCACACTGCGGCAGATTGTCGTAGTTGGTTTCGGTGGCGAAATGGTACAGGAATATCTGGGCAATGAAGCAGAAACAGTGATGCAGAAAGAACAACTCGGAACCGGGCATGCTGTCCTGCAGGCGGAAGCCCTGCTGAAAGATGCACAGGGAACGCTGCTGGTTACTTGTGGTGATACGCCGCTGGTTACGAAAGATACGTTTACATCCCTTCTGGACTGGCATGAAAAGAGCGGGGCTGCGGCTACGATCCTCACAGCTCATATGCCGGACCCTACTGGTTATGGGCGGATAATCCGCGATGAAGCCGGCCAGGTAGTGAAAATTGTCGAACAGAAAGATGGAACTCCGGAAGAACTGGCCGTCGATGAAGTCAATGCCGGTATATACTGCTTTGATTTGTCTTTACTCTGGCAGATGCTGCACAACGTGAATAATAACAACGCCCAGGGCGAATATTATCTGACAGATATTATTGGCATGCTGGTCAGTGCAGGAAGGGTAGTCAGCGCATTTGCTGCTCCCGATTATCGGGAAACGCTGGGTGTCAATTCCCGTCAACAGCTGGCAGCGGCCGAACAGGTCCTGCGCAGCCGTAAACTTGATGAGCTGATGACTGAAGGCGTTTCTATTATCGACCCGGCCAATACCTATGTAGATACGACGGTAGTAGTGGGCCGGGATACAGTCTTGTATCCGGGAACAATTCTGGAAGGAAATACCGTTATCGGTGAAGATTGCCAGATTGGGCCGTACGTCCGCATGACGAACGTACAAATGGGGTCCCACGATCATTTACAGTTTACCTATGCCCATGATTGTCAGATCAAGGATGGATGTGAAATCGGGCCCTTTGTCCATTTCCGTCCCAATACGGTGATCGGCAATCATGTCAAGGTTGGCAACTATATGGAAGTAAAGAATTCAAACGTCGGCGATGGTACCAAACTGCCGCACCTGAGCTATATTGGTGACAGTGATGTCGGTAGTGGCGTCAATATCGGCTGCGGAACGATTACCGTCAATTATGATGGCAAAATCAAACATCGCACGACGATTGCCGATCACGCCTTTGTGGGATGCAACAGCAATCTCGTAGCGCCTGTTTCGATTGGTGCTTATGCTTATGTCGGCGCTGGTTCGACGATTACCAAAGATGTTCCGGCCAAAGCTCTTTCTGTGGGCCGGGCCAGACAGCGTAATATCGAAGGCTGGGTAAAAGACGATACATATAAGAAATAATCAGTAAGTTCCATCGGTACTGCTGTTATTATATTTCACTACTTAATTAGGAGGCTCACCATGAGTTACGAAGACGGGAAAAAGCTGAAAATTTTTACAGGTAATGCCAATCCGAAACTGGCAAAAGAAATTGCAGACTACCTTGGCCTGGAATTGGGCAAGGCTTTTGTCGGCAAATTCAACAACGGTGAAATTCAGGTTATGATTGATGAAAGTGTCCGCGGCAAGGATGTTTTCGTCATTCAGCCGACATGTCAGCCTGCCAATGATACGCTGATGGAATTGCTGATTATGGCAGATGCGCTGAAACGTGCTTCGGCCCGTCACATTACGGCAGTTGTGCCGTATTATGGATATGCCCGTCAGGACCGCAAGACCCGTGGCCGCGAACCGATTACGTCCAAACTGGTTGCTGACCTGATGACGACTGCCGGCATTACCCGGGTGGTTACGATGGATCTTCATGCCGGACAGATTCAGGGATTCTTCGATATTCCTGTCGATCATCTCGGCTCTGCTTCTATCATTGCTAAATATATCAATCAAAAGAAAGCAGAATGTGATATGGGCGATATCGTCGTCGTTTCTCCGGACCTTGGCGGGGTAACCCGTGCCCGTGACCTGGCTGACCGCGTCAATGCGCCTATTGCAATCATTGAAAAACGCCGCCCCCGTCCGGGTGTTGCCGAAGTCATGAATGTCATCGGTGACATCAAAGGCAAGACTTGTATTCTCGTCGATGATATCGTCGATACGGCAGGTTCCTTGTGCGGTGGTGCCAAGGCACTGAAAGAAATGGGTGCTGCCCGTGTGTATGCAGCCTGTGCCCATGCCGTCCTTACGGATCCGGCGGTGGACCGCATTAAGAATTCGGTTATTACGGAACTGATTATTACGAATACGATTCCTCTTCCGGAAGAAAAACAGATTGATAAAATCAAAGTTCTCTCTGTGGCACCGCTTCTCGGCGAAGCAATCATGCGTATTTTCCACGATGTATCGGTCAGCCGTCTGTTTGACAAATAAGAGGCAGGTACGAAGGTGCACATGATAGTGGGCCTGGGCAATCCGGGCCGGGAATATGAAAAATCGAAGCATAATACGGGGTTCCGCGTCATTGACGAACTGGCATCACGCCTTGGCGTTACGGTCTGGCGGAGTCAGATGGATGCCCTGGTAGCCCAGGCGATGGATGACGGTGAAAAGATATTGCTGGTCAAACCGCAGACGTATATGAATAACAGCGGGGCTGCTGTAGGCCCGCTCATGCGTTGGTACAAACTGGATGAAACCGATGTATATGTCATATATGACGATATGGATCTGCCCGTAGGCCGGCTGCGTATCCGGACCAGTGGTAGTGCCGGGGGACACAATGGAATCAAGAGTCTTCTGGCTCATGGCTGTGAACGTTTTATCCGGTTCCGTGTAGGCATAGGCCGTCCATTGCCCCATCATGATGTCGTAGATCACGTTCTGACGCCTTTTCCAGACGAATTGGTACCAGAATATGAAGAAGGGCTCAAAAAAGCCGCAGACGCCATTCTGGGCTGCCTGAAATTGGGCGTGGATAAGGGAATGAACCGTTTTAATCCCCGGAAGAAAAAAGAATAAGAAAAAACACACTGATTAAACGTTTAATTTAAGAAATGTGGCGAAAAACTGAAATAAAAGCCTTGACAGGGAATGATTTTTCATAGATAATGTATTCAATCTTTCCTATAGGCATATATTTTAAAGAATAGATGCCACAAAATGCTATGATTGGGTAAAGGGTATGATTGGTATTTTCTGACAGAGAACCGGCGGTTGCTGAGAGCCGGGAGATGATCCGTATATCCGACTTCGCCCGGGAGCAGCTATGTCGAATTTTTTTCTAGAGAAACAGGAGGCATAGACGTGATTCCGCGTTAGGGAATGTCTGGTAAGACACTGAGTATAATATCAGGGTGGTACCGCGATACTTCGCCCCTGTTGCATAGGACATGCAGCAGGGGCCTTTTTTATTGCAGACAGGGAAAGAGATGCCATTGCATCTGGGGAGATCAAATGGCACAGGGAGCCGGCCGGACAAACTGTGGGGGCAGTGAGAATGGTGGCATATGGGGGTATGCAAAAGCTTCCTGAAAAAGAAACAATGCGTAGATTTACATCGGTTCGTGATAAGTGCCGCACAGCGGCATGGGGGAGTATTTTTGTAGGGGGATTGGTAAGGTTTTAGCTTTTTATATTTTTATATTAGTTGTGTATTTTGCATCGTGTTATTATTTTTTTGTATTCCTGACGGTAAAGTTGTTGACGCTCTTTTATGCAGGACAAAACACCAGAAATGCGGATAGCTGCAGGTTATCCGTGTTTCTGGTGTTTTGTGTTATAATTAAATAATATTCAGAGATAAGGAGCTTTATATGATGATTGAACATATATGTGCGGAACCGGATATATACCGCATTGAAGTACCACTGCCAAACAATCCGCTGCGATATCTGAATTCCTATGTCGTACGTGGCAGAGACCGGTTTTTAGTCATTGACACGGGATTTAACCGGCCGGAATGCCGGGAAGCGCTGTTTACTGGATTGGACAGCCTCCGTGTTGACCTGGCGCGAACCGATTTATTTTTGACGCATCTCCATGCCGATCATACGGGGCTTGTGGGAGATTTTGCCCGGGCGGGAAGCCGGATTTTCATGCATCATGATGACTATCAGTATCTCGTCGATTCGACTGATGGCAGCACCTGGCGATATGCGGAGGAAAAATTTATGGTCGAAGGAATGCCGCCGCAAGATATAAAGAATCAATTTTCCAATCAGGCACGGAAATATTCGCCGGACCCGTCTTTTACAGTACAGACTGTGCACGATGGGGAACGGATACTGCTGGCTGGTACGGAGTTTCAGGTCATTCATACGCCGGGCCACACAAAAGGCCTGTGCTGCCTGTATATACCGGACAAAGAAATTATATTTACCAGTGACCATATTCTCTTTGATATTACGCCGAATATTCAATACTGGTATCATATGCCTGATGCGCTGGAACGGTATCTGCAGAGCCTGGATAAGGTATATGATCTGCCTGTACGGCTGGCCTTGCCGGGACATCGCAAAGGAGATACGTCTATTGCCAGCCGTATCGATGCGCTAAGGAGACATCATGCCAGCCGTCTCGATGAAGTGCTGCAGGCGGCCGCCGCGCATCCAGGAGCGACGGCCTTTGAACTAGCCCCCTGCCTTTCCTGGTCTATGCGGGGCAGGTCGTGGGCCGAATTCCCACCGACCCAGAAGTGGTTTGCCATGGGAGAAACGCTGGCTCATATTGAATACCTGCTCCACCACGGGCAACTGATTCGTCGGGAAATTGATGGTACGTACCGGTATTATACCGTATAATGTAATAAACAACTATTAACTGCACTCTGCCATGAGAGAGTGCAGTTTTTTGTCTTGGATTTATATAGTTTTAAACTATGTAATAGCACGATTGATACGTATTATACAAAGGATGATCATTATGTTACACTTACATTGTCAAGAGGAAACGAAATAAAAACAAGAAAACATACTTTGTTTATTAAAAGCTGCATAGCTTTTGAATAGTGTTATATATTATCATTCTATATAATTTAAGGAGGAAATTGTAATGGAAAAAGAAATGTTGAAGAAAATGGGTTTTGCTACACAGGCTATTCATGCAGGTGCTATGAAAAATGAATTCGGTGCTCTGACCAACCCGATTTATCAGTCTTCTACATTCGTATTTGATTCGGCTGAACAGGGCGGTAATCGCTTTGCTTTAAAAGAACCGGGCTACATTTATTCCCGTCTTGGCAATCCTTCCGATACGCAGGTTGAAGAAAAAGTTGCCATGCTCGAAGGCGGCGAAGCCTGCTGCTCTGCAGCTTCTGGTATGGGCGCTATTTCTTCCGCTCTCTGGACACTGCTCCATGCAGGTGATCATGTAGTAGCCAGCGATACGCTCTATGGCTGCACATTCGCTCTCCTGAACCACGGCATGACCCGCTATGGTGTAGAAGTATCCTTCGTCGATATCACTGATATGGACGCTGTTAAAAAAGCTATCAAACCGAACACCCGTGTTATTTACCTCGAAACACCGGCTAACCCGACACTGAAGATTTCCGATATCGAAGGCATCAGCAAGATGGCTCACGAAATGGGCGATATCACCGTCGTAGTTGATAACACCTTCTGCTCGCCGTACATCCAGAAACCGTTATCCCTTGGTGCTGACGTAGTTGTTCATTCTGCTACTAAATATCTGAACGGCCATGGCGACGTTATTGCCGGCTTCGTAGTTGGTACTCAGGAATACATCAACAACGTACGTCTCTTCGGTATCAAAGATATGACGGGTTCTGTACTCAGCCCGTTTGATGCATTCCTCATCGCCCGCGGCATGAAGACACTGGCTCTGCGTATGGAAAAACATTCGGCTAACGCCATGAAGGTTGCTGAATTCCTCGAAAGCCATCCGGCCGTTGCAAAAGTCAACTATCCTGGCCTGAAGAGCTTCCCGCAGTATGAACTGGCTAAAAAACAGATGCGTCTGCCCGGCGGCATGATTTCCTTCGAACTCAAAGGTGGCAGAGAAGAAGGCGCTATCGTCATGAACAACGTCAAACTGTGCAGCCTGGCTGTATCTCTCGGCGATGCTGAAACATTGATCGAACATGCTGCTTCCATGACACACTCCACATATACACCGGAAGAACTGAAAGCTGCCGGCATCAGCGAAGGTCTGGTACGTCTCTCCGTAGGTCTGGAAGATGCTGATGATATCATCGCTGATCTCAAACAGGCTCTCGATCTGATTAAATAATATTGGTAATGCAGACAGAATCCCACTCTGATTAATTGCATAACGCTAAGGGAGGCTGCAGCAAAATACATATAGAATTATGTTGCTGCAGTCTCTTTTTAGCTCTCTTATGGATAACGAAACATTATATTTACGCCTTAACATTTAGTTACGTTTTAGGAGGAGTTTCCAATGGCAATGAAAATGATGACCATGGACGGCAACACGGCTGCCGCCTATGTGTCCTATGTATTTACCGATGTAGCAGCCATTTATCCGATTACGCCGAGCTCGACTATGGCAGAAAAAATGGATGAATGGGCAACCCAGGGCGTCAAGAACATGTTCGGCCAGGTTGTTAAAATCCAGGAAATGCAGGCCGAAGGCGGCGCTGCCGGTGCTGTACACGGGTCTCTCGTGTCCGGTGCCCTGACCACGACTTATACGGCTTCCCAGGGCCTGCTGCTTATGATTCCGAATATGTACAAGATTGCCGGTGAACTCCTGCCGGGCGTCTTCCACGTCGCAGCACGTGCTCTGGCCACCAATACCATGTCTATCTTCGGTGACCAGCGCGATGTCATGGCCTGCCGTCAGACCGGCTTTGCCATGCTCGCAGAAGCCAGCGTACAGGAAGTCATGGACCTGGCTGCTGTTGCTCATCTTTCGGCTATCAAAGGCAGCGTGCCGTTCCTCAACTTCTTCGACGGCTTCCGTACATCCCATGAAATCCAGAAGATCGAAGCCTGGGATTACGACGACCTGGCAAAACTCGTAGACCAGGATGCCCTGAAGAAATTCCGCGACCGCGGCTCGTCCCCGGACCATCCGACACTGAAAGGCTCCCTGGAAAACAGCGATATCTATTTCCAGCAGCAGGAAGTACAGAACCGTTATTACCAGGCCCTGCCGGACATCGTAGAAGAATACATGGAAAAAGTATCGGAACTGACCGGCCGGGAATATCACCCATTCACCTACTACGGTGCGCCTGATGCCGACCGCATGATCATCGCCATGGGCTCCCTGTGCGATGCGACGAAGGAAACGGTGGATTACCTCAACGCCCACGGAGAAAAGACAGGCCTCCTTTCGGTCCATCTCTATCGTCCGTTCTCGCTCAAATACTTCTTCAAATATATCCCGGAAACGGTCCGGAAGATCGCCGTCCTGGACCGTACGAAGGAACAGGGCTCCCTGGCAGAACCGCTCTATCTCGATGTCACCCAGGCCTACAGCGGCGTAGAAAACGCACCGCTCATCGTAGGCGGCCGTGCCGGCCTCGGCGGCAAGGATACGACACCGACCCATATCCTCAGCGTCTTCGAAAACCTGAAACAGGATACGCCGAAAGACCATTTCACCGTTGCTATTACCGATGACGTGACCAATACGTCCCTGCCGGTCACCAAGGACATCGATACGACACCGGCTGGTACGACGGCCTGCAAGTTCTGGGGCCTCGGCAGTGATGGTACGGTCGGCGCCAACAAGTCGGCTGTCAAGATCATCGGCAACCACACCAACATGTATGCCCAGGCATACTTTGCCTACGACTCGAAGAAATCCGGCGGTATCACCGTATCCCACCTGCGCTTTGGCAAGACACCGATTACGTCTTCCTATCTGATCAATAAAGCCAACTTCGTATCGTGCTCGCAGCAGACGTATGTACACAAATACGACGTACTGGCCGGTATCAAAGACGGCGGCACGTTCCTGCTGAACACCATCTGGGATGCAGCCGAACTGGAACAGAACCTGCCGGCATCGATGAAACGGACCCTGGCACAGAAACATATCCAGTTCTACACGATCAATGCTGTCAAGATTGCCCAGGACATCGGATTGGGCGGCCGGTTCAACATGATCATGCAGTCGGCATTCTTCAAACTGGCCGATATCATCCCCGTTGAAGATGCCGTGAAATATCTGAAAGACGCCGTTGTCACCAACTATGGCAAGAAAGGCCAGAAAGTCGTCGATATGAACAACGCCGCTATCGACCAAGGCGTATCGCAGATTGTGAAGATCGATATCCCTGCAGCCTGGGCCGATGCGACCGATGCACCGGAAGCGCAGAAAGACGTACCGGAATTCATCACGAAACTGCAGAAGCCGATCAATGCCCAGGAAGGGGACAGCCTGCCGGTCAGTGCATTCCTCGGTCTGGAAGACGGTGCCTTCCCGCAGGGAACAGCCGCCTATGAAAAACGCGGCGTAGCCATCAACGTACCGGAATGGCAGGTAGAAAACTGCCTGCAGTGCAACCAGTGCGCCATGGTATGTCCTCATGCCGCTATCCGTCCGATTCTGACAACGGATGAAGAACTGGCAGCCGCACCGGAAGGTTTTGTCTCCCGTCCGGCAACAGGCGCCCAGGGACTGCACTTCACCATGCAGGTATCCGTCATGGACTGCCTCGGCTGCGGCAGCTGTGCCCAGGTATGCCCGGCAAAAGAAAAGGCCCTGGTCATGAAACCGTTCAGCACACAGGAACAGAAAGCTCCCCTGTGGGATTATGCCATGAGTGTCAGCCGGAAAGCCAACCCGATGAACAAGTTTACTGTCAAAGGCAGCCAGTTCGAACAGCCGCTGCTGGAATTCTCCGGTGCCTGCGCCGGCTGCGGGGAAACGCCGTATGCCAAACTGGTTACCCAGCTCTTCGGCGACCGCATGATGATTGCCAATGCGACAGGCTGCTCCTGCGTATGGGCCGACAGCGTACCGTCTACACCGTATACGACCAATGCCGACGGCCACGGCCCGGCATGGGGCAACAGCCTCTTTGAAGATAATGCCGAATACGGCCTGGGCATGTACCTCGGCGTCCGCCAGGTACGGGAAAAGGTAGCCATGGACGTAGCGGAAGTACTGGCCAACGACCAGACACCGGCCGATGTGAAAGCCGTTCTGCAGGACTGGTATGATCACCGTGATGACACAGAAGGCACGCGGGAACGGGCCGACAAGGTTACGGCCGCACTGGAAGGCGTAAAGGACAGCTGCCCGGTATGCAGACGGATTTATGACCGCCGCGACTATCTGGTAAAACGCAGCCAGTGGATCTTCGGCGGCGACGGCTGGGCCTATGATATCGGCTACGGCGGCCTGGACCACGTCCTGGCCCAGGATGAAGATGTCAATGTCCTGGTCATGGATACAGAAGTCTACTCCAATACAGGCGGCCAGTCGTCGAAAGCGACACCGACCAGCGCCATTGCAAAATTCGCAGCTGGCGGCAAACGGACGAAGAAGAAGGACTTAGGCCGTATGGCCATGACCTATGGCTATGTCTATGTAGCCCAGGTAGCCCTCGGTGCTGACATGAACCAGTGCATCAAGGCCATCAAGGAAGCCGAAGCCTATAAAGGACCGAGCCTGATTATCGCCTATGCACCGTGTATCAACCACGGCATCAAGAAGGGCATGGGCTTCAGCCAGATAGAAGCAAAGAAAGCCGTACAGAACGGATACTGGCATCTCTACCGGTACAATCCGGATGTAGAAGCAGCCGGCAAGAACGGCTTCACTCTGGATTCGAAAGATCCCAAGGGCGATCTGAAGGACTTCCTCCTGGGAGAAGTACGGTATGCATCGTTGCAGAAAGTCTTCCCGGAACAGGCGGAACAGTTCTACGAACGTACGGAAAAAGATATGAAAGACCGACTCGATTCCTATAAGGAATTGGCAGACAGAAAGTAATACCCCCTGTATCTCCCCTCTGTCTGTTAACAACCTCCATTTTCACCATAGATGTATAAGCGCACGAAAGCACTCTGGATATATGTCCGGGGTGCTTTTGTGCGCTTATACGATATTGAGGTTTATTATATTTAACTACATGTCACCACAAAGTTAATATAAAATTTAACTATATAAAACCAAAATGAATATATATTATACAAAAACGACATTATAGTGTAAAATAAGTACAGAGTTAAGAAATACGAAAAATAATAACTGCATATGCATCTATGGCAATAATATTATTAAAAATATATTAAGCATAGATGGACGGGGACATATGCGATATATGTTATATCTTGTGAGTTGATATTATTAGAAACTATAATTATGTATAAGAATCTGTGATACGTGGCCACTACAGATCTTTTATAAAGCAGAAGAATCCGATGCTGTTATTTCATTGGGATATTTGAAAGGAGAAATCATATGAAAGAGCGTGAAGAACTCGAAAAAGAAGTCGAGATGGATGTCAAGGAGGAGAAGGAACAAGTAACGAATCAGGCAAAACCAAATGCCGTTGCTCTCATTCCGTTCATCGTCTTTGTTGCCGTATACCTGGGCAGTGGCATTATTCTGGATATGAGTGGCATGGAAATGGCCTTCTACCAGTTCCCGGCTCCGCTGGCAGCCGCTATTGGCGCGATTACTGCATTTTTTGTCATTAAAGGTAATTTTGAAGAAAAATTTGAAACGTTTGTCGCAGGCTGTGGTGATTCCAACATCATCATCATGTGTATCATCTACCTGCTGGCTGGTGGCTTCGCCGCTACCTGTAAAGCCATGGGTGGTATCGATTCGACGGTTAACCTGGGTCTGACCTATATCCCGCCAGAATACCTGGCAGCAGGCGTATTCGTCATTTCTGGTTTCATTGCCACGGCAACGGGCACGTCTGTTGGCAGTGCGGCTGCTGTCGGACCTATCGCTGTTGCTGTTGCTGAAAAGGCCGGGATTCCCCTGCCTCTCATGATCGGCTGTGTCATGGGTGGGATTATGCTCGGCGATAACCTTTCCATTATTTCTGATACGACCATTGCTTCAACCCGTACACAGGGCTGTGCCATGAAAGATAAATTCCGCCTGAATTTCTGGCTGACATTGATTCCGGCCATCCTGACAGTCATATTGCTGATTATTTTCGGTGGTTCTGAAACGGCCGTCAGCACAGGGGACCATCCCTATAATCTGATTAAAGTTCTGCCTTATGTAGTCGTTCTGGTTACGGCCGTTGCCGGTGCCAACGTATTCATGGTCCTGGCCGGTGGTATCGTCCTGGCTGGCATTATCGGGCTCTTCTATGGAGATCTGACGGCTCTGACTTTTGCACAGGCTATTTACAAAGGCTTCCTGGGCATGACGGATATCTTCTTCCTCTCCATGCTGACTGGCGGCCTGGCTGCTATGGTCAATAAAGCCGGTGGGATTTCGTACCTGCTGGTCAATGTACAGCGCTTTATCAAAGGCAAGAATTCGGCCGAACTTGGGATTTCTGCACTGGTATCCATTACGGATATTGCTACGGCCAATAATACCGTTTCCATCATCATCAACGGCGAAGTTGCCAAACGCATCTGCTATAAGTTCCACGTTGATCCCCGCCGCAGTGCGCCCCTCCTGAGTACATTTTCTTCTATCTTCCAGGGCCTCATCCCATACGGCGCACAAATGCTGATCATGGTCGGCTTTGCCAACGGCAGAGTATCTCCGCTGGAAGTATTGCCGTATTGCTGGTTCATTTACCTCCTCGGCATATCTGCCATCATTTCCGTTTTCGTTCCTTTCTCCGATGGTTTCATCCGCAAAGATCCCTGGAACTTTGCCGAACAGAAACCGCAGAGTCAGGTTGAAGGTAGTGCTGGAAAAAGCACAAACTCCATAACAGCATAGGGTTTCATCTGACAGAGGCTTCTGGATTCCGGAAGCCTCTGTCGGACTGAATAGTATTAATAAAACAAGCTGTAACAAAAGGACTTTTGAAGTCCTTTTGTTACAGCTTGTTTTGCTATATCTGCTTAGCTTTCTGATGGCATATCAGGTTTTGCAGAATCAATTGTTTTTGGAACGGCTGATTCCGATAAGGTCACTCCGCGGCTGATGAGGGTATTTTTCAGTTGTTCGATGTAGTCCCGGGCTGTCGGAGATAAGTTTGTAGTCTGGGATTTTATCCAGCCGACGCGCATGATATCCAGCGGGTTTTTCATAGGAATAGACACGATAGGCCAATAATCCCATGCGCGGAATAGGATGCCCGTACCGACTGTATAGGCATCGGTCGAAGCGATGATACTGAATAAGGTGGAACGGTCGGTGATATTGATGGCCCGTTCGGGATTGATATCGGGGATAATGATTTCTTCAGAAAACTGGTACGAGTCTTCTTCCTGAGTGTACTGGATATAGGGATATGGTGCCAGCTGTTCTATGGACAGGGAAGCGTATTTGGATAATGGATGAGCCGTGTTCATAAATACATAAGGCGGATAGGAAAAGAGTTCTGTAAATTCCAGTCCGTTCTTGCGTAGAGTCCGTTCCATAAATTTTTGTGTCATTTTGGAAATAAAAATGATGCCAATCTGGCTGCGCTGAGTGATGACATCCTGAATGACCTGGGAAGTACGGCCTTCACGGAAGGTGATGGTGTACCGGGGATTCCGTATAATCGACTGCAGATAATCGGTGAGGGCATCGACGGCAAACATATAATGCTGGGAAGAAATAGACAGGCGCAGCTTTTTTTCTCCTTCCTGCTGAGGACTGAAATGTTCGCGCAGGCTTGTCGTCTGCTCGATGATATGATTGGCATAATTGAGGAATTCCAGTCCTTCCGGTGTAAAACTGATGCCATGGCGGTTTCGTTCCAGAATGGTAATGTGAAATTCTTTCTCCAGCTCTTTTACAGCTGTACTAAGACTGGGCTGGGCAATGAACAGAGCCTGGGCGGCCGCTGAAATAGAATTATGCTTTGATAGTTCAACAATGTAATGAAGCTGTTGTAAGGTCATACTGCCACTTCCTTGATATATGGGTAATCTATATACATAAACTAAAAAGTGTCCGACATATAGTGTATATCATTATTTTAACAGAGTGTTTCCTAAAATTAAAGGAAAAGTGGCGGAACAAAGTGAGATAGTATAAAAAGTACGGGAACCGTGATGGAATAATATGTAGTTTATTACATATAAATAGTGCTTTTGTCATAAAGAAAAACCTGGCCAGGAAACGTTTATGCCAGGTTTTTAGCATTATATCAGCTTTGGTTCAGCATGAATAGATGGCTTATTCTTCAATACCGACGCGGGCGCCTATCCCCTTATCGAAGGGGTGTTTGCGCTTACAGATTTCCGATACGTAATCAGCCATGTCGATAAGGGCTTGTGACGGATTGCGGCCCGTCATGACGACTTCCAGTTTTTCTGGCTTTGTGTGCAGGAATTGCAGGACTTTTTCTTCATCGAGCAGTCCCAGACTGCAGGTGACGAGTATTTCATCGAGGACAAGCATATCCGGCGTATCTTTGCGTACCGTATCTACGATTTTATCGAACATCTGTGTCTGGATTTTCTTGGCTTCTGCCAATTCTTCTGGTGTCATCTGGAAGGTAAATTTTTTAAATCCCTTGCCACGGATGACCGTGATGCCGGGGATGCGGGCCAGCGAAGCCAGTTCTCCTGTTTCCATATCTTTGAGGAACTGGGTGAATAATACCTTGCCGCCACGGCCGGCACAGCGGATCGTCAGCCCCAGGGATGCCGTCGTTTTTCCTTTGCCGTCACCGCAGTAAATATGAATGAGTCCTGTGTCCATATTAAATCCCTCCTCGCAGGTAGTATTTTTTTCAGTATAGCACAGAAAATAAGGCTTGCACAGTTGCCCGGATTAGAGGTGATAATGGAATTTGTCATAGTCATGCGTACAATTTTTCATATCGCTGATACCGGTTTTGTGGCGTATAAAAATAAATTTGTGCGTATCACGTTTTACTTCGTCTTCTGGTACTTGACAAGGCTTGTATCCCGGTGTATGATTTGGTACATCAAATGAACATCGTCCCAAAACCTTTGAGGCGGAAGTAAAAACATGACGTGCACGTACAGAGAGCCGGGGTGCTGAGAGCCGGCCGTAAGCAGCTTGTTAAATGGACCGCTGAGGGCGCAGTCAAAGGCTGATGCCGAGTATTCTGCGACGTGGAGGCATACGTCAGTTGCCGGGAATATGATGGTATTCCGTCGAGAGCAGGAGTCAGATCCTGAAACAAGGTGGCACCGCGGTATAAGTTAACCGTCCTTGACAATATATACAATTGTCAGGGGCGGTTTTTTGGTGTCTGAATGGAGGAGGTCCAAATGGAAACGCTGAGCCTGGAAGAAATAAAACAATATGCCGGCACATATAAAGTCGTACCGTTGTGCCGCAGTATATATGCTGATGTACGTACGCCCGTCGAAGTGCTGCGCATCGTCAAGAATGTCAGTTCTCACTGCTACCTGCTGGAAAGTATGGAAGACAGCCAGCGCTGGGGCCGGTACAGTTTTATCGGATACGACCCGCAGATGGGCATCTATTGCAAGGATGGCGTTGTCCATATTAAAACCGGGGCAGAAGTAACGGTCCGGTCGCAGCATCCGGAAACGTTCATCAGTCAGATCCTGGATGATAATAAAGCACCGCGTATCGATGGCATGCCGCCCTTTACAGGCGGGCTTGTCGGATATTTTGCCTATGATTTCATCAAATACGCCGAACCATCCCTGAATCTGCAGGCAAAAGATGATGATGGATTTAATGATTTTGACCTCATGCTGTTTGATAAGGTCATCGTCTTCGACAATCTCAAACAACAGATTTACCTTATCGTCAACGTACGGCTGGAATCGGCTGATGAAAATTATAATCGGGCTATGCTGGAATTACAGCGCATGGAAGTACTCATACGCAAAGGGGAAAAAGCCCGGAATATTCCACTTACACTCAAAAGTGAATTTAAGCCTCTTTTTACGAAAGACGAATACTGTCGCATGGTGGAAAAAGGAAAGGAATATATCCGGGAAGGTGATATTTTCCAGGTCGTCCTCTCCAACCGCATGATGGCCGAAGCCGAAGGCAGCCTGCTCGATACATACCGCGTATTGCGCACGCTGAATCCATCGCCGTATATGTTCTTCTTTTCTGGTGATGAAATCGAACTGGCCGGCTCATCACCGGAAACACTGACCCGTCTGGAAGATGGCAACTTATTTACTTTCCCGCTGGCTGGTTCGCGGCCCAGGGGAAAGACACAGGAAGAGGATCAGGCATTGGAACAGGAATTGCTCCATAACGCCAAAGAACTGGCAGAACATAATATGCTTGTCGATCTGGGGCGGAATGATCTGGGACGCATCAGCGAGTTTGGCAGTGTCCACGTAGAAAAATATCTCGACGTACTCCGATTCTCCCATATCATGCATATCGGTTCGACTGTGCACAGCCGGATACGGCCAGACAAGACGGCTGTCGATGCCATTGCTTCCGTGCTGCCGGCAGGGACGCTTTCCGGAGCTCCCAAAATCCGGGCCTGTGAAATCATTGATGAACTGGAAGGTCATAAACGGGGCGTCTACGGAGGGGCCATCGGCTATATCGATTTTACGGGAAACATGGACTGCTGCATTGGCATCCGCCTGGCGTACAAGAAAAAAAATCACGTCTTCGTCTGCTCTGGTGCCGGCATCGTAGCGGACAGCGTTCCGGAACAAGAACATCAGGAATGCATCAATAAGGCAAAAGCCGTCGTACTCGCACTGGAAAAGGCCGATGGAGGGATAGACCAATGATTGTACTCATCGATAACTATGATAGTTTTACCTATAATTTGTATCAGCTCCTGGGACAATTCGACCCGGATATTTTGGCCATCCGCAATGATGAAAAGACGGTAGAAGAGATTGCTGCCATGAAGCCGGACCACATCATCATTTCTCCGGGACCGGGAAGACCGGCCGATGCAGGAATCTGTGAACAGGCCATTACCTATTTTACCGGCAAAGTGCCACTCCTCGGCGTCTGCCTGGGCCATCAGGCTTTATGTGAAGCCTATGGCGGTACGATTACCTACGCCAAAGAATTGATGCATGGCAAGCAGTCCATCGTGGAAGTTGACACGGAAGATCCATTGTTTTCCGGCCTCGGCAAACGTATCGATGTGGGCCGGTATCACTCGCTGGCACTGGATCCGGATACGCTGCCCGATGAATTACAGGTTCTAGCCCGGACGGAGGATGGGGAAATCATGGCGGTACGGCACAAAGACTATCCGACATATGGCCTGCAGTTTCATCCGGAATCTATCCTGACACCGCAGGGACCGATTATGATACAAAATTTCTTAAATATGCATATATAGGACAGAGGGGGATTTATCATGATTAAAGAAGCGATTATTAAAATTGTCAGCAAAGGTGACCTGACGTACGATGAAGCCAAAACGGTCATGCTGGAAATCATGAAAGGGGAAACGACGCCGACGCAGAATGCGGCTTTTCTTTCCGCGCTTTCTACAAAGAGTACGAAAGCAGAAACCATTGATGAAATTTCGGGATGTGCCGAAGCGATGCGATCCCTGGCAACGCCCGTTCCACATCCGGGCATGGAAGTGCTGGAAATCGTCGGTACCGGCGGTGATGGCGCCCATACCTTCAATATTTCCACGACGGCCGCCATGGTCATTGCCGCAGCGGGCGTCAAAGTAGCTAAGCACGGCAATCGCGCTGCCTCGTCGCTGTGCGGCACGGCAGACTGCCTGGAAGCGCTGGGTATCAATATTCAGGAAGATCCGCAGCTGGCTCTGACCATGCTGAAAGAAACGAATTTCTGCTTTATGTTCGCTCAGAAATATCACGCCGCCATGAAATACGTCGGTCCCATCCGCAAAGAACTGGGCTTCCGTACGGTATTCAATATCCTCGGGCCGTTGACCAACCCGGCAAAACCGGAAATGTTCCTTCTCGGCGTCTACGATGAATACCTGGTGGAACCACTGGTGAAAGTCCTCGATTCCCTTGGCGTCAAACGGGCCATTGTCGCCTATGGCAAAGAAAAACTCGATGAAATATCGCCGAATGGCCCGACGACAATCTGTGAATTGCGTGACGGTTATTACCGGACATCGGTCATCCGGCCGGAAGATTTCGGTATGATGCCGGGGGAAAAAGCAGACCTGATTGGCGGTAAACCGGAAGAAAACGCACAGATTACAAGAGATCTTCTGGCAGGCAAGATTCAAGGAACAAAACGAAATGCTGTACTGCTTAACGCCGGCGCGGCGCTGTTCGTAGCCCGCAAGGCTGATTCCATCGCCGACGGCATCAAACTGGCTGCTTCGCTCATCGATAGCGGTAAGGCGACGGAAACACTGAATCGCTGCATTGCTGTCAGCAATCAGTAAAGGTGGGCAGACGATGATACTGGATAATATTACCGCTGCTGTAGCCAGACGGCTGGCGGCTGATAAAGAACGGATTTCTCCAGAAATGATGAAAGAAATGGCTTTATCCGCACGGCAGAAACAGGGGTTCCCCTTTGAAAAGGCACTGGCACAAGATGGATTGTCCTTTATTTGTGAAGTCAAGAGAGCTTCGCCGTCGAAAGGGCTGATTGCTCCCGATTTTCCGTATATTGCAATTGCGAAAGCCTACGAAGAAGCCGGGGCAGCGGCTATTTCCTGCCTGACCGAACGGGATTATTTCCAGGGATGCATAGACTATTTGAAGGACATTGCCAGCCAGGTTTCGATTCCTGTCCTGCGCAAAGATTTCATCATTGATGAGTATCAGATTTATGAAGCCCGTGCTAATGGGGCGGCAGCTGTTCTTCTTATTTGTGCGATTCTCGACGATGATACCTTGCGGCGGTTTTTTGCGCTGGCTGATTCATTGGGACTGTCGGCGCTGGTAGAAGCCCACGATGAGCAGGAGGTGCGCCGGGCCATAGCGGCCGGGGCGCGTATCATCGGCGTCAATAACCGCAATCTGAAAGATTTCACGGTCTCTCTGGATACGAGCTGCAATCTGCGGCCTCTCGTACCGCCGTCAGTCCTCTTTGTAGCCGAAAGCGGCATCAAGACGGCAGCGCATACGAAGGTCTTGCGGCAGCACGGCGTCGATGCCGTCCTGATTGGCGAAACGCTGATGCGGGCAGCTGATAAAAAAGCGATGCTCCAAGAACTGGCAGGTGAGGTCCATGACGCGGGTTAAATTATGCGGCCTGAAACGGCTCTGTGACATCGACTGGGCCAATGAATTCCGGCCCGATTACGTCGGCTTTGTCTTTGCCGGTAAAAAACGGCGCGTAACGGACGAACAAGCCGCGGCCTTAAGAAGTCATCTGCTGTCGGACATCCCGGCGGTCGGCGTCTTTGTCGATGAACCGCAGGAACATATCCTGCGGCTGCTAGAGGCTGGCACCATCCAGGTCGTACAGCTCCATGGCAGTGAGGATGAGGCTTATATAAAAGCCTTGCGGCAGCAAACGAAAGCGCCCCTCATTAAGGCTTTTTCTCTGGAATCTGAAGCAGATGCTAAAGCGGCAAACACCAGCAGCGTCACTTACGTGCTTGTCGACCACGGCAGTGGCGGCAGCGGTCAGGCTTTTGACTGGGACCTGCTCCGCTTTCTGGAACGCCCCTATTTTCTGGCTGGCGGTCTGTCACCGGAAAATATCGAACAAGCCCTTGCCTACCGGCCTTTTGCCGTCGACGTGAGCAGCGGCATCGAAACGAACGGATATAAGGATTATGACAAAATAAAACGATTCATGGCCTGCCTGCGCGGTGCCATGGTAGAGGAGGAACAACGATGACAACAGGAAGATTCGGCCCTTTCGGCGGCCAGTATATACCGGAAACACTGATGAATGAAATCCAGCGGCTCGACAAAACCTATGCGTATTATAAAAAAGACCCTCAGTTCCAGGCAGAACTGAAGGATTTGCTCGATAATTATGCCAACCGGCCCTCCCTTTTGTATTATGCCGAACGGATGACGAAAGACCTGGGCGGCGCTAAGATTTATCTGAAACGGGAAGACCTGAACCATACAGGTGCCCATAAAATCAATAATGCCCTCGGCCAGTGCCTGCTGGCAAAAAAGATGGGTAAGACCCGGGTCATTGCCGAAACAGGTGCCGGGCAGCACGGGGTAGCTACGGCTACGGCAGCGGCATTCCTGGGATTGGAATGTGAAGTATTCATGGGGGAAGAAGATACGATACGCCAGGCACTGAATGTGTACCGCATGGAATTACTGGGAGCCAAAGTCCATGCCGTTACATCGGGGTCGCGTGTTCTCAAGGATGCTGTCAACGAAGCGATGCGCGAATGGGTCAGCCGTGTCGATGATACGCACTATGTCATCGGCTCGACCATGGGTCCCCATCCGTTCCCGATGATGGTCCGTGATTTCCAGGCCGTCATCAGCGAGGAAGCCCGGCAGCAGATTCTGGAAAAAGAAGGAAAACTGCCGAATGCCGTTCTGGCTTGTGTAGGCGGCGGATCGAACGCCATGGGCATGTTCTATCATTTTATCCCTGATACAGGCGTACAACTCATTGGCTGTGAGGCTGCCGGCAAGGGGATCGATACGAAACTTCATGCGGCTACTATTGCCAAAGGCAAAGTCGGCATTTTCCACGGCATGAAGTCCCTGTTCTGCCAGAATGATGATGGGCAGATTGATGCCGTATATTCCATTTCGGCTGGCCTCGATTACCCTGGTATCGGACCGGAACACGCTTACCTGCATGAAACGGGCCGTGCCCAGTATGTGCCGGTCAAAGATGATCAGGCCGTAGAAGCCTTTGAATATCTGGCCCGCACGGAAGGCATCATCTGCGCTATCGAAAGTGCTCATGCCGTGTACCATGCGATGCAGATAGCACCGAAGATGAATAAAGACGATATCATCATCGTCTGCCTGTCCGGTCGGGGAGATAAAGACGTAGCGGCTATTGCAAGATATAAAGGGAGGGACATCCATGAGTAAGATTGGCAACGCATTTAAAGATGGCAAGGCGTTTATCGGATTTCTGACTGCCGGGGATCCGTCACTCGATAAAACCTATGAATATATTATGACCATGGAAAAGGCTGGCGCCGATTTAATAGAAATCGGAATCCCTTTTTCCGATCCGATTGCCGAAGGCGTCGTTATCCAGGAAGCTGATTTGCGGGCACTGGAAGCCGGCACGCGCATAGATGACGTATTTGAACTGGTAAAAAAAGTGCGGAAAGAAACACAGATTCCACTCGTATTCCTGACGTATCTGAATCCCGTTTTCCACTACGGACCGGACCGTTTCTTCGCCCGTTGTGAAGAAACGGGAATGGATGGCATCATCATTCCCGACATGCCCTATGAAGAAAGGGGAGAATGTGCGGCGGCAGCTAAAGCGCATGGTATCGATATCATTTCTATGATTGCACCGACATCGAAAGATCGCATTGAAAAAATAGCAAAAGTGGGAGAAGGGTTCTTGTACATCGTTTCCTCTTTGGGAGTTACTGGGACACGTACGGAAATCAAAACAGACCTCAAAGAAATCATCGATGTCGTAAAACATGTGACTAATGTGCCGGCGGCAGTAGGGTTCGGCATCAATAGGACAGAACAGGCCGAAAAAATCGGTGCCATAGCCGATGGTGTCATCGTCGGCAGCGCTATCGTCAAGATTATTGCCAAATATGGAGATGATGCGGCTCCTCATATTTATGATTATGTAAAAGCCATGAAGGAAGCAACCATGCGTGGTATACAATAAATATACGAAACAGGAGTTGCAGAGACAAAATGAACCCGGCGGGCACACGACATATGCCCGCCGGGTTTTCTTACGTTTCTTTCTTATGTGCAGTCGATATGAGTTATTCTGGTTCTGGTATCTTTAACCTCGCAAAAAATCACACACAATCATTCGCTTACTACATAAACCATAAACCGATTCAGTTGTAATCTATGTAAACGAAGATTTAGATGCTGCTGCTTTTTGTACTTGTAACGAACAATGACAGTGTAAACAGGATTCTTCGTATCCGTGCTTTCCGACCGATACCTTCACCGCCGGTTAGTACGTATCCATCTCCCGTCTTGACGGTCCGGATGCCTTTGCGTAGTGATTACCTTGTTCGTCTGATTCCCTGGTCGGAGTGGCTGGTCAGAACACTGTATTGTCTGATAATGCATGACAGTCCAACGAAATTCGTCTTTCCTTTCTCCAGGCTACGTGCCTTGTCGTTCCGCTTGCGTTTCTTACGGTATTACTTGTTTCTCCCTTTTCGTCGGACCTATACGTGGCTGCTGTTTCTTCTGAACCCATTGGACTCACCCCTTTCTCTTTCTTGACTACATTATACCATAACATATTCTGTTTGTCTTATTCGATTATTAAAAAATT
This sequence comes from Caecibacter massiliensis, assembly GCA_900095875.1. Classification (GTDB taxonomy): domain Bacteria; phylum Bacillota; class Negativicutes; order Veillonellales; family Megasphaeraceae; genus Megasphaera; species Megasphaera hexanoica. The sequence continues at coordinate 914,966 of LT608311.1, read as the reverse complement.
ACAGAAAAATCTATTCTATTATTGCATGAAAAAAGCGAGACGGGGGTTAATGTCTCGCTTTTTTCGTAACTCATTGGGTTTCGTATTGGGGTATACTATTCATTCTGAAAAGAATGGAAATAAGAGGGAAAGAAGGTAGTATCCTTTTTCCGTTTGCCTTGCAATTACCTTGCAAGGCTGTTGTTAGTATACCATATTCAGGAGAAAAAACAAGGAATAATAGCCTGTGAGTATGTAAAATATTTAAAACAATTCCATGGTAGAATAAACGCGACGGTATGTCACGCCTTATACGTTTCCCATATGGACATGGGACAGGTACTGACAGGCAATCTGCTGCAGCGTTTTCAATGTTTCTATGGGAGTCGGCGGCAGCGTGCAGTGATATCGTGGGAAATATCGTGTAATATGCAGGGGAATATCCGGACGGATGGATGCCAGCCACGAGGCGAGGGAGACCATATTTTCCGGATTATCATTGACCCCGGGAAGAATGAGACAGGTTACTTCTACATGAGATACAGCGGCTGCTTTTTCGATAGTATGAAGAACCGGGGATAATGTGCCCTGACAGATACGCCGATAGTAATCATCACTCCAGCTTTTCAAATCGATGTTCCAGGCATCGATAAGCGGGAGAAGCGATTGGAGAGGCGAGTCTTCTATGTATCCATTGGTTACCATCACATTATAGAGCCTGGCCTCACGGATCAGTGGGGCTGTATCCCGTATCCATTCATAGGTCACGGACGGTTCATTATATGTATAGGCAAGACCAATATTATCCCGTTCTTTCAGGCTCCGGGCCAGATGGGCTGCTCTCCGGGGAGACAATTCCTGCCAGGAAGGGCTGCCCTGGGATATGCGCCAGTTCTGACAAAATGTGCAGGTCAGATTGCATCCCCACGAGCCGGTCGATAAAATCTGACTGCCAGGGTGAAAATGCCGGAGCGGCTTTTTCTCGATAGGATCCAGTGCCAATGAAGTACACTGGCTGTAATTGAGGGCCAGAAGGGTTCCGCCTTCATTTTTCCGGGTACGGCAGAAGCCTGTTTTTCTTTCCTGTATATGACAGTGATGAGGACAGAGCTGGCATTGAATCACCTGGTCACTTCCCCGCTTGTAATATGCAGCTTCCATGGGGCATCACCTACTTGTAACGGGTTACCGTAAAGCGGTATAAATCAGGGCGGACCTGTGGCGGGATGCCGGCCTTTTCTTTGGCAATGTCTATCTGCTGCTGTACCGTATCGACACCAGGAAGATCCGGGAGCAGCAGACCTGTACGGGCATGGCTCATGACGATGACACCGTATTTTTTCGGGTCCAGTTTGTCCGGTGAAGTGATGGCTTCAGGAGCGCCGAGTACGTCAACGGAGATAGACAATTCATTCAGTTCTTCCGGCCGGACCGGATAGAAACGGGGGTCTCTGGTGGCGGCAGAGACGGCGTTATGAATAATTTCACTGGCAATGTTCATCTGCATGGGAAGAAATGTCCCGATGCAACCGCGGAGCATGCTGCCTTTGTGAAGCGAAACAAAAGCACCTGCCCGGTCTGTCAGGCCTTCCGGAAGATTTTTTGGCACGGCCATTACGCTGTGATGTTCCAGATAATAAGCAATACTTTCCCGGGCCAGGCGCACGCGAATATCGGGAACAGCCCGGTCTGTGACCTGGGCGCCGTCGCTTTCATTAAGATAGAGTGCCACGCCGTATCCGACTCCGAAAGGCCCTTCATAAGAGAATACAGGCATCGATGGATGCATGCAGCGCAGGGCTCCAAAGAGAAAGTAGACCGAGGGGAGGCCGCACATTCCCGCTTCTTCAATGAGCTGGGATGACATGGCGCGGATGCCGGAGAGATCTTGTTTTTTCAATCCTTCCATGACGGTTTTGTCGAAGATAGCGCCCGATGGGGAATACCCATTGGGTGATCCGGGAGAAAGGCGGTGGGACAAGTCACCAGAGGCGATGATAGCAATGCGACGGCCGGTCCTGGCTGCAGACTGGACGACGAGGTGACCTAATTCCGTCATGCTTTCATAATCGTCAAAACGGGGCGACAACAGGACGACAGGACCGTCAAATCCGGCTTTCTTCATATAATACAGGGGGACGAACGCGCCCTGGTCCAGGAAGATGGCATGGCCGTATTTTTCGGCCCACTCTTCATCAATCCGGTATAGAGGTGTGTGACCATCAGCCTGACGGAGGATTTCTTCAGCCAGTTCCATGTCGGTGTTGACGTTCATGGTCAGGTCAGGAAAACCGAATTTTCCCAGGTCCCCGTGAATCCGGGCTGCGGGAAAGATAGCCGCGCTGTCAGAAAAGACATAATTATGTGGGGTAATGACGACCAGTGTTTCTGGCCGGCGTTCCACCAGAAGCGATGCAGCCGTTGAAACAGCGGTTACAGTAGCTTCCATTTTTTTCAGTTCCTGCTGGCCGATTTCCGGCAGCATGATGGGCGGATGTGGCAGCAGTGCGGCGCCTAGACAAGTCGTATCCATAGGAAAACCCCCTTTGTGGAAGGAATAGAAATCAGATATATTCTTATATACTATATTCTACACTATTTTCAGGAGAAAAACAGACGTCCATGCCTAATGGAGATAGCCGTAGCGGGAACCCAGTCTGTAAAATGTGGATACCGTAATCAGACAGGTGCAGATTTCGGCTATGGGAAAAGCCGCCCATATACCGGTCGTCCCATATAAAAGAGGAAAAATGATGATACAGAGCGGTTCCAGTACGAGTGTCCGGACAAATGCCAGAAGTCCTGAAACGAGGCCGTTGTTGAGGGCCGTGAAAAAGGCGGAGCCGAAATAATTAAAGGTACTGAACAGAAATGCCAGACTATACCAGCGCATGCCCTGCAGGGTAAAAGCCCACAGGTGCTGGTCATAACCGACGAACAGAGCGGTAAGGGATGAGGCGAACAGCTGGGTGATGGAAAACGTCGTGAGACTAAACGCGGCCAGGATATGCATGCTGCGGCGGAACAAATTGTGCAGTTCTTCCCGGTTTTTCGCTCCCAGATGATAGGCAATGACTGGCGATGCTCCCATAGCATATCCGATATAGACGGCGGCAAAAATGAAGCTGAGGTACATGACGACGCCATAGGCGGCAACCCCGTCCGGGCCCGCCCATTTCAGCAGCTGATAATTGTATAGGAATGTGACGAGAGAACTGGCGGCGACGTTTACCATTTCTGAAGAGCCGTTTAGGCAGGCACGACCCAGTATCCGGGCTGAATAAATGCCTTTGCCCAGGCGGAGGAGACTCGTGTTGGGGCGGATGAAATACAGGACGGGAAGCAGTCCGCCTACGGCCATGCCGAGTACCGTGGCAGCAGCGGCTCCTGTCAGGCCCCAGTCCAGAACGATGATGAACAGGGCATCGAGAAGGGCGTTGGTAATGCCGGCAGCAATGATGATTTCCAATCCCAGACGCGGTTTTTCGGCTGCGGCAAAAAAACTTTGAAAGGCATCCTGCAGCATCAGGAACGGAACGCCCAGCAGGGCGATTCGTCCGTAGTGAAGACTTTCTGCCAGAAGCGTTCCTTGGGCGCCGAAGAGTTGTAAAGCCGGCTGCAGCATCCATTGGCCCAGTATCAGGACGATGATACCGGCTGCAGCAGTGGTCTGAATCAGACTGGAAAAAAATCCGTTGGCAAGGTGGCGTTTCTTCTGGCCCAGCGTCGCGGCGACAACAGCTGTACCGCCTGTCCCCAGGAGATAGCCGGGACCGCTGAGAAAATATAAGACAGGCATGACCAGATTGACAGCAGCGAAAGGAGTTGATCCTACGAAGTTGGAAACGAACAATCCATCTACGACACCGTAGATGGATGTGAATACCATCATAATCATAGACGGGAGAGAAAAGCGCAGCAACGTGCGGTACGTGAAGTGATCTGATAACTGAATACGCATAGGGGATACCTTTACGGCATGTCTTTTAAACGCTGTTCCAGCTCCCGGCTGAAACACTTCATGCTGTTTACAAAAGAAGGATATACTTGCAATACCGCGTCCAGAGCCCCGGATTCACACTGGTACATGACTTTTAAGGCTTCATTGGCGTAAGCGATGCCCTTATCTGTAAGCCAGATTTTCTTTTCACGTCGTTTGCCGGGAATCGCTGCCTGCGTAATCAGCTCGTCCCGTTCTAAATCTTTTATGATGGAATTGACCGTAGTCCGGGGTAGTAACCAGTTTTCGCTGATTTCTTTCTGGGAATGGCCCTGTCCATCATTCAGTGCATAAAGCAGGATGAGCTTGTTTTCCCCAATGGAACTGTTGCGGGCAAACTGATAGTAGACATTGTCAATCCGGTTGAATGCCAGGATAAGCTGGCGCATTTCTGTTGTGTGATGGGGCATAATAAATCCTTTCTAAAAAATAAAATCCGAAACCGTATTATTATCATAGTAATACGATTTCGGATTTTTGTCAAACTGGGCGTTGTATCATCACCCTGCCAGAATTCTAATATTCCGTATCATCCATCAGGCTGTCCCGGCCAAAGCGGGTACGCAGGTCCTGACGTTCCAGATGCCACTGATCAGAAGCGAGGCTCCACGACGGGTCGTAGCTGGGCGACTGCATATTGAGGATGCCGCAGATAAATTCATATTCCAGATCATTAGTAAAATACGCATTCTGGTGCTCTTTGACGGTGCGGGTGATTTGCGGATTCCGCGCCGTATAAGCGTCTGATAAGTAGACGAACATAGGGATGCGGAGGACTTTAAAGCTGGAGCCGTCCGGGGCACGGGCTACGTCCGGATCGGAACCGTGGTCGGAGAAGTAAATCATGGCATCGAGGTTCAGATTCTGACGGCCATAATCATAAATCTGCTGGAGAATCCAGTCCGTATAGAGAACGGTGTTGTCAAAATCGGCTTCTTCATTGATCTTACCATCGTTGAAGTGCTGGAATTCTGCCGGGTACCGGTTGCGGTATTCGATATGGCTGCCCATAATGTGGAGGACAATGAAATTCTTTTCATCGGGATTTACCTGATTGAGGAATTTCAGCAGGGCTTCGTCATGGGTCGATTCTTTGAGATCCCGGTCTACCCATTCGGATACGTCGGCTGTATTGGCAACCAGGGTGATGGGCGTATCGGCGACGCCGACAGATCCCTGGTTGCTGAACCAGTACGTTTTATACCCGGCTTTTTTTGCCATGTCAATGATAGAAATAGACTGGTTAAATTCCTTATTATTATAGAAATTAGATTCTGTCAGGGCATGTTCCAGAACGGGGACGGTATACCAGACACAGGCGTAAGCGTTGTTAAACAAGGTAAAACGGGGATTGCTTTTTTCTGACGTCAGCCAGGGCGTGTTGGGAACATGATCCGGATTATAGGCATTCATGAGTGTCCGCGTTTCCGATTCACCGATGACGACGATGATTGTATCGGGATACTGCGCCGGACTCAGTTGGACTGCCTGGAGATTGGCAAATTTGCTGGAGTGGTTCTCGGCATAGAGTGCGGACCGTTCCATATAATCATGAGTATCCAGGAAGGTACGGATGGGGAAGCATTCCGGAAAAATTTCTTCTCCCAGGGCGCCGATGGAAGGCAGCACAATGACCAGTGAGAGCAGTGGCAATACTTTGCGGTATAACGTCGTGCGAGGTAATGGCTGCTGCAGATACTGGCAGATGACAAAAAAGGCAATCAGGGCTGCTACAAAGAAAAGAGCGAGCAGCATATTACCCAAACCGAGGGAACCGAAATATTCCTTTACTTCCGCAGGGCCGGTCTGAAAAATCAGAAGGGCGCCCGATGTGGTGATGGAGGAATGATAAAGATAATAATATCCCCATTGCAGGACGATGACCGAAATGGCCAAAAGCTGGATCAGTGTCATGAGAACCATCTGCACTTTTGGTGGGGCATATTGGCGCAATGCCATAGAAAGGCAAAACAAAATAGCAAAAAAATACAGCCCCACATAAATGTCATAAATATTGTTTAAATAGACGGTATTACTATTTAATAATGTATTATAACTCAGTACGGGACCTGTTATAATCCAGGAAATGCCAATGATGGCATTGGGGAGGATGGCTGAAAGAGTCAGGTGTTTCCAGTATAAAGCCAACGATAACGTAACGGCGGCAACGGCCGGTATGAGGCCGAAGGTCATATCTTCGATGTTATCTTCACCCAGGCCTAGTGACACGAGAAGCTCCCATTGGAAGCATAATGCATATATGACGGCAAAGATACAAATAAGGTAGAAAATCTGGCGTCCGGTATTGCCCCTGGCCATTGAAGAATCCTGATTTTTCCTGCATGAAGGTGCAGGACGTTTTTTGTGAAAACCTAACATAGGATGACGCTGCCTTTCTGACGTAATATCTATTTGTAAAAAGTCCGGGTACTTCATGTAAGAATCCTGTAAATAGCGGACCGTCCTTATTATACATCATTATAAGTTCTTTACCTAGAGGAAAAATGGTTCTTTTCACCAAAAAAATGAAAAAAACTAAAAAAAGTACTTGCCAAAGTGCGCGATACATGATACAATTCTTTTTGTTCGAGGCACTCAGGCCTCGGAACTGGAAGTGGAAACGGCCTCGTGGTGTAGCGGTTTAACATGTCGCCCTGTCACGGCGAAGATCGTCGGTTCAAATCCGATCGAGGTCGCCATATTCGCTCAGGTAGCTCAGTCGGTAGAGCAGGGGACTGAAAATCCCCGTGTCGGCGGTTCAATTCCGTCCCTGAGCACCACAAACAATTTCATATGCGGTCGTGGCGGAATGGCAGACGCGCTACTTTGAGGGGGTAGTGAACGTAAGTTCATATGGGTTCAAGTCCCATCGACCGCACCAACAGATAGCGAAGGTTTTCAGTAGATTTACTGGAAACCTTTTTTATTGTGTATGTGGAATAATCTGCTTCTGCCAGGAATTATATTCATTCAGTTTTTTGATTGAGTGCATCGTATTTTTTTATCGCCATTGGGGGGCATTTTTTATTGTCATAAAACGTGATACGTGCTAAGATAAAAATAATTTCAAGGCTTATAAATGAAAAAATATATATAAACACGATTGAATCATTATCGTTTTTAATGCGCATCGTGTTTTCTGGGAAAGAATGTGATTTTTTGAAAACCCTGATTAAAAATGGCCTTCTCATTGATCCGGCTAATGCGGTACAGGCGAAACTGAATCTAGTGCTGGAGGATGATCACGTGCTGGGTGTGACAACGGAGGAACCGGAAGCCGATACGATCATTGATGCGGCAGGTCAGGTCGTATCTCCGGGCTTTATCGACATCCACATGCATGAAGATTTTGTAACGCCCCAGGGCACTCTGGAACAGAACGAAAACAACGCCATTTTCGGCTGTATGCTGCGCATGGGTGTGACGACGGTCCTGGGCGGTGAATGTGGTGTTAACCGCTATAATCCTATACAGTATCTGGATATCGTGGACCGCGATGGAGCTCCCGTTAATGTGGCTCTCCTGGTCGGGCACAGCTGGCTCCGGGAAGCTGTCGGTCATACGGATAAGTACAGTCATGTGACAGATGATGAACTGCAGGCCATGGTGCCGCTTTGTCGGCAGGCACTGGATGCTGGCTGCTTTGGTATTTCCTATGGGATGCGCTATGTGCCAGGAATCGACCGCCGGGAATTTGTGACGACGGCCCGGACCTGCGTGTCAGACCGGCGACTTATCGCAGCCCATGTCCGGGATGATGCGGCAGGCATATTTGCAGCGGGCCGGGAATTTCTTGATGTGGCCTGCGAACTGGGACTGCCGGCGGAAGTGTCCCACATCGGATCCATGGCGGCATTCGGTCAGATGGAAGAGTTTTTGCAGATGATCGATACCTATCGCCTGAACGGTCTCGACGTGACCTGTGACTGCTATCCCTATTATGCCTTTTCTACGGCAATCGGTTCGACGACGTATGATGATGGGTGGCTTCAGAGATACCATTGCGATTATGATGTGGTGCAGATTTGTGAAGGAACTTATCAGGGACGGCGCTGTACGAAGGCGATGTTTGAAGAAGTGCGCCGGACCCACCCGGAATATCTCACCGTCTGTTATGTCATGAAAGAGCAGGAAGTTGATATGGCACTTTGCAATCCCGGTGTCATGATTGGCAGCGATGGTATTCTGAATCATGGGCAGGGCCATCCCCGTGCAGCCGGAGCATTTCCCCGCGTATTCAGCCAGTTTGTCCGCACAGGAAAACTCTCCTTGTACGAAGCCGTCCGCAAAATGACGGCTATGCCGGCGGCGCGCATGGGTATTTCCCACAAGGGAAATCTGGCAGCCGGATCTGATGCCGATGTTGTCATTTTTAATCCTCACGTCATTGCCGACGGAGCGACCTTTGAGAATCCGGTTCTGCCGGGCAGGGGGATTTCACATGTCCTGCTCGGCGGCCAGGTGGCAGCCCAGGATTGTCAGGTGACCCAGTGGCATCTGGGACGTTCCGTCCGTAAATAATTTAAGGGGGAAATATAGTATGGAATATGGTTTTCTATCAGTTATACCACCGCTAGTGACAATTGTACTGGCTCTGGCTATACGAAATGTGTTTATCGCTCTCCTGGTCGGGATTTTCATGGCAAGCATGACGCTCAGTCCGGATATTTTTACGGGGATTAATGCAACCTTTTATAATGTCGTAAAGACCTTTGCCAGCAATGGCAATACGATTGTTATCATGTCCCTGCTCCTGATTGGGGCGATGCTCTATCTCATTGAACGGTCCGGCGGTATCGAAGGTTTCGTCGATATTATGGTCCGCAAAAAGAGCATCATCCGTTCCAAAAAAGCGGCAGCCTTTTTTACCTGGCTTCTGGGGATTGTCATCTTCACGTCCGGCTCGCTGAGCTGTATGGTCACAGGGTCTATTGCCCGACCCCTCAATGACAGCATGAAAGTGTCTCATGAAAAAGCGGCATTTCTCATTCATACCACATCGACACCTTGGTGCGTATTGCTGCCACTCAGTGGCTGGCTTGGAGCGATGACAGGCTATCTGACATCGGGCGGCGTTCCTGCCGATCAGGCCATTACTGTTCTGTTTCAGTCCATTCCTTTGAATTTTTATTGTATTATAGCTGTCGTTTTTGCCCTGATTTCCTGCCTGGCTCCTGTCGATTTCGGACCGATGAAAAAAGCGGAAGAACGGGCGTCTCAGACGGGCTCTCTTGATGATCCGTCCCATGTAGCTGCCAATGCTTCCCAGGATGCGACTAAATTGGCGCCTAAAGCAAAACCGCATCTGGCCAACATGATTGTGCCCATTGTCGTCATGATTGTGACCATTATCGGTGTCCTCTACGTAACCGGTTCGGGCAACCTCACCAAAGGCGCTGGCATGCAGGCATTGCTCTGGGGATCGGTCTTATCCGTACTTTCTATTTCCGTCATGTGCCTTGTGGAAAAAGTATTTACTCTGGAAGAATTGACCAGTGAAATACTGAAAGGCATGTGCACCATGTTTGGCATTGCCACCATCCTGTGCCTGGCTTTTACATTGGGCCCTCTGGTAAAACAGCTGGGAACCGGTGCCTACTTGTCGTCTATCTTTATGCAGTTCCTTACACCGTCTCTCCTGCCGCTTCTGACATTCATCATCGCCATGATTTTGTCTTTTGCAACGGGGACATCCATGGGGACAATGGCTATCATGGCCGTTATTGCCCTCCCTATGGCGATTAATATGGGTGTAAGCATTCCTCTTACGGCAGGAGCCATGTTTGGCGGATCCATTTTTGGTGACCATGCCTCGCCTATTTCTGATACGACCATCATGTCCTGCGCTACATCGGGCTGTAACATCATGGACCATATCAAGACACAGATGCCTTATGTATTAGGCTTTGCCTGCGTCTCTATGGTATTATATGTTGTCTGCGGATTCATCATGTAAGAAGAATATATACTAACGGAAAAACGCGTACCAGCCATTGACTGATACGCGTTTTTCGTTAATGTGTGTACAGCGTATGGGATGCATGCATAGGAAGTTAGCTGTGATATAGCATGTCGGCAATAGGACCATAGGTCAGACCTGATATAATAGCAAGCAGGACTAAGGCACCGCCGGCAAAAATTAACAATTTGACAAATACCTTTGTTTGCTGCGTAGAGGTGAAATTGTCTAAGTTTGTTCCTAATGCTGCCAGAATCAAGGCACCGCCTGTTGACATAGGAGAAAGACCGGCGAGTGAACCGCCGCCACCAACAGCCGCCATTAGTGCAACAGGACTGACTCCACCTACCTGGGCGGCAATATCAGGACACATAGGCATCATGGTCGGGTAGACAACGGCCAGTGCCGAACTGACCAGGCTGAGCAAACCAGCAGAGATACCCATGAGAGGTACAGCTGTACTGCTGGTCATAATAGAAGAAATAGCAGAACTCATAAGCTTGATACCGCCTACTTTGTTAACTACTCCAAGTAGGGCACCGACGGCAACAACCATGATAATTGTGCTCCATGGCAGTGCTTTCAGGGCTTCTCCATCTTTAGCTACGCCACATAAAACGAGAATAGCAGAAGCAAAGAATGCAGCCAGACCGATATTTACTTTGAACCCAATCATAAGTAATAACATGAGTGGGATTCCTAGCAAGGATAAAATTTGGTCTCTGGTGAAAGAGGGCAATTTTGTATCTGTCAAATTTTGTTTTGGGGCTTTTAATTTATATCCTTCATCTTTTTATATAATGTACTGCGGCTGCAATTCAACATTCGGGCAGTTCTGGATATATTAAGATGACTGGCTGTCAATGCTTCGACAATAGATGAGCGAGTCCATTTGCCTAATGTTACATTCTGATTCCGAATCAGTTCGTTTCCTCCATGGGGCAGAGTGGATATGATTTCCTCTACGGTCATATCATTTTTTAACAAGACACTGATCCGTTCTATTATATTCGATAGTTGGCGGATGTTTCCTTTCCACTCATATCCTTGGAAATAGTGAACGATAATATCAATCTTTTTTTTGTATAGAACGTAATCGGCTCCAAAATTGCGATGAAACCAGGTATCACAAAATAGTACATAATCCATGTCCCTTTCATGAAGAGAAGGAATGTGCAAAGTAAGCACACTGAGTGAATACATGAGTTCTTCTAGGAAGTGGCCCTGGCTGGCATCTTTAGTCAGATTATGACTGGTGGAAGCAATGATGCGGACATCAATGGGGATGACCTTGTCGCCGCCAATCCGTCGTACCTCTTTGGCATCAATAATTCGGGCCAATAAGGACTGGACTTCTAGTGGGGAATCTCCTATTTTATCAAGAAACAACGTACCTCCATGAGCCAGTTCAAATGCCCCTTCTTTACTCCCTTTGATACCAAAGGGGGAAAAACCGTTTTCATACCCGAGGAGATCGGCTTGTAACGCTTGTGATGAATAATTAGTACAGTTGATGGTAACAAATGGCTTATTGCGGCGGTTGCTTTCATGGTGAATCGCATGAGCGAACATTTCTTTTCCTGTTCCGATTTCACCAGATATTAAAATATTGGAATTCGTATGGGCATAGCTTTTGGCGATGCGGATGGCACGGCGGATAGCGCGGGATTCTCCAATCATATCGGCAAAACGATAGCGGGAAGCCAACCCTTTGCGATGGAGGCTGCTGCGGATTTTCTGTTCGCTGTTTTTGATAGATTCTATGTCCCGGAAGGTAGCGACGACGCCTTCTATTTCTCCATCGACAATAATAGGAACACGGTTGGTGTTGATGATCACGTTGCCGATTTTCATCAGTTCATCTAATTCTTTATTGCCATTTTGCAGGACTGAAAAACGGATTGTAGAATTTGCTGAGCCGTATCCAAAGCCGTTTCAATGTCTTCCCGCGTATTTTCCAACGTATAGTAATCCAGTTGCAATTTCTCTGCAAATTTTTTTGTCAGGACGCCGCCAACACCGAAGATATTACCGTCTTTTATGGCCTGCTTAACGGCGGCCTGGGCACCTTCCGTATCCTTGAAATAGTAGTAGTTGGCGTCCACATGAAGAAAATAGCAAAGAGATCGAACGTTATCTTGAATTTTATCGATAGAGAAAAATGCTACTGGACCATTGACCATACGGATTTTTTCAAACGCATTGATATAACTGCCGCTGGTCAGCTTTGTATCTACAACGGGAATATGGCATTTCTGTTTTAATAAAAAGGCCATGCCACTACGACTGATGATAACCTTGATGCCTCTTTTTATTGCATCGATAGCAATACTTTCTGCTTCTTCAAGAATTGCTGTACAAGTTTCAATTCCTATGCCGCGTTCCTCAGCAATAGTTTTCATCTGTTCTGCAAGCATTTCTGACGGGGAGATTAAAAGTATCTGTGTCATAATATTCTCTTTTCCCTGTATTCCGACTTATCACACACCTGTAGTATAGCATGAAACTTCTAAAAATTAAATATGGATTAAATGTAATGAAAAAGTTGACATTAATCAGAGAACCTGGTATAGTATCACTTATGAAAAGTAATTAAAAATATTACATCAAATGCATTAGGTCGTGAGAAGCCAGGCTTCTCAGAAGGGAGCACATACTATGAAAATTGCAGTTGTAGCAGCCGATGGCCGCGTTGCCAAAAAAGTTATTGCCGAAGCCTTACAGAGAGGTCATGAAGTAGTTGCCTTTGGTCGTCATGATATCAATGAAACGCCAGCCAAAACGTATATTAAGAAAGATATCCTTGCTTTGACGAAAGAAGACCTGCAGGGCTTCGATGCCGTCGTCGACGCCTTTGGGGCCTGGACGCCGGAAGCACTGCCGGGACATTCGACGACGACCGCTCATCTGGCCGATATCCTTTCCGGGACGAATGTCCGGCTGCTCATCGTCGGTGGTGCTGGTTCGCTCTATGTTGACCCAGACCATACGACCCAGCTCGTTAATACGCCGGATTTCCCCGATGCTTTCAAACCGCTGGCCAATGCCATGGGCAAAGCCCTGGCTGAATTACGCCAGAGAAACGATGTGAAATGGACCTATATCAGCCCGGCTGCTGATTTTCAGGCCGATGGTCAGCGGACAGGTAAGTACCTCCTGGCCGGTGAAGAATTCACCCTGAATAGCAAGCAGGAATCGATTATTTCCTATGCTGATTATGCTATTGCCATGGTCGATGAAATCGAAAAGGGCCAGCATATTAAGCAGCGCATCTCCGTCGTTCGTGCCTGAGACATTTTGAATATAACGCAGGAATAGCCATTCTGCTCCTTACCCTCCCCTCTTATAGATTTTCCTGTAAGAGGGGATTTTTCATGATATATTCCTATTTATTGACGTACAGAAATTCGTACGTTATAATCAAATTAAAGGGAGTGATTGAAATGATGGCTGTCAATTATACTCAATTCCGTGACCACATGAAGGCGCATATGGATCGAATCGTGGAAGATTATGAACCGCTCGTTGTAACGCGCAAGGAAAATAAGAATGTCATTGTCCTGTCTGAAGATATGTATAATAATCTGATGGAAAATATTCATGTTCTGGGAAATAAAGAAAACTATCGCTGGCTGATGGAATCAAAACAGCAGTTAGAAACGGGAAAGAGCCGGATGCATGAATTGCTGGAGCCTGATGATGAATAAACCCTTTACGGATAATGCTTGGCAGGACTATTTGTATTGGCAGAAAGAAGACAGGAAAACGCTAAAACGGATCAATCAGTTGATTCAGGATATCAGCCGCAATGGCAATACGGGGATTGGTAAGCCAGAACCACTGGTAGGACCGCTGGCAGGTTTTTGGAGTCGCCGGATCAATGAAAAAGATCGGTTAATTTATAACATAGAAGAGGAAACTATTAATATTCTAGCCTGTCGTTACCATTATAAAAAATAAATCAGACAGGAACTGGCTGTAACATAATACCATTTGCAAACATATGCCATCTTGTTTATTGAAAAGTTTGAAGTTTGATGTTTGAAGTTTGAAGAAAAACTTTTATTTTATCGTATCCTTTTTACAAACTATCCACTACAAACTGAAAACTAAAAGAGGGCTGTAACAAAATGAGCTCATAAAGCTCATTTTGTTACAGCCCCACTTTTTTTATGGTGATTCGCCGTGACTTACATACCACGCAGGCCGAGCTGTACCGGATCTTCTGTATTCTGTTTGAATTCGATTTCCGGTTTGGCAGCGAGCATTTCAAGAGTATAACCGACACCGGCAACGACACCGGCACGCAGGCCTTCTTCATCAATATCAAACTGGGGGGTATGATGGTTTCCGCCGCAGCCTTTTTCTTTATTGGCAATGCCGGTAAACGTAAAGACTCCCGGGAAGAGGGACAAAGTCAGACCAAAGGTTTCGGAAGCCATCCAAGGTTCTACATCGTACAGGGCGTCTTCGCCGAGATATTTGGCAACAGCTTTGCGGGCATAATCTCCGCAGACAGGATTGTTGCGTACTTCCAGCAGCGGTTGTTTCATGCGGACCAGTTCATAAGTGCAATCGTAGTTGTCGCATTCGTTTTTGAGAAGTTTGAGGAAGTCATCGTAGAATTTTTTGCCAGCATGTTCATAACTGAAGAAACGGGATGAACCACCGAAGAAGAGTTCATTCGGGATGACGTTATAGGCAGAGCCGGCCTGGACTGTACCGATAGAAAGAGTCAGACATTCCAATGGATTGACATCGCGCATGCGCAGTGCCTGCAGATTGCCATAGAATGCATGGAAACAGTCAATAGGGCTCTGGGACAGGTCTGGACGAGAACCATGACCGCCGTGACCTTTGATTTTAATCTGGAAGGCAAAACCGCCGGCCATGGCTGCTCCCTGTTCTACATTGATTTTACCAGCCGGTACATCCCAGCGGACATGGGTACCGTAACAGTAGTCGATATTCTGTTTGAGCAGGTACGGCATGAGGTGCTGTGTCGCATCGGAGCCTTCTTCGGCTCGTTCAAACATGAAAATGACGCGTCCGGACCACTGGTCTTTGATTTCCTGCAGGATTTTAGCTTCTGTGAGCAGCATGGAAATATGGCCGTCATGACCGCAGGCGTGCATTACACCAGGATTTTTGGAAACACATACACGTTTCTGATTCAGATTGGTTTCTGTTTCCTGAATAGGAAGACCATCAATATCGGCACGCATCAGAACAGTTTTACCAGGGCCATTGTCAATAAAACCGAAAACGCCACCGTGTTCCACGACTTCGGTGCGGATTCCATATTCTTCCAACTTTTTTTGGATTGTATCGCATGTCGCATCTTCTATGTTGGACAATTCCGGATGTTCATGAAAATAACGACGTAATTTAACTAATTCATCATAGTGAGCATCTGCTAACGCTTTTACATTAATCATTGGAAAAGACAGCCCCTCTCGAAATATTTTCAGACTTTTAGCAAAGATTTTTAAATAAAATATTTGTTTTGCTATAGGCAACTTCATTATATCACGGTATATATCAAAGTAAAGAGAAAACAAATGGATGATTTTTTTATCATTTATTTTAGAAATATTTATCGGAACTCATTCGTGTATAAAAACTTTGAATGTCTTTCCGGATATCAATGAATTGCGATGATAATATAATTATATTTTGATTGATAAATCACCGAAATAAACATCGGATGAAATAGATTTGTATCTAGTATTTGTTTTAAAAATATATAAATATTAATATTAATTAGCATAAATAAACATAATATAATACTGCACTTTACAGAAAATGATTATAACACATAGATTATATGGCGAAAATATGTATTTTGTCTATATGTTGAGAAGAAAAAATGCGACACAACACTTAAATATTTATAATAAAAAATAGGATATCTTTATTAATATAAGTGAGAAAAATTAAACCTCCTAAAGCAATAAGAAAAACGTATAGATAATGTTTTTGCAAAACTATGCAAAGTGTATTATACTAAATTAAGATAATTATAGGAGGGTGGGGAAAGATATATGGAATACTATGCTCGACTGCGAATATTGCGGCGGGAACGAAAATTATCTCAACGAGAAGTTGCTAAACTTTTAAATTGCACACAGGAAGCATACGGTATGTATGAATTAGGAAAACGAAAAATTTCTGTGGAGAAGTTGATTATATTAGCACGTTTTTATAACGTGTCCCTGGATTACATTACAGGCCTGAAAGATGAATAGAAAGAACCCTGCCAGCAAATAGGGGAACTGCTGACAGGGTTCTTTTTATTACTTTTTTTCTTTTAATTTATTCCAGATTGTGGCACGACTAATCCCTAATTTGGTAGCTAAACTCTGTTTGTTTCCGTTTTCTTTTTGCAGAAGCAGTCTGATTATTTCTTCCTCCATTTTCTCTAATGTATTAATCTTCACAACGATATGACTTTGATCTTCGGAAAAATTGCCTTTAGGAATTACAGTCGTATCAGGCTTTGAGTTATCCAGGCTAAAGTGATTTCCTGTATATTCTTCTAGTGTATTTTTGATAAATGTTTCGTCGATGGTGTCAGAATCGGCTGTGATTACAATTTTCTCAATAAAGGTCTCTAATTCTCTGATGTTTCCAGGCCAGGGATATTTTTTTAATATAGATAATACTAAGGGCGAAAACATCAGTATATTCCGGCTGTATTGGACATTATATTTCTGTAAAAAGAAACAGATTAAGCCTTTGATATCTTCAGGACGGTCGTGTAAGGCTGGTATTTTTAATGTCAGGACGGGGGTGCGGATATTTTTTTGGACCTACACCGCAATGCCCTGCATCTTCCTATATTGTATTGGACTCATACCGCCAAGTGAAACTTTAATCCTTTTTTCAGCATACCAGTGGATATATTGATCCAGTATATCCATGAACTCTTGTATAGTTACCGTTGACCAAGAACGATTGTAAAATAATTCATTCTTGAGACGTCCGAAAAAGCCCTCACAAGCTGAGTTGTCTGGAGAACACCCCTTCTTGGACATAGAACGGATCAGACCTGAATTTTCTATTCGTTCAATCCACCCTGGCCAACGATAATGTGCCCCCCAATCGGAATGCACTATTGGCCGTTCACCATTCTTTAAGGTAGTAATGGCGGTGTCCAACATGGTGTTAACAAGCTCTGCGTTGGGAGAAGTTCCTATGGTCCATGCTACAGGAAGACCGTCAAAACAATCAATGACAGGAGAAAGATAGACTTTCCCATCAGGAATACGGAATTCTGTGATATCGGTCAGCCACTTCTCATTTGGCTTTTCTGAATGGAAGTCTCGTTGCAGTAAATTTTCTACTGCTGGGCTGATTTCACCCTGATAAGAACTATATTTCTTGTGCTTTATGCATTTAACAATAAGTCCTTCTTCCCGCATTAAGCGACGAATGACCTTTTCTGAATAATTACTGCCATCTGGTTTCTTCAAACATAGATGCATACGGCGATAACCGTAGCTTTCGTAAGTTTCCGTAAAGATTGACCGAAGTTGTTCCCGAGCTTCTTTGTATTTATCCGGTTCAGAGAGTACCTTCTTCTGATAACAGTAACTGCTTTTTGAAAGGTGGCATATTATCAATAACTCCTTAAGGCTATATCTATTTCTAAGGACACCAATCACTATAGCCTTTTCTCTGTTCGATAGAGTATCAAGACTGATGCCCTGGTCTTTTTTTATTAATTTTGCTGCTATCTCAAGTGCTTCTTTTTCTAATTTCAACCGATGGACCTGCTGTCTTAGCTGGTTTGCCTCATCCGTTAATGTTTTTACTTCGCATTTTAGAATTTCTATATTTTTAGATGTAGAGTGATATTCCGCCTTATCTTTCGTCATCTGGGTAGGTCTCCAATCGGGAAAAAGCTTGTGCTTCCAGGCATAAAGTGAAATTCGACTGACATCATATTGGTCAGCAACATCCTTGGCAGATCCAGTACGTGAGCATAAATCCAATACAGCTTGCTCTTTTTGGGCTTTTGTTAATTTTACTAAAGATGTGCTTTGCGTACAATAGGGAAAATCTTCTGGATGTATTTCTTGCAGCCATTCGCCTAATACGGTGCGGCTTGGGAAGCCAAGTTTGCGAACCGTTCTAGCAAGACACCGCCCATGTTCATAATAGTAGTTGATTGCCAGTTGCTTCTGTTCATGAGAATATTTAAGCCTTCTTGAAGATTTTTTATGCAATCCTTTCGTTTCCTCAAATTCTTTATACCATGCCTTCAGAGTCTTTCGATTTTTGGGATATCCTAATTCATGCTGGACAGACGAAAGACTATAATCATACTGAATATATAGTTTGACAGCCCTCATGCGATCATCGTATGAATACATTACGCTTGAACCTCCTGATTTATCCTAAATCAGGTCCAAGATTTCGTCCGCACTTCCTTTAGGTCAATTATAGTCCGGCCTTGATACAAGGTCCCTGCCAGCTGTGTAATATGAAGAATTACATAGCTGGTAGGGGCTTTTTTTATGATACACGTACAAAGAAATTTATCGTGTCGCCAATATTCTTTATGCAATATATGAGAATTGGAAAAATGTTAAAAAGGAAATTGCGTTGATTAGGAGAATAAATTATATATAGGCAATATAAAAACAGATATTCTGTGAGGAGGTGGCAATATGGCTAAACGTACAATTTTTGTCAACACATTTACAAACGGTATTTTAGGACCAGATGTTCCTATGACAGGCCCGGTAGCGGATGGAGGATATATTGTTGCTAACACGGCACCGGGCTGTTGGGGACCAATGTTAACCCCTGCTATCCGTGGGGGTCACGAAGTGACAACACCTGTGAAAGTAGAAAATGCTGAGGTTGGAGATGCAATTGCGATTAAGATTGTTTCGGTTCAAATTACATCGCATGGTACGGCGTCAGGTAATGATAAAGTCTTTCCTGACAGGTGTCTGGGGGATCCATTTGTTGCTGGGAAATGTCCTCAGTGTGGCACTTTATATGAGGAGACGGTCATTAAGGGAATTGGACAGGATGCTATTCGTTGCAAAAACTGTGATGCTCCTGTAGCGCCTTTCGCTTTCACCAGTGGATATACGATTGCATTCGATGATAATCACACAATCGGGGTCACACTTGATCAAAAAGGAGCTGAAGCGGCAGCTCATTCTGGTCGTACATTTATGCAGACGCCAGATAATTCTATTCAGAATCCTGTGGTAACACTGGCCCCACATGATTTGCCAGGTATAGCTACACGATTGAGACCTTTTTTAGGGCAATTAGGAACGACGCCGCCTGTCAATACTCCGGATTCTCATAATGCCCGTGATTTTGGACAATTTCTTGTAAGCGCTCCTCATGAATATGCGCAAAGTGAAGAAGAATTGAAAACTGTCACCGATGGGCATATGGATATTAACAGAGTCAGGGCAGGATCTGTACTCATTGCACCAGTTCGTGTTCCCGGTGGCGGTGTTTACGTAGGTGATATGCACGCATTGCAGGGAGACGGAGAAATTGCCGGTCATACCTGTGATGTATCGGGTATTGTGATTTTGCAGGTTTCGGTCATCAAAGGATTGACTCTTGATGGTCCAATCTTGCTGCCTCTGTTGGAAGATTTGCCGTATCTTGCTAAGCCGCTTACCGATACAGAAAGGATACTGGCACAACAAGAGGCTGATAAATGGGGGGTGAAACTTGAAGAAGCTGCTCCTATTTCTTTTATAGGGACAGGAGCTAATTTGAATATTGCTATTGAATGTGCCATGCAACGTGCGGCAGATTTACTTGATATGACAGTGCCTCAGGTCATGAATCGCATTACTATTAGTGGCGGATTAGAAATTGGCCGGGCTCCGGGAACCGTGACGGCTACATTCAGAGCTCCTATAGAAAAACTGAAAAAGTTGGGGCTATGGGATATGATCAAAGAACAGTATAGTTTGTAGAGCAAAAATATTTTTCACAATTCCCTAAAAGATTTTTCCGCATCCTCCCTCATGTATATGTAAAATATTTTTACTATTATACATGAGGGAGAATGACAGGATGGGTGAGTTTGCTGGAAAGATTGTCGTGGTTACTGGTGGCAGCAAAAGGATTGGCGAATCGATTGTACGCAGGTTTTGGAAAGCGGGAGCGCGTTGTGTGATTGTCAGTCGTCATCCCGATGAATACCAGGTGCTGGCCGATGAGTTGAAGGCTGCTGGCATGACGGTCAATGTCTTAGCTTGTGATGTCAGAAAGGTGGTGCAAATAAAGAATCTGGTGGCTGATACGGTGAAACAAAGTTGCCGACGCCGTGTTGTTCCTGGCTTTATCAAAAGCCAGCTATATTACTGGTGCCGATTTATGCATCGATGGTGGATGGACTGCCAGCTGATGCTTGTAAGTATTCTTTGAGCAGGAAGGTGCAGAAATAGGGAAAGGTTAAAATTTGTTCTGCATGACCGATGTTTCCGCGAATCAATTTTATGCCAAACCGGATATCGGGATATGTTCTGCTGTTGAGCAGGGTATGCAGTGATTTTGATTTGTTATTGGTTGATTTTACTTCTACGGGTACAAGACTGTTTTTTGTGCGGACGAAGAAATCTTCTTCCAATGTGGCGTTCTCTTTTTTGTAATAATACAGATCGTAGCCGGATTTTACCAAAGCTTCGGCTACGATATTTTCATATAGAGCGCCTTTATACACTCCCAGATTTTTATTTACCCTTAAATCATCCTGTGCTTCTTCATCCAGCATGGCCACGAGCAGGCCGGTATCCTTCATATAAATTTTGTATTTTGTACTTTCATAATTACCTTTTAGTGGGAGTTCTGGAAAAGACAAACAGTAGCATATATTTATAATACCCGCGTCATGCAGCCATTCTATGCATCCTCTATAGTCCTTAAAACGGGCGTTGGGAGCTACTTTGGAGATTTGAAATTTTTTATTGTCCTTGGCCAATTGGACGGGTATATGTTCGAAAACATTTAAAATTCTGGTCTGATCAACACCACTGGCATATTTGCGGACATCTTCCCTATAATCGGCTAATAATTGCCTTTGTGTATTCAAAGAGCCTTCAAATGTCTGATTTGCAATGTAATCCCGTACGACGGCTGGCATACCGCCCAGAATGCAGAAATCCATAAAAAGAGAAAAGAAGGTAGATAAGATTCCTGGACTGAATGGGGTTTGCGTGACCATGTGATTGAGCAGTGTGGTGCGGATAGAATGATCATAACCGCGGGCCCAGAGAAACTCTTCAAAATCCAGAGAGTGCATTTCATAATCTGTTTTGTATCCAACGCTGTTACTTTCAATTTTTTTGTATTGTATTCCCAGCATGGAGCCACTGCAGATTACGTCGAATCTGTTATCTATCTTAAAAAATTTTAAGGAAGTTGCAATGTCTGGAAATTCCTGTAATTCATCAAAAATGATGACCGTATTGCCGGGAATAAATCGTTTGGATGGGTCCAAAAGGGAAATCATTTTGATGATTTCTTTTGCGCTATAGCCATTTTCCGTTATGGTTTTATATTTTGGTTCTTCTACGAAATTGATATAAATAACGCTGGCGTATTGTTGGCGGGCAAATCGAAGGATGGATTCTGTTTTTCCTACTTGTCGGGCTCCCTTGACAATAAGAGGGCTTTTGTTTTTGGTTTCCTTCCAATGTATTAAAAAGGTGTCAATTTTACGTTCTAAATATAACATAAACCGGCCTCCTTCCTGTATTCCTACTGTATATTATACCGATATTCTGCAATGGCTGCAACAAAACATGAGCGAATATCAGACGATTTCACACATTTTATGAGCGAATATTTGGATTATATCGCACATTTCATGAGGGAATATTAAGGTAAGTACACACATTTCATGAGAAAATGAAAAAAACACGCAGCAAAACAGACGGGTATAGAGCCTGTTTTTGCTGCGTGTTTTTATTTTGAATATCAATAAGGTATTCACCGAAGCATAGACCGGTTACAAATCAATACAAGATATCCAGCTGATAGGGCGGCTTTTTTTCCAATTCTTCATGGAGACAGGCCAGAAAGGCCTGGGTACTCGGCATGGTCCGGGCTGCCTGGGTAGCGACACAGTAGGTGACACGCTTGGGTATTTTGAATTCAGTCCGGCATATTTTGATGGAAGCGTTGTCGGCAATTCCTTCGGCAACGCTCAGGGGGACTATGGCCCAGCAATTGGGCTGGGATGTGAAAATCCGGAAGTTGCTCATGATTTCTAAATGGACGAGCGGCCGGGTATCCTGGCCGAACATATTCTGGTGCCATTCGTACTGGGTGTCGCTCCATTTTGTGAAAATTTCCCTGTCTATGAGGAGCTCTTCCCTGTTTACCAGTTCGGGGTACGGCGAATCGGTCGAGCAGATCAGCACCATGGGTTCACTAAAGACGGGAAAGATATGCAGCGTTTCTGATGGCTGGATGTCGCTGTGAAACATGAGGTCTACCAGGCCGCTGTTCATTTTTTTGTTGGCAAGGGCCGGTACATTATCGGCCTCCTGTATTTCCAGCCGGTACTGGGGGTACTGACGGAGAAATTGCCCGTAAACGGGAGGGAACAGGAACGCCCCGATACTGTTGACGACGGAAATACGCAACTGTTCTGGCCCTTTGCTATGAGATACGGCCAGCATCTGCCGGGTCAGTTCCCGGTACTGACAGGCATATTCGTAAAATTTCGCTCCTTCCGGAGTCAGTTCCAATGAACGGGCCCCGTTGCGTCGGGCGACGAGTTGACATCCGATTTCTTGTTCCAGCTTTTTCAGGCGCGTACTCAGAGAAGACTGACTGATATACAGTGTTTCAGCCGCCTTAGAAATACTTTTGTGCCAGCAAATAGTCAGAAACGTTTCAATTTCCAGATTCGTCATGATGACAGTCCCCCTATGATACGGAAAATGTACGCCACTATTATAATCGTCTGCAAGTATACTGACAAATCATCTGAACTAAAAATGTTTAAACTATTCTATAAATTTTATGGAACAATGGATAGAAAAAATGAAAAATTATATATAAAAGATACAATTCGAAAAATAATACGTGATTCAAAATAGGACTTTCCTTAATATATCCTATTTTTATTAAAAAAGATAGAGATAGTTTGGTATTTTATGCCTAATATTTTTAAGATACAGCTGAATATCTAGTTTTCATAATATTTTTTTCGGAATTTTGAATTTTACAACAGGCTGTACAGTCTGTACAATGTAGACAGATGTTCATTCGGAAAACAAATATAGATTCGGTATGATGGATAGGGATGTAAAGAGCAGGATGGTTTCTGACTTCCCCATCATAATGCTCTCATTGATATTATCCTTATATTATTTCAGAGGGAAGTTATATATTTTGTGGGGGTGTAATGCGTATGGAATTTTTTGGTTTGATTGCAAAAGGTATGATGGCTTATGCCGACTTTGTCTGGGGCTGGCCGCTGCTCATCGGCACGTCTTTTGTGGCTGTTTTTATGTCGGTCCGGCTGGGATTCTTTCAGTTTACGTATTTTGGGCATGTCATGAAGAATACCTTTGGCAAAATCTTTGACAAAGGTTCTGGTGACGGCAATATCAAGCCGTTTAAGGCGGCCTGTACGGCTCTGGCATCGACACTGGGTGTCGGCAATATCGCCGGCGTTTCCGTCGCTATCGCAACGGGCGGTCCTGGTGCCGTCTTCTGGATGTGGTTCATCGCCATGCTGGGCCTCATCGTCAAGTTCTCGGAAGTTACGTTGGGACTGGCTTATCGTGAAAAAGACCCTGTAAGCGGGGTCTGGCATGGTGGTTTTCCCTGGTATGTCAAGAATGCCCTCGGGAAAAATTGGCGTTGGCTGTCCGTCCTCTGGGCAGTTGTCATGGCTGCGGGCATGATGTTTGCCCCGTCTATCCAGGCGGCAGAAATCTCTAATGCTGTCAATACGGCTTTTGCCATTAATCCCTATGTCGTCGGCATTACTGTTGCAATTCTCATGGCAGCAGTACTCCTGGGTGGTCTCAAGAGTATAGCTAACTTTGCCAATCTCGTCGTTCCCTTCATGGCTGTCATCTACATCATCGGCGCTATCTTCGTCATGATTACCAATGCCAGCATGATTCCAGCGGCCTTTGCCATGATTTTTGAAGATGCTTTCACCGGTACGGCTGCTTCGGGCGGCTTTGCTGGCAGTACGGTCATGTTGGCCGTCCGCTGGGGTCTGGCCCGTGGTATTTATTCCAACGAAGCCGGTACAGGTACGGCGCCTCTGGCTCACTCGTCAGCATCGGTCAACCATCCGGTCAAACAGGGCCTGTGGGGAATTTTTGAAGTGTTCTTTGACACCATCGTCGTCTGCACCATGACGGCTATGGTCGTCATGACATCGGGCCTGTGGAATACGGGTATTTCCGGTGCTGCCCTTACGACAGCCGGTTTTTCCTCTGCCTTTGGCAGTGTAGCCGTCGGGGCTGTATTTATTTCGGTTATTATTACCTTCTTTGCCTTTACGACCTGTGTTGTCAATATTTATTACGGCGGCATCTGCCTCAATTCACTGGGGCTGGAAGGCATCTGGATTAAGATTTACTATGCCATCGGTTGTGCCTGGGCCGTCGTCGGAGCTATCGGCGCAGCAAAGACCCTGTGGTCTACCTTTGACTTCTTCTATGGTACGTGTGTCATCTGCAACCTCATTGTCGTATTCCTCCTGAGTGGCAAAGTCAAGATTCTGGTGGATGATTACAAACAGCGCCTCCAAGATGGAAAATGGGATGCATCGGCTGCTGACTGCGTGGCACGCCTGGGCATCTGGCGCGACGAAGTCACTCTGGCTGCAGAAAAAGAAGCAGAACATAAATAACATTCATAACTTAACATTTTTAACGAGCACAGCTGTTTTCGCGGTGCTCGTTATATTTGACCCAAAATCGGGAAAATACAGAGGTAATTTAATGTTTATCATTAAAATTTTAAATATATATTTATGTGTCAGGGGGAATTTGTATGAAACCATTAGCCAAACGTATTTCCAGTGTGGAAGGCTCTGCAATCCGCCGCATGGTTGGTAAGTCCTACGGACTCGACAATGTCATCAGTTTTGCTTTTGGAGAACCAGATTTTATCACACCGGAACACATCATTGAGGCGGGAGTCCGGGCTTTACAGGACGGCCGGACCTTTTATACACCCAATGCGGGGATTCCTGAACTGCGCGATGCCATTGCGGCATCGTACGGGCCACGGGGGATGGCGTACAGCCGGGATAATGTCATTGTTACGGTTGGCGGCTGTGAAGCATTGCTTTTGTCGGTTCTGACGCTTCTGGATCCGGGAGATGAAGTCATCATATCCAATCCCTACTGGGCAAATTATAACGGATTTGTATCGGAAATGTATGCCAAGCCTGTGTTGGTCGATGTATATGAAAAAAATGATTTCATGTTTGATCCCGATGATATCAAAAAGGCGATTACACCGAAGACAAAGGCTATCCTCATGAATTTCCCTTCCAACCCGACAGGTGGACTGGCGACAAGGGAAAACTTGGAAGCTATTGCACAGCTGGCGATACAGTATGACCTGTATGTCATTACCGATGAAATGTACCGCCGCCTTATCTATACGGACGAAGAATTCGTATCCATAGCAGAAATCCCGGGCATGAAAGAACGGACCATCATCGTCGATGGCTTCTCCAAAGCCTATGCCATGACGGGGTGGCGCATCGGGTTTGCCGTAGCTAATGAAGAAATCATCAAAGGCATGATAAAGATGCAGGAAAATGCCGTATCCAGCGTCTTCGAACCGGTGCAGCGGGCCGCTCTGGCAGCGCTCACGGGAAGTCAGCAGCCTGTAGCGGATATGCTGGAACAGTACCGGGCACGGCGGCAGTTGATGCTCGAAGGGCTGAATACGATGATGCACGGCAAGATTACCTGCCGGGAACCAAAAGGCGCTTTCTATATGTTCCCCAATATTACCGGTACCGGCCTTTCATCAGAAGAATTCAGCAACCGGCTGCTTGATGAAAAACACGTTGTCACCGTTCCGGGAACGGGATTTGGCAGCAATGGCGAAGGATTCATCCGCCTGTCTTACGCAACGAGTGAAGCCAATATCCGGGAAGGACTAAAACGAATCCGGGAATTTATTAAATCGCTGTAAGAGGGGACACGCAGTATACGGATAGACATAAAGGAGCATTCTCTGAAGAACGAGCTGTCAGAGAATGCTCCTTTTGTGAGAAACGAAAAGCAGATTACGATTCCTCTTGTTTACCTATACCGTTAAAGATGATATTGAGGACGACGGCGGTGATGCTGCCCAGTGTGATGCCACTGTGCAGAACAATCTGGGACCAGGAAGGGAAGGCGTGGAAGAAATTGGGAACGGTAAGGGTAATCATGCTGACACCGATGCTGATGGCGACAAGCATCAGGTTGGAAGTGCCTTCAAATTTTACTTTCGATAAGGAACGGACACCGCTGGCGATGATCATGCCGAACATGGCAATACCGGCACCGCCCAGTACGGAGTTGGGGATACAGGCGACGATGGCGGCCATTTTGGGAAGCAGGCCAAGACCGATGAGGATGATGCCGGAAGCGGTGACGACAAAACGGCTTTTGACACGGGTCAGGGCGATAAGGCCGACGTTCTGGGCAAACGCTGTATAGGGGAAGCTGTTGAAGATACCTCCGATTACCGTAGACAGGCCATCGGCGCGGAGACAACGGGCCAAATCTTTGCGGCCAATAGGTTTATCGACGATTTCCCCGATAGCAATGCAGTCCCCGGTCGTTTCGACCATGGTGACGAACATGACGACAATCATCGATAAAATCGAGCCAATATCAAAGGCAGGGAAACCGAAAGAAAAAGGAGTGACGATACCGACCCAGCTGGCGCGGCCGACTTCGGCAAAATTCGTCTGACCCAGAACAGTAGCGATGATCGTACCGCCAATCAGACCGAGAAGAACGGCAATATTACTGACAAATCCCTTGCCATAGCGGTAGAGTACGATGACAATAGCCAGGGTGATAAAGGCAAGAAACAGGTTCATAGGACCGGCAAAGGCAGGGTCACTGGTATTGCCGCCGCCACCAATCCAGATGACGGAGACAGGCAGGAGGGTGATCCCGATGATCATGATGATTGTACCGGTCACGACGGGCGGGAAAAAGCGGATGAAGCGGCTGAAAAACGGAGCGATGAGAAAAGTCACCAGACCGGCGGCGATGATGGCACCATACATGACGGGCAGACCGTGCTGGACACCGATGAGACACATCGGTGTGACGGCAGCGAAGGTAACACCCTGAATCATGGGAATACGTGCACCTACTTTCCAGAAGCCCAGCGTCTGGATAATGGTAGCGATGCCGCAGGTAAAAAGGTCGGCGTTGATCAGATGAATCAGTTGTTCCGGCGGCAGGTGCATGGCCTGGGCCAGGATAATCGGTACGGCAACTGCTCCGGAATACATGGCCAGGACGTGTTGGAGACCGAACGCAAAGAGCTTGCCGTATGGCAGCATTTCATCTACAGGATGAATGGTTGCAGAAGTGGAGTGAGAGTCCATGGTTTCACCTCGATGGGAATAATTAAAAATGAATAATAAGCATTATAGCATATTTTGACACCTTTGTAGTATGAAGAATAGAAATGGCAGGGGAAATTGCAGACCGAATGGGAGAAAGGCACTTTTTTTGCAGAAGAACATCTTGTATAATATAACATAGTTATATCATAGTTCAGGGGGCGCGTAGGTGTGACAGCATATGGACAATCAGAGTACGCATCGCGGACGGCATTATTGTCCAGCCGTGATGTCCGGGTAATGACCCAGGGCATACTGAAAAATATGGATACAGGGCTGCTAACGAAAGAAACGCTGCAAAAGAAAGCAGAAGAACTGCTCGTTTCGGCAGATGATTACTGGATGGCATATGGATTGGCAGCACTTATCTGCTGGCTTGCCGATGACCGGGTGAAAGCACAGCAGGCTCTGCAACGGGCACTGCAGGCCGATGACCAGAAGACATCGTTGTTCTTTTTCCTCCTTTCCCTGCGGGAAGAACGGGACCATGCGGCAGATGTCTGGCTGGCACGGTATCTGGGACAGCAGGATGGTTCATCGCTGGCAGAGCATTTCCAGTACTGTATGGAAGCGTATACCGACGGGCTGATGAACATGTCCGGATCTCGCCATGTAGAAGGCAGGTTGAATGACTGGAAAAGTGAGCAATGCCAGGATGCCCGGCTGATACAGCAGCAGATCCAGACCTGGCATGACTGGTTTGATAAGGAGCGCAGTTCCGTTACTCTGAATGAAGACGAACAGTTTAAACTGTTGAAAAAGGCTCCCAAGGCCAGTGTAGAAGAATTGCTGCAAGGTGCGCATCTGCCTGGGAAGGCGCTGGATGACCTGCAGAAACTCATGGACGATGATGAAGCGTCCGTAGCAAAGGAACAGGCCAAGAGTGTTTTATTGGAACGATTCATTGAAGCCGACCGTTCTGAAGAAGAACAGCCGTCTGTATATAAGCCGTATATTTCCTGGCTTACGGACTGGTGCCTCGATGACGGAGAAAAGGCAGTCATATCCCTGCGGCAGTATGCGATAGCGTCATCGAAAGACTGGATTCGCAGCGCCGCTGACGATGCGCAGGGGGAAACGGTCCAGAAACTCCCCGATTCCTTTGAATTTTTTTCTAATCTGTCCTATGAGGGCCATGTGGATAAACTGACATTCTATTCCATAGATGGGAGAAATGAACGGGATCATCTCTCGGCCCTGCATACCATTATTGATGCCTGGCAGAAGGAAGAACTTAGCAAGCACCGGCCGGGATGGACTGTGGTCGCCATGCTGTTCTGCATCATCGGCGGCGGGGCGCTTCTGTACTATGGCGGCGGCTGGGTTCTGGATAATCATCCCTTTATGCTGCTGGCAGGTGTGGCCCTGCTTTGCATGGCCTTTGCCGGTCCGATAGGGGGCCTGATTGTGACGGTAATCCTGGCAGGGATTACGGCTTTTTTGATGAACGCAATCACGGCGGCCTATGCCAGCCATCAGTATATTTTCATTACCGCCTGTGTATTGATTCTGGCAGGGCTGTCCTTTAAAGTATACTATGCAACCTTTGGCATACGGCGGAAACTGGAGAAACAATTCAAACAATACGCCTGGGAAGAAGAAAACTGTATCTGCCGCTGCATGGCGGAAACAGCTGATTTCTACGATTACTATACGAAAGGTATGGAACGGCAGCAGGATTTGCATGCATTTCTCGATGGCCTTTCGGCATCGGACTATGTCCGCCGCAATCAGGGAAGTGCGCGGCGGATCCGCATATAGGAGGTACTATCCATGGAAACAGGACAAGATGTAAAGCGTCCGTCTGGGCGCAGGCATATACAGATCAGGCGCCCGCAGGAAGAGACACCACAGCCGGCATCGGAATTAGCTGAACCGGCGCAGAGCAGGCCGGCAGGGGATAAAACGGTACATTCCCAGTGTATCACTGGACTTCCGGACTGGGATCTTCTCCCTCCCCGCGGTGTCGTACGGAGGTATCGGGAATGAGCAGGGTACCAGGTATTTATGCAGAATGGATCCCTGTTCTGAAGGAATTTGCAGCCGGCCGGAATGATGAGGAAACCATACCGGCCATGCAGCAGGGACGGCTCCATTGGTGTGATATTGTTGCCGGCCGGTTTGCCAGCCGCCTCATGGCAGCCTTTAACGCCCGGTTTGACTATATAGGAGAACGTTTCCGTAAGGCCCAGGACGATGGAATTCCTATAGAACAGGCTTTAAAGCAGCTGGACCGGGATCTCGATTTGCTGTTTCAGGCCAGTCAGATGCGGTGTCTGCCCGAAAAAGAAAAGCAGATGTTGCAGGACGAATTGCAGAAAACACGCCAGGATATGGACGACGCCCTTGAAGAGTCGGCCCGGCAGGACCCGAGTGGTGAACTGGACGTACTTTTGCGGCGCCGGAATAAAGGGAGCAGATAAACGAAATGAGCAATAAAAGTGAATGTAAAAAGCAATTGAAACGGTACCTCATTGCCCGTATTCCCCTGATTGTCGTGAATACGATCGAACGCAGCCGTATACTGGGGCTGTTGCGGGATATTGCCGAAGAGATGGTAAAGGATACGATGATAGAAGAGGGCAGTTTCTTCGTCCATACCTTTTCCCGTGGCATTTACGATATCCGCACCGGTGATGCGGTCGATGAAGGTGCGGTGTCTTTTGTGTCAGCGCTTGATTTCGCGGCCGATATGATGCGGACCCAGCACCGGGACAATCAGACGCTGGTACTGACAGAAGTTTCGGATATCAGCAGTGATACGTCCGATGCCCAACGCCTCCTCGATGTAGTCAATCTGGCAGTCGAACACGGTACCTGCCTGATCGTCCTGACCAATAAACCCGTCTGGAACACGCTGCAGCGCCATGGCCTCATCGTCAGTCTGGACCTTCCCGGGGAAGAAGAAATGTACGACATCATCAGGCGGTTCATCGACGACTACCGTCAGGAAATGCCCATCGAATGGGGCGAAGAAGAAATGCGCGATGCCGCGGCAACACTGGCTGGTGTTACCCAGATTGAAGCGGAAAATGTCATGGCCGCTCTCGTCGCCAATGGACAGATACGCAATGAAGACATGGCCGAAGTGCGTTCGGCTAAAAACCGCCTTTTTTCCAATATTTCCGGCCTGGAAAAAATCGATGTCGATCCTGATATGAAAAACGTCGGAGGCCTTCAGGGCCTGCGCAACTGGCTCGATGAAAAGAAAGAACTGCTGCGGCCGGAAAAACGGGAACAGATGCGCCAGCTTCATCTGCAGCCGCCACGGGGCATTCTCCTCGTCGGGGTACCCGGCTGCGGCAAATCTATGTCGGCCAAGTCTATTTCAGCAAATTGGCAGTTACCCTTGTACCGCCTCGATTTCGCTACGGTCCAGGGCAGCTATGTGGGTCAGTCGGAACAGCAGCTGAAAGATGCGCTCACGACGGCGGAAAATGTGTCGCCGTGTATCCTTTGGATCGACGAAATCGAAAAAGGCCTTTCCGGCGCCGGCTCGTCCAATGATGGAGGCGTATCGACCCGCATGGTGGGGCAGTTTTTGTTCTGGCTGCAGGAATGTAAAAAACAGGTCTTTGTCGTAGCTACGGCCAATGATGTCTCCATGCTTCCCAGTGAATTGCTGCGCCGCGGCCGGTTTGATGAACTCTTTTTTGTCGATTTGCCGACGGCGGAAGAGCGCAGGGAAATCCTGGCGCTCTATTTTGCCAGATATCTCCATGCCCGGCTGGCTGCCGTTCCGGCGTTTGCCGATAAACTGATAGAACTGAGCGATGGGTTTACCGGTGCCGATCTGGAATCTACTGTCCGGGAACTGGCCTATCACCGCCTGGCTGATGAAAACGGGAAACTGAGCGATGACGATGTGATTTCGACCTTTGAAAATGTCGTTCCCCTGTCGAAAACCAGTCCGGAGAAAATCGAAGCTATCCGCGATTGGGGCAGAGAACGGGCCGTTCCGGCTTCTGGCCGTCCAATCGGAGAAGAAACACTGCCACAGGCGGACCGTCTCCATGTACGGCGCGTCCTGACACGCCACTAACGTAAGGAGATGATAGGAATGGCACGTTTTATTTTGCGTCCCCGGACGCAGGCCGATACGAAAACCGAAAACCATACGCGGCTTTCGGTGGCACCGCGCCGCCAGCGGGGAAAAATGCAGATGGATACGGGAAAACTGGCTCTCCTGCTGCGCAGGCCACGCTCACGGGAATACTGTGAAGCACTGCGCCGGCTCGATGCCGGAGGTGCTCATCTCAGCCCGGAATTGCTCGATAAATTTATGAAAATCATAGAAGAGGAATTTCCGGAAATCGCCATCCGGGGCACGCTGATTGGCATCGTATCCCGGTGTTACCTGGGTGATCCCTATGAAGTCCATACGCTGGATTTAACGGGGGACATCATCGAACATTACAAGCGGGGCGAATCGCTGCCGGAATATATGGAAAAGGCCAGGGGACTGGCCCTGCACGGTAATTATGCATTTGTCGAAGTCTATGAAAATGCCTGCCGTGCCATAAGCGAAGATGGTTCGGTGGCCGTCATCATGGATGAGGCATAACTCTGATTATTCCGTGGATATTGCATGACAAACCGGCTTTTTTCCGTACATGATATGTATAGAAAAAAGCCGGTTCGTTGTTTTTATCGAGTTTCTTGAGTTTCTCCTGTCACCGAAGCCCATTGTTCATTGATGGCTTCGGCCATGAGCTGTTTGCCCGTACTGTTCAGATGGATGCCATCGATACCCAGTGCAGTCGGTAATTCCTGGTCTTCCGGGATTTTGGCAGACAGATCAATATGGGTCTGCTGGCGTATCCATGCATTGACCTTCTGAAAACGTTCCCGCCAGTCTTCCGCTGTCGGTTCGTCAAAGGCTTTTTTGATATTGGCCGGATTGATGGGCGGCAGGGTGAGGAAAATGGGCTGGATGTCATGGTCGAGGCATTTTTCTTTGATGGCAGCCAGGTCGCTGATGACATCGTCGGCACTGGTCCAGCCGCGAAGACTGTTGCTGCCGGTCATAATAATCAGGTATTTCAGATGAAAGGGAAGGACATCCTTTTCAAAGCGTTCCCGTGTCATCTCACTGGTATCGCCGCTTTCTCCCAGGTTAATGGTATCAAAATCGAGGTAATGCTGATAACTGAATTCCCAGTCTGATGGTGAATAGGACAGGTCTCCGCCGCCGTGGGTAATGCTGTCACCCAGCGTGCCTATAATATACGGTTTATCCGGATTAATCATCATTGGCTGGGGCGGGCAGAATACACCCAGAGGCTGGTTGTCTTTGGTGTAAGCACGGACGCGCCAGTACAAAGTCTGGGTGGACATACGGGGGCTGTCGTCATACCAGTCGAACCAATGAGATGTGCCGCGGCCCATAACCAGATTGTCCGGTGCATCCTGATCCGGCATTACGTCGGGGGATGTGAGAATTTCTACTTTATAGGATGCGGCCCCGGTCACGGGAACCCAGTTGTATACTGGATAAAGCAGTGTTGCACCATTCCCCGTGTTAAATTTGCTGAGCGGATGAGGGTAGAGCGCAGGCTGCTGCTGCGGGTCTACGTACATCGGTTCTTCCGGTGAATAGGCTGTGATAGGATTGTAGTCGAAATCAAGGGCACGGACGCGCCAGGTTGCCGTCCCTTTTTGCGTATTGGCCGGGAGAACGGCATTATATCCGGGAACGAAAATATGACGTATCGTCTGAGAAGGCATCTGAGGCGGCGTGATTTCTACTTCATAGGATACGGCTCCTTTTACTTTGTCCCAACGCAGGACTGGCCGCAGGGAAGCCGGTTGTTCTTCCGTGTAATGAGATAGAATATGGGGCGGCTCCTGATCATACAATTCCCGGACCTGGTCAAGGGGAATGCCCTGAACCATGGGAAGCTCGGATGCAGCCGCTTTGGCATGGACTGCGGTCCGCGTGGCATGGGATGCATTCACGGGAGTTGCCGGCGTACGGGCCAGTGCCGGGGTACAGGAAAGGGCAATCAGGATAAAGACAGATACTGTGCGGAATACAGACATAATATACCTCTTTTTATATACTAATTTTCTTTCTTTTCTTCCCGCACATAGACGACGCGCTGTGGGAAGGGAATATCGATGCCACCGGCATCAAAGGCGTCTTTGACACGGGACATGGTATCATAGAATACGGGCAGATAATCGGCATTGGCTACTTTAGGATACGCGGCGATACGCACGGAATTGTCAGCAAATTCCTTGATGCCGATTTCCATCGTATCGGCGTTCAGAATCCGCTTGTCTGATTGGAAAATGTCTTTCAGGATAGCGATCGCTTTATGGTGATCATTGTCGTAGCCGATGTCGAACAAGAAAGAAATATACCGTTCATCCTGATAGGAACTATTGATGACCTGATTGGAGGTGATGATAGAATTGGGAATGAATACGGTTTTGTTGTCTTTCGTGATAATGGCCGTATTTAGCATCTGGATTCCTTTGATACTGCCTTCGACGCCGCCAATCGATACCCAGTCACCGGCTTTGAACGGCTTGAAAATCAGGATGAGCAGGCCAGAAGCAAAATTGGACAGATTATTCTGCAAGGCCAGACCAACGGCGAGACCGAAGGCACCAAATGCAGCTAAAAACGAATTGGTCGGGATTCCCGCTTTATTGAGAGCCGAAAGGATGACCAGAGCCATGATGGCATAATAAATCATCTGGCTGACAAAGGTAATGACCGTATGATCGTAATTGGCATGGGTCATCATACGGATGGCTACGTTTTTGAATCCTTTGGCGATATAGCGGCCAATAATAAAGATGATGATGGCATAGATGACATCGGGACCGTGGTTCAATAAAAATTCTTTTAACTGATCCAAAGCGGAGACACTCTGGGTGACCTGGTTCTGCACATCTGCCTTTACGGCAGAGGCTGCAGTCTGGGCCGTATCAGCGGTATTTGCGGCTAAACTCATGATAAACGCTCCTTCCTGTCATGAAGAAATATGGCAGATATCCTTATTGTAGACGTTTTATGCTTCCTTGTACAGATGAGCACGAAAAAGGGACGCCATCAGTAATCCTGAATTGGCGTCCCTTTACTCACAAAAGTGTTTCTTATCTATTCAATGCAGCTTCTGTAATCATTTTGCCATAGGCAGTGTAGTTATATACGACCTGGCTGCTGAAATTTTCATTTGTAGCATTGCCATAGTTGGCAAAAGCAGTACCAGCGACAGCGGCAACGGCAATGATGCAGGCAATAACACAGACTTTTACGCTTTTCATGATGAATTAGCTCCTTTATAAATACAATAACCCTTTGAGTGATTGTATTGTACAATACTTTTTCATGAAAATAAAATATAATATGGCTATAATTTACATAGCTTTTGTGCATGATCTTGCCCGGCTGCAGAGCGACAAAAAAACAGCTCCTGCCTTTTGACAGAAGCTGCATATTTATTCTTATGGTGGGATTAGGGGGACTCGAACCCTCGACCTCTACGATGTGAGCGTAGCGCTCTAACCAGCTGAGCTATAATCCCGTGAAACATAGTTATATTATAATCGTTTACCATGATTTTTCAAGTCTCACTGTGAAAAAAATAAGGGATACGAATAACATATAGCCATAGTTTAAGTGATTATGGTATACTCTGAATATCATATAAAATAGTATCTGCATGATTCAGGGGAGATGAGAAACGTGGGGAAATGGTCAATCAGAATGACGATACTGACGGTGACATTGGCGCTGTATGTGGGAAGCCTGTGTGCTGCCACGGAGGCGGGAACGCAGACAGAGACACCAGCTGCCAGACAACGTATCGGTATGAGTTCATCTGGGACAGTACACTGGCAGTCTGGAAAAGCGATGGAAAGTGGCGACCGACCGGGAGACAGGATGCCGTCTGTGGCGCTGTATGATATGGGAACACAAAAGATGGTGTCGAATATCGGACAGAATCATCGGGCTGCATTATTGTACATGGCACAGTCCATTCCTCACAGCATCCAGCTGGATAAGAAATTGCAATTTGTGCAGGAAATGCAGAAGAAATACAAAGGGCGGGCCGATTTCTACATCGTTTTTCCGGCCACGCCCAATCAGTCCCGTTTTCAGGAACTGCGGGACTGGGATATTTCTTTACCCAAACTCTATACCGACCAGGCCTCATATAGTAAACTGGGCCGGATGGAGCAATTGATTTTTATCGATCGCGACGGCTATGTCCGGTATGCCATGAATACCTGGGGAATGGGAAACCAGGTATTGGAACATATGCTGAAAGAAGTCATGACTACGCCCCTTCCGGCGGATGCAGGGGAACGGCAGGAACACCTTCTGACAGAAAGAATTCAACGGCAGGAAATGCATAAAGAACTGCATCTGCCTGAAGCCTGGCCGAAAATGGTGCAGGTTGCCACCGTGTGGCGGGATGGTATATTGAAAGACCTGACCTATGGAGCGGCCAATCAGGCAGCACAAGATCCGGTGCTGTATCGCCCAGTCATGGAAGCTGCCTGGGCGGATCAACAGCAGGACTATGTACGGGCGGCTGCCGCCTGTGAGGAAGCGTTGCGATTGAAACCGGATAATGCCCATCTTCATGCGCTGCGGGCGTATAATTGGCTCCTGCAGGGAAATGAACGAAAAGCTCGGGATGAATTAAAAAAAGCCGTTTTGCTGTCGCCTCATGATGCGGGGCTCTGCTGGAATCTGGCCTTGCTGGAATATAATCAGGGGCGTCCTCTGGAAGCGGCTCACTGGCTGGAACAAGCCGACCGGACGTATATCCCGGCCCGGGAACAAGCCTATTACGCCAGCTGGCTTTCTATCTATGGTGGAAAAGTACAAGAAGGGCTGGCACGCTATGCAGCCTGGCTGGCTAAGGATACGAATCTGGCCAGGGGAAATACGGACTATGCCCTGCTGCTCATACAGGCCGGACGATATGAAGAAGCGGCTTCCTGCCTGGGGAAAGCATTGCAGTATCTGAATACAGAGGGACACGGATCTCTGCAGCAGGCCTTTCGCAGCCAGCTCTATGCCCAGAAGGCCTGGTGTGAATGGAAAAGTCACAAAAACAGGACGGCCCTGGCCGATATTACCAAGGCTCTGGAAGGAGAAAAGCGCCAGTACTGGGCCAATTGGAACGATCTTCGGGACCGGATACGGCACGATCTGGGACTGACGGCAGAAAAAAGAGACGGACGCGGAATGAATGAGCCTATTTCTCTTCCGACCCTGTCAGAAGACTGGAAAGACTGAACGGGAAGTTCCCGGCGGATTCAAAATTTGCCTTGACAAGGAAATCAGTAAATGCTATAATCTCCCTTGTAGTCACGACATGGGGGTATAGCTCAGCTGGGAGAGCGCTTGCATGGCATGCAAGAGGTCAGGAGTTCGATCCTCCTTATCTCCACCATAAAGAATATGATAACCACGCGGTTTACGAGCCGCGTGGTTATTTTTTTGTTTGCGTACGCATAAGGCTGTGGGGGTATGAAAAGGGAAACATGGGGTAAGGATTTGTCTTATGAAGCATTGGTTGCTTCACAAGACAGACTGTACAGAACGAAATCGGTCGTTTTACCTAACAGGATAGCTGGGAACTTTGTCTATCGCTTAGTGTCAGTTCGATAGAAGAGGCTTTGCGAAAGCTGATAGCTTCTGGTAAACTGAAGAGAAAAGGGCTGGGAAAACGTTCCCGTTATTACCGGCTGAAATAATAGTATTCCGGATGGACTGTGGATGAAAAATTCCTAGTTTTACATTTCACATGGTGTAGCGTTTTTTACTTTTTGAACGGGCAAAGCGTTC
The DNA here is from genome assembly GCA_900095875.1 of Caecibacter massiliensis. Classification (GTDB taxonomy): domain Bacteria; phylum Bacillota; class Negativicutes; order Veillonellales; family Megasphaeraceae; genus Megasphaera; species Megasphaera hexanoica. Next base: position 877,591 of record LT608311.1, on the reverse strand, counting down.
TAACCTGGATGCTGATTATCCGGATTGCAGGAATTTTCCTATGCTTTGACGAATGTATTTAGAAAGAAATGCGGAAATCAACAAAGAAGCGAAGTGAAATTTTATGAGCAATCGACACCCTAAAGGAAAGTTGGAAGGAAATTGGCATATTGAATATGACCCTAATATGTATACTCCGGGACGTAGAAAAAAAAACATGTAAATTTTATGATATGGATAAAAAGTGTTGTTGTAATGTGGCTGCTCCTGATTTTTCAGTCGGATGCAATCCAGGTTATTGTGGCTACTATGAATACGGAAAGCCCGTTTCTGAAAAAACATATAAGATTCCTCAACAAATGTTGATACAGAAAAACATTACTACTATGCCTGTATGGAACAAGAATGATAAAAATAAAAATAAAAAAAAGAAAAAACAGAAAAAGACAAGCCAGCCAATAATCAATTCTCACATCAATAAAAAAAATTGGACAGGGTGTAAATCAGTGGTCGTTTTAGAAATTTCCAATAATGGCGATAGCATTCAAAAAGTTTTTTATTTGGAAAAACCAGGCACAGGTCATCCTACAACATTTGCAAAGGCTTGTATCCAGGCACATGTTGATGATGTCATTTTGTTTAATGGGCTGAAATATAAGATTTTACGCTTTAAATGATGTTATCAATTTCGAATATCGATAAATTCTATATTGGATTCTGGTACTCTGGTAAAAAATACTTATTTTGTTGCTATACTATCTTTGATACTTTTAAAATAACAAAAATACTCGCAAGGCCTGTGGTAATGGGCTTTGCGAGTATTTTTGTTTAGTCTCCATACATGCTATTTTTTTGGTATTAGTCCAGATTTTGTGGTGTGGTCACCCCTAGTCCAATTTTTGTGGTCTATTTTTCTAGTCCATTTTATGTGGTCATCCTAGTCACACTTTGTGGTGGGGCTGTTTACACTTTGTGGTCTGCCCCTTGCAATAAAAAAACTCCTTCTTAAAATGAAAGCATCACCCATTCATTTCTAAGAAGGAGGCAAGACAATATGTCTTTACATCAGTTTATCACAAATATTTTGAACATCAAACCCGAACAAATCCAGGGTTAGTGTCAAGAAGTTTTCGGTCTTTCCTTTAGACCTAGGTAATAAGCGGGGTCTTATTTCCACATTTTTACAAAATATATGCCATTTGCAGCCCTTTTGCCAGCTTTCCTAAGACTGCTTGCTGAGCTGTACGTTCCTATACTTCCTTGATGCACGCCCTTGTGAGGCTGCATAGGGACCCGTTTCATCACTTTCCTCATGATGTTCTTAAATCGCTTTCGTAACCGTTCCACGTCTTGTAATTCATCGTTTCCTTCTGCCTCCGATTCAGCTGTATCCAGCCAGAGCGCCAGACTCGTTTTATCATGGTTCCAGATACTCTGCCGGATTCCTTCCTGTACCTTCGGTGCAGCAAAATGCAACCGTTCTTTCACCTTGCGGTGTACATGATATACATCCCGCTGGTGCCCATGCCACTTGCACCCTGCTGCCAGTTCCTGAAAGGCCTCATAGCCATATCCCGTTCCGCCATCCCCGTTGCTGATCACTATCGTATGGCTTAATCCATACTGCCGGTGCATGTACCACCCTGCTCGTTCCCATGTCTTTTCATATTCCGTAGAAGCCATGTGATACGCATGAATCAGCCGGGTCCGTTTCCCTTCTTTTTCCCGTCCTTCATACACCTGCATCCGGTGTATTTCCAACTGCTTCTTATGCTGTCCCCGCAAGACCAGACCGTCTCCTTCTATGTACACAACCGGGGCTTCCGTTTCTTCTGCGGGACTTTCCTGACGCTGAATGTCCTGCCATTCCTGACACAATGTCCCCGATTGCATCACAATATGCTTCACCGTTTGATGACTCAGGGTCGTCAGGGTAAACCGGTTCACGATATCGGCCGTTTTTCGATATACACAGCTGGTAGCCGTTTCTGCCACTTTCTTCATCAGCAAAGCGGAAAACCGTTGGTAGGGTTTCAATCGTAGCTGCTTATCCAGTGGATAGATGCCTTTCTTTCCCGGCTTTTTCATCCGCCGGCGGACAAACGATACGGTACCACACAGGCATTGCACTGTCCGTCCATCCTGGCGCTCTACGATATATCCCTGCTTTTTATATTCCGTTGCTAATTCACGGTCGAGCTGCTCTAATGCTATCCCTAGGGCCGTTCGGAATAATTCGAAAAACAGGGCCAATAATTTCATATCCCGTTCAATAACTGTATCGGAATCCTTTATTGTTTTTATGATTTCTGTTACAATAGTTTCCATAGAAGACCTCGGTTTGATGAGATTGGTGTGGTGACCTCTCATTATTATCAGGGTCTTCTTTCTTTTTGACAAGTCTTACCGAGAACTATTTTACACTAAGAAATCCAGGATTTACTTACCCTCAATCAATCCGACGGTTCTATGGTCATTAAAATCCGTCTTGTTGACGCTCACTGTAGCTGCCCGTATTGCAGCGGCCAGACGCATATTCATGGATATTACCCACGCAAACTTACTCATTCCACATTCATCAACAGAGCATGCATCATCCTGCATCTCCAACGCAGGTATCGTTGCAACACCTGCCAGATTACATTCAACGAACCGAATCCCTTCACGCATTCTCATGAAAGCATTACTCATGAAACTAAGATCAACATATTACAGAATCTTAAACATCCGGAAATCACCTACACCCTCGCGGCCAAGAGGAACTACATATCTAAAGCTATGGTTCTCCGTATTTTCGACAGGTATGTCCATATCGCACGCAAACTATTGCCCCCCCCAATTTTATCTCTCGATGAGCATTATCTGCCAGACTCCGACTATGATTCTTTTTACTGCTGTCTCTTGATGGATTTTGTTACGGATGTCATTATCGATATACTTCCCGACCGCAAGAAATCTTATCTTCTTTATTATCTCAGCCATATTAAACACGAGACGTATTCCTATGAAACTCACACAAGTGAGTTGGGTCGTATTCAATATGTTTCCATCGACATGTCTGAATCATTTCGCTCCGTCTTCCAATCGTACTGTTCCCAAGCCATCATCTGTGCCGATAGTTTCCATGTCTTACAACATCTCACCAAAGATTTCAATGCGGTCCGACTGAAATGTAGCAGGGAAACACCAGACCCTGTCCTGGCATATGTATTGATGAAATTTAAAGTGGTACTGAACTATAATGTACAGCTGGATAACGTCGCTAGATACAACAAACGGTTGACTGTACTTTCCAACTGGAAACAAGAAATCGTAAATTCATTTACCATTGTAAATGGCCGCCGTATCAACAATAGCTATATCGAATCAAAAAACCGTCAAGTACAGCGTTTATTAAACAATGCCAATGGATTCTGTAATTTCAAGAGGACCAGAAATCGTATTTTATACTACCTAAATAAAGAAGACACATATACCTTTTGACCACAAACATGGTCTAGTCAACCACAAAATGTATCCAGCAAAACCACAAAACTGTAAACAGCGTGACCACAAAAAAAGGTCTAGCCCAACCACCAAAGTTGGACTAGACCCATTTTTTTTAGTTAATGGTTTTGAATTCTTTACGATGGTTCATATTATTACTTTGGTCATGAATTTATAGTTTGTCTTGAATCCGGATAATTCATGCAGCTCATCGATGAGCTGTGTCCGTTTGTAAGAAAGAATATAATCATTTGTGATAGATAGTTTCGTTACGTAGGGCCTGCTGGTATAGTTGCCAAACTCCGACTGTTCATTTTGAAGCGGGTTGCTTGTATATAGCAACTATAGGATTTATAATTGTGTTATATTGGTTAAAATGGGAAATATTAACTTCGGAGATAAAAAGCTGTAATATGATGTGTATTTAAAGAATTTATGGATAAAGATACTGGAGCAAATAAATGGAAATATTCAATAACACTACTAAGGTCGTAAAAGATGATCTAGTCAAGATAATACAATCTGGAAGCAAGGTGTCTGTGGCAGCGGCATGTTTTTCTATTTATGCATATCAGGCACTTAAACATGAGCTGGAACATTGTGATGAATTCCGGTTCATTTTTACGTCTCCCACTTTCATTGCAGAAAAAACGCCCAAGGAAAGACGAGAATTCTATATTCCGAGACTGAATCGCGAAAAGGGGCTGTATGGGACGGAATTTGAAGTCCGCCTCAGGAATGAACTGAAACAGAAAGCGGTAGCCAAGGAATGTGCAGAATGGATGCGCAAGAAGGCGACATTTCGCTCCAATAAGACCTGGGAAGGCATGAACAATTTTCTCGTCGTAGAAAATCCAGAAGACACCTATACCTATATGCCGGTGAATTCTTTTACAACAGTAGATATGGGTTGTGAACGAGGAAATAACATCAGCAATATTGTAACTCGCTTTGAGAACCCGGCAAGCAAGGAACTGTTGAATCTTTTTAATACCCTATGGAATGATAAAGAAAAACTTACCGATGTGACAAGCGAAGTTATCGATATGATTTCTACAGTCTATCAGGAAAATGCGCCGGAACTTATATATTTCATGACGTTGTATCATATTTTCAGTGAATTTCTCGATGATATTTCGGAAGACGTCCTTCCCAATGAAGCTACGGGGTTCAAGAATAGTGTAATATGGAACAAGCTTTATCATTTCCAGAAGGATGCGGTCCTTGGCATTATTAATAAATTGGAACAATACAATGGCTGTATTCTGGCCGACAGCGTAGGGCTGGGAAAAACATTTACTGCACTGGCCGTAATCAAGTATTACGAAGGCCGTAATAAAAATGTGCTCGTCCTCTGCCCGAAAAAACTCTCTGAGAACTGGATGACTTATCGTGGTAATCTGGTGAACAATCCATTGGCAGCAGACCGTTTCCGTTACGATGTGCTCTATCATACAGATCTTTCCCGTAACCGTGGGATGACATCTATTGGCCTTCCCATCGACCGAATCAATTGGGGTAATTATGATTTAGTAGTCATTGACGAAAGCCATAACTTCCGGAATGGTAATGGTACCAATACGCATGGTGGTGAAAAAGAAAACCGCTACATGCGCCTTATGAACCGTGTAATCAGGCCGGGAGTCCGCACCAAAGTACTTATGCTCTCTGCTACACCCGTCAATAACCGATTTTATGATTTACGGAACCAGCTGGCCCTTGCCTACGAAGGTAACCCGGAAGAAATCAATGAAAAATTAAAGATACAGTCAGATATCGACATGATTTTCCGCCAGGCTCAACGCGTCTATAATGCATGGTGCAAGCTCCCGGCAAAAGAAAGAACTACGAAAGCTTTGCTTTCCCAATTGGATTTTGACTTCTTTGAAGTTCTGGACTCTGTTACCATTGCCAGGTCCCGTCACCATATACAGACCTATTATGATACAACGGATATCGGAACATTCCCGACAAGAAATAAGCCCATTTCCTTGTATCCTAAATTGACGGACCGGAAAGGGGCTATCAATTATAAAGAAGTCTACGAATGTCTGTCTGAATTGAATCTTACCATTTATACGCCTACGCAGTTCATTTTGCCGAGCAAGCTGTCCAAGTATCTGTCGAAAGAGGAAACGGAGAACTTCCGAAAAGGTCGTGAAACAGGTATCCAGCGCCTCATGAGCATCAACCTCTTAAAGCGTATGGAAAGCTCTGTTCATTCTTTCCTGCTGACGGTACAAAGGGTATACCAGTATCTGTATGAAACGGACCAGATTGTCGATACCTTTATAAAGAATGGGCAGGGAAATCTAAGCGAAATGGATGATTTGTCTGGAGCAGCCGCAGATTTTGATGAAGACGATCAGAACACAGATTTCTTTTCTGTAGGGAAAAAGATACAGATTGATTTACGTGATATGGATTATATTTCATGGCAGCGTGACATCAAAGCAGACTTGGAAACCCTTTCCCTGCTCATCGGCATGGTGAAAGATATTACGCCGGAATACGATTATAAGCTGAATCAACTGATTCGAGTCATTCAGAAAAAGGAAGCGGATCCCATTAACCTGGGCAATCGGAAAATCCTTATTTTTACGGCTTTTGCCGATACAGCAGAATACCTTTACGAAAATATAGCGCCTAAAGCCAAAGAGATTGGCCTTCATACGGCGCTTGTCACTGGCAGCATTGAAGGCAGGACGACGATTCCCCATTTCAAAGCAGATATGAATCATGTATTGTCCTGCTTTTCTCCCATATCAAAAGACAGGGATATTCTCTATCCAGCAGATAGAGATACAAATATTGATATCTTGATTGGCACGGACTGCATTTCCGAGGGACAGAATCTGCAAGATTGTGATTATTGCATCAATTATGACATTCATTGGAATCCCGTCCGTATCATTCAACGGTTCGGGCGAATCGACCGTATCGGCAGTCAGAACAAGGTCATTCAGCTGGTGAATTTCTGGCCCGACTTGACGCTGGACGAATATATCAACCTGAAGGCGAGAGTCGAAACGAGGATGAGGATTTCTGTCATGACTTCAACCGGTGACGATGACCTGATCAATCAGGATGAAAAAGGCGATTTAGCCTACCGTAAGGAACAGCTGAAAAAGCTGCAGGAAGAAGTCGTGGACTTGGAAGACATGACAAGTGGTGTCTCTATTACCGATTTAGGACTCAATGACTTCCGCATGGATTTGCTCGCCTATATGAAGGACCATCCAGATATAGAGCATATACCACTTGGCATCCATGCTGTGGCAAAGGGAAATAAGCCGGGCGTGATATTCGTATTAAAGAATGTAAACCCGAAAATCAACATCAAGAATCAGAACCGGCTCCATCCATTCTATATGGTATATGTTGGCAGTGATGGTGAGATTATTACCCACCACTTGCAGCCAAAAGATACGCTGGACGAAATGCGGTATATAGCTAAAGGGAAGAAGGTTCCCATTCAGGAACTGTGCCATATCTTTAATAAAAAGACGAGAGATGGCCGAAACATGGGAAATGTTTCCAAACTCCTTGAAGCGGCTATCGAATCGATTATTGAAACGAAAGAGGAAGAGGATATTGACAGCTTTTTTTCTTCGGGAGAGACTACGTTTCAGGATATGGGATTCTCTGGGCTGGATGATTTTGAACTGATTTGTTTTATGGTGGTGAAATAAATGATTGACTTTCCGAAAAGCACGGTCATTCGTCGGAGACTTCCGAAAGAAGCGTTTTATCAGCATCTATCACTTACGGCAGCGCTGAAAGCCCGATTTGTGTCTGACGTAGAGCAGATTCAAGTCGAAAACAGTCTGACTCAGCGCAATCTGAATCTGGAAAATAAAAGTGATATAAAGGAAATCCTGCTCTTATCTCTGCGTCTTAAACAGCAGGACTTTGATGGGAAAATCGCGGAGGCTATTGCCAGACAGAATCCTCATAAGCTCATTTTTTTGCTTATGTACGGAGAATGTTGCCAGCTAGCTGTGTATCACCGCAAACTCTATCGCACGGCCTGGATGAAGAAAAATGACCTTTCCCTGGTACTTCAAGGAAATACATTGGACGAAATATGGGATAATCTGGTACGGCAAATTGCCATTTCTTCAGAAGAGGTGCTACAGAGACAAGAACTCCCTATAGATGAACAGTTAAAGCGGCAGGATGAAATCAACCGGCTGAATAAGCTGATTCACAAGACAGAAGCCGCTGCCTGGAAAGAACAACAGCCGAAAAAGCGGTTTGAAATATATACCCGGATGCAAGACTATAAAAAACAATTGGAGGAAATCACTCATGGAAAAGCTTGAAATGCATACGGCTGATTTAGCAAAAGAAAATTACGAAAAACTGGCGGCCTTGTTTCCCAATGCGGTCACAGAAACCGTCGATGAAGAGGGACATGTGGTTCGTGCCATCGATAAAGATGTGCTTATGCAGGAAATCAATACGCAGGTCGTAGATGATGGGCAGGAACGTTATCAGTTTACCTGGCCGGATAAGCGGAAAACCATCATGCTTGCAAATCAGCCCATTGCCAAAACACTGAGACTTGATAGAGAGAAATCGGTCAGTCGCGATGGTACACAGGGGGGGGGACATCGATAGCGAAAATATATACATTGAGGGTGATAACCTCGATGCCTTAAAAATCCTGCGGGAAACATATCTGGGAAAAGTAAAGATGATTTATATTGATCCGCCCTATAACACGGGAAATGACTTCATTTACGAAGATGATTTTTCGCAGAAGGCTGAGGATTATGTAGATAACAGTGGGCAGACCGATGAAGAGGGAAATCGACTGGTACAGAATAGCGAAAGCAACGGAAGATTTCATACGGATTGGTTGAATATGTTGTATCCGAGATTAAAGCTTGCAAAGGATCTTTTGTCAGAAGATGGAGTAATTTTTATATCGATTGATGACAATGAAATAGATTCTTTAAAAAATATATGCAATGAATTATTTGGGAGACGAAATCTTGTCGCTGAGATACCATGGCAATCACGGGCATCAATACAAAATGATACAGACTTCAGTGTGAACCATGAATATATATGCGTTTATGCAAAAAAAAGAAGACAAGAAAACAGAAGGCTTAAAGAAAGTAATTATATGGAATGGCATCGCAATGATAGTTTTGTATGTAGACCATTACCTCTTGATAAAGGGAAATTTGATAATCCAGATAATGATTCAAGAGGCCCATGGAAAGCAGATCCGTTTGATGCCCCTAATGTAAGGCCAAACCTTACCTATATTGTTACTAATCCTGTTACTGGAGAGAAGCACCTCCCACCAAGTGGGAGGCACTGGAGAATTTCTCCGGATAAATTCTCCAGTGCCTTAGCGGATGGGAGAATTATTTTTGGGAAAGATGGGAAAGGACGTCCGCAATTAAAATCATTTTATGAAGAAAAGAAGGAATTTGGTTCAGTAGATAATTCATGGTTCAGCGCAGATCGAATAGGTACGACCACAAATGGAACAAAGGAAGTCATGTCTCTATTTGGCGGAAAATCATATTTCGATAAGCCAAAGCCTACAACATTATTATATAAACTGATTGATCTGGCAAATACCAAAAAACATGATATAATTTTGGACTTTTTTTCAGGATCTGCCACTACGGCACACGCTATTATGCAAATAAATTCAAGCAAAAGCAGTAATCTTAAGTTTATTCTCGTGCAATTGCCGGAGTTAACAGACAAAAAATCAGAAGCTTATAAAGCGGGCTATAGGACTATCTGTGATATCGGTGAAGAACGCATACGACGTGCCGGCAAGAAAATCAAAGAGGAAACGGGGGCTGATATTGACTACGGCTTCCGCTGTTTCAGGGTGGACTCTTCCAACATGAAGGATGTCTATTACAAGCCGGCGGACATTAAACAAGCAGAAATGGACCTTTTTGCCGATAATATCAAGGAGGACCGTACGCCAGAAGATTTGCTCATCCAGGTGATGCTTGATTTAGGCGTACTCCTTTCGTCAAAAATCGAGGAGAAGGAAATAGCTGGTAAAAAAGTCTTTTCTGTAGAAAACGGCTATCTGATTGCCTGCTTTGATGAAAAGGTTACCGAAGAAGTGGTAACGGCTATTGCCCAACAGCATCCGTACTATGCTGTATTCCGTGATAGTTCTATGGCAGATGACAGCGTAGCGGCTAACTTCGAACAGATATTTATGACTTATAGTCCGCAGACCGTAAGGAAGGTGCTTTAATGGAAAAAAAACTTAGTTCATATCATTCCTTAATAAAAGATTTAGAAGTGCTTATTGCTTCTGGAAGAAAAGCTGCGTATCAATCTATCAATCAAGCGATGATTGATATGTATTGGAATATTGGGAAACGGATTGTAGAAGAAGAACAGAAAGGAAAGGCGCGTGCCCAATATGGCAAAGCGTTGATTAAAAACCTGGCGGCTGTTTTGACAGCAGAATTTGGGGCAGGTTTTACGGCTAGAAACCTTCGGAATTACAGACAATTTTATCTCCTATTTCCGGAACGCGAGATTTGGCACGCATGCGTGCCAAATCTTACATGGACACATTTTCGCTCTCTCCTTCGAGTCAGCGACGAAGATGCCCGCATTTGGTATTTACGTGAGTCATCGGAACAAGGCTGGAGTTCTCGGACACTGGATCGTAATATTAGTACCCAGTATTATTACCGGCTTCTGAAATCACCTCAAAAGAGCGCAGTGATTGCAGAAATGAAGACTCATACGGCCCAGTATCAGAAAGAAACGTATGAACTAATTAAAAACCCGGTGATTGCAGAATTTTTAGGATTTAAAAATGAAGATTCGTATCTGGAAAGTGACCTGGAATCTGCTATCCTTTCACACATCCGGGATTTTCTGATGGAAATGGGGAGAGGATTTGCCTTTGTTGCGAGACAGCAGCATATTGTAACCGAAACAGATGATTACTATATTGACCTTGTTTTCTACAATATTGAATTGAAATGCTATGTGCTGATTGATTTGAAAATGGGAAAAATTACACATCAAGACGTTGGGCAGATTGATATGTACGTGAGGATGTATGATGACCTGAAGCGCAAAGAAGGGGATAATCCGACAATCGGCATTTTACTATGTTCTGAAACGGATGCAGATATTGCACGATACTCGGTCCTGCATGATAATGACAGACTCTTTATGTCGAAGTACTTGACATATCTTCCAACGAAAGAACAGTTAAAAGAGGAAGTTGAGAAGCAAAAGGCGATTTTCTATACTCAGCATCCGGATCAGGCCATAGAAAATTCCCAGGGAGATGAAAAGGATGACTGAGATGAAATTTAAATTTACCATACAAGACTATCAGACTGCAGCGGTGGACAGCGTGGTAAAAGTTTTTGCCGGACAGCCATTTCAGAATAAAATGAGTTATCGCCGCGATACGGGTTCAACGATGCGCGATAAAAATCTGTTTAACTGGGAAGTCTCTGATGAAGACCTTTACATTGGTTTTTCGAATGCACCGGTAGAGCTTGACTCACATCAGCTGCTAAACAATATACGAGATATCCAAAACGATAATAATATTAAGGAGTCGTCTTCTCTGGCAAAGCATTTAGGCACTTGTTCTTTGGATGTAGAAATGGAAACAGGGACAGGGAAAACCTATGTCTACATCAAGACTATGTTTGAGTTAAATAAGCGCTATGGCTGGAGTAAATTCATCGTCGTCGTTCCGTCCATTGCAATTCGCGAAGGCGTCCAGAAGAGCTTTCAGACCATGCAGGACCATTTCATGGAACAGTATGGCAAGAAAGCCCGCTTCTTTGTTTATACCTCTAAAAATTTGACTGATATCGACAGTTTCAGTTCCAGTGCAGACCTCTCGGTCATGATTATCAATGTACAGGCTTTCAATGCTGGGTTTAATAAAGAGAAAAATAAAGAAGGCAGAGGTGGCGATAAGGCGGCTCGAATTATTTTTTCAGCAAGAGATGATTTCGGCTCAAGAAAGCCTATTGATGTAATTGCAGCGAACCGGCCCATTGTGATTCTTGATGAACCGCAGAAGATGGGCGGAAAGAAAACGCAGGAAGCATTGAAAGAATTCCATCCGCTTTTTACGTTGAATTATTCTGCTACGCATAAAGAGCATCATGACCTTGTTTACGTCTTGGATGCACTGGATGCGTATCGGATGAAGCTGGTCAAAAAGATTGAGGTCAAAGGCTTCGACATCCATAATTTGCGTGGAACAGATGGTTATCTGTATCTTGAAAACATTATCATTTCACCGAAAAAGCCGCCCATGGCCCGACTGGAATTTGAAATCAAATATGGTAAATCCATCAAGCGTGAAACCCGTATTGTCGGAGTCGATGATGATTTGTATGCTCTTTCCAAAGAGATGGAACAGTATCAGGGCTATCATGTCAATGATATTGACCCGATTCGAGGCGTCGTGACCTTTACCAATGGTGCGGAAATCCACACGGGTGAAGTCCTGGGCGATGTCAGCGAAAAGGACATTCGCCGGGTTCAGATTCGGGAAACTATCCGTTCTCATTTCGAGAAGGAAAAGGAATTGTATAACCGCGGTATCAAGACGCTGTCTTTGTTTTTTATCGATAAGGTAGAGAATTATCGGAAGTATGATGAAGAAGGCAATGAAGTCAACTCAGAATATGGGCAAATGTTTGAAGAGGAATATATTTCTATTTTGAATGAGTATTTGACACTCTTTAATACACCCTATGATCAGTATCTGAAGCGGATTGATGTCCATGCAACCCATGAAGGATACTTCAGTATTGACAAGAAAGGGCATAAGGTAGATTCTAAAACAAAGCGCGGTTCAGATTTCAGTGATGACGAATCCGCTTATGAATTGATTCTAAAGAATAAGGAAAGACTGCTTTCTCTCGATAACCCAGTGCGGTTCATTTTCTCACATTCTGCGCTTCGTGAAGGCTGGGATAATCCCAATGTCTTCCAAATCTGCACCTTAAAGCATGGGGGAGACAGTACGACGAATAAAAGGCAGGAAGTAGGCCGTGGTCTTCGCCTCTGCGTCAATCAGTCTGGTGACAGGATGGATGAACAAGTTCTTGGTTCAGAAGTGCAGGAAATCAACAAACTGACTGTCATTGCCAGTGACGGGTATAAAGATTTTGTTTCTTCGCTTCAAAACGACATTAAAGGCGACCTGTATGAACGTCCGACCAAAGCTACAGTGGAATATTTCCAAGGCAAGCGGATTAAAATTGGCGACGATGTGGTGACTGTTACTAGTGACCAGGCAAATATGATTTATTTCTACCTTGTCAAGAATTCTTATATAGATGAAGATGGTTATGTAACAGATGCGTATCGTGCTGATGCAGAAAACAAGACCTTAGCCCCACTTCCAGATAAAATAAAAGACATTACAGCCGGAGTGCATGCACTCGTTCAGGGCATTTTTGATGAACATGCACTGGATGGAATGATTGAAGACGGTCATCAGACCAAAATTCAGGAAAATGCGTTGAATGATAACTTCTATAAGAAAGAATTCCAGACCCTTTGGAACTATATTAACCATAAATGGAGTTATACCGTGCATTTTGATAGTCAGGAGCTGATTCAAAAAGCGATTCAGCATATTGATGAGAAGCTCTTTGTTTCTCAATTGCAGTATACCGTAACAAAAGGGAAGCAAGGCGACGATTGGTCAGCTGAGACTATAAAATCAGGGAATGGTTTTGTATCAGAAAAAAGCCATACATACGATTTGAAACGAGGCGAAACGAGCCAAGTCAAGTACGATCTTGTTGGCAAAATTGGCGCTGGGACACATTTGACTAGAAAAACGGTTGCTATGATTCTGAAGGGAATTTCTCCTGCGAAATTTGCAATGTACCGACATAATCCGGAAGAATTCATTTCCAAGGTAACGAAACTTATCAATGAAGAAAAGGCTACCATGATTGTCGATGACATTACGTATAATAGGACGGATGGTACCTATGATTCTGAAATCTTTACAGCTGAAAAAAACAAGGATTTTTCTAAGGCGTACCCGGCCAAGAAAAATGTGCAGGACTATGTATTTACTGATGGAACAGCAGAAAAATCTATAGAGCGAAAATTTGCAGAAGACATGGATTTAGACGATAAAGTGGTTGTGTATGCTAAATTGCCACGGGGGTTCCAGATTCCGACACCTGTCGGAAATTATGCACCGGACTGGGCGATAGCATTTCAGAAGGGAACTGTGAAGCATATTTACTTTGTAGCTGAAACAAAGGGCTCTATGGAAAGCATGGATTTGCGTCCCATTGAACAGGCCAAGATTAAATGCGCTAAGACTTTGTTCAATGAAATTTCAACGGACGATGTAGTCTATGGACAGGTAGATTCCTATCAAAACCTGCTAAGTATGATGAACGCTATTTGAGGAAATAGTCCGGATGCATTGGATAAAAGCTAAATAGAAGGAATCCTTGGTGTATGGTACCGGTGGTGTTTTGTCAAATGATACCGGCTCTTAAAGGTCAGCATTTATATAACAATTACGGCTGGGGCTATTGTGTCCGTTGAATGTATAAAAAGGAGTTTGTATGAGTACTATTAAGAGATATGCTGTAGTCCGACAGGAGGGCTGCGTGGCCTGTGGGAGTTGTGCCGATGTTTGTCCCCGTGGAGCTATTTCAGTGTGGCATGGTTGTTTTGCCAGGGTAGATGTAACGCGCTGTGTGGGTTGTGGCCGTTGTGCCCGGGAATGTCCGGCTAGCGTTATTCATTTGGAGGTGCGCCGATGAAGAGCCGTCATTGGTATCATTATTTGTGGATCTGGTCCATTATTTATTTTTCATTGGGCTTTGTCAATATCTTGTTTGCCTGGCTGGGACTGATTAATTTCTGCCTGCCGTTGCTGTTTGCAATTATCGGTGGCAACAAATTATTTTGTAACCGCTATTGTGACCGGGGACAATTTTTGCGTTTTTTTGGGAGTCAGGCCGGGTTATCCCGGCGCCATGCCATGCCGGCATTTCTTCATAGTACCGTCTTTCGAGTCTTGTTCATGGCTTTTTTCTTTGCCATGTTTGGCAGTGCCCTTTGGACGACCTGGCTGGTTGCCGGAGGTGTGGCATCGGTTCAGGATGCGGTTATGCTGTTCTGGACAATCCGCCTTCCCTGGGAATGGACCAGTACGGCAGCTGTTTCTCCCTGGGTAGTACAATTTTCATTCAAGCTGTATAGTTTGATGCTGACTTCAGAAATCATAGCGATTGTTGCCATGCTTTGGTTCCGCCCCCGGGCGTGGTGTACGTTCTGTCCCATGGGAACACTGACACAGGGAATTTGTAAGCTCCGGAATAAGAAGGGATAATTAGCCCTTTAAATAGGAGTCAAAGAAGTCCGTGATGATGTGGAGCACTTCTTCCTGGTTCCAGTAAATACCGCCATGGGCCGCGCCTTCTACCAGGTACCGTTTGGATGGAATGTTATGTTTCTGGAGAGCCTGGAAGAGCAGGTCGGTCTGGCTGGGGGAAACGATGGTATCGTTTGTTCCATGCATGAGCAGCATAGGGGCACTGGTCTGGGATATATAGGTAATGGGATTGGCTTTTTTTGCGCCTTCTGGATTGGCCAGGATGCCACCGTCTTTTCCACCGAATACAGCAGATCCGTTCACCCACAGTGCTTCTGTAGCGCCAGCCGACTGGTGGGCTTCTTTCACAACATCGCTGTAGTCGTCGCCGATGCGGGTGAGGTCGGAAAGGCCATACAGATCTACGGCCGCTTTTACATCGCTTCCTGTCTGGAGATTGTCCCCTTTATCAAAGGTCGTCGTGCCACTGGTCGTAGCTGCCATAGCAGAAAGATAACCGCCGGCACTTCCACCGATGATGCCGACCCGTTCCGGATCGATGCCGAATTGGTCTGCATGGGCTTTCAAATAGCGGATAGACGATTTCACATCTTCCAGTGGTTCCGGGAAACGTGCCGTAGGCGCTACCCGGTACTGGATGGACGCGACGACATAACCGGCTTCTGCCAGATGCATCCGGAGCTGGATGCCGTTATCCTTATTGGCATTGATGAAGCCACCGCCGGTGACATAGACGATGGCGGGAAGTTTCTTCTCTGATTTCGGCTGGAGAATATCCATCTTCATAGCCACATTAGGATAGCCCCGCATCGGGACTTGTTCGTATACGACATCGGAAATCTGATTGATGACGGGCGCCTTCAACGGGACGGAAATTTTCGTGCTTTCCACTTTTCCCGGCATATCCTTTGTAGCAGAATCGACATTGACATTCATGGCCATAGCATTGCCTCCTATCCACACAAGCCCGGTCAGGGCAAGGGCTATTACTTGTTTTTTTGATTTCTGGCTGTGACTGAACATTTTCATCGGCATCTCCTTTGTAACATATTTTTTGTTTCATTCTAGCATGGAATAAAGGTGGCGACAATGACTCGTATCTGCTATCATCGATCTTTGACACTTTTAAATGAAAAAAGCACTTGCAAAGCCTGATGTAATGGGGTTTGCGAGTGTTTTTTGTTTGGTTTCCATGCGTGCTATATGCCGTGCAGCGTCCCGCAGAATCAGAAATGTAATGTAGGTAATCCATATGATAATCATATGGATTACCTATGTTATATATATTTTACCTGTACTCTCTTCCGTGATATACTGCGTTCATTGCGAAAGGGAGGATATGTATGGAATGGATTTTATCAACTGATGTACATGTATTATTCTGGTTGCACCGCCTGGCTGGTCCGCATATGAATAGTTTCATTACGTTGTTTACGACAGGCATCAATTGTCTGTGGCTCTGGCTGGGGCTGGCTGCTGCCGGCCTGTGGAATCGCCGCAGCCGCTGGATAACATTGACCATTATTGTGGCCGTCATTGCAGCTGTTTTCATTGGTGATGTCGTCCTGAAGCATGTGGTCATGCGGATCCGTCCGTATATCGTCATCGAAGGAGCTCCCGTGGTAGAGGCACTCAAATATCCCGTTAGTTACTCCTTCCCTTCTGGTCATTCATTCTTTTTCTTTGCCGGAGCGACGGTCATATACTGCTACCGCCAGCGTCTTGGCATATTGGCTTATGGACTGGCGGCAGTCGTAGCTTTTTCCCGGATGTATTTGTTTATGCACTTTCCCAGTGATGTTCTGGCCGGGGCTGTCCTGGGGGTTGGTGTCGGCTATGGTGCGTACCGGATTTGCCAGTATGCGAAAAAACGGTTTTTCATGAGACACAGTCTTTATCGGTAATCCAACTCCTGCCAGCCTGCCACATCGGTAATGCCCAGCCCGGGAGCCTGCGGCAGGATAAGTTCATTTCTATCATAGGAAATTCCTCCTATGATGGGATCGTCTGCCATGAGGTCGGCCGCATCGAGGTCGTTGATTGCGATGGCGGGATTACCGGCAGAGAGACTGGCTGCAGCGGTAATGCCAATTTTGCTTTCCAGCATACAGCCCATCATGCAGTCTATGCCAGAGGCTTGTGCCATGGAAGCAATCTGGGAAGCGGGCCCGAGACCGCCGGCTTTCATGAGCTTAATATTGATGAGGTCACAGGCACGGATGGCGAGAAGATGAAATACATCACCAGGACTAAATGCGGATTCATCGGCCATGATCGGCGTATCTACGTGGTCGGTGACAAATTTCAGTCCTTCGACGTCAGAGGCTGCTACGGGTTGTTCAATCAATTCTATATCGAGGCCGGCGTCTTCCATACGGCGGATCGTGCGCACGGCTTCTTTGGGTTTCCAGCCCTGATTGGCGTCGAGACGAATGGCGATATGCGGGCCGACAGCCTGACGGATGGCCCGGACGCGGCGGATATCGAGAGCAGCATCGACGCCGACTTTGAGTTTCAGGTTTGTATAGCCTGAATGTATGGCTTTTTGTGCGTCCCGAACCATTTGTTCCGGTTCTCCCAGGCTGATGGTCAGGTCTGAGGTGATGCGCTGGCGCAGGCCGCCGAAAAAGCGATATAGGGGCAGGTGATATTTTTGTCCGAATAAGTCGTGAACCGCTATATCGAGGGCGGCTTTAGCCGACGTATTATGCACCATACTGTGCTGGATGCGCTGAAGGATGGCTTCCCTGTCATCGATATCCATGCCAAGAATCTGTGGCCCTATCGTATCTTTGATAGCTGAGGCCACAGATGCATGGCTGTCTCCGGTGATGACAACCGTCGCCGGTGCATTGCCCCAGCCAGTATGTCCATCGTCGGTGATGACTTTGATAATCAGGTCTTCGGCCGTATCGACACGACGCAGTGCCGTGACGAAGGGGGTTTTGAGTGGGATGCGTACAATTCCCACGCGTATATCTGTAATTTTCATGGGAGATTCCTTTCGTTGTTTTATGAAATATATATCAGTATTATTGTACTGGCTCGTGTCATGATTGTCCAGAAACTGCTGGCTGGAAGTGGCATATACAGGGTATGGATGAGGAAATGAATTTTACCTTGAATTTACAAATTTCATATATTATACTAAAGATGGTCTGAACGTGAATCTTGGGGGAGCTCCCTGGATTTGTTATATTTTTGAATATTAATGGCCAACATGCGAGGGAGTCCGTTTGCCGGACTGAGAGGGCGCCAGAGACGCCGACCGTTACAGATGGGAGTCATATTCCCTTTTTGTCGCATGGGTGCTGACTGTACGGAGAGGGATAGAGAGTCCCTCTCTTTTTATGTTTTATAATATGTATTATATTTTGTGAGGAGTCGATGATGATGAAAAAATGGCAGGTTCTCCTATCGGCATTGCTGGTAGGATGCGTATTCTTATCTGGTTGTGGCAGTAGTGATACGCAGAAGAACGGATCGAAAGAGGTGGAAGAATTAAAAATCGCCGTGTCACCGTACCAGGATGCCGACACAATCCAGACAAAGACCGAACCACTGGGGAAGATGCTCCAGGAAAAAATGAAAGAAAAGGGATACAATATTAAAAAAGTTACCATCAATGTGGGGACTTCTTATAACGCCGTAGGAGAAGCTCTGAGTTCGGGCAGTGCTGATATGGGCTTTATTTCCGGAGCTACGTATGTCATGTATGATAAAGATGTCGATGTGCTGCTGACGGCGCTTCGCCAGGGTATCGATAAGGATACGACGGATTTATCTGTCTGGAACAACGGTACGCCGGAAGCCTTCAAGAAGGATCTGGTGAAATATTATCGTTCGGCTATTGTCGTAGGGCCGAGCGCCAAAGGACAGGCTATCCTCGCTAAGGTAAAACGGGGCGAAAAGCCGACCTGGGATGAATTGAATGATCTGACCTGGGGCGTCATGAGCCCGGCGTCCGCTTCCGGATATCTGTATCCGTCACTGTGGCTGAAGGATAATTATGGCAAGAAAATATCCGATCTGGCTCATGTCGTGCAGTCTGATTCGTATACGACTTCGACGGCCCGCCTGGCATCGGGACAGATAGATGTCATCGTGGCCTATTCTCATATCCGTGCCCATATGGCAAAGAACTGGCAGGAAAAATTCGGCGGTACATCGGATATCTGGTCCCAGACCGGTGTCATCGGTGTAACGGATAAGATTTATAACGATACGGTCAGCGTCAGCAAGACCAGCAAGGTCATGCAGGATGAAAACTTCCGCAAAGCCCTCGGCGAATCGCTCATTGAAATCGGAAAGACCGATGAAGGATTGAAAGTGCTGCAGACGTTGGGCCATAAAGGATATGACTGGGCTCAGAGTTCGGATTATGATGGAGAACGGAAAGTTCAGCAGGAATTAAAGTAATGATGTGAAAAGGGGAAAGAACCATGGCTATGCTGGAATTAAAGCACGTCTGCCAGTCCTATAAAAAGCAGCATCCTGTACTGCGCGATATATCGCTTTCTATCCCGACGGGACAGTTTGTATCGGTCATCGGACCCAGCGGAGCCGGCAAGACGACATTGCTGCGCTTGTTTAACCATATGGTGCGGCCCGATTCGGGTGAGGTCTGGATTGACGGTACCCGTTTTGACAGGCTGAACGGCCGGGGCAGGCGGAAAATCCAGCAGCGGGTCGGCATGATTTTCCAGGATTTCAGTCTTGTCGATATGTGTACGTGTCTGCAGAATGTGCTGAATGGCAGTCTGGCCCGCGTTCCTCTGTGGAGAGCCTTGTCCGGGTGCTTTCCCCGGGCAGAAAAAGAAAAGGCCATGGCTGCCCTGAAAGCCGTGGGGCTGGAATCATACAGCCAGACTCCTGCCCATGCATTGAGCGGCGGTCAGAAACAGCGTGTAGCTATTGCCCGGACACTGATGCAGGATGCGACGATTCTTCTCGCCGATGAACCGGTCGCTTCGCTGGATCCTCTGACAGCCCGGCAGGTGCTGGAGCTCATGCGCAGGCTGCAGCAGAAACAGGGGCTTACTGTCGTCATGAACAGTCACAATGTCGAACAGGCCCGGACCTGGTCGGACCGGATTATCGGGCTGAAGGACGGACGCATTTTCTTTGACGGGCCTCCGGCAGACTGGACAGATGACCGGTTGCAGGACCTGTATGGGAGGACGCAATCATGAGATATTCATTGCGCCGAACAGGGATGGGGATGCTATTTCTGGCACTGATCATCCTTTGCGGGGAAAGCACCGATGTATCTCTGTCTCTCCTATTGAGGCGGGGCGTGCGATTCTTTGACATTGCCGGAGCGATGATACCGCCAGAAACTTCCTATGCCAGGGTCGTACTGGCTCCGCTCTGGGCGACGGTGCAGATGTCTCTGGCTGGTACGGGAATCGGGGCCGTGCTGGGCCTGGTGGGGGCGTCCTTTGCCAATGCCTATCTCAATCCTCATGCCTGGCTGCGGATTCCGTTTAAGACTATCATTCATCTCATCCGGACTATCCCGGCACTGATTCTGGCACTCCTTTGTACGTTCCTCGTCGGACTGGGAACGCTGGCCGGGACGCTGGCACTGAGTATCTATACGACGGTGGTCATGGTCCGTATGGGCTATGAAGATATGGAAAACGCCGACTTAAGAGCGGCGCAGGCACTGGAAGCAGCTGGATGCGGCCGCCTGCGGGCTTTTATCCGGGCTGTATTGCCGGCTGTCCTGGCAGGGTATCTGATTAATGTATTATATATGCTGGAAGCCAATGTCCGCCATGCGGCTATCCTGGGATATGTCGGGGCCGGAGGTATCGGAATTTTACTGAATGAAAGGCTGGCCTGGCGTGAATACAGTGAAGTCGGCATGATTTTATTACTGCTGTACGTCGTCGTCCTGCTGACAGAAGGTGTCAGTGAATGGCTGCGCCAGGTCCTTTCAGGCAGGAGTCGTTTGTCCCGCATGAAAAAAGTATTGTTGTTGCTGACGCTGGCCGTACTGTTTTTTTCCTCTTTTCAGACGCTGGTGCTGCCAGATATGGATGGAAAGGGCATGGCAGCTGCAGCGGCTATTATGCAGGGAATCCTTCATCCCGACTGGTCAATGATATTTTCCCTTGCTCATGATGGCGTCCCCTGGCTCCTGTATGAGACATTTTGCATAGCCTTCCTGGGTACGCTGGGAGGTACGGTCATTGCTGCCTGGTTTTCTTTTTCGGCCAGTTTCCGCCTCCTTCCCGTGCCGGCTGCACTGGCTTCGCGGCTGATATTGCTGCTCATCCGTGCCGTTCCTGTATTTGTGTACGGCCTGATGTGGATCCGCGTTACCGGCCCCGGTCCTTTTGCCGGCGTACTGACCTTATCCTTGTGCAGTGTCGGCCTTCTGGCCAAGAGATTTCTCATCGCTATCGATGATATCCGGCTGGAACCGTACCGGGCATACCGGGCTATGGGAATATCCGTCGCACAATCCATCCGCTGGGCTGTCCTGCCACAGCTGGTACCGCGCTACGGGGCGGCTGTCTTGTATCGGTTCGATGTCAATCTGCGCGATGCCGCTATCCTGGGCCTGGTTGGGGCCGGCGGTATCGGAACGCCGCTGATACTGGCGATGATGCATTACGAATGGGCTGCAGCGGGAGCCCTTTTATGGGGCATGACCGGGCTGGTAACGATCGTAGAGATCTTTTCGGAATGGCTGCGTAAAAAACAACGGCTCAGTGAAATACAGTAATCTGATGATTCCAGGCATGTTCCTCTGAGAATACTGTCTGGAATTTTTTTCAGAGATTTGCCAGCGTGCGGAGATTTTCCTGCCGGGCCGTATTGGCGCCGGGCGGATTCAGTTCCTTTTGTGCATAAGGCTTGCTATTTGACCGGTAATGTGATATATATTTAATTGTATATCTATGACTAAATTCTTTATTTCTAAGAGAGAAGGGGCTGTGATATGTACCACATAAGTATTCTTGCTACGCATCAGGATGAAGATGATTTTGGCGAGCGGTTGGGCGATATTGCCGATGTAGCGTATTGCCCGGTCACAAATGAAGAAGAAATGGCAGAAAGACTGGAAGATTGTGATGTTCTTGTCTGTCGGGATGAACCAATAACGGAATCCCTGCTGGACCAGTTAGATGAATTAAAGTTGATTGTCGTCCTCCGTTCGCGGGTCGATCATGTAGACCTGCAGGCGGCAGCCCGGCGGGGCGTGAAGGTACTCTGTAATCCGGTGTACTGTGTGGATGACATTGCCGATCATACATGTGCTATGATGCTGGCTCTCCTGCGGCAGATTCCCGAGTATCAGAACGATATCCGCAATAACAGCCGTTGGGAATACGGCGCTGTTGGCTGGCCGCTGCACCGCGTGGGCAGCAACCTTATCGGCCTGATTGGTTACGGCCGTACAGGCAGGGCCGTTGCGGCACGGATGCAGGCTTTTGGATGTAAAATACAGGCCTATGATCCGTTTGTTGACGAAAAAATCATGATGGAAGAACGGGTCCGGCCCGTTGATTTCGACAAACTGCTGCGGACCAGCGATGTCGTATCGCTTCACATACCACTCAATGAAACGACGCGGTATATTTTTCGGGAAGAACAGTTTGAGGAAATGAAAGAAGGAGCCATATTCGTCAATTGCAGCCGTGGTGGACTGGCTGATGAAGCGGCCTTATACCATGCTGTCGATGACGGGCATATCCGCAGTGCGGCACTGGATGTCCTGTCTATGGAACATCCCAGCCCGATGATGCTCAAAATGATGACCCGGCCGGAATTTTTGCTGACACCGAGTGTAGCGTCTCACTCTGTAGAAGGAGAACAGGCACTCTTCCACGAGGCAGAACGGCAGATACGGCTTTTCCTGGCTGGTCATGAAGAGGAACTGTCTTTCGTGCCCTATCCATAAATTTGCACCAAAAGTCAAAATCTTGTAAAATATAGTACGTAACACAAGTATACGAGAAGGGGGCTTCTAAATTTTGCGTATTTGGAAACTACTAGGCATGGCTCTGATATGTCTGTCTCTGCTGGCAGGTTGTGGCTCTTCCGGGGAAGAATCCCAGAAGAAAGATGCGCCAGCTGCCCAGACTGCACAGGTGGAAATGGCAGTACCTAAGAACGGCGTTCCGGTTCTGATGTACCATATGATTGGCGTTGATCCCGATGACCCTCATAATCAGGCCTGTCTGACAGAAGAAAATTTCCGTAAGCAGATGAAGTTCCTGAAGGATAATGATTTTCATCCGATTACTATGGAACAGCTTTATGAATACATGGTCCATAACAAACCGGTTCCTGTCCGTCCCGTTGTCCTGACCTTTGATGACGGATATCCCGATACCTATTCGATTGTCATGCCGGTCATGAAGGAATATGGGTTTGCCTGTACGGTATTCATTCCTACGTATGATGCGGATCATGGGACGCGCCTGACATGGCAGCAGATTAAAGAAATGAAGGCTGCGGGCATGGAAATTGCATCTCATGGGTATCATCATGAACGGCTGAACCAGATGGGCGGTACTACACTGGATACAGAAATGCAGAAAAGCCAGGCTGAACTTAAAGAACAGCTGGGCATAACCAATGAATTTTTCTGCTATCCCTATGGCGGTAACAGCCCGGAAGCGGAAAAGGTCATGAAGAAATATGGCATTAAGCTGGCCTTTACCATGAATCCGGGATGGGCAAAATATGGTGACAATCCCTATGCGGTCAAACGTATCTGGATTGGCAATGAAGTGGACATAGATAATTTCAGACAGCGCATTACGACTGAAAAGTACGAACAACGGTAAGGCAGCCGGTGTGCTTAGAATGAGGTAATTATGAAGCTGAAGGAAATAGGTAAATTTTTTGTAGTCCTGCTCTTGTTTTTTGCTGTAACGTCTCCCGTAGTCGTTCTCTTCGGACCTTTTGATAATATCAAGCGGACCGTTGTCGGGGCTATTCTGAAAAGCCGTCATCCCCAGTATATCACCTGGCTCTTTTCCCAGGACGAAATCGATAAGATACTGGGAGGCATCAGTACGGCACCGAAGCAGGAATTATTCAAGTTCAAAGTCCGCACTGATTCTTCGTTGAAGTTGCAAAATATCGAATCGAGCCGGTTCAAGGGATTTCTCCTGGAAATCCCCGACCCCAAACGAGTTAAGGTCGGCACAGCTGAAAATATGGATGAAAAAGGCGATACGACCAGCGGTATCGCCCAGCGCAACAACGCTGTCGCGGCTATTAATGCAGGCGGGTTCTATGATGCCAATGGTACCGGGACCGGCCGCAGTCCGTATGGATTTATCCTCCACGATGGCAAGTTTGTCCTCGGTGGCGATGCTGATAACAGTGAAGTCAACGAATTTATCGGCTTTACGAAGGACGGCAATCTCGTAGCCGGCAATTACAGTAAAGGGGAACTCATTTCCATGGATATCCAGGAAGGGATTTCCTTTGGCCCGGCATTGATTGTCAATGGTCAGAAGATGATTACCGCCGGTGATGGCGGCTGGGGCGTCGGCCCCCGTACGGCTATCGGCCAGCGGAAAGACGGGACAGTCCTGTTCCTGGTCATCGATGGACGTCAACCATCATATTCTATCGGCGCGACGCTGCGGGATTTGCAGAATATCATGTACGAACAGGGTGCTTATATTGCTGCTAATCTCGATGGGGGTTCCAGTTCTACATTGTATCTCAATGGTAAAGTTGTCAACAAACCGGCAGATCTCCTCGGAGAACGGATGATTCCGACGGCGTTTATTGTAAAGTAGGAGGGAACGAATGAAGCTGAAAAAAGTGCTTTTGGCCTTTGCTGCAGGCATAGCTATCCAGGCCGGCGTGTATTATTACCTGGATCAGTTCCTTTTTGCGCCGACGTCGGATTTCCAGATCGGTGGGACCAATCAGCAGGAAAAAATGGGATATGGGGCCGAACCCAATGGCCAGACCTATTATTCCTACGACAAGAGGTTCATGGCAACCGTTGTCGATGACACGGTTTCTATTTATGAAGCGGGTCAGAAGAGTGAACCACAACGCATCCGTCTCCATGGACGCAAGGTGTCCTTCTTTGAATGGCTGCCTGACCGGAATCTGGCTATTTTCGCGACGTATGGTAAAGATGAAAAGACCGGCCGTTATGGCGTTTATATTGCCCAGTATAACCCGATTTATCCGGACCGCGAACTCGATACGCCCATTGAAAATGCGCCACGGGACAGCAAAATCGTCGATGTCGCGTATTCGACAGCAACCAATGTGGTATACATGAAGTTGGAAGTCGATAAAGATAAATATCGTATTTACCGGACCGATGCCAACTACGATACGCGGCGCATTAACGTCCAGGCAGAAAATATCGGCCGCATTGCCGTGTTCTATGATCAGGATATCTTCTTCTATGATAATCTGCGCACGGGTGTCGTATACATGTTTGATGGTGCGACCAGCAGCTGGCGTGAAATCTCGCCGAGCGGAAAATTCCGCCTCGTAGGCATCGACGGACAGGAAATCTTCATTGCTGAAATGAATGCCGACAACGAAGTGGTTGCTGCATACCGGGGCCGTCTGAAGAAAGGGTTTACCAAGATTGCTACCTATAAGACGCCGGAAGAATTTTCAAAGATTACACTGAACAGCATGCGTGAAGCAGCTGATAAGATGGATGAAAAGAAATAACTGCCCAGGCGCCATCTTGGCGCC
The DNA here is from genome assembly GCA_900095875.1 of Caecibacter massiliensis. Taxonomy (GTDB): domain Bacteria; phylum Bacillota; class Negativicutes; order Veillonellales; family Megasphaeraceae; genus Megasphaera; species Megasphaera hexanoica. The sequence continues at coordinate 852,051 of LT608311.1, read as the reverse complement.
TTTTGGCATATAAGGAGTGAATATACATGGCAAAACATAAAATTCCCAAGAACCGTTCTCTGGAGGACATGTTCAAGGGAGTAAAAGAAGAAGTAACCTTTGAAACCGCTGACTGGGACGATGAAGAAACGGTGGCCCGGCGGCCTGTCGTAAAGAAGAAAGCTTCTCAGCAGACGGCGGAAGATTTCCGCAAGCAGTTTTTTACCGATGATCTGCAAAAAAAGGTCGGAGCTATTCTTCTCGATATCAAGATGGCTTATTATAAAGACGGTGTAGGGGATATTTCCCTGGAAGTCGTTAAAGATGGCCGCAACGTCGTCATCAAAACGGCGCCAAAGACGAGTAAAAAGAAATAAGGATACAAACGAAAGGGACTGTGTTGCATGGACAGTCCCTTTCGTTGTATCATTTATAGATGGGAGTTTGCAGAAAAAGTATACATGCGATGTACCAGAACTTTATAATCAGTGAACATAATTGCGGGATAGGTGATAAGTGCATTTATATTGTACAAACCCGGTATATTTGTTACAATGATTTTAAAGAGGCAAGATTTATCTTGGATTTTTTAATAAGGTGATGATACCATGTGCTCAGAAATAGAATTAAAAAAAATTATTAAGGCCGTGGTAGATGCATATTACCAAGCTTTTGGGGATGCCATTGATCAGATTCTACTATATGGATCTTATTCACGAAAGGATAATACGGAAGATTCAGACATTGATTTAGTGGCCATTGTACATGGAGAACAGCTGGATTTACAGGAAAAGTTAAAAAAAGTGTGGGATATTTCTGCTGATTTAGAGCTTGAATATGGAACAATTATTTCTCCTGCAGTTATCCCCTATGACGAATATATGAAATACCAAGATGATATTCCTTATTATCGTAATATAAAAAAAGAGGGAGTGAATGTAGTTGCATGAAAACCGGGTAGAGTTAATGAGATACAGGTTAAACATGGCGAAAGAAAAATTACATGCTGCTTCTATTTTGCTGGAATGCAGGAGTTATAAAGATTCTGTTAGCAGATCTTATTATGCAATGTTTACAGCAGTCAGAGCTGTTTTGGCTCTGGATGGTGTAGATTTTAAAAAACATGCTGGAGTTATTTCTTATTTCCAAAAGGAATATATTAAAACAGGAATTTTTGATAAAATGTATTCTAAATACCTTAGCCAGGCATTTCAGATTCGCAATAACACGGATTATGCTGACTTTTTTATTGTTTCACAATTAGAAGCAAAAGAACAATATGATAAGGCACTTGATTTTTGCCATACTGTTGAAACATATTAGGTTAAGCGCATTTCTCAATAGATGTTGTTTTATAACTGTAAAAGAAAGAATAGAAAAAGACGGCCCCATGAAGCACATATCGCTTCATGGGGCCGTCTCATCGTATGGAGCGGATGAAGGGGATCGAACCCTCGTACCAAGCTTGGGAAGCTCGTATTCTACCACTGAATTACACCCGCATATAACATATAATAGGTACTGTATTAGTTTAACAGTAAACCCCCATTTTGTAAAGACCCGAATTTCAAACCTTTACAAAACAGGGGTGTCATACATGGTATCAGCGGTTGTAGCCCGGTGCATAGTTGCGGTATGTCTGGGTTTGATTCTGCTGATAAGGAGAGGCTGTTTCTTTTGTATTTTTGATTTTCTGTATATCTTTTGTTTTGTCTTTTGTCACCGTCTGTTTTTTGGGGGCAGTTTCTTTTTTGAGATTCTTCTGATTTTTTGTATCTTTCGACTGCTGTTTATCCGACAGCTGGTTTATGCCTGGCTGCTGACGGTTGTGGTCATCCTGCCCCCGCTGTACCGGTTGTACCTGTTGCTGGTCCTGACCGTACAGCCAGGGCGCATTCTGCGGTGCCTGTTGCGCAAATGCGGCGCCTCCCATCAAGGTGGTGACTACGGCTGTAATAGCTAAATAGTGTTTCCAAGTTTTCATGATATATTCCCCCTCAGGTGGTGCGGCCTGTTAGAAATGAGGCCAGTTTTGCTGATTTTGCCGATGCTGGTCATTTGGCTTTGGCATCGGTTTTTTGTAGGTCTTTTTCTTTTTGCGGTTTGCTTCTGCCCGCTGACGTTCTTTCCTTTCCCGTTCGATGCGCTTTTTTTCTTCCTGTTCGCGTTTCTTACGGATTTGTTCTTCTTTTTTCAAGTCTTTTTTCTGATTCCCAAAAGAAGACTGCTGATCGTTATGCATGGCTATGGGATTGTGGGTATAGCCATCAAAATGAGTATCTTGTGCAAACGCGGCACCACCTGCCAGCGCTGCGGCTGTAATAGATAAAGCTATAAGGCGTTTTATCTTCATATGTATCCCTCCTTCTTGTGTTTATTAGTATACGATTTGATTGTGACAATTTGGTAGCGACGTGGCTTCGTTTCCTTCACAAAACCGATGAATTTTGAAAACGGTGTCAGAACTGTTTTTTTCATCCTTATATAATACCTATATATAGGACAAAAAAAGACGCTGTGACACGAGGTCACAACGTCTCTGGGGAGCCGATTAATGAGCCGACGGAGCAGGAGCTGTTTCTTCTTTCATGGAAGCAGCCTGCTGACGGGCTTCGTATTTATCCATGTTGCGGGCAAAGAGACCGGCCAGCATGGAACCTGTGATCTGATGGACAGCAGCGCCGACAGCAGCCGGGATAGCGACAGCCGGGGCAAAGTAGATGGAGCAGATGGAAAGAGCGAGGGCATCATTCTGCATACCGACTTCCAGGGTAACCGAGTGCTGCTGGCGTTTGCCAAAGCCAAGTTTTCCCGTGATGAAATACCCAAGAGCAAAACCGAAGAGATTGTGCAGGAGAACGAGAACGACCATGAAGACGCCGAGGGAAACGATTTTTGCGCCATTGACGGCAACGACACCACCGAGGATGGAAAGAACGGCAAAAGCGGATACGAGGACGAGAACTTTCTGCATCTGTACCAAATAAGTTTCACCGACGAGACGATGGACGAGCAAACCGAGGACAAGCGGTACGAGGATGACTTTCATGACCGTCATGGCCATAGAAAGGAAGGAAACGGTAACCCACTGACCAGCCAGTGCCCAGACGAGGAAGGGCATCATGACAGGAGCGAGCAGTGTCGATACGGTCGTAATGGAAACAGCCAGAGGAACATCGCCTTTAGCGAGGAAGCTCATGACATTGGAAGCCGTGCCGCTCGGGCAGGAGCCGAGGAGAACCATACCGACGGCCAGTTCTGGAGTCAGGCCAAAGACCATGACCAACGCATAGGCGACGAGAGGCATGATGGTGTAATGGCAGACCGTTCCGGCTAGGACTTCGCGGGGACGCTGAAGGACGAGTTTAAAATCCGATGCATGGAGTGTCATACCCATGCCGAACATGACGACGCCCAGGAGCCAGACCGTATTTTTGACGGCCCAGGTAAAACCAGAGGGAACGAAATAGCCGCCCACGATAGTGAGCAATACGAGCCAGGTAAGATTCTTGCCTACGAAACCGCTTACTTTTGTAACAAAATTCATCATGATTACATACCTCCGAATAAAAAATGTAAGATTGCTGCAAATAACAAACGGCTGATTGCTTTTACCTGGAGTAAAAAAAACGCTTTGCCTCTTAGAAAGAGACAAAGCGCTATAGCTCTGCGGTACCACTCTTATTGTCGTGAACGACTACTCTACTGACATCACCGAAAGATTTCTCTGACGTTCAATGCCGGACAAGGTAACGATTGTCAATCGGCCACGCTTACTTGCGATGCGTTCAGCTGGCAGCTCCTGGGTGATATTCCTTATAGTCTTTACATCCTGCCTCTCACCGTGCAGCAGGTTCTCTGTACTGTCAGGGTCTGTAAGTACTTTTCCCAATCAACACTGTTTGGTTGTTTGCTTGATGCGTATTATACGCTACCATGGGAGAAGAAGTCAAGAGAGAAAAAAGTGATTTTATAAAATTTATCTTAATAACATATTAAGCATGCTATGGAACCAGATAGTCAGATTTTTCTTATTTTCTCTCATTTTGGCCTATTATAGAATAATAAAGCAAGCGGTACGATAACCTAAAAGAATAATAACAATTCGTAAATAGTATATAGCAAATTTTAAGCAGCCCGTTAAACGTAAAAGGTGTTGAAATTATGGGATTTATCCTGCCTCAGGCAGACCTTTTTGCAGAAAAATCAGGGCTTTACAAACGTTGCCATCGTGATATACTGTCAAACATCAAGTTCACGACGGCTATGGCCTAAGAGCTGTAAGGGTGAACTTAAATAATTAATAGACATTCTGGTCGCACATTCCACTACAAAATTACAGAAAGGTCGTGTTCCTCATGGCACATTTTAATCCCGTAACACCCGAACTGGTAGAAGAACTGAAACGCGTAATGAGCCCTAAACAGGTAAAGACTGATGAAGACTACCTCGTAGCCTATCAGACAGACGAAGAAGGCAATTCTCATTATTTCAGCAAACCGGAAGTTGTCGTTTTCCCGGAATCTACGGAACAGGTCGTAGAAATCGTCAAACTGGCAAATAAATACCTCGTTCCTATTACTCCGCGTTCGGCTGGTTCTGGTGTTGCCTGCGGCGCTATCCCCGTATACCACGGCATCGTCGTCGAACTGGAACGGATGAATAAAATACTCAAACTCGACCCGGACAACATGTATGCCGTCTGCCAGACTGGCGTCATCACTGGGGATTTACAGCGTGAAGCTGCCCGCCACGGCCTGTTGTATGCCGGCGATCCTTCCAGCGCTGACAGCAGCCAGATTGGCGGCAACGTAGCCAATAATGCCGGCGGCAACAAGGCCGTAAAATACGGCACGACCCGTCATCAGGTATACAGCCTGAAAGTCGTCACACCGACCGGTGAAGTTGTAGAAGCCGGTTCCCGTCTGAAAAAGAGTTCTACCGGCCTTTGCCTGGAACAGCTCTATGCCGGTTCTGAAGGCACCCTGGGCATTATCACAGAAGTTACGGTAAAACTCTATCCTCAGGCTCCCTACGTATTCAACATGGTCTGCGTATTCAAGACTGATGATGAAGCCTTTGCCCTGCCGAATAAGATTCTGAAAGCTGGTATTGATCCGACCAGTATCGAATTTATGGACAACGAAGCATTGGTCATGACCTGTAAATTCCTCGATATGAAGATGCCTCATGTTGATGAAGGATGCGACTATGTCATCGTTACGGTAGAATCGTTCAACGAAGCAGAATCGGACCGCAAGATGGAATTGCTCTGTGACCTGGCGGAAAATAATGGCTCTATCGACGAATTCGAAGCCGATAAACGTATCTGGACGCTGCGCAAACAGTTTGCCGAAGCAGCCCGTGATGTCGATAAAATGTTCCAGACGGAAGATTTCGTCGTACCTCTCGATAAGATTCCCGATATCACCAAACAGATTCCGGAACTCCGAGAAAAATACGGCCTGTATTGCGTAACCGTCGCTCACATCGGTGATGGCAATATCCATGTTCTGCCACTGAACAAAGAAGGCCTTTCTCCGGAAGAATGGTTCAACAAAATCAAAGCTTTCCATCGCGATTTGTTCCCACGCGTGTATGCTCTCGGTGGCAAGATGTCTGGTGAACACGGCATTGGCTTCAAGAAACTGGATGAATTTGCTAAATGCACGCCGGCTCCGGAACTCCATGTCATCAAAGCAATCAAGAAAGCACTGGATCCCAATAACATCATGAATCCGGGCAAACTCGTCGATATGACAGGCGATTTCGTTCAGGAATAAATATACAATAAAACCAGCTGTCAAGGTGTCCCGATTTGACCACTTCCGGCAGAAGGTAAGATAAAAATAGGTTGTCTCATAAAGCCACGTTGCTTTGTGAGACAACCTGTTTTGATTTAGAAATGAGTATGAGATGCCGGGGGGAAAATTAGAAATGACGACTTTCCCGGAGACTTTCGTATTGGGCAAGGAGATTTGGCTTTTCCTCACTTTTATAGGTGAAATCCGGTTCGGCTGCTACGGCTTTTTCTACGGCAGCCTTGAAATCGTAGTATACCTGCCATTTGGATTCAACCAGGTCTTTTCCGGTCTGACGCAGGAGAAACGCCGGATGATAGGTCGGCATGACCGGTATATCATGCCAGGTGAACCATTTTCCCCGGTTGCGCATGATGCTGGCTGTATGCCCATAAAAATACTGGAAGGCTACCTTGCCGAGGCAGACGATGACTTTTGGTTGTACCAGTTTGATTTCTTGCACCAGATGAATATTGGCGCAGGCCTTCCCTTCTTCCAGGGTCGGGGTCCGGTTATTTTTGGGACGGCATTTGACAATGTTGGTCACATATACATGGTCCCGGGTCAGACCGACACTCCACAGAGCCTTATCGAGGAGCTGGCCCGATGGGCCCACGAGGGGAACGCCGTATTCATCTTCGACGCCGCCAGGTCCTTCGCCGACGAACATGAGCGGTGAATCGGGATCTCCGGAATAGCGCGTCGGCCCCCGGTTCCCTTCATGGCGTAATTTGCAGGCATCACACTTCATAAGATCCTGGAGCCAATCTTGCATTTTGTCATTACTCATCGTTCTTTGCCTCCCCATAATCTGCTGTCAGACTGGCTATACCGGCGCCGGTAACCGAACAGATACAGGAGGCAGGCAATAGTACCTGGATTCCACGCTGACCGGCGCTGATACTGATGGTATCAAAATTCTCAGCAGATGTATCAATATACGTTGGAAATTGTTTTTTCATGCCAATGGGAGAACACCCGCCACGGATGTAGCCAGTGACACCGGGCAGGTCTTTGACATGGAGCAGTTCTACATGTTTGTTACCGCTGACAGCAGCTGCTGTCTTCAAATCCAGTTCCCTGTCACTGGGGATACAGAATACGACGATTCCCGTTTTATTACCCTTACCGACGAGTGTTTTGAATAACCGGGCCGCGTCCATTCCAAGCTCAGCCGCCGCATGGATGCCTGATAAATCGTCTTCTGTATAGGCATATGTTTTAATATCGTACACAATCTTATGCTTATCCAAAATGCGCATGACATTCGTCTTCTTCACCTTTGCCATGTCCCATTCCTCCATCTATTGTTTCGATACTACTATAGCATAGGAAGACAGGGATTTCCAGAATTTTATATTCCGGGGCGCGTATAAGCCGTTGCATTGCCTGACAGCCTCTTATATAATAAATATGCGGGTTTGCATTTTTTGTATTAATGGGGGTGAGTCTATGAAGATAGCAGCGGTACAGGCGGCGATTTGTTATGGCGATGTAGATGCCAATTATCATATAGCCGATCAGGCTATAGAAGCGGCAGCAGCTGCAGAGGCCGATATCGTCGTATTGTCCGAGCTTTGGAATACATCGTTTTATCCGCTAAACGTATATGATCTGGCTGATGAAGAGGGAAAGAGAACAAAGGCTTTTCTTTCTGATGCGGCAAAACGGTATCATGTCCATATTGTTGGCGGTTCTGTTGCCAATAAAAAACAGGGAAAGCTGTATAATTCGACTTTTGTCGTAGATAAGACAGGTGAGGTAGTTGGAGAGTATGATAAGGTTCATCTGTTTACACCAGGAAAAGAAGATACGGTCTTTACGGCAGGAAACCATCTGAATATTTTTGAATTAGATGGCGTGAAAATGGCGTCGATTATCTGCTATGATGTACGGTTCGGTGAATGGGTGCGCATGGCAGCCCTGGCTGGCGCACAGATTCTCTTTGTACCGGCGGCCTGGCCCAATCCACGGCTGGGACACTGGCAGATTCTGAATCAGGCACGGGCTATTGAAAATCAGATGTTCGTCGTAGCTGTCAACAGTTGTGGCCAGGCTGGAGAGTATCAATTCTGCGGCGGTTCCATGATTATTGATCCCTGGGGCAAGGTCCTTTCCCAGGCAGACGGACGGGAGCAGATTATTACCAGTGATGTCGATTTGTCGGTCATCAAAGGTATCCGCAGCAGTATTAACGTATTCCGTGACCGCCGGCCGGAATTGTATCAGCTCTGATGTGTGTTATAGTGTTATTTGAAAGAGAAGTGTTGGTATGGAAGGGGCTATACATGGCCTGCAGGGGATTTTTGAAGTTATTTTTATTATTTCCATCGGGTTTATTTTGTCCCGCAAGGGATGGTTTGACAGCAATACGAGTGCTCTTCTGACAAAGATTGTCATGAAAGTGGCTCTGCCTTTTTATATGGTAGTCAATATGGTCCGCGATTTTACGCACGATTCACTAGTACAGATTGCGCCGGATTTGGTACTGCCTTTTGCGTCTATTTTCCTGGCCTATTTTGTGGGAAGAATCGCGGCGGCAGTCCTACATATCCGCAAGGACCGGCAGGGGATATTCATTACCTGTTTTTTTATTGCCAATACAATTTTTATCGGTCTGCCTGTCAATCTGGCCTTGTTCGGTCCCAAGAGTGTGCCGTCGGTCATGCTTTATTATATGGCCAATACAACTATGTTCTGGACATTGGCGGTGTATCATATCGTCAATGACAGCACGGGCGGGAAGAATATGCCGCTTTTTTCTATGCAGACAATCAAAAAAGTGTTTTCACCGCCGCTGGAAGGATTTCTCATCGGCCTCGTTCTGGTTATGCTCGACGTGAAGCTGCCGGATTTCCTGGTCATGAGTTTCCAGTATGTCGGGAATATGGCAACGCCTTTGTCACTGATTGTCATCGGCATAGAAATGAGTCTTATATCCTGGAAAGATATTCATTGGGACCGGGATATCATCGGTGCCTTATGCGGCCGGTTCCTCGTCTGTCCCTGTTGTGTACTGGCACTGCTGCCGTTTATTCCCATTACGGATATGTCAGCGAAAGTATTTACCATGCAGGCCAGTATGCCCGCTATGACGCAAATGACAGTCGTGGCGAAATCCGTCGGTGCCGATGTGCAGTATGCAACAGAAATCAGTTTTCTGTCTATTGCCTTGGGACTGGTGGTCATTCCCCTTTATATGGCTATTGTCGGTTGAGGCGAAGGATTATATAATAGTAAAAGGACGGCTGTCCCTGTGCAGATGCCGTCCTTTTTATCTGAAACAAAAGGAGTAAATCATGTCTGTATATGATGAATTTTCTAAAAAGGTGCAGCAGTATGCTCCTGCTGCCTTTGCATTGAATTATGCGATTGCCAATGATCCCGAGTTATCCGGGGAAGAATATCATGCCTGTGCCCGCCACGTGGCGGCCTGCCGGGATGCCGGTATGGATGTGACGGAGCAGTTCAGCGGACAGGCTACGGCCTATAAGGCGGTTGCCTGCCAGACGGAGTCTCCGGCTTTACGGGTTGCCGTACTGGCTGAATACGATGCCCTTCCAGGTATCGGCCATGGCTGTGGTCATTCGGCAGGCGGGGCTATCAGCTTCCTGGCCGGGGCGGCATTTCATGGCATGACGAATCCGCCTGTATCCGTCGATGTCATCGGCACGCCAGATGAAGAATTGCGGGGCGGTAAAATCCCCATGTGCCAGCAGGGAATTTTTAAAGACTACGACCTTGCCATGATGGTCCATATGTCAGCGTGTGAAACGACGCCTAATTCCCGTTTTCTGGCCCTCGATGATTATCGTATCCGTTTTCACGGACAGACGGCTCATGCGGCAGCTCACCCGTGGAAAGGCCGGAATGCGCTGAATGGGGCCATGCTGGCTCTCCATGCCATCGATATGATGCGCCAGCATGTAAAGCCTGATACGCGGATTGGTACGTACATCGTCAATGGCGGGACGGCTTCTAATATTATTCCAGACTATGCTGAAGTGGAATGCTGCGTCCGCCATTCTACCCGGACCTATCTCGACGAAGTGGTTCAGCGCCTGATGCATTGCTTTGAAGGTGCGGCCATTGCTACGGAAACGACCTTTGATGTATCCCAGCTGGGGTATAAATATGATGACCTTGTATGGAATGAAACGGCGACGGAAGTCGTGCGCGGCGTGCTCCGGGATATGGATGTGCCCTTTGTAGAACCTGACTGCGGTGGCAGCTCGGATATTGCCAACGTCAGCCATCAATGCCCGGTGCTCCACGTCCATCTGGCCATGGGGGATACGTTCTATCCGGACCATTCCAAAGAAATCGCCGATATGGTCAAAAACAAGGCCATTGAACCGGTCATCATCCGCGGTGCAGAAATCATCGGGGCAACCGTATTGCGTCTGGCGGAACATGAAGACTTGTGCAAGGCGATGAAGGAAGAATTTGATGCGGCGGAAAAATAATACAGCAAGCCGTTGAAAGAAAGACGGACAAGAGGTTTTGCCTTTACGAACGGGGCTATCTCACGAAGACACCGTGCTTTGTGAGATAGCCCCGCTTTTTTTATCGTCAGCTTGTATAATAGTTCTGCGTGAAATCTTTATAAACAGTTCATCCGGATCCTTCTGGCAGTGAAATCTGTATGTACCAGAATGCTATGAATAGTGTTATACTAATATATGAAATACATACGGAATATGTTATTAATTTATGCGTGATGAGAAATTTGATGCAGGAAATGAGGGATTGCAATGATTGACATTTCAGATCGCATACGAAATAAAGCATACGTCTCGAGAGTTACAACGGCCGAAGAAGCGGCGAAGCTGATTCATCCTGATGATATTGTGGCCGTGTCGGGGTTTACACCGGCCGGGTATCCCAAAGCCGTACCGCTGGCTCTGGCGAAGCGGATAGAACGGGAACATTTTCAGATTACGCTCTATGCCGGGGCATCCATCGGTGATGAAATTGATGGGGCCCTGGCACGGGTACATGGTATTTCCCGCCGGTTTTCCTATCATACGAATAAAGATCTGCGCCGCGAAATCAATGATGGCAGTGTGGCTTATGCCGATTACCACGTCAGTGTATTCGCCCAGCTGCTCAAGGAAGGGTTCATGAAGCGTCCCGATATCGTTGTGGTGGAAGCGGCAGCTATTACAGAAGAAGGGAATCTCATCCCTACTACGTCCGTAGGGACGACACCGGCTATGATTGACGTGTGTCAGAAAGTCGTCGTTGAAATCAATGTGACCCAGCCGCTCAGTCTGGAAGGAATGCATGACGTATACGATGTTCCCAATCCGCCATTCCGTGAACCCATTCCCATCGTCCATACAGGAGACCGTATCGGGGAGCCGTATATTACCTGTGGCTGGGATAAAATCGTTGCTATCGTCCCCTGTGATATTCCCGATGCTCCCCGGTCGTTTAAGCCTGTCGATGAAAATGGCCGGAAGATGGGAAATCTCATCGTGCAGTTTTTCAAGGATGAAGTAGCCAAAGGCCGGCTGCCGGAGCATCTTCTGCCACTCCAGTCCGGTGTCGGATCAGTAGCTAATGCAGTCATTCAGGGCCTGACAAAAAGTGATTTCGAACATTTGTCTATCTTTACGGAAGTGCTCCAGGACGGGATGTTTACCCTCATCGATGCCGGGAAAGTCGATGCCGTATCGACAGCTTCCATTTCGGCATCCCCGGAAGGGCTGAAGCATTTCTATGAACATATTGATGAATATAAGAAAAAAATCGTCATCCGGCCCCAGGAAATTTCCAATAATCCCGAAGTAATCCGCCGCATCGGAGCTATTGCCATGAATACGGCCATCGAGTTTGATATCTATGGTCAGGTCAATTCGACACATATCTGTGGCAGTCGTCTCATGAATGGAATTGGCGGTTCCGGGGACTTTGCCCGGGCGGGATATCTGACGATTTTCTTTACCAGTTCGACGGCAAAAAACGGTGCCATCAGTTCCGTAGTTCCCATGTGCTCCCATGTGGATCACACGGAGCACGATGTGGATGTCCTCTGTACAGAGCAGGGTATTGCAGACCTGCGCGGTCTTTCTCCTGTCGAACGGGCACGGACTATCATAGCCAACTGTGCCCACCCGGATTACAGAGACCAGCTCACAGATTATCTGGACCGGGCTATTGCCGCAACAGGCAGCCAGCATGAACCACAGCTCCTGAAAGAGGCCCTGTCATGGCAGCAGCGCTACCTGGAAACAGGGAGTATGAAATAGTATACCACCCTCACAAGTCAGATTTTTCCAGTCTGTCTTGTGAGGGTTTTGTGCATCCTCTGTACATCCCTAGATTTTTATGTCGGTTTTCGTGTACAATATAAATAAAGACTTTGTATATCATGATCGGCACGGCCGAAGAATGGGGAGATACGATAAATGGAAAATTATGCTGGATATTCCGATGAATATATCAAATATCTGGAACTCCTGGCTAAAGAATACCCGACCCAGGAAGCGACGTTTACAGAAATCATCAATTTGCAGGCTATCGTGAATCTGCCAAAGGGAACGGAACATTTCATGAGCGACCTCCATGGTGAATATGAAGCGTTTTATCATATATTGAATAATTGTTCCGGTGTTATCCGGGAAAAAGTGGAAATGCTCTTTTCCAATTCCATGAGTCAGGAAGAACGGGATGACCTGCTGACACTCATTTATTATCCAAAAGAAAAACTGGATCTTATGAACCGCAAAAAGCTGGTAACGGACAAATGGGCCCGTAAGACGCTCCATCATCTGATTCGTCTGGCGAAATTGCTTTCGTCCAAGTATACCCGTTCCAAGGTACGTAAGGCGATGCCACCGGTTTTCCGGTTCGTCATCGATGAATTGCTTCATGCCCAGCCCGATGAAGATAAAAACCGTCATGTCTATCATTCCAAAATCCTCGACACGATTCTGGAAACGGGGAGCACCCGTTCCTTTATTTATGCGCTGACGGCTTTGATTAAACGGCTGGCTGTGGATCATCTGCATATTATCGGCGATATTTATGACAGGGGGCCCCATGCAGATAAAATCATGGATAATCTCATGCATCATCATTCCATGGATATCCAGTGGGGAAATCATGACATTCTTTGGATGGGAGCTGCCGCCGGCAGTGCTGCCTGTATTGCCAATGTTTTGCGCAATAATATCCGATATCATAATTTGGAAATCCTGGAAAGCGGGTATGGCATCAGCCTGCGCCCGCTGGCCTTGTTTGCCTTGAAGATGTATACCAAAGATGATGGCATCGAACCGATGGTTAAGGCAATCAATGTCATCTTATCCAAACTGGAAGGGCAGGTTATTTTTCGTCATCCGGAATATAATATGGATGACCGGTTATTGTTCCATAAAATCAATCTGGAAACAGGGACTATTACGCTGGATTCCGGGACATATGAACTGACTACGACGGATTTCCCGACATTTAATCCTCAGGATCCCTATACCCTGTCTCCGGAAGAACATCTTATTATGGCTGAATTACAGACGGAATTTTTGCAGAGCGAACGGCTCCAGCGGCATATCCAGTTCCTGTACAGCCATGGTTCTATGTACCGGTGCTATAATAATAATTTATTATTCCATGGCAGCCTGCCGCTCAACGATGATGGCAGCTTTAAAGAAATTTATTTCGATGGACATGGGTATAAGGGCCGGGCTTTTATGGATCATGCCGATCATATGGCACGGCGCGCCTATACCAAGCGGGACACGGACAGTCTGGATTACATGTGGTATATGTGGGGCGGCCCCGATTCTCCTGTATCCGGGCGTATTGTAAAGACTTTTGAACGTAGTTATATTGCCGATAAAGACACGTGGAAAGAACCAGAAAATGCCTATTTCCGCCTGAACCGGGACAAAGACGAATGCATCAAGATTCTTCATGAGTTCGGTATTGATTCGCCACAGGGACATATTATCAACGGACATACGCCGGTAAAAGTGAAAAAAGGGGAAAGTCCGATCCGGGCCGAAGGCAAGGAGCTTTGCATTGATGGAGGCTTCTGTAAAGCCTATCAGAATTCGACAGGGATTGCCGGGTATACATTGATTTTTAATTCCCACGGAATCCGCATCAAGGCTCATTATCCCTTTACGGATGTAGAGGAAGTATTGCGGACCAATGCCGATATGGGGTCCGAATCGACTCAGGTAGAACTGGAACCTAAACGGGTCATGATTGGTGATACGGACAATGGCAAAAAATTGTTGCAGATGATTGATGACTTGAAGGCCCTGCTCCAGGCATATCGGCAGGGGATTATCATCGAACGGCGTGGTGAATGATGAAGCGCACGTGAACTGCTGTATAGGAAATGAAGGAGATTGCATGGGGCTGAAGCCCGTATGCAGTCTCCTTTTTTTGCGTTGCGCGTTCTTTTGCCGGATAACGTATGATATGACCTCGCTCACATCGGCATCGCAGCGGCATGAAAAAGAGGCTGTCTAAAAGACAGCCTCCTGATAGTACATGAGTTATGAAGTTGTAGATTTAGAATACACCCTGCTGGAGCATAGCATCGGCTACACGTTCGAAACCGGCGATATTAGCACCTGCTACGAGATTATATCCGAAACCGTTGCGTTCTGCTGCGTCTACAGAATTCTGATAAATCGTGTTCATGATTTCATGGAGACGGGCATCGACTTCTTCTGCAGTCCATACGAGTCGTTCGCTGTTCTGGCTCATTTCCAGAGCGGACGTAGCAACGCCACCGGCGTTTACGGCTTTGGACGGAGCAACGACCATGTTCGGCTGTTCCATCAAATATTTCAATGCGTCGTTAGTAGTCGGCATGTTGGCAACTTCGATGTAGTACCGGATACCATTAGCGACGATTTGTTTTGCTTCTTCCATATGTACGTCGTTCTGCATAGCCGACGGCATAACGATATCAACTTTGACGCCCCACGGTTTTTCACCCGGATGGAATTCTACGCCAAATTTATCAGCATAGTCCTGGACGCGGTTGCGACCGGAAGCACGCATTTCGAGGAGGTAATTGATCTTTTCTTCAGTTACGACGCCATCAGGATCATAGATATATCCGTCCGGACCAGAGAGGGTAACAACTTTGGCACCGAGCTGGGCAGCTTTCTTGCAGATACCCCAGCAAACATTACCAAAACCAGCGGCGGCAATCGTTTTGCCTTTGATGTCTTCGCCATCGTGTTTGAGGACATTTTCCAGATAGTATACAGCACCATAGCCTGTCGCTTCCGGACGAATACGGGACCCACCATAGCTGAAGCCTTTCCCGGTCAGTACGCCGTTTTCGAAGCAGCCTTTCAGACGACGATATTCGCCGAAGAGGTAACCGATTTCACGGCCGCCAACGCCCATATCACCAGCCGGTACGTCGATGTCCGGACCGATGTAACGATAAAGGGCCTGCATGAAGCTCTGGCAGAAACGCATAATTTCTGCATCGGATTTGCCATCGGGATCAAAGTCTGCGCCACCTTTGGCGCCACCGATAGGAAGACCCGTCAGAGAGTTCTTGAAAATCTGTTCGAAACCGAGGAATTTAATGATACCGGGATATACGTTTTTCTGGAAACGGAGACCACCTTTATATGGCCCGATTGCGCCGTTGAACTGGCAGCGATAACCTGTATTGGTATGGATTTTACCGTTATCATCTTCCCAGACAACGCGGAATGTAAACATCCGTTCCGGTTCGACCATGCGATTCAGGAGATCGTATTTTTCGTATTCCGGATGACGTTCTACGACAGGATCCAGGGACGAGAATACTTCTTCTACGGTCTGGACAAATTCCGGTTCATTAGCGTGTTTCGTTTTGACATTTTCGATTACAGATGCAAGATACTTGTTCATAAAGCTTCACCTCATTTGAAAAATTAGTTTACCCCGAACTTCTCTCTACGGCCTTATCATAACACTTTTTTTTTCGTTTGCAAATACCATAATGTGAAAATAAATTATAATATTTTCAGGAAAATACTAAAAATATAAATAAATGCAAATAAAATATAATGAAAAAATTTAATTTATATTAAAAAATAAATGAACGGCTGTATCATGCCTTAATATTATTTTATAAATGATAATTTGTAATGTATTATAAATAGACTATATTTGTTTGCTATATAAGGACAAAATGCGTAATGCGATATAGATGGTATATGTGATATGATGAATATCTGTACATCATATCACATCATATAATGTATGTATAGCATATACTTACCGGTACAGATAATGCAGTCTTCCGGATATCTGTTTTCCCATATAGACCGGCATTAGAGACCTGACTAAAAAAGGAAAGGGCGTCTGATGGGTTCAACAAATGGCCGGTCTATGTTATAGTAAGATAGAACATAAGGGAGTGATACCGATGGACCGTTGTCCGATTCCTAAAATCACACATTTTTTTTCTATGAATGATCTGGTAATGAAACCGGTGCCCGTATTGCATCGTGAATATACCGGAGCAGTGGAACAATACTTCCATACGTTGTTTCCCAACCGGAAACGGACGGTCCTGGCTGATACGGAACCGGTTCCGCTGCCTGTTGATATAGAGGTTTTATATCCTACGACAGAAGAGCCGTTTTATGTTATTCATACTCTGGGGATGAGTGCCACACCGATGACCTATCCCGAAGGAACGGAAAGTAGCGAAGTGCGGGAATCATATAGTGAACTGTGTCTGATGCTGCCATCTGACTGGCCGTTTGCCCATGACCGAATTCTTTCTATGGGGGAACAGGCTGCCTGGCCGCTTCGGATGATCCGTGATCTGGCTAAATTTCCGCATGCTCATCATCTGTGGATGTCTTACGGGTTCATCCTTCCCAATTCAGAGTCAAACGAACCATTCACTACGGAAAGTGATCTTTGTGGAGTCCTTATGGTACAGTTTGATGGTGAATTGGGAGAACTGACTTTGGACGATGGCATAATTATCCAATTACTAATGCCAGTCCTGTTGTATGCCGATGAACTGGAAGCCTATGATAGGCTGGGGCCGGATGCACTGATTGAGTGGATCCTGGATTGTACTCATGAGTCGTTTCTTTTGGATTTGCATCGCAGTCATGTTGCACAAGGACTATTAAAGTAATAGAATAAAACTGTTGTGAAAGGAAGTGCGCCAAGTGGTATCGAGTGATAGTGTCATTGCTCCCCATACATCGGCTGAAGCGTATAGTGCTTACCGGACTGTCGCATCGTCAGTTCTTGTAGCCGGTGCGCAGGAGTTGAAACGTAAAGATACTCATTATAAACTGGCCATCGAATTGGATCATGCCGGGCTTTCCTATATCCGGGACGGAGGAGAAGAAATCGCTGTCGGCGCGATGACGACGATGGCAGAAATAGAGAAATCGCCACTGTTGAAGGGCCTGGCAGGAGGGGCCATATGTGCATCTTTGAGAGAGGTACCGGACCGGGAACTGAAACAGAGGGCAACGCTGGGTGGCCTGATTGCTTCCAAACAGCCTTTTTCCATGCTGCTTCCTATTCTCTTGTCCCTGACTGTCGATGTGGTCCTGGAAGACAAAGGGCGTATGGAATTGCGGGATTATCTTTCGTGTCCTCCTATGGGGGAATTAATCACAGAAATCGTGATTGCCCGGGAGTTCGTCTATACCGCGTATATGGCCTACAGAAGTGAGACGGGCCAGCAGCCATATCTGACTGGCGCTGTCACTATGGGAGAAGATCAGTGGCGGATTGTCGTCGGCGGTCGTCCCGGTGCAGCAGCTATTGCAGAAAAGGCTAGTGAGGAATTGTCTGCCAAAGGACTGCAGGCCAGAGAAAATGTGGCTCACATGGTCAGCGAAGAACTGGATTTTGAAAATTTCGGCCCTTGTTCTGAGCAGGAACGCCGGGAGCTGACTATAGATATGATGCGCATATTGATTAAAAAAGCGTGGAAGGGATTCAGCCGTCAGAACAGCCTGACGATGAAATCTGTTAAAAGGTAAGGAATGGAATCAAAAGGTAAGGAGTAGAGAACGTGAAGGGAAGAATAATAACTGGTTTATTGGCCATATGTGTGTTAGCAGGTAGTGGATGGTTTTTGTATGATCATCACGGACATATAGCGGCCGAGGTACAACAGGCTGCTGCCATATCTCACCCCGATGTGGCATTTGTGGGAGATGATTTTACACTGCCAGCTGTCGATAATGACCTGCCCGTATATGATCATTATACGGTACAGCAGCGCAGGGACAAAGGTCTTCCCCTGACATACGGTACGACCAGGGATTATTATTATGGGGATCATGTGGCCTATCTGACCTTTGATGATGGGCCGAATAAAGAAAATACGACAAAAATACTGAAAATCCTGAAAGACGAACAGATTCATGCTACGTTTTTCCTGACAGGCAATAATGTAGAACGGTACCCTGATGTCGTGAAGGCTATTTATGAATCGGGCAATGCCATCGGAATCCATTCCTACAGCCATAATTATAAGAAACTGTATGCGTCGCCTAAAGCCTATATGGATGAAGTCAATCAGACGGCCGGTCTGATTTATGATGTCATCCACGTGCGTCCTATTATCAGCCGTGCGCCGGGTGGCACATCGGGACATTTTACCAAGGCGTTCTGGCAGGCTCTCAACCAGGAAGGGTATATCGAAGTAGGCTGGAATGCCCTGACGGGAGATGCCGATGGGACGGGTAAAACAGCTGGAAAAGAAATAGAAAATATTAAGAAGCAGCTGGCATTGCGGCCATATCTCCACAGCCACCTGGTCATTCTCATGCATGATGCCAGTGGCCATCAGGCGACGGTAGAAGCTTTGCCGGGGCTCATTAAGCTTCTCAAGAACCAGGGCTATACATTCCGCGTCGTCACAACGGCCATTCCGCCGAGCTGGTGATGGTATACAAAAGTCCTTGACAAGGAAACAATTTCGGTATAGTATATGTTTATCTTATTTTAAATTTCAGTTCTGCAAGGAGCCGTACCATGAATAACGCTATGTCTTTCACGGCAGTTGCATATAGCTTTAGAAACAGCCAGGCCTACCTGTATTTGGGCACTGGCTATTTTTGCTGTGATAAATGCATAGACGAGACAAAGACATGGGTTGTTTGAATCAGTGGGAAAATATCACTGTATAAGACGGCAGCGGCGGATGCAGCATAAGGCAGGCTCATGGGAGCCTGCTTTTTTTTATGGTATGCTATCTGATTCCTGTTGCAGACCGTACGGTATAAAAGAAAATCAGGGGAACCTCTTTTTCTAGCGTACGTCATTTAGTATACTAAAGAAGAAACGTTGCCAACAGCTATCAGGCAGCGAATATTTGGGGGGAACGCAATGGAAAGTACAGACAGTGGTTTTTTTACGGATTATGTCATCGCGATTGTCGGGCTGGGACTTATTGGCGGTTCGTATGCCAAGGGATTACGAAAATTACATGTCAGGTCTATCATTGGGATTGACGTTAATCAGGCGGCTCTGGCAGAGGCACTGGCCGATGGTTCCATTGATGAAGCATCGAATGATGGCAGTCAGCTTCTGGGGGAGGCCGATATAATCATTTTCTGCATGGCTGCAGATGCTATGATGGCGTTTATTGGACAGCACCGTCAGGATTTTAAACAAGGGGCTCTGCTGACAGATGTCGCTGGCATCAAAGGAGATTCGGCTGACCGGATCAGGTCACTGCTCCGGAATGATCTGGATTTTGTCCCGGGACATCCAATGGCAGGAAGGGAAGGCAGTGGCTATGGTATGTCCCGGGCTGAAATTTTTGATGGCGCCAATTATATACTCGTACCTATGGAAGGCAATAAGCCGGAACATGTCGATGTGATTGAACGGATGGCACGTGCCCTTGGCTGTGCCCACGTGGTACGCGTAGGAGCAGCAGAACACGATAAACTTATTGCTTATACGAGCAGTCTGCCCCATGTTTTGGCCATATCTCTCATAAATAGTGAATCGATGGATACGATGACGCGGTATTTTGTTGCCGGCAGTTTCCGTGACGGGACACGCGTTGCAGATATTAATGCCCCGCTCTGGACCAAACTGTTCCTTTCTAATAAGGATAACCTTTTGAAAGAAATTGACCGGTTCAGTGCATCGTTGAAAGCGTTTGCCGAACTGCTTTCTGATGAGGATACCAAGGGCATGACCCAATTTTTACAGCAGGCCGCTTTGCGGAGAAGGGAATTAGTTCATGAAACAAATCCACGTTGAATTAGGAAACGATTCGTATGAAATCTATATTGAAAATGGCCTTCTCGACCGGGCCGGCAACTATATCCACAGTCTGACAAAAGCAGAAACAGTTGCCATCATTACGGACAGCACATTGGAACCACTCTATGGTAAACGCCTGGAACGGAGCCTGCAGCAGGCAGGATTCCGGACCGGATGCATTGTCATTCCCGCAGGAGAAGCGTACAAAAATGCCAATCAGCTGTTAGACATCTATCAGAAGCTGTCGGACCTGGGTATTACCCGGTCGGATATGATTATTACCTTCGGTGGCGGCGTCGTCGGAGATCTGGGAGGTTTTGCGGCAGCTACGTTCCTGCGGGGCGTGCCGTTTGTTCAGATTGCTACCTCTATCATCGCCCAGGTGGACAGCAGTGTCGGTGGTAAAGTGGCGATTGATCTGCCGAGCGGCAAGAATCAGGCCGGTGCTTTTTATCAGCCTAAAGCCGTATTAATTGACCCGGATTTATTGCAGACACTGCCGGAACGGTTTGTCCGCGATGGATTGGGAGAAGTCATCAAATACGGTTGTATCCGTGATGCGGGCCTGTTTTCCCTTATGGAAACACTGGATGAACATAGCATTACTTCTCATTGGGATGAAATTATAGAAACTTGCTGCCGGATTAAGGCGGATGTGGTGGAACACGATGTGTATGATATGGGGGAACGAATGATCCTGAATTTCGGCCATACAATCGGGCATGCGATTGAACGCTTGTATGGGTTTGGTCACTATACTCATGGGGAAGGCGTTGCCATAGGAATGGCTCTTCTCACGGCACGGGCTGAGGCACTGGGACTGACCGAAGCGGGGACGGCCCGACGTCTGGTGGACATCCTGAAACGATATCACCTTCCGTATACGGTGGACGCATCGGCTGACGACTTGTTACCTTATATCGGTCATGATAAGAAAAAACGCGGTTCTCATATGACACTCATCATCCTCAATCGGATTGGTTCCTGCCGGCTGCTGCCAGTGGAACTGGCTGATCTTTCGACTTATATCACAGGAGGCACACCATCATGAATATCTGCATGACACCCCATCCGTTCGGGGGCGTACTGGCCGTCCCATCATCGAAAAGCCTGGGACACCGCGATCTTATCTGTGCCGCTCTGGCAGAAGGAGAAAGCGTGGTCGAACATATTTCCCCATCGGAAGATATCGAAGCGACTTGCCGGGTTCTCCGCCATTTTGGTGCTCAAATAGAAGAAATTTCCGATACACTGCCAGGCCGCGTTTCCTATCGAATACAAGGCGGTATCCGCCAGGATCGCAATCCTGTGACGGTTGATTGTGGTGAATCGGGTTCGACACTGCGTTTCCTTATCCCGCTGGGACTTTTGACCGGCCGCACTGTCACGTACACGGGCCGGGGACGCCTTGTTTCACGGCCTCTCCAGCCATATTATGCTATCTTCCAGTCCCGCCATATTGCCTATCAGACAGCTGACGACGGCGGTCTTCCTCTGACGGTGACGGGGACACTCTCTCCCGGCGCGTATACTCTGCCGGGCAATGTCAGTTCCCAGTTCTTTACAGGGCTGCTCCTGACACTGCCACTCCTTACGGGAGATTCGGCTCTCTATAGCTCGACGACACTGGAATCAGCCAGTTATGTCGGCCTTACCCTGGATACGATGGTCCGCCATGGCGTGCAGGTTGAAGAAGAAAAACCAGGTGTGTATCAGATTGCTGGCGGTCAGTCGTACCAGCCGGGCCGGTACGAGGTAGAAGGAGATTATTCCCAGGCTGCATTCTGGCTGGCCGCAGGCTGTCTGGGCCATGATGTGAAACTGACCGGCCTCCGCCGCCACAGCGCCCAGGGAGATGAAGTCATCGTCGATATTATCCGCCGCATGGGTGGCAGGATAACAGAAGAACCAGACGGCCTCATGGCCAGTCCGTCTGCTTTAAAAGGGACGACGATTGATGCCGGCGACTGCCCGGATCTGGTCCCGGTGCTGACGGTTTTGGCGACGGCTGCCAGCGGCACGACTCATATCGTCAATGCCGCCCGTGTCCGCCTCAAGGAATGTGACCGGCTCCACGCCATGGCAGAAGAATTGAATAAATTAGGCGGCAGGATAACAGAAGAACCAGACGGCCTCATCATTGAAGGTACCGGCCAGGTTCATGGTGGATGCGTACAGGCCTGGAACGATCATCGCATTGCTATGTCTCTGGCAGTGGCTTCCCAGATTGCTGAAGGGCCGGTACAGATCGATGGGGCAGAATGTGTCAGGAAATCCTATCCCCGGTTCTGGCAGGATGTGGCGGCTATGGGCGGAACATATACAGAGGAGGCTGGCAGTGATGAATAATACCTTTGGATATCATGCAGGACTGACAATTTTTGGAGAATCTCATGGAAAGGCCATCGGGGCCGTCCTGGACGGACTTCCTGCCGGTATTTCTATCGACTGGGATGCCGTACGGCAGGAAATGGCCCGTCGTGCTCCCGGAAGGAATGCTATGTCTACGGCACGACAGGAAGCCGATGCCTTTGAAATCGAAAGCGGTTATTTCAACGACCACACGACAGGAACACCGCTGTGTGTCCTGATACGCAATAATGATCAGCACAGTCGGGATTATGACCAGCTGCGCCATATGATGCGGCCCGGTCATGCCGATTACAGCGGTAAGGTACGGTATGACGGATACAATGATTACCGCGGGGGCGGTCATTTTTCCGGCCGTATTACAGCACCACTCGTCTTTGCCGGTGCCATAGCTTCCCAAATCCTGGCCAGGGAAAGTATCTGCATAGGGGCCCATATCCTGCGCATCGGACAGGTTGCTGACCGCCATTTTGCTCCCTGCGGTGAGTCGCCATCCCTGTTTCAGCAATTGAAACAGCAGACGCTGCCTGTCCTTGATGGAACTAAGGCGGCTTTGATGGAACAGGAAATCCTGACAGCCAAAAGCCAGCTCGATTCGGTAGGTGGCTTGATAGAAGGGCAGATATTGGGACTGCCGGCAGGCCTGGGTGATCCGTTCTTCGATTCGGTCGAAAGCCGGCTGTCTCATATGTTTTTCTCTATTCCTGCCGTCAAAGGGGTAGCCTTTGGTGATGGATTTGACATGGCATCGCATCATGGCTCTGAAATCAATGACTCCTTTTATTATGACGGGACAGTGGTCAGGACGCGCACCAATCACAATGGGGGAATCAATGGCGGTATCACTAATGGGATGCCGGTCAATTTCCACCTGGTCATCAAGCCGACGGCATCCATTTCGAAAGAACAGGATACCATCGATACGGATACACAGTCGGATTGTAAACTGGTCATTAAAGGGAGACATGATCCCTGCATTGTCCAACGGGCCGTACCTGTCGTAGAAGCGGCCACGGCCTGGACCATACTGGATATTTTCCTCGGCAGCAGGAAGACAGGTGGCGCTCATGACTAAGACGAAGCCAATGGCCATCGCTTGTTTTGGCTTGCCCGGGTCTTATACGTATGAAGCGATGATGTCCTATTTTGACGGGAAAGATATAGAACCTCAGTATGCCTCACAGTTTGAAGATGTCGTCCAGGCCGTGGCGCGGCGACAGGTGCGTTACGGGGTCCTGCCCATTGAAAATTCCTCAACGGGTGGTATTACTGATGTGTACGATCTGATTCACCGCTATGATTGCCATATTGCCGGAGAAAAGTACGTGCGTATCGAACATAATCTGCTGGGAGTGCCCGGAGCGACTCTGGCCGATATACACGAAGTCTATTCCCATCCCCAGGGCATTGCCCAGTGCCGGGATTTCCTGAAAGGACATGAAGACTGGCTGCTTCATCCCTATTTCAGTACGTCCCAGAGTGCCGAAATGGTGCATAAGACGGGCGATGTCCACATCGGAGCCATTGCCAATACCATATCGGCCGATATGTACGGGCTTACCATACTGGCCCGCCATATCAACGACAACACCATGAACTATACCCGGTTTTTCATTATTTCTGCAGAAATGGAAGAAAGCGATGATATGGACAAGATTACTCTGGTATTGACGACCAAACACAAGCCCGGTGCGCTGTATCATGTGTTAGGCCATTTCTTCTATAATGCCATGAATATGACTCATCTGGAATCGCGGCCTATCAAGGGGCGTCCGTTCGAGTATTTTTTCCATATTGATGTCATGGGTAATATACGGAATCCGGCAACAGCTATCGTACTGCACAATCTGGAAGAACATTGTAATTATTTTAAAATCCTTGGAAATTATCCATCTGACAAAGGGGGCAATATTCGATGAAAGCAGGACTAATAGGAAAAAAACTGGGGCACACGGCTTCTCCGGCTATTCATGAAAAAATTTTTCAGGCCATGGGTGTGTCCGGAACCTATGATGTACTGGAAATGCCCCCGGACAGTCTGGCAGAAAATTTAAAACGCCTGGCACAGGATGGATATACAGGCTGTAATGTTACCATTCCATATAAAAGGGATGTCATGCCCTATCTGACGGATATATCCCGGGAAGCACGGATCATCGGGGCCGTCAATACGATTCATTTCACCGATGAAGGAGCATTCGGATATAATACCGATTATGGCGGATTTGGCAGGTCTCTGGAACAGGCTGGTATCGGAGTTGCCGGACAGGACTGCGTCGTCCTGGGGACCGGAGGAGCCGCCAGAGCCATCATCCAATATCTGGCAGACAAGAACGCCAGGTCGATTACAATTGTTTCCCGCCATCCTCATTCCAAGATAGAATTTGATGCATTCACGAAGAAAATCGGAGCATCGGAGATAGATTACCAATCGCTTGAAATGTCTCGCGGCGGGGATGTACTGGTCAACTGCACGCCTGTAGGCATGTTTCCCCGCATGGACGGATGCCCTGTTTCTGAAGCATGCATTGCGGCCTTTCCGGCTGTCGTAGATCTTATTTATAATCCCAAAGATACAGAACTTTTGAAAACGGCACGCCGCCATGGTGCCCGGACACGGAACGGCATGTACATGCTCGTGGCTCAGGCAGTGGGGGCAGAAGAACTATGGACGGGGCAGAAAATTGCTTCATCCATAGTTGAACAGATTGCTAAGGAAATGGAGCACCTCTATGAATGATAAACGGAATATTATCATTATTGGCATGCCCGGCTGTGGGAAAAGTACGTTGGGAAAAGCTCTTGCCAGCCGGCTGAACCGCCCCTTTTATGATGCCGATGATGTCATTGTCTGGCAGGAAGGAAAATCTATTCCGGAACTCTTTGCCATCAGTGAAGACTGTTTCCGCGATGCCGAAGTCCGGGCCAGCCGGTTTCTGGCGTCTAAAGAAGGGATTGTCGTCGCCTGTGGGGGAGGTGTCATTAAACGGCCGGAAAATATCTCTATATTCAAGAAAACGGGTACGGTCTTTTTCCTGGATCGTTCTCCCGAAGATATCGTCAGCGATGTTGATGTCTCCGTACGGCCCCTCTTGAAAGATGGCAGGCAAAAAGTGTATGATCTCTATGAAGAACGCATCGGTCTGTACCGGGAGGCTGCCGATTACTGTATCCGCAACGATAAGCCTATGGAATCGGTCCTCGACGAATTTGAAACACTGATTGGAAATATCCTGTAATATAAAAACCGACTGCCGTGTGGAGCAGAAATTGCTTCATGCGGCAGCCGGTTTTTGTCGTATGCTGGGAAAAAGAAAATGAGCAGTGTGATTCAGCCATGGAGCGCCTGTAAAATCTGGTGCAGTGTCGTTACTTCCAGCTGGCCCGGGGCAGAGGCCTTTTTGGCTGAACCAAAGGTCAGAGAAGATCCGAAATATTCTCCGCTGATGCGGCTGATAGCACCGAGGCGTCCCATAGACATGGTGATGAGCGGTTCATCAGGATACTGGGATTTGATAGCCTCCGTCGCCGATAAGAGGGTCAATACGTCCTTCGCTGATTTGGGCATGCAGGCCAGTTTTGCAACATCAGCTCCCAGCTTTTTCATGCCGATGAGACGGCCTGTGATTTCGTCGAAGGATGGCGTCTTATGAAAATCGTGGCTACTCATGATGACCGTGATGCCATATTCTTTGGCAACTGTCAAAGTCTTTTTGATGTCCTCGCGGTCACGGAAGTATTCAATGTCCACAGCATCGATGGTACCGCTTTTGATAGTATAGTCCAGGAGAGAGAAGTAGTAGCTTTCGGGAACGTCCGTTTCGCCGCCTTCTTCTTTCGTGCGGAACGTGAACAGGATGGCTTCGTCCGGTAATTCCTGCCGGACGGCTGTCAGGGCCTGGCCGACGGCATCCAGGGACAGGACATCCTTTAGAAAGTCGATGCGCAATTCGACGACATCATATATCTTATCCTTTAGATAGCGGCATTCCTGGACGAGTTCGTCCAGGGAACGGCCGACAATGGGAACACAAATTTTCGGCATGCCGTTATCGAGAGGCACGTTGCCAATTTTTACCATAATATATATTCCTCCTAATGCAGCAGATTTTTCTCTTTTGACGATATTATAACGTACGCAGCTGATGCAGGCAATGAAAGACTATCAGAATATAGCCGGATGACAGGGGAAAGATACAGATTTTGGGTCATACGGTACTTTTTTCTTGACAAATGGTATGACATTAACTATAATGAATAAAAATTCAATAAATATTCATTAAAATTAATTGAGCTGCACATACGGCATCTAAGGAGTGGCACCATGAAAACAAAAGTATTTATTGACGGTCATTCAGGTACGACAGGACTGCGCATCCATGAACGGCTGGCAGCACGTCAGGATATTGAATTATTACAGATTTCTGAAGAATTGCGAAAAAATCCGGATGAAGTAAAAAAATATATGAAAGCGGCAGATATTGCATTTCTCTGCCTGCCGGACACAGCGGCCGTCGAAGCGGCCGGTCTGGCTGAAGGAACCGGCGTCAAAATCATCGATACGTCTACAGCTCACCGCATTGCACCGGGATGGGTCTATGGATTCCCTGAATTATCAAAGGAACAGAGCGGAAAGATTGCTCATAGCAGTCGTGTCGGCAACCCCGGCTGTCATGCCAGTGGCGTCATTTCCCTTGTCCAGCCTTTGACCGCTGCCGGGATGATGCCTGCTGACTATCCCGTTACCGCTTTTTCCCTTACGGGGTACAGTGGTGGTGGCAAAAAGATGATAGCTGCCTATGAAGGAGAAAAGACGACAGACCTCCTGTCACCCCGCCAGTACGGACTGGGACAGACGCATAAACATCTGCCAGAAATTGTTACCATCTGTCATCTGGCGGATAAACCGATGTTTTCGCCGATTGTAGATGATTATTACAGTGGCATGGAAGTGACCGTCCCGGTCTTTACGAAACTGCTGAAGGGCGCGCCGGGCATACAGGATGTATGGGAGACATTGGCGGCCCATTATGATGGCTGTGACTTTATCCATGTACGCCCCCTGGGAGAAGATAAAGGCGGTTTTCTGGCGGCTAATGACATGAGTGGCCGCGATGACATGGAAATTTTCGTCACAGGCAATGATCAGCGGATTCTCCTTACTTCCATTTTTGACAATCTGGGAAAGGGAGCATCGGGAGCTGCTATCGAGAATATGAATATCATGCTTGGCATAGATCCGAAAACGGGTCTGAATCTGGGAGATTAAGGAGAATCGTACAGTTATGACAACGACAACTTTTATGGATCACGACATACAGGAAGTGAGCAATGCCCAGAAGGCACGCATTTTGCGCGATGCCCTTCCTTATATCCGGGAGTATTACGGCAAAGTCGTAGTCGTCAAATATGGCGGCAATGCGATGGTCAATGAAGAACTCCGCAAAGCCGTACTGGCAGATATTGTGCTTTTGCACCTCATTGGTGTCAAAGTTGTCCTGGTCCACGGCGGCGGACCGCATATCAAGGATATGCTCAATCAGGTGGGGTTGGAATCGAAATTCCTGAACGGCCTGCGTGTAACTGATGAAGCGACGATGAAAATCGTTCAGATGGTACTGGCCGGTCAGGTCAATAAGGATCTGGTCAACCTCCTGGGATCATTGGGAGGCAAAGCCATTGGTTTATGCGGTATCGACGACGATATGATCCAGGTAAAAAAACAAAGTGATGAACTGGGACTGGTCGGGGAAATCACTCATATCAATCCGGAACTCATCCATGACAGTCTGGCCAATGGATACATTCCCGTCATTTCGTCTATCGGAACCGATGGCAAAGGCGTTTCCTATAATATCAATGCCGATACGGCGGCGGCTGAAATTGCCGGTGCTCTCCAGGCAGAGTGCATGATTTCCCTGACCAATATCGACGGTGTGCTCCGCAATCCTGAAGATCCGTCCACCTTGTTCCATAGCCTGACTATGCAGGAGGTGCAGAAGCTTACTGACGAAGGAATCATTGCCGGTGGCATGATCCCCAAAGTCAAATGCTGTACTGACGCTATCGACTGTGGTGTAAAGCGGGTATTCATCATCAATGGTACAGTACCTCACGCTATTCTCATCGAAATGCTGACCGAAGAAGGGCTGGGAACTATGTTTGTTAAACAATAATGCCTCGATGACTGTTGTTTCAGCAGCCATTGGAATTACTATACGTATCCGGGCATCTGCTATATGTATACAGGGTTGTTTTAAAGGAGGAAATAAATATGTCTGTAGAAACAGAAAAGAAAGAATTTGAAAAATTAGATAAAGAATATATCGTTAATGTATATAACCGCCTCGATGCCGTTCTCGATCATGGCAAAGGCTCTCTGGTATACGATGTCAATGGCAAGGAATATATCGACCTCAGTGCCGGCATTGCCGTCAACGTGTTTGGCGTTTGCGATGACGTATGGCAGAAGGCTGTCATCAATCAGCTGGGCAAACTCAGTCATATGTCCAACGTTTTCTATACAGAACCACAGATTGTCCTGGCAAAAAAAATCTGCGAAAAAACAGGCATGAAGAAAGTCTTTTTCTCCAATTCCGGTGCTGAAACAAATGAATGCGCCATTAAAGCAGCCCGTAAATATTCCCACGATAAATATGGCGATGGCCGCTATACTATCATTACTCTGAAAAATAGCTTCCACGGCCGGACAATGGCTACTCTTACTGCCTGCGGTCAGGATTCACTCCATCAGGACTTCGGTCCCTTCCTGCCGGGATTTGTCTATGCCGAACCGGATAATTTCGAATCGGTCAAAAAACTGGCTGAAGAAAATAAGACCTGTGCCATCATGATGGAACTGGTACAAGGTGAAGGCGGTGTCCATCCGCTGAATCCGGATTTCGTCCATCAGGTTGCGGATTATGCCAAAGCTCATGACATTCTGCTCATTATCGATGAAGTGCAGACAGGTAACGGCCGTACGGGTGCTCTCTATGCTTATATGAGATATGGTATACAGCCAGATATTGTAACGACAGCCAAGGCCATCGGAGGCGGGCTGCCATTTGCCGTGACGATGTTTGCTGATTCCTGTCAGCACGCCCTGACGGATCATACCCACGGCTCGACTTTTGGCGGTAATCCTATCTGTGCTGCCGGAGCTATTTCCATTATTGATCGTCTCGATGATGATCTCATGGCCGACGTCCGTAAAAAAGGCGAATATATCAAAAAAGAACTGGAAAGCTGCCAGAATGTAGAATGGGTATCCGGCTTGGGTCTCATGCTGGGCGTCAAACTGAAAAAAGATCTTATGGAAGTCGTCAACGGATGCGTCGATGCCGGCGTCCTGGTCCTGACAGCCAATGGACTCCTGCGCCTGCTGCCTCCGCTGAATATCCCCATGGACGTACTGCAGAAGGGTATAGAAAAAATTAAAGCCGTCATTGATGGCTGATACAATCTAAAACAGAAGCTGCTGTGAGAAACAGAACCCAATCCCCGATAAACGGGCTCTCATGGCAGCTTTTGTTTTTATGCTGTTCATGCTATAATATGTCATAGTATATAAAGAAAGGAATGTTTCTATGATAACAAAAGCAGAACGAATAAAGAAAGATATAACGACGATTGCCCAGTTTCAGTCGAAGAAAGGACGGGGATGTAACCGTTTTTCCTATACACCGGCATTCCGGCAAGCTGCTGATTATATCGCAGAAGAAATGAAAAAAGCCGGACTTACCGTACGGGAAAATGCCGTAGGTGCCATATTAGGGACCTTGCAGGGAGAACAACCGGAACTCGCCCCTGTTGTTTCAGGCAGCCACCTCGATTCTGTGCCAGAAGGAGGCAATTTCGATGGGATTGCAGGTATCTGTGCCGCACTGGAAGCGGCGAGGGCTTTTCACGATGCAGGAATCCGGCCCCGCCGGCCTTTTTGCTGTATAGCTATTCCGGAAGAAGAAGGACCTCAGTTTGGCTCTGGCCTGTTTGGATGCCGGGCTATGTGCGGGCAACTTTATGACGATGAAATTCATCGTTTCCGCAATGCTCAGGGGCAATCGATTGCAGAGGTCCTTACGGCCTATGGTAAGAATCCTGAAAAAATTGCCAGTGAGACGATACATACAGGAGACTGGGCTGCTTTTTTAGAATTGCATATCGAACAAGGGCCTGTCCTTGACCGGGAACATCTTGAACTGGGAATCGTTGAAGCAATTGTAGGATTGAAATATTATTTTGTTACTATTAAAGGAATTTCTAACCATGCAGGTGCCACACCGATGACAATGCGGGCTGATACTGTATTAGCTATGGCAAACGCTGTATCGGCCGGCGCTGATACAGCGTTGACATTGGGAGACGGTACGGTCTTTACCACCGGAATAATCCAGACTCATCCCGGGGCAGGTAATATTATCCCGGATAAGACGGTGTTTTCCATTGATTGCCGGAGCCGGAACATGAATAGTATTGAAACGGTCATGAAGGCTGTAAAGGCCTCATTGGAAACGAGTAAGAAACAGAATCCCGGCCTTTCCTATGCTATAGAAGAGCGGTTACATGCCGATCCTGTCGAAATGGATCAGTCTTTGCAGAACCTTCTGGAAACTCAGACACAGATGCTTCATATTCCATACAAACGCATGTGTTCTGGAGCCGGTCATGACACAATGGTTTTCAATCATTTGATGCCGACTGCTATGATTTTCGTACCCAGCCGGGATGGAAGAAGCCATGTGCCGGAAGAATGGACCGATTACAGGTATATCCAACAGGGGGCCGAAGTCCTCTATCAGACACTTCGACAGCTTACGGCACAATAGAAATGAATATATCTTATTAAATTATCTGTCAAGTCTTGTTATTCTTATATATTAAGACTAAAATAGGGCTATCAAATTGAAAGGAAGAGGATAGGAGAGAAAACATATGAAACATTTAAAGATTGCGTACAGTTTTGACGTGCAGTATTATTTTGTGGACAGCGACCGGGAAATCGTGCCTGTAGAACAGACGGATTTTACCGATGTGGCTGTCGCCGTCTTATCAGATCAGGACTATGACTACATTGATACCATCGATGCTACCGGGTTTGGCATCCCTATCATGGTCATCATGCCAAGTGGAGAAAAGCTGCCGTCTCATTATCTGGATAAGGTAGACATGGTCCTTTCGGAAGAAATGGTCAATAAGAGCCGTTGCATTGAAACGGCGGAACGTCTGGCCAGTAATTATGAACAGACTGTATTACCTCCGTTTTTCGGGGAGCTTGTCGAATACGTCAGCGAAAAGAACAACCCGTTCGACTGCCCGGGCCATCAGGATGGCGCCTTTTTCAAGAAGCATCCGGCAGGCCGGTATCTGTACGATTTCTTTGGTTCTCATATTTTTCAGTCAGACATCTGTAATGCCGACGTTACTCTGGGGGATCTGCTCATTCATGAGGGGCCGGCTCTCGATTCGCAGGATTTTGCGGCCAAGGTCTTTCATGCAGACAAGACCTACTTCGTCCTCAATGGGTCATCGGCATCCAATCGTGTCGTGACTAATGCGCTTCTTACGCCGGGTGACCTGGTACTCTATGACCGGAATAATCATAAATCAGTAGCCATCGGGGCGCTCATACAGGCCGGAGCTACGCCGGTATACCTGGAAACGGCCCGCAATCCCTATGGGTTTATTGGCGGCATTGATGCTCATTGCTTTGATGAAACGTATCTGCGGCAGCTTGCTGCTGAACGGGACCCGGAAAAGGCGAAGCAGCCCCGCCCGTTCCGTCTGGCAGTCATTCAGCTGGATACGTATGATGGGACTCTGTATAATGCCCGCTACGTAGTAGACCGCATTGGTCATCTCTGTGATTACATCCTCTTTGATTCAGCCTGGGCCGGATATGAACAATTCATTCCCATGCTCAAAGATAGCAGCCCGCTGCTCCTGGACCTGGGAAAAGACGACCCGGGCATCTTTGTCGTCCAGTCCGTACACAAACAACAGGCCGGTTTTTCCCAAACGTCACAGATTCACAAAAAGGATAGTCATATTCACGACCAGCCGCGCTATGTGAATCACAAGACTATTAATAACGCATTCATGGCTCAGGCGACGACGAGCCCGTTTTATCCGCTCTTTGCTACTCTCGATGTCAATGCCAAAATCCATGCCGGTGACGCCGGGCGCAAGATGTGGCGGGACTGTGTAAAAATGGGAATAGAAGCCCGCAAAGATATTCTTCGCCGCTGTCACTATATCCGTCCCTTTGTGGCACCTGTAGTGCATGACCGGCCGTGGCAGAAGGGAAATACGGAAGCTATGGCCGATGATATTGATTACTTCACTTTTGAACCCGGTGCCAGATGGCATGCCTTTGAAGGGTATGGTCCCAATCAGTATCGCGTCGATCCCTGTAAACTGCTGCTAACGACGCCGGGAATCGATGCCGAAACGGGAGAGTATGAAAACTTCGGTATCCATGCCAATATTCTGGCTACGTATCTGCGGGGAAATGGAGTCATTCCGGAAAAATGCGATCTCAATTCTATCCTGTTTTTGCTGACGCCGGCAGAAAATAAGAATAAACTCCGTTTTCTCACGAGCCAGCTTGTCCGCTTTGAACGGTTTGTGGATAACAACGTCCCTATGCAGGAAGTCCTGCTGGGCGTATACAATAAGTACCCCGGCCGCTATACGGGATATACGCTGCGGCAGCTTTGTCAGGAAATGCACGACTTCTTCAAAGACCGGAATGTTAAGGATTTGCAGAAAAAACTATTCCGCAAAGAATTTTTCCCGGAATACGTCATGCGTCCCCAGGAAGCCCATTACGCCTTTATCCGGGGCGAACGGGAACTGGTACCTCTCGATGAAATCGAAGGCCGCATTGCTCTGGAAGGAGCGCTGCCATATCCGCCGGGCGTCCTTTGCGTCGTACCAGGTGAACGCTGGTCCCATACGGCTGTCCAGTATTTCAAGGCATTGGAAGAAAGCCTGAATGAACTGCCCGGCTTTGCACTGGAAATCCAGGGCGTATACCTGGAACACGAAGGTGACCGCATCCGTGCGTATGGATATGTATTAAAAGAATAGAACAGGAATGTTGCTGTGCATTATAAAATAAAAGTCTGTCGCATGCCAGGTGCGGCAGACTTTTTGTCTACAGTGTCAAAATTATTGCTTACGTATACGATGCTAATGAATATTTGCATATATTTTAAAACAAAATTGACATGGAAAAGATAGCACATTACATCAATAGGATAATAATATATCCATTTCGTGACAAATATATGTAAATTTGATACAATAGGGTCAAGCAAAAAGATTTATTTTTTTGTTTATTATTTTATAGGAAGGAGGTGGCAATATGGCTCCTGACCAGTGTATATTTGTGCCGATGATGTGCAATACAATATATGAAAAGAAGAAAATTTTTGCGCCTCGAATATACCGAGGGGGGGTATTTGTTCGACACTATTTTCTATTAATATAAGAAATCATTACTATAAATATAAAAAAAGATACAGCTATTACAGCATGCTGCCTGTTTTATATTCTCTGCTCCTTTCCTTGGGTAACCTGACATGCCGGTCAGGAACAAGGAAAATTAGTTCGTGAAATAAAAATTCATAAGTGTATTTCATGTAACAGGAGGAGAGAATCATGAATTTATCAGGGAAAAAATTGACGACAGCTATTTTGGCCGGCTTGATGGGTGCCACCATGTTCGGTGGCAGTGTATTTGCTGAAGTTACGGATCAGGAATTTAACGAAGTAAGACAAGGCGTTAATTCAAATACACAAAGAATTTCACAATTGGAAAATGCTCAATCGGCGGCAAAGGATTACTCCACGGATATTGCTGCTAATAAGACGGCTATTGCTGATGAAGCTACTGCCCGTACGGATGCCGATACGCAGCTGGATACCCGGATTACCAACGTAAAGGAATATTTGGAAAATCAGACAGCAGCCAATTACGTCAGCAAGAGCGACGCAGCGGTACAAGATGGTGCTGTTGCTAAAGCTGGCAATACCATTGGCGAAAATGTAACTAATCTGGATGGCGCCTTGGCCAAAGAAACAGCAGCCCGCATTGGTGCTGATGCTGCGCAGGATAAGGTTATCAAACAGGTCAATGATAATCTGGTAAGTTCTGTCAACAAGATTAACAAGAACGTGGCTGATGGGTTCAATGCACTGAGTGCCGCAGACCAGACCTTACAGAAGAATATCGATGCAGAAGCAACTGCCCGTACGGATGCCGATACGCAGCTGGATACCCGGATTACCAACGTAAAGGAATATTTGGAAAATCAGACAGCAGCCAATTACGTCAGCAAGAGCGACGCAGCGGTACAAGATGGTGCTGTTGTTAAAGCTGATAATACCATTGGTGAAAACGTAACCAACCTGGACGGCGCCTTGGCCAAAGAAACGGCAGCCCGTATTGGTGCCGATGCTGCGCAGGATAAAGTTATCAAACAGGTCAATGATAATCTGGTAAGTTCTGTCGATACGATTAACAAAAACATTGGAACGATTACCGATCAGCTCAATAAAAACAATCTTGCTGAAGCTCAGGCCCGTGATGCTGCAGACCAGACCTTACAGAAAAATATCGATGCAGAAACAACAGCTCGCCAGACCGATGTTGCCAACCTTCAGAAAAATATTACCGACTCTTTAACTAACCAGGGTAAGATTAATGAAACGTTGACTACAGCCATTCAGAATAACTCTAAGGTTATCGTTGATAGTGCAAAGAATTTGGAAAAACATCTTTCTGACACCGATGGCCGGGTAGATAAAGCAAATGCTGAAATCCATACAAATGCAGGCAACATTGCCCAGAATAAACAGGATATTGCTGATATTCAGAATACCTTGAAAGATGCAAATGCCCTTGCATCTGCCGATGCGACTAAAGCTGCTACGCAGGCAGCCAATGATGCTACGGCAGCTGCTAAAAATGCCAATGACGTTGCAGATGGATTGAAAGACCGGGTCGATTTGATTTCTAATAATCAGAATGTCACATCGGAAAGTGATTTGATTAAGAAAGATCAGTCTGTCGGTCAGAATCTCACTAATGTAGATACGGCTCTTCATAAGGAAATTGCAGATCGTATTGGTGCCGATGCCGCACAGGATAAAGTCATCAAACAGGTCAATGACAATCTGGTAAGCTCTGTCGATACGATTAACAAAAACATCGGTACGATTACCGATCAGCTGAATAAAAACGATCTTGCTGAAGCTCAGACTCGTGCAGCTGCAGATAAGACGTTGCAGGATAATATCGATGCAGAAGCTACTGCCCGTGATCAGGCCGTTGCACAGGAACGAGCTGAACGCAAGGGCGCTGATGCCGCACAGGATAAAGTCATCAAACAGGTCAATGACAATCTGGTAAGCTCTGTCGATACGATTAACAAAAACATCGGTACGATTACCGATCAGCTGAATAAAAACGATCTTGCTGAAGCTCAGACTCGTGCAGCTGCAGATAAGACGTTGCAGGATAATATCGATGCAGAAGCTACTGCCCGTGATCAGGCCGTTGCACAGGAACGAGCTGAACGCAAGGGCGCTGATGCCGCACAGGATAAAGTCATCAAACAGGTCAATGACAATCTGGTAAGCTCTGTCGATACGATTAACAAAAACATCGGTACGATTACCGATCAGCTGAATAAAAACGATCTTGCTGAAGCTCAGACTCGTGCAGCTGCAGATAAGACGCTGCAGGATAATATCGATGCAGAAGCTACTGCCCGTGATCAGGCCGTTGCACAGGAACGAGCTGAACGCAAGGGCGCTGATGCCGCACAGGATAAAGTCATCAAACAGGTCAATGACAATCTGGTAAGCTCTGTCAACACGATTAACAAGAACGTAGCTGATGGATTCAATGCACTGAGTGCCGTAGATTTGCAGGAAGCCCAGACCCGTGCAGCAGCAGACCAGACGCTGCAGAATCAGATTGCAAACAATGCACAGGCTATCGGCACGACGAAAGATGGTAACTATGTCAAGAGCAATAATAGCGTTGGCCAGAATCTGAATGCCCTGGATGCCCAAGTAGGTCAGAATAGTGCTAATATCAATCAGTTGTTCAGTGATTACAGCTCTATGAAGACAGACATCAATAAAGTCGGTGCTCGTTCGGCTGCATTGGCTGGTCTTCATCCTCTCGACTTTGACCCGGCTAATAAACTCAACTTCGCCGTTGCTTCCGGTTCGTTCAAAGGAGAAAACAGCGTTGCTCTCGGCGCATTCTATCGCCCGAACGAAAATGTTATGTTCAGTGCTGCCAGCACTATGGGTGATTCTGACAATGCGTATACCTTTGGACTGAGCTTTAAGATTGGCCCGTCCTCGGCTAAGACAAAGACCACTTCGCCCGATGCGGAAGAACTGTACAAAGTTGTTGGTCAGTTACAGGATCAGTTAGCGGCTCAGCAGAAAGAAATTGAACAGCTCAAAGCAGAAAAAGCTGCCAAATAACCTGTCGTAGCAGAAACAACAGTGGAAGTAAAATAGAATACACTACAAAGAACTAGAGCCTGTCATCTGACAGGCTCTAGTTCTTTGTATGCGGCATCGTAAGTACACATGCATCAGAATGGTAGTGACGACGCTTTTTATTCTTTTGTATCGGTAATCTTGTCTACGGAATAGCCGGCATTGACGACGGCTTTAAACATGGCTTTTTCATCCGCCTCATCGGTTACATGGACGGTAGCCCGTTTATCCATAAGGCTGACTTTGGCTTTCACGACGCCAGGTACGGCTTCCAACGCTTCTTTTACGTGGGCCGCGCAATGGTCGCACATCATGCCGCTGATATAGATATATTTTTCTTTTCCTTCCTGACTGGAACCGAAAAGGTTACTGAAGAATCCCATGTATATCCCCTCCACATCTCGTATATGAGAATGAATTTTATTATATACATCTATTATACGGAAGAAATGGCAAAAATACAAGTCAATGCAATCCGGTGTTTGTCTTATGAATGCTACAGCAGTGTGCGGATAGCGTTGGCAATGCGGGTGGCCACGTATGGATTGTTCATGGTGTAGATGTGGATGCCGTCTACGCCGTTGGCCAGGAGATCTACAATTTGATCGATGGCATAGGCGATTCCGGCATCGCGCAGGGCGATATTGTCATGACCATACCGGGTCAGGATCTTCTGGAATTTCAGTGGAAGAGTAGCTCCGCAAAGAGTGACCATCCGTTCTATTTGTTTCTTGTTGGTTACGGGCATGATACCCGCTTCGATAGGAACGCGGATTCCAGCCTGGGTCGATTTGTCGAGGAAGTTGTAAAAATCGTGATTATCGAAGAAAAGCTGGGTGATGAGTTCGCTGGCACCGGCATCGACTTTGATCTTCAGATGGTCTATGTCTTCTGCCAGTGTTTTAGAATTGGGATGGCCTTCGGGATAGCATGCGCCGATGATATTGAATTCATCACCTGTCTGTTGACGGATGAAGGCGATGAGGTCACTGGCATGGGGAAATACGCATTTTGGTTCGATGCCGGGCGTTTTATCTCCGCGCAGGGCCAGAATATTTTCGATACGGTGTTCCCGTAATTTCTGCAATGTATCCAGTACTTCATCTTTGTCCAGGTTGATGCAGGGCAGATGGGCCGCCGTTTCGCAGTTCAGGCTTTTGATTTTGGAAGCGACTTCTACGGTGAGATTTCCTCCTTTGCCGCCGGCACCGCAGGTGACGCTGATAAAATCCGGATGGAGACCGCTCAGTTTTTCCAGCGTCGGATAGACCGTTTCAACGGGAATTTCTTTTTTTGGCGGAAAGACTTCAAAGGAAAAAACAGTTTTCTTAGAAAATAAATCACAAGTTTTCATCTACATACCCCTCGTCATGAAATAGTATTATCAGAAGCTGGGAATAATAGCTCCGTTATATTTTTCTTCAATAAATTTCTTTACTTCCGGTGATTGCAGTGCTTTTGCCAGTTTCTGGATTTCCGGACGATTTTCATCACCGCGGCGTACGACCAGAACGTTGGCATAAGGCGAATCCTTGGATTCGGTGAATAAGGCATCCTGGAGCGGATTGAGTCCGGCTTCGAGAGCGTAATTGGTGTTGATAAGTGCGATATCTACATCATCCAGGGAACGGGGAATCTGGGCGGCATCGAGTTCGATGAACTGGAGGTTTTTGTCATTTTTTTCGATATCCTGTACGGTAGATGCGATACTGCCTCCGTTCTTCAGGCTGATCAGGCCGGCTGTCTGGAGTACGAGAAGTGCACGGCCACCGTTTGTAGGATCATTGGGGATGGCGACTTTGGCATTTTGTCCAAGCTGGGCCAGTTCCTTGAGCTTATGGGAATAGATGCCCATAGGTTCGACGTGGACCTTGCACAAGGCAACCAAGTCCGTACCGTGTTCACTGTTGAATTTTTCCATATAGGGTTCATGCTGATAGAAATTGGCGTCTAGTTCTTTATCCTGCAAGGCCAGATTCGGTTTGACATAATCTGTGAATTCGATAATGTTCAGGTCTACTCCTTCGGCGATGAGCATGGGCTTGATTTCTTTCAGGATTTCCCCATGTGGTACCGGTGATGCACCGACAGTAATTTTGACATTCTGAGATACTTCCCGGCCACCGGCCGGTTTCTGTCCTCCGCAGCCGGTCATGAGAACAGCTGCAGCTCCTATAGCGATGGCAGCAGCGGTTATCCAGACTTTCCATTGTTTCATACTATCCCTCCTGTAATCTAAAGCCTCCAGAGGGCATAAAAAAGACTCTTTCCCGAAAGAGAAAGAGTACAGTGATTTTCTTTATCTCCCGGAATTTCTTCCGCAGGAATTGGCACCGTATTATCGGTTGCCGGGTTTCATAGGGCCCGTCCCTCCGCCACTCTGGATAAATGTATATACCGTCATAAGACAGTACGTAATGAAATTGTTGAAGTTATTTTACCATGATTGCAGAATTTGTCAAGGAAGAAAAAAGATTGGCTGATTTCTCTTGACTTTAAGAAAAAAAGCCGTATAATTACAAGTAATCTACATAGTATTGTCGATGAGCGAAACGAGTACGTGTACAGCGACAGCTACAGCGAGCCGATGGCAGTGAGAGTTCGGCGCCGGTCCGTACAGGGAATGGATTCGGGAGATGCGGCCTGAACGGTGACCAAGTAGGGTTCGACGGTGTAGTTCCACCGCTATCAAAGAAACGTGTATCGCTCTTTTTGAGAGCCGTACATAGTGAGATGGGCTTTATAAGCCAATGTGGGTGGTACCGCGGAAGAATCAGACCTTTCGTCCCTTTAGAGGGATGAAAGGTTTTTTTATTGTTTAAGAGAGGATGAACAGGAATGCTGGAAATGAGAGATGTGACGTTCCACTACACAGACGGTACACCTGTATTGGAACATATGAACCTGACGATTGGTACCGGTGAATTTATCGGCCTGGGCGGTCGCAACGGCTGTGGGAAGACGACGGTAACCCGCTTGCTCATGGGTCTTGAAAAACCCGTATCGGGAGATATTTTCCTCGATGGGAAAAGAATCAACGATGAAGAAGCGGCAGCCCGCAGTCCCTATATCGGATATGTATTCCAGCGGCCGGAACGGCAGATGTTCCGACCGACTGTGCGGCAGGAAGTAGCTTATGGACCGGAACAGCTGGGCCGCAGCCGTGAAGAGGTCGCATCGGCTGTTACAGAGGCGCTGCAGGCTACAGGGCTGGAATCTCTGGCGGAAGCCTATCCACCCAATCTCAACCGGGGAGAAAAACAACGCGTCGCCATTGCGTCGGCCATTGCCATGCACACCCAGTACCTTATTCTCGATGAACCGACGAGTGGCCAGGACAGTGCCGATAAAAAATCGCTTATGGCACTTTTATCCCGGCTTCATCGGGATGGACTTACCATTCTTATCATCAGCCACGATATGGATATATTTGCCGAATACTGTCAGCGGGTCATCGTTATCGGACATCATACGAAAGCCTTTGACGGGACACCACAGGATTTGTTTACGAAAAGAGAAGACTTGTATGAATTAGGATTGAACCGGCCTGATGCCGTGACGTTGTCTCAGGCTGTAGCGGGACTTCCATATTGCAAGTCCGTTGATGAATTTACGGCAGCCATGCTGCAGCGTCTGGGAGGGAAATAAGATGAAACATTTTGTACCAGTAACAAAATTATTAGGCACTGTTGCTTTTTCGTTCTGGGCTCTCGTGCTGCACACGCCAGGCCCTCTGGCAGCCCTGGTCGTCATCGAACTAGTCCTTTTGGGCTTTACCGGCAATATAGCTCGCAACTTTAAGGCTGCCATGAGCCTGGCTGTCTTTGCTGTTTTCCTGGCAGTGGTACAACTTCTGGGAGGCGGTTCTCTCGAATCAGCTTACGTTACGGGACTTCGGATGCTGGCGATGACCATCGTATTTATCATCCTTCTCACGACAACGCGGCTGCAGGATTTGACAGCGGCGCTGGTCAAACAAATCCATATTCCATATGAATATGCGTTCATGTTTACAGCAGCACTGCGGTTTGTCCCCGATTTCATTGCCGAAAGCAAAACGGTTCAGGAGGCACAGGCCTGCCGGGGGCTTTCAACAAAAGGTAATGTCTTTAAGAAATGCATTCATTACATGGGTGTCATTCAGCCGTTGATGCTTAAATCCCTGGGGCGTTCAGAAACGATGGCGCTGAGCTTGGAATTACGGGGGTTTGGCAATAATGAACATAGCTTTATGGCAAATGTACGGCCAGCCGGCTGTGACTATGCCGTTATGGCTTTATTCGTGGGAGTGAGTGTACTTGTCGTGTATATGCGTATTTTTGGCATAGTCTGAGGGGGAACGGGAAATGAAACATATTGAAGATATCAGCACATTAGAATTTCATCACCGTCAGGGTGGACAATTCCGCTGGATTACCAT
Organism: Caecibacter massiliensis; assembly: GCA_900095875.1. Lineage (GTDB taxonomy): Bacteria > Bacillota > Negativicutes > Veillonellales > Megasphaeraceae > Megasphaera > Megasphaera hexanoica. The sequence continues at coordinate 810,714 of LT608311.1, read as the reverse complement.
TACGACGCTGATGCTGGCTATTGGTACTATCTTGCATCTCGTATCGCCAAGCGTTGGCGGTGTCACGCCAAACTGGACCATTGCAACGTACTGTGTGGCTATCTGCCTGACCAAACCGACCTATCGGCAGGCTCTGGGCATTGGCCTGGTAGCAGCACTGATCAACGTCCTTACCTCTAAATCAGGCTTTCCTTATGGCAATCTCATCAGTGAACCCATAGGAGCTCTGACTTGTGCTTTTCTGGTTAAAAATCTCGCTTTCCTGAAATTCCGCGGCCATTCGTGCCTGCCTGTCCTGACGGGCTTCGCGGCTACCTGTATGAGTGGCGGTGCTTTCGTCACGATTTTGAAATTTGCCTTAGGCCTGCCAAATAATGTTTATTTTACGGGCATGCTGCCGCTGGTTGTTATCGTCGGTGCACTCAATGCTGTAGTAACACCACTTATGTATTTTCCGGCTCTTCGACTCTTCGTATCGCGGGGAATCCTCGATTCTCTGGAAGAACAGAGTGTCACTTCGGATCACAGCCAGTATGATTTGAAGCCGTCTGTCCCGGGACTTATTTCCATTGAACATCTGTCTTACACTTACAACAAACAGACGACGCCGGTCCTCGACGATGTGAGCCTGGCTGTGCATAAGGGGGATTTCCTTGTCATTACCGGCGAAAGCGGCAGTGGCAAGAGTTCCCTCTGTATGGCTATGACCGGTGCCATTCCTCATTACTTTGGCGGTGTCATGAAAGGCATGGTGTATGTGGACGGAAAGGCTACGACGCAGACGACGATTTCCCGTCTGGCCAGCCGTGTCGGCGCTATGCTTGACGATTATGACAGTCAGCTCGTGGCTATGACGGTGGAAGAAGAAATCGCCTTCAGCCTGGAAAATCAGGGTGTAGCACCGGATAAGATTGAAACGGCTATTACGGAGGTATTGGAAAAGGTTAAACTGACGCCGTACCGTACACGGCAGCTGACCAATTTATCCGGCGGACAGCGTCAGCGTCTGGTTATTGCCGGAGTGCTGGCGACCAATCCGGAAATCCTCGTATTCGATGAACCGACATCGGCTCTCGATCCGGAAGGAACCCATGATTTCTATGAACTGGTTCACGAATTGAATGTTCGTTACGGACATACTATCGTGGTTATTGAACATAATCTGGAAGCGGCCCTTCCTTATGCCAACCGGCTGGTGCTTCTCGACCATGGCCAGCTCCGGTCGGATGGAGATGTAGAAACGACACTCCGCTACATGTATGACCATGATATCTATGCGACAGCGGTACCGAAAGTGTTTGCCTGCCAGATGGATCTGGAAAAGGCGGGATATCAGTTTGATCAGCCATGGCTTTCTGTAGAAGCGGCAGTCCGGTCATTGCAGGATGCGGCACCGGCACTGGAACGGGCGGTGTAGCCATGCACCTTCTTTGTCTCGGTGACAGTCTGACTTATGGATACGATGTACCTCCGGAAAAGGGCTGGGTGAATCTCCTGTCGGATTCCCTGAAATGGGAAGTCGATAATCGCGGATTGTGCGGAGATACAACCTGGGGAATGCTGACACGGCTGCGCCGGCTTGCCTTGTCCGGGTACGACGCTTTTTTCCTCATGGGCGGATCTAATGATATACTGGAAGATATTCCGGTGCGGGAGATACAGGCTAATATAACGGCTATGATACGGCTTTTGCAAAAACAACATAAACCCGTTTATCTGGGCATTCCGCCCTGCACACGGCAGGAAAGCGCAGACTATGGCTGGCAGGCCCGGGAAGATGTAGATAGGCATAATGATATTTTATCAGATTACCGGATATGGCTTCTTCAACAGTGTCAGACAGAAGACCTCCATCCCATCGACTTCTATACAGTCCTGCAGAAATCACCGCATTACGCAGACGGTGTTCACCCTGATGAAACCGGCTATCGGCTTCTGGCAGATGCAGCCATATCGGCCATGAAGCTGGGATATTGAAACGTGTGGTATAACACCGATTATACCGACACACATATTGTTAAGAAAAATGAATCGCCAATGCAATGATTCCCTTTTGATTGCATTGGCGATTTTTTATAGTTCGATATTGCTGCATTCTTCTATCTTTATAGCTAAGGATAGTTTTTCATATGATTCTGGTTGCAAGAGATTGCATGATAAGAGGTGGCTAATCTGTTTCAGACGATACCGGATTGTATTTTTGTGCTGGCCTAGCTCGTCAGCCGTTTTGTCGATATTGCCACCACATCGTACGAATGATATAGCCGTTGTCATCAGGGCGGTATGATTTTCTGAGTCATAATCGCAGATAGGGTTTAAAATAGAAGAAGTAAAGTGCTGCATAGCGGGTTCGTGACAATAGGGAAGCAGAATGCTATGGATGCCTAACGTATCATACATTTGATAAGGGTGTGACAAATCTGTGTGGAAATAACTGCTGTAGATAGCTTCTTCTATACAGAGTTTTATTTTTCGTTCCCGGTAGTGGATAGAACTAACACCCATATGATACGAAACAGCCAGTGAGCCAACTGGTGTATCCAGAATTTGCTGGGCTAATTCGTCTGGCCGGGCATTTTTAAAGTTATGGGAAGAATAAATGTATAAAAGTCCGTTTTTGTATCGTAAAAGGGTATTATACGAGGTCAACAATCCTGCGTATTTGGCCGCAGATTCCATCTTCATATAGTCATTGGTATTTAGTGGTGTATCAGAGCGGAAATACATGCAAAAGATATCAGGCTGCAAACAGGGGTTAATTTCCAGTTGTAGTTCTTTTTGTTGTTTGTCGTGTTCGGGTAAAGTAATAATACGGGAAATAATGTGCTCAAATTTGTCGAAATCATAAAGAGACTGCAGCCGTTTGTAAATATTGATAATTATTTTTTCAAAATATTGTTCGGAGTTTTTTATAAGAATAATGGGAAAACCAGCCGAGTCGGCGAATCGTAATACATGGGGAGATAAAGGCAGACTATACACATTTTTTATAACAAGACCGCTACAATTGCGGTGATGCAAAAGTCGTATAGCATCAATTAGACAGCCGGGATCTTCTTTAGCATATTGCAGACTGGATAAGATAAGCTGGTTGGGGATGAAACTTAATTTCGTGTATTTATTTTTTAATGTCCGGTCATATTCATAATCCAAAATTCCGCATGAGGTTATTTGATTGGAAATACCTGTGGCACCAGCAATGAGAGTAAAACCGGAGAACTCAGGATAATGCAGAATCTCAGCGATTGTTAATTTCAATAAAACCACCTCGTACATTTTGTATAAATAAATAAGATATATTTAGTATATCTGCATAAAAAAGAATCTGCAATATGAAAATGTGAAGAAATATACTCTAAAAATTATATAAAAAAATAAAAGTATAAGAAAAAATTAGAAAATAATACAATAATCATATGTTGAATGCATTATTTATTTTATATAAAATTTATTTAGAAAACGATAGTAAATAAAAGTGCTGAAGGGAGGAGTAATATGGTTGTTTTAAGCAAAAGAGCCCAAAACCTTCATCAAGGGGCTATCCGGGCCATGTTCGATAAAGCAGCAACTATGGATCGTGTTATCAGTATGGGCATTGGAGAGCCGGATATGGCAACACCTATGCCCATCTGCGAAGCTGCAGCTATGGCACTGCGGAATGGTCAGACACACTATACGCCGAATGCAGGGACATTAGAATGCCGGCGGGCTGTTTCTGAATGGGGCAGTATAAAAGAACTTCATTATGATCCTCAAACGGAGATTATTATCACGCCTGGAGGAATGGGAGCATTATCTTTGCTCTTGTCCGTTATTGTGGAAGATGGTGTTGAAATACTGATTCAGGATCCTCAATGGTTGAATTATGCCAGTCAGGTCCAATTTTTTGGAGGCATTCCAGTTTCTGTTTCTACGTGTGCAGAACGAGGGTTCGTCATTCAGGCGGAAGATATAGAGCACAAAATTACGGAAAAAACCAAAGCTCTTATGCTGAATTCACCTAATAATCCGACGGGAGCTGTCATTCCAGAAGAAGAACTTGGAAAAATTGCAGAAGTGGCTATCCGCCACGATCTTCTCGTAATTTCCGATGAAGTATATGATACGCTGTATTATAAGGATAAACCCGTTTCTATCAGTACTTTACCTGGAATGAAAGAAAGGACCGTTGTCATCAATAGCCTGTCTAAAGCATTTGCAATGACTGGATGGCGGATTGGTTTTGCTGCCGGACCTGCGGAAATCATTAGCAAAATGGTACCTGCCCAGGAAAATATCAGTGCTTGTGCCAATGCGCCAGCCCAGGCAGCAGCGGTGTATGCTTTACATCATCCTGAATTATCGGAAACATTGTGCACGATATTCAGGCAAAGGCGTAAGATTATCACGGACGGTCTGAATGCGATACCGGGGATTTCCTATGATGAACCTGCTGGAGCCTTTTATGTATTTCCCAATATCCAATCTTTCGGAATGACGAGTTCTGAATTCTGTAACCGCCTGCTGGAAGAAGAACATGTAGTCTGTATTCCTGGCAGTGCATTTGGACAGGCGGGGGAAGGGTACATGCGCATGGCCTATACGTGCAGTGAGGATGAGTTAGTGGAAGGATTGCAACGGATAAAACGCTTTTGTGAAACCATAAGGGGGAATCAGATATGAGTAGTGTATTCAGGTACATGAATCAACATTTTGCACTGTGTTTGTTTGGAGCGGTCATTGTTGGTATTGTTCTTTCTTTTGTCATGGGAGAGCAGGTCGTATTGTTGAAGCCTCTGGGTACTATTTTTACCAGACTTCTGGTTATGATCGTACCTGTATTGGTATTTTTTTCTATTGCGTCTTCCTTTGCGAACATCGGCGATGCTACCCGGATGAAACGGTGGGCTGGAAAAATTATTGGATGGTTTGTTCTTTCGATGCTGATAGCCACGTTTTTAGGCATTGCTATGGGGCTTATTTTTAAACCAGGTCTGGGCATTGAATTGCATTCTGCTGATTTTAAAGTGACAGAAATTACAGTTGATATGTTTATTAACTGGCTTCCTAAGAATTTTGTTGGCTGCATTGCAGAAGGAAATACTATCCAGATTGTGTTCTTATCCATTTTTGTAGGAATAGCTGTGGTCATGATGCCTGAAGGAAAATCTAAGACATTCCTGACTAATATTCTTTCGTCAAGTCAGGATTTGATCTTGCAGATTGTAAAAGGAATCATGTATTATGCGCCTATTGGGGTGGCGGCTTTAATGGCTACGTCTATAGGAGAATTAAAAGGTTCGTTTGTTTCTCAGATGGGTAGTTTTCTGGCGGCTTACAGCATTGCCTTTGTTCTGCAGGTAGCTATCGTATATTTCCTGCTTTTGTATGTTATTGGCAAAATTAATCCATTCCGCTTTACCAGAAAAATGTTTCCTGCGCTGATTACCGCTTTTACAACGACCAGTTCGGCGGCTACTCTGCCTGTAAACCTCCGTTGTGTCAAAGAAATGGGAGTCGATAAGGAAATGACAGACTTTGGCCTTCCCCTGGGAGTTACATTTAATATGGATTCAATGGGGATTGAAATCCCTCTATATATCATGTTAGGGATGTATGCTGTAGGAACTGCACCTACTATTGGGCAGCTTTTCCTTTTTGTTATCATGGGGATAGCCTTTTCGATAGGTTGTGCCGGTGTTCCAGGTGGTGGACTGGCCATTGCCGTCATTCTGGTTAATGCGTTCGGATTGCCGACAGAAGTTGTTGCCTGGATTGCAGCAGTATTCTTCTATCTGGACATTACAGGAACGCCTATGAATATATGGGGAGATGCAGTCTGCACGGCTATTGTAGCAAGCAAAGAGGGTAAAATTGATTGGGATAAAATGAATTCTTAAGTTTTGATTGTAAAGAGCCGGTACATGCCTGTGCCGGCTCTTTTGAAAATCAGATATGATAGAAATGCGTTTCTTTCATGGACAAGTCTGGTTGTACCATGCTACAATGCAAGTAGTGGTATGGTGCAGAAAGGGTGATGATATGTATATTGCAACGATTGATGGAGGGACGAGTAATACCCGCGTTTTTGTCTGGCATGATGGCATCATTGCCGGACAGGCAAAGGCGGCTGTTGGTGTGCGTAATACGGCTATGGATGGGACGAATCAGAGATTGCAGGAAGCTGTCCGGGATACTTTGGCTGAGGCAGCCCGCATGGCGGGTGTTGCAACTGGTGATATATCGATCGTATTGGCAGCGGGAATGCTGACGAGTAATGTGGGACTGTGCGATATTCCTCATGTGACAGCGCCAGTCAGTCTCGAAGGGCTGGCTCAGGCCATGGTAGTCAAAGAATTGCCTGCTATATGCCAGCAGCCACTATGGTTTGTCCCCGGTGTACGGAACTGTGATCCGGCAACGCTCACTCCGGATCAGAGTATCGATATGGATATGATGCGTGGCGAAGAAGTAGAAGCGGCCGGTCTATTGGCACAAGCGGCTCCTGAGGGGAAAGCCGTATTCGTCCTGCCGGGCTCACATAATAAATATGTTATGATTGATGAACAGCAGCGTATACAGGGATGCCTGACAACGTTATATGGCGAACTGCTTCATTCCCTGACATTTGATACCATACTGGCCGATACACTGAACCGGTCATTTGCATCAGAATTTCTGGCAGGACCATTCCGGAAGGGCGTCAGTGATTATTATCAGATGGGACTTTTACATGGTGCTTTTATGACGCGGATCCTTGGGATGTTCTGTCATTATACGGCACAGGAAGCGCAGAATTATCTCCTTGGGCTGCTCATGGCGGATGATATGACGGCACTGAAGAGAAGCCGGATTTTTGCCGGATTGGAAAAAGCCATCTTTGTCGTAGCCGGTAATACGGTCATGCAAAAAGCCTACGAGGCAATCCTGAAAAAAGATGGTTATCAGGTCGTGCTGGCCGCAGAAGAACAGCAACAGGCCTTATCTGGCCGGGGCGCCCTTTATCTGGCTGGTTTGCGCGGACTGCTTTAAGGGAAAGGAGAATGGACATGAGTTTATTGCAAGACATGCTGGATGCTAAAATTATTTCTATTATCCGCGGCGTTGCCAGTCAGGATATTGTGCCAGCTGTAGAAGCTCTGCAGCACGGGGGCGTGCGCTTTGTCGAAGTGACCTACCGGCCTGGTGATGAAGAAGCCTGCAAGGATACGCTGCGGAGTATTGCTATCCTGCAAAAACAGTTTGGCGGCCGGATGCATATTGGTGCCGGTACTGTCCTTTCTGTAGAGCAGGTAGAAGATGCGGCACAGGCCGGAGCCGAATTCATCATTTCACCGAATACGAATACGGATGTCATCCGGTATACTAAGCAGAAAGGCCTGATTTCACTGCCTGGAGCTTATACGCCGACAGAAGCCGAAACGGCCTGGGAAGCCGGGGCCGATATTGTCAAAATTTTCCCGGCCGGTAATCTGGGACCTTCGTATTTCAAAGCCGTCAAAGCGTCTTTATCCCAATTGCGCTTATCGGCTGTTGGCGGCGTATCGGAACATAATATTGGAGATTTTCTGGCGGCTGGCGTAGATTCCTTTGGTATTGGCAGCAATCTGGTCAGTGCTGACCGGGTGCGCCGCAGAGATTTTGACGAAATTGAGAAAGCTGCCGCCTTTTATACAAATGCTGTGCGATAAGGAGGAAATAGACATGAGTTATATGGATATGTTTTCCCTGAAAGGAAAAGTCGCTCTCGTTACTGGCGGGTCATATGGCATAGGGTTTGCCATTGCCAGAGCCTATGCCCGGGCTGGAGCCCGCATCGCCTTTAATTGCCGCAGCCAGGAACATCTGGACATGGCCATGACTGCCTATGAAAAAGAAGGAATTGAAGCCCAAGGGTATATTTGTGACGTGACAGATACAGAGAAAGTCCGGGATATGGTAGCAGATATTGACGCCAGCCTGGGGACCATTGATATCCTCGTCAATAATGCCGGCATCATCAAGCGGATTCCTATGTGTGATATGGATGAAGCGGATTTCCGCCAGGTCATCGATATCGACCTCGTCGCACCGTTCATCGTATCCAAAGCGGTTATCCCCGGCATGATTGCCAAAGGTGAAGGAAAAATCATCAATATCTGCTCTATGATGAGCGAACTGGGCCGGGAAACGGTATCGGCTTATGCGGCTGCCAAAGGCGGTCTCAAGATGCTGACCCGTAATATCTGTTCGGAATTTGGCGGAGCCAATATCCAGTGCAACGGCATTGGCCCGGGATATATTGCAACGCCCCAGACTGCCCCGCTCCGGCAGCGGCAGTCTGATGGTTCCCGTCACCCTTTTGATGCCTTCATTGTTTCCAAGACGCCGGCAGGCCGGTGGGGGACTACGGAAGATTTGGAAGGACCGGCTATTTTCCTGGCCTCGCATGCTTCCGACTTTGTAAATGGGCATATTCTTTATGTTGATGGGGGAATCCTTGCCTATATTGGCAAACAGCCATAAGGTGTGGCTGCATAGAAAAACGAGGATGTGACAAAATGATTTTGACAGAGCATTTTGTTACATCCCCGGTATATAAAGGCTAAGAGAGTGAGACACGTTTAAAATGAAGTGTTTCACTCTTTTTTTGTCTGGAAGCTTTCCCGTTCTACAAGGATAGCACTGAATTCTGTGCGGACAGGGACAGGCTGATCCTGTCCGGAGAGAAGCTGGGTCATGGACTGGACGGCGCTGGCACACAGGCTGTCCAGCCTGTTGTCGATACTGCTCAGGGTAGGAGTGGCGCAGGTGGCAAGGATAGAATTGTTCCAGCCGATGACTGGTACATACCGTCCGTTTTCCAGGGCAGCTCTTTGTGCTCCGACGGCAAGAATGTCTTCTGATGTGACAATCGCATCGAAAGGAACATTGCGGGAGACAAGGTTTTCAATCACTTTTTCAGCACCTTCCAGGTTGAGAGAAACTTGCTGGATGAGTGCCGGATTTTCTTTTATGCCCAGTTCTTTCAATCCCTGACGCAGGCCCTGCAGTTTATGACGGCCGCTGTAGGTGCGGACATCGTACAGATAGGCGATGTGCCGGCAGTGTTGTCTGGAAAGCGTGTGGACAAGACGCCGCATGCCTTCTGCTTCGTTACAAACGATGCTATAAATGCCAGGCTGGTGGTAATCGCAGTTGATGGTGAGAACCGGAATTTTGCCGGCAGCTGCAGTAAGGGCTGCAATATCAGGCTCTGAAGAAAAGACGGTGCCTACTGTAATCAGGCCGTCGACATGCTTATTGACCAGACCGGTGATATATGGGCTGTTATGACCTGTATTGGGGCCTGTGCAGGAGAGCATGATATCGAAGTGGTGCTGCCTCATTCCGTCTTCGATGAGGGATACGGCACGGGCAAAAAAAGCATCGGTCAGACTGGTACAGAGAACACCGACGATTTTCATAGAGTCCAGACCCAGACCGCGGGCAAACGGATTAGGTGTATAACCCATGTCCTTTATGGCATCCAGCACGATGCGGCGCGTTTTTTCGCTGACCCGGCTGTTGCCATTAAGGACCCGCGACACGGTGGCAATAGATACATGACATTTTTTTGCTATATCATAGATGGTTACGTTCATATCCGACATAGGAGAACCTCTCTATCATCATGAAAAATCCTATATTTACATTGAGTATAGCATAAAATGAGAAAGAGAGTAAATACATATCGTGAAAGTGGTTACACAAAAAAATACAGAAGCATTGCATTATACTAACTAGATGGAAAATGCGTGCATGTATCATAAGAAATAAGCTTTGCTACCGGATTTTTCAGGATATAATTGGTGAAAAAGTGATGTTTTGATGAGTTTAAGTTAATAAAAAACATAAATTATATCTATTTCGCATGAACGTTGACAGACCGGTGGAGGCATGTTACATTTCTCTATGTAATAAATTATTGTAAGCGCTTACACAAAAATAGAGAGGGTGTGGCACGACGATGACAGAATTTATGACGGAAGATTTCCTGCTCCATTCCCGTACGGCGCGGCAGCTCTATCATGGATATGCCGAAACGGAACCTATTGTAGATTATCATTGTCATATTTCTCCCCGGGATATCGCTGAAAATCACCGCTTTTCCAGTATTACCGAAGCCTGGCTGGGTGGTGATCATTACAAATGGCGGCTCATGAGGGCCTGCGGGATACCTGAGCGGGATGTGACCGGTGAGGAAAGTGATTTAGAAAAATTCACAGCTTATGCGAAAGCGCTTTCTCATGCGCCGGGCAATCCACTGTATCATTGGAGTCACCTAGAATTACGGCGCTATTTTGGCTGCCGGCAGGTATTATCAGAGCAGACGGCTCCGGATATCTTCCATCATTGTCAGGAAATACTGGAATGTGATGATAGTCTGCGCGTGCAGGGGCTTCTCCAAAAATCCCGAGTACGGGTCCTGTGCACGACAGACGATCCGGCTGATGATCTTCATTGGCATCAGGTGCTTCACGATAGCCAGTTCCATTCTGCCCGGGTCGTACCGGCGATGCGCCCTGACAGGCTGATGCACATTGAAGGAGATGATTTTTCTTCTTATGTGGAACAGCTGGGGGAATCAGCAGATATGACGATTCATACGTTTGCCGATATGTGCGATGCATTGAAGCGGCGGATGGATGTATTTGCTGAAATGGGCTGCCGGGCAGCCGACCACGCTCTGGATGAAGTCGTCTATCAGCCTGTGCCGGCGGCTTCGCTGGAACGTATTTTCCAAAAAGGACTGAGTCATAAAACTATCTCTTCAGATGAACGGGAACAGTATCTTACAGGCCTTCTCCTATTCCTGGCTGGTGAATACCGGCACCGGGGATGGGTCATGGAACTCCATATGGGGGCTCTTCGCAACGTCTATACCGATATGTACCGGCGTTTCGGGGCTGATACCGGGTACGATGCGATTGGCCGGTGCTGCAATATTGAAAAATTAGCCCGCTTCCTGGATCACCTGGAACGGGAAGGCAGTTTGCCGAAGACTATTTTATTTTCAGCGTCACCGTATGATTTGATGGCTCTTACGGTTCTGGGAGCATCTTTTCCCAAAGAAGGGATTGCGTCCCGTATCCAGCCGGGCGTTCCCTGGTGGTTCAACGATACGAAACAGGGGCTCCTCGACTATCTGACGATTGTATCGGAAGAAACCGTATTAGGTAATATGGTGGGGATGCTGACCGATTCCCGGTCGTTCTTATCGTATCCGCGTCATGAGTATTTCCGGCGTATTCTTTGTGACTGGCTGGGGAATCTAGTGGAATGCGGGGAATTTCCTGATGACGAAGCACAGCTGGCGTCGCTCATCCACCGGCTCTGTTATGGAAATGCCATATCGTTTTTCCAGTTTCCCTGTCAGTAAGGGGTTGCTTTTGCCTGTTATACTTTTACTATTTTAGTTTTAGTATTTATTTATCATTATTATGCAGACGGACAAGAAAAATGACAGGCTTGTCCAAAGGAGGTTATTATGGAACACTGGTTACCTGTGCTATGGGTAGTCGTAGCCATTGCCATGCTGTTGTTCCTGACCGTAAAGGTCAAGCTGCACAGCATGATTACGTTGCTCTTAATGGCTATTTTTGTTGCGTTTATGGAAGGGATGGATGCCGGTACACTGGTCAAGACGATCAGTAAAGGGGCTGGCAGTACGCTTGGCGGCGTCGGCCTTATCGTCGTCCTGGGGGCAGCTCTGGGCCAGCTCATGACCGACTGCGGGGCGTCCAAAAAAATTGCCGATACCATCGTCAAGCATTGTGGTGTCCGCACGTTGAAATGGGGCGTCCTTATCGTTGGTGTCATCTTTGGTATTTCCATGTTCTTTGAAGTGGCTTTTATGGTCGTAGTGCCGCTGGTCGTCAGTATTGCCAAGGAAGCCAAGGTTCCATATATGTTCCTGATTATTCCGGTTCTGGCAGCAGTTGCCCAGGCACACAGCATTTTCCCACCCCAACCGGGCCCGGTTGCCCTGGTGGACGCCTTTGGTGCTGACAGCGGCATGGTCTATCTTCTGGGACTGGTCGTCGTTATTCCGTCTATTATCTGTGCTGGTATTGTTTTACCAAAATTCCTCAAGGGAATCGACACCTATGCAGAACCTAAACTGGGGAATCTCAGCGAAGTGGCTGTCGGCCAATACAAGCTGCCACCGTTTCTGGTCTGCCTGATTATTCCCCTCCTGCCAGCTATTTTTATGATTGGCAATACGATCGTCGAAGCTACGGCTGGCAAGGGAACGGCACTTGCTACGGCTTTTGGCTTCTTTGGCAGCCCAAACGTCAGCCTGCTTACGGCAGTTTTGGTCGCTATTTATGTATTTGGTATCCGGGCAGGCCGCACGGTAGATGAAACGTCTACGTCTATTACTAATGCAATCAAAGGTATTTCTACGGTGGTCCTCATCATTGGTGCCGGCGGCGTATTCAAACAGGTCATTGTCGATGCCGGTGTTGGACAGCATATTGCTGCCGCTGTTACAGGACTTTCTATTTCCCCGCTTATCCTGGCCTGGATCATTACGGTCATTATCCGCTGGGCTACAGGGCAGGGCGCTGTTTCAGCCATTACTGCAGCCGGCATTGTAGCTCCGCTGATCCCCGTATTCCATGTGGATCCGACGCTGCTCATGCTGGCTACGGCTGCGGGCAGCAATACCATTACGATGCCGAATGATGCAGCGTTCTGGATGATGAAAGAAACATTCAATCTTTCTATGGGACAGACATTCAAAACCTGGGGGCTCCTGGAACTTACCAACTCCGTCGTTGGTCTGGCAATTGTCCTCGTATTATCACTGGTCATTTGATGCAAAACACAAATCCGGATGCTGCCTGCCGGCGGTATCCGGGTTTTTCTCTTATCGGGAAGGAATGGTGAAGATGATGGAATCTATTGAATCCTGTTTTACCCATAGCCGGCATCCGGTCCGGGTCCTGCAATTCGGGGAAGGACGGTTTATGCGGGCGTTTGTCGATTATGCCATTGATGTAGCTAATGAAGAACAGGGCTTTGATGGCAATGTGGTAATTGTGACGCCGCGGGCTGCCAGACGGCCGGAATCGTTTGCCCGGCAGCAGAATCTCTATACAGTACGCCTCCAGGGAATGCAGAATGGCCGGAAAGTCGTATCCGACCGTGTCATCACCTGCATTGACGATGTCCTGTCCCCTATTGCTGATTATGATGCCTATATGGCGTTGGCCAGACTCGATACGCTTGCATATATAACGTCCAATACGACCGATGGGGGTATCGTTTTTTCTCCCGGAGATAAGCTGGAAGACCGGCCGCCCCGGACGTATCCGGCCAAGCTGACTCAGTTCCTTTATGCGCGTTATCGCTATTTTAATGGGGCAGAAGATAAGGGACTGGTCATTCTGCCGGTCGAACTAATTGATCATAATGGCCGAACCTTGCGTGCCTGTGTCAATCAGTATGCTGCACTCTGGAATCTGCCGTCTGCATTTTCGCAATGGCTAGACAAGGCCTGCCAGTTTACGGATACTCTCGTAGACCGTATTGTCACAGGATATCCTGACGAACAAACAGCACAGGCGGTTCAAAAAGAACTGGGCTACACGGATGAACTCCTGGATATAGCTGAACCTTTTGCGCTCTGGGCTATTGAAAGTCCGGGACTGGAAAGACGGCTGCCCTTTACTTCGACCTATTTTCAGGCAGTTTTCACGACGGATATTACGGTGTATAAGGAACGGAAAGTGCGAATCCTGAACGGAGCACATACGTCGATGGTCCTTGGCGCCTATCTGGCTGGTCTGGATTATGTAGGCCAGTGTATGGCAGACGAAGATATCCGCCTATCGCTGGAACAGACGGTCTATAACGAAATCCTTCCGACGGTTCCTATGAATCAGAATGATGTGCGGTCGTTTGCCAATGCTGTATTTGAACGGTTTGAAAATCCCTTTGTCCACCATGAACTTCTGGCGATTTCCCTTAATTCGACGGCAAAATGGAGAGCCCGCATTCTTCCATCTTTGAAAGACAGTCTGCGTGCTACGGGACAACTGCCGCAGTGGCTGACCTATTCTATGGCAGCTCTTCTGGCTTTTTACCGTTCGCAGGACAAAGGAAATGATTGTCTCATAGGACACCGCGGTGAAAACACGTATCCTATCCGTGACGATGCGGACCGGCTGGCATTTATTGCTTCTCATGCGGCACTTCCTGATGTAGCGTATGTTGCGGCAGTCCTGAAGCAGACGGACTGGTGGGGCGAAGATTTGACAGAGATTCCCGGCTTTTCTCAGGCGGTGACCGATCATCTGAGCCGTATAGATACGATTGGCGTCCGTGCTCATATCCGGGAAATGCTGAAAAAATAATTTTTCTTCCTAACAAAAATATAACATAAATTCTAGTATGTTAGAAAAATATTGGTTTTTGATGGCGGCAGGAGAATTGATGTTTCCCTGTCGCCATGGTAGTATAAATAGAGAAATTTATAGTAAAAATAAATAGTATATCCGTTATGAAGGAGGCTGTTAGGATGGGTAAAGTCCTGACCATCGGGGAAGCGATGGGGCTTCTCGTTGCAGAAAGTGAAGGTCCGCTGGACCAGGTGAAACATTTTGAACGCCATGTCTGCGGCGCGGAATTAAATTATATTGTCGGCATGGCACGCCTGGGGTTTGATGCCTATTATGTATCCCGTGTGGGAAACGATCCTTTTGGGACATGTATCTGCAATTTCCTCCGGGAAAATCATATTCATGATACGTACGTACAGGTCGATGATGCGTATATGACGGGGTTCCAGATGAAGGAGAAAGTATCCTGTGGTGATCCGAAAGTTGCCAATATCCGGCGTAATACGGCATTCACTCATTTGACTGCAGCGGATTTTGCCGGTATCGACTGGCAGGGCGTGCAGCTTCTGCACGTGACCGGAATTCCTCTGGCATTGTCCGATAATTGTCGTCAAGCCATCGCTTTTCTCATGGAAGAAGCTCATCAAAATGGCGTGCCCGTATCCTTTGATACGAATCTCCGGCCCATGCTCTGGCCGGATGAACAGACGATGTGTGATACGGTATGCAAGTTTTCGCTCAAAGCCGATATCGTACTGCCCGGCCTGAGTGAAGCACTGCGGATTACAGGACTTGCTGATGAAAAGTCTATCGGCCAGTTCTATCTTGATCATGGTGTAAAAACTGTTGCCATTAAACTTGGCGGCAGTGACGGTGTCTATGTCTGCACGGCAGAAGAAACACATTATGTGCCCAGCTATCACGTCGATCATATTGTCGATACCGTTGGGGCTGGTGATGGATTTGCCGCAGGATTTACAAGCGGCCTGCTGGACGGGTTGTCTTTGTATGATGCGGCACGGCGTGGTGCGGCCATCGGTGCTCTGCAAATTCAGGTAGCCGGTGATAATGAAGGCCTTCCTACGCGCAGCCAGTTGCAGGAATTTCAGGAACGTGCGAAATAAGGAGGAAATAATATGATTAGTGAAAACATGAAAATGATGTTTGATATTGGACTTGTTCCACTCGTCGTCATTGACGATGCGGCAGATGCCGTTTCGTTTGGACAGGCCCTGGTCGATGGCGGAGTGCCCGTGGCTGAAGTTACATTCCGCACTGATGCCTGCCTTGATGCAATCCGGGCTATGCGCCAGCATGTGCCGGGACTCCTCGTCGGTGCCGGTACGGTGCACAACGTTGCCCAGGCCGATGCCGCTGTCAAAGCTGGTGCAGAGTTTATCGTTACACCGGCCTTTAATCCGGCTGTTACCCAGTGGTGTATCGACAATCACGTAGATATCGTTCCGGGTACGGTCAGCCCAGCCGATATCGAAGCGGCAAATGGCATGGGAATTGAAGTTTGCAAGTTCTTCCCGGCTGCTGCATATGGTGGCGTGAAGACGCTGAAGGCGCTGGCCGGTCCATTTCGTGATATGAAGTTCCTGCCTACGGGGGGAGTCAATCTCGAAAATATGACCGAATATCTTGACCTTTCCAATGTTGCCGCCGTCGGTGGCAGTTTCATGACACCGTCTGATATGGTCCGGAACAAAGACTGGGCTGGCATTACGGCGACCTGCCGTCAGGCTGTACATAATCTGCTGGGTTTTGAAATTTGTCATACAGGCATCCATTGTAAGACACAGGCGGAGGCAGAAGACGTAACGGATCGTCTGTGCGCACTCCTGGACCAGGAAAAAATCACTATTCCCGGGGTGTCTTATTTTGTCGGTACGGTTGTCGAAGTATGCTATCAGACTCTTCCTGGGGAAAAAGGGCATATCGGGATTGACACGCGCGATATGGAACGGGCTATGGCATATTACAAACACCGTGGCGTAGAATATGCTGATAATGGTCTGTTTTATGATGACCAGGGACGGGTCCGCCTGGCATATTTCAAGGAATTGTATCATGGTTTTTCCGTTCATCTTCGCCGGAAGCCCGTGGCAAAATAATTGATTGTCTGTCAACAGAGAATAAAGAAGGCTGCTGCATAAAACGAATCTTTGTGCGGCGCCTTCTTTTTCTATTGGAATGGGTTTGACGGACCGGACCGGGTAGGCTATAATGAATAATTAGAACACAATCCTATGAAGATAAGGAGCCGATTTCATGAATATTATTGACGAACTGACCTGGCGTGGAGCCATCAATCAGATGACAGAAGAAGAAAATCTCCGCAAATTGACTGATGAAAAGAAAATCTCTCTGTATTGCGGCGTCGATCCTACGGGCGATAGTCTCCATATAGGACATCTTATTCCTTTTATGATGCTGAAACGGTTTGCCCTTCAGGGGCATCATCCTTATATCGTCATCGGCGGCGGTACCGGTGCTATCGGTGATCCCAGCGGCCGTAAGACGGAACGCAAACTGCAGACCATGGAAAAAATCCATGACAATGCGGAAAAGTTGAAAGCACAGTTTACTCATCTTTTTGGCGATGATGAAAATATTACGTTCGTCAATAATTTCGATTGGCTTTCCCAGATCAGCCTCCTTGATTTCCTGCGTGATTATGGTAAGTTATTCCCTATTAATGTCATGCTTGCCAAGGAAGTCGTAGCCAGCCGTCTGGAAGCGGGCATCTCGTTTACGGAATTTACCTATCAGATTCTTCAGGCTGTCGATTATGAACACCTGTACAGCAAATATGACGTGCAGCTTCAGGTCGGCGGTGCTGACCAGTGGGGCAATATCACCGGCGGCATTGATATGATTCGCAAGATGCATGGCGGCAATACGCCGGTATATGCGCTGACGATTCCTCTCATGCTCAAATCGGATGGAACAAAATTTGGCAAGACCGCCGGTGGAGCTATCTGGCTGGATCCGGAAAAGACATCTCCCTTTGAATTCTATCAGTTCTGGCTCAATCAGGACGATGCCGATGTCGTTAAGTATCTCAAATACTTTACATTCCTCAGCAAGGAAGAAATCGATGCCTTGGCGGAAGCTGTTGAAAAGGAACCGGAAAAACGCCTGGCCCAGCGCCGTCTGGCAGAAGAAGTCACCCGGTTCGTACATAGTGAACAGGCTCTCAAAGAAGCACAGAACATCACAGAAGCCTTGTATCACGGCAGCATTGCTGACCTTACAGAACATGAACTGGAACAGGCCTTTGGTAAAATGCCGACCGTCGATGTGACGGATGAAGAAAAAGACGTGGTTAACTGGCTGGTCGATTCTACTATTTATTCGTCCAAACGGCAGGCCCGTGAAGATATCACTAATGGTGCGGTAACAATCAATGGTATCAAAGTGACCAGCCTTGACGAAATCGTACGGCCACATAAGAATTCCAATGGTAAATATGTCGTCGTCCGTAAAGGCAAGAAAAAATATACACTGGCTAAAATCAGTAAATAAATAAAAATTATATATTGACGGAAGCGACTCCATGTGCTATAATAACTCATTGCAAAATGTTCAATTTGCGAGTATGCTATTTGTGAGATACATGGAGGAACTGCTTCCGGTTAACAAAAATTAAGCAAGGTTCAATCTATTCTTGATATGGAGCCTTGCTTTTTTGTCGCTTTTCGCAAGTTTCACACACATTCATTGGTGATTTAGTTTTTATAAGGGGTGAAGTAACAGCATGTTCAAACCTGTACAAGTTGGGAAAAGGACCCGCTATACGTATGCGAAAATCAACGAAGTCTTGAAGATGCCGCATTTGCTGGATTTACAGATTAAATCCTACGAATGGTTTTTAGAAAAGGGGCTCAAAGACATATTCAGGGATATTTCGCCGATTGAAGACGCTGCGGGGAATTTATCCTTATCTTTTGAAGATTTTAAATTAGGGGAACCGAAGTACGATATCCGTGAATGCAAGGAACGGGATACGACCTATGCCGCACCGCTCCGCGTCCAGATCCGTCTCGTCAACCATGTGACCGGCGAAATCAAAGACCAGGAAGTATTCATGGGAGACTTCCCGCTGATTACTGATACAGGTACGTTTATTATTAACGGTGCAGAACGTGTTATAGTCAGCCAGCTCGTCCGCTCACCAGGTGTGTATTATGGCCGTGAAATCGACCCCATGGGTATCCGTCTGTACAATTCGACGGTTATCCCGAACCGCGGTGCCTGGATTGAACTGGAAACGGACGCCAATGATATCGTCTATGCCCGTATCGACCGCAACCGGAAAATCCCTGTGACGGTACTTATCCGTGCCCTTGGCTGGTCTACCAATGCGGATATTCTCGACCTTTTCTATGATGATAAGCGCCTCAAAGCCACTTTTGAAAAGGATACGACCGAATCACAGGATGAAGCCCTTGTAGAAATTTATAAAAAACTGCGTCCTGGTGAACCACCTACGGTAGAAAGCGCCCGCAATCTTTTTGAAGGACTCTTCTTTGATTCCCGCCGCTATGATATGGCCCGCGTAGGCCGCTATAAGGCTGGCAAGAAACTGGGATGGCAGCGCCGCCTGTTCGGACTGACTCTGCATGAACCGATTGTCAATCCGGAAACAGGGGAAGTCGTCATACCGGCAAAAACGGAAATTGGCGACGCTGAAGTACAGAAAATCAAGGAAAGCGGTGTATTTTCCGGAGACGGACTGGCCATCGCTTTTGTTGAAAAAGCGGATGGTTCTGTCTACAAGATTATCTGCAATAACAGCAACTTGCCATATGAACACCGCACGATTACGAAGGAAGACATTATTGCCAACATCGATTATCTCCTCAATCTGATGGATGGCTTTGGCAACGTCGATGATATTGACCATCTGGGCAACCGTCGCCTGCGCTGCGTCGGAGAATTACTGCAGAATCAGTTCCGCATCGGCCTGACCCGTATGGAACGGGTTGTCCGTGAACGTATGACTATCCAGGATTCGGAACAGATCACGCCGCAGGTATTAATCAATATCCGGCCTGTCGTAGCTGCTATTAAAGAATTCTTTGGTTCCAGCCAGTTATCCCAGTTCATGGACCAGACCAATCCTCTGGCCGAACTGACACATAAACGCCGTCTTAGTGCCCTTGGCCCTGGTGGTTTATCCCGTGAACGCGCCGGGTTTGAAGTCCGCGACGTTCATCATTCCCATTACGGCCGTATGTGTCCGGTAGAAACGCCTGAAGGTCCGAATATCGGTCTGATTTCTTCTCTGGCCTGCTTTGGCAAGGTCAATGAATTCGGCTTTATCGAAGCACCGTACCGCCGCGTGGATAAGGAAACCCACGTCGTTACCAACGATGTGCACTACATCACGGCTGATGAAGAAGAACAATATATCATTGCCCAGGCTAACGAACCGCTGACAGAAGACGGTCATTTCGTACACGAACGTGTCGCCTGCCGTCATGGGGAAGATACCCGTGAGTTCCGTGCTGAACGGGTCGATTTCATGGACGTATCACCTAAGGAAGTCGTATCTGTCGGTACCTCTATGATTCCATTCCTGGAAAACGACGATGCCAACCGTGCCCTCATGGGTGCTAACATGCAGCGTCAGGCTGTGCCTCTTCTCCGAACCCAGGCTCCGCTTGTCGGCACCGGCATGGAATATAAGGCGGCCTGCGACTCCGGCGTCTGCATCCTGGCTAAACATGCCGGCGTCATCAAACGTGTTACAGGTGATGAAATTATCGTCAGCACTGACAGCGGTACAGAAGATACATACCGCCTGATCAAGTTTGTCCGTTCCAACCAGAGTACATGTATCAACCAGCGTCCTCTTGTGTATAAAGGCGAACATGTGGAAGAAGGCCAGGTGCTGGCTGATGGCATGGCTACCGATGGTGGCGAACTGGCCCTCGGCTATAACATCCTCGTCGCATACATGCCTTGGGAAGGCTATAACTACGAAGATGCTGTCCTATTGAGTGAAGATTTACCGAAAAACGATTTATATACATCCATCCACATCGAAGAATACGAATGCGATGCCCGCGATACGAAACTGGGATCTGAAGAAATTACCCGCGAAATACCGAATGTCAGCGAAGACAGCACGAAGAACCTTGACGAAGACGGCATCATCATGGTCGGTGCCGACGTATTCCCCGGGGATGTCCTGGTAGGCAAGGTCACGCCAAAGGGAGAAACGGAACTGACTCCGGAAGAACGGCTCCTGCGCGCTATTTTCGGTGATAAAGAACGGGAAGTCCGTGATACATCGCTGCGTGTGCCTCATGGTGAATCCGGTAAAATTGTCGATGTCCGTATTTTCTCCCGTGAAAATAATGATGAACTGCCGCCGGGCGTCAACCGTCTCGTCCGTGTATACATTGCCCAGAAACGTAAAATCCATGAAGGGGATAAGATGTCCGGCCGTCATGGTAATAAAGGTGTCGTTTCCCGCGTTATGCGCCAGGAAGATATGCCGTTCCTGCCGGATGGTACACCGGTACAGATTGTGTTGAATCCGTTGGGCGTACCGTCCCGAATGAATATCGGTCAGGTATTGGAAAC
The DNA here is from genome assembly GCA_900095875.1 of Caecibacter massiliensis. Taxonomy (GTDB): domain Bacteria; phylum Bacillota; class Negativicutes; order Veillonellales; family Megasphaeraceae; genus Megasphaera; species Megasphaera hexanoica. The sequence goes on along the minus strand of LT608311.1, from coordinate 789,766 downwards.
TCATCTGGGCTGGGCTATGCATGAACTGGGATTACAGATTAAAGCAATGGATCCGACACTGGAAAGCAAACTCCGGGCTGTTGGATATGATTATGATAAATATGGCATGCCGAAACCGGATAAAGCCGGTATCCACATTGCTACGCCGGTATTTGATGGTGCCCATGCAGAAGATGTCTTTGAAGCTCTGAAATTGACCGGTCTTCCGGAAGATGGGAAATCCATCCTCTATGATGGCCGTACAGGGGAACCGATGGACCGCCGTGTCACGGTCGGGTACACATACTTCCTCAAACTGCATCACCTCGTCGATGATAAAATCCATGCCCGTTCGACCGGCCCGTACTCTCTGGTTACACAGCAGCCGCTCGGTGGTAAAGCCCAGTTCGGCGGCCAGCGTTTCGGGGAAATGGAAGTCTGGGCTCTTGAAGCCTATGGCGCTGCCTATACGCTGCAGGAAATGCTGACTGTCAAGTCCGACGATGTCGTCGGCCGTGTCAAGGCATATGAAAAGATTGTCAAAGGGGAAAATATTCCGGAACCGGGCGTTCCCGAATCGTTTAAAGTACTGCTGAAAGAATTGCAGGCTATTGGCCTGGATGTGCAGATTCTCAATGAAGACGGTGATGAAGTTGTCATCAAGGAATTGGATGATGATGACGATGTCGAACCGGAACAGAATGATGATCTGCGCCGTGTCATGGAAGGGGAACATGAAGGAGACGGAAACGCTCCGACCGAAGCTCCGGCTGATGATGCAGCCGATGTCAGTGATGATGAATATGTCAATGCTGGCGAAGAAGATGACATCATGAGTGGCATGACGTATGAAACCGTCCCGGGAGAAGATAGCGCGGATGATGAAACTAATGAAGATGAATAATAGTCACTATAGAGAAGGGAGCGGTATTTGTGCTGGATGTGAATGAATTTGATTCAATGCGGATTGGTCTGGCATCACCGGAAAAAATCCTGGAATGGTCTCATGGCGAAGTAAAGAAGCCGGAAACAATTAACTACCGTACGCTGAAACCGGAACGGGACGGCCTGTTTTGCGAACGCATCTTTGGGCCGACCAAGGACTGGGAATGCCATTGCGGGAAATATAAACGTATTCGTTATAAAGGTGTTGTCTGCGACCGTTGCGGTGTTGAAGTAACCCGTGCCAAGGTCCGCCGCGAACGGATGGGCCATATCAAATTGGCTACACCCGTATCTCATATTTGGTATTTTAAAGGTATTCCGAGCCGTATGGGCCTGATTCTCGATATCTCGCCCCGCTCTCTGGAAAAAGTATTGTATTTTGCTTCTTTTATCGTTCTTGACCCCGGTGACACGCCGTTGGTTAAAAAACAATTGCTGACAGAAACGGAATACCGCCAGTATCAGGAAATGTATGGCGATAAATTCCGCGTCGGCATGGGGGCTGCTGCTGTCAAGGAGCTCCTTCAGGAACTGGATCTGGACCAGCTCGATAAGGATTTACGGGAAGAACTGCGTGACTCTTCTGGTCAGCGCCGTGTCCGTGCTATCCGCCGTCTGGAAGTAGTAGAAGCATTCCGCCATTCAGGAAATAAACCGGAATGGATGATCATGGATGTCATCCCGGTCATTCCGCCGGAACTGCGTCCAATGGTACAGCTGGATGGTGGCCGGTTTGCTACATCGGATCTGAATGATCTGTACCGCCGCGTCATCAACCGTAACAACCGTTTGAGCCGCCTGTTGGAACTGGGTGCGCCGGATATCATCGTCCGCAATGAAAAGCGTATGCTCCAGGAAGCCGTCGATGCGCTTATCGACAATGGCCGCCGTGGCCGACCGGTCACCGGCCCGGGCAACCGTCCTCTCAAATCTCTTTCCGACATGCTGAAGGGGAAACAGGGCCGTTTCCGTCAGAACCTCCTCGGTAAACGTGTTGACTATTCCGGCCGTTCCGTTATCGTTGTCGGTCCGGAACTGAAAATGCATCAGTGCGGTCTGCCGAAGGAAATGGCACTGGAACTGTTTAAGCCCTTCGTCATGAAGAAACTCGTTGAAAAGGGTATTGCTACTAATATCAAGAATGCCAAGAAAAAGGTCGAACGTGTCAGCAATGAAGTATGGGATGTCCTGGAAGATGTCATTAAGGAACATCCGGTTCTCCTCAACCGTGCCCCGACACTGCATCGTCTCGGTATCCAGGCTTTCGAACCGATCCTTTGGGAAGGCCGGGCTATCAAACTGCATCCGCTGGTCTGCACGGCATTCAATGCCGACTTCGATGGTGACCAGATGGCATGCCACCTGCCACTTTCGGTGGAAGCCCAGTCGGAAGCCCGTACACTCATGTTGTCGGCACACAATATCCTGGCTCCGAAAGATGGTAAACCTGTTGCCGTTCCGACACAGGATATGGTCCTTGGTGCCTACTATCTGACGCTGGTCAAACCGGCTGCCAAAGGTGAAGGTAAGATTTTCTCCAATTATGATGAAGTCATGCTGGCCTATGATGCCAAGGCAATCGATATCGAAGCGCTTATCAAAGTCCGTATCCCGGGCCATGGCCTGATTGAAACGACGGCTGGCAAGCTGTTATACAATTACCAGATTTATGAACCACTGCGCTTGTTCCATACGGATAAAGTCATGGTTTTCACCAATCCGGAAGATGCCGTATTCGCTTATGAAAATGGTCTCATCGATACGACCCATTTCGTTAAAATCAAGGATAGCGAAGGCCGTATCCTCGACTATGGTTTTTCAGCCCTTAAAGAAAAATTCGGGGTCGATCTCCTGAAGACCCGTCCGCTCCCGGCACGTAAAGTAGATAAAGAAGCAGTAGCGGAATTCAAGAAAGATAAAGAGTACGTCGATGTGAACTGCCTTGGCGTACTCATGAATAAAAAACAGATTGGCAAGCTCGTCGATGCCTGCTTCCATCTTGTCGGCAATACAAAGACGGCGGAACTTCTGGATAATATCAAGGCAATCGGTTATCATTATGCCCGTCAGGCTGGTATGTCCATTGCTATTTCTGATATTCAGATTCCTGCTGAAAAATGGGACATCCTCGATGCCGCCGATAAACAGGTACAGAATGTATCCAAAATGTATCTCCGCGGCCTTATAACGGAAGACGAACGGTATCGTAAGACCTGCTCCATCTGGGAAAAAGCAACGGATGACGTAACGGAAGTCATGATGGATAACATGGATCCGTTCAACTCCATCTTCATGATGGCTGACTCCGGTGCCCGTGGTAATAAACAGCAGATTCGTCAGGTTGCCGGTATGCGTGGCCTGATGGCTGACCCGTCGGGCCGAATCATCGACTTGCCCATCAAGGCAAATTTCCGGGAAGGCCTGTCTGTACTGGATTACTTCACATCGTCCCATGGTGCCCGTAAAGGTCTGGCCGATACGGCATTGCGGACCGCCGACTCGGGATATCTGACCCGTCGTCTTGTCGATGTTTCCCAGGATGTCATTGTCCGTGAAGAAGACTGTGATGTTTTCGGTATCGACCTGATTCGCGAACGGGCCCGTCTGGCCGGCTCTACCCGTCAGGCTGTGGCTCTCATGGCGGATAAGATTATCGGCCGTGTATTGGCTGCTGATATCGTCGATGCCGATACAGGTGAAGTCATTCTGCCGGAAGGACACGTCCTCACGACAGATGATATGGATGAACTCGTTGCCTATAAGGTACCTAAACTGTCTCTCCATGGCAGCCAGCTTGATATTAATGATGACATGAATCATACTAATGTCATTGAAAACGTCTATCTTGGTGCGCCGGAAGAAAGCATCCGCTCTTCCCTGCGCCAGGCCATGATTGAAAATATGCTTGGCAAATCTGTCGAAGAAACGGTCATCGACTCCAATGGCATGGAAATCTGCCCGGCCGGCACTCCCCTTACGGAAGATGCTATCGACCGCATCCTGAGCAGCGATGTAACAGAAGTCAAAGTACGCAATAATGATATCCGTGGTGTCTACGTTACAGCTATCGTAGAAGGCAATGGCATCATTGAACCGCTGGAAGACCGGATTGAAGGCCGTACGGCAGCGGAAACACTGATTAACAAAGATACGGGCGAGGTTATTGTTCCTCTCAACGAAGAAATCATGGCGGATCAGGCAAAAGAAGTTGCCAAGTATTATGATAAAGTTAAGATCCGCAGCGTCCTTACCTGCCGCAGCCGTTACGGTGTATGCGCTAAATGCTATGGCCGCGATCTTGGTACAGGCGGCAAGGTCAACGTAGGCGAATCGGTTGGTACGATTGCAGCACAGTCTATCGGTGAACCGGGCACACAGCTGACTATGCGTACATTCCATACAGGCGGCGTTGCATCTGCTGGTGATATCACACAAGGTCTGCCCCGTGTCGAAGAATTGTTTGAAGCCCGTAAGCCGAAAGGCAATGCTATCATCACTGAAATCGACGGCACTGTTTCTATTACGGAAAAAGAAGACCACCATGACATCAATATCGTCCATGTTCTTTCCAAAGATGGCGAAGAACGAAGCTACACGATTCCCTTTGGCGCTCACCTGGTAGTTCACGAAGGCGACGTCATCGAAAAGGGCAGCCGCATTACATCCGGTTCCATTAATCCTCACGATATCCTGCGCATCCAGGGTGTAGAAGCAACACAGCGGTACCTCGTATACGAAGTACAGAAGGTTTATAAATCCCAGGGCGTTGGTATCAACGATAAGCACATCGAAGTTATCGTACGCCAGATGCTGCGTAAGATTAAGATAGAAGATGCTGGAGATGCCGATGTATTGCCAGGCGATTATATTGATGTCAATGTCTTTGAAGATATGAACAAACGTATAGAAGCCAATGGCGGCAAACCGGCTATAGGCAAGCCTATGCTGCTCGGCATTACTAAAGCGGCCCTGGCTACCGATTCCTTCTTGTCAGCCGCTTCCTTCCAGGAAACGACCCGCGTCCTTACCGATGCAGCCATCAAGGGCAAGATCGATCCGCTTCTCGGCCTCAAGGAAAACGTCATCATCGGCAAGCTGATTCCTGCCGGTACTGGCATGAGCCGCTACCGCAAAGTGAAAGTCGTTAAGACGGTCCCTACCGTTGAATATGAAGATGAAGATGGCAATCCCATTGACATCCAGCCGGAAGATACGACACCAGAAGCCGGACATTAAGATCGCATAAATGAAACATCACATGAAGAGTGATTAACATCTTCATGTGATGTTTTTTTACCTCTTATCATGCGGAATTCATATATCAGATAATACAATTATTGAACCACGCGGGACTGTGTAATAATAAATGGCTTATTTTACGAAAAATACATTGACATGGAAATAGGGGAATGATAAAATATCTAAGTGTCGCAATGCGAGTCGTGCGGCCAAATTGTATGTTTTAAGGAGTGATGTTTCGTGAGCTTGGAATCACTCGGTACGGCCAGAAAGACGGTCGGTGCCAAACAGACGCTGAAAGCAATGAAACGAAACGAAGTCACACAGCTGTATATTGCCAATGACTGTGATGAACAGGTAGCAGCACCGCTGCTCACGCTTGCCGTTGAAATGGGAATTGCCACGGATCGCAATTATACTATGGCAGAACTGGGGCTGGCCTGCCGGATCAAGGTTGGGGCTGCAGCTGTCGGACTGCTCAGCTGATTCTGGTAACATCATCCTGAAGCTGACGCTTCATTGATGATTACATTATAAATCTAATTGTTTGGAGAGGAGGTGCCCACATGCCAACAATTAACCAATTGGTTCGTAAAGGTCGTCAGGTCGCTGTCACAAAATCGACAGCACCGGCTTTGAAAAACTGCCCGCAGAAGCGTGGCGTATGCACTCGTGTATACACAGCTACGCCGAAAAAGCCTAACTCGGCTCTGCGTAAAGTTGCCCGTGTCCGCCTGACGAACGCTATCGAAGTAACTGCGTACATTCCTGGCATTGGTCACAATTTACAGGAACATAGTGTTGTTTTAATCAGAGGCGGTCGTGTCAAAGACCTTCCTGGTGTACGTTATCACATCGTCCGCGGTGCTCTGGATACAGCTGGTGTATCCGACCGTAAACAGTCCCGTTCCAAGTACGGCGCTAAAAAAGGCAAATAAGATTTGCTGATTAAGATGAAAAGATAACCTGCATGATATAAGGAGGAATTAGACATGCCAAGAAAAGGCCCAGTGCCGAAGCGCGATGTGCTGCCGGATCCGGTGTACCATTCTAAACTGGTTACGCGCTTCATCAACAAAGTAATGCTGGACGGCAAAAAAGGTGTCGCTGAATCCATCGTTTACGATGCATTTGACATCATCCGTTCCAAAATGAATAAAGAACCATTAGAAGTTTTCGAACAGGCCCTCAACAATGTTATGCCTGTCCTGGAAGTCCGTGCACGCCGCGTCGGCGGTGCTAACTACCAGGTACCTGTCGAAGTACGTGCTGACCGCCGTCTGTCTCTCGGTATCCGCTGGACAGTTGGTTACGCCCGCAAACGTGGCGAACGTACGATGAAAGAAAAACTGGCTGCTGAACTGATGGACGCATTCAACAATACCGGTGCTGCTGTCAAGAAAAAGGAAGATACGCACAAGATGGCCGAAGCCAACAAAGCTTTCGCTCATTATCGCTGGTAATTTAGACTATTTACATGAGGAGTGGAAAAAATCGTGGGTAGAGAATTTCCTTTGGAAAAAACGAGAAATATTGGTATCATGGCTCACATCGATGCCGGTAAAACCACGACAACAGAACGTATCCTTTTCTACACCGGCCGTGTTCATAAAATCGGCGAAGTTCATGATGGCGCTGCTACCATGGACTGGATGGCCCAGGAACAGGAACGTGGTATCACTATCACGTCTGCTGCTACGACGGCCCACTGGAAAGGATATCGTATCAACATCATTGATACTCCGGGGCACGTTGACTTCACGGTAGAAGTTGAACGTTCTCTGCGTGTACTTGACGGTTCTGTTGCTGTTTTCTCTGCTAAAGGCGGCGTAGAACCGCAGTCTGAAACGGTTTGGCGTCAGGCAGAACATTATCATGTCCCCCGTATCGCGTTCGTCAATAAGATGGATACGACCGGCGCTGACTTCCTTAACGTAGTTCAGATGATGAAAGAACGTCTCCAGGCTAACGCTGTTGCCGTTCAGCTTCCTATCGGTTCTGAAACGACATTCCGAGGTATCATCGACCTCATTACCATGAAAGCAGAAGTCTATGATGATGCCCTTGGTAAAGAAATTGAAGTCGTCGATATCCCTGAAGATGAATTAGACGAAGCAAAGAAATATCATGACATCATGGTAGAAGCTGTATGTGATACCGATGAAGATCTCATGATGAAATACCTCGAAGGTGAAGAAATCACCATCGATGAACTCAAAGCAGCTATCCGCAAAGCTGTTTGCACGAACAAGTTGTTCCCTGTACTCTGCGGCTCTGCTTACAAAAACAAGGGTATCCAGATGTTGCTCGACGCTGTCGTTGACTACATGCCGAGCCCGCTCGATATCCCCCCTGTAAAAGGAACAAATCCCGATACGGATGAAGATGAAACGCGCGAAGCTTCTGACGATGCTCCGTTCTCGGCTCTGGCATTTAAGATCATGGCCGACCCGTTCGTCGGTAAGCTGGCATTCTTCCGCGTGTATTCCGGTACTCTCGAAGCAGGTACTTACGTATACAACTCCACGAAGGGTAAGAAGGAACGTGTAGGCCGTATCCTGCGCATGCACGCTAACCATCGTGAAGAAGTATCCATCGCATACACCGGTGATATCGGCGGTATCGTTGGCCTGAAAGATACGACGACTGGTGATACACTGTGCGATGAAAAACATCCGATTATCCTTGAAAAGATGGAATTCCCTGATCCGGTTATCTCCGTTGCCGTTGAACCGAAGACGAAAGCTGACCAGGAAAAAATGGGTATCGCCCTTGCCCGTCTTGCTGAAGAAGATCCTACTTTCAAAGTCAAGACCGATGCTGAAACAGGCCAGACTATTATCTCTGGTATGGGCGAATTGCATCTGGACATCATCGTAGACCGTATGTCCCGCGAATTCAAAGTTGCCTGCAATGTAGGTAAACCGCAGGTTGCTTATCGCGAAACGATCCGCAAAGATGTCAAGGCACGTGGTTTCTTCAAACGCCAGTCCGGCGGCCGTGGCCAATATGGCGATTGCTGGCTGGAACTTATTCCGCAGGAACAGGGCAAAGGCTACGAATTTGAAAATAAAGTCGTCGGCGGTGCTATTCCTAAAGAATATATCGGTTCTGTCGAAGCCGGTGTCAGAGAAGCAATGGAAACAGGCGTTCTTGCTGGTTTCCCGATGGTCGATATCAAAGTCGTCGTATACGACGGTTCCTATCATGAAGTTGACTCCTCGGAAATGGCCTTCAAGATTGCTGGTTCTATGGGCTTTAAAGATGGCGCTAAAAAGGCTGATCCGGTTCTCCTTGAACCGTACACGAAAGTCGAAGTCGTCGTTCCGGAAGAATACATGGGCGATGTCATCGGCGACCTCAATTCCCGCCGCGGTCGTGTAGAAGGTATGGAAATGCGCTCTGGCGCAGAACATATCAATGCCTTCGTACCGCTGGCAGAAATGTTTGGCTACGCAACGGATCTGCGTTCTAAGACACAGGGCCGTGGTGTTTATACGATGACCTTTGACCACTACGAAGAAGTTCCTAAGAATGTAGCGGAAAAAGTTATCAGCGAAAGAGGTTAAAAATTTTAAATACGCATTGGAGGAAATGCAAATGGCTAAAGAACATTATGAAAGAACCAAACCGCATGTTAACATTGGTACCATCGGTCACGTTGACCACGGCAAAACAACATTAACGGCTGCTATTACAAAGGTCCTTTCCGAAACGGAAGGCTGCAAAGCTCAGTTTGAAGCATATGCTGATATTGATAAGGCTCCGGAAGAACGTGAACGTGGTATTACGATCAACACGGCACACGTTGAATATGAAACTCCGACCCGTCACTATGCACACGTTGACTGCCCGGGGCATGCTGACTATGTCAAGAACATGATCACCGGTGCTGCCCAGATGGACGGCGCTATCCTCGTCGTATCCGCTGCTGACGGCCCGATGCCCCAGACTCGTGAACACATCCTCCTGGCCCGCCAGGTTGGTGTACCGGCTATCGTTGTATACCTCAACAAAGCTGACCAGGTTGACGATCCGGAACTGATCGAACTCGTTGAAATGGAAGTCCGCGATCTCCTCACTTCCTATGACTTCCCTGGTGACGATGTACCTATCGTAGTCGGTTCTGCTCTGAAGGCACTGGAAGGCAATCCCGAAGCTGTACAGTCCATCAAAGACCTCATGAAAGCCGTTGATGAATACATCCCGACTCCGGACCGTCCGACAGACAAACCGTTCCTGATGCCGGTCGAAGACGTATTCACCATCACAGGCCGTGGCACTGTTGCAACAGGCCGTGTTGAACGTGGTACGATCAAAGTAGGCGACCCCGTAGAAATCGTAGGTCTGGCAGATCAGCCGAAAGATACGGTTGTAACGGGCGTAGAAATGTTCCGTAAGATCCTGGATCTGGCAGAAGCAGGCGATAACATCGGTGCACTGCTCCGTGGTATCGACCGCAAAGAAGTAGAACGCGGCCAGGTACTTGCAAAACCGGGCACGATTCATCCGCACACGAAATTCAAAGCACAGGTATATGTCCTGACGAAAGAAGAAGGCGGCCGTCATACACCGTTCTTCAACGGCTATCGTCCGCAGTTCTACTTCCGTACAACGGACGTAACGGGCGTAATCCAGCTGCCGGAAGGCACGGAAATGTGCATGCCTGGCGATAACGTCAAAATGGACGTTGAACTGATCACTCCGATCGCTATTGAAGCAGGCCTGCGTTTCGCTATCCGCGAAGGCGGCCGTACAGTAGGCGCCGGCGTTGTTTCCGAAATCGAAGGCTAATAACCTTATAATAGGAAGAAACGAAAAAAACATCTGCAGCATTTGCTGCAGATGTTTTTTTTATGAATAAAAAAAATAGCATCCATGCAAAATCGGTCAGAAAGCGCATAAAACAGGGCTAAAACGCAAGAAAAATCCTTGCATCGCTGTCCGAATTGTAGTATGATAAGTAAGTACGCGACAACAGGGTATCTCTGTCTATCTATGTTGCGACGCGTCGAAAACAATGAAATAGGATGTTGCCCGTTAAGCGGGGAAACTCCTATGGAGCAGTCTATTCGACGAAATGGACGTTAGGAGGAATTACGTAATGGCAAAACAGGAAAGAATCAGAATTCGCCTCAAAGCGTATGATCACAAGATCCTGGATCAGAGCGCGGCGAAAATCGTCGATACGGCGAAACGGACAGGTGCAATGGTATCCGGCCCGATTCCGCTGCCGACGGAAAAGAACATCTTCACGATTCTGCGTTCTCCACATGTTAACAAGGATTCTCGTGAACAGTTCGAACTGCGTACGCACAAACGCTTGATCGATATTCTCGAAGCATCGAACAAAACCGTTGATGCACTTATGAGACTCGATCTTCCGGCTGGCGTAGACATTGAAATTAAATTATAGGAGGAGGTGCGATTATGTCTAAAGCTATTTTGGGTAAAAAACTGGGAATGACTCAGATCTTCACTGAAGAAGGCGCAGTAGTCCCTGTTACAGTCGTTGAAGCGTCCCCGAACGTAGTTGTCCGTGTAAAGACAGTTGATACCGACGGATACAACTCCATTCAGATCGGCTATGGCGACATCAAAGAAAAACATCTGACAAAACCTGTAAAGGGTCAGTTCGACAAAGCAGGCGTTAAACCTGTTAAGTATCTTCGCGAATTACGTCTCGATGATACGCCGGAATATACGGTAGGCCAAACTCTGGCAGCTGATATTTTCGCAAGCGGCGATCTCGTCGATGTAATTGGCACCAGCAAGGGTAAAGGTTTCGCTGGTACGATTGAACGTCACGGTTTCCACCGCGGACCTATGGGTCACGGCTCCAAATCTCACCGCGAACCGGGTTCCCTCGGACCTATGACCAGTGGTGGCGGCGGTAAAGTCGTCAAAGGTAAAAAACTTCCTGGACAATATGGTGGCAATCAGGCTACAGTTCTTCGTCTCTCTGTCGTTAAAGTCGATATGGATAAGAACCTGATTCTGATTAAAGGTGGTATCCCGGGTGCCAAAGGCAGCCTTGTCATGATTCGTGACACTGTAAAACCCCGCTAATAGTTGTCATACAGGAAGGAGGATAAAATAGAATGCCAAAAGTAAGCACGTATAATATTACCGGCGCACAGACCGGTGAAATCGAATTGAACGATAGCGTATTTGGCGTTGAAGTGAACGAAGCTGTCATGAGACAGGCTGTACTTCGTCAGCTCGCCAATGAACGTCAGGGCACACATGCTACCAAAACACGCGGTCTCGTACGCGGTGGCGGCAGAAAACCCTGGAAACAAAAAGGAACCGGCCGGGCCCGTGTAGGCAGCACCCGCAGTCCGTTATGGGTTGGCGGCGGTACGGTTTGGGGTCCCCATCCGCGTTCTTATGAACAGAAGATGCCCCGCAAAGCACGTCGTCTGGCTGTAAAATCTGCATTAAGCGATAAAGTAAATACAAATGAATTGTATGTACTCGATGAAATTAATCTGGCTGCTGCCAAGACCAAAGAAGTAGCACAGATTATTAATAACTTCAAATTTACGGGCGAAAAAGTCCTCTTCGTCACGGATAATGACGAAGTCGTAACACGCTGCGCACGCAACATCGAAGGTGTAAAAGCCGTTTCCACGACGGGCATCAACATTTTCGACCTGCTCCACTACACGAAGCTGTTCGTAACGAAGAGCGCTGTAGCTAAGATTGAGGAGGTGCTCGGATAATGGATATGCATGATCTCTTATTAAAACCGGTCATCACTGAAAAAACGACAATGATGATGTCTGATGGCAAATATACATTTAAGGTACCGCTCCATGCCAATAAGATTGAAATCCGCAAGGCCGTAGAAAAAGTTTTCAACGTCAAAGTTAAAAACGTTACGACACTGCGCACGATGGGCAAAATGAAACGCATGGGTAAATATATTGGTAAACGCCCGGATTACAAAAAAGCCATCGTAACCCTTCAGGAAGGCGAAACAATCGAATTCTTTGAAGCGTAAGCAATATTGACATAAAGGAGGAGGCATCAAAATGGCCATTAAATCTTTTAAACCGTATTCCGCCGGCCGCCGTTTCATGACTGTCTCGACATTCGATGAAATCACAGCGTCCAAACCGGAAAAATCCTTGCTGGTCAAAGTAACGAGCAAGGGCGGTCGTAATAACCAGGGCAGAATGACAGTCCGCCATCAGGGCGGCGGTCATAAACGCCGTTATCGTTTGATCGATTTCAAACGTATCAAAGACAATATCCCCGCTAAAGTAGCGACGATCGAATATGATCCGAACCGCTCTGCAAATATCGCTCTTCTGTTCTATGCAGATGGCGAAAAGAAATATATCCTCGCTCCGAATGGCTTGAAAGTCGGCGACGTCGTCGTTTCTGGTCCGGAATCGGATATTAAAACTGGGAATGCACTGCCTCTCGGCAAGATTCCTCTCGGTACTCTCGTACATAACGTCGAACTGAAAATCGGCAAAGGCGGCCAGATGGTCCGTTCTGCTGGTTCGTCCGCACAGATTATCGCTAAAGAAGGAAACTATGCACTGCTCCGTCTTCCTTCTGGTGAATTACGCCAGGTTCATGTAAACTGCCGTGCTACTGTCGGTATCGTGAGCAACCCGGATTATGAAAACCTTACAATCGGTAAAGCCGGCCGTTCCCGCTGGATGGGTATCCGCCCGGGCAACCGTGGTGTTGTCATGAATCCGTGCGATCATCCTCATGGTGGTGGTGAAGGTAAGTCTCCTGTTGGTCGTAAACGTCCGGTTACTCCTTGGGGTAAACCTGCATACGGCGTGAAGACCCGTGAAGCAAAGAAGGCTTCCAATAAGTTTATTGTGAAGAGACGTAAATAGGTCCAGGAAAGGAGATATATAAGTGTCCAGATCCGTAAAAAAAGGCCCATTCGTTGCTGCCCATCTCGTAAAAAAGATTGACGCTATGAACGAAGCCAATGAAAAAAAAGTAGTTAAAACCTGGTCTCGTGCATCTACTATTCTGCCTAGCTTTGTAGGCCATACGATTGCTGTTCACGACGGCCGCAAACACGTTCCTGTTTATATCACTGAAGATATGGTTGGCCATAAACTGGGCGAATTCGCTCCGACACGTACATTCAAAGGTCATGCTAAATCTGAAAAAGTAACAGGCTAAGGGAGGTACTAACCATGGAAGCAAGAGCAATTGCTAAACATATCCGCATTGCCCCCCGTAAGATCAGAATCGTAGCTGACCTCGTACGGGGCAAAAACGTGAGCGAAGCTTTCGCAATCCTTAAATTTACTCCGAAAGTAGGTTCCCGGGTTGTAGAAAAGGTTCTTCGTTCGGCTGTTGCCAATGCGGAACACAATAATGATATGAACGCAGATTCTTTGTATGTTTCTGAAATCTTCGTTGACCAGGACTCCACGATGAAACGTATTCATCCCCGCAGCCGTGGACAGGCTTTCAAGATCCTGAAACATTCCAGTCATGTGACTGTTGTAGTAAAAGAAAGAGCTTAAGGAGGGAAACGTAGTGGGTCAAAAAGTTAACGCCCATGGATTTCGCGTCGGTGTTTCAAAACCTTGGGATGCTAAATGGTATGCTGAAAAAGATTATGCTGCACTTCTGAACGAAGACGTTAAAATCCGTGATTTCTTAAAGAAACAGTTATTTATTGCAGGCGTTTCTCGTATTGAAATCGAACGTTCTGCCAAACGCATCAAATTAATCATTCATACTGCCAAACCGGGCATGGTCATCGGCCGTGGCGGCGCTGGTATTGAAGATATTAAAAAAGCTCTGAAAGCTTTTACCGATAAAAACGTCGATGTCAACATTGCTGAAATCAAACAGGCTGAAATGGATGCAACTCTCGTTGCTGAAAACGTTGCCAGCCAGCTCGAACGCCGTATTGGTTTCCGCCGTGCTATGAAGCAGTGCGTAGGCCGTACGATGCGTATGGGTGCCAAAGGTATCAAAATCATGTGCTCCGGTCGTCTTGGCGGTGCTGAAATCGCCCGTAGCGAAAGTGTCCGCGATGGTTCTATTCCTCTGCATACACTTCGCGCAGATATCGACTATGGCTTTGCAGCAGCACATACAACCTATGGCTGCATCGGTGTAAAATGCTGGATCTACAAAGGAGAAATCCTGCCGGAAGTTAAAAAAGCTCCGCAGAAAAAACGTGAAGGGAGTGAAGCCTGATGTTAATTCCAAAACGTGTCAAACATCGTAAACAGTTCCGCGGCCGTTTAAAAGGTAAGGCTCAGCGTGGCAATAAAGTAGCTCATGGCGATTTCGGTCTTGTAGCTTTGGAACCTGCCTGGATTACCAACCGTCAGATCGAAGCTTCCCGTATTGCTATGACCCGTTACATCAAACGTGGCGGTAAAGTATGGATTAAAATTTTCCCGGACAAACCTATCACAGCAAAACCGGCTGAAACACGTATGGGTTCTGGTAAGGGGTCTCCGGAATACTGGGTAGCAGTTGTAAAACCGGGCCGTGTACTCTTTGAAATGGGTGGCGTTAATGAAGAAGTCGCTCGTGAAGCTATGCGTCTTGCCGGTCATAAGCTGCCGATTAAAACTAAATTTGTCGTTAAAGGTCAGGAATTAGGTGGTGAATAAAATGAAGGTTAAAGAAATCCGTGCTCTTAGCGCTGCCGAAATGGATGAAAAGGTGGTTAGCCTGAAAGAAGAATTGTTTAACCTCCGTTTTCAACATGCGACCGGCCAATTAGAAAATCCCATGCGCATCCGTGAAGTAAAGAAAACTATCGCTCGCATCAAAACGGTACAGCGCGAAGCAGAATTGAAAGCACAGGCGTAAGTCACACAGGATTGAAAATCTAAAAGGAGGTCACAGCTCAGATGGAAAGAAATGAACGCAAAATCCGCGTAGGCAAAGTAGTCAGCAACAAAATGGATAAGACCGTTGTCGTTGCTGTAGAATATAAAGAACAGCATGAACTCTACAAAAAGCCGCTCGTCAGCACTGTAAAGTTCAAAGCTCATGACGAAAATAACGAATGCGGCGTCGGTGATATCGTACGCATCGAAGAAACCCGCCCCCTGTCCAAGCAGAAACATTGGCGAGTAGTCACTATCGTTGAAAAAGCGAAGTAAGATCGATTAATTAGGAGGTCAAGCCATGATTCAGCAAGAAACTGTGTTGAATGTTGCCGATAACACGGGTGCGAAAAAAGTACTCTGCATCCAGGTCATGGGTGGTTCGTACAGAAAATATGGTAACATCGGTGATATTATCACCTGTACTGTTAAAGATGCAACACCCGGCGGCGTTGTCAAGAAAGGCGACGTTGTAAAAGCTGTTATCGTTCGTTCTAAAAAAGGATTGCGCCGTGCTGATGGTTCCTACATCCGTTTCGATGAAAATGCAGCCGTCGTAATCAATAATGATAAGAGCCCGAAAGGCACTCGTATTTTTGGGCCCGTTGCCAGAGAACTGCGTGAAAAGGATTTCATGAAGATCATCTCCCTGGCTCCGGAAGTATTATAAGGAGGAGGTGTTCTCGATGGGTAAAATGCATATCAAAACCGGTGACAGCGTCATCGTCATCGCCGGTAAAGAAAAAGGCAAGAAGGGCAAAGTCATCGCCTGCTATCCGAAAAAGGACCGTGTAGTCGTTGAAGGCCTTAATAAAGTAAAACGTCACACAAAACCGACACAGAACAATCCTCAAGGCGGCATTATCGAAAAAGAAGCTGCTCTGCATGTTTCCAACGTAATGCTCGTAGATCCTGAAAGCGGCAAGCCGACTCGTGTAAAAATGGTACAGCAGGCTGACGGTACGAAAGTACGCACGGCTGTTAAGAGCGGCAAAGCTATCTAACTTAATGTAGAGAAGGGAGGGCCTTGAGAGTGTCCAGATTAAAAGATTTTTACCTTTCGGATGTAGTGAAAGGGTTACAGGAAAAATACAATTACAAAAACGTAATGCAGATTCCAAAGGTGACAAAGGTCGTCATCAACATGGCTGTTGGTGAAGCCGTTACCAACTCCAAAGCTTTGGATGCTGCTGTAAACGATATGACAATCATTTCTGGCCAGAAACCGTTGATTACGAAGGCCAAGAAATCTATCGCAGCTTTTAAAATCCGTGAAGGCATGAACCTTGGCTGCAAAGTTACACTTCGCGGCGAACGGATGTATGAATTCCTCGACAAACTGATGAACCTGACGCTGCCCCGCGTCCGTGACTTCCATGGCGTAAGTGCAACGGGTTTTGATGGCCGTGGCAACTATACACTGGGACTGAAAGAACAGCTCATTTTCCCGGAAATCGAATATGATAAAGTCGATAAAGCCCGCGGTATGGACATTACCATCGTTACAACAGCTGAAACGGACGAAGAAAGCCGGTACATGTTGAAACTGATGGGCATGCCCTTTGAAAAGTAATAGAGGAGGATAACATACATGGCAAAGAAATCTATGCTTGAACGTGAAAAGAAACGTGAAAAAATGGTTGCCAAATACGCTAAGCTCCGTGCAGAACTCAAAGCGAAAGGCGACTATGAAGCACTTTCCCAGTTACCTGCCAATGCTTCTCCGGTTCGTCTGCATAACCGTTGCAAGGTAACCGGCCGTCCTCACGGTTATATGCGTAAATTCGGCATCAGCCGTATCACATTCCGTGACCTGGCTTATAAAGGTCAGATTCCTGGCGTTAAAAAAGCCAGCTGGTAACTCATTATATGGAGGGAGGTTTTAGATTATGGTAATGTCCGATCCGATTGCGGATATGCTCACCAGAATCCGTAATGCCAATTCGGCATATCACGAAAAAGTTGAAATGCCCGCTTCCACGATGAAGGCCGCAGTGCTGAACATCCTGAAAGAAGAAGGCTTCGTAAAGAACTATGAAACCGTTGACGAAGGCAAGACACTGAAAGTAACTTTGAAATACGGTTCTAATAAAGAAAAAGTAATTACCGGCATCAAGAGAATTTCTAAACCGGGCCTGCGCGTTTATGCTAGCAAAGAAGAATTACCGCGCGTTCTCGGTGGTTTGGGAATCGCAGTAATTTCCACGTCCCAGGGTGTTATGACTGATAAAAAAGCTCGTAAACTTGGTCTGGGCGGCGAAGTTATCGCTTACGTCTGGTAAATCGTTTTGGAGGTGTCAATATGTCCCGAGTAGGTAGAATGCCTATTGATATCCCGGCAGGCGTAACAGCAACCCTCGATGGCCAGGTGATTACCGTTAAAGGCCCGAAAGGCGAACTTACCCGTACGCTTCACCCGGATATGAAAGTAACAGTACAAGACAATGTTATTACTGTCGAACGTCCGAATGACGAAAAAAATAACCGTGCCCTGCACGGCCTTACCCGTGCTCTCATTGCCAATATGGTAAAAGGCGTAACGGAAGGCTTTAAAAAGGAACTGGAAATCGTTGGTGTTGGTTACAGAGCACAGATGAAAGGCAAGAAACTTGCCCTGACTCTCGGCTTCTCCCATCCCCTCGAACTCGATGCTCCGGAAGGTATTACGGTTGAATGCCCGAGTGCTACTCAGATCGTAATCTCTGGCGTCAACAATGAACATGTCGGCGAGTTTGCTGCGAAAATCCGTGGCTACCGTCTGCCTGAACCGTATAAAGGAAAAGGTATCCGCTATGTCGGTGAACATGTCCGTCGCAAGGCTGGTAAAGCTGGTACGAAGAAATAATAACGTCATTTACATATAGAAAGGAGTGAATTCCTTGAAAAAGAGTAAGAATGCGATTCGCGTAAAACGTCATTGGCGCTTACGTAAGAACATCAACGGCACGGCAGAACGTCCGCGTTTGAACGTTTTCCGCAGCCTTTCCAATATTTATGCACAGGTCATTGATGATGTCAACGGTGTTACCCTGGTTTCCGCCAGCACGCTGGACAAGGAAATCAAGGCTCAGGATGTCAAAGGCGGCAATGCTGAAGCAGCTAAACTGGTTGGCAAACTCGTTGCTGAACGGGCTATTGAAAAAGGCATCACGACAGTAGTATTTGACCGTGGCGGTTATATTTATCATGGCCGTGTAGCAGCACTGGCTGCAGCAGCTCGTGAAGCTGGCTTGAAATTCTAGTCAAGGAGGAAATAACACATGGCAAAAGTTGACCATGCAGGTCTCGAATTACAGGAAAATGTCGTTTTCATCAACCGTGTTGCCAAGGTAGTAAAAGGCGGCCGTCGTTTTTCCTTCAGTGCCCTCGTTGTTGTCGGTGACGGCAATGGCCGTGTTGGCGCAGGCTTAGGTAAAGCTGGCGAAGTTCCGGAAGCTATCCGCAAAGGTGTTGAAGACGCTAAAAAACATATCATCTCCGTTCCTTTGAAAAACGGTTCTATTCCTCACCAGATTACCGGTATCTTTGGTGCTGGCAAAGTCCTTTTGAAACCGGCTGCTGAAGGTACTGGCGTTATTGCCGGCGGCCCGGTCCGTTCCGTATTGGAACTGGCTGGCGTACGCAACATTCTGACGAAATCCCTGGGTTCTTCCAACCCGAACAACATGGTTCAGGCTACGCTCACTGGTCTCTCCCAGCTGAAAGACGTCAGCAAAGTTGCTGAACTCCGCGGCAAAACAGTAGAAGAAATTTACGGCTGATAAGGAGGATATACGTAATGTCTCAAGTAAAAGTTACCCTTGTAAAGAGCGTTGCCAGCCGTCCTGCCGATCAGCGCGCAACGGTGGTCGCCCTGGGTCTCCACAAGACGAATTCCAGTGTCATCAAAGAAGCTACTCCTCAGATTAAAGGTATGCTTCATAAAGTTGAACACTTAGTTAAAGTAGAAGAAATCTAATATAAAAGGAGGTGCGCTTCATTGAAACTTCATGAAATGAAAATTGTTCCCGGCTCTAAGAAAAAACATTTCCGCGTAGGCCGCGGTACTGGTTCCGGTAACGGAACGACAGCCGGCAGAGGTAATAAAGGTCAGAACTCCCGTAGTGGCGGCGGTACGCGTCCGGGCTTCGAAGGTGGCCAGATGCCGCTCTATCGTCTGCTCCCGAAACGGGGATTCAAAAATATCTGGGCTAAAGAATATGCAGAAGTAAACGTTTCTACACTCAACCGTTTTGAAGATGGTGCGACTGTAGATCCGGTTGCTCTCGTAGAAGCTGGTATCGTCAAAAACGTACGTGATGGTATCCGCATTCTTGGCAATGGCGAATTAGAAAAGAAGCTCACTGTCGTAGCTCAGGGCTTTACAAAATCTGCTAAGGCTAAGATAGAAGCAGCTGGCGGCAAGGCTGTTGTACCGGGAGAAGAACCGGTAGCAGAACAGTAGGGGTGATTTGTGGTGTTAGAAAACATCCAAAATGTACTGAATGTTCCCGAATTCCGGAAGCGCGCAGTTTTTACCCTGATCATGTTCATCATTTTCCGCCTTGGTGTGCACATCCCTGTTCCTGGTGTCGATGCTTCAGTCATTGAAAACCTGTTTTCCAGTGGTAACTTGTTCGGGCTCCTCGATTTATTCTCCGGTGGCGCTTTGAGTAAGTTTTCCGTATTGGCCATGAGCATTACGCCGTACATCAATGCATCTATCATTATGCAGCTCCTAACCTCTGTGGTGCCGACCTTTGAGCAATGGGCCAAGGACAATCAGGATGGCCGTGATAAAATCCAGAAAGTAACACGCTGGGGCACGGTTATCCTCGGTTTCATCCAGGCTTTTGCCATGAGTTATGCCCTCAAGGTCAACAACGCACTGGTGGATAACAGCTGGGCCATGGTTCTCATGGTTTCCATCATCCTGACTGCCGGCACGTGCTTCCTCATGTGGCTTGGCGATCAGATTACAGCCGGTGGTATTGGCAATGGGATTTCTCTTATCATCTTTGCCGGTATCGTTGCCCGGTTCCCTGATGGCGTTATGACGATTTACAAGTACGTACAGGCTGGTACAATCAATATTTTCCAGGCCCTTCTCTTTGCCATTATTGCACTTTTGATGATCGTTGTCGTCATCGAAGTGACGCAGGGGCAGCGCCGCGTATCTGTCCAGTACGCCAAACGTGTTGTCGGCCGCAAGATGTATGGCGGTCACACGACACACATTCCTTTGAAAGTAAACCAGGCAGGCGTTATTCCAATCATCTTTGCTTCTTCTGTATTGATGTTCCCTATTACGATTGCCCAGTTTGTGCAGAACGACACGGTGCAGTGGATTGCCAGCTTCTTTGCCTGGGGTACACTGACGAACACCATCATGTACGCACTGCTCATCATGTTCTTCACATATTTCTACACTGCCATCACGCTGAATATTCCCCAGCTGACAGAAAACATGCAGAAATACGGCGGCTTTATTCCGGGCATCCGTCCTGGTCAGCCGACGGCACTGTATATTGACCGCATTATGACGAGAATTACTCTCGCCGGTGCGTTCTTCCTGGCTTTTGTAGCTATCCTGCCCAACTTCATCGGCTGGGTGACGGGTATCCAGGGGGTATACTTCGGTGGTACGGCACTTCTTATCGTCGTCGGTGTTGCTATCGATACGATGAAGCAGGCTGAATCCTTAGTTCTCAACAGACAGTACCAGGGATTCATGAAATAAGGAGGTAGTTTGAATGTATATTCTGTTAATGGGCCCTCCCGGGGCCGGCAAAGGCACACAGGCCGAACGCCTGATTGACAAGTACGGTATTCCTCAGATCTCCACGGGCGATATGTTCCGTGCAGCTGTCAAGGAACAGACTCCTCTCGGCTTGGAAGCAAAGAAATACATGGATAACGGGCAGCTCGTTCCCGATGCCGTAACTGTCGGCATCGTAAAAGAACGTCTTGCAAAAGACGACTGCAAAAAAGGCTTTATTCTTGACGGATTCCCCCGTACGACCAGTCAGGCCGTGTCCTTGGATGCCATCCTTCGTGATTTGGGAATTAAACTGGATGGTGTCATCAATATTGCCGTTCCCGATGAAGAACTCATCAAACGGACGACGGGGCGTCAGATCTGCCGTAAATGTGGTGCAACCTATCACATTGTGTTCAAGCCTTCCAAAGTGAAGAATGTTTGCGATAAATGCGGCGGCGAGTTGTATCAGCGTGATGATGACAAAGTTGAAACCGTTAAGAAACGCCTTAGCGTATATGCTGCCCAGACGAAACCGCTCATCGATTATTATAAGAATTCCAATCTCTACATCGAAGTCGATGGTAAACAGAGTATGGAAGATGTATTCCGCGATATTGTAGCAAGCCTTGAAAAGAGTAAATAAGAATGATTATATTAAAATCGAAAAGGGAAATTGAGTATATTCGTGAAGCAGGCCGGATTACCGCCGATGCGCTTGAATTAATGCGAGAACTGGCAAAACCGGGTGTGACTACGGGTGAACTTGACCAGCGCTGTGAAGAATACATTCGCAGTCAGGGGGCCTTCCCGAGCTGCAAAGGCTATTATGGATTCCCGGCCACCATCTGTGCTAGTGTGAACGAAGAAGTCGTTCATGGGATTCCCGGCCACCGCAAGCTTAAAGATGGTGACATAATCAGTATTGATTTGGTAGTAAACAAAAACGGGTATCATGGTGATTCGACGGTTACATTACCTATTGGCCATGTGGACCCGAAAACACTTCAACTCTTGAAGGTGACGAATGAATGCCTGTATAAAGGTATTGAACAAGCCGTTGCGGGCAACCACCTCGGTGATATTGGTCATGCCGTTCAGGCTTATGCAGAATCGTTTGGATATGGTGTCGTCCGGGACTATGTCGGACATGGAATCGGCTCGGATATGCATGAAGATCCGGAAGTGCCAAATTATGGCCTGGCCGGCCATGGCGAATTGCTTGAACCCGGCATGGTTCTGGCTATTGAACCGATGATCTGTATGGGTACCGAAAAGACGCACCAGCTTAAGAATGGCTGGACTGTTGTCACCCGTGACAGTAAACCGGCTGCTCATTTCGAACATACCGTAGCAATCACGGAAAACGGCCCCGATATTCTAACACTTCCGTCACATGGATAAGCCACTGATTTCTACTGGCATGGTTGTTTGCAGCCTTGCCGGAAAAGATAAGGGCGCTGTGTATGTAGTCACGGGCAGTCTTACTGCTCCCTACGTATGGGTCGCTGACGGTCGTAAGTATAAAGTGGAGAAGCCGAAGAAAAAGAATTGCCGGCATCTTCAGGTTTTAGGAACGAGCGTATCCGGCATGGACGCTGGTTCCGTACGAATCAGCAATGAATGGATACGGTCCGTCCTGAAACGGGCCAGGGTTGAATCTATCAGGGAGGTAACACATGTCTAAGCAAGATGTCATTGAAGTGGAAGGCGTTGTAGTAGAAGCACTGCCAAATGCCATGTTCAAGGTTAAGTTGGAAAATGATCACATCGTGCTGGCCCATGTTTCCGGTAAAATGCGGATGAACTTCATCCGTATCCTGCCAGGTGACCGGGTCACGCTTGAATTGACACCATATGACCTGAATCGTGGTCGTATTACGTATCGCTTCAAATAGGCTTGATTACGCAGGAGGTTAATTATGAAAGTAAAACCGTCGGTTAAGAAAATTTGCGAAAAATGCAAAATCATCAAACGCAAAGGCCGTGTTATGGTTATTTGCGAAAATCCGAAACATAAACAGAAACAAGGTTAATATTCAGGAGGTGAATGAATAGATGGCACGTATAGCCGGTGTAGATTTACCACGTGACAAACGTGTTGAAATTGGTTTAACATATATTTTTGGTATCGGCCTTTCTTCTTCTCAGGAAATTCTCGCCAAAACCGGTATCAATCCCGATACCCGCGTTCGCGATTTGACAGAAGATGAAGTTCAGAAAATCCGTGAAGTCATCGGTTCTGATTATAAAGTAGAAGGTGACCTTCGCCGCGAAACGGCTCTGAACGTAAAACGACTGATTGAAGTCAATTCCTATCGTGGCAAACGTCATCGTGCAGGTCTGCCCGTCCGTGGTCAGCGTACGAAGACAAATGCCCGCACACGTAAAGGCCCGCGCAAGGCAATTGCAGGCAAGAAAAAATAATTTTAAGTAAGGAGGGAAACGATTTTGGCTAAGAATAACGTAAGAAGCAATAAGAAAAAAGAAAAGAAACATGTAGAATCGGGTGCAGCTCATATCCGTTCTACTTTCAATAATACGATTGTTACCATCAGCGATCCCAAGGGTAATGCACTCAGCTGGGCCAGCGCCGGTGAAATGGGCTTCCGTGGTTCCCGTAAAAGTACTCCGTTTGCCGCTCAGATGGCTGCCGAAACAGCTGCCAAGGCTGCTATGGAACACGGCCTCCGCTCTGTTGAAGTATTCGTTAAGGGACCTGGTTCCGGTCGTGAAGCTGCTATCCGTGCCCTGCAGGCTGCAGGTCTGGAAGTCAACTCTATCAAAGATGTAACACCAATTCCTCATAATGGCTGCCGTCCGCCTAAACGTAGACGCGTATAATCGTCTGCGCTTTTGACCAAGTTGTTTTGATTCTGATATAGGAGGATTTTCCTAATGATAGATGATAGCAAGTTTAAGATTGAAATCGCAGAAAAAAGCGATGACGGCAAATACGGAAAATTCGTATGCAAACCTCTTGACAGAGGTTACGGAATCACATTGGGTAATAGTTTGCGGCGCATTCTTCTTGCCTCTTTGGATGGTGTTGCAATTACGTCTATCAAGATTGATGGCGTGTTGCATGAATTTTCGACCATTCCCGGTGTCCGGGAAGATGTAACGGACATCATCCTGAATTTGAAGCAGGTTTGCATGAAGTTCACCAACGATGAAGTTGATGAAGCCGATATCACCATAGATGTTAATGGTGAATGCGAATTTACCGCAAACGATCTTAACGTAATTACAGACGTAGAAATTTTGAACCCGGAACTTCATATTGCTACTCTCGATACGGATGCCCATATCCATATGCAGTGCCATATTGAACGTGGTAAAGGGTACGTACCGTCTACGAAAAACAAAAAGGATACAGATATGATCGGAGTCATTCCTATTGATTCCATCTTTTCTCCTGTTGTTCGTACAAATTACGAAGTCGGCAATGTCCGGGTCGGCAATGAAATGGATTATGATTCATTGACGCTTGAAGTAACGACGGATGGCAGTATCACGGCAGAAAATGCCGTAGCTAAGGCTGCATCCATTATGATCAGCTACCTGAATTATTTCCAGGATATCGCTACCGATGAAAAAGTAAATGAAGCTAAGGCTGATTTTACTGGTGATGGAAAGGAAGAAGTGCCAGTAGACGATGGTCCTGAACTGGATAAAGTTAAAATTGATGTTCTCGACCTTTCCGTACGCGCTTCTAACTGCCTCAAACGGGCCAATATTTATACACTGGCTGATTTGACAGAACGGACAGAAGACGACCTTGCCAAGATTCGTAACCTGGGTAAGAAATCTGTCGATGAAATCATCGAAAAGTTGCGAAAAGAAGGTTACGATTTAAAATCGAATGACGAAGAATAGTTTTAGGAGGATGAACGATGGCTTATAGAAAGTTAGGACGCGACAGCTCTGCACGTAAAGCATTATTGCGCAGCATTGTTACCTCTTTGTTCCAGCATGAACGCATTGAAACCACGGAAGCAAAGGCTAAAGAACTCCGCAAGATGGCTGAAAAAATGCTTACCCTTGCCAAACGGGGTGACCTTCATGCACGCCGCCAGGTACTCGCTTATCTGATGGACGAAGATGTAGTTAAAAAGCTGTTTGATGAAATTGCACCGAAATATAAAGATCGTCAGGGCGGCTATACCCGCATCATTAAAAAGGGCCCGCGCCAGGGTGATGCAGCTCCGATCGTTATCATCGAATTAGTCTGATCCCGACGGGATAGTTTCTGACGGGACACGTAATGAGATGCAAAGCCGCTGTGGTTTGTTCCACAGCGGCTTTTTTAATAAGTGGAAGTAGGAAAGGAGAGAATAAGATGGCATTTAAAATGATATTGGCTGTAAATTTTACACCGGAACGGTTTAAGCAACTCAAACTTCTGGGGCTTCTGACTAAAGCCCAGGTAAAAGCCGTTACGGAAGAAGAAAAGGATGATACGGTAGGCAAGGTCCTTGGCCTGACGGAGGAAGAAGTAGCTGAAATTGCTGCTATGAAAGGCGATGCAGAGGAACAGACCGTGGAACATACGCCGGAAGAAGACGGTGAATTGCCCCCTGTAACCAAAGAAGCCATTGTTCTCTGCGGATTTTCAAATCAGACAGTCAATCTTCTTCTCGATGCTATCCGCCGTGGCAGATTGAAGAATATTCCTTTAAAAGCAATGGTTACGCCAACAAATATTTCCTGGACAATCAATACTATTTTGCAGGAATTAAATAAAGAACACGAATATTTCAAGAATATGAAGAAGAAGGGAAAATAAGGGGGCACATACCATGCGGCCTACTACCTTATGTTTCCCTGTCAATGCCCAGGGACAGATTCTCCTGGGACGGAAAAAAAGAGGGTTTGGCGTTTCTAAATGGAATGGGTTTGGAGGAAAAATAGAAAGGGGAGAAACCTTCCGGGCTTGTGCTGTACGGGAGCTTTATGAAGAATGTCATCTGATAGCAGACGAGGCAGCATTGCAACTGGTGGCCTATCTAGATTTTCGCTTTCCTGCCGATTCTGCATATAACCACATCGGCTATGTCTACTTTCTTCATGACTGGAAAGGCACCGTAACGGCTTCTGATGAAATGGAACCGTGCTGGTTTTCTGCCTCATCTCTTCCCTATGATGAAATGTGGAAGGCCGATGGAATCTGGATTCCCATGATTCTTTCAGGCAGGATAATTTCCGGTACTATTGTATTTGGTGATGACAATGACAGCATAGCCCATACTGATTTTTCTGATACACCGGGCCTCCTTGAACAAACTGTTCCCGACACGTTTTAAGCACTGTAGACAGACTGGACAAGTGTGCCGAATCGTTTATAATGAAGATATAATCATTATTTTATGAGGAGGGGTTTTACCATGAATACACTCGTTGCTGTCTGCATTGCTCCCAGTGGTACTGGTGACGAATATGCACCTTATGTGGCTGAAGTTGTCAAAATCATCCGTAATTCGGGTTTAAAGTGCCACACGTACTCTATGTTCACAGAAATTGAAGGAGAATGGGATGACGTCATGGCTGTCGTCAAAAAGTCGACTCAGTATTTTACCGATAAAGGAATTCGTACGTCGGTCGTTCTGAAAGCAGATATCCGTCCCGGATATACGAATATGATGGATGGGAAGATAGACCGGCTGAATAAGGCCATAGAAGGGAAATAGGCAGGAATTTGCCATTCTCATGGGCCGTATCCTGGCAGGCACGGGACGATTTTATTTACGATTACCGCCTGTTCCTGCCAGATAATGCCCTTGACAGATAATACAAAAACGTGTATACTAATCTAGTCAGTTGCATATGGAGTGATACTCAAGAGGCTGAAGAGGACGGTTTGCTAAATCGTTAGAGGTCGTAAGGCCTGCGAGAGTTCGAATCTCTCTCACTCCGCCAGATTACTGGACAGAGAGCACCTGGGAAGTTTTCCCGGGTGTTCTTTTTTTTGCGCCCGACATCGTATTACATGATTTGTATCTAAATAATTGTGACATTTTTGTGTTATTGTATTATAATAAAACAAGAATGAGCTCTGAATGGTGAATTCTGAGAAATACTGCGTGCCATATTCTTTTTGTTATGGAAATGTCCTTTCGGAAAGGGCGGTCTACGATAGAATGTACTGGCATTCGCATGGGACGGGGGGAGATGCGGTATATAGCATGTCGAATTAAAAAGAATGGCATTTAAAAACAGAAAGGATGATGAGAGTTGATTAGTAAGCGTATCAAAATTTTTGGACTTATACTTGCCGGATTATGTTCCCTTATGCTGGCTGGTTGTGGAACGGGAAGCGATAAGGTATCTACTGGCTATTACAAAAACGTTGCAATCAAGCCGAACGGCGAATTTGTTATCAAAGACCGGGTTGACGACTCAAAAGCTAAGAAAGGCGGCATTTTTTACTATGTCGAAATGGGCAAGGATGATGCGACAAAAGATAAAATCGTAAGTGTTACGGCTAAAGCTGGTAATGCTCCCATCGATATACATTGGAAATCTACCGTTGGTAACATGACGGCTGTTACGGCAGCACGGATTCAGCTTGACTACAGCCAGGATGGTTACATTAAAGAAAAGTATGAACGTGTGACCGGCAAGGCGGGTGTAGGGAACCACGGTGAAGCTTCTGTCCGTTATCAGATAGCAAAAGATGGAGAAAATAAAGGAAAAGCAGAAAAGAAATATTATTATAATTCTGAAGGCGATAATAATTCTCTAGGAAGCGTAGCGCAGGCGAAGATTGCTTACGATAAAAAAGGGAATATTGATACCATTACCTATATGAATAAGGATGGAAAAGTGGTTAATGGATATCTGGGTGCCAGCATCCTGGGCTTTGTCTATGACAAAGAAAAAACGGATGTATTGGACTCCATAGAAATCCGGGATAATAACGGTGTAGTGAAGAACAATAAAAACAAATACGCCCGTATTGCTTTTTCCTACGATAAAAAAGGCCGTGTCATCAGCCGTAAGTTGTACAATGAAGCCGGTGATCTCGATGGCAGTGCTCAGAAGAGCCTGTTTGTTTTTCTTGGTCCCACTTCGCTTAATGACAAATTGCAACAGATGAAAGATGGTCTGATAGAAGCTGGGGCAGAAACAAAATATACATATGATGACAAACATGCCGGTCCGGTCAAAATCCAGTTCCTGGGCATAGATGGACAGGCTGCTCCTGTTAAGGATGGTGCCAAGGGCGTTGCCGAACTGGATATGACCTATGATGACGCGGATCGTATTATCGATTTGAAGTTTATCGGCGCTGATGGACAAAGCCTGCCCCTTGTCATAAGTAATACTAAAGGGCCTGATGAATTAAAGATGGACTATGATGAAAACAGTAACATCAGCCAGATAAGCTACTTTAAAAATGGGGAAGCTCTGAACATAGATGAAAAAGTCCTGAGTAATGGTGGTATGTCAACAAAGACAGATATTGCTGCTGTGAAATACAAATATGACAGCCAGCGTAATAGAACAGAAGCTAAATATTTTGATAAATCGGGCAATCCGACCTATTTGAAATTGTATGGGACTACTAAGTACTATGGTCGTCAGTTTGAATATTCTGAAAATAACAATAATCAGCCTAAGGTCACCTATCTGGATGCAGATGGACAGGCGATTAAAGCCGACCCTAAAGATATGTTCCTGGGAACATGGAAGGAACCGGTCAAAGGTGGCTATACGTGGGTTGTCAAAAAGGGAACGATGGAAATTATACGTCCTAATGGTATGAACTCGTCCTATTCGTATGAATTGTCGAATGTAAAGATTGACCCGGAAACAGGTAAGGGCAGTATGATTTTGGATATGAAGGGGAAAAATGATTCTGGTGTAGAAACATTGAAATTCAGCGATGCCGATCATTTTGAAATGGTGGATACGTTTAATCAGAGCAAATTAGTCCGCCAGAAAGACTGATTGCATTGACGTAAGGAGAGTTGTAATGAAATGAGTTTTTGCTCATTTTGTTACAACTCTTTTTTTGTTTTGTAACTGCTTTGTTACCTGTTTTTGTATACTATAAGTAAAGCTTTTGCGATATCGCGTCAGGTTCAAAGAGAAAGGAGAGAAATTTATGTCTGGTTCTGTTTCTACTTCATCAGGGAGAGCAAATCTGATTGAAGCAATCATGTTTTGTACATATGCATTATTTGCTGTTAATTGGATTGCTGGTACGACCCTGACTCCGGAAATTATGAAATATTTCCATTTGGATTCTTTTATGTCAGCTACGTTTATATCGAATGCCATCACAGTAGCTAAAATTATTGGTAATTTTTGCGCAGCGGCGATTCTCATCAAATTCCTGCCCAAAAAAGCCATTGCAATCGGCTCCGGCATGATTGTTTTTGGCAGTGCGCTGGCTATCTTGGCGCCCCAGTACTGGGTATTCATTATTGGCCGGTTCATTATGGGCTTTGGTGGTGCCGTTTACGTCGTCTATTTCAGCCCTGTCGTCATCCATTATTTTAAGCCGGAAACGCGTCCTACAGTCAATGCCATCAACAGCGTGGCTTATAATGTAGGCGGTATGCTGGCTATGATGGTCGTCGGCCCGGTTATTGCCATGATGCAGACCTGGCAGATGAGTATGGCATTTTTTGCCGCAATTAGTGGTGTGCTTTTTATTTTATGGCTCTTCGTAGGTCAGGACTTTGCTATCAATACGACAAATAATTCCAATGAGGCTTCAACGGAGTCCTATAGTTTTGCTACGGCTCTGAGCCATAAGTTTAATTGGATTTATCCGGCTACATATTCTGGAATTCTAACATTTTATATTGTATTGCTATGTATTTTCCCCATATCCGGCACGACCGTCATCGATTCTAAGACGCTGAGCATCGTCGTTGCTTTTGGCGGCATCGTTGGTACTATTATTACTATATTGCTGTCCAAGGTGTATTATAAACGGCTGCCTGTCATCCGGCTTTGCGGTTTTTTACTTACGGCTTTTGGCATACTCATGTTTACGACTGAAAATGGCGTCATTGCCCTGATTGCCGCCTTTGCAATCGGGAATCTCATGTTTATTCCGGTCACTTCCTTATTCATGATTCCTCAAGAATTACCCGATATGACGCCTGTTAAGCTTACAAAAATCATGGGGATTTTCTGGGCAATTGCGTATATCATCGAAACGATTGTTTTTTTCATCATCGGGGCCATTATCGATTCATCAGGCTATACGGCAGGTCTTACGGTAGCCGTTGTCTTTAGCGCAACTGCTTTTATTGGCTCTTTCTTATTACCAGAAACAGGAAAATCACGTAGCAAAAAATAACACATATTATATAGGAGGTCATATCATGACACAATATGAAACAATGTATGAACAGAAAAAAATGACAGTAGAACAGGCACTCCAATTGATTCAAAGTCGTGACTACATGTTTAGTGCCCAGGCTTCAGGGGAACCGGCAGCTATTCTCGATAAACTTCAGTACTTAAAAAAAACGGGAGTTAGAGATACGATTATTAATACCTGTCTTCCCTTAAAGGATTATCCATGGCTCCATGATCAGGAAATGAAAGGAATCATGTTCCATAATGGCTGGTTTTTCTGCGGCCCCCTGCGTCAATCCCAGAAGGAAAAATTGACGAGTGCCGTGCCACAGCGGTCTACGACTATTTTACGCCATACCTTAGACCGGATCCGATACGAAGGACGACGCCCTGTTGTTCTGGCAACCGTATCTCCTATGGATAAGAATGGTTATATGACACTTTCTGTCAGCGCCATTTATGAACGCGATCTGATTAATGCGGGAGCGCTGACTATTGTAGAAGTCAATCCTAATTTCCCAAGAACGTTTGGTGATACACTGGTCCATGTTTCTGAGGTTGCAGCTGTTGTAGAATCAGACCGGCCGATTCCCTGTGCCAAACTGGCGCCATATACTGAAACAGATGCGGCTATTGGCAGGTATATTGCAGATCTCATAGAAGATGGATCCACAATCCAGCTGGGTATTGGCAATATTCCCAATGCAGTAGCCAATGAACTGAAAGCAAAGAAACATTTGGGAATTCATACGGAAATGTTTACGGAAACGATGGTTGATTTGATTGAATGCGGCGCTGTAGACAATTCGCAAAAAGGGTTTATGAATGGATATTCTGTCTGCTCATTTACGATGGGAAGCCAGCGGTTATATGATTTTATTGACAATAACCCTTCGGTCCTTTTTAAGTCGAGCACCTTCAGTAATGATCCCTATACGATTAGCCGGAATAACAAGTTTGTTTCCATTAATGCCAGCCTGGAAATCGACCTGACCGGTCAGTGCGCGTCGGAAACCGTGGGAAATCTGCAGTGGTCCGGAACGGGTGGTCAGTCTGAAACTGTTCAGGGGGCACAAATGTCACCAGGAGGCAAGTCCATTATTGCCATGCATTCTACGTACACGACAAAAGATGCCGATGGCAAGCCCGTTCTCCATTCTAAAATTGTTCCTTTCCTGGCTCCAGGGGCGGCGGTTACGACATCGCGCAATGATACCGATTACGTTGTTACGGAATATGGTGTGGCCTGGCTGCGCGGTTTAAATATTAAACAGCGTGCCGAATCCTTGATCCGCATAGCACATCCTGATTTTCGCGATGAACTGCGCAAAGCTGTTGACAAATACATGATTTGGTAGATAAGTCGGGACTACTTATTGATAAGAGCACCGTTATGCATTTTTGGGCGTAACGGTGCTTACGTGTCTCTTTAAATCTGATATAATGGAACGAGAGTATATTGTCAGAGGTCGGTGCATTATGAGAAAAATCCTGCCAACAAAAATATCTATGCCAGCAGTAGATGATATCATCATTCCACGGCTCAGGTTCAATCAAAAACTAGATGGTATGAAATCATGTCCCGTGACAGTCATTACGGCAGGTGCCGGATATGGGAAAACTACTGCCATGATACAATACTGGCAGGGACAGGCAGAACCCCCAGGCTGGTATTGTCTGGGACCGGAAGATGATACGTTATATATTTTTGCAATTTATCTGGCGGGGAGCCTGGACCGGTTTTATCCTGGATTCAACGAGTGGTTCTGCCAGAGACTGGCAAATGAAAAGAAGATTGATTGGCGTTTCATATTATTCTTGTTCTTATCGGGCCTGCAGGCACACCAGCCAGATACAGATGTACCGGTCTATATGGTCATTGATGATTGGCAATATATTCATGATACAGATGTCTTAAAATTTTTCGACCGCTTTATGGCTAACCTTCCTGTGCGGCTTCATATTATGCTGCTTTCGCGGGAGTATGTCAGTCTGCCGGTTTTGGAACGGATGAGACTGCACGGTCAGGCCAAAGATGTATTTCCAACAGATCTGTTGTTTTCGCCTGATGAGATAAAAAAGCTATTTCAAAAATCACAATTGACCCATGTGCAAGATAAAGATATTCATGCGATTTTCAAAAAAACGGAAGGCTGGGCTATTGTTATAAAGATGCTGGCAGCGCAATGGTGCGAAGATGCCGGACAATATGAAAATTATCTACAAAAAAAATCACTGAACCTGCAACGGTTTTTTGAGTATCTGAGCTATGATTTTTTTAACCGGCAGCCAGAAGAATTACAGAATTTCATGCTTAAAACATCTTTGGTAGAGTATTTTGATTTGGATTTTTGCCAGAATATCATACAATCTGGTTCAGAATCGAAGCTGTTACAGGATATATCTCAAAAGGGACTGCTGGCCAAGCAGTCAGATCATGGAGTCTATCAGTATCATTCTCTGTTCCGGGCTTTTTTGCAGCAGAAAGCGGAAGCTGAGCTGCCCGATAAGCGGAAATTATACCAGTCTTTTGCTTTATATTATCTGAGGAAAAATAATTATGAGTGGGCATTGCATTTTTGTATCCTTTGTACGGATTGGAAACGGGCCTTGGACATTCTCGCCAGAGTAGGCCGTCATTGGATGGTGTCAGGCCGGCAGAGAATATTTTGCCATTATATTGAGAAAATTCCCGTTCCATACCGGAAGGATCCTCGTATCTTTATTTCACTTGGCGACATGGCACGTCTGGCAGGTGAGTACGAAAAAGCGGTTTACTGGTATGAGCAATCCAATCAGTTGTTTGCCATAGAGAAAAATTCTGTAGGAGAAAGCGAAAGCTGCCGCGGCCTGGGCGAAATTTATCTGGATATTATTCAGCCTGTTGAAGCCCAGAGATATCTGCATCAGGCTTATAAGGCATTACCAGAAGGACAGGAAGAAAAAAAGGGAGAACTTCTGTATCTCATGAGTGAAAATATGATTAATCATGGAAACTCACGGCTGGCAGAGCGGTATCTGTTATTGCGGCACAAAGTAGTTCCCTTTGATCATGGCGATAGAAATAATCTTCAGGCGCGCATATGGCTGCGAACGGGAAAAATCAGGAATGTCTGTCAGATATTACAAAGAGATAATCTGGACCGGTTGGACCGTGCTCCCGTATCTTTTCGTGACAGTTCACTGATTTTGTCATTATGTTATTCTATTCAGGGAGATATGGAACAGGCTCTGCAGTATGCTGATAAAGCTATCCAGTACGCACAGGCTATCCATTCCCGGTTTATCGCTGTCATTAGTTATGTCCGTATGGGGCATGCCTTGTTACTGGATTATCGTCATAACAAGGATATTTGTAAACAAAAATATGAAAAAGCATTGGAACTGGCAGAACAACTTCCTATTGAAAGGGGTAAGACAGAAATATACTGGGGACAAAGCCTGATGGCTTCGTTGGATGGTAATTGGAGCGAAGCGGAACGAATCGGACGCTATGCATTGGCTATCACACAGAAAGGTAAGGATGCCTGGTTTTCGGCTATTTTGTACCTGACACTGGGTATGGGAGCTGTATTCAGCCATTGTGCCAGTAAAGGGCTTCCCTATTTGGAAAAAGCGTTAGCATTGTATCAGAAATGCCGGGATACTTTGGGGCAGACAGCCTGCTTTTTATATTTTAGTCACAGCTATCAACAATTAGAAAAGCCCGGATTATTCTTAAATTTTTATCAGAAATTTGTGACATACTGTCGTGTCTATCATTATGAGTTCCTGATGGAGAAAAAGTCCATTTTAGGGAATCTGGGAAACATGAGCTGTGATACGCTGCAGTCTTATCATCAGATGATCCGGCCTGCGGCAAATACTGTGACTCCTCTTAATTCTGTCATTACTACCTTTGGAGGCTTATCTCTTATGTTCCAAGGAAGACAGATTTTGTCAGGAGATTGGACCAGGCAGTCGGCCAAGCAGTTGTTTTTACTGCTAATCTCATTTTATGATATCCCCATGAGCCGGGAAAAACTTATGAATATTTTATGGCCTGATGCGGACGAACGGACAGGACGCAATAACTTTAAAGTGACATTGAACTGTCTGCTTAATACATTGGAACCGGAACGCCGGCCACGGATGCCGAGCACATTTATCCGTAAAAATAAGACAAGTCTGCAATTTACAGCATTCAACGACTGCCATCTTGATATCCGGAATTTTGAAGAATTAGTAAAGAAAGGGCTGCAAATGCTTCCCCAAAAAACAGATGAAGGACAGGTTTTGATCCGGGAAGGGCTGGATTTGTATAAAGGAGAATATCTCAGTGGTGAAATATTAGGAGAAGTCTTGTTACAGAAGCGGGATCAATTAAAATTGCTGGCCCTGAATAGTGGCACCCGCCTGGCCGTATCTTATCTGGACCAGAACCGGTATGAACAGGCAGAAAAACAAGCAGAATGGATATTGACCGTGGACCCTTGCTGGGAAGAAGGGTATCGTATTTTACTGCGCAGTTATGGGAGTCAGAAAGACACGGTTATGGTAGAGAAATGGTATCGCAACTGCTGCCAGGTACTGGAACGGGATTTGCATATGCCCATATCGGAGCGGACGAAAAACATATACCAAAAGTTTATAAAGTGAGATGAAAAAGCCCTGTGCAGCATTCAAGAAGCTGGACAGGGCTTTCAATTATGGGTAAGATATTCATTTGTGCATAGACAAGGAAAAAGCTCTGGCCTATAATGGAATTAAACTTATATTTTTATCAATAGGAGCCTTCATCATGGAAACTGTGAAACATGCGGATCATTATAACCGCAATCTGGAATGTCCTGCCTGTGGCAAGAAAAGCCGGTTTAAAATATGGGACCGCATACAGATAGACAAAAATCCCGGACTTCGGGATAAAGTACGGGATTTATCTCTCTTTCGGTTTCAGTGTCCGAAGTGCGGACATGAAACATATCTCGATTATGATTTCCTTTATATTCAGAGCGACCTGCGTCTGGTCATTTATTATGCCCCGGGCGGAGGGGATGTGACAAATATGCATCAGTCACTGCAGAAGCCGGAATATGAATTCATGAAGGCATTCCGCTATCGCCTTATCCGCCAGCGGGCGCAGTTACTGGAAAAACTTGCCATTTTTGACGCCGGATACGATGACAGGGTAATAGAAATCATGAAAGTAATGATTCAATCTTTTCTGGCAGCACAGGCCAGCCCGATTCATGCCAGCCTGATTGAATTTACTCACAGTGAATCGGGCGATGCCTTTCATTTTGCTGACCAGAGCCAGCAGAAATCAGGCATGCTTCCGTTTAATGATTCCATGCACCAAACGTATCAGGCACTGGTGCGTGATCTGGGAGAGGCGCTGCCGCCGGATGACATGCTGGAAATCACACCCCAATGGGCAGTTTCCTTTGTAAAGGACCATCAGGATTTATTTGCCTGACGGGCCATGTAGTCTTTGATATCTTTCAATGTAATGAAGGGCAGATGATACATATCTGCCAGGTGCCATAACTGAGGTGTACGCATCATGGTTCCGTCTTCGGCCATGATTTCACAGCATAATCCGGCTTCTTTCAGGCCAGCGAGACGCATGAGATCTACCGTGGCTTCTGTATGTCCGCCGCGGGTGAAAAGGCCGCCTTCTTTGGCGATGAGGGGAAACATATGCCCGGGACGACGGAAGTCTGACGGACGGGAAGCATCTTCTGCCAGCATCCGCGCCGTATAAGCCCGTTCCACTGCGGAAATACCCGTTGTTGTTTCTACGTGGTCTATGGAGACGGTAAAGGCCGTTTCATGGTTGTCCGTATTCCGGGCTACCATAGGCGGCAGAGCAAGTTTTTCTGCAAAGGCCGAACTGATGGGAAGGCAGATGAGACCTTTTCCATGAGTCGCCATGAAATTCATATTTTCTGTTGTGCAGTACTGGGCGGCACATATAAAGTCACCTTCATTTTCTCTGTCCGGATCATCTGTGGCGATGATAATCCGGCCCTGGCGCAAAGCATCCAGTGCTTCATCGATAGTGTTGTACGTTCGTTTCATTGTCATAATGCATGCCTCCGTATATAAGGGTATTGGGAATTGTCTTCAGCAAAAAAATAACCCTGACCAGGACGGTCAGGGCATACAGGCACAGCATCAGACAGACTGCTGACGCAGCCTGAGATTGCCTTCTTCCATCCAGACTATACGGTCGGTTTTGGAATTGCACCAAATCATGCGCCAAAGCGCTAGCGGACTATACCGCCGGTCGGGAATTGCACCCTGCCCTGAAGACATTCTTATTATACCATTAATTTTACGCATTGCAACTATGTAGCAGGAGAAATTTAAAGAATCAAAAAGATATCATTATGAAAATCAAAATAGACAAAAACGGTCAGGCAGATATAGAATCTGCATGCGCTGAACAGGAGGAACGGTATGAATATAGCTCATTATGTTAAAGCAAAAAGCCTGGAGGAAGCCTGGCAGTTAAATCAGAAACGGTCAGCGGTTATCCTGGGTGGCGGTTGCTGGCTGCGCATGTCTCCCCGCCGCAGGGTGGCAACGGCAATTGATTTGATGGATTTGGGACTGGATGAAATACGCGAAACAGAAGAAGCATTTTATATTGGAGCTATGGTGCCATTGCGCCAACTGGAAATTTCTGAATCACTGGAAACGTATACCCAGGGGGCTATGAAGGAAGCATTGCGTCATATTGTGGGTACACAATTTCGCAATATGGCGACGGTAGGAGGGAGCATCTGGGGCCGGTTTGGCTTTTCTGATGTATTGACACTCTTTCTGGCTTTGGATGCAGAAGCCGATTTATATAAAGGCGGACGAATACCCCTGTCTCTTTTTGCGGAAAAGACGGCAGATACGGATATTTTAAAAGGCATATATCTCCCTAAAAAGAAACGGCGGACGGCCTATGCTTCGCTGCGGCTGAACGCGACCGATTTTCCTGTCCTGGCCTGTGCCGTATCCCGCACAGCAGATAGCGTCTCCTGCAGTGTGGGAGCACGACCGATGAGAGCACAGGTACGATGTCTTCCGGTAGGTACGGGAATGACCGGGGAGGAAGCGGAACGGGCGGCCCGTGAAGTGGCGGATTCTTTATCTTTTGAAGATAATATGCGGGCCAGCCGCATATACCGGCATGATATGGCGATGGTTCTGTGCAGGCGATTGTTATTACAGACGGCAGGGGAGGGAGACTAATGAGAATTCAGTACTGGCTTAATGGAAAGATGGAAAGTGATGAAATTTTACCAGGACAGATGCTGTATGAATTATTGCGTAAAAAGGGATGTTATAGCGTCAAATGCGGTTGTGAAACGACAGCATGCGGATTATGTACGGTATGGCTGGAGGAAAAACCGGTACTGTCCTGTGCCGTGCTGGCCGCCCGCATTGACAGAAAGCATGTTATGACACTGGAAGGACTGCAGGATGAAGCACAGGAATTTGCCCGGTATATGGGACAAGAAGGCAGCGATCAGTGTGGATTTTGTAATCCCGGTTTTGTCATGAATGTGCTGGCTATGGCAAGAGAATTAGATAATCCTGGAGAAGAAGAAATCAAAGAATACCTGGCAGGCAATCTCTGCCGATGTACGGGATATATCAGTCATATGAGGGCATTGAAACGGTATCTGACAGAAAAAGGAAAGGGGATGCGGTTATGAGAGAAATCAACCGGGTGGTTATGAAAAAAGATGCCCTGCAACTGATGACAGGAAAACCGGCTTATACGGAAGATTTAGCACCGGAAGGCTGTCTAATCGTCAAAGCTCTGCGCAGCCCTCATGCCAGAGCCATCGTACGTCATGTTGACACGAAAGCTGCCCTGACCGTTCCGGGCATTGAATGCATCCTGACAGCAGAGGATGTCCCTAAGACGCGGTTTACTATTGCCGGCCAGACCTATCCGGAACTCAGTCCGTATGACCGGCTTATACTGGATAGACAGATACGATATGTTGGAGACCCAGTGGCTCTTGTAGCCGGGCGTGATGCGGCATGTGTGGATAAGGCTATGCGCATGATAAAGGTGGAATATGACATACAGGAGCCTCTTCTCGACTTCCGGCAGGCCGTGGATAATCCTATTGTGGTTCATCCGGAAGATGACTGGAACCCACGTGTACCGGTCGGTGGTGATAACAGACGAAATATTATTGCCCAGGCGGAAGAAGACTGGGGCGATGTCGATACGGCATTCCAGAAATCGGATGTTGTGATTGACCGGATCTATCATACAAAACAAGTACAGCAGTCTATGATGGAAACATTCCGGGCGTATACGTATTTGGATGAATTTGGCCGTCTGGTCATTGTCAGTTCGACGCAGGTTCCCTTTCATGTACGACGCATTGTCGCGACAGCCCTTGAAATTCCCAAATCGAAAATCCGTGTAGTTAAGCCACGTATCGGAGGAGGCTTTGGTGCCAAGCAGACGGTTGTCATGGAATGTTATCCTGCTCTGATTACTATGCGTACGGGAAAACGGGCGTATATGGCCTATACGCGGGAAGAGGCCATGACGGTTTCCTCTCCCCGGCATGAAGCAGATGTTCACGTGCGTTTGGGGGCTTCCCGGGATGGTATTATCCAGGTGATTTCTGTGGAATCGCTCTGGAACGGTGGTGCGTATGGTGACCACAGCCCGACGACGGTCACGTTGTCGGGGCATAAATCGATTCCTTTATACAATCGTTTCTCTGCATTCCGGTTCCGGTACACCGCCGTGTATACCAACACGATTGCTGCCGGAGCATACAGGGGGTATGGTGCTACCCAGGGGATTTTTGCACTGGAATCGGCTGTGAATGAATTGGCAGACAGACTACATATGGATCCGGGAGCACTGCGGCTTCAAAATATCGTACAGCAAGGTGAAAGGATGCCGGCATATTTCAACGAAACAGCACTGAGCTGCAATTTGGGAGAATGCCTGAAACGGGTTCAGGCTATGATCGGTTGGGAGCATGTATATCCGCGGCATGTGCTTCCCGATGGCAAAATCCGCGCGGCCGGTCTGGCACTGGCTATGCAGGGGTCTAGTATTTCCAATGTGGACGTGGCTTCGGCGACAATAAAAGTGAATGACGATGGATTTTATACCTTATCCATTGGAGCGACTGATATGGGGACAGGATGCGATACCATATTGGCGCAGATAGCTGCGGAATGTCTCAATTGCTCTGTCGATGAGATTGTAACCCGTGGTGTCGATACGGATACTTCGCCATACGACAGTGGTTCCTATGCATCTTCGACGACGTATCTGACGGGGATGGCTGTCGTAAAAACCTGCCGGTCACTGATCCAAAAGATAAAAGAAAAAGCGGCACTTATGCTGGATTGCGACGATCCTTCGAATTTGGAATTTACTGGTGATGCGGTAACAGATCCTGTCAGTGGCCGGAGGGTAACACGGCAGGATCTGGGGAATGCAGCCATGATTACGAATGATATTGCCTTGGAAGCTACGGAAACCCATTATTCCCCTACCTCTCCACCGCCTTACATGGCAGCTGCAGCAGTTGTCGATGTCGATCTGGAAACCGGTCATATTGATTTAGTAGATTATGCGGCTGTTGTCGACTGCGGGACCGTCATTAATCCGGCATTGGCCAGGGTACAAACAGAAGGTGGTCTTGTGCAGGGAATTGGCATGACGTTGATGGAAAACGTTCAATTTGATTCTCTGGGAAGAATCCAGAATAATTCGTTTATGCAATATAGGATCCCGAGCCGTATGGATATAGGCAAAATACGCGTAGAATTTGCACCTAGTTACGAACCGAATGGTCCTTTTGGGGCCAAGTCTATTGGCGAAATTGTCATAAATACGCCGGCTCCGGCTATTGCAGAGGCCGTTTATCAGGCAACGGGAATACGTTTTACTGAGTTGCCCATTACAGCAGAAAAAGTATACCTTGGCTTAAAAGATAAAAAATAATGATAGTATATACTGGGCAGTCGTTGTATCAGGCAGCGGACTGCCCGGATTTTACGGGAGACATAATTTGTATGGATGAACAATTACCATTGACGGGCGTAAAAATAGTTGATTTATCGACCTATGCAGCCGTACCGGCTGCGGCGCGGATACTGGCTGACTGGGGAGCCAATGTCATAAAAGTAGAATCTTTTAAGGGGGATTCGTGGCGGCGATACGGAGAAATAGCCCAGGTTCCCTGTACAGAAGATGAAAATCCCTGCTGGGATGTTAATAATAGTAATAAGCGGAGTATATCCCTGAATCTTCGTACAGAAAAAGGGATGGAAATTCTGCATCGTCTACTGGCAGATGCCGATGTCTTTATGACGAATTACAGGATGACCGCTCTGCGTGCTATGTCTCTTACCTGGAAAGTATTGCATCAGACATATCCACGCCTTATCTGGGGGCATCTGAGCGGGTACGGTAACAAGGGACCGGAAGCGGAAAGGCCGGGCTTTGACATTGCGGCTTTTTGGGCCCGGAGCGGACTTATGCAGGATTATGGCCAGCCGGGAATGGCGCCTCTCACTCCGTTTCATGCTGTTGGCGACATGACGACAGGATCGATTATGGCGGGCGGACTATGCGCTGCATTATACAAACAAGCGCGGACCGGTAAAGGGGATAAAGTAGAGATTTCTTTATTGGGAACTGCTTCCTGGCTTACGGGCTTTCCTGCCGTCGCTGCGCAAAAGGCATATGGCAACGTCTATCCGAGAAAACGGAATGAACAGCCGAGTCCTGTGTGTATTCCCTACGAATGTGCCGATGGTGAATGGCTGGAATTATGTATCATGGATTATGAACGGTACTATCCGGCATTATGTCATATCCTTGATCTGGATACGCTGATCGATGATGAACGGTTTAATACGTTTGCTGCTGTACAGTGTCATGCTGGTGAATTTATAGATTTAGTGCAACGAGCGTTCTTGAAGAAAAAAAGAGCGGACTGGGGCCCGGTGTTGACGGCTGCAGATATCGTTTATGATAATGTTGGGCACTTCCGGGATATTACGGAAAATCAGCAAGCCTGGGCTAATGGGAATTTGTACGAACGGCATTTTAATAATGGGCGGTCTGCCGTATTGCCTAATACACCAATCACTTTTGAGGAAGCAAGGCGTCCGGCGTCTCCAGCACCGCTTCTGGGAGAACATAGCCGGGAAATTTTACGGGAATATGAGTATACGGATGAAGAAATTGAAGAATATATTGCCCGTGGCATTGTAAGGGACCATGCAGAGACATGAATTTCTTTATTGATGAGATTTCTGTATAATCCATACATATTTTGTTGACTTTTATTGAATTCAATGGTATTATAAAAGAACCAGCTGATACGAGCGTGCGGAAAGAAAACAAAAAAGAATCCTTTTGTGAAGAGGGATGTTTTGCGTGCTTTTCGCTATAAAGTCATTTTGAATTGAAAAATACAGCTTGACAGATGTGGTAACAGGTGGTAAAATACAATAGCTGTCAGATGACAGAGGACGGAAAAAAACAGGATGTCCTCACACAAAAGACAGACAAAGTATTTCAAAAAAAGTGCTTGACAAACTCCTGTGAGTTTGTTAAGATATACAAGTCGCCGCGATGAGCGATGAACTTCCTTCATCTCAATCATGCGGCTGGCAGATGACCTTTGAAAACTGAACAATGCAACATACGAATGAACGCCAGAGTGCGAGGCTCTAGAGATAGAACGTCAAACAATGAGTAACAAACCAACAATAATAAGAATGAGCTAGCGCTCTTCACATATCATGGAGAGTTTGATCCTGGCTCAGGACGAACGCTGGCGGCGTGCTTAACACATGCAAGTCGAACGAGAGGACATGGAAAGCTTGCTTTTTATGGAATCGAGTGGCAAACGGGTGAGTAACGCGTAAGCAACCTGCCCTGCAGATGGGGACAACAGCTGGAAACGGCTGCTAATACCGAATACGAAGCAGCTCCCGCATGGGGGCAGCTTGAAAGGATGGCCTCTGAATATGCTATCGCTGCAGGAGGGGCTTGCGTCTGATTAGCTGGTTGGAGGGGTAACGGCCCACCAAGGCGACGATCAGTAGCCGGTCTGAGAGGATGAACGGCCACATTGGGACTGAGACACGGCCCAGACTCCTACGGGAGGCAGCAGTGGGGAATCTTCCGCAATGGACGAAAGTCTGACGGAGCAACGCCGCGTGAGTGAAGACGGCCTTCGGGTTGTAAAGCTCTGTTATACGGGACGAACGGGCGGGATGCTAATACCATCCTGTTGTGACGGTACCGTAAGAGAAAGCCACGGCTAACTACGTGCCAGCAGCCGCGGTAATACGTAGGTGGCAAGCGTTGTCCGGAATTATTGGGCGTAAAGGGTGCGCAGGCGGTCTCTTAAGTCTGTCTTAAAAGTGCGGGGCTCAACCCCGTGAGGGGACGGAAACTGGGAGACTGGAGTATCGGAGAGGAAAGCAGAATTCCTAGTGTAGCGGTGAAATGCGTAGATATTAGGAGGAATACCAGTGGCGAAAGCGGCTTTCTGGACGACAACTGACGCTGAGGCACGAAAGCCAGGGGAGCGAACGGGATTAGATACCCCGGTAGTCCTGGCCGTAAACGATGGGTACTAGGTGTAGGAGGTATCGACCCCTTCTGTGCCGGAGTTAACGCAATAAGTACCCCGCCTGGGGAGTACGGCCGCAAGGCTGAAACTCAAAGGAATTGACGGGGGCCCGCACAAGCGGTGGAGTATGTGGTTTAATTCGACGCAACGCGAAGAACCTTACCAAGCCTTGACATTGATCGCAATGGATAGAGATATCCAGTTCCTCTTCGGAGGACGAGAAAACAGGTGGTGCACGGCTGTCGTCAGCTCGTGTCGTGAGATGTTGGGTTAAGTCCCGCAACGAGCGCAACCCCTATCTTCTGTTACCAGCACGTGATGGTGGGGACTCAGGAGAGACTGCCGCAGACAATGCGGAGGAAGGCGGGGATGACGTCAAGTCATCATGCCCCTTATGGCTTGGGCTACACACGTACTACAATGGCTCTTAATAGAGGGAAGCGAAAGGGCGACCTGGAGCAAACCCCAAAAACAGAGTCCCAGTTCGGATTGCAGGCTGCAACCCGCCTGCATGAAGGAGGAATCGCTAGTAATCGCAGGTCAGCATACTGCGGTGAATACGTTCCCGGGCCTTGTACACACCGCCCGTCACACCACGAAAGTCATTCACACCCGAAGCCGGTGAGGCAACCGCAAGGAACCAGCCGTCGAAGGTGGGGGCGATGATTGGGGTGAAGTCGTAACAAGGTAGCCGTATCGGAAGGTGCGGCTGGA
Source organism: Caecibacter massiliensis (assembly GCA_900095875.1). Taxonomy (GTDB): domain Bacteria; phylum Bacillota; class Negativicutes; order Veillonellales; family Megasphaeraceae; genus Megasphaera; species Megasphaera hexanoica. The sequence goes on along the minus strand of LT608311.1, from coordinate 746,363 downwards.
TCACCTCCTTTCTAGGGATAGAGGCCGGAAGGAAGACGAAAGTCAGACTTCTGACGATTCTTAGGTCGGCATTCTGGCAGAGTATGAAGCATTGTTTAGTTTTGAGAGGCCATCCTCTCAGACGTACCTTGACAACTGTATAGAAAACGAAGAAATACCTCTTTTTTGAAAAGAAAAGAGACTTAACGAACCTTAGAAAAAAGAGCAAGTCAAGTAAGTAAGGGCGTACGGCGGATGCCTTGGCTATATCAGCCGAAGAAGGACGCGATAAGCTGCGATAAGCTGCGGTGAGGTGCAAGTAACCTTTGACCCGCAGATGTCCGAATGGGGAAACCCGGCAGTAGGAGTACTGTCATCCTCTTAGGAGGAAGGGCACCCGGTGAACTGAAACATCTAAGTAGCCGGAGGAAAAGGAATCAAAAGAGATACCCTGAGTAGCGGCGAGCGAAAGGGGCAGAGCCCAAACCGGGATGGGAAACCAATCCGGGGTTGCGGACTGCGGAAAACTGCACGAGCGAAGCAGAATGAGCTGGGAAGCTCAGCCAGAGAGAGTGAGAGCCTCGTAAGCGCAAGCAGATGCAGGGAGCAGGATCCAGAGTACCACGAGACACGAGGAACCTTGTGGGAAGCAGGGGGGACCACCCTCCAAGGCGAAACACTGATATAGACCGATAGCGCATAGTACCGTGAGGGAAAGGTGAAAAGAACCCCGGGAGGGGAATGAAAGAGAACCTGAAACCGTATGTCTACAAGCAGTCGGAGCACTATATACGTGCGACGGCGTGCCTATTGAAGAATGAACCGGCGAGTTACTTCGTCCAGCGAGGTTAAGCAGGAAATGCGGAGCCGCAGCGAAAGCGAGTCTGAAGAGGGCGAGAAGTTGGAGGGAGTAGACCCGAAACCACAGTGATCTACCCATGTCCAGGTTGAAGCACAGGTAAAAATGTGTGGAGGACCGAACCAGTGAGCGTTGAAAAGCTTTTGGATGAGATGTGGGTAGGGGTGAAATGCCAATCGAACGTGGAGATAGCTGGTTCTCCCCGAAATAGCTTTAGGGCTAGCCTCATGGAGAGAGTACAGGCGGTAGAGCACTGAACAGGGTAGGGGCCTATCCGGCTACTGAACCTAATCAAACTGCGAATGGCTGTACTTATACATGGGAGTCAGACTGCGAGTAATAAGACCCGTAGTCAAGAGGGAAACAGCCCAGACCAACAGCTAAGGTCCCCAATGCCGTACTAAGTGGTGAAGGATGTGGAATTTCGAAAACAACCAGGATGTTGGCTCAGAAGCAGCCACCATTAAAAGAGTGCGTAATAGCTCACTGGTCGAGAGACTCTGCGCCGAAGATGACCGGGGCTGAAGTACGGAACCGAAGCTTTGGCATGTATGTAGATACATGGGTAGGGGAGCGTTCCTGCATGGGAGAAGCGGTACCGGAAGGAGCCGTGGACAGGCAGGAAGAGAGAATGCCGGTATGAGTAGCGAAAAGAAAGGTGAGAATCCTTTCCACCGAAAGCCTAAGGGTTCCTGGGCAACGCTCGTCGACCCAGGGTAAGTCGGGACCTAATCCGAGGCGGAGACGCGTAGGAGATGGACAACAGGTTGAGATTCCTGTACTGCAGCCGTTTGTTTGAGCGACGGAGTGACGCAAGAAGGAAAGCGCGCGTGCGACTGGAAGAGCACGTCCAAACAGGTAGGTCGGGAGACAGGCAAATCCGTCTCCCATAAGGCCGAGATGTGATGGGGAGCTTCTGGAGACAGAAGCGAAGGGGCCGGCACTATATTGCCAAGAAAAGCTTCTAGTGAGAACGGCAGCACCCGTACCGAAACCGACACAGGTAGGCAGGAAGAGAATTCTAAGGTGCGCGGGACAACCCTCGTTAAGGAACTCGGCAAAATATATCCGTAACTTCGGGAAAAGGATAGCCTGTAGTCAGTGAAGTGCAGAAGCGCACGGAGCTAAGGCAGGCGGCAGAAGAGAGGCCCAAGCGACTGTTTACCACAAACACAGGCGTCTGCTAAAGGGAAACCTGACGTATAGATGCTGACACCTGCCCGGTGCTGGAAGGTTAAGAGGACTTGTTAGCGCAAGCGAAGCAGAGAATTGAAGCCCCAGTAAACGGCGGCCGTAACTATAACGGTCCTAAGGTAGCGAAATTCCTTGTCGGGTAAGTTCCGACCCGCACGAAAGGTGTAACGATTTGGGCACTGTCTCAACGAGGGACCCGGTGAAATTGAAGTACCTGTGAAGATGCAGGTTACCCGCGACTGGACAGAAAGACCCCATGGAGCTTTACTGTAACCTGAGATTGAATTCTGGTAGGAGATGTACAGGATAGTTGGGAGGCGGAGAAGCGAGTACGCCAGTATTCGCGGAGCCGATGGTGGGATACCAACCTTGTTTTATTGGAATTCTAACGAGAAGCGTAACGAGCTTGCGGACAGTCTCAGGCGGGCAGTTTGACTGGGGCGGTCGCCTCCGAAAGAGCAACGGAGGCGCCCAAAGGTTCCCTCAGTGCGGACGGAAACCGCACGAAGAGTGCAAAGGCAGAAGGGAGCTTGACTGCGAGACGGACAGGTCGAGCAGGGACGAAAGTCGGGCTTAGTGATCCGGTGGCATAGAGTGGAATAGCCATCGCTCAACGGATAAAAGCTACCCTGGGGATAACAGGCTTATCTCTCCCAAGAGTCCATATCGACGGGGAGGTTTGGCACCTCGATGTCGGCTCATCACATCCTGGGGCTGAAGTAGGTCCCAAGGGTTGGGCTGTTCGCCCATTAAAGTGGTACGCGAGCTGGGTTCAGAACGTCGTGAGACAGTTCGGTCCCTATCCATCGCGGGCGGAAGAAACTTGAAAGGGGCTGCTCCTAGTACGAGAGGACCGGAGTGGACCGACCAATGGTGTACCAGTCATGACGCCAGTTGTGCAGCTGGGTAGCTACGTCGGGGACGGATAAACGCTGAAAGCATCTAAGCGTGAAACCAGCCTAGAGATGAGGTTTCTCATTACGCAAGTAAGTAAGGTCCCACAGAGACGATGTGGTAGATAGGCCGGGAGTGGAAGTACAGTGATGTACGGAGCGGACCGGTACTAATAGACCGAGGACTTGACTTAAAAGGTAAGGTAAGGGATACGTTTTCTATACAGTTGTCAGGGCACGGCCCTGACAAGAGAATTCAGTGGCGACAGCTGCGGGGATCCACCTGTTCCCATGCCGAACACAGCAGTTAAGCCCGCAAACGCCGAAAGTACTTGGGGGGAAGCCCCCTGGGAGGATAGGAAGCCGCTGATTGTGGAAAAAAGCACTAGCTTATGCTAGTGCTTTTTTTTGTGGTTAGTGGTTAGTGACTAGTGAGGAGTGGCGGTTTCCTATCCTCCCAGGGTAAGCGAATAATAAAAGGGTGGATTTACCCAGATTTTCTTTCATGAGATAATATACCATCATCCGATAGGTAATCTGAGAGCTTTTTCTAACGTCCGGCATTTTACATACACAGTTTGATTTTACGCTTACGTAAAAAAACAAGAACCACATATAAAATGGTTCTTGTTTTTTTCGGTATCACATTACTATATTCTTATTAATAGTTGTCGTTTTTCAATTCGAAGAAGGACTGGGGATGAGCGCATACGGGGCAAACTTTCGGTGCTTCATCAGCTTCGACGATGTACCCACAGTTACGGCAGACCCATGTTCTCTTTTCAGGTTTCTTGAAAGCGGTACCGTTTTCTACATTTGCCAGCAGTGCCAAATACCGTTCTTCATGATGTTTTTCGATTTCTGCTACTTTTTCAAATAAATAGGCAATCGTATTGAAGCCTTCTTCACGAGCTTCTTTTGCAAACGTCGGATACATTTCGGTCCATTCATAATGTTCACCGGCAGCGGCGTCTTTTAATGCATTGATGTCATTTGGCAATTCGCCACCGTTGAGCAGTTTGAACCAGATTTTTGCATGTTCTTTTTCATTATTGGCTGTTTCTTCGAAGAATGCTTTGATTTGTTCGTAACCGGCTTTTTTAGCTACACTGGCATAGTAGGTGTATTTATTGCGTGCCTGAGATTCACCAGCAAATGCAGCCTGTAAATTTTTTTCAGTCTTTGATCCTTTTAATTCCATAACGTATAACCTCCTATATTCTTTATCAACTAAATCATTTCTCTTTCGATGTTTGTATTGTAACATCTTCCACCCATCTTGTCAACAAATAATCAATATTAAATAATAAAAATATGATACGCTTTAATGTGGACAGGGGATTTGTGCTGCCGGGAGAAGCATGATATCATATTCATAGAAAACAGGATAGGAGGTTCAACATGGAATTAGGATTGAAAGGAAAAGTAGTTGTCATTACGGGTGGTACGGCTGGCATCGGCGCGGCCTGCGCCATCGGCTTTTGCCGGGAGGGAGCAGCCGTTGCTGTCTGTGGCAGAACTCAGAAGAGAATCGAAGCGTTTAATCAGGAATGCCACGCGGCAGGTGTGACCGTATTTGCGGCTCAGGCTGATGCCGGTAATATAGAAGAGCTGCAGCGGTTTGCTGACGAGGTACTGGGCCAATATGGTCATATCGATATCTGGATAAATAATGCCGGCATCAATATTGGCAAAAAACTTATGGATATTACCTTATCAGACTGGGAAAAAATGGTGCGGGTCAATCTGACAGGTGTCCTCTTTGGGACACAGATTGCTGCCCGGGCTATGGGCGAAAAAGGCGGCGTTATTTTGAACGCTTCTTCCTACGCTTCGCTTGTCCCTTCTGTGGGAGGTACGATGTACGGTGCTACGAAAGCAGCCGTTACGAATATGACAAAGACGATGGCAGCTGAACTGGCTCCCCAGCATATCCGGGTCAATGCCTATGTACCTGGTGTGATTGATACTCCTATGAATGCGGACCGCATTGCTGCTGATATTACGGGATCACTCATCGATGCGATTGCCCTCCACCGGGTGGGTTCTCCCGAAGAAATGGCTAAGGTTCTTATTTTTCTGGCATCGGATGCAGCCAGTTATATTACCGGTACTACTATTGAGGTTAGCGGTGGCAAATACGCCGTACAAAATTCTAACGTCCTGTGGAAATAACCTGGACCGTGTAATAAATAAGGACCGCTGCCCGGATATGGGGCGGCGGTCCTTGTCTATTCTTATTATGCGATATGATATTTATGTTCCAGTCGTTCCAGCAGAGACAGATAAGGAGCAGCAAAATCCTGTCCTTCTTCTTTTTCCATATTATGAACTGCAGCATCAATCTTTTCTTTTATCTCTGCCGGCAGGCTGCGGTCTGCCATAGGGTATACGACCGTATTTTCTTTATCGACATGAGCCTGCAGGCGGTTTACATAGGCCATGGCTTCTGTCAGGATCTGGAGTTTATATAACGTATCAGGATGAGCCTGATAGTTTTTCAATGCGTCATCCAACGCACGGACATGGGCACGGATGAGATCATGCTCAACAAGCATGCCGTGATTAATGATGACGGAGGCGATTTTTTCCAGATGTTGTACCATTTCGGGAAATAAGACAAGTTCTTCCCGGCGGTGATGATGTCCGTCTGCATAGGTACGGATAAATTTCAGAATTTCTGTAAATTCATTGCAATCGATGGGGGAACCATCCAAAATAGCACAGCAGGCCTTTTCTATTACCTTCAGCATCCGCGAAATATTGGCATGCTGTTTTACCATAACTTCTGTACAATACATACGTATCCTACCTTTCTCAGGCGGCTTTTTTCACGATATGGAATGAGCCGTCTTCTTTATGAAGAAATGAATAATCGGTGTGGGATAACAGGCCAGCTATCAGAGCCTGACGGAGCAGATAATACCATTGACCATGTCCCTGCCAGTAATCACTGTGGATGTCAGCAGACTGTATCCAGGTAATGACATCATCACTGCTGTGAGAGACGCGGTTAATCTGATCACACGGCATACCGTCGAGGAGCAGGTCATCGAGACGGTGGAATGCTTCCGGCGCGGTAGCAGCTTGCAGGTTTTGGGCGGCACCAAAATCGCCAGCTGCTTGTTCCAGCACTTTCAGACGGGTTTCATCAGAGCCGGCAAGGTACAGGACGAGGTTGGCATACCGGGTTTCTGCATCCTGGATGCGTGTCTGCAGCCAGCCATGAATATTGGTTTCGTCAATGATTTCATCAAGCTGACGGCGGTCCGGGCAACTGAAACGGGTCAGATCTTCATCGTTCCAGCCTTTCTGTACGGCGCAGGAAATGAGAGCGTCTATAAGGGATTCCTGAAACTGTATTTTGTGATATAACCAGAAATGGACAGGTCCTAAAAATTTACTCATAATCTGCTTCCTCCTTTATGCACGATGTGCCTGAATGGTGGCGTTGACGGCGGCCGTTACGGTGCGGGCGTCGAGGCCATGTACATAGCAGGCATTTGCCAAGCTTTCCTGCTGGGATGACGGGCAGCCCAGGCAATGCATACCCTGTTCCAATAATGTGTCTACTACTTCGGGGTAGCTGCGCATAATGTCTCCCATGAGCATATCTTCTGTTATGGTCATTGTTTTTTCATTCATCATATATTCCTCCTGTTGAAAATATCTATGGATTTATGTGACTTATCTTTGTCTGTCTGTACTATAGCACGGATGTATCCTGTAAATCTGTTGTTATTACAACAGGAGGCAAAAGACTTTCCCAGATTTTGACTTCATAATGATATTTGACTAAAAACATAAAACAAGATTTTGTTTATCTACATCTGCTAAAAAGAGAGACAAGTGGGGGCTTTCCTGATATACTTTTGTATAATGAATGATAGATTGACAAAGAGGTGTGAAGCATGCAGATTTCTACAAAATTTACTATTGCGATACATGTATTGACAGCTGTCCGGTATTTTTCCGGCAATTATAAAGTAACTAGTGATTTTTTGGCAGGCAGTGTAGGAAATAACCCAGTTATTATCCGAAATATCATGTCCCAGCTCCGGGAGGCTGGCGTTATTGATATTAAGCGTGGTCCCGGCGGCATTACCCTGACGCGGCCTTTGACGGAAATTACATTTCTCGATGTTTACCAGGCCGTAGAAAAGAAGCCTGATGAAAGCCTGTTCCATTTTCATGAGCACCCCAATGATAAGTGTCCTGTTGGCAGAAATATTCATCAGAGTCTGGAAGGAATTCTGGATGATATACAGCAGAAGTTTGAAGAAGAATTGCAAAAACATACGTTGCAGGATGTATATGACCGGGCCGTGCAGGCTATTAGCCATGAAGCCATGTAATGCTTAGTGGTACGGGCCGTCAGAGAAAGGCTTTTAGTTGACACTCTATATAAACCATGTCATAATTACATAGATATGCCTTTAAAGCTGTGTGATTGCAGATTGGCAATACGTTGTGACAGGAGGAATACCATGGCAGATGATCGTATTATTACAGCTCTGGATGTACATTCGCTGGAAGATATGAAACGTCTCGTAGAAACTTTAGGAGACCGCATTTCTTTCTACAAAGTCGGTATGGAGCTGTTTTATAGTGCCGGACCTGATACGGTACGCTATCTGAAAGAACAGGGGAAACATGTGTTTCTGGATTTAAAACTTCACGATATCCCTAATACCGTAGCCCAGAGCGTACGGGCCCTTACCCGTCTGGGAGTGGATCTGATGACTCTTCATGGAATGGGAGGCAGATCCATGATGGAAGCTGCGGCTGCAGCTGCACGGGAAGAATCGGCCCGCCTGCAAATTGCCCGGCCCCGTCTGCTGGCTGTAACCATCCTGACGAGTATAGATGAAACGGCATGGAGAGAAGTAGGAGGAGCCTGCAGCATTGCTGAAGAAGTCAAAAAGCTGGCGGCCCTGGCTAAAGAATCGGGTATTGATGGAACTGTTTCGTCTCCCTATGAAGCGCGGGAAATACGGGAAATGAATGGCCCGGATTTTCTGATTGTTACTCCGGGAATCCGTCCGTCCTTTGCTGTAGCAGATGACCAAAAACGCTTTACGACGCCATCTCAGGCATTGCATGATGGAGCATCTCACCTGGTCATCGGACGGCCTATTACGAAAGCGGCTGATCCGGCATGTGCTGCCGATAAAATTTTAGAAGAAATACAGGAGGTATGATTGGCAATGTTATCTGAAGAAGAAGTAAGACAATTATTAGTAGAAACGAAAGCTGTATTGGAAGGTCATTTCCTTTTGACATCCGGCCTGCACAGCCCCTTATATGTAGAAAAATTTAATGTCCTCCAGCATCCGGAATATACAGAAAAGCTTTGTAAGGAACTGGCAGAACGGTTTAAGGATCAGAATGTCCAGACCGTTATGGGGCCTATGACGGGCGGTATCCTGCTGGCTCATGAAGTCGGCAAGGCTCTGGGTACACGGGCTATCTTTACGGAAAGGGAAAAAGGCGTCATGACACTGCGCCGGGGATTCCATATTGAACCGGGCGAACGCGTTTTGATTGTAGAAGATATCGTGACTACTGGCGGAAGCGTTCAGGAAGTAGTCGATGTAGTCAAAAAAGCTGGTGGCGTCATTGTCGGAGTCGGCCTTCTCGTTGACCGCAGCGGCGGCAAAGCCGAATTCGGCGTACCTAAAGATAAGGTGCAGGCTCTCCTTCATCTGACGGTTCCAACATACAAACCGGAAGAATGCCCGCTTTGCAAACAGGGAATTCCCATGACAGAACGGGGCAGCCACCATCTGAAATAACTTGTAGGAGAGATTGTTACTATGGATATGTTATGGGCTATTTTGCCTTTCTTTAATGCAGGCTTGGTAGCAGCTGTCTTTGCCCGTTTTACCGGTGTCAATATGAGCATGTGTACGCTCATGACGCTGTTGTACATGGGGGCAAAGCCGGTTGAAGCAGTGGTCGCCATGCTGCTTTTCAATGTGTTTACGTATTTCACGATTTATTCTCAGCAGCATCTGATGAAGTTAAAGGAATTTTATTTCTTCCCCGGTTTTAAACTGGCAATTCCTATTCTGGTCATGATAGCGCTGACGGCTCTGAATGCCTTTTTTGGTATTGTATTTTTTGTCGCCGTCTTTTTATTGGAAATCTTTGCAAAAGTATATTTTGCCATGGATAAAAAAGTGCGCCCCGCCCGGCAGCAGCTTGTCACATTATGTGCCATCGGATCAGTCTGTGTCGTGGCAGGCGTAGCATTGGTACAGTTCCTGCCTGCTGAATACTATTATATTTTTGCCGGCATCATGATACTGGCCTATGCGTTCCTTATGTGGCGCAGTGGCAACCGCAATCAGCTTACGGACATATGGGATAAGCTTCTTTATGGAAGTGCGTTCGTTACGGGGCTTACAGGCATCGATGCGTCGGACTGGTTTGCGGCCATGCGGCGAAATACACCGTCTGCCTTATCGCGGTGCTATCCCATCGTACTCAATACGGCTATGGTCATCGGACTGATTGTATCCTATTTCCTGTATCAGTACTTTTCTCTGGGGTCGCTGTTTACTTCTATTGGAGCGGCCATTGGCATCCGCCTTTTCGGACTCTACGAACACAGTACGCGTTCCCATTTTTCCTACCTGGCTCTGGGACTGACTGTACTTACTGTATTGATTTTTATGCTGGTCCAGCCTGTGCCGTCGGGATTCCCGGAAGTTCCTCTCGGTGTCGGTGATGATGCTTTTACATGGTAAATAATATTATAAAAAACTGGCTTTTCCGTTTAGAGGAAAGCCAGTTTTTTTATGCAGGCTGCCTGCGCTGAAGTGTGACAAGAAATACGGTAGCCAGGATGCAGGCGAATCCGATGAGTTCGGGAAGATAGAAAACGGTACCGAGAAAAACAGCCGATGCAATAGAGGAGGTTACCGGTTCCAGTGTTCCCAGCAGGGTGGCTTTGACAGGACCGATGTCACCGACGCCGCGCAAAAAGAGATTGTATGTCAGGACCGTACCGATGAGTACGACGGCGGCCAGAAGCAGATACCCTGTCATATCGAGGTCAGTGGGAATGGTCCAGGGTTGCAGGAAACAGCAGAAAACGACTCCGCCGATGAACATGCCCAGGGCGTTGACGGTAATACTGCCCCAGTGCCAGACCAGATCCTGTGCCAGAAATGAATAACAGACACTGGCGACGGCTGTAATCAGTCCCCACATAAGGGCCTTGGAAGACAATACCATCGTAGATGGGTCTCCGTTGGTAGCGATGAGGAAGACGCCGGCCAGAGCCAGAAAGACGGATAGTGTTTCGGCCCGTGTAGGCAGGCGGTGGCCGCGGAAACAGACGATGACAGCCATCATCACGACACATAACGTCTGCAGGACGGCGGCCGTACCGGCATTGGCATATTGGATGGTCGTATAAAATGCCGTCTGACTCATGAGCAGGCCAAAGATAGAATAACAGAGAAGCAGAATGACATTGCGGCGTATCTTCAGCATGTCTTTCATCGCTCTATAATGAGGAGCGGCCATGAGCATCAGAAACAGACCGGCGCCGATGAGGCGGACGCTGGAAATCCAGAACGAATCAATGGTGTAATGGTGGAGCAGATACTGGCCGGCCGTACCGGTCAGTCCCCAGATAACTGCACCACCGCCAGCACAGAGATAACCCCTCAGGTAATGGCGTTGTGGCACGATGGAATTCCTCCTGTAATGTATTTCCTTTATTGTAACATTTTTATGAGAGGAATACAGCCGGAAATTTTTACTTCCAACAGGCCTGAGATACTTGACGGAAGTGGTACAATAGAAAGAGCATGGATGAATTATTTGCAGTCGTCTGGCGGCTGTTGTTTCAGGAGGATACATGAAAAAAAATACAAGTTACAAGGTACAAGTCAGTGCCGGAACGTTGATTCTGGCTATGCGGGATTATTTCCAGGCGCGCAGAGACGGGCGGACAGAAGAAATGGAAGCCCAGCTCCGGCTGGCCGAAGCTTGCGTCAATGATATGGAAGAAGAAGCCGGTCACATAGCCGAAGCCATAGCCGATGCGGATGAGTATATGGAGGAAGAAGATTTCTGGGATGAGTCGGAAAACATGTATGTCAATGTACCAAAATGGTATAATTAAAAATTTTTTTGTCAAAAATTTTCCTTGACTTTAAAAGGACATCTATATAAAATAATAAAGAAAGATTCAGGCGGCAGTCCTGTGAGGCTGCGCTGATTCTGTTAATTTCTATACGTACCTTTAATATAGTCCAGAGAGGCTAAAAAGGGACATATGTTACGTGTGCCTTGATATGACCTTTGCCTTTCGGCGAAGGTCTTTTTTTACAAAGGAGGATTTCCATGGTCAGTATACAGGGCAAAAGCCTGTTGGGATTGCAGGGAGTACCCAAAGAAGAAATCGAGCTCGTGCTGCGCGTTGCCAGAAAAATGAAAGAAGTTGTCAATAGCGACAATAAAAAATTACACCTGTTACAGGGTAAATCTATTGTCAACATGTTCTGGGAACCGAGTACGCGTACACGGGGTTCTTTTGAAATGGCTGCCAAGTATCTCGATGCTGATGTCATCAACTTCACGCCGAGCGGCAGCTCTATCCAGAAAGGAGAAAGTTTCCGTGATACTCTTCTGACAGTAACGGCCATGGGAGTGGATGCCATCGTCATGAGACACAAACAGGAAGGGTCTCCTCTTTATGCCAGCAAATGTGTTTCTCCGGTCATCATCAATGGTGGCGATGGTACGCATGAACATCCGACACAGGCTCTTCTGGACCTGTTCACTATCCAGGAAGTCAAAGGTCATATTGACGGACTGAAAGTAGTCATTGTAGGAGATATCGACCATGGCCGCGTAGCCCGGTCCAATATTTATGGCCTCAAGACGATGGGCGCTGATGTACACCTTGTCGGTCCGCGTACGCTGTTGCAGCCCGAACTGGCGGCCATGGGTGTTACCGTTCATTATGATCTCGATGAAGCCCTGAAGGATGCCGATGTCGTCAATGTACTGCGGATTCAGCGCGAACGTCAGGGTGTCGGCTTCTTCCCGGGACCTGGCGAATATAATACATTTTTCGGAGTCAACCAGAAACGGCTGAAGAACGCAAAAAAAGATGTACTTATTATGCATCCCGGTCCAATGAACCGCGGCATTGAAATTGATACAGATACATGCTACTGGACACAATCCTCCATTCAGGAACAGGTAAAAAATGGTGTTTCAGTCCGTATGGCTGTCTTATATCTGACTATCATGGGAGGCGATGACGTTGACATTACTCGTTAAAGGCGGCAGAGTGGTTAATCCGGCCGTAAATCAGGATGAAGTATGCGATATTCTCATTGAAAATGGTAAAATCAAAACTATAGGTAAAAATCTTCCTGCCGATGGGGCGGAAGTATACGATGCATCCGGTCTCGTCGTAGCTCCAGGATTTATCGATATGCATGTCCATTTGCGCCAGCCGGGTCAGAGTGCCAAGGAAACGGTTGTAACAGGTACCCAGGCTGCAGCCGCCGGTGGCATTACCCGCGTCGCTACCATGCCTAATACCAACCCGGTCATCGATAAAGCGATTCTGGTAGAAGGAATGAAATATAAGGCCGAACATGAAGGCGTCGTCAAAGTTGAAGTCATTGGTGCCATTTCCAAAGGACTGGAAGGTAAAGAATTATCTGCTATGGGCGGGATGGCAAAAGCCGGTGTCGTTGCTTTTTCTGATGATGGCCGTTTCGTGGAAGATAGTGATTTCATGCGGAAGGCTATGGAATATGCCAGCATGTTCCACAAAATCGTCATCGATCATTGTGAAGAAACATCTCTCGTATCCGGCGGCCAGATGCATGAAGGCATCGTTTCGGCAGAACTGGGACTTAAAGGCAGACCGGCTGCGGCAGAAGACATCGCCGTTGCCCGTGACATCATTCTTTCGGAAATTACAGATACGCCTGTCCATATTGCTCATATCAGTACAAAACATGCCGTCGACATGGTACGCCGTGCCAAAGCTAAGGGACTTAAGATTACAGCCGAAGCGACACCACAGCATATGATTCTGACCGATGAAGCACTGCGTACGTATGATCCGCGGTTCAAAGTCAATCCGCCACTGCGTTCGGAAGAACACCGGGCTGCTGTCGTAGAAGGATTGAAAGATGGCACGATTGATGCCATCGTGACCGACCATGCCCCGCATACGTGGGACGAAAAAGATCAGGAATTCAGCCTGGCCCCGAGTGGTTTTGTCGGACTGGAAACGAGTGTAGGTGCTGTCCTGACTCATTTGTATCATACAGGAACGGTTGATCTCATGACGATTGTCCGCGCCATGTCTACCGCACCGGCCGGATTGCTGGGCCTCGATGCGGGCGTCATTGTTGAAGGAAAAGACGCAGACCTTACTATTATTGACCTCGACAAAGAATGGACGGTCGATGCCTCTTCGTTCTATTCTAAAGGCAAATCGTCACCTTTTGATGAAATGATTTTTACAGGTAAAGCCGTGGCTACTGTTGTAGATGGTGAATTCGTTATGAAGGACGGGGTGGTCTTAAAATGAAAGGATGCCTCATTTTAGCAAATGGACAGAAATTTTATGGACAGATGCTGATGGATACGCCGGCCGTAGGGGAAGTCGTTTTCAATACGGGCATGACCGGTTATCAGGAAACCTTTACGGATCCTTCCTATGCTGGCCAGATTATTACCATGACATATCCGCTTATCGGCAATTATGGTCTATTCCATGAAATCGAACAGGCAGATCGTCCCTATGCGGCAGGCTTCATTGTCAGTGAATTGTGCGATATGCCCAGCAACTGGCAGAATGAAGGTAATCTTTCTACATTTATCATGACGCATCACATTCCCTGCTTGTATGGCGTCGATACGCGTGCCATCACACGGGCTATCCGCAGCCAGGGGGTAATGAAAGGTGTCATCGTACCGGAAACGATGGCAGAAGAAGATATTAAAGACCTCATGGCACAGCCTCTGGAAAAGATGCTGGTAAGGAAAGTGACGCCAGGCAGTGTGCGGCAGGTGGGACAGGGCCGTTATCACGTCGCTGTCATGGATTTTGGTGCCAAAGCGAATATCCTGAAAGACCTGATCCGCAATGACTGCCGGCTTACGGTTTTCCCGGCATATACGAAAGCCGAAGACGTGCTGGCCGTCCAGCCTGATGGTATTTTCCTTTCCAATGGTCCGGGCGACCCGCAGGACCTGCCGGAAATTATTGAAGAAGTCAAAAAACTGATAGGCAAAAAGCCGATGTTCGGCATCTGCCTGGGACATCAGCTTCTGGGGCTTTCCGTCGGAGCTAAAAGCCGCAAGCTGACGTTCGGTCACCGCGGTGCTAATCATCCCGTCAAGGATGTCCGTACCGGCCGGGTCTACATTACGTCCCAGAATCACGGGTATGTCATCGATGAAAACACATTGCCAGACGATGCTATCGTAACGCATATCAATCTCCACGATAAGACGCTCGAAGGATTTGCCTATCCTAAATATAATTTCTTCTGCGTTCAGTATCATCCGGAAGCATCACCGGGACCGACAGACAATCTGTATCTTTTTGAACAATTTGTCAAACTGATGGAGGGGAAATAAATGATCGAAGGATTGAAGAAAGTACTCGTTATCGGCTCTGGCCCGATTATTATCGGTCAGGCTGCTGAATTTGACTATGCCGGTACCCAGGCCTGCCGGGCCCTGAAAGAAGAAGGACTGGAAGTCGTCCTGATCAATAGCAACCCGGCGACGATTATGACCGATGAAGACATTGCCGACCGGGTCTATGTAGAACCTATTTCCCTGGATTATGTGACAGAAGTCATCGAAAAGGAACGTCCTGATGGACTTCTGGCGACTTTAGGCGGCCAGGTCGGACTGAATATGGCAGTCGAACTGGCTAATGCCGGCGTACTGGAAAAATACCATGTGCAGCTCCTGGGCACGCGCCTTTCGGCTATTGAAGAAGCGGAAGACCGCGAACTCTTCAAAAAGGCCATGAAAGATATCAACCAGCCCGTACCGGAAAGTGATATTTTTGAAGACGTTCCGTCGGCTATGGCGTTTGCTGAAAAAATCGGCTATCCGATCATTGTACGGCCTGCTTTCACACTGGGAGGAACTGGCGGCGGTATTGCCTACAATGATGATGAGTTGTTTATGATAGCGACGCGGGGGATTAAACTCAGCCCTATCAACCAGATTCTCGTCGAACGGTCCGTAGCCGGGTGGAAAGAAATCGAATACGAAGTTATGCGCGATAAAGCAGATAACTGCATCATCGTCTGCAATATGGAAAATATTGATCCGGTCGGCATCCACACTGGCGATTCTATCGTCGTGGCTCCGAGCCAGACCCTGAATGATCTGCAGTATCAGATGCTGCGTACGGCTTCTCTGGCCATTATCCGCCGCCTTAAGATCGAAGGTGGCTGCAATGTACAGTATGCTCTGGATCCCAACAGCAACCAGTACTATGTCATCGAAGTCAATCCCCGTGTCAGCCGTTCATCGGCACTGGCTTCCAAAGCGACGGGGTATCCCATTGCCAAAGTTGCGGCAAAAGTGGCTACAGGACTGACTCTGGACCAGATAACCAACGCCGTTACGGGAAAGACGACGGCCTGCTTCGAACCGACGCTGGATTACTGTGTCGTCAAATTCCCACGCTGGCCATTTGAAAAATTTGCTCTGGCTGACCGCACGCTGGGAACGCAGATGAAAGCTACAGGGGAAGTCATGGCGCTGGACCGCTGCTTTGAAGGAGCACTGCTCAAGGCTGTCCGTTCCCTGGAAATCGGCGTTAATTATCTGAGCCTGAAGAAACTGGAATCCAAATCACTCATCGATATTGCAGAATTGTTGAAAAACCAGGATGATGAACGTATCTTTGTCGTCGCTCAGGCACTGCGTCTGGGAATCGGCTTTGATAAAATCCATTATATTACCGGATACGATATGTGGTTCCTGAAAAAAATCAAAAATATCGTCGATCTGGAAGATAACCTACGCCGCAATAATCTGACGGAAGATAATATCCGCCTGGCTAAACGCTATAGCATGCCGGATGCGGTCATTGCCCAGCTTACCAGCAAAACGGAAGAACAGGTCCGTGCGTTCCGGGAAAAACTGGATATCCGTCCGACATTCAAGATGGTAGATACGTGTGCCGCTGAATTTGAAGCTGCAACACCGTATTATTATTCTTGTTACGCAACGGAAGATGAAGTCAAACCGCTGGGAGATAAGAGCGTCATTGTTCTCGGGTCGGGCCCTATCCGTATCGGACAGGGGATTGAATTCGATTATTGCTCTGTCCATTCAGCCTGGGCCCTGCGCAAAGCCGGGATGAACAGTATCATTATCAACAACAATCCGGAAACAGTCAGTACCGATTTCGATACGTCGGACAGCCTGTATTTTGAACCGCTTACCGTAGAAGATGTCATGGCTGTCGTCGAAAAAGAAAAGCCTGTCGGCGTCATCTGCCAGTTTGGTGGTCAGACGGCGATTAATCTGGCAGCTCCACTGGCTAAACGGGGCGTAACCGTCCTTGGAACCTCTGTCGATGGCATGGACCGGGCAGAAGACAGAGAACGGTTCGATGAACTTCTGGCCAAGCTCAACATACCCCGCCCGGACGGCCGGATCGCGACGAGTGACACGGAAGCGATGCAGGTATCAAAAGAATTGGAATTTCCTCTCATCGTCCGCCCATCGTATGTCTTGGGAGGCCGGGCTATGGAAATCGTCTATACAGAAAAGGAATTGGAACGTTATCTGAGGGAAGCCGTCATCGCCTCTCCGGATCATCCTATCCTGATTGATGAATATATGGTCGGCCGGGAAGTAGAAGTAGATGCGATTTCTGATGGCAAAGATGTCTTCATTCCAGGCATCATGGAACAGGTGGAACGGGCTGGCGTCCATTCCGGCGACTCTATTGCCGTATATCCGCCACAGCATCTGGATAAGGCCATGATTGACCAGATCGTCGATTATACAACGCGCATTACCCTGGAACTACAGGTAAAAGGTGCCGTCAATATCCAGTTTGTCGTATCGAAGGGCAAGTTGTATATCATTGAAGTCAATCCCCGCTCCAGCCGTACTGTACCATTCCTGAGTAAAGTAACGCATGTGCCTATGGTCGAACTGGCCACCCGCATAGCCCTGGGCGAAACGTTGAAGGAAATGGGATATGAAGGTGGACTCATGCCGGCAAAACCACATGTTGCGGCTAAAGCTCCTGTGTTCTCTTTCAGTAAGATCGGCCTGGCAGAAATTGCTCTCGGACCGGAAATGAAGTCGACTGGGGAAGTCATGGGTATAGGAAAGACCTATTCTGAAGCACTATACAAGGCTGTAAATGGCGCTAAGATGAAAATTCCTGCTGGTGGTACCATTCTGGTTACGGTAGCTGACCGAGATAAGGCAGAAGCACTGCAGCTGGCCCGCGGCTTCCAGGAATTGGGCTATCACATCATAGCCACTGCCGGTACGGGCAAATATTTCAATGAACAGGGATTCCCCGTCGATGTGGTCCGGAAGATCCATGAAGGCGGTACCAATATTGCTACGCTGATCCGCAATGGCAAAATTGATTTAGTCGTCAATACGCTGACCTTTGGCAAACATCCGGAACGGGACGGATTTAATCTGCGCCGTATGGCGGTCGAACTGGCAATTCCCTGCCTGACTTCGCTCGATACGGCCCGCGAAGTCCTGCGCGTCTTTGCCAATAAAGGCAAAGGACAGGGATATCATCATGTAGCCGCTTTGCAGGATTACGATCAAGAATAAGCAAGATACTATAGACAGCTCTTTGCAGGCAGTATGCCATGCAGAGAGCTGTTTTTTTCTTGCGTAGGATAAGCGTGTCGGGGAGTTTCCTTGTGTATTATCAGGTAGTTTTTTTATAAATTAATTAAAATATTTCTTGCATTTTATTGGATATCATGATATACTTATCAAGTCGTCAGAACTAAGAACTGCTAATGAGTGGTTTGAAATGATTGAAAAAAGTACTTGACAGGATGAACATTCTCTTGTATAATCAATTACGTTCTGTTGAACAAGCCGACGTAGCTCAATTGGTAGAGCAACTGACTTGTAATCAGTAGGTTGTAGGTTCAAGTCCTATCGTCGGCTCCAAACGAATGGTGGGATTCCCGAGTGGCTAAAGGGAGCAGACTGTAAATCTGCCGGCGTTCGCCTTCGATGGTTCGAATCCATCTCCCACCACCATTTTTATCGCGGGGTGGAGCAGTTGGTAGCTCGTCGGGCTCATAACCCGAAGGTCGTAGGTTCAAGTCCTGCCCCCGCTACCAAATTTTAAAATTAGCGTTGAACGGTATTTTTAGCGTCAACGGTTTATGCTGTTGTAGCTCAGTCGGTAGAGCGTATCCTTGGTAAGGATAAGGTCACCGGTTCAATCCCGGTCAATAGCTCCACATGGCGGCTTAGCTCAGTTGGCTAGAGCATGCGGTTCATACCCGCAGTGTCCAGAGTTCGAATCTCCGAGCCGCCACCATAATCGATAACCCCGTATAACGGGGTTATTTCTATATACAATTATAAATTTTATGAAAAATACGAAATTTTGCAGGAATTTGTGATTGTTTGTAGTATACTTATTATAGTCAGGTTATTTTTGTCCTAAAAGGAGGAAAGCTGTATTATGGCTAAAGAACATTATGAAAGAACCAAACCGCATGTTAACATTGGTACCATCGGTCACGTTGACCACGGCAAAACAACATTAACGGCTGCTATTACAAAGGTCCTTTCCGAAACGGAAGGCTGCAAAGCTCAGTTTGAAGCATATGCTGATATTGATAAGGCTCCGGAAGAACGTGAACGTGGTATTACGATCAACACGGCACACGTTGAATATGAAACTCCGACCCGTCACTATGCACACGTTGACTGCCCGGGGCATGCTGACTATGTCAAGAACATGATCACCGGTGCTGCCCAGATGGACGGCGCTATCCTCGTCGTATCCGCTGCTGACGGCCCGATGCCCCAGACTCGTGAACACATCCTCCTGGCCCGCCAGGTTGGTGTACCGGCTATCGTTGTATACCTCAACAAAGCTGACCAGGTTGACGATCCGGAACTGATCGAACTCGTTGAAATGGAAGTCCGCGATCTCCTCACTTCCTATGACTTCCCTGGTGACGATGTACCTATCGTAGTCGGTTCTGCTCTGAAGGCACTGGAAGGCAATCCCGAAGCTGTACAGTCCATCAAAGACCTCATGAAAGCCGTTGATGAATACATCCCGACTCCGGACCGTCCGACAGACAAACCGTTCCTGATGCCGGTCGAAGACGTATTCACCATCACAGGCCGTGGCACTGTTGCAACAGGCCGTGTTGAACGTGGTACGATCAAAGTAGGCGACCCCGTAGAAATCGTAGGTCTGGCAGATCAGCCGAAAGATACGGTTGTAACGGGCGTAGAAATGTTCCGTAAGATCCTGGATCTGGCAGAAGCAGGCGATAACATCGGTGCACTGCTCCGTGGTATCGACCGCAAAGAAGTAGAACGCGGCCAGGTACTTGCAAAACCGGGCACGATTCATCCGCACACGAAATTCAAAGCACAGGTATATGTCCTGACGAAAGAAGAAGGCGGCCGTCATACACCGTTCTTCAACGGCTATCGTCCGCAGTTCTACTTCCGTACAACGGACGTAACGGGCGTAATCCAGCTGCCGGAAGGCACGGAAATGTGCATGCCTGGCGATAACGTCAAAATGGACGTTGAACTGATCACTCCGATCGCTATTGAAGCAGGCCTGCGTTTCGCTATCCGCGAAGGCGGCCGTACAGTAGGCGCCGGCGTTGTTTCCGAAATCGAAGGCTGATAACCCCTGTATTACCTATGGGAAAAATAAAAAAGCATCTGCGACAATCGTTGCAGGTGCTTTTTTTATTGCACAATGGATGATTAATCTGTTATAATAAAAGTATAATCTTATATAATATAATAATATCAATAAATTGTAAACCCATTTTATAATTATTTTACAACTATGGGATTGATAGCGAATCGAATATACGTGTTGGAGGTGTGAAAATGGATACATGTGACCGATTCCTGGGATGTATGCTTGGTGGTGCAGCAGGCGATGCATTAGGATATATCATCGAATTTGACGATTGGTATACTATCCGGAAAAAATTCGGGCCTTATGGATTGCGGACGATACTGCGGCTGGATGCCAATGGGAGAAAAGGCATCATCTCGGATGATACACAAATGTCTCTTTTCACTGCCGACGGACTACTTTGGGCTGCTCATGATGAATTGGCGCCAGAAGAAGGTCTGTACCGTTCGTACATGCGTTGGTATTATACACAGACAAAGCAAGTCATTCAACCGGATCAGTCTGCCTGGATGACAAGGCAGGCCCATGAAAAAGAATGGGATTACGATATGATGGGGGAAGAAGATTTATATGCCCGGCGGGCACCGGGGAAAACCTGCCTGTCCGCTCTGGCGGGAAGTGGCCGGACAGACAGCCTCTATGCCGATAATGACAGTAAAGGCTGTGGTTCCATAATGCGTGCCGCTCCTGTGGGATTGTTTTATGCAGGTGATCCGGAAAAGGCTTTTGACGTAGGTTGTCAGTCAGGGCGTCTGACTCATGGGAATCCTACGGGATATCTGGCAGCAGGAATGCTCAGCGCGTCCGTTTCTCTCCTCAGCCAGGGAAAGGAATTAGCCGATACACTGCCAGAAGTCATGCGGATATTACAAAAACATGAGCATTATGAAGGTGTAAAGCGAGCAGTTATCCGGGCCATCGATGAAGCAGTGACCGATAGGGAAGCCTGGCGGGCTATGAAACGGATCGGCAAAGGCTGGGTTGCTGAAGAAACGTATGCTCTGGCCATTTATTGCCTGTTAAAAACAGGGACGTTGAAAGATGCCGTCATTATGGCTTGTAATCAGGATGGAGACAGCGACTCGTGCGGATCAGTCTGCGGCAATATGGCAGGTGCTATGTACGGGGCTGATGCTGTGCCGCGCAGCTGGTCTCACAAATTGGAATGTGGCGGCCTCGTCACCAGCCTGGCCCAGAATCTCTATAAAATCCACGAAACAGCGAAACAGAAGAATTGAAAGTCGCTAAAATAATTCAAAAATAACATAATATGTGTCTAGTTAATTATTTGACGATATTGACATTTGTGTTATGATAGTAATAAGTGCCCATGCTTGTTGGATATCACTGAACAGTGTAAATTGGAATGCCCGTTTATTTGGCGCTCCCGGCTGGGTAAAATGAATTTGAGGCGAATAAGAACATGATACAGACGCAGGTGAATACTACTGCAAGCACAGTTAAGACAAGACATCCATACAAAACGCGTGAAGGCGGAGCGACTATTACTATTTTTGTTCCGTACAACTGCCGCAATCATTGTCCCTTCTGCATCAATAAAGAAGAATATTCCCATCCAGAAGGTTTTTCGGCAGAAAAGATATGTCATAGCATTGAAATGATGAATCAGATTACGCCCTATTGTGATTATGTGTTTACTGGTGGGGAACCGTTTGCCAATCTGGACTCTCTTCAGATGATGCTCGATAAGATTCCCACAACTCACAAGGTGTATATCAACACGACATTGCCCGTTTTTGAATTCCAGACGGAAGATGACATTGTCAATTTTACGAAACGCAATAAAGACAAGATTACATGTATCAATGTATCCCGGCATATGCAGCATTATGTCGTAGAATCCAATGATTCTCTGCTGAGTCGGCTGGCGGTTCCCTTCCGCATTAATTGCGTGCTTTACAAAAACTATCCAGCCCAGGAACTGGTACCGTATCTGGAACGGTTCTACAAAATTCCCGGCGCTTCTGTGCAGTTCCGTTTCGATTACACGGCGACGACTCCCGATAATCTGTATGATGAACAAGGTGACCGCATTCTCCATGATTTGAAACAGATTGCCACTTATACGGGCCTGGATGGGTGCCGCATGCGTTGTGGATTCCATTTTGATTATAAGGGAATGGAACTGACCTATCATAAGACGCTGCCGTATAGTACGATTGTGGAAACAGATCCTAAGACAGGAATTACCTATGATATATTGTACGATATCCTGATTAAGCAGAATGGAGATATCCATTCTGACTGGGATGGAACGCTCATGGATGTAGACGCGTACCGTAAGGTCGTATTTGAACCATATGACCTCAAATGGCTGCAGCGCAGCCGTCCTTCCCGGTTGTCCTTTGTCAAAACTGCTTGTGCCGCAATTTGAAAAATCCCGCTGTTATCTGAATGGTAGCAGCGGGCCTTTTCTTTTTCTCTACTAGGATTCACATGCAGAGTGTGATAGAATATTTTATATGTATATTTGCAGTGAACACAGGAGAGGAGAGAGAGCTGTGGCAGTAACCGTCATATTTGGCAGGGCCGGCAGCGGAAAGACTGCCCGATGCCTGGAAGAAATCAGGAATTGGTCGAAAGATGGCGGAAAGGCTGTTTTGCTCGTACCTGACCAGGCTACGTACAGTATGGAAAGACGGTTTGCATCCACCATGCCGGGTCATGGATTTATGGGAACCCAGATTTTTGGATTTTCCCGGCTGGCATTCCAGGTCTTTCAGGAACGGAACAAAGAACATGCGTCGTTATCTGAATTGAGCCGCAATATCGTACTACAGCGTCTTCTAAGGCAGCACGGCAATGTATTGACTGTCCTTCAGACTGCCGCCTCGCAACCTAATTTTGTGACGACTATGGGCCAGTTCCTCATGGAATGCCGCTCCTTCCGTATTACACCGGATATGCTGCGGAATGCGGCAGGGCTGATGAATCAGCTGACACTGTCACATAAATTGGAAGACATCGCTTCATTGTATGAAAAATACTTGGAATTTCTGGGAGAACATTTTGGAAATGCCGATGATACGATGACACTGCTGGCAAGGGAACTGCCAAACTATACGTTTATTCAGGGAGCACGGGTCTGGGTCGATGGATTTCAATGGTTCACGCCGCAGCAGTTGCAGATTCTGCTGGCAGCCGAAAAAGTGGCTGATTCGCTGACCATAACCTTGACAATGGATGCAGAACGTATTTCACAGCAGTCCCGCCATACGGCTTTGTATCACCGCCCCTGGGAAGTGTATCAGAGTCTTCTCCGCATTTTTCCCCATTTGGAAACAGAGAACCTGCCCAATCCGCCATGCAAGGGAATACGACAGTTTACCAGGCATTTCTTTCAGTCCGTTCCGGATACACAGGACGTGCCGGTTAAGGAACTCATTGTTTCAGAATGTTCTGATCGCGCGGCTGAAATGGACGCCATTGCCAGACGCATTGCCCGTCTCGTGCAATACGGATACCGGTACAGGGATTTTCTGATACTCACCCGGACTAGCAATATGTATGATGCGCTGGGAGAACGGATATGCAAGTCTTATGGTATACCGTGCTTTACTGATTATCGGCGTCCCATGGCATCTCACCCTGCCGCAGAGGCTGTTGCCGCTTTTCTGGCACTGCTACGGTCCCACTGGTCACACGAGACAGTGTTCCGCCTTCTCAAAACGGATTTATTTCCTCTGGACCGGCATGAAGTGGATATCCTGGAAAATTACTGTCTGGCCAGCGGTATCAGCAGCCGGCAGTGGCTGAGCAGCCGGGAATGGACCTATTACCCACAAAAATATATGAGCGATGATGTAAGTCAGCATCCGGAAATACAGGAACGACTGCATCAGGTCAATGAAGTGCGGCAGCGTGTTCAGCAGTATATACTTCCTTTCTGGCAGAAGGCACAGGGAGAAAAAAATTTGCGTGACTGGTGTACCCTTTTATTTACTTTTCTCCAGTCTATCCATGTTCCCGATACGCTGCGGCGTTGGAAGGAAGAAGATGAAGCAGTCCAGCGTATGACAGAAAGTAAAGAACATGAGCAGGTATGGAAAAAAATGCTGGCATTCATGGAAGAAATGACGGCCTTGTGCGGAGATGATGTGGTCAGTCTGGAAGAATTTTCCCAGATGGTGGAAGACGGCCTGAAGACGATGACGTTCAGCATTATTCCGCCGACACTGGATCATGTGACGATTACGTCAATCGAACGGGGGTATACCGGTAGTGGACGCATTGTGTTTTTATGTGGCATCAATGATGGGATTTTTCCTCAGCACAGCGGCGATGAGGGACTTCTAAGTGACGTAGAACGGCAAAGCCTGACAGAGGCCGGCGTGACGTTGGGGCCGGGGAGCCGGTTCCGTTCCCTGCAGGAAAAATTCCTGTTTTATCTGGCGGCCACCCGGGCCAGAGAACGGCTATATATCAGTTACGCGCTGGCTGATGAGCAGGGCGAGGAGCTGACGCCGTCTTTGTGGATCCAGCAGTTGATAGATAAAGGATATATTGCTGGCCTTCGAAAGGAAAGCGGAGAAGCTTCTCCGGCATCGGCTGCGGAGTATATCGTCTCTATGCCAGCAGCGTTGAAATATCTGCCAGTTATGCTGCGTCCGGCTGTAGAAAATAAAAAAATAGATTCCGTATGGTGGTCCTTGTATGACTGGGCGTTGCTCCATGGATGGAAACAGGTAACCGTACGGGCTGTGCAGGGCTTGTTTTATCATAACCGGCCGGATAGGCTTCCCTATGAAACCGTACGCCGCCTCTATGCTCCGGAAGGGAGGATTGTCGGTTCCGTTACCCGGTTTGAAAGTTACCGTCAGTGCCCGTTTGCGTATTTTTCGCAATATGGGCTGGGCCTTGCCGAACGGCCGGTGCAGCATTTTTCGGCACCAGATCTGGGAATGCTCGTCCATGAAGCACTGCGCCGTATTGGAGAAAAACTGCTCACCGAAGGACGGCAGTGGCAGCATTTGCAGGATGAGGAAATAGGGCCGCTGTGTACGTCCATTGTAGAAGAGTTATCGCCGAAGATACAAAACGATATTCTCATGTCCAATGCGTATTTTATTCAAATCCAGGGAAGACTGATCCAGGTTCTCATCCGGACAGTGCGGCGTTTGTGTGAATTCAATAAGTCTTCTGATTTTCATACGACTGCCGTGGAAAAGGGATTTGGACAGGGGAAAAATGCCTGGAAGGCTTTGCAATTTACGCTGGACAATGGGCTGGAGGTCATCGTGACCGGGCAGATTGACCGCATTGACACACTTCATGCAGACGATACGGATTTTGTCGTTGTCATCGATTATAAATCGGGCAGCACCGTACTGGATTTGCAGAAAATTTACATGGGACTGGAATTACAGCTCCTGACGTATATGGATATCGCCTTGAAAAACATAGGACCTCAGGCCGCCCCGGCAGCTGTACTGTATTGCTATGTGCGAAGCCGGAAACTTTCAGAAAATCATTTGCTCAGCCAGGAGGAAAAAATCCGGCTATACAATAAAGAAAACAAATTGAAGGGCTTTTATCTGGACAGTCCTGACGTTATCCGGTATATGGATACGGCTATGGACGCATCTTCGTCATTTCTTAATGTGCGGCTCAATAAGAACGGCAATCTGAGTACAGCCGGATATAATGTATTTCCCTATTCCTGGTGGCAGAAAGTGCTGAAAGTGGCTGAAAACAGGATTCATGCCATTGCTGAACAGATGGGAAGCGGCGATATTTCCATCCATCCGGTCCTCTTTGGAACGCAGAGCCATTGCCAGTATTGTCCGTATCATCCGTTCTGCGCCTTTGATCCTCATACGCAGGACAACGCCTATGATGCGGCCGGGAAATTGAAAAAAAGTGATATTATTGTCCGCATCAGCCAGGAAGGAGACGATACGCATGGCATGGACTCATGAACAGCAGGAAGCAATCGACAGCCGGGGACAGACACTTTTATTGTCGGCAGCTGCCGGGAGCGGCAAGACGGCTGTCCTTGTAGAACGTATCATACGCCGTCTTCTGGATCAGATAGCCCCGGTGGACATAACGGAAATGCTGGTCGTCACGTTTACCAAAGCAGCTGCTGCCGAAATGAGGGAACGGATTGCAGCGGCACTGGCCAGTAAGCTGACTGAAGAAGATTCAGAAAGGGCGGAACGGCAGCTGGCACTCATGCCTTCTGCCCATATTTCTACTCTTCATTCTTTTTGTCAGGCCGTTATCCGGAGATATTTTTATAAAATCGATATCGATCCCCGATTTACCATTGCCGGAACGGAAGAATTAATCCTGCTGCAGCATCAGGTATTGGAGGATGTCTTTTTGTCTTATTATGAAGATCCGGATAAGGCTCAAATCCTCTATCCACTGGCGGAAATGTTTGGCGATGAACACGGCGATGACATCCTGATGGAAGAAATCATCCGTATATATCACTTTTCCCGCAGCCTGCCCTGGCCGGATGCCTGGCTGGACAAGGCTGTGGCCGATTATGCCGTGGCCGATGATGCCAGACTGGATGATCTTCCCTGGTGCCAGCCCATCAAAAAAAGGGCCCATAGTCAGATCAGCAGCATCCTGGAACGGTTACGGCAGATTTTACCCGGACTGGAGGCCCGGCCGGCACTGGAAAAAGGATATCAGCAAATACAAAATGAATATGTTATGTTGCAGTCGATTCAGGATAAGACTTCGTGGGAAGAACTGCGGCAGGCTGTACGGGCTGTCAATTATGACCGCCTTGCCAGTCTGCGTAAGCTGGACGAAGACGATAAAGAATTTTGGGAACAATGCAAAAAGGTACGCACGTCATGCAAGAAGCAGTTTACGGCCATGCGGGATATGTGGTTTGTGCCATCGGGCAGAGACTGGCTGGATGGATTGCGCAGCATGGAGCCGTATATTACAGGGCTGGTGCAGCTGACAAAAGATTTTGCCGAAGCTTACGGACAGGCAAAGAAGGAAAAAAGCTGGGTCGATTTCAATGACCTGGAACATTTTTGCCTGCAGATACTCCTGGACCCGGTTTCAACGCCGGAACATATTATCCGGTCTGATGCGGCAGAGGAATTGCGCCACACGTTTAAAGAAATCCTCATGGATGAATACCAGGATACAAACGGCGTCCAGGAAATGATAGCACGGCTGATAGCCTGCCCGGATAACCGTTTTATGGTTGGGGATATCAAACAGAGTATATACCGGTTCCGCCTGGCAGATCCTACATTATTTCTGGAAAAATACCGGGCGTACAGCCGGGATGACCGGGCGGAGCAGCGCTGCATTGACCTGGCCCGTAATTTCCGTAGCGACAGGCATATCCTGGAAGCCATCAACGACGTATTCAGCCGCATTATGACGACAGAGACAGCCGGTATGCCTTATGGTGAACGGGAACGGCTGTACGCCGGTCGTAAGGAATGCATCGACGATTCCTGGCTGGGCGGTACGGTAGAAGTCCGGTTACTCGATACAGGAGGAAGTGATGATACCGGTGCAGAGGATGACCAGCCATCAGAATTGGTTTCTGATGAGCTGGCCGGAGACGGGGAGGACGAACGTACGGCATTTGAAAAAGAGTGCCAGATGGTGGCCCGATGCCTGATAGACATGAAACATTCCGGTCAGTGTATCCAACGTAAAGATAGTTCCATGGAGCCCGTTTCCTGGCGCCATATGGTTGTGCTGCTCCGTTCACTGAAAAATAAAGCACAAGTCATGGCCCGGATTTTTCAGGAAGCGGGCATCCCCGTATATGCCGATGAAAGCGGCGGGTATTTTGCCGCTATAGAAGTACAGGTCATGCTGGCTTTGCTGCGATGCATCGATAACCCGGAACAGGATCTTCCCATGGCGGCCGTCCTCCGGTCACCGCTGGTCAAAATGGATGAGTCGGCCCTGGCCTGCCTTCATCTGACAGGAGACGGAACATTGTGGCAGAAACTGCCTGCATATGTACAAACGTTATCCGATGAGGATGCCGCTCCATTACGGGATTTTATGCGGCATCTGGAACAGTGGCGGACGTTTAGCCGGCGCGCCAGTGTTGCCGAATTATTGCAGCGGCTGTATGAGGACACGGGGTATATCCATTTTGTCGGAGGTATGCCCGGCGGTGCTGTCCGGCAGGCTAATCTCCGGGCTCTGTATGAACGGGCCCGGCAATATGAAGAAGCGGGATATCGCGGATTATTCCGCTATCTGCAGCTCATCGACAAGATGCAGGAAGACGAGCTCGATCTGGCTCCGGCCAAAGTACTGGGAGAAGGGGAAGATGTTGTACGCATCATTTCCATCCACAAAAGTAAAGGATTGGAATTTCCTGTTGTCGTCGTAGCCGATATGGGGAAACAGTTCAATGAAACAGACCTTTCCAAGGACATACTGCTCCATAAATCTTTAGGGATCGGCCTGCGGCAATTTGATACGGAATGGCGGATTTCTTATCCTGACTTCATTTGGAGCGGTCTAAGGGAACAACTAGCCTGGGAAGGACGGGCAGAAGAACAGCGCGTACTCTACGTTGCGATGACCCGGGCACGGGATAAACTGATCCTGACAGGTACTGTCAAAGATATGGGAAAAGCCTGGAAACGCTGGCAAAAAGAAGGTAGTCCATCGGAAGGAAAGTCATATCTCGATTGGCTCATGCCTCTTTTTGCAGGGGCGGATCAGTGGAAACAGACCAATGAAAAGGTTATGGCGGGACTGGAAAGTGACGAAATGCACGGCCTTTGGCGCCTGGCTTTATATCACCAGATTCCGACTTTGGAAGAAGTGGCACCGGATATATCCCTTGATTCACCGTTGCAGCAGGTGCGCCGCGGTGAACCGGTAGGAGCCCTGATTCCCGGCTGGATGGAGCAAACCTTATCCTGGCACTATCCGTGGCCTAAAGCGACGGGGACAGCAGCCAAGTATTCTGTCTCTGAAATCAAAAGACAGTATCAGCTCCAACACCAGGATGAATGGGAAGAAGAACGGGAACTGGCAGCGACGGGGGCCGGGGCAGACCGTGAGGAAGACGTGTTTGGCCGGCTGCCGGCATGGATGGATGGAAGGGAAGAGGAAGAAACGGGCGCCCGCCGTGGTACGATTGTTCATAAAATCATGCAGTATCTGGATATCAGGGCTGACATGAACCGGAACGATATAGATGCACAGCTCCGGTCCTGGCAGGCTCAGGAATTATTTACAGCAGAAGAAGTATCAATGGCCTATCTGCCGCCAATCCTTGCGTTTTGTCATTCGCCGCTCAGCCGGCGCATGGCGTCGTCAGACCGCATACTCCGGGAATATCCGTTCAGCATCCTCCTTCCTGCCGGCGGTCTCCTGCCGGACGCAGAACCGGGAGAGGAAATACTGGTGCAGGGCGTTATCGACTGTTTATTCCGGGAGGGTGATGGATGGGTATTGATTGATTATAAGACAGACCGTCTCGATGATGCGGACGCCTTTATCA
This sequence comes from Caecibacter massiliensis, assembly GCA_900095875.1. Lineage (GTDB taxonomy): Bacteria > Bacillota > Negativicutes > Veillonellales > Megasphaeraceae > Megasphaera > Megasphaera hexanoica. Next base: position 717,021 of record LT608311.1, on the reverse strand, counting down.
AACGGTATGGCGTACAGATTTCTCTCTACAGGCAGGCTGTAGAAAAGATCAGTGGCCGTCCCGTACGGGAGGCCTATATGTATAGTTTCCGCCTGGAAACGGCGATTCGTGTAGAATAGGAGTATATCATGAGTGTATTTGATATTGTAGGGCCTGTCATGATTGGCCCTTCCAGCTCGCATACGGCCGGTGCTGCGCGTATCGGTCTCATGGCGAGGAATATATTAAAGGACGAACCGGTAAAGGCCATGATTACCGTATATGGGTCGTTTGCCAAGACTTATAAAGGCCATGGGACAGATAAGGCGCTGGTCGCCGGCCTCCTGGGTTTTTCAGCGGATGATACCCGGCTCCGGGACTCCTTTTCCATAGCGGCCGAAAAAGGGCTGGAAATTACCCTGCGGCGATCTGATGAAGAAGTAGATCATCCGAATACAGTCCGCATTGCCATGACAGGCAAAAATGGCAATCAGGCAGAAATATTGGGCGTTTCCCTGGGTGGTGGTAAGATTGAAATCCGCGAAATCAATGGATTTGAGGTCTCTCTCAATGGGGAAGAACATACCCTGATTACGCTGCATCGTGATCAGCCGGGAATCATCGCCCAAGCGACGACGATTATGGCAATCGGGCATATCAATGTTTCGACGATGAAGGTGTTCCGCAGCGGCAAACACGCCAATGCGGTCATGATTGTCTGCACAGACAGTCCGGTACCGGCAGAAATGGTCAGCCTGATCGGCAATATTTCAGCTATCGAGAGCGTCATTACGCTGGCACCGTTATAGGAGGTACAGGAGAGATGTACGAATACGAATATAAAACGCTGGAAGAACTTTCTCACAGGGCAGCCCAGCATGATATACGGATAGCGGACGTCGTTATCCGCCACGAAATGGAAACCTCTGAACAGACGGAAAAGGTGGTGCGGCAGCGCATGGTTTCCCGGCTGGAGGTATTTCGTGAATCCATAGAGGCCGGTCTTACCGATACGGGAACTTCTGTAAGCGGACTCGTCGGGGGAGATGCAAATAAACTGTCCCATAGCAGTGGCCGGCTGCTGGGGAGCCTGCCACGCAAGGCAGAGATGTATGCGCTGGCTGTCAGTGAAGCCAATGCCAAGATGTTCAAAATCGTCGCTTGCCCGACGGCAGGTTCTTGTGGTATCGTTCCAGCTGTTCTTATGGCAGTCAGTGAAGAACTGGGAACGAGTCCGGATGAAAATGTAGAAGCTCTTTTTACGGCCGCAGGAATTGGGGCTGTCGTATCCCGCAATGCGTCAGTTGCCGGAGCTGTCGGCGGTTGTCAGGCCGAATGCGGGACAGCTGCTGCCATGGCTGCCGCGGCGGCTGCCCAACTGGCGGGTGGTTCTGATGATGCAATCCTGCAGGCTATGGCACTGTGCATGAAAAACACACTGGGGCTGGCCTGTGATCCCGTAGCCGGTCTGGTAGAAGTGCCCTGTGTTAAGCGGAATGCCTGCCTGGCTGTAATGGCTGTCGGTGCAGCTGAAATGGCCCTGGCCGGTATCCGCAGTGTCATTCCGCCTGATGAAGTCATCAGTGCTATGGCTGAAATCGGCCGTATGATGCCCGTTGCCCTTAAAGAAACATCCGATGGCGGCCTTGCCAGAACGGAAACGGGAAAGGCCGTTGCCCGGAGGCTGGAACAGGAAATGAACGAAGGCTGATGCTGGGACACGACATAGAAAAAGGACTTATGGCATAAAGATTTTTTACCTTTATGCCATAAGTCCTTTCTTTGTGTATCCGTATTTATTTTTCAGCAATAGCCGGGCGGATTACCGGGCCGCTTTGTTTGCTGTAAACTGTGACATTGTTTCTGGCAAAAGCCGGCTGGCCTTCCAGACGACGATAAATTGCACGGCACAACCCCGTCGAGACAGGTGCCGCTTTCGGTTGTCGTGAGAATGCGAGAATCAGATCGGATTCAAACTGGCTTAATTCGACGCATTTTATTTTCATCTGGTAATCATCCCTTTAAGTGTAAATTTACATACGCTGACCCGGAACAGTCAATTAATATATATATTCTACTATAAAGACCTATCTTTGACAAGAAGGGATGCGGCTAGTAAAATAAAAGATACGTTATGATGTGCAGGAAGGAGAAGCATATGGGCTGGCAACTGGAAAAAGCATTAAATGAACGACTGGCGAGGGAAACGGGGTATGTCGTGCATCCATTTGGCAGCCGTCATACGATGGCTGTCTGTTACCCTAATACCTATGAGACGGGTATGAGCAATCTGGGAATGCAGATTATTTACCGGGAGGTAAACAGTCGTAATGATTTTCAATGCGAACGGGCATTTCTGCCAGATAAGAAATTGAAGAAAATCTATGAAAAAGAACATTCCCCACTTCTGACACTGGAAAATAAGCGGCCACTGTGTGATTTTGAAATTCTTGGCTTTTCTGTCAATTTCGAGATGGACTATTTTAACATCCCGGATATTCTCGAAGCTGGTCATATTCCTGTCCGGGCTGCAGACCGGACAGAAACCGATCCGCTGGTAGTCATGGGTGGTCCTGTCGCTTTCTTTAATCCCGAGCCGCTGGCGTTGTTTATGGATGTCTGCCTGATTGGAGAAGGAGAAGAACTGATTCATGCATTTCTCGACGCCTGGCTTCAGGCAAAGGCCGACGGAGCCGGAAGGCAGGAGTTGCTGCGCCGTCTGGCAAGGGTTGAAGGCGTATACGTTCCTTCCCTGTATCATCACGTGTATGATGATAGGGGAAATTTGATGCGCATCGATGCCGAACCAGGTATACCCCATCGCGTACGCCGGCAATGGCATGAACTGACCCGGCCAGGGGAAACGGTCGTCGCTACGCCAGATACGGAATTTGGATCCATGTATCTCATTGAAATTGCCCGTGGATGTGGCCGTCACTGCCGGTTCTGCATGGCTGGGTATTGTTACCGCCGTCCCCGTGTGCGTCCGCTGGAATATGTCAAAGCTGCCGTTCTCCGGGGGAAGAAGCTGGGTAAAAAGATAGGCCTCATGGGTGCTGCCATTTCCGATTATCCGTACATTGACGAATTAGTCACATTCATCCGTCAGCAGGGACTGGCTTTTTCCTGTGCGTCTCTGCGTGCAGATTCCATTACGCCTGTTATTGTCAAAGGCATTGCGGAAAGCGGGCAGAAGACGATTACCCTGGCACCGGAAGCTGGCAGTGAGCATATGCGGAACATTATCAATAAAGGAATTACAGAAGAACATCTCCTCCAATCCATCGATTTATGTACAGCTGCGGGAATCCGTAAGGTGCGGATGTATATCATGATAGGTCTCCCCATGGAAACGGATGAAGATATACAGGGAATTGTGGATATGACACGCCGGGTACGGGAACACATGGACCGCATTGGCAACAAAAGCAGTATTACCCTGAGCATCAATCCTTTTATTCCAAAACCGATGACGCCCTTTCAGTGGATGGCCATGACGGAACAAAAAGTCGTGGAACGGAGACTGGCATATATAAAAAAAGAGGCAGGGCGCATACGGCAGACGGAAGTTTTGGCTGAACCACTGCGGCAGTGCTATATCCAGGGGGTCCTTTCCCGGGGGGACCGCCGCGTGGGGGAACTGCTTCTGAAAGCCCATTCTTACGGAGGTGTCAGGGGCTGGAAACGGGCTGTCCGGGAAACAGGATTTGATGTAGAATCATTTTTATATACGCCACGGCAGACCGACGAACTCCTTCCCTGGAGTGTACTCGATAATGGTCTGGCAGAGGATTACCTGATCCGGGAACGGGAGAAGGCTGAAAAAGGTGAGTTCACCATACCATGCTTTGAAGGATGCCGGCGATGTCATGTATGTGGAGGTACAAATGGGGACACAGTGGATTAAACATAAGGACGGGATTGCCTGGGAAGAAAGCGGGCAGCTGCATCGTGCCGGCCTGTGCCATGGCGTTACTGGCCGCACGGGCGGGGTAAGTCCGGCTCCGTATCATTCTCTAAACCTGGCACTGCACGTAGGAGATTCCGTATCATGCGTCCTGGAAAACCGGCGCCGTCTCTGTGCCCATCTGGGCTGCCGCCTCGATGTACTGACTACACCGCAGCAGACTCATGAAGATCACGTAATCGCCGTCGGAGACAGCGAGATAGGACGGGGGGCCGGCAGTTATCACGATGCCTTTCCCCATACGGATGCGCTTATGACCAGCCGGCCTGGAGTGCTGCTCCTGATCTGTATTGCCGACTGTGTGCCGGTTATCCTGTATGATCCGGTAAAAAAAGCCTGTGCAGTCATTCATGATGGCTGGCGTGGTACGGCTTCCCGGCTGGCTTCCAAGACGGTTTTTGCCATGCAGACCGTATATGGATCACAGCCACGGGATATTCTCGCCTTTATCGGGCCGTCTATTTCCCGGGAGCATTTCGAGGTCAGTGAAGCGACGTCAGATATCTTCCGCCATATGGGACCGGCCTATGACCAATGTGTCTATAAAACAGCGGATACGGTCTGCGTTGATTTATGGCAGGCAAACCAGCAGCTGTTGCTGCATGCGGGGCTGCTGCCACAGCACATCGATACGACAACCCATTGCGCGTATCAGGATGAACAAGCCTTTTATTCATATCGTCGCGATGGCGGTCATACCGGACGGATGGCAGCCTTCGCCATGATTCCGGCAATATGACGATTGGGGCAGATTTTTTCCAAAAATACTAGCATTTATAAGGCGTAATATATATAATAGAGTAAGTGCCAAGTTTTTTGTAGGTACCACGGAGGGATTTTATTTGATAAAGGAAAACATAGAGGCCATAGAAAAACGCATGGCTGATGCGGCAGCCCGTGCCGGCCGGAGTGATACGGTTACCCTGATTGCCGTCACGAAAAATCATCCTGTAGAATGCATGAAAGAAGCCGCAGCAGACGGCATTGTGAACGTTGGTGAAAACCGCGTACAGGAAGCGATGGAAAAGATAAAGGAATTTCCAGAAAACCACCTTGTCTGGCATTTAATCGGTCATCTCCAGACGAATAAGGCTAAACAGGCAGTGGCTCATTTTGACCTGATTCATTCCATTGATTCGGAACATCTCCTGAAAGCCGTCGATAAAGAAGCTGGCAAGATAGGAAAAGTACAGGATATTCTTCTGCAGGTCAACGTAGCGCGGGAAGAAAGCAAATTCGGCATGGAAGTAGAAGATTTTCCGCGCATCAGCGCGCTGGCAAAAGAACTGACTCATGTCCGCGTCTGCGGTCTTATGTGTATGGCTCCGAATTTTGATAACGTGGAAGACACGCGCCCAATCTTCCGGATTGCCCACGCTTTATATGAAGATATGAAACCTCAGTTTCCAGAAGGTCAAGTCCGTTACCTGTCTATGGGCATGACTCATGATTTTGAAATAGCCATTGAAGAAGGGGCAAATATGGTACGCGTCGGTACTGCCATATTTGGACCGCGCCAATACTAAGGAGGATAATAAAACCATGGGATTGAAAAAATTTTGGAACAATGTAGTAGGCAAGGTCAGCGGTGTAGATGAAGATGATATCTATGAAACAGACGAAGACTTTGAAGATGATGACGATGAAATAGAAGACGCACCGCGTCAGAACCAGCGTCCAGTGGCAGCTGCCCGCCGGCCTGCACTCGGAGCGGCCCAGGTAGACCGCCCGCTCAAAATGATGATCGTAGAACCAGAAAGCTTCGACGATTCTCAGAGCATTGCTGATTTTCTCCGGGACCGCAAACCGGTTGTCATCAATTTTGAAAACACGGAACCGGATATTTCCAAACGGGTTGTCGATTTTGTCAGTGGGGCAACGTATGCACTGGATGGCAATATTCAGAAAGTGGGCAAGGATATTTTCCTTTGCGTACCCAGCAATGTAACAGTGGACCGGAGTAAACACGATTACGGTGATTTCACGGCACAGCTGGCTTGGAAAAACGGCGAAGGTAATAAACAGCAGTAAGATAAATGAGGCATTTTTGTGAAAAACAGAGATAGAATTATACGTTATTATAAGGGAACGGATAACGGCGAGCTGGCTGCCCGGCTGATTGATCTGGCAGACAGTACGGCCAAAGGCCGTCCCTATGCCGTCAGTGAATTTGTATCACCCGGTGCCGTACAGATAGGCGAAACGATACAGGCGTCCGCCCCTGGCCTGATCCTGAAGACCTTTGGCGGGTATGAAGGAGCAGAACGGGTGCGTCTTGCCTTTGTCAAGGAAAGTTATGATGGACCTGTTGATTTTGCCATTACCGCCTGCCATGTGAGTTGGGATGCCCGTTATCGCCTTCTCAGTCATCGTGATGTGCTGGGATCGCTCATGGGACTGGGAATCGACCGCAGCCGCTTTGGCGATATCATCATGGAGGAAACGGGAGCAGTCATCCTGACCGATGCACCCCTTCTTGCCTATCTGAAGCAGAATTTTTTAAAGATTGCCATGGTTCATGTTACGGTAGAAGACATGGCCTTGTCGGATATTGCGCCTAAACAGGAAAAGGTGAAAGAAATCAAGACGACCGTAGCGTCCCTTCGCCTGGATGCCGTCGCTTCTTCCGGGTTTGGTATTTCCCGTACCAAAGCGGCGGAAGCAATCAAGGGTGACCGGGTACAAGTTAATTGGCAGCCGGCTAAAGGGCCGAGCCAGGAAGTACAGGAGGGCGATGTCATTTCTCTCCGGGGAAAGGGCCGGATGGAACTGGCCCAGATTACTGGTACTTCACGCAAAGGGCGTACAGGTGTTTTATTGAGACGATACATGTGAGAATTTTTGGAGGAATGTACCCATGCTTACACCAATGGATATACATAACAAAGAGTTTAAACGGGGCTTCCGCGGTTATAGTGAAGAAGATGTCGATGCCTTTATGGACAATATTGCCGATGACTATGAAAAAGTATACCGGGAATATTGTGAAATAAAGGAAAAATGCGAAAAGTTACAGGATAAGCTGTCGCAGTATGAAAAAATGGAATCTACCATGAATAGTACGCTTATGCTGGCCCAGCAGACGGCAGAAAATGTCAAGGTGTCTGCCCGCAAAGAAGCCGATCTCATCCTGCAGGAAGCAGAAAATAAAAAGAAAAAAATGCTCGATGAAACGACACTGAACATGCAGACGACACAGCAGAATATGGAAAAAATGAAAACCCAGGTTAGTGCTTTCCGGGCTAAATGCCGGGCGCTGCTTACCAGCCAGATGCGTCTGCTCGATGATATGGTCATCGATGAAGAAACGGCAGTCAGTGATGGCAATACTCCGGCAGAACAGCCGGAAGCTGGCGATAACACAGCGAAATAACAGAACGTACAGAGATATGCTCTCTTCCCGGTATGACTCATGGCTGCCGGATAGAGAGCGTATTTGTTTATAATGCGGTAATACAGAAAGGGAGCTGCTGCTATGAAACGACTGGGACTTATGCTGTTGACATTGGCCTTATTGGTCTGTGGTACGGCCTCTGCGTATAATCCGTACGCCCCGAATCCATTCGATGCGATTGAACAGAATAGCTGGGAATACAAGTATCTTCTGGATTTGACAAAGGCGGGCCTCACCGGTGCAGATATGGCCAGATTTTCACCTTCTTATGCTCTGACCCGTGTGGAAATGCGTGATATGCTGGTTACGGCACTCAAAAACCGCAGCCGGGCAACGGCATCCCAGCAGAAAGAAATGGACCAACTGGCTTCGGAGTATGCCGAGGACCTGACCTACGCCAGGGATGGAGAGACATTAAAGACAGAGACGGAAAAGCCGGCTGGCGACCCGTTTGATTGGAAACAGGGGGATAAAACGAAATGATACAACAACCAGAATACCCGATAAAAATGATAGCGATAGATCTCGATGATACGCTCATCCGGGACGATACGACCGTCTCTGATTATACGAAAGATACGATACGCCGGGCACAACAGAAGGGAATCCACATCATGATTGCAACTGGCCGTATGTATGCGACGGCCAGTCCCTATGGCCGCATGCTCGGGCTGGGGGATATCCCCATGATGTTGTTTGGCGGCGGACTGATCCAGACGCTGGAATCGAAGAAGATACTGTACAGTCATCCTATTCCACAGGAAGATGCGGCACAACTGCTCTCGCTGGCCAAAGAAAAAGGATGGATGATGCAATCGTATATTGATGACGTGCTGCGTGTTGCCGAGTATAATCACTGGGTTGCCGATTACGAACGGATTACTCATTCCCACGCTGTCGTATGCGGTGATGATTTTTATACTCCCTGTGGTGCGCCAGATAAATTATTATCCTGTGATGAACATGAGGTCCTGTTGCAACGGGCAAAGGAAATAGAAGAAGCGATGCCGGGCAGATTCGATATCATGTGTTCCAAGCCGACATTCCTGGAAATTACGCCCAAAGGAATTTCAAAAGGTGTCTGCCTGAAACGTCTTTGTGATATTTATGGCATTTCGCTGCAGAACGTCATGAGCTTTGGAAACGGAATGAATGATTTATCCATGCTGAAAGCTGCCGGATTCGGCGTAGCTGTGGCCAACGCCGTACCCGAAGTAAGAGAACAGGTTCCGTATGTTACGGCATCCAATAATGAAGACGGAGTAGCCAGAGCTATTGAAAAATTTATCTTGTAAGGAGGGACCACGATGGATCAATTCCACTTGATCATTGTCACCGGCATGTCGGGTGCAGGTAAGAGCCAGGCTGTCAAAGTGTTGGAGGACATTGGTTATTTTTGTATAGACAATCTGCCGCCAGTGCTGATTCCAAAATTTGCCGAGCTTTGCGTCAAAGGCGGTGAACGGGTGCGTCATGTGGCCCTCATTGCCGATATCCGCGGCGGGCAGTTTTTTGATGCTATGAGCCAGGCTTTACAGGAATTGCGCAAGCAGGGCGTTTCCTATGAAATCGTCTTTATGGAAGCATCAGACAAGGTCCTTATAAACCGCTATAAAGAAACGAGGCGTGTCCATCCTCTGGCACTTCATGGGCGCATCAGTCAGGGAATCGCGGAAGAGCGGAAGCGGCTGGCCACGCTCCGGGAACAGGCTGATTTTATTATTGATACGAGCTCACTCAAGACGAGCCAGCTGCGGGATATCCTGCGCAAGCGCTATGCGCTGAATACAGGCCGCAAGGGACTGACCGTTACGGTCGTATCCTTTGGCTTCAAACATGGCATGCCCATTGATGCGGATATTGTCGATGATGTGCGTTTTCTGCCCAACCCGTATTATGTTGAGGAATATCGCCATAAGTCGGGCCGGGTTCCCGTAGTACGGGATTATGTCCAAAGTTTTCAGGTCACTCAGACGTTTAAAGAAAAATGGTTCGATATGATAGATTTTCTCCTTCCCAATTATGAGCGGGAAGGAAAAAGCCAGCTGGTCATTGCCGTAGGGTGTACCGGCGGGATGCACCGCAGTGTCTGCATGGCAGAAGAAATGTACCGTCATCTCAAAGAAACAGGTATCGATGTATCTATTGAACACCGGGATCTTGCCAAAAATGATGTCGAAGAAGATGCTCCCGGTTATGAAGGAGAAGATGCATAAGGAGGGTGCAGAACATGCGCTTTTTTAAATGGCTTCATCCGGGATTGCACATCAAGCGATGGCTCTTCCTGTTTGGCCTGGGCATGATGTGGACCAGTTTTGGTATTGTCCTGACGTTTAATTACCAATGGATCGGCCAGGTAGAAGAATGGACCTTCCGCCTGCTCTATGAAGCGACAGGCCATTATAACTATACGGTCCTGGCTTCTCTTGGCATTGTCATTCTCCTGGCAGGCATCCTGATCATGGGATGGTCTACCCGGCGTCTGATCCGTACCATGCTGGGCGTTATCATGCCGAATGAGTCGGAAAATCTCAGTGAACTCATCTTATCTAATATGAAATTGTCCAAGGGTCCCAAAGTCGTCGTTATCGGCGGGGGGACAGGACTTTCGGTTATGCTCCGGGGATTGAAGACAAAAACATATAATCTGACGGCCGTCGTCACCGTTGCCGATGATGGCGGGTCGTCCGGGCGGATCCGTCAGGATCTGGACATTATAGCGCCGGGGGATTTGCGTAACTGTCTGGTTGCCCTGGCTGATAAAGAAGGGCTGATGGAAAAACTATTTGCCCACCGCTTTGGCGGATCGGGTAATTTGTCCGGGCACAGTTTTGGCAACCTGTTTATTGCCGCGCTGATTGAAGTCCTGGGAGACGTAGAAGGGGCTATGGATGCGACAAGCAAAGTCCTGAAAGTCCGTGGGAAAGTCATCCCCTCTTCGGCAGATAAAATCCTCCTCAATGCGGAAATGGTGGACGGGACTATCGTACAGGGGGAATCGCAGATCCCCAAGGCCCATGGCAAAATTAAGCGGGTTTTTACGACACCGGAACATCCCCGTGCCGTGCAATCTGCTGTAGATGCAATCCGCGATGCCGATGCCATTGTACTGGGGCCGGGCAGCCTCTATACGAGTATTATGCCTAATTTGTGCATTCCTGATATTGCGGCTGCCGTGCGCGACAGCAAGGCGAAAAAGATCTACATCTGTAACGTCATGACACAGCCGGGGGAAACGGACGGGTACAGCGTAGCCGATCATGTCAAGGCAATCGAACGACAGGCCGGAGCACCAGTCATTGATTTTGTCATGGCTAATAATGGCAATGTAGATCCGGCGATTTTACAGAAATATGCTGCTGCCGGCCAGTATCCTGTGCAGATTGACAAAAAAGAAATACATAAGACCGGCGCAACACTGATTCAGGCTGATCTGGTCAACAGAGAAACGGGAGCTACCCATGATACGAATAAACTGGCAGATGTCCTTTTTGATTTGATTAATGCGCTGCGGACGGATTTATCCCCTGAATTGCTGCATTATTATTTAAAGAGATATAATTTGAAACATCCCAGGAGGTGAGCTGTTTGTCGTTTGCAGAAGAAGTAAAAAACGAGGCCGCTCATATTCCCGTTGAAGACGCCGCCTGTCGCACTGCGGAACTGGCGGCGTTGCTGTGTATGGGAGGTTCGCTCCTTCCCGGTTCCGATGGATGCGCCGGATTGGAATTCAGTACGTCCAATAACGCCGTGGCAAGAAAAGCTCTGTCCATGTGGCGCCATTCTTTCTCCATACGGCCGGAAGTACTCGTGCGGCGGGGGCGCAGGCTGCGCAAAAAAAACTATTATATCCTCCGGATTCCGCCGGCAGTGGAAAGTACGGCCGCCTTACGTTCCCTGACGTTGTTTCCTGCAGAGGAAGCCTTTCAGGGGCTGGAACTACGCCGTGATGACTGCCGCCGGTCTTTTCTGCGTGGCGCCTTTATGGGCGGGGGATCGGTCAATCAGCCCCAGGGAGATTACCATCTGGAACTGATGACAGGGAATAAAGAATTTGCCCGCCTGCTTTTGAAATTAATGCACCATTTTCACTTGTCTGCCAAGATGACAGACCGTAAAGGAGACTATCTGGTCTATGTGAAGGAAGGAAATGGCGTATCTTCTTTTTTGCAGCAGATCGGGGCCGTACAAGCGTATCTGAAATTTGAAAGTGTGCGGGTCGTCAAAGACATGCGTAACAATGTGAACCGCGTGGTTAATTGCGAAACGGCCAACCTTCAAAAAACCGTTAATGCGGCAGTACGTCAGACTGCGGATATTGAACGCATACGTGATTCGGGCCGGTATCACCTCCTGAGTCCCAGACTGCAGGAAGCGGCCGAATTACGTCTGGCCCATCCGGAGGCGACAATGGGAGAAATCGCAGCTTTGTCAGGTATTACGAAATCGGGATTATCCCACCGGTTTAAAAAAATCGCGACGATAGCGAAGGAAATAGAAGGTATGGAACATCATGAAATTACGAATACTCAGTAAATGTCTGATTGCAGGTCTTTTATGTGTGCTGCCACTGGTGTCGCTGGAGGCAGCGGATACAGAATACGGGGCAGATAATCCCGAAGTCATGGATAAAATCGTACGCAGCCGGATGCTTCCCGTGGCGATGACAGCACCTCATGATACGGGAACGCTGCTGTTCTCGGATAGTCCGGAATATGCCGATAAAGACGGAATTTTATATGTCGATAAAGTAAAGGGTGATACGCGGCTATATTTTTATCATGTCAATCAGGCAAATTATCCGCGCAAGATTGTCGCCATGGCATACAACCCTTCAGACCATGAAGTTATGGCAGGGGTCAGCGGTGTCTATTATGCCAAGCCAAGTACGTCTTATTACGATGTGGGCAAGGATTTGTCTACCTTATATTATGAAGGAAATACGACCTATAACCGGGTCAGCGTTCCACCGCTCGGCTATGCCGTACTCAGCGATCGGCTGAACCGCGTCATCGTAGCTCCAGATCAGCTGTTTTCTGGTATTGTCAACATGAATCTGCCGGATGATATGTATGTTTCAGCCGTTATTATGCCAGCTGCGGCAGATCCGGTAGCTTTTATGAAAAAACAGCAGTATCTGGCCAGTGATGAAGTTAAACTGCGGGGAACCTTCCCGGGGATGGACCGCTCTCTCAAAAATCTGATTCCCTTTACGGCAGATGAAGGTATTGGCTATATTCTTATCGCCGATGGCATACAAGACCGGTTTTTACGGGGTTATGACGTGATTGACGACCGCCTTTCGGAGGACGTGGGCAATTATGGCCTCGATTACCTTATACAGATAAAAACCAGAGGAACGGGACTTCTCCACTACTATTTCAACACCCAGGGAGGGGAATATGCCGGCGTGGCTGAAATCAGTTATGATGACGGAAAAGGCGGAACAGCCAGTAAAATTGTAGAGCTGCCCCGTAAAGGACTGAGCATGGGATTTGATAATGCCTATGCGATGGAATACCTCGATTCTGTGGCGGCGGGTACGACTGTCACGATACATCTTATGCCACCGGGAGCAGCCAACCTCCCTGTGCGGATTATCATCGTTCCCGATGCATCGGTGCAGCAGGCGGCTGATGCCGTACGTGAAGGAGCACAGCGCCGACTGGAAGAACAGAAGAAACAGCAGCAGGAGAGTATCGGAGACGATTGGGCCCGGATTGAAAAGAAATTACATGCGGGCCGTACTGAAGAACAGACGGAGCTTTCGGGGAAAAAGACAAAAAGTAATGCCAAAAAAGATAAGAAAACGAAAGCAAAAACAAATAAGAGACCTGTTCAGGAAGATTTGGGACAGGGAGCATAATATAAGAGAAAAGGGAGCACGATGCAAAAATCTGCATCGTGCTCCCTTTTTCCATATAGATGATGGATTATAAGTCTTGATCTTTCGGTTCTTCGCCAAACCACTTCTTGTAAATCTTGGCATACGTACCGTCTTTTTTAATCTGACTCAGTGCGTCATTAAATTGTTTCAACAATTCCGGTTTATCCTTGCTGATAGCCATGGCTGTACCGCGGGACAGAATCGGATCGCCGACGATTTTTGCTTTTTCATTGCCACCGTGGGTCATGTAATCCTGGGCGACGGCTTTATCGATAGAAATTGCATCGACTGTACCGGCTTCCAGTTCCATCCAGCCCTGACTGTTGGTATCAAATTCCTTGACGGTTGCCCCATGTTCCTTTGCATGGTCGCCGGCTTTGGAAGCTACCTGTGCGCCGACTGTCTTGCCGGTAATGGTGTCATAGCCGGTAATGTCGGTATTATCCTTGCGGACGACGATTGTATAGCCGCCTTTGTAATAGACATCGGTAAAGGCTACCTGTTTCTTGCGTTCCGGTGTAGCGTCCATGCCGGCAGCGATGACGTCAATCTGACCGCTCTTGAGGGCAGGGATGAGGGCATCGAAGCCAATGTTTTTGATTTCCATCTTGTAGCCCAGTTTATCACAGATAGCCTGGGTGAGGTCCATATCAAACCCGACAACTTTATCATTTTCTACGGATTCAAAAGGCGGGAATGTGGCTTCTGTGCCGACGACGAGAGTTTTCTGTTCCTTGGCGGCATCTTTCTTGTCACCACTCTGGGAACCACCGCAGCCGGTAATCAGCGTAACGGCTGCCAGGGAAGCAGCAAGCATAGTTACATATTTTTTGTTCATCATGAGTCACTCCTTCAAACGGAATTACTTTTTCCTCATATATAATTCACTCAGATCAGACATGATCCGGGTGTGAGGGCGTGTTGCAAACGCTGATGCCGGTGTGGCACCGGTGGTAACGGCAGCAAAATCGACGCCGCCATTTTGAGCAGTATCAGCATCGATAAGACTATCGCCAACGTACAGGATATCTGCCGGGACAAGATGAAAATAATCTTGTATGAGCCGGAGTCCATCGGGGGCAGGCTTGGCATGCTCTACATCTTCAATGCCGATAACGCGGTCGATAAGGGGCTCCATCTGTTCACGACGGATGGTTTCCATGATGCGGCTCCTCGTTTTGGTAGAAACGATGCAGCAAATGGCACCGGCTTCTTTCAGATAAGTGAGGGCCGGTTTCGTTTCCGGATACAGATGGGTATTGGGCGTCATGTAGAAATCGGAATACCGGACTTTATAGAGCCGGATGAGCCGGGCCAGTTTCCCTTTTTCTGTTTCTCCTGTAATAATCGACATGGCATCGTACATTGTCTTGCCGATGGTACTGCAGATGACATCCCGGGAAACGGGAACATATCCTTCATCATGGAGAAGCATTTCAAAACACATGACGATGCCTTGTTCGGAATTTACCAGAGTATAATCAAAATCAAATACGTATGCTTTATACATTCTTATTCCTTATTATTCTTTCGGTTCCGTACCAAACCATTTTTTGTAGAGCTGGGCGTAGGTACCGTCTGCCTTTAATTCATCAATGGCTTTGTTGACTTTTTCCAGCATTTCCGGCTTGTCTTTGCTGACGGCCATGGCAATGCCATCGGGGGCCATCTGAGGTTCACCAGCCAGCTTCAGGTCATTTTCACCGCCGTGGCTGAGGTAATACATTGCTACGGACGTATTGATGATGACGGCGTCACTGTTATTGCTGTTCAGCTCCATCCAGCATTGGTTATTGGCGTCTACCTGTTTGATAACCGCGCCAGCCTGCTGCCCCAGTTCAACGCCTTTTGTACCGACCTGGGTGCAGACATTCTTACCGGATAAATCCTGGAATCCATTGATTGTCGTATTATCTTTGCGGACGACGACGGAATATCCGTCATGGAAATACGGTTTTGTAAACGATACCTGTTTTGCCCGTTCCGGTGTAGCATCCATGCCTGAGGCGATGAGATCAATCTGGCCACTTTTGAGAGCCGGAATCAGAGCGTCGAAGCCCAGACTTTTGACTTCGGCTTTCATTCCCAGTTTGTCAGCAACGGCTTTGGCAAAATCGATATCAAAGCCGACATACTGATCGTTTTCTGTGAATTCAAACGGGGGAAATGTCGGTTCCATACCGATGACCAGCGTATCACTGGATTTCTTGCTGCTTTCACTCTGAGAACCGCCGCAGCCGGTCAATACAGTCATGGCTGCCAATGAAACAGCCGTCAGTGTAGCCCATTTTTTTTTCATTCCTATATCTCCTTATATAGATAGTATGGTATAACGCATCCCAAAACGTTACCAAAAGATTACATTCATAATTATACATATTCAGAAAAAATAATACAAGCCATTTGATTACATATTCGTGCATACGTTGTATAATATATGATAAAAAAGAAAGTGGTGACCAATATGACAAATGAAACATTAAAAAAAGCAATAGAACAGACGGCAGTGGCAGTCAGGCAGATGAACCCGCTGGTTCCATCCATTACCAATACGGTAACCATTAATTTTGTAGCGAATGCCCAGCTGGCAGTGGGAGGATCGGCTGCCATGGTATACCTTCCCGACGAAGGGGAAGGGTTGGCGCATATTTGCCAGGCTATGTATATCAACGTGGGTACTTTATTCCCTGTTTATGCAGAAACACTGCCTCTTACGGCAAAGGTACTTCACGAAGAACGGAAACCCTGGGTCCTCGACCCTGTAGCTATCGGTCTTGGGAAGATGCGAACTGATTTGCTGACTCAGTTTAAAGAATACAAGCCATCTATTATCAGGGGAAATGCCTCGGAAATTATTGCGCTGGCAGGATTATGGAATTTATCTGGTGGCTCGGCCGTTTCGGAAGTACGTGGTGTCGATTCGACGGATACGGTGCGTGCTGCGAGAGATGCAGCTATGGCACTGGCTTCATGGACGGGTGGAGCCGTTGCCGTGTCCGGAGCGGAAGATTTGATTACCGATGGGAAACAGGTAATCATCTCAAAAGGAGGATCGCCTATGATGCCCTGTATTACCGGGACGGGATGCTCCCTCGGTGGAGTCATGGCCGTTTATGCAGCTGCAGCCGATCCGTTTGTAGCCGCAATTACTGGCGCTGCCGTATATAATCTGGCGGGAAGACGGGCAGAAACCTATGTAAAGGGGACGGGTTCATTCCAGACGGCATTTATTGATGAATTGTATACGGCCCAGCCGTCAGATATTGCGGGAAATCCCTTTATATTAGAGTAAAGCAGAATCATTCATCGGCGTATATGAAAGGCAGGACTGTCACGATAGTATACGTATCAAAAGAGGGTTAACAAGCCTTAGAATAGAGACGTTTGTCGCAGACCGCAGGCCGTTGGTCGAAGTGATTCGATAAACGGTTAACGAACTGTGATGAACGTCATTTTTTTTAGCGATGTAAAAAAATCCCTTGACAAGAAGGGGAGAGTGGGATATACTAAACAAGCTGTTGAGCGGACGGGAAGGTTCCCTTCCTCCTCTCAAAAGTATTTCAAAAAAGTGCTTGACAAACTCCTGTGAGTTTGTTAAGATATATGAGTCGCCGCGATGAGCGATGAACTTCCTTCATCTCAATCATGCGGCTGGCAGATGACCTTTGAAAACTGAACAATGCAACATACGAATGAACGCCAGATAAGTAGAGAGCCATGTTTGAAGGAGCCGTAAGGCGACACGCAAACATGAGCGAATCACTTATACCGAGATTAACTCGGTAGTGCGAGGTTCTAGAGATAGAACGTCAAACAATGAGTAACAAACCAACAATAGTAAGAATGAGCTAGTGCTCTTCACATATCATGGAGAGTTTGATCCTGGCTCAGGACGAACGCTGGCGGCGTGCTTAACACATGCAAGTCGAACGAGAGGACATGGAAAGCTTGCTTTTTATGGAATCGAGTGGCAAACGGGTGAGTAACGCGTAAGCAACCTGCCCTGCAGATGGGGACAACAGCTGGAAACGGCTGCTAATACCGAATACGAAGCAGCTCCCGCATGGGGGCAGCTTGAAAGGATGGCCTCTGAATATGCTATCGCTGCAGGAGGGGCTTGCGTCTGATTAGCTGGTTGGAGGGGTAACGGCCCACCAAGGCGACGATCAGTAGCCGGTCTGAGAGGATGAACGGCCACATTGGGACTGAGACACGGCCCAGACTCCTACGGGAGGCAGCAGTGGGGAATCTTCCGCAATGGACGAAAGTCTGACGGAGCAACGCCGCGTGAGTGAAGACGGCCTTCGGGTTGTAAAGCTCTGTTATACGGGACGAACGGGCGGGATGCTAATACCATCCTGTTGTGACGGTACCGTAAGAGAAAGCCACGGCTAACTACGTGCCAGCAGCCGCGGTAATACGTAGGTGGCAAGCGTTGTCCGGAATTATTGGGCGTAAAGGGTGCGCAGGCGGTCTCTTAAGTCTGTCTTAAAAGTGCGGGGCTCAACCCCGTGAGGGGACGGAAACTGGGAGACTGGAGTATCGGAGAGGAAAGCAGAATTCCTAGTGTAGCGGTGAAATGCGTAGATATTAGGAGGAATACCAGTGGCGAAAGCGGCTTTCTGGACGACAACTGACGCTGAGGCACGAAAGCCAGGGGAGCGAACGGGATTAGATACCCCGGTAGTCCTGGCCGTAAACGATGGGTACTAGGTGTAGGAGGTATCGACCCCTTCTGTGCCGGAGTTAACGCAATAAGTACCCCGCCTGGGGAGTACGGCCGCAAGGCTGAAACTCAAAGGAATTGACGGGGGCCCGCACAAGCGGTGGAGTATGTGGTTTAATTCGACGCAACGCGAAGAACCTTACCAAGCCTTGACATTGATCGCAATGGATAGAGATATCCAGTTCCTCTTCGGAGGACGAGAAAACAGGTGGTGCACGGCTGTCGTCAGCTCGTGTCGTGAGATGTTGGGTTAAGTCCCGCAACGAGCGCAACCCCTATCTTCTGTTACCAGCACGTGATGGTGGGGACTCAGGAGAGACTGCCGCAGACAATGCGGAGGAAGGCGGGGATGACGTCAAGTCATCATGCCCCTTATGGCTTGGGCTACACACGTACTACAATGGCTCTTAATAGAGGGAAGCGAAAGGGCGACCTGGAGCAAACCCCAAAAACAGAGTCCCAGTTCGGATTGCAGGCTGCAACCCGCCTGCATGAAGGAGGAATCGCTAGTAATCGCAGGTCAGCATACTGCGGTGAATACGTTCCCGGGCCTTGTACACACCGCCCGTCACACCACGAAAGTCATTCACACCCGAAGCCGGTGAGGCAACCGCAAGGAACCAGCCGTCGAAGGTGGGGGCGATGATTGGGGTGAAGTCGTAACAAGGTAGCCGTATCGGAAGGTGCGGCTGGATCACCTCCTTTCTAGGGATAGAGGCCGGAAGGAAGACGAAAGTCAGACTTCTGACGATTCTTAGGTCGGCATTCTGGCAGAGTATGAAGCATTGTTTAGTTTTGAGAGGCCATCCTCTCAGACGTACCTTGACAACTGTATAGAAAACGAAGAAATACCTCTTTTTTGAAAAGAAAAGAGACTTAACGAACCTTAGAAAAAAGAGCAAGTCAAGTAAGTAAGGGCGTACGGCGGATGCCTTGGCTATATCAGCCGAAGAAGGACGCGATAAGCTGCGATAAGCTGCGGTGAGGTGCAAGTAACCTTTGACCCGCAGATGTCCGAATGGGGAAACCCGGCAGTAGGAGTACTGTCATCCTCTTAGGAGGAAGGGCACCCGGTGAACTGAAACATCTAAGTAGCCGGAGGAAAAGGAATCAAAAGAGATACCCTGAGTAGCGGCGAGCGAAAGGGGCAGAGCCCAAACCGGGATGGGAAACCAATCCGGGGTTGCGGACTGCGGAAAACTGCACGAGCGAAGCAGAATGAGCTGGGAAGCTCAGCCAGAGAGAGTGAGAGCCTCGTAAGCGCAAGCAGATGCAGGGAGCAGGATCCAGAGTACCACGAGACACGAGGAACCTTGTGGGAAGCAGGGGGGACCACCCTCCAAGGCGAAACACTGATATAGACCGATAGCGCATAGTACCGTGAGGGAAAGGTGAAAAGAACCCCGGGAGGGGAATGAAAGAGAACCTGAAACCGTATGTCTACAAGCAGTCGGAGCACTATATACGTGCGACGGCGTGCCTATTGAAGAATGAACCGGCGAGTTACTTCGTCCAGCGAGGTTAAGCAGGAAATGCGGAGCCGCAGCGAAAGCGAGTCTGAAGAGGGCGAGAAGTTGGAGGGAGTAGACCCGAAACCACAGTGATCTACCCATGTCCAGGTTGAAGCACAGGTAAAAATGTGTGGAGGACCGAACCAGTGAGCGTTGAAAAGCTTTTGGATGAGATGTGGGTAGGGGTGAAATGCCAATCGAACGTGGAGATAGCTGGTTCTCCCCGAAATAGCTTTAGGGCTAGCCTCATGGAGAGAGTACAGGCGGTAGAGCACTGAACAGGGTAGGGGCCTATCCGGCTACTGAACCTAATCAAACTGCGAATGGCTGTACTTATACATGGGAGTCAGACTGCGAGTAATAAGACCCGTAGTCAAGAGGGAAACAGCCCAGACCAACAGCTAAGGTCCCCAATGCCGTACTAAGTGGTGAAGGATGTGGAATTTCGAAAACAACCAGGATGTTGGCTCAGAAGCAGCCACCATTAAAAGAGTGCGTAATAGCTCACTGGTCGAGAGACTCTGCGCCGAAGATGACCGGGGCTGAAGTACGGAACCGAAGCTTTGGCATGTATGTAGATACATGGGTAGGGGAGCGTTCCTGCATGGGAGAAGCGGTACCGGAAGGAGCCGTGGACAGGCAGGAAGAGAGAATGCCGGTATGAGTAGCGAAAAGAAAGGTGAGAATCCTTTCCACCGAAAGCCTAAGGGTTCCTGGGCAACGCTCGTCGACCCAGGGTAAGTCGGGACCTAATCCGAGGCGGAGACGCGTAGGAGATGGACAACAGGTTGAGATTCCTGTACTGCAGCCGTTTGTTTGAGCGACGGAGTGACGCAAGAAGGAAAGCGCGCGTGCGACTGGAAGAGCACGTCCAAGCAGGTAGGTCGGGAGACAGGCAAATCCGTCTCCCATAAGGCCGAGATGTGATGGGGAGCTTCTGGAGACAGAAGCGAAGGGGCCGGCACTATATTGCCAAGAAAAGCTTCTAGTGAGAACGGCAGCACCCGTACCGAAACCGACACAGGTAGGCAGGAAGAGAATTCTAAGGTGCGCGGGACAACCCTCGTTAAGGAACTCGGCAAAATATATCCGTAACTTCGGGAAAAGGATAGCCTGTAGTCAGTGAAGTGCAGAAGCGCACGGAGCTAAGGCAGGCGGCAGAAGAGAGGCCCAAGCGACTGTTTACCACAAACACAGGCGTCTGCTAAAGGGAAACCTGACGTATAGATGCTGACACCTGCCCGGTGCTGGAAGGTTAAGAGGACTTGTTAGCGCAAGCGAAGCAGAGAATTGAAGCCCCAGTAAACGGCGGCCGTAACTATAACGGTCCTAAGGTAGCGAAATTCCTTGTCGGGTAAGTTCCGACCCGCACGAAAGGTGTAACGATTTGGGCACTGTCTCAACGAGGGACCCGGTGAAATTGAAGTACCTGTGAAGATGCAGGTTACCCGCGACTGGACAGAAAGACCCCATGGAGCTTTACTGTAACCTGAGATTGAATTCTGGTAGGAGATGTACAGGATAGTTGGGAGGCGGAGAAGCGAGTACGCCAGTATTCGCTGAGCCGATGGTGGGATACCAACCTTGTTTTATTGGAATTCTAACGAGAAGCGTAACGAGCTTGCGGACAGTCTCAGGCGGGCAGTTTGACTGGGGCGGTCGCCTCCGAAAGAGCAACGGAGGCGCCCAAAGGTTCCCTCAGTGCGGACGGAAACCGCACGAAGAGTGCAAAGGCAGAAGGGAGCTTGACTGCGAGACGGACAGGTCGAGCAGGGACGAAAGTCGGGCTTAGTGATCCGGTGGCATAGAGTGGAATAGCCATCGCTCAACGGATAAAAGCTACCCTGGGGATAACAGGCTTATCTCTCCCAAGAGTCCATATCGACGGGGAGGTTTGGCACCTCGATGTCGGCTCATCACATCCTGGGGCTGAAGTAGGTCCCAAGGGTTGGGCTGTTCGCCCATTAAAGTGGTACGCGAGCTGGGTTCAGAACGTCGTGAGACAGTTCGGTCCCTATCCATCGCGGGCGGAAGAAACTTGAAAGGGGCTGCTCCTAGTACGAGAGGACCGGAGTGGACCGACCAATGGTGTACCAGTCATGACGCCAGTTGTGCAGCTGGGTAGCTACGTCGGGGACGGATAAACGCTGAAAGCATCTAAGCGTGAAACCAGCCTAGAGATGAGGTTTCTCATTACGCAAGTAAGTAAGGTCCCACAGAGACGATGTGGTAGATAGGCCGGGAGTGGAAGTACAGCGATGTACGGAGCGGACCGGTACTAATAGACCGAGGACTTGACTTAAAAGGTAAGGTAAAGGATACGTTTTCTATACAGTTGTCAGGGCACGGCCCTGACAAGAGAATTCAGTGGCGATAGCTGCGGGGATCCACCTGTTCCCATGCCGAACACAGCAGTTAAGCCCGCAAACGCCGAAAGTACTTGGGGGGAAGCCCCCTGGAAGGATAGGAAGCCGCTGATTGTGGAAAAAAGCACTAGCTTATGCTAGTGCTTTTTTTGTGGTTAGTGATCAGTGGGAAGTGAAGAAAACAGGACACCAGCCCAATACGGCTGGTGTCCTGTTCATTAGATGGCTGTCTGCTAGTGAATAGACGCTGACTGCAATCTTCCTTTAGCGAAGCGGATTCCCAGGTCAACGGCACTGAACATGCTGTCTTCTTTGGCAATTCCCTTGCCGGCTATGTCAAAGGCCGTACCGTGGTCTACGGAAGTACGGATAATAGGCAGTCCCAGTGTGACGTTGACTCCCGTATCGAAAGCCATCATTTTCATGGGGATGTGACCCTGGTCATGGTACATGGCCACGACGATATCGTATATTCCTTTATACGCTTTCAGGAAGACCGTATCAGGCGGTACCGGTCCGTCAACGTACAGTCCTTCTGCCCGGGCTTCCCCGATAGCCGGGATGATTTCTTCTATTTCTTCCCGGCCAAACAGCCCATGTTCCCCACTGTGCGGATTGAGGCCGGCGACAGCGATATGAGGATTGTCCAGGCCCAGACGTTTCATGGCATTATGGGCGAGGTGGATACATTCCAGAACACGTACCTTTTTGGCACGGTCGCAGGCTTCACGAAGAGAACAGTGAGTAGAAACGTGTACGACAGACATATTCTGACTCCAGAGCATCATCGTATAGTGTTTCGTCCCCGTAAGGGTAGCGAAAATTTCCGTATGCCCGTCAAAATTGTGCCCTCCTTTATGCAGAGCTTCCTTATTAAGTGGTGCCGTCGTTACGACCTGTATCTGACCTTCCATTGCATCGTGAATGGCGCGGGCAATGTACTGATAGGCAGCATCACCAGCAACGGGCGATACTTTTCCGATTTCAATATCTTTTCCTATTTCCAGATCGACGACGGAAATAATATTGATATGGCCGGGCTGGAATTCGGATGGCGATGAAATGACAGATAGTGGTGTTTTGAGGTGAAGTAACTGATGATAATACTGAAGCACGCCGTAACTTCCGTAAATCAGGACGGATTCCTGATATTCCGGCCTGGCGTCAATGGCTTTCAACGATACTTCCGGGCCGATTCCGGCGGGATCCCCCATAGTAATACCGACAAATTGATTCATATGATTTCCTCCTGTTTCTCCGCCTATGCGTTGCGGGGAATTTTTTTCAAACACTGAAGTGCTTTCCATATATCCGGTGCAGCTCCAAAGGCTCCGGCTTTGGTCACTACAGGCAACTGTGGGCAGACCCCTTCGAGAAGGCGCCCTTGTACAAATCCGGGAAGGATTTCCCGTTCAATCTGGAATCCGCAGGCCTGGAGTTGTTCAACGACGGCGATGGCCGTGTCACCGCCTGTGAGAAAGAGCCCACAAAGGGAACTGTGGGCAGTGATAGCCATGGCGGTCTGGCTGAGAATGCGTTTGGTAAATGCGGCCAGTTCGTCTGAAGAAATACTGCGTTCCTTTCCATAGTCCAGAAAGGTTTCATAGTCTTCCCGTGTTGCCGCTGCCGTAACCAGGACATCCGTTCCTTCGTCAAGGGAAGCAATGGCTGCGTGAATATACGGTGCAAGGGAAGCCCCTTCATAGAGCTGCTCCATGGGAAGCTTGTGGATGACAGCGCCCTGTTTCTGACAAAAGGCCAGCTGTTCCATCGTGCGGGTGCTGACACTGCCGACGATAGCCAGGGCCGGACAGGGGGCATAGCAGATCTGGAGAAGGGCATTGGCAAGGCCGGCCGAACCAATCCAGAGAATCTTCTGTTTCTGGGCCAGTCCCTGACGGGCAATGGCATACAGGTCGTCATCCGTTCTGGCATCAAAGATATAACCGCCCGGTTCCCAATCGGATTTTGGTATTTCTCTATGTATAGGCGTATCCAGACAGGGACTGAGTAGTTCGGATAACGTATCTGTTTTCAGCGGATTGCGGGGATCACAGGCAATTTCCGTTTCCATCAGAGGAACGCCGTGTACATGGAGGCGTCCGTCCTGTACGGTCCGGCCCTGTGATGGCAGCGATGGAGCAAAGACGATAATATCCGGGTGGCAGGCGGCAATGACGGCTTTGATTTCTGCCGTGATATTACCGCGCAGTGTAGAATCCACTTTTTTATACAAAAAGCGGCAGCTGCCAGTCTGTTCTACTGCTGAGGCCATGGCATAAACCCGTTTATAGGCATCGGTTCCACTGATAACGCGGCTTTCACTATCAATGACAATGCTTTCAGATCCCGGTCGGATGTCTTCGGCACGGAGTATGACGGAAACGGGGAGTCCTCGTTTGGCAACCTGTACTCCTGTGTCGTTGGCTCCGGTAAAATCATCAGCCAGAATGACAAATTCGTGCATGTGTATTTCCTCCTTCAGACATGATAAAAAGTAACACCGTGTTTTTGTAATATATCCTGTTCCTGGCGGGTGGGAAGATAATCACTAATGATGGCAGCCATATCGAAAATACTGGCAATGGTATATATTTTATGCTTCCTGAACTTTGAATGATCTGCCAGCAGGATGACTTTGTCCGAAACATTCATACAAATCTTTTTTATGGAAATTTTTTCGGCGTTAGCTGTCATGATATGCCAGTCGGGTGTGATGGCCTGCGTTCCCAGGAAACAAATATCAAAATGAAACTGCCCGGCCATCTGGGCAGCCAGAGGCCCGCAGACGGCACAGGAAGATGCATCTATTTTCCCTCCTAACAGTATGACAGTAATGCCCTGGGCCGGTGTCAGTGTCTGGGCGATAGCCAGATCATTCGTAACGACGGTAAGAGAACTCCACCTTTTCCCGCTTATGAGGACAGCTAGCTCGTAATTGGTTGTTCCTGCATCCAGATAGAGGCACATGGCATCGTCTACTTTTGCCAGTGCGGCAGCGGCTATCTGCTGTTTTTCTTTCCGATGGACTTGCTGGCGGTTGTGGTAGGCCGCTTCCTGTACAGAAGACTCCGCCAGGACAGCTCCGCCATGACTCTTTTTTATCAGCCCTTGTTGTTCTAATAGATGTAAATCCCGGCGTATGGTCATGGGAGCGACTTGTAATTTTTCTGCCAGTGCCTGTACGGTTACGACCTGCTGGGCATACAATTCATCCATGATGCACTGACGGCGTTGAACCGGTACTATTTTTACACACCTCCTTGTTGTATTAACAAAAACAAACAATAAATATGGTAATTAATGTTCTTTTATGTTTGTATATTATAACAAAGACCGGATATATCGTCAATAATGAATCTATTAACACGTATTGAACTATTTATTATGCTATAAATATGAATAAATATAAAACAGAAATAGAAATAATTTCGATTTGAAATAAAAAGAGAACATGAAGCGGATAGATTTTTTTACATGTCATTTGTGGAATAAAATGGTCAATATATCTATAGTATGATGAAATTATAAGTATATATGGTAGATTCTTGGTTTTAATGAAAAAAATAATATTGATTTTTTATTGATAACGTGTACAATAACATTAATGCGTATGCTACCTGCATATGTTGTATATATATGTTTGATTTACGAATAAATAAAACTGCTTGCTGTATAACAAGGGGGATTATGATGAATCGAGTATACAAAGTAATCTGGAATCGGACGAAGCAGTGTTATATGGTCGTTTCTGAATTTGCCAAGCAGGCTGGTAAAGTGAAGAGTACCCATCTTTTCGCTGCTATGGGCAAGACGACGGCTGCTGTAGGGTTAGGGGCAGCTTTATTATTTCCTCTGGGGGGAATGAATGCATCTGCCGCAACAGGCAACAAAGTGATTGGCGGCAGTCAAACCGCAGTGACTGATGCTGAAGGGAAACAAGACCAGGCGGAGGCTACCGGGGATTATTCCACGGTCAGCGGTGGGGAACTCAACCATGCAAATGGAAACTACTCCAGCGTCAGCGGCGGCTCAAAGAACCATGCCACAGGAGAAAGTTCCAGTGTCAGCGGCGGTGGCGATAATATTGCTTCGGGGACCAAATCCAGCATCAGCGGTGGCAAGCAAAATAAGGCCACCGGGGAATTTTCCAGTGTATCCGGTGGCGATCAGAATGAGGCTGCCGGGAACCAGTCTACCATCAGTGGCGGTACGGCCAATAAAACCACCGGTGACTGGTCTACCATTGTAGGAGGTGCTTACAATGTAGCCGGTGGCAACAGCTCTCTGGCTCTGGGCGGGATGCAGTCCGCTGTGCAGGGGATGTATTCCGTGGGTATTGCCGGCGGAAGCACCAGTGCTGCTGCCACCCAGGGGTTTGCGGCTGGCTACCAGTCCGCGGTCAATGTGGCCTATGGAACAGCCATCGGGTATCAGGCAGTGGCCAATACAACGGGTACGATTTCTTTTGGCCATGTAAAGGGAGATACGTATTATGCTTCTGATTTCTGGGATCATACCATTGGTACGAATACTTTTGATGATAACTATTATAACCGCCTGGTCAATGTGGCTGACGGTATCGATGACCACGATGTGGTGGTCATGGAACAGCTGACCGCTGCCAAAGCAGAAGCGGTGTCAACGGCCAAGAACCAGATCAAGGTCAAAGGCGACGAAAAGAACGTCCATGCCGTAGAAGCCACAGACAGTGATGGGGTGCAGACTACCACCATCAGCCTGTTGCCTAAAGTTACCCTGCAGGACAGCACCGATACCACAGGCAGCAAGGCCGTCGTCCTTGACGGCACGGCAGGCACCATTTCCGCCGGTCTCAGCACCGATGCAGCCAATTATATTTCCCTGAACGGCACGGCAGGCCTGGCCAATATCGGGGCCATCACCATTGGCAAGCAGCCCAGCTATACCTATACCTATTACGTTCCTGTCTATGACAGCAATGGCAATATTACAAGCCTTTCCTCCACCCGTACCACGGAAAGCGGCAATTTCATCACCGGTCTCACCAATACCACCTGGACGCCGGGGAAATATGCCTCCGGACGGGCGGCTACGGAAGACCAGCTGGAACAGGCAGGCCGCCATTTCCTGAGCATCAAAACCGGTACCAAAACCAATGGCACCACCATTGCGGAAAATACGCTGGCCAACTACTATAATGATGGCGCCACCGGCACCTATTCCCTGGCCTTCGGCGTGAATACCAAGTCCAGCGGCGATTATGCCACTTCCATGGGCATCAATTCCACCGCCAGCGGTCTGGGAGCTCTGGCGGTAGGATATGACAATACGGCGTCAGGAACAGAGTCTGTTTCCGTAGGTACAGAAAATAAAGCTGCAGGGAATTTTTCTGTTGCCCTTGGTGTATTTGCCAATGCAGGGACAGCCAATACGGATACTTCTTCTACGACCAATGGAGCTGCTGTAGCTGTAGGTTTCCAGGCTTCGGCTACCAAGACAGGCAGTTCTGCGTATGGGTATAATGCCAAGGCTGTGCAGGATGAAGGTACGGCTCTGGGCGTATCATCCGTCGCCAATGTGGAAGGCGGCGTGGCTGTAGGCGCCCATTCTATTGCTGATGTGGCGAAAGGAGCCAAAGGCTATCTGGCGGGCGACAGTGATACGTCCACTACCTGGGTCTCCACGGCAGGGGCTATGTCCCTGGGCGGCAATACCAAGGATGAAAACGGCAATGCCATCACCGTTTCCCGTCAGCTTATCAATCTGGCCGCCGGTACCAATGATACCGACGCTGTCAACGTGGCCCAGCTGAAAGCTGTAGAAAGCGAAGGCTTGAATTTCCAGGGGAACAATACGGATACCACTGTCCACACCAACCAGGGCGGAACCCTCCAGATCCAAGGCAGTGGTACCAAGGCATCTACGGAATATTCCGGAGAAAATATCCTGGTCACCGGGGTCAGCGAAACGGCCGATGACGGGAAGACGGTCACTACCAAACTGAATATCGGCCTGGACAAGAACATCCGGGTGGACAGTGTCACCGCCGGTCAGGCCACCACCGATTCCGTGCAGGGCTATGCCGGTTCTGTGAAAATCGTAGGGCCCAATTCTGATAGTACGAAGTATGTGGCGACTTCCCTGGGAGTAGGGTATGGCACCAATGATGTAAGTGGCACCAATATCAACCGGCTCCAGTATATCGATGGGGACGGTACCACCAGACATGCCGTAGCGACCCTGGATGATGGGCTGAAGCTGGCTGGCGACACAGATTCAGGCACCGTGAAGCTGGACAATACGCTGACTGTTTCCGGTGGAGAGACCAACGCTTCCAACCTGGCTTCCGGAAAGAATATCGGCGTCACGGCCAGTGACGGAAAGCTTCAGATCCAGCTGGCAAAGAATCTGACCGGACTCAGCTCGATTACAGCGGGTACGGTGGTCATGGGCAGTCAAAGTGACGGCAGTGATGCTACGAAGACAGGCAATTACGTAACCGGCCTGGACAACAAGACCTGGACCGTAGGCACCACCCAGGCCGTCAGTGGCCGGGCGGCCACGGAAGACCAGCTCCAGAGTGTGTCCGATGCGGTGAGCACCAACCAGACAAATATTGCCACCAATACGGCAGCCATTGCCAAAGGGCTGAACTTTACCACTAACACCACTGATGCTTCCAGCACCACGGGCTACAAAGCAGTGAACAAGGCGTTGGGGGATACGGTGTCCATCAAGGCCCATGATGCCCAATCCGGCCACACGTATACCACGGACAATCTGACCACTTCCATCGATGACAGCGGGAACATCACCATTGCCATGGATACCCAGCTGACGGCGGACAAAGTGACCGTGGGAACCGGGAGCAAGGCCCTGACCCTGGATGGATCCAACGGCACTTTGACCACCGGATCTTCTACATTGAACGGCAGCGGACTTTCCCTCACCGGCGGTCCCAGTATCACCACAAGCGGCATCAGTGGCGGCAGCAAGCAGATCACCAGTGTAGCCAGCGGTGCCAGCGGTGTGGATACGGCCGGGAAAGCCGTCTATGGAACGGCAGATAATGCGGCCAACATCGGCGATGTGAAGACCATCGCCAGCCAGATGGTCACCGTAAGCAAGGACAGCACCAAAAACAATACGAAGGTCACCAAGACCACCAAGACGGATGGCACCGTGGATTATGAAGTAGCCCTGAATGATACCCTGACGCTGGGGGACAATGGTGCAGTACTGAACGGCACTGCCGGGACCCTGTCTCTGGGAACCCTGCTGTTCATGGATGGAATCAATGGCTACGGGACCATCGGCAGCCTCCATCTGGGAAATTATGGCTCTGACAGCACCTGGTCTCTGACGGACAATAAGGGGAACGCTGCTTCTTCAGGTACCTATCTGACCGGTCTCACCAATACTTCCTGGACCACTACGGACCCCACCTATGTAAGCGGCCGGGCGGCCACGGAAGATGAGCTGGCCGCCGTTTCCTCCACCGTGAATGCCGGCTGGAAAGCCCAGATCAACGGTACTACGGATGTGAAGACTGTTACACCCACCGATAATACCCTGAACTTTGTGGCAGGAGATAACATCGCTCTTACGCAAAACGGGGATATCCGGATTGCTACCACTCCCAATGTGGACTTTACCACGGTCCGGGTAGGCGGCACCAGTGGCACCGACGGTACCTACACCGGAGGCATTTACCTGGGCAGCCAGGCCGGCGGCGGAGCCAACAACGGCACGGGATTCTACATTACAGGGCTCCAGAATACCAACTGGGACGCCAATTCCATCGTCAGCGGCCGGGCGGCCACGGAAGATCAGCTCCAGAAAGCCATTACCGAAGTACAGACCGGTACCCTGGCCAGCGACAACTTTGTGACAGACGGGGCGGCCGCGGATGATACCAACAACCCGGGACAGCTGAAAGTGACCCTGAATGAGAAAAACGGCAATTCTGTCAATGTTTCCGGGCTCCACGACTACTATGTGACCGGGGGCAGTGTTTCTACGAAAGTCACGGAAGCCGATGACGGGACTACCTCCACCAGTGCCACACTGACCCTGACCAAAAATGACAATTCAACAGTAGCAGTGGATCTGTCCGGCCTGTCCAGCATGGATTACCATCTGGTGGAAAATTCCGCCACTGGCTCCGACGGGAAATATTCTGTGGACGACAACGGAGATGTGACCCTGACGGTAGCGAGCTCCACCGATCCCACAGGGAAGGAAATCACCATTTCCGGCCTGGCCAGCAAAACAGCCCTGGAACAGGGCCTGACCTTTACTGCCAGCGCTCTGGCGGACGGTGCCACATCCCTGACCCACACGGCCCAGCTGGGGGATACCATCGGTATTTACGGTGGGACCAAACAGGACGGCCATACTTACAATACCAACAACATCACCACCACCATCAGTGATAAAGGAGATATCCGGGTGCTCCTGGATGATAACCTGACTGCCACCAGTCTCACCGCCGGTTCCAAGACCACTGATGATGCCGCCGGAGTGGATGGCAGCGTCATGGCCACCGGCCAGGGCGGGGCTTATCTGAAAATGAACGGGGCGGATGGTTCCCTGCGCATGGGGGACGCCAGTGGGAATTTCGCCGCCATGGTCCAGAACTATGGGGGACCCAAATTCCTAGACAGCACCGTGGCCGGTTCTCCCCGGATCCAGTACTGGGCCGCCAGCGCCGGCCAGACAGAAAGCGACGCTTCCCAGACCCTCTATACCCTGGCGACCCTCAATGATGGGCTCCAGCTGGCGGGTGACAGCGGTACCGGATCTGTGGCTTTGGACAAGACCCTGACAGTCACAGGCGGGGCCACAGCTTCTTCTGACCTTTCTTCCGACAGCAACATCGGGGTCACCGCTTCCGGCAGCACTCTCCAGTTACAGCTGGCCAAGAAGCTCACCGGCCTCACTTCCATTTCCCTGGGGAATGACCTGGTCCTGGGGAACCAGACCAGCGGCTCTGCTACCGGGGACTATCTCACCGGGCTGGACAACACCACCTGGAGCGGGACGCCTGTCTCCGGACGGGCTGCTACGGAAGACCAGCTGGCCAGCGTCAGCACCAGCCTGAAGAGCAAAACCACCGGGGGCTTTGGCCTTACGGCGGATGTGGCGGACAGCACCGGCAGCAAAGATGTGAAACAGAACCTGGGAAGCACCATCAAGATTACGGCAGCCGACGATGATAACCTGACCACCACGGCTGATACGACTGATACAGCCATCAAGCTGGCTCTCAGCAAAAACCTGAAGCTCACATCTGCCACCTATACGGATACGGAAGGAAATACCACGTCCGTAACCGGCACGGGGATCACCATTGCCAAGGCCGGTTCCACCGAGGGTGGAAGGGTGTCTCTGACCACCACCGGCCTGGACAACGGGGGCAGCCAGATCGTGAATGTAGCGAGCGGCCTGGGCGCTACGGCATTGTCTGCTGCCACGGGAGACACCTTGAACCATGCGGCCACCATTGGAGACTTAAAGGCAGCAGCCCAGGGGGCGACGGACAGTTCCGATGCCAAAGGCCTGAACTTTGTGGGGAACAGCAATCCTTCGGACAGTTCCGGCAATACGACAGCTCTCCATGCTGATTTGGGCGGCACCGTATCCATCCTGGGTACGGGCACCGATGAGGATGCCAATTATTCCGGCCGCAATGTGAAGGTCATCAACAAGAACAATGCCCTCTATGTGGAACTGGACAAGGATCTGGAAGCCCGGTCCATGCAGGTGGGCTATGGCGAAAGCGGCAATGATATCCAGGGCCAGCTGCTCCTGTACGGACCCAACAGCGACAACACCTATTCCAACCTGATCGTGGAAAGCCAGTATATGGATGGAAAACCCTATCTGACCAATACCACTTCCAACGGCGATAAACGGCTTGTTTACAAAGATGGAACGGATGATGCCCTCCATACGGTAGCCACTATGAGTGACGGCCTGAAGTTCAGCGGTGACAGCGGCAGTACAGCGGCGGTTACCCTGGGGAGTATGCTGGCTGTCACCGGCGGTGCTGCCCAGGATAAACTGGCCAAAGACACTAACAACAAGCTGGTTACCGGGAATATCGGCGTGGTGGCTGCAGAAAATGCCGATGGCACCAGCGGCAGCCTGACCTTAGCGCTGGCCAGGGACATCAACCTGGGAAGCCAGGGAAGCCTTACGGCAGACAGCACGAAAGTGGGATACCAGACGGCCACCACGAAAATCAGCCGGAAAACTGAAACCGGCAATTACGTCACCGGCCTCACCAATACCAACTGGACCGGGACCGATTATGTATCCGGCCGGGCGGCTACGGAAGACCAGCTGTACCAAGTGAGCCAATCCGTCCAGGATACGGTCAATGCAGCGACCTTCAGCATTACGGCTGGCGGTCAGGGAGAAGCCACCGATGCCACCATCACCAAGAACGTCGGCCAATCCATCCGCATCTTCGGCGATGCACCCAAGGTATCCGGCGGTGGTGACGGCGATGGCTGGGACCGCAGCAAGGCCAATATCCTGACCAAAGTGAAGAAGGACAATAACGGAGATGAATACATTTCCGTAGAACTCCAGGATCATCTGGAAGTGGGTACCCATGCAGGGAAGGATACAGATGGCACGGCTGTTGCCGGTGTGGACGGCAGCATGCAGTTCAAAGGCGCTTCTGCCAAAGAGGTGAACATCACCGGCGATACTGGCATTGTCCTGAGCGACAATGGCAATCAGACGGCTGCTCTCCATCAGGATAATGGCGCCGGCTATCTGGACCTGACGGGAACCACGGCGGGAACCAAGGCGTCCGTGTCCGTCCATACAGGGACCAAGAACCTGGCCCAGCAGGACCAGACCCGTCTGACCTATACGGATCAGAGCGGCAAAGCCCATGATGTGGCCACCCTGGATGATGGACTTGTTTTTGCCGGCGATGCAGGGACTGTCAGACAGGCGCTGAACAGCACGGTGAAGATCTCCGGCGGTGTGTCCAGCACCTCGGATCTGTCTGACGGGAAGAATGTAGGCGTCGTCGCTTCTTCCGATGGCCTTGCCATCAAGCTGGCCAAGGATCTGACGGCTATCGATAGCATTACGGGCTTGAAGAATACCACCATTGGTCCGGACTTTGCTACCCAAGGCCGGGCGGCTACGGAAGAACAGCTGAAACTGATGCAGGGCAGTATCACCCAGTCGGCTCAGGGCGGCGGCTTTGGCCTTACAGCTGATGGAGACGGCACGAAAGCGGCGAAAGCCGACCTTGGCAGTACCATCGGTATCCATGGGGACAGCAATATCACTACGGCTGTTTCGGAAGATGGCAAGTCCATCGACATCAAGCTGAACAACCAGGTGGATCTTGGCACTGACGGTTCTCTCAAGGCCGGTGGCGTAACCATCAATAGCAGTGGCATCGATGCGGGCAACAAGAACATCACCAACGTGGCGAGCGGTATCGTCAACGGGGACGACAGCGACAATACCAACGCGGCCAATATCGGCGATGTGAAGACCCTTGCCGGTGAGGCTGCCAAGACGGAAATCGGCAAGCTGGGCAGCCGTAACTTTGCCGGAGACGACGGAGAAACCGTCTCCAGAGGCCTGGGTGAATCCATGAAGCTGTCCGGTGGCGCGGATACTACGAAACTCACGGATGGCAACATCGGTGTCGTGAAGAACGCCGCTGGCGATGGCCTGGACATCAAGCTGTCCAGTGAACTTACAGGGCTGACCAGCGTCACCACCGGAAACAGCACCCTGAACAACGAGGGCCTGACTGTCAATAACAGTAGCGGATCCGCCGGGACCACCGTAACCGGCAGCGGCATCAAGATCGCGGCCGGCGGTGAAGGCACCCATGCTGTGGAAATCACAAACAGCAATGTCTCCATGGGCGGCCAGCAGATCCACGATGTGGCTCCCGGGACCCAGCCTACGGATGCGGTGAACGTGAGCCAGCTGGGCGGCGTGGTCAATGGCGTTACCAATGCCATCAATACTCTGGGCAACCGCATGAATCGTGTCGGTGCCGGGGCATCGGCATTGGCGGCCCTGCATCCGTTAGAATTCGATCCTGATGAAAAATGGGATTTTGCAGCCGGATTTGGTCATTATAAAAATGCCAATGCAGCGGCACTGGGTGCCTTCTACCGTCCCAATGCAGATACGATGGTCAGCATCGGAGGCAGTTTCGGCGGCGGGGAAAACATGCTCAATGCCGGCGTAGCCTGGAGAATCGGTAAAGGTACGACCATGACGATATCGCGGGTAGCGATGGCAAAAGAAATTCAGAAATTGAAGGCCGTCGTCGAACAGCAGAATGAAAAACTACAGGAAAATGATACCCTTCGTGCCCAGGTAGAAAAACAAGATAAAGAAATCGCTGAATTAAAAGCCATGGTTCAGCAATTAGCGGCAAAACAATAGAATAGCCAGTCTGAGCAGGTCTGTTGTACCTACGGGTGCAGCAGACCTGTTTTGCATTCAGAGTATTTTGCCATAAAACGATAATAAGGCGTAAAGTATATAATATTACTGGAACAGACTGATTTATTGCATGATCCGACAGGCGTGATATAATAGTAATATGACAATAAATATTTATTATTAATAATCAATAATATGTGCATAAAAATTTAATAATAACAAGACTGTCCTTGCCCGGCAAGAACGGGCTGAAAGGAGATATAATATAAAAACAAATCGTTATTACAAGGACAGAAAAAGAAACTGCACCTGTCAAAAACAGGCCATATTAGCTCTGCTCGTGTGTCTGAGCCTGTCAGGGAGCGTATCCCTGGCGGCAGATCCTTCCGCACAGGATACGGGCAGAACTTATGATTATGTGAATAAATGGAGCGGAGATGCCACAGAAGGGAATCACATTACGGTAAAGCATCTTCAGGGCTGGAATCAGGATAAGGTGACGGTCGGAACGGATGCCACGAATCAGGTGATCATTGAAGACTACGGGGGAGGCAATGGCGGGGATGCTACGGTCCTCGGGAAAAACATTTCTTTTACGGGCGGGTTCAACACGGGCGGTCTCATTACAGCCGGAAATGCCGTTACGGACAGTCTTTCGGCGGCAACCGTCAATGCCATGCAGCCATGGGGACAGAGTGCAGGCGGGACGGTGAATATGGATGGCAGGACTATCTCTATTACCGGCAGCCAGGGAATCAATGCTGCTAACGGCAGTACCATTAACCTGGGAACACAATATATGACCGGGGACCTTCATATCCAGTCTCTCGGCGTATCCAGCTCCAGTACGGTGAATATCGGTAACGCCAATGCCGGGGACATCACCATCGATGAATTCGGAGTAGGTGGGACCCAGGCTGCTTCCACGGGAGAAACACAATTGAATACCATCACTGTTTCCGGGAACAATCTGTCCATTGGAAATACTAAGGCTTCTGAATCCAATGCCCAGGTGACCTTCAACGCCCGGGGCAATGTGACTGCCAAAAACGGACTGGTCATGACCGGATCCTACCTTCCCAGCTCTGCTCCCTTTGCCTCCGTCACGGTGAATGCCGGGGGAAATGTGAAATTGGGGGAATATGGCCAGACTTCCAGTCCCTGGGACCGCAATGCTGCTCTGGCCGCTGTGGGGGGCCATGCCAGAATCGATGTGACTGCTGCCGGAAATGTGGATGCTTCCGGGGATTTCTCCGTGACCAGCGATGGCAGCGTCAAGGTGAAGGCCGCCAATATCTCTTCGGATGGGCTGCTCCATGCCACGGGGAAAGATGCCAGCCTGACCCTTATTGCAGAAAATCCAAATGGAAATAAGGGCGACATCAAAGCACAGGAACTTCAGGTAGACAACAGTGGGACCGCCTCTCTTACGGGGAAGACCATTACCCTGACTCCGGATGCGGATGGTAGTTACTTCCACCGGTCCCTTCACGTGACGGACTGTGACGTGAACATGGATGCCGATGAAATCAATCTGGCTTCTGGAATTCAGTTCAACGGGGCAGCGGAACTCAATCTGAAAGCAGCCAGCAAACTGACCATCGGAAATGCCCTGAATGAAGATTCCTATGATACCAGCGCCATCCGTCTTGCTTACGGTGGTAATGGAGAAACTGGCACAGGGAAACTTTATGCCGGTGGCAATGGAACCGATATAAAGGTAAATGGTTCCGTGGCCGTGACAGGGACCTCTGATCAGGATGAACTGGCCTGGTTCAACGGAAAGAATCTGGTCTTCAATGCGTCCAAGACCCCTTCCTTCAGTGATAATCCCTACAGCGATTTGTATAATGCCGTGGCACTGGATTTTACGGATTCCCGGTTCTGGTCTGGCAATGATGACACTACGGAAACGACTACAGTAAACGGCCATATTCTCACCAACGGATCCAATGCCTTCGTACTACGGGGCAGCAAGGCCGTTACGGTAAATGGCCTGAAAGGAGATTTCGAAAATAATAAGAATGCCTTTTCCCTTACTGACCGGGGCAGTTCCTCCATCCAGATAGGCGATGAAGATACAGCCCAGACCACGGTGAACGGGGAAATCGTCACGGGCGTGGATACGGTCCTGTATGTAGGCGGTAAGAATGTCCTCCTCGATAATGCCGGTCATACGGCTCTTTATGCCAATGCCAGCAGTAAATCTGTGGAAATTGGCCGGACGACTCCTGAAGGAAGCACATCCGATTCCATTGCCAAAAGGACGGCTGCTGATCAACGGCGTTTCCTGTATGGATGTGATGGGGAAGAACATCACCATCACCGACGGGGCGGCTCCCGACAGCGGGACCCTGGGTACCACGGTGAAGACCAATGAGGACGGCACTTCCACGGACCCGGACAGCAACACTCACGATGCTTTGGTAATCCAGAGTGCAGCGGATAATGCCCTGGTCATCGGGGAAGCTGATTCCAATGTCAGCATTGACGGCCGGCTGGTAGGTCTCGATGGAGGGTATTCTGTGGATGGCGATATCATCCATATCTACGAAGGGACCAATAAAAATCAGAACCTGATCCTGACCACCGGTGGTGCTGTGAACCTGGGCCATGACGGGACAAATCTGCTTCAGATTGACGGCGGCATCTGGGCATTGGGGGATAGCACCAATGCCGTGAATCTCCAGGGCCAGAACCTCCTCATCGACCCGGCCAGCGGCATGCGGGCTGTACAGGCCAATGCCATGCCCGTGACCATAGGAGACAATGCCACGGAAAATGCCGTGGTGAATGGAGAAATCTGGTCCGTTTCCCAAAAGGCTCCCATTACTCTCGATGCCAGCAGCTACGATCTTTCCGCCAACGGCAGCACCTATGCGGCCCGGTCTTCCGGAGGCGGTTCCGTTACTATCGGCCATGATGGCAGCACCGGGAGTATCGACGGAGTTCTGACAGCCGATGCTGGCAGTTCTCTGGAAGCGTACCTTCAGGGAAACGGGTCCCTGCTGGATGGAACCATAGAGGATGAAAATCTCGATTATGGCATCAGTTCTGATGCAGGGATTACCCTTCATCTCAACGACGGTGCCGTCTGGAATCTGGATGGCGATTCCAAAGTTACCAGACTTCAGGCCGATAAGGGGATTATCCATCTGAATCAGAATACAACTGACCAGAGCCTGTATACAGGGAATTTCGCCGGGGATGGAGCCACTGTCTATATGGGTCATGAAGGCAATACGACACAGAATGACCGTCTCTATGTCAAAGGCTCTCACACGGGGAAGACAGAACTGCAGCTCCATGCCGTGAACGGCATCTGGACTGATGGCGCTATCGGCTCTGTTCTGGCCAGTGTGGGCGATGAACAGGGAAGTTTTTATGTACCCGATACGGAGGACTGGCTGTTCTTTCACCGTACTCTCCTGGATACGCATGAAACGGGCCGGGGAGACGATGTGACGGACGGATATAACACCGACTGGTACATTAAAGGCTTTAAGA
This sequence comes from Caecibacter massiliensis, assembly GCA_900095875.1. Classification (GTDB taxonomy): domain Bacteria; phylum Bacillota; class Negativicutes; order Veillonellales; family Megasphaeraceae; genus Megasphaera; species Megasphaera hexanoica. The sequence continues at coordinate 679,258 of LT608311.1, read as the reverse complement.
AACTGCCCACTGATGACCATGGTAAGTATACCCATACGGTGCGGGGCATCATGGGAGCCGATGGGATTAATTACCATATCTGGCGCACAGAACAGGACACACTCTTCCGCCGCATGGGTGACCTGCGTAAAGGAGAACCTGGGCAGGAAGGCATCTGGGCCCGGGTAAAAGGGACATCCATCCGCCGCAACGGACAGTTCCCCTTTGAAGACCGGTATACGACCTATGAAGTAGGCTATGACCAGCTGGCAGGCCACAGCGATACACAGGATCACTATCAGGGAATTGGCTTTGGCTATACGGAAGGCAGGGGGGCTTATTTTGGCAGTCGCAGCGATACGAACAGCTACGCTCTGGGATGGTATGATACGCGGATCCGCAAAGACGGGACCTATCTCGATCTGGCCTTGCGTCTGCACCGGCTGACCAATAAACTGATTGCCCATGATGGCATCAGCGGCCACGGCGATAATACGGGCCTTTCCTTTGGAGCAGAATACGGATACAAAAAAAGCTGGGACATGGCTGGTTCGTCGAACCCCAGGTACAAGGCACTCTTGGCTGGCTGAGCGAGGCATCATGGTCTATGGGAAATGGTGTAACCGTCGATGAACAGGATATCCGCAGCGCCGTCGGCCGGGCCGGACTCCGGGCCGGATACGAAAGCAGCAGGGCCCAGGTTTTCTTCAAGGCTAACTGGTACCATGAATTCGGCGGTTCTGGACAGGTACACCTCAGCGATGATGAAGGGGATTTGTTCCTGAACCGGGATTACGGCGACACGTGGTTTGAATACGGTCTGGGTGCATCGGCACAGATCGGAACGGCGACCCAATTCTATGCGGACGTAGAACGGAGCAGTGGCGGCCAGTTCCATAAAGACTGGTCTTGGGATGCCGGCATCCGCTGGAATTTCTGATAAGATGGCTTAATAGATACTAAATGTGTTTCAGGCATACGGGTAGACAATATCCGTATGCCTGTTTTGGTATAGGTTAACACTATGTCCGGCCTTTATTAAAAGAAAAATTGTTGATATACTGGTTGTTGTAATTATGACAGGCATTTTCACTATATTTTATTAGTTTTGAACAGAGAGGAGAGTTTATGACTATACAACTGAATAAAACACTCATAGCGGCTGCCATCATGGCCAGTATCAGCAGCGGACTGCTGTCGCCCGCCCAAGCAGCGGAGCGCCCTGCAGAAAGCTATACCTGGATGCACAGGGAGTCGTCATCATCGACGGTGACAGTGGAAGAGACCCATGAAAAAAGCAGTCGCACGATCACCCATTCCGATGTAAGTATACATACGCCATCTGCTTCGGGCACAGGGGCTGTCCTTTTTCCCTATATAGCGAAAAATAAACTGCCTGCTCCTGTGCAGTCTTTACGGGAAAACATACGCAATGAATACAGCCTCAATTATGAACAGGGCGTTCTGGCCCGCTATAAAGAAAATGGAAAATGGGGCCTGTTAGGAACGGATGGTACGGTTTTACTGCCAGCGTCGTATAAGAAGTTATCTTATGCCGGGCAGGGCGTTTTTTTATCGGTAAAAGGGAATAAAACAGCTTATATTGATAAGACGGGGACTGCCGTGACCTTGCCAGTATCAGAAAACGAAAGCGGTGGGCCCGTATTTTTTCAGGAAAAAGGCCGGTATGGTATCCGTGACGCCAATGGTATCGTGGTGTCTGAGCCGGTATATAAGGAAATTCTGACACCTTTTAGCGAAGGCATTGCCTTTGTACGGGATGAAAATGGCCGTAAGATTGCCATTGACCGCTCCGGTAAGGAACTATTTGCCGTGCCCTATGACAGGATATTCCCGTATCATGACGGACTAGCAGAATACCAGCGTAAAATCAATCATTTTAACTGGGGACTCCTGGCAGGAGCGCTCGTCGGCTCAGACGTAAACCGTGGTTATTATGGTGGCGAAATAGAACCGCTGACCTATGACGGCGTGAAACGGGGATATATTGACCGGACCGGCCGGATAGTTATCGACAGCCGGTTAGATGAAGTTTATCCTATGACAGCCTGGGGGACATTTGTCAAAGATAAGGGACTGCTGGCTTTTATTGGCAGAGATGGAAAGTATATTATTGAACCGGGCCGGTACGAAGTAGGGCCAGGAATGATGGATGACTGGAATGGCATGGTGTCATTAAAAGATAAAGAATCAGGTGGACTAGGCGTATTCAGCCTGTCTGATGGACGACAAATCCTTCCTTTCCAATACGAAAAGGTTGATTTTTTAGGGGCTGACCGTATGTTTCTGAAGCGGGGGAATCAGTGTTTCCTGGTAAACCAGGAAACAGGTCAGGTAGTTCACTACTGGCAGGAAACGGTGAAAATCGTGCCGTATCTGGCGGAGCCCTATGCCTGGTGTCAGATAGGTAAGAAGTACGAAATTATTGATGCGGAAGGGAAGACGGTATATACGGCTCCTGAAGGGGGAATAAAGGTCGTTTCGTCCTTCCGCCATGGTGTCAGTGCCGTCAAGTCAGGTGATGTCTGGGGCATCATGAACAGTAAAGGAGAATGGCTGATCCGGCCGCAGTATAAAGAAATAGAAATTTTATAAGGTCATATATAAATAGCAGGGGCTGCCTTTTTAAGACAGCCCCTGCTGATTGTCAGGATGAAAATTATTTATCAGTGTCTTTTTTCGTTTCATAATGACGGGGAAAGATAGCCGTTACCGTCGTTCCTTTATGGAGCTCACTGGTCAGTTCCAGACGGGCATTGTTTCCCTTGGCAATGTATTTGGCGATAGAAAGGCCCAGACCGGAACCTCCCGTTTCTTTGGTACGAGAGGAATCAACCTGGTAGAATCGTTCAAAGACCCGTTCCAGATCTTTTTTGGGAATTCCGATACCCGTATCCTGGACTTTAAAACATACCTGCTTTTCATCGGCTTCGCAGGATAAATAGATATAGCCGCCGGACGGTGTATATTTTATGGCGTTGTCGATAAAGATACGGAGCATCTGCTTGACACTGCCCGGTTCGGCGTAGATGGAAGCCTTATCGTTGCGGCCGAGGAGAATTTCCCGCTCTTCGGCAATGAGCAGAACGCCGTTATACACTTCTTCCAGTAATTCCGATGCGTCGATGACCATGAAATGTGCTTCCAGGGTACCTGTAGTCGAACGGGCAAAAAACAGGAGCCGTTCAATGAGCTGACGCATATATTCCGTTTCAGACTGGATAGCCTGAATGCTTTCATCGAGGACTTTCGGGTCTTCTTTTCCCCAGCGGTCCAGGAGATTGATATAGCCGCTGATGACGGTAAGGGGAGTGCGAAGCTCATGTGATGCATTGCTGATGAATTGCTGCTGCTGCTTGTATCCGTATTCAATGCGGTCCAGCGCCTGGTTGATAGATTGGGCCAGGTTATGGATTTCGATGCCGTTTTCCGCTTCTTTCGGAATGACGATACGCTGGCTCAGTTTGTGGACTTCAATACTTTTCAACGTTTCATTGATCAGCTTCAGGGGAGCCAGGGACTTGCGCATGAGATACATACCGGAAAAGATGGTCAGAATCAGACTGACAAGCACGGAAGCGACGAGCTGCTTGGATAATAAGGATATAAAAGCATTTTCCTTGTCGGGCACGCGGGAAAAGCGGAGATAGTACAGTTTATTGTCGGCACTGTACCATTTTTTATAATAGGCATAGGAACTCGTTTCGTTTCCCTGAATGGATTCGGGAAGGGGTATTTCGTTATTGCTCCGGACTGTATCATCAATGTACCGGTCACTCAGATTTTTGATGGTATGAGCCGGTCCGTTATCCAGAATCAACCGGCCGGCAGCATCATATACCTGGAGATTGACAAACGGCTGAAGGTTGGACCGGGTAAAGACTGAAGAGTCAATCTGTCCGCTCTTATCGAGATATTCCATAGCCGACTGGGCGCTGGAGTATAAATCCCGTTCAATGGAACGCCCCATGATAAAATGCACACTCGTGACGGTGATGACCGACACGATGAGCAGGATGATGAAGACGATAAACGAATAGAGGAGTACCATTTTTGCAAAAAGCGGCAGTGTAAATAGCGGCAGCCGGTGTATTTTTTCTTTAATCTTTTGCCACATAACCTACCCCACGTACGGTATGAATATATTTTTTGCTGTCCGTCTGCCCTATTTTACCGCGGATATACCGGATATAGACATCGACGACGTTGGTGTCACCGGCATAGTCATACCCCCAGACTTCTTCCAGTATTTTTTCCCGCGTCAGGACGATGTTTTTGTTGCGCAGGAGATACGTGAGCAGTTCAAATTCCTTTTTCGTCAATAGTAGTTTGCGGCCGGCAACTTCCACCTCATGGCGATCCAGATACAGAGTCATATCCTGGAGATGGAGGAAGTTTTCTGACGATTTGTCTGTGTTTCGGTCGCGGAGCAGGACGCGGATGCGGGCTAGTAGTTCTTTACTGTTGAAAGGCTTGGTCAGATAATCATTACCACCCATGTCGAGGCCGGCGACTTTGGTTTCCACATCGTCTTTGGCTGACAGGAACATGATGGGGACATTGGAGATTTCCCGCGTACGCTGACACAGTGTCAGACCGTCTACATCGGGCAGCATGATATCTAGCAGGATGAGGTCGAAATGGTTCTGGCCGATGCGTTCCATGGCCTTGGTGCCATTATATTCGATATCACACTCATATCCTTCATGCTCCAGCTCCATCTGGATGAAGCGGGCGATTTGTTTTTCATCTTCAACGATTAATATATGAGATCTTCCGCTCATTCTATCAGCTCCTTTCAGGCGAACATCTCTGCTTTCTATATTATACATTACATATGCCGCTTTTTGTACTATAATTTGACATTAACTCATATATAGAATGTTTACAATTAGAATGGGAAATAAAAAAAGTAAAATTTAATCTAATTTTAATCTTATTTTCATTTACTTTTAAAAAATACTTGGTATTATATACATGTAGAAAGAATCTACGACTTGTTGAAGATATAAGTTGTTCATATACCCCTCGAACACCCCTATCTTATATCTTTGACCATAAAGTATCGTCTTCCCCCGATGATGCTTTACCAGAAGAGAACCGGCTCCCCTCGCCGGTTCTTTTTCTACATATGAGCGAAATAAGCAGAAAAAATTTTTAAATGCCTGCCAGGCTTAATCTGTCCGAAAGGGCAGGAAACTGCACTGTTACGGTCTTGATTGACATTTTAAATCATTCGTGTAATAATGGACGAGATGAAGGGAGTTACTCCCTGCTCATAATTTTCTGGAGGTGAAAAACATGCATGTAATTTCTGATGAATGCGTAAAATGCGGTTCCTGCGCAGGCGCTTGCCCGACCGGTGCTATCGAAGAAGGCGAAACGAAGTACGTTGTTACTGACGCCTGCATCGACTGCGGTTCTTGCGAATCCGTATGTCCGACCGGTGCTATCTCCGCTGAATAAGCCGATAGCTCGTTTAAAAGACCGCCGCGCCCATGTGCGGCGGTCTTTTTCTGTACGGGGGAGGAGCGAAGCCGGAAAGCCGCTTCTTGCTAGTGGGACATTTCTATGATAGGATAATGTCGGTCAGATTTTATATATTGCCTGCAGTTTTGCGGCAGGAGGGTGTTTGTGTACGTTTTTGCTATTGCACTGCTGGTAACCCTGTTAGATCAGGGCAGCAAAGTATGGATCCGCCAGTGCATGGAACTTCACGAATCGATTCCGGTTCTGCCGGGATTTTTTCATATTACATATATATTGAATAAAGGGGCAGCTTTTGGCATTTTAGAAAATCAGCGCTGGGTTTTTCTCGCTATTGCCCTGTTGTTATTTGTGCTGTATGGCCTGTTCCGGAAAAAACTGCCTCAAAACGGCTGGGTGTATACAGGCGCCGGCCTGCTGTTGGGCGGTGCCCTGGGAAATGCCCTGGACCGGTTTTTACGGGGGGCAGTCACTGATTTCTTTGATTTCCGTATCTGGCCTGTCTTTAATGTGGCAGATATAGGTATCGTTGCCGGAGTGGCTTTGTTATTGTGGTATTGCTGGACTCATCATTCAGATTGACGGAGGAACTCATGGAAACACGGTTGTTGGAAGCATCGGCTGCTGATGCGGGTAAGCGGTTTGATGCCTATTTGTCGAAAGAACTTTCTCTTTCCCGCAGCTTTTCCCGCCAGCTCATTGAAGACGGAGACGGGACCGTCAATGGTCGGCCGGTCAAACCGAATTACCGCCTCTGTCCCGGTGACGCCATAGCCGTGCGGCTGGTCGTTCAGGAAGAACTGAAAGCAGAGCCGCAGGATATTCCCCTCGATATTCTTTACGAAGATTCCCATATCATCGTCGTCAATAAAGCCCGGGGCATGGTTGTGCATCCGGCAGCGGGCAATCCGGATGGGACGCTGGTCAATGCGCTCCTGTTCCATTGCAAAGGGGAATTATCCGGTATTAACGGCGTCATCCGGCCGGGTATCGTACATCGGCTGGATAAGGACACGTCTGGTGTCATAGTAGCGGCCAAGACGGATGAAGCACATCGTGGACTGGCAGAGCAAATCAAAGCTCATACGGCACACCGGACATACTGGGCACTCGTTCATGGCAATATCGTAGAAGAACGGGGGACTATCGATGCGCCTATCGGGCGTCATCCCAAAGACCGGATTAAGATGGCCGTAATCGTTAAAGGCGGCCGGGAAGCGGTGACCCATTTCCGGGTATTGAAACGGTTTGGAGATTATACATGGGTAGAATGCAAATTGGAAACGGGGCGGACTCATCAGATCCGTGTCCACATGGCATATATCCATCATCCCGTAGTCAATGACCCGTTGTATGGATTTAAAAAAGACCATTTTCCCATTGAAGGGCAGGCACTGCATTCTCATTGTCTGAATCTGGTTCATCCGGTTACGGGAGAGACTATGCATTTTGAAGCACCGGCACCGGCTGATTTTATGGCCTGCCTGCAGCAGGCGGAACGTCGTTAAAGTGAGGGAATATCCATGTGGAAGGTAAAGACGATTTTAATGGACGAAAAGGCTATGAGCCGGGCCATCCGCCGCATAGCTCATGAAATCATTGAACGCAATAAGGGCCTGGATAATATGCTCCTCGTCGGAATCCATACGCGGGGCGTTCCGCTGGCCAAGCGGCTGGCGGTGGAACTGGCTGCTATTGAAGGAATTCCCGTTCCAGTCTATGATCTTGATATTTCCGCGTACCGGGATGATCACCGCAAGAACAGTATCAATACGGTCAGCAGCGGACAGAACCGGTTCGATGCCGATGGCAGGACGATTGTCCTCGTCGATGATGTCCTGTTTACAGGTCGGACCGTGCGTTCGGCCCTTAACGCCATCATGGAACTGGGGCGGCCCCGTTTTATCGAACTGGCGGTCCTGGTGGACCGGGGACACAGGGAACTTCCTATCCGGGCTGATTATGTAGGGAAAAATGTTCCTACGTCGCGTCATGAAGATATTTCGGTGCAGTTATCAGAGGTCGATGGCTGCAATCAGGTGGTATTGCGGGAAGAAGTGCGCAGCTGAGTCTGCGCCTTTTTTGACGACATGTCCTTGACCTGAAGTGAACTCCATGGCGTATGATAAAGGCCATAGCGGAGGGGCGATGCCTCTGTCGTCAGAAGGAGGAATGACTCATGATACGCAGTATACTAAAAGGGATAGCCGGCCTGGCAGCTGTCCTTATCGTACTCGCCACTGCAGCCGGTGCCTATGCGGGCAATCTGGCATATAATGAATTCCGTGAAGCCCCCTGGGACCAGATTCTGGGAATACGGAATAATTCACGGCATGTAGCGCCCATACGCGTCCTGGAGAAAGAACGGCAATGGGAAGCTGTCCGTGTCAATGCCCCGGATGGGACCATTTTACGGGGAACCTACATTGCCAGCACCAGTCATTCTCATAAAACGGTTATCCTTCTCCATGGCCTGTATCAGAACCGTTCCATGTGTCTTGGGTATGTTCCCATATATCAGAACCTGGGATATAATGTCCTGCTCATTGACCAGCGGGGCCATGGAGAAAGTGAAGGAGCCCATACCGATTGGGGGTTGTCCGAACCGGAGGATATGGAAATGTGGATGCAGTGGCTCCGCAGAAAAGATCCTCAGGCTGTCATCGGCCTGCACGGCATTTCCCTGGGGGCGGCTATGGCATTGTTGTATGCCGGCAGTGACCGTCAGCAGCAGGTGGCTTTTGTCATTGCCGACAGTTCCTATGGAAATATCATTTCTATGGGCAGAGAAAAGCTGATGGACTGGACAGGAGATAAAAACCTCGTACTCGGTTATGATCTGCTCGACCCTTTTTTCCAGGCAGCGATGCTCGTTCATACACATAAGCTCGTCTCTTCCATCGAACCGGCCCATGCCGTGCACTTTATAAAAGTACCGGTCCTGTTCCTTCATGGCAGTGCCGATACGCTGGTACCGGTCAAAACGGCGCAGAGCCTGTACGACCAGTGTGGCAGCGGACATAAATATCTTCATGTGTTTCGTGATTCGCCCCATGCGGCTGCTATTGAAACAGACCGCCGGGAATATGTGCGGACCGTGACAGATTTTTTGGAAGAAAATGTGTGACTGACTGGCAGAAAAGACGTGGCCAGTGTCCTATGAACAGTATGGTATATGTTTTCTTTTTGTCTTGACGGTCGGCGGGGGCTCTGGTATCATAGAGTCAGATTTTTGCATACTACATATGGTATGCAAATTACCAACAAATGACAATATATCGGATCTTTGCGGCGTTCTATGGAGGAATCGTTATGGATGAAAAAGAATGGCTTGGCGCGGACAATCAGCTTGGCCTCGACATCTGGAAAAATAAGTACTGTAATAATGGGGAAAATTTTGATCACTGGCTGGATCGCGTCAGTGGGCATGATGCGGAAGTGGCAGAATTGCTGCAGCAGCAGAAATTCCTGTTCGGCGGGCGCATCCTGGCCAACAGGGGGTTGGAATACGAAGGGAAAAAAATCACCCTGTCCAACTGTTATGTCATGATGCCGCCAGAGGACAATATTGAAAGCATTTTTGACCGGGCAGGCAAACTGGCCCGGACTTACAGCTATGGCGGCGGCTGTGGCATCGATATTTCCAGTCTCAGTCCGAAAGGCGCGCGCATCAATAACGCAGCGAAGGAAACGAGCGGTTCCATCTCCTTTATGACCCTGTATTCGCTGGTTACGGAACTGATTGGACAGAATGGCCGCCGTGGCGCCCTCATGATTTCGATTGACTGCAGCCATCCCGATGTCATTGATTTCATCAAATTGAAAACCGATTTGAATAAAGTGACCAAAGCCAATATATCCGTCCGTCTGAGCGATGAATTTATGCAGGCCGTAAAAGAACATAAGACGTTCCGCCTTCATTTTACGCGTCAGGAAACGGGGCAGACTATCGAAACGATGGTCCAGGCCGCCGATGTCTTTCACTTGCTGGCAGAAACGAACTGGGACTATGCAGAACCGGGGGCTCTGTTCTGGGACCGCATCCGGAACTGGAACCTGCTGGCCAATACGAAGGAATTTTCTTTTTCCGGTGTCAATCCCTGTGCGGAAGAACCGCTGCCGGCGGGCGGATCCTGTCTCTTGGGCAGTATGAATCTGGCTCAGTTTGTCCAGCACCCGTTTACGCCCGATGCGGCGTTTGACTTTACGGAATTCAAACGGTGTGTCACTATTGCCGTCCGGGCCCTCAATGACGTGCTGGAAGAAGGACTGCCCCTGCATCCCCTTCAGGAACAGCGCGACAGTGTACAGCAGTGGCGCCAGATTGGTCTGGGAATCATGGGCCTGGGCGACATGCTGATTAAGATGGGTCTGACTTATGACAGTCCCGAAGCCGTGGCATTTTGCCATGAAATAGGCTTTGCCATGGCTGATACGGCTATTGCTGCCTCGGCACAGCTTGCCAGCGAGCGGGGCGCATACGATATGTGTCATGTGGAAGAAATCATGAATACGCCTTATTTCCAGGCCAACACGACAGAAGAAACGGCGGCACTGGTCCGCCAGTACGGACTGCGCAATTCCCAGCTCCTGACTATTGCCCCTACGGGAACGCTTTCGACGATGCTGGGGATTTCTGGTGGCATCGAACCGATTTATGCTAATTATTATGAACGGAAAACGGAATCGCTCCACGGTTCAGATGTGTATTATAAAGTCTATACGCCTATTGTAGAAGCTTATATGAAAGAACATCATCTGACCGATGACGGACAGCTTCCGGATTATTTTGTCACGGCGCTGACTCTTCCCTATCAGGAACGGATTGCCATGCAGGCGGCCTGGCAGGAACATATCGATGCGTCTATCAGTTCTACCGTCAATGTGCCCAACAGCTTTACAGTAGAAGATACGGAACGCCTGTACCTGCGGGCCTATGAAAGCGGCTGTAAAGGCGTGACGATTTTCCGTGATGGCTGTAAACGGGCCGGCATCCTTACGACTCACGTCGATGAAAAAACAGTGCCCGTTGCCGGAGACGGATTAGGACGTGGTGAAATCGTTGCTATCGATGATGATGTCATTGGCAAGAAGCGCAAACTGGTTACGGGCTGCGGCAGTCTCCATTGTATTGCGTTTTTTGATACGGAAACAGGCGCTTTGCTGGAAACGTATCTCAGCAAAGGATCGACAGGCGGTTGCAATAATTTCATGATTGGCCTGTCCCGCATGATTTCTATCAGTGCCCGGGCAGGGATTGATATTTATACTATCATTGACCAGCTCAATTCGACGGGGAACTGCCCGAGCTATTCGGTCCGCCGTTCTACCCGGGGCGATACGAGCAAGGGATCCTGCTGCCCCATGGCAGTAGGCAATGCCCTCCTTGATATGTACAATGAGGTACAGAATGAGCTTCATGCCGGCAATGAAAAGCCGAAGAAGGTAAAACCGGTTAAACCGCGGGCGCGGGACAAGGTACGGGCCGAAAATATTTTCTGCCCCCAGTGCGGTGAACCCCTGGTCTTCGAAGGGGGCTGCAATACGTGCAAAAACTGTGGCTGGAGTAAGTGCTATTGATGATGCTTCCCAATAGCCGGCATCAGACTCTGGGCTGTGAGTTTAAAGGAGAAAACACCAGCCAGGAGACCGGTGGCCGGTGTGATGCATACGTTGGGGAAGTGCATGTTTAGATGAAAAATGTCTTGACAGGCAGGGCGTTTGTGTTTATAATGAACTCAATTTCACAGAGGCGATGATAGAGAAGCAAACTGTACAGGCTTTCAGAGAGCTGCCGGATGGTGTGAGGCAGCAGACTGGCAGGGCGTTCCGCTCTGGAGCTGCAAATGACGAATTTGACGGGTCCGCCCGGTACAGCGGTCAGAGTTGGCCGTATGGCAAGTTGGGTGGCAACGCGGGATTCAGACTCCCGTCCCTTGAGTGGGACGGGAGTTTTTTGTTTTCCAGCCGGCGGCAAATTGGGTGGTACCGCGAGAAAGGAGAAGCTCGTCCCAAAGAGAGAGCTTCTCCTTTTATGTCTTTTTCCATTGCCGTAAGGAGTGATTATTTTGGAACGAGTGTACAATTTTAATGCCGGGCCTTCGGCCATGCCGCTGGATGTATTGAAAGAAGTCCAGGCAGAATTTCTCGATTTTAACCATACGGGTATGAGTATTGTAGAAATCAGTCACCGCAGTGCGGCATATCAGGATATGCAGGATGATACCATAGCTGTCCTGAAACGGCTGATGCATATTCCTGAAGGGTATCATGTCATTTTTATGCAGGGCGGCGGCAGCATGCAGTTTCTCATGCATGGTGCTAACTTCCTGAAGACGCGGGGAGGATATCTGAATACGGGCGTCTGGTCAGATAAAGCGATGAAAGCGGCATCGTATTACGGAGAAGTCTATGAAGTCGCTTCCAGCAAGGAAGACCATTTTTCCTATATTCCCGATGAAAGCACCTTTACGATAAAAGATGGGACGGACTACGTCTATATGACCAGCAATAACACGATTCACGGCACGGAATGGAAGACCTTTCCTCACGTGGATGTGCCGCTGATCTGCGATATGTCCAGTGATTTTCTCTCACGCCCCGTAGATGTAAGCCAATTCGATTATATCTATGCAGGCGTACAGAAAAATGTCGGCCCGGCAGGCGTGGTCGTCGGCATCATAAAAGATGACATGCTGCAGAAAGCACGGGAAGATCTGCCGGCCATGCTTTCGTATCGCACGTTTGTAGAACACGACTCGACGTATAATACGCCGCCTGTATTTTGTATTTATTTTGTCAACCGTGTGTTGCACTGGATTGAAAATCAGGGTGGACTGCAGGCCATACAGAAACGCAATGAAAAAAAAGCGGCCATTGTCTATGATGCAATCGATCGTAGCCAGGGCTTTTATACAGGGCATGCAACGAAAGATTCGCGCAGTCTTATGAATGTTACGTTCAATCTAGGCAATGCAGATCTGGAAAAAGAATTCGTTGCTGCCGGGGCCAGGCAGAATCTCATAGGTATCAAGGGTCACCGGTCGTTGGGGGGCTGCCGGGCTTCGATTTATAATGCCGTCACGGAAGAAGCCTGCCAGGCACTGGCTGATTTCATGGATGAATTCAGAAAACAACATTAACTATATTGGGGTTATGGTATCAGACCAAGGAGGGTATATACAATGAAAATTCTCGTAAGCGATGACGTATCGGAAAAAGGGGTAGAACTGCTCCGTCAGCATGGGTATGAAGTGGATGTCAAAACGAATCTCGATGAACAGGGACTGATCGACTGCATCGGTGAATACGATGGCATGGTGACACGGTCTATGACGCACGTTACGGCAAAGGTCATTGCCGCCGGCAAGAAACTGAAAGTCATCGGCCGGGCCGGTGTCGGTGTTGACAGTATTGATATCAAGGCGGCAACTGCCCGGGGCATCATCGTCGTCAATGCGCCGACGGCCAATACGATTGCCGCAACGGAACACACCTGTGCCATGATTATGGCGATTACCCGTCATATTCCGCAGGCACATAATTCGCTTATGGCTGGCGAATGGGACCGGGAACGGTTTACGGGTATCCAGCTTCAGAATAAGACCATCGGCATCATCGGCGTCGGCCGTATCGGCTCGCGTATTGCCAAGCGGATGCAGGCCATGGAAATGCACACCATCGGATATGACCCGTATATTCCGGACGAACGGTTTGAACAGCTCGGCGTGGAACCGGTCGATCTTGATACGCTGCTCAAACGTTCCGATTATATTACGATGCATACTCCGCTGACGAAAGAAACACGGGGCATGATCGGCGCAGAAGAAATCGCCAAGATGAAAGACGGCGTGCGGGTCATCAATGTGTCCCGTGGGGCCGTGCTGGATATCAATGCCCTGGCCGATGCCATCAAGAGCGGTCATGTAGCCGGCGCTGCTATCGATGTATTTCCGACGGAACCGCTTACAGAAGATATCAATCCCTTCAAGGGATTGGACAACGTGGTCATCACGCCGCATCTTGGTGCTTCGACAGTAGAAGCGCAGATCGGTGTTTCTGTAGACGTGGCGGAAGGGGTCATTGCCGCTCTCAATGGAGAACCGGTACCGACGGCAGTCAATATGGCGCCACTGCCTAAAAATGTATATCTCACCATCCAGCCGTATTTCGACCTTATGGAACGCATGGGCATTATCGGCGTCTATCTGTCCGAAGGGCCTATGAAAGAAATCCGGGTGGAATATTCGGGCGAACTGGCCAAGACGGAAACAGGCCTTTTGACGACAGCGGTTCTCAAAGGAGCATTGAACCCGATTCTGCAGGAATCGGTCAATTTTGTCAATGCTCCTGATGTAGCACGGACGCGTCATATTTCGGTCAAAGAAATTAAGACACAGGACAAGGGATATTTTACAGATTCCGTCACCGTTACTATCAAGACGAATAAGGGGGAACATTCACTGGTGGGGACGTTATTCAATCATCAGGAAGCGAAAATCGTGCAGATTGATGAATATCGCCTGGATTTCACGCCCGAAGGATACCTGCTCCTGGCGCCTCACATCGATCAGCCGAATATGATCGGGCAGATTTCTACTATTCTGGGACAGGCTCATATCAATATTACGGGGATGCAGCTGGCCAAGATGACCAAAGAAGGAACGAATATTATGGCTATTGCCGTGCAGGATGATATCCCTAATGATATTATGCTGAAATTGCGCGGCATTGAAGGAATTCTGGACATGAAACTCATTCATGTCGATACCCACTAAGGAGGGCACTCATGATACGCATTATACTTGTACGCCATGGAGAAACGGAATGGAATATAGAAGGGCGCTATCAGGGGCAGGAAGATACCCATCTCAGTCCGCGGGGATTAGAGCAGGGACACATGCTGGCCGAAGGACTGCGCCATATTCCCATCGACCTGTGTATTTCCAGTCCGTTGGAACGGTCTTATCAGACCTGTTCTTTCTGTGCTGAACTTCATCATCTCCCCGTTGCCAAAGATGACCGGCTGCTGGAAATCAATCACGGAGACTGGGAAGGCCGGCTGGCTGATGAAATCGAAGCCCAGTATCCCGAAGCATTCCGTCTCTGGCACACACAGCCGGAAAAAGTGACCATGCCGGGTGCTGGCGGCGAAAATCTGGACGATGTACGGCGCCGCGCCCGCAGTGCCTTCGACGACTATGCCCGGAAATACGACGGCAAAACGGTTCTCGTCGCAGCCCATGATGCCGTCAATAAGGCCATCATCTGTGACCTTCTCGGTCTCGATATGAGTCATTTCTGGCAAATCAAACAGGATAATACATGCATCAATGTCCTGGAATACCAGAATGGCATATGGCGTCTCGTGTTGCTCAATTCCACGAATCATATGGGGTATCTGTACAGCGGTATTGAACAAAAAGGACTTTAACGTGTATAATGAATAGGATGACTATACAGGAAGGAAGAAGATTACCATGTTAGATACGAAATTTATCCGTGAACATGCGGAAGAAGTTAAGGAAAACATCAAGAACCGTCATACGAAAGCGGCCGATGTCGATGCCTTTGTCGTTCTGGACGGACAGCGCCGTGATCTGCTGCAGCGCGTCGAAGCAATGAAGAATGAACGCAATACGGTCACGAAGGAAATCAGCCAGCTGAAACGGAATAAGGAAAATGCTGACGATAAAATCGCCGCTATGAAAAAACTCGGTGATGATATCGATACTCTCGATAAAGAGGTAAAGAAAGTGGAAGCTGATATGCTTTCCATTCAGCTCATGATACCGAACATGTGCCATCCCTCTGTTCCCGTCGGCAAGGATGACAGTGAAAATCCGGAAGTCCGCAAATGGGGACAGCTGCCGACCTTTGATTTCCAGCCGCTCAATCACTGGGATGTAGGGGAAAACCTGGGCATCCTCGATTCGGAACGAGCTGCCAAAGTTACAGGCGCGCGTTTCTACTATTATATCGGTGCCGGTGCACGGTTGGAACGGGCCGTCTATAATTTCATGCTGGACCAGCATACACAGAAAGACGGCTATACAGAAGTCATCCCGCCGTATATCGTAAATCGTGAATCCATGACGGGTACAGGCCAGTTGCCGAAATTCTATGAAGATATGTACCGCCTGAATGTAGAAGGGGAAGAAATGTACATGATCCCAACGGCCGAAGTTCCCCTGACCAACTATTACCGCGGTGAAATCATCGATGGGGCCAAGCTGCCTGTATATTTCACGGCACTGACGCCGTGTTTCCGTGCCGAAGCTGGTTCTGCCGGTCGTGATACGCGGGGCCTCATCCGCCAGCATCAGTTCCATAAAGTTGAAATGGTTAAGTATACGACACCGGAAACAAGTTATGATGAATTGGAAAAACTGACCAATAACGCAGAAGATATCCTGAAAGCACTGGGGCTGCCCTATCATGTCGTTACATTGTGTACCGGCGATATCGGTTTCTCCGCTGCCAAGACTTACGACGTGGAAGTGTGGTTCCCGGCCCAGGGCAAATACCGCGAAATTTCTTCCTGCTCTAATACGGAAGATTTCCAGGCACGGCGCGCCAACATCCGCTTCCGCCGTTCGCCAAAAGCAAAACCGGAATACGTCCATACTCTGAATGGTTCCGGCCTGGCTGTAGGCCGTACAGTTGCAGCTATTCTGGAAAACTATCAGCAGGCCGATGGCTCTGTTGTCGTTCCGGAAGTGCTTCGCCCATACATGCATTGTGATGTCATCACTAAGCAGAAATAATTTCAAAAGACGGCCGGTGGCCGGGCTCTGATGCCGTGACCGGAAACTGCCTCATGAAGCAGCCTGTGCTTCATGAGGCAGTTTTTTTCGTCGTGACGCTTACTTTCAACGTCACGGGACGGCAGGAATTTTCCCGATATTTGTCGAATTATTTATTATAATATAAAAACGTGTGCTGTGTATTTGGATACAGTGATTTCTTCGCATAGGAGGGATGAGGGATGGATAGAGTATTGACACTGGAATTAGTACGGGCTACGGAAGAAGCAGCCGTGCGGGCCGGACGTATGATGGGAATTGGCGATGGCGGGGCAGCTCATCACCTGGCAGTGGCGGGAATGCATCAGGAACTGACTGCTGCGCCGGTTAATGGCCACGTCGTCATTGGTGAAGGATATATGGCCGACGGGCAGGTGTTGTTTGACGGAGAAGAAATCGGCAGGGGAACGGTTCCTGTTGACATCGCCGTAGCGTCACTGGACGGACAGCGGCTGGTCGCGCAGGGACAGCCAGGTGCCGTATCCGTATTGGCCATGGCCGGCCGGGGAGATATTCTGCGCGTTCCCGATATGTATATGGAAAAAATCTGTGTCGGCCCGCGTGCCCTGGGTCGTATCGATCTGAATCAGTCCGTACAGGAAAATCTGCGCCATATTGCCGAAGGTCTGGAACGGAGCATTGACGATGTGACCGTAGCTATCCTCGACCGGCAGCGCCATCAGGACCTGATTCGTGAATGCCGGATTGCCGGGGCCCGCATCCGCCTGATTCATGATGGTGATGTGACAGCAGCGGCTGATGCGGCTATTGAAGGCTCGGGTACGCATGTACTGATGGGTATTGGCGGTGCCCGTGAAGGCGTGCTGGCTGCGGCGGCTCTGCGCTGCCTGGGCGGCGATATGCAGGCCCGTCTCATACCGTATACGGAACGGGAGCGGCAGAAGGGAGAAGAGCTGGGAATCCATGATTTCAAGCGGATCCTGACGCTATCGGATCTGGTGCGGGGAGATGACTGTTTCTTTGCCGCTACGGCAGTAACGCCTACGCCGCTTATGCAGGGCGTGCGGTATTTTGGGGGTGGCGCCCGCACGATGTCAGTCGTCATGCGTTACAAGACAGGTACCATCCGCTTCATTGATACGGTACACCGGCTCAACGCTTCTTCCCACTGGAGTGTAAGAAAGTAGTACAGAAATAGAAAAATGACAATCCCCGTGCTATAGGATAGAGCAGTTATATCTGATCAGCTCAGGTGTCAGACTGTCTTAATCAAAGGCAGCCGGCCTGAGCTGATGTGCTGCAGGAGACAGGTATATACGATAAAGACAGGTTTTATAAACAGTCTGCATATCCCCCCTTTCAGATTTATTCCTTTTATGATACAATATTTTGATAGTGAATCAACTAAAAATAGATGGCCTGCCCGGCTGTCACGTCTATATACTTGCAATCTGTTTAGGAGGCACCAGAATTGGAGAAACTTGTTATTCATGGTGGAAAACCCTTAGAAGGGACTGTTCGCGTCAGCGGAGCTAAAAATGCTGTGCTGCCTATTATTGTCGCATCCATGCTGGGGACGACACAAAGTGTACTTACAGAAATACCGAAACTCGACGATGTTCATACGGTTTGTGAAGTTATTACTTCATTGGGCGTACACATAGACCAGTCCCAGGCGGGTACGCTGGTCATCGATGCCAGTCACCTGACTTCCACATCGGCTCCGTACGACCTCGTGCGGCGCATGCGCGCTTCGTTCCTCGTCATGGGACCACTGCTGGCACGCAAAGGACATGCTAAAATTTCTCTGCCCGGGGGCTGTTCCATCGGCGCCCGGCCGATTGACCTGCATCTGAAGGCCTTTGAAGCCATGGGGGCAGTCATTAACCTGGAAAATGGGGATATCGAAGCCAGTGTGGAAAATGGCCTGAAGGGGGCCCAGATCTATCTGGATTTCCCCAGTGTCGGTGCGACAGAAAACGTCTTAATGGCGGCATCCCTGGCCGAAGGCCGTACGGTACTGGAAAATGCGGCTGAAGAACCGGAAATCGTCGATCTGGCTACCTATCTGAACAGTATGGGAGCCAATATCCGCGGCGCCGGCACCAATGTCATCCGTATCGAAGGGGTAAAAGAATTGCACGGGGCAAATCATTCGGTTATTCCCGACCGCATTGAAGCGGGCACGTTTATGGTAGGGGCCGCTATGACCGGCGGCAATGTATATGTGGAAAATGCGCTGTCGGAACATCTTAAGCCTCTCGTAGCCAAGCTGAAAGAAGTAGGGGCCACGGTCGAAGAAGATATAGACGGCATCCGCGTCATTGGCCATAAACCGTTGCGGCCGGCCGATATCAAGACACTGCCGTATCCGGGATTTCCTACGGATATGCAGGCCCAGTTCATGGCACTTACGACTATTTGCCAGGGAACAAGTGTCATTACGGAAACGGTATTTGAAAACCGCTTTATGCATGTCGATGAATTCAAGCGCATGGGAGCCAAAATCCGCATAGAAGGCCGCAGTGCCATCGTCGAAGGCGTCCCGCATCTCAAAGGGGCTGATGTCAATGCGACGGATCTGCGCGCCGGTGCAGCACTGGTATTGGCTGGCCTGGTAGCAGAAGGGGAAACAAAAGTCGGATATTTATATCATATAGACCGGGGGTATGATAACCTGGTCCAGAAGTTACAAAGGTTAGGTGCAGACATTGTTCGGGTCAATATTGACTAAAAAAAAGAAGCGAAAAAAAGGAACGCCGGCTAAAGCGGGTCATTCATCCCATTCTTTTTTCCTGGCAAACTGGTTTGGCAGTGATATTGCCATTGATCTGGGTACGACCAATATCATTGTATACGTCAGGAAAAAAGGTATTGTCGTCAATGAACCGGCTGTCATTGCCCTTGATACGAACAGTCATCGTGTCGTAGCTATTGGCAAAGAAGCGCAGGCCATGCTGGGGCGGACACCAAAGCATATTCAGGCGTATCACCCCCTCAGCCGGGGCGTCATTGCTGATTACGATGCGACCGAATACATGCTGCGGTATTTTATCCGCAGAGCTATTGGCAAATCCTTGTTTTTTAAACCGCGGATCATTATCTGTGTTCCTTCAGGAGCGACTAATGTAGAAAAAAGAGCCGTTATCGAAGCGGCTATGCAGGCCGGTGCTCGTAAAACCGTCGTCATGGAAGAACCGCTGGCCGCTGCTATCGGGGCCGGACTGGATGTAGCCAGTTCCAATGGATCCATGGTGGTCGATATGGGCGGCGGCACGACCGACGTGGCTGTACTCAGTCTGAGCGGAATCGTTATCAGCGAATCTCTGCGTATTGGCAGCAATACTTTTGATGAAGCCATTATCCGCTATCTTGAAAAAATCAAGCATATTACCATCGGCCAGCATACGGCAGAAGAGCTGAAAATCCTCATCGGTACAGCTCTGCCGGACGGGCGGCAGCTGACTGCCGATGTGCGGGGACGCAGTACGGAAACGGGGCTCCCGGCCATGGTCGATATCGATTCCCAGGAAATACGAAAAGCACTGTCAGAACCGATTGAATCCATATTGCGTGCTATTGTCACCATCCTGGAAAAAACGCCTCCCGAACTGGCCGCCGATATTGCCGACCATGGCATCGTCCTCACCGGAGGCGGTCTCCTGCTGGATGGCATGGACCGGCTGATTTCCCAGACTACGGGCATGGCAGCGTTTCTCTGTGATGATCCGTTATTGTGCGTAGCAAACGGGGCTGGAAAATCGCTGAATGAAATGAGCCGCCTGAAAGATAGCTTTGATGATTTATAAAGGAGTGAGTGTCATGTTACTGAAGAAAAAAGTACTGCTTCCTCTGTGCATTATGAGTACACTAATGGCAGCACCTGTACTGGCTGCAGATATTCCTTATACGGCCGTTATCGGAGGTACCGTGGCCAGTGTCGTTTCTGTGGGAACTGATGTCCGTGAAGGCGATGTCCTCCTGACCGTTGATTCCCTGGCTGGTCCCATGGCGGCTGCCCGGGCAGATAGCAGCGGTACCGTCAAGGAAGTAAAAGTCAAAACGGGCGGGACAGTAGCCCCGGGTACGGTCGTCGTTGTAGTAGAAGAAAAATAAGAAGGAGATTATGAAACGATTACGTAAATTACGGCACCTGGCGGGAAAAGCCTGTTTGGCGGTTCTCTGTTGTGCCGTTTCCTTTTCTGTATATGCAGAACAATTTATGCCTGTCAGTGATGTCCGGCCGGGGATGACGGGATATGCCAAGACCGTAGCCAGAGGTACGCAAATCGAAACATTTCCTGTAGAAATCCTGGGTGTCATGAAAAACAGCGGCCCTTCTGGTGACCTGATCCTGGCTCGCTTTTCCGGTCCGCTCATCGAACAGACCGGCGGTATCGCCCAGGGAATGAGCGGCAGCCCCGTGTACGTCGATGGCAGACTGCTGGGGGCAGTTGCATATGGCTGGTCTTTTACCAATTCCAAAGTGGGTATGATCACCCCGATAGAAGATATGGTCAAGCTCTGGAATGTGCCCGTGCGGGAAGAAATCCGGCCATTTAACGCCCGGGAATCGTCATTGATTCCCGTCAATACACCACTTATGGCCAGCGGATTCGATACGGCATCGATGGACTGGATGAAGAATAAACTGCCCCAGTACCAGTTTATGCCCGTCGATACGGCTACGGCGGCAGAAGACAGCCAGGCGATGCCCCTGGAAGCGGGAAGTTCCGTGGCGGCTGCGTTCGTCAATGGCGATATGAAACTCGGTGCTATCGGGACGGTTACCTATGTCGATAAAGATCATATCGTCGCCTTTGGTCATCCCTTCCTGAAAAAGGGCAGTATTAATTATTTCATGCATAATGCCTATATTTTTACGATTGTCAATAATATGGCCAGTTCGTTCAAGCTTGGATCGGTAGGAGCGGAAATCGGACGGATTGACCAGGACCGCGGTGCCGGCATCGCCGGGAATTACCGACTGGCACCGGGAATCCCCGTCGTCATTCACGTACGTGACCTTGACACGGCGGCAGCCAACTTGAAACGGGTCAAAATCGTAGAAGATAATGAACTGACACCGGTCCTGGCCGCGACGACCGTGTATAATACGGCCAATAAGACCATAGATCGTATGGGCGGCGGTACGGTGACCCTGAATTATACAATCCGGTCATCCAATGGCCGGGACAAGGATATTACCCGGCACAATATGTACTATTCGGAAGATAATATCAATGAAAAGAGTATTGATGAATTATATAATGTCCTCGACATTTTAAAGCATAACGAATTCATCGATTATCCCGTTCTGGATATTACGGTCAATGCCGATTACTCCCAGGCGCGTAAGCAGGCACGGATCATTGATGCCACGGCAGCACCGGTAGTGGCCAGTCCGGGTGATACGATTTATTTCAAAATTACTCTTCATCCCTACCGGGGGGCTGATGAAGTCAAAACCATGACTTTTACCGTTCCCAAGGACCAGCCGTATGGCGATATGGTGCTGGAAGTACGTGGCGGTGGCGTTATTCCCCTGCCCTATCTGATTGAAAAACAGCGCTATAATCTGACCGATGAAATTATTGATCGGCTGCGTCATTATAAAGATTTTGCTGATCTGAAAAAGGCTATAGAAAAGGAAGATGCCAATAATGATCTGGTCATTGAAATCCTTGACCAGAACGTCAGCATGATCGATGATGACAGCAAGAAGACGGCCAAAGTCAAACTGCAGGCCAAAGAACCCCGGGAAAATCCGAAAGATGTGCTTCAGCCCAAGAAAAAAGGACTACATGAAGACAACGACGAGGACAAGAAATCGTCGCTGCCAACACCGTATATCGTAAAAGGCGACGGCCAGATTACCATCAAAATCGTCAGTCCGGAAAAACGGGATAAATTCCTGGCCGGTCATCACACATTGCGTTCCGGCAAGGCTGTCATGAGTGCCGAAACGGAAGATGCTGCCCAGACAGCGGAGCACAGTGATAAGACGGTAGAACAGGATAAGGGGAATAATCAGGATAAAGATAAGTCATCAGGAGAAGATAAGAAAAGCATTTTCCTTTCCCGATGAACAGAAAAGCAGCTGTACTGTGTATAAGACATGCAGCTGCTTTTCTTGTTCATTCAGCGTAATAAAAATGATATTTGAACACGTTCAACCTTGATATTTGATGCATAACATGGTATTATCATACTTGTAGAAAACTGAAAAGGAAATCTGAGTTTTCTCACAGTTTTCTAACAATTGGCAGCCCGCGTGTAGCAGGCTCCCCACATTAATGGTATAGTAACAATACGTACGCTGACTGAAAAAGAGGAGGTGCGCCTGTGCAGGGAATATTAGAACGGATAGGATCGTTTACACTGCATATTTTTGAAAAAGTAGGCGTGCTGTCCCTCTTATTCCTGGAAACGCTGCGTCAGCTGCCTAAAATACAACGGAAGCTTACGATTGCCCAGATGGCGCATCTCGGTGTCAATTCCCTGCCAATTGTCAGCCTGACTTTGCTGTTTGCCGGCATGGTCATGACGTTGCAGATTGTCGATATCCTGTTGCGCTATGGTGCCCAGTCTACATTGGGAGGCATTATGTCTGTCGCTATGGGCCGCGAACTGGGGCCGATTCTGACCGGCGTTGTCGTAGCCGGCCGTGTAGGGGCAGCCATGACAGCCGAACTGGGAACTATGAAAGTTACGGAGCAGATTGATGCCCTGCGGTGCATGGCCGTCAATCCCGTTGCTTATCTGGTCGTACCCCGCTTTGCCGCCTGTATCACTATGGTACCGCTGCTGGCCTTTTATGGGTATATCATCGGCACGGCCGGTGGATATGCTGTCGCGATTCTCAGCGCCGGCCTGACACATTTTACGTACATGAACTCCATTGAAATGTTTACGGAAGTATCCGACGTTGTTTACGGCCTTATTAAAGCCATGTTCTTTGGAGGTATCATCGCCCTTGTGGC
Organism: Caecibacter massiliensis; assembly: GCA_900095875.1. Classification (GTDB taxonomy): domain Bacteria; phylum Bacillota; class Negativicutes; order Veillonellales; family Megasphaeraceae; genus Megasphaera; species Megasphaera hexanoica. The sequence goes on along the minus strand of LT608311.1, from coordinate 656,022 downwards.
CTGTCATGAAGGCATGACGGCCAAAAGCGGGGCAGAAGGAGTCGGACAGGCGACAACGCGTTCGGTCGTTACATCGATTATTTTTATTTTTATCTGCAATTATCTGCTGTCTATTATTTTGTATTAGGAGTCTGGCATATGATCCGTTTACAGGATATTACCGTGGCGTATGGATCACGGGTCATTCTGAATCACATCAATCTGGATATCCGCGATGGAGAAACACTGGGGATACTGGGTGCCAGTGGTTCAGGCAAGAGTACTATACTTCGTCTGATTATCGGTCTTCAGAAACCGTCAGGCGGTCATATTTTTATAGACGGTCAGGATATTACAGGCTTTACGGAAGATGAGATGGATCAGGTACGGCTCCACATGGGCATGGTTTTTCAGTATTCAGCCTTATTTGATTCCATGAGTGTCGGGGAGAATGTGGCATTTGGCCTCCGGCAGCATCGTAAACTCCCGGAAGAAGAAATCCGGAAAATTGTCCGGGAAAAATTACATCTCGTCGGGCTGGATCACGTAGAAGATATGATGCCGAACGATTTGTCGGGCGGCATGAAAAAAAGAGTCAGTCTGGCACGGGCCATTGCACTGGAGCCCCGGGTCATATTGTATGATGAACCGACGGCAGGTCTGGATCCGCTGCGCAGTATGGATATTAACAGGCTGATTGTGACGACACAAAGCCAGCTTCATACGACATCTGTTATCGTTACCCATGATATGGAATCGGCTTTCTTCGTTGCAGACCGGCTGGCTTATCTGGAAAACGGCGTTTTCCGGCTTATTGCAGACAAGGATACGTTCCGGGATTCGCCGGATGAACACATTCAACGATTTATCAACGGCGGTCTGATGCGTCAGGAGGGGAGGTGTGCGCCATGAAATGGAGTGCAGAAGCAAAAGTCGGCCTGGTAACCATTATTGGCGTACTGGTCTTTACCTATGTGGTCATCAATCTGGCTCATGCAGAAATATTTGGCAAACCAGGCTATGTCATTCATGCCATGTTCCGCGATGCCAATGGCTTGCAGAAGGGAAATTCAGTCCGCTATGTCGGTGTTCATGTCGGTAAAGTTACCGATGTGACTCCTTCTAAAAACGGCGTAGACGTTGCCATGAAGATCGATAAGGGTACGGAAATTCCTAAAGGATCGAAACTGGCAATAACGACGGACGGCCTGCTGGGGGAAAAAATTATTTCCATTACGCCGGGCAAGGATTCGACACAGCTTATCGCTGACGGGGAATATCTGAACGGCAATGACGGCAAGACCATGGATGATATGATGGAAAGTACAGGTAAGTTGGTGGCCAGTGCCAATGATATGATTAATAACATTAATAGCGTCATCGGACACCCGGACACGCAAAAAGCGATGCGCGGGACATTTCAGAATATAGAAGGCATAACCGGACGGGTCAATGGCCTGATGGATGCCAATGCCGGCAATATCCAGGAAATGACAGAACATATGGCGTCGGTAACAGCTTCTCTGGATGCCGCTGCGGCCCAGCTGGCTGCTATGAACAGCGATGGAGCTATTTCGGCTAACGTCCGCGATACGGCGGCTAATATGAAGCGCATTACGGATAGTTTTGAGCAGACAGCGCTGGCCGTACAGAAAATTACGACTGATGAGCAGAGCCAGAAAGATTTGCAGAAAACGCTTCATAATACTGCGGAAATATCGGGGAAACTAAATAAAGTTCTCGGTGGGGGAAGCGGATTCAAAACAGAAGGCGATGCCAGTGTCTTATATAATGAGAGTAAAAGTGAAACGGGTGCCGCTGTAAATTTTAAGGTGTACCGGAACCATACATTCGGGCTTCTCGGGGCTGAGAATATAGGTAACGGTACGAAACTGGATTTGCAGTATGGGTTCAGACATCCCCGATTTGATGTCCGGGCCGGCCTCATCCGCGGCGAGCTCGGAATGGGGCTGGATTTTTTTCAGGATAAACCGTTCCAACTCAGCCTGGAGGGGTATGATCCCGATGACTGGCGGTATCGTTTGAAAGCGAAATACCGCCTGACAGACAACATGTTTCTTTTTGGCCAGTTCACGCGGCCCATGAACCGCAGTGACGGTGGCAATTATTATGGTATTGACTATGTCTTTTAAAAGACATTCTGCAATAGATAGCAATTCGATCAATGGGGGTATCCGTAATGGACAAAAACTTGTATAAAAAAATTGTTGTTGCCCTGATGATTTCAACCTTGGGGACGGTGTCTGCATGGGCAGCAGAAGAAGCCGTTGTTCCCGTCGATCTGGGACAGGCAGCTGTTACTGATTCTGCCCGGAATATGGCTGGCCAGAAGGTTTCCCGGACCGGCAAAAAGGCAGCACGTACGGTAAAGAACCAGGCTGCTGTGACCCCGGCAGGAGCTATCGGTGCGTCCGATGTGACACCGCAGCTGCGGGAAGAGCTGGCACAAAAAATCCGTTCCGATATGGAAGCCAGTGCTAAAAGAGCTGCTGCCAGAGGAGAAGCGGATCCAGTCATTGTCGTCGGCCGGGTCGCTTCCGACCAGGCTGTCGATCTGACACTGCCCAAAACGGTGCAGATGGCTCTCGATTACAACCGGGATATCAAGGTGGCCCATTATGCCCTGAACAGTTCTGACTTTGATATCGCCATAGCCAAGGCCGGCAAGATGCCCCAGGTGGGCTATACCTGGAGTGGGGCCAGAGCTATGTCACAAAATATGGGACGAGATGTCATCGGTAATAGTTTTAAAAACAGTTTTAGTGTCAGCATCCCGTTGTATACGGGCGGACTGGTAGAAAACGAAATTGCCAATGCCAAGTTGGGAAAGACTAATGCCCAGGAAGAGATGCTCCGCGTCCAGCAGGCGACGAAGTATTCTGCCGTAGAAGGGTATTATGCCCTTCTGGCTTACCAGGAACTGCGTGATGTATACCATGAAGCCGTCGATAATCTGCAGGGACATTTAGATAATGTAACAGCCCAGTACAATGTAGGTACCAAGGCGAAAGTAGATGTCTTGTCTTCTAATGTATCACTGGCCAACTCCAAGACGACGGCTGTAACGGCAGATAATAATGTCGCTATTGCTGAATCAAACCTGAATAACATCCTCGGCCTGCCGTTGCAGACCAAACTGAATCTGGCCGATCATCAGCTGCCTTTTGATACGTATGATATTTCCCTTCAGGAAGCCATTGACTATGCCATGAAATATCGTCCGGAAGTCCTCCAGGCAGCCGTTGCCGTACAGGAAGCAGAAAACAGTATCGGTATTGCCCAGGCTGGCAACAGGCCGACCGTATCTGTCGGTGCCGGCCGTGGCTGGTCGGATGATGATTTCCCCGGTATTGATGATCATAACTGGAGTGTAAGTGGCGGCGTTTCCTGGAGCTTATGGGATGGCGGCGCGACTAATGCCAAAATCAAGAAAGCAAGGGAAACACTCCTTTCCGCCCGGGAAACAGAACAGAAGGCACGGGAATCGGTCCAGCTGGAAGTCAAGCAGGCATACCTCAATATCCGCAGTGCGGCACAGCGCGTAGAAGAAACGACGGCTGTCGTCGATCAGGCGAAGGAAAATTACCGTATCCAGAACATCCGCTATCAGGCTGGTGTTGGCATCAACCTGGATGTCCTCGATGCCCAGCTGAGCCTCAACGAAGCCCAGGTCAACCATATCCAGGCATTGTATGATTATAATGTCGGTATTGCCAAACTGGAACAGGCAATGGGCGTCGATGTCCGCTCCGGTGTCATCCATCCGTCCCTGACAGGGAAATGATGGGAATCTCCTTTTGTTACAATTTAAAGTAAATTTAAGAAAAGGAAACTGAATCTTTCTATCTGTTTCTTGATTTTAATGAATAGCTTATGTACAATGAAGAGAGAATTGTAATCCTATGATTCTCTCTTCTTTTTTTATAGGAATGGAGGACGACCGTGCGAAAAAAATGGCTTGTATCCGGTGCAGTCTTTGTATTCCTCTTTGCCGCACTCTTTTCCCTGTGGATGGAAAAGCCGGCATTGATGCAAAAACTCTCTGAGACAGTGACGAGTACAGTGAATGATAAAATAAACGGAACACTAACCTTTAGTGCTATGGATGTTTCGTTGTCCGGCCGAGTCAGGCTGCAGGACCCGGTTATCCGGGATACGCAGGGACGTACTGTGCTTTCTGGTTCGGATATACAGATTTTTGTCAATCCCTGGAAAATAGTGGCATCCCTTCCTGATGGTAATCCGGCTGCGGCTATAGAGACGGTGGATATTTCCCAGCCGGTTGTCCATGTGTGGCAGAAACCGTCTGATAATACGTGGAATGTTGCGACGCTTATTAAGACATCGAAGGAAAAGGCGGACAGTGGATTCCGGGCAATTGTGCGGTTTCACGATGGAGCTGTCAGGGCACGGCTGGCCGATGGCACGCTGATTACGGGCAGCGGGGGTGACGGGACTCTCGATTTTACGTCCTACCCGGCTATCTATGGAGATATGACGCTGTATGTCGATGGAGAAAAGCTGACGGCTTCCGGTCATTATACTTCATCGCGGGAATTCGATGTCCTGCTTCGTGGCGATGCTGTTAAAGCATCTTATGCATCATCGTTCATTCCGTCTGGAACGGATGTGACTGTAGAAGAAGGTGCGCTCCGTGATATACGGGTCCGTTATGCCCGCTCGCATAACGGGGATTCTCTGTCGGGAACGGCTTCTGTAGATAATCTGTCCGGTACGGCATCGGGCCTTTCCTATGACCAGGTCAGCGGAACGGTGCGGCTGAATTCACAAAACGTCCGGATTGACCGGCTGAAAGGCCGCATTAATGGACAGGATATCAGCGCCTCAGGTGAAGTACGCATCAATGGGGATGTTCCCGTATTCAATCTGGATGTGGATGTACCCGGCGCCGATCTTGCTGCTTTTGCCGATAAGCTGCCAGCTGGCATTTCTGGTACGGCTGCCTTTAAGGGCAGCATCTGGGGAACGGCCAGTGAAATACGCGGCAGTGGAACACTGACTGTACCAGAACTGACCTATGATGGAACGACACTGTATCATGGCGAAGTTGTCTTTTCTTGCGATGGCAGTCAGGCTGATATATCCCATCTGTCTGCTGATGCAGCTGGAGGCCATCTGGAAGGTTCGGGAACATACAACCTGTCCAGTGGTGATTTTCAGGCCTCTCTCGATGCTGATTCCATCCACCTCGAAGAAATAAGCCAGCTGCCTGTTTCGGTTCTGGGCACGGTGTCGGCTTCCCTGACCGTTTCGGGCAATCAGAATCAGGGGACAGTCCAGGCTTCCGGTCATGCCAGCGCGGCAGGTTTTTCCTATAATGGCATCGAGGCAGATCAGGCGGAAGGTGACTTTATCTATGCTGATGGATTGCTGTCTCTGTCAGGGCTGACTGCTTCCGTGCAGGGAGGAACAGTCCGGGTCCATGGCGTGTATGATACGGAGGGGCCCCGTACGGATCTTTCCTTTACAGCAGACAATCTGCCACTTGATATGGCATCTGCATATGCAGCAGTACCTATGACCGGCACCTTTTCTGCTGCCGGACACCTATATGGTTCCGGACCGGACTGGAATTTGATTTTCCATGCCCGCGACGGCAGTATACAGGGGATGGACTTTGATAGTATCGACGGCTCTCTTTCCGGTAGTGGAAGCCGTATTCTGATACCGTCTGTCGTGTGGCGTTACAACGATGGGACTCATAGAGCCAGTGGTATGGCTGATCTGGATACCCGGCAGGTGAATCTGCAGGTTGTGACACAGCATATGCGTCTGGAACGGCTGCTGCCAGCATTGGGACGGGGAGATATTCCTCTTACAGGCTGGGCCGATAATACGATTACCGTGACGGGCAGTCTCGATCAGCCTTCGGCACAGGGATCGTTCCATCTGACCAGTGGCTCTGCTTATGGCTATTTGTACAAAAATGTCAGTGCCGATTATACATTGCGGGATGGCACTGTCTATATCACCAACGGCGATATTACAGCCTATGATGCATCTATCCGCGTCGCCGGTTACCTGGGACAGCATATGGATCTGACCCTGGACGGCAGCCATCTCGATATTGCCCGCCTGGTACCGCAAAAAGGGCCTCAGCGTTCCGGTATCATGAATGTCAGAGGGCATCTTGGCGGTACGATGGACAATCCTGTCTTTGAAGGGTCTCTCCAGTCAGACTCACTGACCTTTAATGGCATAGCCCTCGATGATATACAAGGCAACCTCGGTTATTACGGCGGTATTTTCCGGTTGACCGATTTTCATTTTAAACAGAACGGAGGGACTTATGAACTGCGTGGCGGGTATAATCCGGCGAATGGCTGGATTATGGCGCGGGCCCGCGTGCAGGCTGCGGATCTGGGCAGTATCCTGAAACTGTCGGGAGCACCCCTGCAGTCCATACAGGGGCGTCTGGAAGGGCAGCTGGCTATCGATGGGACAACCGATGATCCCCGGGCACGTCTGACCGGGACTCTGACCCAGGGATATATTGATGATGCAGCTGTAGAACCTGCCCGTATTGATGTCCAATACGAAAACAATGCCGTACAGATTCATGAACTTACCCTGAAGTCCGGCGATGCCGTGCTGGCTGCCCAGGGATCGTATGCCCTTCATGGGCCGGTACAGATGCAGATTGCTGCCCACCATTTCCCGGCCCGGCTGCTGGCGGCGGTAACGGGACAGACGAATGTCCAGATTGATGCGCCTGTCGATTTTGCAGCTAATCTGAGCGGGACAGGAGATCATCCCAGTGCTGATGTGTCTCTGCAGCTCGGAAGTGGCATGGTCAATGGCATTTCCTTTACTGGCATGTATGCCCTGCTCAATCTGCGGGACCGCATGATTAAGGTCCATCAGGCATATATCCTGAAGGATCCGTATAAGGCGAGCGCCTCCGGGACGATTCCCGTAGCGGCTCTGACCGGTGAAAAAACAGACGAATCTATGGACGTTATGGTAAAACTGGATCATGCCGGCCTGGATATACTGACTTTTGTCACGCCTCTTATTACTGAAGCCCAGGGCGGACTGAATGGTTCGCTGCAGTTAAAAGGTACGGCTGCGGATCCACAGGTATACGGTACGTTGAGTGTCGATGACGGTTCTTTGTCCATCCGGACCGTGCGTAATCCGCTGACACGGATTACGGGGCAGCTTCAATTTACGGGACGCAAAGCAGCGTTTTCCGGTTCTGCCGTTATGGATAAGGCAAAGGCGAAAAATCCGGGAAAATTGCAGGTACAGGCAGATGCATCCTGGCAGGGATGGGAAGTCACGTCGTACAAAGGATTGCTTGCACTCGATCATCTGGGAGTCGTCTGTCCGTATTTTACCGGACCGCTGACGGGAAACCTGACTGTCTCGCCCGGTGATGGCATGCCATTGCTGTCCGGAACCATTACGATAGATGATACGACACTGGATCTGCCCCTGAGCCTGAGTGATACGGAAAGCAATTTTGATGCCGCTCTCGACATTACGGTCGCACTGGGAGATGATGTGCGGCTGTATAATGGGGCGCTTTACGACCTGATGGTGCATGGCAAGGCTCATTTTGGCGGCACGCTGGCTCATCCCCATGGAACGGGCGGCTTTGAAGCTTCCCGAGGGACTATTCACTATTTGGATACGAATTTCCGTGTATCCCGGGCAAAAGCTGAATTTAATCAGCCCGATACATTCCTCCCCTATCTGGACGTGGAAGGTCATACCCGTGTCGGTCAGTACAATGTCCTGCTCAATCTGCGCGGTCCTGCCGATGCGATGGACCTGATGCTGCGATCCAATCCGCCGCTTACGAAGGCCCAGATTCTTTCCCTGATTACGCTCAGGAACAGCAGTGGCAAAAAAGACAGTTCCCTTAATAGTGAAGATGTCAATACACTTATAGGGAGCGGCATCCGCATGACGCTCAACAGTCTGGGGATTACACAGGCGCTGGAAAAGGCACTGAATCTAGATATGCTCAACATTACGACAGGGTCACTGGATTACAACAGCAAGACAGCTGATGTGGAAAATAATTATTATAATATAGAAATGGGCAAGTATTTGTTCAATGATTTCATGCTGACAGCTGCTTTTGGCCTCAATCATGATGACAACCGCATAGGTATGCAGTATAATTTGGGAAGTAAGTTTGGTGTGGCCGCTTGGAAATCGGCAGATGATTCCTTTATTGGCGGCATGTATAAATACAGCTTCTATTAGGGGGGACAGAAGTTGCTGGAGACATATTTAAAAGAATTACAACAGATAAAACTTCTGGCTCCGGAAGAAGAAAGAGAACTCTGGCGCGCATATAAAGACCGGGGGGACCAGGAGAGCCGGCGGCGGCTCATTGAACAGTACCAGCCGCTGGTTTTCCGGGAAGCGATGCGTTGGCACATTTCCGGGGATATTCTGCAGGACGCCCTGCAGGAAGGAACGCTGGGACTGATTGAAGCGGTGGAACGGTATGATTACGGGCGCAATGTGGCCTTTCCTATTTTTGCCGTCCATCGTATCCGCGGGGAAATCCTGGATTTTCTCCAAAAGGAAAATAAACGGTCTTCCCTGTCTCTCGACGAACCCGATGAAAACGGCGTTACCCTGCGGGATCAGCTGCCAGACGGGGCGGAGGATCTGGCAGACAGGACAGGCCGGCAGATTCTGTTTGAACACGTAGCCCAGACATTACAGCGTCTGCCTCAGAAGGAACAGATCGTCGTGGAAGGCGTCTATCTCAAAGATCAGCAGCAAAAATCCCTGGCCGAGGACCTGTCTGTCAGCCTGCCTTATGTATACCGGCTGCAGAAACGGGGAATCCGCCGTGTGAGAGGCATGCTGAGCCGGTTTATTCATGACAACAAAGAGAAGTAAAAAAGAAAATATGGTATAAACGGGAGAATACGGGAGAAACGATGAGTATTTCCAAGATAGATATCGTCTTCTTCCCATATTTACTTGTTTGTTGAGGCTGTCTTTTTCAGGATTTTATAAACATGCTGGGAAAGGAGCTTGCGCAGTATGGCAAAATCAGATAATGAACGGGCCGAGCGTGTCCGTTCTGCCAGAGCCTGGCTGGAACGGGCTGAAAAGTCTTTTGACAATAAAGCTGATGTCCGTGGGGAACTGAATCTCATGCTGGCAGAAGCGGAGATGAAAAATCTTCGAAAAAACCACGGTATGGGCTGTAAAATCCGCCGGCTGGCGGCAGTCCTGACTGCTTTGGCGCTGGCTCTGGGCATCTGGCAGTTTACACGTCCGGAAGGGCCGCCAGCTGATTTTACCCGGCCTGTCCGCGGCGAAACGGCAGCGGATACGTCACGGACGACGATGACAGCGCCGGATTCACAACCTGTAGCTGAGCCGGAATCAATCGTAACGGCAGAAGACAGGGCAGTAGAAGAAATACCGGCGGTGCAACCGGTTCCTGCAAGTACAGATGATACCGGTGTATTGCCGGCAGTACAACAGGGGGAAACAGGACAGGAGACGGAAAGAACGGAACCGCCACCTGCGACTGTACCATATACACAGCCTGTACAAAAAAAGGTTTTATCGGACCGGCAGATACAGGCTGCCGTACAAGATGCGCGTCATAGTTTGCGCGGTGCGGAAACCAAGAAATGACAACGGAGGGTCTTATGATAACACGGAATAAGAAATTTTTATTGATGATGATTACCAGTGCTATGGTGACAAGTCCCGTATGGGCTGCAGACACGGCAACAGGCTATGATGCAGATCCCGGACAGACCGTAGAAAAAAAGGTATCCGCTTCAGACATGACCGCAAAAGACGAAGAAAAGCCTATGGCACTCAATACGGTAGTGACCAGTGCTTCAACGCCGGAGACAGAAGCCGTCATGAAGAATGCAAAATCCGGCCTTACGGGGTACGAAACGGATGAAGAACTGGCAGCCATTGCCAAGGGGGAAAAGCCGGAAGACGTACGCAAGCCGGCTGAAAAAGAACAGGTAGAAAAAATTGAACAGGCCGAACAGGAACGGAAGAGCCAGGTGGCAAAGTCCGTCATCAGCGGCAATACGGGATACGAACAGGGGACGGTCGGTACAGCAGAATCGGCTAAAGAAGAAGGCCTCCCCGGAGCCTCTGTGCCGTACATGGCCGGCCTCGGTGACGTACAAATCGATACGACGATTCCCAAGTATCCTATGGCGGTACTGGAGCCAGGGCAGGAAAGCACCATGCCCTATGGTAATGTTGTCACCGATGAATCCATCGCTCCTTATGCCAATAAAGTGACGACGGCAGTAAGCGTTGGCCCTGTACCGGACCCGGCCATTGAAGCCTACCTGCTGCCGAAATTAGCCATGCGCGTCGGTGATACGGTCAGTGCCGATTATGTCCGCCATGATGTCAATGTCATCGGTTCTACCGGTCTTTTCTCGACGGTCCATCCTTCCTTTACCAACGTGCCGGAAGGGGTGGCCCTGAATTATGCCGTACAGCTCAATCCCGTCATCAACGGTGTAGAAATTACCGGCAATAAAGTCTATAAGACGGAAGCGCTCCAGCAGATGATCCAGTTCGTACCGGGTTCACCGCTGAACAGCACCATCATCAGTAAAGACGTAGCCAACATCAATAACCTCTATGCGAAAGACGGTTATATGTACAGCCATGTATCCAATGCGACGCTGGACAGCAAGGGTATCCTTCATATCGGCATTACGGAATGCCATCTGGAAGATGTCGTCGTCCGCGGTAATACCAAGACCAAATCCCGTGTTGTGACCCGGGAAGTACGCATGAAGAAAGGCGATGTGTTTAACCGTGCCGCCGCCAGCCGCAGTGTGGAACGGATTTACAATACGGGGTACTTTGAAGATATTAACGTCCGCATGCTGCCGGGCAAAAAGAATCCCAACGACGTCATCATGGAAATCGACGTCGTCGAAGCCAAGACCGGCCAGATTTCCATTGGCGGCGGTTATTCCCAGTCGAACGGTATGGTAGGCCTGTTGGGGCTTTCGGAAAGCAATTTCCGCGGTACTGGTGACAAGGTAGCCATTAACTGGGAATTTGGCGGTGAAACTGATTCCAATCACAATTACACGTTCTCCTACACCCATCCGTGGCTCAATGACCATGGCGATTCTATCGGCTTCAGCCTGTTCAACCGGGAATACGATTACGAAGATTACGATGAAAAAGGCAATTCCGTTGCCGATTACGACCGGGAAACAAAAGGCTTCAACCTGACCTATGGCCGCGTCCGCAGCGAATACGTCAGCGATTACGTTACGTTGGAAACGAAACGGACGAAATACGATGAATGGAACAGTGGATTCTACTATAAAGGGGGAGCAGACGATCCTCGTAATAAAGGATATGACTTTAAAGGTATGGATTACGAGGGCAAGAACTTTGGCCGGACGAACAGCCTGACCTGGTCCCACGTCTTTGATAACCGTGATAATGTCTATGATCCGACCCGTGGCAAGAGGATTTCCTACACGGCAGCTATTGCCGGTCATGGCCTGGGCGGTGACTTCGATTACTATAAACTGACTTTTGAAAACCGTCTGTACTACAAAGTAGGCCGCAAGCATGTCATTGCCCTGCGCTTTATGGGCGGCTATGCCAACGGCGATATGCCGTACTATGACCTCTTCACTTTGGGCGGCGCCGATAACCTGCGTGGCTATGAAGACGATGAATTCCGTGGCAACAAGATGTATGCGGCGACGGTAGAATACCGCTATCCGATTGCCAAGAAAATCCAAGGCGTCTTCTTTGTCGATGCCGGTTCTGCCTGGGATGGAACGGAAAATATCCCCTGGTATCAGAACGATGACAGTATCCACGTTTCCACCGGTCTCGGATTCCGCATCACGACGCCAATCGGGCCTATCCGCCTGGATTACGGCGTCGGCGACGATGGCGGCAAGTTCCACTTCAGCTTTGGTGGGAAGTTCTGATGTATGCAGACGATAGGTGGGATACGTCGTGTTTCGCACTTGTTTATTGACGATTCTCTTTGTCTGTGCTAGTCTAGGTAGTGCCATAGCGGCACCCGTAACTCATGTGGCGGTACGCGTCTCTTCTCTGGGAGAGGCCATACCGCCTCTTGCCGAGAAGAGGATATGTGCCAGCATTGAGACGATTGGGAATCACGTGTTCCTCGGTGCCGATGACCAGGCCGTGCTGAACCGGCAGGATGAGTATACCCGCATGGTTTACGACATTACGGACCGCGTGCTCATAGGGTATACGGTCGAACATATCGAACTCGTGCCGGGACCGGAAACGATGCTGTCTGTGCAGATCCGCCCCTGGGGAAGTACCATACGCCGGGTACATGTCCGCTTTGACTATGGATCTCTTCCGACATTGGGACAAGAAATGGCTGGCAGGGACCTGACCGGCGTTTCGGCTTTTATTGAAAATCTCCTGACCGGTCTTCCCGTCGATGCTCTGGACTGGGCAAATGGCACGGTCAAGGCTGTTATGGAGACGGAACTGGAGACAGAACTTCCAGAATTTTATCCGCACATTGTCATTACGCCCGGCGCGGATACGACGGTAGAAGTGTATTTTCTGCCGGTACTTCCCGTTGTGCGCAATGTCAACGTCCGCGTCGATGCGGAAAACCTGCCCAAGATCATCTTTCTCAGTACGCGCAAGCATATGGAAGACCGTTATGCAGGCCTGAATGGCCTGCCTGTTGCATTTGTGCGCCGCCATCAGCGCGATGTAGAGCGTGATTTGCAGCAGCATCTGAATGACCAGTGGGTCATAAAGAAATATAAGCTGCGCGTCCTTCCCAGTCTTTCCGTTGCTGAAAATATGGATATCCATTTAAAATCGGAAACGGATTTTTACGATGTCCGCGCACAGGCCTACATAGACGTCAGCAGGGACAGTGATGCCTATCATGATAAAGAAGATAATACGGTCCTGCGGGCCCATGTGGGCAGAAAAATCGGCAAACACCATGAGTTGTATACAGACGTGGAATTCATGCCTGCTTCTGTAGCCTGGAACTTCATTCCCGGTTACGGGTATCAGCCCCGAAAGGGAACTTGGATGGGATATAATTTTGAAAGCCAGGATGACAGCCATCATCTTTGGCTGCGGCAGAAATTAGGGGGCCGCTGGTCTTTCCGGTTCGATAAAGATCTGACAAACCATGATGAAGAGGCGGGACTCTTGTACCGTCTCCATGAATACGTCGGTTTGGAATATATCATTTCCGGCCACGATACGTGGCTGCGGGTTATTGGCTATTTATAAGGAATTGCAAAGGAGTAATGTTACTATGATGTCAGAAATGGGTAAGAAAAAGAATGTCAAGATTTTTTCCGCTGTCATTGCAGCGATTTTTGTACTGAGTGTTGCCGGCATTGCCGTCATGCAGATGGGCAATCCCGTCAGTGCAGCGCCGTCCAGCAATATCGGCGTCGTCGATATGAGCAAGGTCATTCCGCCCGATAATCAGGATGTAGCCAATGCACAGAAAGAAATGCAGCAGGCCTCGGAAGATGCCAAGAAAAAATTTGAAGAACAGTCCCAGGGTATGACCGATGAACAGAAGAGTCAGCTCTATCAGCAGATTCAGGAAGAAATGACGAAAAAACAAGAAGACATCTATAAGGGCGTCAAAGATAAAGTCGATGAAGCCGTCGGCAGCGTTGCCAGCACGAAAGGCCTGAGCCTTGTCGTCGATAAACGGGCCGTTCTCTATGGTGGTCAGGATATTACAGAACAGGTTTCCAAGAAACTGAGTGAATCCCAGTCCAAGTAAGGATATTGCCATGAAGCGTAATTATGCGGCAGCTGCTGGCGCCGTAGTGCTGGCCTTTTGCCTGGCTGTGGCTTTCTGGATGATGCACAGCCGGACGCCGGCTGTGCCTGTTACAGAAAAAGGGCCGGTTATTGCCTGCGCCGATGTAGAACACATCATGATGAGCCATCCCTCGTACAGCCAGTACCATCGCCTGGAACTGGAATATAATGCGATGGTAGCCCAGTATCAGTTTGAACAGTGGCATTACTCGAAGCAGGCTGCATCCCAGGGGCAGGCGGCGAAAGACTTTTCTATGACCGATGCGTTGTCATCAGCGGCTCTGGATCAGGAATTACAGGCCCGGGTGGCCATTAAACAGAATGAATTGAATGCGGCACTGGAGCAGCGGTATCAGACTCTGATCCGGGAACGCCGGCAGACACAGCCGGCCCTTTCTGATGAAGAAAATCTGAAGATCGTCAATCTCCGGCTGAAACTGGCTGCATTGGCCCTGTCTCCGTCGGAACGTAAGGCAGCAGAACAGGAACTGCAGGCACTGTTGCGCAAAAACGGCGGCGACCATCAGACGGACGCGGCTGCAGCGGCGGATATTGCCGCTGCCATGGCTCCCGATAAGGAAAAAGCACAGAAAGAACTGCAGGCATATGCGCTTCAGGTAAAAGATGAACTGGCGGCCCGGCAGCAATCCAGTCGGGAATTGTTCACGAAACAAATGGATTCTTTTGGGAAGCGTCCGGAACCGGCTGTCTGGAATGCGGCCTGGAAAGAGAAACTTGAAGCAAAAGAAAAAGAAATGAAGGATCAGAAAGAAGCCATCCTGGCAGATATCCGGGATAAAGCGGCGGCCGTTGCGGAAGAACAGGGAATCGATATCATATTCTCTGAATACGAAGGCATCGGCACGGCGCTGGATGTGACCGATGATATCATTGTCAAGCTGGCATAACAGGAGGCATTATACGAATGAAACGGATAGGTAAACGATTGGCTGCTGTTTTATGCATGATAGCGGCAGTTGCCGTACTCAGCGGCTGCGGTAGTGAAGATAAAGTAGGCTATGTAGATATGAGCCGCGTACAGAAAGAAGCACCGGCCGTACAGCAGTATCAACAGAAGATAGAAGAAAAGAGCAAATCTCTCGATGCCGAACTGCAGCAGGCCCAGCAGTCCATGTCAGCGGAAGATTTCCAGAAGAAACAGCAGCAGGCATTACAGGAAAAGCAGATATACGCAGCCAGTATGCAGCGTCAGTTCATGACCGATATCCAGAGCAAATTAGGGGATATCGCCAAGGATAAAAACGTCGGCATCATCGTCTATAAGGAAGTCGTTCCCAACGGCGGCGTCGATGTAACCGATGATTTGATTGCGAAATTACAATAAAGGGGTTGACTATGTTGAAGAAGACAGTACAGGAGTTGGCCGCCATACTGGGCGGTACGGTGATCGGTGATGGCACGCGGGAAATTGAAGATATCAAGGGGCTGCAGGAAGCAGGTCTGGAGGATATCACCTTTGCAGTAGATCCATATACGGAATATCTGCCTCAGGTTCATGCCGGTGCCGTCATTGTGGAAAAAGAAGTCCCGGCCGGGGATAATACACTCGTACTGGTAAAAAATCCGCGCCTGGCTTTTTCCCAGCTCCTGGTGCTCTTCCATCCCCGGCAGACCGTGGCCCGGGGCATTCATCCTACGGCCGTCGTAGATGACAGTGCTGTCCTGGGGGACAATGCCGCTGTCATGGCCTATGCTGTCATTGGCAGGAATGTCAGCATAGGAAAGAACTGCGTCATTTATCCCTATGTTTTCATTGGCGATAATGTCTCTATCGGTGACGATGCCGTCATTTATCCCGGTGCTGTCATCCACGAAAACTGCCAGCTCGGAGATCGTCTTGTCGTCCGTGCCCATGCGGTTATCGGCGGTGAAGGTTTTGGCTTTGCTACAAACGAAGGCCGTCATACGCGCATTCCCCAGATTGGCAATGTCAAAATCGGCGATGACGTAGAAATCGGGGCCTGTACGTGCATCGATAATGGAACTCTTGACAGCACCGTTGTCAAACGGGGTACTAAAATAGACAATCTTGTCCATCTCGGCCATAATGTGGAAATCGGGGAAGACTGCTTCATCATAGCCCAGGTAGGGATTGCCGGCAGTACCAAGGCGGGTAATCACTGCATCTTTGCCGGCCAGGTGGGCTGTACAGGCCATATTACCATCGGAGACAATGCTGTTTTTGCGGGAAAGACCGGGATAACCGGCAATGCGGAAGGCAACCAGGTCTATGCCGGATATCCGATGCAGCCTCATATGGAATGGAAACGGTCCCAGGTATATTTGAAACACTTGCCGGACATGGCGAAAAAAATCAAACAGCTGGAAAAGAAAATTGCTGAATTAGAAAAAAAGACAGCTGAATAAGAGGCAGCCTATGTATACATTTATGAAAATACTAAGCTGGATCATATGCCATCTGCCCGAAGGCGTGCGGCGTGCGCTGGGACATTTCCTGGGCTGGTTCTTCTGGACCTTTGTCCCCCGAAAAAGAAAGCGGCTGGCTCAGCAGCAGATATTGGATTGTGGCATTACCGATGATCCGGAAAGAGCCATGGAGATTGCCAAGGCGAGTAGCTGCCGCTTTGGACCTATGATCATCGAGGTGTTATCCTATCCGATTTATACGAAAGAAATATTGGATAAGAAGATTACCTGGCATGGGAAGGAATATCTGGACGAGCTGAAAGAAAGCGGTGAAGGCGCCGTTTTCATGGCTTCTCACGCGGGAAACTGGGAATTATTGGGAGCGGTTCTTGCCATGAACGGTTATCCGCTTATTTCCGTGGCCCAACAGCAGAACAGTCACAGCGCCGATGCTTTTATCAACGAATACCGGGCGATGATGAAACAGCATGTCACGTACAAGACGGGAATCCGCGATATGGTGCGTTTTCTCCAAAATGGCCATTATATCGGTCTCTTGATGGATCAGGATCCGGGATACACAGGCATTATGGTCCGGTTATTCGGCCGTGATACGCTGACGGCTGACGGACCGGCTAAAATGGCAGGAATCAAAAATTATCCGATTATTTCTACGTTTATTCATGAAGACAGACCTTATCATCACGTCATAGACGTGTTGCCGCCCATCCGGCCGTATACGGCGGATCACCGCCTGTCCAAAGAAGAAAAGGAACGCATCGTCTATGCGACGACGCAGGCATTAAATGACCGGCTGGAAGAATGGATCCGGAAATATCCGGAAGACTGGTTCTGGCTTCACAACCGTTGGAAATGGACAAAACGCTATAAAGAAAAGGTAGCAAATGGTGAAATGGCTGCCAGAGGATAATCTGGCCAGAAGGGATTTTTCCGGCAATTCTTTATCCGATGGCAGGTTATAGATGAAAAAATTGGCATACGAAGCAAGTCAGGCTTCGTATGCCAATTTTTTGGGGATTCGTCCATTTATATCCAGCCAAACCTGCGGCAGGCATGGAATATGCCGCCCTTGTCATTGTCATCGGTAATATAATCGGCCCGTTCCTTGAGCTGGGGACGGGCATTTCCCATAGCGATGCGGAAGAAGGGTGATACAAACATGGCGATGTCGTTGAGGCCGTCGCCGAATACGACTACGTCTTCCAGGGGAGCTCCGGCGTGTTCCATGAACCGGCGGATACCGGCACCTTTATCGGTCGGTTCCACGAGATACGTATTGGTAATGTACGGAAGCCGGGAGAGACCATATGTATCCAGAGGCGGATCACCTGCTGCCGGACGGACGTGGACGATTTTATAAATCGTCGTCAGGGAATCGATGTCCACAGGAGTTACATCGGTTTGGAATAATTGCGACTGTCCAAGATGGCGGAACGATTCATATGGCGTATGCCGGACCATTGTATTGTCTGTAAAGACGGCCCAGGGAAGATGGCGCCGTTCCAGTTCGTGGAGAAGGGCCCGGCAGTTGGCGATGGGCAGACCATTCATTTCTATGAGCGTATTATCTATGGTGAGACTATTGCCACCATCACTGACGAGCGATGTGATTCCATACCGACTGGCTGTACGGAAGCCATCACATTGTAATCTGCCCGTAGCAATAGCTACACTGTGTCCGAGCTGGCGCAGGCGGTTCAGACAGTATACCGTATCTGCCGGGATGATTTGTGATATATCAAGTCCCAGGGTACGGTCGATATCAAAAAAGAAATATTTTTTCCTCATGATACAATCCTTTCTATAAAAGAAATATCAAGTAACATTATACGGAGAAACAACGGAATATTCAATTAGTAATCCGTATCATGCACCCGTTTTGGTCAGATACATGGTAAATTATATGTCAAGTCTTGATTTTTTCTATGTATTTGATTATACTAAATGCAAGAGAAAACCCTACTGTGTTCGTAAAATGATCTCGTGTTTTGAACCAACATCTTTTACATTGGGAGTCCGGGCTCTATGGCTGCCAGGCAATGCCTTCACTGGACTGTCGAACTCCATAGGAGGACACCCACCTGCTCAGGCAGGCTCAAAACTTGGTTTATAAACGGCATGGTGGGGCTTCTTTTTCTGTATAATTCATTGTGAAGATTGAGTGCCGCTAAGTTATCTTGGCGGCTTTCTATTTACAGCAGGTGAGAACAAATGAACGGAGACGATTTATTTTCTCTGGCAGCGGAAGAACAGCAGCCTCTTCTGGCCCCTCTTGCCGTGCGTATGCGGCCGGAAACACTGGATGAAATCTGCGGGCAGGATACGCTGATCGGCCCGGGCAGTTTCCTCCGGGCCATGATTGAAAAAGATACGCTGCCCAGTCTTCTCTTTTACGGGCCTTCCGGTGTTGGAAAAACGACGCTGGCCCATGTGATAGCTCATGCGACGCATAGCCGGTTTGTCAAAGTCAATGCCGTTACGGCGGGGACGGCTGAATTGCGCAAGGTCATACAGGAAGCCAGAGATGCCATACAGATATATCAGAAGCGGACTATCCTTTTCATTGATGAAATACACCGCTTCAATAAAAGCCAGCAGGACGTGCTTTTGCCATATGTAGAAGACGGCACGGTCATTCTTATCGGGGCTACGACAGAAAACCCGTATTTCGAAGTGAACCGGCCGCTTTTGTCGCGTCTGCGTGTCCTCACGTTTTCACCTTTGGGCAGAGAGGATATTGCCAGGATATTGATGCGGGCTCTGACGGACCAGGAAAAGGGCCTGGGCAGTCTGCATATACAGGCTGATGCAGGTGTCTTACAGCTTCTGGCGGATGGGGCAGACTGCGATGCCCGGGCCGGACTGAATCTCCTGGAACAGGCCTGTATGCTCGTTCCCGAAGGTGGCAGACTAAAAAAAGAGACGGTAGAAAAAGTTATGGGTCATGCACTGTATACGTATGACAAACAAGGTGATGCCCATTATGATACGATTTCTGCCTTTATCAAGAGCATGCGCGGTTCTGACCCCGATGCGGCCCTTCATTATCTGGCCCGCATGATAGAAGCGGGAGAACAGCCTTCTTTTATTGCCCGGCGTCTGGTCATCTGTGCGGCTGAAGACGTAGGCCTGGCAGACCCGCAGGCACTAGTAGTAGCCAACGCGGCTGCCCAGGCGGTAGAACTTGTCGGCTGGCCGGAAGGACGGATTATTTTGTCAGAAGCTGTCATTTACGTATCCTGCGCGCCCAAGAGCAATAGCGCTTATATGGCGATAGACCGGGCATTGCATGATGTGCGGCGGGGCGGATGTGGAGAAATCCCGGCATGGCTCCGCGATGCTCATTATCAGGGAGCTTCTTCTCTGGGACATGGAGCGGGGTATAAATATCCCCATGATTATCCCGGTGGCTGGGTACGGCAGCAGTATCTGCCGGATCCACTCAAAGACCGGCAGTATTATGAAGCAACGAATCACGGAAAAGAAGATGTCATGGCGGAAAAATGGCATAAACGCCGTAGCTGTGATAAATAAGTCAGAATGCATATATGGTTTGGAAGGTGAAAGGTTTGGCACAAGGGAAAACAAGACGCGTGACAAAATCCCGGCCCCGTAAGGCATCGGGAAAGGGTGTGCGCCGTACAACGAAAAAAAAGGATACAGAACCGTCGCTGCTGAAATATGAGATTATTGGCATCGTCCTTTTGTGCTGCGGTATTTTTATGACCGTTGGTATTGTCGGTATTGATACAGGCAGTGCAGGCCATAGTATTGATGGTATCCTGTCCTATATATTTGGCATCGGACGGATTGTTTTTACCCTGTCTATGGTGATTCTGGGGTTGAAATATATCATTTTACGCAAGGCCTGGCCCCTTACGAAGAACTGGCTGGCAGGTACGGTACTCTTTGTGTTGTTCCTGGGCCTTATCCACCTGTTATTTATTCCCCAGGGGGCAGAATTCATGCCGGCCATGCTGCGCGTCGGAGGCGGTGCTGCCGGTGCTGCCGTCGCCTCGCTGCTGCGTTCCTTTCTCGGCGAATTTGGCGCCGTTCTGGTCGTTGTGGCCTTAGGGATAGTGACTCTGCTCGTATGGAAAAAATGGTCTATTTCCCGCCCCGTAGCCATCGTTTCGGACAAGGCATCAGAAGAGGTGTCCCGCGTATCCGATAAGGCCGTAGAGGGATTGCAGGAAGCATCCCGTTCTATGCAGCAGTGGCATGAACATCATCATATCTTTGATCTGGAAAAAGAAGAGCAGGAAGAACAGGCGGAAGCGGTAGGAACGGCCCGGACTGACAGGGACGTTCCCGTGGCAGAGGCAGAACCGGTGCCGGCTTTGGAATCCCGTGAGGAAGATAGTCTGCTTCACGGCCCGCGTGTGGATTTTACATCGGAAAAAAGAGATGGATTACTAGAAAACGAAGAATGTATACCAGATCTGACAGAAGAACTGGATATATCACCTGTTTCGGCGGCTCCGGCCGTGCTGCCGCCGGAAGGACGACAGGATGACGACTATGATGACGGACTGCCAGATACGGAGAAACAGCAGGAGGAAGGACAGCCGATGGAACAGCCTGTCCGGGATGTACTGCAGGAAGAACTGGCCGACTTGAAGCCAGTCGAAATCGATGCCCAGTCTACGGCCGTCGATGTGGCGCCCCAAGGGCATTCGGCCGTACCGGTGGCCAAAGGAGAAAATACATACCGCCTGCCGCCGGTGAGCCTGCTCAAACTGGGAAAACCCCTGGCAGAAGGACTGAGTGAAGAAGCCCGTCAGAATGCCGTCATTTTGCAGGAAACACTGAAAAGTTTCAACATTGAAGCCAAAGTGACGAATGCCAGTCAGGGCCCTTCTGTCACCCGTTATGAACTGGAACCGGCAGCTGGGGTGCGCGTGAGCCGGATTGTCGGTCTGGCCGATGACATTGCCCTGAATCTGGCGGCGACACAAGTTTTTATCGAAGCGCCTATTCCCGGGAAGGCTGCCGTGGGCATTGAAGTGCCGAATAAGACCCGTACGGGGGTCAATCTGCGCGATGTCCTCGATACAGATGAATTTAAAAATGCTGCCAGCGGCGTGCCTGTAAGCCTGGGCAAGGATATTGCCGGGAATCCAGTCATTGCCGATCTGACCAAGATGCCTCATCTTCTGGTCGCCGGTACGACCGGGTCCGGCAAGAGTGTCTGCATCAACACGTTTATTGCCAGTATCCTGTTTAAGCAACGGCCGGAAGATGTCAAACTGGTACTGATTGACCCGAAGGTTGTCGAATTATCCGTATACAATGGCATTCCCCATTTGATGACTCCTGTCGTTACCGATCCTAAAAAAGCAGCTAATGCGCTGCGCTGGGCTGTACGGGAAATGGATGATCGTTATAAGCGGTTCTCCCAGGGATTTGCCCGGGATATCAAAAGCTTCAATGAAAAGTATCCTGATGAAGCCATGCCATATGTCGTCATTATCATTGACGAAATGGCCGATCTCATGATGGCGGCCTCCAGTGATGTAGAAGATTCTATCTGTCGTCTGGCGCAGAAGGCCCGTGCCTGCGGTATGCACTTGGTACTGGCTACGCAGCGTCCTTCTGTTGATGTCATTACCGGCCTCATTAAGGCTAATATTCCGAGCCGCATTGCTTTCCGCGTTTCCAGCCAGACCGACTCCCGTACTATCCTGGATATGGGTGGTGCCGAAAAGCTGATTGGCAACGGCGATATGTTTTATTTTCCGACGGGTGCCCCCAAACCCATCCGCGTACAGGGGGCATTTATCTCGGATGCGGAAATCGAACAGCTCGTTACGTTCATAAAAAATCAGAACACGACAGAACCGAAATACGATGAATCCATTCAGCAGTCCGCCGGTGAAAGCAGTGGAGATACGGCCGGATTTTTTGAAGATGAGCTGATGCCCCAGGCCATCGACATGGTCCTGGAAACGGGACAGGCATCTTCTTCCATGCTGCAGCGGCGTTTCCGTGTCGGATTTACCCGGGCGGCCCGCATGATTGATACGATGGAAGCCATGGGAATTGTCGGGCCGAATGAAGGAAATAAGAAACCGCGGGAAATCATCATGTCACCGGCGGAAGTACAGGCAAAATTCTTCCATAAGGACACGTGATATCATTTTTCCGGGGAATAGTATATAATTAACTATGTATGCATGGGCATATTCATATAAGGAGGCGGTTCTTTGTCTTCTATCGGCAGAGTATTACAACAGGAAAGGGAACAGCAGGGGCGTACGCTGAAAGAAGTGTCCGATGCTGTCAATATAAAAGAAGACTATCTGGATGCCCTGGAAAAGGAAGATTTTGATGTCATCCCTGGTGCCGTATTTGTCAAGGGATTTATCCGGACGTATGCGGAATATCTGGGACTGGATGGAGCCGGACTGGTCACAGCGTATAAAGAAGAGGTCCTGGCGAGGAAACCCAGGCCGGAAGTGCGTCCTGTGGCACAGAGCCCGGAACGGGCAGGAAGGGAAAAGCGGCAGAAGGAACGGAACCGTCAGAGCAAGTGGCAGGGGATAACCATTTTGTCGGGAATTATTTTATTTCTGCTGCTCATTATCTGGTTACTTTTGTAAAAGAGGCAATATATGAACGAGGAATTTCTGGTGACCAGCAGGGCCGATATGGAACGGCGCGGCTGGAATCAATTGGATTTTGTATATATCAATGGCGATGCCTATGTGGATCATCCCGGTTTCGCCGCTGCTGTTATCGGCAGGGTACTGGAGAGCCGCGGGTATCGCGTAGGCATCATTTCCCAACCGGACTGGCATAGTGCAGAACCATTCAAAGCACTGGGACGGCCCCGGCTGGGAGCGCTGATTACGGCGGGCAATCTCGATTCCATGCTCAATGAAAAAACAGCGGCAAAAAAATTTCGCAGCACCGATAATTATTCACCGGGCGGTATAGCCGGGAAACGGCCTGAACGGGCTACCATCGTATATGCCAACAGGATGCGCGAGGCTTATAAAGATGTCCCCATCATTATCGGAGGCATTGAGGCCAGTCTGCGACGGTTTGCCCACTACGATTACTGGTCGGATAAAGTACGCCATTCCATATTGCTGGACAGCAAAGCCGATATCCTGAGCTATGGCATGGGGGAACACTCTGTCGTAGAAATTGCCGATGCCCTGGCTGAGGGGAAAAACGTGGCGGAGATGTATCATATCCGGGGCATCTGCTATGTGACCAGCCGGCCGCCTATATCGGAAAAAACTGTACTTTGTCCATCCTATGAGGAGGTGAAGGCAGATAAAAAAGCCTTTGCCCGGGCCTTTAAAATACAGTATGAGGAACAGGATCCTTTCTATGGCCGGACGATTATCCAGCCGTCGGAAAACCGGTATGTCGTTCAGACGCCGCCGGCTCTGCCACTTACGACAGAAGAAATGGACGCCGTCTATGAACTGCCCTTTACACGGCGCTGGCATCCCGATTATGATGATTGTGGCGGTGTGCCGGCCCTGCATGAAGTGCAGTTCAGCCTGACCAGCCACAGGGGATGCTTTGGACATTGTCATTTTTGCGCTATTACCAGTCATCAGGGACCGATTGTCCAGAACCGCAGCCATGAATCTCTGATCCGGGAGGCCGTGCATATGACACACCTTCCCGGTTTTAAAGGTTATATCCATGATGTAGGCGGCCCGACGGCTAATTTCCGCCATCCGGCCTGTAAAAAGCAACTGACGGCCGGAGTATGCAAAGACCGCCATTGTATCGGCAGTGAAATCTGTCCCAATCTGGACACGTCACATGACGATTATTTGAAGTTATTACAGGAAATCCGCCACATTCCCCGCGTCAAAAAGGTGTTTGTCCGCTCTGGACTGCGCTACGATTATCTTTTAGCGGATCACAATAAGAAATTTGTAGAAGAATTATGCCGGTATCACGTCAGCGGACAGCTGAAAGTGGCACCGGAGCATGTCGTAAAGCATGTGACCGATTTAATGGGAAAGGCTGATGTACATGCCTTTCTGACGTTTAAGAAATGGTTTGACGAAGCCAACCGGAAATTGGGAAAAAAGCAGTACCTGGTGCCATATTTTATGTCCAGCCATCCGGGCTGTACTCTGGCCGACGCCATTACATTGGCGGAATTTTTGCGGGATATGCATATGCAGCCGGAACAGGTACAGGATTTCATCCCTACTCCGGGGAGTCTCTCGACGGC
Organism: Caecibacter massiliensis; assembly: GCA_900095875.1. Classification (GTDB taxonomy): domain Bacteria; phylum Bacillota; class Negativicutes; order Veillonellales; family Megasphaeraceae; genus Megasphaera; species Megasphaera hexanoica. The sequence continues at coordinate 631,580 of LT608311.1, read as the reverse complement.
TATGTATTACACGGGCATGAATCCACTGACGGGGGAAAAGGTTTACGTAGCCCGGCGGCCGGAAGAAAAACAGATGCAGCGGGCTCTGATGCAGTACAAGAATCCGGCCAATTATGATATTGTCTACAAGGCGCTGTGCATAGCCGGACGGCGGGATCTTATCGGCTATGGCAGTCACTGCCTGATTCCGCCCCGCCGGCCGGGAAAAGCGCGGATGGAAAAGACTGCGGGAAGGGCAGGGAACCGCCGGCCCGGAAACCCGGGGCGGAAGGGCAGAACGCTTCAAGACCGGCAGCGCCATGGATTCAGGTGATTTCATGAAAAAATATGTACCGACACTGGCTATTGTACTGTTTGTACTGGCTGTGCTCGGATTCAGCAATATATTACTGGAAAAACAACAGGAAGAGAAAGCACAGGATGCATACCGGGCCGAACGGCACCTTGTCGTGTATTCCGATATGCCGGCCGACGTCAACAGTGCTCTGGCCAGGAAGTTTTATAGAGATACGGGACTGCGCGTACAGATTGAAACGCGTACCGATAGTGAACTGCAGTCGCTGGCTGACGATGCAGCGTCTGATGCCGGGCCGGACATGGTCATTGCTTCTGAACCGGTATTGAAGGATTTGCAACAGGCCTCGATATTCGTTCCCTATGCGTCACTGGCTACGGAAAGCGTTCCCTATTCGTTTAAAGATGCAGATGGATATTGGACAGGTGCCTGGTATGATCCTATGGTTTTCGTCGTGAGCAAGGCATATTACGAACGCCGTGGCAGTGAACTGGAAACCTGGGATGATCTGCTGACTGATCCGAATATGGTCCTGGCTTTTCCCGATCTGGCAGCGACGGATATGGCAGGAGACTTTCTCTGTTCGTATGTAGAAATTGCAGGGACAGCAGAAGCCAGCCGGTACTTTAAGGCTCTGCAGCCTCATATTGCATCGTATGCCAAGACGATGTCTCCCATCGTGCGCCGCGTTGCTGCCGGTGAAGCCGATATGGGTGTTGCCAGTGCTATGACTGTCCGTCAGTTCCTGCGGGATAAAGCGCCGGTTGTCATGCTGTATCCCCAGAATGGGACATCCTACTGGCTGTACGGCAGGGGAACGACGAAATGGTGTACCGATACGGAACTGGCTCCCGTCTTTGCCGACTGGCTGCTGTCGCGGAGCGCCCTGGCACTGCTGCATCAGAATACACTGTTTTTGACGACAGCCAGCGATGTGCTGCCGAAAGAATTAGATGGACGCAACCGGTATCCTGTGCTTTTCCCTGTCCGCAAATTGTATACGGATCAGGGACGGAAAAATGTACAGGATTGGTGGATTAAAACTATTCGATTTGGAAAGGAACCATAAGTTACATGGAAAAAATAGGATTTGTCAGTCTGGGTTGTTCAAAAAATCTCATTGATACAGAAGTGATGCTGGGCATTTTGCGGGACCGCCATATGGAAATCACCGATGACCTTGAAGAGGCGGATATCATCATCGTAAATACGTGTACGTTTATTGAAAAAGCTAAACAGGAATCAATCGATACGATCCTCCAGGCAGCCAGATATAAGACAGAAGGCCGCTGTCAGATGCTGATTGTAACAGGCTGTCTCAGCCAGCAGTATAAAGAAGAACTGATGAAGGAAATGCCTGAAATCGATGCCCTGCTGGGAACGGGGTCATGGGACCGGATCTGGGATGCCATCGATACCGTCAAAAAAGGAAGAAAAGCTTGTTTCATGGATAATGTCAGCCATTTGTATAATCAGAATACGAGCCGGCTGCGTACGACGCCATCTTACAGTGCTTACGTCAAGATCGGGGAAGGCTGCAATAACGGTTGTTCCTTCTGCATCATTCCCCATGTCCGGGGACGCTTATACAGCCGTCCTGTCGATTCGGTCGTGGCAGAAGTCCGGCAGCTGGCTGATGACGGAGTGAAAGAAATCAATCTCATTGCACAGGATACGACTAGTTATGGCGTCGATCTGGCCGGTCATTCCCTGCTGCCGGAACTGTTGCGCCGCCTGGTAAAAATAGATGGCATCCGCTGGATCCGCCTGTTTTATCTCTATCCGCATTACTTTACAGACGAACTGATGGAACTGATCGTCAAGGAAGATAAAATCTGCCCGTATGTCGATCTGCCGCTGCAGCATATTTCCCAGTCTGTGCTGGAACGCATGAACCGCCGCGATTCGGAAGAAGATGTGCGCCGTCTCATGAAAAAGTTATGCAGTCATGGCCGTAAACTGACATTGCGGTCCACGTTCATTGTAGGTTTTCCCGGTGAAACAGAAGAAGAGTTCCGCCAGCTTTGCGATTTCGTCAGAGAAACGGAATTCGATGATGTAGGCGTCTTTACCTACAGCCGTGAAGACGGGACGCCGGCAGCCCGGATGGATAATCAGATTCCTGAAGAAGTCAAAGAGGAACGTTATCATCAGCTCATGGCTATCCAGGCAAAAGTGTCGGAACATCGCAATCAGGAACTGGAAGGTTCCCTTCATACGATGCTCGTCGAACGGGTGGAAGAGGAACAGGGAATCTGTCAGGCTGTGGGGCGTATTGAAATTCAGGCTCCCGATGTAGATGGTCTGACGTATCTGGAAAACGCCGAAGGCGTACAGCCGGGAGATATGATTCCCGTGCGGATTTCCCAGGGATTCGCCTACGATTTGGTAGCCGAACGGGCTGAATGATGAGGTGACACTATGTTTGTCGAAGTGGTGACGACGGGCTCGGAACTTCTCCTGGGTGAAATCGTCAATGAAAATTCCCGCTACCTTTCGCGGGAACTGAATGCTCTTGGGTATTCTGTCATATATCATACGACAGTCGGTGATAATCCGGAACGCATGGAAGGGGTACTGCGCACGGCTCTGCAACGGGCTGATATCGTTATAACGACAGGCGGTCTTGGCCCGACACAGGGCGATATGACAAAAATCATCGGTGCCAGGGTAATGGGGGTCCCCCTCGTGTATCATGAAGAAATTGCGGAAGCTATCGGGGAGTGGGTTACGGCTCATCACCCGGACCGGGAGTTGACGGAAAACCAGAAACGGCAGGCTATGATACCGGAAGGCGCTGTCGTTTTTTCCAATGGTGCCGGAACAGCTCCGGGAACGGCCCTGAAAAAAGGAGAAAAACTGCTGGTCCATCTTCCGGGGCCGCCGCTGGAAATGCGCTGGATGTACGAACACCGCCTGAAGCCGTATCTGATCCGGACATTCGGTTCCCAGGGACACATCGAGTCATTGTATATGAAAATATATGATATGGGAGAGGCCTTTATTGAAGACAAGCTGATGGATCTTATTAAAGGGCAGTCCAATCCGACACTGGCCATGTATGCACGGCCCGGTTTTGTGGAAGTACGGATAACGGCCAGGGCACAGACGGAAGAAGAAGCGCGGGCATTGATGGAACCCGTTCGGCAGGAATTGCAGAAACGGCTCCACCGGGCCGCTGTAACCTATAATCAGGAAACGATGGCAGCCCTTCTGGGACGGATCCTGAAAGAAAAAAAAATGACGGTCAGCGCGGCAGAGTCCTGTACGGGAGGCCTTGTAGGATCCCTTATCACCGACGTCGCCGGCAGCTCGGCTTATTTTCTTGGGTCGGCTGGCACGTATTGCAATGCCATGAAGGAACACATTCTCGGTGTATCGGCGGATACGCTGGCTGCCTATACGGAAGTCAGCTCCCAGACGGCTGCTGAAATGGCCGATGGCAGCCGCCGGTTATATGGTTCGGATCTGGCCATCAGTACGACGGGAATTGCCGGTCCATCCGGCGGCAGCAGAGAAAAACCTGTTGGCCTGGTCTATACGGGGATTTCCGGTCCGCGGGGGACCGTAACCCATAAGGATATCTATCCCGGCGACCGGACAGAAGTAAAGCGCCGTGCCGCGACACGGGCTGTCTATTATGCCGTTCAATATCTTTTGGAACATACAGAACAGGAGTAGACTATGGAAGAAAAACAAACAGCACTGGAAAATGCTATGCGCAAAATTGAAAAAGATTTTGGCAAAGGAGCTATCATGCGCCTTGGCGACATAGCGGACAAAATGAATATCGAAGTAATTTCATCGGGGTCCCTTGCCGTCGATCTGGCTGTCGGTGTCGGAGGATATCCCCGCGGCAGGGTCATCGAAATTTATGGACCGGAATCTTCCGGGAAAACGACGCTGGCTCTCCATGCCATTGCCTCGGCACAAAAAGGAGGCGGCATTGCCGCGTTTATCGATGCGGAACATGCGCTCGATCCGGTATATGCCCGTCATCTTGGCGTCGATACGGCCAATCTGCTCGTTTCCCAGCCGGATAACGGGGAACAGGCCCTGGAAATCACGGAAGAACTCGTACGCAGTGGTGCCGTCGATATTATCGTCGTGGACTCTGTCGCAGCCCTGGTACCTAAAGCCGAAATTGAAGGGGAAATGGGCGATTCCCACGTGGGCCTTCAGGCGCGCCTCATGAGCCAGGCCCTGCGTAAACTGACGGGGATTATTTCAAAATCCAAGGCTATCGTCATTTTCATTAACCAGCTCCGTGAAAAAGTCGGCGTCATGTTTGGCAATCCTGAAACGACGACCGGCGGCAGGGCACTCAAATTCTATGCTTCTATCCGCATGGAAATCCGCAAGGGGGAAGCCATCAAGCAGGGCGGTGAAGTCATTGGCAACCGTGCACGGGTAAAAGTCGTCAAAAATAAGGTGGCGCCGCCATTCCGCAACTGTGAATTCGATATTATGTACGGGACGGGGATTTCCCGGGAAGGGACTATCCTCGACCTGGGGACATCAATGGACATTATCGAAAAAAGCGGGACCTGGTATTCCTACAAGGGCGAACGACTGGGACAGGGGAAGGAAAATGTCAAACTGTTCTTGAAAGATCATCCTGAAATCGCCGACGAAGTGGAACATATCATCCGCGATACACTGGCGGCAGAACCAGAAAAATTCGATGCTGTCGTCGAAGAAGTCCATGAAGCAGAAGAAGCCGGCGCGGCTGAAAGCCTGGCAGAACCTTCCGGAGAAGCCTGATAATGGATTATAATGAAGCCTATGCCAGGGCACTGCGGCTGCTGAATATCCGTTTTCTCAGTGAAGGCGAACTGCGCCGCAAACTGCAGGTCCGTGGCACGGGAAATGAAGTCATTGACGACGTTCTGGAGACACTGCGGCAGGAACATTTTGTGGACGACCAGCGCCTGGCAGAGGCCGTGTATGCTTACTATGCCCGTAAAGGACAATACGGCCACCGCTACATTGTCAGCCGGCTTCAGAAGCGGCAGCTGCCAGTGCCGGAGAACACACCCTGCGTCGATGAAATGACCGTGGCGGAACAACTGGTATCCCGGCGTTTCAAAGAAGGAACAGAGCCGCGCAAGATTGCCCGGTTTCTTCAGTACCGTGGTTTTTCTCCCTCTGTCATCAGGGAAATCCTCAGTGACTTTGGCTGGTAAAACGTGGTCATTATGCTATTGGCTGGCGTATAAATTATTCATATGGTCTATGAGTTTACCTTGACATCAGTATAAAAAAAATTTACAATTATAAAAGCCGGTTTTCTATACTGGTCATATATTTTGCATAATTGCAGGTTTTTTGAAAATGATGTAAATGAAATAATTACACATATAAAAAGCCGGACGCATGTTCGGCTTTTTATGGTGAAAAGGGGGTGAAAACTGAATATGTTAGCTATCATTGCTGCAGCCGTAGCTTGTGGAATCATTGGTGTCGGGACGGGCTATTTTTACCGCATGAAAATTGCCGAAGGCAAAATTGGCAAGGCGGAAGTAGAAGCGGAACGCATTATCTCTACGGCACGGCAGAATGCAGAATCACGGAAAAAGGAATTGGTCCTCGAAGGAAAGGAAGAGGTCCATAAGCTGCGCAGTGATGCGGAACGGGAAAATAAGGAACGCAGAAATGAATTGCAGCGCATGGAACGACGCCTGTTGCAGAAGGAAGAACATCTGGATAAGAAATCCGATTCCATGGAAAAACGCGATGAAGCTTTGCAGCGCAAAGAAGAAGAAATCACCAGGACACAGGAAAAGATTGAGTTGCTGCACAGCCAGCAGATGGAAGAACTGGAACGTATTTCCAGCCTTACCTATGATGAAGCCAAGGAACTCTTGCTGAACAACGTAAAAACGGAAGTTAAGCATGAAACGGCGATGCTCATCAAAAGCCTGGAAGAACAAGCTAAGGAAGAAGCGGAAGGAAAAGCCCGCGAAATCATTTCTACAGCTATTCAGCGCTGCGCTGCTGACCATGTAGCCGAAACGACCGTCTCTGTCGTAGCACTGCCGAATGATGAAATGAAAGGCCGCATCATTGGCCGCGAAGGCCGCAATATCCGGGCTATTGAAACGCTGACCGGTGTGGACCTGATCATTGACGATACGCCGGAAGCCGTTATCTTATCTTGTTTTGATCCTATTCGTCGTGAAGTAGCCCGCATTGCACTGGAAAAGCTGATTGCTGATGGGCGTATTCATCCGGCACGGATAGAAGAAATGGTAGAAAAAGCCCGTAAAGAGGTCAACCAGAAAATACGGGAAGCCGGTGAACAGGCGATGTATGAAACGGGTGTACATGGGCTGCATCCGGAACTGGTTAAAATACTGGGCCGTCTCCGGTACCGTACGAGTTATGGACAGAATGTCCTGCGCCATTCCATTGAAGTGTCCCAGCTGGCAGGTGTTATGGCAGCTGAACTGGGCGTCGATGAAAACCTCGCTAAGCGGGCAGGCCTTATTCATGATATTGGCAAGGCGCTGGATCATGAAATGGAAGGAACTCATGTGTCTATCGGCACAGAAGTTGCCAAGAAATATGGCGAATCAAAACTGGTAGTCAACTGCATTGCATCGCATCATGGTGATGAAGAACCGAAGAGCGTAGAAGCCGTCCTCGTTTCGGCAGCTGATGCTGTTTCGGCGGCACGGCCGGGAGCAAGACGGGAAACACTGGAAAATTATCTGAAGCGCCTCACAAAACTCGAAGAGATTGCCGAATCCTTCGATGGAGTAGAAGATTGCTTTGCTATACAGGCTGGCCGCGAAATCCGCGTAATGGTCAAGCCTGAAAAACTGGATGAAGCCGATTGTGTGCTCCTCGTTCACAACATTGTGAAACGTATTGAAGCAGAACTGGAATATCCGGGACAGATTAAAGTGGTAGTCATCCGGGAAACCCGGATGATTGATTATGCAAAATAAGAGGAAATACAGCCCCCGCCGCTGCCGGCGGGGGGATTTTTTTAGAAACGGACTGATTTAAAAAGTTTTTTGAAAAAAGACTTGCCAAACCACAATGCACATGGTATAATTGTTTTCGTTCGAGGCACTAAGCCTTGGATATATGAAACGGCCTCGTGGTGTAGCGGTTTAACATGTCGCCCTGTCACGGCGAAGATCGTCGGTTCAAATCCGATCGAGGTCGCCATATTTGCTCAGGTAGCTCAGTCGGTAGAGCAGGGGACTGAAAATCCCCGTGTCGGCGGTTCAATTCCGTCCCTGAGCACCAATTATAAGCGGAAGTAGCTCAGTGGTAGAGCACCACCTTGCCAAGGTGGGGGTCGCGAGTTCGAGCCTCGTTTTCCGCTCCATATTATGGCGGCATAGCCAAGCGGTAAGGCAGAGGTCTGCAAAACCTTCATCCCCAGTTCGATTCTGGGTGCCGCCTCCATAATTTTCTTTTTACGTCATGCCGAGGTGGCGGAACTGGCAGACGCAACGGACTTAAAATCCGTCGGATAGAAATATCCGTACCGGTTCGATTCCGGTCCCCGGCACCATTTAAACAACACATTGCACTGAGCATAATGGGTTTCGGCTGATGGCTCTGGCAACTTAAAGGTTTGGATGTAAATCCAAGCCTTTTTTGTAATTATGCTTTATGAGTGTTCTTTCATGACGGGATTGGCGGTATTTATGGAAGAATATCGATACAAAGTATCGGATTTTGAAGGTCCTCTGGACCTGCTGCTGTATTTGATTGAAAAAAACAAGGTCGATATTTATAATATCCCCATCGTCACGATTACGGACCAGTTCAATGAATATGTCCGGCAGATCGATACATTCGATGTCAATTATGCCAGCAAATTTTTTGTCATGGCAGCTACGCTGCTGCAGATAAAATCCCGGCTCCTGCTTCCTAAACCGCCCAGACGGGAAGAAGAGGAAGAAGATCCGCAGGAAGTCCTCATCCGGCAGCTGGTAGAATATAAACGGATGAAGCAGATTGCTTCTGTCGTAGCTGATTTATGGGATAAGAGACAACTGATGGAAAGCCGGGAGCGGACACCGATGCCGTTCGAGAAACAGTTTTCCGGCCATATTGATAAAAAAGCACTCTATGCAGCTTTTCAGGCGGTCTATGAGGCTCTTCCCGGTAAAAAGACGGTGGAAATTCATTTGCAGCAGGAAATATACAGTGTCAGCGAATGTATGCAGCGCGTAGAATATGTGCTGCACCAGGCACTGCGGCCTGTCCCTGTGCGGCGGATTTTTCAGAGCTGCCGTACACGGACGGAACTGATCGTTGTCTTTTTAGCTGTGTTGGAATTGCTGAAAATCGGCCGGTGCTGTACGCTGTCAGAAGGAGAGGATGGAAATGCAGCATCCCTGCGATATATCCCGCATGGAGCATCATGAACCGACGGCGGTGCTGGAAGCGCTGCTGTTTCTCAGTGGCCAGCCATTGAGCCTGCCGGATTTGTGTGCCCATACCGGCTGGGGCAAAGACAAGGCAGAGCAGACTGCTCGTACGCTGGCAGCTATTCTGCGGGATGAAAAACGCGGCCTGACTCTCATCCAGGTGGCTGGCGGATATCAGCTGGTTACACGTCCGGAACTGCATGATGAATTGCAGTGGGTCCATAAGACGACAACCGAATTATCTCCTATGGCGCTGGAAGTGCTGGCAATCGTTGCCTTCAGGCAGCCTGTGACCCGGGCTGATATTGAAAAAATACGGGGCGTTTCCTCAGAACGCCTGGTAGCGTCACTGCTGCAACAGGGGCTGATCCGCGATCTGGGGCGGAAAGATACGCCGGGACGGCCTATTATATACGGTACCAGCGCTTATTTTCTGGAATGCATCGGCATGGATTCCCTGTCTGATCTGGCCCGGCAGGTACCGAAAGAATTATTGCAGGATCAGGAAACAGATGGGGAGACAATAGAGACAGTGAAAGAGAACGTATCTACGGAGGCAGAACATGAAGGAACGCTTACAAAAAGTAATGAGTAACTGTGGCGTCGCCTCGCGGCGGGCATCGGAACAGATGATTCTCGATGGCCGCGTGCGGGTCAATGGCGTTATCGTCCGGGAGCTGGGAACGAAGGCAGACCCTGAAACCGATATTATACTGGTAGATGGAAAACGGTTGGAAGCAGAAAAGAAATTGTATTATCTGTTCAACAAGCCCAAAGGAGTCATTACGACTGCCCACGATGACCAGGGCCGCGAAACCGTCATGGATTATTTCAAGAAGATTACCGAACGGATTTATCCCGTAGGCCGTCTGGACCAGAATACAGAAGGGCTGCTGCTCATGACAAATGACGGGGAACTGGCTAATATCCTCATGCACCCCAGCAAGCTCGTCGATAAGACGTATGAAGTGAAAATTAAAGGGCATATCGCCGATACGGTACTCCAGCAGCTGGCTGATGGTGTGGAATTAGAAGATGGCATGACAGCACCGGCTATCGTCTGCTATAATGGATACGATAATCATACGGGCATCACGAATGTGGAAATTACTATTCATGAAGGCCGGAACCGTCAGGTACGCCGTATGTTTGAACACTTTGGCTTTAAAGTACATAATCTCCGGCGTGTCCAGTATGCGTTCCTGACATTGAGCGGGGTCAAGCGGGGATCTTACCGGTCTCTTACAGCAGAGGAAATAAAGGAATTATACAAGTATAAATAAGGTGTTAATAGCGATGAAACAGGTTATAGTTGTCGGTGCAGGCGCAGCAGGTATCTTTGCTGCCTTGGCGGCCTCTTCCAGAGGGGCCGGGGTGCAGCTTTTTGAAAAAAATGATATTGTAGGAAAAAAGATGGGGATTACTGGCAAGGGCCGCTGCAATCTGACGAATACGGCGCCTATGACAGATTTCATCGCCCGGACGCCAGGGCATGGGAAATTTCTTTTCAGTGCCTACCGTGCTTTCAGTAATGAAGACCTCCTCCGGTGTGTGCATCAATGGGGGCTGGCTACGAAAGAAGAAAGGGGCGGCCGTGTCTTCCCCCGTTCCGACAGCGCTATTGAAGTGCGTAAACTCCTGTATCATCGCCTGCAGAAACAGCATGTGGAACTTCACCTGAATGAAGGTGTACTGACTGTGAACCATACGGACGGGGGCTTTGCCGTCCGGACAGAACAGGGAAGTTATACGGCGGATGCCTGTATCATTACGACAGGCGGTCTTTCGTATCCCGTTACCGGTTCCAGCGGCGATGGATTCCACTTTGCCAAAAAACTGGGACATACCGTAACTCCCTTAAAGCCGTCCCTGATTCCGTTTACGACAGAAGAAACGTGGGTAAGGGATCTTGCGGGATTGTCTCTGCGGAATGTCGATGTTTCGTTATGGAAACATGGGAAAAAGCTGGCGAGCCAGTTTGGTGAAATGCTGTTTACCCATACGGGCGTTTCCGGGCCGGTCATCCTCATGCTGAGCAGCCAGGCGGCGCACAAACCGAAATGGGAATTCCCCATGCAGCTGCGCATTAACCTGAAGCCGGCCCTGACAGCGGAAACACTTGACTCCCGGATCCAGCGGGATTTTCAGAAGTATCTGCGCAAGCAGGCTGGTAATGGTCTGCAGGATCTCCTGCCACGACGCCTCATCCCATATGTGCTCGAACAGGCAGAAATTCCGGAACAGACACTGATCAATCAGATTACCCGTACCCAGCGCCAGGACCTGGCGACAGTGCTCCAGGCCTTTTCTCTGACTCTGACAGGTACCCGCCCCATTGAAGAAGCCATTGTGACGGCCGGCGGCGTATCTGTACGGGAAATTAATCCTGGAACGATGGAATCTAAAAAAGTCCAGGGTCTTTATTTCGCCGGTGAAGTGATTGACATCGACGCTTTTACGGGAGGATATAACTTGCAGGCAGCCTTTTCGACGGGGTATGTGGCCGGCTGTTCTGCAGCAGAGGAGGAAGCTGATCAATGAGAAAAATTACGGTTGCTATCGACGGGCCGGCCGGTGCAGGAAAAAGCAGTGTTGCGAAAATGGTAGCAAATAGGTTACACTATCTGTATATTGATACCGGAGCCATGTATCGCGCTTTTACCTGGGCCATGCTGGAACGGCATATCAATATACGAGATGAAAAAGCAGTGCAGCAGCTGACCGGCTCCATACAGATCCGTCTGGAACCGGGTGAAGAGGTATGCCGCGTATATGCAGACGGACAGGACATAACGGAAGAAATCCGCACGCCTTTTATATCGTCTCATGTTTCACAGGTAGCAGCCCTTGCAGTGGTGCGTACAAAACTGGTACAATTGCAGAGAGATATGGCAAAAGGCGGAGGCGTCATTTTAGACGGCCGCGATATTGGCACGGTAGTCCTGCCCCGGGCCGATCTCAAAATTTATCTGACGGCGTCGGTTACGGCGCGGGCCAGACGGCGGTTTCTGGAGTTAAAGGAAAAAGGCAGTACGGAAACACTGGAAGCCATTGAAGCCAGCATTGCTGCTCGCGACGATATGGATTCACACCGGGCTGTCAGCCCCCTGAAACGGGCTGATGATGCCGTGCTGGTAGATAACAGTGACCTTACACTGGAAGAAACGGCAGACTGTATCTGCCGTATGATTGAAGAAAAACAGTAAGGAAGCGGAGCGATGAAAAATTTTTTCTATGCTATTATCCGATTTCTCTTTAATCTGGTCACCTATACCTGGCTGGGAATGCAGGTCGTGGGAGAAGGTCATATCCCGGAAAAGGGCGCATTTATTGTGGCATCGAACCATGCCAGTTATTTTGACCCGCCTCTGGTAGGGACGGCGATGCGCCATCATCTGATTCACTTTATGGCGAAGGAAGAGTTATTTCATAATCCGTTCATGGGCTGGTTCCTGAGGTATGTCGGTACTTTTCCCGTTCACCGGGGCCGTGTGGACCGCAAAGCGCTGATAGAAGCACTGCGGGTATTGAAGCAAGGCGAGGTATTGGGTATCTTTCCGGAAGGAACGAGCCGCGACCAGGGAAAACTGGGAAAATTCCATGAAGGCATGGCTGCCATTGCTATCCGCGCCCAAGTCCCGGTCCTGCCGACGGCCATCATTAATTCCCGCCATCTTCCACACAAGATGGGGCCGGTGCGGGTCGTATTCGGTGATCCGGTCCTGCCGCCCGTTATAAGCCGGCAGGATAAAGAAAAAGAACGGGACATCATCCATGAGTTTTCAGAAGATATCCGAAGCCGGATTCTGGACCTCATCAATCAGCACGGAGGAGAAAATATGTCATGAATGTATATGTAGCTGATGCCTGCGGCTTCTGCTATGGCGTCCGCCGGGCCGTAGAAATGGCGTCTTCCGCCGCCAGCGGCACTCACACACTGGGGCCGATTATCCATAATCCCCAGGTAGTAGCCCGGCTGGCTGAACGGGGAGTATCACCGGTAGATTCTCTGGAATCACTTCGGGAAGGAGACACGATTCTCATCCGTTCCCATGGAGTCGGTCCTGATGTGTACCGGGAAGCGGAGAAAAAAAGACTCAACGTTGTCGATGCGACGTGTCCTCATGTGAAAAAAGCACAGCAGGATGCGAAAAAAATCATCGAAAAAGAAAAAAATCTTATAATTATTGGCGAAAAAGCCCATCCAGAAGTAATTAGTATTTCACAATGGGGGGCAAATCGTGCTATTATATTAGATAGGGAAGAAATGGCCCGGGCTCTGCCCCCTATGGAGCAGGCCGGGGTGGTCGTACAGACGACCTTTTCCCAGGAGCAATTTAAACGCATTGAACAGATACTGGCAGATAAAATTCCGGACCTTACGGTGTACATGACAATATGTACGGCGACGCAGCAGCGGCAGCAGGCGGCGATTGATCTGGCAGGGAAAATGGATGCGATGATCGTGATTGGCGGGAAAAACAGTGCCAATACCGGTCGCCTTGCACAGGTGTGCAGAGAACAGGGTTGCCCGACATACCATATTGAAACAGCAGCTGAATTAGATACGGCCTGGTTCAAAGGTATGAAAAATATAGGCATTACAGCCGGCGCTTCCACGCCGGATTGGATAATACAGGAGGTTGTTAATATTATGGAAAATTTGCAAGCAGAAGCCACAGAAGTAATGAGTGAAGAATTGTTGGACAAGTATGATTATGAAGAAAATCCAAAGAAAGGCGACGTAGTAAAAGGCACGGTTATTTCTGTGAACGATGATGCTGCCTATGTTTCCATCGGCACGAAAGCAGAAGCAATCCTGCCGAAAAAGGAAATGGCTGTACCGGCACCGGAAAAAGCTAGTGATTTTGTCAAAGTCGGTGATGAACTGACTGTTGAAATCGCCAACAACATCAAAGAAGAAGGTGCGATTGTCGTTTCCCTCGTCAAGATGAAGAAAGTTGAAGACTGGAAAGAAGTACGCGAAGCATTCGAAAATGACCAGCTCGTCGAATGTACCGGTAAAGAAACGAATAAAGCCGGCCTCGTCGTATCCATCAAATCTCTGCGCGGGTTCATCCCCCTGTCCCAGGGCGATATCCGCTTTGTCAAATCGCTGGACTATCTCGTAGGCCAGACATTCCAGGTAAAAGTCATCGATATTGACGAACATAAAAACCGCCTTGTCCTGTCCCGTAAAGCTGTTCTTGAAGCAGAACGGGAAGCAAAACGCGAAGAAGCCCTGAAACACATTGAAGAAGGCGCTGTCCTTGAAGGAACGGTCGTCAAGATTATGCCTTATGGTGCGTTCATCGATCTCGGTGGCGTAGAAGGACTGCTTCACATTTCTGATATTTCCTGGAAACGGATCAGCTCCGTTGATGCCGTACTCAAACAGGGTGATAAACTGCAGGTCCTCGTACAGAAATTCGATAAAGAACGCGATCGTATTTCCCTGTCCCTGAAAGCACTGCAGAAGAACCCCTGGATTGCCGCTATCGAAAAATTCGAAGTTGGCGATGTCGTCAAGGGCGAAGTCAAAAAGCTGCTGCCTTTCGGTGCTATCCTCGCTATCGATCCGGAATTGCAGGGGCTCCTCCACGTTTCCGAACTGACGGAAAAACGCGGTGCTTCTGTAAAAGACCTTTTGAATATTGGCGATATTTTAAATGTCAAGATCATCGGTATTGATACAGATAAGAAGAAGATTTCTCTCAGCGTACTCGCTCTGCAGAAAGATGACGAAGAACGGGAAGTCCGCAATTATCTCGAAACAGCAAATCAGCAGGAAGAATCGGCCACAATTGGCGACGCTGTAGAAGATAAATAAGTATTCCTGGAAAAAGGATAGCCGGCGTGTACCGGTTATCCTTTTTTTTGGACAGGAATGGATCATAAGGTGTTTCAGGAAAGGATATACATATGTCGGATACGTTACATGCAGTCATAGCCAGTGTGCAGGAGGGCAGCCGGGCTCAGAAAGAAGGTCTGAAAGCTGGTGATACTATCGTTTCGGTCAATGGCCAGCCTGTAGAGGACCTGATCGATCTGAATTTTGCCCTTGCTGACGAAAAAGTGCATCTGGTCGTACAAAACGGCGACAGCCTGCGGGACTGCTATTTTCAGAAGCGGTTTGGCGAAGACGTGGGCATTACTATGGAAAATGCCGTTTTTGACCATATACGCCAGTGCTGGAACAATTGCATATTCTGCTTTATTGCGCAGATGCCCCAGGGGATGCGCCCATCTTTGTATGTCAAGGATGACGACTATCGTATGTCTTTCCTGACGGGAAGTTTCATTACCTTATCTAACCTGTCTGAAGAAGATCTCCGGAGAATTACCCAGTACCATCTGTCACCGCTCCATATTTCCGTCCACACGACGAATGGCATGCTCCGCCGGCGCATGATGCGGCAGGAACGGACAGAGGATATTATGGATCATCTCCGCAATCTGGTGCGGCATGACATTGATATGTACTGCCAGATTGTCCTCGTGCCGGGATATAATGATGGCGAAGAATTCAGCCGCACCGTACGGGATCTGGAATCGCTCCGGCCTAACGTACTGGGAATAGCTGTCGTGCCACTGGGAATGACGAAATTCCGTTCTGAATGCATGCCTCTGAATCCGGTTACGCCGGAACTAGCCCGTGACATTATAAACCGTTCCCGGCCTTTTACAGAGCGCAGCCGCCGGGAAGGCAGGGGAAGCTTTGTCTATCTGGCTGACGAATTTTATCTGAAAGCCGGAATGCCGCTGCCGGACAATGCGTATTATGATAACTACGAACAGATTGAAGATGGCATCGGGATGCTGCGTCTGTTTGAACAACAATGGCATAGCTGGGATGGCAAGGTCCGTACGGCCTATGACAGGCCGAAACGGCTGGCTCTTCTGACAGGCACGCTGGCAGCTCCTTTTATCAGCCAGCTCGTACAGGAAGTACAGGTTGCCAATCTGGAGGTAAATGTTGTCCCCGTAGAAAATCACTATTTTGGCAGGCAGATTAATGTGGCTGGTCTCCTCACAGCCCAGGATATGCTTCATGCCTGGCAGCAGCTGGCCGGTGACTGGGATGGCCTGATTATTCCCGGCACGGCATTGCGCAAGGGTGAAAACATCTTTCTCGACGATATGACACTTAGTGAATTTGAAGCCCGGGCCGGCGTACCTGTCGGCGTCAGTGAATTTGCGCCGGAACTGAAGCAGCTTTTATATCATTGGCAGGAGAATAAGGAGTAGAATTATGTATAAACCATTAGTTGCCGTTGTAGGCCGGCCGAATGTCGGTAAATCGACACTGTTCAACGCCGTCGTAAAGAAACGGATTTCCATTGTCGAAGACATCCCCGGCGTCACCAGAGACCGCATTTATTTTGATGCTGAATGGCTGGGCCAGGAATTTACCATGATTGACACGGGCGGCATTGAATTTGTCGATCAGGACAATCACTTTTTTACGAGTATGCGCTATCAGGCTGAACTTGCCATTCGTGAAGCCGATGTCATCATTTATGTAGTAGATGGAAAGACGGGAATCCAGCCTCAGGACGAGGAAATCGCCCATATTCTCCGTTCCTGTGGCAAGCCGGTAATCCTGGCTGTCAATAAAATCGATAGTGTAGAGCAGGAAATCAACATTTACGAATTTTATAATCTGGGGTTGGGCGATCCTATCGGCATTTCTGCGGTCAATCTCATGAACCTCGGTGATCTTCTCGATGAAGTGCTGAAATATATCAAAAAAGTACCTGTTGACGAAGAAAGTGAAGATGCAATTCATGTAGCACTGGTAGGCCGCCCGAACGTAGGAAAATCTTCCCTGACCAATGCCCTGTTGGGACAGGACCGGGTCATCGTCAGCAATATTCCCGGCACGACCCGCGATTCCATTGATACACACTGGACCTATAATGGAAATGAATTTATCCTCATCGATACGGCAGGGATGCGGCGCAAGGGAAAAATCGACCTGCCCGTGGAACGGTATAGTGTGGTACGGGCACTGCGGGCTGTCGATCGTTCCGATATAGCTGTCCTCGTACTGGATGGCGTAGAAGGCGTAACCGAGCAGGATAAGAAAATAGCCGGTTACATCCATGAAGCCGGCAAGGGCTGCATCATTGTCGTCAACAAATGGGATCTGGTGACCAAAGACAGCAAGACCAGCCTGAAATATACCGATGATATCCGCCGGGAACTGGCCTTCATGCAGTATGCCCCGATTCTATATGCTTCGGCCCTTACCAAACAGCGCGTTAACCGTCTGGCCGATCTGGTACAGTACGTATCGGAACAGCAGCATATGCGTGTTTCGACGAGTGTCCTCAATGAACTCATCGAAGACGCGCAGCTTACTAATCCGGCACCGGCTAAAAACGGACGTCCCTTAAAGATTTACTATATGACCCAGGCTTCGGTGGAACCGCCTACGTTCGTCTTATTCGTTAATGATCCCCAGCTTATTCATTTTTCCTATACCCGTTTCCTGGAAAACAAACTGCGGGAAACATTTGGTTTTGAAGGAACTCCTATCCGTCTTATCCTGCGAGGTAAAAAGGGAGATGAAGACGCGTGATAGAAGGTATACTCTGTCTGTTCCTGGCCTATGCCGCTGGTTCCTTCCCGAGCGGCCTGGTCATTGGCAATGTCTTTTATCATACCGATATCCGCACTGAAGGAAGTCATAATACAGGCGCGACCAATGCCTATCGTGTACTGGGAAAAGCCGGCGGCCTGGCAGTTCTTATCCTCGATACGGCGAAAGGGATTCTCGGCGTCTGGCTTGGCCAGCAGGCGGGAATCCTCCTGGCACCGGATCAGATAGAATTATGTATGATCGGCGGCGGCCTTCTGGCTATTCTGGGCCATTCTTGCTCTTTGTTCATGAAATTCAAAGGAGGGAAAGGCGTGGCCACCGGCCTGGGAGTCATTCTTTATCTGGCACCGTGGGAAACACTTATCGTCTTTGCTGTCTGGTGTATTGTCGTCGCTTTTTCGCGGATCGTTTCGCTCGGTTCTATTGTAGCAGCGATTTTGGTGCCGGTGACGATGTACCTGTTCCATGAACCTTTGGAAATCGTAGTATTCGGTATTCTGGCAGCTGCGTTTGTCATTATCAGGCACCGCGCCAATATCGTGCGGTTGCTTCATGGCAATGAATTGAAAGTAGAACGGATACACAAAAAATAACTGTTCCGGTTTCAGGATTTATATTTGATATGTAAGGAAAAACGTGTATAATTAACATGTACGAGCAGGTGATGATGTGAGAATCATAGGCGGAAGCGCCAGAGGCAGACAATTGAAATCTCCAAAGGGTATGCTGACCCGGCCTACACTGGACAGTACGCGGGAAAGTTTGTTTAATATTCTGACTAATTACGGCCTGGAAGGAGCATCCGTACTGGATATTTTTGCCGGAACAGGCGCTCTCGGGCTGGAAGCCCTCAGCCGCGGTGCTGCCCATTGTGTGTTTATCGATCATTATACCCAGCGCCTTATTCAGGAAAACGCAGCGATGTGCGGCTTTTCCGGGAAATATGAGGTACTGCGTATGGAGATGGGGCGTGCTCTGGCGCGGTTGCGCGGACGGACGTTCCAGTATATTTTTGCCGACCCGCCGTACGATAAAAATCTGGTGAATGATACAATTTCTTTTATCTTTCAATATCAGCTGCTGGCTGCTGACGGCCTGGTCATCATGGAGCACAGCCGTCATGAAGATATATCGGAGAACCCGTTGTATAGCATTATCAGAGAAAAATCCTATGGAAAAGAAACGCGCGTCAGCTTTATCTGCCGCCGTCAGGAAGGGGAATAATTGTGCGTATCGGAATCTGTCCGGGCAGTTTTGATCCCGTGACGAACGGACATATCGATATATTTGAACGAGGCAGCAAACTGGTTGACAAGCTGATTGTTGCCGTCTTCAGCAATCCGACGAAACAGCCTGTCTTTACGATGGCTGAACGGGAAGAAATGCTGCGGGAAACGACTAAACATATTCCGAATATTGAAGTGGCCAGTGCTGAAGGCCTGCTCAATGAATATGCCATGTCTCATGGGGCTACGATTATCATCCGCGGGCTCCGGGCACTCAGCGATTTTGAATATGAGTTTCAGCGGGCTCTTCTCATGAAACAGATCGAACCGGCTATTGAAACGGTATTCATCATGGCCAATACAAAATATTCGTATGTAAGTTCTACGGGAATCCGGGAACTGGCCTGCTTTGGAGGCAAGCTGGACGGCATGGTGCCGGATTATGTAGAACAACGCTTGAAAACTAAATTTAAAGATAAATATAAGGTATAGGGGTGGACAACATGAACTCTGATAAGTTGTTGGAAGATTTGGAAAGTTTAGTACTGAATGCGTCAAAGATGCCCTTTACGAACAAAAAGATGATCGAAGAGGAAGAACTTCTCCAGATTATCGATGATTTGAAAGCATCCATGCCGGCGGAATTAGATGAATCAAAAAAAGTTCTCGCTGAAAAGGATAAAATTATTGCCGATGCCCAGCGTCATGCTGACAGCATGGTTGCCCAGGCCAAAGATTACATTGCCAAACTGACGGAAGAAAGCGAACTGGTACGGCAGGCGCAAGAACATGCCAATCAGATTGTCATGAGTGCTACGAAGTCCTCTGATGAACTCAAGAGCAGTTCTATTACGTATGCCGGCGACGTACTGAAGTATGTAGAATCGACATTGGAAAAGACGCTGACCAGTATCCGCCAGAACCGGGAAAGCCTTCTTCAGTCCAATCGTCAGGATAATAGTAAACAGTAATGCCGTAAGTCAGACTACAAGAGACGGTCATACGAAGAGAAATACTTTGTACGACAGTCTCTTTTTGCGTTAAGACATAAGAGGGCCGGCGGGCCCGGACTGTGGATTGTATTTATCAGGATGCAGGGAGAAGACGATGAAAGAAATAACTTCACGGGAGAACCAGTGGGTCAGGATGGCCCATTCACTTAAAAAGAAAAAAGGACGGCAGGAACAAAGCCGGTTTTTGGCAGAGGGATTCCGCTTATTGTCAGACGCCATCCAGGTAGGTGTCATGGATGGCATCTGCTTTGTTACAGAAAAGGGAATGCATCATGAAGGATTTGATACATTCCTGTCCCGGGGGGAAACATTGGGATGGACATTTTTTCATGTAACTGACAGCGTGTATGATAAAATAAAAGATACGGGAAATCCACAGGGAATGGCGGCTATGCTGCCGCTTTTTCCATATACGCTCCAGGCGCTGGATACACTGAAGGCTGACCGGCCCGTCCTCTATCTGGAAGATATCCAGGATCCGGGTAATCTGGGTACGATTCTGCGTACGGCCGCGGCCAGCAATGGGGCTGCCGTCCTTTTGAGCGAGGGCAGTGTCGATGTGTACAATGACAAGGCAATCCGCAGTGCCATGGGTGCTATATTCAAGGTCCCGGTCATACAGCACGTCACCCTGGACGACCTGATGGCCTTTCGTAAGAAAAGTGGACGCCTCCTGTTGGGGACAGCCCCTCTGGGAACGGTGCGGTATACCGATGCGCCGTACGACAAACCAGTTATTTTAGCTTTTGGAAATGAAGGAAATGGCCTGTCCCACGAGTTGCAGCAGCAATGTGATGCCCTGATTACGATACCGATGAAACAGGATACCGAATCACTCAACCTATCGCTCTCGGCAGGCATCATCCTGTATAAAGCATGGGAAATCAATGGATTTAAGGAGTAATGCCGTATGGATATAACCAGTATTTTGGAAGAGTATAAAAAGGGAACACTCTCGCTAGAAGCAGCACAGGCCGCCCTGGCGGAAAAAGACAGTTCTCATACAGCGCAGACGGCAGATCTTGGGTTTGCCAATATCGATCTGGCGCGTCAGGAACGATGCGGTTTTCCGGAAGTCGTATATTGTGCCGGAAAGACTGTAGAACAGTCTGTCACGATTTTAACACTTTTAATGAAGAAGTATGATAACGTCATTGGCACGCGGGCGTCTAAAGAAGTGTATGAACGGCTGCTCTCCGATTTTCCCGATGTACAGTATGATGACCTGGCACGCATGGTTTATCAGCGCAAGGACACGACCATCGTCAATGGCGACAGGACCATTGCTGTTGTAACTGCCGGTACGAGTGATATCCCTGTTTCAGAAGAAGCCGCTCTTACGGCTGAAATCATGGGAAATAAAGTCATGCGCATTTACGACGTGGGAGTTGCCGGTATTCACCGTCTGCTCAGCCGGGCGGATGACATACGCAAAGCCAACGTGGTCATCGTTGTCGCCGGTATGGAAGGTGCCCTGGCCAGCGTCGTCGGCGGTCTGGTGAGCCAGCCCGTCATAGCCGTACCGACCAGTATCGGGTACGGTGCCAATTTCCATGGACTGTCTGCTCTGCTGGCCATGCTCAACAGTTGTGCAGCCGGTGTCTCTGTCGTCAATATCGATAACGGGTTCGGTGCCGGCCGTCTGGCAGATATATTGAACCGGATGAGGTGACACGTATGGAAACGCTATGGCAGATGGAAGCAAATATAGACGACATGAATCCCCAGAATATGGAATACATTTTCCGCCGTCTTCTGGACCTAGGCGTCAATGATGTGTGGGCCATGCCGATGCTCATGAAAAAATGCCGGATGGCGTCCATGCTCTGCGTGTTATGCCGGGAAGAACTCCTGGAAAAGGCAGCCGATCTTATTTTTAAAGAAACGACTTCTGTAGGTGTCCGCTACTTTCCTGTCAGCCGCATCGCCTGCAGGCGGTCTATACAGACGGTGACGGTGTCAGGCGAAACGATTCATTGTAAAATCTGCTGGTCCGGTGATATAGTGACCAATATTTCTGCAGAATACGATGATTGCCGGGCTGCAGCCGTAAAGACAGGTATTCCGCTGAAAGAGTGGCAGCGCCGTGTTCTGGAAGCCGCCTGGCAGCGTTACGGCGGGAAAAAGTATGAAGAGCTGGCAGACTGAACTGTTCGTTTCCTGAAGCGTCTCTCAGAGAAAAACAAGTTGTCTCTTGCAAATAAACAATTGTCCGTGTATAATAATGAATGAGTTCAAAAAAGGCGATTCTGATTATGAATAGATTAATTATCAATGCAGATGATTTCGGCATCCATCAGGAAGTGAACCGAGCTGTAGCCATAGGCTTTGATACAGGTATCCTGAGGAGCACATCCCTTCTGGCATCCGGTCCGGCTTTTCCTGAAGCCGTAACGGTTGCAAAAAAAAGGCCGGGCCTGGGAATTGGTATCCACCTCTGTCTGGTCGGAGGCCTGTCACCGGTTTTATCACCGCAGGAAGTCCCAAGTCTTGTCGATAGGCGGGGGCTATTCCCCGATAGTTATGGCGAATTTATGAAACGGATATATACTGGCCAGATTCAATATCAGGAGCTGTATCGTGAACTGGATGCGCAGATGGAAAAAATCATGTCTCAGGGGCTTACTATTACCCATGTGGACAGCCACCAGCACCTGCACGTATTACCCCAGGTCTGGGTGATCGTACAGGCCCTGATGAAAAAATATGGGCTTCACCGGCTGCGTATCCCTGACGAATCGTATTTCTTCAAGTTGTGGACAGCAAATCCGGTCCGTGCCCTGGGCCGGGATGGGCTGACTTTTTTTTCGAGGAAGGCCCGTCGCGATGCGCGCAATCTCGGATTTACCATGCCGGATTATTTCTGGGGCATGGCTGATGGCGGAAATATGAATGAAACGAATCTGCGGTATATCATTGGTCAGATGCCTTTTGGCGTGCATGAAGTGATGATGCATCCCGGCTGCCATACGGCTGTTTTGAGCCAGATATTCCATTGGGGATATCATTGGCAGGATGAATTGGCTGCTATTGTTTCACCGGGCATCCGTAAGCTCATTGAAGAACGTCATATTGAACTCATCCATTACGGCAATCTGCCGTAATCTACCGGAACAGGGAGTGGTATGTATTGAATATATTGGTTACAGGCGGTGCCGGTTTCATCGGTTCACACCTCGTTGACACCTTAATAGAAGCCGGTCATGATGTAACGGTATTTGATAATCTGAACAGTGGAAGGAAAGAGTATATCCACAAAGCAGCCCGGTTCTGTCAGGGAGATATCCGTGATACGGAAGCCCTGGACCGTCTGTTTGCCGGAACGGTTTTTGATGTAGTGTTTCATGAAGCTGCCCAGACGCAGGTATCTTATTCCATGCTCCATCCCCGGGAAGATGCCGATGTCAATGTACTGGGACTGATTAATGTGTTAGAACACTGCTGCAGACATGACGTAAAGAAAATACTTCTTTCTTCATCAGCCGCTGTATACGGAAATCAGGAAACAGGACTGGCTGATGAAACGATACCGGTACAGCCACAATCTTTTTACGGACTGACCAAGGCGGCAGGAGAAGTATATGCCGCTTTGTATTACCGTATGTATGGCCTTCCGTATGCCGTCCTTCGCTACGCCAATGTGTATGGCGAACGGCAGGAAAGCAGCCGGGAAGCCGGTGTAGTCAGTCTGTTTTCCCGGGCATTGGCCTCGGGAACTGCTATGACCATCTATGGCGATGGGAATCAGTCACGGGATTTTATTTACGTCAAGGATGCGGCGGCTGCCAGCATGGCTGCCATGGATGCCGGCGTTCCCAGCGGCATTTACAATATCAGTACGAAAATCGAAACGACCATCAATGCCTTGAAAGAAATATTGATGTATTTTGCCCAGATACGGTCTGACGTAATCTATGAAGACGCACGGCACGGCGATATTTACCGGTCCGTACTCGATAATGGAAAGGCTGTGCAGACACTGAACTGGCGGCCGAAGACAAAACTTCTGCCAGGATTGATGACGACGTTTTCTTATTTTTTAGGGAGGGATGAACGATGAAAAAGGACACGAACCATAACTTCTATCTGGTCCGGGAAGATATCCTGCCAGAAGCTATTAAAAAGACAATCCGCGTCAAAGAAATCTTAAAGCACCATCAGAGCCGTACCATCAATGAAGCGGTAAAGATGATGGATTTAAGCCGCAGTGCGTACTATAAATATAAAGATTATGTTTTCCCTTTCCACGACGTAACACAGGGAAAAATTGTTACCTTATCGCTTCTGATCTTTGATAAACCGGGCGAACTTTCCCAGGTGCTGCATACAGTCGCAGCCAGCAACGGCAGCATCCTGACTATCAATCAGGGGATTCCCCTGCAGGGAATGGCTGATGTCAGTATTTCCATTGAAACGAAGAACATGAATATTTCTGCCGATGAATTAATGAAAAAATTAGATAAACTGCCGGGAGTCAGCAAAGTCGATATCATCGGGCAGGCCTAAGGAGGGGCTGTATGAAACATGTTGCAATTGCATTGTTAGGCTGCGGTACCGTTGGTAAAGGCGTTGTCGATTTATTGAGCCGCAACGGCCAGCTCATTGAGGAACAGCTGGAGACGCATATCAGCATTAAACGGATACTCATCCGTGATTTACCGAAATATGAACAGATGGATTTGCCGGATACCATTGCTCTTACTACCGATTTCAACGATATTATCAATGATGATGAAATAGAAATCGTAGTGGAAGTTATGGGAAGTGCTGATTTTGCAAAAGAATGCATCGAACAGTGCTTTAAGCGCGGGAAGAGCGTAGTCAGTGCCAATAAGGACCTAATTGCTGATTATGGGATTCCTCTTTTGAAACTCAGTCAGGAAAACAATGTCGATTTCCAGTTTGAAGCCAGTGTAGCCGGCGGCATCCCCGTTATCCGTCCCATGTATTCGTCGCTCAACAGTAATCGTATCGAACGCATCATCGGCATCATGAATGGAACGACAAACTATATCCTGACTAATATGACGGAACGGGGCCTGTCCTATGAAACCGCTCTTAAGGAAGCCCAGGAAAAAGGGTATGCCGAAGCCGATCCGACTAATGATGTCAGTGGATATGATGCGGCCCGGAAAATCGCTATTCTGGCAACATTGGGATTCCATTCTGCCGTTACTTTCCGCGATGTCTCTGTCGAAGGCATCGAGAAAATCACCCATGAGGATATTGAACATGCATCGGAAATGGGCTATGCCGTTAAACTGCTGGCTATTGCACAGCAGAACGACGATGGGATTTCCCTCAATGTCCACCCCGCCTTTATACCCAGAAGCCATCCGCTGGCCAATGTCGGCGGAGCCTATAATGCAGTATATGTACGGGGCAACTGCGTCGGTGATGTCATGTTTTACGGACAGGGAGCCGGTGCTTTTCCGACTGCCAGTGCGGTTGTCAGCGATGTCATGAATGTCATTCTTCATTTTAACCTTACCGTGACAGGAAAACGGAAATATGTCTGGCATGACACGAAACTGACGGATCCACGCTCTATCCGCGCTCCTTATTATCTGCGCATGATCGTCGATAATGCACCGGGCGTCTTGTCCAGTATCTCTGGCATATTTGCTGAAAATCGTATTAGTATCCGTTCTCTAATCCAGAAAGATGAAACGAAGGAAATTGCCGAAATTGTAATTCTTATCGATGCATCAGCCGATGGGCTGGTGCGGGATTCACTGAAAAAGGTGACATCTCTTTCCTGCGTCCGCCGCGTTGCCAATGCAATCAGAGTCATTGAAATTTAGAGGTGCTGTTTATGACCAAGAAAGTACATGTAAAAATTCCGGCCACATCGGCCAATATGGGTTCCGGGTTTGATGCCGTCGGCATCGCTCTGACCCTGTATAATGAAATACTGTTTGAAGAACGGCCGGGAGCGGAAGCGATAACCATCGAAATCAAGGGTATGGGTCAGAATGAAATCCCGACCGATCCCGCAGAAAATCTGGTATCGGAAGCCATGGCATACGTGGCAAAACGGAATGGACAGCCGCTGCCGGCCGGTCATCTGACGCTGATTAACCGCATCCCGCCGGCACGCGGGCTGGGAAGCAGCTCGGCAGCCCTCGTCGGCGGAATCATGGCAGGAGATGCCCTGACAGGGCGGAAATTGACCAAAGAAGATATACTGATCATTGCCAATTCGATGGAAGGCCATCCCGATAACGTGGCGCCTGCAACATATGGAGGACTGACATCGTCTATCATTGTCCATGACAAAGCTATCACCAATTCAGTGCCTGTAGAAGATGATTTGTCTTTTATCACGGTCAGTCCGGAAATTGAAGTTTCTACAGAAGAAGCGAGACAGGCGCTGCCCGATACGATTGACTATAAAAGTGCTGTTTTTAATGTCAGCCGGGTCAGTTTCCTTTTGTCCTCCTTCTTTACGAAACGGTATGACTATCTAAAATACAGCCTGCAGGATAAGCTCCATGTTCCCTATCGGATCCAGCTGATTCCCCACGGCCAGGACGTACTGGATGCGGCTATCGCTGCCGGTGCCCTGGGTTCTACCATCAGTGGTTCCGGCTCGACACTCATCGCATTTGCAACCGGACGGGAAAGAGAGGTAGAAGAGGCGATGATTTCTACTTTTGCCGGGTATGGCATCCAATCTTTTGGTCATATTCTCAAAGCGGATAATCAGGGTGCTACTTATGTAGATATACCGAAATAATATTCAGATTTGTAAATTAAAGTATAAAACGGAGAGAGGCTGCCACCGGACAGCCTCATTTCCATTGTAAGGAGTTTATATGATTCAGGATATCCATCCCCATACGTATCACAACGAATTTACGCCTGCTCTCATAGAAGAAAATGCCCTTATCTTGTCCTATGATAAAAAAAGTGTCCTCATACGGCAGGATGGAAACAGCTTTACCCTGCCGGCAGCTTCTGATTTTTCCGGCTGGAAGGCCGATAATTTTATCTGGCTGTTTGCCATCGACGACAGGCAGTTTTTCCTGGCCCGGCGTACGCTGCCAGCTCCAGAAGGATATGCCTATGTGCCTATCCGCTATATGCGGTATGCGGCACCACGGCACCTGGCATTTGCTTCTGTCACCGGCCTGTCACTGGCCGGATGGTACCGCCATCATCAGTTATGCGGATGCTGCGGGCAGCCGTTGCAGCATAGCAAAAAAGAGCGGATGTTGTATTGCCCATCCTGCGGTATTATGAATTATCCCCGTATCAATCCGGCGGTCATCGTGGCCGTCCGTCATGAAAATAAGCTCCTCGTATCGACCTATGCCGGCCGGGAATATACGAATATGGCTCTCATCGCAGGATTTGCTGAAATTGGAGAAACCATCGAGGAGACAGTTCACCGGGAAGTCATGGAGGAAGTGGGAATCTGCGTCAAAAATCTGCAGTTCTATAAAAGCCAGCCCTGGTGTTTCACCGACACGCTTCTGTTCGGATTTTTCTGCGACCTTGACGGAGAAGATACGCTGCGTGTAGATCATGAAGAACTGGCAACTGCCCGCTGGATCAGTCGGGATGAAGTACCGGAAGATGTGGAAAAAGTCAGCCTGACCATGGAAATGATGACCTTGTTCAAAGAGGGAAAGGTATAGTAAATCCCTTGACAGGTATGGGTAAAGTTGCTACAATTATTACCAATACAAAAGCGATGAGCGGAAGAAGCGGTTTGTATCTGCGTCAGAGAGATGCCGTACAGGTGAAAGAGCATTGGCAGAGAGTATCGCGGGTCACCCGTGAGCCGGCAGGAGGAAAGGCCTGCCCGTCTGACAGGCGTTATCTGTTTTATAAAGAGGCCGCGTGGAGCGGCAATTTAGGTGGTACCGCGGAAGAACTAAGCGCCTTTCGTCCTAAGAGTGGACGAAAGAGCGCTTTTTTTATTTACTTTTTGGAGGGAACAGACAAATGAAATGGAATAAGGAAGAATTAGGAGCTTATTCACCGAATGACATTGAAATGTCCTGGTATGATTTCTGGGAAAAAAATGGCTATTTTCATCAGGATGCCGATAAGAGCAAAAAGCCATTCAGCATCGTCATGCCACCGCCTAATGTTACGGGGCAGCTTCACATGGGCCACGCACTGGATAATACGTTGCAGGATATCCTCGTCCGTTTCAAACGCATGGAAGGCTACAATGTTGCCTGGATCCCTGGAACAGACCATGCCGGCATTGCTACCCAGGTCAAAGTAGAACAGCAGCTGGCCAAAGAAGAAGGAAAGACGCGCTATGATATCGGCCGTGAAGAATTCCTGAAACGGGTCTGGGCCTGGAAAGAAAAATATGGCAGCCGCATTGAAAAACAGGTACGCCGTCTCGGTTCATCCTGTGACTGGAGCCGCAAACGCTTCACGATGGATCCCGTATGTGCCCGTGCCGTTCGTGAAGTATTCTGCACCTTATATGAAAAAGGCCTCATTTACCAGGGACAGCGTATCACCAACTGGTGCCCTCATTGCAATACGGCATTGTCTGATATCGAAGTAGACCATTCGGATGTTCAGGGCAGCCTCTGGTATGTCAAATATCCTGTCGTCGGTGAAGATGATTACATCATGATTGCCACGACCCGTCCGGAAACGATTATGGGCGATACGGCCGTTGCCGTCAACCCGGAAGACGACCGCATGAAAAAATACGTCGGCAAAAAAGTCATCGTACCGCTGGTAAACCGCGAAGTCGAAGTCATTGCCGATGATTATGTTGATATCGGTTTTGGTACGGGTGCCGTAAAAATTACACCGGCCCACGACCCCAATGACTTTGCCATGGGCGAACGCCATCACCTCGAATCAATCATGATCATGAATCTCGATGGCACGATGAACGATAAAGCCGGAGCTAAATACGATGGTATGACCCGGGAAGAATGCCGCAAAGCCGTTGTTGCTGACTTGCAGGAACTGGGCCTCCTCGATCACATTGAACCGCTGACCCACTCTGTCGGTCATTGCTCCCGCTGCAAGACGATTGTCGAACCGTTTTCGACGAAACAGTGGTTTGTCAAGATGGGACCACTGACCAAAGCCGCTATCGATGCCGTCGCTGAAGGAAAGACTCGGTTCATTCCGGAACGGTTCAGCAAGACATACAATCACTGGATGGAAAATGTTCATGACTGGTGCATCAGCCGCCAGCTCTGGTGGGGCCATCAGATTCCGGCCTGGTACTGCGATGACTGCGGTGAAATTTCCGTCAGCCGTGAAGATATCACCGAATGCCAGCATTGCCACAGCAAACATATCCATCGGGACCCCGATGTCCTCGATACGTGGTTCAGTTCGGCCCTCTGGCCGTTCTCGACAATGGGTTGGCCGGAAAAAACGGAAGATATCCAACAATTTTTCCCAACGAGCGTCATGGTTACGGGCTATGACATCATTTTCTTCTGGGTAGCCCGCATGATGTTCATGACCTGCGAATTCATGAAAGAAATCCCCTTCCACGACGTCTTCATCCATGGCCTCGTCCGGGACAGCCAGGGCCGCAAGATGAGCAAATCACTGGGAAACGGTATCGATCCTCTGGGCGTCTGCGAACAGTATGGCGCGGATGCACTGCGTTTTACTCTGGTAACGGGCAATACGCCGGGTAATGATATGCGCTTCTATATGGAACGGGTCGAAGCCAACCGGAATTTTGCCAATAAAATCTGGAATGCATCCAAATTCGTCATCATGAATCTGAAAGATTATGACCCCGGTTTCAAGCCGTCTGCTGATGATCTTACCTTAGCTGACCGCTGGATTCTCACCTCTTTCAACGATACGGTCAGCCAGGTTACGGCTAATCTCGATAAATTCGAACTCGGCGACGCCGCTGACGAAGTGTATGATTTCATCTGGAATTCCTATTGTGACTGGTATATTGAACTGGCTAAACAGCGCCTGTATAAATCGGATGACCAGCGCAGCAAGCAGACTGTACAGTACGTACTGGTCTATGTCCTGACGCACACACTGGAAATGCTCCATCCGTTCATGCCTTTCGTGACAGAACATCTCTGGCAGCATCTGCCCCACGAAGGGGAAAGCATCATCGTGGCACCGTGGCCACAGCCCAGAGCCGACCTGGAATTTACTGCCGATG
The DNA here is from genome assembly GCA_900095875.1 of Caecibacter massiliensis. Taxonomy (GTDB): domain Bacteria; phylum Bacillota; class Negativicutes; order Veillonellales; family Megasphaeraceae; genus Megasphaera; species Megasphaera hexanoica. Next base: position 601,907 of record LT608311.1, on the reverse strand, counting down.
CCGCCATTATGAACGTCATTATGGAAGCCATCAAGGGCATCCGCAATATGCGTGCCGAATCCAACGTGCCGATGGGCAAAAAAGCTCCGGTCATCATGGTACCGTCCGATGAAGGCATGGCTCAGACACTGCGCAAGTATGAATCGTATTTCCATACACTGGCCTTTGCCGATAAGGTGACATTGCTGGCTCCTGATGCGGCCAAACCGGAAAATGCCGTTGTAACCGTCGTACCGGGTATTGAAGTCTATCTGCAGCTGAAAGACCTTATCGATGTAGAAAAAGAAACGGCCCGTGTCAAGAAAGAACAGGACAAACTCCAGAAGGAAATCGACCGCCTTTCGAAAAAACTGTCTAATCCGGGATTCCTCGGCAAAGCACCGGCTGCTGTCGTAGAAAAAGAAAAAGCCAAACTGGCTGATTATACGGACAAGATGGCCTCCCTTACCAAACGTATGGAAGATCTGGCTAAATTATAAGAGGCGCTCATGACCTACGAAGAAGCAATTGATTATATCCAGCATGCCAGCGTGTTTGGTGTACAATTGGGCCTGGGCCGGATTCAGGAACTCCTGAACCGGCTGGGCAATCCCCAGAAAAAATATAAGACGATTCATGTTACTGGAACCAATGGCAAAGGGTCTGTAACGGCCATGATAGCCAGTGCTCTTTGTGAAGCTGGTTTCCGGACTGGCCGGTACACGTCGCCCCATCTGGAAGAATACACCGAACGGATACATATTAACGGCGATGATATTTCCCGTGCTGACTTTGCCACTGCTGTCGCTGCCGTCCGGGAGAAAGTCGAAGTCATGGCAGCAGAAGGGCTGGAACGTCCGACGGAGTTTGAAATGATTACGGCCGCCGCTTTCTGGCATTTTGCCAAAGCCGGTGTCGAATATGCCGTCATCGAGGTCGGGCTCGGCGGCCTTCTCGATTCGACCAATGTCATCATACCGGAAGTCTCGGTCATCACCAATGTTGCCATGGACCACATGAAATACTGTGGCAATACGATAGAAGAGATTGCCATACAGAAAGCGGGCATTATAAAAGAGGGCGTCCCTGTCGTCACGACGGCGGAAGAACCGGCCCTTTCGGTCATTGCCCGTACGGCCTATCACAAACACAGCCGGCTCTATGCCTATAAGCATAGTTTCGATGTCATTGGCAATGCCGGTCCGGAAGATCCGGCAGCCGGGCAGATGGTGACAGTACGGGAACCCTATGGCTTTGCCATCACGACGACACTGCCGCTGTTAGGGAAACACCAGCGTGTGAATTGCGGAGCGGCCGCCATGACGCTGCTGCTCCTGGCCCGTCACGAAAAGAGACTGACCCGTACGGCTATTGAACAGGGCCTTCACCATGTGAAATGGCCCGGGCGGTTCCAGGTCCTGCGGGCCGGAGAAACAGACGTTGTTATCGATGGAGCTCATAACCCGGCCGGTATCGATACGTTCTGTCAGACTTACAGTGATGTATTTGGGGATAGAAAGCGGGTATTTCTCTTTTCGGTCCTTGCCGATAAAGATTATACCCAGATGGTGCATGAACTGTTCCATGACGATGATTATGTCGTCTGCGCACCAGCACCGACACCGCGTACGTCTGATCCGGAAGAAATGGCAAAAATCCTGCCATGCCGGGCCGACTGGGCGGACAGCATTGTCCACGGATTGGATAAGGCCTTTGCTGCCGTGCAGGAAGGACAGGTACTCTGCATAGTGGGCTCCCTCTACATACAGGGAGAAGTCCGGCAATACCTGCGCAACACATATCACATAGACGTGTAAGTTCATACGATATGACAAAAGATACAATCCGGACATTGCATGGGAAAGAACGTATAGAAGAATAGCATATCAGGAATTTTCAAAAGGATTGTCTGTATTTTTCGGACAGTCCTTTTTTCTGGGAAATATCTGCTTTTGGACAAATAAATGTATGCATTATGAACTCCCGTACTAACAGGCTGTATCGCACTCCTGGAGTATGATATAATGAGATATATAAATGCGATTTCTTTCATAGATTTCGCATGACTGGAGAGATGTGATTCATGGTTTTTCGTTTTCATAGATATGGCCGCTGTAATGAAATCATAAAGGGGATAGCCAGTGCCGTCGTATATTTGTTGTGTTATGGTGTCTGCCAGTGGATGGTTCCGGATTTATCACCGTACCGGTTTTATGACAGTGCTGCTATCTGTGCCCTCCTCGTGGCAGGGAATCTGACAGCATGGCAGTATGACAAAAAATGGGTACGGACGATGATACTCTATAATGGGATTGTATTGTCAGCCGCTTTTATTCCACTATTGTCTGGTCAGCGGATCCTGCATGAAGAGATTGCTCATGCTTTTGTCATGGGAACTGCAGCATTTCTCACTATTTTTTCTTTGCGAATCATGGCCGGGCAGTTGCGGTTTTCCCACTTGCGGCGTTTCTGCCTGGGTACGGTATATTTGCTAGGTGCTGTTTTTCTGCTCATACCACTCTTATTCTGGGGATACTACGTAGTCAGTGGACGTGTGTTGTCGTCGGCGATTGTCCTTACTTTGTTTCAGACCAACGGCAGCGAAGCTATGTCTTATTTAAAAGACCAGAATATATTCCTATGGTGTGTGACGGGTACGATGCTGCTGTCGGTAGTTTCTGCCATGATGTATATACTGCACGATGCTGGCAGAAAGCAGAGCCGGTATCCACTCTGGGGACAACTATTGCTGGTCCTGGTTACACTGGCGGCAGGCTTCTGCGTTATGGAGCAGTCATCCAGTTATCTGCCCGTGCGGATTATGGATGAAACGGAAAATGTGTTGCAGGAATATCAGAAGTATGGACAGGCAAAAGCAGTGCGGCAGGAAAGATTGCAATCGCTGCAGAATCTGAGGATTTCATCGTCAGGCGGCATATTCGTGCTGGTCATTGGTGAATCGGAAAACCGGGACCACATGCAGGCCTATGGATATGACCGGCCGGATACGCCCTGGTTATTACAACAGACTGAAAAAACGAATACCATACTGTTTACTCATGCCTACTCGAATCATAGCCTTACTGTACCTGTCCTGACCTATGCCCTGAGTGAGAAAAACCAGTATAATAATATTTCCCTGGAAGATGCCTGTTCCCTTATGGAAGTAGCCAAAGCAGCCGGGTATGATACGGTTTGGCTGAGCAATCAGAGACATTACGGTGCCTGGGATACACCAGTTGCCGAAATTGCCAGCACGGCTGATTATCAGGTGTGGCTCAATGAGCGGAACGGGACGGAAGATTGCCGGACGAACTATTTTGATGAGGTACTGGCCGATACGATCCCAAATCTGGAGGACTCTTCCAATGCCCTGATTGTCATTCATCTCATGGGCTGTCATGGATCATATGGGGACAGGTATCCGACGAAGTGGAATGTTTTTCATGGAGAGAATGAACGTATCGATCAGTATGACAATGCCGTGGGTTATACGGATTATGTCTTGCAGAAAATCTATGACCGGATTAAGGCGGAGCCCCGGTTTAAGGGACTCGTATATGTTTCTGACCATGGAGAAGAAGTGGATCTGGGGTATTTTCACGAAGCGACAAAATTCACCTATGCTATGAGTCACATTCCCTTTGTCATGATTTTCAGTGATACATTTATCCAGGAATATCCGAAAATAGTTGATACGCTGCGGAATCATCGGGATGCTTATTGGACGAATGATTTGCTGTACGATGTCATGACCAGCCTCATGGGCATTGACGGAGTATCTACTGTAATGCCCGATCTGGACCTGACGTCTGATGGGTATTCTCTTGATAGAGGAACCATACGGACACTTCATGGCACGAAAAAAATAGAAGAGTGAATGCCGATGGATTTCATCAGCAGCAAACCTGTGAAATTTCGATAAAGGAGGAAAAAATGATGCTGATTCAACAGATTTATACCATATCTTTCAGCCCGACGGGCAAGACCAGGCAGGTAGCCCGGTACTGTGCCGCCCGTCTGGCAGAATTGCTTTCCGTACCACTTCATGAAATCTCTCTCGATTTACCGGAAGAACGGAAAACGGCATATACCTTTGGCCCTCATGATCTGGTCATCGCAGCAGGTCCGACCTATGCGGGAAAGCTGCCCAATAAAATACTGCCAGCTTATACAGAAAACTTTCACGGGCAGGGGACGCGGGCCGTGGCGCTCGTGACCTTTGGCAACCGGTCTTTTGACAATTCCCTGGCGGAGTTGTGTAACCTGTTGCAGAAGAATAATTTTTGTCCTATATCTGCTGGGGCTTTTGTTGCGACCCATGCCTTTTCAGACCGGCTGGCTCCCGGACGACCCGATGAACGGGATCTGGCTGATGTCCGGCAGCTGGCTGACAGGACGGCCGAAAAAATCCGGGACAGGATGGATATGCCAGACGTGGTATCTGTAGATGGCGATGCAGCAGCCCCGTACTATATTCCAAAGGGAATTGATGGAAAACCGGCGAAATTTCTTAAAGCCCGTCCAAAAACCCGGGAAGACCGGTGTGTTCAATGCGGAATCTGTGCCAGAAACTGTCCTATGGGAGCTATATCACGGGAGAATCCATCTGTCATCACGGGCACATGCATCAAATGCCAGCGATGTATCCGGCATTGTCCTCATGAAGCAAAATATTTCGATGATCCAGCCTTTTTGTCTCATGTCGCCATGCTGGAACAACAGTACACGGCTAAAAAAGTGAATGTAATGTATTGGTAAGTGGCCTCGTTCTGCAAAAAAATATGGTATTTGAGACTTGTAAATTATTTTTCCTATGATATACTATTGTGTACACAGCAATGTGTATACCTTTACGGGGATGTAAAGGTTTCGACGTGGATGGTTGTATCATGAATAGCGAGCCGGGGTGTCATCTGCCCGTAAATCGGTGAAAACGTTAAATTAAACGCTAAAGAAGAAAACTTTGCTTTAGCTGCCTAAGCGCAGCTAACGTCCCTTTCTGCTAATCCTGCGGGCAGGGATGGGACGTCACTTAGCGGGATACCTTTCAGCTCTGCCTGGTGGCTGGAACGGGAAACTCACAGGCTGGAGTCAGTCTAGTTTGTCCTTGTACGACAACTGCTCGAGATAACTAACAAGGTCTGCGCTCGGAGAAGTTCATGGGGCGGCATTTACGGACAGGAGTTCGACTCTCCTCATCTCCACCAGATAAAGAAGTGCTGTTGCACACGTATTGTGCGGCAGCACCTTTTTTCATTTCCGATAATAGGGATGCCGTCGTACAGAGAAATGTGTTATAATAAAAAAGACCATTTTGGTACTCTTTTAGGACAGGGATGATAGCAATGAAAGAATTACCACTGTTTAAAGTTGGCAATTACTATGGATATAATCAGGAACTCTTCACTGACCACTGGATGAATATTGGCGGCTGCGGGGCCGTGACGGCCTGTGATGTCAGTATTTATCTGGACCTCAATCAGGGGTTCAGCCGTTTGTATCCGTATGACATTCATCATCTGACGGCTCAGGATTATATTAATTTTTCACAGATTATGAAACCATTCTTGCGTCCGCGACAGAATGGTATTGATACGCTGGAATTGTGGATACAGGGATACAGCAACTATCTGCGGTCCGTCGGTGAACAACGTATCACCATGCATGGTTTGTACAGTGACTGCCCGCTGAAAGAGCTGGAAAGCGCTGTAAAATGGGAAATAGATCATAATCTTCCTGTCCCCTATCTCAATTTAAAACATGCCAATCCGGATCTGGCCGCCTATGTCTGGCACTGGTTCTGGCTGGCGGGGTATGTCCAGTACGAAGATGCGTTCCTGGTCAAACTCGTAACTTATGGAAGCTTCCGCTGGTTTTCCCTGGAAGAGTTGTGGAACAGCGGCTATAAGCGTAAAGGCGGCGTCATCCTTCTGGATGTAACAAAAAAGGGAAGGGAAGAATAAGTCATGTTGTATGTGATTAAATGGCTGTATATGTGGATTCTGCCTTTAGGCGGCGTATTTCTTGCCTTGTTTGCCATTCTTATATATATGTTCCGCAAGCGTGCTGCCGGCCGCTGGGCTCTGCTCGTAACCGTGCTCTGTTTTTATGGTCTTTCCATCCAGCCCGTCAGCCATCTGTTTGTTCATCCTCTGGAAACACGGTATGAACAGCCGTCCCTGGATCAGCTCGACGGGGATGTCATTATCCTGTTGGGAGGAGGTTCCTTGGCTGGCGTGCCTGATTTTGACGGAACGGGCCAGCTGGGCCTTGCAGCGTCCCATCGGTTTCTGACAGCCGTGCGCATCCAGAAGGCGCTGCACATTCCCATTCTCCTTTCCGGTGGCGTCGTGTTTGCCGGTGATGCCAACGAAGCTGCTATTGAAAAACGGATGCTGCTGTCTCTGGAAGTAGAGGAGAAGGACATCATCAGTGATGAAAAAAGCCGCAACACGGCAGAAAACGCCCGGTTCGCCAGAGAGCTATGTGATGCTCATGGCTGGCATCATCCTATCGTCGTGACCAGTGGCTTCCATATGGCGCGGGCCATCGGATTTTTCACCCGTGAAGGCATGAATGTTACCCCTTATCCCTGTGATTACCGCACGACAGATACATACCGCCTATCGTTATTTTCCTTTATTCCCCAGTCCATCGTCCTTTTCGACTCATGTCTGGCCATCAAAGAATATGCTGGGATGATGGCAGCAAAAGCAGGCTTGCAGTAGCAGGTCTGTTTTTTTACCGTAAAAGTGGGACATAAAACGACCATGGCATTGCATTATTGTTCCCAATGTGGCATAATGACATTGTAAGAACAAAGAAGTTACAAACATCCATTAGCGATGTGCCTATAGTTTAAAAAAGGAGTGTATTCTCATGATTAATGTTGGCATTAACGGGTTTGGCCGTATCGGACGTCTGGTTTTTCGTGCTTCCATGAAGCGGGATGACATCAATATTGTAGCAATTAATGATCTCTGTGATGTAGATTACATGGCATATCTTTTGAAATACGATACCATGCATGGCCGCTTTCATGGCAAAGTAGAAGCGGATGTAGAAAAGAATGAACTCATTGTCAATGGCAAGCATATCCGCGTTACCCAGGAAAAAGACCCGGCTAATCTGAAATGGGACGAAGTCGGTGCCGAATATGTCGTCGAATCGACGGGACGGTTCCTGACTCCGGAACTGGCAGAAAAGCATTTACAGGCCGGTGCCAAATACGTCGTCCTTTCAGCTCCTTCCAAAAAAGGCAAAGATGGCAAACAGGCAGATATGTTCGTCTGTGGTGTCAATACGGATCAGTACGCCGGCCAGAAAATCGTTTCCAATGCTTCCTGCACGACGAACTGCCTGGCACCGCTGGCCAAAGTCATCAATGATGCCTACGGCATCGAATCGGGCCTGATGACGACTGTTCATTCCGTCACAGCTACACAGGAACCGGTCGATGGACCGTCTGCCAAAGACTGGCGCGGCGGCCGTGCTGCAACAGGGAATATCATCCCTTCCACGACGGGTGCTGCCAAAGCTGTTGGCAAGGTCATTCCCGAACTGGATGGCAAACTGACCGGCATGTCCATGCGTGTACCGACTCTGGACGTTTCTGTCGTAGACCTTACGGTCAACCTGAAGAAACCGGCAACGTATGACGAAATCTGCGCTACCGTTAAGAAAGCAGCAGAAGGCGAACTCAAAGGTATCCTCGGTTATACCGATGAACCGCTTGTATCGTCGGACTTCCTCGGCTGCCCGCTCACTTCCATTTTTGATGCTCAGGCCGGCATTGCTCTGACAGACAAATTTGTCAAACTCGTTTCCTGGTACGATAACGAAATTGGTTATTCTAATAAAGTACTGGATCTGATTCAGATCATGAATGCCTATAACAGCAAACACTGAGACAATCATACCGGATAGATGCCTGCCACGGCTGGAAAGGCAGCGAAGTACATATTATAATGAGGGCAGGGATTCATTCCCTGCCCTTTTTAATTTATAGTAAGGAGATATTCTGTATGACACAAAAACACACAGTAATGCTGATCATCATGGACGGGTTCGGATGCCGTGATGAAAAAAAAGATAACGCCGTGGCCATGGCTGATTTAAAGGTGCTGCCGCGCTTGTGGCATGACTATCCCCATTCTCACCTGGAAGCGTCTGGCGAAGCCGTAGGACTTCCGGCAGGCCAGATTGGAAATTCCGAAGTGGGACATCTCAATATCGGAGCCGGCCGGGTCGTCTATCAGGCACTGACGAAAATTACAAACGATATTAAAACGGGTGCTTTCTTCAAAAAAGAAGCACTGGTGGGAGCCATGGAAAATGCCCGGGATCGTCATTCAGCTCTTCACCTCATGGGCCTCGTGTCGCCCGGAGGCGTACATAGCAGTGAAAAACACCTCTTCGGCCTGCTGGAAATGGCCCGCCAATACGGTCTGAAAAAGGTTTTTATCCATGCTTTCCTGGATGGCCGCGATGTCCTTCCCCGCAGTGCCGGCCCGTTTCTCCAGGAACTGGAAGACGAATGCCGCCGTCTTGGTACGGGAACCATCGCGACAATCAGCGGCCGTTATTATGCTATGGACCGGGATAAACGGTGGGACCGCATTGAAAAAGCGTACAGGGCCATTGCCTTCGGCGAAGGTGTCGAAGCAGCCGATGTCCGGTCCTGTCTGCGCGATTCTTATGCAGCGGATGTTTCCGATGAATTCGTCGTGCCGTCCGTCCTCTGCCATCAGCCCGTTGCCGATGGAGACAGTGTCATATTCTTTAATTTCCGTCCCGACCGGGCACGGCAGCTGACAGAAGCCTTTGTAGCTCCTGATTTCAAGGGGTTTGACCGGCCAGAAAAACGGGATATCTACTTTACGACTATGACCCGTTATGAAGACGGCCTGCCTGTTCACATTGCCTACGATAAGGAAACCATCGTCAATACACTGGGCGAAGTGCTGGCCAAAGCAGGGAAGAAACAGTTGCGCATCGCTGAAACGGAAAAATATGCTCATGTGACCTATTTCTTCAACGGAGGCAATGAAACGCCGAATGCCGGTGAAGACCGGATCCTCGTTCCATCTCCTAAAGTTGCTACGTATGATCTGAAGCCAGAAATGAGTGCCCCTGTCGTGACGGATAAGGTCATCGAACAAATCCAGTCGGGGACATATGACATGATCATGCTGAACTTTGCCAATGCCGATATGGTAGGACATACGGGTGTCATTCCGGCGGCCATCAAAGCCGTTGAAACAGTCGATACCTGTGTCGGCCGTATTGTAGAAGTACTGCAGCAGGCTGGTGGCGAAGTACTGATCATTGCCGATCATGGCAATGCCGAACAGATGGCAGATCCTGTGACCGGTTCGCCCTATACGGCACATACGACAAATAAAGTTCCCTGCATTTTAGTCAGCCGCTGCCATCAGCATGATGTTCTGAATGATGGCAAACTGGCCGACGTCGCGCCGACGCTGCTCCATCTTGCCGGACTGCCGGTGCCACCGGAAATGACTGGTAACAATCTGCTTCACTCATAAAATAGCTCATAAAACATAAAATAGTATATACAAAATGGATAAAATAATATTCTAAATACGAGAAACTTACTTATATAGTGCCTATATAGTGCACTGCTTCCTCCTCACACAACCATAACAGGAAAAAATAATTTACAAATTATGGATTGTAGTATACACTATAGCTGTAGAACTTAAAAGAGGTGTAGTCTGTCCGAATATCCGACGGTCAGGCATAGCTACCTGGATTATGTGTAAGGAGGAAGCATAATGACAGTAAAAATAGGTATCAGTGGCTTTGGCAGAATTGGCCGGTGCACACTCCGCACGTCCCTGCTGCAGCCGGAAATCGAAATCGCGGCTATCAATAACCGTTCCGTTGGCCCTATCATGGCGGATTTATTAAAATTCGATACCGTGCATGGTACGTGGAACCACGATGTATCATACGATGAAGGAACGAGTGAACTGATTATTGACGGGCGCCGCATTCCCGTGACCAATCATACGGATCCGGCTGATATTCCCTGGAAAAAACTGGGTGTAGATGTAGTAGTCGAATCGACAGGTAAATTCAAAGACCGCGAATCGGCATCCAAACATCTGGCAGGCGGTGCCAAACGCGTCATCATTACGGCGCCGGGCAAAAATCCTGATACGACCATCGTTATGGGTGTCAATGAAGAAACGTACGATCCGGAAAAACACCGTATTATTTCGAACGGTTCGTGTACGACGAACTGCCTGGCTCCTGTAGCCAAAGTGCTGTCCCGCGAATTCGGTATCGTCCGTGGTATGATGACGACGGTTCATGCCTATACGAACGATCAGCTTCTCGTCGATGGCGTACATAAAGATATGCGCCGTGCCCGCTGCGCTACCCAGTCTATTATTCCGACTTCTACCGGTGCAGCCAAGGCCGTTGCCCTGGTCCTGCCTGAATTGAAAGGCAAGTTTACCGGTATGGCTCTGCGCGTCCCGACACCGAACGTTTCGATGACCGACCTCGTAGCTATCCTGCAGAAAAAAGTAACCGTAGAAGAAGTGAACGGTGCCCTGAAAAAATGGGCGGAAGGCCCGCTGAAAGGCATACTGGCCTATTCAGAAGACGCTACCGTTTCTTCCGATTATATCAGCGATCCCCATAGCTCCATTGTCGATTCGCTAGATACACAGATTGTCGAAGGCGACATGATTAAAGTTGTTGCCTGGTATGATAATGAATGGGGATATTCTCTCCGCGTCAATGACCTGGCGGCCTATATGGCAACGAAAGGTATTTAAAGACTATCATGACAGGCAGCAAAAGGGAGGAAAAGATGAAAGAAAAGACTCTCAATGTCTTTCGCAAAATAGCCCCCGATGTAATGGGGACCATCAAAGAAAGATATTTGCTGCTCCGTCATATTTCTGATGCGGAACCCGTCGGGCGCCGGTCTCTGGCCGCCTTGTCGGGATTATCTGAACGAGTAGTACGGGCACATGTGGATGTGCTGCGGCGAAGTGGCCTCGTGCGTTTTACGACCATGGGGATTGCCCTTGAGCCGGAAGGACGCAGACTCATGCCGGATTTACTGGAATGTTTCCTGCGCCTGAATAATGTCGATGATATGCAGCGTCGGCTCTGTCAGCACCTGCAGTTGAAAGAAGTATATATCGTACCGGGCGATTGTGATACCGATAAAGCGGCCTGTGAAGAAATGGGGCGTCAGGCAGCCCTGCTCCTGAATGACCTGCTCACGCGGGGGGCAATCGTCGCAATCAGTGGCGGTTCGACCATGGCCGAAGTAGCACGCTGCCTGCCAGAAAGCACGGCGGGACCGGTCATTGTGCCGGCCCGGGGCGGCATTGGCAATCACGTCGAATTCCAGGCCAATTATATTGCCGCCAACGTAGCGGTCAAGACGCATGGTACGTACCGGATGGTCCATATACCGGACGGGCTGAGCCAGTCGGCTTTGCACCTCATGCTTGATGCGGATGAACAGGCGAGGGAAAATGTAGCTCTGGCACAAAAGGCCCAGATTGTCCTGTTCGGCATAGGCCGGGCCGATACGATGGCAAAACGGCGCGGCCTGACAACGGTAGAAACGCATGCGTTGAAGGAGCTCATGGCCTGTGGCGAGTCCCTGGGCTGCTATTGCAGTCTCGATGGTCATGTCGTCCACGTGACGAGCAATGCCGGTATTTCTTTAAAAGACATAAAAAAACATCCACATGTTATAGCTGTCGCAGGCGGAACCAGCAAGGCTGAAGCTATCCTTGCGGTGATGCGTGCCTGCCGTACAGGAATCCTCGTTACAGATGAAGGAGCCGCAGAACAAATCCTGAAGATGATATGATAATGAGGAAAGGGTGTATAGCATGGTAAAAGTAGGTATTAATGGATTTGGGCGTATTGGCAGAAGTCTTTTTAAGATTGCCCAGCGCTATCAGGATGAAATCGAAATCGTCGGCATCAATGATATCGGTTCTCCGAAACAGATGGCCCATCTTCTGAAATATGACAGCATCTATGGCACATTGAAAAATAACGTGACCTATGATACGGGCCACATCATCGTTGATGGGAAAGCCTATCCGCTGTTTCAGCAGAAAGATGTGAAAGATGTCGATTGGGATGCTCTCGGTGCCCAGATTATCATCGAATCATCGGGCAAATATGCCGGCCGCCGCACGGCGAGTTCCCAGAGTCGTCTTCCTCTGGGAGGCAGCGTAAAAAAAGTCATCATTACGGCACCATCCACCATCGATGACATTACGATTGTCCTTGGCGTCAATGAAGATAAATACAATCCCAAGAAGCACCACGTCATTTCCGGCGCTTCTATGACAACCTGCGGTCTGGCTGCTATCCTGAAACTGATGAATGATACGTATGGTGTCAGACGCGGTATGACCACATCCATCCATTCCTACACGACGGACCAGAAAATACTCGACGTATCCCATAAAGATTTCCGCCGCGCCCGGGCAGCGGGCATGTCGATCATTCCGACGACGACAGGGGCTGCCGAAGCCATTACCAAAGTCCTGCCGGAATTCGAAGGCAAACTGAGCTGCCGGGCAGTCCGCGTACCGACACCGGATGTCTCCATTGTGGATATTGTACTGGAATTAGAAGATAAAAACGTTACCCTGGAAGATTTGAACAGCACCTTCAAAAAAGCCGCTGCTTGGAAATACAGAGGCATCATCGATACTAACGAAGATGAACTCGTTTCGGTTGATTACCGCGGCAATGAAAATACGACGACCATCGATATTCCCCTGAATATGGTCATGGACGGAGGCATGGTGAAAATTGTCTCCTGGTATGATAATGAATGGGGATATGCCCGCCGCGTCGTCGAACTGGTGAAATACCTCACATCCCAGGGTCTCGACTGACGAGAGGAGAGACTACTATGAAAAAAATAATTACTGATGTAGATGTAGATAAGAAAAAAGTATTTGTCCGCGCTGATTTCAACGTGCCACTTGATGAAAATGGCGTTATCACCGACGATACACGGATCCAGAAAACATTGCCGACAATCCGCTATCTCCTCGACCATCAGGCTGCGGTCATCCTGGCCAGCCATCTGGGCCGGCCAAAGGGAAAGGCCGTTGCAAAATATTCCTTAAAACCGGTGGCAGCCCGCCTGTCGGAACTGCTGGGGATTCCCGTGCAGATGGCACCGGACTGCATCGGAGCCGAAACGGAAACTATGGCCGGGGCACTGCAGCCGGGCCAGGTCCTGCTCCTGGAAAACCTGCGCTTCCACGGGGAAGAGGAAAAGAATGATCCGGAATTCTCCCGCAAGCTGGCTTCTCTGGCCGATGTAGGCATCAACGACGCCTTTGGATGCTGCCACCGCGCTCATGCATCCGTAGCCGGTATTGCCGCTTTTCTTCCTATGGCAGCCGGTTTCCTTCTGGAAAAAGAAATCCGCTTTATCGGTGGTGCCGTCGATCATCCGGCACACCCCTTCGCAGCAATCATTGGTGGTGCCAAAGTTTCCGATAAGATTGAAGTCATTTCCAATCTGCTGCCCAAAGTCGATGTCATGATTATTGGCGGCGGCATGGCCAACACCTTCCTGGCAGCCCAGGGGTATGGTATTGGAAAGTCTCTGGTAGAAGCCGATAAAATCGATTTGGCGAAGAAACTTATCGCCCAGGCAGCAGACGAAGGAAAGAAACTGCTGCTGCCCGTCGATGTGAACGTAGCGGAAACGTTCTCTAACGATGCGGCTCATAAAGTCGTACCGGCTGATGCCGTGCCGGAAGACTGGATGATCCTCGATATCGGTACAAAGTCACAGGAACTGTTTGCCCGTGAACTGGAACCGATGAAACTCATCGTCTGGAACGGTCCGATGGGAGTCTTTGAAATGGAAAACTTCGCAAAGGGCACAGAAGCTGTTGCCCGTGCAGTAGCTCATTCCCAGGCGGTTTCCATTGTCGGCGGCGGTGACTCCGTTTCGGCTGTAAATAAAACAGGCCTTGCTAATCAGATCAGCCATATCTCTACTGGCGGCGGCGCTTCCCTGGAATATCTGGAAGGCAAGAAGCTGCCCGGTATAGAATCGCTGAGTGATAAATAAATCTACTTATATCAGTCGCAAAGGAGTTTTCGAGATGAGAAAAACAATTATTGCAGGTAACTGGAAGATGAATCACACCGGAAAAGAAACGCGGGAAACCATCACGGCTCTCGTACAGGGACTTACTGGTGCGGAACAGGCAGATATTGTCATCGCCCCCGTATTTCCCTATTTGCCGATGGCTGTAGAACTGACAAAAGGAACGGCTGTACATGTCGCTGCCCAGAATATGCACTGGCTGGACAACGGCGCTTACACAGGCGAAGTATCGCCGGCTATGTTAAAAGATATCGGCGTCAGCCATGCCATCATCGGCCATTCGGAACGGCGGGAATACAACAATGAAACGGATGAAACGGTCAATCTGAAAGTTAAATCTGCACTAGCCCATGGACTCACGCCGATTCTCTGCTGTGGGGAAACGCTGGCCCAGCGTGAAGGCGGTATTATGCAGTCCTGGATAGAAGGTCAGATCGAAAACGCCCTGAAAGATATTGCGGCAGCTGATATAACGAAAGTGGTCATCGCCTACGAACCTATCTGGGCTATCGGGACGGGCAAAACGGCGACGGCTGCTCAGGCAGAAGAAGTATGCGACATTATCCGCAAAAAGCTGGCAGCTCTCTATGATGACACAGCTGCACAGGATGTATCCATTTTGTACGGCGGCAGCGTTAAAGGCAAAAATGCAGCAGAACTGACAGCCTGCCCCGACATTGATGGCGGACTGGTCGGCGGTGCCAGCCTGAAAGCCGGTGATTTCCTGGAAATCATCCATAAGGCTGTCATCAAATAATCCATAGGATATCAGTAAATGATATTGTAAATTTTATATATCATATTAAAGTCTCCATTTCCCCTTTTCTTTTTAGGCGATTGGAGACTTTTCTTTTTTGTAAATAATAAAGATAAGAAATACTGGTTTAAAATAATGCATCAGAAATTATGAAAAGTAAAACGATTATGTAGAATAAAAAAAGCGCATATGATATAATGCAAAGTAGGCCATTGTAAAATTTTGACGATAAATGCGTCATGTTTTTGTAAATTCTACGGCCGGTATGTACTTGTAAAAATGAGGAGATTGGACGACTATGGCATTCCATTTAAAGCCGAAAGAAGAGAAGTTTTTCACCTTGCTCGACGAACATGCCCGTATCAGCTATGAAGCAGCTGATCTGCTGCGTCAGGCCATGAACCGGGAAATCCCTACAGAAGACGCCATGCATCAGATTTTTGATCTGAAGACAAAGGCAAATGAACTGGTAGTCGAAACGATGAAACGGCTGCAAAAAACGTTTATTACCCCCATGGACCGGGAAGATATCCAGCAGCTAATAGACCAGCTGGATGCGACTGTAGACAGCATTAATGACATCATGGATAAAATGTGGATGTACAAGGTCGGCGAGGCTACGGAAGGAACTAAACAGATGACGGTCATTACGGCCAAAGCGATGAAGGAAATCCGCAAATCTATCGGATATATGAAGGATTTGAAAAAGAACTATCTCAAAGTAGAAGCACGCAGTAAAAAGGTGCTGAAACTGGAACAGGATTGTGATGACCTCTATCACGAAGAAATGGCAAAGCTGTTTGCCGAATGCAAAGATCCCATCGAAATTATCAAATGGAAAGAAATACTGCAGTCTGTCGAAGACGTGACAGATGACTGTGAAGATTTGGTTGTCACGTTCAGGAGGGTTGTATTGAAGTATGCCTGAGCATTGGTTAATCTGGGCAGTCGTATTGCTTGCCGTTCTTTTTGATTATGTCAATGGGTTTCATGACACGGCCAATGCCATTGCCACCAGTGTATCGACACGGGCAATCACGCCCCGTCATGCTATTATCATGGCGGCTACACTGAATTTTGCCGGCGCCATGATCAGTACCGGTGTCGCAAAGACCATTGGCGGTGATCTGGTCCTCAACCCATCCCAGATCAGTCTGGAAGTCATTGTAGCCGCTCTGATCGGTTCGATTATCTGGAATATAACGACTTGGTATTACCGTATCCCCAGCAGTTCCTCCCATTCTCTTGTCGGGGGCGTTATTGGTGCCGTCTCCATCAGCGTCGGACCGGCTGCCCTGGATATAACGGGGATCAGCAAAATCATCATGTCCCTGATTCTGTCGCCAATCGTGGCCCTTGCAACGGGGTACTTTGTCATGATCGGGCTATTATGGATTTTCCGTAATTTTTCTCCTATTACCCTGAACCGGCAGTTCCGCAAAATGCAGCTCGTGTCGGCAAGCCTCATGGCTTTTTCCCACGGTTCGAACGATGCGCAGAAAGCTATGGGCATTATCGCCCTGGCGTTACTGTCCGGCGGTTACATTGAAACTATGGAAATTCCCATATGGGTAAAAATCGCCTGTGCCACATCGATGGCGCTGGGGACATCGGCCGGCGGCTGGCGCATCATTTCTACGATGGGAACGAAAATCTTCAAGATGGAATCCATCAATGGCTTTGCTGCAGATCTGAATTCGTCGATTGTCATCTTTACGGCGACTTTCCTGCACCTGCCGGTCAGTACGACTCATGTCGTATCCGGTTCTATCATGGGCATCGGTTCGGCTGAACGGGTCCGTGCCGTTCATTGGGGGGTAGCCCGCAGCATGCTTCTGGCTTGGGTCATTACGATTCCCATCAGTGCCTGTATTTCGGCTGTTATCTACCTGGGGCTGAGTCTGTTATAACTAAATACGGTATTATGGCTGTGCAATACGCTTGCGTATTTGCACAGCTTTTTTGTATTATGTCAAAAAAATAGGGGATATTGTGTCAAAAAAACTATACGAATTTAGTGAATTATTGTATAATAATAAGCAAGGATAACGATGGGGCTGGTTAGTCATAGTCCCATCAGCAAGGAGGAATTTTGCTATGAGATTGAATCAGGCAACAGATTACGCGTTTCGTATGGTATTGTACCTGGCATCTTTGCCGGAAGGAACAAAAATAACGGGAGCTTCCCTGGCAGAAAAACAGAATATACCGGAACGCTTCTTGTTAAAAATCATGCGCAGTCTGACGGCTGCCAATATCATGAAATCATACCGGGGCGTAGAAGGAGGATTTGCCCTCCAGCGCGCACCGAAAGATATTACCCTTTTTGATATCATTGAAGCCGTAGAAGGACAGACGGAATTACAGCGCTGCCTTCATGACGTGGAATCGTGTTCCAAAGGATGCAGCGGCATGTGTTCCATTTACGCGGCCTTTGCCGGTATTCAGCGTAATCTGGCCAAACAATTGAAATCGTATAATTTTGAAGACCTGGCGAATCAGGAAAAGGCCATAAAGAACGCCGAAGAAGCTGCCAAAGCGGCTGCTGCCCCGGACGAAGACAAAGCAAAAGCGGAATGACCATATTGATATGGAGACTGGTGCTGAAGTACGATTATCTTCAGTGCCAGTTTTTATTTGCTTCAGGTCAGGGAAGAAGCTCTTTTCAGCGCCCCTGAAATATTGTACAATAAAAATACTGCATGAAATGTCTCATGTACGTACTGTCTTCAGATATTATATCAGGGAGTGTACTATGTATTTACCAATTCAGGGATTCATCAGCAGTTTCCGCCTGCTCGATGTCGTAGATATTCTGCTCGTCGCTTTCTTTTTATATAAAATGCTGATCCTGATCCGTAATACGCGGGCTGTGGCCCTTATCAAAGGCCTCATCGTCCTCGGTGCCGTTACGGTAATCAGCAGCAGCCGCTTTCTCAATCTTCACGTCATCAACTGGATGCTTCAACAGGGCATGATGGTCATCATGTTTGCCTTGCCTGTCGTATTCCAGCCGGAATTGCGCCGTGCCCTCGAGCAAATCGGCCGCGGCCGCCTCATCCGTTCCAGCCAGGTCGTCGATATGGAAGCACTGGAGCGGCTGCTCGATGAAATCGTAGCTGTTACGGAATCCATGTCCAAAACTCATACGGGGGCACTCATCGTCTTTGAACGGGATGTCGGCCTCAATGATTATATTGACACGGGCATTCAGATTGACGGTAAAGTGTCGCGGGAACTGCTGGGAAATATTTTTATTCCCAATACGCCGCTCCACGACGGAGCGGTTATCATCCGCGATGACCGCATCATGGCGGCGGGGTGTCTGCTGCCGCTTACCAGTGACCGTTCCCTTTCGACGGAATTGGGGACGCGCCACCGGGCCGCTATCGGTATCAGTGAACTGGCCGATGCTGTCGTCGTAGTAGTCAGTGAAGAAACGGGATCGATTTCTTACACATACGGCGGCCACATTTACCGTCATCTCGACGGCACGGCACTGCGCAACGTTCTTATGACATTCCTCAAACGGCAGCCTCAGGGGCTGGCCAACATATTGAAATGGAGGCCGATGAAATAATGATCAAGCTCAATCAAAAATGGCAGCTGCGCATCATCTGTCTCATTCTGGCCATTGTCCTCTGGTTTGTCATCATCAATGAACAAAATCCGACGAGCGAAGGCAGCTATACCGTACCGGTCACCGTAGAAAATCTCAATTCCCAGTATATTGCGGCCAATGTCCCCAAGACAGTCTACGTCCGCCTTTCCGGTCCGCGCAATACGATTATTAACGTTGGTGCATCGGATATCAAGGCCTATATCGACCTTTCCAACGCCCAGGAAGGTGAAATGGAAGTCCCGATACACGTACAGATTCCCAATGGGACGGAACTGAAGAAACAGGCACAGAATTCGGCAAAAATTTATATTGATGTCTATGCCGTACAGGAATTCAAACTGACGCCTCATCTCAACGGCAAGCTACCCGATAATGTAGCTATCAGCAGTCTGCGCATGGTGCCCGATACAGTCGTCGTCAGTGGAGCCCGCCGCCTTATTCAGCAGGTAGACCGGGCCATCATCGATATTCCGGTCGGTGATAAAAACCAGGACTTCTCGGTCATGGCACCGATTCATCTGGTCCATGCCGATGGATCTCCTGTAGATGGGCTGGAAATGACGCCGTGGCAGAGCAAGGTCAATGTGAAACTGCTGACCGATGCCGTGACCAAACGGGTCCCGGTCTATGTGACGACGACGGGGGACCCGGCTGACGGGTATACCGTAAAGCGTGTCAGTCCCATTCCGGAAAGTGTAGAAATACGCGGACGGTCTGATGTCGTCGGTACCGTGTCAGGCATCAATCTGGCAGCAGTCAATGTCAGCGGTATCAGTGAAACGAAAGACTTTGAAATGTCTGCGCCATCCATTGATGGGGCCGTCTTTGCGCCGGATACGATTAAAGTCACCGTTGAAGTCGGCAAGGACGATTAAAGGAGAGAATCATTTTGCTCAGAGTACTAAATATACGGACCGCCGTTCCGATGGAAAAGCCGCTCCCGGTCCTGGCAGCGAAGAAATTACGCTGCCGTAAGGAAGACATACAGCGTCTGGTCATCGTACGGCGTTCCATAGATGCCCGCCGGAAACCGCACATCTACTTTGTGTTTACGGTCGATGTCACCCTGGCTGACGAAGCGCGGGTATGGAAACATTGCCACGACGCCAAAGACGTTCGAAAACTAGAGATCAGGCCTGAACCGCCGATTCATCCTGGAAACCGGAAACTGGCCCACCGGCCGGTCGTCGTCGGTACCGGTCCGTCTGGTCTGGCGGCAGCCCTGAAATTGGCCCGTCATGGATACCGGCCTGTAGTCTATGAACGAGGCTGCGATATCGATACGCGGACACGCCATGTAGAAGAGTTCTGGGACGGCGGTCCCTTCCGTCCCGAGTCGAATGTACAGTTCGGTGAAGGCGGAGCCGGCACTTTTTCAGACGGAAAACTGACGACGCGGGTCAATCACCCGTTGCTGCCCAGAATACTCCAGATGTTTGTCCAGGCCGGGGCACCGGAAGATATCCAGTATGCCTATAATCCTCACGTAGGTACGGATATCCTGCGACGCGTCGTAAAGAATATGCGCCAGACTATCGAACGCATGGGCGGGACCATTCATTTCAACAGCTGTGTGACTGATATCGGCAGAGACGATACGGGGCAGATTACTTCAGTTACCATCAATGGCACGGAGACGGTCCCGGCAGAGGTCGTCATCATGGGAATCGGGCACAGTGCCCGCGATACGTACCACATGTTGTACCAGCAGGGAATCCATATGGAACGGAAAGATTTCGCCGTAGGCGTACGCATCGAACATACCCAGGACTTGATTGATCATTCCCAGTATGGCTGCAGCGCAGCTGAGCTGGGACTGGATGCCGCCGATTATGCACTCGTATATCATGATAAACAAAGCGACCGGTCCTGCTATTCCTTCTGTATGTGTCCCGGCGGCGTCGTCGTAGCGGCCGCGTCAGAAGAAGGCGGTGTCGTGACCAATGGCATGAGCTTGTACAAACGGGATAGTGGTATTGCCAACAGCGCTCTCGTCGTCAATGTGACGGCCGATGACGTGGGCGGTTCGACGCCACTGGCGGGAATAGAATTCCAGCGTCGCTATGAAAAGCTGGCCTATGAAGCAGGCGGCAGGACATATAAGGCACCGGCACAAACGGTAGGATCGTTCCTGGGACGGGACGATACGGGGCAGATGCCGTCTGTCACGTCTTACCGGCCCGGCGTCGTCTGGACCGATCTGCGCCGCGTTCTGCCCGGATTTGTGACTGATACGCTGGCAAAGGCCCTGCCATATTTTGGCCGGCGTATTCATGGCTTTGACGATCATAACGCCGTCATGACGGGCGTGGAGACCCGGACCAGCGCTCCGGTACGGATTGTCCGGGGAGAAGACCGTATGGCTGATGGCAGCAGCGGCCTCTATCCTGTCGGCGAAGGAGCCGGATATGCCGGGGGAATTATGAGTGCTTTTCTCGATGGTCTGGAAACAGCTATCGCAATTATAACTATATATCAACCGTTGGAGGGAAAATAAATGGCAAGATTGTTTGGAACTGATGGAGTACGAGGTATAGCAAATGATACATTGACGCCGGAACTGGCATATCATCTGGGACGGGCGGCTGCGTACGTACTGGGACAGGAAAAAGAACATCCCACATTCCTTATCGGCAGGGATACGCGTATTTCCGGAACGATGCTCGAAAGCATCCTGGCAGCAGGAATTACCTCGGCAGGGGGAAACTGCTATCTTGTCGGTGTAATCCCGACACCGGCCATTGCCTATCTGACACGGGTCCATCATCTCGACGCTGGCGTCATGATTTCGGCTTCCCATAATCCGTTTGAATACAATGGTATCAAATTCTTTGACCAGTACGGATATAAACTGCCCGATGAAACAGAAGACCGCATTGAAGAATACATGCTCAAAGATGAACGTTCCGGTATCCAGAGCCGTCCGACCGGCGCAGCTATCGGTACGATTTCTAACTGGACGAATCTGCAGGATGAATATGAAGATTTCATCGTCCAGTCTACCGATGTCGACCTGACAGGACTAAAAATCGTCCATGACGGGGCCAATGGATCGGCTTCCCAGCTCGGCCCGGATATCTTCCGCCGGCTCGGTGCGGAAGTCATCGCTATCCACCATGAACCCAATGGCATCAATATCAACGACCACTGCGGTTCTACCCATCTGGAAAGCCTTAAAGAAGCAGTCCTGCAGAACGGTGCCGATATCGGTATCGCCAATGACGGCGATGCCGACCGCTGCCTGGCTGTCGATGAAAAAGGACAGGAAATGGATGGCGACCAGATTATGCTCCTCTGCGCCCTGAAATTGAAAGAAGAAGGGCGGCTGAAACAGGATACGGTCGTCGGTACGGTCATGAGCAATATCGGTTTCCACAAGGCCCTGAAAGAAATGGGGTGCCAGAGCGTCATCACTGCCGTCGGGGACCGTTATGTCCTGGAACGGATGCGCAAAGATGGCTATTGCCTGGGAGGCGAACAATCGGGACATATTATTTTCCTCGATTATAATACGACGGGCGATGGCCTGTTGACGGCTGTGCAGCTGCTGTCTATCATGAAAACACGCCAGAAGCCTTTGTCTGAACTGGCAGGAATCATGACGAAATATCCGCAGATCCTGAAAAATGTCACCGTACAAACGAAATCGGGCTGGGAAAATAACAATCTCATCATGGCGGCTATCGCTGCCGGGGAAGAAGAACTGGGTGATGAAGGCCGGATCCTCGTGCGTCCGTCCGGAACGGAACCGCTTATCCGCGTTATGACGGAAGGCCCGGATCTGGACCAGCTGCAGCGCATCGTAGACGATATCGCCCTCGTCGTAGAACATGAAATGGGACCGTCGAAATAAGCGCGGGTATTGACCAGAGTCATAGCTTATATTAAAATAAGGGAATGGAGTATACTACTTCATTCCTTTTTATTCGTTTAGGAATCCATTCGTAAAATGGATAGCGCTAGTGCCTGCGTGAGGAACAGGCAGACGAGGTAGAGAAGTATCGAAGATTCAGCGGATGTCTCTCGGCAGCTCCGGCCGTCATGTAATGAAAAAATCACACTGGTAACAGGGTGGACAAAATCATTGCAGGGAGCGCACAGGGGTAGTGCGCCTATTTTACGGCGCAGCCCCGGAAAACAGGAGGAAAAAATTATGTGTGGTATTGTTGGTTATGTTGGCGACCGCCAGGCGGCAGATTTTCTTTTGGAAGGCCTTGCTAAATTAGAGTACAGAGGCTATGATTCTGCTGGCATAGCTGTATATCATGATGGAAAAATAAAAGTACAGAAAAAAGTGGGCCGGCTGGTCAACCTGAAGAAAGTTGTCGAACAGGACCCCAATATCGGGACTATCGGCATTGGTCATACCCGCTGGGCTACCCATGGCGGCCCTTCTGATGTCAATTCTCATCCTCATATGAGCATGGACGGGAAATTTGCAGTCGTCCACAATGGCATCATTGAAAACTACATGACGTTGAAAGAAGAATTACTGGCCAAAGGCTATCAGTTCAAATCAGAAACGGATACAGAAGTCGTGGCTCACCTCTGCTCTGACATGTATGATGGTGACTTTGCCAGCACAGTCCGCCGGGTCCTGAAACGGCTCCGTGGCTCTTATTCCCTGGTCTTCATGAGTACATATCAGCCCGATACGATTATCTGTTGCAAAAAGGATAATCCGCTTATTGTGGGACTCGGCGACGGGGAGAATTATATTGCATCGGATATACCGGCTATTCTCAACTATACGCGCCGGACGTATATCATGAACGATGGCGAAGTCGCTATTGTCAAAAAAGACAGCGTCTGGGTAACGGATTTGGACGGGCAGCCTGTTTCCAAAAAAGTATTTGAGGTCAATTGGGATGCTGAAGCTGCTGAAAAAGGCGGCTTTGAGCATTTTATGATCAAAGAAATTTTTGAACAGCCCAAGGCTATCCGTGATACCCTGAGCTGCCGCGTGGCGGACGATGGCAAATCGGTTAAATTCGACGAACTCAACTGGTCGCCGGAAGATGTCAACTCTATCGGAAAGATTATGATCACCGCCTGCGGTACGGCTTATCATGCTGGGCTGCTGGCTAAGTATTTCATTGAAAAACTGGCCCGCATTCCCGTCGAAGTAGACATTGCTTCAGAATACCGCTATCGCGATCCCCTGACAGATAGCAAGACACTGTGCATTATCATCAGTCAGTCCGGGGAAACGATTGATACACTGGCGGCACTCAAAGAAGCAAAACGGCGGGGAGCCCGCTCTCTGGCTATTACCAATGTCGTCGGCTCGTCTATCTCCCGGGAAGCAGACCAGGTTGTTTATACCTGGGCAGGCCCGGAAATCGCTGTAGCATCGACAAAGGCCTATACGACACAGCTCGTAGCATTGCTGCTGCTGGCACTCTACATGGGTCGTCTCAACGGGCAGCTTAGCGCAGAAAAAGAAACAGAGATTCTTCAGGATCTGCAGAAGGTTCCGGAGCAGTGCCAGTATATCTTTGACCACGCCGATGATGTGAAACAGCTGGCAGAAAAATTCAAGAATAAAGAAGATGTCTTTTTCATCGGCCGCTCTATGGATTATGGCCTGGCCATGGAAGGGGCTTTAAAACTGAAAGAAATTTCCTACATCCATGCCGAAGCCTATGCCGGTGGTGAACTGAAACACGGTACCCTGGCCCTGATTGTTGACGGTGTCCCCGTCATAGCCCTGGCTACCCAGCGGGATGTAGAAGAAAAGATGATAAGCAATATCAAAGAAGTCAAGGCCCGCAATGCCCAGGTAGTAGGCGTCGTGCAGGATGATGACACGGAAGTGGCCAAGACGGTGGACTATATCATCAAAATCCCCAAATCGGATAATTTTGTCATGCCCGTCATGACGGTTATTCCCTTGCAGCTGCTGGCGTACTATGCAGCCGTAGTCAGAGGAAATGATGTAGACAAGCCGAGAAATCTGGCTAAGAGTGTTACTGTAGAATAAGAATCAGGTGTATAAAGCCGACAGGTGAATGAAAGAGCGTTCGCCTGCCGGCTTTTTTAAAAAATCCCTTGACAAGAGGGAAAGAGTGGGATATACTAAACAAGCTGTTGAGCGGACGTGAAGGTTCCCTTCCTCCTCTCAAAAGTATTTCAAAAAAAGTGCTTGACAAACTCCTGTGAGTTTGTTAAGATATATGAGTCGCCGCGATGAGCGATGAACTTCCTTCATCTCAATCATGCGGCTGGCAGATGACCTTTGAAAACTGAACAATGCAACATACGAATGAACGCCAGATAAGTAGAGAGCCATGTTTGAAGGAGCCGTAAGGCGACACGCAAACATGAGCGAATCACTTATACCGAGATTAACTCGGTAGTGCGAGGTTCTAGAGATAGAACGTCAAACAATGAGTAACAAACCAACAATAGTAAGAATGAGCTAGTGCTCTTCACATATCATGGAGAGTTTGATCCTGGCTCAGGACGAACGCTGGCGGCGTGCTTAACACATGCAAGTCGAACGAGAGGACATGGAAAGCTTGCTTTTTATGGAATCGAGTGGCAAACGGGTGAGTAACGCGTAAGCAACCTGCCCTGCAGATGGGGACAACAGCTGGAAACGGCTGCTAATACCGAATACGAAGCAGCTCCCGCATGGGGGCAGCTTGAAAGGATGGCCTCTGAATATGCTATCGCTGCAGGAGGGGCTTGCGTCTGATTAGCTGGTTGGAGGGGTAACGGCCCACCAAGGCGACGATCAGTAGCCGGTCTGAGAGGATGAACGGCCACATTGGGACTGAGACACGGCCCAGACTCCTACGGGAGGCAGCAGTGGGGAATCTTCCGCAATGGACGAAAGTCTGACGGAGCAACGCCGCGTGAGTGAAGACGGCCTTCGGGTTGTAAAGCTCTGTTATACGGGACGAACGGGCGGGATGCTAATACCATCCTGTTGTGACGGTACCGTAAGAGAAAGCCACGGCTAACTACGTGCCAGCAGCCGCGGTAATACGTAGGTGGCAAGCGTTGTCCGGAATTATTGGGCGTAAAGGGTGCGCAGGCGGTCTCTTAAGTCTGTCTTAAAAGTGCGGGGCTCAACCCCGTGAGGGGACGGAAACTGGGAGACTGGAGTATCGGAGAGGAAAGCAGAATTCCTAGTGTAGCGGTGAAATGCGTAGATATTAGGAGGAATACCAGTGGCGAAAGCGGCTTTCTGGACGACAACTGACGCTGAGGCACGAAAGCCAGGGGAGCGAACGGGATTAGATACCCCGGTAGTCCTGGCCGTAAACGATGGGTACTAGGTGTAGGAGGTATCGACCCCTTCTGTGCCGGAGTTAACGCAATAAGTACCCCGCCTGGGGAGTACGGCCGCAAGGCTGAAACTCAAAGGAATTGACGGGGGCCCGCACAAGCGGTGGAGTATGTGGTTTAATTCGACGCAACGCGAAGAACCTTACCAAGCCTTGACATTGATCGCAATGGATAGAGATATCCAGTTCCTCTTCGGAGGACGAGAAAACAGGTGGTGCACGGCTGTCGTCAGCTCGTGTCGTGAGATGTTGGGTTAAGTCCCGCAACGAGCGCAACCCCTATCTTCTGTTACCAGCACGTGATGGTGGGGACTCAGGAGAGACTGCCGCAGACAATGCGGAGGAAGGCGGGGATGACGTCAAGTCATCATGCCCCTTATGGCTTGGGCTACACACGTACTACAATGGCTCTTAATAGAGGGAAGCGAAAGGGCGACCTGGAGCAAACCCCAAAAACAGAGTCCCAGTTCGGATTGCAGGCTGCAACCCGCCTGCATGAAGGAGGAATCGCTAGTAATCGCAGGTCAGCATACTGCGGTGAATACGTTCCCGGGCCTTGTACACACCGCCCGTCACACCACGAAAGTCATTCACACCCGAAGCCGGTGAGGCAACCGCAAGGAACCAGCCGTCGAAGGTGGGGGCGATGATTGGGGTGAAGTCGTAACAAGGTAGCCGTATCGGAAGGTGCGGCTGGATCACCTCCTTTCTAGGGATAGAGGCCGGAAGGAAGACGAAAGTCAGACTTCCGACGATTCTTAGGTCGGCATTCTGGCAGAGTATGAAGCATTGTTTAGTTTTGAGAGGCCATCCTCTCAGACGTACCTTGACAACTGTATAGAAAACGAAGAAACACCTCTTTTTTGAAAAGAAAAGAGACTTAACGAACCTTAGAAAAAAGAGCAAGTCAAGTAAGTAAGGGCGTACGGCGGATGCCTTGGCTATATCAGCCGAAGAAGGACGCGATAAGCTGCGATAAGCTGCGGTGAGGTGCAAGTAACCTTTGACCCGCAGATGTCCGAATGGGGAAACCCGGCAGTAGGAGTACTGTCATCCTCTTAGGAGGAAGGGCACCCGGTGAACTGAAACATCTAAGTAGCCGGAGGAAAAGGAATCAAAAGAGATACCCTGAGTAGCGGCGAGCGAAAGGGGCAGAGCCCAAACCGGGATGGGAAACCAATCCGGGGTTGCGGACTGCGGAAAACTGCACGAGCGAAGCAGAATGAGCTGGGAAGCTCAGCCAGAGAGAGTGAGAGCCTCGTAAGCGCAAGCAGATGCAGGGAGCAGGATCCAGAGTACCACGAGACACGAGGAACCTTGTGGGAAGCAGGGGGGACCACCCTCCAAGGCGAAACACTGATATAGACCGATAGCGCATAGTACCGTGAGGGAAAGGTGAAAAGAACCCCGGGAGGGGAATGAAAGAGAACCTGAAACCGTATGTCTACAAGCAGTCGGAGCACTATATACGTGCGACGGCGTGCCTATTGAAGAATGAACCGGCGAGTTACTTCGTCCAGCGAGGTTAAGCAGGAAATGCGGAGCCGCAGCGAAAGCGAGTCTGAAGAGGGCGAGAAGTTGGAGGGAGTAGACCCGAAACCACAGTGATCTACCCATGTCCAGGTTGAAGCACAGGTAAAAATGTGTGGAGGACCGAACCAGTGAGCGTTGAAAAGCTTTTGGATGAGATGTGGGTAGGGGTGAAATGCCAATCGAACGTGGAGATAGCTGGTTCTCCCCGAAATAGCTTTAGGGCTAGCCTCATGGAGAGAGTACAGGCGGTAGAGCACTGAACAGGGTAGGGGCCTATCCGGCTACTGAACCTAATCAAACTGCGAATGGCTGTACTTATACATGGGAGTCAGACTGCGAGTAATAAGACCCGTAGTCAAGAGGGAAACAGCCCAGACCAACAGCTAAGGTCCCCAATGCCGTACTAAGTGGTGAAGGATGTGGAATTTCGAAAACAACCAGGATGTTGGCTCAGAAGCAGCCACCATTAAAAGAGTGCGTAATAGCTCACTGGTCGAGAGACTCTGCGCCGAAGATGACCGGGGCTGAAGTACGGAACCGAAGCTTTGGCATGTATGTAGATACATGGGTAGGGGAGCGTTCCTGCATGGGAGAAGCGGTACCGGAAGGAGCCGTGGACAGGCAGGAAGAGAGAATGCCGGTATGAGTAGCGAAAAGAAAGGTGAGAATCCTTTCCACCGAAAGCCTAAGGGTTCCTGGGCAACGCTCGTCGACCCAGGGTAAGTCGGGACCTAATCCGAGGCGGAGACGCGTAGGAGATGGACAACAGGTTGAGATTCCTGTACTGCAGCCGTTCGTCTGAGCGACGGAGTGACGCAAGAAGGAAAGCGCGCGTGCGAGTGGAAGAGCACGTCCAAGCAGGTAGGTCGGGAGACAGGCAAATCCGTCTCCCATAAGGCCGAGATGTGATGGGGAGCTTCTGGAGACAGAAGCGAAGGGGCCGGCACTATATTGCCAAGAAAAGCTTCTAGTGAGAACGGCAGCACCCGTACCGAAACCGACACAGGTAGGCAGGAAGAGAATTCTAAGGTGCGCGGGACAACCCTCGTTAAGGAACTCGGCAAAATATATCCGTAACTTCGGGAAAAGGATAGCCTGTAGTCAGTGAAGTGCAGAAGCGCACGGAGCTAAGGCAGGCGGCAGAAGAGAGGCCCAAGCGACTGTTTACCACAAACACAGGCGTCTGCTAAAGGGAAACCTGACGTATAGATGCTGACACCTGCCCGGTGCTGGAAGGTTAAGAGGACTTGTTAGCGCAAGCGAAGCAGAGAATTGAAGCCCCAGTAAACGGCGGCCGTAACTATAACGGTCCTAAGGTAGCGAAATTCCTTGTCGGGTAAGTTCCGACCCGCACGAAAGGTGTAACGATTTGGGCACTGTCTCAACGAGGGACCCGGTGAAATTGAAGTACCTGTGAAGATGCAGGTTACCCGCGACTGGACAGAAAGACCCCATGGAGCTTTACTGTAACCTGAGATTGAATTCTGGTAGGAGATGTACAGGATAGTTGGGAGGCGGAGAAGCGAGTACGCCAGTATTCGCGGAGCCGATGGTGGGATACCAACCTTGTTTTATTGGAATTCTAACGAGAAGCGTAACGAGCTTGCGGACAGTCTCAGGCGGGCAGTTTGACTGGGGCGGTCGCCTCCGAAAGAGCAACGGAGGCGCCCAAAGGTTCCCTCAGTGCGGACGGAAACCGCACGAAGAGTGCAAAGGCAGAAGGGAGCTTGACTGCGAGACGGACAGGTCGAGCAGGGACGAAAGTCGGGCTTAGTGATCCGGTGGCATAGAGTGGAATAGCCATCGCTCAACGGATAAAAGCTACCCTGGGGATAACAGGCTTATCTCTCCCAAGAGTCCATATCGACGGGGAGGTTTGGCACCTCGATGTCGGCTCATCACATCCTGGGGCTGAAGTAGGTCCCAAGGGTTGGGCTGTTCGCCCATTAAAGTGGTACGCGAGCTGGGTTCAGAACGTCGTGAGACAGTTCGGTCCCTATCCATCGCGGGCGGAAGAAACTTGAAAGGGGCTGCTCCTAGTACGAGAGGACCGGAGTGGACCGACCAATGGTGTACCAGTCATGACGCCAGTTGTGCAGCTGGGTAGCTACGTCGGGGACGGATAAACGCTGAAAGCATCTAAGCGTGAAACCAGCCTAGAGATGAGGTTTCTCATTACGCAAGTAAGTAAGGTCCCACAGAGACGATGTGGTAGATAGGCCGGGAGTGGAAGTACAGTGATGTACGGAGCGGACCGGTACTAATAGACCGAGGACTTGACTTAAAAGGTAAGGTAAAGGATACGTTTTCTATACAGTTGTCAGGGCACGGCCCTGACAAGAGAATTCAGTGGCGATAGCTGCGGGGATCCACCTGTTCCCATGCCGAACACAGCAGTTAAGCCCGCAAACGCCGAAAGTACTTGGGGGGAAGCCCCCTGGAAGGATAGGAAGCCGCTGATTGTGGAAAAAAGCACTAGCTTATGCTAGTGCTTTTTTTGTGGTTAGTGATCAGTGGGAAGTGAAGAAAACAGGACACCAGCCCAATACGGCTGGTGTCCTGTTCATTAGATGGCTGCCTGCGAACTGCGGCCTGCGGCCTGCGTTCTGTGGCTGCTGCCCTTTCCGGCCTGCGAACTGCTGGCTACTGCCCTTTCCGGCCTGCGAACTGCTGGCTACTGCCCTTTCCGGCCTGCAAACGGCGCCCTTTTCTCTTGAAAATACAAAAGGACTGAAAAAGTGGACCGGATATGTCTAAATACAATAATATCAATTCTCATAAAATATTATGCGAAAGATACTTTATATTGTATAATATAACTGTAAAAATACTGAATATATGGTGCTCATGGTGTTGTATCTACCGATAAAGGAGGCTTTATTATGAAAGATATTCGCATTGAAAAAGTTATTGGCCGGGAAATCCTTGATTCACGGGGAAATCCTACCGTGCAGGCCGATGTGTGGTTGTCCGACGGAACCCTTGGCCGCAGTGCTGCTCCCAGCGGTGCCTCGACGGGACAGTTTGAAGCATTGGAACTGCGTGACGGCGATGCACAGCGCTTTGGCGGCAAAGGCGTTACCCAGGCCGTTAGTCACGTCAATACGGTATTGCAGGATGTTCTGATAGGTCAGAATCCTTTTGATACGTATGACATTGACAGCCTGATGATTCACGCCGATGGCACGCCTGATAAGTCACGCCTCGGCGCCAATGCCATTTTAGCTGTATCGCTGGCCTGCGCCCATGCAGCTGCTGCATCCCTGGGGATTCCCCTTTATCGTTTCCTCGGCGGCGTCAATGGCAATTATCTGCCTGTACCGATGATGAACATTCTAAATGGCGGTGCCCATGCAGCCAATACGGTTGACGTCCAGGAATTTATGATCATGCCGGCAGGAGCTTCTTCGTTCAGGGAAGGTCTGCGCTGGTGCGCTGAGGTTTATCATTCTCTGGCAGGTCTTCTGCAGGCCAGAGGATTGGCTACTTCTGTTGGCGACGAAGGCGGCTTTGCTCCGGATCTGGCCAGCGATGAAGAGGCTATCCAGTATATCATTCAGGCCATTGAAAAAGCTGGTTATGAACCGGGTAAAGATTTCGTCCTTGCTCTTGATGCCGCTGCCAGCGAATGGAAAGGGTCGAAACCGGGCGTTTACGTTCTGCCCAAGAGCGGTCAGTCCTTTACGACAGATGAACTCATTGCACACTGGCAGAAGCTTTCCCAGGCTTATCCCATTTACTCCATCGAAGATGGTTTGGATGAAGAAGACTGGGATGGCTGGTCCGCTTTGACAAAGGCCCTGGGACAGCGCGTACAGCTCGTTGGTGACGACTTATTCGTTACCAATACAAAACGTCTGGCCAAAGGGATTGCCCAGGGTTGCGGCAATGCCATCCTCATCAAGCTCAATCAGATTGGATCGGTATCGGAAACGTTGGAAGCCATCAAAATGGCACACCGCGCTGGTTATCGGGCCATCGTTTCCCATCGTTCCGGTGAAACAGAAGATACATCTATTGCTGATTTGGCCGTCGCTCTGAATACGGCACAGATCAAGAGCGGCGCACCAAACCGTAGCGAACGTGTGGCGAAATACAACCGTTTGCTTCAGATTGAAGATGAATTGCGTGGCCAGGGAATCTATCCCGGCTTCCAGGCATTTGGCACCCAGCGCTGAGTGCAGTGCTCTTGTCTCTGCATACAGAATTTATGTGAAATTAGAGGCCGATATAGGAAAATATCCGTCTTCAGGAGCGTAAACAACGGGAGACTGCTAAAACTTACAGTATAAAAGGCACCAGCCAAAGTGAGCTGGTGCCTTTTAAGTTTGATGTTTGACGAAACGGCCTGCCGCCTGCGAATGCGGCCTGAGAATTGCAATTTTTCCTTCTGCTAGCCGCTGACTGCTAACTTTTCCCTACTTCAGTGTCAGGAGAAGCGCCATTTTAAAGTTGTCATCTGCCTGTACGGCGTGACGGGCCCCGGCGGCGAATTTGATGGTTTCTCCCTTATGGATTGTCAGAGGCGTACCTTCATAGGTGATGGTAGCTGTGCCGTCTAATGCAAATACCAGAGCTTCGCCCGGTGCGGCGTGTTCCGAAAGGCCCGTGCCAGCAGCCAGACTCATGACGACGAATTTTAATTTTGGATCGGAAATGATATCCATATTGATGATTTTTCCATCCTGGTAAGGAACGAGATTAGCGAGCTGAAATACGTTTCCTTCTTTGATTATGTCGTTCATAGTCGATTCCTCCTGTAATGTCAATTCACTATAAATAGTATCAATATCGGCCTTCATGCCAATGGGAATATGACGCGGTGTCAGAATGCTGTCGCCGGCCTGTAGTATCTGTAAGATGCCGTCTGGAGTGTATATGGTCAGCGTTCCAGCCACTACGTGCAGCCATTTGGGATAGGCATAGCTTTCGGCACTGATATCGGTGTGAGCGGCCATAGAAAAATAGGAAAAAGCATATCCGTTTTCCTGAAATTCCTGATTGGAAATAGTGCAGCCGGAAACAGGTGTGTTTTCCTGTGTGATAGAAAAGATTTTTCCTACCGGTTCTTTCATGGTATCACCTCATTAGTAAATTAATTCTGTACATAGTATACGTAATTTTTTATGATTTATCCGTTGTATTTCTAACGAAATTATATTTCTTGATCAATTATCTTACATGTCACTATCAGGCGGCCACTATGCCAGAAGTAAAACCAAAGATTAACGAGGCACAGGGGGAATGAGGTCCATGCAGCAATGCAAAAATGCTATGCCAAAGAGACGATGCTGATCAATGCCTATGCCCCGGAGGTATCTGTCTGCTGGAGACGCGGGAAGCTATGCGGGAGACATACGTTTTCCATATAGGAAGTTCCATTCCGGTTATTCCCCATCTACGCCCTACACAAGCTGCTTATTTTTGCGTATAATATATCTGTTGTTTTGTTAAGATAAAGGAGGATTCTTTTGGAAGAAACGATACTGTTTGATATATGGACTATTGCCCAGGTCGTTCTCATCGATCTGGCATTGGGCGGCGATAATTCTATCGTCATTGGCATGGCCGCAAAAAATCTGCCTCATCATTTGCAGAAGAAGGCCATTCTGTACGGAACCGGCGGGGCTATTGTCCTGCGTTTCCTCATGGCTGCTGCCGTTGTCTGGCTGCTGCAGATTCCCTATCTCAAGACTGTCGGTGCTATCCTGCTGGTCCTTATTGGTATTAAGCTCATCGGAGCCGATGATGACGAAAATATTCACGTAGAAGCGAAGGATTCCCTATTTGCGGCCGTGCGCACTATCATTGCCGCCGACGCCCTCATGAGCCTCGACAACGTGCTGGGAATCGTCGGTGCCACCGGCGGCCACCTGGGGCTTCTGGTGCTGGGCATGATGATTTCCGTTCCTATCATCATCTTTGGCAGCACTATCGTCATCAAAATCATGAACCGTTTTCCCATACTGGTCTATATTGGCGGGGCCATCCTCGGTTGGGCTGCCGGCGGGATGCTGGCAACGGATCCGTACTTTCCCTATGGAAAAGGAAATGAAACGGTGATTCAGGGCATATTGGTTGCTGTTACCCTGGCCGGAGGATTCCTCTGGAAAAAACGGAACGACCGGAAACAGAAAGCCCGTAAGTAGGCCGGCCTTCTGGTTGCGATGGCTCTGGCAGAAGGTATCAGCAAACCTAAAGACATGGCAAAATAATGTAAATATTTCACTTGACTTTTGTTGTGAATATGGTATTATATACAAGTCAGGTGACGGGGCGTAGCGCAGTTTGGTAGCGCGCTTGGTTCGGGACTAAGAGGTCGCAGGTTCGAATCCTGTCGCCCCGACCATATTTACACATTGGGTGTTGATCCCGACAGCACCGTGAAAACTTCATAGAGTGCAACAATGTGTAAGGCATGGAGAGGTGTCCGAGTGGCTGAAGGAGCATGATTGGAAATCATGTGTACGGCTACAGCTGTACCGAGGGTTCAAATCCCTCTCTCTCCGCCAAAGCAATGAAACGGCTCTGTACGATATGTAGCGATACATATCGTACAGAGCCGTTTTCGTGTTTATAAAAATATTTTCGTATCGCATATTATCGCGAAATAAATATAGGTATTCTCTATTTGGGATTTTGTGATATTTTATGATGGATTTGAGAGATGCCGGCTTCGGCAAGTATACTGAATGAGTATGTCACTGGTGTGTTTCGTGTTCCTGTTGTCATCAGGGCACATTTTTTATATGTGTCTCAAACGGATGTAGGACACAGACGTAAAAGAACAGTTTTCCATATCCAGACGGAAAAGATAGTGAATATGGTACAGCGAATAAACATAATGTATTTATATTAGAACGATTGAGTTGTGTTTAAAACATTATGTTTTTTTATAATTGCGCTTTATTTTATCGTTTTATAAAATAAATTTAACATTACGAATAATCATGGAATTCTAATAAATATTGTTATATAATATGAAAGCAGAATAAGAAAAATAGATTATAAATTAATAATTTATATTTATTGATTGCTATATACATGATGTTTTGACAACGTATAGGGGGATTTTTTTGTGAGAAGGAGTCACAACAGAAAAATTAGAATCATCATAGCAGCTGCTGTTTTGGGAGCTGCTCAAGCTGTCTGTATACAAGCGGCCATCCCGGCTGGTCTGCCGGAAGGACTGCGGGATACGCCACGCAAAGCTGATGCAGGTATGCTGCAGAATGAATGGCGGGACCGGCAGCGCGCACTGACCATTCCTGAAGCATCGAAAAATATCAAGGTACAGACGCCTGAACAGGGAACATCATCGGCTATTGAGGGAAAAGAGGTCACCCTTCCCGTCCGGGAATTCAAGATTACCGGGCAGGATATCTATCCCGAACAGACGCTGCAGGCACTGCTGGCGGACAATAAGGGAAAAGACCTCACTTTTGCCCAGCTGCAGGGCGGGGCTGATGTACTCACGAAATATTTTCGTGACCATGGCTATCTTGTCGCACGGGCTTATCTGCCGCAACAGCAGATAGACCAGGGGACTGTGACCTATGTCGTGCAAGTGGGACGGCTTGACGGGGTAACTGTTGAAAATCATACGAAAATCAACGACGCAGCCATACAGCGGCAGATTGGGTTCCTGAAAAAGGGTGATTACGTTACCCGGGCCGAACTGGAACGGGCCGTCTGGCTCCTGTCGGATCTGGCTGATGCAGACGCCAAGGTAACGCTCAGCCAGGGCAGTGAACCGGGAACGGTTCATGTCCTGCTCGATGTCGATCCATACAAGACAAAACACGGTCTGGCAACGGCTGATAACTATGGCAGCCGCTCCATGGGGTATAACCAGTATGGTGTCAATTATGATTTTACCAATCTGGCCCACGAAGGGGATCATCTGAACACGGGCATCGCTACTTCCGGCCGCAAGATGTTCGACTGGGGTGCCAATTATACGATTCCTGTCCTGACCGATGGCCTGCGCATGACTGTCGGTTACAACGTCATGAGTTATGATCTGGGAGATGAATTTTCCTATCTCGACGGGGTAGGCCAGTCCCGCGTGGCTTCCATCGGATTTGATTATGCCATCCAGCGCAGCCGGCTGCACAATTTTTATGCCGGCATCGGATACGAACACAGCCGTATGAAAGATGAATACCGCCTGTGGGATGCAACCTATGGAGATAAGACGGGGAACGCAGCCGTGTTCTCCCTGTACGGGGACAGCCAGGATAATGAAGGGTTCACGAACTGGCGTGTTGATTATAAATGGGGGCACATCACCAACGATGCACTGTATAATTCATCCAATCCTTTTGTTCCGCTTCTGGCCAACAGCCCCCGGACGACGGGAACATATGAAAAAATGCGGGGGTATATCGAACGACATCAGAATATCAACAGCCGCCTGTATCTGCTCCTGACAGCACGGGGCCAGTATGCTTTTTCCAACCTGGATTCGTCCGAACATTTCTATCTCGGCGGGCCGTACGGCGTACGGGCTTATCCGACCAGTGAAGCCTCCGGCGATACGGGATATCTGACACGGGCTGAACTGCGTTGGCAGCTGCCTATCAAGAAGAATGACCAGCAGCTGCAGCTGGCCGCTTATCTGGAACACGGCGGCATCTGGATCAATAAGGACAGCAGTCTGAATCCTGGTGCCAAAAACCACCGCAATCTGCAGGGCATCGGTCTGGGGCTTATCTGGTCCCGTCATGAAGACTGGTTTGTCCGGGCTGATTATGCATGGAAACTGGGTTCCGAAGAACCGTTCAGTGATACACGCCATAGCAATGGACAATTCTGGCTCCGCACAGGCGTATATTTCTAAGAATATGTATATATAAGAAAGGAATGAAGCGGATATATATGAGATATAGAAATAGAAACCAATGGAAACATCGGCTGACTGGCATGGTCCTCCTGGCCATGGCGCTGGGTGGCTCTGTACAGGCTATGCCTTCGGGCGGAACCATCCGGTCCGGCAATGGGTCCATTGTAGAACAAGGACAAACGATGACGGTTCAACAGAATAGCAACCGCATGGCTATTGACTGGACGCAGTTTGATATAGCTAAAAATGAAACAGTTCGTTATGCACAGCCTGATAAGAATGCCGTATCACTGAACCGGGTTACCGGTGGCCAGCAGTCCCTGATCGAAGGGAACCTGAATGCCAATGGACATGTTTTTCTGGTCAACCCAAATGGTGTCGTATTTGGTAAAAATGCCAGTGTTGATGTAGGAGGACTCGTCGCTTCGACGGCCCGTCTCGCTGATGACACGATGAATCGCTTTGGCAGCAGCCAGGATTCCCTGAATCTCGCTGTCGATAATGAAAACAATGCGGCTGTTATCAATGAAGGAATCATCAAGGCCCAGGGCGGTCTGGTCGCTCTTCATGCGTCAAACGTAGAAAACAGTGGTACCATTGCTAATGACGGCGGTATGGTAGCTCTTACGGCAGCAAAGAATCTGAATCTGTCCAGTGATGCTGATGGCAAACTGAATTTCACTGTCGATGGTACGCTGGCACGGGCACAATCTCTCAACAGCGGTACGCTCAAAGCCGATGGCGGATACGTCGTCATGACGGCTAAAAGTGCCGGCGATGTCCTGAGCACGGTCGTCAACAACAGCGGCACCATTGAAGCTAAGACGCTGCGTAAAAATGAAAAAGGCCAGATCATTCTCGACGGCGGAGATCATGGACAGGTCGATGTTAGTGGAACCTTGGACGCTTCCGGTACGGAAAAAGGCCAGGACGCAGGAAATATCAAAGTCATCGGTGAAAAGACCATCGTCCATGACGGGACAAACCTCCTCGCCCGCGGTGATGTGGACGGCGGCAAAATCGAAACCTCCGGCGACGTGCTGAACCTGGGGGATAATCTCACAATCGATGCAAAAGGCGTCAGCGGCAAGGCAGGGGAATGGCTGCTGGATCCGCTGGACGTAATCATCGCCGACAGTGATCCCACAACGACAAGTAATTATGACAATGCGGAAAAGAAAACCGCCGCGGATTCTGATTTCACCAAGGGCAGTGCTTCCATCGGCTACAACGACCCCGATGCCACCACTGCCAATGCTTCTTCCGTAAACAGTGCTGTAACCTGGATTTCCACTGATATGGTGGAAAAAATGCTGAATGCGGGTACGAATGTGACCATCCAGGCAGCGGCCACTAACGGATCGGCCAATATCATCGTCAAAAATGACATCGATAAGACCGCAGGGGATGATGCCACCTTTACCCTGGATGCCATGCGGAATATCACCGTCAATGGCAATATCTCTTCTACGTCCAATAAACTGAATGTGGTATTGAATGCGGACAGCAACGGGGACCAGATCGGTGCCGTAATCATCAATGCCAATATCAATACCAATGGGGGAAATTTCACCTCCGCTTCCGGCGGTACGGTGACATATACCAGTGATAAGGCCAATACCAAAGGGTATGGCAAAGGGACCCTTAGCGGCAAGGCAGATCCTGCGGGCCATACGGTCGGTACCTATTTTGGCCATGTGGACAGCAGCGGTACAGCGGATGGGGCAAAGGATGACCGGATGATCAAGACCAGCGGCGGGAAGATCACCCTTAACGGGGAAATCGCCATCGGCCTCAACGGGGGAACTCTGACCCTGGATTCCGGGGGCGGAGATGTGACGGCCACCGGGATCATCAACTCCGGGAACAGCTATGGGGCCTATGTATACGGGACGGACACTTGGAATACCCTGGTGGAACAGACGGTGGAAAAATACCTGGAAAAAGGTACGGTCCCGGCCTATCATTACCAGGGTGTTAACTATGTGAAAGACACCAGCGGCAACTATGTGAAGAATGCAGACGGGACTTATCAATACACCACAGACGCCCAGAGCTTTAGCAATGGACAGCCCCATTACACCTTCTCTGAAGCCGATACCCAGAATGTCCGCTGGCTGGGAGACGGGAGCTCCACCAGCGTCAGCACAAGTGCGGGGACGGGATATGCTTCCGTCGTCATCACCAAAGGCGAAATGACCTTGGAACAATGGCTGAACTACCAGCTCACCTATAACGCAGCTAACTTTGCCAATCGATATATCAGCCAGAGCAGTGGGGTTAAGGTGGTAACTGCTACAAGTGGCGGTAAGACTACTACTTCTGTACAAAATTCGGCCGGAAAAACCATGACCACAGCCGATTTAAAAACCTATCTGACTGCGGCTGTTGAAAGCTTCACGAATGGTACGGCCAGCACCGATACCACGTTGAACGGACAGACTCTTTACGCCAATATCAAGGACGACATCAGCCATCTCCTGGCTACCAACTGGTTTGCATCCAAGGAACTGGCCCAGGGAAATACCAAAGGCGGTTCGGCTGCAGGGGATTCCTACCTGGCCACCATTACCACCATCCTGGAAAACTCCCTGACCACGCCTAACGGCCAGCAGATCCTCTGGGCCGGTGGCCGGGGTTCCGGCGTACTGAACAAAAAAGGTTCCAACAGCAGCACCAACGACAAGCTCTATCCTTATTCCTTTTACGGCATGCCCGACGATCCTACCTATCAGGACGGCATGTACTGGGTCACCGGCCCGGAAGGGGAAGCCAATAATGGCAAGGGGACCCAATTCTACAGCAATGCTGGTTCTAACTGGCAGAGCGGGAATTATGGGAAAGCCGTTTATGGGTATGTGAACTGGGATACCTATAAAGACGGGAACAAGACCCGTTCCCAGCCGGACAACAGTGCACCGTTCCTGACCGTAGGGTTTGGCACCACCGGCAAATGGGACGATGCGGCCATGGGCGGGGATACCACCGTGGGCTTTATCAAGGAGACCAACCTGGCCAATTCCAGCCTGAACATCAAAGCCGGCAGCGGCGCTGTCAGCCTGGAAGGGGATATCGGGAAAGGCAAGGCTCTGGATACGGTGAACATTGAAAGCACCGGGGCCGTGACCATCGGGAATGAAAACAATAAAGCCACAAACTATAAATACGGCACTGTTTATGCGGACCATGGGGTCTACATTTCCGGGGGTACCGTATCGGTAGGCGGGGAAATCCATTCCGGCACCACGGATACCACCGCTTCTGCCAGTGACATCACCACCCGTAGCGATGGATACCAGAACACCGCCTTCCAGCTGGACAGTGTAACCATCAAATCAGCCGGTGACCTTACCGTCCACGGCGTGGAATCCGACGGCTATACAGATAGTGACAGCACCCTGAACGGCGGCAAGATCAGTCTGACTTCCACCGGGAAGACCGGTAAGATCACCCTGGGCGCCGGCGTGGATTACAATGGCAATGCCACAGAGGGCACCCTGGCTGCGGCCAGCACGGCAAAAGGCGCTGTGGTGGTCGATGCCCAGGGCAGCCAGGGCTCTCTGGTGAACAGCACCACCGGTACTTCTGCCATCACCACCGGCACCGGAGGCACCTGGCAGGTCTATGTGAATTCCCCCAGCGACTATGGCACCAGCCTGGGCAGCAATCTGAACAGCAGCACCAATGCCCAGTGGACGGCCAAATCCGATGCTAACAGCACGGTGACTACCAACAGTTCTAATAAAACGCTGACGGACTATACCGATACCAGCAGCAACAAGTTCATCTTCCAGGTAACCCCGGTGATTACCATTTCCGGCGGCAGCCAGAAGAAAACCTACGGGGATACCCTTACCGATGACCAACTGCGGAATCTGCTGATCACCTCGGCCACCTATACGGATTCCACCGGCAAGGATGTCGATGTGACCCAGTTCAGCAATTTCAATGAAGCCGATTATCTGACCTACGTGACCAGTTCGGACGGAACGAAGACGGGCCTGGCTACGGTCAGCGCATCCAGTGACGGCGCTGTGCAAACAGCCACCCGGACCAGCGGAAATGAAATGGTGACAGATGCAGATGGCAATAAAACGTATAAGACGGCCAGCGATGGGAACAAAGCCTTCTACGTGATGGATGTGGCCTATCAGGATGGGGTCAAGACCCTGAACGGGTATGACAAGGCGGCCAATGATGGGGAAGTGGAAATCACTCGGAAGACACTGACCATCAACACCGATGGTACCCAGACTTATGGCAACTCCACGGTGAAGAGCGGGACGCCTTCTTACGACAAAACCCAGCTGGTAAACGGAGATACTCTGACTGATAGTGATATCAAGTATACCATTTCTACTGATGGTACTTATGCTGACAGCAAGGGTAGCAACGATACGGCCCATGTAGGCAAATATGAAGACCAATATCTGACTTCCAGTGCAGAGGTAAAGGCTAGCGATGGCAGCGATGCTTCTGCCAACTATGAGGTCACCGGCAGTGGCACCATCACGGTGAACCCGGCGGATCTCTACCTGACGGTGGGGGATGTGTCCACCACCTATGGGACGGCCTTTGATGATACCCAGTATGGCTATACGGTGGATGACGCCAAAGGTGGGCTGGTGAACGGGGATACCCAGTCTGTATTGGGAGATCAATTCCTCAACTACACCAATACCGGGGCGAAAACGGATGCCAGCAACGACAAGGTGAAGACTCAGAATGCCGGGACTTATGAACTCCAGGGGGCTGCCAGCAAGGAACTCTCTGACTATAACGTCCATATCACCAACGGGAAATCTACGGTGGAAAAGGCCAAACTGACCTTGACGGTGGGAAATACGGAAACCACCTACGGAACTGCTTTTGATCCCAATACGTACAGCTATACCCTGGAAGGCAATGCCAACGGGGATACCGTAGCAAATGTAGAAAACAACAAGATTTCCGTTACCTACACCAATGGCGGGGAGAAATCCGATGCGTCCAATGACAAGGTAAAGACCCAGGATGTGGGCAGCTACGATCTGATGGGAACCTTCACGCTCAGCGGGGATACGGCGCAGAACTACGTAATCGGCACCGTGAAGGCCGGCAAGGCTGAAGTCACTCCGGCAGAAATCCATCTGAAGCTCAACGACGTATCCACCACTTACGGTACGGCCTTCGATACCAGCAAGTACGGCTATGATGCCAGCAAGCTGGCGATGGCCAACGGGGACAGCACGGATGTAGTGACGAAAGCCATTGGCAACGGGGATATTACCTACACCAACACCGGGGACGCTACGGATCCGGACAATGAGAATGTAAAGACCCAAAACGCAGGCACAGGATACAAACTGACCGGGACTACGGAGAAGACACTGCAGAATTATAAGGTGATCATTGACGGGGCCGATTCCACCGTGGATAAAGCGAATCTGACCCTGACCCTGAAAGACGTCTCTACCACCTACGGGAAAGAGTTTGACAGCAGCACCTATGGGTACAAAAAGGACGCGGCGGATCTGCAGGGGCTGACCAACGGGGATGCCGCAGCGGCCATCACCGATGTCCTCCAGGACAGTGATTTTACTTATGTGAATGGCGGGGAAAAATCCGATCCCAATAACGAAAATGTCAAGACCCAGAACGCCGGCAGCTACCAGATCACCGGCAACACCTCCAAAACCCTGGACAACTACAACATCAAAGTGGTGAACCCGGGCACTTCTAAGGTAGAAAAGGCCAAACTGACCTTGAAAGTGGGGGATACGAGCACTACCTATGGGTCAAGTGATTGGACCCCTTATGCCTATACCCTGTCTGGAAATGCCAATGGAGATTCAGAGGAAGACGTAAGGAACAATCAAATTGAAGTTTCCTATTCTAATGGCGGAGAAAAGTCTGATCCCAACAATTCCGCTGTCAAGACCCAGAATGCAGGAGACTATGATTTGACAGGGACGTTTACCCTGAAGGGTAATACGGCTCAGAACTATGAAATCGATAAGGAAAACTCTGATTTGGCCGGTACGGCCACGGTAAACAAAGCTACTGTGAAGGTGAAGCTCAACGATGTTTCCACCACCTATGGTACAGCTTTTGATACCAGCAAGTATGGTTATGATACCAGCAGTATCGAAGGCCTGACCAACGGGGACGGCTCAGGCGTGGTGACGAGTGCCCTCGATGGGACGTACGGCACGGGCAATATCACCTATACCAATACGGGCGATGCTTCCGCAGAGGAAAAACAGGCCGGCAAGGTGACCAAGACGGTGAACGGCGGGCCATACTACCTGGAAGGGTCTACCAACCAGACACTGGACAACTACAACATCGAGATCGAAAACGGCAATGCCACCATCAACAAAGCCACACTGCATCTGTCCACTGGCAACTATACGGAAGCCTATGGGGATGCAGGGGCAGTTCAGAAGGATCTGGATAGTGCTACTACGGTCAAGGGCGAAAAAAACGGGGACAGCCTGGTTGAATTGACGTCTAAAATCGGTATCACCAACACATCTGGTGCTCTCGTAAGTAAGGACCGGACCAACGATGTAAAGTACAAGACGGATGGCAGCCTGGACAGCTATGGCATTACGACGGACTTCAATAAGTCCCTGGACAACTACGAAGTGGTGCTGGATAAGGCCGGTACGGTTACTCTGACACCGGTAGCCATCAAAGTTACCAACGACATGATTCAGACTTATGGCTCGGATAAGACAACCTTTACGGAATCGTCCAATCCCAATCTGGTGAACGGGGATACTATTTCTACGGTTGGCCTGACTATGACGCCGAAGGCTGGTGGAGCGTATGAAACCAACCGGGCCGGCCGGACTACGGCCGATGCCGGGACGTATTACAATGACATGGAATCGGATGGTGGCGGTATCGTCCATGAAAATGGCAGTGATGCCCGGAAGAACTACATCGTCACCATCGAAGGGGACATCATCGTAAATAAAGCCCCCCTCCGTATTGATACGGATGACGTATTCACCCAGTACGGTGTAGTACGGACGACCCGGTCCCGCGTTACGGGCCTGACCAACGGGGATCAGCCGGGAGGTCTGAGCTATGATTATGGTGACTATGGTCATGGCTATCTCAATGGCAATACACGGACAAACTGGCCAGGTACATATTCCTTTGGAACATTCCTCAGCGGTCCTGATTTTCTGAAGAACTATCTCGTTTCCGGTGGAGATGCGACATTGCAGATTGTTCAGACCAAACCGGATATTACGAATCAGGATGTTTGGAACCGTGAGGGTGGCCGGCCACAGCACAAAATAGAAATTTCTATGCCGATTTTCCGTGTTCAGGACAATACAGTCAAACAGTATGGCACCTATGGTGTTTCCCAGGCGGGAGAAACAACGAAGCTTTCGCCGACGGGCA
Source organism: Caecibacter massiliensis (assembly GCA_900095875.1). GTDB lineage: Bacteria > Bacillota > Negativicutes > Veillonellales > Megasphaeraceae > Megasphaera > Megasphaera hexanoica. The sequence goes on along the minus strand of LT608311.1, from coordinate 558,317 downwards.
TGCGCCTCACGGAACCGGTACAGCCTCAGCTGCACAGCCGTTCCATCAAAACGAACATACAGACAGAAGATGGCAGTGGTATGTTCCGTCTCGATTATGATGGAGTAACCCTGCGGATTTATCCACTTGATGACGGGGCACAATACGTCGTCAAAGCCGGTGATGCAAAGAAAAACGTATCACTTTCTGAAAAGGCAATCCACGCAGCTTTTACAGAAATGGGTCTCGACCTCGTACGGCTCAAAGGTGTATATGTATATTTTGCGGATCCTGTCGTATAGTAGTAATACGAAAACTGCCGCACGAAGCAAATTTGCTTCGTGCGGCAGTTTTTTTATCATAACAGTTATCCTTTGTAAATGAGGTCAATGAGTTTCATCGTGACTTCATAGGATTTTTCCAGACTGGGAAGGGGCAGGAATTCATAACGGGAATGGAAATTCAGGCCGCCTGTAAAGTAGTTTGGCGTGAGGATGCCTTTGGTGGAGATAAAGGAACCATCCGTACCACCGCGCATGGCAATGGGTTTGGGCTGAATCTGCAATTCCTTGAATGCATCGAAAATGTAGTCGATGGCCTTGTGATTGTCATCGGTAATCGCATCGGCAATATTGCCATAGGTATCTTCCATTTCGCAGGTGATGGCAGCCCGCGGTTCTATCTGTTTCAGCTTTTCTACGTTGGCAGCAATACGCCGTTTCTTTTCTTCGTATTTTTCTTTGCTGTGGTCGCGGATATTGAGGCTGACAACGGCTTTGGACTGATTGGATTCTACGGCCTGGCACCAGATGTACCCTTCTTTTCCTTCTGTGCATTCCGGCGTTTCGCTGCGGTCGAACATATTGATGAAATCGCAGGCCAGGAGCGTCGGGTTGACCAGATTGCCCTTGGCGCTCATGGGATGGGCGCTGACACCGTGAATGGTAACTGTGGCCGAACCGGCGTTGAATGTTTCGTAGACGATTTCCCCGAGGGCGCAGCTGTCTATGGTGTAGGCAAAATCGACAGGAAATTTGGAAAAGTCCATATTCTTCGAGCCGAAGAGACCACATTCTTCGTCGGGGACAAAGGCGACGTAGATATCGCCGTGATACAGGCCCGGATGGGTGGTCAGGGTGTGCAGTGCCGTCATGACGTTGGTAATGGCGGCTTTGTTATCTGCCCCGAGGACGCTGGTGCCATCTGTCGTGATCAGGTCCTGGCCGACGTAGTCGCGTAGTTCCGGATGATCACTGACGGTCATGACGATGTTTTTATCTGCGTTGAGGACGATGTCACTGCCGTCGTAATGTTCGACGAGCTGGGGATGTACGACAGGAGACAGGTCTACATCGACTGTATCCAGATGGGCGCAGAAGCCGACGGCAGGAATCTTGCGGTCGCAGCCCGGTTCAGTGTGGGCAGGGAGACGGCCTGTAAGGACGCATTTATCTGACAGAGACAGATCGATGAGCCCCATGTCTTCACATTCTTTCATGAGCGTACGGGCCATATCCCACTGCGATTCCGTGCTGGGAACCTGCGTGCCGCCATTGGGCTTGCTCTGAGACGGAATGCGGACATAGCGGCAAAAACGATGCATCATTTCTTCTTGTAATGGATTCATAGGATAGTTCCTCCTTTACTATATCCCGTTAGAACATCTGGCGGGGATATACATAATCTGCCTGGAAGCCGAGAGGAATATTGAACCACCAGAAGAGGTACAACATGATGGTCAGGGCTACGAGCAGGGCACCGGTATAAGGAAGCATCATACTGCTCAGGGTACCGACGCCGGTTTTTTTGTAATATTTCTGGCAATAAATGATAATCAGGGGATAGAAAGCAAACATCGGTGTGCAGACGTTGACGGCGGAGTCACTGACGCGGAATGCGGCCTGGGTCAGTTCCGGGGCAATGCCGACAGACATGAGCATCGGTACGAAAATCGGCGCCAGAATGGACCATTTTGCCGATGCCGATGTGATGAGCAGATTGAGAAGGGCGACGAAGACGATGACCCCGAAAATCGTAATCTGCGGCGGCAGAGCCAGGGACTTCAGGAATTCCGCACCGGATACGGCGATGAGAGCACCCAGATTGGAAGCACCGAAGGCATACATGAACTGGGCAGCGAAGAAATAGAATACGATAAGCTGTACCAGCGTCTTGGTGATTTCTTCCATGGAATGGGTGAAATCTTTGGAACTTCTGAATTTACCGCTGATGATACCGTATACGATACCCGTGACGGCACAGAGCATAAAGATGATAGCGACGATAGACTGCATGACCGGCGCTTTGAAGCTGGCCAGATTCCCCTGAGGATCACGCCAGATCGAGTCGGCCGGCATGAGACTCAGGAAGAGGCCGGCGAGCATGGCGATGAGGACAAAGGAAGCGATATAGAAAGCGCGGTTTTCTTTGGGGGTAATAGCTGTCATGGCACTTTCCGATACGTCGATGTCGGTGTCGAGAGGACAGGCTTTCCAGCACCATGGTTCTGTGATTTTTTCCGTAATCCACCAGCAGGAGCCGATGACGGCAAAGGTAGAGCCGACGGCATAGAAATAATTGCAGAGAACATTGACTTCATAGGTCGGATCGATAATCTGGGCGGCCATCTGGGTAAAGCCCTGGATGACCGGGTCGATGGCCGACGGCGTGTAGTTGGCCGCAAAGGCACCGGCGATACCGGCAAAAGATGCGGCGACGCCGGAAAGCGGGTGTTTGCCCGATGCATAGAAGAGATAGGCCGCAATAGGGATGATAATCATGTAGCCGCTATCCGGTGCCAGATGGCTGAGCATACCGACGACGATGACAATCGGCGTGAGCAGGAATTTCGGCGTTACCGTCAGGATTTTTTTGAGGCCCGTGTTGATATAGCCGGATCCGTCAGCGATGCCGATACCCAGAGTGGCTACGATAACCATGCCGAGGGGCGGGAAACCAGAGTAATTAGTGACCATCTTGGTCATGAGAGTGACCAGTGACGCCGGGCTGAGCATATTAGTGATGGCAATCTGCTTGCCTGTCGCCGGGTTGACATAATCGAACGTAAAGTACGAAAAAATCATGGAAACGATACAAGTGATGAAGAACGCGGCGATAAATAACATGGTGATATCAGGGATTTTATTACCGATTCGTTCAATCCAGCCGAGGAATCCTCCGACTTTCTGGGGCTGTACGGTTTCAGGGGTTGTGTTAGGCATAGGAATAAGCACTCCTTCTTGTATGTTGGATATCCATAGATGGGGTGCAGCTGCAGTGCTATATATATACGATCGTATTCAGCTTATTCAGTATACCATGTCCTATATAATAAGACAAATGCATGAAGTATAATTATGACAAGTATTATTTTTTAGAATATACTTTTTTATAAATAAATTTAAACGTATAACCTATAGCGTATTTGTTTTAGAAAGAAAATTTTACATGAAATTTACAAAATTTAAAACGTAAAAATGCGATAAAAATTATTTAACAATCGTAAGACTCTATGATCTATTTTTTATAAATAATAACTATAGAATAGCATAGAAAATAAAAATAAAAATCGAAAAATGGGGATGGAAATGAAAAAATGGCGGTTGCCCAACGTTCCCTTTCTTTGGTAGAATAATACAGTTAAGGTGAATGTATTATGCGGACCTGTGAGACGGGAGGAAACAATAGGAAATGAAAAAAGAATTGATTCATTTGCAGGGCGTATCAAAGTCCTTTGATGGTCATCTCGTACTGGACGGACTTGATCTGACGATTTATGAAAATGAATTCGTGACGCTGCTGGGTCCCAGTGGCTGCGGCAAAACGACGACATTGCGGCTTATTGCCGGGTTTGAAGAACCCGACACAGGTGTTGTCCTGTTTGATGGTCAGGATATTACCCACGTACCGCCCAATCGCCGCCAGGTGAATACAGTTTTTCAGAATTACGCACTTTTTTCGCATATGGACGTTTCCGGAAATATCGCGTTTGGCCCTAAAATTCATGGGAAATCCCGCGATTATATCAAGGACAAAATCCGGTATGCCCTGAAACTAGTCAATCTCGATGGCTATGAACATGCCAATATTGTCGATTTATCCGGTGGCCAGCAGCAGCGGGTTGCTATCGCCCGGGCCATCGTCAACGAACCGCGGGTACTTCTCTTGGACGAACCACTCAGTGCGCTGGACCGCAAATTGCGGCGCAGTATGCAGCTGGAGCTCATGAAAATAAAAAAGGAACTGGGCATTACCTTCGTCTTTGTTACCCACGACCAGGAAGAAGCCCTGAGTATGTCCGATACAGTCGTCGTCATGAATCAGGGCTATGTCCAGCAGATCGGTACGCCGGAAAGCGTCTACAATGAACCGGAAAATGCGTTCGTAGCCGATTTTATCGGAGACAGCAATATCGTCGACGGACTCATGGTCCACGATAAACTCGTGCGTATCCAGGGACTGGATTTTGATTGCGTCGATGTGGGATTTGGCAACAACCGCCCCGTCGATGTACAGATACGGCCGGAAGACATCGAACTTCATAAAGTCCGCGAAGGGGCACTCAACGGCACGGTGACCAAGGTCATCTTTGAAGGGATGAATTACAATATCACCGTCCGGGCCGGGAAAATCGAATGGCTGGTCAAATCGACGCGTGTCTATCACACAGGGGATGCGGTCAGTCTGTGGGTGGATCCCTTCAATATCCAGATTATGAATAAACCGGAATCGGAAGATGAAAGGGCGATGGAAAATGATTAAATCTGCGGCCATGCGCCATCTCTTTGCCCTGCCCTTTCTGCTTTGGGCAGCGCTGTTTATTTTCGTTCCCCTCGTATTTGTCGGCTGGTATGGCCTGACGGGCGGTGACGGGCAGTGGAGTCTTGCTAATGTGGGCGTCCTGCTGCAGTGGGAATATGCCAGGGCACTGGAATTATCTATTCTTCTGGCACTAGTGAGTACCTTGGTCTGTCTCCTCGTGTCGTACCCGCTATGTCTGATTCTGACGGAACGCCAACGCAGTCACGGTGCCCTCATTTTCCTCCTGTTTATCCTGCCCATGTGGATGAATTCTCTCCTGTCTACCATGGCCTGGCAGACGATCCTTGAGAAAAATGGCATTCTCAACCAGTTTCTGCGCTTGTTGTCCCTGCCGGATGTGACGCTCATTAATACGCCGGCAGCTATCGTCATCGGCATGATATACAATTTTCTGCCATATATGGTGCTGCCTTTGTATGTATCTCTCTCGAAAATCAATAAAAACGTCATCTTTGCAGCCCGGGATCTGGGGGCCAGCTCGTGGCAGACGTTTACGCGGGTTATCCTGCCGTTGTCTCTGCCGGGCGCTATCAGCGGGATTACCATGGTTTTTATTCCGTCTCTGACGACATTCTTTATCAGTGGCCTCCTCGGTGGCAATAAGGTTCTTTTAATCGGCAATATTGTCGAACAGGAATTCACCATGGCCTATGACTGGCATCTGGGGAGCGGACTATCGCTGGTCCTCATGATTTTTATTATTATCAATATGATGCTGACGGCCTATTTTGACCGCAGCGAAGGGCAGGTGAAGAAATGATGCGTCTCTGGAAAAAAGCCTATGTAGCTTTGATTTTCCTGTTTCTCTACGCCCCTATCGGCGTACTCATCGCCCAGTCGTTCAATGCCAGCCGCTACCGGGGGCACTGGACAGGCTTTACCCTCCAGTGGTACGGCGAACTGTTTCAGAATGAAGGCATCCTGGAAGCTCTGCAGAATACCATTACCATTGGCTTGTCATCCGCGGCCGTGGCGACGCTTCTCGGACTGGTGACCTGTCTGGCTCTGCGCGGTATGGGGCGGCGCCGCCGGTCCGTTTTGATGGGCGTTGCCAATATTCCCCTCCTCAACGCCGATATCGTGACGGGGATTTCCCTCATGCTGCTGTTCCTGGGCCTGGGACTGCGCCTCGGCTACGGTACCATCCTCATGGCTCACATCGTATTCAATCTGCCCTACGTCATCCTCTGTCTCATGCCGCAGATGCTGTCTCTGGACCGCAACTGCTATGATGCGGCACGCGATCTGGGGGCAACACCGCTGATGGCATTCCGCCGCGTAGTCCTGCCGGAACTGCGGCCCAGCCTGTTGGCCGGGTTTATGCTGGCCTTCACCATGTCGGCCGACGATTTCATCATTACTCACTTTACCAAAGGCGCCGGCATCGACACGCTGCCTACAGAAATCTATGCCGAACTGAAACTGGGGATCCATCCGGAAATGTATGCCCTGTCCACACTGGTATTTGTCTTTGTCCTGGTCTTTGCGTTTCTCCTGTTCTGGAACCGGAAACGCATGCAGATAGGCCAGTCAGCACGATAAGGGGGCGGTTACATGAAAAAAATATATATCGTCTCTATTTGTCTGGCTCTCTTGATGAGTATCCTGGCGTTTTCGGGTTGCGGATTTCAGGACGAAGAAGCCGAAGGCGATAGTGTAGTTTATGTGTATAACTGGGGTGACTATATCGACCCCGATACACTGGAACAGTTTGAAGAAGAAACGGGGATACACGTCGTCATGGATGAATTCGATACCAATGAAAGTATGTATCCCCTGGTAGCAGCCGGTGCGGTACGGTACGATGTCATCTGTCCGTCGGACTACATGATCCAGAAGATGATCAAACACGATCTCCTACAGCCTCTCGATTTCTCCCGTCTTCCCAATGCCCGCCAGTACGTGGGACAGGTGTTTTATAAGCAGTCGGAGACGTTCGATCCGGGAAACATCTATTCCGTGCCGTACTGCTGGGGAACGGTTGGAATCCTGTACAACCGCACCATGGTCGATGATCCTGTAGACAGCTGGGATATTCTCTGGAATGAAAAGTATAAGAATGAAATCCTCATGCAGGATTCGCCCCGCGATGCTTATATGGTAGCCCTGAAGCGGCTGGGGTATTCTCTGAATACGACAAACCCGGATGAAATGCGTCAGGCCCGGGATATGCTCATTGCTCAGAAGCCGCTCGTCCAGGCGTATGGCATCGATGATGTCAAAGATAAACTCGTCTCCGGGGAAGCCGCCATGGGTGTCATCTTTTCCGGAGAAGCCCTGCGTATGATGCTGGAAAATGAAGACCTGGCCTACGTCGTGCCCAAAGAAGGGACCAATCTCTGGATTGATTCGTGGGTAATCCCTAAAAATGCGGCCCATGTAGAAAATGCCCATGCCTTCATCGACTTCATGAGCCGGCCCGATATTGCCCTTAAAAATTTTGAATACCTGACATATTCGACACCGAATACAGCCGTTCCGGAAATGGAAGAGGATGAAGACTATAAGGATAATCCCGTCGTATTCCCACCGCCGGAAGTTTACGAAGGACAGGAAACGTATCAGGATCTCGGTGAAGACGGCGACAAAATGTACAATGAAGGATGGATACAGGTAAAAGTGTATTAAACCTGTAACATAAAGGATGGTATAATATAATCAAAGTAAAGGAGGGTGATGTAGATGAAACAACACTTGAAAGTTATGGCTGCCCTGGCCTGTCTTATGGGGCTGGGGAGTACAGCTGTCATGGCGGCCAGCTGGACGGATACGCTGCAGCAGCTGGCAAAGAGCGTGCCGGCAGTCAGTCAGGTTTTAAAGGAAACAGGAATTTCGTCTACTGTACCGGTACCGGGCACTGCTGTGACGACAGGAACGACGACAACGCAGAGCGGGACAGAACCGGTTGGAACGGAAAAACCGGCTGTACAGGCATCTCATCTGGAAGTCGTGCTGCTCATCGATAAGAGCGGATCCATGAAAGGCCTGGAAGAAGATACGGTAAAAGGCTACAATTCCATGCTGGATAAGGAACGAAAGTTATCTGTTCCGACAAATGTAACGACTATTTTGTTCAGTAGTGATCACGAAATCCTGGCAGATCGCAAGCCTATTTCTGAAGTGCCCGATATGACTCTTGATGCGTATAAAGTCCGTGGTGCGACGGCACTGTACGATACGATTGGCAATGCCATTGCAAAGACAGAAGCGGTCAAAGGCATTGATGACACAGGCAGTAAAGTCCTGTTTGTCATCATCACAGACGGACTGGAAAATTACAGTCAGACCTATGACCAGGAAAAAATCAAGAAGATGATTGATGCCCAGGAAGAAAAAGGCTGGGAATTCGTTTTCATCGGTTCCAATATGGATGCTGAAAAAGAAGCCGATACGATTGGTATCAAGAAAGAAAATGCTGCGACCTATGAAAATAGTAAACAAGGTGTACAGGCCAATTATCAGGCTGTATCACAGATGGTACATAGTCTGGCTACGACGTCCAGTCTGGTAGGTTCTCCATGGAAAAATTCTATCGTGCCCGGAAAATAGATGGATGCAGAAAAGAGAGTGCCCCGTGACCGTATCATGGTTCATGGGGCAGATTTTTTACTCTCCATCTGACTTTTTGACTTTAACCTTTTGACATTTACATTGGGAGGCGTATAATAATAGGTGAAAAGAAAAGTGCTATTTCGGTTTCCAAAAAGAGGAGATGGAATGCCATGAAAAGATTGACACACGAAGTACAAAAGAAAACGGTAGGATTGATTGTAGACCGCATTATGTCAGAAAAAAATCCGGAAGACCGGAGAAAGTCATTGAAACACTTGTCCTTTGTTATGGAACATCTTTTTGGCGACTTATTTGAAAAAGAATCCTTTGAAGAAGCCCGCAGTCTGATTGATGAAGATGGCAAATGGTTCCATTTTTTGGACCATGCGTTGAACACGCTCAACCCGAATATCGTCAAAACGGCTGTCATGGATCTGGGATTTGAAGCCGGTTTTTATGGGCTCCGTGCCCGTAATGCCGCAAAAGCGAAATATCACTGTAATATCCCCTGGGCTATTCTTTTTGATCCGACCAGTGCCTGCAATATGCATTGTATCGGATGCTGGGCTGCCGAATACGGCCATACGCTGAATCTGTCCTTCGATGTGATGGATAAAATCGTGACCCAGGGCAAGGAACTGGGCTGTCATTTCTATCTGCTGACCGGCGGGGAACCACTCGTCCGCAAAGCCGATATCATCCGCCTCTGCCGTAAACATCCCGATTGCGAATTCCATGCGTTTACCAATGGGACACTCATTGACGATGCCTTTTGTCATGAAGTGACCGATGTAGACAATCTGAGCTTTTCCCTCAGTGTCGAAGGATACCGGGAAGTCAACGACAGCCGCCGCGGTGCCGGTCATTTCGATAAGGTCATGCATGCCATGGATCTGCTCCGGGAACACGGCATCGTCTTTGGCACGTCTATCTGTTACACCCGCAAGAATATTGAAACGGTTACATCCGATGATTTTCTCGACCTGCTGATCCGCAAGGGCGCTTATTTCACCTGGTATTTCCATTATATGCCTGTCGGTAACGACGCGTCACCAGACCTGATGCCGACGAAGGAACAGAGAGCCTGCATGATACGCCGTGTCCGCGAAATCCGCAGTGTCAAAGGCGGTAAACCTATTTTTGCCATCGATTTCCAGAACGACGGTCAGTATATTGACGGATGTGTAGCCGGTGGCCGGAACTATTGCCATATCAACCCCAATGGTGACGTGGAACCGTGTGTATTCATCCATTATTCCAGTGCCAATATCAAGAACCAGAGTCTGCTCGAATGTCTGCAGCAGCCTTTGTTCAAAGAATACGCCAAAGGCCAGCCGTTTAACCACAATCATCTGCGTCCGTGCCCGATGCTGGAAAACCCGCAGTATCTGGCAGCTATGGTCAAACGGAGCGGGGCGAAATCGACGGATCTGATTTCGCCGGAATCGGCAGAACACCTGTGCGCAAAGTGTAAAGAATATGCGAAACAGTGGCAGCCTGTAGCAGATACGCTGTGGAAAGAAATCCAGGAAAAAGGAAAACATGATATAGAACAAAAGAAAGACCCCTTACCGAAATGCGGTTGATAGGATAAACAGAACGACGATGCCGTACGGAGCAATCACTGCTTCGTACGGCATCGTCATTTTTATATCAGAAATCAAGGGATTTCTTCATGCTCTTTATGGATTGGTTGATGGATTTCATGCTCTGGTCCAGGCTCTTTATATTGCGGCCTATGGCGGCCTGTGTTTCTTTGCTTTCCTTATAGTTGTCGAGACCGCGGAATTCCGTCGTTTTCCCGCTTTCGGCGTCGCGGATCCGTACCGGGCTGATCTGGACATCGCCGTCTACGATGTGCAGGGCATCGGTTGCAATATCACCCATGGCAGTGCTGATGACGACGTCATAGAAATCGAGTTCATGGTAGCGGTTGTTGAAGCGTCCCGAAATGAAATTGAAATGGAGAGGGAAATAGTAGCCGCTGCCAGACTGGAATGATCCATAAGCCCTGAGGTGACGGGGATTGCCGTCGCAGCGCATAGTGATATCCATGGCGACGAGGGTCCGGAATTTCATGTCGTGCAGAGCCGTACTGCTGTTAAGGTCTTCCCCGTGCCCATATATGTTGTAGGCCCGGGTTTCCAGATTATAATCGCCATAGGCATCGAGTGTGCCGCCGTATACCTTTGCTTTAACCTGAGTGAACTGGAGCAGGGAATCACGGTAATAGACATCGCCTGATACATCGGTAAAACGTAAAGCCGGCAGATTCAGCCGTTCCATATGGAGGCGGCCCCGCGCTTCCGGCTGGTCCAGCGGTCCTGTAGCGTGAAATGTCAGTGTCATCTGGTCGTGGATGTTATCGCCAAAGCCCAGGGAAGATGGATCTACGTTAACGATATCCGTGTGCAGATCTATCGTAGGGATTTTAGTAGTCAGGTCGATTTTTCCCTTGATGGCGATACCGTCACCTACGGCCGTGCCGGCAAACCGTCCGGTAGAGACCTGGATATCTGCCCGTTTTCCCGTATATATGCCAATGTGGGCATTGACGCTCTCCATGATGTAATGGCGGCTCATGTGATACGATTCCAGCTGGCAGTTGTGTAGATCCAGAGAGGCATGGAGCTTCTGGCCATTCCAATTAATATTGCGGATACGGTCCTGAAAGGAACGGGGCTGTTTTTTTTCTGTGCCGTCCTTCTTTTCTTCATCCTGGGTCAGGATATCCAGGTGATTCTTTTCATCGAAGTATGCGACGATTGTCGCATCATTGAGGGTGATGTTGGTCAGTGTCGTCGATTTGATGGAACGGGTAATGATGTCCCAGGGACGTACGCTGAGACTGCCGTCGGGAACGTAGAGAATGAGATGTCCGTCCGGGTCTTTCCAGACCAGATTGGTAAACTGGACATACCCTGTAATGTGCGGTGCCAGTGTTTCTACGGTAACGGTACCGCGGAGCATAGTCTGGCGGGCCATGGTGTGATTGAACAGGCGGGCTGCGCCGTGAATGGCTGCAAATACCAGAGCACAGAAGAGGACAGAACAGAAAATGAGGACAATCAGCGTCCGCTTCAGTGCCTTTTTATGCTGGCAGCACCCTTTCTTCACTGCATTGAATCCGTTCAATCTGGCTGCCTTCTCCGGACAGATGCCGGAGGTAATTGTATGATGGAATTCATGGTCCTCACCTCGTTGTAAGCATAGCATGGGACGCCCTTTTTTGCAATGCGGAAAGGAGTACACAATCCGGCCCCTTTATGGTATAGTAAATACGATATACTATAATAGAAAATGACGGGAGTGATATGAGATGATTCAGACGATTTATCTGGCAGGTGGCTGTTTCTGGGGCCTGCAGAAATTTTTAGATCAATTTGACGGTGTACAAGAAACGGAAACGGGGTATGCTAATGGCCGGACAGTAATGCCGACTTATGAAGACGTAAAATCCCAGCGGACCGGTCATACAGAAACGGTCAGGGTAACCTATGATGATGAAATATTGCCGACGGGACAATTGCTGGATTATTATTTTATGGTCATCGATCCGCTGTCGGTAAATAAGCAGGGGGAAGATGAAGGTATCAATTACCGGACGGGGATTTATTATAAAAACCCTGCTTTATTGACCGATATCCGCAAAGTCGTCAATCACGTAGCGGAAAAAGCGGGCCGTTCCTTGGCCGTCGAAGTGCTGCCGCTGCAGAATTTCTTCAAAGCAGAAGAATATCATCAGAAATATCTGGATAAAAATCCCGGCGGATACTGTCACATCAACCCGGCTATGATGCATATCCACGACCGGATTAAAAAAGGATAATTCCTGCCTGGACGTGAACACCCCGGTGTCCGTGCACGACACCGGGGCGTTCGGGGATTATGTTGGATGTTCTATCCTAAAACCGGACAAATGTCCGGCAGGGACAGGCTGATTCCGGCAGGATGGCCTTTATGCGGGCGGCGTGGCTGATCATCTTTTTTCTGCCGTTCTTTGCGCTTGTATGCGGCCATATTCATTTCAAGGATTTTTTCCATATGCATGACATACATGGTATTCGCCCCCTCTTGCGAAATACGGTAATAAAAAAACATAAAGACACGATGTGGGATAGACATCGTCGTCTTTATGTTTGAACATATTATAAATTAAACGATTAACTTTGTCAATGATAAAATATTAAAATATCAAAGGAAATGTGGAATAATGATGAAAAAAGCAATGGCAAGCGACTTTGACAACACATTGTATTTTATGTTTCTCGATGAACCGTACCGCAAGGGAGACCGGGAATCCATCCGGGATTTCCAGCAAGCAGGCGGCTTGTTTGGCGTCAGTACAGGCCGGTCTCTCCGGGGCGTGCGTCAGGCGGCCGGGGACGATGTGCATTTTGATTTCTATATCCTGGCAACGGGGGCGTTGGTTCTCGATGGCAATTTGCAGGTACTTATGAAGAAAACCGTATCCCGGGACTGCGTCGAAGAAATATATGACCGCTACGGACGACGGGCGGATACGGTCATTCAGGCCAATGATACGGTTTATACGCTGACGCCGCCTAAATTCCCGGGGCAGACACGGATCATGTCCTTTGCCGATCTGGCAGGCAGTGACATCTACGGCATCTCTTTTTATGCTGGCAGTGATGAGGCAGCCCAGTCGATTGCCAGAGATATCCAGCATGAGTATGGAAATATACTGACTGCCTATGCCAATACGAGTGTTGTCGATGTCGTAGGGGCTGACTGCTCTAAGGGAACGGGACTTATGGCAGTCAGAGAGAAGCTGGCCATCTGTACGATGGGGGCCATCGGGGACTCGTATAATGATACGCCTATGCTCAAGGCAGCTGATGTTTCTTTTACTTTCTCTTATGCGCCAGAACCGGTACAGCAGGCGGCTACCCATATTGTCTCATCGGTCCGGGAAGCGCTGGCATATTTGTAAGAGAGGCGGATTGTTTTTTTCTGGACCATTTCGTATAATAGAAACGAATAATCTGTTTTAATATTTTGGGAAAAGAGGGAACGGATATGATATTTTTAAAAAATGACTATAGCCTGGGTGCGCATCCACAGGTCTTTCAGGCACTGGCTGATCAGAATCTGACGCCCAGCGACAGTTATAGCAATGATACATTCTGTACAGAAACGACACAGCTCGTGCGCCAGATTACAGGGCAGCCTGATGCTGACGTGCATTTCATTGCCGGTGGTACGCTGACCAATTTGGTTTGCCTGGCTGCCTTTATGCGTCCCTATGAAGCGGTCATCGCTGCCGAATCATCTCATATCTATACCCATGAAACCGGTGCCATCGAAGCGACAGGCCACAAAGTGCTGCCCGTTCCGACGACGGACGGCAAAGTGTCTCCGGAAGACGTGGACAAAGTCGTTGCCTTCCACGATATGGAACAGATGGTACTGCCCCGGGTGGTCTACATTTCCGATACGACGGAAATGGGCGCCGTCTATACGCTGGATGAATTGAAGGCCTTGCGTGCATGCTGCGACTGCCATGGACTGTATCTGTATATTGACGGGGCACGCCTGGCTATGGCACTGGGCTCTTCCTATAATGATGTCACTCTTAAGGATATGGCGGCTCTGGCAGATGCCTTTTATTTTGGCGGTACGAAATGCGGTGCCCTTTTCGGCGAAATGGTGGTCATCGTCAACGATACGCTGAAACCGCATTTCCGTGCCATTATGCGGCAGAACGGAGCTCTTTTTGCCAAAGGGATGCTCCTGGGAATCCAGTTCCAGGCACTGTTAAAAGACGACCTGTATACGAAACTGGGGCGTCAGGCAGATGCGATGGGACAGAAGCTGGCTCATGGCATTGGAGCGAAAGGATATGAATTTGCTTATACGCCGGTTTCCAATATGATATTCCCTGTCATGACACGCGAAAAGGCAGCGGAACTAGCTCAGAACGTCATGTTTGAAAAATGGCTGGATAATGCCGATGGGACACAGACTATACGGTTCGTTACCAGCTGGGCTACGACGGAAGACGATATTGATGGCCTGCTGGCCTTATTGTAATTGCCGATGAAGACATTCAGATGTACGGGAGGATGGCATGATTTCTAAGGAAACTTTATTGAAATTACAGAACGGCAGTGATGTCCGTGGTATCGCTGTCGAAGGTGTGGCAGGAGAAGATGTCAATCTTCTGCCGGAAGCAGTGAACCGCATTGCCGCCGGATTTATTACCTTTCTGGAAGACCGGCTGGGGAAAAAGGCAGATCAGCTGCAGATTGCTGTGGGTCACGATTCGCGCATATCGGCTGGAATGATGAAGGACGCCTTGTTCCAGGCGCTGACGGCTATGGGAGTGACGGTGTACGATTGTGGAATGGCTTCGACGCCGGCTATGTTTATGTCTATTGTCTTCCCGCAGACGAATATGGACGGATCTATCATGATTACCGCAAGTCATCTGCCGTATAATCGTAACGGCCTGAAATTTTTTACGGAAAAAGGCGGGTTGGAAAAAGCGGAAATTACCGATGTCCTGACACGGGCCGGTTCTGAACCGGTACGCAGCGGTGACATCACAAAGGTACAGCCACTGGATATTATTTCCCTGTATACGGCTCATCTGCGCGGACTCATCTGTAAAGCGCTGGATACGGCTGGAAGTCAGCCTCTTTCGGGGATGCATATCATCGTCGATGCCGGCAATGGCAGTGGCGGATTCTTTGCCAGCCAGGTTCTGGCGCCGCTCGGGGCCGATACGACAGGGAGCCAGTTCCTCGAACCGGACGGCCATTTTCCGAACCATATTCCCAATCCGGAAAATGCCGAAGCTATGGCCAGCATCCGCCAGGCTGTCCTGGACAATAAGGCAGATCTGGGACTCATTTTCGATACGGACGTTGATCGTATGAGTGCCGTCCTTTCCGATGGAGAGACTGTGAGCCGCAATGCTTTGATTGCCATGATGGCGGCTATTCTGGCACCGGATTATCCGGGCAGTACCATTGTGACTGATTCCGTGACCAGTGACGAATTGACAACATTCTTGCAGGATCATCTGCACCTCGTCCATCACCGGTACATGAGAGGTTATAAAAATGTCATCGATGAATGCATCCGTCTCAATCAAAAGGGCATCGTATCTCCTCTGGCTATTGAAACATCCGGTCATGGCGCTCTCAGTGAAAACTATTACCTCGATGACGGAGCCTATCTGGCTGTCAAACTGATCATTGCCGCTGCCCGTGCCCGGGCACAGGGAAGCAGTCTGGGCAGTCTTATCAAAGAGTTGGGAGAACCGGCAGAAAGCAAGGAATACCGCCTTAAAATTTCTGGCGAAAAGGCAGGAGACTATGGAAAACAAGTTCTGGAAACCGTTGAAAAGCGGGCGGCTGCAGCCGGGATTGGCATTGCCAGCCCGTCTTATGAAGGCGTACGACTCCTGTTTCCCAATGGCTGGGCCCTGCTGCGCATGTCTCTCCATGATCCCAATATGCCTCTCAACGTAGAAAGCAGGGATGTGGGTGGCTGTCGCATGATTGCCAATCAGATACGTCCCTTGCTGGCAGGCTTTGACCGGCTGGACCTCCGCGTCCTTGACGATTGATGCCATGAAACTGGAACTCTTCTTTGCTATTCTCTTTGCCCTCATGGTGCTTCAGGTTCTGGGTGCCAGGCTGCAGGTACGCCAATATCAGGCGGCAGTCCGGCGTCTGCGCCAGCGGGGGAATGTAGGGATAGGCGGCAGAAAAGGCCGTTTCGGTCCGGGATGCATCGTTCTCCTTGCCTGCAGTGGCGATGGAACTATCGTAGGTGCTGAAGTCATGCAGGGCATGACCATTTTCAGCCGCTTTCGTCCTGTACCGGACCTGTATGGACAATCGGTATATAATCTGAAGGAGGAATACGAATCCCTGCCTGATAAGCGGCGTCGTCACTATAAAGGCTATGAACAGGCTGTAGATGCGCTGATCCACCGCTTGTCTGATTCCGACGAAGGTTCTGCTGAACCTGCCCCTATACAAAATAGTAATTAATAAAAATTTTCCGTTAGTAGGTATTTTCTAAATTTTAATTTTATGATATACTAAGGGTGTAAAGAAAAAACTCATTCCTTGATTATATATTGTGCAGAAGGAGGCGCCCTTATGGTAGTAGAATCGGTAAAGAAAATCAGACATATAGCATCGGAAGTATTTAAAGGTTATGCCAATAATACGACAGGCGGCTGCTGTGGCGTGTCGCTGCCGGAAGAACAACAACAGGAACTCAAACGTCTGAAAGAAGGCGCACAGGCAAAAAGAGCTGTCAAATGACAGCTCTTTTTAGTACCGATGCTAAACGTACGTTCATGATACGATAAGTTTCTGAAAAAAACGTTATCAGGAGAACCTGGAAACAGGAATTGACAGGAAAGAACTGATACGATACACTAAACGTGATATAACGCACGACGGGGACACCACCTAGGGTGTCAGACGTCGTGCGTTTTTGATTTATCTGTGAGGTGTATTCGATGCATATTATACTCAATGGAAAACCTGATACCTGTGAAGAAACGAGTTTGTCAGCCCTGAAAGCGGCCCGCGGGTCGGGACGGGAAATTACGATTGTCAATGGATTTGCTACCAGTGATGATCTTCCCCTCCATGAAGGCGATGAGATTTATTTTATTCCCAAAGACCGGCTGCCACCCCGGGACGCGCTGGAAGCCATGATGTGCTCCCGGCATACGCCCCGGGTCCATCACAAAGTACATGCCGGACATGTCGCAATATGCGGCCTGGGAGGCCTTGGTTCCAATGCTGCCATTTATCTGGCCCGTACTGGTGTCGGCCATCTCCATCTGCTCGATTTCGATACCGTCGATGCCAGCAACCTGAACCGCCAGTCCTATATGATCCGTGATTTGGGAGCCTATAAGACCGATGCCCTGGAAAGGCAGATACGGGATATCAACCCGTTCATCGATGTCCGGACGGACTGCGTGCGTCTCACCGAAGAAAACGCTCCCCGCCTTCTACAGGATGACTGGATCATCTGCGAAGCCTTTGACAATCCTGATGCCAAGACCATGCTGGTCTACACCATATTGGAACAATGCCCGGACAAATACATCGTTTCTGCATCGGGAATGGCAGGCTATGGAGACAGCAACGATATACAGACGAAAAAAATTACCAGCCACTTTTATATCTGTGGCGACCAGGCCCGCAATGCCCGGCCCGGAAGGGGCCTCATGGCTCCCCGTGTCGCCATCTGCGCAGCCCACGAAGCCAATCTCATCGTACAACTGCTCGTAGATGAGATGTAACAATAGAAAAATTTATTGTAATAAAAGCATTTCCTGTTGAGGGAAGTGCTTTTTTTTCGGGATATAGTTTAATTTTAATTGGGATACATACGGGCATCAAAGTGACCAATGCAAATATTATTGATAGATACGCACCTTTAGTGTATAATCACTTGAATTTTGACGAAATTTTGTTTCAGTGAAACATGATACGTATCAAAAAAGCAAGGGGTGACACATTTTACGGTGGTATCAGAAAAGAGTAATTCCAAGAAATATAATATTTGTCTCGTTTCTCCCGATCCCAGTATTTCCCGTACGACAGAGCAGGTTGTTCAGGAATTGGGGGATGATTTGCGTTGTAACGTGATTATCATCGATGGGAATGTAAAAACAGCTGTTAGTCATGTGAAGCCCTATGTGGAGAAGGGAATCGATGCCATTATCAGCCGGGGCGGTACGGCTATAGCATTGACCAGAGCGTATTCTCAGATGCCGGTTATAGCTATCCAGATAGAAGCGACGGACATATTAAAAGCGATACAGGGCATTCCCGATGGCACAAAAATCGGCTTTATTAGCTATAGCGAAGTGATTTATCAATATCAGGCATTGGCCGAATTGATGGGAGTTCACAAAATCACCTTTTTCCGTTTGTTTCATTTGGGAGATGAAGATACAGTTATTGAACAATATGTCCGGGATGCATGGAAACAAGGAATAGAAGTACTTATAGGGAGTATTCATGTACGGGAATATGCAAAGAAATATAATTTGCGTTTTGTCTTTTTAGAATCCGGTAAGGGGGCTATTTTACGTGCTATACGGGAAGCAGCGTCTACCATATTGGTTCGCTGTCAGGACCGTGATGAATTTAAGCTGATTTCCAATATAGTAGACTATACGTTTACTGGTACGGCTGTTTTTGACAGCCGGGGGAGGTTACAGAAGTGGAATCCTGCTTTTGCATCCATGTTCGCCGGCGAATCCGGGACAGACTGGAAAGTCCGGATCCCCCTCATTTTTTCTTCCAGCCGCCTGCAAAAGGTTTTAGATGGCTCTGTCCCTGGTGGTGGGGAAATTCTCCGTACAGAAGAACGGGATTATGCTGTCACCTGGCAGCCCGTCTGGGAAGGGGCCCAGCTGGTGCGGGCCATTGCCTTCGTCCAGCCAGTGGAGCAGGTGCAATCTTACGCGCAGTCTATCCGCAAAAAGCAGCATGGGGAAGGATTGATTGCCTATTATACACTGGATGATATGATTGGAAAATCTCTGGCCATCCGGCAGGTCAAAAGAGAGATTTTAAAATATGCCGGTACCCATTCCAACGTTTTGATTACCGGTGAATCGGGAACAGGGAAAGAAATGATTGCCCAGGCGATTCATAATCTGAGTCAGTGCAGTAAAGGACCTTTTGTGGCCATCAACTGTGGAGCTTTTACGGAAAGCCTGTTAGAGAGTGAATTGTTTGGGTATGAAGAAGGTACATTTACCGGTGCCCAAAAAGGCGGTAAAGCCGGTGTTTTTGAATTAGCTGATGGGGGGACACTGTTTCTGGACGAAATCGGGGACATGCCTTATATTTTGCAAAACCGCCTGCTCCGTGTTCTTCAGGAAAAGGCTGTCATGCGTGTAGGTGGCAGCAAAGTGATTCCTGTTAATGTCCGGATTATTGCAGCTACCAATCAGGAGCTGGAAAAGGCTATTGAAGAAAAGAAGTTCCGCCTGGATCTGTACTATCGTCTGGATGTGCTGCGTATCCGCGTACCGGCATTGCGGGAACGGGATGGAGATATTTCATTACTGGCCCGGATTTTCCTGGCTAATCTCAATAAAGAGTATGGCCGGAACAAAGAATTTGACAAAGATGTGCTGCATTATTTAACGACCCTTCCATGGCCGGGGAATATACGGCAATTAAATAATATAGTAGAGAGAATGGTGTTATTATCTGAAGGCAGAATCATCACTATGAATGATGCGGCAGAAGCGTTGGAACTGGGACATAATCCAGAAAAAGGAGCGTCTAAAAAAATTGATACAGAGCAAATAGGAGGTCTGCTCAGCGAAGGTAAGAGCTATGCAGAAATAGCGGAACTCCTGGGGGTCAGCCGCTCTACTTTATGGAGATACAGGCGCAAGAAAAAGTGAAGTATGCCGGTAATCAATCAGAAAGGAACTGAATATGGACTATAAAGTATGTGTCGTTGCGCCTAATGAGCATATTTCTCATACAGTACATGAGCTGGTGGAAGAACTAAAACACGAACTGCAGGGAAAAATTATCATCGTAAACGGAGATATGGAAAATGGTGTCCGCAATGCTAAAAGCGTCATTGAACGGGGTGTGGATGCTATCATCAGCCGTGGAGGAACAGCGTATTTATTATCACAGGTATATACCCGTGTTCCGGTTATTGCCATTCAAATCGACGCGTTGGATATATTAAAAACAGTACGCCGTATCGGTGAAGATAAACATATTGGGTTCATCAGTTATAGCAATGTCATTTATCAATACCAGGCAATGGCTGAAGTGCTGGGTGTCAATAAAATACCCTATTTTCAATTTGTCGATTACGGGGAAGAATATCGGATTGAACAATTTGTACAGGAGGCGAAAGAATGTGGTGTAGATATATTGATTGGCGGTGCCCATGTACAGGATTATGCGAAAAAGTATGGCATATCCTCTGTCTTTCTGGAATCAGGAAAGGATACGGTCCTGAAAGCAATCCGTGAAGCGGAAACAGCTATTATAGTAAGGCGGAAAGAGCAGGAAAATTTAAAAATCATTAATGATATCGTCGATCATGCTTATATAGGTATCGTCGTATTTGATAAGCATTGCCATGTAAAAAAATGGAATACGACTTTTCTCTCTATGTTTCCACAACTTTTGCAATTTGGTACGGAGAATCTGGAAGAACAAATCAGACATATTTTTGTTGCATCTCAAATAAAGGATGTATTAAAAGGGAAAATTCCCGACATGGGTGAAGTACTGAGTATAGGAAACCGTACTTATGCACTCCGTTGGCATACCATTCTGGACAAATACCGAATTACCGGGGCTACAGCCTTTATACAGGAAACGGAAGAACTGCAGTCATATGCCCGGTCCATGCGGAAAAAATTACAAGAAAAGGGATTGGTGGCCCGGTATACATTAGATGATATCGTAGGCCGGTCTCTGGCGGTCAGAAAAGTCAAAAGAGAAGCATTGAAATATGCAGGCACTCGTTCGACCGTTCTAATCACGGGAGAATCAGGTACAGGCAAAGAGATGCTGGCCCAAGCTATCCATAATTTGAGCGACCGCCGTCACGGACCCTTTGTAGCTATCAATTGTGGTGCTTTTACGGAAAGTTTACTAGAAAGTGAAATATTTGGATACGAAGAAGGGACATTTACCGGTGCAAGAAAAGGTGGGAAAGCCGGTGTTTTTGAACTGGCTGATGGGGGGACACTGTTTCTGGATGAAATCGGGGACATGCCCTACGTTTTGCAAAACCGGCTGCTCCGGGTCCTTCAGGAAAAGGCTGTCATGCGTGTAGGTGGCAGCAAAGTCATTCCTGTTGATGTCCGGATCATTGCGGCTACGAATCAGAAACTGGAACAGGCTGTGGAAGAAAAGAAATTCCGCCTTGATTTATTTTATCGCCTGGATGTACTTCGCATACGAATGCCGGCATTACGGGAACGAACCGGTGACATTCCTTTGTTGTCCCGTGTATTCCTTGCTAGTCTGAATCAAAAATACAAAACAGAGAAATCCTTTGCTCCGGAAGTTCTGCGGTTTTTAAATAGTCAGGAATGGCCGGGTAATGTCAGGCAGTTGATGAATACGATTGAACGGATGGTACTGCTTTCTGATGGATATACTATTACGTTACAAAATGTACAAGGAGTATTAGATGTCGTGCCGGATAAAGAGGCGAGTGAAGAGCATATCACACTGAATAAGATAAGAAAATTATCGAAGGAAGGGAAGACGTATAGCCAGATTGCTTCTATATTAGGCATCAGCCGCTCAACATTATGGAGATTCCGGCAAAAAGAAAAAATATGATTGAAAGATAATCGATAAATAAACCGTTACATGTTTTATGCAACGGTTTGTTTGTTTCATAGATGTCTCTTTGAACCATTACCTAATAGCATGACATACTTGCCAATGCGATAAAATGCGTATTTTTTCACATAGATATAGTTGGTATGAATATTTCATATAAATTATCGATTGCATTGTGAATGCGCAAGATACACTAAAGGAGGAGTACTGTTATGATTAATGCAATGATTATCGATGAAAAAGACAACGTTGCTGTCGTCATCGAACCGGTAAAGAAAGGGGATACGGTTTCTTATGTGGACAAAAACAAGAAGACCGTTTCTTTTACTGCTGTAGAAGACATCCAGATTTATCACAAAATCGCTATCAAGGATATCCCTGCTGATGAACCAGTTGTTAAGTATGGTGAACATATCGGCCATGCTGCACGGGATATCAAACAAGGCGAACATGTACACGAACACAATGTCAAAGCCGTTCGTGAAAATTTGGGCTAAGAGGAGGAAATCATAATGAAATTTTGGGGTTATAAACGTCCGGATGGACGCGTAGGTATCCGTAACTATGTATTAATTCTGCCGGCCAGTGTCTGTGCTTCTGATACGACCCGGATTATCGCTTCCCAGGTTAATGGCGCCGTTACCTTCAACAATCAGAACGGCTGTTCCCAGGTACCGCCTGATCAGCAGTTTACGATGGACGTAGAAGCCGGCTATGCTGCCAACCCGAACGTCTATGGTACGGTCGTCGTTTCTCTGGGCTGCGAAAACTGTCAGATGGACCTGGTAGTCAAAGCTATCCAGGAACGGACGAACAAGCCGCTCAAACAGGTCATTATCCAGGAAGAAGGCGGTACGCTGAAAGCTATCGACAAAGCGGTCCGCTATGCCAAGGAAATGGTACAGGAAGCCAGCATGCTGCGCCGTGAAGAATGCGACATGAGCAAACTCATCGTCGGTACCGAATGCGGCGGTTCCGACCCGACATCGGGCCTGGCTGCCAATCCGACTATCGGCGAACTGAGCGACCGTCTCGTTGACCTCGGTGCTACGTCTATCCTGAGCGAAACGACGGAATTCATCGGTGCTGAACATATCCTTGCCCGCCGTGGTAAAGATGAAAAAGTAAAAGAACAGATCCTCGGTATCGTACACCGTTATGAACATGCCCTGCAGCTCGTCGGCGAAGAAGTCCGCGAAGGCAATCCGAGCCCGGGCAATAAAGCCGGTGGTCTGACGACGCTGGAAGAAAAATCGCTGGGCTGCATCCATAAAGGTGGCCATCGCACGATTCAGGCTGTATATGACTACGGCAAACAGGTCGATACGACAGGCCTGGTCATCATGGATACTCCGGGGAACGATCCGTCTTCTGTAGCCGGCATGGTAGCTGGCGGCTGCCAGGTAGTCGTATTCTCTACAGGCCGTGGCACACCGACAGGCAATCCAATCGTACCGGTCATCAAAATCACGGGCAATAAACTGACGTTCCAGAGCATGGAAGATAATATCGACTACGATGCCAGCCCGGTTATCTATGGCAAAAAGACCATGGGTGAACAGGGTGATGAACTCCTGGCTATGACCATGGAAGTCGTCAACGGCAAGCAGTCTAAAGCAGAATCTCTGGGCTATACGGAAATGGCTATTGCCCGTGTCTGCAACTACGTCTGATATCACTATTAAATCAGGCAGAATGAAGTAGAGAAGGGCCTGTCCAACAGGCCCTTCATACTGGATATGATGAATTCATTAGAGGAGAATAGCTATGATTAAGGATTTCTTAAATAAAGTGCCTGCCGGCATGATGGTTGTTCCCATGCTGATTTCGGCTTTTATTAATACTTTTTTCCCGGATTTATTTAAAATCGGCGGCTTTACCCAGGCCGTATTTACCACAGCTGGTACGGCTGGCATCATCGGTGCCCAGCTGGTCTGCATGGGTGCCCAGCTCCGTGTCACCGAATTATTTGCCGTTGTGCGCCGTGGCGGGACGTTATTGATTTCTAAATTCCTCATTGGTGCTGCCATTGGCATTTTTGTTGGTAAAGTATTTGGTATGGATGGTATCCTCGGTCTGACGACACTGGCTATCATCAGTGCCGTTACGAATAGTAATGGTTCCCTCTATCTGGCTCTCATGTGCACCTATGGTGATGAAGTAGACCAGACCTCTATGAGCCTTCTGTCTATCAATGATGGCCCGTTCCTGACGCTGGTAGCTCTCGGCGCTTCTGGCATGGCCAACGTTCCGTTTATCGCTCTGATTGCTGTTTTAGGACCTATCATCTTCGGTATGATCCTTGGCAACCTCGATAAGAAGATGACCGAATTCCTGGCTCCTGGCGTTACTATGCTGATTCCTTTCGTCGGTATCTGCCTCGGTGCCGGTATCAATATCTCGGCTATCGTAACAGGCGGTGCATCTGGTATTCTTCTCGGTATCATTACCATCTGCATCAGCGGCCCGTTCGTCGTCTTCTGCGACCGCATGATCAACCGTCGTCCCGGGTATGCTGGCTGGGCTGTTACGACGACGGCAGGCAATGCTATTGCCGTTCCTGCTATGGTAGCAGCTGTTGACCCGACCTGGGCCCCTTATGTAGCCATTGCAACGACGCAGGTAGCAGCATCTACTGTACTTACAGCTATTTGCATTCCCTTTATCACCAGCTGGTGGGCAAAAAAATATGGTTGTCCACAAATTCCCTTGAAAAAAGAGGAACCTAAACCAGCAGAATCATAAGTTCCTCATGATAGAATACAGTAATCTGTATTACTATAAACTATGCATTATACCACTAAGAAAAAACCGCAGTGTGAAGCAATTTTGTTTCACGCTGCGGTTTTTTCTTTAGAGTTAAACGGGACGTTCATAGGTATATTGAAACGTTTGTTCGCATATGATATAATAAAACAGAACAAATGTTCTTACACAAGGGGGCGAAACAATGGGACGGACCTATGTTGCCATAGATTTGAAATCTTTTTATGCTTCTGTTGAATGCCGGGAGAGAGGGCTGGATCCCCTGACGACGTATCTGGTGGTAGCGGATCAGAGCCGTACCGATAAGACCATCTGCCTTGCCGTGTCGCCGGCTTTGAAGAGCTGGGGCATTCCCAGTAGGCCGCGGCTTTTTGAGGTCATACGGGCTGTTCAGGACATCAATGTCCGGCGAAAGGTAAAGTTGGGAAGAGGGTTTACGACGGTATCGTATGATGACCGGGATGTGCGGGCCCATCCCGATGTAGGCCTGGTATATCACATTGCCCGGCCGCGGATGGCGTTATATTTGCAGTACAGTACGAAAATTTATGGTATGTATCTTCGCTATGTGGCACCGGAAGATATCCATGTATATTCTATTGACGAAGTATTGATGGATGTGACGGCGTATCTGAGCTTGTATGGCATGACGGCCCGGGAGCTGGCAGAACGCATGGTACAGGATGTACTGCAGGAGACGGGAATTACGGCGACGGTAGGAATCGGAAACAATCTCTACCTGGCTAAGGTGGCGATGGATATCATGGCTAAGCATCTGCCCGGTGATTCCCATGGAATGCGCATTGCCAGTCTCGATGAAATTTCATACCGGCAGCTTTTGTGGCAGCACCGGCCTCTGACAGATTTCTGGCGTATCGGCCGGGGAATTGCGCAGAAGCTGGAAGAAAACGGACTATATACGATGAAAGACATTGCCCGGATTTCCCGAAAAGAGGAAGCATTTCTTTATAAACTGTTTGGCATTCAGGCAGAGCTTCTCATTGATCACAGCTGGGGATACGAGCCTTGTACGATAGAGGACATCAAACGATGGCGTCCCCAGAAACATAGTGTGGGTTCGGGACAGGTACTGCATCATCCGTATGATACGGAGAAAGCCCGCCTTATTGTTTGGGAAATGGCCGAAGCCCTGTCGCTGGAACTGGTAGACAAGGGGCTGGTGACAGAGATGCTGGTCCTGACTATTGGCTATGACCGGATCAGCCTAAAACAGGATAGGGCCTATACGGGGGATATTGTCCATGATTCCTATGGAAGAGTTGTACCCAAACATGCCCATGGTACGATACATCTGGGAGTACAAACCACTTCGACCAGACTGATTACTGAAGGAGCCGTACGTTTGTATGACCGGATTATCGAACCTCGATTATGGGTCCGGCGCGTTTGTTTGACGGCTGAACATGTCAGGGATGAACGGGGTGTGTTGTATGAAATGGATACGCTGTTTGATAGTCCATCGGGGATGACCAGAGAAGAATCGGAGCGGGAACGGCGGCAGCAGCATGCGATTTTGCATATCCAGAAACGATTCGGGAAAAATGCCATCATCAAAGGACGGAATCTGGAAGAAGGAGCGACGACAAAGGAACGGAATGAACAGATAGGAGGGCATCGTGCGTGAGTGAAGAAGACGAATTATGGAGCTACTCATATGAGGGAGTGCGCTGTCATCGCCACATGTCCCGACAGGCGCGGGCAGCCCAGTTTGCTCCCTTTTCTGCATTGGAAGGGTATGAAAAGGAGGTAGCGGAGGCATCGCGATATACGGAAGATAAACCGGAATTCTCTGAAGAACAGCGGCAGGAACTGGACCAAATCTGGCAGGATGTATGCAGACGGGGATTGGAACATTCTCGTCTGCGCATCACGTATTTTCAAAAGAATTTACGAAAACACGGCGGTACATGGCGTACGGCCATCGTGCAGTGCAAGAAACTGGACCGTATCAAACGGTGTCTGATTACCAGGGAAGGGCAGAAAATCCCTTTGGACTGCATCTATCAGGTCGGCCTGGCATGACAGGTATATCCTCGTAAAAAAACAAAAAAATCTCCAGACCCGAAAGTCTGGAGATTTCTATAAATCAGTGGTCGGAACGGCGAGATTTGAACTCGCGACCTCTTCCACCCCAAGGAAGCGCGCTACCAAGCTGCGCCACGTCCCGCTGACCTTTTAATTTTACTGAATTTGACAGCACTTGTCAAGGATATATTTCAAAATTATTTCCCCTGACATGAGAAATGGTGAACAGGGGTATGAGGGATAGAGACTTATACCCTTGTTTCGGTATAACTAATATGACATCATCAAACATTGACGGGTATCTATATAAATGATATAATCCATTACATAGATAAATATCTATGTAATGGAGGCGGTTTTATGGATATGATGGAGATTGCAAACATCAATAAAGCTCTCAGTAGTCCTGTCAGGCTGCAGATCATTGCCATGCTGGCTGATGGGGAACAGTGTGCCTGCCATATTCTGGAACGCTTTGAGATTACCCAGCCGACGCTGTCCCATCATATGCATGTCCTCTGTGACTGTCATCTGGTCCGGGACCGCAAACAAGGCCGCTGGCATTATTATGCTCTCGATGAAGAATGTATCCGTTGTCTGGCTTCGTTTTTTCAGGAACTCGTCCAACGGGAAAAGCGGGAAGGGCAGACACCTTGTGATGAATGCTGATAGGAGGAATATACTATGAATGAAATCGTAGAACAAGTCAAAGAATATTATGGTAAGGTGCTGGATGGAACGAAAGACCTCAAAACGAAAGCCTGCTGCTGTTCTTCCACGGGACTGCCCAAAGAAGTACGGGAAGCGCTCAGCCTCATTGATGATGAAATCGTGACTCACTATTATGGCTGTGGGTCACCGATTCCTCCCCTGCTGGAGGGCATGACCGTACTGGATCTGGGATGCGGCACTGGCCGCGACGTTTACGTAGCCAGCAAACTGGTCGGCGAAAAAGGCCATGTCATCGGCGTCGATATGACCCAGGAACAGCTCGATATTGCCCTGCGCCATGAAGAAGAGCAGTATAAGCGCTTTGGGTATAAGACCTCGAATGTGGAATTTAAAAAGGGATACATTGAAGATTTGAAATCTCTGGGAATTGCCGATAATTCCATCGATGTGGTCATTTCCAACTGCGTCATTAATTTGTCACCGTACAAACAGAATGTATTCAATGAAATCTGGCGTGTCCTCAAACCGGGTGGTGAACTGTACTTTTCCGATGTCTTTACAGACCGCCGCATTCCCGATGAACTCTATGCCGACCCGGTACTGCACGGTGAATGCATCAGCGGCGCCATGTATTTTGAAGATTTCCGACGCATGCTGAATAAAGCGGGATTCATGGATTTCGTCTACATGTCTATCCGCAATTTTGACCTGGGAAATGAAGCGATTGAAGAAAAAGTCGGCTTTGCCCATTTTTCGGAACGGACGGTGCGGGTATTCAAACTGACTGATTTGGAAGATGCATGCGAGGATTATGGTCAGGCAGCGGTGTACCGCGGTACGATCCCCGGACATCCTCATGCCTTTGATTTCGATATGAACAATCATTTCGTGACGGGAAAACCCATGCTGGTCAGTGGCAATCTGGCCTCCATGCTTTCAGAAACGCGGTACGCTCCGGCCTTTACCGTCTACGGTGACCGGTCGGTCCATTTCGGTCCCTTTGGCGTTACTCCCGTGGCAGATAACGCCGGGGATAATGGTTGCTGTTGCTAGCAGAAGAGAGGAGTAGAATATACATGATTCAGCGTACGATTACGGTAGAAAAAGAAGCATGTATCCATTGTGGCTTGTGTATCCGGGACTGCGTAGCCGCTTGTCTGGAATTTGACGAAGAAAAGATTCCCCGCTATCTGCCAGAAGGAGAACAGCGGTGTCTGGCCTGCCAGCATTGTATGCTCGTCTGCCCAAAAGGTGCCTTGTCCTTTGGCGGACTGCAACCGGAACAATGTGGTACTGTATCCTATGGGAATCATGAAGAGTTGCTGAAGCTGATAAAATCGCGGCGTAGCACCCGGGCTTATAAAAAAGAAGATTTGTCACAGGAACAGCTGGACAAACTTACGGAAATGCTGGCGTATGCGCCGACAGGGGTCAACGCGCCATCTGTTCGTTTTTCTCTGGTAGCGACGCGCAAAAAAATGGATAAAATCCGGAAGATTACATACGATTGCCTGAATACTGTTCGTGCCGATTCGCCTCTTTTTATCATAAAAGAAATGGCAGAAGCCAGCAAGCGGGCAGGGAAGGATCTGGTGTACCGGGGAGCTCCGGCCTTAGTTGTCGCTTCTGTCGATACAAAAACGGCGGCATCGGTCTGCCAGACCGTCGATCCGGTCATTGCCTTATCGTACCTGGAACTCTATGCCGCCAGCCTGGGACTGGGCACGGTCTGGGACGGCATTGCCGTAGCACTGGCCCGGACATTTCCTGAAATCGAAGCGCAGTTCCAGATCCCCCAGGGATGCAAACTGAGCTTCCTGATGGCGCTGGGAATCCCGGACATTTCCTACCAGCGGACGCCCCAGAGGACAACCGACCGGATTACCATCATCCGATAACACTATTTTGATGAACTATGAAAAGAGCTGTCTTGCGGGGGCAGTTCTTTTTTGTATATAATGAGATTATAACAATAGTGAATATCAAATCATGATATATACGAAAGGGGATGTTGTTATGGAAAATGCTGTCATAGGGATTCTTATTCCCTTTGTCGGAACGTCTTTGGGAGCGGCCTGCGTCTATGCCATGAAGCAGGAATTGGACCGCCAGGTCCAAAGGGGGCTGACGGGCTTTGCGTCGGGTGTCATGATCGCTGCTTCAATCTGGAGTCTCCTGATTCCGGCCATGGAAGAATCGGCGCCGTTGGGGAAATTCGCTTTCGTGCCGGCTGTGGCCGGGTTCTGGCTGGGCATCTTCCTGCTCCTGACCCTGGACCGGCTGGTACCGCATCTGCACATGTACAGCGAGGAGGCTGAAGGGCCACACAGCCATTTGCAGCGGACGACGATGCTCGTTTTGGCCGTGGCGTTACACAATATCCCCGAGGGCATGGCTGTCGGTGTCGTCTATGCGGGTCTCCTGGCCGGTCAGACGGGTATCAGTACTGCCGGGGCATTGGCCTTGTCGCTGGGCATCGCTTTGCAAAACCTGCCCGAAGGGGCTATTATCTCCATGCCGCTCAAGGCCGCCGGTGTGGGCAGGCATAAAGCCTTTCTCGGAGGCGTCTTATCGGGCATCGTAGAACCCATCGGAGCGGCCCTGACCATCGCACTGACGGCCTTCATCGTTCCGGTCCTGCCTTATCTCCTCAGTCTGGCCGCCGGGGCCATGTGCTACGTCGTCGTCGAAGAACTCATTCCGGAAATGTCGGCTGGCGAACATTCCCATATGGGCGTCCTGTCCTTTGCCCTGGGATTCACACTGATGATGGCCCTGGATGTGGCCTTGTCGTGAGATGTTTTTCATGAAGGAAAAGAGGTATTAGTGTGAAAGTACGCATTACCGATGAATTAGCCCAGCAGATTGTCGATTCAGCCAAGGTAGTCGTCGGCTGGGACGTCAATTTTATTGACTGTCATGGGCAGATTATGGCCAGTACCGATGACAAGCGCATTGGGACGTATCACAAGGCCGGCCACGCCGCCGCCCGGACCGGTCAGGTCCAGACCGTACAGGATGACCGGCCGACAGATGGTGTCAGTAAGGGCGTCAATTATCCGATCATCATGGATGGACTGGTACTGGGTGTAGTCGGGATTACGGGAGAACCAACTGTTGTCGGCCAGTATGGTTTTTTGCTGACGAAAATATGCGAGGTATTTCTCAAGGAATACCGGCTGAGCCAGGAGGTGTTCAGCGAAGAAGAACACCGCAGCCGTCAGGTCATGGCTCTGATTTATCATGACGAAGACATGGTGCAGCAGCTGGCTGAAGACCAGCCGGCATTGGCGGGCAGCCAGTATGTCGCAGTGGTGTTCCGCTGGCATGAAGGTACACGCCGGGCCGGGGATTTCCGCCAGAAGATGGCAGAGGATTGCCAAAGCCTGGGGATAACCTTATACACGTATATTTATCCCAGTACCGTTGTCGTGCTCATTCCCAGCAAGGTCTATCCGGATTGGGACCGGAAACTGCCACGCTGGAAAGAATGGTTCTACCCGGGCATTTTTGCAGGAATCGGGACAGAAGAATCATTTCACCGTATCCACGAATCGTACCGTTTTGCCAAAATGGCCTTGCAGTCGGCAGAGGACCGACAGATTTTCTGCGTTCATGCCGACGAGATGAAGTTAGCTTTCTTGCTGCAAAGCCTGGATGGCCCGATACGCCGCCGCTATCAGAAGGACATTTGTCAGCATTTGACAGAACGAGATATTCATCTGCTACAGGTCTATTACCAACAGAATTTATCCATACAGGAGACGGCGCGGATTCTCTGTATCCATAAAAATACTCTGCAATACCGGCTGAAACGGATTGGTGAGGCGACGGGGCTCAATCCGCGGGTATTCCACGATGCCGTGACGCTTTACATTGCTACCCTTCCATGGCTTTAAGCACAAAAATACGATATATTTTTGTGCTTTATAACATAGGAAGATTATCCTCTTTTTGCTACACTGTAGGCATAGAGAAATACAGTCTTACGAGTTCGCACATAGAGGAGAGAGTATCATGAAAGTCGTCGTAGCCATTGATTCCTTGAAAAATAGTCTGACTTCTGTTGAAGCTGGCCGGGCCATTGAAGCCGGTATCCGCAAAGCTTATGGCGGTCATCCCGTCCAGGTCATCGTCAAGCCCCTGGCTGACGGCGGGGAAGGAACCGTTGAAGCCCTCGTCGATGGACTGGGCGGACAGCTCCGCTATGTCGGTATCCAGGGACCTTTAGGGGAAGTTGTGTCCTGCCCGTATGGTTACCTGCCGGGAATGGAAGCGGCCGTCATTGAAATGGCCGGTGCAGCCGGACTGGGATTGGTGCCGGCAGAACAGCGCAACCCCCTGCACACGACGACGTATGGTGTCGGCCAGGTCATGGCGCAGGCCATGGAAGCCGGCATACGCCACTTCATTATCGGTCTGGGCGGCAGCTCGACCAGTGATTGCGGTGTCGGCATGCTCCAGGCTCTGGGTTATATTTTCTGCGATGATCAGGGAAAGCCGGTCGGCACAGGCGGACAGGAAGTAGGGCGCATTGCCTCTGTCGATGATTCCCGGATCCTGCCGGCACTGAAAGACTGCACGTTCGACGTTGCCTGTGATGTGACCAATCCGTTATTCGGGAATTGGGGCGCTGCCTATATCTTCGGGCCTCAGAAAGGTGCGTCGCCACAGGATGTCAAAGTACTGGACGATGCCAGCCGGTCCTTTGCCGCCGTAACCCAGATGTATACCGGCCATGATTTCAGCCAGACCGCCGGTGCCGGCGCGGCTGGTGGCATGGGCTTTGCTTTCCTGGCGTATCTGCACGGACGTCTGCGTTCAGGAATCCAGATTGTCCTCGATTCCATCCGCCTGGCCGATGCTGTCAAAGATGCCGATTATGTCATCACTGGCGAAGGACGCCTCGATGCCCAGACGGCCATGGGTAAGGCCCCCATCGGCGTAGCGAAACTGGCCAAACAGTACGGCGCCAAAGTCATCGCTCTGGCAGGATGCACGACGGCTGATGCAGTCGAATGTAACCGGCAGGGTATCGATGCTTTCTTTTCTATCGTCGATAAAGCCATGCCGCTGGAAGAAGCCATGAATAAGGAAACGGCCCTGCGCAATATGACCAACACAGCGCAGCAGGTCTTTAACCTTATCCGTGCTGTCGGCTGACTTAAGATGTCCTAATTGTATAAATTCAAGGAGAATATAATATATATGCTGAAAAAAACAAAGATTGTCTGCACCTTAGGCCCAAGTTCCAATACTCCGGAAATTATCGAAAAGATGATTCAAGCCGGTATGAACGTTGCCCGTTTTAATTTCTCCCATGGTTCTCATGCAGAACATAAACAGCGCATCGACATGGTCCGCGCTGCCTCCCGGAAACTAGGCATCCCGGTTGCATTGCTCCTCGATACGAAAGGCCCGGAAATCCGCCTGGGCAAATTTAAGAATGGTTCGATCATGATGGAAGCCGGCAATGACTTTATCTTGACGGCCCGAGATGTAGATGGCGATGAAACCATTGCCTCCATGAACTATAAAGAATTACCGCGGGACGTCAAAGCCGGCGACCACATTCTCTTATCAGACGGTTTAGTCAACTTAGAAGTTGTCAGCGTCGAAGGCGAAGACATCCATACGAAGATTCTCAACAGCGGCAAGATGAGTAATCACAAACGCGTTGCCGTACCGGGCATTGCTATTAATTTGCCAGCTGTTTCCGAAAGCGATGCCGACGATATAGAATTCGGCTGCCGTATGAACATGGACTGGATCGCAGCTTCCTTCATCCAGCGCGGCAAAGATGTCCTGACGATTCGCAAGATTTTGGAGAAACACGGCAGTCATATGAAGATTGTCTCTAAAATCGAATGTCAGACAGCTGTCAACAACATCGACGACATCATCAAGATGAGCGACGGTATCATGGTTGCCCGCGGTGACCTCGGCGTCGAAGTACCTGCTGAAGAAGTGCCGATGCTCCAGAAAGTCCTCATCCACAAATGCCAGACTGCGGGCAAGCCGGTCATTACGGCTACGCAGATGCTGGAATCTATGTGCAATTACCCGCGTCCGACCCGTGCCGAAACGAGCGACGTCGCCAATGCCATCTTCGACGGTACGGACGCCATCATGCTCAGCGGTGAAACGGCTGGCGGTCTCTATCCGGTAGAAGCTGTTGAAACCATGGCCCGCGTCGCTGTCTTTACGGAAAGCAACTTCACGCCGAAAGCATATGAAGACGCCAGTTCCGAATCGACGTCAACGACTGAATCCATCGGCAAGGCTGTCGTCAAGATTGCCAAAGACCTCCACGCTGCCGCTATCATCGCCTCGACCGAACGTGGCGGCACAGCTCAGATGATTTCTAAATTCCGTCCGGACTGCTCCCTTATAGCCGTATCGCCGCATGAAGCCATTGTCCGTCGATTGCAGCTCAACTGGGGCGTCCAGGCTGTTATCGGAAAAGAAGCCAGCGATACCGATGCTGTCGTCGATAATGCCATCTTTGCAGCTCTCGACAACGACCTCATCAAAGCCGGCGATCTTGTCGTTCTTACAGCCGGTGTTCCCGTTGCTACAGCCGGTTCGACCAATATGATCCGCGTACAGGTCGTTGGTGACGTCCTTCTCCGCGGTACCGGTATCGGCCGCAATTCCGCTATTGGAAAAGTCTGCATCGCTGAATCGAAAGAAGACCTGGAAAAGAACTTCAGCGACGGCTGCATTCTCGTCCTCCGTTCGGCTTGTGCTGACTTTGCAGACTATATGAAACGGGCCAGTGCCATCGTCTCTGAAGAAGCCGGACTCACCAGCGAATCGGCTATCGTCGCCATTACCCTTGGTATTCCGACTGTCGTCGGTGCAGCTCATGCCTCAGACACACTGGAAAACGGTGAAATTGTCACTGTAGATGCCAGCCGCGGCACCATTTTTCGCGGCGAAGCAAACGCACGGTAGTAAATAACCGGGGAGGGCTGATAATGAATCTGACAATCTTAGGGACGGGAAATGCGACGGTGACTCATTGTTATAATACGTGTTTTGTCCTCGATGAAGGTGATCAATACCTGCTCATCGATGGCGGCGGCGGGAACGGTCTCTTGCAGCAGCTGGAAAAGGCTCATTTGCGCTGGCGGGATATGCGGACGGTCTTTGTCACGCACAAGCACATGGACCATCTTCTGGGGATCCTCTGGCTCATGCGTATGATGTGCCAGTCCTGGCGGCGCGGGACCTACGATGGCGAAGCCATCATCTACGGTCACGAGGAAGTCGTTTCCCTGTTGCACGCGATGGGAAACGCCCTGCTGTCCTCGAAAGACAGTGCTTTCCTCGATGACCGCCTGCATTTCGTTACGGTATCCGATGGGGAGACACACCAGCTTATTGGCCACGACGTGACCTTTTTCGATATCCGCTCGACGAAGGCCAAGCAATTCGGCTTTTCCCTGCAGCTCCCTGATGGTAAACTGACCTGCTGTGGTGATGAACCGTATCAGCCTTGGGAAGAAGGCTATGTCCGGGACAGCAAATGGCTCCTTCACGAAGCCTTCTGCCTCGATGCTGAAGCGCATATCTTTCATCCCTATGAAAAGCACCATTCCACCGTCAAAGACGCCTGTGAAACGGCGGCCCGGATGGGGGTACAGAACTTGATTCTGTACCACACGGAAGACAAGGACCTGACCCATCGCCGCCAGCGTTACTATGATGAAGGACACCAATATTACCAGGGGAATCTGTACATTCCCGATGATTTGGAACTTTTTCGGAACCTGTAAAGAATTTATAAGAATACTATGATGAAAGCAGACCTCAGTGTCTGCTTTTTTGGTACGCTCGGAATGGGCGCACTTTAATGGGTGGAAGTCCTTGGGCCGTCTGGTAGAGGAAAAAAGGCCATAGCCAAGAGCAAGGGTGCCCATCATCAAAATATTGTAAAATATCTCTTTTTGGGGATACTAATTGAAATATAATATTTAGTAGAATATTTATTCATAAAACATAAGAATATAAAAGAATTTAAAAATATATAAATATTAAAGAATATCAGCGCATAGATGGTGCGCTGATATTCTTTTTTTGCTATTTTGTATCAAATACAGTTCGATTTATTTTTGCAACTAAAAATCAAAATAAGTGAATATATAGTGCATAATGTACCGTTTTAACGTGAAAAATATCAGCATATTGTTATAATAAACTTATCCTAGTCTTACGAAAATATGAGGAAATATGTTGTGAAATAGAAATATAAATGATAAAATGAAACAAAACATATGTATGAGATAATAAAGTAAAATAAAATAAATTTACTTTATTAAAGCATATTTATTTAAAAAGGAGGTGATTAGATTGAATAGAATTTATAAGATTATATTCAATCGATCTAAAGGGCAATACCAGGTAGTTTCAGAACTGGCAAAAAATGGCGGGAAAGGATCTGCAAAATCGTTGTTGAGAACGATTGTCGGTTATCGGGGGGGGGTATTTACTAGAACGGTATTAACCGCGTTATTGATGTTTGGGAGTGCCTATAGTGTCCAGGCTGCGAGTGTCCATGACGGTGACTTGTTGAATGGTGGAACTAATATTACGGTAACGAAAGATGATGGAACCAATACGATTACTATATCGGCAGATGGTGTGGCGACCACTACAGAATTGAATACGGTAAAGGCTGTTGTACAGAAGAATCAGGATGATATTGCTGGAAACACTACAAAGATTAGTGAAAATGCTGACAATATTACCGCTAACAGTACCGCAATAGCTAACAATAAGGCCGGAATCAGCCAGAATTCCAATGAAATCCAGCAAAATAAAACAGATATTGCAGTGAACAAAAAGGCAATTGCAACTAACAGCGGAAAAATCGACAATAATACGGCCGATATTACAGAGCTAAAAAATGTAAACTCTGCATTGGGACTAGACAAAACGAAACCGGGAATGAAGTACTTCCGTGCTAATTCTACAGGAGAAGACGCTGAGGCTGCGGGAAAAGATGCTGTTGCCATTGGAGTCAGCGCAAAAGCGAATGGTACAGGCTCGGTTGCGCTGGGCGATGATGCCCGGTCTGCTTCCTCGGCTGGAAACAGTATTTCCATTGGCCGGAAAGCTATCAGCGGCTCCTTTAATGGTATGACCGCTGACGGTGACAGTTCCACTGTGGTCATAGGCGGAGGAAAATCCAGCATATCTATCGGTGATGCGGCCAATGCCCGGGGAAATTCCTCTATTGCACTAGGTGATGGAGCGACAGTTTATAATGATGGGACCAATGCCCAGCTCAACAGCAGCAGCGTGGCAATTGGAACTGAGGCCAGTACGGTTGCTTCGAATCATGCAATTGCGATGGGCAATAACGCTGGTGTAACGAAAAATAGTCATAGTGCCGTGGCAGTGGGAGACAGTGCAAAGGCCGGTGCAGAAGGTGCTTTGGCCTTTGGCAAAAGTGCAGCTGCTTCCGGTGTAGACAGCATGGCAGCTGGAACAGAGGCTGCAGCGACTGGAGCAGATGCCCTTGCTATGGGTAAGAGTGCACAAGCTAGTGGGACCGATGCCGTTGCTATTGGGAACGGAGCCGCTGCTGGCAGCAGTGCTTCTGTGGTTTTAGGTAAAGATGCCAGTGCCAATGCCGTCCGGTCTGTCGTACTTGGTCCTGACGCAGGGGTAGGTATGGTAGGGGACGTATTAGGAGCAAAAGGATCCCATGTAGTCATTGGAGACGGTGCCGGCAACAATATTGACGGACAACAGAATATTGCAATTGGATATAAAGCGGGAAGTGATGTCAAAAGCGATCATAATGTAGCCATTGGCTCTGAAGCTGGGACAAATATCGGATCAGGCGGAAACACATCGGAAGGAAAAAATGTCTCCATTGGTTATCATGCCAATAAAAACGATTCCGCTGTATCACGGATTCAGTCTACGGCCCTTGGCAGTGAGACAAACGCTTCTGATGACGCTGTAGCCGTAGGCTATCAGGCCCAGGCGAATGGAAATGGATCTACGGCAGTTGGGTTTAACGCCCAGGCTGCAGATGCAGCCAGTGTGGCTTTAGGGCAGGGAGCACAGGCTTCTGGTGGGAATGTTGCCATCGGCAATGATTCCGTAGCGAATGCCGCTATGATCAGTGGTAATGGATATCTGACGGGGCAGACAGCCCCTAAGACGGCTGTTTCAGTCGGCAGTGCATCAGCTTTGCGCCGCATCACCAATGTTGCTGATGGGGCACTGGATCAGGATGCCGTTACGGTGGCACAGCTCAAAAAATCAATCGACGCTACGGTAGCCCAGGTCAATGCCAATGTTTCTTCGGCAACGGCAAGTGGAGTATATTATGATACGGTCACTTCCGGAGATGGAGACAGCATTACTCTTCGGAATACTGATAACAAAGGAACAAAAATCCATAATGTCGCTGCAGGAACACTGGGGACCGATGCAGCCAATGTAGCCCAGGTCAATGAACTTGTGGATACGGCAAAGACCCATTACTATTCTGTAAAATCTACCAATCTGAATAACTATGACAACGATCTGGCTACGGGTGAGGATTCCATGGCAGCTGGCGTAAGTGCCAAAGCTTTAGGGGACAGGAGTGCTGCCCTGGGAAATAATACTGAAGCGCAGAGTCTTGGCAGTATCACAGTAGGAGCCGGCTATGAAAATCCGGATAACCCGGGCAGTCTGAAACAGACTTTAGCCATCAGCGGTTATCAATATAATACGGCAATTGGGGCTGGTGCTCAGGCTGCCGGAAATCATTCTCTGGCTATAGGGACTTTGGCAACCTCCTCTATAAAAAATGGTGGAAGCAGCGTAGATAAAGCTGTGGCCATTGGCTATTCTGCTGGCGTTTCTGATGACAAAGCCATCGCTATCGGCAGCGATGCCAAGAGCAACAGCAAAAGTGCTTCCGCTATGGGTGATACGGCTCAGGCACTGGCAGAAAATGCTCTCGCAGTGGGGACAAATGCACAGGCAGAAGGTGTTTCTTCTGGGGCAATCGGCACTAAAAACCGGGTTACGGGAGCAAATACCTATGTTTTGGGCAGCCAGAACAGTACGGCTGCAACAGGTACAGCTGCTGATGTAAGTGCTTCGAATTCGGGGATCTTTGGGAATGAAAACCGAATGGAAGGGGACAGCAATCGCATTGTTGGGAATCAAAACGTACTGAAAATGGAATCCCTTTCCAATAATCCTGCCAACCCGAAAACCTTTGAAAATATTTTTGTAACGGGCAATCAGAATATGGTTACCGGGGATCCGGATACAAGTACAGCAGGCGATGCAGGGAATGTATCTGATATCGTTATTACCGGTTCAAAAAACACCGTCCGGGCCAAAAATCAGAAAAACAAGGATTTGACGGATATCCAAATCCTTGGCAGCCAGAATACCCTTGATGCCACGACTCAGAATACGGATTTGTCCAATACCCAAATTTTGGGCAGCCATGTAACAGCAACTTTGGGGAATTCCGTCTATCTGGGCAGTAACTCTGCTTATACTGTATCGGGAGCCACTACGAAAGGGAAGGATGCTTACAGCAGCAACGGAACCTATCAATATGCCGGGGAGACGCCTGCTGGTATTGTAACGGTGGGATCCGAGGGGAAAGAACGGCGCATCCAGAACGTTGCGGCTGGTCTGGTCAGTGTAAAGAGTACGGATGCTGTGAACGGAAGCCAGCTTTACAGCATGACGCGGCCTCTGCGGTTTGCCGGTGATAATTCGACCATTGGAACTGCTTCGGAAGCAGATGTCAATGTACTCCATCGCGGTTCTGATCAGGTTATGTCCCTTTTGGGAGGTGCTGACAGCAGCAATTTAAGTGATAATAATATTGGTGTAGTCGCTGATTCTGCCAATAATACGATGACCGTGAAACTGGCAAAAGATATAACCGGCCTGAACAGTGTTACATCGAAAACGGTAAACGCTGAGACGGTAAAAGCCGGAGATACAACGATAAACAATCAGGGAGTGGCCATAACTGGCGGACCTTCTGTGACCAAGGAAGGAATCAATGCGAACGGCACGAAAATTACTAATGTGGCTGCTGGTACAGCGGATACAGATGCTGTCAACGTAAGTCAGTTGACGAAACAATCTGCTGATTTAACGGAAAAAGGGTTCGGATTAAAGGATCAGGATGGGAATATCGTCCACAAGTCTCTGGGAGAGGATATTGAAGTTACCGGGGACGGAAAAAATATTTCTACGAAAGTGGAAAACGGAACGATGAAAGTGGTCCTGAACGATGATCTAAACGTGAACAGTGTGACGACCACCGACGCAGACGGAAATCAGACCGTGACCCAGGGAAGCGGCATGACCATTACGAATAAAGACGGAAATAAGACAGCCATTGATGCCAGCGGTATTACGATTACTCCGAAAAATCCTGCAGCCGGGACTTCAGCAGTTTCTTTGACAGAAAAGGGGCTGGATAATGGTGGCAATCAGATTCACAATGTGGCTGCCGGTACTGCTGGAACGGATGCGGTGAATGTCAGCCAGCTGAAAGATGAAATTGCCAAGAACGCCACTAAATTAGTAGACGGAAAAAATACTACCGTTACTGGCACTGGTAAAGCAGAAAATCCGTACATGGTTAATGTCAATGACAATCTCAACCTGGGTGAAAAGGGCGAAAATGGCAAAGACGGTTCCATCGGTGTGGCTGGCAAAGATGGCTCAGCTGTTACCATCAATGGCAAAGACGGTTCCATCGGTGTGGCTGGCAAAGATGGCTCAGCTGTTACCATCAATGGCAAAGACGGTTCCATCGGTGTGGCTGGCAAAGATGGCTCAGCTGTTACCATCAATGGCAAAGATGGCTCTATCGGAATGAATGGAAAAGACGGAAAAGATGGACTTACCATGAAATCGGCCAAGGGCCAGGATGGCGTGGATGGTATTAATGGTGCCGATGGTATGACCCGGATTGTCTACGAAGATGATGCACAAGTCGCCCATGAAGTTGCCACGCTCGATGATGGACTGAAGTTTGCTGGAAATACAGGATCTGTAGCTAAAAAACTGAACAGCACCATGACAATCAAAGGAAATGGCACAAAAGCAGATACGGAATACGATGCTTCCAACATCAAGACTGTAGTGGATGCAGATGGAAACCTGGTTATCGGACTGGATAAGAATCTGAAAGCAGATACGGTTACCGTGGGCGGTCAGGGCAAAGACGGCGCTGATGGCATCAATGGAGCTATGGGGGTAAAAGGTGCCGATGGCAAAGATGGGGTTACCATTTCTTCTGTAGGTAAAGACGGAACCAATGGTACGGATGGTCATATTGGCATCAATGGCAAGGACGGTGCTTCTGCTGACATCCATGTTGTCAAAGGTGCGAATGGAGTAGATGGCACCGATGGTTACAATGGTACTGGCGGTATCGACCGGATTGTCTATGAAGATCACAATGGGAATACCCAGACGGTTGCCACGATGAATGACGGCATGAAATATGGTGGCGATGTAGGGAATGTAATCAATAAAAAACTCAATGGTCAGGTAAATGTAGTCGGGGGCATTACGGATTCCTCCAGACTGACAACGGAAGACAATATCGGAGTGGTATCTGATGGCAGCGATAACCTGAAAGTGCGCCTTTCAAAAGATTTAAAAGGACTGGATACGGTTACGACGAAGACCGTTACAGCAGATACGGGGAATATCACGACGGTTAATGCCAGTACTGTCAACGTGGGAGACACTACCGTAACGACGGGAGGGATGACAATCCAGAATGGTTCTGCCGGTCAGGATATTACCCTCAATAAAGACGGGCTGAATAATGGCGGAAATAAGATCACCCATGTAGCTCCTGGAGATATTTCATCGACCAGTACTGATGCCGTAAACGGGAGTCAGTTATACCGGGCGGAAACACGGATCAGTAAATTGGGAGATCAGGTGAACCGCGTCGGTGCCGGTGCTGCGGCTCTGTCAGGGTTGCATCCGTTGGATTTTGATCCTGATGACAAATGGGACTTCGCTGTCGGTTACGGTAATTATAAAGATGCCCATGCCGTAGCTGTCGGGGCATTTTACCGGCCCAATGAGGATACGATGTTCAGCGTAGGTGGATCCTTCAGCGGAGGAGAAAACATGGTGAATGCAGGCGTTAGTTGGAAGTTTGGTCAAAAGAACCATGCATCCCGCTCTCGTGTTTCTATGGCAAGGGACATGCTGGCCATGAAAGCCCAAATAGAAGTGCTCACTAAAAAACTGGCTGCTTATGAATCGGGGCAAAATGTCAAAGCTGTTCCCAATCCAGCCAATAGCATGATGTTCCCCGATGTACCTGAAAACCACTGGGCTTACCAATACGTGAAAACATTGGCTGAACGGGGGTATTTACAGGGATATCCGGATGGAGAATTTAAGGGCGACCGGGCCATGACCCGTTATGAATATGCCGCAATTATTTATCGGGCCTTGCAGAATGGAGCACCTTCTGATGGTGATATGGCTCGCTCCGTGGATGAGTTTGGACCTGAATTGGTTAAAGTGCAAAATATTGACCGCTTCCGCGTAGATCGTATTTCCGGAAAGGACAATGACCGGCATAAGGTAGAACGCGTCCGTATTAATGATAAAGACAATGAAGCTCAGAATGATTATCGTGATGTATATGGATCACATATCCAGAAATCACAAGAAACAGTAAGATAGGTAAAAAGAATGGGGCTAAATGATATGCTTCCCCTATGATGACAGTTTTATTTTTTTACTGTCTCTCATAGGGGGAGCATATCAAAAACTCATTTTGTTACAGACCCCAATTTGGCAAAAAACAAGAAGAACGCTCAATAAAGTCGAAGAATCATATCGTGAAATAGGGAACTCTTTCTTTATGATGTCGGATTATGGGACACTGTATTCACGATTCATAGGTATAGCCCATGAAAATACCCTCCTTACCGGGACATCCGGTAAAGAGGGTACATGTTACTTGCATACACCTTTTTTATCTGAAAATTTTTCTCTTAGCATCTGGTTGATTTCGTCTCTCTCTTTTCCCTGTTTTTCCATCTGTTTAATCAGCTTATACGCATGAAACAGGGGAGACGGAGCAATTTCCGAACTGAAGAAGCCGATGCCCATATTCCAGGCCAGTTGTTCAAACACGTCGTCCAGGGCTCTGGAATCCAGCCCGTTGGCATAGGCTTTCAGCAGTTCCCGTATGGCCTGCCGCATCCTTCCGGCACCGACGGCATTGGCCAGAGAGAGCAGGAGCCGGATGTTGTAATCGAGATATCGTTTTTCGCTTTTCCAGGTCATATCCCAAAATTCTACAGCCAGCTCGCCCAGTTTTTCATCGATCATGGGATAATTGGCGATGACTGCCGGCCGTTCCGGCGCATCTTCTACGTTCCCTTTTTCCTCGGTCCGATAGAAATAAGCGTGATACTCATGTTCCGCTGTTTTTTCTGTATAGTGAACATATCCCAGCATTTCCATGATTTCATAGAGGGGAATGGGTTCGAAACTTTGAATGACTTCTATCCCTTCGCCGACGGGGAGCTTTGCCGCCTGTTTTTTCAGCCCATCAAGGAAATTACCGGCAATGCCGCGCACATCAATTTTTTTAAAACTTGCCACTTTATCTTTCCATTCTATATTTTTCATGAGGTCTGCCCCTTTCTGTTGCCTATTCATGATACAGTCATCATAGGCGTTTTTTATTGGTTTCTTTGTCTTTCTGGAATCAGTATATCATGGCCGGGGAGACAAGTATGTTGGTTTTATAACAGAATCTGCTATTCGATAGGGTGGAAAATGTGATGACTGGTATATCACAGCTTTGGTGATTTCATAATAAAGGAAGTGCAAGACGTAATAATTGTACAATTAGTACTTGTATTCCTCTTTAGTGAATCGTTAACTGATAGCTTGTGTCAATGAATTCCAAGATTCTTTCATCCGGTAAGGTTTCATCCAGCACCACTGAAATCCACGTCTTGTGGTTCATATGATAAGCCGGGTAGATGCCGGGGATACGGTAGAGCTGTTCTGCCTGTTCAGGTCTGATTTTTACGTTGATGATATCAACTTGACCGGAATTGCCGTCTTTATCCAGCACACCTCTGTTTACATTCATGATGAGGGCGAACCATTTCCGGTTGGAAGAATGACGAAAGGCTCCGTACGACTGATATCGTGCGGAATGATTCCAGGGAAAATCCGGCCTGACCTGAAAGTTGTCCAAAATGGCCTGGGTCAGCCGGTTGGCCTGAGGTGAGGCAAATAGGACATCGCCGCAGCAGGAAGTGGCAATTTCTTTAAGCAGGGACAGATAAGCAGAACGGACCGTATGGACATAGGCGCCATCGGAGGTTTCCTGACGCAACTGATAATATTCATCCTGGGTCATCCGGTCTATGACCTTACCCATAACCAGCCCTTTTGAGGTAACGGAAAGGATGGCTTTGAAATTCCCGTCAAGAAATGGTTTTTCAAGTATATACGTTTCATTTGTTTTATGAAATCCATAAGCGAGCATCTTACTTTCTATCCAGCGTTTACGGGCAAAGACTGTTTCTTCGATTTGTATCATAATGGTTGCACATCCTTGATTAATTTTTGCCTAATTCATAGGGAGCCTTTGTGATTTCGACACTGTATCTGGTGTAATAGTTGCGTGTATTCTGTCTCCTCGAAATAGTATAACTGTTATTGATAGAAGTATATCATATTCCGGAAAATTTGAAAAAGCCACCACATGAAGTTCATGCAACGGCTTGCAAATCAAAGAACCCTCTCGGTATCATTGTAGCCCTTCTCAAATTTGAGTTGAGCGTTTTCGATGTAGATGATTTCCAATGTGGGATTATCCCATGTCTTCCTTCAACTGTGTGGTCAAAACGCCATGCGAGATGTTTGGTATGAGACGTTGGAGTTCATTGAACCGTGTCGGCTTCAGCATGAGGTAATACAAAATAATAAATTTCCATTTCCCCTCCATAATTTTTTGCATGAGCCTGACGGGGCAAAAATCCCCGTTGGGCGCTTCTATTATCAGTTTGGCTTTGCCGCTCAATATACATCATCCTTTCTATTTTCTTCTCCATGATTCGCTCAATTAATTTCTAAAATATTTCATGCCAGAGATAAACCACAAAACTAAATGTGCGGAAAGAACTGAAGCAGGTAGGCGAAATCCAACCCAAAGTGATTTGGTTTCCCGATAAGGCGTGATGAAAAGAGCAGGACCGCAGTCATGGATACAGGTAAGAAGCTGGACAATTTCAGGTGTCAGTAAATTCTGCATTTCTTGCGAGTAGTTAAAGGTTCGCATAAAAATCTCCCTCATCTTTTATTATCTGCAACATTTTAGCATAAAATGTTGCAGATAACCAGAAATGAGGCAGATAAGATGGGAGGGCAGATAAGGTACTGGATTTGTTGGTCCATTGCCTTGGG
The DNA here is from genome assembly GCA_900095875.1 of Caecibacter massiliensis. Classification (GTDB taxonomy): domain Bacteria; phylum Bacillota; class Negativicutes; order Veillonellales; family Megasphaeraceae; genus Megasphaera; species Megasphaera hexanoica. The sequence goes on along the minus strand of LT608311.1, from coordinate 513,660 downwards.
GAGCGGGCCCATGGCAAATCGTGAGGCAGGAAAGCCTGGCGCTGTCTTTGATGATGAAACGGATGACGAAACGACGCATACAGATCATTTCTGGAAATCCACTCATGCTGTCATCGCCATAGGGAGTGACATTGTAACCCACCAGATCACCGGCGTGGCAACAGGGGAAGCGGATACGGATGTCGTCAACGTAGGGCAGATGAATCAAGCTGTTGCATCTGAAGTGGTGCCTCTCAGTGATCGCATGGATAACAAAATCAACAAATAGGAAACTTCTGTTCAACCAAAAGCAATGGCTAGTATTCCAGAGCCCATGATGGATGACATTTCCGAATCGTCGAAAAACGGATGTACCCTCTTTTACTGGACAAAACGGTAAAGAGGATATTTTAACAAAACAATCATAGGATAGGGAAGCAGAATGCAGTAGTACTTAGAGCATCTCTGTGTTAAAATGGGACATAAGAGATCTTCCATGCCGGGGTTCTACGGAAAGCACGGATTCAAGAAGAAAACAGAAGTTATCCTTACGGGAATGGAATTGACATGATTGTAGAAAAAGCGAATTCATTGGACAAAACTCGATGGACTGCTGGGTCTGAACCAGCACGACATTCTGAAAGAAAGAGGAGATTATGATGAAAGCAATTTTATTGAACGGAAGTCCAAGAAAAAATTTCAGCACTGCCCAATTGTTGCAGCAGGCACAGCGGGGAGCCGAGACGGCTGGTGCTGAAACAGAACTCATCCATCTGGTAGATTATGAATTTACGGATTGCCGGGAATGCTATGCCTGTAAGCTGAAGAATAGCAAAACGGATGGGTTATGCGCTGTCCGGGACAGTATTCAGCCTGTTCTCAAAAAGATTTGGGAAGCCGATGTGGTCATCGTGGGAAGTCCCGTCTATTTCGGCTATCCTAACGGGCAGGTCATCAGCCTCCTCAATCGTTCCCTTTTCCCAATCTATTCATATTTCTATAAGGACGGGAAGCCCGATATGGTTCCTCATGATAAAAAATTCTCTGCTTTGATCTATTCCATGAACTGCAAGGAAGAGGAGATGGAAAAATTCCATTATCCGGAGCTGCTGGGAACCTGGGGAAAAACCATGGACCTCATTTATGGATATAACGAAGTCCAGTATTGCTGCAACACTTATCAATACAATGATTATTCCCGTTACAGGCAGAACCTTTTTGATGAAGCGGACAAGAAGCGGCAGCGGGAAGAAGTTTTTCCAAAGGACCTGAAAAAGGCATATGACCTTGGAATGAGACTGACTCGAATGGCGGCGGAAGACCGTAAAAAATGAAACGAAAAACTCCTAGAGAGGTACTTGCCGCTTCTTTTCAGGAGCTTGCTGCGGTAAAAAATATCGATAAGATTACGATACAGAAACTCGCAGATAATTGTGGGTATTCATCATAATTTATCGTACCCTCGTTATTGGATAAAACAGTAATGAGGGTATTTTTATGCTTGGAAATGGATAACTTGTTGACACATACCTGCTGTCTTCGCTGGCTGACTATAACCCTCCTTTTTTGCTATAATAACAGAGGAAAAATCACCAAAAAAATTCGGTAGTAGGAAGGGCCCGTTTTACTACCGTTTTTACTACTACAGAGGGCAAAGTTATGACGTTTTTTGCCGGGTTCTGTCTTTTTTACAGAAACGTGTGAATCTCGGAAAACCGCATTATATTGGCATATCCCGGCATAGGAAGGAGTAAAAATAAAGTGATTAAGATACTTTTCATCTGTCACGGCACTACTTTCTGATTTTTTGACAAACCGCATGAAATCGGGCTTTGCGGCAGGTGAAAAAAGAAAACGTACTACCGTTTTACTACTAAGATACCATATGTAGTATTTGGTTAAAATAAGATATACAATAAATAGTAAAAGACCTCGCACATATTCAGAAATATGTACGAGGTCTTTGCTATTTATCAAGCATTTCAAGAAAATTTCTACCTGACGGTTGGAGAGCTATGCATATTTTAAAAGGTCATCTGGGCCATCACACCTATACCTGGTTTTGTGATTGATGCCACTTTGGTCGTTCTGTTTATTTCCTATCTAATGCCCATCATCATATTGAAGTGCTGTTCCTGGTTCATGTATTTGAAAATCATTTTGAACGTATTCCGATACAACTGCACATCGAGAAAATCATCAGTATAGTTGATACCGTCGTTGACACCTGAATTATCGGCAACGATGTAAGAAAGCAGAACCTTGGCCATCTCATACCGGTCCGGCGTTTCGGCTCCATTTTCATCATACATAAAATCATCTCTGTGGTCTTCCAGAATGCATTTACGAAGATCGTCACTTTCATAGCCGCACAGCTGCAGGAAATAATATTCCAAGATTCTCCGGATAATACTTTTAAGCGGGATGCCGCTTTTGACTTCTTTATAAGATTCCCACAAAGCGGCATAGGAGTTTTTGACCGGGTTGATATTCATCCTTTCGGAAGGACAGTCAGGATTTTGCTGGTCATACAAAGTTACGGATGATTTATTGTTGAATTTCCGCACAAGGTAGAAAGAAACAAAATCCCATCTATTTGCATATAGGTAGGTGACCTCGCGGTGGAAATAGGCATTATGCGTGAGAATAAAAATTTGCTTTATAAAATTACCATTTACAACGGGGTTCCTGTTGTCAACATTATTCCGGCAGATGTGGATCATCCTGCGAATTTGTGCACTTACAATAAAAAGGGTACCGCTGTCCATACTTGATACAGGGTCATCAATGACAACAATCTTTTTGCGAGGAATGTTTTCTGCATCTGTGCTGCCGAACACGCTCTGCTGAAAGTAAAGAAAAGCGATAAAATTTTTCTCTCCTTCGCTAAGGTTTTGTGCAATCTCCTTTTCTCCCGTAATTTCGTTGGTACGGACTACAGCGTAGTTACGAACCGGCGATGGGATTATCTTTTGCACGGAACCGTCAGGGGATATTTTTTCCTCCCAGTGGGGACAGACTTCGAATCCCTGGAATCCGGCATCTTTCAACATGAGATTGATGTTGTTCATGGCTGATTCGGTTTCTTTTGTTTGACTGTTCAGTATTCGAATAGAATTAGTGAGTTCGTTGATTTCAGCATTTTGTTTTGTAATGATGGCTTGCTGTTCTTTTATTTGCTTTTCGATATCGGCATAACTGTTCCTGTAGGCAGTCATGATATCCTTTGCAAAAAATGCCAGATAAGCAAAGACCTTATCTTTACACTCTTCTTTTTTCTTAGGGGCGTCATCAACGACGGCATTATTTTCCTCTATCAGTTTATTATACCCTTCAATGAGTGCCTGAAGTTCTGATAATAGTGGTGCGGTATCATCTAACGTGACTATTTTAGCGGGTTTGGCTACTTTGGCATTAATCTGCTGGATGTTTGCAGCGATGATTCCTTTGAGAGCATCCAGCTTGTTTTTGTAGGGTTTCAGGTCAATTGCCGGGTAAACAGATTCTGGCATCTTTGATATGGGAATGAACAGAGTGTTGGCGGCATCTCTGTAGTCGCTCAGAAAGTTTTCAAGTCTGCCCCGGTTCTTTTTATATTGATCATCAAAGCTTTCCGTAAGCTTTTGTTCAAAATCGGGCGGCAAAGTCTGAGAGCAATAAGGACATTTCCCGCCGGCCTTTTGATGGTACTCTGCGTGACCAGTTCGGACCCATTCAGCACTGCTGATATTTTTCCAGAATTCGGCAAGCTGAGTTTCAGATGCATTGACGATGGCAATAGAAAGGACATCGTTACCCTCGATATTATCAAGAACCGAAGAATCAGGAATCGTATGGAACAATTTATATTTTTTAGGAGCGGCAGCATACGCAGAACTGTACATACGCTTCAAATCATTGAGGTCGTACTCAGTCGGGGCGTATTCCATTACCTTTTCAGCGAGCTTCTTTTTAGAATTCGATACCCCTGTCTGAGTGTTGGGGAAATCCTTGGTTCTGAGCGTATCCGTTTTTTCCCATACTTCGTTATATAGGTTCTTGTCGAGCCGATTTTTTTTATCATATAGTTTAGCTTTTTCTGTCTCAGCGCCAATGATTATTTTTTGGGCGGCGTCTATTTTTCTGCTGGCCTCATCAATCTGCTGCTGGATTTCTGCATTTTCTTCGGTCATCGTAAAGACGCCTGGAAGGTTGTGGAAGTTTTGCATATTACGGTCAATATATTCCTGGTTATAAATCAGGACCTGACAGTCATCTGCAGACACTCCGGGAGCATAAGTAACGCCCAGGCCAGACTGGATTGCCTTAGCAATAGTGGACTTACCAGTACCGTTATTTCCAAAGAAGTAGTTAATATACGTTGGCTCTATACATTCGCCGGTTTCTTTGAAAGTAGCGGCGTCAAGTTTGATTTGTGTTATTTCACTTTGAAATTTTTTATCCATAGGCAATTACCTCCATTGCGAAGGGAACGGAAGTTTTTCCAGTCCGGCTTCTTTAAAAGCTTCAAACAGGTTCACTTTATGAACAGACCAGGCACAGCAGTTTAGATCCGTGATAACGCAGTCCATGTTTAAATCGAAACAGACTGCATATTTTTTTTCACATAGCACCTTTTGAGGGATAGAAGCGATGGGGCAGAAAACGACTTTTATAGCTTGGCTTTCTTTTTTTATCTGTGTTATATACGCATATATTGCACATTGATTAGAGCCAGCAACCCCTCCCGGATTTTCGTTTTCCATACAGATGATGGCGGGAAATGTCTTTAGTTCAGCGACGCCTTCTTCTGACAGGGATGAACATCGTCCCAGTATTTCTGCGGGGACATAACGTCTGCTCAACGCATATTCTTTAGGCACGGTAACATAGTTATTTTTAAAGGCATCCTCCTCACCGGTAACGAGAAGCTGATAGTATTCCTTGCTGAAGTTTTCGATAGCTATCATCTGTGCCGCACTGTTACTTGCTCCTTGTGGGGGCAGCGCTATATTGAAAGTAACATTGCTGTGATTGATGTTATAGTTATCGTTGCTTTGATTTTCTATGTAGGTGCTGTTGCCCACGACAGGGATATGCGGGTCAACACGGGCAGGCATTTTCATTCGGGTGCTCCTTATTTGTTGAAAATGATGTTGCTGTCTTTAATATTATATGTCTTTGATTCGCTATGGGCGATGTTCGTTTGGTTCTGGATAATCGTGGTGTGGCTTTCACCCGGGGTGGCTTTTTTGTTGACATCTTCAACGACGATATCGAAGTCGATGATATATTGACACAGGCGTTCATGCAACTGTTTGCAAGCTTTCCTATCGGAATCTATCCGATTTCGAAGTTCTTCTTCTATTTTTTCGGCATCACGAGATAAGTTTTTTTTATGAACGAAACAATCAGTGGCAGATTCATACCACATATAGCAGCCCCAATAATAAAAATAACAATACAAAGTTCCTAAGATATCTCCCCTCAAGCTATTCAGTTCCTTGTTTTTAAAGTTTCTATCGGAATGTTCCCATTTCTTATATACATCGTCGAATTTATCCGAATAACTAGATGGCATAGGCATGATAGTTAAGTCGGTATCGCTGCCGAATTTCAATAGCTCATTGAAGTCCCTCATTAACTCAGCTAAAAGTTTAGTGTCACGGCGGGAAAGAGGGGGGTCTGAGGGTACTTCTTCGTTGGTTTTGGAATCCGTAGATACTGTCAGTTCTTTATCTTCGGATTCAGGACTTTCTGCTTCGCTATCGGCAGCTTTTGAAGAATCTTTTTCTACATCATCATGGATTTTTAAATCCATGATAACTTCTATCGGTTTTACGTCTTTACCAAGGTTTTGCTTTATTTCATTCTTTAATTTCCAGGCTGCGTTCGGGGAAGACTGGGTATACCAGGCCTTGAATGTATCGCGACCGGATTCACAGTCTGGGCAATTAACAACGACATAATGTAGAACACTGAGGAAAAAAGGCAAAAAGTATATGGCTTTGGCTTCATGAAGACAACTTACAGGTATACATTCTCCGAAGTTTATAGCAAGTTCTGTGCCCGGGGATATGGACTTATCTTTCTGCATAATATCAATCAATACCCGGACGAGCCACTTGCATTTTTCTGGATTTAAATATTGCTTTATAAATTCTGCTGTCCTTTCGAGGATAGCAGAATTTTTTTCGTTATAGCCTGTATTGAAAGTCGATTGGAGTGTTTCATCAGTAAAAGGAACATAATCCCCTTTGCTGTTTTCACATTTTTTATAGTTGGACACGCTTTTCTTTAATGCGGTGCCGCGAGACTTGGAAAGATTCTCCCCTGTGAGTATCTTTGCCAGACCGCAGTATATATCCGGTTCAGAAAGCCCATCTGCTTTGCTGTTAAACGTGTCACGTTGGCTGGTACGAAACCGACGTGCTTCCAGTAATAAATCAAAGAAGATTCCTCCACATAGGTGAGGAATGTTCGGTAACATCATATTTTTTGTACCTCCTAAACAAGTAACGTTAGGCATCAAAAGTAACACAAGTAACGGTTGCTCGGAACGCTCGCTACAGTAAATTAGAGACAGATGAAATCAGTAAAGTGCAGTTCTCGACATACTTTTATTTAAGTATATCATACATGAACCGCACTTCCAATTTCAGCTGAAGCTTAAAAAAATCTAACATGTCCAAGTGCGCATCAGGACGATGAGATGTATAGACTGTCTTACCCGTTACCCACTGGGTAGCAGGCAGGATGGAAATGCCCTCACCGTGTCATTTCATGCGCCGTTTTTGGATTTGTAAAGGCTCGTAGGGGTATTTTCCGACGGGCCTTATTTTTGCATCTTCTCGTCCTCTGGCATGGGCAGAGAAAGGATGCAAAAAATGAAAATCAGAGTCAAGTATTATGACAATAACGAATCAAAGGCCCCCCTGACCATGGATGTCGACGTCACGGAGGGCGAATGCAAAATCATGATTGAGAGAGATTATCAGCAAAGAAAACGAACTGCCGCAGAAGGGGAACCTGTAATCCGGCGCAGCGCACAGGAAATCATAGACGGCGAGTTCAACCGGCCGTTATACAACGATTGGCATCGGGAACATCGCAGAAGGACTGAGTTCCCGGATTACCAGAGCCGCGATGAACAAGATGGAGTTCTGGCTAATCCTATCGAAGATGCACCCGATACTTATAGCTGCGGAATTGCTGGGAGCGGATGTCGGCGCAATGGAAAACCCGTCCCGGATATGAATCTGGTTAGCCGTGATGAACTGAATCGGGCAAAGAAGAATGATGATGATGCAGTTTGCCAAACCATCTATAGAGTTTTAGCAAAAAAGCCCGAATGGGCAGATGCGGTCATTGCTGTGTTTATTAACGGAGAATCTATCCGAGGATATGCTGCTAGGATTGGAGCCAACGAAAACAACATCACACAGAAGCTCAAAAGGGCCAAGAAAAAATTACAAAATTATTTTGCAAACCGTCAGATTAGAAGCTCTGCGGAGGCTAAAAAATAGGAGAAAACTCCGCAACGAATTTGAAAGGGGTCGTTAACATGACGAACGTAGAAAACTTTATCTATGACGGAATGAACGTACGTACGGCCATCGTGAACGGTGAGCCATGGTTTGTAGCCGCCGATGTGTGCCGGATTCTGGATATCGGAAACCCGAGTGATGCATTGTCGAGACTGGATGATGACGAAAAGAATACCCTCGTTTTAACCGAGGGTATTCCGGGGAACCCGGAAAAGCGGGTCGTCAACGAACCGGGATTGTACACGCTGATTCTTGGAAGCCGTAAACCCGAAGCGAAGGCCTTTAAGAGATGGGTGACCCATGAAGTGATTCCGTCTATCCGCAGAACGGGGTTATATGCAACAGATGCTATCCTCAACAATCCGGATTTGGCTATCGCTGTACTCACCCGACTCAAGGAAGAACGAAAACATCGCAGATCCATGGAACTTCTTGCAGCCGCTCAACAGCAACAGATTGCTGAACTCCGACCAAAGGCGTCTTACTATGATTTGGTCCTCCAGTGCAAAGACCTCGTCAAGACTTCAGTCATCGCCAAGGACTACGGATGGTCGGCCCGGCGTCTGAACAACTGGCTCCATGAACGAGGCATCCAGTACAAGCAGGGAAACATCTGGCTGCTTTACCAGGCATATGCACCGCTGGGGTACACCAGTACGAAAACGTTCAACGTCCCTGATGGAAATGGAGTTCTGCATAATCGGGTCTACACATACTGGACGCAGAAAGGGCGGCTGTTTATTTATCAGCTGATGACTGGCGAAGGAAATTTCCCGCTTATTGAGCAGGGGAGGTGCGGGTGTGACGATATTTAATCACGAACACTACAAAGATATGACTCCGCACGATGCATTAGCGCTTATCGACAATGAACAGAAAACGCTCAGGGTGTATTGGCCGCTGGTATATATCTGTTCGCCGTATTCAGGAAATATCGCCGGGAATGTAGAAAACGCCCGGCGGTATTCCCGGTTTGCTTTTGAACAGGGATATATTCCTATAGCCCCGCATCTCCTGTTCACACAGTTCCTGGATGACACCAACCCAAAGGAACGGAAACTGGGGCTGCACTTTGGCAACGTGCTGATGAGCCTGTGCCGGGAAGTCTGGGTATTCGGCGATGTCGTATCAGCCGGGATGGAGGCTGAAATCAAAAGAGCCAGATGGAAGAATTATCGATTGCGATATTTCAACGGTGATTTAGAGGAGGTTCAAAAATGAATTTTACACTTTATAGGTCAGACTTTGCTGGCGTGGAAGCGAATTGCCGCTACCCCAGGCAGCAAAAAATCAGATGTGCTGAAGACCTGAAAGCGGTTGCCGCTTTCGATCATGTCTGCGTAGCCTTCAAAGATTGTTATCGGAAGCGGGAGAACTTCCTCTCTGCCGACGTCCTGGTCATGGATTGTGACAACACCCACTCGGAGAATCCCGCCGAATGGGTGACCCCGGAAAAGCTCCTGGCCATGCTGCCGAAAGTCTCGGTAGCCATCGTGCCATCACGGAATCACATGAAACCCAAGGACGGGAAGTGTGCCAGACCGCGCTTCCATGCCTATTTCGGGATTCCGGATATCACGGATGAACAGCACTATACAGAAATGAAACGGGCAATCCACCGGGCGTATCCCTTCTTCGATGAAGCGGCCCTCGATGCGGCCCGGTTCATCTATGGCTGCTCCGTCGGGAAAGTATTATGGCAGGACGGGGAAACGACAATCGACCAGGTACTCAAAGTGGGAGATACCGAGTCGCACAGTATCCCGGCCGGACGCCGGAACCGCACCATGAGCCGCTTTGCCGGCCGCGTCATCAAACGTTACGGGGCGACGGAAAAGGCGTACCAAATTTTTCTCGACGAAGCGGAAAAGTGTGACCCGCCGCTTCCAGATGAAGAACTGAACAAGATCTGGAGAAGTGCAGTCCGTTTCGGGGAACGCATCGCCCAGCAGGAAGGCTATGTCAGCCCGGATGAATACAACAACGACTTCGGCACCCGGGACTCCCTGCGGCCGGAGGATTACTCGGATATCGGCCAGGCCAAGGTCATCGCCAGGGAATACGGTAATGAACTGCGCTACACCGACAGCACGGATTTCATCCGCTATGACGGAGTTTGTTGGGAAGAATCGCGTCAGGCGGCAGTCGGCGCGGCAGAAGAATTTCTGGATCTGCAGCTCGCCGATGCCATTGACCAGTACGAACAGGCATTGAAGAAATTAGCCGGGACAGGGATTTCAGAAGACATCATCCGTAAGGGAGGACGGACGCTGGAAAAGATGATTGGGCCAGCACAGGCCAAAGCCTACGCCGCCTACCTTGCCGCAGAAGCGTACCGGAAGTTTGTCCTGAAGCGCCGCGATATGCGCTATATCCTGTCGGCACTGCAGGCACTGAAGCCCATGGTCCAGATGCCCATCCAGGCATTGGATGCAGATGAATTCCTGCTGAACACCCCGTCTTATACATATGATTTGCGGAAGGGGATGCGGGGACGGCAGGAACATAAGGCTTCGGATTTCATCACGAAATGTACTTCTGTAGACCCGGGAAGCGAAGGGAAAGACATCTGGGAACAAGCCGTCCAGCAGTTCTTTACCGGCGATACGGCGCTCATCGACTACGCCCAGGAAATCAGCGGTCTTATGGCCATTGGAAAAGTCTATGTGGAAGCCCTGGTCATTGCGTATGGCGATGGCCGCAACGGCAAATCGACCTACTGGAACTCCCTGGCCCGGGTCCTTGGCAGTTACTGTGGCGGAATCTCTGCCGATGCCCTGACGGTCGGCTGCAAGCGGAACGTCCGTCCGGAAATGGCAGAATTGAAAGGGAAGCGGATGATTATCGCGGCCGAAATGGAAGAAGGCGTCCGGCTCTCTACGTCCATCCTGAAACAGCTCTGCTCGACCGATGAGGTGAGCGGCGAAAAGAAATATAAGGATCCCTTTAAGTTCGTACCGACACACACGCTGGTCCTCTATACGAACCACCTGCCCAGGGTAGGCGCCAATGATGAAGGGACCTGGCGGCGTCTTATCGTCATGCCCTTCAAGGCCCAGTTCGAAGGGAAAAGTGATATCAAGAACTACGCAGACTACCTGGTGGAGAAAGCCGGCCCTGCCATTCTGCAGTGGATTATCGAAGGGGCAGAGCGGGTCATTGCCAAGGATTATCACCTGGATACGCCCGAATGTGTCGCGTCTGCCATCAATGAATATCGCGGGCAGAATGACTGGCTTCGGCACTTCCTGGATGACTGCTGCGATGTGGATGCGGCGTTTAGCGAGAAGTCCGGGGAACTTTATACGGCCTATCGGGCATACTGCCAGCAGATGAACGAGTATACCCGAAGCACGACGGACTTTTATGGAGCACTGGAGAAAGCCGGATTCGACAGGCGTAAGCGGAAAGCCGGGTATTTCATTTATGGATTAAAGCTGAAAGTCACAGATTTCCTGTAAAAAAAGGGAAGGGTGCAGGTCGGTGCAGGTCAATATATAAACCCCCTTTAGGGCTGAAAAATAGAAAAATGTCTTTAAGAGGAGTTTATGAAACGACCTTCACCGACCTGCACCCCCTATAAAAAAGGGGTGAGTAATATGCGAGAAAAAGTAATCGAACACCACCTGGTGATGGAAACGGAGAAGGCTGGCGGTAAGGCAGTGAAGCTTGTTTCGCCATCATTTGCAGGTATGCCGGACCGCTTGATTCTATTGGCTGATGGGAAGATGGGCTTTGTGGAAGTAAAGGCGCCGGGGCAGAAGCCAAGGCCGCTGCAGCTGAAGCGCCATGCCATGTTGCGACGGCTGGGCTACCAGGTATTCGTCCTGGATGCCATGGAGGATATTCCCGCAGTCCTGAAGGCTATCGCCCACATGCCTGATGGGAAAGGGGGCGGAGGTGCATGAAGTTCATGCCGCATGATTATCAGAAATACGCCATCGAATACATCAAGTCCCATCCCATTACAGCCCTGTTCCTGGATATGGGCCTTGGCAAGACGGTGACAACGCTGACGGCCATCCGTGACCTCATGTATGACGCCTTTGAAGTTAAGCGGGTGCTGGTGGTAGCTCCGCTGCGGGTGGCGAGAGACACCTGGCCGGATGAACTCAGGAAGTGGGATCACCTAAAAGAGCTGACCTGCAGTGTGGTCGTGGGAACCGTGGCAGAACGGCGGCGGGCTTTGCAGCAGGATGCGGATATCTATATCGTGAACCGCGAGAACCTGGCCTGGCTCTATGAGAACAGCCGCCTGGATTTCGATATGGTCGTCCTGGACGAGCTGTCGAGTTTCAAGAACCACCAGTCGAAGCGGTTCCGTGCCATGAAGGCCATGCGGCCGAAGGTGAAACGCATCGTAGGGCTGACGGGGACACCAACCGGGAACGGCTTGATGGATCTCTGGGCCGAGTTCCGTATCCTGGATATGGGGGAGCGGCTGGGAAGATATATCAGCCAGTACCGTAACTTATACTTCCAGCCGGACAAACGCAACGGCATGGTGGTGTATTCCTACAAGCCCCTGCCGGGAGCGGAAGAAGCCATCTATCACCAGATTTCCGACATCACCGTGTCCATGAAGGCAACAGATTATCTGGAGATGCCGGAACTGGTGAGCGTAGCGAAGGAAGTCAGACTGAGTGAAAAGGAGAAGGAACGGTATGACGAACTGAAGAAGTCCCTGGTACTGAAGCTTCCAGGCGGCGAGGTCACCTCTGCTAATGCCGCGTCGCTTACCCTGAAGCTTTCGCAGATGGCGAATGGCGCGATTTATACCGATGGCAAGGACGTGGCGGCCATCCATGATCGGAAGCTGGATGCCCTGGAAGACCTGGTGGAAAGTGCCAACGGCAAGCCAGTCCTGGTGGCGTACTGGTTCAAGCACGATAAGGACCGCATCCGGGAGCGGATGGAAGCCAGGGAACTGAAGAAGCCGCAGGATTTCGCCGACTGGAACGCAGGAAAGATACCTGTGGCCCTCATCCATCCGGCCTCTGCTGGACACGGCCTAAACCTGCAGCAAGGCGGTTCCATCCTGATCTGGTTCGGCCTGACCTGGAGCCTGGAGCTGTACCAGCAGACCAACGCCCGGCTCTGGCGGCAGGGGCAGGCGGACAAGACGGTCATCATACAGCACATCGTAGCCAAGGACACGATTGACGAACGCATCCTGAACGTCTTGAAACACAAAGACGGAACCCAGGCCGCACTGATTGAAGCCGTAAAGGCTGACCTGGGCATGACGGAAACAGAAAATGGGGGTATACTATGAAACAAGGAAACAGAAGGAGAAGAAAAGCGTATGGAAGCCAAGGCGTACCTGGAACAGGCACGGAACATCAACATACAGATAGACAGCAAGCTGGAGCAGGTATCGTCTTTGCGGCAGCTGGCTATCAAGGCGTCATCGACACTCAGCCCGGTGCCGCCAAGCGGGACACCCAATCCGCACCGTCTGGAAGAAACCATCGCCCGTATGATGGATATGGAACAGGAAGTGGATGAAGCGATCGACGGCCTGATCGAACTCAAGGCAGATATCATGAAAGCCATCAGCCGGATTCCGGATGCCCGGGAACGGGTCATCCTGGAACTCCGCTACCTGGCTTTCAAGGACTGGGCATCCATTGCCGATGCCCTCGGACTTCATGTCCGCCAGGTGTACCGCCTGCATGACGAAGCCCTGAAACACATCGAGATTTCTGGCGAATGTCACTGAATGTCACTAAAGCAGCACTTGATGTCACAGGCTTCTGTAAGATATACTATAATCAGCAAGAAAAGAATGAAGGACCGAGGCTTGAACGCCATCGGTCCTTTTTTGATGCCGGAGATGATGTAAATGCCCAGAAGACCGAAGACGCCCTGCAAATATCCAGGCTGCCCCAGGCTGGTGCCGTATGGAAGAAAATATTGTGAGGAACATGAACGGCAGTGCCAGGGCGACCGGGCTGATGCAGAAACACGTGGCTACGGATGGGAGTGGCAGAAGGCCAGGAAGTTTTTCCTGAAACGTCATCCCTGGTGCATCCGCTGCAAAGCAAAAGGCCGTCTCGTCCCGGCAACGGTCGTTGACCATATCAAACCGCATCGCGGTGATGCGAAACTGTTCTGGGACGAAACGAACTGGCAGCCCCTTTGCAAGAGCTGCCATGACCATAAGACGATGACCGAAGACCGGAACATCGAGTACAAGTACTGAATCCGTCCGTAGGGCGGGGGGGATGCAAATCTCTGCAGCCCTTCCGTCCATGACCGCCGCCCCCTCAAACGTGAAAAAACGCGAAATTCATAAGGGGGGATACCCGGCATCTAAAATCGAATCATCTGCTCCAGGCTATTTGGCCCGGAGCTTTTTTGTTGTGTGAAAGGAGCCTGTCATGAACGACTGCCAGCGCCGGCAGATAGAAGACATGCGGAAGCAGGGGATGGGCTACAAGGCCATCGCCAGAAAGACCAAGCTGTCACGGGACAGCGTACGGAATTATTGCAGGTGGCACCACCTCGCCGGTTACGGCAGAGCGGTGGCGGCTGCCTTCAGAGAGGAGCAAGCGTGTGAAGACATCGGATATGGAATGGAAGATGCTGCCCATCGGCCAGCTGAAGCCTGCGGCATATAACCCCAGGAAGCAGCTGAAGCCTGGCGACAAGGAATACGAGAAAATCAAGAAGTCCATTCAGGAGTTTGGCTATGTGGAACCCATCATCGTCAATTACGACATGACGGTCATCGGCGGGCATCAGCGCCTGACCGTACTGAAGAATCTGGGCTACGAAGAAGTCCAGTGTGTCGTTGTCCATATCGAGGATGAGCATAAGGTCAAGGCGCTCAACATTGCGCTCAACAAAATCACGGGTGCCTGGAACGAACAGCTCCTGGCCGACCTCATCGTCGATTTGCAGAGCGTCGACTTCAACATCGACCTGACGGGCTTTGAAGCACCGGAAGTCGAGCAGCTCTTCTCGAAAGTGTACAACAAGAAAATCAAGGAAGATGACTTTGATGTCGACGGTGAACTGGCAAAGCCGACCGTCGCCCGGGCGGGAGATATCTGGTTCCTGGGTGACCACCGCGTCATCTGTGGCGATGCGACGCTGCCGGAAACCTATGAACGGCTGATGGCGGGGAAGAAGGCCAACATGGTGCTGACGGATCCGCCGTATAACGTCGATGTCGAAGAAACGGCCGGCAAGATCAAGAACGACAATATGCCGGATGACAAGTTCTACCAGTTCCTTTTCGCGGCCTTCGTCAATATGGAACAGAACATGGAGCAGGATGCTTCCATCTATGTATTCCACGCAGATACCCAGGGGCTGAACTTCCGCAAGGCATTCAAGGACGCAGGATTCTACTTGTCTGGCTGCTGCATCTGGAAGAAGAACGCCCTGGTACTGGGACGTAGCCCGTATCAATGGCAGCATGAACCGTGCCTTTTTGGCTGGAAGCTGAACGGCAGGCATCAATGGTATTCCGACCGCAAGCAGACGACCATCTGGGAATACGACCGGCCGAAAGCCAGCAAAGAGCATCCCACCATGAAGCCTGTAGCTCTCATGGCCTATCCTATACAGAACTCGTCTATGAGCCATTGCATCGTCTTGGACCCGTTTCTCGGATCCGGCTCTACGCTCATGGCCTGCCAGCAGACGGGCCGCATCTGTTACGGCATCGAGCTGGACGAGAAGTTCGTCGACGTCATCGTCAGGCGCTACATCAGTGAATATGGGGACGCGGGTGTGTTTATCCTGCGCGGGGATGAGAAAATCCCGTATGCGGAGGTGGCAGATGATGGAACAGATTAAGCTGGGCAGCCTGTTCTCCGGGAGCGGCGGCTTTGAACTGGGCGCCATCCTGGCGGGCATCCGTCCTGTATGGAACTCGGAAATCGAGCCGTTCCCCATCCGCGTGACGACGAGACGGCTGCCATCTGTGAAGCATTACGGTGATGTGAGTGCCGTAAACGGCGCACGAATCGAGCCGGTAGACATCATTACCTTCGGCAGTCCCTGCCAGGATATGTCGATTGCTGGAAAAAGGGATGGCCTTGGCGGTTCGCAGTCCTCGCTGTTCTATCAGGCAGTGCGCATCGTGAAGGAAATGAGGGAAGAAACGAATGGACAATATCCAAGATATATCGTGTGGGAGAATGTCCCTGGGGCTTTCTCCAGCAACAAGGGAGAGGACTTCCGGACGGTCCTTGAAGAAATCTGCCGCATCAAAGACCCTGCGGTTTCAGTGGCTGGCTGTGCCAGATGGCAGCCTGCGGGATGCATCCTGGGAAACGGGTACTCTGTGGCCTGGCGCGTCCTCGATGCCCAATACTGGGGCGTCCCCCAGCGAAGAAAGCGCATCTACCTTGTCGCAGATTTTGATGGACAAAGTGCCGGAAAGGTTCTATTTGAGTCCGAGGGCCTGTCAGGGTATTCTGCGCAGGGCTTCCGAGCATGGCAGGGTGCTGCCGGACGTCTTGCGCCTGGCCCTGGAACGGCAGGCACAATCTGCCTGAATGACCAGGGCGGCATCCGAATGGATGTGACGGAAGAGCGGACGAACACCTTACGGGCAGAAGCCCATCATCCTCCGGTCATCGTCAATCTGCCGGGTCCGGTGTTTGAGAACCATGGAGCCGATGCCCGGTACAAGGGGCCGCTCTCTGTGAACCCATCACTCACGGCGCGGTACGGGACGGGCGGCAACAACCAGCCGCTGGTCCTGCAGGGCGGGGGCAACAGAGAAAAGAAAACCTATGATGTACGGCAGACCTCGGACGGCACCCGCAATATGCGGAACCATATCTATGAGAGCGATACCTGCCGGACCGTCGACCGTTCGGGAAATGTACCGGGGAGCAACCAGGGCGGCATCGCTGTGGTGGAGCTGACCTACAGTGCCAGCAAGAATTCCCATTTCACCCGGGCGGCAAAAGAAGTGGCCGGGTCACTGGTGGCCACCGACTACAAGGATCCTCCGCTCATCAACCGCCATGCCCGTGTCCGACGCCTGATGCCGTCAGAGTGTGCCAGATTGCAGGGATTCCCGGACTGGTGGTGCAGCGGCCTTGCAACGGAGAACCCGACGGAAGAGGAGATTCGGTTCTGGCAGGATGTGTTCGAGACGCAACGCAGGACACTGGGCAAAACGACGAAACCAAAGACAAGGAACCAGATCATTAAATGGCTGCTGAATCCATATCGGGATTCTGCAGAGTACAAGATGTGGGGTAACGGCGTTGCACTTCCCTGCGTGTATTTCGTACTGGCCGGCATTGCCTGGTCTTTTGAGAAAAATATGCAGAAATGACTTGCTATTATCGGCGTTCAGAGTGATATATGTACTAGCAAAACAAGGAGGTACATAGACCATGACAATCCAGACGAACCTGAACGACCGAAAGGAACTGGCCAGACAGCTGATCCCCTTCAACCATAACGAAAAGCTCCGCTATACGGGGACGCCGGCCTTTGCCTACGAAGGGCGGGGGTTCCGCATCCTTCGCAGCGGCGATATCGAATGCGATGATGAAAAGACAGAAGCCGCCATCACGGCTTTCCTGCAGGAAGCAGGCATCCTTCCGCAGCCGGAACCGGCAGAAGGAACGGAACCCGAAATGCCGCAAGAGCCGCTGGAGCAGGATGAAACGCCAGGATCGGACGCACTGCCGCATCCGGACAGGATGGAAATCAAGGTTCCCATTGATGGCATGGACGGTGCGCAGCTCCGCAACCTGGTCTTCATGCTCCACGCCCAGCAGTATCTGCTGAACCGGGCGGCAGGACATGAAAACATCCATGTGCCGGACAGGCTGGTGGAAGACTTGAAAGAAGAACCTGGTACCGACCAGACTTCCTTCTTTGCCATCTATCAGAACTATCGCAAGGAAGGGCGGGGCTTCTGGATTGCGGCAGATACGGTGACATTCTGCATTGCCGTAACCGGCAATGCCGTGAAGAACCGCGCCCTGATTGAACTAGCGGCCTTCATGGTCAGCGCAGCGAAAAAAGCGAAACGGGTTCAGGCTGACACACGGAAGCCTGAAAACGAGAAGTACTACCTGCGGATGTGGCTCCTGCGCATCGGCATGGGGACCAGGGCCAGCCACGAATCGCGCATGGCCCTGCTAAAAGGCCTGAAGGGATGGAGCGCCTTCCGCACGGAAGAAGAAGCCAAGGCTCATGCCAGAAAGCAGAAGGAACGCCGGCATCAGAACCCATAAATTTTCAATTTAATTCATAATTATTCTCAAAATAACTTGCTATTGTGTGCCTTTAGAGTGATATATAGTGTACCAAAAGAACACACGCACACATAGAAAGGACAGAGAGGATTATGAAAACACTACACTTTGGCATCGAAATCGAAATGACAGGGATTACCCGCAGCAAGGCGGCCAGTCTGATGGCCACCTTCTTCGGGACCGGGAGCAAATACCACGCAGGCGGAGCTTACGATACCTACATTGCAGAAGACGGACAGGGACGGAAATGGAAAGCCATGAACGACTCCAGCCTGTATCCCGAAAAGAAGGTCGGCGGACGCACCGTTGAAGCTTCGACGAACTACCGCACCGAAGTGGTCAGCCCCATCCTTTCCTACGACGACATCCCGAGCCTGCAGGAACTCATCCGCACCTTGCGCAAGGCTGGCGCCTTCGCCAACAGCTCTTGCGGCATCCACATCCATGTGGGTGCGGAACGGTTCACGCCGAAGACCCTGCGGAATCTGGTGAACGTCTTTTACAGCAAGGAAGACTTGATCTACCGCGCACTTAGCATCAACCCGGGCAGGGAACACCGCTACTGCCGCAAGACCAACGAACGCTTCCTCAAGGAACTGAACAAGAAACGGCCGGCAACGATGGCGAAATTCGCAGACCTCTGGTACATGGAAGCACCCTGCGGACGGAACATGCATTACAACAGCAGCCGCTACCACGGCCTGAACCTCCACGCCACCTTTACCAAAGGCACCGTCGAGTTCCGCCTTTTCAACGGCACCCTTCACGCCGGCGAAATCAAAGCCTACATCCAGTTCTGCCTTGCCATGACCCATCAGGCGCTGACCCAGAAGAAAGCCTCGGCACGGAAAACGGAAACGGACAATGAAAAATACGCCTTCCGCTGCTGGATGCTCCGCCTTGGCCTGATTGGTGATGAGTTCAAGACCTGCCGCCACCACCTTTTGAAGAACCTGACGGGCAACGCCGCATGGAGACACGCAGCCGCCTGAAGGGAACGATAACCGCATACAGGGCAGCTCCGGCTGCCCTTAAGGGGGTAGAAGGACATTCCCTTCAGAAAGGATGAGCAATATGAAGAAATACTACATCGCTTACGGGAGCAATATGGACGAACGGCAGATGGCCGTACGGTGCCACGAGGCCGTCCTGGTGGGGACGGGATTCATTCAGGGCTACGAGCTGCTTTTCAAAGGCTCGCTGACGGGCTGCTATGCCACCATTGAACCCAAGGAAGAAAGCATTGTCCCTGTCACAGTCTGGGCTATCTCTCGGGCCGACGAAAAGCGGCTGGACCGCTACGAAGGCTTCCCGACGTTCTATTACAAGAAAGATGTCAAAGTGCAAACGGGAAACGGGATGATTACGGGACTGGTCTACATCATGCATGAAGACCGTCACTGTGGGATGCCATTCCCTTGGTATTATGAGCAGATGGACCGGGATTACCGGAAATTCGGCTTCGACCGCACCATCCTGAAAAAAGCACTGGAAACCAGTAAAGCAGGCATGGCAGGGATGCGGGTGAAGCTGATTTATATGGAGGACCCGCAGGCACCGGCATCGGGAACAGAAGGTACGGTGCAGTTCATCGACGATATAGGGACCATCCACGTGGCATGGGACACGGGCTGCAGCCTTGGTCTGGTGCCGGGGGTAGATGAATGGAAAATCCTCAAATAATCTATCAGAAATGACTTGCTATATTATGCGTTTAGAGTGATATATATACATACCGAAAGGGAAAACACTTAAAGCATAAGAAAGCGAGGAAACAACGATGAGAACTATCATTACCTTGGATGGAAAGAAAATCAGCAAGAAAGCCGCCTGCGAACAGTTCGGCAAGGAAGACATGGAAAGAAAGATTAAGGAAGCAAAGCAGATCTTTAGGGAAGACCCCTGGGTAGAAAACAGCTGGTGGATGGGAAAAGGGATGCTGACTATCAGCTTCCGCTAAGAAGCAGGAACTCAAAGAGGGCTGGGGCTCAGCCCTCTTTTCTCATCCGTATTCCTAATAAAATGCATAAATTCTCAATATAAAGCTTGCTATTATGTGCCTTTAGAGTGATATATATACATGACCAAAGGGGAATACCCCCAAAGAAAAAGCACATGAAAGCGAGGAAAAAACATGAAAAACTTGAACGCAATCGACAAACAGAACCTGGACGGAGCATACGGAGCCACAGCGGTGGCACTGGATTGGCCGCTGAACCTTTCTGAAAAGGCCCAAAAGACCCTGGGATACCTTGATGGTGCAGTCTTCCTTTTCCACTACCTTGGCCGGTATGTAATCACGGACGAAAGCCTCTGGCTCACCGAGTTTGGGGACGGTACCATGGAAAGCCCATACGGATTTCCGAGAGCGGATTTTGACACTTGGGAAGAAATCGACCCCTGGCTGGCCAGTCAGGCGGATGACTTGGAAGAACTGGAAAGGGAACTGAACGAAGAATAACAGCAAATAGGAAACAGCCCTGCGGGGCTGTTTTTTCATTACCGAAAGGAGGTGTACGGCTTGGCAGTACGAGGAAGAAAACCGAAACCGACAGCCCTCAAAGTATTGGAGGGCAATCCCGGCCATCGGCCGCTCAATAAGAAAGAACCCATGCCCAAGGGCAAACTGCCGCGCTGCCCGGAGTGGCTGGAAGATGACGCCAAGAAAGAATGGAAGCGGCTCGGAAAAGTCCTCGCCGAGATGGGGATGCTGACCGAAATTGACCGTGCTGCCTTTGCCGGTTACTGTCAGGCTTACGCCCGCTGGAAAGGAGCTGAGGAATTCATCACCCAGCACGGCGACATGGTACGGACGCCGAACGGATATCTGCAGCAGGTACCGCAGGTGTCCATTGCCCAGACGAACCTCAAAATCATGCTGAAGTTCTGCGAGCAGTTTGGCCTGACGCCGTCTGCCCGGAGCCGCATGATTGGAGAAGAAACGAGTAGCGACCGAGAAGTGGATGAAATGGAATTAATCTTAAGGGGGTGAGTGATTTGGCGTTTGTATATAAGCCGTCAGCGTTCATGCTGCCGGATTCCCATTACGATAAGGACAAAGCTGACAGGGCGGTTGCCTTCATCGAAAATCTCTGTCATACAAAAGGCAAATGGGCCGGGCAGCCGTTCCTGCTCCTGCCGTGGCAGGAACAGATTGTGCGTGATCTCTTCGGCATCGTCAAAGAAAACGGGAAGCGGCAGTTCCTGACGGCTTATATAGAGATTCCAAAAAAGCAAGGGAAGTCAGAGCTGGCAGCGGCCATCGCACTCTACCTTCTCTACGCCGATAATGAGCCAAGTGCCGAAGTGTACGGTGCGGCCTGTGACCGTAACCAGGCATCCATCGTCTTTGATGTCGCCCGCCAGATGGTCGAAATGAGTCCCGCCCTGATGCGCCGCTCCAAGATACGGACGGCCGGGAAGCGCATCATCAATTACCGCAATGCCGGTTTCTATCAGGTATTGTCTGCGGAAACAGGGACCAAGCATGGCCTGAATGTGTCGGGCCTGGTCTTTGACGAAATCCATGCTCAGCCGAACCGACATCTTTATGATGTACTGACGAAAGGTTCCGGCGATGCCCGGGAGCAGCCGCTTTTCTTTATCATCACCACGGCGGGCAACGACAAGAACAGCATTTGCTATGAACTGCATACAAAAGCACTCGACCTCATGGCCGGACGGAAGAAGGATCCTGCCTTTTATCCTGTTGTTTATGGACTTACAGAAGCGGATGACTGGACGGATGAAGCCAACTGGTACAAGGCGAATCCTTCCCTTGGCCACACCATACAAATCGACCGGGTTCGGGAAGCGTACCAGAATGCCATCGAGAATCCGGCCGAAGAAAATGTGTTCAAGCAGTTGCGGCTTAACATCTGGACCAGTGCCAGCATCCGCTGGATTCCGGAGCAGGTCTACGATAAGGGCAATTTCCCCATTGACCGCGATGCCCTTCGGGGGCGGATGTGTTATGCCGGCCTGGACTTATCCAGCACTTCAGATATTACGGCCCTGGTCCTGGCCTTCCCGCCACGGTCAGAGGATGAGAAATATATTCTGTTGCCATTTTTCTGGTTGCCGGAAGACACTTTAGAGCTGCGCTGCCGGCGTGACCATGTGCTTTACGATGTCTGGCAGAAGCAGGGCTTCATCCAGACCACCGAAGGGAACGTCATCCACTACGGTTTCATCGAGAAATTCATCGAGCAGCTGGGTGAAACCTACAATATCCGGGAAATCGCCTATGACCGCTGGAACGCCACCCAGATGGTGCAGAATCTGGAGGACATGGGCTTTACCATGGTCCCTTTTGGCCAGGGGTTCAAAGACATGTCGCCCCCTTCAAAGGAACTATTCAAGCTTCTGATGGAGGGAAACATCATCCACGGCGGCAATCCCGTCCTCAAGTGGATGGCCGGTAACGTGGTCATGCGCCAGGACCCGGCGGGGAACATCAAGCCGGACAAAGAAAAATCCGTCGAAAAGATCGACGGCATCGTAGCCAGCATCATGGCCCTCGACCGCTGCATCCGTAACGGGACAGGCAGCGGCAGTGTCTATGACGAACGGGGCGTCATTTCGTTTTAACGGAAGGAGACTTCTATGCACATCCCATTCTTATCGAAACTGTTCCGGACACGGGATAAGCCGAAAGACTATTATATTGGCACAGATTTCCGCTATTTGTTTGGCCCGTCGACTAGCGGCAAGAACGTCAATGAGTTTACGGCTATGCAGACGACGGCAGTCTATGCCTGTGTCCGCATCCTATCAGAAACCCTGGCAGCCCTGCCGCTGCAGCTTTACCGCTACACATCGGGAGGGAAGGAACGGGTCTACGACCATCCGCTCTACCATCTCTTGCACGATGAACCCAATCCGGAGATGACGTCGTTCATCTTCCGCGAAACGCTGATGAGTCATCTTTTGATCTGGGGAAACGCCTATGCACAAATCATCCGCGATAAACTCGGACGCGTCCAGGGGTTGTACCCGCTGCGCCCGGATAAGATGACCGTCTGTCGTGATGAGAACGGACAGATTTATTACATCTATACCAAGACGACCGATGAAAATCCAGCCATCAAGCCCTATGGTCAGGTGCCGCTTCGAAAAGATGAAGTGCTGCATATTCCCGGTCTTGGCTTTGATGGCCTGGTCGGTTATTCACCCATTGCTATGGCACGTAATGCCGTAGGTATGACCATGGCCTGTGAAGAATACGGCGCCTCTTTCTTTGCGAACGGTGCTAGTCCAAGCGGTGTATTAGAGCATCCTGGAGTTCTTAAGGACCCAGCGAAAGTCCGGGATTCCTGGAACGCAGTCTATCAGGGCAGCGCTAATGCCCATAAGGTAGCGGTGTTAGAAGAAGGGATGAAGTACCAGCAGATTGGCATCCCGCCGGAAGAAGCACAGTTTTTGGAAACGCGGAAGTTCCAGCTCAATGAAATCGCAAGGCTCTACCGCATCCCGCCGCATATGATAGGGGACCTGGATAAAAGTTCTTTCAACAACATCGAACAGCAGTCCATGGAATTTGTAAAGTACACCCTGGACCCGTGGGTCATCCGATGGGAACAGGCCATGCAGAAAGCTTTATTCCTGCCGGAAGAAAAGAAGCAGTTTTTCCTCAAGTTCAACGTGAACGGTCTCATGCGCGGCGACTATGAGAGCCGCATGACGGGCTACAGCATCGGCCGGCAGAACGGCTGGCTGTCCGCCAACGATATCCGGGAGATGGAAGACATGAATCCCGTGCCGGATGAAGAAGGCGGTAATCTATACCTTGTCAATGGC
Source organism: Caecibacter massiliensis (assembly GCA_900095875.1). GTDB lineage: Bacteria > Bacillota > Negativicutes > Veillonellales > Megasphaeraceae > Megasphaera > Megasphaera hexanoica. The sequence continues at coordinate 490,115 of LT608311.1, read as the reverse complement.
AGCATGACCAAGCTCAAGGACGCCGGGGCTTTTGCCCAGAAGGGAGATACGAATGAAACATAAATTTTGGAAGTGGGTGACTAACGAAGCACCGGATTCTTTCGGCAGTGAACGGACGCTGTATCTGGACGGCCAGATTTCGGATGAGACCTGGTGGGGCGATGAGGTGACACCGAAGGCATTCAAAGAAGAACTGAATGCGGGCAGCGGCGATATTACCCTATGGATCAACAGTCCGGGCGGTGACTGTTTTGCCGCTGCCCAAATCTATAACATGCTCATGGATTATCCGGGGAACGTCACCGTCAAGATTGACGGATTGGCTGCTTCGGCGGCCTCTGTCATCGCCATGGCCGGGACCAAGGTCTGTATGTCGCCAGTGGCCATGCTGATGATTCATAATCCGGCGACCCTGGCCTATGGCGACCAGGCAGAGATGGAAAAGACTATCGGCATGCTGAGCGAAGTCAAGGAGAGCATTATCAACGCTTACGAAATCAAGAGCGGCCTGGCCCGCACGAAGATTTCCCGCATGATGGATGACGAGACCTGGCTCAACGCGAAGAAGGCCGTGGAACTTGGCTTTGCCGATGAAATCCTCTTCGACCAGAAGAAAGACGATGGGGAGCAGCCGGAAGCCATGATTTACACCCCTGTTACTGTCACCAATTCGTTAGTACAGAAATTAAAACCACGTGAACCTGTCAATAAAGTGCCAGCCGCTTCCCTGGAGAACCGGCTGGCATTGCTCATTCATTAAGGAGGACAACAATGGATACGATTTTAGCACTGCGTGAGAAACGCAAGAATCTGTGGGATGCCGCCAAGAATTTTCTGGATACCGTCCGTGATGAAAACGGCATGGTCTCTGCAGAAGATGCGGCTCGCTACGACAAGATGGAAGCGGATGTGGTGAACCTCGGCAAAGAAATCGACCGCCTGGAACGCCAGCAGCAGCTCGATGCCCAGCTGTCCCAGCCGACCACGATGCCGATTACTGAACTCCCTGGCGCAGGCCAGAATGGAGCAGAAAAGAAAGGCCGTGCGTCCGATGCCTATCGTAAGGCTTTCTGGGACAGCATCCGCCATAAGAACTTCATTGATGTACAGAACGCCCTGAGTGCAGGCACCGATGCTGATGGTGGCTATCTGGTACCGGACGAATTCGAACACCAGCTCATCGACAAGCTCCAGGAAGAGAATTTCTTCCGCGGCCTGGCCACGGTCATCCACACCAGCGGCGACCGCAAGATTCCCATCGTGACGGGTCATGGCGAAGCGTCCTGGATGGAAGAGAACGGCCTCTACCCGGACAGCCAGGATACCTTCGGCCAGCAGTCCATCGGGGCGTACAAGCTGGGGACGGCTATCCGTGTGTCGGAAGAACTGCTGAACGACAGCGCTTTCGACCTGGAAAGCTACATTGCCGGTGAATTTGCCCGCCGTATCGGCACGAAGGAAGAAGAAGCCTTCCTCACCGGTGACGGGAAGAACAAGCCGACTGGCGTGTTCCCGTCCGCGGAACTGGGCGTGACAGCCAATGGCGCATCCATCACCTTTGATGATGTCATCGACCTGTATCACTCCCTGCGCATCCCGTACCGCCGCAAGGCCGTATGGCTCCTGAACGATGCAACCATTAAGGCCTTGCGCAAGGTGAAGGACAACAACGGCAACTACATCTGGCAGCCGTCTGTCACCGCAGGTACGCCGGATACTATCCTGAACCGTCCCTGCTACTGCACTTCCTTTGCACCGGAACTGGCGGCGGGCAGCCGTCCCATGCTCTTCGGGGACTTCAGCTACTACTGGATTGCCGATAGGGAATACCGCTCCTTCAAGCGTCTCAACGAACTGTATGCCGCCAACGGCCAGATCGGCTTCCTTGCCAGCCAGCGCGTCGATGGCATGCTGATGCTCAAGGAAGCGGTCAAGGCCCTGGAGATGAAAGCGAAGGGATAAGCCATGATTGTGACGCTGGAAGAAGCCAGGGAATACCTGCGGATTGATGAAGATGACACGAGTAATGATGACGTCATCCAGTCTTCCCTGGAAACAGCCCAGGCCCTCTGCCTGGATATATCCCGCTGCGAGGAAGCCGATGCCGAAGAGAATCCCGTGGTTTTTCACGAAGCGATTCTCTTCGCTGCGGCTTTTTTATATGAGCACCGGGAGGAAGCGGACTACGCAGGCCTTTTGAAACGTCTGCGCTGGCTGCTGTTCGGGGTCCGGCGGAGCTGTTTTTGAAAAGGGGGATGCCCATGAAGACGGGACTTTTGAATAAACGGATTGAGATTCTGGGAAAGCAGGCCGTGACGGATGAATATGGTTTCGATACCCAGGCCGACGTCGTAGTGTACCGCTGCTGGGCATCCATCGAGCCTGCCCGGGGCAAAGTGTTCTATGAGATGGAACGCAAGGCGGACACGGAGTACAGCAAGATCACCATTCGCTGGCGTCCGGGTGTCACCCACGATATGAAGGTGAAGTATCAGGATCACCTCTACGACATCGACACCATCGTCGACCCGTACATGCGCCATGAAGCCCTGGAACTGTACTGCACGGAAGAAGTGAGGGGGACGGGCAATGAGCGGAAGTGACTTTGAGGTCAAAGGATTGGATGACCTTTCAGAAAAACTGCTTTCTGCTATTGAAGAGTTTCCCGGCACTGCCGAGAAAGGCCTGTTCACTATCGGCAACAAGCTCAAAAAGGAGTGCGTAAAAAACACGCCGGAAGGCAGCACGGGCAAGCTGAAGAAAGGCTGGAAGCATAAGGTGGAAGGGTATAACGGCTCGGAGCTGACCTATGAACTGGTCAACAGGCATCCGGTCCATCACCTCTTGAATAACGGCCATGTCAAGAAAACGCCGGGCGGCAGGACCGTTGGCTATTATGAAGGCCGGCACTATACGGAGAAATCCGTCAAGCAGTTCGAAGCCAGCGACTTGCAGTCGGGGCTGGAGAGACTCACGAAGAAGCTCCTCAAGAAAGCAGGCGGCACATGATCCATGACCTCGATATCCTGCAGGCGGTGCAGCAGAAACTCAAAGAGCGGTTCCCGTATCCCGTCTACCTGCAGGAAGTCAAGGAAGGCTTTGCGCCGCCGGCCTTTTTCCTGAAGACAATGACGGTAGCGACGCCGCAGAAAGAAAACGAGGTCTACCGGGATACGGACCTCTACATTACGTATCTGCCGAAGAAGCAGGAAAAAAGCACGGCCATCTACGCCGTGCTTTTTGCTGCGGAAAATTTATTCCGGGACGGACTGAAAGTCGGCAACCGTTATCTCCCTGTCGTGTCTATGAGTGAGGAGCTGATGGGGACGGACAATGACGGCGGGCGTCTGACGCTGACCTTCCAGTACTATGACGCCCGGGAAAAAGAAGAAACGGCAGAAATCATGAAGGTACTGCATCAGCGGTATCAGGGAAAGGAGACGTAACCCATGAAAATGCCATCCATCAATATCGCGTTCAAAGAAAAAGGCATCAGTGCCGTCGAACGCAGCGAACGCGGTATTGTCCTTCTGATTCTGAAAGAAGAGACACTGCCGTCCCAGACGGAAGTGAACCTGTATACGGCAGATGACATTCCCAAAGAACTCTCAGACAGCAACCGTGAGCAGCTGGAACTGACCCTTCGCGGCTACGTGAACAGTCCGAAGAAGGTCATCGCCGAAATCATCAGCAAGGACGCAGAAGATTATACCGATGTCCTCAAGGCCATCGAGAACAAGCGCTTCGATTACCTGGTCATCCCGGACATCGAAGAAAACCACATCGACACTATCGCGACCTGGATCAAGGGGATGCGGACGAATAAGAATAAGCGCATCAAGGCCGTCCTGCCGGACTGCACGGCGGATACGGAAGGAGTCATCAACTTCGTCAACAAGGTCATCCGCACGAAAACGAAGACCTACACGACGGCCCAGTACTGCGGGCGCATCGCAGGCATCATCGCAGGAACGCCGATGACCATTGCCTGTACGTATGCGCCGCTGCCGGAAGTCATTGGCTGCGACGTCTGGACGAAGGAAGAAATGGATACCATGACGGATGCCGGCAAGCTGTTCTTCTTCTTTGACGGGGAAAAGGTCAAGCTGGGCCGCGGCATCAACTCCCTGGTCACGACGGTCCAGGGCAAAGGGGTATCGTTCCAGAAAATCAAGCTCGTCGATTTGATGGACATGATGTATGACGATATCCGCACCACAGCCCAGGATCATTACCTTGGCAAGTATGCCAACAGCTATGCCAACCGATGCCTCCTGGTGACGGCTATCCAGGGGTATCTTGACCAGCTGGCCCAGGAGGGCCTGTTGGAGCAGGGGCAGAATACGGCTTATATCGATGTGGAATCCACAAAGATCTGGCTGGAATCCAATGGCAAGTATACGAAAGAGGAACTGGCGGATATGTCGGAAATGGACATCAAGATGGCCAATATCGGCAGCAATGTATTCATCGCCGTAGATGCTTCGCTCCTGGATGCCATGGAAGATGTCACGATTGCCGTCAATATCTGAGGAGGTGAAGTACAGTGAACAGCATGGAAGCCAAACGGGTGATGAACGGAAAGTATGCCGACCTCTATATCGACGGCGACCTCATGGCCGAAGCCACGGCTTTCAAGGCCGAGGTCACACTGACTAAGGAAGAAGTGAAGATGCTCCGCCATGTCGGCAAGGGCTACAAGGTCACGGGCTATGACTGCAAAGGGCAGCTGAAGCTCCATAAAGTCTCGAGCTACATGATCAAGAAGATGAACGACAACATTAAGGCGGGCAAGCAGACCGTCGTGACCATCGTCTCCGTCCTGGATGACAAGGATGCCATAGGCAGCGAACGCATCGTCATCAAAGATGCGACCTTTGACAGCCTCATTCTGGCCGACTGGGAAGTGGACAAGATGGGCGAGGAAAGCTACAGCTTCACTTTCGCGGACTGGGACCTCTTGGATTTAGCATAAGGAGAACAAGCACATGAATATGGTAGACCGACTGCTGAAAGCAGATATAGTGAACAAGCTGGCCGAACGGCCTGAAAAGAAAGTGAAGATGGAACGGCTCTCGAAGCTGTTCGGATTCGATTTTATCATCACGCTCCGGGCCATCGACCCGGAACGCTACGCCGATATCCAGAAGATGGCCGTGGACTTCACCAACGGCAGCGCCGACAATATCGACATTTATCAGATGCAGACCCAGACGCTCCTGGCGGGGATTGCCGATCCGGACCTCAAGAACAAGGATCTGCTGGAAAAATTCGGGGCCGTACTTCCTGGTGACATCATCCGCAAGCTCTTCCTGGCAGGTGAGATTGCCGACCTTACGGCACAGATTACAGAACTTAACGGCTATACGACCCAGGAAAAGGCGGACAAAGCCGTAAAAAACTGATCCGGACCGATGGCGAAGTGCAGGCGATGTATCTATTGTTCCGGGAGCATCACCTGCTGCCATCAGCGGTCATGAAACTGGGATACGGCGAACGGCAGGTGCTGTATGCTTTTATCCGCTATGAGATGGAAGAACGCAATAAAAAAGTATCTTCAGCATTATCGGATTAACTGCTGAAAATACGGCTATCTGCCATAAAGTCATAAGGCAGGCTCAAGCCACTTAGATATTTCATAGACGAAGTCGCTTTTTTTCTTGCATTGTGGGTGGCCGACACGTAGTACATGAAAGGTTTGATTGCCCAGAGTGGAAATGGCTTCCTGCCAGGGCATTTTTCTTTTCCCAATGTCTTTAGAACCGTTGTAATGAATATTATAACGGTCAAAAACGTTAGGGATGTAATCGTCATAATACCAAGATGTATAAAAAATGATATGAGTAGGATGTATTACCTTTAATTCCTGCTGAAGGACTTTTAGGTTTAGGATACAGTTGGATTTTACAAAATCTGAGGTAGTATCCTTTCCTCCGGAATTGTTGCATTTGACAATATTGGTAAATGCGATGTGTTCTATAGAATCGTCACCGAATATTCTCTGAGTGATAGCACGAGTATAGCTCCAATATGGCCAGCTTTTGTTCCACAGAGATTCACGGGTATATTGAAAGGGATTACGGAAGCCGTCTTCAATCGTGCCGGGATTGTTCCTGGCATTTTTACCGACAAATAGAATTTTCTTGGAAGTTTTATTAAAATCGGAACCTACGCACCAGCAGCCAATCGGTAAGGATAAATGTTCTTTCTTGTGACATTCTTCACAGATTTTGCAAGTACCAAGCTTCATATGGTGATATCGTTCAGCTAATCTTTTTTCTGTTTCATTGAAATAGCGCATTGGAATTCCTCCGTAACGATAGACTTCTTTTATCTTACTATATTTTTAATATCTGTAACAACATTGAGAGGTGAAACAGCATGGCCAATAATGTCATCGATGCCGCCATCCGGCTGCGGGATTTGTTCACGCCGACCGTGCGTAGCGTCAATGCCAGCCTGGGGACCATGAAGACCCAGATGGCGGCGGCGAAACAATCGGTCAGCGGACTGTCGGACAAGCTGACGGAGCATGAGCGCATCCAGAAACGGACGGCGAAGAGCATCGAGCAGACGGGAAGCAAGATTTCCGGCTTATCAGACAAGATGGCCCTGCTGTCAGCCCCCATCCTGGCAGCCGCAACGGCAGGCTTCAAGCTGCACAGCGACTTTGCCAACGGTATCGCCAAGATTTCGACTTTGGTCGACACGACGGTCGTTTCCATGCAGAAGGTCAGTGATGAGATTCGTGCTGTCAGCGATGAAACGGGTGCAGGTGTCGCTGATCTTTCGGAATCGGTCTACCAGGCCATTTCCGCTGGTGTCGATGCGGCCCATGCCGTGGGCTTTGTCAAAGACATGACAATTGCTGCGAAAGCCGGCTTCACCGACACGACGACTGCCGTTAACGGTGTGACCACGGTACTCAATGCCTATGGAAAATCGGCAGAAGAAGCCACGGCGGTGACGGACCAGATGCTCCTGGCACAGAACTTCGGCAAGACATCCTTTGGCGAGATGGCTCAGTCCATGGGCAATGTCATCCCCATTGCGGCACAGCTCAATGTCAGTACCCAGGAACTGTTCGGTTCCATTGCCGTCCTGACCAAGAACGGTATCCGGACCAGCGAGGCCATTACCGGGCTCAAGGCGGCTTACAGCAACATTCTGAAGCCATCTGCCGAAGCGGCGAAACTGGCTCAGTCCCTGGGCCTTGAGTTCAATGCGGCTCATCTGCAGAGCGTGGGCTGGGTGAAGTTCCTGGACGAAGCGAAGCGGGCGACAGGCGGCGATGCCGAACAGATGGCCCAGCTTTTTGGCTCTGTCGAGGGCCTGAACAGCATCCTGGTCCTGACGGGCAAGGGAGCCGGGGACTTCGATAAGGTCATGGACCAGATGGCCCAGTCTGCCGGTATGACCCGGGAAGCTTATGAGAAGATGCTGACCCCGTCGGAGCAGATGCAGATTGCCATGAACCAGCTGAAGAATGCCGGCATGGATTTAGCGGTGTCGTTTACGCCGTACTTCAAGGCCATGTCGATGCGCGTCAAGGAACTGGCTGCCTGGTTCCGGACACTGACACCGGAACAGAAAACGCTGATTGGCCAGGTGGCTTTTGGCATCGTGACCTTCCAGCTCTTCGGTTCGACCCTGGGCCGTATCCTGACGGTCGGCGGCAGGGCTTTTGGTACTTTCAACTCTATTGCCACGGGCATTAGCAAAGCCGGCAGTGTCTCGAAGTATCTCTCGACCCAGTTCAAAGGACTCATTCCGGTCTGCCGGGGCATTGCCATCGTGGCCAGGGGCATGGGCAGTACCTTTCTGACTGCCGGACGCATGATGATCACCATCATCCGTGCCGTAGGCGCCGCAGCCATGGCCAATCCAATCATTATCATCATTGCCGCGATTATTGCTGCCTTGTACCTTCTGTGGAGGAACTGGGATACCGTGTCGCATTATATCGAACAGGCTATACAGGTTGTATCGGACGCCGTCGATGCGGGGATGAACTGGATCAGTTCTGCCTGGGACGGAGCCATGAACGGCATCAGCGAGACGGCCTCCAGTATCTGGGAAAGCATCAAGGACACCTTTCGCAGCGGTGTGAACTGGATCATCGATCAGGTGAACGGACTCATTGCCAGCGTCAATAGTCTGTCCATCGACATTCCGTCCCTGACGGGAGGGGCGCCGACCCATGTGGGATTTGATATCCCAAGTATCAGCCACTTTGAAAGCGGTGTCGAGAACTTTCGTGGCGGCTTTGCCGTCATCAATGAAGACCGCCGGGGCGAGCTGGTACACCTGCCCAACGGCAGTACGGTCATACCTCATGATGAAAGCATCCGTCAGGCCATGAACGCCGGCAGCGGCGGCATCACCATCTGCATTGATACGATGAACGTCCGCAGCGAGCAGGACATCGACGCCGTCGCTGAAAAACTCGTCGAAAAAATGAGACTGTACGGCATGAACCGCATGAAAGGAGCGACCCTCTGATGAGTTCTTTCTTAGCATCTCTGTTGAACGCCATCGGCCAGGCTGCATCTTCCCTTACGATTTCTCTCTCTTCTGAATCGGCAGCGGTGGTCTTTCCCGTCCTGCCTTCGGAGCTGATGGTATCTGTCAATACGAATCATGGCACGGTGAACATCAATAACTTCGGCGACTACCTCATGATGGGAAAGACGGGACTCAGGACACTGACCCTTTCCGGATTTTTCCCAGCACAGGATTATCCCTTTGCCATGATGGGCCTTGCGCCTTATACATACATCGCCCAACTGGAAACGATGCGTACCGGTGACAGCGTCTGTCAGCTGACGGTGTCGGATACGCCGCTTTCCATGCCCTGCCTGATTTCGTCCTTCAAGTTTGGTGAAAAGGACGGTAGCGGCGATGTCTATTACGAGCTGGGCCTGACGGAGTACCGCTACGTCACAGCACCGGAGACGGGAAAGACCGATGCTGCGACAGGGCTGAAGAAGCGGCCGGAATCGTTCTGGTCGAAGATGAAGAAGAACATCACCTATTATCCCGGTGACAGCATCGGCAACGTCATCGGCCGGGCCGTGGGGAAATCGGTGACGCTCAACAATGAGCAGTTCTCGAAGTTCCAGATCTATCGCAGCATCGTCCGTAACGGCGGTCTTTCGCCCGGGGATATCATCCGCCTGACGACGATGAACCTCAAAAGGAATGATGAAAATGTTCCAGTTGCAAAGAATCAATAAGAAAAGCAATACCGAGGATGCTCAGACGGAAGGCCAGAAAAAGCCCGAGAACGCAGACCTTACGGGCTGGCTGATTTGTGCAACTTGGTCCGGGGACGTCGAGCAGGCCGGACGCAGGCTGGAATTCGACCTGGCCTATACGACGCGGGATAAATCTTGGCAGAATCCGGAACTGGAACTGGGGGACGAGGTGCTGTTTATCCACATTGACGATAAGACGCAGCAGACTGTCCACCTGTTCCAGGGACGTATTTTTGGCCGCAGCCGGGAGAGCGGCTCTTCCGTGATGCATTTTACAGCCTTTGACAATATCGTCTATCTGGCCAAGTCCCGCATGACCAAGAAGTACACGAACGTCACAGTGGCCGACGCCATCCGCCAGACCATCAATGACTTTTCTATTCCGGCCGGGACTATTCCCGACCTGCCCGTCACCTGCAATTTCATTGCCGATGATATCTCGGCTACGGAGGCTATCAAGCAGGCATTATCCTATCAGTCTGCACAGGATGGCAAGGGATACCATATCTACATGACCGAAGGGAAGCTCAACGTGGTCTGCATGAATGACCAGGTGGTGGAGGACTTCCTGATCAGCGATGTGACGAATCTGACGGGCGCGTCTGTTTCTGAATCGGTGGAAGACATGGTATCGAAAGTGGTCGTCGTTGACAGTACAGGACAGACGAAGGGGGAGCTGCCCAATACTACAGACATCCAGAAATTTGGTATCATCCAGGCCATTTGCAAGGCCGACCCCAAACAGGACGATGCTTCGCAGGCAAGGGCCATGCTGAAGACCGTCGCCCATGACATGTCCATCCGGGCCATCGGTCATATCCAGTGCATCGCCGGTTTTTCTGTCTCAGTCCAGGAAGAACAGCTCAAGGGGCAGTTCTTCATCAAGTCGGACAGCCATAAAATCGAAGGCAACAAGCACCTGATGGAGCTGCATCTGGTGTTCAACAAACTGCTGGATGAGCAGAAACAGGAACTGGACAGTACATCGTACAATGCCAACCCGGACTATGTGCCGCCAGCGGAAACGAAATCGACATCTTCTGTTTCTACAGGTGGCGCTGTGGCTGGCAGCAGTGTGGTCGATGCGTGCATGGCCAATTTCGAGGGTACCGTTTCTCCCTATGGCTCAGAAGGCTGTGTCGACCGGGCGACCATCGCCGCGGCGGGCTATTCCCCTTTTGCAGCGCAGGAATATAACAATGGCGTGAAAGGCTGCGACCAGCTCCGGGCCGATGCCGAAGCGCAGGGCCTGGCTATCCCTTATGACCCGTCGCAGCTCGAAAAGGGCGACATCATCATGTACAACCGCTACAGCAAGCCGGACCCGAACTGGCATGTCGTCGTCTATGACGGAAGCGGCGGCTGCTGGGGCAACAGCTCCAATGTCTATGGCTGTTTTCATCACTACGAAGGCAGCATCGATATGGGGAGCGACTATTATCCGGCGACCATCATCAAGACATCGAGGGGGTGACAGGAGATGCAGAAAAATCCGTATATCAGCCTGCTGAATCTGATGGAGCAGGTCAGCCGTAGCAGCAACAGCCCGGACATTCAAATCGGGCAGATCCTTGCTTCGCCGCCAGATATCAAGGTCCGCTACAATGGCATCATTTTGACCAAAGAGGAGCTGTGGATTTCCCATTATCTCCTGGCAGGTTATGGCCGCACAGCTAAAGGGCATCTGGTATCGGCGACACAGAATCGTGCCGGCGGCAGCGGTGATGCGGCTTACCAGTCCCATAATCATGATATCGATAATGACTACACCGATTCCGTCATCTATACGGATACACTAAAGCCCGGCATGTACGTGGCCATCATGCCCATGCTCATCAACGACCGGATTCAGCAGTACATTATTTTGGATGAGATTGTGAGGATTGATGGTCATGGCTGATCCTTTTGTAGCAATGAACAGCATCCAGGCAGCGAACCGGAATGAGTCGCTGCCTCTTTTCGTAGAATACGGCTATGACTTTGATAAGCAGTGCTTCCGCTACGATGAAAAAGGCCAGAACCTGATGGTGACAGAAAATGAAGCCCTCAAGGTCTGGATTTATAAGGCAATCCTCACCGAGCGGTATCGCTACTTGGCCTATGATGACAGCTATGGCATTACCATCGAGCCGTATCAGGGGAGGACGCCAAACAGCCAGTATACGGCAGACAGGATTTGCCAGAATATCCGTGAGGGATTGATGGTGAATCCGTACATTGCCCGCATTAACCATATCGAGGTGGAGAAGCGGGAACGGGATGATTTGGCCATTACGGTTGACGTCACTTCCATTTACAGTGACGAATCATTGACCGTGACGGCAGGAAGGAGCGAGGCATGAGCAATTTATTTGATGCACAGACCAAAGATGTGATTGAGAGCCGCATGGCCCAGACCCTGCACACCATCACGGAAAAAGAGCAAAGTACCATGGAAGGTACCTTTGCCCGCGACCTGATCGACGCCAATGCTGTGGAATTTGAGAGCAGCTATGCCGAGATGGCCATGTTGCGCGACGCGGCCTTTGCCGAAACGTCCTGGGGCGACTACCTGACGCTGCGGGCAGCGGAATTTGGCGTCGATCGCAAGAAAGCCGTCAAGGCCAAAGGAGAAGTTACGGTGACGGGGATGGCAGGAGCCTACATCATTCGCAGCAGTCTCTTCCAGACAAAAGACGGCCAGCGATTTTATACCCTGGAGTCGGCCACCATTCCTGCTGATGCCGCTGAGGTTACGATTCCCGTGGAAGCTGCCGATGCCGGGGCGAGTGGCAATGTGGCCGAAGGAACGATTACAGAAATCCCCTATTCCATCCCGAATATCTCGGCAGTCGTTAACCATAAGAAATGCACCGATGGGGCGGATGAAGAAACGGATGACGCACTCCTTGCCCGGCTCCTGTTCCGGGTGCGCCAGCCTATCACCTCGGGCAATGCCAATCATTATCGTGACTGGGCCATGTCTGTCGATGGCGTCGGGAACTGCAAAGTCATCCCGCTCTGGCAGGGCAATGGCACGGTGAAGGTCATCATCGTCACGGCAGAGAATGAATCGGCATCGGCTGAACTGATCCAGGAGGTCTATGACTACATCGAAAGCCAGCGGCCTATCGGTGCGACCGTGACCGTCGTTTCGCCGGCGCCATTATCCATTGATTTGACGGCAGATGTCTATGGCACCGCCAGCCCCGATGCCGTAAAGGCAGCCATGACAGCCTATCTCAAGCAGACGGGCTTCACGCTTTCTTATGTCAGCCTGGCCCAGATGGGGAAACTCCTCCTTTCCATCAGCGGCATTACGGATTATAAGGATTTGAAGCTTAATGGAAAAGCGGCCAACGTGGAACTGACGAACGAGCAGATCCCCGTGGCAGGAAAGGTGGTGCTGAACCTTGTCAGCCAATGACTGGATGCGGCAGAGCCGGATGGATATCCTGAAGTATTTGCCGAATTTCTTATCCAAAGACCCGATGTTCCACTGTGCGGCAGAAACCTGCAATGAGGAGCATGACCGTCTGCGCCTGGCTCTGCAGGACCTGGCGGACAACTTCTTCGTAAACACCGCCACCTGGGCGCTGCCGCTTTATGAATCGTTCCTGGGCATCAAGCCCAGTGACGGAGATAGTGACGAATTCTGCAGGCAGCGGATTCTCTTCAAGCTGCAGCACGTGGATGTGTCTACAGAAGATTTCATGAACTCCATCATCAATCTCTACAGTGTCGGCCATATCGAGGAAGTCAATGAGGAATACTACTTCAAGGTGTACTGCATCATGAACGGCAAAGATACCACGACCTTGCAGAAGCTCATCACGCAGCTCAACATCTACAAGCCGGCCCATCTGGGATACGCCATCTACCTGGGTTATTCCTGGAATGGCAAGATTTACTGGAACGGGGAAGCTACCTTCTCGACGGCGACCATCGTATCCAAGAAAGGAGTGATGACAAATGGATGATTACAGCAAAGAGAAATGGTCTGCCGACTTCCCGGACCGTGCCGGACAGGAAGTCCGGCCCACAGAAGCTGTGGAGAATACGCTGGATTATGATGTGCTTTTCCCACAGTATCTTTCAGAAGACCCGGTCGTCTTCAACCAGCAGAACAAGACTGTGTCCCAGCTGGTCAGCAATGATGCCCGGCTCTATGAGCGGATTTCCGCTACGGCTGCCGACATCAATGCCCATCTGACGGACGCCAATGCCCACGCAACTGGCATCAGCGGCAATGCGGCCAGTGCGTCGAAGCTGCAGACGGGGCGGAAGATTCACCGGGTTGTCTTTGATGGCACGAAGGATATTACACTGCCAGATTTCAGCGGCTGCGGCGAAAAGACGGCAGGCCAGAGCGGTATGGTCCCGTCACCTTCTGCTGGGAAGCTGAATACCGTCCTGCACAGCAACGGCAGCTGGGGCAAGGTCACCTACGCCGATATGGACGAGGAAGCCGTGGCCAAGATCCAGGCATGCCCGTTCCCTGTCAATGCCATCTACATTTCTGCGGACGGGAAGAATCCCGCGACATACTGGCCCGGGACGACCTGGGTGGCCTTTGCCATGGGACGTTGCCTAATCGGGGCCGGAGCAGCAGACAGCGGAACCATGTACAAGGCCGGGGACAAGCTGGGTGAGGAGAAGCACAACCTTACGATTCCAGAAACTCCGGCTCATGGCCATACAGTCGGAGACAGCGGAAATCATCGTCACTGGTCCTGCGGGTCATTGCCGCGCAACTTCCAGTGGGATGCCTGTGAAGGCAATGATGCACCTGTTGCCGTAGGTTATGGCGACGGCTGCTGGCATGGGAATCAGGTGGACGGGCATACCTCCTGGGATGGGAATCATTCCCACAGCCTTTCCCGGACGGGTGGTAGCCAGCCGCACAACAACATGCAGCCGTCCATCGTCGTGTACATGTTCCAGCGGACAGGCTAGGAGGTGAGAAATATGGCTGAATGGTTACAGATGGCCGCATCCTTGGTATCGGTCCTGATGCTCTGCGGCGTCATCTTTAATTTCAGCGTCATCAAGCCGTTGAATGAATCGGTGCGGAGCCTCCGGGACTGTATCGCAGAACTTCGCCGCCAGCTGTCGGATACGGAAGCTAAGCGGCAGAAAATGGCGGAACGGCTGTCCCGGGTGGAAGCCCTGGCAGAACATGCCCACCGCAGGCTGGATGCCATGGAACAGCGGCAGCCGGAACAGGGGGGATGGAAATGAGCTTCTCCGTGGTGCAGAACCGGATTCGCCTGGTGAGGGGCGATTCGGCAGAAATCCGCCTGGTCATTTGCGACCGTGTGACGGGGGAACCTTTCATCCCTGGAAAGCGCGATGAGCTGACGTTCACGCTGAAGCGCAGTCTCACCGATGAAAGACCTGTCCTGACCAAGACACTGGAACAGGGCATCCGGCAGGAAGGGGCGGCGTGCTTCCTGGTTTTCTGGCCGGACGATACCCGGAACCTTCCCTGCGGCCGTTATATCTATGATGTGGAGCTGGTGCGGGAGAACGGATACACCGATACCCTTATTCCGCCCCGGCCTTTTTTCCTGGAAAGGGGCGTGACGGACAATGGCACATAAGGGGAACAACCTTGTCGGCATTCTTTCCATGCCCCAAGCCCCTTCCGGGGACTTTCAGGAAAAATGCATCGTCCCATCCGACGAGGAACAGGTCGTCACCGCTGACAGCGGTCATGCGGCCCTTTCCCGGGTGACGGTAGCTGCCATTCCGTCGAATTATGGCAGAATCAGTTTTAATGGGTATGAATTAAAAGTCGAGTAAAGGAGCAATTCATATGGCGAAGAATGTAAAAATCAATTCCGTTATCTATGCAGAGGTGCCGCAGGTCTCGATTCCTCTAGAAGAGGGGGAAGGTACCGCTGTCTTTTATGATACGACCGGGGCTACGGCGGCATCGGGGGATATCCTGACGGGGAAATCCGCTTTTATCGGGAACGGCTTCGTCGCGGGTTCCATGCCCAATAACGGAGCCGTCAGCGGCAGTATCAGCAAGGCCGATGGCACGTATACCATCCCGGCCGGGTTCCATAACGGCAAAGGGGCAGTCCGCATCAGCAGCGAGGAACAGGCCAAGCTGGTCAGCGGGAATATCAAGGCTGGCGTGACCATCCTCGGTGTCTCCGGCAAATCCAGTGTCGTCGATACGGGCGATGCCACAGCGGCAGCCGGCACCATCATCAGCGGCAAGACGGCCTACGTCAATGGCACCAAAGTGACCGGGAGCCTGACAACCGTGACCGTATCCCAGGACAGCCTGACCAAGGTGCTGACCATCGAGTAAAGGGGTGATGACATGAAGGTAGATGTGAAAATGGCCGGGAACAGCTACAGTGGGGTACCGTCCGTCCTGATTCCGCTGAAAAGCGGCGGGAAGGCCCGTTTCTGCGAAGTGTCGGATACGACGGCGAAAGCCTCCGATGTGGCCCAGGGCAAGACCTTCTATGATGCAGACGGGAACTATACAGAAGGAACCCGTACGGGAAGCGGCGGCACAGCGGCAGAAGCGGCACCATACAGAGTCACCATCCAACAGGTGCCGCATCAGACTATCGAGGTAACTTTTACGCCACAAGTTACGGGAAACCTGACGGGATTCAAGAAGTCGGGAAGCCAGTCTGCCGAACTCACGAGCGAGACCAATCTGGCCCTTTCCTATGCCTTTGATGCAGAAGTCATAGCCGACTCTGGCTGGATTAAAGGCAATCCAACCATTTCTGGGGCTTTGAAGAACGGCCTGATTTGCGGGGACGTAGTTATCAGTGCCACAGAGGCAATAGAAGATGCATCCGGACTCAGGATGCCCTTCGGATATATTCCCCTTTATTTATCCGATGGCCGCTTGTACATGGATAAGGACTTGCAGGGAAAATTCAATAATAAATCCTTGGTCAAAGATGGCGCTAAACTGTTCATCGTTGATATTACAAAAAATACAACGAGCATGAACGGTATGTTCAATCCATCTAAGGTAAGTTTTGCAGAAGGAACCCTGGCGGAATCTGTCATTGATTTCAGCAATGTGGAAAAAGGGGCGATTACTGATCTGGGAGTGGCCTTTGCGGGAAATCAGAAGCTGGAATCCCTGGATTTGAGCGGCTTTGGCAATGTGACAGCCATGTACAGCATGTGCGCCTTTTGTTCGAGCTTGAAATGTGTCTATATCGATACATTATCCAACAGCAAGAATAAAACTATCAATACCTATCACATGTTTGCTCCCTGCAGCAGCTTAGAATATCTCATCATTGATAATGTGAATGTGGATTTTGTCATGCAGGATGCCGCCGATGCAGACAAAGGGGTGCCCGCATCGGCAAAAATCCTGGTTCCCAGAGCTGCTTTGGATGCATATAAGGCAGACAGCCACTGGAAATCAGCAGCTGACCGCATCCTGCCCATGGAGGATTTCAATATCGTCCGCAAGGATGGCAGGGTGACCGTCACACCGAAGGCGGTGTAAGGCATGTTTGAGAAAGTGAATATCCCCGACTGTATCGTCATCATCGGGCTGGTCACAGCACTGATCCTGGCGATTTTTTATGCCTTGAACGAGCTGGCCATGTCTATTGCGTCAGGGCTTCTCGGTTACATCGGCGGTACTGTGAAGTCTGCCGTTCATCAGAAAGGAGAAGAAAAACCATGAAAGTATTCCTGAATCCCGGCCATGCGCCGAACGGCAATCCCGACCCGGGTGCCGTCAACGAAGAAACGGGCCTGCGTGAATGTGATGTAGCGCTGGCTGTCGGCAAAGCTGCCGAAAGTTATCTGAACGCGGCGGGCGTAGAAACGGAACTGCTTCAGTCCGACAGCCTGTATGAAATCTGTGGAACGGCCAATAGCAGCGATGCCGACATCTTCGTATCCATTCATTGCAATGCTGCCGAAGCAGAAGAAGCGAATGGCACAGAAACCTGGGCCTGCGCCGGCAGTTACCGTGGCGGTATGCTGGCGAACTGCATCCAGAGTCAGCTTGTCGATGCCCTCGATACCACCGACCGGGGCGTGAAGATTGCCACGCCCGGCATCAACGGACTGTATGTCCTGACCAACACAGACATGCCTGCCGTCCTGGTGGAACTGGCCTTCATTACTAATCCGGGTAATGAAGAGCTTCTGGCTAACGCCCAGGATGCCCTGGCAGGAGCGGTAGCCCGTGGCGTTACGGATTATGAACAGCTAATTTTAGGAGGAAACTGACTATGAACCGAGAAGAAATCAAGAAAGCTGTAGCTGACACCGTGGTGTCCTTCGCCAAGAGCGAAGCTGAAGCGGCTATTAAATCCATCGACTTGGATGATGTACAGAAACTGGTGGAGACACAGATGAAGAACCTTACAGACCCGCTGGAAGCAGAAATCCAGACCACTACCAGCTGGTGGGTAAAAATTCGGAATAGGTTGTATATTACCTTGATGCAGCAGGCGGTGAAAGCTATCGTGGCTGACGTAAAACAGAAGATTGCATGAGAAAAGCCGGTATGGGACATAGAGAGATGTTCTGTACCGGCTTTTTTTATTCTGTAATTTAATAAAAATTTTTTTGAAAAACGTCAGAAAAAAGCTACTCCCAAGGCTAAAGAGTAGAGGGAGAAATAATAAAGAACCTCGGAAAGGAGTAAAAACATGAGTCAACGATTAAGTATTTGCATTTCGCCTATGAAAGGCGACGGACATGTTGCCGCCGTGCGGTGTATGTCTGTACGGGAACGGATTCTACGGTTCCTGCTTGGCAGCAAAGAGAAAATGATCATAATCGTGCCGGGCGATTCGGTAAAAGAACTGGCAATCCATGAAGTCAAAGAAGGGAGCAATTAATATGACAAACAAAGAACTTACTAAACTGGCATCTGAGCTGCAAACCTGTGGAAAAGTGCTTCTCCGCATCGCGGAAACCTTGCAGGCGCCGCAAGATGAAAAGACGGCTGAATCGGAAACGAAGGAACCAGTAAAAAAGGCACTGACACTGGAAGATGTTCGTAAGGTCGCCGCCGATAAGTCCCGTCAGGGATTTACGGACGAAGTCCGCAGCCTTATCCAGAAACACGGCGCTAACAATCTGTCTGGTGTTGATGCGGCACAGTACAGTGCTCTCCTGAAAGAACTAGAGGTGCTCGGCCATGCCGAATAAACACGCAGTATTGTCCGCTTCATCCTGTTACCGATGGCTGGCCTGTCCGCCGTCCGCACTAGAATGCGCTAAACTGCCGGATAATTCTAGTGAATTTGCCCGCCAGGGTACTGATGCCCATACGCTCTGCGAATTCAAAGTAAAGACGGCGCTGGGACAAAAATTGGAAGACCCGATGAAGTTCCTAACGTACTTCGATGAAGAAATGGCTGAATGTACCGATGAATATGCTCAGTTCGTCATGGAATGCCTGGCAGCTGCCAAGGCATCCTGCAATGACCCGCTGATCATGGTGGAACAACGGCTGGACTTCTCGAAGTGGGTGCATGGTGGCTTTGGCACAGGCGACTGCCTTATCGTAGCCGATGATACCTTGAACGTCATTGACTACAAACATGGTCTGGGAGTCCTGGTGGATGCCGAGAAGAATCCGCAGATGATGTGCTACGCTCTTGGTGCGCTGAACCTGTTCGATGGCATCTATGATATCCGTCAGATATCGATGACTATCTTCCAGCCCCGCCGTGATAACGTCAGCACCTACACCATGGCTAAGGAAGAACTGCTACAGTGGGCAGACACGATATTGAAACCCGCTGCAGAACTGGCGGCCAAGGGCGAAGGAGAATACCGCGCCGGTGAGCATTGCCGCTTCTGCAAAATAAAGGCAACCTGCCGGAAACGAGCTGAGTACAATCTCGAACTGGCCCGGTACGATTTTGCCGTCCCGTCTACGTTGCAGGATGAAGAAATCGAAGCCGTTCTGGCCAAGGCCGATGAATTGGTAAACTGGGCCGGCGATGTCAAGGACTATGCCTTGCAGCAGGCCTTGTCTGGTAAGAAGTGGGATGGCTGGAAATTGGTCGAAGGCCGGTCGAATCGCCGGTACGTCAGTGAAGACGCTGTTGCCGCCAAAGTAGCAGAAGCAGGTTTCGACCCATATGAAAAGAAACTGCTCGGTATCACAGCGATGACGAAGCAGCTCGGTAAGAAGCGATTCGAAGAACTGCTGTCAAATTTAGTTGAAAAGCCGCAGGGCAAGCCAGTCTTGGTGCCGGAATCGGATAAACGCCCGGCTATGCACACCGCGGCAGATGATTTTAATAGTGAAAATTAAGGAGGAAACCATTATGTCTAAAAATTATGTAAATCCCTGCAAAGTTATTACTGGTGTCAATACCCGTTGGTCTTATGCCAATGTGTGGGAACCTAAATCCATTAACGGTGGTACGCCGAAGTACAGCGTCAGCCTGATTATTCCTAAGTCTGACACCAAGACCATAGAAAAAATCCGTGCCGCTATCAAAGCAGCTTATGATGAAGGTCAGGGCAAGCTCAAAGGCAATGGCCGTGCAGTCCCTGCCCTCGAAGCTATCAAAATTCCGCTCCGTGACGGCGATCTGGAACGTCCTGGTGATGACGCTTATAAAGACAGTTTCTTTATTAATGCCAACTCTACCACTAAGCCGGGCATTGTCGATGCTGACTGCCAGCATATCCTGGAACGCTCTGAAGTCTACTCTGGCGTCTATGGCCGTGCATCCATCAATTTCTATGCTTTCAACAGCAATGGCAACAAAGGTATTGCCTGCGGCCTCAACAACCTGCAGAAGATTCGTGACGGCGAACCCCTCGGTGGCAAACCTCGTGCTGAAGATGACTTCGCTACGGCTGACGATGACGATTTTCTGGCATAAGGAATGAAGTAAATGTACTAGGGTGGCAGAGTTCTGCCACCCTTTTTACTACACGAGGTGAAATGTATGAAAAACATAAGTATCGATATTGAAACGTTCAGTGACGTCAACTTGACCAAGTGCGGCGTATACAAATATGCTGAATCCCCAGCCTTTGAGATTCTTCTCTTTGGTTACGCCGTGGATGGCGGCGACGTACAGGTCGTTGATTTGGCCCAGGGAGAATCCATTCCGGATGACATCCTGGATGCCGTAACCGATGAATCCGTCACCAAGTGGGCCTTCAATGCCAGCTTTGAACGAATCTGCCTGTCGAGGCACTTGAATGACCTGGGGATGAGCCTTGATCCTTTCCATGACCATCATCCGCTTTCCCAGGAATGCGCCCGGTTCCTCAACCCGGCGGGTTGGAAATGCTCCATGATCTGGTCGGCATACATGGGGCTGCCTCTTTCCCTGAAAGACGCCGGTGCCGTTTTGAATCTGGATAATCAGAAGATGAAGGAAGGCAAGGACTTGATTCGCTATTTTTGCACTCATTGCAAGGAAACTAAGTCGAATGGCGGCAGGTCGAGGAACTTTCCCCGTCACGCACCAGATAAATGGAAGTTGTTCAAGTCCTACAACAAACGGGATGTGGAAGTGGAAGTGGCTATTCAGAAACGGCTGAAGAATTATCCAGTCCCGGAACAGGTGTGGGACGAATACCATCTGGACCAGGAAATTAACGACCGGGGTATTGCCATCGACCGGACGCTGGTCAGTAAGGCCGTGGCTATGGATGCCCGATGCCGGGAATCATTGATGGGCGAGTTAAAGAAAAAGACGGGCTTAGAAAATCCGAATTCCGTCATCCAGATGATTGGCTGGCTGGAACAGCATGGCATGAAGACAGATTCTCTGGGGAAGAAACAGGTGCAGGAACTGCTGAAGACTGCGGAAGAACCGCTGCGCAGTGTGCTGCTGCTCCGGCAGAAGCTGGCCAAGTCATCTGTCAAGAAATACCAGGCTATGGAAATGACGGCCTGTGATGACAATCGGGCCAGAGGCATGTTCCAGTTTTATGGCGCCAACCGGACCGGGAGATTCGCCGGACGTCACATCCAGTTGCAGAACCTGCCACAGAATCATCTGCCCGATTTAGCTGAGGCCAGGGAATTGGTGCGACAGGGGAATTATGAAGCTTTGGAACTCCTGTACGACTCTGTCCCCGATGTCCTGTCCCAGCTCATCCGCACCGCCCTTGTGCCTCGGCAGGGCATGAAGTTCGTGGTATCGGATTTCTCCGCCATCGAGGCACGGGTCATTTCGTGGCTTGCTGGAGAAAACTGGAAATCAGAAGCCTTTGCGGCCGGACAGGATATCTATTGTACGACAGCCAGTCAGATGTTTGGCGTACCCGTGGTGAAGCATGGGATAAATGGCCACCTGAGGCAGAAAGGTAAAATCGCAGAACTGGCTTGTGGTTATGGCGGGTCTGTCGGTGCGCTGAAGGCGATGGGTGCACTGGACATGGGGCTTACAGAAGATGAACTGTATCCTTTGGTGCAATCCTGGCGCTCTGCCAATCCGCATATCGTTGATTTCTGGTGGCAGGTGGATGCCGCCGTAAAGACGACCGTCAAAAAGCATGTCCCTATGCGGGCAGGATGCATCCGCTTCCTTTATCAGAGCGGCATGCTGTTCATCCAGCTTCCCAGCGGACGGCGGCTTTCCTATGTGAAGCCACGGATGGGTGAGAACCGCTTCGGCGGGGAATCAGTGACCTATGAAGGTATCGGTGCCACCAGAAAATGGGAACGGCTGGAGAGCTATGGCCCGAAGTTCGTGGAAAATATTGTCCAGGGCATCAGCCGGGACATCCTTTGCTATGCCATACAGACGTTACGGTGCTGTGCCATTGTCGGCCATGTCCATGATGAATTGATTATTGAGTGCGACAGAGATGTTAGCGTTAGTTCCATTTGTGAACAGATGGGGCGGACGCCGCCATGGGCTGAGGGATTATTGCTCCGGGCGGATGGGTATGAATGTGAGTTTTATCAGAAAGATTAAGCAGAAATGTCAGAAAACACCTCCTGCCGTGGCTAATAAGCAGGAGGTGTTTATATATGAACGATAAGCAGAAAGTAAAGATCCAGGAACTCAGACTCCAGGGAACCGGATATCGGAAAATCGCAAAAGAAATGGGACTGTCAGAGAATACCATCAAGTCTTATTGCCGCCGGCATCCACTAATAGAACAAAAAGGAGATCTGGAACATGTCCATTACTGTCTGCAATGCAATAAGGTCATCGATCAAAACGGAAAAAGGAAGGAAAAGAAATTCTGTTCTGATGCGTGTAGGATGGCCTGGTGGAACAGCCATCGGGACAAGGTGAACCATAGAATCGTACGAAAGATGGAATGCCCTTGCTGCCATAAGACATTCACCGTCTACGGGAATGGGCAGCGCAAATACTGCTCCCACACTTGCTATGTAAAAGACAGGTTCGGAGGTGGCCAGGATGGACGCTAAGCAGTTGAAGCAGGAGAAAATGTACCTGGCCGCCATGCATTTCATCAGGGGAATGCTCCAGGAGGGTTTGATTACAAAAGCTGAATACGGAAAAGCCGAGCGGCAGATTCGGAATAAATATTCTCCTGTGATCGGCCCATTATTAGCAGATATCGACTTGCTATAAATCCGGTTCAGAGTGAGTAATAGTAGCAAAAGGAGTTGATACAATGAAAAAAATCACGCGGGTCAGTCGGCCCATGCCGGCCATCGTGCGGAGAAAAAAAGTGGCAGCCTATGCCCGGGTCTCCGTGGAGTCGGAACGGATGAACCATTCCCTATTGGCTCAGATCAGCTACTATAACGGACTGATCCAGAGAAACCCGGAATGGGAATTTGCCGGTGTCTATGCAGACGACGGAATCAGCGGAACCACTATCGACAAGCGAAAAGGGTTCAAGCAGATGCTGGCGGACTGTGAAGCAGGAAAGATTGACATTATCCTTACAAAGTCCATCCAGCGCTTTGCCAGGAACACGGTAGACCTTTTAACGACAGTGCGGCATTTGAAAGACCTGGGTATAGAAGTGCGGTTCGAGAAAGAGCATATCCGCTCCCTTACGGGTGACGGCGAACTGATGCTTTCCATCCTGGCATCCTTTGCCCAGGAAGAGAGCCGTTCCATCAGCGAAAATGTCAAATGGGCAACCCGGAAGCGGTTTGCAAAAGGGATTCCCAATGGACGATTCCGAATTTACGGTTACCGCTGGAACGATGACCAACTTGTTGTTGAACCGAAAGAAGCAGCCATCGTAAGGCTCATTTATGATAACTTTTTGAAGGGCCTATCAGCCGAGAGTACGGAAAAGCAGCTGGAACAGATGGGGATAAAATCATACAATGGGAAACATTTCGGTAATGCAGCCGTTCGAGGTATATTACAGAACATTACTTATACTGGCAACATGTTGTTTCAGAAAGCATATATTGCAGATCCCATTACTGGGAAAGCCAAAATCAATCATGGAGAACTTCCACAATATTTTGTTGAAGACACTCATGAAGCCATAATTCCCATGGAGACCTATAAAAAGGTAAAGGAAGAAATTGAAAGACGCAGGGAACTGGGTGCTTTAGCGAATTGGTCCATTAATACCTGCTGCTTTACCAGTAAAATTAAGTGTGGAATTTGTGGAAAAAGCTATGTACATAGTATTCGCAGAGATCAAAAGAAAGAGAATGTCTGGACCTGTATTTCTCATAAAAGAAAGGGAAGAACTTGTCACTCAAAGGGTGGAATTCCACAAAAAGTCCTTATTAAAGAATGCACAGAAGTTCTGGAGCTTTCCAAATTTGATGAAAAAGTCTTTCTGAATCAAGTGGATAAAATTGTAGTCACTGAGCCACATGTGATGGTGTTTCATATGAAAAACGGAGAGCAGATTACACGGCAATGGGTTTCTACTGCCCGGAAGGACGCATGGACTAGTGAACGCCGGAAGGAATGGGGAGAAAGACATAAGCTAAAAAGCACAAATCCCAATCGAAAGATATTCAATGAGTTCACGGGGTTTATCAAATGCGGGAAATGTGGGGAAAATTACAGGAGCCAACAAACTACATATTCTGATGGAAAAAAGGAACGGTACTGGCGGTGTGCTGGTATATGTGGCAATGAAGCCATCAAAGACAGCACTATGAAAAAGCAGTTGTCCTGAATGGAGAAATAACATTCCATTTTAAAGATGGCCATACGGAAACCAGGCAATATAGAGAAAGAAAACGGGGAACCCGTCATAGCGAAGCGTATCGGGCTTATATGCATGAAATCATGCAATATGCAAAACGCAAGGACCCAGAGGCTAAAAAAATAATGCTTGCGCTGAAAGAAGAATGGAAGAGAGAGGATAATCGATGGCAAAAACAGTAAGAGCGATTCCGGCAACAATCAGCCGTTATACATCATCTCCGATTAATAGTCGGAAGAAAAGAAAAGTAGCAGGTTACGCACGGGTTTCAACAGACCATGATGACCAGATCAGCAGCTATGAAGCACAGGTCGATTATTATACGAACTATATCAGGGAACGGGATGACTGGGAATTTGTCGGCATCTACACCGATGAAGGCATCTCGGCTACCAACACGCGTCACCGCGATGGCTTCAAGCGAATGGTCAATGATGCTCTGGAAGGAAAAATCGACCTGATCATTACAAAGTCTGTCAGCCGCTTTGCTAGAAATACCGTCGATAGCCTTTCCACTATTCGGAAATTAAAAGAACACAAAATAGAGTGCTACTTTGAAAAGGAAAATATCTGGACTTTCGACAGCAAGGGAGAATTGCTCCTGACGATCATGAGTTCCCTGGCCCAGGAAGAAAGCCGGAGTATTTCAGAAAATGTCACCTGGGGTCATCGGAAGCGGTTTGCCGATGGCAAAGTCAGCGTCGCTTACAGCCGTTTCCTGGGATACAAGAAAGGCCCGAACGGTGGGCTAGTAGTTGTACCAGAAGAAGCAACAACGATCAAGCTCATCTACAAGCTATTCCTAGAAGGCTTGGGAACAACAACTATTGCCAAGCAACTAACAAAACGAGGACTTAAAACCCCAGGAGGAAAATCCAAATGGAGTGCACGTACGGTTTACAGTATCCTTCAAAACGAAAAGTACAAGGGAGATGCACTTCTACAAAAAAGCTATACGGTTGATTTTCTTACAAAGAAAACGAAAATCAACGAAGGGGAAGTCCCCCAATACTATGTAGAGCATGACCATGAAGCCATTATTGAACCTCAGACCTTTGAAATGGTGCAAGCGGAACTGAAACGTAGAAATAAAGCACGGAAGTACTTCAGTGGTACTAGCATCTTTTCCACGAAAATCCAGTGTGCTGAGTGCGGTACGGGGCGAAAGTCTGGCACTCCAACGATAAGTACCGCCGCATCATTTATCAGTGCAACAACAAGTTCCGCAACAAGACGGGATGCAGGACACCGCATCTGACGGAAGAGGAAATCAAGGCGTATTTCGTCCGAGCGATGAACCAGATAATCGCGGATAAGGACGAAATCATCCAGACAATCGAGGAAGCCCGGCGGGCAATCTGTGACAACCGAGAACTGCTTGCCAAACGGGACGCCATGCAGAAGGAAATCGGCATCCTCGTGGAAATGGCCCAGAACGCCGTAGAACGGAACGCACAGGTAGCGCAGGATCAAGAGAAATACCAGAAGCAGTACGACGAGCTCATCAACCGCTATGATGCGATGAAGGAAGAGTACAGACAGCTGTGCGAGAGAATCGAAAAACGGCAGACAAGGTATGAGCAGCTTGGGCAGTTCGTACAGGATTTGAAAGGCCGGGAGAGCCTGCTCACCGAATTTGACCAGTCACTTTGGTGTGTTCTGGTCGACAAGATGGTAGTGAAAGACAAAGAGAATGTCACTGTGGTCTTTCAAGACGGAACGGAAATCAAGGCATAAAAGAAGCCGCTTTGCAGGAAATGCAGAGCGGTTTTTTCGAGTTCAGGGTATCAGACACACCCATTTCTATGAGTCTTTTTTTATTGTCTTGAAAGTAACACAGTTTCTGTAGTATCGAACGGGAGTCCACAGACAAAAGTTTTAAGACAGGTGTAATTCTAGAACTAATCATTGATTTATTTATTGTAAAAAGAACCTATAATTTGTAAATCAATGGCTGAACATGATCAGAGTTGATCTGCAGTGCAAAGAAGCTCGGAAAAAGTAAAAAAGAACCGACTGGACTAATAGTTACATAAAGGAACTGAAAGGATCCAGATACTGGAAAGAGATTGCTTCAGGTATGGGGACGCACGTATCCATTAGAGCAAGAGAATGTTAAAAATATTACAGAAACCGACTTGCCAGGCAGAGCTTTGCTGGAGGTATTTGTGCGGAAATGAAAAGAACCACGGCAGGCAGTTCCTGCTGTGGTTTTATGACAGCAGCCGGCCAAATGAATTCGGTACAGGAATGCAGATCAGCCGGAAACCGGATTATTGCCGGTTGTTTACAGTTGGAATGATTTTCGGGACAGTACAGAAATCGAATTATAAAATAATTTTAAATATAGATAAATTACTAATAAAAATATAGTAGATTGTTAAAAATGTCTTGTGGGGGGGCATTTGTGATATATTAATAGACAGATAAAGAACTTCCGAATATTATACAGCGCAGAGTAAGCCAGTATCATGTCAGTGAATTATATATGCTGTTTGTTTCCAGGACTGGTATCGTCCTAGCAATTTGAATTTTCTGAAATTTGATCAGAATCCCTGGTTTATAGATGGAGTGCGCTCACTGTCGGGTTATTTTTGGCCGGCACGAAAAAACTTTTTAACAACGGCAATTTTACTAAAAATAATTTTTTTACCATTTATTAAAAAGGGGGAAGACTATGAACAAAGTATATCAGGTCATTTGGTGCAGGGTGAAAAACAGCTATGTAGTGGTCAGCGAATTAGCGGGCACCAGTCACAAGAAAAAAAGAAGTGTGTCCATCAGGGCCATATCTCTGGCGGCATTTCTTGCAATGAGTATGACAGCTCCTGCTGTCGAGGCGGCAGAACCATATACAATTCTTGTGGATGGAAAAGGAAATATAGTCTCCGCAGAAACAGATTTATCCGGGACGGGGGGAACAGTTTTCCAGAACAGCATCGCAGGTGGCGTATACAGCATCTCTATCGGAAAAGGTGCAGAAACAAAAGGAGATTATTCCGCAGCAATAGGCGAGGGAAATGTGGCCGGCGGAGTTGGTTCTCTTGTTTTTGGGGATAGAAATTATACTGGAATCACTCCGGAAACGACTGACAAGGGTGCTTCATACTTTCAGTATAAGACGAGTGAGGGAACTGCTTATGCCACTTTGGATGGACTAAAAATATATACAAAGGCGGACGGGACACCGTGCTTCAGCGGCAGTCTGCCAGTCCTTGTGGGAGAAGACGGGCAAACTTATATTGTCAGAGAAAGTTGGGGCGAGGTCAACGTCTATAAGGCAACCGTAAGGGCGGATGGTTCTGTTAAAGTAAACTATCTTAAGGAGCAGGACCCTGTCGCTTTTGAGAAGGTCTATGGGGAACTGTTGACTGACAAGGATATTGCCGGAAAAAATGCCGTGGCTTTCGGTACGAATAATCTGGCAATCGGCAATAATTCCCTGGCATTTGGGAGGAAAAATCTGGCTTCCGGTGAAAGCTCCGTCGCTTTTGGTGAGAATAATACAGCCAGCGGAGAAAATGCAGTCGCTTTTGGTGAGAATAATACAGCCAGCGGAGAAAACTCAATTGCTTTTGGTTTGAATAATACAGCCAGCGGAGAAAACTCAATTGCTTTTGGTTTGAATAATACAGCCAGCGGAGAGAATGCAGTCGCTTTCGGCGGAACTGGCTGGTATACTAATGTAGCCAGCGGGGATTGGTCTACGGTCTGGGGGCGGGGAAATGAAGCTTCAGGAGAGGAATCCACTGTCTGGGGGGACAGAAATGTAGCTTCAGGCGAAAATGCTACTTCATGGGGCTCGGAAAACCTGGCATCAGGAAATGAAGCAACAGCCTGGGGACAGTACACTCATGCCACAGGAGAGGCATCTACTTCATGGGGCATTGAAGATACCATTGCTGCCGGATATGCGTCCACAGCTTTTGGCAGATCGAATGCCAACGGAGAATTTGCTACTTCTTTCGGATTTTATTCTACGGCGAACGGCAACAATTCTACTTCCTGGGGAGATCACACAACGGCAGATTATAAAATTGAATATTTTGCCAACGGTGCAACTGCCTATATAAAAAAATCTGGAAATCAGGACATTTATGTGGATGGATATGGCATTCAGCTCCTGACAGATGCGGAGGGAGTACCTGTTGTATATAATGGGCAAACCATACGTGTTAGGCAGGACGGCAATGGATATGTCATGAGATATGTGGCTGGAAAAGGATATCAACCGTTTAAGGCAACGGTAAATGCTGATGGTTCTCTTTCTATTGCCCCAACTCCTACAGAAGGATTTATAGCCTATCAGACAATCGAGGGAGATTTTGAAACAGTTGAAAATAATACTGCTTTCGGGAAAAATACGGTGTCATCAGGGAACCAGGCAACGGCCTGGGGTGATGGGAATGTTGCATCCGGTGAAAATGCAACGGCCTGGGGAGAAGATAACGTTGCATCCGGTGAAAATGCAACGGCCTGGGGAGAAGATACGGTTGCATCAGGGTGGAATGCGTCTGCCTGGGGAATGGATGCGGTGGCTTCTGGTGAAAGCACAACGGCTTGGGGCGAATATTCTATCGCAGCGGGAGTGAGAGCTACTGCCTGGGGCGATGAGAGTAAAGCCTATGGGGAAGATTCTACTGCATTCGGAGATAACAGCATTGCCGGTGGGAATAACTCATTGGCAGCTTTAGGCGGTAAAACCGGTGTGGGGGAAGATGTCGAATATACAGATGGCCGAAATTCTGCAGCTATTGGTAAAGATGCCTGGGCCAAGGTCAATGATTCCATGGCACTGGGCAGTCGCTCTGTGGCGGATCGTGAAGCCGGGCAGGGAACTGATCATCAGCTGCATTCTGGATTTGATATCAAGATAGGAAAGGAAAGCACCAGCATAGATCCCGTTTGGCGTTCTACTGAAAGTGCGATTGCCATTGGAGACCCGGAAAATAATGTAACCCGGCAGATAACGGGAGTTGCGGCAGGGTACGAAGATACGGACGCTGTGAATGTCGCGCAGCTGAAGGAAGTACGGGCGCTGGCAGGCAGAGAAACAATCGTGGAAGCTGGATCTGACAATATTTCCGTCCAGGGAGGCGAAGACCAGGACGGCAATATGAAATATATCGTGGATCTTGCTACAGATGTCACCCTCGGCGAAGGGGATAAGCAGATCAATATCAAGGGCAGTGAAGGCACCGTGACGGTTGGTACGGGTGACAGCCAGGTCAAACTCGACAGCAGCGATGGAAGTGTCACAGCCGGCGGAATCACCATCAATCAGGACGGACAGGGAACTGTGAATGGGCTGACCAATAAGACCTGGTCGGAAGGCACATATATTTCCGGACAGGGAGCTACCGAAGATCAGCTCCATCAGGTGGAATCCAATGTAAATACAAAGATAGACAATGTCAATCAGAAAATAGATCAGGTATCGAAAACTCATACTACGGTTTCTGTAAACGGCCATACGGAAACAGGAAATCTCGTTCTCCAAAAAACAGATGCCACGGAGAATGCCGGCGCCAACTACGATATATCCCTCAGTCATGATGTGACGATCGGAAGCACAGGGGATGATGGAAAGGATGGCAAACTGACTATTACCAGTCAGGACGGAACGAAATCCGTTGTGACGGATGGGCAGCAGGGAAGTTTGACCTTCAAGGATGGAGAGAAGCAGACATCCGTAAAAGCCGACGGCGTGGTCAACGGTGTGGATGGTACAGAAATCCATCGCATTGCATCAGATGGGCATACGGTAGCTACGCTCGATGATGGCATGAAGTACAGCGGGGACAGCGGCAGTGCAGCAGTGAAGCTGAACAATAACGTCAAAGTTCACGGCGGCGCGACGGAATATGCTGATGGCAATAACATCGGTGTCGTTGCTTCGCAGGATGGCGATAATGCCGCATTACAGGTCAGGCTTGCCAGGGATCTCCAGGGCATCAACAGTATTGAGGCCACGACGATTACAGCAAAGACTGTCAACAGTGATACCTTCCAGTCCGGCAATACGACCATCAATCACAGCGGCATGGTCATCCAGACAAATGACAATAGCCGCACCATCACCATTCAGGATGGCAATATCAATATGGGCGGCAACAAAATAGAGGGAGTGGC
Source organism: Caecibacter massiliensis (assembly GCA_900095875.1). Classification (GTDB taxonomy): domain Bacteria; phylum Bacillota; class Negativicutes; order Veillonellales; family Megasphaeraceae; genus Megasphaera; species Megasphaera hexanoica. The sequence goes on along the minus strand of LT608311.1, from coordinate 459,633 downwards.
ACCTGGAACCGTGGCACCCGGGTCCACGGATGCAGTGAACGGCAGCCAGCTTGCCGCTACAAACCAGAATATATCCGTTCTGGGCGATCGGGTAAATCGGGTAGGTGCCGGTGCTGCCGCCTTGGCCGGACTCCATCCTCTGGATTTTGACCCGGACAACAAATGGGATTTTGCGGCCGGGTATGGAAATTATAAAAATGCAAATGCCTTTGCTATAGGTGCTTATTATCGCCCCAATGAAGACACCATGTTTAGTATCGGAGGATCCTTCGCCGGCGGAGAAAATATGGTGAATGCGGGCATCAGCTGGAAATTTGGACAGAAAAACAATGTTTCCCGTTCGAGAGTTTCCGTGGCCAAAGATGTGTTGGCTTTACAGCAGCAGGTGGCTGTCCTGACCAAAGAACTGGAAGCCTACAAGTCTGGATCTGTAACGAAAGGAAAGGCGTCCGTGCAGCGGAATATTAATTTCCCCGATGTGCCTGAGAACCATTGGGCATATACATATGTTAAGACATTGGCAGACAGAGGATATTTGAAAGGGTATCCCGATGGCGAATTCAAAGGTGATCGTGCCATGACCCGGTACGAATACGCGGCGATCATCTACCGGGCGCTTCAGAACGGAGCTCCTTCTGATGGAAATATGATACGGTCCATGGATGAATTCGGGCCGGAAATTTCAAAGGCTCAGGAACTTGACCGGTTCCGGGTAGATCGGATCTCCGGTAAGGATGACGACCGACACAAAGTGGAGCGCGTCCGCATCAATGATAGGGACGATAAAGACAGTGGTGATTTCAGGGATGTATATGGATCTCATATCCGGAAATCATAAGAAAATGCAGGACAAGCCAAAAGGACTCTGGTGGGAATGGAAAAGTTCCTGCCAGGGTTCTTTTTTTGCTGGTTGCGTGAGTGTGCCGGATCCTGTGCTTTCGTTTCGGAAAGACCCGGCTGCGGCAGAGCAGGCTGTCCTGATGCTGTTAAAAGGTCACACACCGGAAATGGACACGGGGAGAACCGGGGATGGACCGCCGCCGGCCAGTCCAGGCCATGAGAAGGAGCATGCAGAGAATTCAGCGGTCCTTTACAGGAAACTGGCTCAGATACTGCACTGATTATGAGAGATATCCTATATAGGGAGCGTGCGAAAGCGTATCGAATAGATGATTTGGAAAGCTGACGGATGCTGCAATAATCAAAATCTGCGGGGCTGTCAAGGCCGGACTTAAATTGACCCATTTGGCCGGTTAAAAGTGACCCCAAAAGATGGCGCTTTTGCATCCAATTCTCACTTTTAAGGCCGAGAATTTCCATGGCCGGATTTCCCAACGCCGAGAATAGGATCGGCCGGATTTAGCCCTGCTCGTAATCGATCTTTCAATCGGTAGCTCTCTCCTTTAATGTTTACATCGTGTGCATGGTGCAACAGTCTGTACCAAATAGCCGTGACTATCACTGAATCGCTCATTAAATTCCCCCCAATCGCTGAAATACTTGTTGCTTGTCATAATAATGTTGCCTCGCTCGTATCGCGTATAAATAATATTGAAGATATTAACTCGCGTAGTGAGTTCTATGAATCGTTCATTAACAAATATTGTTAAGACTTACAAGCATAAAGGAACCTGGCTTACGGGCTGGGGGGAGCACCTTAGTGCGGAAATGAATGCAGCCATGGTGGAGAAGTTCCTGCCATGGCTTCTTTTCGTGGAAAAGGTACTTACGTCCCTCATTCCTGTCCTGTTACCAGTAGAAGCAGACAGAAGTGGAACGAAATGCACGTGTGGTACAGAACCAGGAAGAGTACCAGAAGCAGTATGATGAAATCATCAGCCGCTATGATGCAATGAAGATTGAGTACGAACAACTGTGTAAGAAGATTGAAAAGGGCCAGGCTCGGAATGAACAGCTTGGACGGTTTATCCAGGAATTGAAAGGTCGGGAAAGCCTGCTCACCGAATTTGACCAGTCACTCTGGTGTGCCCTGGTCGATAAGATGGTAGTGAAAGACAAGGAGAACGTTTTTGTGGTCTTTCAAGACGGAACGGAAATCAAGGCATAAATAGAAACCGCTTTGCAGAAATGCAGAGCGGTTTTTTCTTTGTCCAAAACACCAGGCATGTTAATTTTAACAGCAATTGCAGGGGGCTTCTGGGGTGCACTTCACTTTGCACCCCAGGGTGCATCGTTCAAGAATTTAAGGGAATAATCGTGTAATTGTATCAAATGTTGTAAGGCAACCGAACTGGCCCTTGGCTATGGCGGCTCCATCGGGGCACTGAAAGCCATGGGTGCCCTGGAGATGGGGCTTACGGAAAATGAGCTGTATCCTCTGGTGCAGTCCTGGCGGTCAGCCAATCCGCACATCGTCGATTTCTGGTGGCAGGTGGACGCCGCCGTGAAGACAGCCATCAAGGGACGTATCCCCATGCGGATTGGCTGCATCCGCTTCCTGTATCAGAGCGGCATGCTGTTCATCCAGCTCCCCAGCGGACGGCGGCTATCCTACGTAAAGCCCCGGATAGGCGAGAACTGCTTCGGCGGGGAATCCGTCACCTATGAAGGCATCGGCGCAACGAAGAAGTGGGAACGGCTCGAAAGCTATGGCCCGAAGTTCGTGGAGAACATCGTCCAGGCCATCAGCCGGGACATCCTCTGCTACGCTATGCAGACGCTGCGCTGCTGTGCCATTGTGGGCCATGTTCACGATGAACTTATCATCGAGTGCCCAAAAGACGCCAGTGTGGCAGCTATCTGTGAGCAGATGGGGAGGACACCTCCCTGGGCAGAGGGGCTTTTGTTACGGGCTGATGGCTACGAATGTGATTTTTATAAAAAAGATTAGAATGGAACGTCAGAAAACACCTTCTGCGGTGGCTACTAAGCAGGAGGTGTTTTTATGAACGAACAGAATGAATTTGAAAAGGCAGTTCCCATTTTTCAACGGTTCATGCTGACGCCTAAGGAAGCCAGCGTGTACTTTCATATTGGTGAAAAGAAAATCAAGGCACTTGCGGCAGAACGCCCGGATGCGTCTTTCGTAGTCTATAACGGAAGCCATCTGCTCATCATCCGGAAAGAATTTGAAAAGTTTCTTTGCCAGACTTCGAGTATTTAATTGGCGGATATGAATTGACTTATTTGCTGATTAGAGTGATGTATAGACAAGAACATAAGAGAAAGGAGACTGAAATTATGCCATGTACGCAGTCAGGTATCCGTAGGGATAAGAAAAAACGAAAATTACGGCCTGGTGAAACGGTCCGGGCAGATGGAAGATATCAGTTCAAATATCAGTTAAATGGAAAACCAAAGTTCTTTTACAGTTGGAAGTTGGAACCTACAGACCCACTACCGGCAGGGAAGAAGCCATGCAAATCGCTGAGAGAGTTAGAGAAGGATTTAGAAATCCGTTCTGCTATTTGTCCTAATCGTGATGATGATACTATGACCGTTATGGAATTGGTGCAGCGCTATCTAGCCGTTAAGACAGGTGTCAAACCTAACACAAGGACGAATTATAATTTTGTTGTCAAACTACTGGCGAAAGACCCTTTTTCGCAAAAACCTATCGGTAAAGTCAAAATGTCTGACGCCAAGTTATGGCTGGTCAAAATGCAGTCAGAAGGGAAGGGATATAGCTCCATTCACAGCGTCCGGGGTGTTGTACGGCCCGCTTTCCAGATGGCGGTCGATGATGAAATTTTATGGAGGAATCCTTTTAATTTTGAAATGAAAGAAATCCTCATCAATGACAGTGTGAAACGGGAAGCGGTTTCCCGAAAGGATATGAGAATCTTCCTGGAATTTTTGAAAAACGACCGGCATTATAAAAAATACTATGAAGCAGTCTTTATACTTTTCCACACGGGGCTGCGAATTTCAGAATTCTGCGGATTGACTGTTGGCGACATTGATATGGAAAAACGTACCATCAATGTAGATAAACAGCTTCAGCGAGATACGACAGGGAGACGATATATCATCTCTACTAAAACAAAGGCTGGGGCTAGGGTGCTGCCCATGACAGAAGAAGTATATCAGTGTTTTGCTGAAATCCTGCGCTGTCGAAAACCGCCTAAAGTTGAAGCGATGATTGATGGTCATGGTAACTTCCTCTATTATGATAAAAACGGTAATCCCTTGGTAGCGATGCATTGGGAACATTATTTTGGCCGAGCCGTTAATAAATACAATCGGATTTACCGCTACCAACTGCCGCCGATTACTCCGCATGTTTGCAGGCACACGTACTGTACCAACATGGCTCTTTCCGGGGTAAGCGCCAAGACCCTGCAGTACTTGATGGGGCACAGCGATATTTCCATCACGCTCAATGTGTATACGCATATCAAATTCGATGATGCTCAGAAAGAAGTGGAACTTGTCCAGCAGCGGCAGCAGAAAGAAATGGAGAACGTACGCAAAGAATTAGAGCAGGTAGGTGCCATTCGGCCTAAGATTATCTCCTTCAAGAATGAGGCGTAGACAAAAGAATATGCAAAGAAGGACTCGCGGTATCAATGGCCGTGGGTCCTTTTATTTAAATAGCATCTCCTGATGAAAGCAGGCGCATTTTCTGTTACAATGGAACCATGCATTTTACGCAGAAGATTTTTACGGTAGTACGGTAGTCCCTGTTTACTACCGATTTTACTACGAATGGTGGCTGAGTTATGCCGACTTATACTACTTTATGGAATATATGAGGTAAATCGCCTGGAACGGGAGAACCGCTATAATACGGCATTTAGCGGCGTAACCCGGCATAGGAAGGAGTAAAAATAAAGTGATAAAGATACTTTTCATTTGCCACGGCAATATCTGCCGGTCGCCCATGGCGGAGTTTGTGTTCCGGCAAATTGCGGAACGGGCAGGTCTGGCGGATCAGTTTGATGTAGCTTCAGCTGCTACGACGGATGAGGAAATCTGGAACGGTTACGGCAATCCCGTCTATCCGCCAGTGAAACGACTGCTCAGGGAGCATGACATGGACCCTGGCGATAAGCGGGCGGCCTTGCTGACGGCTGGCGATTACGATGTTTATGATTATTTCATCGGTATGGATGACGAGAACCTGCGGGATATGAAGCGCATTTTTCACGGTGATCCTCTTCATAAGTGTTCGCTTCTCATGGATTATACAACCAATCCCCGTCCCGTAGCCGACCCGTGGTATACGCGGGATTTCCAGAAGACCTGGGACGACGTCCAGGAAGGCTGCCGTGGTCTGCTGGACGTTTTGAAAAGCAGGAAAGATGGCGATTGAGATGGACGAACAGGAATGGGAGCATATACTGGGTATCAAGACGACCGGACGTGATGACAGTCAGTCTGATGGGGAGCATCACCCCTATGAACCGACGGATTATTGTGTCCTTGAGCGTCTGGCTAATAGTGGTTATATGGGAAAAAAGAATACACTCATCGACTACGGCAGCGGTAAAGGGCGGATCAGTTTTTTTCTGGCCTATCAGACGCGTTGTCACGCCATCGGGGTGGAGTATGACCGTCGTTTGTGGGAAAAGGCTATGACCAATAGTTGTACTGCCGTGTCAGGGTGCCGTGTGACATTCGTCTTGAAAGACGCAGCAGTATACGAGGTCCCGACAGAAGCTGATTGTTTCTTTTTCTTCAATCCCTTTGGACTGCATACGCTGAAACTGGTTTTAAAGCAGATGTTTGATTCCTATTATCGTCTGCCGCGGACAATACGTCTCTTTTTCTATTATCCCTATGAACAAACAGAAGCGTTCCTGACACACCATGACGGACTTATCGTCGAAAAGCGGATAGACTGCCGTGACCTGTTTCCGAAGGACGATGACCGTGAGCAGATTCTGGTCCTGCGCCTGCAACCGGATTACCGTGCCTGATAATGCAAGCAAATAGAAAACTCCCTCATATAGCTGCCTGAACAGGCGGAGTATGAGAAAATTTTCTGCTTTTTTATTAGCAGATTACAGCAGAATAAGGAGAAGCAAAAATAGTCTTCTGACTGTCCTTTTCCGTAGACAGACAGGAGACTATTTCTGATTTATCCCATTAAAACCCAAAAATAAAGCCAGTCATGGCCATGGATCCGAGATTACACGTATTGTTAAATATGGCAGCCGTTTCACCCTGTGCTGCGCCCAGTGTCATCACAAGGGGCAGGAAGTGATCCGGTGTGGGAACGGCATAAGCAGCATCGGGATGATTAGCATAGTGGATGACTGCGTCATCGTTGCGATTTTGTACGGCATTGATGATGTAGTCATTGAAACGCAGTGCTTGAGGCGTACCGCCGGGATTGTTCCATTCGACGCGTCCCAGGTTGTGGACGACGTTGCCACTGGCGAAAATCAGGTATCCCTGATTGCGCAGTGGCGCCAGTTTCTGACCGAGGTCGTATAGTTCCTGCGGCGTGAGGTCGCAGTTTACGGAGAGCTGGACGACGGGAATATCAGCGTCAGGGAACATATGGATTAATATCGTCCAGGTACCGTGGTCGATGCCCCACTGGTCATTGATGGATACAGCGGGTCCCAGTAGGTTTTGTACAGACCGGGTCAGACTGGCATCGCCCGGTACGGGATAGGTGACCTGATACAGCTCTTCTGGAAATCCATACATGTCGTAAACCTGGCGCGGCTGGGGTGCGCTCTGGATAAATGTGCCGGGAACATACCAATGGGCAGAAATAGCCAGAATGGCCCGGGGCGTGCCGTGGCGGGAGCAAAGCTGGCCACCAATCCGGCTCAGATTGCGGGTAATATCATTGTGTTGAAGGGCCAGCATGGGGCTGCCATGGCCGGAGAAGATGACGGGAAATGGTTGCTGTATCATAGAAAAGACCTCTCTTTCATGGTGAATTTGTAGGATATATTTTTATAATAGTATACGTGGCATTCTGAAAATATACAAGTGTATTATCAAATTCCATGACATATGTAAAAAACAATAGCCACGAACGGTGATATTTGTTATAATGAATTAAACATGTCATCCCAACGGATTTCCTGCGGGAGAACGTCATGCAAAAGCTGTCGTACTTTTCTGTAAAGGTGTCCTGCACAGATGAGGCGGAAAGCACATCTTACACACAACGTGTCTGTCGTCCTGTGCTTTTGGCATGGGATTTTTTTTATGAGGTGATACATATGGAAACGAGAATCGCACTGATTGGTATTATCGTTGCAGACCGCAATGAGTCGGGGAAGCTGAATGAAATCCTCCATGCATATGGCCAATACATTGTCGGCCGCATGGGAGTTCCTTATAAAGATAAGCATGTCAATGTCATCAGCATCATCGTCGATGCCCCCCAGGATGTCATCAGCGCCCTGTCGGGAAAGCTGGGCATGCTTCCCGATGTGAGTACTAAGACGATTTATCCGCCGTTGCCGCAGTAGGGTGGAATGATGATGGAATATAAAGATACACAGCCTTATGCTATTACCGTAGGTGATCTGGTGCAGAAAGGAAAAGACCATATCCCGGAAGAACTTCTATCCTCGAAGCATCTGATTTACAATTCGCCGGCAGCACTGGCTTTTAATTCCCCGGGAGCACAGGGATTCGGCGTAAAACGGGCGGGCCTTTCTATACCGGGATCTATCATGCTCCTCATCGGTCCTGGCTGTTGTGGCCGCAATACGACCATTTTGGGCGAGCAGGGAGGCTATCAGGACCGGTTTTACTTCTATATCCTCGATGAAACGGATATCGTCACGGGCAGGCACTTGCAGAAGATTCCGCAGGCTGTCGCGGAAATCGTGGAATCCCGACGGGAGAAGCCATCGGTGGTCATGCTCTGCATGACCTGCGTCGATGCCCTCCTGGGAACGGATATGGAACGGGTCAGCCGGAAAGCGGCTTCGGTCTGCGGCGTCCCTGTCGTGCCGTGTTACATGTACGCTCTGACGCGGGAAGGGCGCAAACCGCCGATGGTCGATGTACGCCGTGCCCTCTATTCCCTGCTGGAAAAGCAGCCGCGTCATCGCCGTACGGTCAATCTGCTGGGATTTTTTTCTCCCCTGCAGGATGATTGCGAGCTGTATCCTATCCTGCGTCAGACAGGAATCAAACAGATACAGGAACTAGCCCGCTGCCGTAATTTTGAAGAATATCTGGCTATGTCCCAGGCTAATTTTAACCTCGTCCTCCATCCGGAGTCGTGGCTGGCGGCGCAGGATATGGAAAAAAGACTGGGTATCCCGTCTATTACCCTGACACGATTGTATCAGGTATCACAGATTCACCGCCAGTACATGGCCTTGTCCCGCGTTCTCGGTGCCCCTATTCAGGATGAATCGTGGCTGGAACAGGCCCGCCAGGTTGTTGAAGCAGTCCGCGCCCGCTATAGTGGTACGACTGTGGCTATAGGTGGCATGCAGAATGGCAATGCTTACGAAATGGCACTGGCTCTGACACGGTACGGGTTTACGATCAAAGAAATATATGCTAGTCTCAGTCCGGATGATTTTGTCTATCTGCGTCATCTGGCACAATGGAGCCCGGAAACAAAGGTATACTCCAACTTGTCTCCTACCATGCTCTACTATGAAGGAGCATCCCATCCGGTCGATCTGACCATTGGCAAGGATGCGGCCTGGTATCATGAAACGGCTGCCCACGTGAATTGGGATGACGATATCCAGCCTTTCGGATATGCTGGCGTCCTTTCTCTGTTGCGGCATATTGGATTGGCTCTGGACGAAAGGGGGAAAAACGGGCGATGAAAGGATTGTGGAAATATTTGTCTCCCTTTGCTCCGGACCAGTCAGGAGCGGCCGCCGTACTCTACGGTCTGGGTGGCATCGTCGTTATCTGTGATGCCGGTGGCTGTGCCGGGAATATCTGCGGCTTTGATGAACCGCGCTGGTTCAGCGGTAAAAGGAGTGCCGTTTTTAGTGCAGGACTGCGCGACATGGATGCCATCCTCGGCCGCGATGATCTGCTCGTACGCAAAGTGTGCGCAGCGGCAGAAACAGTGAATGCTGCCTTTGTGGCACTGGTGGGTACTCCCGTTCCAGCTGTCATCGGTACGGATTTCAAGGCGCTGTGCCGTATGATATCCCGTACACTCAACATACCGGCACTGGCCGTCCCGACGACAGGAATTGGCTATTATGACGACGGGATGCAGGCAGCTTACAACGCGCTGCTTCCTGTCCTGGCCCAGCCGGAGACAGTGGTGGAACGAGGCCGGGCCGGTGTCCTCGGGGCAGTTCCCCTGGAAATGGCTTCCCCGGATGAACAACAGGCCCTCATGGAGATACTGCATGGGGAAGGCTGGAAGCAGGTAATACTTTTTGACTGCCGGGAAGCGTATGAACAAGCTGGCAGGAATGAGAAGAATTTTGTCGTATCACCGGCAGCACTGGAAGGAGCACGCTATCTGTATGAACGGTTTGGGACCCCTTATGAAGTACGCTATCTGGGACGGCCCCTGCCGGAAGATATCCGGGCTGCCGTAACAGGGAAGCGGGTACTGGTCGTCCATCAGCAGGTTACGGCCAATGCCATGGCAGAAGCGGTACGGAATGCTGGTGCGGCTTTGGTACAGACAGCAGGATGGTTCCGGACGGAATCGTCTTGTATCCGGCCGGGACATGTCCAGCTGAAGGAAGAAGACGACTGGTGCCAGCTGGCCGATAATGATGACTTCGATGTCATCCTGGGTGATATCTATTTCAAGCGGGCCCTGTCTCATTTCCATGGCCTGTATGTGGATGTGCCTCATTTCGCCGTATCGGGGAGGTATTGATGGAAACAGTTCGGATTTGTGTACTCGGTATCGTGCAGGGAGTCGGGTTCCGACCGTTCGTCAGCCGGCTGGCCCATTTCTGTCACGTTCGTGGCACGGTCTGCAATAAGGGGTCTTATGTAGAAATATTGGTCCAGGGGCCAGAGGAGGCCCGGAAACAGTTTCAACAGAAGTTACCTGAAAAAGCGCCGGCACGGTCAGCAATTCTCAAAATCATAACGGAGCAGACGGATGTACCGCCCTTTCCTGATTTTTCTATTGTCGAAAGTGAAGCAGAGGAAGGAGACGTCTTTGTGTCTCCTGATATCGCCATCTGTGACGATTGCAAAAAAGAGTTGTTTGATCCGCAGAACCGCCGCTATCTCCATCCGTTCATCAACTGCACGGCCTGCGGGCCCCGCATGACCATCCTCGATGCCATGCCCTATGACCGGGAACGGACGAGTATGGCAGAATTTCCCATGTGCTCCCAATGTGAATATGAATATACCCATCGGGAAACACGGCGCTATGACGCTCAGCCGGTATGCTGCCCCGATTGCGGACCGGAAGTCTATATACTGGATAGTACAGAACGGGGGCGGGATGCAGTCACGGCTGCCCGGCAGGCTCTTGTATCGGGCCGTATCATAGCTGTCAAAGGCATCGGAGGATATCATCTTTGTTGTGATGCGTTTCAGGAAAAAACTGTACAGCGCCTGCGCTGTCTGAAACACCGGCCGGCAAAACCCTTTGCCGTCATGATGAAGGATATGGCTACCGTGGACCGTCACTGTGTCATACCTGCCGGGGCAGACCGGGTGCTGGACGGGCATGAAAAGCCCATCATTCTGTTGGAAAAACGGTCTGATACTACGCTGGCACCTTCGCTGGCACCGGAAAATCCTTTTTTGGGCGTCATGCTCCCGTACACGCCTCTTCATCTGCTGCTCTTTACGTATGATGATGGTCTGGACGTACCGGATGCGCTGGTCATGACCAGCGCCAATGTATCGGGTGCTCCCATATGCCACGATGAAGCAGAAGCACGGCAGGAACTTCCTGACTTGTGTGATGCCATTCTCAGCCATAACCGGCGGATCCGGCTGCGGGCCGATGATTCCGTAATAAACTGGTATGATGGCAGTCCGTACATGATACGCCGTTCCCGCGGCTATGCGCCGTTGCCGTTTTTCTATGGCAGGGAAACGGGGACGGTTCTGGCACTGGGCGGAGAACTGAAAAATAGCTTTTGCCTGGTCAGGGACCGGCTGTATTACTTGTCTCCATATATCGGGGACATGGCCGATGTCCGGACCGTACAGGCCCTGCGGGATGGTGTTTCCCGGATGAAAACGCTCCTTGAAATAGAACCGGCCTGCGTGGCCTGTGATCTTCATCCCCGGTATAATACGACAGCTGTTGCTCAGGAAATGGGGCTGCCTGTCATTCCCGTCCAGCATCATTTTGCTCATATCCTGTCCTGTATGGCAGAAAACGATTGGGAACAGCCTGTCATAGGTGTAGCTTTTGACGGGACCGGGTATGGAACCGATGGCACCGTATGGGGAGGAGAAATACTCCTCTGTGACTGTCATGGATTCCACCGCAGTGCGTCTATCGCACCTTTCTGGCAGCGCGGTGGTGATGTGGCAGCCCGGGAAGGATGGCGCATTGCCGTCAGCCTTATCAGCCATTTGTATCCAAAGACGGATGAGGCTGTGGCTGTAGTGGACAGACTGCGCCTCTGCAGCCGGAAAGAATGGCAGATGCAGGCTTTTATGACGCAACAGGGTATAAATAGTATTTTGTCTACCAGTGCGGGCCGCTTGTTTGATGGCGTCAGTGCTATTCTGGGTCTGGCGCGGCAGTCGTCGTTTGAAGGCGAAGCGGCGATGAAGATTCAGTTTGCAGCCTGGCGATGGATGAAAGATCATCATACCAGACCGGAGACCCTGATACCGCCTCAGAAGGAAAACGGCCGGTGGATACTGCCGACGATGGAACTGGTGCAATATCTGGCAGAAGAAAAAATGGCTGGCAGAGATCCGGATTTCCTGGCTTATATTTTCCATTGCCGGCTGGCCGGACAAATTGCCGGTGCCTGTTTGCAGATTTCGCAGGAAACGGGTGTGAAGACCGTGGCTCTGAGTGGCGGCGTGTTTCAGAATACGCTGCTCCTGTCCTTGTGTGAACAGGCATTGGGACAGGCTGGGCTGGGCGTTCTACGCCATCATCTCGTTCCTGCCACTGATGGTGGTATTGCCCTGGGGCAGGCTGTATATGCCATGATGAACCAGGAACGGCAATGAGATAGAACGATTTAGAAATCAATTTAATTAAAAATAAAGCATATATTAATATGCTATATATACAATATTAATATAAATATCTATTTACTGTATGTAAGGAGGAATCGCCATGTGTGTCGGATTACCTGCACGGGTCGTAAAAGTGCATCAGGGAATGGCTTTGGTCGATGCATCCGGAGCCAGAAGGGAAGTATCGGCAGCACTGCTGGACGAACTGGATCCCGGTGATTATGTCATGGTCCATGCCGGAATGGCTATTGCCCGGATTACCGGGGATGATGAAGAAGAAATGGATGATATTCTGGAGGACCTGGACTGATGGGAAATGAATATACACAAACGGCACTTCAGATAATACGTTCGTATGATGGCCCGCCTGTACGGATTATGGAAGTCTGCGGGACTCATACTCATGAAATTTTCCGGCTGGGAATCAGACAGATTCTGCCGGAAGCGGTGGAAGTCATTTCTGGACCGGGCTGCCCGGTCTGCGTGACGCCTGTCCGCTACATAGACGAAGCCATCTGGCTGGCTCTGGAACGGAAGGTGACCATTTGTACGTTCGGCGATCTCGTCCGTGTACCGGGGAGCACACAGAGCCTGGCCGGGGCGCGGAGCATGGGAGCCCATGTAGAAATTGTCTATTCACCCCTCGACGCCTACGACTATGCCCGGCAGCACCGTGATGAAGAAGTCGTATTTTTGTCCGTAGGATTTGAGACGACGACGCCGCCCTCCTGCCTGGCCGTCCGGACAGCCAGAGCGGAAGGGGTGATGAATTTTTCTCTCCTCACGGCCAATAAAACAATGCCCCGTGCTTACGAAGCGATGAAGGATAGCGCCGATGCATTCCTGTATCCCGGCCATGTCTGTGCCGTCATGGGGACTGGTGATTGTGAAGCCATGGTACAGCAGGGCGTTTCTGGTGTCGTCGCCGGTTTTACGGCAAAAGAACTGATGACAGCCTTTGCCGTTATCCTGAAGAAAATACGGCAGGGCAGGCCGTTCTTTAAAAACTGCTATCCCCGCGTCGTCACCAGAGAAGGAAGCCGGACAGCTAAAGAACTCATGGCAGACGTTATGGTGCCGTGTGATGATGAATGGCGCGGTCTGGGCTGTATTTCTCAATCGGGACTGCGGCTCCGCTCCGATTACGCAGCGTGGGATGCCCGCCGTAAATACAGCGTGCCGCCCATGAAGGGAAAGGCCAATCCGGCCTGCCGTTGTGGTGATATCCTGCAGGGAAAATGCACGCCACCCCAGTGCCCGCTGTTCGGTACGGTATGCACACCGGAACAGCCGGTCGGAGCCTGCATGGTATCTCATGAAGGTGCCTGCTCTGCGTATTATACGTATGGAGGAAAGATACGATGAATGATGTGATTACGCTGGCCCATGGGGCCGGTGGCAGACAGACGGCCGAACTGATCGACCGCGTATTTAAAGCCCATTTTTCCAACCCTCAGTTTACCGGTGATGATGCGGCCGTCCTTTCCATCGGCGGTGCCGACCTGGCCTTTACGACTGATGGGTTTATCGTTTCCCCGCCGGATTTTCCCGGTGGCAATATTGGCAAACTCAGCATCTGTGGCACGGTCAATGATTTATCCTGTATGGGAGCACGGCCATTATATCTGTCCTGTGCTTTTGTCATCGAAGAAGGATTCCCTCTGGCTAAGGTCGAAGAGTATGCCGCATCTATGGCCCGTACGGCTGCCGAGGCGGGGGTGCGCATCGTAGCCGGCGATACGAAAGTAGCAGGAAAAGGGCAGGTAGACCACTTGTTTATTACGACTACGGGAATCGGACAGCGCCTGACTGGCGTCCATACGTCCGGTACGCTGGCACGCCCCGGCGATGTAGTCATTGTCAGTGGCGATGTTGGCCGCCATGGCTGTACGATTTTGCTGGCACGGAATCAGTTCGGCATCGACGCCGATGTAACCAGCGATTGTGCTCCCTTATGGGGAACGGTAGAAGCCATGCTCGGGCAGACGAAAGATATCCACGTTATCCGCGATGCCACCCGGGGTGGCGTGGGAACGGTCCTGTATGAGATCGCCAGCCAGAGCCACGTCGGCATTCATCTGGACAGCCAGTCCGTACCGGTACATCCCTCCGTCCGCGGCGTCTGTGGCATGCTTGGACTGGAACCGCTCTACCTGGCCTGTGAAGGCTGTCTGGTCATCGTCGCGCCAGAATGTGAAGCGCCGGCGATTCTGGATGTGCTGCACCGGCAGCCTTATTCTCAAGATGCCGCTATCATCGGACAGGTCACGGCAGAACAGCCGGGCCGGGTCATATTGCGCACGGAAATCGGTGCGGAAACGATGCTCCCGCCGCCGGGGGGAGAATTGCTGCCCCGCATATGCTGACCGAGGAGGGAGAGCATGATTTACGAAAATGAAATCCATCCGCCTCAGGTGCCCCGATATACGGTTACGCCGGATGGTGCCGAAATTTCCATAGGCAGGGCGGATTTTCCCAAACCGTTTTATATTGGCCTGCAGTATGCTTCACCGGCCCGGGGCCACTGGACCATCGCCCACTCGCCTATGCTCATTCCCCAGTGCCATGAAATATACGTCTGCTGTGCCTGCTGTCTTCACGGCGTCGTCTTATCGGCTGATGAAATCCCCGATGGCGCCGGGCGTTTTTCCATGGTGACCCTGACCAATGAAAATCTCATCAAAGGCAATCTGGAAGACATGATGATCGACGGTATATCCCGGATTATAGAAGAATTGCCGGAACGGCCCCGTTGCGTCGAAGGTTTTACGAGCTGCATGCAGCATTTCCTCCATATCGATGTCCGCATCGTCTACGACACGCTGCGCCAGCGGTTTCCTGACATCGATTTCATCGACGGCTATATGACGCCCACTTTGCAGCGAAGGTATACGCCGGATATTCTGGGACGGCGGCAGCTGATGCGGGCCGTGACGAAAATGCCGCCACGCCGGGCCGTGAATTACATCGTCAATTATTACCCTGTCGATGGAGATAATGAATTGACAGCCATGCTCTGTGCTGGCGGGTATGCCATTCACGATTTTGCGGACTGCCGTACGTATGATGAATATAAACAGATGGGGGAATCGGCAGCCAATATTTATTTCCTGGAAAATGCTGCACCGGCAGCCCGCGACATGAAGCGTCGTCTGGGACAGGATGCCCTGTATCTGCCGTATGCCTACGACTATGGGACATTGCGGAAGAACCTGCAGAAGGCAGCGGATGTACTGCACCTTACCATGCCTGATTGCGATGCCTTTGAACAGCAGATAGAAGAGAAGGCGATGAAATTGCATAATATACTCGGGCAGACGCCGATTGCCATCGATTTTACAGCGACACCGCGGCCTCTGGGACTGGCACGGTTCCTGCTGACTCATGGATGTAATGTGTATGCCGTGTATCTCGATGCCATTTCACCAGATGAAAAAGACAGTTTCTTTTTCTTGAAAGAACATTATCCAAACCTGTCCCTGCGTTCGACCATGCATTTCAAGCGGCGTCTCCTGCCGCGGGATGACAGCCGGAAATATGGAAAAGTCCTGGCTATCGGCCAGATGGCAGCTTACTTTACGGATACGAAGTATTTTGTCAATATCATTGAAAACAGCGGCCTGTATGGGTATGTGGGTCTTATGAAACTGCTGGACTGGATCGGTGATGCCGCTGGTAAAGAAAATCCGAACATGAGAGAGATTATTCAAGTCAAAGCCTGGGGGTGTCATGGATGAAACAAGCACAACGAGTCTTATCTACCTATGCCGTAGATATGTTTGGTATCGCTTCGGCCCTGTTTGAACTGGGCGGGCTGGTTGTCATGCACGATGCATCAGGTTGTAATTCGACGTATGATACCCATGATGAGCCGCGATGGTACGATACACCATCCATGGTGTACATATCAGGACTCAATGAAATCGACACTATTCAGGGCAACGACCAGCGGCTCATCCATGATATTGCCGAAGTAACCGATGCCGTCCATCCGGCTTTTATCGCTATCGGAGGCAGTCCCATGCCTAATGCAATCGGGACGGATTTCCGGGCCATTGAAAAAATGGTACAAGAACGGACGGGTATTTTTACGATGGGATTCCGGACGGACGGTATCCACAGTTATCTTCCCGGTGCGGGGAATGCTTACGTCCGCCTGGCGCAGCATTTCCTGAAACGTCCGTTCAGACAGCCACAGCGGCCGGCGCGAAGAATCAACATCCTGGGACTGACACCTCTGGATTTTTCTGTCGTCGGCAATGCAACTGCTATCAAAACCATTTTGACAGAAGCGGGATTCATCATACAGAGTTCGTGGTCTATGGGAGATACGCTGGATAATCTGTTTGAAGCGGCCAACGCCGATGTCAATGCCGTCGTCTCTTCTACGGGGTTGTATCTGGCCCAATATATGCAGGAACAGTACGGGATTCCTTATGTAGCCGGCATCCCTATGGGAAAACAGGGAACAGCAGACTGGCTGCAGGCATTGCGTGAAGGGGATACATCGTATCTGACAGGTCTTACGGGAAGAGAACCCCGGGAAAAGCCGCAGTACGCTCTGGCCGATCTCAATGCCTGGAAGACGGAAACGGTGTATGATGACCAGCCCTGTGATGCCCTGGTCATTGGCGAGCCGGTATATCTCCTTTCTATGGGAAATCTGCTGCGCCATGAGCTGGGTCTTTCTACGGTGCGGCTCTTATGCCCGCTGGCCGATGCGCCTCAGCTGCTCCTGCGCCATATAGAAACGGTCAGTGTCGAACCGGTCATCCGCGAAGAATGCCGCAAGGCGCAGCATGTCTTGGCAGACCCCATTTATGCCCGGCTGCTTCCGGAAAAACAGGATGCATTTATTTCTCTGCCCCACGAAGCGTATTCTGGGCGCCACTATCACGATGAAATGCCTGTGATTGCTGGGCCGGACATAGCGGACTGGTTGCGGGATCGTTTGAAATAGGAAAGGAAATACGATGAGAAAATTTGCGATTTATGGAAAAGGCGGCATCGGCAAATCGACGACAGCTGCCAATATTTCGGCTTCTCTGGCCAGACTGGGGAAGAAGGTCATCCAAATCGGCTGCGATCCCAAGGCCGATTCGACGTGGAATCTCCTTCATGGCGAGCCTGTCATGCCGGTCATGGATTATTACCGGACCTATACGGAAGAACCGGATTTCGAGCATATCGGTAAAACCGGGTATGGCGGTGTCTTCTGCATCGAAACGGGCGGACCTACGCCGGGGCTGGGCTGTGCAGGAAGAGGTATCATTGCTACCTTTGATCTCATAGATGAACTGGAAGTCTTCGACCGGATCCAGCCGGATGTCGTGTTGTATGACGTACTGGGCGATGTCGTGTGCGGTGGCTTTTCGGCTCCTATACGGGATGGGTACGCCGACGAAATCTTCATTGTCACGTCGGGAGAAAAAATGGCTCTGTATGCTGCCGGCAATATCATCAAAGCAGTAGAAAATTTCAAAGACCGGGGATATGCCCAGGTCCGGGGAATCATCCTCAACAGGCGCAACGTAGAGAACGAGTATGATATCGTACAGGCTTTTGCCAACAGCCATAATCTGCCCATTATAGCCGATATACCGCGCAGTAAAGAAATCCAGTATTATGAAAACCAGGGCATGACCGTCGTCGAAGGTAATCCGGATCTGCCCGTGAGCCTCCTGTACCAGGAACTGGCCCGGAAACTGATGGATACGCCGGCAAGTGACGCCAGATAGTTGACAGGTATTTTTCTTTATGATACGATTGGTATGATTTTGGAAAGATGACAGAACAGGTCTTTTCAAAGCAATTGTACGGGACCACTTTTTTTAAAGTTCAGGCCATACGGACAGCCGGGTCCACTGCCGATTGGCGGCATGATTGCTGCCTTATTGATTGAGCTGTATGCTCAGTTTTCAAGAGTTGGTTACTTCATAACCGAAATGTGCGCAGGCACACTTGTGAACCGATCAATAGGAGTAGTAAAAGTAGAATTGCTATATAGACTCTGATCATATTTTCCACTAAGACGGATGACGGACAGGATGTTTCCATCGTCTTAGTATATTGGAATTGTCAGGACGCAAGTTGTGCAGCAGCGCAGCTTGCGCTTTTTTATGCAGGCAATGGGGGGAGAATATGGTAATGTCAAAACAAGCGGCCATATCACAGCAACGGGCACCAATATATGAAGCTCTGCAGCGATTCCGTGATATGCGTGTTGTCCCTTTTGATGTACCGGGACATAAGAGAGGCCGGGGAAATCCGGAACTGACGGCTTTCCTCGGGAAACAGTGCGTCGGCGTCGATGTCAACAGTATGAAACCGCTGGATAATCTGTGTCATCCTGTTTCTGTCATCCGCGAGGCGGAAGAACTGGCCGCAGAGGCCTTTGGGGCCGCCCATGCCTTTCTGATGGTCGGCGGGACGACCAGTGCCGTGCAGAGCATGGTACTGACCGTCTGTAAGCGGGGAGATAAAATCATTCTGCCGCGCAATGTCCATAAAAGTGTCATCAATGCTCTGGTGCTCTGTGGAGCCATACCTGTATATGTCAATCCGGAAGTCGATGCACGGCTGGGCATTTCTCTGGGTATGCAGCGCCAGCAGGTAGCGCGGGCCATCGAGGAAAATCCTGACGCCGTAGCCGTATTGGTCAATAACCCGACCTATTACGGAATATGCAGTGACCTGCGGGCCATTGTCCGCATGGCTCATGATGCGGGGATGCGATGTCTGGCCGATGAAGCCCATGGTACGCATTTCTATTTTGGCCATGGCCTTCCCGTATCGGCTATGGCGGCTGGTGCCGATATGGCGGCCGTATCGATGCACAAGAGCGGTGGCAGCCTGACCCAGTCCAGCTTCCTTCTGACCGGGCCGGATGTGCATGCAGGCTACGTACGGCAGATCATCAACCTGACTCAGACGACATCGGGGAGCTATCTTCTCATGTCCAGTCTGGATATCAGCCGTCGCCACCTGGCACTTCACGGCCGTGAAATTTTCCATAAAGTCGTCGATATGGCCGATTATGCCCGTCAGGAAATCAATGCCATCGGCGGATATTATGCCTTTGGGCGGGAATTGATGAATGGCGATTCTGTCTTTGATTTTGACAGTACGAAACTTAGCGTCCATACCCGTGACATCGGGCTGGCAGGTATTGAAGTCTATGACCTCCTGCGCGATGAATACGATATTCAGATTGAGTTCGGTGATATTGGCAATATTCTGGCCTATCTGTCGATGGGAGACCGCATACAGGAACTGGAACGGCTGGTCAGTGCCCTGGCAGAAATCCGCCGCCATCATCAGAAAGATCCGGCAGGAATGCTGACTCAGGAATATGTGGAACCGGAAGTCGTCATGAGCCCCCAGGACGCGTTTTATGCTGATAAGGTCAGTCTGCCTCTGGCACAGAGTGAAGGGCGCGTATGCAGTGAATTCGTCATGTGTTATCCTCCGGGCATTCCCATTCTGGCGCCGGGCGAACGGATTACGGCAGAAATCCTGGAACACATATGTTATGCCAAAGAAAAAGGCTGCAGCATGACCGGATCAGAAGATCCCGATTTGCAGCACATCAATGTCCTGGCGTGAAAGGAAGGAATATCATGGAATTTTGGTTCAGTGAATTTCATACGCCCGATGTCAAGCACAGTATCCGCGTCAACCGCCATCTGTATTCCCGGCAGAGCGAATATCAGCGCATCGATATTTTTGAAACACCGGAATTTGGCCGCGTCCTGACCCTTGATGGCAACGTCATGCTTACCGAACGGGATGAATTTATCTATGATGAAATGATTACTCATGTGCCCATGGCAGTACATCAGCAGTGCCAGGATATCCTGGTCATCGGTGCCGGGGACGGCGGAGTCGTGCGGGAATTGACGCGCTATGACCGGGTACGGTCTGTCGATTTGGTAGAAATGGATCCGGCCGTTGTCGAAGCCTGCCGCAATTATCTGCCGGGCAATGCCTGCCGCCTCGATGACAGCCGCGTTCATATCCATTTTGAAAATGCCCTGAAGTTTATCCGCAGCTGCGAAGCGGAATATGACCTGATCATCGTCGATTCGACCGATCCGTTCGGACCATCTGAGGGGTTGTTTACGAAGGAATTTTATGGCAGCTGTTATCATGCCCTGCGCGATGACGGCATCATGGTCAATCAGCAGGGGAGCCCATTTTATAAAGAAGACGCTCTGGCCATGCAGCGCAGCCACCAGCGCATCGTCAGTACCTTCCCTATCAGTAAGGTCTATCAGGCTCATATCCCGACCTATGCGGCCGGATACTGGCTGTTCGGATTTGCCAGCAAAAAATATCATCCCGTCAATGACCTCGACGCGGCGGCGTGGGAAAAGCTCCATCTCCACACGCGGTACTATACGACGCGGCTCCATGTCGGTTCATTCTGGCTGCCGGCATTTCTGGAAGACATGCTCCAGGAGGTAGAACCCTGATGCTGAAACCTAATGTAGAAACATTCCTGGCCTGTGATGCTTCCTATGAAGAATCACGCATCGTCCTTTACGGTGCTCCCTTCGATTCGACGACGAGTTTCCGCCCCGGCGCCCGCTTTGGCCCGCCGGCCATACGTCATGAAAGTTTTGGCCTGGAAACGTACAGTCCGTATCAGGATAAAGATCTGGAAGATTGCCGGATTTTTGACAGTGGCGATATGGAATTGTGTTTCGGCAGTTCGGAACAGGCCCTGGCCGATATAGAAGAACGGGCGTCGGTGATTCTTGCTGATGGTAAGCTGCCTCTGCTCCTCGGCGGGGAACATCTGGTGACACTCGGTGCCGTACGGGCAGCTGCCCGGCAGTGGCCGGATCTGCACATCATCCATTTTGATGCCCATGCCGATCTGCGGGACGACTATCTGGGAGCAAGGCTCAGTCATGCCTGCGTGCTCCGGCGATGCCATGACATCCTGGGAGATGGGCGGATCCATCAATTCTGTATCCGCAGCGGGGAACGGGAAGAGTTCCGCTTTGCCTGGGAGCATACGGACATGCATCCCTTCGGATTTGGAGGACTGGAACAGGTCGTTGACGAATTGAGGGAACAGAATCTGCCGGTTTATGTTACGATTGACCTCGATTGCCTGGATCCGGCGGCGTTTCCCGGAACGGGGACGCCAGAAGCGGGAGGCGTCTGGTTTCCCGCCCTGCTCAGAGCCATACAGCTCGTTTCCCAGACCCGTGTCATCGGTGCCGATGTGACCGAACTGGCGCCGATGCTGGATGCCAGTGGCGCGTCTACGGCACTGGCCTGCAAAGTCGTGCGGGAGCTGATGCTGGCACTGTATCCGCTGTCATAGTTGAAAATATATGTAGTTCACTATAGATTTCCATATATCTGTTTTTTTGTTCAAACTGAAAGGAGACTACTATGAGTAAAGTTCTTGTCATTGGTTGTGGCGGCGTTGCCTCCGTAGCGATTCAGAAATGCTGTCAGGTGAGTGATGTATTTACGGAATTGTGTCTTGCCAGCCGTACGAAATCCAAATGTGATGACCTGGCTGCCAAATTGAAAGGCCACACGGATACGAAAATTACGACAGCACAGGTAGATGCTGATGACGTAAACCAGCTTATTGCCCTCATCCAGAAGGAAAAGCCGGATCTGGTCATGAATGTGGCGCTGCCGTATCAGGACCTGACTATCATGGATGCCTGCCTGGCCTGCGGCGTCAATTACATGGATACGGCTAACTACGAACCGGAAAATACCGATGATCCCCAGTGGCGTGCCATCTATGAAAAACGCTGTAAAGAAGCGGGTTTCTCGGCATATTTTGATTACAGCTGGCAATGGGCATATCGCAAAAAATTCGAAGATGCCGGTCTCATGGCCCTCTTAGGCTGCGGCTTTGACCCGGGCGTAACCCAGGCATATTGTGCCTATGCCAAAAAACATGAATTCGATCATATCGATACGATTGATATTCTCGACTGCAACGGCGGTGACCACGGCTATGCCTTCGCGACTAATTTCAACCCGGAAGTAAACCTCCGCGAAGTATCGGCTCCCGGCAGTTACTGGGAAGACGGACACTGGATTGAAATACCGGCCATGAGTATCAAACGGGAATACCATTTCGATCAGGTCGGGGAAAAGGATATGTACCTCCTGCACCATGAAGAAATCGAAAGTCTGGCCCAGACCATCCCTGAAGCGAAGCGGATCCGTTTCTTTATGACCTTTGGACAGAGTTATCTCGATCATATGAGATGTCTGGAAGATGTGGGAATGTTATCTACGACGCCGGTTGAATTTGAAGGCCATCAGATTGTGCCGATTAAATTCCTAAAAGCCCTGCTTCCTGATCCTGCCAGCCTGGGACCGCGGACGAAAGGCAAGACCAATATCGGCTGCATCTTTACGGGAACGAAAGATGGCAAAGATAAGACCTGGTATATTTACAATGTCTGCGATCATCAGGAATGCTACCATGAAGTGGGCAGTCAGGGCGTCAGCTACACGACGGGCGTACCGGCTATGTGCGGTGCACTCATGATGCTTACGGGAAAATGGCAGAAACCGGGTGTCTATACGGTAGATGAACTGGATCCGGATCCGTTCCTCGATGCACTGGACAAATATGGCCTCCCGCGCAGCATTGATGAAAACCCGGTACTGGTACCGTGATGGGCGATACGATGTATACGCCGCCGTTCCGCTATCTGGAGGGAGGTACTCCGGAGTACTGGTTTGGCCGGCTGCCGACGCCGTGCTATATCCTGGAGGAGCGGGCTCTGCAGCATAATGGCGAAATCCTGGCCGGCCTGGCAGAACGGACGGGCTGCCGGGTCCTCCTGGCGCAGAAAGCCTTTTCCAATTACGATCTGTATCCGGCTTTGGAACCCTATCTGGCCGGTACGGAGGCGAGCGGATTGTATGAGGCACGCCTTGGAGCAGAGAAGATGCCCGGCAAAGAAGTGCATGTGTTTTCGGCGGCCTACCGGGATGACCAGTTTGTGGAACTACTGCACTATGCAGACCACATCGTATTCAATTCGCCAAGCCAGCTCATGCGTTTCGGGCGTCAGGCAAAAGTAGCAGGCCGGAGCATAGGCCTCAGGATTAATCCTGAATGGTCTACTCAGGACGGGCATGATATTTATGACCCCTGCGCTCCCGGCAGCCGGCTGGGAACGACACGGGAGCAGTGGAACGCCTTGATGACCGACGAGGGGAAAGCGCTCCTCGACGGACTCCATTTCCATACATTGTGTGAACAGGATGCGGATGATCTGGCTACGACCCTGAAAGCAGTAGAGACGACATTCGGTGATATCCTGCCCCAGATGAAGTGGCTCAACATGGGTGGCGGTCATCACATTACCCGTCCCGGATACCAGATAAATCTTCTCGAAGACTGTATCCGCACGGCGCAAAAAAAGTGGAATGTCCAGGTCTATCTCGAACCGGGAGAAGCCTGTGCCCTTCATGCAGGCTATCTGGCAACGCGTGTGCTGGATGTGCTGACCAATGGCAATACGAAGATTGCCATTGTCGATACCAGCGCGGCCTGCCATATGCCGGACGTACTGGAAATGCCATACCGGCCGCCACTGTTTGGAAGCGGAGAAGCCGGCGCGCGTCCTTATACGTATCGTCTGGGCGGGCCGACCTGCCTGTCTGGTGATGTCATAGGAGATTACAGCTTCGATAAGCCTCTTGAAGCAGGTGATTTGCTCCTTTTCGGTGACATGGCTATTTATACAACTTGTAAAACTAATACATTCAATGGTATGCCTCTTCCGGACCTCTACGTTCGCCATGAAACGGGCACGATAGAAGAGTTATGCCATTTCGGTTATGATGATTTCCGCTATCGTCTGGGAAAATAGAAAAAAAACTTGCCGCACAACGATTTTTACCGTTGTGCGGCAAGTTTTTTTGTTCCTTCAGTCCGACAGCAATTTGCTGGACAGGTTGTTTTGCAATGGCGTATCCAGATGGAGTATCATCTTTTCCTGACTCAGGACGGGATCGCCGGTGCACAAGGCTTCGTAGATGGCCTTGTGTTCTTTCAGGGTCCGCTCTATGACGCCTTCTTTACGCAGGGAAACGAGAGAGAAATCACTGCTGCGGACGCGGTTGTTTTTGATGATATGGTAAAAATGCTTATTTTTTGTCGAGGAAATAATGATATTATGGAATTCCATATCAAGGATATAATATTCGTCGGCTGACTGATGGTCGTATACGGCCTTTTCCTGGAGTTTCAAATTTTTATCGAGCATGGCTATTTCACTACGGGATGAATCTGCAGCATAGCAGGAGGCCAGGAAAGCGGCACAATACCCCTCGATGGCACAGCGCAGCTGGTAGAGTTCGATGATTTCCCGGCGGGTCACTTCGTGGAGCTGGAATCCCCGGCTGGGAAGGACATCGACGAGGTTTTCCTGACTGAGGCTGAGAAGCGCATCGCGGACCGGCGTGCGCGACATATTCAATGAGGCTGTGATGGCTGCCAGAGAATAGATTTTTCCCTTTTCAAAGGCTCCGTCCATAATCTGGGCTTTTAAATATTCATAAGCTTTATCTTGCAACGATTTGCGTGATTGCATGACATCACATCCTTTTGTTTTTTACATATACTATATTTATTATATACTTACTGGCAAAGTAATTCCAATAGGACGGTTAAAACTATTTTGTATAATAAAATAACCAGCAATGATATTTTAGCAATATAACTATTATTGACAAACATATATGAGCGATTATAATAATAGTATACCGGTATATCGGTATACCGGATGTGCGTAAATTATAAATTCTAGAATATTATTTTAGAGAGGAGAGAGTATTATGTTCAGGTTCATGCACACAAAGCTCCCGGAATTTATCAAGAAAATGTATGTTGCTGTCCACGATGTGGACGACACAAAGACGATGGAAGTCCATGGTCTGGAAAGTCTGCACAGCGCCAAGATGCAGTCACTGCGTACGGGCCGCATTGAAGAAGCTGTTCATGAAATCGCCGGACGGGATGATGTCAAGCATGTCGAAGTTCTGGTCCTGCCCCGTGTCCCCGAAACGATGCATACGGTTCTCATTAAGGGCAAAGATGAAAACGGCAAGACGACCAAGATTATTATGGAAGTCATCAATATTATCCATCCGACGGAAGAAACGGAATTTGACGGTTGTACGGATATTGAAGACAGAAGACCAAAACTGGGTCTGCACTAAGGAGGCGCATACATCATGAAATATAGAGTTCTTCCCGGCGGGGATATAGATGATAAGATTATACCTGTATCGGTCGTATTTCTCGATGTCAAGGAAATTGAAAAAAGTGGTCTTTCCCAGGATGATGCTATCCGCAAAGTAGCAGCTACCATTCAGGGGCCGGCAGCTATCAATGTATTTGATATGGATGCTGTGACGACTACTAGTGACGGCATTGTCGTCGAAGGGGCCATCGTCCGCATGGGGGCCTCTGATAATGGTAAAGTCAATAATGAATTCGGCATTCTGCCCATGCAGGAAATCATTCTCTCCGATGAACTGGTAGAAAAGGAACCCCATCTGAAACAGTGGAAGAAATTGTTCCCTGAAAAGAAGATGTTCCGCGGGCCGAATCCGAAAGATAAGAAGATTCCTGTCCATAACGTCGTCATTACCGGCCGGGCGTCCAATAATAATTCGGCAACAGAAATGATGAATATCATCACTATGGATGAAGTCCTGTTCCCGATTCTGGGCCAGCTCGAATGCATGCATCACGGCGATGTCCTCGTAGGCATGACCGGCCAGGTCATTTCGGTCGGTATCGGCATGACCGTTGCAGAAATGTATGGCCGTGTATTCCCTCATCCTCAGTTTGAAGCCGGCGATACGGCCCATGGCTCCGGTGCCTATGCCAAGACGCTGAAACAGTACATTCCCTGCATCGTCTGCGATAAGAAAGTCATTGCCCGCCTGACCATCCGTGCTCTCCAGTGCGGCTGTGTACCGGCCCGGGATATCGGCTGTTCGCCTGTTGTTCTGTCCATTGCCCGTGCTATGGGGACTCCTATTGATTTCGACCGCATCACACCGGCTGCTCAGGCTGAACTGGACAGCATCGGCTGCACGCGCGAATGGATGAAACAGACCTCCCATATGACGGCAGAGGAAGTCATCGCTCACGCCGATGAAATCCTGCCGGGTGTGGAACAGGCCAAGAAGTATCATGCAGATGATCTGCTGGTAGAAAAAGAAATCTGATAGAAACAGGGGATTTGCCATGGCTGATGAAAATATTATTGTCTATACGGATAAAACAGTCGTCAAAATGCAGGGCCTCGATGTCAAGGGACTGGATACGCGGGCGCTGGAAAAAATCCTGATGGATAAATTCCATTCTGTCGTCCGGGTCATCGGCGTTACCGGTTCATCTATCGATATGGATATATACGGCATCGATCCGGAACAAATAGAGAAAGATGAACATGGCCTGATCCAGGCTATCTCAACGACAGAAGGGGTCACAGCGACAGAACTTGCCAAACTGGCAGGGGCAGAAAAAATTGTGCCTGTCGATATCAATCACATTCCTCAGCGGGATCATGACTACTGTGCCCGGGAAAGGTGGCTCCATCATGATTGATACGGCGACGATTATTCCTACGGGTGACGAAATCAAAGCGGGTATCGTCTTTGATACGGACAGCGCGGCCGTCGTACAACAGCTGGTGCGCTACAATCCGGAAATGCAGATTACCCGCATCGCACCGGTAACGGATGAAGAAGATAAAATAGAACAGGCTATCCGCAAGGCAGCTGCCGCATCGGATCTGGTCGTTCTCATCGGGGGAAGCGGTGGCGGACACCGCTACAGTTCTACACTGGGAAAAGATTTTACTCATACGGCGTTGGAAGCGATGTTATCGCCCAGTGCCAGCCGGCAGCTCTTTGGCAAGAACGGACATTTGTGGAGCTGCCTCGTCTGTGGCCGATTGGGGGATGCGCTGGTTTTAAACCTGCCAGGTCCGTTTGTCGAAGCCAGCGCAGCGATTGAAGCATTTGTGAAAAACGCCGCGTCAGACGATTTGGAAAGGATCAACGCAGCCATGGCGGAGGCTGTGAGAAAGCAGTACCCCTGATGAATGATTACAGGGTACGTCTGTATCGGACCTGTCTGTATCAGATGCCGGCAGCTGTTGGCATCTGGTGCAGGGCAGGGGACCTGGAGGGCCTTGATGAGCATTTCAGGCGGAAGCTGACAGCGTATAGAGGGAAAGACGTGCGGTGTATTACGGACCCGGTAGCACTCGATCAGTACCTGGCAGACTATGTAACCTGGCTCTGCCCCGTTTCCGTCGTGGCGGCGGCTGCTAATATAGCGGCCTGGCATAATGGACCGCGGACAGGCGGCATTATCGGATCGCTGGGAGGAGAAGTCCATGCCATTGACGAACATATGGTGGAAATCCTTCCTCAGGTCTGGTGCCTGTCGTATTCCGGAGGCCCGGGACTGCTGTTGCAGGGAAGCCGGCAGGCAGCCTGGAAAGTACGGGAATTTCTGGAATATCCGGGCAAGCAGTATACCTGCGATGAAATACGGGCGTATTTAAAACAGCAAAAAGTTGTTACTTATTTGTACGTTACCGATGGCAGTGGGGGAGAGGGAATCCTTGCTGGCGGCGATGGGCAAAAAGAAGAACGGATTTGTTTATCTAATAACAACAAATTATTCTAAATAACAACTATATGATTTATAATTGGAACGTATGCAAGACAAATTGTTCGTGATGATCGTGAAGAAAGAGAGATGAAACGTGACATGTTAGATTTGAAAAAGCAGGAACTGCCTCATCTCATACGGGTACGGCAGCATTTTCCGACAGATTGCATCAGTGATATTCCGGCTGCTGTGCGCCAGGAACTGGATAAACTGACGCTGAATGATAAACTGCGCGATAAACAGATTGCCATTACGGCTGGCAGCCGGGGGATTGCCAATATTGCGACTATCATCCGCAGCATCGCTGACTATGTCAAGACAAAGGGAGGCCATCCCTTCATTGTTCCTGCCATGGGGAGCCACGGTGGTGCAACGGCCCAGGGGCAGATCGATGTATTGAAAGGATATGGCATTACGGAAGAAACGATGGACTGCCCTATCCGTTCATCCATGGAAACGGTATATCTGGGAGAAACGGAAAATGGTGCACCCGTATATTTTGACAAAAATGCCTATGAATCGGATGGCATCATCGTCTGCAACCGGGTTAAACCGCATACTGATTTTTCGGCGCCCAATGAAAGCGGCATCGTAAAAATGATTGCCATCGGCCTGGGCAAAAAAGACGGCTGCTCGGCCATGCATGCCCATGGACTGGCCCAGTCTATTGCCCAGTCCTGCAAGGTATCGCTGGAGAAAGCACCGATTCTCTGCGGTCTGGCTATCGTTGAAAATTCCAATGATCAGACATACCTCCTCCAGGGTGTGCCTGTAGAAACGTATATCGAAACCGATGCAAAACTCCAGCTTCTGGCCCGCAGCCTCGTGCCACATCTGCCGGGAAGTCAGTATGATCTGGTTGTCGTAAAGGAAATAGGCAAGATTTACAGCGGTACCGGGATGGATACTAAAGTCATCGGCCGTATCCGCGTTCGTGGCGTAGAAGAACCGACGAGTCCGGATATTCATATGCTCGTTGCTCTGCGCATGAATGAACATTCCTATGGAAATGCGTTAGGCATCGGCCTGGCCGATATTACGACGAAAGGTCTGGTCAGCCAGATTGACCGGGAGTCTATGTATTCCAACCTCATTCCTACGACGTATCTTGAACGGGGGAAGATTCCTGTATATTTCGACACGGAAGAAGAAGCAATCAGCCAGGCTTATGCGCTGGCCAATCCCGGACCGGATGGACGCATTGCAATCATAGAAAACACGCTTCACGTACAGGAGTTGTTGGTCTCGGCTCAGGTAGTGAAAGAAAATCCGGAACTGGAAGTTTTGGAACAAGATGTGCCTGTTGCATACACACCGGACGGCATACTCGATGTGTAACGAATGTAGAGTGACCTGATTCATCTATTCACTGGAGGTGTCATATCATGAATGATGGGAAACAGATTTCGAAAGTTAATGTCGTAGGGGCGTTATCCATTGCGGCACTCATGTTCAGTAGTTATGTAGGGCCGGGGTTTGCCGCAGGGACGCAGACCGTTGCCTATTATCTGAAAGCCGGTTCGGCAGGCGTCATCTGGGGACCACTCCTCGTCGGAATCCTTACTTTTGTCTGGTGCTGGCTGACCTTTGAATTCAACCGGATATACAAACCAAAAGATTATCGCGAACAATCCGATATGATTTATAAAAATCCGGCTGTACGGCAGGTACTGGGAATATTTAAAGATATTTTCTCCATGGTTCAGATTTTCCTCGTAGCCGCCGGTATGATTTCTGGTGCCGCTATTATTCTGGAACAGACCTTTGGCATTCCTAATATGATCGGAACCCTTCTCTTTGGCGTTTTCATGATTGGTTTTACGTTGAAAGGCGCGAATCTGGTCATGAAACTGGGCAACACCCTGACTATTTTGATTATTGCCATCATTATTTTCATTTTCTTCATCAGTATCGGCATCTGTTGGCCGGCTGCAGATCAATTCATTGAATCGGGTTCGACCGCTGCTGATTATGGCCTTACGACGGGCTATGCCTGGGTCATCGTTTTCTCGTCGATCATTCTCTTTACCTGTGGTGCCAATGCGGCTGTTCCGTCCTGCCTGGTAACCATCCGGAGCAAGAAAGATACCTTCCTGGCCGCTCTCGGTACGGCTGTTCTCTGCGGTGGCGGTACGATGCTCTGCACCATCTTGTTTGCCGCTGGCATGCCTCATATTACAAAAGAAAGCATCCCCATGCTGTATCTCCTTCACGATATCGTCCATTCTGCTGACTGGACACGGTATCTCTATGTAGCCATTGCCGTATCGGCCATGCTCAGTACCGGTGTTGGCCTGTTGTTTGGTATCAGTGAACGGTATCAGCTCCTGGCAGCACGTCACAATATCATGGCCAATAAGACAGCTTTTTATCGCCGTGCTGTCATCGGCGTCATCGTTACTCTCATCAGTGTTGCATTCAGCCGCCTGGGTATCCTGACCATCGTTGCTAAAGGCTATGTCGCCTTTACGCTTATTTCGGCACCGTTCCTGATTTACATTCTTTTCCTGGCCGTTCCCTGGAGAATCTACAAAGACAAACAGGATGGCACCTATCCGGAACAGAAATAACTTCGTATGGCTATAATTTATACTATCATATCAGTTAAGGGAGGAAGTCATTATGCCGTCACTTCACATTGAATTTTACTCAGATGTTCTACGTATTGATACGGGAATCGAAGTTATTTATCCACAAAATTGTACCCGGACGCCGGAACCGCTGCGAGATGTCATCAAACCGCCATTCCCCGTACTGTATCTTCTCCATGGTATCATGCGTGACCAGACGGGATGGATCCGCTTTACCAACGTGGAACAGTACGTCATGGATATGGGCCTGGTCGTCGTTATGCCTACGACGGGCCGCGGCCATTATATCAACCAGCCGCATGGTTACCGATATTTTGATTATATTACACAGGAACTGCCAAAAGTCATCGGCAATATGTTCCAGGTATCGCAGAAACGGGAAGATACGTTCATTGCCGGCCTCTCCATGGGTGGCTATGGCGCTCTCCATGCCGCTGCCCTCTGCCCGGATCAGTATGCGGCTGCAGCCAGCCTGTCCGGTGTCGTAGATATCGGAGTCATGTATGAATCAAAGGAACTCTATTCTGATGCAGAACGTCTCATGACTTTTGATAATAAAGATCCCCGGGGCGGTGAAAACGATTTGGTTGTAGAATTCCAGAATGCCGTCAAGGCCGGTAAAAAACTGCCGAAAATGGTTTGCGCCGTAGGCAATCAGGATTTCCTCCATGATTATAATATTGCCTTCTACAATAAAGTCAAAGACCTGACGGATATTGAACTGTGGACGGAAGACGGCGACCATACGTGGGATTTCTGGGACCGCAACATCAAGCGCGTTCTTCAGTGGCTGCCCATTAAACAGCGTCTGGATGACTATAAACCGCAGTTTGTCGTAAAATAAGAGGAAGGGGTGAGCAGCATGGGCCGGAATGATGACAACAAAAAAGGAATTGTCCTGTTTGGTGGGACATTCAATCCCATTCATCAGGGACATATCCGGCTCTGCTGCAGTGCCTGGAATGCGGTGCATCCCCGTCTGGTGATCCTTATGCCGACCCAGCCTTTTTATAAAGAACTGGATACGGATGCGGCACAGCGCATTGAAATGTGTCAGAAAGCGGTGGAAGACCTGCCATTCCCTGTAGCTGTCGATGGTTATGAAATTCAGCAGGGGAGTACATGCCGCACCTATGATACGCTTTGTGCAATGAAAGAGAAGTTTCCTGACGATCCGCTTTACCTGCTTATGGGATCTGATACATTCCTTTCCTTCAGTTACTGGTATCGTTGGCAGGAATGTGGACGGATGGCGACCCTTCTCGTCGGGATGCGCAAAGGGGATGACCGGGAACAGATAGAAATGGTAAAATGCCGGGTGGAACAAGAAGGCCTCACGGTAAAGCTGATGGATCATCAGGCCGATGCTATTTCCTCTCACGACATCCGCCAACATCAGGAAAAACAGAAGGATGAACTGGCACCGGCTGTCTATGCGTACATCCGGGAACATCATCTCTATGGGAATGATGGGTAACCTTGAATACAAAGAAACGAGAGCTGTCACGATAAGTGATGGCTCTCGTTTTTTGATAGTAAAGGATAAACGGGAATGAAAAAAAGACCTACTGAAGTGCAGCAGGTCTTTAATATATATCTATGCAACTTATTTTGCGAAATAACGGGCGAGGAGGCCATCGAATACACGGCCATGACGAGCTTCGTCTTTTGCCATTTCATGAACTGTATCATGGATAGCATCATAGCCGAGCTGTTTAGCCAGCGTTGCAATTTCTTTCTTGCCAGCGCAGGCACCCTGTTCAGCGAGGGCACGCATTTCGAGGTTTTCTTTTGTATCAGCTGTTACAACTTCGCCGAGGAGTTCAGCAAATTTAGCAGCGTGTTCAGCTTCTTCAAAAGCGATGCGTTTGTAAGCTTCGGCAACTTCCGGATAACCCTGGCGGTCAGCAACACGGCTCATAGCGAGGTACATGCCGACTTCAGAACATTCACCGGTGAAGTTGAGGCGGAGACCTTCTACAACTTTTTCATCGAGGCCTTTGGCAACGCCTACCTGATGTTCGTCAGCATAGGTTTTCGGTCCTTCCGGAACGAGAGTGAATTTTTCTTTCGGAGCACCGCACTGAGGACATTTTTCCGGAGCATCATTGCCTTCAAAAACGTAACCGCAAACGCCACATACAAATTTTTTCATAATTGTTACCTCCTGATCATATCAAACATAATTATATAATGGGAATATCTTAAATATCTCGTAACAAATAACTATTATTTATTACGAACACATTATAACAGGTTACCGGGATAAATGCAAGAGTTAATCTTCTTTTGTGCTCCAAGTTTTCCATTCTTCCATCCAGTTTTTCAAGGCTTTCTGGGGAAGGGTATAATCACAAAGTGTTGATTTAAGAGCTTTTCTCAATTCGTCTTCTTTATCACCTAAGGGATAAATGGATTTATATTCATCATATACATCCCAGAAGTCGCGCATGTGGAGATTGGCATACGTACTGCCATAGATTTTGAAACACGTATCGCACAAGGTGATAAAAACGGCTTCTTCATCGTGCTGATTTGCATCGTCAAGACCGCAGCAGCGGGTATAGAGACGAATCTTGTTGCCAAAGAGACGGCGCAGGTAATCATACACATCAGAAACCATTGTAGGCTGTAACTGCAGGAGCTGACAGCCGGGAGCAAAATAAATTGGGTACTGGGCAATGTTGTCAAACGTATCCATAATTGACACCTCTTTTTAATTAATATTTTTTATTTGTTATTTACAAATATTATAACACGAATCACTAGGATTTGCAATAAGCGTTCTGTGTTTCTCCGTAAAATTTAGGGTAAAAAGTCAGGAATACATTATTTTAGTGTTTTATATAACAATAATAATGGCATTCTTCACTTTCATAACATATTTCTTCTTTTGATATCAAAATTTATATTGTAGACTGGGAAGAAATACTATAAAATGAAAGAGCTTGTAATTGTAACCGTATTTTATAAGGAGATATAGCGTGAAGAAAATAGGGCTGAGTACACAGATTTTTTTGGGATTGGCACTGGGTGCGCTCATGGGGTATGTGGTTCCTGATCTGGCAGGTCATTTAAAGCCGTTTGGCGATGCGTTCCTGCGGATGATCAAGATGATTGTCGTACCGCTTATTTTCAGCACCCTCGTTATGGGGATTGCCGGGACTGGCGATTTTAAGAAACTGGGACGTCTGGGCGGAAAGGCTATTATTTGGTTTGAATTTGCGACGACCATTGCCCTGGTTATTGGTTTATTTGTCATGAATGTGACGGAACCCGGCGTGGGCGTGCCTTTGTCGGCAGCCACGGCTGGTTCGGATGCAGTTGCGGCGGCAGGCCAGCACAGCATCGATATGGTGCAGTATGTACTTCACATTATCCCCACGAATATTGTCGATGCAGCGGCACGGCAGGATATGCTCCAGATTATTTTCTTTGCCTGTTTCTTCGGCGTTGCCGTCGCTCATATTGGAGAAAAGGGGACGCTCATTGTCAATTTCTGTCAGAGTGTAGCAGAGGCTATGTTCAAAGTGACTAACTATGTCATGCATTTTGCCCCTCTGGGGGTCTTTGCCATGATTGCGTATACTGTAGGCAGTTATGGTATAACTATGCTGATCCCACTGGGAAAACTGATTCTTTCCGTCGCCGGGGCCACGGCGTTGTTTATTGCCGTTGTAGCCACGATTGCCAGTGTATTTACAAAAATTAATTTTTTCCACCTGATTCTGGCCCTGAAAGATATTCTTTTCCTTGCCTTTTCTACTGCCAGCAGTGAAGCGGCTTTGCCCGGCGCGATGAAACGTCTCCACCGTCTTGGCGTACCCGAAGCGACGGTGACTTTCGTCATGCCGACGGGATACTCTTTCAATCTCGATGGCTCGACACTGTATAGCTCGGCCGGAATCTTGTTTATCGCCCAGCTTTATGGCATCGCCATGCCTATCGAGCAACAACTTCTGGTCATGGTGACGCTCATGCTTTCCACCAAAGGCATTGCCGGTGTCCCCGGTGCCGGCATTATCGTCGTCGCCGCGACAGCTGCCGCCTTCAATCTGCCCACAGAAGGGGTAGCCATTCTCCTGGGAATTGACCGCATCCTCGATATGATCCGGACCATCTGTAATGTATGCGGCAACTGCATGGCAACGGTTGTCGTATCCTGCTGGGAAAAAGAACTGAATAAAGATAAGTTTAATAGATTATATAAAGAATTTAGAGAAGAAAAATTGTAAAATAATAGAAATATAGGCTGTCGCATCGTTGCAAAACCAACAGACAAGAATTTGTGCATCTGATATACTACGAATTAGAGGTGATATATCATGAATTTGCAGTATAGTCCCAATAAGATTTGGATAGAGAATGAAGAAGGAAAGACCGTCGGGGAAGTTGATTTTTTCCAGGACGAACAGGGCGATTATGACATCGTCCATACGGAAGTCGATGATAGTATGCGCGGTCAGGGAGCGGCTGGCCGTTTGGTTCAGGCAGCGGCTGATTATATTCGCAGTACGGGGCATCAGACCAAGGCTTCGTGCTCCTATGCGTCCCGCTGGTTCATGCGTCATAAAGACTACAGCGACGTATATCTTCCCTGATTTTTATTGACAGCTCTGCGGAGTACGTGTAAAATAATGTTCGTTAAGCCATATCGACAGTTCGCTTGTACCATCCTGTCGTAAAACAAAACCAGGACTGTTTATTTGTGTGAGACAGCTCTGCTTTGGCAGGGCTGTTTTTTTATAGGAGTACAGCCATGTATTATTTAAAGACAGAACAATCATTTGATGCGGCTCATTTTCTTAAAGGGTATGCAGGAAAATGCCATAATCTGCACGGTCACCGCTGGCGGGTCATCGTAGAAATCCGGTCGGACAAGTTGCGGACTGATGCACAATGCCGCAGTATGGTAGTGGATTTTTCTGACTTGAAAAAGAGTCTGAAAGATATTTGTGATTTCTATGACCATAGCCTGATATATGAAACGGGGTCTCTGAAGGAAAAGACTGTAGCCGCCTTGAAGGAAGAAGATTTCTGTCTCCATGAAGTGCCTTTCCGGCCGACGGCAGAGGAGTTTTCCCGCCATATTTATGAAACGATGCAACAGCAGGGATATGATGTTTCCCGCGTAGATGTATACGAAACGCCTAATAATTGTGCGTCTTATGGAGGCTGACATGAAGGTAGCAGAGAAATTTATCAGTATCAACGGGGAAGGGAACCGGGCAGGTGAGTTGTCTGTATTTGTGCGTTTTCAGGGATGTAATCTCCGCTGCAGTTACTGTGATACGTCATGGGCCTATGAAGCGGATTGTCCCTATGAAGAACTGACACCGGATGAAATCGTGGAGTACGTCCTGTCTACGGGCGTGCATAATGTTACGCTCACTGGTGGGGAACCGCTGCTGTCTCAGGGAATCGCTGAATTAATAGAAAAACTCCTGGCACAGCCAAAAATCCGCGTAGAAATTGAAACGAACGGCGCTGTAGACCTGCGTCCATTCTGTACGCCTGCGCGGCCTGTCTTTACGGTGGATTACAAATTGCCTTCCAGCGGCTGGGAACGGGCTATGAAAGTGGAGAATTTTTCTGTCCTGGAAAAGCAGGATACGGTGAAGTTTGTCTGCGGCAGCCAGGAAGACCTGCAGCGGGCGTGGGAAGTCATACAAGAGTACAGGCTGACAGAACGATGCCATGTGTATCTCAGTCCAGTATTCGGTTCGATTGAACCGGTCGATATGGTTGCTTTCATGGAAACACATAAAATGAACGATGTGCGTTTACAAATCCAGATACATAAGGTTATCTGGGATCCAGAGAAACGGGGGGTCTGATATGATTGATACCAAAGCGATAGAAGAACATGTACGGGGGATTCTCATTGCTCTCGGAGAAAATCCTGACCGGGAGGGCCTGGTGGAAACGCCGAAACGGGTAGCCAAAATGTACCAGGAAGTCTTTGACGGCATGAATTACACGAATCATGAACTAGCACAGATGCTGGATAAGACCTTTGCAGAAGATACGACCAGTGCAGGCAGCGATCAGGTCGTCGTCATGAAAGATATTGACCTTTTTTCGTACTGTGAACATCATATGGCCCTCATGTACGATATGAAAGCGACCGTTGCCTATATTCCCAAAGGCAAGGTCATTGGTCTTTCTAAGATTGCCCGCATCTGTGACATGGCCGGGCGGCGGCTGCAGCTTCAGGAACGGCTGGGCCGTGATATTGCCGATATTCTGGGAGAAATCACAGGCAGTACGGATATTGCTGTCCTCCTGGAAGGCCGGCACAGTTGTGTCAGTGCCCGGGGAATCAAGAAAACGGATGCGAAAACGCGTACGGTCGAACTGCGGGGCCGTTTTAAGGAAGAACCGGCATTGCAACTCTACCTGCGATAACAAATGAGGCAGTGGCAAATGAGCATTAAAAGCTATGTTTGCCGCTGCCTCTCTTTTGTATACGCGAACCAGAGACGATTCCTACAGGAAATTTTCCCGGAATAAGACTAAAAATTTCCTATAGGATAGTCGTGTTTAATGGTATACTAAAAGAAAAGAATGGTTACGAAATAACATGTAATTTTAGCTTGTAAGGAGTGATTGATAATGAAATGGAAAGAACCGCTGTCGATTCATCATCTTACGCTGACGAACCGTATCGTCATGCCGCCTATGGCTACCCGGGCTGCTTCTCATGGCTACATTGATGAAGAAATATGTAAGTATTATCAGAAACGGGCAGAAAAGGGCTATCTGGGTCTGATCATTACGGAGCATATGTATATTGATAAGCAAGGAAAAGCCGATCCGAATCAGATTTCCATTTCCCGCAATGGCGATATTGGCGGCCTGCGGCAGCTGACCCGGTGTATCCACCGCGAAGGGAGTACGCGTGTGTTTGCTCAGATTAATCATGCCGGTTCTATTGCCGATCCCATTGTGACGCGGCAGCAGGCTGTGGGCCCGTCTCCTGTACTACATCCCCGTCAGAAACAGAGCCAGGTCCTGCCACGGGAGTTATCTGTCGAAGAAATACAGGTACTCGTAGCAGAATATGCCGCCGCTGCCGGCAGAGCCAAAGCGTCCGGATATGACGGCGTGGAAATCCATGCGGCTCATGGATATCTGCTGAACCAATTTTATTCACCACTTACCAACCACCGTAACGACGCCTATGGCTGTGACACGCTGGAAAAACGTGTTCATTTCCATTTGCAGGTCATCCATGCTATCCGTATGGTCGTCGGTACGGCGTATCCGCTGGCTATCCGGTTTGGCGGATGTGACTATCAGCCGGGCGGCAGTACAATCAATGATGCCGTGGAAGCAGCTAAATTGTTTGCAACGGCTGGGGTTGATCTGATTGATGTATCAGGCGGCATGAATTTCTTTGTCCGCCAGGATCATACAGAACCGGGTTATTTCCGCGATATGTCTTCCGCTATCCGTCATCATGTTTCCGTACCGGTCATCCTGACTGGCGGGGTACAGACAGTGGAACAGGCAGAAGACCTTCTTGTCACGGGAGCGGCTGATATGATCGGGGTTGGCCGGGCCATATTACAAGATGCGGAATGGCCGAAACGTGAATTAGGAAAATAGTATAATATAGATAACATGACAGGCTGTCCGATGAGGGCAGCCTGTTATATTATCTATATTATATTGTTGCTTTTTTAATGGATAAGGCAATGCGTTTCCGTTCTGTATCTACAGAAAGAATCATACAGTCTACGATATCGCCGACGTGTACGATATCTGTCGGGTGATGGAAGGGATGATTGCATAATTCTGACCGGTGGACGAGGCCGGGCGTTTTAAGGCCGATATCGACAAAGGCACCGAAATCGACGACGTTGTGGACCGTACCGCGCACGATAGAACCGATTTCCAGTTCATCCAGGGACAGGACGTGGCGTCGTGTCAGCGGTTTGGGGAAGTCGCTGCGCACATCCCGGCCGGGTTTCCGCAATTCTTCCAATATGTCACGGACTGTTGGTTCGCCGGCATTGAGGGCCGATGCCAGTTTAGGGGCGGCGTTCATTTGCAGACGGCTCTGCAAATCCTGCAGGCGGGCCGGGTTCTTCAGATCTTTCAGAGTAAATCCGTACTGACGCACGATTTTAGCGGCCAGATCATACGATTCCGGATGGACAGACGTATTATCCAGTGGCTGGGTACTGTCTTTGATGCGTAAAAATCCGGCACACTGGGTAAATGTCGCCGGACCCAGCCGGTTGACATTCATCAGTTCCTGGCGGTTGTGGAATGGGCCGTTTTCATTGCGATAGGTGACGATGTTTGCAGCCGTAGCTGAGGTCAGGCCCGATACGTGCTGCAACAGAGCAGCTGAAGCCGTATTGAGATCGACGCCGACATAATTGACAACCGATTCGACGACTGCATCCAGTGCTGCCGTCAGGGATTTTTGATTGACATCATGCTGATACTGGCCGACACCGATGGACTGGGGGTCGATTTTGACCGATTCTGCCAGCGGGTCCTGGATGCGGCGGGCGATGGAAACGGCTCCGCGTATCGTGACATCCAGATCCGGTAATTCCTCCCGGGCCAGTTCCGATGCCGAATAAACCGAGGCGCCGGCTTCGTTGGTAATGAGATAGCGGCATTTCAAATGCTGTTCATGGATTAAGCGGGAAACGAACTGTTCCGTCTCATATGAGGCCGTTCCGTTACCGATGGAAATGAGGGTAACTTCGTGCTCCCTAATCATGTGGGTCAGAGCATCGGCGCTTTCATGACGCTGTTTTTCCGAGCCCGTAAGGTGATAGGTCCCGTAGGCCAGCACGGCACCGGTAGAGTCGATGACAGCAGCTTTGCAGCCTGTGCGGTACCCCGGATCGAGACCGAGAATGGTCTGACCGGTAAAAGGAGGCTGCAGGAGCAGACTGCGCAGATTAGAGGCAAAGACCTGAATAGCCTGTTTTTCTGCCTTTTCTGTGAGTTCATTGCGGATTTCCCGTTCTATCTGGGGACAGATGAGACGTTTATAGCTGTCGGTGGCGGCGCTTTCCAGTATATCTTTATATGGAGAGGGGCCTTTGATGATCATCTGGCACAACCGGCTGATATATGCGTCGGTACGGACTTCCAGATTGACTTTCAGCGCTTTCTGGTTTTCCCCGCGGTTAATAGCCAGGATACGATGACTGGGCAGGCGCCGGATGGCTTCGTGAAAATCTCTATAGGCGAGATAAATCCGTGATTTTTCCTCTTCTTCCTGCAGCGAGCAGGTGAGTTTGCCGTCATGCCAGAAGGCGTTACGTAAAAAACGGCGGTATGGGGCGAGTTCGGAGCAGCGTTCGGCAATAATATTAGCAGCGCCCTGGATGGCATCCTCTACGGTAGGCACATCTTTGCTCAGATAAGCTTCTGCTGCTTTTTCCGGAGCTGGCCCGTGTATATCCTGATTCCAGAATAAATCAGCCAGAGGTGTCAGGCCTGCGTCGCGGGCCATCGATGCTTTCGTACGCTTTTTAGGCTTAAAGGGCAGATATATATCTTCTACATCCTGTAACAGCCGGGCTTTTTCCAGCTGGCTTTTGATTTCATTGCTCCATAATCCCTGATCCATGATGGATTGGCGTACCGTGTCCTTGCGGTTGCTGAGTGTTTCTTCGTATTCATACTGTTCCTTGATCTGGCGCAGCTGTTGTTCATCCAGGGTCCCCGTTGCCTCTTTGCGGTATCGGGCGATAAACGGGATGGTATTGCCACTGGCAAACAGGTCTAATGCGGTCCGGACCTGTCCCGGTCGGATATGCAGGTCAGAAGCTATCTGATGGATAATCATTTCTTCATTCATGCCGGTCTCCTTTCTTCCTAGTACTATATTATGAGTGGAAATAGCTGTTCCGTCAACGTCTGATTTGACAAAGGGGCGAATATAATGTATATTTTTCGTATTATTTAGAATCTTTGTATTGCCATTTCAACAAATAACGGTTACAATATAGTAGAAGCACAATTTAAAAATCATACTCATTTAATAGCATTCACAGGTGAAAAATCCTTGTTAATGGAGAAAGGAGGATTATGTCTATGGATATTGCTGCAGTATTACGGGAAAACGGCTATAAAGTCACGCCACAGCGTCTGGCCGTGTATGAAGTAGTCAACAATAATACGACACATCCCAATGCAGAAGCCATTTATAAAGAATTACAGCCCAAATATCCGTTCATGAGTCTGGCGACGGTATATAAAACGATGGAAATTTTTGCAAAAATCGGTGTCGTACAGGTGCTGCAGTGCGAAGAAGATGCGCACCGCTATGATTTTAACACCAAGCCCCATGCCCATATCCGCTGCACCCGCTGCAACCGCGTCATGGATGTAGATGTGGAACGGGATAAGCTCGCTGATCTGGCTCAGACACAAACGGGCTATCGGGTAGATTCTGTCAATGTATCCTTTACGGGAATTTGTGCAGAATGCCAGAATGAAGAAACGGGATGCCGGAACGAAAAAGAAAATTAATAGGATAAGCAGGCAGGCTGGGACGAATTGGTTTCGTTGCAGCCTGTTTTTGCATAAAAGGAGAAAAGGCTATGCTTCATATAGGATGTCATTTATCTGTTTCCCAGGGATTCCTGCATATGGGTGAAGAAGCCCTGTCGATCGGTGCCGATACATTTCAGTTTTTTACACGCAATCCCCGCGGCGGCAGCGTCCGGCCTCTCGATACGGACGATATGGCAGCGTTGAACCGGCTGATGGCGGAGCATCATTTTGCTCCTATACTGGCTCATGCACCGTATACGCTGAATGGCTGTTCGAAGACGGAAAAGACGCGGATTTTTGCCAGAGAAGCTATGGCTGATGACCTGCGCCGTCTGGAATACCTCGATCATTGCCGCTACAACTTCCATCCGGGCAGCCACGTCGGACAGGGGGCGGAAACAGGAATAGATTTTATTGCTGATATGCTCAATACGTGCATGTTCAAAGGCCAGAAAACGACGGTCCTGCTGGAAACGATGGCCGGCAAGGGGACAGAAGTAGGCCGCAATTTTGAGGAAATTGCCGCTATCATTGAAAAGGTGGAACTGCAGGACAACATCGGGGTCTGCCTCGATACCTGCCATGTCTTTGACGGCGGATATGATATCGTTCATCATCTCGATGACGTGCTGACTCAGTTTGATACGCGTATTGGCCTGTCCAGACTGAAAGCCATCCATATCAATGACAGTAAAAATGAACTGGGAAGCCATAAAGACCGCCATGAAAAGATTGGTGAAGGCCATATCGGCATCGAAGCGTTTACGCAAATTATCAATCATCCGGCATTACGGCAGCTCCCCTTTTATCTGGAAACACCGAATGAACTGCCGGGATATGCTCATGAAATTTCACTTCTGCGAAGTTTGTACAAGGAATAAGAGGTGACGACATGCGCATTTTACATACGGCGGACTGGCACCTGGGAAAGATGTTTTATGGCGATTATCTGACGGATGAACAGGAATACGTGCTAAAAGAACAATTTCTGCTACTGCTGAAAGACGAA
The DNA here is from genome assembly GCA_900095875.1 of Caecibacter massiliensis. Lineage (GTDB taxonomy): Bacteria > Bacillota > Negativicutes > Veillonellales > Megasphaeraceae > Megasphaera > Megasphaera hexanoica. The sequence goes on along the minus strand of LT608311.1, from coordinate 417,740 downwards.
GGCATAGAGGCCGTCGTCCTTTCCGGGGATGTCTATGACCGCAGCCTGCCGCCGGCTGCTGCTGTGGAATTGTTTGATGAAATTGCGACAAAGGTGACGGCGGAACTTCATATTCCTTTTCTGGTCATCAGCGGCAATCATGATAGTGCGTCCCGCCTTTCCTTTGGCAGTGCCCTTCTGGCCCGGCAGGGACTGTATATTGCTGGTGATCTGGACAAGCTGACGGGGCCGGTCATCCTCCGCGATGATGCGGGACCAGTTGCCTTTGTGCTGCTTCCCTATGCCGAACCGGCTGATGTCCGCCATTTTCTGAGTGATGAAACCATCCACGATCATCAAAAGGCATTGGAAGCACTCTGTGCATTTCAGTCCAGAGGATGTGATGACATGCGGGCTGTCTGCGTCAGTCATGTCTTTGCCTCTGGCGGGGTAAGCAGCGATTCCGAACGGCCTCTTTCTATCGGTGGTACCGATATGATCGACAGTGCAGTTTTTGACCGCTTCCAGTATACCGCACTGGGGCATCTTCACGGGCCGCAGCAGGTGGGACGGCCGGAGGTGCGGTATGCCGGGAGCCTGCTTAAGTATTCCTTTAGCGAAGCAACACAAAAAAAAGGGGCTGTCCTCGTCGACCTGGCTGATAATGGACAGGTCAGCAGCCGGTTTATTTCCTTTACGCCACGCCATGATGTGCGTATTCTGAAAGGTTCATTCCACGATATTATGGAACGAGAAGATGACCGGACCGGTGATTATGTATTGGCACGTATCGATGACACCGAACCGGTCCTCGATGGCATGGCCAGACTGCGCAAGAAATATCCTAATGCCATGGCACTGGAGGCCCCGCGGCGCCGTATTTCAGACCATGCCGGTGACCGGGATTTCAATATCCGCGGGACGACAGAAGAAGAACTCTTTTCCAGTTTTGCCGGTGCTATGAGGCCGGAACAGCCTTTGTCGGAAAAGGAAACAGACTGTCTGCATCAGCTTTGGGACGCATTGCGCAAAGAAGAAGGAGGAGGGATTTTATGAAGCCCGTTTATCTGGATATGACTGCCTTTGGCCCGTATGCAGGCCGGCAGGTCATCGACTTCCGCCTTCTGGGAGACCGGCAGTTGTTTCTCATTTACGGACCGACTGGCTCAGGGAAAACGACGATTCTTGATGCCATGTGTTATGCCCTGTACGGAGAACTGAGTGGCGGTACAGAAGGACGCAACGGAGCGCATATGCGCAGTGAATATGCGACACCAGAAGAAGTGACGCAGGTAGCGTTTACCTTTACGATTGGACAAAAATTATATCGCGTCGAACGGAGCCCGGACCAGGAAATCGCGAAAAAAAGAGGAACGGGTACGCGGCATGTATCTATGAAAGCTGCCCTTTACGAGCTGAATACACCGGATGGGGACATATTGGTGACCAGTAAGAATGTCTCCCAGAAAATTGAAAAACTCCTGGGATTTAAATCGGACCAGTTCCGTCAGGTCGTCCTCCTGCCCCAGGGGGATTTCCGGAAATTGCTCCTGGCCAATTCATCAGACCGGCAGCGCATCATGCAGGTGCTGTTCCATACCCAGCGCTATGACCGGCTGCAGGCACTGGCCAAAACCATGCATGATGATGTCAGCTATGCCTATGAAGACCTGAAGAAAAAGATTGAGCAATATTTGTCACTGACGGGAGCCGCTGATGAAGCAATACTGATGCAGACCATTGCAGATAAAACAGCGCAGGCAGGGGAAGCAAAGGAAAAATCTGGCCGGGCTGTCCGCCAGCGCGATGATTTCCAGAAGGAAGTCCAGCAGGCCGAGGCTGTTGCCAGCCACTGGAAAGCATGGGAAGATGCCAAGGTACGGCTGCAGCAGCTTGAAACGCAAAAAGAGACTATGGCCGCGGAAGAAAAGAAGCTGGATTTATTGGAAAAAGCCCGCCTGCTCAGTGAACCCTGCCGTACTCTCGATGATATCCAGAAGCAGGGCGTAGAGGCTTCGAAAGAATGGGAAACGCTTCAGACAAAGGCGACGGCTGCTGATACAGAACTGAAACGGCTCAATGGGCAGGAAGAGGATATGAAGGCCGGTCATGATCAATGTGAAACAGATAAAGCGGAAGCCATCCGCCTGGAAAATCTCGTGACAGAAGCCGATTCGTATGCCGCATTGAAAGAAGAACAGCATAAAGCGTCCCTGCAGGCAGCGGCTTGTGAAAAGGCATGGCATACAGCCGACCAGACACGGGAAATGGCTCAGAAAAAATTGGATATGGTCCGCAAGACACGGGATGCCCTGTCGGGCCGGGAAGGCGAGTATGAAAAGGTAAGGGCAAGGACTAAACAGTGGAAGCTCCGTGCCAATCAGGAAAAACAGATAGAGAATCTGAAGAACAACTGGCAGGATACGGCAAAGAAACAAGAAGCAGCTGCCAGCCACCTGAAAAACGTATTGCAGAAGGCCGTTCAGGACAAAACGGATTTTGACGCCGTGAGTGCCATGTTCCTTCAGGGGCAGGCCTTTGTCCTGGCGGAAAATCTGCACGATGGAGATGTCTGCCCCGTATGCGGGGCCGTATCCCACCCCAAACTGGCAGTCAAACCAGCTGATTTCCCGGAAAAGGCCGATGTCGAACGCTGCCGGAAACGGGCGGAAGCAAGCGAACAGCAGCGCCAGCAGGCGGAACAGGACGAACAGGTCCTGTCTGCGCAGGCGCAGGAACAGCAACGCCAGTATGAATTGCTGCGGCAGCAGTATCCCGAAGACGGGACGAGTGCCGACTGGTCCCGCCGGGCAGAACAGTCGGCTGCAGAAGAAGCGGTTCTTCTGAAAGAAATCGAACAGGCACGGCAGCTTGCACAACAGCTGGAAGAGAAAGAAAAAACGGTGACGCAGCAGACGGCAGTGACAGAACAGGCCCGCAAGGATTATGAGGAAGCACGGCTGTACCGGACGAAGGCGGAAGAAGCCCTGGCCAGAGCAGAACGGACACTTCCTGAAGAATATCGCAATCCTACTGTGTTGAAAGGGAAAATACAGACTCTCCGTCAGCAGCTCGCTGCCTTTGAAAAGAAAGAAAAAGACTGGAATGCGGCCAGACAAAAGCAGGAACAGGAAAAGGCCCACTGGAGCGGACAGGCCCGGATGAAAGAAGCCCAACGGGATGAGCTGCGCCAGAAATATAAGAAAGCGCTGGAAGAATTAAAGGCACAGGCTGGTCAGTGCGGATTCCGTGATATGAATGAATGCCGGGCTCTGCAGAAAGAGTTGCAGCAGATTGAACCGTTAAAAGAAAAACTGACTTCCTATGGAGCATCTCTCCAGCAGACACGGGGACAGGTCCTGCAGGAAGAAAAGATGATTCAGGGCAAGACAAAACCGGATATGGAAACATACCGCAAGAAGCTGGATGCTTTGAATCAGGCCTGCCAGGACTTGTCCCGGCAGCAGGCCGCACTGGCTGCAGAACTCCGCCAGCTTACGAACTGTGCCAGTCAGATTGATGCCTGGCACAAGGAACAGACTGAGCTGAGTGAACACTATAAGACAGTGGGAGCTCTCTATGATCTTATCAGCGGCAGGACGACGGGAATTAATTTTGAACGGTACGTCTTAGGAGCGCTCCTCGATGAAGTGCTTCAGGCGGCGAATCAGCGGCTGCAGAAAATGAGCCGCAACCGCTATGAACTGCAGCGGTCCCACTCTTGGGATGACCGCCGGGTGCGTCAGATCGGCCTCGATATTGAAGTCTTCGATGCCTATACGGGATATACCCGTCCGGCCAATACGCTGTCCGGCGGAGAAACCTTTCTGGCCTCCCTGTCTCTGGCACTGGGGCTGGCCGACGTAGTGCAGGCTTATTCCGGGGGCATTCACCTGGATACCATCTTCATCGACGAAGGATTCGGGACGCTGGACCCGGAAACGCTTGATTTTGCCCTGAAAGCGCTATTGGAACTACGTCAGGGCGGACGCCTGGTAGGGATTATCTCCCACGTAGGTGAACTGCGGGAACGCATTGATACCCGCCTGGCTGTCAAAAAGACCGATTGCGGCAGTGTTGCCTCCTTTGAACTCCTCTAGACTATCTTGAATGGCAGACTCTTTTGGTATATAATTCTTTATATCCGCAAAAGAGGTAGTATTTAGCCGTTATTGGGGGATGGGGGATTTATACAATGTCATTAGAAAAAGTAAAGGCTTATTTTGCACAATATGGTATGGAAGACCGGGTGCAGGTATTACATGAATCAAGTGCTACTGTCGATCTGGCCGCAGCAGCCCTGCACACGGAAGGGAAACGTATTGCCAAATCCATGTCGTTTTATGGCGACGATGATTCGGCGTTTCTCGTTATTTTTGCCGGCGATGCCCGGGTAGACAACCGCAAATTCAAAGACACATTTCACCGCAAGGCGTCTATGGTCAAACACGATGACGTAGAACGTCTCATCGGCCATCCCGTCGGCGGTGTGTGTCCCTTTGCTGTCAATCCCGGTATAGATGTATATCTGGATGAATCATTGAAACGGTTCCAGACGGTATTTCCCGCCTGTGGTACCGGAAATAGTGCCATCGAACTGACACTGCCGGAATTAGAAACCTACTCTCATGCCAAAGGCTGGGTCAATGTAGGTAAAGGCTGGGAAGAAGCGTAAGGAGGGAATATCATGACATTTAAATTTGCTCATACTAATTTCAATGTTCTCGATTTGGACAGAAGCCTGAAATTTTATAAAGAAGCCCTGGGACTGGTAGAACAACGGCGCATCGAAAATCCTAACTTCACCATTGTCTATGTCGGCAACGATGCCAGTGATTTCCAGTTGGAACTGACCTGGCTCAAAGACCGGAAAGAACCGTATAATCTGGGTGAAAATGAATTCCATACGGCGTTCCGGGTACAGGATTTTGATGCGGCTCATAAGAAACATGAAGACATGGGCTGTATCGTCTTTGAAAATAAGGCCATGGGGATTTACTTCATTGCCGATCCGGACGGATACTGGCTGGAAGTCATCCCTGTACGCTAAAAACGTAACAGGATAATCGAATGCGACAGCGAGAAAGACAACCTCTGGCAGCAGCCAGAGGTTGTTAGCGTTTATGAAAGGGGAATAAGATGTATAGACCGGAGCTTTTTATTTTTGATATGGATGGTCTTATGTTCGATACGGAGCGGATTTCCGTACCGTGCTGGCGGGCCATTGGCCGTAAATATGGTATAGATATGGAGGATTCATTTTTTGATACCATATTTGGCATGAATAATGCGAAAATAAAAGAAATATTTTTGCAGACCTATGGGGCGGACTTTCCCTATGATGCATTCCACGATGAGAAGAAGGCCATGCAGCTGGCAATCTATCATGAAAAGGGTGCCCCGGCAGAACCGGGCCTGCAGGAATGCCTGGATTACGCGCGACAGGAAGGTATCCGCTGCGCAGTCGCTTCTTCCTCTGCAGAAGAAACGGTACGGCTGCTGCTTCATAAAGCCGGATTGGAGTCCTATTTCTGCCATATCCAGAGCGGTGATGCCATGGCTCACAGTAAACCCGCCCCGGATATTTTCCTGGCAGTCTGCCGGACTCTGGGCGTACGACCGGAGCGGGCTCTTGTCCTTGAAGACTCGGGAAATGGCCTGAAAGCCGCGGCGGCAGCTCATATCCCGTCTATCTGGGTACCCGATCTGGTCCGTGTGGAACCAGCTGTGGCTGCAACGGCCTGGCATACCTGCCAGACACTGGCAGACGTGCCGCCGCTGATTCAGAATCTGCCTGTGTGGAAAGAGAGTGCGAACTAAATGAGTGAACAACGTCAACATCTGATGATAGGGCTGACCGTATTTCTGGGGATGCTGGCAGCCATTGCCCCACTTTCAACAGATATGTACTTGCCGGGACTTCCGGCCATGATGGCCGATTTCGGTGTCGTACCATCTATGATACAGCTGACGCTGACGGCGTCCATGGCCGGCATGGCTGCCGGTCAGATCATAGCCGGTCCTGTCAGCGACGATGCAGGGCGGCGGAAGCCGCTGTTTCTGGGCATGGCCGTTTTTTCCCTTTCGTCCGTCGCCTGTATTTTCTCTCCGACAATCTGGCTGCTCTTAGTATCCCGGTTTATCCAGGGGTTTGCCGGCGGTGCCGGCATCGTCATTGCCCGGGCCATTGCCCGTGATGTCTGCCGTGGAACGGCTCTGACCCGGCTCTTTTCCATGCTCATGCTGGTCAATGGCATCGCCCCTATCCTGGCTCCGGTCATAGGCGGACAGGTTTTACGGTTTTCCAGCTGGCGCGGCATATTCTGGCTGCTCGTCATCATTGGCCTGGCGCTGGCAGTCTGTGCTCTCTTCATGCCGGAAACGCTTCCCATCCGTAAGCGGATCCATGGCGGACCGCTGGCAGGCGTCCGGAGCTTCGGCAAGTTATTCCGCGATACGTATTTTATGGGACACTGTGTCATGCAGTGTTTTGCCTTCGCGGCGTTTTTCGGATATATATCGGCTTCTTCTTTCGTTTTCCAGAATATCTATGATGTGACGCCTCAGACATTCAGTCTGATTTTCGGCATCAACGGCATCGGTCTCATGATCAGCGGCGGCCTGACAGGACGGCTGGCCGGTCGCATTCCCGACTGGAAGATGCTGCGCTTTGTCCTATTGGTGGCGGCGGTAGGCAGTATGGCCCTGCTGACAGGATTCTTCCTGCACTGGTCTGTCTATGCTATTCTGGTCATTCTTTTCTTCACGGTGGCGACACTGGCTTCCTTATCGACTAGCAGCTTTTCTATGGCGATGCAGGCACAGGGAAAAAATGCCGGCAGCGCTGCGGCACTCATCGGCTTTTTCTCCATGATTTCCGGGGCGGTCATGGCTCCTGTCGTAGGAATTGCCGGAAGCTATACGGCGATTCCCATGGGTATCGTCATGGTCATCGGAGAAGCAGGAGCTCTCGTATCGTTTTATCTCTTTATTTATCCAAGCCATAAGAATAGAAGAGATACAAAAGATGTGATACAATAAATGTATCAAGTTGTTTGAGGTGATAACATGAATACAAAAGCAGAAAAATTTAAAGCCTATATCGACAAGGTGGATCCCAAAGCCTTTACCGTGAACGAAATGAAAGACGACGAACGCCATTCCGTTGCCTTCCAATCGGGTATTGAAGTCAAAGGCCAGCGGCTGCCGTTCCTGGTACTCATTGACGACAGTATCTATGTCATGCTGCGCATTTTCGTCGCAACCGGAGTCGTCAATGATGGGAATAAGGCTGCCATTTATGATTTCATCAATCAGGGTAACAAAGAATACAAAGTATTTAAATTCTACATATCGGATAACGGCGATATCGTGCTCGATATCTGTCTGCCTGCTACCGATGATGCCTTTGATCCGCAGCTCGTCGATGCCATGATTCGTCAGGTCGCCTATCCCTATCTGAATGATAACCTGACTAGTATTCTGGAAAAAGTATAACAGTGAAATAGAAAAAGGAATGCCCCATGATAACCTACGTTTTCATGGGGCATTCCCTTTTTAACATCAAACGTCAAACGTCAAACATCAAACATCTTTTATCTCAGCTGCGGAGTGAATCCATATATGCCAGATATTGTTCTTTTGTCATGCGTGGCTTATAGTCTTTCAGGATGTCTTCCAGGCCAGCAGCGTTGTCATAGAGAAGGTCGATGACGGTCATTGCCATTACTTTGGTCGTCTTGATATACGCGGCCTGTTTCTGGAACAGTTCAAATTCGGCACTGTGAAGGGCTCCATGGACACAGCCTACATGAGGGTGGATACAGGGCATGAGGTTGCAGATATCGCCGACATCGGTACTGCCGGCATTGAACGGCGGGTTCGTATCGACGTGGTCCTTGCCGAAAATAGCGTCGGCGTTGGCTTCGCAGATTTTGCCCAGAGCTTTATCCTGTTCCATGGGAAGGTAACCCGGCATATCCTTGATTTCACAGGTAGCACCGATGGCGTCGGCACCGGCACGAAGGGCGCGGTTGATGCGGTCGTTGTAGAATTTCATGGCGTCGGCCGATGCGGCGCGGACGTAGCTTTCCATGCGTACCAGATCGGGCACGACGTTGACCAGATCGCCACCGGAGGTGATAATCGGATGGAAGCGGACGTGGTCTTTTTCCTGGAATGTTTCTCTCAGGGCATTGACGCCCATGATGCCCAGCATGCAGGCATTGAGTGCATTGATACCCAGATGAGGCTGTCCGGCTGCGTGCGCTGCCTTGCCGTGGTATTCAATGAGTTTGGTGATGAAACCGCTCATGCCGCCGTTGAGGATGATATTGCCTTCCGGGTCATCCGTCGAGTAGGCATGCATTTCCATGGCGGCATCTATATCATCGAATCCGCCCTGAAGAATGATTTCCTGCTTGCCGCCGAAGAAATGGATTTTCCCTTCATCCATGAGCTTCTTGCGGTATTCGATTTCAATACATTCTTCACTCGGCACAGCAAAGAAGACGACATCGCCACCGAGATAATCCATGGCTCCGGCATCTTTCAGCGCCATGGCGACGCCGAGCATATCGGAAATCTGGATGAAATGACCGCAGCAGTGAGCCGCGCCGGTTATTGGATCGGCTGACGGATGGCGGCGGCAGACGATAGAATCGAGTTCCCCCATGACGGCGACAGTACGCTTGGAGTTTTTGCCCTTCAGCCGGCCTTTGACACCGGTGATGGCCCAGCCTGTCGTATAAGGAATACCCAGTTTATCCATGGCTTCCTGGACTTTGGCTGATGTCTTTGTTTCTTTGTAACCCAGTTCAGGTTCATCGAATACAGACGTTCCGAACGACATGATATCTTCGGCGCGTTTATCAATGGCATCGCAGACTTTCTGTTTTAATTCTTCTTTGGTCATAGTAAAGCCTCCTTTTTAAACCTAAATGACACCTTCAAGATGGAGCATGATTTCTGCCATAATCGTCGCGCAGATAAATGTGCCCGACGATACCATCAGGGCAACGGGGACGATGCGCCAGGACAGTCTCTTGAATGCGGGGATATCTTTACCGAGGGACAGACCGCCATACGCCAGGATAGGCGTGCAGGCTGCCAGGAAGTTGACATTCTTGGTGATGGTCGTAATCCATTCGGCACCGGGGATGCCCGGAATAGAAATGACGACGGCGACAATGGAGACCCAGAATACATTGGGCAGCTTGTTCAGTACCGGGACGTGGGCGATGAGGATGCCGACAAAGCAGATGGCAATGATGATCAGGATACCGAGCCAGTCGTCGAGAGGATTGACTTTGAAACCGACGAAGTTAGCTACGAGGGTGAGGACGCCGGTGATGAAGAGGATGAGCAGGTCATCGCCCAGGGTAGATCCTTTTTTTGCTTCCTGTTCTTCCGTTTCTTCTTTTTTGATATCTGCTGCGACGGCTTCTTCATTCTGTGCCATCGTTTCTTTTGTCTTGGCATCGGCCTGTTCTTCTTCAGTTACTTCATCTTTCCGTTTCCGGCCTGTAACGAGTTCATATACCTTGATGGTGACTGGCAGGGAAATGAACAGAGAGAAATAAATCCCGATGACCGATGTCATGAGGTTGGCAGCCCCGGCAAAGGCAGTGATTTTCTGTACTTCATCGGGAAATACGGCGACGATGGAACCAACAGAGGCGGCCATCATGCTGGCTGAACCGATGCCGCCGCCCATGGCAAGCGCATAGGGATGGAAGATTCCCGTGCGGGATACGATGCCGGCGAGAATGGAAATCCAGAGAGCCCCAAAGAGAGTTCCGCAGATGTACATACCCATGACGCCACGGCCTTCAGGGGAGAAGATGCCGAATTTTTCGGCGATGATAGCCACATTGGCTTCCCGGTCGATGGAGTAGCAGGCACCGATGGCTTCCCGGCCCATTTTCAATAAAATAGCCGTAGGAAGGCCGAAAATCAATGTGCCGAAGAAATGGCCGAATTCCTGCATGATCAGGGCCAGACCGGAATTCAGGAGCAGATGAAGGTTCGGGCCGATGCCCAGACCGATTTTGGCAATCAGGAAGAGCATGGTGATGCCCATGAGATTGCCTGCACGGGTCATCTGTTTTTCATTCAGGATGTGGAAGGATGGATAGGAAATGATACCGCCCAGTACCAGTGCATAGAGCATTGGCAGGAAGATGACGAGTCCATGTTTCTGGATGCCGATAAATTCTGCCACGATGACGAGCAGCAAGGCAAACACATGGATTTTCCAGTTTTTAATAAGGTCCAATTTAGTGCCTCCTAAAACATAAGATAAAAACATGAAAACATATATATAAATAATAACGGCTGCCTTGTCGCAACCGCCATTATTCTACAATATAATGTACCAGAATGCAATTGTATTTTTACGATAGACAGCATGCATGTCATACATTCCGCGCGGCCAGTGTATCTAACGGTTCATTCGTGCGGATGAATGATGTTTGTGGGTTTTCTTTTAAAAATGCCAGTGCATAGGATATACAGGCCGTTGTGCCGTAGACGAGAGCGTCTTCATCGAGGTCGAATTCCGGTGTATGATGATTGCCACCAGTACCTTTTGACGGGTTAGCAATGCCTGTAAAGGTGAGGACTCCCGGATAGAGCCGGGTGAGGATAGCGAATGTTTCCGATGCCATCCACGGTTCGCACTTTGTCAGTATGTCATTTCCCAGGGAGGCCGTTATGGCTTTTTCTGCCAGGGCCGCGCAGGTTTTGTCGTTGTGGACCTCATATAACGGTTTGGGTACGGGACCGCTGGTCCAGCTGCAATGGTAGCTGGCACAGGTGTGGTCCAGGAGATGATAAAATTCATCATAAAAGGGTTTGCCAGCTTTATCGTAATCAAAATAACGGCAGGTACCGCCAAAGGTCAGCTCCTGGGGGACGACATTCTGCAATTCACCGCTGTGGAGGCTGCCGATAGAGACGGCCAGGCACTGGCGTGGCGGGACAGCGCGCAGGCGCAGTCCCTGTAATTCCTGATTAAAGGCGGAAAAGCAGTCGATGGGACTGTGGCACAGGTCCGGACGGGATCCGTGACCTCCCTGTCCGTGAATGGTAATATCGAAACGGAACCCTCCCGCCATGGGGGCATCGGGACAGATGGCGATTTTACCCGTCGGGATATCCCAGCGCAGATGAGTGGCGTAGCATCCATCGATGTGATAACCGCTCTTTGTTTCCAGCCAGGGAACGATGTATTCCATAGCGTGTGAGTCTTCTTCTCCTTGTTCGAACAGGCAAATGATGGTGCCGGACCAGGTATCTTTACATTCATGCAATATCTTTGCCGCTACCAGCAGCATGGCGATGTGACCATCATGACCGCAGGCATGCATGACACCGGGAATCTGGGAGATACATGTCCTTTTTTGAGAAAGATTCATTGCTCCTTCCTGTACGGGCAGGGCATCAATATCGGCGCGGAGCAGCAAGGTGGGTCCCGGCTGTCCGCTTTCCAGGATGGCGGCGATTCCCCCTTTTTCAATGGACTGGGAGGGAATATGCCAGCCGCTCAGTTTTTCTTTTATATATGCCAGAGTCTTCGTTTCCTGCCAGGAAAGTTCCGGGTATTCATGACAGTGGCGACGGATTTCGACGAGCAGGGGGAATTGCGTTTCTACTAATTTTTTTATATCCAGAGACATGGAATAACCTCCTTGCAGTATAATTTTTCTACATTATAGCATATTTAAACAGTAATACAAGACGGAACATGAGATTTCCTTATAATGGACCTGCAATGCGGTCTGGGATAACCTTGTAATTTTCAGGCATATCATAGTATAATTAAGTATTCTGATAATATATTACAGAATTATAAGCCGGGAAATGAACTGGAATCCTTCTGTTGTAGGAAATGGGGTGTAGCTGTTGAATCCAATTGTACGGCGCGTTCTGCGTGCTTTTCGTGATGCCGGTTTTGAAGCGTATATCGTAGGCGGGGCTGTGCGGGACCTGTTGATGAAGCGGCAGCCTCATGACTATGATGTGACGACATCGGCGAGGCCGGAGGAAATCCGTGCCATAGCAGAAAAAGAACACTGGCACACCGTAGAAATCAACGGAGAAGCCTTTGGCATCGTCGTCCTGGTCGTCGATGGACTGACTATCGAGACGGCTACATTCCGGGGAGAACGGTATGGAACGGACAGTCACCGGCCAGAAACAGTCTGGTACGCTTCCACGCTTCGTGAAGATGTGATGCGCCGCGATTTTACCATCAATGCCCTGGCTATGGATGACGAAGACCATATTTATGATTATACAGGTGGTCAGAAAGATATCCGTAAGAAACATCTGGTTACCGTAGGCGACCCGCGGCGCCGGTTCAGTGAAGATGCCCTGCGCCTGTTCCGGGCCTGCCGGTTTACGGGACAGCTTGATTTCCTGCCGGTAAAAGAGCTGCTGCGTGCTATGCCGGCGGCATACGACCGTGTACGGGGATTGTCGCTGGAACGGGTCGTGTCTGAAATTGACCGGCTCATGGTAACGCCGGCTGCTTATAAAGGTCTTGATGTCCTCGTCCGCAGCGGCCTCGGTCAGTGCAGCTGCCGGCAGAAAGAAAATGGCATCTACCATGAAATCCCCATTCTGCCGGAATTGGCCCATCTGCCGGATACACCACAGTCGCTGCCGTTTCATGCGTTTGATGCCTGGTTCCATACCCTGGCCGTCGTCGCCCATACGCCGGCTGATCCGGTTATCCGCTATGCTGCGCTGTTTCATGATGTGGCGAAGGGACTGCCGGGAATCCGTGGCGTACACAAAGGCCGTCTGACCGATTATGGGCACGATGACAAAGGCGCCGAAATGGCTGCGGATATCCTGACCCGGTGGCATAAGAACCCGGCCTTTGTCCGGCGTATAGCCTGGCTGGTCCGGACGCATATGAAATTCCATTATTTTGCCAATACGGGCGAAGGGGATATCAATAAATGGCTGCGCCGGGAGGCATTATATGGCCCGTTCCGGCGCAGTGAAGAAATGGCAAAAGCCATCCGCCAGGCGACGGCTCTGGCTGTCGGTGATATCTGGGGATGCGGCCATGAACATACCGATACGAGCGGTACCGAATCATTTGGTGCCTTTATGGAAGAACTGGCGCGGGAAATGCCCGTCAGTACGAAAGACCTGCATTACGACCGCCGCCTGCCTGGTGCATGTGGCCGCCGTACGGGGGACTGCCTGCGCAATCTCCTGAAACGCGTCCAGAATAAACAGCTGGAAAATGACCCGGCTGCGCTGCTCGATGCGGCAGAAAAATGGCTGAAACGCCATGAAGAGGCTGAAACTCAATGAATACAGAGGATAAAAAAAGACAACAATTCATGAAACGGCGTATTGCTGCATGCATCGTCGTCATGTTTACTGTATGTGCCGTCGTTTTTGGCCGGTTGTTCTGGCTGCAGGTCGTGAAGGGACCCAGCCTGTCCCGCCGGGCCGACGCCCAGACGGAAGAAAGCCGGAAAATTCAATCTCCGCGCGGTACGATTCTGGACCGGGATGGCCGGGTATTGGCTATCAGCGAAATGGCAAAGTCGCTGTATGCCGATCCTACTATGATCAACCGAAGTCCCAGTGAAATGGCCCATATTCTCGCCCCATATCTGAAAATAAAGGAAAGCGAGATACAGGAGCGGCTCCAGCGGGATACGGCCTTTGTCTGGCTGGAACGGACGATGGATCATGACCACTATGAAGCACTGCAGCAGGTGATAAAAGATGAAAAGCTGCAGGGGCTGCGGTTTAATGATGAAAACCACCGGTACTATCCCAATGGCAAAATGGCGGCCCAACTCATCGGATTTGTAGGAGAAAACGACCAGGGGCTGGATGGCATTGAAATGGTGCTGGACAAAGAAATAAAAGGGGATGTGCAGAAGTTCCATATTACGACAGACCGTAATAACGTTCCTATTCTCGAATCGGCGCTGGAAAAGATACTGCCAGACCAGGAACGGTCGGTCCAGCTGACTATAGACAGCACGATTCAATATGTCGTGGAAAAAGGGCTGGACGGCATCATGCAGCGCAATCATCCGTCAGGGGCCGCCATCATCGTCATGAATCCCAAGACAGGGGAAATCCTGGCGATGGGAAGCCGTCCGAATTTCGATCCCAACGAATACGGTAAGGGTAATGCGGAAGCGTATAAGAACCGGGCCGTGGTCAATTTGTATGAACCGGGCTCGACCTTTAAGCCGATTATGGCAGCTTCTGCCCTTGATTCGGGGAAATGGGATGTCAACCGCGTATACCATGACGTAGGATATATCGACGTCGATGACCGGACCATCCACAACTGGGATGATGCCGGCATGGGCAATGTCACCATTAAGGAAATATTGAAATTTTCCATTAATACCGGCATGGCATATATTGGCATGCAGATGGGCGGCCGCATAGAAACGGAATATGCCCGGCGTTTTGGCTTCGGCCAGCCGACGGGAATCGAACTGCCCGGCGAAGGGGCCGGCATCCTGTTTGATGCTTCTTCTATGAGCCGTGTCGATGAAGCGATTATGGGCATCGGCCAGGGCAATGCCGTGACGCCGCTCCAGATGGTCCAGGCTTTCGGGGCTATTGCCAATGGCGGCCATATGATGAAGCCCTATGTAATCAAAGAAATCGATAATCCCGATGGTTCCATTTATAAAAAGGCCGAACCGACAGAAGTCGGTCAGCCTGTCTCGGCCGACGTAAGCAAGACCATCAGTAAAATCATGGCAGAAGAAATTTCTTCCGGCGGCGGACAGAATGCCCACATTGCCGGGTATGATTTCTGCGGTAAGACAGGGACGGCTCAGAGGCTCAACGCCGAGGGAACCGGCTATGCGGAAGGACAGTATATTGGCTCCTTTGTCGGCTTTGGGCCGTTGGAAGATCCGCAGTTTGTCGTCCTCATCGTCGTCGATAATCCATCAGGCGTCTATTATGGCGCCCAGGTAGCGGCACCTGTATTCAAAGAGATTATGGAAGAAATTGTACGATTTAAGGGAATTCGTCCATCTCATGGGCAGGAAAATCTGCTGCCACGTCGAAAACAAGAAGAGAAGGGGCAGCGGCGCCATATGCCGGAAATTCACCGCAGTGACGACGGCATCCTCATGCCATCTTTCATTGGCTGGGATAACCGGGAAGTCAATGACTGGCTGGACAAAGCCGGGCTTGGCTTTGTGCCGAACGGAGCCGGACGCGCCGTATATCAGAGTCCGAAAGCAGGTACATATGTCAGGAATGGCGATGATGTCCACGTGACATTCCTGCGTTAAAAGGGGGAGTTTTTGTGTTATTGTTAGATGGGAAGGCTGTAGCAGCCTTTCATCGTGAGAGGGTAGAGAGCAAAATTTACGATTTCCAGGAACAACATATCCGTCCAGAACTGGCTATCGTCCTGGCCGGTCAGGATAAGCCCTCGGCGATGTATGCCTCTTCGATGCAGCGCGTAGCCCGCAACGTCGGATTATCCGCTGAAATTTACCGTTTGTCCGAATCGGTAAGCGAACGGGACATCATTTCCATGCTCGAACATTTCAATGAGCAGAAACATATTTTTGGCATTCTCATGATGATGCCCCTGCCGCATCATCTCAACGCTTCACGGATCATCAACTGCATCAGTCCCGATAAAGACGTAGATGGACTGACCGATACGAATATTGCCCGCCTGTTTTCCGGGAGGTCCGGATTTGTACCGTGTACGCCACGTGCCGTTATGGCCATTCTGGATTATTATCACATTTCACTGACGGGGAAGGATGTCGTTATCATTGGCCGGAGCAATGTCGTCGGCAAACCACTGGCCCAGCTCTGCCTGAACCGCAATGCGACCGTTACTCATTGCCATACGCGCACCCATGATCTGAAAGCCGCGGCACGGCGGGCGGATATTCTGATCAGTGCCGCCGGGGCGCCGGGACTCATAACGGCCGATATGGTCAAACCGGGAGCTGTCGTCATTGACGTAGGAATCAACCGCGTCGATGGCAAGACTGTCGGCGATGTAGATTTCGAAGGCGTTTCCCAGGTTGCAGGGGCACTGACACCCGTGCCGGGTGGCGTAGGTGCCGTTACGACTATGATGGTTTTGGAAAACGTAGTCTGCCGGGGTGCATGGACGGACTAGGTTTATTATAAATAATATGATGAGAATGGAAGGTGTTTAGTCATGCATATTATGGATAATTTCCTCATTTATTACCTGCAACGGTTTGACAAGTACTGCTTTGAAGTAGTACTGCACGGCCATACCTATACCATAGGGACGGGCAAACCCCTGTTCCGCGTATTGGTGCATAAGGATATTCCTAAAAAAGAACTCCTTACGTCTACCTCGCTGGCATTGGGCGAAGCCTATATGAAAGGCGATATCGAAGTGGAAGGAGATTTGTTCGTCGTCTTAAAATGCATTCTCGAACAAATCGACCAGTTTTCCCTGGACCGGTCAGCTGTCAACAATCTTCTTTATCCGTCAGAAGATAAATCGACACAGCGCGAAGAAGTATGCTCTCATTACGACCTGGGGAATGATTTCTACAAACTCTGGCTGGATCCGACCCTGAGCTATTCCTGTGCCTATTTCAAACATGATGACGACACGCTGGAACAGGCACAGCGCAATAAAGTAGATTATATTTTATCCAAACTCCATCTGGAAAAGGGCATGAGTCTCCTCGATATCGGCTGTGGCTGGGGCTTCCTGCTCATAGAAGCAGCCAAAAAATACGGCGTAACCGGTTATGGCTGCACCCTGAGTCACGAACAATGGGCCATGGGGCAGGAACGCATCAAAAAACTGGGACTGGAAGGACAGATCCATATTGACCTTATGGATTACCGGGATCTGCCCAAAAAGAGACTGAAATATGACCGGCTGGTCAGCGTCGGTATGCTGGAACACGTAGGTCGTTCCCAGTACGAACGCTATATGTCCATTGCCAATCAGATTTTGAAGCCGGGCGGACTGTTCCTTCTCCATTATATTGATGGCCGGGACGAAAAAAACAGCAATCCCTGGATGCGCAAGTATATCTTCCCCGGCGGCACACTGCCGACAGTCTATGAAATCCTGAAGCTGGCTTATGATGGCGATTTCCAGATCCTCGATGTGGAAAGTCTGCGCCGTCATTATTATCGCACTCTAAGCTGTTGGTATCACAATTTCCAGAAGGTACGTGACCAGGTAGCTGCCGATAAGGGAATGGAATTCGTCCGCATGTGGGACTTATACCTCTGTGGTTGTGCCGTAGCATTTTATATCGGCTATATCGACGTCCATCAGCTGCTCTTTACCAAAGGGACGAACAACGATCTGCCTATGACACGCTGGTATTAATCTGGAATATAAATTTTAATGTATTTTGTTCAATCCTCTATATGGCAGGAGACAAAGGGGAACTGAGTATGCTATACTAATAGTATGATTTACTTTTTCATGTCAACAAAGCTTTTTTCTAGAAGGAGGTATGAACATGGCAGTAGAATTTTATAAATGTGAATTATGCGGCAATATCATTGCCGTCATCAAAAACGGCGGTGGCAAGAATCTCGTCTGTTGCGGCCAGCCGATGACCCATCTTGTGGCAAATACCGTAGATGCATCGGCTGAAAAGCATACACCGGCAATTGCTAAAGAAGGGGCTATGCTGCAGGTGACCGTAGGTTCGATAGAACATCCCATGCTGGACAACCATTATATCGAATGGATTGCCCTGGAATGCGATGGCAAATTGACCTTTAAGTACCTGAAACCGGGTGAAGCTCCCAAAGCTGATTTCCATGCCGTGGATAAGGGTACTGTATATGCATACTGCAACCTTCATGGCTTATGGAAGGCTGATATTTAGAAAGTATAGGCACGAGCCTGAGGCGGAAGTCTCTGGCGTTATGTAACAGGTGGGGCTGTCTTACGGGGCAGCCCCTGTTTTTTTAGGAGGGAAAGGGCTTGAAAAAAATATGGTTTGTCCGTCATGGAGAAAGTGCTGCTAATGCGGGTGAAGCAACCCGGGATCATCGTACGATACCGCTTTCCTCTCTGGGGGAAGAGCAGGCCCGGGCTGTCAGCATTATTATCCCCAAACCGAAGCTTATCATTACATCCCCTTACCTGAGGGCCCGGCAGACGGCAGCTCCGCTCATGCGGCTCTATCCCGATGTACCTGTAGAAACGTGGGATTGTGTCCATGAATTTGTCTATCTGTCACCCCGCACCTGTACCGGTACGACATCGGCCCAGCGCCGGCCCCGGGTCATTGCCTACTGGCGTCATCTGGATCCAGACTATGTGGACGGCGACGATGCCGAATCATACAAGCATCTCCTGCAGCGTATCCACCAGACCATAGACCGGCTTCGCGGCCGTCCCGAGTCGTTCATCGTCGTTTTCAGCCATGCCCAGTTTATGCGCAACCTCCTTCTGGTCATGCAGGAACCGGATCTTTCTCCCCGTGACTATATGAAACGGTTCCGGAAAAGCGCGACTATCCGCAACGGTCAGATCGTAGAAATCCGGCTGTAACGGAATTTGACAGAACTGGCCTTTCATGGTAAAATACTATCACTGCATTGTGTGCAGCCTATTTTATTTTAAACTATGAGGTGATGTAGAAAATGGCAACGAGGAGAGACCCGCGTTTTAAAGAATGTCGCCGGTTCGGACTGAATGTGTACGGACATCCTAAGGCATTAAAACGCGTCAAAAAAGAACAGCGTCAGAAAAAAATGTCTGAATACGGTACACAGTTACTGGAAAAACAGAAGCTCCGTGCATATTACAACCTGCTGGAACGTCAGTTTGTCCGGTATTATGATAGAGCAAAGAAGATGGAAGGTGTTACGGGCGAAAACATGCTGAAGCTGCTGGAATGCCGTCTTGATAACATCGTTTATCGCATCGGTTTTGCTAATTCCATCCGCCAGGCACGTCAGATGGTCAACCATGGCCATATCCTCGTCGATGGCAAACGCTGCGACATTCCGTCCGCCCGCGTAAACGTTGGTTCCGTCGTATCCCTGAAAGAAGCTTCCCGTTCGAACGAAATGTTCAAGAAATCCTTCCAGGAACTCAAATCCTTCGATGTAGCTTACATCGACAAAGATTTCGACAACTTTGCTGGTACCCTTACCCGCATGCCGGAACGTGACGAACTCCCAATCGAAATCAACGAAACACTGATCGTCGAATTGTACTCCAAATAATAGACAATATATCTGGATTACAACAACCTATGCAGAAAACAGGAAATCCTATGGATTTCCTGTTTTTTTTATTCCAGATCAGGTTTTATCGATGAGCCACTTATTACATAGCAACATGAATCTTTTTCCCACAGAATGCGATACCGTATTTCAAGACAGATGGTATCTGCTTCTGCTTGAATTCAGCTATATAATGCTGTTTTTCGATTATAAATCAGACACATCGCCTGAATCCGCACAGAATCGGTTGAGAATTTCGCTTTGGAAAACATGGGTCAGTTCAGCATTGGGAATCATGAGCTGGCAAAGGCGCCCATTGGGAACCGGCGTATTTTTTACAGCTGTCAGATAACCGGTCATCAATAAGAGCGTGTAAAGTCCGTCTTTATTTTGGGAAATATCCTTGTATATTAAACCTTCACGGATTATGGCGGCAACAGTACCGCCGTGCAAAAGAATCAGTAGGTTTTTCTCCTGGTTTCTTGTGTTCCTTTGCAGCATATGCTGGATGATAGCATTCGAAGACGTATTTTCGTTCTAATGAGAAGAAATAGAACTGGATACTAGGGAGAATTTATGATATAATAATCTGTCACTATAGAGATAGAAAGGAACTTGTTATTATGTTGGGACGTTTTTCCAGAACGGAATTATTGCTGGGTCATGTTGCCATGGAAAAGCTGGCACAGACGACGGTAGCTATTTTTGGGATTGGCGGTGTCGGTTCTTATGTGGCCGAAGGTCTGGTCCGTTCCGGTATCGGTCATTTTGTTCTCGTCGATAATGATCTGGTCTGTCTGACCAATATCAACCGGCAGATTCATGCGACATCGAAGACGGTTGGCAAAAAGAAGACGCAAATGATGAAGCAGCGGATTCTGGATATCAATCCCCAGGCTGTTGTCGATACGATAGAAGAATTTTTTATGCCTGATGTAGCGGACAAGTTTTTCCAGCAGCACTACGATTATATCGTCGATGCTATCGATACGATGACCGGAAAAATCGCCCTCGTCGTGGAAGCAGATAAGAGACATATCCCTATTATCAGCTGCATGGGGGCCGGCAACAAGCTGGATCCTACGAAGTTTGAAGTAGCCGATATTTATAAGACCAGCGTAGATCCTCTGGCACGGGTCATGCGCCGTGAACTGAAGAAGCGGCATATAAAAAAATTAAAAGTCGTGTATTCCAAAGAACAGCCGTTGAAACGCCGTCAGAGTGGCTGTGGTGCCAACTGCATCTGCCCGCCCGGGAGCTCTCACAGCTGTGACTTCCGTCGTTCTGTACCAGGGAGTATTTCCTTTGTACCGTCGGTAGCAGGGCTGATTATTGCCGGGACTATTGTCAATGACCTGGTAAAAGACTGTATTGAAGACGATACGAAAGCAGAAGGACCGGGAACGGGCGTACTGAATCGCTGAGTTATCGAATATAATAATAATTTTGGAATCATGAGGATGGACTGAACGGGAATTGTCATCAAAGCTGTGATGGCAGTTCCTGTTTTTTTGCCAGATGCAGTATCGCAGCGCCATCAGAGGCTGTGGTATACTATAGTATATATTTAATAATAGATTAGGAGATCCGGATAGATGAGAGATGCTTCGTTTTTAGGAACCCAGCCGGTCAGCAGGCTGCTCTGGAAATTTTCAGTCCCGGCCATTACCGGTACGGTCATTACGGCTTTGTACAATGTAGTTGACAGTATCTTTGTTGGCCAGGGCATTGGTGAACTGGCACTGACAGCTGTCACCGTTGCCTTCCCGGTTCAGACCCTGCTCATGGCGTTTGGCATGCTCATCGGTGTCGGTTCAGCCAATATCATTTCTATCCGCCTGGGACAGGGGCGGACAGACCGGGCAGAAGGTATACTGGGAAATGCCTTTACCCTGATGTTTGCCATCATGGTTGTAACGACCGGATTGTTCCTGTGGTATCTCGATTCCCTGCTGCAGGATTTCATGGGAGTGGATCCGGCTGTCCTGCCCTATGCCCACGATTTCATCAGCATTATTCTCGTAGGCAGTGTATTCCAGCACATCGGTTTTGGCATCAACAATGTCATCCGCGCCCAGGGAGATCCACGGACGGCCCTGGCGACACAAATCATAGCAGGAATCATTAACGTCATACTGAATTACTTGTTTGTGTTCACGTTCCAGTGGGGAATCAGCGGGTCGGCACTGGCAACGGTACTGGCACAAGCCGTAGCGGCTGTCTGGGTCACCTGGTATTTTATCTGGGGCCCGGCTGTGCTGAAGCTGCGGTGGAAATATCTCCGTCCCCAGCTGCATAGTATACTGGATATCGTCAAAATAGGCTGTTCTCCCTTTATGATGCAGCTGGCTGCCACAGCTGTCATGGTCGTCTTCAATGTACAAATCCAGTTTTATGGCGGCGTGACGGCAGTAGCTGCCTACGGCATCATAAACCGGCTTATGATGCTCATTTTTATGCCTGTCGTCGGCATCAGCATGGGGGCCCAGCCTATTTTAGGATTCAATTTTGGGGCCAGAAAGTATGACCGCGTCCTGCATACACTCCGCCTGGCTCTGTTGGCGGCAACGGGGGTCAGCATTCTGGGATTTATCATCGCCGAAGTGTTTCCCCAGGAAATCATCCGTATTTTTAACGATTCACCGGACCTGCTCCGCGTCGGGGTGAGAGCGATGCGTATATATCTGGTGATGACGCCCGTCGTCGGCTCTTCCATCATAGCGGGAAATTATTTCCAGGCCGTCAATAAGCCCCTTTTTTCCCTGTTCTTTACGATCAACCGCCAGGTCTTTTTCCTCATTCCCTGTGTCTATTTGTTTTCCTCGTTCCTGGGGCTGGATGGCATCTGGCTGGCAGGAGCCGTCAGTGACGGGGCGGCGTTCATCGTTACGACAGCGGCATTAGTCTATAATGTACGACAAATGAAAAAACGGATACCGGCCTAAACCGATGGGTGGTATGTATTGTCCTGTTATCATCAAGGAGACTGTCCTGTCGTGCAGTCTCCTTTTTCTGTACATATGTTCGCCAATATGCTATACTGGGATAACGGAAAATTGCTATTCCTTTGTTCTGATTCGAGGTCTGCTATGGATATACAATCGCATTTAAATAAAGATTATGATACGTCTCATCCGTTCCGGGTCGTTGCGCCATATGAACCGATGGGAGACCAGCCGGAAGCCATTGCATCACTGGCTGAAGGGGTAAAGTCTGGTCAGTGGGCGCAGGTCCTGCTGGGGGCTACGGGGACAGGCAAGACGTTTACCATGGCCAAGGTCATTGAAGCCGTGCAGAAACCGACGCTGGTCATTGCCCACAACAAGACGCTGGCTGCCCAGCTTTGCAGTGAATTCAAGGCGTTTTTCCCCGATAATGAAGTAGCATACTTTGTCAGTTACTACGATTACTATCAGCCGGAAGCGTATATTGCTTCGACCGATACGTATATTGAAAAAGATGCGTCTATCAATGATGAAATCGATAAACTGCGCCATTCGGCGACGATGAGCCTCTTTGAACGGCGTGATGTCATTATCGTCGCGTCCGTGTCCTGTATCTATGGCCTGGGTGATCCGGAAGATTACAGCGAACTCGTCGTTTCTCTGCGGCTGGGGCAGGAAAAGCCACAGGAAGAAATCCTGCACAAGCTGGTCGATATCCAGTATACACGCAATGATGTGAGTTTGGAACGGGGGACATTCCGCGTCCACGGTGACACCATCGAAGTATTTCCAGCGGCTTTTGATAATTCCGTCATCCGCATCGAAATGTTCGGCGATGAAATCGACAGGCTGACCGAAGTGGACGTACTGACCGGGGAAGTGATTGCCGAACGGAAACACGTGGCGATTTATCCGGCCAGTCATTATGTTACGACGAAAGACAAGATGGAACGGGCACTGGGAACCATCCGGAAAGAACTGGATGAACGGCTCAGGGAGCTAAAAGATGGAGGCCATCTTCTGGAAGCACAGCGGCTGGAACAGCGGACCCGTTACGACATGGAAATGATGGAAGAAATGGGGTATTGTTCAGGGATTGAAAACTACTCCCGCCACCTGGCAGGACGGAAAGCCGGGCAGGCACCATATACGCTGCTCGACTATTTCCCTGACGATTTCCTCATCATGGTCGATGAATCCCACGTGACACTGCCACAGCTGCGGGCCATGTATGCCGGTGACCGTTCACGCAAGAAGTCGCTCATCGAATACGGATTCCGCCTGCCGTCGGCCCTGGATAACCGGCCTCTGACTTTTGATGAATTTACGGAACGGATCAATCAGATTATTTTTGTCAGCGCCACACCGGGAGATTATGAAATGGAAGTGCAGACTAATCTGGCCCAGCAGATTATCCGGCCGACGGGACTGCTCGATCCGGAAGTGGAAGTCCGCCCCATTGCCGGCCAGATGGACGACCTCCTGGGTGAAATCCGCAAGCGCCGTGAGCGTCACGAACGGGTGCTGGTCACGACGCTGACGAAAAAGATGGCAGAAGACCTGACGGATTACTTGAAAGAAATGGGAGTGCTCGTGCGCTACCTCCATTCCGATATTGCTACCATCGAACGGGCCGATATCATCCGGGACCTGCGGGCCGGCGTGTTTGATGTCCTGGTTGGTATCAACCTGCTGCGTGAAGGTCTCGACATGCCGGAAGTGTCGCTGGTGGCTATTCTCGATGCCGATAAAGAAGGGTTCCTGCGGTCCGATACGGCTCTCATCCAGACTATGGGCCGGGCAGCCCGTAATGTCCATGGCAAGGTCATCATGTATGCCGATAAGATTACCGATTCCATGGCCCGTGCCATAGATGAAACGAAACGGCGTCGGAAAGTGCAGGATGCCTATAATAAAGCACACCATATTACGCCCAAGTCGGTCAAAAAAGAGGTAGTCGATCTGATAGAACTGACGAAAGTAGCAGAGGACCAGAAAGAGTATGGTCATAGTACGGATAAACCGCTGACCCGGGATGCGCTGCACAAGGTCATCCAGACGGTAACATTGCAGATGAAGCAGGCCGCCAAAAATCTGGAATTCGAAAAGGCGGCGGAATTGCGGGATCGGCTGGGGCAATTACGGCAGAAACTGGCCGATATGAGCCAGGACGATACGCTGCCTAAAGAGATGCAGGGAAGTGACATGCCGAAGCGGCGGTACCGGCGCAAAATCAAGCGGCCCGATGCGAAGAAGAGATAAATCGCAGGCCGCAGTTTGCAGGCCGTAACGGCTCGTTTTTCATCAAACCTCAAACATCAGACGTCAAACTTCAAACGGGAGGCACAAAGTGCAAGATAAGTATATTGTCATCAAAGGTGCCAGACAGCACAATCTGAAGAATATAGATGTAAAAATACCCAGGGATAAACTAGTCGTATTTACCGGCCTGTCAGGGTCAGGGAAGTCGTCCCTGGCTTTCGATACGATTTATGCCGAAGGACAGCGGAGATATGTCGAATCGCTGTCAGCGTATGCCCGCCAGTTCCTGGGACAGATGGATAAGCCCGATGTCGATTACATTGAAGGGCTGTCGCCGGCTATTTCTATCGATCAGAAGACGACGAGCCGGAATCCCCGGTCTACTGTAGGGACGGTCACAGAAATCTACGATTACCTGCGATTGCTGTATGCCCGTGCCGGGGAAGCGTTCTGCCCGAAGTGCGGCAAGCCCATCCGCCAGCAGACAATCCAGCAGATGGCCGATTCCATCATGGCTCTGGGTGACGGAGAAAAAGTCATGATCATGGCACCCGTCGTCGATGGGCGAAAGGGGACTCATCAGAAAGTATTGTCCCGTCTGGTCAAAGACGGATATGTCCGGGTGCGCGTCGATGGAGAAGTCTATCTTTTGTCGGACGATATTCCTCTGGAAAAGAATAAGAAGCATACTATCGAAGTCATTGTCGATCGCCTGGTCATCAAGGACAGTATCCTGACTCGGCTGACTGACTCTCTGGAAACGGCAGCGAAATTAGGCGAAGGCATCGTCCATGTCTTCCGCATGAGCACGAAAGAAACTGTGACGTACAGCCAGCATTTTGCCTGCCCCGATTGTCATGTGAGCCTGCCGGAAATCGAGCCTCACCTGTTTTCGTTCAACAGTCCCTTTGGTGCCTGTCCGGCCTGCTCAGGCATCGGCAGTACCATGGAAGTTGATCCCCATCTGTGTCTGCCTCATGGTGATGTATCCTTTGCCGACGGCTGTATTGCTGCCCTCAGCAGTAATCCCGATTCATGGTTCATGCGTCAGCTGGGAGGCCTTTTGAAACCGTATGGATTTACGATACAGAATTGCTATAATGACCTGCCGGAAGAACTGCAGCAGAAATTGCTCTACGGTTCGGATGATGAATGTGTCTTTGAATATGAAAATCTGCGCGGTGAAGTTAAGACATTCTCGACGCCCTTTGAAGGGGTTATACCGATGGTGCGCCGCCGTTACCGCGAAGCTTCATCAGATATGATGCGCGACCAGTTTGGCCAGTTTATGTCGGTCAAGCCGTGTACGGCCTGTCATGGGGCCCGGTTGCGGCCGGAAGCGCTGGCTATTAAAATTGGCGGACTGGACATCCATGAGCTGACAGATTTATCCGTGACGGATATGATTCACTTTTTTGATACGTTGGAACTCAGCTATCGGCAGCAGCTGATTGCCAAACAGATTCTCAAAGAAATCAGGGCCCGCCTCGATTTCCTGCGGACCGTAGGGCTGGAATATCTCACATTGTCCCGGACTGCAGGCACTTTGTCAGGCGGGGAAGCCCAGCGCATCCGCCTGGCTACGCAGATAGGTTCTGGTCTGGTCGGCGTCCTGTATATTCTCGATGAACCGTCTATCGGCCTTCATCAGCGGGACAACGACAAACTGCTCGGTGCCCTGAAGCATCTCCGCGACCTGGGAAATACCCTGATTGTCGTAGAACACGACGAAGATACCATGCGGGCGGCCGATTATATTCTCGATATCGGGCCGGCAGCCGGAGAACACGGGGGACGGATTGTTGCCCAGGGGACGGCGGAAGATATCATGGCATGCCCGGAATCCCTGACTGGACAGTATCTGAAAGGGACGAAATTCATCCCTGTTCCGGCACAGCGCCGTCCGGGAAATGGAACGCAGATTGAAATCGTCGGTGCGGCAGAACATAATTTAAAAAATATCGATGTAGCCTTTCCTCTGGGAACACTTACGGTAGTGACCGGTGTATCTGGTTCAGGAAAATCGACACTGGTCAATGAAATCCTTTATAAAGGGATGGCAGAAGCCGTGTATGGTACGCCCCACCGGCCAGGAAAATTTAAAGAATTGCGCGGCACAGAATACATCGATAAAATCATCAATATCGACCAGTCGCCTATCGGACGGACTCCCCGATCCAACCCGGCTACCTATACGGGTGTCTTTGATTTCATCCGCCAGCTGTTCAGCCAGACGCCGGAAGCCAAGGTCCGTGGCTATAAAGCCGGCCGGTTTAGTTTCAACATCAAAGGCGGCCGCTGTGAAGCCTGCCGGGGCGACGGCATCATCCGCATCGAAATGAATTTCCTGCCCGATGTCTACGTGCCCTGTGAAGTATGCCATGGTACGCGGTACAACAGGGAAACGCTGGAAGTAAAGTATAAAGGCAAGACGATTTCCGATGTCTTGAACATGACCGTAGATGAAGCCTGCGATTTCTTTGCCCAGATTCCGCGCATCCTCAATAAACTGAAAACGCTCCAGCAGGTCGGTCTCGGGTATATCCGACTGGGACAGCCTGCGACGACCTTATCCGGCGGGGAAGCCCAGCGGGTAAAATTGGCGACAGAGCTTTCCAAGAGAAGTACCGGGCGCACGTTGTATATCCTCGACGAACCGACGACTGGGCTGCATACGGCGGATATCCACAAGCTGATGGATGTCCTGCAGCTCCTCGTCGATGGAGGAGATACAGTCATCGTCATAGAACACAATCTCGATGTCATCAAGGCGGCTGATTATCTCATCGATCTGGGACCTGAAGGCGGCGACGGAGGCGGCACGGTCGTTGCGACGGGGACGCCGGAAGATATCTGCGCTGTCCCGCAGTCGTATACGGGGCAATTCCTGAAACCCGTACTGGAACGGACGCGGAAACTCATGGAAGAACGAGGTGACCAATAGTGGCATTTTCACAGGCCGTGCTCGAAAAAGTGAATAATCTGACGACCCAGCCCGGCGTGTATTTATGGAAAGATGCCAAAGGTCATATTATTTATGTGGGCAAGGCAGTCAATCTGCGCAACCGCGTCAAAAGTTACGTCCGCAACGATGCCAACCGGGCCGTTAAAGTGGCGGCTATGATCAGTCATGCTGTCGATCTGGAAACCATCGTCGTAGCCAATGAAATGGAAGCGCTGATTCTGGAAAATACGCTCATCAAGAAGCATCATCCCCGGTATAATATCATGCTTCGCGATGACAAGACCTATCCTTATATCAAGGTGACGCTGCAGGACGACTATCCGCGGGTCTGCATGACCCGGCGGGTCCTGCGCGATGGTGCCCGGTATTTCGGCCCCTTTGCCGATGCCGGGGCAGTGCACCGCGTCCTGAAACTGATGCAGCGTGCCTTCCACATCCGGACCTGCCGCAATCTCAAAGCAGACCGGCCGTGCCTGCAGTATCATATGGGACATTGCGATGCGCCCTGTGTGCACTATATTACAAAAGCTGATTATCAGGAATTGGTCCGGCAGGCCGTGGATCTGCTTGAAGGAAGGAATACGCCGCTTATACGGGATTTACAGCAAAAAATGGAAGCAGCATCGGATGAGCTGGAATTTGAAAAAGCAGCTGTGTACCGGGACCAGATAGAAGCCATCCGGGTCATTCAGTCCCAGCAGAACATCGTTACCCAGGGCGGCGATATGGATGTATTGGGACTGGCCAGCGACGCCGGACAGTCCTGCGTCCAGATTTATACCATCCGCAGCGGCAGGCTTATGGGACGGGAGACATTCAGTCTGGATCACAGCGATGATGAGTCAGCCGCCGATATGACGGAAGCTGTCATTGACCAGTATTATACGGCCCAGTCGTTTATCCCGCGGGATATTGTCGTAGCCGCTGTGGCAGAACAGGAAGATTGTGAACGGCGGCTGAGCCAGCTGAAAGGCCAGCAGGTCAACCTAATCATTCCCCAGCGGGGCAGTAAAAAGAAACTCCTCGCCATGGCGGAAGAAAACGCCCGCGTCCTGCTCGAACAGAGACGGCTCCAGTGGCAGCATGATACGGATAAGACGAGCGGTGCCGTCCAGGCTCTGGCCCGGGTGCTGGACCTGCCGTCCCTGCCGGAACGGATGGAATGTTTTGATATTTCCCATACCCAGGGTATCGAAACGGTTGCCTCTATGGTAGTTTTTGAAAATGGTCAGCCGGCACGCAGTGAGTACCGGAGGTTTAAATTAAAAACGGTACAGGGAAAGCCCGATGATTTTAAATCTATGGCGGAAATCATGGAACGGCGGTATAATGAAAAAGACTGGCCCGTTCCTGATTTAATAGTCATCGATGGCGGCAAGGGACAACTCCATGCCGCTCTGCCAATCATACGGCAGGCCGGGTGTGAGGCGCCGGTCATCAGTCTGGCCAAGCGCATAGAAGAAGTCTTTGTCGAAGGGCGCAGCGATTCAATTATCCTCAGCCATCATACGCCGGAGCTGCAGCTGCTGCAGGCTATCCGCGATGAGGCGCATCGTTTTGCTATTACCTACCACCGGCATCTGCGGGGAAAGCGCAGTCTCGTTTCTATTCTGGACCATATCGAAGGCATCGGTCCGGCACGGCGCAAGGCGCTGTGGCAGCACTTTAAAACGCTCGATGACATGAAACAGGCAGAAATTGATGAATTGGCGGCTGTACCGGGAATGACTCGTCAGACAGCTGAAAATGTATATTATTTTTTCCGCCTGGGAACAGATGAAAAACGGAAACAAACTCAATTGAAGTAATATTACGAAGTATCAGAGGAGGGATTTTCGATGAAACAAAAAATATTAGCTATGCTCAGCGCTGCTCTGTTGACAGCATCAGTCGCGCTGGCGGCGCCGCCTGCCGATGTTCAGATGGTACAGATGCCGCGGTCAGAAGATGGAGACAGTTATCTGGAAATGTCCTATCCCGACGTCACGGTCATGGGAAATGCGGCAGCGACGGCACAAATCCGTCAGTATTATGCAGATGAACAGAAAGAAACGCAGGATTTTTTCAATAAGCAGAAAGATAAAGCCGGCAATCATAGTTTTGTCACGGAAACGAAATCTTATGAAGTAACGCATAATGATGGTACCTATTTATCCATCGTCGAATCGGGACAAATCTATTTTGGCCGGGATGCTCACCCGACCCATTGGAAAAAAGGGACAACGTTTGATTTGACGACGGGGAAAAAAGTAACCTGGCAGGAAATTATCAAGCCGGGCGATGAAAAATATTTTACGATCAAAAAAATCAATCAGGCGTTGCTCTCCAGCAAGTATCAGCTTTCTTCTTATTTTACCGGCCTGACACAGCTTCCGGAAAACTATTATCTCGATAAAGCGGGGAATATCCATTTTCTGTTCGGGCTCTATGAAGTAGCTCCCTATTCTACGGGCATCGTCGATTTGAATATGATGAAACGGGCAAAGTAAATTCGCATGTACCTTCGGCCTTATGGTAGTGTGTCCATTAGGAACACTACCATATATACATTTTTCAGTTGCAAATTTTATAGGACCATGATATGATGTGATGAGTGAAACATAATTATTTACTAAGATTTAGTATGATTTTGGAGGTAGAATCATGGACAAATACGAATGCACTATTTGTGGTTATATTTATGATGAAGCAGAAGGCGACGCTGACAACGGCGTAGCAGCAGGCACAAAATTTGCTGACCTGGCTGATGACTGGGTTTGTCCTACCTGCGGCGCTGGTAAAGACGCTTTTGTAAAAATGGACTAAATCTGTCTCTACAGGCGGATTAGACGGGATTGTCTTCGGGCAGTCCCGTTTTTGTTTTATGATAGATGTGTTTTTCTATGGCGTAATAAGATACATTGCAGTACAATATAAGTAAAGTGTCATACATGTATACAACTTAAGGAGGTATGTCAAATGGATTTGAAAGAAGTACGTGACATTGCGCGTCAGAAAATGAAAGGCTGTCATGTCTGTCCCGAATGTAATGGGAAAGCCTGCGTCGGCATGATTCCCGGTTTTGGCGGCCTGCGCACGGCCCGTTCATTTATGCGCAATATGGAAGCATTGCAGGAATACGGCCTGGTCATGCGCAGCATGTCCGGACAGGATGAACCGGATACGAGCTGTCAGATATTGGGACGCAAACTGAGTATGCCTGTACTTATTGCACCTGTCGGTGGGATTGTTCTGAATGCCAAGGTAGACGGTGATCCGGCTACAGTAGAACAGGAATATGATGAAGCCGTGACACAGGGCGCCATGGACGCAGGTACGCTGTGCTTTACTGGAGACAGTGGAGCTCCTTATATGTATGCTTCGGGTATTGCTTCCTGTAAGAAACGCCCGGGCGTAGTCATCCCGACGATCAAACCCCGCAGCAATGACAAAATCATAGAAAAAGCCCATGAAGCGGAAGCTGCCGGCGCCTTCGCCGTTGCCAGCGATATTGATGCGGCGACATTGATCAATATGCGCATCTTTGGCCAGCCAGTAGGACCTAAGAGTGCTGGTGATATTACAGAAATCGTGAAATCCATCCAGCTGCCGTTCATCGTAAAAGGCATCATGTCGCCGGAAGAAGCCGTTGCCTGTGCCGATGCCGGAGCAAAAGGCATTGTCGTCAGCAATCACGGCGGCCGTGTCCTCGACGGCATGGCAGGTACGGCGGATGTGCTGCCGGGCATAGCTGATGCCGTTAAAGGCCGGCTGACGATTTTCGTCGATGGCGGTGTCCGTCACGGCGAAGACGTACTGAAGATGCTGGCTCTCGGTGCTGATGCGGTCCTTTTGGGACGTCCGGCTGCCGTAGCCGCTATCGGTGGCGGGGCGGAAGGTGTCAAACTGCTTCTGGATACACTGAAGCGGGAACTCATGGATGCCATGATGATTACCGGTGTCCGCGACTTGTCCCACGTCCCGTCAAATGTTGTTAGAAAATTATAACGATTGGCAGCCAGTCACCAGCCACTAATCCTACATTGACAGCCCGCTTGTCTTGCCCGTATAATAGTACTATTGCAATTATTGCAGTTGTACTCGATAGGAGGTATTTCATGCACAGCATTTCCTATTTCTGGCACTTATCGCGCCTTATATACGGACCACGGAATTTCCAGGAAAACAAGCGGGCTGTCGTTTTTTTTGCCCGTGCCATATCTAACCGGACCTTGTTTGAAGAATTGTACGATTTCTTCAATCACTATGAACCCATGAAAGGATTCTTTGACCAGCATGATCCTGATTTCCAGGAAGTCATGACCCGCGTCTTCTTATTCAAGAATTCGACCATGCGCCAGCGCCTCGATGCCTTGAAGCACCATTTCACTATCTTGCGGACGTTCTTTTCCGATGACGTCATTCACGAACTGTACTGGGGAAATGGCTATACCCTGTGGGCCTCGCCGGATGAATCGCTGCCCTTGGAAGCACGGCTCATCTTTGATACGGGCCAGCGCAAGGAAGGCTTCCTGTCACTCTATCTCTATCACGAAGGACAGATGATTTACCATTTTAATTTCCGCTTTGACTACAATGCTGATGGCACACCGTCCATGTATATCGGTACTATCCAGGGATCAAAACACGGCCTGGAAACGACGAAAGTCCTGACTAAAAAGCTTTTTGGATACCGTCCGAAGAATTTTATTCTTTACTTGATGCGCATTTTCGTCCAGACACTGGGCATTCACGATATGTACGTCATAACCGACGAAGGCTTCTATACTAACAGCCACATGCTGCGCGGCAACCGCTCGAAGAAGACCAATTTCAATGACTTCTGGGTTGGTGAAGGTGCCGTACCTGATAGTAAGGAACAGTGGTATTTCCGCCTGCCTATCGAAGAAAAACGACGCAAATACGGCGAAATCAAGTCCCAGAAGCGCAATCTTTTCCGCAAGCGCTATCTCCTTATGGACACCATCGTTCCTCCCTATATCGCTGTCATCAAGTCTCTCTTCCGTCAGGGATTTGATCCCATACCGTCGGCCATCGACGAAGCGGCTATCACCGATAAACCGGCTGACTACGATCCCATCGAAGCACCGGTGAAATAGCCTGTAGTACAAAGTTTATAGTTTGCAGCAAAAAAGAACCCTTCAGACGCATGCAACAGATGCTCTCTTTTATAGTGCATCTGCTGCATGACGGTGAGGGTTCTTTTTTTGGTTCGACCGGCAGCCATCAGCTAGCGACCTGCGATTCCTACGGATCTCCGATGACGATGCGCCGGCCTCCCTGGGATTCGTAAAGACGATGAGAAATAGAGAGGACGGTCCGGTTCTGGGCAACTGCCTGCAGAGCCTGAAGAATTTGGGATTCTGTGAGGGAATCGAGGTTGGCTGTGATTTCGTCGAACAAGAGGATTTGCGGGTCCATGACGACGGCCCGGGCGATGGACAGGAGCTGGCCCTGGCCACGGGAAAAGAACTCTGGCTTGTAAGGCGTAGCCAATCCCTGGGGCAGGGCGTGGCATGTATCCCAAAGGCCGACGAGATGCAGTGCCTTTTCTATTGCTTCCGGTGTAACTCTCGGGTCTTTCAGGCTGATTTGATCGGCAACGGTGCCATGGATAGCGTGGAACT
Organism: Caecibacter massiliensis; assembly: GCA_900095875.1. Taxonomy (GTDB): domain Bacteria; phylum Bacillota; class Negativicutes; order Veillonellales; family Megasphaeraceae; genus Megasphaera; species Megasphaera hexanoica. The sequence continues at coordinate 384,732 of LT608311.1, read as the reverse complement.
GCTGTTCGACATAGCCGAAGACCTGACGGCGGAGGGGAGCAGCCATGCGGGACGGATCGCAGCCGAAGACGCGGACCTGGCCCTGCCGGGGCCGGTAGAGGCCGAGGATGAGCTTAAAGAGGGTGCTTTTGCCGGCTCCCGTGCGGCCGGTGATAGTAACCATTTCCCCGGCTTCTACGATAAGAGTGAAGTGATGGAAAATGTCGGCTTCCTTGCCGTAGCCAAAGGCGGCATCGCCGATGACAAGCGGTGTTGCAGCCGGGTCGGGTTCCATCGTGCCGTTCTTTTCCTGGACGGGTTCGGCGAAGAAATCTTTCAGGCGGCCAATGCCGGCGACGGCAGACTGGATATTCTGGATTTCCATGCCGATGCTTTCCAAGGGCGAGAAGATACGGCGTACATAGGCGATGAGAGCGACAACACTGCCGACGGTCATGCCGAATAGTTCCTGCAGGGACGGACTGCTGACAGACAGAGACATCATCAGGCAGATGATGACTGTGCAACTGGTGATGATGATGGGCGAATAGATGGAATCGCAGAAATTGCTTCGTTCCATGGCCTCGAAACTATCGCGGATCGTACGGCCATAGCGCTGGCGCATATAGCGTTCCTGCTGGCAGGTATGGATCGTGCGGATATTGTGAACCGTTTCTGGTATGAGTTCATTTGTCCGGCTGACAGCGATGCGGTTGTCCCGCTGGGCCTGGAGCATGCGTTTTTGGAAGTAGCGGGTCAGGAGAAAGAGCAGGGGAAGGCAGATACAGATCAGTGCGCCCAGCCCCGGGCTCAGATGGAATACGACGGCGAGGATACTGAAAATCGTGAATATGTCGGCAATCATACTGACCACGCCGGAATCAAAGAGGTTTTCCAGCGTATCGACGTCATTGACTAAAAGTGATGTGACGGCACCGGCTTCGTGGTTGACAAAGTATGATGCCGGAAGGTCGTCAAGACGCCGGCACATGGCCGAGCGCAGATCATGTGTGATTTTCTGGCCGAATATGGTAATCAGCGTTTCTTTGAAGGCATCGACGAGACCACTTCCGGCATTGAGAGTGAAATAGAGTACACCGGCTGCCATCAGGGGGTAGGTGCTGAAAGCGCCGCTGACAAGGCTGTCAATGATATACTGCAGGATGAGCGGCGGTGTAATGCTCACGGCGATGGACGCGATGATAGCCAGGATGAGGATCAGCAGGAGCAGGCTGTTCTTCCGTAAGGTCTGTAAAAAGACATTACCCATGGGAACCACCTCCCTGGGCATGCTGCAGGTCATAGAGTTTCCGATAGGCATGGCACGATACATACAATTCTTCGTGGGTGGCGGCGATGCTGCTCCCGTCACCATTCAGCCAGATGATTTGGTCGAGCATTGGGAAAAGAGTCAGACGATGCGAGATGAGAAGGATGATGCGGTCTTTGCAGTCTCGGCGCAGGTGGCTGTAAATAGCTCGTTCTGTCGCCATATCGACGGCGGCGAAGGGGTCGTCGAGAATCAGTAGCGGCCGTGGATGAAATAGCGTCCGGGCCAGGGCGATGCGGGCCTGCTGGCCACCGGACAGGCGCTGTCCCCCCTCGCCGATGAGGGTCCGGATTCCGTCAGGAAAGGACGCGCAATCCTGATCCATACAGACTGCATTCAGAACGGGGATGATGTCGCCGCCTTTGCCAAGACGGATATTTTCTTCAATCGTGCCGGCAAAGAGCTCTGCGTCGTGGCCGCAATAACCGGCGATGCCCTTGGGAGATGTATGGCCATTGCCCAGCTCCTGCGTTCCAAAAAGAATCTGGCCGCCATGCGGATTTTCGCAGAGAAAAGCCAGTCCCAGTGTCGATTTGCCAGAGGCCACGGGACCGGTGATTCCGATAATGTCTCCGGGACGGGCTGAAAAGGAAAGGTCCTGAAAAATGGGCACGTCACTGCCGGGGTAGGTAAAGGAAAGATGTCGGACGGTGAGATAAGCCGGTGCCGCCGGCGGTACTGTCCGGGGAAGTGTACTGGCGGCCCGCAGGTGGGGCTGGATGCGAAGCCAGGAAACCTGGGCCTTCTGGATAGCGTTGAACAGTTTGGCCGCATGGGACGATTTTGTCGCCAGTCTGATGAAGCAGGTCAGATACGTCGAGAAGGCGGCAATATCCCACGTTTCCCAGCCCGTTCCCAGGACATTGTGGCCACCGGACCAGATGACCAGTATCGTGCCAATCATAGCGATGACTTTGTAAATCGGCTGGAGTGCGTTTTCCCAGAGATTGGCCAGAATCATTTTCTTTTCATAATCAGTCAGATAATCTTCATAGCGCTGGTCCTGCACGGCTTCTTCGCCGTAGACGCGGTATGTCATGGCATTGCTGATGCGGTCCAGTGTCATTCCTGACAAAGCGCCGCTGCTCTCTTTACTCCTGGCTGCCGTCATAGCGACCGTGCGGCGCAGACTATTGGCCAGGGCGTAAGCGATGGGCGGGAAGACCAGGACGCATAGGGTCAGGCGCCAGTCATACCAGGCGATCATGACCACATAGGTCACCATGACAATGCCCGTATCAAAGATTTCTGTCGTGAATTTGCGCATTCCTTCGACACACGTATCGATATCAGAAATGACCTTAGTCATTAATGCTCCCGTATCGGCCTGTTCCATATCCCTCTTTGGTGTCTGGACCAGGTGCTGGTAGAGTATATCTTTCATAGACAGACTGATATTGTTGGCAAATTTCCGGACGTACAGGCGCTTGACATAGCGCGAACTCTGGACGCCGAGAATGACAAGGGCGTAGGACAGACAGAGAACGTACATATCTGCTGCCGTCCTGTTGCCGGCAAAAATATCATAGAGGCATTGTGCCAGCTGCCCGTCGAACCAGGGAGCGGCAATCATGCCGACATTATACAAAATGCCACTGAGCGTGACGATGAGCAGTAATTTTTTTTCATGATAAAAATAATAGCGGACTGAACCCGGTCCTAAGCGTTTCAAAGCGAACACCTCACAGTTTCTGCTTCCTGTATCTTTTCACTATACACTAATACAGGCAGTCGTACAACTGGAATCGCAGTTCGCAGTCCGCAGGAAGTGTTGTTAGTTTTTTGTCGAAAGGACGATGTCAGGGTCTTTTGCCATTAATTCACCTCTTGCAAAAAGTCAAAAAGACGAATATAATAAGAATGTAATAAAGTCAAAAGGTGAAAAATAACCATTTGATGTATATTGTATTTTCATAAGCAGGTGATACGATGAGTGTGTTAGCTGATAAAATCGAACAATTTATATTACATAAGCTCCTCGAAGAGGATGAAGAGAATATCGTTCTCCGCCGCAATGAACTGGCGGATGAACTGGATTGTGCCCCTTCACAGATTAGTTATGTCCTAAGTACACGCTTTTCTAATGACAAGGGCTATCTAGTAGAATCACGACGGGGCTCAGGCGGTTTCGTGCGCATTATCCGCCTGACTCCGAAAAAACAGGACCGGACACCGGCACCGCTGAAAGAAACGCTGCCTGCTGTCAATATTACGATGGAAGATCTCGACGTGCTATTATATCGTCTGATTAAAAGCAAGTCGCTGACGAACAGGGAGGCCATTTTGCTGCATCATACGTTTGAAGCGTTGTTTGATGAAGTCGATGAACCGCAGCGGATGGCAGTTATAGGGCGGATTCTCCGGTCCCTGAATCTGCACTAGTGTAAGAAAGGAGGCGCACGCCATGCTTTGCGATCAATGCAAAAAAAGAGAAGCCGTCGTCCATATCGCGAAGATTGAAAACGGCCGCCGCACGGAGCTGCACCTGTGTGCAGAATGTGCGCGTAAACAGGGAAGTTTACCTGATTATTCTAATTTCAATATTATCGATAATGATTTCTTCCGTAAAATGGCTTACCCCGATTATTCCGGCCAGGCCGAAGAAGAACCGCGCTGCAATAGTTGTGGCATGACGTATAGTGAATTTAACCGTCTTGGTAAATTTGGCTGTCCCGATTGTTATGAAGCATTCCGGGAAGAAATCACGCCTCTGGTCCGGCGGATACACGGTCACACTAAACATGTGGGCAAGGTGCCGAACCGGGGAACCGGTGTGTTCCGTACAGCCAATCAGATTAAACGCCTGCGCCAGCGTCTGAAAAAACTCGTTCAGGATGAACGGTATGAAGAAGCTGCCCGCGTACGCGATGAAATCCGCATGCTGGAACGGCAGCTGCCACCGCGGCAGAATGGGAAGGAGGAATAACGGATGCTGCAGGATATATTGAAAACGCCGTTGATTCCCTGGCAGGATGGATCAGGAGATTTGACGGATGTCGTGCTGGACAGCCGTATCCGTCTTTCCCGGAACTTAAAAAAATACGTATTTCCTGATAAGGCGACTGATGCAGAACTGGCTGCCGTCCTGGCGGAAGGGGAACGGTACATGCCAAGTCTGAATACGCTGGGAGGAGGGACTTATGAAAGTATCCATCTTTACGATCTGACTTCGTGGGAACGGGAAGTGCTGGCAGAACGCCACCTGGTTTCGGCAAGCCATATTCAGAAACCGCAGAACAGGGGATTGCTGTTACGGCAGGACGGTGCCGTTTCCATTATGATCAATGAAGACGATCATTTCTGTATTCAGACCGGTGCGGCAGGTCTCCAGCTCGATAAGGCATGGGAAGATGCGACACAGGTAGACGATGCGCTGGAGGCAAAACTGAATTTTGCCTTCCGGGATGATTTCGGTTATCTGACTGCCAGTCCCTCCCTTACCGGGACCGGCCTTATTGCCGGCGTCATCCTCCATCTGCCCGGACTGGTGCTGATGAAGCGCCTTAACCGTATTGTCCAGGGGATTACTAAATTGGGCTTTACCATGTGTGGCATGTATACGGAACGGAACGAATATATTGGCAATGTGTTCCAAGTGACGAATCAAATTACGCTGGGCGTATCAGAAGAAGATATTATAGGGCAATTGAAGAAGCTTGCCACACAGATTGTCCAGGAAGAACGGAACTGCCGGAACCTGCTCTGGACGCATAATCAGAATGCCATGAAAGACCGGTTTTTCCGGAACTATGGCGTATTATCCCATGCCTGGATGCTCGATTTTTATGAAACCATCGATTTTCTAAGCGATTTCCGCATGGGGATAGATTTTGGTATCATTCAGGAACGGCCACAGGCGTATCATGCCCTGCTGACGGCAGCGGGGCCGGCATATCTGCAATGGCAGGCCGGTAAGGAACTGAATGATGAAGAGCAGGACTTGCAGCGGGCTAAGGTAATCCGTCAGCTTCTGCAGGATTATGCCATTTAAAATGTGTACGATGGCTGAATGGCAGTACGGAAAGTCTGCCCGGACCAGCGTATAAGGATGTGAAAGAATATGTATAACAGATTTACAAATAATGCAAAACGGGTGCTGCAGTATGCCCAGCAGACAGCGCAGCGCTTGGGTCATGACTATGTAGGAACCGAACACATTTTGCTCGGTCTCGTTCTCAATAAAGAAGGGGTGGCAGGTCAGGTACTGGCTCAATTGGGGCTTACGCCGGAAAACATACTGCGGGCCATCGAAAAATTGACGGCATCCCGCGACATGATCCAGGATGAACCGGGGCTGACCCCGCGCACAAAGCGGACAATGGAACTGGCTGTCAGTGAAGCCAACCGGCTGGGACAAAACTATGTTGGTACAGAACATATTCTGGCCGGACTGATTCTGGAAGGGAGCGGCCGTGCCAGCCAGATCCTGGAATCTATGGATGTCGATCCGGAACAAATTTTGCACCGTTTGGCAGAAGTAACAGGTACAGATGCCGAAGACGTGCCGGAAGAAGGCGGAGCTGCTGGCAGCATGGATCTCAATACCTATGGCCGTGATCTGAATGAACTGGCACGGAAAGGTAAAATTGATCCCGTCATCGGCAGGGAAAAGGAAATCGACCGGGTCATCCAGATCCTTAGCCGCAGGACGAAAAACAACCCCGTCCTCATCGGAGCTCCCGGAGTAGGGAAAACAGCCATTGCCGAAGGTCTGGCCCAGCGCATTGTAAGCGGTGTCGTACCGGATATTTTAGCCGACAAACATATATTTTCCCTGGACCTTACGAGTCTGGTGGCTGGTACAAAATATCGTGGGGAATTTGAAGAACGAATTAAAAAGGTGATCGAGGCCATACAGAATGATTCCCATATGATCCTCTTTATCGATGAACTGCATCAGCTCATCGGTGCAGGGGCTGTAGAAGGCTCCATGGATGCCGCTAATATCCTTAAACCGGCCCTGGCACGGGGCGAACTGCAGTGCATCGGCGCGACGACGCTGGATGAATATAAGAAACATATAGAAAAGGATACGGCTCTGGCCCGCCGGTTCCAGCCAGTACTGGTTGGTGAACCGACGGAAGATGATGCAATACAGATTCTGTTCGGTTTGCGTGACCGTTATGAAGCATTCCATAAAGCGCGCATTACCGATGAAGCCGTGCGCAGTGCCGTTACCCTTTCCGCGCGGTATATCAGTGACCGCTACCTGCCGGATAAGGCCATCGATGTCATGGATGAAGCGGCATCACGGGTGCGTATGAAAGTATATTCTCCGTCTGATGAAGTCAAGAGCCTGGAACAGAAACTGGCCGATATCCGCAAGGAAAAAGAGGCGGCTCTGGCCAGTGAGGACTTTGAACGCTGTGCGTCCCTGCGTGATGAAGGAAAGGAGTTATCACGGCAGCTGGAAACGATGCAAAAAGAACGGAAACAGCACGATGATGCCCGGCTGGTCGTGACAGAAGATGATATTGCCGATGTCGTGTCCCAGTGGACGGGAATCCCCGTACGGCAGTTGACGGAAACGGAATCGCACCGTCTGCTCCATCTGGAAGAAGAATTACATAAGAGGGTCATCAGTCAGGATGAGGCCGTGACGGCTGTTTCCAAGGCAATACGCCGGGCACGGGCGGGCCTGAAGGATGCAAACCGCCCAATTGGTTCGTTCCTGTTCCTCGGCCCCAGTGGCGTCGGCAAGACCGAACTGGCCCGGACACTGGCCCGGCAGCTCTTTGGCAGTGAAGAATCAATGATTCGCATCGACATGAGCGAATACATGGAAAAATACAGCGTATCCCGCCTGGTAGGGGCACCTCCCGGTTATGTGGGGTATGAAGAAGGCGGCCAGCTGACCGATGCCGTACGGGAAAAACCGTACAGTGTCGTATTATTTGATGAAGTAGAAAAGGCTTCGTCTGATTTCTTCAATCTGCTCCTGCAGGTCCTCGATGACGGACGCCTGACTGATTCCAAGGGACGTACGGTTGATTTCCGCAATACGGTCATCATCATGACCAGTAATCTGGGAGCCTCTCATTTGAAACCCGATGCCCCGGTCATGGGATTTTCGACGGGCAGTCAGGAAGAAAACCGGGAACAGGCTTTCAAAACGGCGAAAAAAGAAATCATGGATGACGTCCGGCGGTTCTTCCGTCCGGAATTTTTGAACCGGATTGATGAAATCATCGTATTTAAGCCGCTGCAGCGGGATGATTTGCGCCGCATCGTCTCTCTTATGCTGAAAGATCTGACGAAACGGCTCGACGAAAAAGGCATTGCTATGGACTGGACAGAAAATGCCGATGATGTATTGGTCCGGGAAGGAACCGATTTCGCTTATGGCGCCCGTCCGCTGAAACGGGCTATCCAGAAACTGGTGGAAGATCCTATTTCGGAAATGATGCTCGGTGGCAGCCTGAAAAAGGGGAACCATCTCCATGTAGACAGCCCGGATAAGAAAGAGTTACTATTTACGACAGAATGATGAGAGAAGCCAGCGGTTCCGGGACGGGGACTTCTTTCAGAAGAGGAGCGGATTCATGGCTAAAGTAAAGACGCGCTATGTATGCGCTAATTGCGGCAGCGTTTCCAGCCGCTGGCTCGGACGCTGCCCCCAGTGCGGGGAATGGAACACAATGACAGAAGAAACATTGCAGCCGGAGGCTCCCCGTAAAGCTGGCAGCATGCAGCGGACGGGGACGGAAACCCGTCCGGCTGCCCTGACGGACATTACCATGGAAGACATGTCCCGTCTGGAAACGGGAATTGGCGAACTGGACCGCGTGCTGGGAGGCGGATTGGTGCCCGGCGCCCTGATTCTGCTCAGTGGGGATCCGGGTATCGGCAAATCGACGCTGGTGCTGCAGATGGCGGCAGCGGTCTGTAAAAAACAAGGTGCCGTCCTGTACGGTTCCGGTGAAGAATCACAGGGACAGATTAAGCTGCGGGCCGAAAGACTGGGAATTGTGGCTCCGGACCTGTTCATACAGGCGGACACATCACTGGATGCTGTATTGCATGAGGCTGAACGGCGGAAACCACGGCTGCTCATCGTCGATTCCATCCAGACGATGTACTGCCAGGATGCAGACGGTACACCGGGGAGCATGGGGCAGATACGGGAAGGTACGGCACGGCTCATGACTTTTGCCAAGACGACCAACATACCCGTTGTGGTCATCGGCCATGTGACCAAAGAAGGGGCCATTGCCGGCCCGCGCATGATGGAACATATGGTGGATGTCGTGTTGTATTTTGAAGGTGACCGGCAGTATCAGTTCCGCATTCTCAGGGGGATAAAGAACCGTTTTGGCTCGACGAATGAATCCGGCATGTTTACCATGACCGAAGAGGGCCTTTCGGAACTGGCCAATCCGTCCCAGCTGCTCCTGGCTGAACGATCGGCTCATCAGGCCGGTTCGGTTATCGCGGCCGTTATGGACGGCCAGCGGCCTATGCTGGGAGAAATACAGGCGCTGACATCGCATTCCGTATTTGCCGTACCACGGCGGACTGCTTCCGGAATGGATTACAACCGTCTGATTATTTTGCTGGCCGTCCTGGAAAAACGAATCGGCCTGAATCTGGGAACACAGGATGTCTATATCAATGTCGTAGGCGGGTTGCGGCTCACCGGGACAGCTGCCGATCTTCCGGTTATTCTGGCCGTCGTTTCCAGCTTTAAGGATATTCCTATGGATGAGTATACGGTAGTCATGGGCGAAGTGGGACTGACTGGAGATATACGGCGTGTCCCTCAGGCTGACCGCCGGTTGAAGGAAGCCGCCAAAATGGGATTTACCCGGTTCATCGTTCCCCGGGGGAATATGTCAGAGCTGAAACGGGATGACTTTCCCGATTGCCGGATCATTCCTGTGGTGTCTATCAGAGATGCCATAACGGCTGCTTTTTCTTCCTGATTTTTTGACAATTTAAATAAAATTTATTTTTTTCACTGGCTGGTATGGTATACTGGTAGTAGAATATAAAATTTAAAAAGAAAGTACAAGGGAGGTTGGACAATTATGCAGAAACGAGTGAAAAGGCTGGCCGTATTATGTACGGCAGTGGCCCTTTTATGTGGCGGAAGTGCTCTGGCATATTATCATAACAGTACTGCTGGTCCGGCAGGAAGATCGACTGTATATGACTGCAACAGCCCCGTTACCTATTATCAGGGACGCCGTGTTATGGCAGATGGCCATATGGAACCGGTTATCCAGCACCGTGGCTACGTAGTCAATGAAAATGGTGCCGTCGAAATGACAGGCCCCTGCTACGGGGACGGTAATGGGTACGGACATCACGGTAACGGTGGTTACTATGGCGGGTGCCATCGCTGAATAGAGAAAAACGAGCAGTTTTGCTGTATAGAAAGGCAGAGCTGCTCGTGTTTTTTCCCTGACGTGTTCTTTTTTGTGGAGTCTTATCAAAAAATATGGTATGATAAGAAATTGTAAAAAGATGCTTTTTACAGGTATAATGAATGAAAATGTTAATTAATATGAGAAGGGGGTGACATACTATGGCTGATGTACATACGACAGAAAATAAAGAAAAAAGAAAACCGGAACGCAAGAAACTCAATGGCCGTAAAATTGCTGATAATATCATGAAAGGTGCGGTTATGCTGATCATGGCCGTCATCTTTGTCATGTTGGCAGACCAGCTGGTGACGACGCCTTTTTTCAGTGCAGAAATCGAGGGTCGTTTTTCCCGGATTGGTATTTTTGGTACGACACTGATGACTATGATTACCTATATCGTGGGAGCCCTTCTGGGTGTCGTTCTGGGATATATCTTGTCACCGCTCGTGCTGCGGCTGATATGGAAGGTTATTCAGCGCATGGAAACGGGCCTGAGTGACTTTTCTACGCAGGATCTGCTTATTGGAACGCTGGGATTGCTTTTTGGACTCATTATTGCTAATTTAATAGGACTGGCGTTTTCCAAATTGCCGATTATCGGAGCGTATGGGCCAATTGTATTCAGCATTATTTTCGGGTATGCCGGCATGAGTATAGCTGTACGCAAGAAGACAGAAATCGTCAGCTGGGCCGGTATTTTCCGCTTGCCCAAAAATAGGGAAAAAGAACGGAAAAAAGAAGAATTTTCAGGGAAACTCCTGGATACAAGTTCTATCATCGACGGGCGGATTGCGGAAATATGCAGTACCGGTTTCCTCGAAGGGCCTCTTCTGGTGCCTGTTTTCGTCCTGGAGGAACTGCAGCTTATTGCCGATTCCTCTGATGTCCTGAAGAGAAACAAAGGGCGCCGCGGGTTGGATATACTGAAGCAGATGCAGGAAGACAACTATGTAGAAGTCCGTATCATCAATGATGATTTTGATGATGTGCAGGGCGTTGATTCCAAACTGGTCCGGCTGGGCCGGAAAATCAACGCCAAAGTCGTGACTAATGACTATAATCTGAATAAGGTAGCGGCGCTGCAGGGTGTCGTTGTCCTGAATATCAATGATCTGGCCAATGCACTGAAGCCGGCCCGGATTCCGGGAGAGCATATGGAAGTACTGGTTGTCAAGGCCGGTAAAGAAAATAATCAGGGTGTAGGGTACCTCGACGATGGTACTATGATTGTCGTCGAAAATGGCCAGAAATATATTGGTTCTACCGTCCCCGTCGTAGTTACTTCTGTTTTGCAGACTTCGGCAGGGCGTATGATATTTGTAAAAGTCGAACACGAGTAGGTGAAAGGTTTGAAAGTATCTGTCATCATAGTAGCGGCCGGTTCAGGCCGGCGTTTTGGCTATGAGCGCAATAAGCTGTTTTTTCCTTTGTGTGGAAAACCTGTACTGACTCATACGCTGCAGCACGTTTTTGCTGCAGCCTGTGTCAGTGAAGTCGTCATTGTAGTAGCGGAACGGGACCGGAGGGATATAGAAGATATGGTTGCCGGCCTGCATCCGTCTGTACCGGTCCGTTTTGCTCTGGGAGGAGCGGAACGGGAAGATTCTGTTTATAATGGCCTCGTGGCAGCAGATGAGTCAGCCGATATCATTATGGTCCACGATGGGTCACGCCCCATGGCCGGTCCGGAGTGGTTTGATAATGCCGTGCCGGTTATGGAAAAAGCAAATGTAGCTGTATATGCTATTCCTGTCAAAGATACGGTCAAGGAACGGGAAGAAGCTGGAGCCTGGGGGATGCAGCGTGTCCGCACACTGGACCGGAGCCGCCTGATTGCTGTACAAACGCCTCAGATCTTCCGGCGCCAGACACTGCTGGAAGCCCACCGGTACGCCAAAGAGCATCACCTGACGGGGACAGACGATGCCTCACTGGCAGAGGCAATGGGGGAAAAGGTTGTTATTCTCCAGGGGGATGAACGGAATCATAAAGTGACTACGATGGACGATGTGCCGGTCCTTGAATTTTACATGACCGGACCGTCAGAGCACCGTGTCGGCAGCGGCTATGATGTCCATCCGCTCGTATCAGGAAGGAAACTGATTCTGGGCGGCGTGGAGATTCCCTATGAAAAAGGACTGGATGGCCATTCTGATGCGGATGTACTCGTCCATGCCGTCATGGATGCGCTCCTGGGAGCGGCAGGGCTGAAAGACATCGGTACGTATTTTCCCGATACGGATGCGGCATTTAAGAATATTTCCAGCCTTATTTTACTGCGTAAAGTACGGCAGATACTAATAGAGAACAGCTGCCGCGTCATTAACGTCGATGTGACGCTCCTGGCCCAGCAGCCGAAAATCAAGCCATATGTGGCTCAGATGACAGCCAATCTGGCAGATGCCCTGCAGATTGATCCGTCTGCCGTCTGTGTCAAAGCGACTACGACAGAACACCTGGGTTTTGTAGGCCGGCAGGAAGGCATGGCCGCCCAGGCCGCTGCCATGGTTATTAAATACAGAAATTAATAGTAATAGATAGTAGGAGGAGTTTGTTATGTCTAATACAGTACGCGTACGTTTTGCACCCAGCCCGACTGGCCCGTTCCATATTGGCGGTGCCCGCTCGGCTCTTTTCAATTACCTGGAAGCCAAACATACCGGCGGTACCTTTGTCGTCCGCATTGAAGATACGGACCAGAAGCGTTCTACCCGTGAATCGGAAGAAAATATCAAGGAAGCACTGCGCTGGCTGGGTATCAACTGGGATGAAGGTATTGATGTAGGCGGCCCGGACGGACCGTACCGTCAGATGGAACGCCTGGATATCTACAAAAAATATACCGATAAATTACTAGCAGAAGGTAAAGCATACTATTGTTTCTGTACTCCCGAAGAACTGGAAGCCGAAAAAGAAGCACAGATGGCAAAGGGAGAAACACCGGTTTATTCCGGCAAGTGTTCCCATCTGTCGCCGGAACAGGTGCAGCAGTACCTGAAAGAAGGCCGGCCTTATGTCATCCGAGTCAAGACCCCGAAGAATGAAACTCTCGAATTCGACGATCTCGTACGGGGACATGTCGCTTTTGACTCCAATAAAGTAGGCGATTTTGTCATTGTCAAATCAGACGGAATTCCTGTATATAATTATTGTGTCGTCATGGATGATGCTCTCATGCATATTACCCATGTCATCCGTGCGGAAGAACATCTGTCCAATACACCGCGCCAGCTCGTCCTCTATAAAGCACTGGGCTTTCCCGTACCGACCTTTGCCCATGTATCGCTTATCCTGGGCAAAGATAAGAAGAAAATGAGCAAACGCCACGGCGCAACCAGCGTCCAGCAGTATCGCGACCTGGGATACCTGCCCCAGGCTATTGACAATTTCCTGGCTCTTCTGGGATGGACGCCTGACAGCGATCAGGAAATTTTCTCCATGGAAGAACTCTGCCAGCAGTTCAGCCTGGACCGGGTAGCGAAGAATCCCGCTGTCTTCGATATTGAAAAATTGAACTGGATCAATTTCCATTACATGAAAGAACTGGATGAAGACCAGCTGCTGGAAATCTGCCTGCCTCATTTGCAGAAAGCAGGCTATGCATCGGATCAGCCTTCCGATGATGAACGGGCCTGGCTGAAACAAATGTGCTCTGCCATGCGCGAACACGTCCAGTACGGCGCCCAGATTGTCGATGCGGCCAAAGTATTCTTCACGGAAGACTACCAGCCGGAAAACGAAGAAACAGCTGCTGTCCTCAAAGAAGAAACGGCTCCGGCTGTTCTCAAAATGTTCCGCGATGAACTGGAAGCTCTCGACGAAGTGACGGCGGAAACGGTACAGCCCCTGTTCAAAAAAATCCAGAAAGGCCTGAAAGTAAAGGGTAAATTCGTCTATATGCCTATCCGCGTAGCTGTTACAGGCGTCATGCACGGGCCGGACCTGAACGTCATCGTCGCCCTCATGGGACGGGACAAAGTCATCAGCCGGCTCAATGCCAGCGGCCTCATAGCTGACTGAATGCCGGGATGGTGAACGTTGATGGATACGTCTGACAAGACGCCTTCTTCCCGGTGGGAAGTACTCAGCCGCAACCGGGCGGCCCGCATGATTGCCGGCCGTCTGGTGCTGGATGGAGAAATAGAACTTTCCGAGGGAAACGGGAGGTATACGTATATTCATTGTACAAATCTGAATGACATATATACGTTCCGTGTGGCCGGAACCAGCATTCTCGATGACGTAGAGGACCGGGAATTTTCCCCCGTATTCGGCATTCCTCTGCCACCGTATGAACGGCTCCTGGAAGAATATCCCTGCCGGGAAACATACCGGGGACTGGAAGCAGGCCGTACTTCGCCGTACTATCCTTATTTCTGCCAGCTGGCTTTTCAGATGGATGAAATGCTGGCAGGCGAGGAGGAAGATGAAGAGGAGACGCCCGTCGATACATGGGACCGCCCGGATATGACCGATACATAAAATGTTCTTGACAGAATAGAAAATATTGAGTATCATGTAATATACAATACAGTATATTTAATAATTAATATCAATTTAGAAATGCGATGATCAAAATGATCTGCAAGGGAACGCTACAGAGAAGTCCGGCAGCTGCTGAGAGCCGGGCCAGCAGATGAAATTGCAGAGTTGCCTTTGGGAGCAGGCCGGATGAAATGACAGTATTCCGGTCCGGAGACAGCCGTTACCTGTAGTCGAGATTATGGTGTTTGCCATAAAGCAGAGTGGAACCACGGGCCACCGTCTCTGTCAGGGGACGGCGGTCTTTTTATTTACCTGAAGGAGGTTTATTATGAGAGAATTAAAAGTTTACAATACACTCACACGCCGTAAAGAAACGTTTGTGCCAGTAACGCCGGGACAGGTCAAGATGTACGTCTGCGGGATTACGCCGTACAATCATTCTCATATGGGCAATGCCCGCCCGTTCGTTACATGGGATGTCATCAAACGCTATCTGGAACATCTGGGCTATGAAGTCACACACATCCAGAACTTTACCGATGTCGATGATAAAATCATTAACGCCGCCAATGGGGAAGGTGTTACATGGGATACGATTTCCAACCGGTATATCGCTTCCTACTTCGACGTCATGGATAAGCTCCACATCCGTCGGGCCGACAAATATCCCCGCGTTTCGGAACACATGCCGGAAATCATCCATATGGTACAGACCCTGATCGATAAAGGATATGCCTATGTCATTGACCACGATGTATATTACAGCGTAGAAAAATTTGCCGATTATGGCAAATTGAGCGGCCGCAGCCTCGACGACATGATGGCTGGCGCCCGTATTGAAGTCGATGACCGCAAACATAATCCTATGGATTTTGCTCTCTGGAAGGGAGCAAAGCCGGGTGAACCTTCGTGGGACAGCCCGTGGGGACCGGGACGTCCGGGCTGGCATATCGAATGCTCGGCCATGAGCAACAAATATCTTGGCGATACCTTTGATTTCCACGGCGGCGGAAGCGATCTGATCTTCCCCCATCATGAAAATGAAATCGCCCAGTCAGAAGCGTATACAGGCAAGAAACCGATGGTCAAATACTGGCTGCACAACGGGTTCATTACCATCAACTCTGAAAAGATGAGTAAATCTCTGAATAATTTCTTCCTCGTCAAAGACGTACTGGAACATTACAGTCCCGATGCCCTGCGGTATTTCCTCATTTCCAACCATTACCGCAGCCCGCTTGATTTCAGCGACGAACGATTGGAAGAAATGACCCGCAGCCTGGAACGCCTGGGCACATCGATTGACAACGTTCTGGAATTGCTGGCTATGCCCGCCGGTGCTAAATCGGATACATCAGCCCAGCTTCTGGCCGATGCGAAAAAGATTGAAGAAGACTTTGAAGAAGCTATGTGCGACGATTTCAACACCGCTCTTGCCAGCGCAGCCATGTTTGAACTGGCCCGCAAAGTCAATATTTATAAAGATGCGGTCCTCAATAAGAACGTTCCTGTCGATTCGTCCGTCGTTTCTGAAGTCAAACGGATTTTTAAGACTATGACCGACATCCTCGGTATTTTGGAAGACCGCTGGAATGGCAATAAAGGCGAAGCCAGCAATAAGGACTACAACGACCTCATGGACCTCATCTTGGAAGTCCGTCAGGAATGCCGGGCCCAGAAACAGTATGCTCTGGCCGATGCTATCCGCGATAAGCTGGCGGCTCTGGGTATTACCGTAGAAGATTCTCCTCAGGGAGCGCGCTGGAAAAAGTGAAATTCAGACAACTGCAGGCATTAAAAAAGAAATCTTACGCCGCTTTTGCTTCAGGAGTCCGTCTGGATGTCCCCGAAGCAGAACCGGCGCAGCTGGACCCCATTTCCCTGGCTTTTGTTGGTGATGCCTACTATGCATTATATATGCGTCGTCATCTCGTCGGGACGGGGATACCCAACGTGCAGGTACTGCATACACTGGCAGCCGAGTTCGTGTCAGCCAAAGTGCAGGCCATCATATACCGTCAGATAAAAGAAAACCTGAATGAAGAGGAGCAGGCCGTCTGTCAGCGGGCACGTAATGCCTATTCCCAGACACCGAAAAGTGCTTCTGTTGCGGAATATCATGACAGCACGGCTTTGGAAGCACTCGTCGGGTTCCTGGTCCTGTCTGACCAGAAGGAACGGCTGCAGGCCGTCATGGAACAGATCTATACACATACACAGGAGTATTGCCGCATGGCACATCCCTGATGAGGAGATACTATGAGTAAGGAAAGTATGATTATCGGCCGCAACAGCGTGACAGAGGCGCTGCGGGCAGGCCGGTCTATTTCAAAAATCTATCTGGCGGCAGGCAATCAGGCACCGGCTCTGGAACGCATCCGGGAGCTGGCTGGTGAACGGGGGATTCTCATCGAAAACGTTCCTCCGAAAGTATTGCACCGCCTGGCTCCGGATGAACGCCATCAGGGCGTCGTAGCTATGGCAGCGGCCATTGACTTTGCTGATCTGACCGATGTACTGGCCGATGTTGAAGCGAAAGAAGAAGTTCCCTTTCTGGTGCTACTCGATGGCATCGAAGATGTCCATAATCTGGGGGCTATCATCCGGACTGCCGAATGTGCTGGTGTCCATGCCGTCTTGGTACCGAAGCGGCGCAGTGCTCCCCTGAATGAAACGGTGGGAAAAACGAGTGCCGGTGCTATCGAATACATGCCTATCGTACCAGTTGGAAACACCACGCAGCTCCTGAAGAAGCTGAAAAAGCGGGGCTTCTGGATTATCGGTGCCGATATGGATGGCACGGTGGATTATTTCCACAGCTCATTGACGGAGCCCATTGTACTGGTCATCGGCAGTGAAGGCAGAGGCATGTCGCGGCTGGTCAAAGAAACGTGTGATGTGCTGGTACAGATTCCCATGTTCGGTCATGTCAACTCTCTTAACGCGTCTGTGGCGGCGGCTTTGCTCATATATGAAGCCGTGCGGCAGCGGCAGGTGGTGACGCAGCCATGAAAGATTTATTGGTAGTAGATGGATATAACATTATTTTTGCCTGGTCGTCTTTACAGCCCCTGGCCCGGGAATCGCTGGAACATGCCAGGGAAAAACTGATCGACATACTGGCCAGTTATGGCAAATCCAAGGGATATATGCTGGTACTTGTCTTTGATGCCATGTATACGGAAGAGCCAGAAAAGAGCATGAAACTGGGCCGCGATTGTGAGATCATTTTTACGGACAAGGAAGAAACGGCGGACAGCCGTATTGAAAAACTGGTCTATGAACACCGGAATGAACGACGCAGTATTTACGTTGCGACGTCCGATGGTCCGGAACAGAACCAGATCCTTGGCACTGGCGCTTACCGCGTGACTGCGCGGGAACTGGCAGAAGATGTACAGCGCAGCCGGCAGGAAATGAAGCAATATGAGCATACGAATGTTCTCACAGAGGGCAGCAGCCGCAACGAAGTCGTATATCATGTAAAGAACGGTGATGTCCTCGAAAAACTGGAGAAAATCCGCAGATCAAAATAAGAAAGCAGGTACATGCGGTCAATGAAACAAGCGATGATGAAAAAAATGGACAGATTCAAAGATCTGACTGATGAAGAAATTGTCCGCATGGCACAGGAAGAGCATGATGCCGGGGCGACCGATTATATTGTCCACAAGTACAGAAATTTTGTAAAAGCCAAGGCACGCTCGTATTTCCTCATCGGAGCAGATAAAGAAGATATTATTCAGGAAGGCATGATTGGCCTGTATAAGGCAACCCGCGATTTCCGCGGCGATAAACAGGCGTCGTTCCGGGCCTTTGCCGACCTCTGCGTGACAAGGCAGATTATAACAGCTATCAAGACGGCGACGCGGCAGAAACATATTCCCCTCAATTCGTATGTATCCCTGAATAAACCGATTTACACAGATGAGTCGGAACGGACACTGATGGATGTCGTTTCGGCAGCTCCCGTTTCAGATCCGGAAGAACTCATTATCAGCCGGGAAAATTTTGCAGATATTGAACTGAAAATGAACGAAGTCCTGAGTGATCTGGAATGGCAGGTGCTGATTGCCTATCTGGAAGGCAAGTCGTATAATGAAATGTCCCAGGAGCTTCACCGCCATGTCAAATCCATTGATAATGCGTTGCAACGGGTCAAACGGAAACTGGAACGGTATCTGGAAATGCGGGATAAGGAAAATAATGGGAAAGAACCTATTGATAGAAAAGAGAAATGAGTGTACAATAGTACCGTTAAGTGTGTTATGTGAGGAGGATTATTGTGATTACCGCATTAGAAATTATAGTAGTCATTTTGGCATTGCTGATTATCGGTGTCGTTGTCGCTCAGAAAAGTAAGACACAGGGGATGGGTGCCGGCTTTGGCGGTGGTGCTGAAGACTTATTTGGCAGCAGAGCCCGTGGTATGGATGCGTTATTGTCCAAGCTTACGATTATCTTGTCAGTTGCCTTTACGATTTTTACCCTTGTTCTGGGAAGACTGCTGAACACATATTGAGCCGGATACAGGAGAAGCGGCGTGATGACGGATGTGTCTCACGCAGGTTTTCCTTTGCTTTAAACTTCAAACGTAACAGAGGCTGTCTTACCGGGCAGCCTCTTTTTTCTACACACGATGATCCTTCACGATGACGCAATACGGAAATTTTGTATCATCATTCCCTTTTTACTGGAGAAGATAATGGATAAACAACTCGCTCATGATATAATAAATATATGTAGTAAGACTGAAGAAGGTGCCACTGTTGAAGATTGTGCCGAGCAACTGGATTTGAAAGGCGGACAACTGGCACAGCTGTTTACGGTTTTTGATGAACTGGCAAGGAGTGGTGTGCTTATGAGAATCGCTGGCGAGCGGTACCTGGCAGCACAAAAAAGTGCGGAAATTACAGGTATTTATAAAGGATATACGAAAAATTTCGGGTTCGTCATCACTAATGACCTGAAAGAAGATGTTTACATCACCGAATCGAACCGTCATACGGCCATGAATAATGATAAAGTGCAGGTCCGGCTGTTGCAGAGCAGCCGCGGACACAGGCAGGAAGGGGAAATCATCCGCATTATCGAACGGGCCAATACGACCGTCGTCGGGACCTATGACCGGCAGCAGAACTGTGGGTTTGTCATCCCCGACGATGAACGGCTGCGGGAAGACATTTATGTCCCTCTGGATAAGACTCTGAATGCGAGAAGCAGCGCCAGAGTGCTGGTCAGGATTACCCGCTGGCCCGAAGAAAACCGGAAAGCGGAAGGTGAAATTGCGGAAGTCCTGGGATATGACGGAGATAAAGACCTGGATATCAAGGTCATTATGGCCCGGCACGGACTGCCTTTTGATTTTCCGGAAGCCGTCAAGAAAGAAGCCGAAGCCATCAATCAGACGGTCGTACCGACAGCGGACAGACGGGATTACCGGGACCGGAATCTGATTACCATAGATAGCGAAGATGCCAAGGACCTCGACGATGCCA
The DNA here is from genome assembly GCA_900095875.1 of Caecibacter massiliensis. Lineage (GTDB taxonomy): Bacteria > Bacillota > Negativicutes > Veillonellales > Megasphaeraceae > Megasphaera > Megasphaera hexanoica. The sequence goes on along the minus strand of LT608311.1, from coordinate 365,071 downwards.
TCGATGTCGTCCGCCTTCCCAACGGGAATTACCGTCTGGGCGTCTATATTGCTGATGTCAGCTGGTATGTCCGGCCCCAGTCGGCGATAGACCAGGAAGCGTACAACCGCGGTACTAGTGTCTATCTCGTAGACCGGGTCATTCCCATGCTGCCGACCGTACTTTCCAATGGCATCTGCAGTCTCAATGCCGGCCAGGACCGCTATTCCATGACCTGCGTCATGGAAATCGATTCCCAGGGACAGGTCGTCCATGCCGACATCGGTCCGGCTGTCATCCAGGTTAAACGGCGCTGCAATTATCACGAAGTAAAAAAAGCACTCCTCGAAGGCATCGTTCCCGATGATCTGCGGCCTTTTATGCCGATGCTCCGGGAGCTTCGGGAATTATCAGATATTTTAAAAGCCATGCGCCTGCGCCGCGGGGCTATTGATTTTGATTTCCCGGAATACAAAGTCATACTCGATCCCGATGGCAAACCACTGCGGTTGGAACGCCGGGACCGTTCCATTGCCGAACAGATTGTCGAAGAAAGTATGCTGATTGCCAATGAAACCGTTGCGTCCTATCTTCGTGACAGTGGCAATCCCAGTGTGTACCGTATCCATGAAATACCGGAACCGGAACGGCTGGAAATGATGCGGACCGTCCTTTCCAGTTTTGACCTGCCTGTACCCGATGCCGATGAGGTGAAACCGGCCGATTTCCAGCAGCTCATCGAAAAATCGAAGGGTACCGATGCTGAAGCGGTCGTGCAGACGATTGCCCTGCGCTCCATGCAGCAGGCGCGTTATTCGACGGTCAATGCCGGTCATTTCGGCCTGGCCTCGAAATGTTACACTCATTTCACGTCACCTATCCGGCGGTACCCGGACCTGATGGTGCACCGCCTCATCCGCCAGTTCCAGAGCGAAGGGAAGCTGACAGAAAAAGAAGCCAGTCTATCCCTGTCTTTCCATACACAGGCCGCTGACCAGGCCAGTACGCGGGAACGGGTCGCTGTGGAAGCGGAACGGGAGACGGATGACCTCAAAAAGGCAGAATACATGGTGCCTTTTGTCGGTGAAGCCTTCGATGCCCACATAACGGGTATTACGTCATTCGGGTTGTTTGTCGGTCTGGAAAATGGTATTGAAGGATTGATTCATATATCGCTGCTGACTGATGACGATTATGAATTCGATGAAGCGTCCTATACGATGCGCGGCCGTCTCGGAGGTCATGTGTACCGTCTGGGCGATTCCATAGAAGTTACTCTGGCAAAAGTGAATACCGACCGGTGTGAAATCGATTTTGTACCGGGCCGGGTCGATTCACTGGAAGATTTGCAGCAGCGCATGGCGGCCAGTATGGAAAAGAGACATCATCGCAGTAAGGAAACGACGAAACGGGACTGGATGAATGATGCCGGTCATAAACCGGGCAAGAAAGATAAAAAGGGAAAGAAAAACAAGAAAAACAGCAGAGTAAAGAAGAGCGGCCGCAAGACAAAGAAGAAGAAAGCCCGCAAAGGCCGCAAGACGGGCAGAAAGTAGAGGAACCACGCGTTGGCAAAAGGAACGAGCGGGGTAAAATATATTGCGGAAAACCGCAAGGCCCGTCATGATTATTTTATACATGAAACGTACGAAGCCGGTATTGCCCTGACAGGGACGGAAGTTAAGTCCCTGCGTCAGGGAAAGGCAAACCTGAAGGATAGTTTCTGCCGCATTGAGCATGGGGAATTACTCCTGCTGGGAATGCATATCAGTCCGTATGAACAGGGGAACCGGTTTAATCATGATCCCCTGCGGACACGGCGTCTTCTCATGCATAAGTATGAAATACTGAAATTGTTTGGCAAGACAAAAGAAAAGGGGTATACTCTGATTCCGCTGAACCTGTATTTCAAAAAGGGAAAGGTAAAGGTAACAGTGGCCCTGGTCAGTGGTAAAAAACTGTATGATAAGCGTCAGGCCCTGGCCGAAAAAGAAGCAAAACGCGATATAGAACGGCGCATGAAAGAACGGCGCTGATGAGGAGGAATACCATGAAATGCCGCTATTGTGATAATGAAGCAGTCTATCCGGACGGACTTTGCGAACGCTGCCACCAGGCAGAGGTAGAAAACCGCGGAGCTTCTGTCTTGTCTGATGACGAACGTGATAATTTCAAAGGACAGACCATTAACGAAGACGGCACTGTCTATGAAGAAAAAAAGGAACAGGAAGAAAGTCAGTCCAATGTCCATATTTATATGACTCACGGCCTGCCCCTGCGTATCAAGCTGGCCATCGGCTTTATCATTTTCTGTGTCCTGGCTATTATCATCAGCGCACTGGGCTTCTTGATACTGGCATTGCCGTATCTGCTGGGAGGTGCGGTCATCATCTTAGTGTATCAGATTGTAAAAACGCTGCTGCGCCACCGTTAGGGGACGCTTACGCAGAGGATAGAGGTTAGTATGAAAGATAAAATTGCCATCATCGATGGAAACAGCCTGCTATACCGTGCATTTTATGCGATTCCCGTACTGACAGACAGTCAGGGGAACTATACAAATGCCGTCTATGGCTTTTTGAACATGCTTTTGAAGCTGTATGAACAACTGGACCCGAAATATGTAGCCGTAGCATTCGATAAGGATAAACATACTTTCCGCAATGAATTGTACAGCGAGTACAAAGGGACGCGGAAACCGGCTCCCGATGAACTGCGCCCACAGTTTGCCCTGATCCGCGAAGTGCTCCAGTGCCTTGGAATATGTATTCTGGAGCAGGAAGGATATGAAGGGGACGACATCATCGGCACACTGGCACGGGGACTGGAAAAAGAGAATCTCGATATTGCCGTCGTCACAGGGGACCGTGACGCACTGCAGCTTGTCGATGACTGTGTGACTGTTCATCTGACGAAAAAAGGAATCACCAATATGCTGGCCGTGACGCCGCAGGTCATGGAAGAAGAATATGGCTATACGCCGGCTCAGGTCATCGATATGAAGGCACTTATGGGAGATACGGCAGATAATATCCCCGGCGTGCCCGGCGTAGGAGAAAAAACGGCATTAAAGCTGATTTCCCAGTTTCACAGTGTAGAAGGCGTCTATGATCATATCGACGATGTAAGCGGCAAAAAGCTGAAAGAAAAGCTGAGCATGAATAAGGACTCGGCGTTTCTTTCCAAACAGTTGGCTACCATCCGCTGTGATGTGCCATTGACCTATTCCCTGGATGATTTTGTACCACAGCCGAGGGAAGAAGATGTGGCTAGTCTGTTCCGTCAGCTCGGATTCAAGAATCTTCTAGAACGGTTTGCTTCGTTTGACCGGTTTTCCCATATTGCTCCTAAGGCGGACGCGGTGACGCTGTCATATCTCGATCCTTCCCAATGGCAGCCGGAAAAGCTTTCCGGCATGACTGTAGCCGTGGAAGCCCTGTATGATGCGGCACTTCCCGTGCCTCATGTGACCTACCTGTCTCTGGCAACAGCTGATGGCATCCTGCAGATTCCCAGTGAAGACGCTGCTAAATGGCTGGCTGCTCTTTCAAAAGCAAGCCTGGTCATTACATCGGATGGCAAGAGGCTTTCGAAAACCGTATGGGCTGCCACGGGGAAAAAACTTCCCCTGGCCGATGTCACTCTGGCGGCATATTTGCTTGATCCGACGCGGACTGCGTATGGCCTGACCTATTTATCGGAAAAGTTTGCCGTGCCGCTGGCTGAAAATCCGGAAGCACCGAATACGGTGCGCTGTGATGAAGGAGCTGCATTTGTGTATGCTCTCTGGCCAAAAGAAAAACAGTCTCTGGAAGAATTTAAGCTGGATGAGTTATATCAATCCATCGAAGAACCGCTCATCCATACGCTGGCTGTCATGGAAATGAATGGCTTTGCTGTCGATGAAACGCGCCTGCAGGAAATGGAACGGGAACTGTCACTGAAAGCTGATGAACTGGAACAGTCTATTTATGACGATGCGGGCGAAGTGTTTAATATCAATTCCCCCAAGCAACTGGGGCAGATTCTGTTCGAAAAGCTGCAGCTTCCGGTCATTAAAAAGACGAAGACGGGATATTCAACCGATTCTTCCGTACTGGAAGAACTCCGGGACAAGCATCCCATGATTGATAAGATTTTACAATTCCGGGCGTTAAAGAAGCTGATTTCCACGTATCTCGAAGGATTGGAACCTCTTATTTCCCGGGAAACAGGCCGGATTTATACGTCCTTTAACCAGATGGTCACGGCGACGGGACGCCTTAGCAGTTCCGATCCCAATCTCCAGAATATTCCCATCCGCACGGAACAGGGGCGGAAAATACGGTCCCTGTTCATACCGGGAGAAGGATATGACTACATCGTCTCTGGCGATTATTCGCAGATTGAACTGCGCCTGCTGGCTCATTTGTCACAGGATCCGACGATGATAGACGGTTTTAAAAAGGGACAGGATATCCACCGGCGGACGGCATCGGAAGTGTTTGGCATTCCTCTTGATGATGTAACATCGGAACAGCGATCTCATGCTAAAGCTGTCAACTTCGGCATCATCTATGGAATCAGCGACTTTGGCCTGGCCCGCAATATTTCCATCTCCCGCAAGCAGGCCAAAGAATATATTGAATCCTATTTTGCCCGCTACAACTGTGTCCATGGATATATGGAAAAACTGGTCTCCGAAGCCCGGGAAAGCGGTATGACTCATACCATGTTCGGACGCATCCGGGCACTGCCGGAAATCAACAGCAAGAATTTTACCCGCCGTTCTTTTGCCGAACGGACGGCTATGAATACGCCTATCCAGGGAAGTGCTGCCGATATCATAAAGCTGGCTATGAATGCCGTACAGGATAAATTGGAACAGCGCCAGCTTAAGAGCCGGATTCTGGTACAGGTTCACGACGAACTGGTTCTGGAAGTGCCAGAGGCGGAAAAAGCAGAAGTAGAACGACTGCTGAAAGACACGATGGAAAACATCGTCGAACTGTCTGTCCCCCTCGTAGTCGATATCCACAGTGGTTCTAACTGGGAAGAAGCAAAGTAGGTGAACCTATATGCCTGAATTGCCGGAAGTAGAAACGATACGAGGTTTCATCGATGACCATATCAGAGGGAAGATGATTACTCAGGTAGAGACGGATTTGCCACGTCTCATTCGGAACACGACGGCGGACCGCTTTGCCACTGCTTTAACAGGACAGACCATTGAAGGCGTGAGTCGTAAGGGAAAGTATCTATTTATCCACTGTAGCGGCCCCTGGTCGTTTCTGGCCCATATGCGCATGACGGGTAGTCTGCTCTATGAAGACCATCCCGGTAAGTATGCCGGCCGGGCTGTCCATATCACGTTTACTCTCAGCCAGGGATGGCTGTTATACCGGGATATCCGTACGCTCGGCTGTCTCTGGCTCGTTCCATCCCAAGGACCGACGGGCATTAAAGGCTATGACAGTCTGGGGCCGGACGCGATTAGTACCGAATTTACAGAAGCATACCTGTACGGCCTGTTAAAACAGACCAGCCGGCCTGTCAAAACGGTCCTCATGGATCAATCGAAGATAGCCGGACTTGGTAATATTTACGTAGATGAAGCCCTGTTCCGGGCGGGCATCCGGCCCATGCGTCATAGCGATAAAGTCACGAAAAAAGAAGCGGTCCGTCTTCATGAAGCCATCGTCGCCGTCCTCCGGGAAGGCCTGGAACACGGTGGCACGACAATCCGCAACTTTATCAGTGGCAATGGCAAAGAAGGACAGAACCAGGACAACCTTCGCGTCTACGGCCGGGAAGGCATGCCGTGTACGGTCTGCGGCACGACTATCGAATACACGAAACTGAACGGCCGCGGTACCCACTACTGCCCGAAGTGTCAAACGTAGGGGCTTGTCGCACGATTGAGGCGATAATCCAACGTAATGAAGAAACGGCACAGGACATCTACCGCCACATCAAAGAAGACTACATCGGCCTGTTACAGGTACTGGATCAGGAAGTATGTTCGGGACTCGATATTTGACCTTACCTTTTTTGGCAACATCTCAGAGATAGCTCTTTAGAGTACTGATTTTTTCAAGCGATTACAGAAAATTTGAAGATAGATTCATCTGCTATCAAGCCAGAATAAAATTAAATAATAAAACCGGCCCCCTAATCGTTAGAGTTTTGGTCTAACATTGGGGGTCGGTATACTTTTCAGCTGCTTAAAGCAGTTTTGATTTTACCATTGAATCCCGTTGCCATAGTATTCGCTGGGAGCATTGCTGGTCTGGACATTCAGAATGACAGGCATGTTTACCTGACCTTTGATCCAATCATGCAGACGCAGCGCGTCATCGGCACTAAGGGGAGTTCTGACGGTAACTTCGGCCATGAAACGGTCGTAGCCAAATGTACCGTCTTTCGTATCGTTATCTCGATGCAAGGCTGTTAGCGTGCCACCCCGGACAGACTGGATTTCCGGGAATAATAAAGGAGCCTGGCTGTTTAGAATCTGGATGACCTGCTGGTCTGCTGCAGCACGTTCGTAAGCTGGGTAATATTTACTGGTCAGCATCTTGTACGAAGCTTCTTTTTCGGCTTTGCCTTGTTTTTCTATACGTGAATTGATCAATCGCTGTACTTCCTCAGCGTTCAGATTCCTGTTTCCCTGGATAATAGAAAGAGATATGTCTTGAAGACGTGGATAGTTATTTATGTTCGATTTAAGCTGGTCTATTTGTTCTTCCGTCAGGACAGCCCCGACAAGATCAATTGTCAAGGTCTTATCTTTTAGTGTGTAAGAAACGACACTAGTTTTTTCAAAATTCATGTTTGTTTCTATAAAAGATTTGACCTGGACTTCCTGGAGCGCATCTTTTACCGTTAGATGAGCCATATAGATGCTTGGAATCGTAATTAATAGGCCGAGGATAACTAAAATGAGACGCTGTTTGCGAAAATGAGCTTCAGCGACATTGCCGTGAGGCGGGACTTTCAGAATCTTAAATACCAAGAACGAAGACAAGGCAATGAAAAAGGCATTGATGAAAAATAGATACAAGGCTCCTAGAAAAAATGTATAGTTTCCTGAAGCAAAACCATATCCAGCCGTGCAGAGAGGCGGCATCAGTGCCGTAGCAATGGCGACACCGGGGATGACATTGCTTTTTTCTTTCCGTGTATTTCCGACGGCACCAGCAATTCCACCGCATAAGGCTACGAGAACATCCCAAATCGTGGGAGTGGTCCGTGCCAGCATTTCATCTGTAGGAGTGGTCAAAGGTGAAATGAGAAAATAAATTGAGGCTGTTAATACGGCAAGGCCTACCTGGAAAGATAATTTAATCAGGGAATTGCGGATAAAGGGGACGTCGTATGTTGCCATGCCATAGCCTGTTGCTACGATACCACCCATCAGGGGGGAAATGAGCATGGCCCCGATGATGACGGCAACGCTATTCATGTTCAGGCCGATACAGGCAATCATGATGGCCATGACTAAGACAACCAAGTTTGTGCCTTCTATGGTTGCGTCAGCCAGAATGCGCTGATTGATGATTTCTATCGAGGCCGAGTCGCCTTTTAAATCGATTAGATTATTCCATCGGTTCATCGTTTTTCTCCTTGTTTTGGATGTACTTTATCAGACAAATACAGGTCGTGTTTGCCTGTTGCCAACATTTTGACATAGCGTTCATATTGACGGAGAACGTCTGTGATCAATTCATCTTTCTGCATATATTTAATGCTGTATCCACGGCGTCCGTCAGCAAAATAACAAATAGGCTCGTAATTTTCTTCTTCCGTTATGGTCGGGAAGGACAGGGAGCCAACGACTGTATCTGACACATCATTGGCCCGATAGCGGATACCGTATATAAAATTGCGGAGGCTCCCACTTTCGACAACTAGCTCACGATATGCCTGATGACTATCATTACACACCTGAATCTGGACGGAAATGCCGTTGCGTAAGAATTCCTGGCGCAGTTCTTTGAAAGCTGGATCTACGGTTTGGTTCAGAAAACGTTGAAAATCATCCAGCGTTCCTACGGATATGATTTTTTTCAGACAGTCCTGCCAATGAGAGCCGTCCCAATAAACCGTGCTTTCAGACAATTTCCTGCTGAAATAGGCGTTATCGATCATCAAACCGCGTAATAAACAGAAAACCATCAGGATCATGATGATGGCAAAAGGAAGGGCAATGATGACGGTCATCGTCTGTAAGGCCTGGAGGCCACCGGAATAGAGCAGACCGATGGATAGTAGTGCCAGCAAGGAGCCCCATAAGACCGTCTGCCATTTGGGAAAGGTATTTTTTCCTTGTGAGGCGATACTGTTGATGACAAAGATTCCTGAATTGGCTGAAGTGATGAAAAAAATGGCAATGACCAGTAACGCAATCAGGGATGTGACCAGAGCGAAGGGGAATTGGTCCAGAAACAGGAACAAGAGTTTTTCTGTTTCAGCGGCTGCATTGGTCAGTATGCCGCCGGTTTGTGCATCAACCCAGATAGCCCCGTTGCCAAATACAGTCATCCAGAAGATATTGAAAAGGGTCGGTACTAAAAGAACACAGACAACAAATTCGCGTATCGTGCGTCCTTTGGAAATCTTAGCGATAAAGAGACCGACGAATGGTGCCCAGGAAATCCACCATGCCCAATAGGTGATGGTCCAGTTAGTAAACCATTCCTCTTTTGTGCTTTCGTAGGCAAATGTACGGAAAGATAATTCGATGATGTGGGTCAGATAGTATCCCACGTTTTCCGTAAAGGAAGATAAAATATATACAGTCGGGCCGGCGACGAGAATGAATAACAGAAGGGAGATGGCCAGAATCAGATTTCCCTGGCTCATGTAGCGGATGCCCTTACTTACGCCAGAAATGGCTGACAAGATGGCAAGACCGACGGCGATGACAATCAAGAGAATAATGTGGGAAAAAGATGGTGTTGAGAAAATGCCGACAGCACTCAGACCAGCGTTGAGCTGCATGGCTCCGAAGCCCAGCGTCGTCGTCAGGCCAAAGATAGTTGCACAGAGGGCGACGATATCAATCAAATTGCCCCAGAAACCATTCAATTTATTTTTAAGAAGGGGGATAAAAACCGGAACGCAGGGTTACGGGAAGCTGATATCGGAATCCAAAATAGGCCAGGGCAAGACCGATGATACCATAAATAGCCCAGGCATGGATACCCCAGTGAAAAAGAGTGTTCAACATGGCTTCTTTCGTTTGTACCAGGGGAGAGGCTGACCCGTGCAAAGGAGCTGATAAGTGGACAATCGGTTCGGCTACGCCGAAGAACATCAAACCAATGCCCATGCCGGCCGAAAACAACATGCATAACCAGGAAAAAAAGAAAATTCCGGTTCTTCATCTTCGTTTCCCAAGCGGATATCACCGAGTTTTCCAAGGCACAAGATGACCAGGAAAAGAAAGAAAAAGGCGACACAAAGGATGTACACCCAACTGCAGGAACTGAATATATATTCTTTTATGCTGCTTAAAACTGTATCTGTCCGAATGGGGAAAAAGATACAGCTTATGACGACGATTCCAATGAACAAAATACTGGGAAAGACAATGCTTGGTTGTAAGTTATTTTTTGGAAATTTCACTAACAAACCACCTTTCAACATAATTGATCAAGAAGAGTCTATAAACAATATAAGATATTAAATATATTAACTTTATTGTATCATATTTCTTTTTGTATCAACAAGCCATTGCAGCCGCTGCCTTTCCCGTTCGATAGCCTGTTCCAGGATGAGGGAATGGCCGAAATGCTTTAGCCGGTCTTCCTGTGTGCGGAACAGGGCTTCCCAGCGGGAACGCAGATAGTCGTACTTTTTCTGATGACGGGCAATTTCTTCCCGGAAAAGCTGGGCGAGAAGCGGGTCCCGGGGATCATCGATGAGGTAGAGTTTCATCGTGAATTCATCGCGGCTGGGGACAAGGCTGCTCAGGGGTTCGTGCATCCAGGCGGAAAGGATTTCCTGCCCGGCCGGGGTGATGCGGTAGTATTTTTTTTCCAGTTTCGTGCCGATCGTTTCGCTGTGGCTGGTAATGAGTCCCTTTTCTTCCATACGCCGCAGTTCCGGGTAAATCTGGCTGTGGTTGGAGGACCAGAAGTCGCCTACTTCGCCTTCAAAAAGTTTTTTCAGGTCGTAACCGGCCAGTTCTTTGTGATTTAGCAGGCCTAGGATGATGTATTTTAAGATATTTTTTTGGGCCATAAAACTCTTCCTTCCCTATGTGTTTTGTCTCAGTATAGCATATTTTCTGACAAAAATCATGAAATTTAAAACATGTAATAATTGACATAAATAGAGAAGAGATGTACAATAAAACGTGTCAAAAATATGTCATTATTTACATGATTTGGAGGGCGATTATGAAATTCAAAGAATTAGAAGACTTCTTGGGGACGCATTTTATCTATACATACGATAATGGCTGGGAATACGAATGGTATGCCAAAAATGACCATACGGTCGATTACCGTATCCATGGAGGCATGGTTGCAGGACGCTGGGTCAGGAATCAGGAAGCAAACATTGTAAAACTGACGGATGGAGTCTTTAAAGTAACCTGGACGGAACCGACAGGTACTGACGTAGCCCTTGACTTCATGCCTGATGAATATCGTATGCATGGCACTATCTTTTTCCCGAAATGGGTTCAGGAACATCCGGATATCACGGTCTGCTTCCAGAATGAACATATTCCCCTGATGGAAGAATCACGGGAAAAGTATGAAACGTATCCTAAGTATCTGGTCCCGGAATTTGCCAAAATTACTTATATCGGTAAAGCCGGTCAGGATAATGAAGATGTCATTTCAGAAGCTCCCTATCCGGGAATGACCGATGACATCCGGGCCGGGAAATACTTTGATGCTTCTTATCATCGTCTCCATAAATAAAAAAACTGTGCCAACAGCGCCACCCGATACGTTATAGATTTAGTTCCCTGTACCGGGCCGGTGACACGCCGTAAACCCGTCGGAATGACGCATAAAACGAAGATATACTACCAAAACCAGCAGCCATGGCGATATCCAACACCGATTGACTGCTGGCTTTCAGCATAGAGGCTGCTTTTTCCAGACGCCTGTTCAAGATGTATGCATGGGGAGTCTGACCATAATGGTCCTTGAACAGCTGATTGAAATGATGGGACGTCATAGGAATCTGTCTCAGTGCTTCCTGCAGTTTCTGCGGGTTGCAGGCGTTATGATCTAATATTTCTTTTATGTGGCGGATCAGAAGCCGGTTTGGGTCATAGGACTGCAGGTCGGGATGGCACCGTTTGCAGACCCGGTAGCCCGCATCTATGGCTTCCCGGGGAGAATCAAAATAAACGATATTATCTTTTTTGGGGCGGCGGGATTTACAGGACGGGTTACAGAAAATACCTGTACTTTTCACACCGTACCAGAATATTCCATCGTAGTTTACATCACAGCGGCAGACCGCCTGCCACTTTTCTTCTGCGTTCATGGTTTTATCCACTTCCTGGTTCTATTATATAAAATAGCCAGGCCTTGCCAACCTGTTTTTTACATTGTCATTGTAAATTAGAAATCCATTTTTGAGAAGATAGCAGCTTCGTTTTTCGATAAAATAAAGTGTATTCTATTTTATGTGAAATGAGGTGGAATTATGAATACATCTATGATACAGGAAAACAAGGGAAATAAGATATATGGTTATATGACATCCCCCATAGGCATTCTGAAAATCACCGCTTCGGATACGGCTGTAGAACGGATTTCTGCAGAAGAAAGGCCGGCAGGAATGGAAGATAAGACGGTAGAGAATCGGTTCATCCGGCAATGCCGTGAAGAATTACAGGAATATTTTGCTGGCCGCCAGCGGTCTTTTGATGTGCCGCTGGCGCCGTCAGGTACTCCCTTCCAGCAGCGCGTATGGAATGCCTTATGCCAGATTCCGTATGGCCAGACACGGACCTATGGCGAAATTGCCAAAATGGCAGGGAATCCCAAAGCAAGCCGGGCCGTAGGAATGGCCAATCACCGTAATCCCATTCTGATTCTCATTCCGTGTCACCGTATCATCGGAGCTGATGGCAGTCTGACCGGTTATGCGGCAGGGCTGGAAACAAAAAAATATCTGCTGCAGCTGGAGAAGGAGAATAGACATGGATGACAGGTACTTTCCCTATGGAGAAAGGGAAATTGCTTATCTCTGCAAAAAAGGATAAGAAGCTGGCTGCCGTCATCCATCAGCTGGGATATGTACGCCGGCCGGTCATTCCCGATTTGTTCCAGGCATTGGTAAATGCCATTCTGGGACAGCAGATTTCTACAAAAGCGGCTGATACGATATGGCAGCGCTTCCAGGATGTATGTTACCCAGTGACGCCGGAACATGTGCTGCGTTTTTCGAAAGAAGACCTGCAGGCATGTGGAACAACATTCCGGAAAATTGATTATATACAGGGAATATTTAGGGATTGAACTTACCCGGTACAAATCCGGCAATATTTCATCTGCAAAATTCAACGGGGAAACAATCAGCAACTCAGAAGCCAGACGCATAGAAGGTACTAAATGCTATGTAGACGTTGCAACAAAAGAAGTCGTATGTGACAGAGAAGACCTGAAACAGGCGGCGCAAGGAGTCATTGACGACGCGTTGTCAAAAGACAAATCCCCAGTCCTCGCACAAGCAGAAACAAAAAAAGCCGCCCCAAAGGACGACGTTGTTGTTACTGGTGATGAATTTGGCAAATATGAAGGTTTGAAAGAATTAAGGGCAAAAGCCAAGGCTTATTACAAAGAACATTTACAAGGTACTTCTGTACATAATTCTATATTGGGGAATGTTGAGTTAAAGGATGATTCTATTGACTTTACCGGCAAGGGGATAAGCAAAGCCGTTTCTACAAGCGCAAAAGAAAACAAGTTATTGCTTATAAAATATTTGCCACAGTTAATAGAAAATGCTAATGAGGTTGCATCCCAGCCTAATGTAAAAGACAAGCGAGAGGCAAAACAATATACTTACTTAATGACGCATGCTATTGTAGGTGGAAAACGGGAAAATGTAATAGTTACTATTTTTACCGATGCAAACGGGAATAAATATTACAATCACATTCTGAATGATGAAGAAAATAAAAAAAGACCCCCTGTATATCCGGCGCAAGCCGCTAATAAAAGCGACGGCATTCCGGCCATGCGGGAACCTTTTTCTACCTCAATTATACCTCAAAAGGCAGAAAAATGGAACAAGCCAGACGAGTTGCGCAATCAATTAAGTGATGGCGGTAAACAAGCGTATGGCTACGCCCTTGATAAATTGTCGAAAGGGAATGAGAAGGTAGCACAGTCTGCTAAAGAAAATGCCCAGCTTATCCGCTCCAAGGAAGGCTTGAAGGCGGAGATCAAGGAAGCGTTCCCGAACGCCAAAGAAATCAAGGACGAAGGCGAACGCATGACTTTCACCATGCCGAACGGGTCCCATATCGTCGTTGACTTGAAGAATGAAATCCTTTTGACGGACAAAGAGCTGGCGCAGGCGAAGAAAGACCACCATATCGACGATAACGGCAACGTCGTTGTCGAAGGGTACGCCGAAGTACACGGGAAAGACGCCTACATGGCACTGGCACAAGGGAGCCGTGAAGGTACAGGGTTCCACGAAGCCTATCACCTCGCAGAAGGCGCCGTCTTGACGGACCGTGAAAAGGCCGCTATCAAGAAGGCTATCCCGGACGCCGAAAAGCGCGCCGACAAGTACGCCGAATGGGTAGAAGCCCGTAAGCGCGGACGCGGAACAGCATGGGGCAAATTGTTCCAGAAAATCAAGGATTTTGCCATGAAGATGAAGACAATACTCACGGGAGCAGAAACCGTACATAACGTATTCCGTAAGATTGAATCCGGCGAAGTCTGGGAACGGACACCAACCAATGGCCAGACTGGCAAGTATAGTCTTAATCGTAAACGTCTGCCCTGGGAGCGTCCAACAACGCCAATATGGGCGCACCTGTCATCAACAGCCAAGGCGGTGTCCTGAATGGTAATGGCCGTACCATGGCGCTTAAATCCGTATACAAAGGGAAGCCGAAACAGATTAAAGCATATAAAGACTTCCTTAAACAGAATGCCAAGTCTCTGGGAATCGACCCGGCAACGATTGACGGTGTTAAGAACCCGGTACTCGTCCGTCAGGTAGCAGATGATGCACCAGTGCAGGATATCATCAACAGCAAGGCCGGCGGTTCGCAGATGAGCGCAGGAGAAACTGCAAAGAAAGACGCCGACAGAATCAAGCAGTCAACACTGCAACTGGCATCTGACAGCGGTGACCTCACGCAGGAAAGCAACCGGAAGTTCGTAAACTCTGTATTGAAAGACGTTGCCAGCCCGGAAGAACTGAATACACTGTATACTAAGACCGGCAAAATCAGTCAGGCCGGCATTACCCGCGTCAAGAACGCAGTATTTGCCAAGGCATATGGTGACGACTATCTGCTTACCAAGATGAGTGAATCGACGGACAATAATATCCGTAACGTCATGAACGCTATGCTGACCGTTGCCCCGAAGGTCGCTATGCTGAATGACGGAATGGGGAAAGGGCTGTTCTATTCTTATCCGCTATCTGACGTAATTTCCGGCTCAGCCAAGACGCTTATCGGTTTACGGGAGCAGAATAAACCTGTAAAATTCTATTTAGAAGAAACGTCACTGATATCGGAAAGCGAAAACCAGGACAGTATCAATGACGTATTGCAGTTCATTGACAGGAACAAACGCAGTGGAAAAACGATTACAGCGTTCTTCAATGAAATGTGCAATGAAATCGAATTGCAGGGGCATCCGGACCAAAGCGCATTGATCGCATCGGAAAACCCGACCATGGAAGAAGTCATCAACATTGCCGAAGGGAAGGTTGAAAACAATGGAGTACAATCGTTATTTGACACCGGAAGAAGTGAAGGAAATCAGACGGACACGGCCAGTGGAAGAATGGCCGACGGGGTACTGCCGGGTACGTCCGCAGGTACTGAAACGAATGCTGGCATTAATGGAAGCGAACGAAAAGAAGAAAGCGCAGGAAAAACAGAAAACAGACCAGAAGTAGACGAACAGGCAGTACATGAAACCGACAAGGGCCATCCGGCCATTGATGCAAACCGCTCGCAACCTGAATCAATAAAAACGCCTGAATATGATAAAGGGCAAAAACAACATAAAGTACGGAAAGGAGAAGCCAATGAAGAAAACACCGAAAATCACAATGTCGACACCGAACCTCAGCAAACTGAAAGTAAAGACGCGGAAAGTACCCATGCCGAAGAAGGTCCCCAAAGTGACGTACAAGAAGAAATAGCTCACGGGAAAAAGGCAATGGCTGTCGTTTTGCAAACGAAGCGAGATGTAAAAGCCGCCATGCATCGCGACGATGTGGGTGATATTGATTTTATATATGGCACCCCTGGCAAAGAAAGTAAATTTAAAAAGGGGTATGGCATTGCTCATATAAAAGCAAAACGAGATTCTGAGAATGGTTCCGGTATAGACACTCTCAACAAATTAGTGGAAGTTATCGCTAAGGGCACAGATACGGAAATTCAACATGCCAATGGTAGCAACGGGGAATATAGGCTTAAAATACATTATGATGGATATACAGCTATATTAAGCTCTAAAACTGAAAAAGCTAATTCCTGGCTTTTAACTGGCTGGGAAGACAAAAAAGAAGCACCAGTTAGTGCTCGTAGCGAGGGTTACGACTCTTCTACGGCTACTACTGCTACGCCTACGCTTACTCGTCGTAGCAGAGAAACTGGTACTTCTTCTACATCAATTATACCCCAGGAAGCGGAAAAAGGAAAGAAATATTCAGTACGAGAAGAAAATGCCCAGCTTATCCGCCCCAAGGAAGGCTTGAAGGCGGAAATCAAGGAAGCGTTCCCGAACGCCAAAGAAATCAAGGACGAAGGCGAACGCATGACTTTCACCATGCCGAACGGGTCCCATATCGTCGTTGACTTGAAGAATGAAATCCTTTTGACGGACAAAGAGCTGGCGCAGGCGAAGAAAGACCACCATATCGACGATAACGGCAACGTCGTTGTCGAAGGGTACGCCGAAGTACACGGGAAAGACGCCTACATGGCACTGGCACAAGGGAGCCGTGAAGGTACAGGGTTCCACGAAGCCTATCACCTCGCAGAAGGCGCCGTCTTGACGGACCGTGAAAAGGCCGCTATTAAGAAGGCTATCTCGGACGCCGAAAAGCGCGCCGACAAGTACGCCGAATGGGTAGAAGCACGCAAGCACGGACGCGGAACAGCATGGGGCAAATTGTTCCAGAAAATCAAGAATTTTGCCATGAAGATGAAGACAATACTCACGGGAGCAGAGAACGTACATAACGTATTCCGCAAGATTGAATCCGGCGAAGTCTGGGAACGGAATGCGAACGGACAGAACAGTGGACGCCGATATTCCGTTACTAAGCCCAAAGATGCCGCAGAGGAAGCCAGAGAAAAGGCGGAACAGGATGCAGAAAATACCGCGGTTACCTTGAATGATATTCTTACGGAAGCCCGTAAAATTGTGCCTATCTATACCAAGTCGAAGGTAGGAGAAAAATCGCCGGCCAAATACCACTATGACGCACGCCAACGGGCCGGATTTGTTCCCGGAAGTTTTGACGTTGGTGATATCGGCTCTGCCATTGCGCTTCACATTGACAGCATTGGAGAAATCAAGGGGGCCAATATAGAACTGACCAAAGATATCATTGAAGACCGTCAAATGGAACAACGTAACGCCAAGAAGTACAAGAGCAAAGTTCCGACTGATATCAGCCATTCCCAGGCAAGACAAGAAGGCGTACGGAATTTTGGCCGGCTCTATTTCCTTGATAACGGACGTGCTAAAGAAACGTATCCCCAGTATTACGACTTATTCGAGAAAGCTCTTGACGGTATGCCTAAAGAAAAAGCTGGTGTCGAAAAAGTCCTTGCGTTGCAGGACCAGAGAGTACGGCAGAATCCGTTATTGTCTGCCGCCGCTGGTATCAGCAACGGGAAGCCAGATTCTCAACTTACATGGAAAGAGCAGATGAAAAAGAGACTGCTTCACCTGTATGCGAAGATGGTTGATGAAACTGACCCGATCGGGCAGTTGACTAAAGCCCTGGAACTGGAAACAGGAGCAAAGATTGCGGACGAAAAAGACCCGCATAAACGTGCCCTTATGTGCAATAGCGTGGCATCTGCCCGAGCATTCATGTTGCTTGATGGAGATAACCGCGTTGCAAACCTCAAGGCGCTTAATAAGGTATATAAAGGTGCAATCAAGAATAAAATACGGGCAGGGGATTCATCAATCAGACATCTGGTATCAAATCTCTATCTGGTGGTAGTAGCCGGCCTGTCATCAATCCGGTTGACTCCATGATTAACATGACAACGGTCCTGATTAGCAAATGTGAACGGAATAATGTGGCTAAAATCATGGTTCAATGTGCGGTAGACCATGGCGGGCTGGGCAATGGCATTGTTCGCGACCCAACTCTTACCGGGGCCGATAGACAGAGATGTGCATTTACGGTAATTAAGGCCGGCAAAAAAGTAGTGTACCGGACAACGCCGGAACTGTATGAATCCATTACGCAGATGGATACCAATAGCGCAGCATTTATGTCAAACCTATTTGGCAAATTTACGGATGCACTTCGTTTTGGCGCAACAAATACGCCAAGCTTCATGATGAGAAACTTCATTCGTGATACCGTAACGGCTGGCATAAATAGTAAATATGGATTTACTCCATTGGTTGACAGCTTCCGGGGGATGTGGAAACTGACTCATGACAAGCAGTTTAAAGCTGATTTTTATGCGCAGGGCGTACCGATGGATACATATATCCGCAATGATATCCGGGGGCGCAGGATTTCAAGAAAAAGTTACGGAAGAATATCAAAAAGTACCCGTTTGGTATTAGACAGGCCATGTGGTTCCTGAGTGCTACAGCACACAAATACAATAACGTCGGCGAATTGATTGAACAGGGCACCCGGGCAGGGGAATTTCTGAAAGCCAGAAAGAAAGGCGCAACGGACAAAGAAGCCGGGTATGCCGCAAGGGAAGTATCTATCAACTTCTCACGACATGGCAGTGTAGGGAAAAAATTAACCGCTACATCCCATTTTTAAACGCTTCTATTCAGGGTATTGATAAATTCATCCGTACGTTCAAGGAAAATCCGAAACGGGCTATATGGGCAACTATTAAGTACATCATTCTTCCGTATGGTTTATCAGTATGGGACGTACGTTGGCCAAAACATTGGATAAGCCAATTGAATCATTGCGCGGTAAGGACCGCCCGACTGAACCCGCTAAATATTGGTATGAATTACCCGTCATTGGCAGTTTTGTCAGAAACGACGATAGTCAGCGGTCGGAATATGTAGACCGGCTGTATGATTTGTCGGACCAGATGGAAATCGATTACAAACGGAGTGATAGCTATGCATTCCAGAAAGGTAAGAAAGGCGCAAAAGTACCAACGGAATTAGCGCAGGTGCGCACGGCAATGAAAACCGTATCAAAGCTTAATAAGGAAATACGTGACATACAGGATAATCCAAAGATGAGTGCAGAAGAAAAGCGGATGCAGATTGATACCAGGAAAGTCAAGATGCGTGGGATTGCAAAGAAAGCTGTACTCAAACTGGGAGACTAAAAAGAAGGCACACTGTCCGTAATGGATGGTGTGCCCTTTATCGTTCCTGCCGTCAAAAAATCGTCAAAAATAACTGGTTAAATGTGGTTAAATGTAGGCAATCGTGATTAATACAATGATTTATAGTATGTTGATTATAGCCAGTTTTGTCACTATTGATAAAATGTGAGACAATTTTATTGCTTTTTAGCATACACAGGGAATATCCCGTGAATTCGTGTCAGGGCGGATCCGGGCAGAGACCATATCAGCTATGCCGGATAACCTGTTTTGCCAGACTCTTTGCCAGCTGCCGGGTATCGGCCAGTGGACGGCGGAAATGCTGCTCATCCATTGCCTGGAGCGGACCGATGTGCTGAACTATGGGGACCTTGCCATATTACGGGGCCTGCGCATGATATACCGGCACCGGAACATCACCAAAGACCTGTTCTGCCGGTATCAGAAACGGTATTCCCCTTATGGTACGGTGGCCAGTATATATATCTGGGCCGTTTCTGCCGGGGCCGTTCCCGGGCTTACCAATCCGGCAGAAGCTGTGAAAAAGACAGTTGGAAAAATGGACAAATCATAGTAGAATAATGCCAGAAAACATAAACGCAGGGAGACGGCATTATGGCTATTGATTTGAATTCGATTGTATCACTGCTCACCGATGATGGATCACCGGAGCATTGGGAAATACAGATTCCCCGGCAGGGAGATCATATACGCGTACGCCGGCTGGGCGGATTGTATTATCATCACGGGATTTATGTCAGCGATGAGGAAGTCATCGCTTTTGCCGGAGATGATGACTATAATCCCATTGACTGGTGGGACACGGAAATCAGGGCGACTTCTCTGGAAGAGTTTCGTCAGGGTGGCATCATTGAAGTGCGGCAGTATACGGAGAAAGAACAGGAACAACTTTGCCCGGTCCCTGAAACCATTGCCTTTGCCAGGGCCTGTATTGGCAATAAAAAATATGACCTGCTGTTTCATAATTGCGAACATTTTGCCAATGCCTGCAAGCTCGGCGTGTACCGCAGTTATCAGACGGAACAGATCCTTTTTGGCAAGGCCATTCCAAAAGCGCTGGAATGTCTGGGTGATGAAACACAGCGTGAGACGTGGCTGAAAGAAGCTGTGCAGGATTTAAAAGCCCAGGTCCTGGATAAGCTGCGACGCGATTCAGAAAAATCAGGTTCATGAGGCGTGGGGGATTTTACTGAAGAAGGTGTTTTACGTGGCGTGGCTGGTACTGGGACTATTTGTAGTATCCCTGATTTTTTGTGTAATATTTCATTTTTCTGTTGTCTGGGCACTGGCGGCAGGATATATATTCTTTTTTTCCTATGGCCTATGGCGTCATATCCCTGCCGGAGAGTTGTGGCAAAATTCCTTACGCGGCTTGAAAACGGTCAGTACCATTCTGATGGTTATGGTACTGATTGGCATGCTGACGACGGTCTGGCGGGCCGGTGGCACGATTCCCATGATTGTATCGCTGGCAGGAAATATGATCCGGCCGGAAGTGTTCTTCGTCATGACCTTTGTGCTGAACTGCTGTATTTCCTGTCTCACCGGGACGGCATTTGGCACGGCCGCTACCATGGGGGTCATCTGTATGTCTGTAGCCAATTTCCTGGGAGCCAGTCCGGTATGGACCGGGGGCGCCATCATGAGCGGGGCTTTTTTTGGCGACCGCTGTTCGCCCCTTTCGACGAGTGCCCTTTTGGTAGCTGCCGTGACGCATACGGACTTCTTTCATAATCTCGTGCTCATGGCACGCCGTGCTATAATACCGTTTGTCCTGTCCTGCGTCATCTATGGACTGGCAGGATGGCATTCCGGAAGCAGTGCAGGGATGGGGCTGGACGTATGGCATTTATTTTCTTCATCGTTCCAGCTGCACTGGCTGACGCTCATACCGGCGATACTGATTATTGTGTGTTCTCTGTTGCAGATGGATGTGCGCAAAACGATGGGACTAAGTATTTTCGTCGCCTTTGTCCTGACCGTGACGCTCCAGCATATGGCGGTGGCTGATCTCCTCCCTATGCTCCTTACGGGATATCGTTGTCCCGAACCGGCACTGGCGGCGCTTCTCGACGGTGGTGGCGTATTGTCGATGCTTCCTTCCATTGCCATTATTGGCCTGTCGGCAACCTACGCCGGTTTGTTTGAACGTACGGGACTGCTCCTGGGAATCCGGCACGGTGTGATGGTGCTGAAAAAATGGCTCAATCCCTTTGGATGCATCTGGATTGTGTCCTTTTTTATCAGTATGGTTTCCTGCGCCCAGACGCTGGCCGTCATCCTGACTGAGCAAATCTGTCAGGACCTGGTACAGGATAAGGAAGACATGATGCTGGCTTTGGAAGATACGGTCATTGTCAGTGCAGCCCTCATTCCCTGGTGCATAGCCGCAGCGGTACCACTGGCAGCTGTATCGGCTCCCGTATCCAGTCTGGCTGCTGCGGTCTATCTGTATCTTCAGCCTCTGTGGAGCTGGAGACAGTGGAAATGATCCTTGACCTGCAATGATAATGTATATAGAAAATTCGAACAAAAAACGGAGCTTGCCATGATGGTACTTTTTTCATGGTAAGCTCCGTTTTTGCTATTGTTTCAAAATAAATCGTTCGATGGCTTCTGCGACGGCACCTTCGTTATTGGTAGCTTCTGTGACGACGTTGCAGTACGGCCGGATGGCTTCGTTCAGATTGTGGACGCCGACGCTGAAAGACGCGGCTTTCAGCATTTCCGTGTCGTTGATATTATCGCCAATAGCCAGCGTCTGGCTGATGGGAATATGAAGCAGTCCTGCCAGTTTCCGCAGGGCCGTTCCTTTCGTGACGTTTTTATGGTTGAATTCGATGTACCGGTCACTGGAGTAGCTGACTGTCACGTCGTCGAGGAGAGAGCCGAGCTGCTGTCGGT
Source organism: Caecibacter massiliensis (assembly GCA_900095875.1). GTDB lineage: Bacteria > Bacillota > Negativicutes > Veillonellales > Megasphaeraceae > Megasphaera > Megasphaera hexanoica. The sequence goes on along the minus strand of LT608311.1, from coordinate 343,440 downwards.
ATCGGTTGAGTGTCGGAAGATCCGGATCCATATAGACGATTTTATAGACTGTCTGCCCTTTGAGAAAATCGAGGGATGGTTCAAATGTTTCTATGTTGGGCATGCGCCCTTCGAGGAATGCCCGTTCAAAGGGAACGTAATTATACAAATATACCTTGCCATAGGGGTAGATATGCATGGTGATATGGTGAGCTACGCCAAAGTCGTAAAGAGCGCTGGCAATATCCCAGGGAAGCCCGTCTTCATAGAGAATGTCATTATGACTGTTTTCCGTAATAAGGGCTCCGTTATAGGAAATGACATATTCACCTGGCTTTTGATATATGCCCAGTGTTTCCTGGATGTGATTCAACGATTCAAAACCCCGGCCTGTACAGGGAACGAAATGAAGCCCCTCCCCGATAGCCCGGCGTATTGTCTGGATATTGCGCGTACAGATGGTGGCATCATCACTGAGAAGGGTGCCATCCATATCACAAGTCATAAGCGTATAAGGTAACATGGTGTGTCCTTTCACAAAAAAATTAGTATTCTTGTTCTTTATTTACTATACCTTTCATGACGACTGCTGACAAGAGGGGAAGAAAAAAAGACTGGACAGGCCGGGCGTTTATCCGTATAATATAGTTGTTTCGTTTACATTTGGAAAGGTATTGAACAAATGAAAAAGTTAGTAGATGATCCACGTCTGATATATAAATGTTGTGATTTGTATTACCGCCAGGAAAAGAGTCAGCAGGAAATTTGTGACATCTTCGGCGTATCCCGGCCATCGGTATCGCGGATGCTGAAATCAGGACGGGAACTGGGCATTGTACGCATTGAAATAGTCAATCCCGATGCTACGGCCTATGGACAACTGGAACGGCAGCTCGAAGAGGCTTTTTCCCTGAAAGAAGCCATCGTGGTTTGTGACAGTCCAGCACAGAGCGGAGCGGAAGTTGGCTGCAGCGCCCTGGGAAGTGCGGCTTTATCCTATCTGGCACGGGTGCTGCACAACGGCGATTACGTTGGGATTTCTATGGGATGGACACTGCTGCAGACGATAAAAGCAGAGTGCGGGAATTTGGAACCGGTCCATTGTACCTTTGTTCCCCTGGTGGGAGGTATCGGCGAAGGGAGTGAAACCCATGCCAATTTTCTCACGGGTGAATTCGCACGGCGTTTTGGCGGGGAGCGGCTGCAGCTCTATTCGCCGGCTATCTTTACTGATCCGGCAGTTCTGGCCGGGTTCCGCAAAGAAAGGGCCGTGCGTCCCGTATTTGATTTATACGACCGCCTGGAAGCCGCCGTTTTTGGTATCGGCACTCTGGATAGCAGCCGGTCTACGGCAGTACGCCTGAATTATGTAGATATCCATACACTGGAAGCGTTTTCTGCTGCTGGTGCCGTAGGGGATATTTCTCTGCAGTATTTCGACCAGGATGGACAGACGGCACCGTATGAATCATATAATGAACGAGTGGCCGGACTGCAGCTGCAGGATTTGAAGCACGTACCACGGCGCATTGCCATTGCCGGCGGCAGGAGCAAGATAAAAGCCGTACTGGGAGCGTTGCGTGGCGGATTTATAAATGTACTGATTACCGATGAATCCTGCGCCAGAGGAATAGCAGCATTCATACATGAAGAGGAGGAACAGTGAGTGGAAACGATAGCAGCTATAGCTAATGGATTTATGGCTCTTTTTAAGGCGGGCGGAGACACGTTTACGGCTTTTGTCACAGGTATTATTCCGTTGATCATCGTCCTCATGACGGCCGTTAATTCATTAATCAAGATTATCGGGGAGGAACGGTTTTATCACGTGGCCAAAAAGGCGACAAAATATACGCTGACCCGTTATACCGTCGTCCCGGTCCTGGCTATTATCTTTATGGGCAGTCCTATGTGTTTTACCTTCGGGCAATTTGTTGAAGAAAAGTATAAACCGGCCTTTTATGATGCGGCTGTCAGTTTTGTTCATCCGGTGACAGGACTGTTTCCTCACGCAAATGGCAGCGAACTGTTTGTCTATATGGGGATTGCCGCCGGTGTACAGGCCCTGGGCTATGAATTGGGCGAACTGGCCGTGCGCTATTTTCTGGTCGGGATTATCATCATCTTTTTGCGCGGCCTGATTACGGAAAAGATATACCTGTATTTGAAAGCACGCGATGGACGACGGAAAACACAGGAGGCAGATCATGTATAAACCAGTCATTGTACGCCGTGGCAGTGGCGGCTGGGGAGGCCCGCTGACGCTGGTACCGACAGAAGAAAAGCATAAAATCGTCAGCATTACCGGGGGAGGGATTCATCCTCTGGCTGTCAAAATTGCCGATATGTGTGGTGGCGAAGCCGTAGATGGATTTTCCCATGCCATACCGGAAAGTGAAATACTGGCCGTCGTCATCGACTGCGGTGGCACGGCGAGATGCGGTGTCTATCCCCGCAAAAATATCCTGACTATCAATGTCCTTCCTGTCGGAAAATCAGGAGCATTGGCACGATTCATGACACCGGAACTGTATGTATCGGATGTCAAGGAAACAAATCTGGATTATGCCGATGAATCGTCGGTTCAGGCGGCCCTGCTCCGTACGGAAGATGTCGATGCCGTCCACAAGAGAGAAGATCTGAAGCGGAAAATTGATGCGGCCCGGGCAGGTCAGAAGCGGAATATCATCACCCGTATCGGAATCAGCATCGGTCAGATTGTCAATAAATTTTACGCTGCCGGCAGGGAAACCATCGATGTGGTCATCAAAAATATCCTGCCGTTCATGGCCTTTGTCAGCATGATCCTGGGCATCATCAATGCCAGCGGAATCGGAACGGTCATTGCCAATACGATTTCCCCCGTTGCCGGTACCCTGCCGGGGATGCTGGTCATTTCCTTTATCTGTGCCATCCCTTTTATTTCCCCGATTCTTGGACCCGGTGCCGTCATTGCCCAGGTGGTGGGGACACTCGTCGGGGCTCAGATCGCACTGGGCAACATCCCCGTGCAATATGCACTGCCAGCATTGTTTGCCATTGATGCCCAGGTAGGGGCAGATTTTGTGCCCGTCGGCCTCAGTCTGGGAGAAGCCGATCCCGACACGATTGAACTGGGGGTGCCGGCTGTTCTTTATTCACGGGTCATTACGGGCCCGCTTTCCGTTCTGATTGCTTATGCAGCCAGTATCGGCTTGTATTAGATTCTGAAGTGGGCTATAATGAAATGTCTGTTTTACAGGACTAAGATATTCATACCAGGGAGGAACTTACTTGAAATACCACAGCGTTATAACGCGTGTCGGCAGTGATGCGCTTCACTTTTTAAAAGAAGATGTGCCATTCATCATTCTTTTCGATGAAACCGTACCGGCAGAACTGGCAGAAATAGCCGTCCTGCACCAGTCACAAAAACTGCTGGCACCTATCGGGCCGGGCGATACGGTCCTTTTGGGAGAAAAAGTATATGATGTGACCGCCGTAGGGGACAGCGTCAATCAGACTATGGAAGAACTGGGACACTGCACGCTTTGTTTCAAAGCTTCGGATGTGCCTGACCGGCCGGGCTGTATCATGCTTGGGGGAGATGAAGCTCCCGAAGACGATGATTTCCAGGACGGCGTCATATTGGAAATCCATTGATGGACAGTATAGATAAAACAATGATTTATACTAGCCCTGATAGCCGTTTGATGATAGAATAATATATACAGCTACTATTATATTTACGATAGGAGAGTAATTCATATGAAAAATGAAGAACTGGCGCAGCATGCGTGCCATGTGCGCAAAAACATCGTCAAGATGCTGACAGAAGCCGGCTCGGGTCATCCCGGCGGATCTCTTTCTATTACAGATATGTTACAGGTCCTCTATTTCGAAGTCATGCACATCGATCCTAAAAATCCGAAAATGGCAGACCGGGATCGGTTTGTCCTTTCAGAAGGCCATTGTGCACCTGCCTTATATGGGACACTGGTAGAACGGGGATATTTCCCGGAAGAAGAACTGTGGCATCTGCGCAAGTGCGGCGCCATGCTCCAGGGGCATCCTGATATGAAACATACTCCCGGCGTAGATATGTCTACCGGTTCTTTGGGACAGGGCCTTTCTGCAGCTAATGGCATGGCTCTGACAGCCAAACTGGACCAGGCGGACTGGCGCGTCTATGTCATGTGTGGCGACGGGGAAATCCAGGAAGGTATGATCTGGGAAGCCGCCATGTCTTCGGCCCAGTATAAGCTGGACAATCTGACACTCTTCGTCAACCACAACGGGCTGCAGATCGATGGCAGCAACGATGAAGTCATGAATGTCAATCCGATTGATGCCAAATTCCGTGCATTCGGCTGGAATGTCATCGCTATTGACGGCCATGACTATGATTCCATCCGGGCTGCTATTACCCTGGCAAAAGAAACGAAAGGCCGTCCGACGGCAATCATTGCCGAAACCATTAAGGGCAAAGGCGTATCGTTCATGGAAAATCAGGTTGGCTGGCACGGTAAGGCTCCGAATCAGGAACAGTGTGCGCAGGCATTAAACGAACTGGGAGGCGAAGCATAATGGGGACAGCTACTCGTGCCGCATATGGCAATATTCTCAAGACTGAAATCTACAAAAACCCGAAAGTCGTCGTCCTGGAAGCCGATTTGGGCGCTGCGACAAAATCGAATAATTTTAAGACCGTTGCTCCGGAACGGTATTTTGATATGGGGATTTCCGAACAGGATCTGATGGGGACGGCTGCTGGATTTGCTGCCGCCGGCCGGATTCCTATTGCCAGTACCTTTGCAGTATTTGCTACGGGCCGGGCATTTGAAATCATCCGCAATTCCATCTGCTACCCGAATCTGAACGTTAAAATCTGTGCTACCCATGCCGGTCTTACTGTCGGGGAAGATGGCGGTACCCATCAGGCCATAGAGGATATTTCCCTCATGCGGACGCTGCCGAACATGACGGTCATCAATCCGGCCGATGCCAAAGAAGCGGAAGAAGCAGTCAAAGCCGCTGTAGAATACGTCGGTCCTGTATATATCCGCCTCGGCCGTGCTGCCGTCGATGACATCCACGGTGATGATTACAAATTCCAGTGGGGAAAAGGTGAAGTCCTGCGCGATGGCAGCGATGTAGCCATCATTGCAACGGGCATCATGGTTGGCAAGGCGCTGGAAGCGGCAGAAACATTGGCTAAGGAAGGCATCCAGGCGGCAGTTGTCAATATCCATACGATTAAACCGCTCGATGAACAGCTTATCATTGATGTAGCCAGGAAGACAGGCAAAGTCGTTACGGCAGAAGAAGCGACCGTCATGGGTGGTCTCGGTTCGGCCGTTGCAGAAACTCTGGCCAGAAACTGCCCGACAAAACAAGCCTTTGTCGGCATCCAGGATACGTTTGGCGAATCGGGATCTTCCGCAGACCTGCTCAAGAAATATGGTCTTACCGCTGACGATATTGTAAAGGCTGCAAAGAGCTTATAAGAACGAACAGATACACGGATAGATATATGAAAGGACATAGCGTGATGGCAGAAACCGTCATGCTATGCCCTTTTTTATGGGGTGAGTACAACAGGTAGTTATCAGTCGATGAATTGTTCGAGATGATAGATACGGGCGGCATTTTTCCAGAATACGTTTTCCCAGTACGGTTCCGGTACGATGGCTTTGGTAAGGGTGATGTATTCATCCAGGTTGGGCAGGGGCCAGTCTGTACCGAAAAGTACGCGGTCCCAGGCATGAAGATAGACGAGCCAGCCTTTGAGCGTATCGATGTACCAGTGATTTTCCTTCAGGAAACGGTCCATATCGCCGATTCGTCCTTCCAGAAGGCCGGAAAGATCGACGGCGACGTTCTGGTTCTTTTCCAATACGGCAATGGCACTTTCCAGCAGCGGATTGCCGATGTGGCACATGACGAGCTGTACATCGGGATGACGGACAGCCGCCTCGTCCAGTGTAAAGGGATGGCTGTATTTTAAAAGAGCGTCATTTGTCGCCGTGAGGCCCGTGTGGATTGCGACGGGTTTATGGTATTTGGCAGCCAGTGCAAAAAACGGGTCCATTTTTTTATCATAGACATAAAAGTGGTTATATCCCGGATACAGTTTAAGGCCGACACAGTCGGAGCGTTTCAGGTGTGCTTCAACGAGCGATAACTGTCTTTCGTGATCTTCTTCAATGGCAAAGCGGTCCAGACCGATGCAATAACGCATAAAGGACGGATAGTGATGTCCCTCTAATGACAACGTTTTATTACCCATGACGATACCGCAGATGATGCCCAGGCGTTTGTATTCTTTTTCCAGATGTTCTGCCGTGTTTTCATGACCGGCGGCGATGGCCAGTTCATTAAAACCGGGAAAATCAGCAAAATGGAAATGGGCGTCAATTATTTTCATCCTATTCAACTTCTTTCTCATGTCTTTTCAAACCATTATATCATAAAGCATCTGTTTTGCCCTGCTGATTCTGCAGACTGCATGTGAATTTTTCCGGACAAACAGTCGATGCTATGGAAGAGAGGCTGAGCCAGAAGAGAGAATCGGCATCGGAAATTTGCCCGTACAGGCGAATTGTCCCGTGTCAGGATACTAATATGTATTATGAAAACGCATATTGGATATAAAAAATACATATAGAAAATACCATGAGAAAAATGGAAATAACCGATTGTCTTAATTCTTTGATTTTTTCCGTTTTCTCCTTTTTTCATCGTGGCATTATTGATGTGCCAAATAATAGCCGGTTTATTTTAAAGTATAGAAATTATAAATAGATTATGATAAAAATCGACTATTTTCCTGTTTACAATTTACGGTATATACTGAGTGTGTCGTAATTTGTAACGTTTTTCGGTAAATTCATGAAGGAGCTATTATAAAATGGTAAAAAAAGGTATGCAGATTGGTCTGCTGATTTTTGGCATGACCTTTGGGGCAGGTAATCTGATATTCCCCCCGTCCCTTGGATTTCAGGCCGGGCCTTTATTCTGGCCGGCAATTATCGGGTTTATTATTTCCGGTGTCGGCATGCCCGTCGTGTCCCTCATCATGGGGACGTTCAACCCCGGCGGTTTCCGTGCGGAAATGAATAAAAAGATATCTCCATTGTTTTCCCTGGTGTTGCTGACTCTCATTTATCTGGCTATCGGACCACTGATGGCTATTCCCCGTACGGCAGCTACCTCTTTTTCTGTGGGCATTCTGCCTCTGGCCGGTGATGGCACGCTGCAGCTGGCGGTATATACGGCATTGTATTTTGCTCTGGCCTGGTGGCTTTCTATTACGCCATCAAAACTTCTCTCCCGCATTGGCAAGATACTGACGCCTCTCTTTGCCGTTATGATTGTTGCGCTCTTTGTGCTGGGCCTTTCTGCTTTTACGACGACAGAACTGACCGCACCGGCCGGAAATTATGCCATTTCTGCTTTTGGCAGTGGTTTTATAGAAGGGTATAATACAGTCGATACGATTGCTGCTTTTGCTTTTTGTATCATTGCCCTGCAGACACTGCGTCAGATGGGATTTTCCTCCCAGCGTGAATATTATATCAGTGTGTGGGCGGCAGGAGCTTCGGTTGCTATCCTTATGGCGGCCCTTTATCTGGGGCTGGGGCTTCTGGGAAATCATTTTCCTATTCCGGAATCGGTGTATCAGAATCCGGCAGTCAACCTTGGGGCGTATGTGCTGACCCAGGCTTCCTACAGCGTGTTCGGCCCTGTAGGCGTCTGGTTCCTGGCGGTCATGGTCGCCATTACTTGTTTTACTACGTCGGTCGGCCTCATTGCCGCTGTGTCAGAATTTTTTGCCAGCGAGTTTCCCCGGTTATCTTATAAGGCGTATGTCACGATTATTACACTATTCAGCTTTGCAGCAGCCAATCTGGGGCTGAACCAGATTATTCAGGTGACATTGCCGCTCCTGCTGTTTGTGTATCCTATGGCGATTACGGTCGTCCTTCTGATTATCGTCAATAAATTTATCAGCCTTTCCCGTATTGGCATGCGTCTGGCTGTCGCAGCGGCGGCTGTCTGTGCCGTCATTGACATTCTCCATCAGTTTGCCCATCTGGAAATGGCCGGCCAGATGCTTTCGTATCTGCCCCTGGGTACGAGTGGACTGGGATGGATCGTGCCGGGTGGCGTCGCCATTGCCTTGTCGTTTATCCTTCCAGAAAAAGTGACAGGGTCTGTCGATGTCGCAGAAGACCTGCATGGGTGATGAGCTTACATTTTAAATCCTATAGAAAACACAAACCTCCAACTCGACACATGAGCGGTCACATTAAGCACGTTTGGCTTAATGTGACCGTTTTTTGGCTTTTAAGAGCTTGTATGTTTTTTATGTATCCCTACACGAGAAATACCGGTATACCGGTATTTTAAACGTTTAACTATATAAATTAGCTATATGCATATATAACCAGTATGCATAGGTGTTGCAATGCGATATCTATTGTGCAAGGTACAAACCTTTATATTGAACTTTCCCAGTGGATATACTATACTTGAACCAAGTTCTACATTTATTAGTGATTTGAGAATGGGGGTTTTTATGATGGGTAAGAAAATGATGACCATGGACGGCAACACGGCTGCCGCCTATGTGTCCTATGTATTTACCGATGTAGCAGCTATTTATCCGATTACGCCGAGCTCGACTATGGCAGAAAAAATGGATGAATGGGCAACCCAGGGCGTCAAGAACATGTTCGGCCAGGTTGTTAAAATCCAGGAAATGCAGGCCGAAGGCGGCGCTGCCGGTGCTGTACACGGGTCTCTCGTGTCCGGTGCCCTGACCACGACTTATACGGCTTCCCAGGGCCTGCTGCTTATGATTCCCAATATGTACAAGATTGCCGGCGAACTCCTGCCGGGCGTCTTCCACGTCGCAGCACGTGCTCTGGCCACCAATACCATGTCTATCTTCGGTGACCAGCGCGATGTCATGGCCTGCCGTCAGACCGGCTTTGCCATGCTCGCAGAAGCCAGCGTACAGGAAGTCATGGACCTGGCTGCTGTTGCTCATCTTTCGGCTATCAAAGGCAGCGTGCCGTTCCTCAACTTCTTCGACGGCTTCCGTACATCCCATGAAATCCAGAAAATCGAAGCCTGGGATTACGACGACCTGGCAAAACTCGTAGACCAGGATGCCTTGAAGAAATTCCGCGACCGCGGCTCGTCCCCGGACCATCCGACGCTGAAAGGCTCCCTGGAAAACAGCGATATATACTTCCAGCAGCAGGAAGTACAGAACCGTTATTACCAGGCCCTGCCGGACATCGTAGAAGAATACATGGAAAAAGTATCGGAACTGACCGGCCGGGAATACCACCCCTTCACCTACTACGGTGCGCCTGATGCCGACCGCATGATCATCGCCATGGGCTCCCTGTGTGATGCGACGAAGGAAACGGTGGATTACCTCAACGCCCACGGAGAAAAGACAGGCCTCCTTTCGGTCCATCTCTATCGCCCGTTCTCGCTCAAATACTTCTTCAAATATATCCCGGAAACGGTCCGGAAGATCGCCGTCCTGGACCGCACGAAGGAACAGGGCTCCCTGGCAGAACCGCTCTATCTCGATGTCACCCAGGCCTACAGCGGCGTAGAAAACGCACCGCTCATCGTAGGCGGCCGTGCCGGCCTCGGCGGCAAGGATACGACACCGACCCATATCCTCAGCGTCTTCGAAAACCTGAAACAGGATACGCCGAAAGACCATTTCACCGTTGCTATTACAGACGACGTGACCAATACGTCCCTGCCGGTCACCAAGGACATCGATACGACACCGGCTGGTACGACGGCCTGCAAGTTCTGGGGCCTCGGCAGTGATGGTACGGTCGGCGCCAACAAGTCGGCTGTCAAGATCATCGGCAACCACACCAACATGTATGCCCAGGCATACTTTGCCTACGACTCGAAGAAATCCGGCGGTATCACCGTATCCCACCTGCGCTTTGGCAAGACACCGATTACGTCTTCCTATCTGATCAATAAAGCCAACTTCGTATCGTGCTCGCAGCAGACGTATGTACACAAATACGACGTACTGGCCGGTATCAAAGACGGCGGCACGTTCCTGCTGAACACCATCTGGGATGCAGCCGAACTGGAACAGAACCTGCCGGCATCGATGAAACGGACCCTGGCACAGAAACATATCCAGTTCTACACGATCAATGCTGTCAAGATTGCCCAGGACATCGGATTGGGCGGCCGGTTCAACATGATCATGCAGTCGGCATTCTTCAAACTGGCCGATATCATCCCCGTTGAAGATGCCGTGAAATATCTGAAAGACGCCGTTGTCACCAACTATGGCAAGAAAGGCCAGAAAGTCGTCGATATGAACAACGCCGCTATCGACCAAGGCGTATCGCAGATTGTGAAGATCGATATCCCTGCAGCCTGGGCCGATGCGACCGATGCACCGGAAGCGCAGAAAGACGTACCGGAATTCATCACGAAACTGCAGAAGCCGATCAATGCCCAGGAAGGGGACAGCCTGCCGGTCAGTGCATTCCTCGGTCTGGAAGACGGCGCCTTCCCGCAGGGAACAGCCGCCTATGAAAAACGCGGCGTAGCTATCAATGTACCGGAATGGCAGGTAGAAAACTGCCTGCAGTGCAACCAGTGCGCCATGGTATGTCCTCATGCCGCTATCCGTCCTGTCCTGACAACGGACGAAGAAGTGGCAGCCGCACCGGAAGGTTTTGTCTCCCGTCCGGCAACGGGCGCCCAGGGCCTGCACTTTACCATGCAGGTATCCGTCATGGACTGCCTCGGCTGTGGCAGCTGTGCCCAGGTATGCCCGGCAAAAGAAAAGGCCCTGGTCATGAAACCGTTCAGCACACAGGAACAGAAAGCTCCTCTGTGGGATTATGCCATGAGTGTCAGCCGGAAAGCCAACCCGATGAACAAGTTTACCGTCAAAGGCAGCCAGTTCGAACAGCCGCTGCTGGAATTCTCCGGTGCCTGCGCCGGCTGTGGGGAAACACCCTATGCCAAACTGGTCACCCAGCTCTTCGGCGACCGCATGATGATTGCCAACGCGACGGGCTGCTCCTGCGTATGGGCCGACAGCGTACCGTCTACACCGTACACGACCAATGCCGACGGCCACGGCCCGGCATGGGGCAACAGCCTCTTTGAAGATAATGCTGAATACGGCCTGGGCATGTACCTCGGCGTCCGCCAGGTACGGGAAAAGGTAGCCATGGACGTAGCGGAAGTACTGGCCAACGACCAGACACCGGCTGATGTGAAAGCGGTCCTGCAGGACTGGTATGATCACCGCGATGACACAGAAGGTACACGGGAACGGGCCGACAAGGTTACGGCCGCACTGGAAGGGGTAAAGGACAGCTGCCCGGTATGCAGACGGATTTATGACCGCCGCGACTATCTGGTAAAACGCAGTCAGTGGATCTTCGGCGGCGACGGCTGGGCCTATGATATCGGCTACGGCGGCCTGGATCACGTCCTGGCCCAGGATGAAGATGTCAATGTCCTGGTCATGGATACAGAAGTCTACTCCAATACAGGCGGCCAGTCGTCGAAAGCGACGCCGACCAGTGCCATTGCGAAATTCGCAGCTGGCGGCAAACGGACGAAGAAGAAGGACTTAGGCCGCATGGCTATGACCTATGGCTATGTCTACGTTGCCCAGGTAGCCCTCGGTGCTGACATGAACCAGTGCATCAAGGCTATCAAGGAAGCCGAAGCCTATAAAGGACCGAGCCTGATTATCGCCTATGCACCGTGTATCAACCACGGCATCAAGAAGGGCATGGGCTTCAGCCAGATAGAAGCAAAGAAAGCCGTACAGAACGGATACTGGCACCTCTACCGGTATAACCCGGATGTAGAAGCAGCCGGCAAGAACGGCTTCACCCTGGATTCGAAAGATCCCAAGGGCGATCTGAAGGACTTCCTCCTGGGCGAAGTACGGTATGCATCGTTGCAGAAAGTCTTCCCGGAACAGGCGGAACAGTTCTACGAACGTACGGAAAAAGATATGAAAGACCGACTCGATTCCTACAAGGAATTGGCAGACAGAAAGTAATACGCAGCAGCATATACGCTCCCGGCATGCAGCCCTGATACGTCAGGGCTGCATGTTTTTTTGCAATCAGATTATAGAGTCATATTCTTAAAAAGTTCTTGACAATTCACGAAATTTGATTCTAGAATATAATAAATAAATATCAGGAGAGCGGGAAAGGATATCTATGACAGTTAAACACATTACAAAACGACAATTGCAGACGGAAGCAAATCGCCAGTATATTATGAACGTAGCCCAGAACCTGTTTTCTCACAACGGTTATGAAAAGACCTCCATGAAAGAAATCAGTACGGCAGCCAAGCTCCCCATCGGGTCTTTATATTATCATTTTAAAAATAAAGAAGACCTGCTGCTGCAGATATGTATTTCCATTGCCCGGACACCCATGCCAAATCTGTCGCAGGATGTGGTGCAGAAGGCCAGGAAACCCTATCAGCATCTGTTCAAGGAAATCGACATGTATGGGGATCTGTGGGCCAATGCCGGTGAAGCTTTCGCTTATAATGTATACCGGACCTTTGAATATATCTACGATACGGAACACAGCTATTTATCCATCGATTTTTACAATAATATGCTCAATTTCATTAAAGTGGCCCAGAGCATTGGCACATTCGACGATACGATTTCGGCAGAAGAAGCGACGGAGTATCTGTTTATGATTATCCGCACCCTGATTTATGAATGGTCTCAGACACGGCATCATCATGAAGATATCTGGCTGTGTGGAAAATACCTGCCACGGATTTTAAAAACATTCGTTAAAGAGTAAAACGCCCGGCCGGGCGTTTTTTCTGATAAAAGGAGATTTTATGATATGAGACCTTTTGTACATCTCCATGTACATACACAGTATAGCCTATTTGATGGCATGTGCCGCATCCCTGACATGGTTTCCCGGGCTAAAGAACTGGATATGCCGGCCGTGGCAATTACCGACCATGGCAATATGTACGGCGTCATCCACCTGTACAAAGAAGCGCTGACCCAGGGAATCAAACCTATCCTGGGGTGTGAAGTCTACATGACACGGGGCAGCCGCATGGACCATCCTGCAAAGGAACGGCTTTGCCACCTGATCCTGCTGGCTAAAAATAATGAAGGCTATCATAATTTAATAAAAATTGTATCTAAAGGGTTTATCGACGGGGAAAATAATTATCACCGTCCCCGCGTGGACTATGACTTGCTGAAAACCTATCATAGGGGACTCATCGCTCTCAGCGCATGCATTGAAGGCCAGATCCAGCAGGATCTCATCAATCGCAACGAAGCGGGGGCGCGGCGTGCGCTGGAAGAACTGGTGTCCATATTCGGGAAAGAGGACTTCTATCTGGAAGTGCAGAATCACGGACTGCCGGAAGAAAAGCTGGTGCGCCATGTTTTCAAAGACTGGGCCCGGGAGTACGGTTTGAAACTGGTGGCGACGAACGACTATCATTATATTTACAAAACCGATGCTCCGGCACAGGAAGTCAAACTCTGCATTTCTACCGGATCTACGCTGGATGATCCCAGCCATTTCCGTTTTTCCAACGATGAATTTTACATGAAAGACGGCGACGAAATGGCGGCTTTGTTTGCCGATATGCCGGAAGCACTCGATACGACCCTGGAAATTGCCGATAAATGTAATGTGACGATTTCTTTCGATGAACGGCACCTGCCCAAATTTCCCGTACCGGAAGGCGAAACCGATACGTCCTATTTGCGCAAACTTTGTGAAGAGGCATTGCCCGGTCGCTACCATCCCGTGACAGATGAAGTGCGGAAACGGCTCGATTACGAACTGGGCGTCATTGAAACCATGGGGTTTCCCTCGTATTTTCTAATCGTCTGGGACTATGTCAAGTTCGCCAGGGATCATAACATTCCCGTCGGTCCCGGCCGTGGTTCAGCTGCCGGTTCTGTCGTAGCCTATCTTCTGGGAATTACCGGGCTGGATCCGCTCAAATATCACCTCCTTTTTGAACGATTCCTTAATCCGGAACGGGTCACCATGCCCGATATCGATATGGATTTCTGCTATGAAAACCGCAGCAAGGTCATCGATTACGTTACGCAGAAATACGGTCAGGACCATGTTGCCCAGATCATCACCTTTGGTACACTGGCAGCCCGTGCCGTCCTGCGCGATGTAGGTCGGGTCATGGATATGCCTCTCAGTGAGGTAAACCGCATCGTCAAAATGGTGCCGGCCGAACTGGGCATTACCCTCGATAAAGCACTCGATGAAAGCAAGGAATTCCGCAGTGAATACGAAACGGACGAACAGGTGCATCAGCTCGTAACGTATGGGAAAATCCTCGAAGGGCTGCCCCGTCATTCGTCTACCCACGCAGCCGGGGTCGTCATTTCCGCTGCTCCTGTCGATGACTATGTACCGGTCCAGTTCTCAAAAGAACACTATCTGACAACCCAGTATGATAAAGACCTCGTCGAAGAACTGGGACTACTGAAAATGGACTTTCTCGGCCTGCGTACGCTGACCGTTATCGGCGATACGATCAAGCTCATCAAGGCTAACCGCGGTATCGATCTCGATATCAATGCCATTCCCCTCGACGACCCGGAAACAGGGAAACTGCTCACCGAAGGAGATACGGCCGGCGTATTCCAGATGGAATCAGAAGGCATAACCAACCTGGTAAAGGAACTGGCGCCGACGCATTTTGAAGACATGATCCCCACCGTGGCCCTGTACCGGCCAGGACCTCTGGGAAGCGGCATGGTAACGGATTTCATCAAACGAAGTCACGGTGAAACGAAGGTGACCTATCTCCATCCACTGCTGGAACCCATCCTGAAAGATACGTACGGTGTCATCCTGTATCAGGAACAGGTCATGCAGATTGCTTCCGCTATGGGCGGATTCACCCTGGGACAGGCCGACCTCCTGCGCCGTGCCATGGGCAAGAAAAAAGAAAAAATTCTGGTGGCACAGCGCAAGAATTTCCTGACGGGCACACAGAAAAATCATATCCCTGATGATATTGCCAATAAAGTATTCGACCTCATGGTCTATTTTGCCGGCTATGGCTTCAACAAATCTCATTCGGCTGCCTATGCCTATATTGCCTGGCAGACGGCCTATTTGAAAGTTCATTACCGCCCGGAATTCATGGCGGCCACCATGACCAGTGTCATCAATGATATCAGCAAAATCAGTTATTATATCCAGGAATGCAAACGCCATGGTGTGCCGGTCCTGTCCCCCGATGTCAATGCCAGCGTCTATATGTTTTCCGTACAGGGAGACAGCATCCGTTTTGGCCTTTCCGGCGTCAAGAGCGTAGGCCAGAACGCCATCACGGAAATCGTGAATAAGCGGGAGCAGGACGGTCCTTATCAGTCACTGGAAGATTTTTGCAGCCGTGTTGATTTCCACGTGGTCAATAAACGGGCCATGGAAAGTCTCATCAAATGCGGGGCAATGGATTCGTTTGGCAAGCGCCGGTCCCAGCTCATGGCCGTTCTCGACCAGGCCATGGCCCTTGGTTCGCTCTATCAGAAAGAACGCGATTCAGGGCAGATGGGTCTGTTTGATATGGAAGAAGAAAAACAGGTATCGTCACTGACTTATCCGGATGTACCGGAATATCCCATCGAAATGCGGCTGGCTATGGAAAAAGAGTATGATGGCTTTTACTTTTCCGGCCATCCCCTCGATGCCTTTCACGATGTCATGGATAAACTGACGCCCTTATCGGCCCTGTACGGGGAACATAAGGAGCAGTACGACGGACGGGTCATGGAAATTGGCGGTCTGATTACGGCCCGGCGGCAGGTCCTGACCAAGCGGAAAGACACGATGGCCATCCTGACCCTGGAAGATTATACCCATACGGTCAGCGTCGTCGTATTTCCCAAGACGTACGGGCGTTATGGCAGTCTGACGGCGGCCGATCTGGCTGTGCGCATCACCGGGCGGGCGGATATTAACGATGAAAGTACTCAGGTCATTGCCGAAAGTATTGCGCCACTAGGAGAAGCGAAGGAAGGTGCCCCCGTGGCCAGTCCCCGTGCAGCCGTTCATGCCGGTGCTATGTGGCAGCCGGGGGGAGGGACGAAATTGTTCATTAAAATCCCGGCCCATCTGGAACGGACCGACCTGAGCTCGACCATTGCCGCCGTCCTGAAAAAATATCCGGGACCGGTCAAGGTCTATTTCCATCTCATGGGAAGCCGCAAGACCATACTGACCAACGAACAATACTGGATTACCCCTGACGAAACGCTGCATCAGGAACTCCAGGCACTTCTCGAACCGGGATCGCTCGTACTGAAGTAAAGAGGGATGATACATTCACCTCTTGACAAACGGGGTACAACCTATTAAAATGTCGGATATATGGAAAAGCAATGAACAAGACGGTCTGCAGATACTTCTTGACAGCGAACCGGGGATAGTGTGAGCCCGGGAAAGAGAGTCTGCAGGCGGATCACTTGGGAGCCGCAGCCGCGTTCCGGCTGACGGGTAGCGCCGTTATCGTGCTATGAGAGTGGCTGCACAGCAGTCAATAGGGTGGTACCACGGTGATTACGTCTTCGTCCCTTTGGGATGGAGACGTTATTTTTTTACTTTTGAAGGAGGATATATAATGGATTACGGTAAAACGCTTCATTTACCAGAAACCGATTTCCCTATGCGCGGCAATCTGCCAAAACGCGAACCAGATATGATCAAATTCTGGCAGGAAAACAAAATCTATGAAAAACGCTTGAAGAAGAGACAAGGCTGCAAGAAGTTCATCCTGCACGATGGCCCTCCCTATGCCAATGGCAAACTCCACATCGGCCATGCGTTAAATAAATGCCTGAAAGATTTCATCCTGAAATACAAGACCCAGACTGGTCATTATACGAAATATATTCCCGGCTGGGATACACACGGCCTGCCTATCGAACATGCCGTCATCAAGGATACAGGACTCAATCGTCATGAAATCGCACCGCTCGACCTGCGTGCCAAATGCCGTGAATACGCTCTTCAGAACGTCGATATGCAGCGTAAAGATTTCATCCGTTTTGGCGTCCTCGGTGACTGGGAACATCCGTACCTGACATTGCAGAAGCCGGTCGAAGTCGCCCAGATCGGTGTATTTGGAGAAATGGCCAAGAAAGGCTATATCTACAAAGGCCTGAAGACCGTATACTGGTGCCCTCATTGTGAAACGGCACTGGCTGAAGCGGAAATTGAATATAAAGACGATAAATCCTTCTCCATTTATGTAAAATTTAAGTCGGTAGATCTCAATTGCCATATGCCGAAAGGTGCCGATCCGGAAAAGGTATTTGCCCTTATCTGGACGACAACGCCCTGGACTATTCCCTGTAACGTTGCCATCAGCGCCAACGAAGAATTCGACTACGTCTGGGTCCGGATTGGTGATGAATATCTGCTCATGGCCAAAGATCTGGTAGAACCGACCATGAAGGCCGGGAAAGTAGAAGACTACGAAGTACTGCCGGATGTCATGAAAGGGAAACAGCTGGAAGGCCTCGTATTCCAGCATCCGCTCTATGCAGATCGCAAAGTGCCGATTATCCTGGGTGATCATGTCACGCTGGAAGCCGGCACCGGCCTCGTCCATACGGCTCCGGACCACGGCGAAGACGACTTCAATGTCTGCATGAAATATGCTGCCTGGGGCCTGAAGCCGCTGGGCACAGTTGATGGAACTGGTCGTTATACCGATAAGGTTCCCGGCTTTGAAGGCCAGTTCGTATTTGATTCCAACGTGCCGGTCATCAAAAAACTGGCGGAAATCAATGCCCTCTTTGCCAAGAGCACGTTCCGTCATCAGTATCCGCACTGCTGGCGCTGCAAACAGCCGATCATTTATCGTGCGACAGAACAGTGGTTTGCTTCTGTCGATGGATTCCGTCAGGAAGCACTCGATGCTATCGACAAAGTCCGCTGGATTCCGTCCTGGGGCCACGACCGCATCTATAATATGATCCGCGACCGCGGTGATTGGTGCATTTCCCGTCAGCGTGTCTGGGGCGTGCCTATCCCTATCTTCTATTGCAAGGACTGTGGCGAACACATCATCAACGATGAAACCATCACTCACCTGCAGAAAATGTTTGCTGAAGAAGGCTCCAACACATGGTGGATGCATGATGTCAAAGAACTTCTTCCCGAAGGCTATAAGTGCCCGCACTGCGGCGGTACAGAATTCCGCAAGGAAGAAGACACGATGGATGTCTGGTTCGATTCGGGCTGCACGCATCAGGGCGTCATGAAAAATGACCCCGATTCCGGTTATCCTGTCGATATGTACCTTGAAGGGTCTGACCAGCATCGCGGCTGGTTCAACAGCTCCTTGCTGACTTCCGTTGCCATCAATGGCATCGCTCCTTATCGTCAGGTCCTGACTCATGGCTTTACCGTCGATGGCGAAGGCCGCAAGATGAGTAAATCTGTGGGCAATACGGTTGCTCCGCAGGAAGTCATCGAAAAATACGGTGCCGATGTCATGCGCCTCTGGGTTGCATCAGCTGACTATCAGGGTGATATCCGCCTCTCGCCGAAAATCCTGAAGCAGCTTTCCGATGTGTATCGTAAAATCCGCAATACCTTCCGCTATCTCCTGGGCAATCTGGCTGATTACAATCCGGCAACCGATGCCGTTGCTTATGAAAACATGTCCGAACTGGATAAGTGGGCACTCATGCGCATGGAACAGGTACTGGAAACGGTAACCGATGCCTATGAAAACTACCAGTTCCACGTCATGTATCACGCTATTCACAATTTCTGCACGGTCGATCTGAGTGCTATCTATCTTGACATCATCAAAGACCGTCTCTACACGGAAAAAGCCGATGCTAAGATCCGCCGCAGTGCCCAGACTGCTATGTATCATATCCTCGATACGCTGGTTAAAATCCTGGCACCGGTCCTGTCCTTTACGACGGAAGAAGTATGGCAGAATATGCCCGCTGTAGAAGGCAAAGAAGAAAGCGTACTTCTCACGGACTGGCCGGAAAAACATCCGGAATATCTCGATGCAGATATGGAAAAACGGTGGAACACACTTCTGTCCTATCGCAGCGACTTCATGCGTGCTCTGGAAGTCGCTCGTAAAGACCATAAGATCGGCCATCCTCTCGATGCAGCCGTTACGATTTATGCCGATGGCGAAGACTACGACTTCCTCAGCCAGTGGCAGAAACGCCTGGCAACGCTGCTCATCGTCAGTGAAGTCAACCTCGTAAAAGGTGATGCTCCGGCTGATGCTATGGCTGGTGAACACCATGCAGATACGAAGGTTGTCGTAGAACCGTCGTCTCACGAAAAATGCGAACGCTGCTGGAAACATGATGCCAGTGTCGGTTCGGATCCGGATCACCCGACATTATGTGCCCGCTGCGCCGCTGTATTAAAAGAATAATATTTCTCCGGAAATGCCGGAAACAAAAGGACTTGTCGCTGACGACAAGTCCTTTTTGCAACGGTACGGCCACCAGGTTCTGGTATATTTGTGGAGACAATTTAGCATACCCATGTTTGAAAGTTTAGAATTATGCAATGAGAATAACAATTTTATATAACATATATGGATACGAGTATTGACACAGATGCAAGAGAGTAGTATGCTACATACAAGTAAAGACGATGAGGAGGTGATTCATATGGTGATAACTAAGATTTCCATAAAGGAACAGGTCTATGAATATCTGAAGTCATCGATCGTCCGGGGAACTCTTGTCCCGGACACAATTTATTCTGAACAGATGATTGCCGACGAATTGCAAGTATCGCGGACACCCGTACGGGAAGCGATACAACTCCTGAAGCATGAAAATCTGGTCGAAATCTACAGCAATCGCGGCTTTGGCGTCAAAGCTATTTCCTCAGCAGATATTGAAGAAATCATCGAGGCCCGCCTGGCTATTGAAGAATTCGGCATACGAAAACTCGTGCGTGATTACCGCTCTGAAAAAGGGCAGGAAGCATTGCATCAGCTGGAACGGTGCATCGAACAGACGAAGGAAGCGGCGGATTCACATCACCAGTATGAATTTTCCGAATCGGACGTAGCGTTTCACCGGCTGCTGGTCGCCTTTACAGAAAATCCGTACCTGATGCAGGTTTCTGACATGATCCATACGAAGCAGGAACAGGCAACGGTCCATTCGCTCCATGATGCCGACCGTATGGCGAAGGCCATCAGGGAACATGAACGTATTCTGACCTATCTGCGTACCGGAGATGAACCAGGTGCAGTCAGAGCGTTCGAAGAGCATATGCAGGTTACCAGAGAAATTCTGCATGCCGCTGAAACAGTAGCAGACAATTAAATTTTAGTTATTATATTGCTGGTCAAGGAGGTCATTACTATGTTAAAAGTAGGGTTTGTAGGTCTGGGAATTATGGGGAAACCGATGGTCATGAATATGTTGAAAGCCGGTATTGATGTCACCGTATCCGACTTGAAACAGGAACTGGTCGATGAAGTCGTCGCAGCCGGTGGTAAATCAGCCGCATCGGTCAAAGAACTGGCAAAAGGCAAAGATGCCGTATTTACCATTCTTCCGACGGCAGCTATCGTACAGGATGTCCTTACGAAAGAAGACGGCATTCTGGCCGGTGTCGATGCAGGTACGGTCGTCGTCGATTGCAGCTCCGTTTCTCCCATCGAATCGAAACAGTGCCGTGACCTGGCAGCTGCCAAGGACTGCCCCTTCCTCGATGCTCCCGTAAGTGGCGGCGAAGAAGGCGCCATCAACGGGACACTGGCATTTATGATTGGCGGAGATGAAAAAGCTGCTGAAAAAATCAAAGATGCTTTCGAAGCCATGGGCTCCAGCTGGATTGTCGTCGGTCCGACCGGCAGCGGTTCTGTCACGAAACTGGCTAATCAGATTATGGTCAATGTCAATATCTGCGCCGTCGCAGAAGCCCTGGTACTGGCCCAGAAAGCCGGCGCTGACCCGAAAAAAGTGTTCGAAGCTGTCCGTTGCGGCCTGGCTGGCAGTACCGTTCTGGAAACAAAAGCGCCGAAGATGTTCAACCGCGATTTTAAAGCCGGCGGTACAATTAAAGTCAACCTGAAAGATATTACCAACGTCATGAATACAGCCCGCGATCTGCAGGTACCGCTCTTCCTGTCCGGAATCGTACAGCAGATCCAGCTCAGCCTTAAACAATCTGGCCACATCATGGACGATCATGCCGGTTACGTTCAGTTCTATGAACAGATTTCCGGTGTTACCGTTAAAACAGAAGAAAAATAAGGCGTGCAGAAGAGGAGACAATCATGGCAAAAGTATTAAAAGAAGAAGTATTCCGTACCCTTCCGGCCGTACAGGTAAATGAAGAAGAAATCACGAAAGAACTGCTGAAAGAATTACAGGAATTCCATAAAAAAATCGTCGTTCTCGATGATGATCCTACGGGAACACAGACAGTGCACGATATTTCCGTATATACGGAATGGACGGAAGATGCCCTGACCCAGGGGTTTGACGAAGCCAATTCGGAATTTTATGTACTGACTAACTCCCGGGCTTTCTCCCGCCAGCACACGACAGAAGTACATCAGACAATAGCACAGCGGGTATCGGCTATTGCCAAGAAGACCGGTAAGGATTTTATCGTCATCAGCCGCAGTGATTCTACGCTGCGCGGCCATTATCCACTGGAAACGCAGGTCCTCAAGGATACACTGGAAGCCAATGGCGCCCCGGTTATTGATGGGGAAGTCCTGATGCCCTTCTTTAAAGAAGGTGGCCGCTTCACTATTGGCAACGTTCATTACGTACAGGAAGGGGAATATCTGGTCCCGGCTAACGAAACGGAATTTGCCCAGGACAGCAC
Organism: Caecibacter massiliensis; assembly: GCA_900095875.1. Taxonomy (GTDB): domain Bacteria; phylum Bacillota; class Negativicutes; order Veillonellales; family Megasphaeraceae; genus Megasphaera; species Megasphaera hexanoica. The sequence continues at coordinate 321,553 of LT608311.1, read as the reverse complement.
CTTTGGCTATACGGCGGCGACCATGCCGGAATACATCGAAGAAAAAACGGGCGGTGCGTATAAGGCAGACAGCGTTACCTGCATTGCTCTGGAAGACCTGCGGGCCGGCAACATAGATATAGTGGCGGCCCAGCTCGAAGCAGTCCATGATTTCAACAAAGTCATCGTCAACTGCACCGACTATATCGATGTCAAAGTATTTGCCCTGGCATTGCTTAAAGCGATGAAAGCGGGACGCCATTTCATGTTCCGTTCTGCGGCGGCTCTGACAAAAGTACTGGGCGGCGTGTCGGATAAACCGCTTCTGACGAAAGAAGAACTGGTCGTAGCCGGCAATACGAATGGCGGTCTCATCGTCATCGGCTCCCACGTCAAAAAGACGACCCAGCAGCTGGAAAAATTGAAAGAGCTGGATAATATTGATTTCATCGAATTCAATCATCTCATGGTTCTGGAAAGCGATGAAAAGCTGGAAGCAGAAATCCAGCGCGTCATCGATAAGACGGAAGATAACCTGAAAAAAGGCATTACGACAGCCGTCATGACCGGGCGAAAATTGCTGAAAATGGACACGAAAGAAGAATCTCTCCGCGTATCTGTCAAGATTTCAGACGCTCTGGTCAGCATCGTGACCCGCCTGTCCGTACAGCCGAAATTCATCATTGCCAAAGGCGGCATTACGTCCAGCGATGTGGCAACCAAGGGCCTGTCCATCAAGAAAGCACTGGTTCTCGGTCAGGTAGCTCCTGGTATCCCGGCGTGGAAAGCAGGACAGGAAAGCAAATTCCCTGGCATGAGCTATGTCGTATTTCCGGGCAATGTCGGGGCTGTGACTACCCTGCGTGATGTCGTGGCCATGATGAACGCCTGAGATAGGAGCCTGTTATGCTTATCAATCTCCGGGACATGCTGCGTTACGCCGTAGAGAAAAATGTAGCTGTCCCTTCCTTTAATGTCTATAATGTAGAATCCGTCCAGGCGGTCTGGCAGGCGGCACAGAAAAAAGAGTCTCCCGTCATCATTGCGTTTGGCGAATCCTATGATAGTCATATGCCGATTGAGTCGGCAGCAGCTCTGATACAGTCGTATGTCCGCGATGCCCGGCTGCCGGTAGTACTTCATCTGGACCATTGCCGGAGTCAGCGGAATATCCTGCGTGCCTTACGGGCAGGATTTACGTCTGTCATGTTCGACGCGTCAGCAAAACCGCTGGCTGACAATATTGAAGATACGAAGGCCATTGTTCGCCTGGCTCATGATCTCCATGTCAGTGTCGAAGGTGAATTAGGCTATATGAATGAAGAAGATGGCACAGGCAGTGTCGTCCCTGGTACAGGATATACGACGGTCACTGCAGCCCGCCAGTATGCAGAAGAAAGTGGTGTCGATGCCCTGGCCATAGCCATCGGGAATGCCCATGGCATTTATAAAGGGACGCCCAGTCTGGATCTGGACCGCCTCGATGATATCCGGAAGGCTGTTGCGGTGCCTCTGGTTCTCCATGGCAGTTCGGGAATTCCTGTACCGTTGTTGCAGGAAGCTATCCGACGGGGCATCCGCAAAATCAATGTGAATACGGAAGTATCGACGACAGGTATCCAGGCCGCCCGGGATTTCCTCGCCAGTCATATGGATCCTAATACACGCTTCGAAAAAATGACTAAAGCTGCTGAAACGGCGATGAGTCAGGTCGTAGAGACGTATATGGATATTTGTGCGTTGAAAAAATAATCACAGTACACGAACAGGCGCTGTCTTCATGGGACAGCGCCTGTTAACTATGAAATCTTCCGTCCGGGCATTCTTCCGTGCTCCATTTTCCATTTCTCTGCCCAGGGTATTCACCTCCTCAGAAGTATTTTTTGTTAACGATTGCGCGCGAAATCTAGCACGAATTAAGTATATCATAAAAGCAGAACAAATGTTTTATCTATGATGCTGTAATGGAGAAGATGAAAGTCAGGCATACTGGGCTGAATTGATTATTGCATGCTTGCATAGCATAACTCGTCTTGTTTTTATATAGTTTACTCATACTTTACATTACTGATTGACAATTTTTTTCTAAGGTTTATAATGAATTTATGAAAAGAAAGAAATCATATATTTAGTTATCTTATTTATCAATCAGTATCCTAGTACTGTAGAATTGATTCCCAGAAATGCTATGTTTCTATTGTCAGAACAGGAGACAGCTTCTTTGGATTCCGCCCCCCGTTTTCAACGTATCAAACAGAAAACATCCTGAGAACCAAAGGAGAGGAAGTGTAATCATGAACGCACTGAAAAAAGCTGTGCCACTGCTGACAACGGTTGTTATTATCGGATTGGCTGCTGCAGTTATTTATTTTGAATAAGCAATAAAACGGACTGTCTGTAAAGACGGTCCGTTTTTTGATTTTAGATGCAGTAGCAGCAATGGCTTTGTTTCTTTTATTTCCATCGATACTTTCAATTTACATCCATATAACATGACATGAAAAAAAACGCGGCGTGGGACGTATCCTCTGCCGCGTTTTTTTACTTATTTATTGCTGTCAGCGATGCATTCGTTCAGATCTGCAATCAGAGCGTCTACGTCAATGCCGTGTGCGCCGGCACCTTCGCCGATTGTTTCGAAGTGAGCGGCCATGCAGCCGATGCATCCGAGACCATAAGCCTGGAATATCTGCACAATCTGCGGATATTTCTGGACAGCTTCGATGATACCTGTGTCTTTGGTAATAACTGGCATGTGAATTCCTCCTTAAAAATTCTATTCCGAACGTTTTGAAAGAACTCCGGACTGGATTCATTATATCATACTTTATCTCCTTTGACAGGTGGTAAATGCAACGAAAGTAGAGAAAATTTTGACTTTTTATAACGATGATGATGTAGAGATAGTAGATTTCGTAACAGTGTATGTGCATTGTATATTATAATTATTTATCTATGTATAATATTTTTATAAGAACATATCATTTTATAACAACGTTAAACGTAAAACGTAAACATAGAGGATAGAGTTAAATATCTATTAGTTATTATTAAAACAAAATAGTGTAGTAGTATTGTTCGTATATTTTTATTATTTATACGACTATTAGAAAAAACACAAGTGTATATTGAATATTTGTCCTGCTGAAATACTACTTATTCATGGATTATGATTATTATATCATTATTATTTTATATTTATATTATATTTAGTTTATCAACAAAACAAACAAAATGATATTTGACCCTAACCTCAGATTGAGGTCTAAAATAATAATGATTTTTTTACAATAATATGACAAATATATTGTAAGCGTAAACGATAAAGAATTTTATATCACAAATTTATAAATAAGGTGGGAAGCTTTATGAACAAAATTTACAAGGTCATTTAGAGTAAAGTACGGAATTGTTATATCGTCGTATCAGAACTGGCGAAAAGCCATGATTCGGCTCATGGTACGCGCAGCCGAAGTGAGTGCGCCCGCAAAGCCACCGTCCTGGCAGCTTTTGTCCTGACGACATCGCTCCTTGTTGCTCCGGACTGGGCTCAGGCAGCGACAGCCACGAATAGTGGGAATCCGTCTGCTAACCAGGCGGTAAATATCGAGAACAAGAATAATACAACAGCTCAAGGAAGCGATGCCTATGCCACCTATGATTCCCAGGGAAACCTGATTATGGGGAAGGATAACCAGGTCTCTCCCATCCAGAAAGATCCCAAGACCGGCAATGCACGGTCGGATAAGCAGGCGGAAAATGTGGCGCTGGGTACCCGGAATGGGGTGGGGAAATTCACCCATTCCACGGAAACGAAGAAACCCATCAGCGGGGATGAATCCTATGCGTATCAGAAGCTGGATACGGAATGGATTACCGTAAAGGTCTATAATCCCAACACCGGTTCCTATGATGACAAACAGGTGGAAGTCTATAAACTGACCCCGGGCCAGTACATGGATGACGAATATAATGTCCGGGCCAAGGAACCGATAGCAAGTGGCTATAGTACGGATGCTCAATACCGAGATGCCTTATCTGTATATAATAAAGTCGCTGATTATTATAAGAATGATAAAACCCGCCAGTCTTATTATGTAAGCGGGGCTACGGCAGTGGGTGTGGACAATGTAGCCGAAGGGGACCATTCTACGGCCCTCGGCAATAAGGCTAAGGTCTTGAATTCGGTAGGGAGTTTTTATATCGATAAGGATCAAAAATTGACTCGAGACCAAGATGCGGCTTATTATTTTTTGAAAGATGGACAAATTACTACTGAACCACAATATGTGAAAAATCCAGATGGAAGTTATTATAGGGACCAGAAGGGATACTATGTAAAAACCTCTTTTTTGACTGTTGACCGTCTCATCGATTCCACCGATGCGGTAGCCGTGGGCAGCGATGTGACGGCTGAAGGCCGGTCCGCAGTGGCCATCGGTCACCAGTCCTACGCCAAGGAATACAGCGTGGCTATTGGGGAAAACAGCGTGACCGACTATATGGGCGTAGCCATCGGCAAAGATAATAAGGCCAAGTACGCTAGTACTGCTATTGGCCATACCAACGATGCCAATGGCTATTACACGGCTACGTTGGGGGTCAATAATACAGCTCGCGCAGATGAAAGCACAGCCATCGGCTACGGTAACAGTGTGGACGGCCAGCAGCAGAACGGGGGTACCACGCCGAAAGCAACTTATACCCATGTACTGGGGTCCAATAATACCGTGAAGGGCAGTTATAATGCGGTGTTCGGTGACACCAACAAGGTGACCGGGGCCTATGCCCTGGCTCTGGGCGGCCATAATACCATTAGCGGCGCCAATACGAATGATGGAGATGGAGAGTACGGCATCGCCATCGGCTATGGCAATACGGTGGAAAAGAATGCCCTGGCCCTGGGGCTGAACAGTAACTCCATCCACGACGGAAGTATCGCCATCGGGAAGTCGGTCAATACGACAGGGGATAATAACAATGGGGCCACTAATTCCATTGCCATCGGCACCAAATCGACTGTCCATATGAAGAATGGTATTGTTTTGGGTAATGAGGCCTACGCCGGGAACAATGGAAATAATAGTGAAGGCGCCATTGCCATCGGCCATCAGGCAAAATCCGCGGCTGGGGAAAGCATCGCCATCGGGACGAAAGCCACTACCGGCAACAACGTTGGTTCCACAGGCATGACGAATATCGGGGCCATCGCCATCGGTTCCAATACCAATGCAGATACCGTCTATGACATTGCCATGGGTGTAGGAGCCAGTACGACGAATACAGTGAATGGCGGTGCCATCGCCCTAGGTCACAATGCCACCATCGAACAGGGGGGGCAGGCTTCGGCGGCCATCGGGGATTCCGCCCGGGTCAAGATGAACCTCCATGATGCAGTAGCCCTGGGCAGCCAAGCCTATGCAGACCGGGAAGCCAACAATCAGGGGGGATATGACCCGGCAAGCAATAACAAAAATCACAATGCCGGTTCCAATCCGGTGTGGAATTCCACTCTGGCCGCTGTTTCCGTAGGTTATTCTGAACATGAGGTCTGGGATGGATCGAAAAATGTCCACTATGCTCAGCAGACCCGGCAGATCACCAATGTAGCCGCCGGGAAAGAAGATACGGATGCTGTCAACGTGGCCCAGCTGAAGCAAGTGGTCAATCTGGTCAATAACAGCGGTGGAGGAAGCGGAACCGGTGGCAGCGGCGTCCACGATTACAGCGTCAAATCGGTCACCCCGGATACAGATACTAACTATAACAATGGGGGAGCTTCCGGCGATAATGCTCTGGCTGCGGGCGTCAGTGCCTCGGCAACGGGCGAAAATGCCGTAGCCATCGGTACCGGTGCGACAGCAAAAGGAAAAGGTGCGACAGTTATTGGCCAGTATGCCAAGGCAAACGGTGATTATGCAACAGCCTTTGGTGGTTCCAATACGGATACTACGGGTGAAGCTGTAGGAAATACTGCCGACGGTGCCAACTCTGTTGCCTTTGGAGAAAGAACCAGCGCCAGTGGTCCCAATTCCACGGCCTTTGGCTGGCTGACCACAGCTACGGAAAAACGGGCTACCGCTTTTGGCGAACGCACTACTGCTTCTGGTGCCAACTCCACGGCCTTCGGCCAGCTGGCAACTGCTTCCGGACAGAATTCCACGGCCTTTGGCAACTTGACCGTTGCCAGCAATTACGGCGCTACAGCGTTCGGCAACAAGAATAAGGCCACGGGCCAGTATGCAACAGCCTGGGGCGGCGGTGATAAAGTCATCGGCAAGGATACCAATGGCAAGGATATCAAACAGGGTACCGTAGCCAGCGGCACCTATGCCACGGCCTTTGGGGAACGGACGGCTGCCAGCGGAGAAAGCGCCACCGCTTTTGGCAGTGATTCTACCGCCAGCGGGAAAAATGCCCTGGCTTTCGGGGAAAACTCCACTGCTGCAGGAGAAAATTCTCTAGCAGCTTTGGGCGGTACCACAGCCCAGGACGCAGCGAATGCGGCTGCCATCGGCAAGGATGCTCAGGCCAAGCTGGTGGACAGTGTGGCTCTGGGCAGCGGAGCTGTAGCTGACCGACAGAGCGGTGCCAAAGGGTATGATGCGGCTACTGGCCAAGAAACTACCCAAACGTCTGCTACATGGGTTTCCAGCGCCAATGCTGTCGCCGTAGGCAATGGCAGCACCCTGACCCGGCAGATCACCGGGGTAGCAGCCGGTTCCCAGGATACGGATGCGGTGAACCTGGCCCAGCTGAAAGAAGTGGGCAAACTAGTAAAGAAACACACCACCGTTTCCGTAGGGAACAATAAAGCTGACGCTGATGATTCCTTGGTCAAAGGCGGCAACCTGGAACTGAAGCGGCATACCACCGACGGTCAGGCCAATTATGACGTGGCCCTGAGCAAGGATGTGGTCCTGGGCGAACAGGAAGAACACAAAGGTGGCAGTCTGGTAGTAAACAGCGTGGCCCAGTTCCGGAAGGCTCCGGGTTCCAAAGAGACCTATCCGGTGGGAGAAGCCGTCAAGATCGACGGGACCACCGTTTCCGTGGTGAAGAACGACGGGACCAACGACCAGCGTCAGGTAGTCCTGGGCGTTGGCCAGGATACGGGCGGCTATGTGGCTCTGTTCGATAATACCGGAAATACTCCTACCTATATCTTTAATGCCATCAGTTCCGGCATCACCTATCTGAAGGACGGCAAGGAATATCCGACTGACGAAGCCAATGAATTCAAACGTCTCGAATACGGGGATATCACCAACGGTTCCACCCAGTTCATCGCTACCCTGGATGATGGGCTGAAATTCAGCGGCGATCAGGGCACGGATTCTGCGGTGAAACTGAACCAGAAACTTACCGTTACTGGCGGAGATACCAACCCGGATAATCTGGCCACTGCCAGCAACATCGGCGTCGTTTCCAGCCAGGATGGGGGAAATGGCAAACTGGAACTCAAACTGAATAAAGACCTCACCGGCCTCAATACGGTTACGGCCGGCACAGCTAAAATCGGCTAAAGCGCTGATGGGGTGCTGCCTACGGTTCAGAATGGACAGCCCACCAGCGGCTATGCCGAAGCCGGGGACTATGTAACGGGCCTGACCAACAAAGACTGGACCGTTAACAATCCTACCTATGTGAGCGGACGGGCCGCCACGGAAGATGAACTGCGGATCGTATCCGATGCGGTGAGCGGCAATATCACCAAGATTACCAATAACACGACCCAAATTACCAACAATACCAATACCATTGCCAAAGGCCTGAGCTTCACCACCAACACCAAGGATGCTTCTAACACCAGCGAAAACTACAAGGGCTACAAAGTAGTAAAACGCAATCTGGGAGATACCATCGCCATCAAGGCCAGCGATGAAACCGGCGGCCACGACTACAGCACGGCCAACTTGACGACCCGCATTGCCGAAAACGGCGACATCTCCATCCTCATGGATGAAAAACCCACCTTTACTACCGTGACCACCGGCGATGTGATCTATACAGGCAATCCTGATAAGAAAGATAATAACGGCAAAGCGGCCCAGGCGGACACCAGCGTCCATTATGGGGATAAGACCCTGACGGACGGTCAGAATATCACTACGTCTGATCATGAAACCAAGTCCACCCGTCTGGGGTACAAAGATGCTCAGGATAAACGCCACGATATCGCCACCCTGGATGACGGCCAGATCTATGCCGGGGATATCACCAGCGACGGGAAACTGGATGAAAACGGCTTTGCCCGGACCCTGAACCAGAAGACCACCATCAACGGCGGAGTGAAGGAAACAGGGAAACTCACCGATGGCAACATCGGCGTGGTTTCCAACGGCACTGATACCCTGACGGTGAAACTGGCCAAGGACCTGAAGGATCTGAATTCCGTCACCACGGGCAAGACCGTCCAGGACGACAGTGGCATCAAGATCACCAACAGCACCACGGATGAGACTAAGAACGTGGTCATCAACGGGGACAAGATTTCCTATGGCGGCAACCAGGTGACCAACATGGGTAGCGGCATCAATACTGCCACCAACCAGTACGATACCCTCACCAACGGGGCCAACATCGGCGATGTGCAGGGAATTGCTAACAATACTACGGAAGCAGCCAAACTCACCGGCGATTCCAACATCACCGTCACCTACAATGATGCGGCCGCCGGCGGCAAGAACACGGTCAAGCTCAACGACAGCATCACCCTGGGCAGCGATGCCGACAAGAAAGTCACCATTGACGGCACGGAAGGCACCATCACCGCTGGCGACAAGGTCAGCCTGGATGGCAGCACCGGCAAGGGCACCATCGGCGGCGTGACCATCGGCAACCAGACCGGTGTTACCACCACCAAGATGGATGGCGACAAGGCTAAGACAGAAGACGGCACCTTTGTCACGGGCCTGTCAAACAAGACTTGGAACCCTGATAGCAATGGTATCGTCAGCGGCCGGGCGGCTACGGAAGACCAGCTCAAGACTGTATCCGATACGGTCAATGCCGGCTGGGAACTGGATGTCAATGGCACAAAGCAGAAAGCTGTGACGCCGACGAGTCCGAAAGTCAACTTTGTGCAGGGCCAGAACATTACCATTTCTGGCAGCGGCGACAACGTCACCGTGGCCACGGAGGATGATGTGCGTTTTGCCAGTGTCCGTGTAGGCGGAGATGCTGACGGCAAAGGCGGATATACCGGCGGTATTGTCATTGGCAAGCAGAGCGGAAACAATCCGGATGGAACGGTGAGTGACAACCCGGGACCTGGGTATTACATTACCGGTCTGGAAAATAAGGATTGGGACAGCACCAAAATCCAGCATGGACGTGCCGCTACGGAAGATCAGCTGCAACAGGTAGCCGAAGATATTAAACAAGGCACCGTAACAGGCGATAAATATATCACCGGTGGTACAGCCACTTATACGGACAACGGCAGTGGGTCCGCAGCTCTTTCCGGAACCAATGGACTGGCAGGAACCATTTCCGGCCTCCACGATTATTACATCAAGGAAGGCACTGTGTCAGACGATGGCAAGACTCTGACGCTCACCAAGAATGACGATTCAAAAGTCACTGTTAACCTGGACAAAGTCATGAAGTCGGATATGCGTCTGGTGCAGAATCCTGCCAGAACAGATGGCAGGTACACTGTTGATAGCAATGGCAATCTGAACCTTACTGTACAGGATGCCAACGGTACGGAGGCTACCAGGCAGACCATTACTCTCTCCGGGCTGGCTTCTAAGGCAGAAGTGGATAAAGGTCTCACTTTTGCGGCCAATTCCGGTAAGCCTTACAATGCCAAGTTGGGAAATACGGTGACGGTTAAGGGCAGTGTTGTGAAAGATGGTCATGATTACAGTGATGAAAATCTCACTACCGAAGTCGATGCCAACGGCAACATCACCATCAAGCTGGATAAAGCCCTGACGGCTGACACAGTAATGGTCAACGGCAAAGATGGCAAGGACGGCCAGATTGGCCTGAATGGTAAAGATGGCAAAAACGGTACGGTGACCACTATCATCCGGACTATCGGTAAGAATGGTACCGATGGCAAGAATGGCACAGCCGGCGTCAATGGTACCGACGGCATCACCCGTATTGTCTATCAGGATGGGAAAGATGGAGAACCGGGCACTACGACCCATACGGTAGCTACCTTGGATGATGGCCTGAAATTTGGCGCCAATGTCCCTGCAGCTGGCAAGACGGATAATCCGGTGGGCAACAAGCTGAATAGTACTATTAGCATCACAGGCGCTGGAAAGAAAAATCTGGACCAGTATTCCGGCAAGAACCTGATAACTTCTGTAGAACAGGATACAGACGGCAATACTACCATTAACGTGCTCATGGACAAGAATATCTCTGCTGACGGCGTGACCGTCGGGCATGCAGGTAAGGATGGCGTAGCCGGTGCGGATGGCGAAATCGGCAAGGCCGGTACCATCGGCATCAATGGGAAGGATGGGAAGGACGGTATCACCACCACCTTCATCCGCACCGAAAAAGGCCAGCCGGGGAAAGACGGCATCAACGGCAAACCCGGCGTGGACGGCACGGATATTACCCGGATCGTCTACCAGAACGGACAGGACGGCACCGATGGAAAAGATCTCCATACGGTCGCTACCTTGGAGGACGGCCTGAAATTCGCCGGGGACGACGGGCAGAACGATACCACGAAAGTCATCAGCAAGAAGCTCAACGAGCAGCTGGATATCATCGGGGGAGCCGCCCTGAACAGCCTGACGGACAACAACATCGGGGTGAAGAACGAGGGCGGCAAGCTCTATGTCCGCCTGGCCAAACATGTGAATCTGGATGCTGACGGTACCCTGAAAGCCGGGAATCTGACCATCGGGGCCTTCAGCAATACGGATCTCACCACCAATAAGAACAACCATCCCTCTGCAGGCAGCTATGCAACGGGCCTGTCCAATACGCAGTGGAGCGTGGCGGATCCGGAATACGTGAGAGGCCGGGCAGCTACGGAAGACCAGCTGAAAGTGGTCAGCGACGCCATCCACAACCGGCAGCTGGTGAACACGGATTACCAGCTGGTGGCTAATCCAGATCCGACGACAGATGGCAGTTATACCGCTACCAATGGAGAACTGACACTGACGGTCCGGGATACGGAACATACCAATGATCCCAAGTATCCGGACAAGACCATCACCATTAAGGACATCGCATCCAAGACGAAGGTGGACGAAGCCTACGACCGGACCGTGAAGTACGACATGAAGTACGGAAAGGTGGACAAGACCCACGTGACCTTTGAAGCCGTGGATGAGGCCGGGAACCCAGTGGATACTCAGGTGAGCCATATGGCCAGCGGGGCTTCGGAAATCACTGATGATGGGGAGGGCAACAAGACCTATACCTACAATGCGGACAACAATGCCGCAAACATCGGGGATGTGAAGCGCCTGGCAGCTGAGACCGACCTGCACTACAGCGGGGATACGGGCACAGGCACCAGTCCGCTGAAGGAAGCGGTTGCTTTCAACGGCACGGAGGGCCAGATCGTCACCACGGCGGAAAACGGCAAAGTCACCTTCAAACTGGCAGATGATCTGATGACCCAGACCATCACCGTCACCGGCAAAGATGGGAAAGCCGGCCAGCCGGGGACACCGGGCCATATCGGCATCGACGGAAGAGACGGTCAGTCCGGCATCGGCATCGATGGGAAGGACGGCATCTCCATCAAAGGTGAAAATGGCACCATCGGCCTGAGCGGCAAAGACGGGATTTCCGTCAAAGGCAAGGACGGCAAGGACGGCGTCACCATTACCGGCAAAGATGGAGTGGATGGCGTCAATGGAGCCGAAGGCCATATCGGACTGAACGGCAAGGACGGCATGGTAGATATCTGGACCAAGCCGGGCAAACCGGGTGTTGATGGCAAAGATGGGGAAACCATGACCCGCATCGTCTACAAGAATCCGGCTGGACAGGAACATCAGGGAGCCACCCTCGATGACGGCCTGAAGTTCCAGGGCGACAGCGGTGATCTAGTTATCCGGAAACTGAACACCCAGCTGGATGTACTGGGCGGCCAGACCGATGCGGAAAAACTGACGGCCACTAAGGATGGCAATATCGGCGTGGTTTCCACGAAAGCAGCGGACGAAAACTCCAACGGCAAACTGGAAATCCGCCTGGCCAAGGAACTGAAGAACCTTACCAGCGTACAGACCGGGGATACCACTGTGGATGGCGACGGCTTGAAGATTGAGAAATCCGGAAAAGACGGCAAGGGTACCATTACCATCAACAAGACTACCGTTTCCATTGCGGGGAACCAGATCACCAACATGGGCAGTGGCTTGGGGAATACGTATACTGCAGCCGAGGATAACAACGGCGCCAATATCGGGGATGTGAAAAAAATCGCCGATGGACGCCGGACTACGGTGAAATCCACCGATGGCAGTGTTTCCGTAGTGGATAAGAATGCCAATGATCCCAATGCCACCAGCCATGACTATGACCTGTCCGTGGATACGTCGAAAGTGGCTGAAGGTGTAATCCTGAAATACAAGGGTGACAACAATACCCAAGGCAGCAACAAGCTCAGCGAAGCGGTCACCTTCAGCGGTACGGAGGGTCAGATCGTGACCCAAGCGGAAGACAGCAAAGTCACGTTTAAACTGGCGGACGACCTGACGACCCAGACAATCACGGCTACCGGCAAGAACGGCAATGACGGCCAGATTGGACTCACCGGCAAGGACGGGGCTGACGGCAAGGTGACTACCATCATCAAGACAGTGGGTGCCAAAGGCACCGACGGTAAGGATGGTATCCCTGGCGTGGACGGCCAGCCTGGCAAGGACGGCATCACACGCCTCATCTATCAGGATGGCAAGGACGGAGAATCCGGTACGACCACTCATGTAGTGGCTACTCTGGACGACGGCCTGAAGTTCGTAGGGAACGACGGCAAGGTGGTTGCCCGGAAGCTCAATGACATCCTGTCCCTCAAAGGTGGCATCGATGATCCGGAGGTACTGGCTGACAAGAGCCGGGTATCCCGCCGGAACCTGGGTGTCCGCCAGAATACAGCAGGAGATGGTTTGGAAATCGTCATGACCAACCGGCCGGATTTCGAAGCCATCACCGTAGGCCCGGACAGCAATCCAGCACATAAGATTACTATCGGCCAGCAGAATAACAAAGATGGCAACCCCAATCCCACCAAGGGCAACTACATCACCGGTCTGGACAATACCCAGTGGGATGCAGGCAACGTCGTGGCAGACCGGGCCGCAACGGAAGGCCAGCTGAGTCAGGCCATCACGGACATTTCCGGTAAGGAAAAAGGTGGTTTCGGCCTGGCCGATGAAAATGGCACTACCGTGAAGAAAGACCTGGGGCAGACGGTGACCGTCAAGGGTGATGGAAAGAACATCGAAACCAAAGTCAATGGCGATGCTCTGGAAGTCTCTTTGAAGAAGGATGTGAACCTGGGGGCCGATGGCAGTGTGAAAGCCGGGAACACCACCATCAACAACAATGGAGTGGATACCAACAAGGTGAAAGTTGGTGACATCACCATAACCAAAGACGGTATCAACGGCGGTACCAAACAGATCACCAACATTGGAAGTGGCATCGATGGCAAGAAGTATGCCGATGCCAAGGACAATAATGCGGCCAGCATCGGGGATGTGAAGCAGATTGCCGGAGATGAAGCCGGGAAGGCGGCAGAAGCGGTCAAATCCAAGAGCGGCAAGAACATTACCGTAAAGGACGACCACACGGTGAACCTGAATGACAACATCACACTCGGTGATGAAACGGATGCGTCCAAACAGGTTGTCATCGATGGCAACGGGGCCAAAGTCACGGCTGGTGACGGGGCCAATAAAGTCACCGTAGATGGCTCTAAAGGTCAGGTAACCATCGGTTCCGGAGACAAGACACTGACCTTGGGCAAACAGGCCAATACAGCTGGCGACAGCAACCCGGCAGAAGGCAATTACCTGAATGGCCTGGACAATACTAAATGGGATGGAGAACACATCCAGAGTGGACGTGCCGCTACGGAAGATCAGCTGAAGACCATAAGCGACAAGGTGAACAGCGGCCGCGTATTCCAGGGCGATGATGGGAAAGAAGTCAAAGTAGGCATGGGCGATACCCTGAAAATCCAGGGCGGCGTCAAAGCGGAAGATGTCAGCAAAGAAAACAATATTGGCATCGTCAAAGGTGCTGATGATACGCTGAACATCCGTTTGGCTAAAGACCTTAAAGGTCTGGACAGTGTGACTACGGGCAACACGACTATTGACAACGGTGGCCTTACCGTCAAGACTGGCGACAGCAGCCATCAGGACATCACCATCAAACAGGGCAACGTCAATATGGGCGGCAACAAGATTGAAGGCGTCGCACCGGGTGCGGTGACACCGGATTCGACCGATGCCGTCAATGGCAGCCAGCTCTATGCCGCAGGCCAGGCTATTTCCAATCTGGGCGGAGCCGTGAATAAACTGGGAACCCGCGTAGACCGCGTCGGTGCCGGATCGGCGGCTTTGGCAGCTCTCCATCCGCTGGACTTCGACCCCGATGACAAGTGGGACTTTGCCGCAGGCTACGGTCATTACCGTGGTGCCAATGCGGCGGCTGTCGGAGCGTACTACCGGCCGAACGAAGACACCATGTTCAGCATCGGTGGATCCTTTGGCGGAGGAGAAAACATGTTCAATGCCGGCGTCAGCATCAAACTGGGACAGGGCAATCATATCTCGACGTCCCGCGTAGCCATGGCAAAGGAAATAGAAGCTATGCACCGTCATATGGCCGAACAGGATGCCCTCATTGCTAAGTTAGAAAGCATGCACGGCATGGCAGAAGGACCGGAAAAGAGTGCCCTCTTCCCCGATGTGGCAGAAAATCACTGGGCTTACCAGTACGTGACAACACTGGCCAAGAAAGGCATTCTGGAAGGCTACCCTGATGGAGAATTCAAAGGGGACCGCATGATGACCCGCTACGAATTTGCAGCCATCGTATACCGCATCGTTGAAAGCGGTGCAGGGAGCACGGATCCGGAACTGAGTAAACTGGTCAAAGAATTTTCACCGGAACTCCAGTATATCCGGATTGATACGATTCATCGCGACCATAACGGACAGCCGACGGTACAGCGTGTCCGCGTCAAAGACAGAAAATAGAATGTACGCAAATAAACGGAGCAGTCTGACAGACTCATTTGTCTGCCGGATTGCTCCGTTTTACTTTTATCCGGTGTATGTGTTATTTTTCTACAGCCGTGCGTTCCAACAGTGTGCCGTCAGGCAGGAAACTCTGGAATGTCAGCTGATTTTCTGTAGCTTCCATAGTCATATAATTATCTGTTTCCGGCTGGGGCGCTACATATTCATCCAAACTGTGCTGTTTCCAGAGGCCGGGATACTGGACGTTGCCGGCTACGCCGGTAATGATGTAGAGCGGTCCCGACGGATCGCGCTGGAAATTCCTGATGTGTCCCCGATCGCGGTAGGTGTGCAGGTGGGCGGAAAGGACGACGTCTACGCCTGTTTCATCAAAGAGGGGCATCCAGAATATGCCTTCCTGGGAAAATCCTTCTTCCCGTGGCTGGGGCCGGCTGGCGAATCCGTATTGCAGTGGATCCTTGTGCATGAGGACGACTTTCCATTTCTTCGTCGTTTTTGCCATATCCTGGCGGAACCAGGCTGCCTGATCTTCGTTGAGCTGTGGCTGCCAGTCGGCCAGTTCCGACGCCTGCGTATTGAGGACGACGAAATGAACATCTCCATAATCGAAAGAATAGAACTGGTTCTGATAGGCTTCAGGGACGCCGCCGGGCAGGGAGAAGAGATGGAGATAGGCTTCGGGCATCCGTATCTTCCAGTCTCGGTTGTACGTTTCGTGGTTTCCCATGAGCGGGACTACGGGGATGCGGCGGATCATGGGGCCGACGACATCGAACCAGGCATTCCACTGATAGTGGTCCTGCCCGTTATCTACGAGGTCGCCCATGTTGATGAAAAACTGGGCATCGCCGTTGCGCTGCCAGGCCGGCTGGGCCGTAGCAGCCCATACGCTGTAGTCACTCGATTGAGAATCAGGGAAAATGAGGGCTTTGAAATCATTTCCCCGGGCTGTCTGGAATTCCTGCCAGTCCGTCCGTTTTTCCCCGTAGCCGACGCGGTATTCGTACGTCATTCCCGGTGTGAGGTTCTGCAGCAATGCGCTGTGGATATAGGTCGTCGTATCATCGTCGGTAAAGTCTTCATTCGTCGCCTGCTGCTGGAATACATCGCCGTCAGAACCTTTTACGCGGTATTCGACCAGGGCCGGCTCTTCGGAAAAATCAGACTGCCACATGATGGTGCGGCTCGTCATGCTGTCACGGGTGATAATCTGGCGTACGTGAGAGACATCGACATCGCTGGTCAGATCGTAGTGAGCGGCTGCTGCTTTGGTGACCTGTATGCCCTGACGGGCCACGGCTTTGGAACCGGGAATAAAGAAATAAGCTCCTATGAGAGCGGCTGCCACTAGGGGAAGGGCAGCCAGTATGATTTTTTTTCGCGTTAATTTCATATATATTCCTCCTGTGATGGCTTATTTTAGCACATGGAGTGAACTTTAAGTCAAGGCTTTTTTTACAAAACACTTCTTGACAGGGTACTTATTCGGGGCTACAATACCTGTATATACAAAGAAACTCGATGAACGGGAGCAAGTAGCTCTTTCATACCCCTTTCAGCGAGCCGGTGAGGGTGGAAGTCCGGCAGGAGGAGAAAGAAGGAATGGGCCCGGGAGAGGCTGTCAGAAGTCAGTATGACAGGCCGGAACTTTCACCGTTACCAGGAAAGAGTGCATGATGATGTGCATGTAAGAGCCGGGCATTATGCCAACCAGGGTGGTACCGCGGAAATACTTTCCTTTCGTCCCTATATATAAGGGATGGAAGGTTTTTTTATTGACAGGAGGAAAACAATCATGTCTATTATCTTTTCAGGTATCCAGCCGAGTGGCAATCTTACATTAGGGAATTATCTGGGTGCACTGCGTAATTTTTCTAAATTACAGGATGCCAATGAATGTTATTACTGCATCGTCAATCAGCATGCTATCACCGTGCCGCAGGATCCGCAGCTTCTCCATGAACGGACCCGTCAGCTGGCGGCTATTTATATCGCTTCCGGTCTGGATCCGCAGAAAGCGACGCTGTTCGTACAGTCAGAAGTTCCAGAACACGTACAGCTCGGCTGGATCATGATTACATCTTCTTATGTAGGTGAACTGGAACGGATGACCCAGTATAAGGATAAGGCTTCCAAACGGGGCGATTCCATTCCGGCCGGTCTTTTGACCTATCCGCCCCTGATGGCGGCAGACATCCTGCTGTATCAGGCTGACTACGTTCCCGTTGGCGATGATCAGAAGCAGCATATGGAAATTACCCGTGACCTGGCACAGCGGTTCAACCGTCTGTACGGGGACGTATTTAAACTGCCCCAGATCCTGCTCGGCCACGATGGCACTCGTGTCATGAGCCTGCAGGAACCGACGAAGAAAATGAGCAAGTCCGATTCCAATACGACGGCTACTATTTATCTTCTCGACGATCCCAAAGATATTGAAAAGAAAATCAAACGGGCCCAGACGGACAGCCTGAATACCGTGCGTTATGACACGGACTGCCAGCCCGGTATTTCCAACCTGATTGAAATTCTCTCGGCCGTGACCGACCAGAGCCATGAAGATATTGAAAAAGCCTACGAAGGCAAAGGCTACGGAGCGTTCAAGAAAGATGTAGCCGATGCTGTCATTTCCGTACTGGAACCGATCCAGCAGCGCTATCATCAGCTCGTAGGCGATCCCGAACTGGATGCCATCCTCGACGAAGGCGCCAAGAAAGCCCATGCCAAGGCCAATGTCACTTATGTGAAAGCCTGCCGGGCTATGGGTCTGTACCGTAAATAAGGAGTACATATGAGCCATTTCTTTGCCATTTTGGCGCGCATGAAATTTATCCGCCGCTGGAGCCTGATGCGCAACACCATCGAAGAGAATGTGCAGGAGCATACGCTGCAGACGGCGATGATTGCCTATCACCTCTGCCTGTTACACAATACATATTATGCTGATGGCGGCACTGTAGATGCCGGCCGGGCCGTCCTGCTGGCGCTGTATCACGATGCCAGTGAAGTCTTTACTGGTGATATGCCGACGCCGGTCAAGTACTTTAGCCCGGTCATGCGCAGGACCTATGGCGAAGTGGAACAGCTGGCACAGAAACGGCTTATCGAAACGCTGCCAGAGGATTTGCAGCCTGATTATGAATGGCTGATCTGTCATGCTGAAGAAGATCCTGTATGGCCCTTTGTCAAGGCGGCTGATACATTGAGCGCGTATTTGAAATGCCTTCAGGAAAAACATGCCGGCAACAACGAATTTAATGAAGCATATGAAACCATCGGAGCCCGTCTGCGTGACCTGGGAATGCCGGAGGTGGAACAGTTTCTCCGCGACTATGCGCCGAGTTTTCTCCTGTCTCTGGATGACATGAATGGCGGATCCTGACCAGCGTGAGGTGTGATATGGATATTACTTATTATGATATTGGTCTCAATCTGTTTACCCGGTCTTTTACTAAGCCGGAACGCATCCTGGCTGATGCGGCAGCCGATGGAATCTGCTGTATCCTCACCGGGTCCGAGGACCGGGAAAACCGTAAGGTCGATGACTTTGTCAAACGGCACGATGCCTATGGGACGGCCGGAATCCATCCGCATGCGGCAGATGAAGCGAAAGAGGCCGATATAGCAGAAATCCGGCGCATCGTAACGACAAATCCCAGAGTCGTCGCCGTAGGGGAAACGGGCCTTGATTACGACCGCATGTATTCGACAAAAGAGAACCAGCTTCATTTTT
This sequence comes from Caecibacter massiliensis, assembly GCA_900095875.1. Classification (GTDB taxonomy): domain Bacteria; phylum Bacillota; class Negativicutes; order Veillonellales; family Megasphaeraceae; genus Megasphaera; species Megasphaera hexanoica. Next base: position 302,632 of record LT608311.1, on the reverse strand, counting down.
TCAAAGAGCTCATCACCCTGGCGGAAGAGCTGGATAAGCCCATGTTCCTCCATGAACGGGACGCTGCCCGCGATTTCATTTCCTGCTTTTCCGGCCATGAAGCCATCTGCTCCCAGTCCGTCGTACATTGTTATACCGGCGACAGGAAGACATTAGAGACGCTGCTCGACATGGGTTTTTATATAGGTATCACCGGCTGGATTTGTGACGAACGGCGGGCCGATGACCTGCGCGATGCCGTATCGATTCTTCCTCTGGACAGAGTGTTGCTGGAAACGGATGCGCCCTATCTGACACCGCGGGGATTTCACCTGCCACGGACCAATATCCCCAATAATATTGTCTACGTAGCGCAGACGCTTGCTTCGTATATGGATGTGCCGGTCGGGGATCTGATCGTACAGGCTAAGAAAAATACAGAAACGTTGTTCCGTTTATGACGGAAGCAGCGGAGAAGGCTGAACAGGACACGGGTTTCTGTTTCAGCCTTCTTTTTGTGGTATTTTTTCTGTAGTTGCAGGAATTTGGGAAAATGTATAGAATTGTATAAGGAAGTACTTGCGCAGGCAAGGACTTTTTCAACATAAAACATCCTTGTTAGGAGGTAATGGGAATGACAATTGGCTTATTCTGGTCCCGCTACGAATTAGAGCTTCATGAAAAGAATCTGCGCGAGATCGATGCCAAATATACGTTTTTAATTCATTATGAAATGTGGAACTGGCTGATCGCCAAGATTCCGGAAAAAGTGCAGATACAGATTCTGCGCGGACATAATCATGGTGAAGGATCGTGGTCCTGCCGGCAATGGGTGGAACATATGCTGGACTGGCTGAAAGAAAACAAGCCTGCCGATATATATAATGCCGTTCTCGATAAGATCGCCATTGTCCGTTCCCAGCCGGTAGAAGAAGCGGAGCGTCATGCGGCGCGTACGTTATCCGATGACGAGCTGGCAGAAATGCAGGCTGCCGGGTACTTTAAGTCTGTCCCGCCCAGAACAAGGAACGAATAAGTAAGCGGAGGTGAACTCATGAGGTTTGCTGTAGCCATACGTTTTTTCGTGTGTATCGTATGTTTTTGCCTGACCGCGGCCGTGACGGGTCCTGCTGCATGGGCACAGGAAGCAGAGTCTGCCCGGGTCATTTCCATTTCCGGTGAAATCGATGGCAGCCAGGCAGCACTGGTGCAGCGCGGTATCAGCCAGGCGGAAGAAAACGGAGATAAGGCCATCGTCGTTCGTATCAATACGCAAGGCGGCCGTGTAGACAGTGCGCTGCGCATCCGTGATCTTTTGCGGGAAACATCCATCCCGACAATTGCCCTCGTCACGTCACGGGCCTGGTCAGCCGGAGCGTTGATTGCCATCGCCTGCCGCCATATCGTCATGGCACCGGGAAGCAGCATAGGCGCGGCAGAACCCATACCGGCGACGGAAAAAAATATTGCCGCCCTGAAATCGGAATTCAGTACGACGGCCGCTGATAATGGCCATAATCCCCGCATTGCCGAAGCGATGGTCGATAAAAAAGACGGCCTGCCCGGATATGCCGATGCCGGTGAAATCCTTGCGCTCACGGACGTGCAGGCCCGGGAGCTGAATTTGTCGGAAGGAACGGCGGATACGGCGGAAGAAGCACTGCATCTGTTCAGTCTGGACGATGCGACCGTGTATTATGAAGACCGGAACTGGAAGGATGAAACGCTGGGGATGCTTCAGAATGAATACGTCCGCATGCTGTTTGTCGGGCTTATCCTGGCGGCGGTCCTCATCGAAATCAAAACAGCCGGTATCGGTGTCGGACTGGTAACGGCCTGCCTGCTGGGAGGGGTCATGCTCATATCCGGCGATGGCACACTGGCCGATGATCTGAAGGTCATCGGGGCTTTTATCGGCGGTCTGGTCCTCATTGCCCTGGAACTGGTTACGCCGGGAATCGGCATCTTTGGTGTGGCTGGCATCCTGCTGCTCTTTGGCAGTCTGTTCTGGATGCTCGGGGCGACGGTGCAGGCACTGTATATCCTGGCTGGCGGCATCGTCATTGCCGTCATCTTGTTTTACATCCTGGGCAGACGTCTGCCTAAAAGCCGGTTGTTTGCCAAAGTGGCCCTGACGACCCGGTCTACGAAAGAAAAAGGTTATACATCACAGGAAGATAAGAGCAAGTATCTGTTTCAGCGCGGTACGACGATTACTATCCTGCGTCCGGCCGGTACAATCCGCATTGGCAAAGAACGGGTCGATGCCGTTTCGAGCGGAGGCTTCATAGACCGGGATGTAGCCGTGCGCGTCATCAAAGTCGAAGGTGCCCGGGTCGTCGTCGAACCGGTACCGCCTGGTCCATAAGGAGGTAGGTTATGTCTATGTCCATGTTATCTCTTTTAGCAGCGCCGCTGTTTGTTATTGTCGCTGCTATCATCGTTATTTCACTATTTCTCCATTTCGTGCCACTGGGACTGTGGATTTCAGCGATGGCGGCCGGCGTTTCCGTAGGTATCGTCAATCTTATCGGCATGCGCCTGCGCCGCGTCGTTCCGTCTAAGATCATCCTTCCCCTGGTCAAAGCGAACAAGGCCGGTCTCGACGTCAATGTCAATCAGCTGGAAGCGCATTATCTGGCCGGCGGGGATGTAGACCGCGTAGTCGATGCCCTGATAGCCGCCCACCGGGCGACTATGTCCCTGACCTTTGAACGGGCCTGCGCTATCGATCTGGCCGGCCGGGATGTCCTGGAAGCGGTACAGATGAGTGTCAATCCAAAAGTCATTGAAACGCCGTTTATTTCGGCCGTTGCCCAGAATGGCATCGAACTTAAAGTACGGGCCCGGGTCACGGTGCGGGCCAATATCGACCGTCTCGTCGGCGGTGCCGGGGAGGCGACGGTCATTGCCCGTGTCGGGGAAGGCATCGTTACCAGCGTCGGCTCGGCAGCAGACCATTCACAGGTCCTGGAAAATCCGGACGAAATCAGTAAGACCGTCCTCAGCAAGGGGCTGGATGCAGGAACGGCCTTTGAAATCCTGTCCATTGATATTGCCGATGTCGACGTAGGCCGTAATATCGGCGCCCGTCTGCAGACCGATCAGGCTGAAGCCGATAAACAGATTGCCCAGGCCAAAGCCGAAGAACGGCGGGCCATGGCTGTGGCAAAGGAACAGGAAATGCAGGCTTATACGCAGGAAATGCAGGCCAAGGTCGTCGAAGCTCAGGCAGAAGTACCGCTGGCTATCGCCCAGGCGTTCCGTGAAGGAAATCTGGGCGTCATGGATTATTACACCATGCGCAACGTCATGGCCGATACTAAGATGCGCGATGCCGTAGCCAAGGCAGGTATACCGAAGGCCAAGGCGCAGCCGTCGGCTGTATCGGGCCATCCCGTGACGCCTGCCCCGGAAACACCAGCTGATAAGTAGGTGATGGTATGGAATATATTATTGCCATAATCCTTCTCATGCTCTTGTTTTCCCTGCCCGATGCCCTGCGCCGTAAAAGACGTTATCCGCACCGGGGAAAGCGCCGCAGCAGCCCTATAGATACGCCGCAGCGGCAAAAGCAGACGAGACCGGAGCCATATCCGCAGAGAGCTTCACAAACCGGACAGGCCCCGGAACAGGGGAAAATGCGTACGGCCGGGCAGGAAACGCGGAATCCGGCGCCAGCCGATACGGGACGCCTGGAAGGCAATCACCGTCCGGCCGCTGCGACTATCGGCACGACAGCGGAACCAGTCACCGTTCCCGGCGCTCCTGCCGTCGTATATTCCTATGTCCAGCCGCCGGCCTGGAGCGGGCTCTCCGGTGAAGCACGGGATATCTATGCAGGTCTTGTCTGGTCGGAACTACTGCAGAAACCTGTTTCCCTGCGGGATAGAAAATAAAGATACGGCCGCTGGCAGATTGCTGACGGCCGTGTTTTACTTGAGGTAAACGATATGATTACAGAAGAAAAAATATACATAGGGAACATTCCCTGCCTGAAAATAGCGTGTCATGAAGATGTAAAAGGCGTAGTCATTTTTTATCATGGCTGGACATCGACAAAAGAACTGCAGTCCCTGCGCGGCCATATTCTGGCAGCATACGGGTATGATGTGCTGATTCCCGAGGCCATCCATCACGGGGAGCGGGGCATCATCGATTACGAAGAAAATCCGGCAGCGTATGGGAAATTCTGGCAGACCATATTCCAGAATCTCCGTGAAGCGCCGCAGGTCATCGCCTATGCCAAAACCTGGCATGATGATGTGCCGCTGGCCGTCATGGGACATTCCATGGGCGGATTTACGGCTCTGGGGGTTATGACGTGGAACCAGGATATACAGGCGGCAGTCGCCATGAATGGCTCCGGCTGGTGGGATGAATCAGACCGCCGTTTCCGGGCAGGACTGCCGCTGGAACCGATGGATTTTCTTCCGCAACTGCGCCGTGAAATCAGCCGGTGGGATCCGTACACTCATACGGAAAACCTGGAAGGCCGTTCGGTGCTGGCGTTGACTGCCGGCAATGACGATACGGTTGACCCCATGGCCCAATCCTACTATATGGATAAGCTGTATACCCTGGCAGGCGTACGGAGCCGGTTCATCACTTATCCGGGGCTGAAGCATTTTGTCACGACGAATATGATGGGCGATGCCGTAAACTGGCTTACCGACGTATTATAAGAAAACGACCTGTCCCATGATGGTTTTCTCCTATCATGCGGCAGGCCGTTCCTTTATCTACGGCAAACTAAAAGCGAAATACGATGGAGTTTTATGCGTGATCATCAGGGAAGGCTTTCGGAAAAATCGAGGCCTTCATCCGTTGCGTAATACGTACCTTTTTCTTTTCCCGGTTCGAGATATTTTTTATCCACCAGCCCTTTCAGGAGCGCTTCGTCTACCGGGCGGGGATCGAACATGTCTTCCGGACGGGCTTCTTCCCGTTCGACGACGGCAATGACACTGGCTTCCAGCTCTTCTTTTGAAGGGGTCCCATTGGCGTAGTAAATACGCGGGATATACATGGGAAATTCCTTGCAGGATTTATAGAAAAACTGGCCGATAGCCCGGGCTTCACTCAGGCTGTTGTGCATATCCAGATCAATACCCATTTCTTCACAAATGGCATCCAGTTTATGGGAATCAAAGGTGTACAGTTTTTTTGCTATTTCCAGAGTATCGATAAAACGGAATTCCGGCGGCTTGATGCCAAATACGGTAAGGGCGTGGGTGATACAGCCGATGACGTAAGGCGCATTGTGGCAGACCAGCGTGTGGCCGATAAAATAGTCTTTCATGCCGGCATTCCAGTATTCGCCAAATTCGTCGGCTTTGCTCAGGAGTTCCCAGGTTACATCGGGATTTTTTAAGTCACGCAAATCTTTTTCCGGAGGCTGGATATAAAAATAATGCTGATCCTTTAATTCACCGCCGGCAAATTCAGCAAAGCCTATAAGACAGATGGAGTAGGGCTGCCGGGAAGCCAGTTCAATAGAGACAGCAGTAAACCGCTGAGGCTTGCGCCGCGTGTATTCAACGGGGCCGATGGGATACTTGTAATATCCGTCAGATGGCTTGATATCGAACTGGTGAAGATTCTGGATTTTGATATGAGTGCGTTTTTCTACGGCTTCCTTCGCTTTCTGCTTACGGCTGCGCCGCCGGATGGCCATAATCATAGAGTAGAGGACGGCAGCGACAAACAGAAAGGAGACAATCATACCGCCGTAATGAAGTAAAGTGTTCATATCCATGGCTATCAGTTCCTTTCGCTGTTTTTGGCATCTTTCTTTTTATCGAAGGTATGATAGAATGTCATATTATAGCAATTGAAAAAGGCATTGTCTGCTGCTTTGCCGTTGACGGAATAGCGATCTGTCGTCGCAACTTCCGGGTCGGGATTGATGGTTTGTGCCGATGGGGTGCCTTTCAGCGTATCGTAGGTCATCGTAGACAATGTCTGCGTCCGGACCGTCTGGGCGTTAAAGTTATAGAAGAAATTGTTCTGATAACCTGTCGCCGTATTTGTAGAGTAGTCATAGGTCAGTACGGTGGCCTGGATGACATAATAGGGAGGGTCGTAACGGATGGAATTGATGGAATTCATATCAATGTAGGATTCGGTCATTTCGTCGTGGCCCACCTGGATGTAACGGGGGTTGTCATCAAAAAACATGGCTGAGGCCAGTGTGCAGCCAAAAGCAGCCGCTACCATAAGGGCAGATGCTATTTTTTTAAACATGTCGATCTTCTCCTTTGAATGTGTAATTCAGATACCATATATTATAGCAGATATTGGAGCAGATTAAACATAAATATCCGTAATAGGTAGCAAACAGGAGTTTGCCGATTGAAGTCGAATTATATATAGAGAAAGATGAATTGGGAGTGATATAGTGTCTGTTTTATATATTGGTCTGCCTTTTTCCCGGTGGGAAGCAGATGAAGCGCTGAAGAGAGACGAGGAGAAACGGATTGCCTCCTTTCAGCGGGCCGGCCTGTCTCTGGTACCCGTCAACGGAGGTGCGGGAAGCAGCCGAATATGCCGTCATTACGGATGGGATGATTCGTTTGTTTGTGAAAATGAACTGCCCGGTGAAGAATTCCTGACGGATCATGTCTTTTGGGAAGATTATATGCTATTGTATATTTCTCCGGGAGCGGCCCGTTCTGATGCATCGTATCAGCAGTTTGCAGGGCAGGCGGCACGGATCGGGGCAGATAATGGAATGTTTGTAGCAGCTGATTTATACGGAGTGACGGAACCGGTCCCCTGGCAGCACCAGGCGCATATTATCTGGCGCAGAGGCGCAGAACCGTTTCCCTGTGAGGGAAACTGCCGCCTGAGTCTGGCCTTTGATGGAGAACAGATTCATGTTGCCGGAATGAAAGAAAAAGTATATCATGGTACTATAGCAGGAAGGGAAACAATGCCGGCCTTTCTCCAGTCGTTGTTGCACGGTGCAACACTGGAAGAGGCGTTACAGGCAGGAACGGAAATATAGTGCAGAAATATGGGATAACGAAGCGCAATTTACAGAGGAGGTATTATTTTGACCAAAACATTAACCGAAGAACATCCTTTACGGGCTGCCATACTGACGATCAGCAGCAGCCGGACATTTTCCAATGATACGAATGGCTTAATGATACAATCCGCTCTTACCCAGGGCGGTCATCAGGTAGTCGATTACCAGATTGTCCGCGACGACCGGGATGAAATACTGAATCATCTTCACGAATGGGTCTGCAGTGTCGATGTCGTCATTACCAGCGGGGGTACGGGACTGGCAAAACGGGACGTGACGCTGGAGACGATAGAACCTCTTTTTGACAAGCCGGTTCCGGGATTTGCCGGTCTCATGACGGCCATGGCGTACCGTAATGATTGTGGTGTACAGTCCCTGGCATATCGTTCCAGTGCCGGAATCTGCCGCCAGTGTCTGATATTCTGCCTGCCTGGGCTGCCGAGACTGATTAAACTGGGCATGGAAAAAATCATTTTACCAGAAGTGTTCCACCTGTATGAAGAACTGCAAAAATAAAGGGAACGGATGAGGAAAAAAAACGTCCCCATAATCTGCCTGCAGACGGCCGGACTATGGGGACGGTTTCATTTGTCTTATACAAGCAAAATTCCTGTAATCGTATGATTACAGGGATTTTGCCTACATGAGCTGGTGGGCCTACTTGGATTCGAACCAAGGACCAACCGGTTATGAGCCGGGGGCTCTACCGCTGAGCTATAGGCCCGTGTAATGAGATTTCACGGGGAAACCTACCAAAACATTATAATACGACTAGCCACTGTACGTCAAGGAGAAGTTTGGGAGGTATCAGTGAAAAAAGAGGAACGCCGGGACGTTCCTCTTTTCCGTACCAGTAGATTATTTGTAGGCTTTCTGATAGATTTCCACGACATCGGCTTCGGACAGGTCGATGCGGTCGCTCTTGAACAGGAAGGCCATAGCCGATTTGGCAATGCGGGCCATCTGAGGAAATTCATCGGGAGTAATGCCGTAATCGGACATCTTCAGATCAGCTACGCCACAGTCTTTCTGCAGCCGCAGCAGGGCCGTGATGAAATCCTTCGGTTCTGTTGCTTCGGTCATACCCAGAGCCTGAGCCAGGCGGATGAAACGGCCGTCACAGACGTGATGTTCAATAAAATAGGTGAAATAAGCTTCGCTGAGCATGATCAGGCCGGCGCCATGGGGAAGTTCCTGATGGAAGGCACTGAGGGAATGTTCCATGGAATGTTCGCTTACGGTGGAGCATACGACCATTTCCAGGCCACCCAGATAGCTGCCGAATGCCACTTTTTCGCGGGCTGTCAGATTTTTTCCATCCGCAACGGCAATGGGAAGATACTGGCTGATGGCCTCAATCGCCGTAAGGGCGATCATTTCACTCATAAGGCTGGATTTATTGGCAATGTATCCTTCGATATTGTGGAACAGGGCATCGAATCCCTGATAGGCGGTGAAACGGGGAGGTACGGATGCCATGAGTTCCGGATCGATAATGGCGAGCTGCGGGAAGAGCTGGGGCCCTTTAATCGGCGTTTTTTCTTTTGTTTCCTGATTGGTAATGACGCCACCCATGTCAGTTTCTGATCCCGTGCCTGCCGTAGTTGTAATGGCAATGATGGGAAGCGGAGTTTTTTTGATAGGCATTCCCTTGCCGGTACCGTTGGTAATGTAATCCCAGACGTCACCGCCATTCGTTGCCACGACGGCAATGCCCTTGGAGGCGTCGATGACACTGCCGCCACCGAGGGCGACGAGAAAGTCAGCACCGGAAGCAGCTGCCATTTGTCCGCCTGCCGTTACGGTCTGGCGCAATGGATTGGCTTCAATCTTATCATAGAGGACCGTTTCTACGCCGGCCTGACGGAGTTGTTCTTCCGTGCGGGCCAGATAGCCATTGACCTTTACGGATTTGCCATTGGATACGACAATCATGGCTTTTTTGCCGGGCATAGGCTGTGCATGGAGCTCATTGAGCTGGCCACAGCCAAAGAGAACGCGCGTAGGTACATGCAGATTAAACATAGTATCACCCTCGATAGATAATGTAGTATTTTTTTGTCCCTCTCCAGGGAGAATTGCTTACCATTCTAGTATTTAGTATATCATAAAACAGGCACTCCGTTATGTAAAAATCAGCCGGATCTGTATTATTTATGTATTTCCTGTGTATGGGAACGGATAGCCTGCACCCCCTCCCGGCTGTGTATCTGTTTCATCGTGCGGTAAATCCCGGTGATATAGATGGCGACGGCTATCCAGGCGAATATAAAGGCGACCAGCATCGGCCGTGTCATGACTTCACCGCTCAGCAGGCCGATTACCAGAGTGATGCTGGGTGAGCAGTACATGAGGATGCCAGAGACGGTGATAGGGACGCCTTTGACGCCGGCTGTAAAGAGCATCATGGGAATGGCCGTGACAATGCCCGTTGCCGGAAGCAGGAGCCACTGGAGGCCGTGAAATGTCCCGATAGCCCCTGTACCGTGCATTTCACTGAAACAGATGAATAACAGGGACAGCGGTACCATGGAGAACGATTCAATAAAAACGGAAACCTGACTGTCGAGGACGATTTTTTTCTTCAGGAGACTGTACGATGCCCAGGACAGGCAGATGATGAATGACAAATAGGGGACCTGGCCGTATAAGCAGAATGCCAGCACCAGGCCGGAAGCCGCCAGGAACATGGATAATTTCTGCATCAGACTGATGGTTTCATGAAAAATCAGGCCGCCAAAAAAGATGACCACAATGGGATTGATGAAATAAGCCAGACTTGCCTGGAGGATGAAGCCACGGGTCATGGCGTAGATAAACGCCCCCCAGTTGAGAGTAACGAGCAGGCAGGCACCGGCTATATACGGCCATTGCTTCCGCTGATGGCAAAGCCCTGTCAGATTGGACAGGAGATGCTTGTGCATGATCAGGATAAAGCAAAGGACGGAGGACCAGACGATGCGTGATGCCAGTGTATACAGGGGAGATAGATCGCGCAGCAGAATCCAGAATGCCGGCAGGACTCCCCAGATGACCTGACTGAGCATGAAGTATATGTAGTAGACGTTGATGCCTTTTATCATGGGACAGGGCTCCTTTTTTTGAGATATGTGACATTGTATCATAAATAGAAGTATAAATATACTCATCCGCAGGGAAAATCATAAATCATGAAAAAAAGCAAGGGAAATGCGGGAATTCTAATTTGCTTTTAATAAAACCGTTTTTTTCTAATGTAGAGCTCATCGTATTTTCAGGTAACGTTAATCTTCCGTTGGTATCATATATGGGAAAGGAATGGATAAAGGAGACAGGTTATTATGAGTGATTCGGAAAAAGAACTGGGGAAGGCGGGAGAAGAGCGGGCTGCCCTTTACCTGAAGTGCCAGTGCAGATATCGTATCCTGCAACGCAATTACCGGACCCGGCTGGGGGAAATCGATATTATTGCCCGCGATTGCGATACGATTGTGTTCGTTGAAGTGAAGACGAGGCGTTCCTTGTGTTACGGATATCCGGCAGAGGCCGTAGCACAGCATAAACAGTTTAAATTAAAAATAACGGCCCAGTCCTACATGGCACGGTACCGGTTATGGGATGTGCCGTGCCGGTTTGATGTCATCGAAGTCATGCCGGGTCCGGGAGGGGCGCTGCGACTTCATCATATCCGGCATGCGTTCTGGCCGGGGATGTGAGGGTATTCCTATGTTTGCAAGTGTATATGGAGCGACGACGCTGGGACTCATGGGCAACATTATTACCGTAGAAACGGATATCGCCAACGGACTTCCCGGATTTGAAATCGTCGGAATGGCAGCGACATCTGTCAAAGAATCGAAAGAGCGGGTCCGTTCGGCTATGAAAAACAGCGGGTATGAATTCCCTATGCGGCGGATTACCATGAATCTGGCGCCGGCTGAGCTCAAAAAAGACAGTACCGGACTGGATATAGCCATTGCTGTCGGCATCATGGTGTCCAGTGGGCAGATACAGGCAGAAAAAACGGCAGGCTGCCTGTTTATCGGGGAATTATCTCTGGATGGACATATCCGGCCCGTAAAAGGACTTCTTTCGATGATTCTGAAAGGAGCGTCTGCCGGGTTTCATACGGTTTTTATCAGTGAAGAAAATGCGGCGGAAGCTTTGTTGTGCCGTAAAATGACGGTCTATGCAGTCCGCACATTGCGCGATGTCATACAGCATCTGAACGATATAGAACGGCTGGAAGCGGCCGTACCGTCCGATGACCAGCAGGAAATAAGGCCGGAATATACCATCGACTTTTCCGAGGTACAGGGACAATTCCTGGCCAAACGGGCGTTAGAAATTGCTGCCGCCGGCGGGCATAACGTACTCATGATCGGACCTCCGGGGGCCGGCAAGACCATGCTGGCCAAACGTCTGCCGACCATACTGCCGCCTATGAATACGGAAGAATCACTGGAAGTGACGAAAATTTACTCCGTAGCGGGACTGTTCCATCAGAACCGCATGATTACAGAACGGCCATTCCGCAGCCCTCATCACACGATTTCTGTCAACGGCCTCATCGGTGGCGGCACGATTCCGCGGCCGGGAGAGGTTACACTGGCTCATAATGGCGTCCTATTTCTGGATGAACTGCCGGAGTTTCCCCGCTCCGTACTGGAAGTTATGCGTCAGCCCCTGGAAGATGGCGTCGTGCACATCGCCCGCGTCCACGCTTCCCTGACCTATCCGGCCCAATATATGCTCATAGCCGCCATGAATCCCTGTCCCTGCGGCAATTACGGGTCTGACCAGCTTTGTACCTGTACGCCTGGGGAAATCCGCCGTTATGTGCGGAAAATTTCCGGGCCGCTGCTGGACCGGATTGATCTGCATGTCCGCGTCGAGCGGCCCTTATACCGTGAACTCGTGTCCGATGAGGCACAGGAAGGGTCCGGTGTAATCCGGGAGCGCGTCCTGGCGGCCAGGGAACGGCAGGTAGAGCGACTGCGGCCATTTGGTATGTTCTGCAACGCCCACATGGGACACCGGGCAATCCGGGAAACGTGCTGTGTGACGGAACAGGCCAGAAGGCTTCTGCAGGAGGTATTTGATAAATTTAAACTCAGTGCGCGCAGTTACGACCGGATCATCAAGGTATCCCGCACGATAGCTGACTTGGGAGAAAGCGATGAAATAGGGCAGGAGCATGTAGCCGAAGCGCTGAGTTATAGAAATAAACTGCAAAGGATGTGACGCCAGTGGAAACGGCGAACCTCATGGAAGAACGCCGGTATATGGCAGCATGGCAATCGATAAAAGGCCTGGGAGCAAGGCGCATACGGAATATTATTTCTCACTTTGGCAGTGCGCAGAAAGCCTGGCAGGCCGATGGAGAAGCCGTGGCGGCAGCTGCCGGTCTGGGCGCGCAGAAAGCCGGCCACATCAACACTTCCCGCAACCACTTTGACTGGGATGAGCAGGAACGGCTGCTCCGTTCACGACAGGTACATCTGGTGACCTTTCAGGAGAAAGCATATCCGGAACTGCTCAGGCAGACATACAATGCGCCAGCCGTCCTGTTTTATCAGGGAATACTGCCACAGAATAATAAAACAGCAGCTCTCGTCGGAGCCCGCAAGGCTACTCCGTATGGCCTGAATGCTGCCCATACCCTGTCGGAGCAATTAGCCCGGCAGGGCGTTTTTGTTATCAGCGGGGGAGCCAGAGGCATTGATACGCGGGCCCATACAGGTGCACTCCGAGGTGGAGGCAGGACAATTGCCGTCGTTGCCAATGGCCTGGACCGGACGTATCCTCCGGAAAACCGGCGCCTGTTCCAGGAAATCTGCGATGCCGGCGGTGCCGTTGTCAGTGAGTTTTCCTTCGGCGTGGAGCCGCTGGCACGTAATTTTCCAGCCCGCAACCGTATCATTGCCGGGATGGCCCGCTGTGTCATCGTCGTCGAAGCGGCAGCGCGGAGCGGAGCATTAATTACGGCCGATTTCGCTCTGGAAGAAGGACGGGACGTCTTTGCTGTGCCGGGCAGTATTTTTTCTACCATGAGTCAGGGAACTCATGCGCTTTTGCGGAACGGAGCCATTATCCTGACCTGTGCAGCTGATGTACTGGAGGAATACGGCTGGCAGCATGTGGAATCAGAGAAAGGCAAGTCTGTCTGTACCTTTGTCTGTACCTTGTCTGATGCGGAGCGGAAGATCTATGAGGCACTTCAGGAATCGCAGGCCCTGCCTGTGGAGCAGCTGGTCATACAGACCGGTTTTGCTGCGTCAGATATCAGCTGTATATTGCTTAACCTGATGCTGCACAACCTGGTGGAAGAAATCCTGCCGGGACTGTATGTTCGCTGCCCGGCCTGATACGTTTTACTGTGATTGCGGAATGCCGGGGCCAGTAATTTCTTTCAGCCCTGTTCAGAGTCTCAGATATGTGGTACTATAGAGTGTAAAAATGAAAATCCAGGATAACCTATCCAATACAAAGAAACTGAGGAATATAGTATGACGCAGAATGAGAAATTTTATTTTATCCAGACCTATGGGTGTCAGATGAATCAGAGCGATTCCGAGCATTATGCGGGACAGCTGGAAGAACTGGGGTATCGCCAGACGGACGAGCTCACTATGGCGGACGTGATTTTATTGAATACCTGTTGTGTCCGGGAAACGGCAGAGGACAAGACGCTGGGAAAAATCGGCGAACTGAAGCACTTAAAAGATGAGAATCCGGACCTGATCATCGCGGTGACGGGATGCATGGCACAGGAATGGCAGGACCGGCTTTTCAAACGGGCTCCTCATATCGATCTGGTCATTGGTACGCATAATATCCATACCCTTATCGATCTCATTAAGGAACGGCAGCAAAAAAAAGAACATTACCTGGCATCGGATATGCATGTACCGGCGTTTCATGAACTGCCGGCCAAGCGATTCCAGAAATTTTTTGCCTGGATTCCCATCATGAACGGGTGTAACAATTTTTGCACCTATTGTATCGTTCCCTACGTGCGGGGGCGGGAAGTCAGCCGTCCGGTCCAGTCTGTCGTGGAAGAAGTCCGGCGTGTTGCCGATGCGGGATATAAGGAAATTACTCTTTTAGGGCAGAACGTCAATTCCTATGGGAAGGATTTGTCCAGCCACGATGATTTTGCCAGCCTGCTCCGGGCTGTCAATGAAATAGATGGCATCGAACGGATCCGCTATATGACAAGCCATCCCAAGGATATGAATTACGATGCCATCGACGCCATTGCCGAATGCCATAAAGTCGTCAATCACATGCACCTTCCCATCCAGTGCGGGAACGATGCCCTGCTCAAAAAAATGAACCGCGGCTATACGGTAGAACATTATATGGATCTGGTGGACTATGCCCGCAGACGCATTCCGGATCTGGTGCTGACGACGGATATCATCGTCGGTTTTCCCGGTGAAACGGAAGACATGTTTATGGATACCCTCCAGTTCCTGAAACGCTGCCAGTATGATATGGCTTATACCTTCATGTATTCGCCGCGGACGGGTACGCCGGCGGCCACTATGAAAGACCAGATTCCCCAGGAAGTCAAGAGCAGTCGTCTGCAGCGCCTGATGGATGTACAGAATGTATACAGCCTGAAGAAAAATCAGGCCATGGAACGCCATATCTATGATGTCATCGTGGAAGGACCGACTAAAAATGACAAAAATCACTGGTTCGGCCGTACGACGGGCAATAAGATGATTATCTGGGAAAATGATGGTTCAGCAGCCATCGGCGACACTGTACCGGTCATGGTCGATAAAGGACAAACATGGGTACTTAAGGGACATATAGTGCATGAATCCAATATGTAGGGAGGTATATTTTGCCTGACACGCCAAAACTGACTCCGATGATGAAACAGTATCTCGAAGTCAAAGAACAATGCAAAGATAAAATACTATTTTTCCGCCTTGGCGATTTTTATGAAATGTTTTTTGACGATGCCCTGACGGCATCACGGGAACTGGATCTGACTCTGACAGGTCGGGCTGGCGGTAATAAAGAACGGGTTCCCATGTGTGGTGTTCCGTTCCATTCGGCTGATACCTATATTGAACGGCTGGTCCATAAGGGATACAAGGTAGCTATTTGCGAACAGATGGAAGACCCTAAGCTGGCCAAAGGCATCGTCAAGAGGAAAATCATTAAAGTCATTACGCCGGGAACGATTACGCTGGAACATGCCGTCGCTTCCAAGAAAAATAATTATATCGCCTGCCTGACGGAAAAAAATGACATCCTGTCCATTGCTCTTATGGATGTGACGACAGGAGAATGCCTCTGGTCGGTATGTGCCGTGACTGCTATGGAAGACAGCTTGTTTGATATCCTGTCTGTCTATGAACCAAGCGAGCTGATTTATTATCGTCTGGGCAAGCAGATCGATACGGTGCTGCAGTACCTGAAAAGCCACATGTCCCAGTGCACGGTCACGCCTTTTGAAGCAGAGGATGACTGCGATTATGGGGAAAAAGCTGCGGCATATTTTAAAAAGGAAGACCTTGATGCCGCCCATGATGCAGCTATCTGCATCGGCATGCTCTTATCCTATGTCAGTGAGGTCATGCAGTCCGATATCTCTCATATCAACCATCTGGAACGCATCGATAATGAACGGCGTCTGGTCATTGATGCGGCGAGCATCCGCCATCTGGAAATTACCCAGAATGTACGCGATGGCGGCCGGAAAGGGACGCTTCTCGATGTCCTTGATAAGACCCACACTGCCATGGGCGGAAGACTGTTGCGGAAATGGCTGGAAGCGCCACTCCTGCGCATTTCTGATATTGTGCTCCGCCAGGATGCGGTAGAAGAACTGGTGCGTCATGAAATCATGCGTCAGGATTTGTCCGACACACTGGACCGGATTTATGATTTTGAACGGATACTGACCCGTGTCGAAACGGGAACGGCCAGCCCAAAAGATATGGTAGCCCTGAGGGAGTCCCTGTCGGTGATACCGCAGCTGAAGCAGATTTTGGATGGAGCCGGCAGTGACTTATTGAAACGGCTGAACAATCAGGTGGCAGAGCATCAGGAAGTATATGATCTATTGTGCCGGGGCATTAAAGACGATCCCGGCGTGGTCATACGCAATGGCGGCGTTATCCGCGATGGATTTTCTAAAGAACTGGATGAAATCCGGTCTATTGCCGCCAACAGTCACGCCTTTTTACAGGAACTAGAAGAAAAAGAAAAAGAAAAAACTGGCATAAAAATGAAAATCGGCTATACGAAGGTGTTCGGCTACTATTTTGAAATTTCTCATGCCAACACGAAACCCGTACCGGATTATTACGTGCGTAAGCAGACTCTGGTCAATGCCGAACGATATATTACGCCGGAATTAAAAGAGTTTGAAGTCAAAGTCCTGACCAGTCAGGAACGTATGCTGACACTGGAATATCAGTTGTTTGGCCAGATCCGCCAGCAGATCGGGGTCTATATCCCGGCTATGCAGCAGACAGCCCGGGCTATTGCCCAGATTGACTGCCTGTACAGCCTGGCCAGGGCGGCTCATGAAAACCACTATATCCGTCCCGGCCTGAACCGGGATCAGTCGGTGACCATCCGCGATGGTCGCCATCCCATCATCGAAAAATATCTGAAGGATGAATTGTTTGTCCCTAATGATGTGACGCTCAACCATAAAGATCACGAAGTCTTGATCATTACCGGCCCCAATATGGCGGGAAAATCGACCTATATGCGCCAGGTGGCTGTTCTCGTGCTCATGACCCAGGCCGGCTCCTTCATACCGGCCCGGGAAGCCTCCATCTGCCCCGTAGACCGGATTTTCACGCGCATTGGCGCCAGTGATGATATCTTGACAGGGCAGAGTACATTCATGGTGGAAATGAAGGAAGTATCGTATATTTTGAAACATGCCACGTCCCGCAGCCTGCTGATCCTCGATGAAATCGGCCGCGGTACGAGCACCTTTGACGGGATGTCCATTGCCCAGGCCGTCATTGAATACTGCCTGCAGCAGATTCATGCCCTGACGCTGTTTGCTACACATTACCACGAACTCATCGCTATGGCTGATGAATCAGATAAAATAAAAAATTACACCGTTGCGGTAAAGGAACGGGGACGCAGTATCAAATTCCTGCGCCGTATCGTGCCAGGTGGAGCCGATAAGAGTTATGGCCTCCATGTTGCGCGTCTGGCAGGACTGCCGGAGAAATTATTGAAACGGGCCGATGTCATCCTGACGGGACTGGAAGCCGGAGGAGCAGCCCAGCCGGCTGTACCGGTACATTCTGCACAGGCACTGCCGGCTCCTATGGAAGACAGTCTGTTTACCAATCCGGTCATCGACCACCTGTTATCTGTCGATGTGACGAGCATGACACCTATTGAAGCAATTTCCTTTTTGTATACGCTGCAGAAAGAAGCTAAGGAAGGAAGTGGCAGGAGTTGAATTCAATCATCAATATTCTCGACGAAGCGACACGCAATAAAATCGCGGCCGGGGAAGTAGTAGAACGGCCTTCCTCGTGCGTGAAGGAACTGGTAGAAAACGCTATTGATGCCGGTGCCAGCGCCATTGAGGTGGAAATAGCGGAAGGCGGGGCATCGTATATCCGGGTTACGGATAACGGCTGCGGCATGAGCCGGGAAGATGCGCATAAGTGCATTATCCGCCATGCTACGAGCAAAATCAGTTCCGTCGAAGATATATTTGCCATCACCTCTCTGGGGTTTCGCGGCGAAGCTGTCCCCAGTATCGCCGCCGTCTCGCATATGCAGATTACGACGCGGCGGCCGGAAGATGAATTTGCCGTGCACCTCGTCCTGGACGGGGGCGTCATTACCTCAGAAGATCAGGCCGGAGCGGCTGCCGGCACGACGATGGAGGTCAGTGATCTCTTTTACAATACGCCGGCACGAAAAAAGTTTTTAAAAAGTGAACGGACGGAAAGCTCAAAAATCAGTGAAATGATTACGAAACTGGCTCTGGCCCAGCCGGGAATCGAATTTACGTTTATCAATAACGGGCGGACCACACTCCATACAGGCGGTCTCGGCGATTTAAAGGAAACGATTGCCAATATTTACGGTGCCGGTGTAGCACGGGAAATCTTCCCTGTTACTTATGACCACGACAACGTGCAGATCGAAGGATACGTAGGCAAACCATCGGTTCTTAAAAGTTCCCGTTCCTGGCAGACGTGCATCGTCAATCAGCGCATTGTCCACAATCCCCTCATGTTCAAAGCGATTGACAATGCATATCATGCGATGCTGCCCAAATCGGGATATCCTTTTGCTATGCTGCATCTCCACGTCGATCCGGCCAGTATCGATGTCAATGTCCATCCGGCAAAAACGGAAATTAAGTTTTCTGACGAACAGCAGATTTACCGGGCCCTGTATCATAGTATCATTACGGCGCTCATCGATCAGGAAAAACCGGAACAGATTGCAGCCCCGGCTGCGGTAGCAAAGAAATCTGCCGTTATCCAGGAAACACCTTTTTCCGATGCGACACTATTTGCTCCCAAGGAAGGGGCTGTTCCTTCCCAGCCGGCAGAAGAGAAGACATCACCAGTCTCCATGACAGAATCTGCCTCTATATCAACACCCTCATCGGGAGAGGATCAACCTTTCCGGGAGGGACCAGATGGTCCCGTATGGGCAGCACCGGCTTCTGGCGGGCCTGACATCCGCCCCTCTTCCGGCCAGAACATGACGGCACCAGCTGCGACGGGGATTCTCCATGAACATACAACTGCCATTTCTGATGGCTGGAAACCGCGCGTGTCTGATACTAGCGAAAAACAGCGGTTCTCCCGGGCACTGAACGAAGGCGGGCAGGCTGGTACTGAAGGAGACCAGCCGGAGCAGCCACGGATTACCTTTGAGGGAGATGACGATGTATTCATTCCTCTTGGTGAAGTAGCGGACTGCTTCATCATAGCCAAGAAGGGGCAGGACTTATATATTATCGACCAGCATGCTGCCCATGAACGGATCCGCTATGATACATTCTGCCATCGTGTGGAACATATGCCAAGTCAGCAGCTGCTTACGGCGGAATTTGTAGAGGTGGATCCGGAAGATATGATTCTCCTTACAGAACGACAGGATGTATTCAACGATCTGGGATATACCTATTCTGTTGCCGGGCCATCGACACTCCGCGTCGAAGACGTCCCCTGCGATTTGAAGACCAGTGACATTGCTGATTCACTGCAGGATATCTGCCGTCTTCTCCATGAAAATGATGTGGCTGATAAGGCGGTACTCCGCCATCGCTCTCTGGCATATTTATCCTGCCACGGGGCGGTCAAGGCGGGAGACCGGCTCAATATCCGGCAGATGAAGCAGCTCATCGAAGATTTATTCCATACGGAAAAACCCTATGTATGCCCCCACGGGCGGCCCATTATTGTGCGGTTTACGCCCGATGACCTGGCTAAATTGTTTAAGCGGACATGATGGCGGAATTGTATGTAGTGCCCTCCCTGAAGGCAAAAGGTACACTCAGCCAGGAAGCGGAGTCATGGGCTGAGTCTATAGGAGCTGTTTTTGTACCACGGCGAGGTCGGACGGTTGAACAGCTGTGCCGGCGTTACGGGACGGAGCACCTGCTTATCTATACCAGCCGGGGACCGGTCATCGAACGGGATGAAGGGAAACATTTTTTTAGTCTGAACATGGCCGAATTGCGGATCCAGCAGCTGCGCAAGGGAAAGGCGGATCATCTGCTGGAAGCTTTTGGCGCGAAACGGTCTGTTTCCGTGCTGGATGCAACTTGTGGCTTCGGAGCGGATTCTATCGTAGCTTCTTTTGGCCTGCCCGCAGGGTCCGCCATCACGGCACTGGAAGCAGTACCCCAGATGGCCGCTGTGACCGGATGGGGATTTTCCCATTACGTGCATGACAAGTGCGACGTAACAGAAGCGCTGCGCCGGATCCGGTTATACAATGAAAATTATCGTACCTATCTGGCGAATTGCCGGGAAACATATGATATCATTTATTTTGATCCCATGTTCAGCCAGCCTGTACAGGCAAGTTGTCAGTTCCAGCCGGTCCGGGCTATCATGGACCATGAAGAACTGACAAGAGCGTCACTGGAACGGGCGATGCACCTATCGAAGCGGGTCGTGGTCAAAGGCCGGTTCCTGCAGCCACTGCTGCAGGCATTTCCAGCGGCCCGGATTATGGGCGGCCGTTACAGCCGCGTCCGTTATGCTGTCTTAGAAGGGAACATTCATGGATAAGGTTATTGCAATTGCTGGTCCGACGGCAGTAGGAAAAACGGCTCTTAGTTTCTACCTGGCGGACCATTACCATACAGAACTCATTTCAGGGGATGCCTATCAGATATACAGGGGGATGGATATTGGCACGGCAAAACCGATACAGGATGAATTATCCCGGTTCCGCCATCATCTCATTGATATTGCCAGTCCCGATGAGCCGTATTCGGCGGCCCGTTTTTGTGACATGGCCGCTGAGGCAGTCCATACACTCAATGAAACACATAAAGTCCCTATTCTGGTGGGAGGGACGGGCCTTTATGTGCAGGCATTTCTCGAAGGCTTTGACTTTGAAGGGTCGGCCGTTACGGAACAAGAACGGGAATGCGCCAGAAAACATATTCAGGCGATGACAGAACAGGAACTGCGGACGTATATTATGGAACAGACGCAGTGGCAGCCGGATGACTGGCATGAACTGCTGGCCAATACGCACCGTCTGGTGCGGCTGATGGTGGCTGTGGATAAAGGAGAAGGAGCTGCTTTCGTGCGGGCTGGTCATGGACATAAGGTGAGATACGATGCCTATGTCATCGGCCTCAGCCTTCCCAGAGAAGTATTATATGATCGCATTGAAAAGCGGGTCGATATGATGCTCGATGCGGGCTGGCCTGATGAAGTCGCCGGATTGCTTCAGAAAGGAATTTCCCCGGCATCGCAGGCTATGAAAGCTATTGGATACGAAGAGCTGGCATTGTACGTCCGGGGAAAAATCAGCCTGGCAGACGCGGCTGAGGAAATCAAAAAACGCACACGCCGCTTTGCCAAACGGCAGATTACCTGGTTTAAACGCATGCCGTACATACACTGGTATGCCAAACAGGACTATGCTTCGGAAAAAGAACTGGCAGCAGCCGTCATGAGAGACACGGATGGCTGGATGGCAGAACATCCTATCGGTTAATCTCTTTATTTTTTGAATTGCAGGAAAGGATCTGACATATTGTCTTTCGATTTGGAAACGATACGTAAAGAAGCGATGGCCGCTTGTGCCATCCAGTTTGAACGCATTGATACGATTGCTCTTCACAATACACAGAAGGTTCTCGATGCCTATAAAAAAGCACAGATTTCCTCTTACCAGTTTTCTGGTACATCGGGGTACGGATATAGCGATATGGGCCGGGAAAAACTGGATGAAGTTTTTGCGACGGTCTTCAAAGCAGAAAAAGCACTGGTACGGCCACATTTTGTTTCGGGTACGCATACACTGGCTACGGTCCTTTGTGCGCTGCTCCAGAAGGGCGATTGCATGATGTCCCTGATCGGGGCCCCTTATGACACGATGCAGGGAGTCATCGGTTACGCCCGTTACACCCCGCATTCTCTCAAAGAAAAGGGCGTATTGTATGAAGAAGTGCCGCTGAAACAGAATGCCTATGATCTGGATGGTATCCGGACAGCCTGTCAGGAAAAACAGCCGCGGCTGGTCCTCATCCAGCGTTCGCGGGGCTACAGCTCACGGGCTACCCTGACGATTCCCGATATCCGGGCGATTATCGGAGTGGTCAAAGAAGTCAGCCCCGACACCATCTGTTTCGTCGATAACTGCTACGGCGAATTTGCCGCTGAAGAAGAACCCATCGAAGCAGGTGCCGATATCATGGCCGGTTCACTTATCAAGAATCCGGGCGGCGGTATAGCCCCGACGGGCGGATACATTGCCGGCCGGGCAGACCTGGTCGATGCGGCAGCCGATTACCTGACCGCCCCTGGTCTGGGAGGAGAACTCGGCTCCTATGCCTATGGATACCGTTTATTTTTCCAGGGCTTCTTTATGGCTCCCCATGTGACGGCCCAGGCTATCAAAGGCGCTGTCTTTGCGGCAGCTGTCTTTGACCGTATCGGTTTTCACGTATCACCGGCTTTTGATGAACCCCGGTCCGACCTGATCCAGACGATTTATCTGGAAAACGAAAAAAACATGTGCCTTTTTGCCCAGGGTATCCAGACGTTTTCACCGGTCGATGCCCACGTCACCCCGATTCCGGACGATATGCCCGGATATGCGGACAAAATCATCATGGCAGCAGGCGATTTCGTACAAGGTTCGTCTATCGAACTGTCTGCAGACGGCCCCATCCGCGAACCTTACATGATTTACCTGCAGGGGGGAATCGTATTTGAACACAATGTGCTGGCTGTCCTGAGCGCTGCCCGGTACATTCTGGAAAATAAATGAGGAGCGGGACTATGATAAAAGAAGTTCTCATCGTCGAAGGCCTCAGTGATGTCGCACGCATCCGCGCCAGTCATATTGATGCCGACATGATTACCACCGATGGATTTTCCCTGCGCCCCGATACGCTGCGGCAGATAGCCTGTGCGTACAAAAAGCGGGGCATCATCATCCTGACCGATCCGGACCAGGCGGGCGAACGGATCCGCCGGTTCCTGAGCAAGCGGTTCCCCAAGGCCAAACATGCGTTTATACCACGGAAGGATGCCATTGCCAATGATGACCTGGGAGTGGAACAGGCCTCTCCCGAAGCCATCCGGCTGGCCCTTTCCAAGACACGGTGTGCCACCTTTACTCCGGAGGATATCTTCAGCATGGCCGATATCATGGCAGCTGGCCTTAATGGGAGACCCGATGCAGCGGAACGCCGGGCGGCCGTCGGAGCTGTCCTGGGAATCGGATACGGCAATGCCAAGCAGTTTTTACGTCGTCTGAATCACTATGGCGTCAGCCGGGAAGAATGGCTCGATGCCCTGCAGCAGATAGAAGAGGAGACAGAACATGAAAGACGTTGATTTAGCTAAACCGGAAGTCGTCCATTATATTGTCAAGCGGTTCGGCCTCCACATGAGTAAAAAACTGGGGCAGAATTTTCTCATCCGTCACAGTGTCGTCGCCGATATTGCTGATGCAGCCCGATTAGAACCGGGCAGTCCGGTATTGGAAATCGGTCCCGGCATCGGTACGCTGACTCAGGCTCTGGCCGAAACGGGAGCGGCTGTCACGGCTGTTGAACTCGACACGCGCCTTCTGCCGGTTCTGGATAAAACGCTGGAGCATTATCCCAATGTCCGCATTGTCCATGGGGATATCATGAAAATCGATATAGAAGAAACGATGGGTCATCAGCCCTTTACAGTCTGCGCTAATCTGCCATACTATATTACGACACCGATTATCATGAAATTATTGGAACAGAAACTGCCTATTGAACGGATTGTCGTCATGGTACAAAAAGAAGTAGCCGAACGGATGACAGCCCGGCCGGGAAGCAAAATCTACGGCGCTCTTTCCGTATCTGTCCAGTATTATACGGAACCGGAAATCCTCTTTGAAATCCCGCCCAGGGCGTTTATGCCGGCACCGGAAGTCACGTCGGCTGTCGTTGCCATGGACGTGCGCAAACAGCCACCAGTGGCAGTGTTGGAAGAAAAACGTTTTTTCCAGGTCGTCAAAGCCGCTTTTTCCCAGCGCCGCAAGACCTTTTCCAATACGCTTAAGAGTGCGGGCATACGCAAGGAGGATATACAGCAGATTCTTGCAGACAGCGGAATCGATGGCAGCCGCCGGGGAGAAACATTTTCACTGGATGAATTTGCAGCCATTTCTGATGCCTGGAGCAGGCTGATACAAAAACAGGACGTATCCGGCAACGGAGTCCTGTTGTAATCTGGAAAAATGATGAAAAATAGATTATAATGAAGCTTTGAACAGGATATTTGAAGGAGGTCGTGAATATTGCGTAGTATGACCGGATTTGGCACTGGTACGGCCAGTGATGGGCGGATATCCGTTACGATTGAAATGAGGTCAGTGAATCAACGGTTCCTGGAGTTGAATATACGGATGCCCCATGCGTATCTGGCATTGGAAGACACGATTCGCAACGGGATCAAGGAACAACTGCACCGTGGCAAGGTGGACGTTTTTGTAACCATCCAGGATCTGGCACCGGAAACGCCGCGGATACAAATTGATTATGCGTCACTGACAGCCTGCCGGGATGCCCTGGCCGCTGCCAAGAACAAACTCTTTGACGGAGCGCCTGTCACGCTTTCCGATATCATATCTCTCAATACGGACTGGTTCAGCCAGGAACCTCCTGTGATTGATGCCGATGCCTGCCGCCCCGTATTCCAGCAGAGCCTGGCCCGGTCCCTGCAGGGGATGATGACCATGCGGGAACGGGAAGGAGCCAACATACAGGCCGATCTTCTTCGACGGGCCGATACGATGTCAGATATCATCGAATCCATTGCAGAACGCAGGCCTCTGATTATTCAGCAGTATGAAGAACGGCTGCAGAAAAAGATGACGGCTATCCTGGAAAAGCTGCAGGCACAGCCGGAACAGGACCGACTGCTGCAGGAAGTGGCTGTGTATGCGGATAAAGTGGATTTTACAGAAGAAGTTGTCCGTTTCCGCAGTCATGTGTTACAATTAAGAGGACTTCTCGAGGCCCATGGTGATACGGGACGAAAGCTCGATTTCCTGATTCAGGAAATGAACAGGGAAACCAATACCATCGGTTCCAAGGCGCAGGATCTTCAGGTAACGGAACAGGTACTGCGTTTGAAAAATGAAATTGAAAAGATACGAGAACAAGTACAGAATATTGAATGATGGAGACGAGATGAACTTCAATTTACTGAATATAGGCTTTGGCAACATGGTGATGGGAAATAAGGTCGTGGCAATTATCAGCCCCGAATCGGCGCCGATAAAACGGCTGGTGCAGGAAGCGAGGGAAGGCAATTCCCTGATTGACGCTACCTTTGGCCGTAAGACCCGGTCTGTCCTGATGATGGACAATGGACAGGTCATACTGTCGGCATTGCAGCCGGAAACGATTTCCCACCGCATACTCCACGTTGGCGAAGACGAGGCTGATGACACAGAGCCTGAAGAATGAGAAAGGAAGTAATGAACATGAAAGATCCGGGCTTGCTCGTTGTCGTTTCGGGCCCTTCTGGTGCCGGTAAAGGCACCATCTGTGATGCCCTGCGCAAACGGTTCCCGAATATTAATTATTCTATTTCTATGACGACCCGTAGTCCCCGTCCGGGCGAACAGGATGGCATCAATTATTTCTTTTCTGATAATGCCCATTTTGAAGAGCTGCTGGCACAGGATGCATTCCTCGAACATGCCAAAGTCTATGACCACTACTATGGTACGCCGAAGGACTATGTGTTCCGCATGCTGAAGGAAGGAAAGCATGTCATGCTGGAAATTGATATCCAGGGGGCTATGCAGGTCAAGAAGAAGTATCCTCAGGGGGTATTCATTTATATCGTGCCGCCGAGTATGGATGTACTGGCCCGCCGTCTGCGCGACCGGAAGACCGATACAGAAGAAGTCATTGCCGGCCGTCTTTCGAAGGCAAGCGACGAATTGCAATGGATAGAGCAGTATGACTATCTGATTGTCAATGACAATCTGGATTCGTCCATAGATGAAGCGGCAGCCATCCTTACGGCAGAAGAAATGAAGACATCACGCAATACCTGTAAAATTGCTGCTATTAGAGATTTATACAAGAAATAGGAGAGATGCATCATGTTAATTAAACCGACACTGGAATCTTTGATGAAACGGGTAGACAGCAAATACACGCTGGTTACACTGGCAGCCAAACGGGCCCGTCAGCTTACCGATGGCGATAAGCCGCTCGTCGATGTAGATACGACCAAAGTAGTATCTATCGCCATGGAAGAAATCGATCAGGGCAAGATTACATATGAAGCTCCCAAGGCCGGCATCAAATAAGGAGGCATCCTATGCTGTTGGAAAATAAACGCGTCGTACTGGGCATCTGTGGCGGTATTGCAGCCTTCAAGGCAGCCCATATCGCCAGCCTCCTGCGTCAGCGCGGTGCTGAAGTCAAATGCATTATGACGGAACATGCTACAAAACTGATTACTCCGCTGACCATGCGGGAAATCAGTGGCAATCCGGTAGCAGTATCAATGTTTGGCGATACGCCGGAATTTAATGTGGAACATATTGCCTTAGCCCGTTGGGCTGATATCTTTGTCATTGCCCCGGCGACGGCCAATATTCTTGGCAAGGTGGCTTGCGGCATAGCTGATGACATGTTATCGACAACCATCATGGCGACTAAGGCTCCCGTACTCTTTGTGCCGGCCATGAACAGTAACATGTACCTGAACCCGGTCGTACAGGATAATATGGCCCGGCTGAAACGTTTCGGATATGAAATCATGGAACCGGCCAGCGGGCATCTCGCCTGTGGAATCATCGGCATTGGCCGTCTGCCCGAACCGGAAGAAATTGTGGACCGCATTGAACTAACTGTTTGCCGCACGAATACCCTGGCAGGGAAAAAAGTCATCGTCACGGCTGGCGGGACACGGGAACCGATTGATCCTGTACGGTTTATTGGAAATCACTCCAGCGGCCGCATGGGTTTTGCCCTGGCCAAAGCAGCCGTGCTGGCTGGTGCCGATGTGACTCTTATCGCAGGGTCCAATGACCATCTGGAAACACCACCCGGGGTCAGCCGCCGCATCGACGTAGGCAGTACACGGGATATGAAGGCGGCCGTCGATGCCTATTATGATGATTGTGACCTGGTCATCAAGGCTGCGGCTGTTGCCGATTACCGGTCGGCAGCTCCGGCTAAGAACAAAATCAAGAAAAATGATGACGTGCTCAATCTGAAACTGGAAAAGAACCCCGATATCCTTTATGGACTGGGACAGCGCAAAACACACCAGGTACTCATTGGCTTTGCGGCGGAAACGACCAATGTCATCGAATATGGAACAGCGAAACTGAAGAAGAAAAATCTCGATATGCTCGTCGCCAACGATGTCAGTGCCAAAGGTGCCGGATTCCAGGGGACGACCAATATCGGCACGCTGCTCTATGCAGACGGCCGTGTCGAAAAACTGGAAAAGATGAGCAAATTTGCTTTGGCTGAAATTATTGTGGACCGGGCAGCCAAAATCATTGCCGCCAAACAGGAAGGTAGAGACTAAAACCTTATACAGCAAGAACCCAAAAAACAGGGCCATCGCATGAATTTGTTTATTATCATGCGATGGCCCTGTTTTTTGGGTTTTATCCAATCATATAGAAATGGTTAGTTATACAGCATTCCACTTATCTTTATTGACGTCATCGACATACAATTCTTTTTTGCGGATATCTTTTCGCAAGGTCTTATAAAATGTGACCAGCAGAAGGACGATGACGGCAGAAAGGGGTATAGCCATAATGGTCGTAACAGACTGGATGGTCGTGAGGACGTTGAGTCCTGGCACCATGTGTTCCAGAAACAGGATGCCGACAGGCAGGAGCAATACGAGAAATGCCCAGAAAACTTTGTACCAGCTGGCCGGTTCTTCATCATTTTTCAAGTTTTTAGAAGTCAGTGTCGCAACGACCGTAGAAGCGGCAGTGGCTCCACAGGCCAGGGTGATAAAGACGACTGCCATGTAGACGACGATTGCCAGTGATGAAAGCGGCAGCGTCTTAAGGACGGCCAGGACAGCAGCATTATTACCGCTATCGATGACTAACTGTGATAATGACAGGACGCCTGTCAATTCCTGATGCATGCCGTAATTACCTAATATGGCAAAGGCAAGCCAGCAGGCCAGTGTCGTCCAGATGCAGCGGACGATAGCGATTTCCCGGAACGTGCGGCCATAGGAAACGCGGGCCAGCCATAAACCGTCGGAAATCGTACAGCCCAGATACCAGGCCCAGTAGAAAACGGTCCATTGCTGAACGAATCCTGTCTGGGCAATGGCGTCGGTATTGAAACTCATGTGTACGAATTCCCGGATATTGGTTCCCACAGCCATGGTGAAGTTATTGAGAATAAACGACGTAGGACCGACGATAAGGATGAAGATAAAAAATCCCAGTGCCAGTTTGACATTGAAGTCGCTGATGATACTGATGCCCTTGGCAATACTCTTGGAGGTGGAAAGAATAAAGAAAAGGCAGAAGATGAGTATTACGGCGATGCGCAGCGTAAAGGTTACTTCAAAGCCCAGCAGGTAGCCAGCCAGTTCTGCCAGAATGGATGTACCCAGTCCGACAGTGCAGACCAGACCGCCGATATAGCCAAAGGCGACGAGGCCGTCGATTATTTTACGGATAATGCGGACCGGAAGACTTTCGCCTTTTAGCACGGATTTGCATAAATCAGACAGATTCAGCGAGTCTACTTTCTTATTCCAGAACATATATCCCAGTGCCAGGGAGACGGGAAGATAAATGGCCCATGCGGAAAATCCCCAGTGGAACATGCCGTATGCTGACGCATATTCATAGGCCTGTACTGAATCGGGAATGACTCCGAACGGCGGTGTTTTGACATAATACATCCATTCGACCATGCCAAAGATGAAAATACCGGCTCCGGCAGCAGAGCACATGTTCATAGCTGCCCAGGAGAACGTCTTATAGTGAGGCTTGGCACCATTCCCGCCGAGGCGGATATCCCCGTATTTGGAAAACATGATAAAGATGGCAAAGACGGCACTGAGAAACGCGATGAGCATGAGAGCCCAGGGAAAATCAATCGTCATTATATTATAGAAAATACTGATGACGTACGCCGTTCCTTCCGGTGCCAGCACCATGGGGACGACCAGGGCGAACAGCAGGCCGACGGCTAACAGGGCGATAGGCAGATTGATATTTTTCAACATAGGAATCACCGCCTTACTTTACTGTATCAAATACAGATAACGCCTGTTTGAAATCAGCTATCAGGTCTTCTGTCGATTCGATGCCCGATGAAATGCGGATCAGCCCTTCTTCCATTCCCATGTCGCGAAGCTGCTGTGGGGTGAAATCAAAGCGGAACGCCGTAGCGGGGTGGGCGATGGTCGTACGATAACCTCCCAGTGTTCCCAGATATTTGACTACCTTCAACCGGTGCATGAATTCATTGACTTTCTGCCGGTCGTCTTCTACGCGGAAACTGAGCATGGCACCGCAGCCATGGGGCAGTAATGTTTCAGCCAGTTTATGCTGGGGATGATTGGAAAGAGTCGGATAATTGACATAGCGGACATGCGGATCGGCCTGCAGGGCTTCGGCCAGGGCACGTGCGTTGGCGAACTGGCGGGTGACGCGCATTTCCATGGTGCGGATGCTGCGCAGGAGAAGCCAGGAACTCTGGGGATCAAGGCAGCCGCCGAAAAGAAGATAGTCGGAATAGATTTTTTTCATCAGCTCTTTAGGACCGGTAATGCAGCCGGCTGTAATATCACTGTGGCCACCGAAGTATTTTGTCATGCTGTGTACGACGATATCGGCACCGTGATCGAGCGGGCAGATAGCAAAGGGTGTCGTGAATGTGCTGTCCACGACGACGAGAGCGCCTGCTTTATGGGCGATACGGGTGATGGCGTCGATATCGATGATGCGGATCAGCGGGTTGGTAATGATTTCCGTATAGATGAGACGGGTATTTTTCTGGACGGCCTGTTCTACGGCATCGGGATCGGTCAGATCCACATAGGTTACTTCAACGCCAAATTTTTTTACAATGCGGTCGAATAATTCAATCGTTTCCCCGTAAATGGCATTGCTGGTGATGATATGGTCGCCGGCTTTTACCAGGGACAGAATGGTTGTAGAAATAGCTGCCATGCCGGAAGAGCAGACCAGAGACTGCTCACCATGTTCAAGATAAGATACTGCCTGGGCTACGCCATCGCGGTTTGGATTAGCTGTACGGCAGTAGTAATATTTCTCTCCTTTATTAGCACGATCATAGTCATCCATATCACTGATAATATTGGCAGTGGAAGGATAAATCGGCGGTGTTTCCGGCCGTTCTACCGGTAATTGCGGTTCGCTCCCGACATACAGAATTTCAGTTTCTCTCGATACAGTCGTGTTCATTATGGTTTCCTCCTAAAAGCAATTTGTAAGAACTATGCAAAACGATGTTTTGCTATGAATAGAGCATAAACCTTTTTGTAAGAAACGAGTCAATTCTTTTTTGTGTGCAAAAAAAGAATAGGCTGGCAAATTTCACAGCCTATTCTTGCGATATAGTCATTAATAATATGCTTTTCAACTCATTTACAGGCAGGCTACGTCTCTTTGTGGAACCAATTCGGAGTACAACCTTATTCCTGCTATAAGGTTTGCGTTTGTTCAGGAGAATACATCTGTATTTCGTACTGGGCATCCTGATATTCAACGAGGTTATCTTCGAATTCCAGGGCCAGGGCAAGCTCCGGCTGGTTCATATCAGAGAAAAAGTTATGCAGCAGCGTCGTATCCCAATGTTCTTTTAAAACCTGGGTGCGAAAACAGATGTATTCGCCGGCAGGCAGCTTTTTATATTCTGGAAGATACTGATCCGGACGGTGTTTCAGATAAATAAAATACTGTGTAGGATGAAAACGGCTGGCGAACAAATCAGAAATAGAAAGAATATATCCATATTGTCTCCGGTAAGGTAAGTGATGGAGACGGGAAGAGCCTTTGGCTTTCGCCAGGCGGATTTCCATATCGGCCAGGGCGTCTGTATCATAGCAGGGAACCTGGATGATATGGCGTTCCGGCAGATGGAGATGATACAAAATGCTGGAATCATCTATTTTACTCAGATAGGTAAAATATTCGATGTACCATTCGATATCTTTGATGCGGTTCTGAATCTGTTCCAGTTCCTGATAGGATTTCTGCCATTCTTTTTCCAGGGCCGGCAGAAGACCGGCAACAGTCCCTTTTTTGATGATTTGGCCGATATCGGTCAGATGCAGGCCTAATCCCTGAAGATATTTTACCCGGTCAATGATATGGAACTGATCAAATGAGTAATAGCGGTATCCCGTATGTGAATCTATTTTACGGGGTTGTAAAATACCTATTTTTTCATAGTGCCGCAGGGTCTGTGTCGTCACGCCCAGTAATTTTGCCGTTTCACCAATGGTATAATACGATTTCATAAGGAATGCCTCGATGATTTACTGCACCATGCAGAATTTTTTATGCATTTATTATATCACATTCTGGAAGCTATCCTGATGAATAGATAAGAGAAAGATGTATTTTGAGTTGCCAAACCCGGGATATCCCGGTGACCTTCAAGAACGGCATGGAATCGGGGCATAGGCAGGAATAAAGGCTGACTGTTTCTTGACGAAATCAGTGGCTGATGATAATATAGTGCATATACACGATAAGGAGATAGAACATGAATCAAGAATGTAGTACCAGAAAGAAAGTTCATTTACGGCAATGTCATTGTTTTAATTTACGGCAAGTTACCTTGGCAGTCACGGCTTTATACGACAAATATTTACAAGAAGCAGGGATTACGGTGCAACAGTATTCTATCCTCTGGCATAGCAAGGAATTAGGCCCCTTATCAATTACAAAATTAGCCTCAGCCATGAATTTGGATCGGACGACTCTTTCCCGGAATATTACGCTGCTTACAAAACGGGGATTGCTGGAAACGCTCCCTTCTACAGGGCGGCGAAGACTCGTTCAACTGACAGCGCAGGGACAAGCCGTGTTTGCGCAGGCCTATGGATATTGGCAACAAGCGCAGCAGCAATTGGAATCCCGCTTGGGAAAAAAGCAAATGAGCCAGTTAGAAGATTTGTTAGCCCAGTTAATGGGGCAGGGATAATTTTTTTATTTTACGTGTATATACACGATAGGGAGCAATGAACATGGATGCGGATAAATTAGGGCAAGACATTTACGATAAGGCATTGGCCTGTGGCTTTGATGATTGTGGCATCATTCCGGTAGATGATATGGATGGATTTCAACAGCGGTTACAGGAACGGGAAGAGAAAGTTCCGTCCAGCGCCTTTTTTTATCAGGGAATGGGAGATTTTGCGAATATTAAGAAACGATTTCCTTGGGCCAAATCGGTAATCATTGGTACGTATTGGTTAGGTAAGTACCGCTTTCCCGCTTCGTTGCAGGGAAAATATGGCAAAGCCTTTTTCCTGTCACCCAGTAATGGTGTCTGTACGGAGAGTCTCACTGCGCGCAACGACTTTGAAACGTGGGTTAAAGAGCAGGGAATCCGCTGTGAAGGAGGTGACCAATTTGGTCATCTCAGCATTGGTCCTTTGCGGTATGCGGCCATGATGGCAGGGCTGGGGATTATTCGTAAAAATAATTTTTTCTATACGAAAAAAGGCTCTTTTGTGGAGCTGGTGGGATATGTGATAGACCAGAAGGCCTGGTGTTATCATGTACCGGATATACGGCCATGTGCCGAAAGCTGTCACCTATGTCAAGCGCATTGTCCCAGCGGAGCCCTGAAAGGACCATTTACCATGAGCCCGCTGGAATGCGTTTCTTTTATTACGACCTTTGCAAAAGGGAAACTTACACCCGGATTGGATGATAAGAGCTGCGGTACCTGGATCTGCGGGTGTGACAGCTGTCAGGACGCCTGTCCCTATAATCGGCAGCATGATTGGAATCAGGGCGACGCCTATCCCGGGCTGGAAGAGCTGGCTCCCCAGCTGCAGCCAGAAAAATTACTGGCGCAATCAGACACATTTATTCAAGAGAAGGTTATACCCTATACGGACTATCATATCGCTGCGGACGAAGCAAAAACACTAAAACGATGCGCCGCCCGCTCCCTGGACAATCAGACGTGACAGGGTGAAGGTTACTTTTTTGGCGTTAGTGTCAGTTATTCTCTGTATAACGATGGACAAAGTCTCTGATTTCGTACTCCGATTGTACCGATTCTTCTAATTCGGGTAAACAGGTACCGAAATTATGTGGCATCCCGGGATATATGCTTAGTGTAACGCGTACGCCGGCACGGGCGGCTTTATGGGCAAACTCTTCATCTTCGCTAAGAAATATTTCATTGCCCCCGGTCTGGATGAGCATGGGTGGCAGACCGGCCAGATTGCCGTTGATGGGGGAAAGACGCGGGTCATCAACAGACAGGCTTCCGGCATAGGAGGGGTTCAGTATTTCTGGATACAGTGGAGCGGCACTGCCTAAAATCTGATCTTTTTCTCTGTTACTGACTAGCGATTCCTGGCTGGTGCCTAAATCTACCCAGGGAGATTGGAGAAGTAAAACGCGCGGAAGGCTTATACCGTGATCCCGTAGAAACATAGCAGTTTCAATGGCCAGGTTGGCACCGGCGGAGTCTCCGATAAGGATGATGTCCCCGCCATTCGTTCCCTGTTCCAAAATATAGCTGTAAACAGCAAGAGCATCTTCCAGTGCCGACGGATATACATGGGTGGGTGCCAGCCGGTAATTGACACAATACGCAGCTTTAGCGTTCATAAGGAATGCCTGCAGAATCGCACTGACACGCCATTTATCGTGCATGGCACCGGTATAACCCCCGCCGTGGAACTGGAGCAGGACGAGGTCGGACCGGGATGTTGTACGGAATTCTTCAACCGTGATGTCGTGAATCGTACATTCTGATTTTTGCCATCCGGCAGGGAGCTTCAGATGGTAATCCTTTTTACCGGCCCGCATCCGTTTTACTTCAGCGGTGATATAATTTTGTAATTCCCGGCCCTTTAGTTTCAACCCATGTCTGGGAATTAATGGGGTTGCAATGTCAGTATTCATATTAATCCCTCCTAACAGTATCTATGGATATCGTACTATAAAATATAATGAAATAAAAGAGGGGGAGTCCAAAATGAAGAAGGATGGGATAGCAGAATCTGGGGTAGATTTTGGGATAGATTTCACCCATAAAATTCACTATTCCGGACATAGAAAAAAGCGCACAGACAAGTTCCATAAATGGCTTATCTGCGCGCTTTTTTATCTGGCGGAGCGGGTGGGATTCGAACCCACGAGACCTTTCGGCCTAACTGATTTCGAGTCAGCCCCGTTATGACCACTTCGATACCGCTCCATGAAATACTTGAATAGTATAACATGAATCGCTTATATCGTCAAGCTTATTTTGTAGTCTGCATATTTCCATTATGCCTGTGACATGGTATAATAAATCTATAACACGCATCTTTTAGAGGAACATCCATGCATATGACTGAGAACATACCTGAAAACACATCTCATACTTCACGCAATCGGAATATACGTTTTATTGCACAATGTTTGCTCCTGTATGCGTCCTGTTTCCTTTTATACTATGGTACATCGACGGGACAGGACGTAAGCGACGTGAGTCTGGCGATGAGACAGTTGATTCCACCGACGCTGCTGTTTTATGTCGTACAGCAGATTAGTGGAAAAACACTCCTTTCACGGCTTTGGCTGACGCAATTTCTTACGGGCATGAGCTGGGCACTGACTACCCCGCTGCTTATGTATTTCCAGCATGAGGGAACTCCCAAACTGGATCCCATGGCAGACATATTGTTTGGCTGTTATGCTGCGCTGTTTCTGATGTCGGCACAGCAGCTGACTGCCGGACGCAGGCATTGCCGCCTCTTTCAGTCCTGCACGACCATATTATCACAACTCCTGATGCTTATTCCGTTATGTCAGGTGATACATTTTTTCTTGTATGGGACCTGCATAACAGAGCAGACGATCTTTACATTTCGTACGGAACCATTGGGAATGTACGTACAGCAGGTATGCACCAGTTTAGGATGGCCCATGGTTATGGGGATAGTCGTCTTTTACTATTTCCTGGGATACTTTATTTTTAAGTTTAATGCCAGAATTTTTATTTCTCTGCCGACACTCAAACGGAATGCCAGCGTTTTGATTTTCTTCCTTACCTTTGTCATATTGGCGGTTTATCTGCCAAAGAATCTGATTCATCAGACCTATTTTTTCCGCGCCTGGCATCAGACGACCAAGGTGATGGAGCAGCAGATGCCGGCAGGTGAAAACAGGTGATGATACATGCCGGCGGACCGTAAGAGCGTGCAGGATAGGATAGGTAGTGTTGCCCTTCCGACAGATAAGATAGATCATACCTGTATCTGTCAGAAGGGCATTTTTTAACCTAATCCGCCAGAAGTCCTCCACCTCTTAGGTGGGGGATGAAGGCGGGTATGGCGAATTTACGTAAGTAATTGAGCCATACCATTGCTCTGTAGATAGTTCTGTAGATAGTTCTGTAGATAGTTCTGTAGTATAATTAGTCGTATATGAGAAAGAATTGATTATACTATGAAATTGGATAGCAATAACCATTCAGTATTCTTACTCTATTACCATCTTGTTTTGGTGGTAAAGTATCGCCGCAAAGTATTCTCTATACAGAACTATCAAAATTCATCAATGCTTATAAAAGTGCCAGCTCTAGGCTGATCAAAAAAGATTTTCCAGAGGTTAGGCGTAAATTGTGAATACATAGAACATCAAGGCTGGTGAGATTATAGTGAATAAGGCATACCGATACAGGCTCTATCCAACGGCTGAACAAAAAATTATGTTTGCCAAGACTTTCGGCTGTGTCCGATTCATCTATAACAAGATGCTTGGAGACCGCCTTGATTACTATAAGGAAACCGGTAAGAAACTGAATAATACTCCTGCACAGTACAAGGAAGAATTCCCTTGGCTGAAAGAAGTGGACAGTCTTGCTCTTGCCAATGCACAGATGAACCTGAACAAGGCATATAACAATTTTTTTCGCAACCGAAAACATTTTGGCAAACCGCACTTCAAGTCTAAGAAGACAGGCCACTGCTCATATTCTACGAACAATCAGAAAGGCTCTGTCCGATTAGAAGGAAATAAGGTTAAATTGCCTAAAGTTGGTTGGGTAAAATTATGTCTGCATCGTCCCCTGATGGAAAACAGCACGATAAAGACCGTTACCATAAGCAGAACACCTTCAGGAAAATTCTATATCAGTATTTTGGTGGAGTACGAAAACCAAATACTCCCTATAATGCCGAAGAAATTTCTTGGGCTTGATTTTGCCATGCACGGTCTATATGTTGCTTCTGACGAAGAGGATGCGAATTATCCAAACTTTTTGCGTAAAACCGAGAAGAGATTGGCTCAAGCACAAAGAAAACTATCCAAAAGGCAAAAAGGAAGCCACAATCGTGAAAAGCAAAGGCTTCGCGTAGCTGTGCTTCATGAGAAAATTGCCAATCAACGCCGCGACTTCCTGCACAAAAAAGCCCGCTACTTGGTAGACCACTATGATGCTATTGGTATCGAGGATATCAGCGTTAAGGCGATGGCTAAACGCAAGAAAGGCGGTAAATTCAGTTTTGGTAAGTCCGTAGCAGATAATGGCTGGAATATGTTCACAAATATATTGGAATACAAATTAGCATGGCAAGGAAAACAGCTTGTAAAGGTAGACAAGTGGTATCCAAGCAGTCAGCTATGTCATGTTTGTGGCTTCCAAAACGATGCAACTAAGGACTTATCTGTAAGGGAATGGGATTGTCCTAAATGTGGCAGTCACCATAACCGAGATAAGAACGCTGCGATAAATATACGAGAAGAAGCTAGGCGAATATCTGCCTGACATAACGCATAAAGTACCGTGGGTCGCACGGAAACTTACGCCTGTGGAGAGAGTGTAAGTCGCCACAACTCTTCAGAGTCAGTGGTGCTGTTCTCGTTGAAGCAGGAAGCCCCCGCCTCTATAGACGGGGGTACGTTCACTTTATTAGTACTATGAGTGGAAATCCGCAGGAATTTTGGCTTACGAAGGGGTGGGAAAGGTGTATTCATTGGAATCACATGCCAGAGGGTATTTAATTTTTTCTATGTTTGTTTTTGGGACGGTGGGATTATTTATTCATTATATTCCCCTGCCATCCAGTATCATCGCTCTCAGCCGGGCGTCACTAGGGGCGGCGTTCCTGTTCTTTCTGGTCCGCTTCCGCCATATGCCTATGTCGGGGCAGCAGATCCGTGATAATCTGAAGTTGTTGATTATTTCGGGTATCTGTATCGGCATTAACTGGATTTTACTATTTGAGGCGTTCCGCCATACGACGATGGCCATTGCTTCGATTTGCTATTACATGGCACCGGTATTTGTCATTCTCGTATCGCCGGTCCTGCTTCATGAAACCCTTACGGTACGAAAAGTCGTGTGTGTATTGCTGGCACTTCTGGGCATGATGTTTGTCGGAGGCGTTTTTGAACATGGGTTATCGGGCGTTACTGACTTGTCCGGTATTTTCTTTGCCCTCGGAGCAGCCGTATTTTATGCTTCTGTTATTGTGTGCAATAAGAAATTTTCTCCGATTTCGGCGTATGATAAAACCATTATCCAGTTGGCAGCGGCTGCCGTAGTTTTATTGCCATATACCCTTATCACGGAAAACTGGTCTTCCTTGTCCTGTACGCCATTTCAGTTTTTCCTGCTTCTCGTACTCAGCCTGTTTGTTACGGGATTTGCCTATGCGTTATTTTTTGGCTCCATGAGATACTTAAAAGCGCAGACGGTGGCCATTCTGACCTATATTGATCCGATTGTTTCGGTATTTCTGTCGGCCTTATTTTTACAGGAACCGCTGGCTGTCAGCACGATCATCGGGGCTGTCCTCATTCTGGGCTCGACTCTCGTCAGTGAGCTCAAAGCCTGAATCAGGGCATAGAAAGAGAGGCCGTCACATCAATTGCTCAATGTGACGGCCTCTCTTTTGCGTTTACTGTAGATGTTTTTTATTTAAGGAATCTGAAAATTATGCGTTTTCCTTGGCCGTGCTCATGACCGGAGATTCTTCGAAAGAATCAGGATCTGCATTCATGGCGTCGATGCGGGCACGGTATGCTTTATCTTTGGCATAACGGATGTTTTTGTAACGGCCTACGGTCAGGAAGGGAACGATGATGATAGCAATAGCCAGGTATCCGCAGTAGCCATAGCCGTATTTGATGATATTGGTCAGACCGACGATAGAAACGGTCATGGACAGGGCAATGATGAAGAACGTGACAATGGCAGAACGGATAACGGCACTCTTGCTGACTTTTTTCAGCAT
This sequence comes from Caecibacter massiliensis, assembly GCA_900095875.1. GTDB lineage: Bacteria > Bacillota > Negativicutes > Veillonellales > Megasphaeraceae > Megasphaera > Megasphaera hexanoica. The sequence continues at coordinate 264,463 of LT608311.1, read as the reverse complement.
ATGGATTTCAGAGAAACGGGCCGTGAAGCCAAAGACGGTCGTAACGCCCGTAGAAATCAGGCATAACATCAAGAAGATGCTGTAGGCAACGGTCAGCCAGGTCATGCCCATGGATTTCAAGCTGGTCAGTGTCGGTAATGGAGATTTACCATAGATGCCGGTCCAGCCCAAGAGCATGCAGGCGGCCAGGGTCAGGGCGATGGCATTCATAGCGAAAGAGAACCACATGGATGTAGCACAATTTTTACGGGTGACCAACGGCATGCCGACGACGATCATGGTCGGGATGACGACGCACTGGAAACCGGAGTAGGTGAATGCATGCAGAATAGCTGTCGGCAATTTGGAGAAGCCGTTTACGGCGAAATCCTGAGCCATGGCCTGTGTAAAGAACATGGTGCCTTCTACCGAACCGCCCATATAGACGCCGACGGAGAAGATGGCAATGACCATAGCCAGGATGGCAATGCCCATATAGGTCGTAGCGCGGCGGACGAGGCCGGCACCAAAAATGGTCAGGAAGAAAATAATCGTGCCGACGATGCCGATACCGGCATAATAGTTGATGCCCGTCTGTGCGGCCAGGGCAGAAGCAGCGCCGGAAACCGTGGCGGAAACGGCCATGATGACCATGATATAAAAGAATGCTTCAAACAATACTTCGATACCTTTAAACGGGCTGTACAAATTCTGGAACAGTTGTTTATAACTGCGCAGATGACGGGAATTGTACATATTCATAGCTTCTTTGATGGTCAGTGTAAACAGCAGCATCGTAATGATGGCTGTAACCGGTCCGAGCCAGCCCAGGCTGACGAAATAGACGTTTTCCTGATTGCCTGTAGCAAAACCGCCGCCGGCATGAGAACTGAATAATACGGCACCGACCGAAAAGCACAGGCTTAGCGATGCGGTTTTAAACGTGGATGGTGTTTGCATGATAATTCCCCCTAGTATAACAAATATCCCTCGTGAGAGAAACGAAAACGCCTTTCGTCTCTCTGCGTGTTTGCTAAGAGACGAAAGGCGTATATATCCTTCCGCGGTACCACTCTGCTTCGCCTAAAATCAGGCGCCCTCTCGGATACGGCATTTTCGCGATATCCATGCTCTGTAACGGGAGTTCCCGTAGCGGCCTACTAACCTTCTTTCAGCCTTTCCGCTCGGCAATGAGTTCGACTCCCCGTTCGCACTGCCTTGCACCGGCCGGCAGCTCTCTGTAGCTGATTGGGTAAGTTTACTAGTTTGCTTCATCGCGTTTGTGTGACGTTTGATGGTGCAATCATAGCACGCACATGGGGGAGTGTCAAGAAAATTCACGAAAAAAATATTAAAAATTTTCGGGTAAACGTTTAAGTTTACAAGAAAAACGTTTTACGTATCGACACTTTTTTTGCCTGATATTATAATTTTAAACTATGCAGGTGTAGTTTTTTTTTAAATGCACCCAGTCCGGCGGAAATCACAGGGAAACATATTTCGACAATCCACCTAGAAGGGACAAATGTACACAAAAAATAATGTATACAAAAAATGTAAGCTCTTATATATTGACAGCCCTCAAATATATAAAATATAATTGAAGTGTTGTCATTATACCAACATTACTTATACATATATATTTTTGAGGAGGAATTATTCATGAAATTTGGCGTATTGAAAGATATTAAAGCTGATGAATACCGCGTCATAGCTACTCCGGCAGAAGTCGCCATGATCGCCCGCACAGGTGCGGAAGTATGGGTTCAGAAAGATGCCGGCAAGGGGGCTGGCTTTTCTGATGAAGCTTATGCGGCAGAAGGTGCTAAAATTGTCGATACGATGGAAGAAATTTATGCCAATTGTGATTTTGTGGCAAAAGTAAAGGAACTGGAAGAACGGGAATTTGATCTCATCCGGGAAAACCAGATTATCTTCACCTGCATCCATCCGGCAGCCCATCCGGCAGAAGTCGATGCCCTGCTGGCTCATAAAGCCGTATCCTTTGCAGCGGAAGACTCGCACCGCTATGGTTCGCCAAACTGTGAAGCAGCTGGTAAAATCGGCGCTATGATGGGTCTGAACAGCCTCCTTTCCTGTAACGGAGGAAAAGGCAAGTTCGTCAATGGCTTTGGCGGTGCTCCCGGTGTCCATGCCCTGGTCATCGGCGCCGGTACGGTTGGCCGTGCCTGTGTCGGCGTCCTGCAGCAGCTCGGTGCCCGGGTTACGGTCATGGATGTCAACATCGGCGTATTGCGCATGATCGGCCAGCAGTTCCATGAAAGCGTGGATACGATGATTTCCAATCACTATAACCTGACGAAGATCCTGCCGACGGTCGATGTCGTTTACAATTGTGTCCGCTGGCCGAAAGATGCCAAAGAATTCATGATCGACCGCAAGATGGTGGCATCCATGGAAAAAGGTTCTGTCATCGTCGATATCAGCAACGATTATGGCGCCATTGAAACGTTCCATGAAACGACTCATTCCCATCCGACCTATGTGGAAGAAGGTGTGGTTCATTACTGCGTCAGCAATATCCCGGCAGCCTGCGGCCAGTCTACTTCCATTGCCTACGCCGCTTCCGTCCTGCCTCATTTCCTGAGCATCATCAAAAACGGAGTTGCTGCTGCCTGTGCAAAAGATGGCTTCCTGCGCCGTTCCATGGTAACGTACAAAGGCTATCTGACACACGAAGAAACGAGTGCTATTCAGGATAAACCCTGGATTCAGCCAGAAGTCATCCTCGGCATCAAAGATCAGGAACTGGATCCGGCTCCGGCTGCAACGGTTTCTAAATCCACTAATTTCGTTAAATTATAATTATACAATCACACGTCAGGACAGGGGGATACGTTTGTGACCGTTACTAATTTTCTGATCGACTTTTTTATAGCCTCAGTGTTCATTCTCATCGGGCAGCTGCTGCGCTCTAAAGTGGGATTTATCCAGAGATTTTTTATGCCGTCGGCGATGGTGGCAGGCCTTTTGGCACTGGCTGTCCGCTATACGGGGATCCTGCCGTTTTCCAAGGGGATTGGCAGTTATCCCGGCACGTTGATCATCCTGATTTTTGCGGCTATCGGCCTTCAGGGATTCACCATCCGTAAGAACGATATGAAAAAGGAAGTAGCCCGCCTTGGCTCTTACTTTTGCTACAAGACGTTGGCTCAGGCGATTCAGTTCAGCCTGCCTGTTATTTTTTCTATTCTGGTCATTTCGCAGCTGTTTCCCGATATTAACTATGCCTTTGGCCTCCTTCTGGCATCGGGCTTTTCCGGCGGTCATGGTACGGCCGCTGCCGTCGGGTCGGCTCTGGCGCAGATGGGGTTTGAAGATGCCAAGGATATTGGCATGACCTGTGCTACGGTAGGTCTGCTGGCGGGCATCTTCGGCGGACTTATCTATACGAAAATGGCAGCCCGCAGAGGCTATACAGCGTACATCAAGGATTTCTCCTATATTTCCGGCGACTTGAAGACCGGGCTGATTTCCAAGGAAAACCGTCAGTCCATGGGGGATGAAACCATTTCTTCGACGACACTGGATACGCTGGCTTTCCATCTGTCTCTGCTTCTGACCTGCTCCGGTGCCGGATGGTTCATCATGGATTTCATCTATAAGAGTACCGGTCTGGACCTGCCGAGTTACCTGTTTGCCTTCCTGCTCGGCGTGGGCCTCTTCCTTATTCTGAAACGGACGCCAGCTTACGATTACATTGACAACCGGGTCATCAGCCGCATTTCCTGTACGGCGACGGACTATCTTGTCTTCTTTGGAATTGCCTCTATCAAAATTCCCGTCGTCATCGAGTACGCTGTTCCCCTCCTTATGCTGCTCATCGTGGGCATGATCATCGTTACGTATATGCTCTGGGTTGTCGGTCCTCAGATGAATAACGAAAGCTGGTTTGAACGGTCTCTCTTCGTATACGGCTATTCGACAGGCGTCTTTGCCATCGGGTTCGTCCTGCTGCGTATCGTCGATCCCGACAACAAGTCCAAAACGCTGAATGATACGGCTATTGTCGGTTCTCTCAATACGCCCTTTGAAATGTTTGCCTGGTCCTTTGGCCCTATCATGCTCATGCAGGGTCAGCACTGGCTTTTTGCCGGCCTCTATCTGGCTCTGACGATTGCCTGCTTTGTCGTCTGCAAAGCCTGTGGCTGGTGGTGGGGCGGTACGGACAAGCATCGTCCCGGCCTCGGGACAGGGGAAACGGAACAGGCCGTTGCCCTGGAAGCATCGGGCACTAATAAATAATGACTGATAAATAATCGATATGGAATGAAGAAAAGGACGGTCACACAAGAAATTTGCTGTTGTGTGACCGTCCTTTTTATGCGTTTTGGGCATGAAAATCGTGTTACATAACCTTGGCTTTGTAATAAAAATGGTTTTGTTTTTTAAGTGACAGGCGTTACTTTTAAGCGGTTTAAAATTTTAATATCATTCCGAAAAATTTAATATCATCTGCGGAGAAAAGCTATGCGTAAGGGATATTGGTCTTTTCAGTTGTTTTGTTTTATAATGCATAGCGGATAGGAAAAGAGCCCTGAAAAGCGCATGGAATACGCTGTTATCAGCAATTTTCCATGTCGTTTTACTCGCTTGTAGAGAATAGGAGAATCCGCGTATGTATATCATGGGAATGGAAAAAATTTTAAGCCGTAATTACGCAATCTGGAAAAAATCCGAAAAAGATAAAGACGATGATAAAACAAATCACCGCGGTCCCCGCAAAGGATTGCCTGTGGGACTGATGATGGATTGTCTGCCGGCGATGGGGTAAAAATATGTCAGTCATAAATAAGAAAGCACAGCAGAAAAGAGAAATTCCGCCTTTCTGCCGTGCTTTCTTTTTGCTATAATGAAATAACAATAGTATCGTTTCAGGATAGGTGGGCCCAATGGAAAAGGAGACCTTATGGATCACGTACAACGCATAAAACGGCATGAACACAAAAAAAGACAGATTGATATGCTGCACGGTCCTCTTTGGAACAAATTGATTATATTTGCACTTCCTCTGGCCCTGACCGGCGTGCTTCAGCAATTATTCAATGCAGCCGATGTGGCTGTGCTGGGGCAGTTTGTAGGAACCCATGCCATGGCGGCCGTAGGCAATAACACACCTGTCATTTCGTTATTTGTCACCCTGTTTCTGGGCTTGTCCCTGGGGGCCAATGTCGTCATCGCCCGGTATCTGGGAGCACGCTGTCCGGAACAGGCCGGCGAAGCTGTTCATACTACGTTTATGCTGGCTCTGCTGGTCGGTATACTGCTCATGATCCTGGGAGAGGCAACGGCCGGTATCATTCTGTCTCATCTCGGCGTTCCCGACGTGGTTATGCCGGCAGCCGAGTTGTATTTGCGGATTTATATGCTGGGACTTCCGTTCATCAGCTTTTATAATTTCCAGTCCGCTATTTTCCGTAGCCGGGGAGACACGCGGACGCCACTGGTGGCCCTTGCTGTGGCCAGTGGTCTGAATATCGTGCTCAACCTGCTATTTACGGGACTCTTTTCCGGGGGAGTCGCCGGTGTAGCGATTGCCACCGTCCTTTCCTATGGCGTAGGAGCGGCGATTTTGTTCGTCGCCTTGTTGCACAGCGGCGATGTCCTGGAATTACATTTGCATGACTTGTGCCTGAAACGGGTCTATCTGGCGCCTATTTTACGGATCGGACTGCCGGCAGGCCTGCAGGGCATGGTGTTTTGTATTTCCAATATCATCATCCAGTCGGCCATTAACAGCCTGGGTGCCGATGCCATGGCCGCATCGGCAGCAGCTTTTACCATCGAAATCAACGTGTACTGTATCATCAATTCATTTGGCCAGGCTGCGACAACCTTTGTCAGTCAGAACTACGGTGCCCGCAATATCCGGCGCTGCCGGAGCGTCATGTGGTGGTGTCTGGGCCTCAATGCCTTTTTCATGGGACTGATGGCCTTGTTCATTTACTGGAAGGCGATTCCCATGCTGGGATTTTTCAGCAGTGATCCCCTGGTCATCGAATTGGGGAATACGCGCATCATTTATGTCGTGTATACCCAGTTTATCAATATCCTCATAGAAATTTTGTCGGGAGCCATGAGGGGATATGGCTTTTCTCTCCCGCCGGCTGTCCTCACTCTCATTGGCATCTGCGGTGTGCGCATTGCCTGGGTGTATGCCGTTTTTCCTTCATCCCACACATTTGCAACGCTCATGGCAAGTTATCCCATCAGCTGGATCGTGACGGCCGTACTGCTGGGCCTGTTATATTACCGGTACGTACATCGCCTGCCCCATACATCATAGAAAATAAAAAAAGAAAGCGGATTTGTCCCCATGGCAAAAGCCTTGTGGGAACAAATCCGCTTTGCGTTTTAGTATATATCCTGCCATTTTCAGTACCGTTGCGTCAGATGACGCAGGCCGTCTTACCGGCGTGGCGGCGGGGGAGGCCGATGTCCCCGTGGCGGTGGCGGACCGGGATGATGATGGTGGTGATGCCCGTAATATCCCCATCCGTATGGCCATGGGTCATAGTCCCACATCGCATCGAGGTAGATTTCATTCAGATAGGCGGCATAGGCCATGCGTTCCAGATCCTCTTTGGTCACGACACGGATTTCCCGGACTACCGTGCCTTTCTGGTCGCCAACTGTATAGTCTGCCATGATATCGGCTTTACCCGTAGAGACCGGCTCGATGACGCCGGACCCGGTTACTTTGGCAATCGTGTCATTCAGGCTGCGGGCACTAAGCGTATAGGGGACATTTCCGGGAATCTGCATCCGGATGACGCCCTTGCTGCCCAGCGCCAGATAACGCGGATATACGACGAGGCGGCTCTTTTTCAGCAGTTTTTCCGCACTGCCATAAATCATGCCCGGCTGGTCCCCGTCTACCCGCCAGACAGACGACTGGTCTTTGGCGACCAGATACTCACCGGCCAGTTCCTGTGTATCCGTGTGGTATGCCCGGACATGACGGAAATACTTATCCGTCAGTTCTTTATCGATGCGCAGGTAGTATGGTTTTTCCTTGTTATCCAGTCCGGTCAGAGCCGGATTCAGACTGTTGATCAGAGTCGTCGTCTGGTCATAGGCCTTGCCGCTGGTAAGATAGAATTTTTTTATGAGTTCCGTGCTCCGTCCTGCCAGCGGATCGACGGGCTTACGGGTATTTGATACGGCATCAGCTGTTCCGTTTTCTGTAACAGCTGATGCCGTGGCAGGCGCTGCCGGGACGGATGCTGCCGATGATGCCAGGGCAACTCCGCTGCATCCTGCCAGCAGAGATAACCAGAGTGCCGTATGATTGATGAGTTTTTTCGGTTTCATGGAGAAGATACCTCCTTGGTAAAGGACTTTTTCATACATCTATTATAAGAGGACATTCCTGTTTTGTCACATCCATCGGACAAACTGTCATGGAACTGAAACAATTTTTCCTCCTCTTTATAGCAGACTGATACAGAAAAATGTCTATGAATGTGGTAAAATATAAATAATGTGCATAGTATAAAAGGAGTGTTATCCAGTGATACATCTCACGAAACGCCTGCAGGCAGCGGCCGGACTCGTTCCGGAAGGGGCCTGCATAGCCGATATCGGCACCGATCATGCCTATCTGCCCGTTGCCCTTTGTACCAGCGGGCGGTGTCCCTCTGCCATTGCAGCCGATATTGCCGAAGGTCCGCTCAGCGCGGCCCGTTCCCATGTACAGGGGGCAGGGCTGGCATCGTGCGTTGAATGCCGTCAGAGTGACGGACTGCAGCGCATCCTGCCCGGAGAAGTGGACGGCGCCGTTTTCTGCGGTATGGGCGGCCCCCTTATCGAACATCTGCTGGAGCAGTCGCCGGACGTCGTCCGTTCCCTTTCCTTCCTGATCCTGCAGCCCCAGAGCCACGCATCCCGCCTGCGGCGGTATGTATACAGCCAGGGATGGCATATTACAGCGGAACGGCTCGTAGAGGAAGAGGGCCGGCTGTATGAAATGATGAAAGCAGAACCGGGCTGCGGGGACATCCCTGATGACTGGCTCTACGATGTCGGCCCCTGCAACTGGCAGACCAGGAATCCGCTCCTTCCCCGGCTGATCCGTCAGCTCATCGAAAAAGACAGGATGATTTGTCAGGGCCTGGAGAAAAGCCAGCAGGACCAGGGGGGAAGACAGGAACAACTCAGGACACACATTCAGACCATGGAGGCTCTCTTATGTCGATACAACTCAGTAAAATAATCAACATCATGGAATCCTTTGCGCCGCCCTGCCTGGCGGAAAAATGGGATAATCCGGGCCTGCTTGTCGGCAGTCCCCGGGAAGAAATCCAGAGTGCGGTGGTAACACTGGATGTGACCATGGATACGGTGGAATACGCGATAAAGAATAAAATCAATCTGATTATCAGCCATCATCCGGTTATTTTCCAGAAATTATCGTCCCTGCGCACGGACACCTATGACGGGCTCATGTATGAGAAATTGCTGAGCCATCACATTTCCGTCTACAGCGCCCATACGAACTGGGACAGTGCCGAACACGGCATCAATGATATCCTGGCACGGAAAATCGGACTGACGGACATACAGGGCCTGGTTCCCGTTCATACGGATCCACTGTACAAATTCGCCGTATATGTCCCGGAAAGCCACGCTGAAGCCGTGCGGATGGCACTGGGAGAGGCCGGTGCCGGTTTTATCGGGAATTACAGCCATTGCATGTTCAGTTCAGACGGAGAAGGGCAGTTCAAGCCTCTGGCCGGGACGCATCCCTTCATTGGCGATATAGGGAAACTGGAACGGACGAAAGAAGTCCGGATTGAAACGATTATTCCTGCCAGCCGGCTGAATCTGCTTTTATCGGCCGTACGGATGGCTCATCCATACGAAGAACCGGCCTTTGATATCTATCCCCTGGTCAATAAGGGGAAATCCTGTTATATCGGGCGGATTGGAAAGCTGGCACAACTGGAACCGGCACGGATGGTCCTGCGGAAAATCAAGCGGGCCCTGGGCATCCAGATCCTCACCTATGCCGGGCCGGAAGATATCATCGTAGAAAAGGTAGCCCTTTGTGGAGGGGCCGGCGCGTCTTTCATTGGCGAAGCCGCCGCTGCCGGTGCCCAGTTGTACCTGACGGGCGATGTGAAATACCACGAAGCACAGGACGCGGTAAAGCGCGGACTGGTCATTGCCGATGGCGGCCATTATGGTACGGAAGTCATTTCTGTCCCGGTCCTGGCCCGGCGCCTGCAGAATGCCGCAAAAGAACGGGGCTGGCAGGTTGTTTTCCAGACAGACCCGACGATGAAAGATATGTTTGGCCATTGTTAAGAGAGGAGTAATGAAAGAATGAAACGAGAAGAAAGTCTGCATCAATTTTTAACGGAACCCATTTATTGCATCCTCGGTGAAGCCCTGTGCCTGGGCAGAGGAAATATAGAAACGGCCCGACAGGTCATCGACGCCGGCGTCAAAGTGATCCAGTACCGGGAAAAGCATAAATCCTGGCGGGAAAAGTATGCAGAAGCCAGCCAGATTGCGGCCATGTGCCATAAAGCCGGCGTCACCTTCATCATGAACGACTCGGTCGATCTGGCCATCGCCTGTGGTGCTGACGGCATCCACGTCGGCCAGGACGATGCACCCTATTCCTTCGTGCGCAGACTGGCCGGCCCGGATGTCCTCATCGGCGTTTCCACGAATACCATCGATGAAATAAAAGGTGCCATTGCCGACGGGGCCGACTATGTCGGATTCGGGCCCATGTATCCGACCCAGTCGAAAAAGGATGCCAACGATGTAGTCAGTGATGAAGCCATCCGTTACGCCCTGACCCAGAACGACATGCCCCTTACCTGCATCGGCGGCGTCGGTCCGGAAAACATGGCACATCTGTACAAAGAAGGATTCCGCTCCTTTGCCATGATCAGTTCCATTATTTCGCAGCCCGATATCGGTGCGGCTGTCCGTCACATGAGAGATATCCTTTCTAAAGCAGCGCAGGAAGGATAAGGACGATTAATACATATCTATATGCCATAGGCAGCGGGGCGTCATCCTCAGGGGTGGCGCCTTTTTTCCATTTGGACGGGACCGATGTCTATTTGCTGGAAATTGTCAGGAAGAGGAATAAAAAGAGATTGACAACGTATAATAATGCAATTATAATAGGAGCAGTGTTTATTTTTACTTTCCTATTGACTCTTTTGAAGGAGTGTTTGGCATGAATTTTGACTTTCAGTTAATTCTGAACTCCATCCCACTGCTGCTGCAGGGCGCGGCTGTTACGATTGAAATTACGGCTATGGCAGTCGGTATCGGCCTGGTATTAGGGCTTATCACCAGTATCTGCCGCCTGTCCCATATGAAAGCCTTGAATATCCTCGCTGTATGCTATGTCAATGTCATCCGCGGTACGCCTATGCTGGTACAGATTTTCCTCATTTATTTTGCCCTGCCTATGGTCATCGGCGAACGGATCAACCCCTTTGTCGCGGCGGTGGCGGCCTGCTCGATTAACAGCGGTGCCTATGTATCGGAAATCTTCCGTGCCGGCATCCAGTCCGTAGACCGGGGACAGATGGAAGCCGGTCGTTCCCTCGGCCTTTCCTGGGGGCAGACGATGCGCTATGTCATCCTGCCACAGGCGTTCAAGCACGTCATTCCGCCACTGGGCAACGAATTTATTTCTATGACCAAAGAAACGTCGCTGGTCTCCGTTATCGGCTTTGAAGAACTGACACGGCGCGGCCAGCTGATCATCGCCAAGACCTATGGCTCCTTTGAAATCTGGATGACCGTCGCTGCTATTTACCTGATTATGACCCTGGGCATCGCACGCCTGGTCAGCTACTTGGAAAAGAGGTTTGCTACAGATGATAGAAATTAAAGGCCTGAAAAAAAGCTTCGGGACCCATGAAGTCCTGAAAGGCATTGATCTGACAATCAAGGATAAGGAAGTCGTCGTCATCATCGGGCCGTCGGGATCCGGCAAGAGCACCATCCTGCGCTGCATCAATTATCTGGAACAGCCGACGGCAGGCGAAATCATCGTCGATGGCATCAGCATGAGCGATGCCAAGAGTATCAACGACATCCGCAAGGAAGTCGGCATGGTGTTCCAGCGGTTCAACCTGTTCCCGCATATGACGGTGCTGCAGAATATCATGCTTTCTCCTATGAAAACCCGTCATGTCTCTAAAAAGGAAGCACAGGATACGGCCATCAACCTGCTCCGCAAGGTAGGGCTGGAAGACAAGAAAGATGCCTATCCGGAAACGTTGTCCGGCGGACAGCAGCAGCGTGTGGCCATTGCCCGGGCCCTTGCTATGAAACCGAAATTCATGCTCTTTGACGAACCGACATCGGCCCTGGATCCGGAAATGGTCCGCGAAGTTCTGGACGTCATCAAGGATCTGGCCCGCGACGGGATGGCCATGGCCATCGTTACCCATGAAATGGGCTTTGCCCGCGAAGTAGCCGACCGCGTCCTCTTCGTCGATGGCGGGTATATCCTGGAAGAAGGGAAACCCGATGACCTGTTCTTCCATCCCAAAGAAGAACGGACGAAAGAATTTTTATCCAAGATTTTGTAAATGCCCGGGCGGTATGCCCGATTATTCACAAGTTATAGCATTTTCATTGACACGCTACGCCCTTTTTGTTAGAATGAAACTGTATTTGATGTGCAATCAATAGTAATAAGGAGATGTAGCATGTATACAGGTTTATGGGCTGGTTTTAAACGGTTTGTACATGTATCATGCTACCCGTATGTCTAGGTGAACAACCCAAAGGTGATATTATGTCCCCTTTGGGTTTTGTGTTTTCTGAGGAGGGGTTAGTAATGAAAGTCGGTTTGGTTCTGGGAAGCGATTCCGATATTCCCGTAATGAAAAAGGCTTTTGATTTGTTTAATGAATTTGGTGTGGAATGTGAAGTCCTTCTGGCTTCAGCCCATCGCACACCAGCCGAAGTACGGGAGTTTGCATCTACAGCACAGGACAGGGGCCTGAGCTGTATCATTGCCGGCGCCGGCATGGCTGCCCACCTTCCCGGCGTGATTGCCAGTTATACGACCCTCCCGGTTATCGGGGTACCGCTGGAAAGCGGCAGCCTGAAAGGGATGGACGCACTCCTGGCTATCGTGCAGATGCCGTCGGGAATGCCCGTCGCCACCATGGCCATCAACGGCGCAAAGAATGCCGCCCTTTTTGCCATCCAGATCGGTGCTGTCAGTGATCCCGAACTGGCTGCCAAGTATAAGGCTTACCGGGAAAAAATGACCCGTCAGGTCATGGAAAAAAATGACAAGCTGCAACAGATGCTGAAGACCAGTGACGCCGTTAAGACGAAACTGAACAATGCGGCCGGCCAGGTACTTCAGGTATTTAAAAAATAGTGAACGACCCTTATTACCATAGATAGATTTTCATACACAGGAGGTTCCCTCATAATGTACGATTCGATTTGGGACAAACAGCACGAAGAGTGCGGTGTTATCGGTATTTTTGACAAAACACTGGATATACCGCGATATCTGTACTGGGGCTTATTCGCCCTGCAGCACCGCGGCCAGGAAAGCGGCGGTATTGCCCTGACCGATGGACATGATATTCATACGTATCGTGGCATGGGCCTGATCAGCACGGTATTTGAAAAAGGTGTCCCCGAAGATCTGGGCGGCCACATCGGTATCGGTCACGTCCGGTATTCGACGACGGGTTCCAACAACCCCCGCAATATCCAGCCTCTGGCCGTATATTCTTCCTTCGGCCAGATTGCGCTGGCCCATAACGGCAATCTGACCAACACGCGGGAACTGCGGGAAGAACTCGATGCCAGCGGCGTGACGTTCCAGACGACGATGGATACGGAACTGATCGTCAACCTCATCAGCCGCAGCCGTCAGAATACTATCGTGGAACGCATCAAAGAAAGCATGAACCGCATCCAGGGGGCTTTCTCCATCGTCGCCATGACCAAAGACCGTCTCTATGGCATCCGCGATGCCTATGGATTCCGTCCCCTTTGCATCGGCAGGACGACGACCGGCGGCTGGGTCATCGCCTCGGAAACGTGCGGCCTCGATGCCCTGGGAGCCACGTTCGTCCGCGACGTACAGCCCGGCGAAGTCGTGGAAATCAGCGAAGATGGCGTCAAATCCTATTTCTATGGCAAGGCGGACCGCAAACAGGTATGTTCCTTCGAATATATCTATTTTGCCCGTCCGGACAGCGTCATCGACGGACAGGATATTTATCAGGCACGGCTCAATATGGGCAAGGAAATGTGGAATGAAACCCAGTATGATGCGGACCTGGTCATTTCCGTCCCCGACAGCGGTAATACGGCGGCTATAGGCTATTCCATGGCATCGGGTATCCCCTTCAATCACGGCCTCATCAAGAACCGTTACATGGGCCGTACCTTCATCAAGCCGAATCAGAAAGAACGGGAACTGGCCGTACGGATGAAGCTCAACGTAGTCAAATCGGTCGTACAGGGCAAGCGCATCGTCATGGTAGACGATTCCATTGTCCGCGGCACGACCAGCGGCATCATCTGCAAGATGCTCCGCGAAGCCGGCGCTAGGGAAGTCTATATGTGCGTTTCGGCACCGCCCATCATGTATTCCTGCTTCTACGGCATCGATACATCCGTGCGCAAGGAACTCATCGCATCCGCTCTGAGCGTAGAAGAAATCCGCAAGTATATCGGCGTCGATAAGCTGCATTTCATTTCTATCGACGGCCTGTGCCGGGCAATCCCGGGGATCCCCAAAGAAGACCTCTGTCTTGCCTGCTTCAATAATGACTATCCGACTGACATCCCTGTGACCAATGAGGAAGGAGAAAAATATGCTCTCGAATAAAAAAGGTTTAACATACGCCGATGCTGGCGTAGATATCGATGCCGGCAATAAAGCCGTAGAACTCATGAAAGACTCTGTAAAGGCGACATACCGTCCGGAAGTACTGGGTGACCTCGGCGGATTTGGCGGGCTCTTTTCCCTTATGGACAGCAAGATAAAAAAACCGATTCTGGTCAGCGGTACCGATGGGGTAGGGACAAAGCTGCGCCTGGCCATCATGATGAACAAACATGATACGGTCGGCCAGGACTGCGTTGCCATGTCCATCAACGACGTCCTCGTACAGGGGGCCGAACCGCTGTTTTTCCTCGATTACATCGCTGTCGGCAAACTGGACCCCGTCCAGGTCGCTACCATCGTCAAAGGCGTCGCCCATGCCTGCGAAGAATCGGGCTGTGCCCTCCTCGGTGGGGAAACGGCCGAAATGGCCGGCTTTTATGCCAAAGACGACTATGATCTGGCCGGATTTGGCGTCGGCATCGTAGACCGCGACAAGGTGATTACCGGGGAAACCATACAGGCTGGCGATGTACTCATCGGCCTTCCGTCTACAGGCGTTCATTCCAATGGCTTTTCACTGGTACGCAAAATCGTACTGGAACGGCAGAACATGAAACTGGATCAGTACGTCGACGAACTGGGCATGACCATCGGTGAATGCCTGCTTACGCCGACCCGTCTCTATCCCCGTCCGTGCCTGCCGATCATCCGCAACTTTAACGTCAAAGGCATGGTACATATCACCGGCGGCGGTTTTTATGAAAATATCCCCCGCGTCCTTCCCAAGGGAATCGGCGTAGAAATCGACGTGACATCGTGGCCGCAGCTCCCGATTTTCGGCCTGCTGCAGAAATGGGGCGGCGTGGCCAGGGAAGAAATGTACCGTACCTTCAACATGGGTATCGGCATGATCATGATCGTTTCTCCTGAAGAAGCCGATGCCGTACTGGAAAATCTGTCCAGCCGCGGCGAAAAGGCCTATGTCATCGGCAGGGCCGTTCAGAGCGATGTCCGCGTAACTCTCAAGGGAGGCGCTTTCGATGACTAAAAAACGGATGGTCATTTTTGCTTCCGGACGCGGTTCCAATGCGGAAGCACTTCATGAAGCCGTAGAAAATGGCACGATCAATGCCGAAATCAAGGCTCTCGTAACGGATATTCCCGGGGCAGCCTGCATCGACAAGGCAAAATCCTGGGGTGTTCCCGTCATCGTCGCCGACCGCAAATCCTTTGACAGCAAACAGGCATTCGAACAGTATATCCTCGATGCCATTGCACCGTATGCGGCTGATGTCATCTGCCTGGCAGGATTCATGCGCCTGCTGAGCAGTGATTTCATTTCTCATTATGAACATAAGATTATCAATATCCATCCGGCACTGCTGCCCAGCTTCCGTGGCCTTCACGCCCAGGGACAGGCTGTGGCAGCCGGCGTCAAGATTGCCGGGTGTACGGTCCATTTCGTCGTTCCCGACATGGATGCCGGGCCGATTATCCTGCAGTCGGCCGTTCCCGTACTGGAAGATGACACGGAAGATACACTGGCAGCCCGGATACTGACAAAGGAACATCCGACCTACGTCCGGGCCGTACAGCTTTTCTGTGATGATAAATTGACAATCGATGGTAACGTCGTTCGTGGCACTCAGGGTTAAGGAGGAATCATGATGAAGGTAAAACGCGCGCTTCTCAGTGTATCTGATAAAACGGGGATTGTTGAACTGGGCAAAGCCCTGGCAGATCTGGGTATTGAAATTATTTCGACAGGCGGCACCATGCGGACATTAAAAGAAGCAGGTGTGCCTGTCATGGCAGTACAGGACGTAACGGGTTTCCCCGAAATGATGGATGGCCGTGTCAAGACGCTTCATCCGAAGATTCACGGTGCCATTCTGGCCGTCCGCGATAACCCGTCCCACGTCCAGGATATGAAAGATCATGGCATTACCCCCATCGATCTGGTCGTCGTCAATCTGTATCCCTTCCAGCAGACGATTGCCAAACCGGGCGTTACCCTGGCAGAAGCGATTGAAAACATCGATATCGGCGGTCCCTGCATGGTCCGGGCATCGGCTAAAAACAACAAATACGTCGCCATCGTCACCAATCCGGCCAAGTATGGCGAAATCATCGATATCCTGAAAAAAGACGGGGAATTTACCGACGCCTACCGCCTGGAACTGGCACGGGAAGCCTTCCAGCATACGGCCCAGTATGATACCGCGATTGCGGCCTACCTGTCGGAACAGGTCGAAAAGGGGGCGGCTGACTGATGAACGTAGCCGTTATTGGCGGCGGTGGCCGTGAACATACCCTGGCTTGGAAACTGGCCCAGAGTCCGAGCGTAGACAAAGTGTATGCCCTGCCTGGCAGCGATGCCATGGCTTCTATAGCAGAATGTGTGCCCATCGGGGTGGAAGAACTGGACCGCATTGCCGATTTTGCCGTAGAAAAAGGCATAGACATGATCGTTGTAGGTCCCGAAGTACCGCTGACAGAAGGCATTGCCGATGTATGCCAGAAAAAAGGCATTGCCGTTTTTGGCCCCAATAAGGCGGCGGCCCAGATGGAAGGGTCCAAAGTATTTGCCAAGAATCTCATGAAGAAGTATCATGTGCCGACGGCGGCCTATGCTTCTTTCACCGATGGCAATGCGGCAAAAGACTATATCCATAAAATGGGGGCTCCTATCGTCGTCAAGGCCGACGGACTGGCTGCCGGCAAGGGCGTCGTCGTGGCACAGACCGTGGAAGAAGCCGTCGATGCCGTCAATGCCATGATGGAAGACCATATTTTTGGCGCTTCCGGCGGCCGCATCGTCATTGAAGAATGTATGGTCGGCGAAGAAGCCAGCCTCCTGGCCTTTGTCGATGGCAAAACGATTGTACCCATGATTTCTGCCCAGGACCACAAGCGTATCTTCGATAATGACGAAGGACCCAATACGGGCGGCATGGGCGCCTATGCCCCGGCTCCGGTAATGACGCCGGAACTGGTCCAGACCGTGTATGATACGATACTGGTCCCCGTCGTCCAGGGTCTTGCAAACGAAGGCATCACCTATCAGGGCTGCCTGTACGCCGGGCTGATGATTACAGCCGGTGGCCCGAAAGTCGTAGAATTCAACTGCCGTTTCGGCGATCCGGAAACGCAGGCCGTCCTGCCGCTCCTCGACGGTGACCTGGCACAGATCATGTATGCCTGCACCCAGGGGACGCTGCGCCGCGACATGGTTCACTGGAAACAGGGCGCTGCCTGCTGCGTCATTATGGCCAGCAAGGGGTATCCGGCTTCCAGCCATAAAGGCGATGTCATTTCCGGCCTCGACGCCGTGGATGACGATATCGTCGTGTTCCATTCGGGAACGAAAAAAGCAGATGGCCTGTACCAGACCAACGGTGGCCGCGTCCTCGGCGTGACCGCTGTCGGAGACAGCTTGCAGGAAGCCATCGATAAAGCCTATGCCAATGTCCGCAGGATTTCCTTTGACGGACAGCAGGTACGCTCCGATATCGGCGCCAAGGGATTGCGTCATTTAAAAAATAATTGACACCAGGCAATGAGGCCCGGGATCCACGAGGGTCCTGGGCTTTTTCTGTCTGGATGACAGGGGAGATACTGTATGGAATATCGTATAGAAAAAGATTCAATGGGAGAAATCAGGGTTCCTGCCGATAAATTATGGGGCGCCCAGACACAGCGCAGTTTTGAAAATTTCCGTATCGGGACAGAAAAAATCCCGCCGGAAATGGTGACGGTCTTTGCCTATTTAAAAAAAGCCGCAGCCCTGACCAACAAGGAACTGGGCGTCGTCACGCCCGAACGGGCCGATGCCATCGTACAGGCCTGCGATGACATCCTCGCCGGAAAACTCGATGGCAATTTCCCGCTGTCCGTCTGGATGACTGGCAGTGGCACCCAGTTCAATATGAACATCAATGAAGTCGTGGCCCACCGTGCCGTTCAGATCCTGAAAGAACAGGGCATGGAAGAAACGGTCCATCCCAATGACCACGTCAACCATTCCCAGAGTTCCAATGATACTTTCCCGACGGGACTGCACATGGCAGGAGTGCTGCTCATCGAACAGCAGCTGTTCCCCGCCATGGACCGGCTCTATGAAGCCCTTCACGAAAAAGAAGTGGCATTTAAGGATATCGTCAAGATCGGCCGTACCCATCTTCAGGATGCCACCCCGCTGACACTGGGGCAGGAATTCAGCGGCTGGGCCCGCATGATCCAGCGCGATAAAGAAATGCTGACCCGCGGCGTCGATTTCCTCCGCGACCTGGCCATGGGCGGGACCGCTGTCGGAACGGGCATCAACTGCCCCGAAGGCTATGACGTGCGCTTTGCGGAAATCGTCAGCCAGCTGACCGGCACGGCCTTCCACACGGCACCCAATAAGTTCCAGTCCCTCACGAGCAAGGATGAACTGGTCGTCGTCCATGGCATGCTGAAGGCCCTGGCCTGCGACCTCATGAAAATCGCCAACGATGTCCGCTGGCTGTCTTCGGGCCCGCGCTGCGGCATCGGGGAACTCTTCATACCGGAAAACGAACCGGGCAGCTCCATCATGCCCAGCAAAGTCAATCCGACCCAGTGCGAAGCCGTTACCATGGTGGCCGTCCAGGTCATGGGCAATGATGCGGCCATGGGATTTGCCGCCAGCCAGGGGAACTTTGAACTGAACGTTTTCATGCCGGTCATCGCCTATAACCTCATTCAGTCCATCCGCCTTCTCAGCGATGTCATGGATTCCTTCCGCAGCCACTGCGTGACAGGCATCCGTCCGAATCTGGCCAGAATCGACTATAATCTTCACCAGTCCCTGATCCTCGTAACCGGTCTGGTTCCCGTCGTAGGCTATGACAAAGCCTGTCTCATTGCCAAAAAAGCGGCCAAAGAAGGACTGACCCTGCGGGAAGCGGCCCTTCAAAGTGGGTGGGTTACGGCGCAACAATTCGATGCCCATATGGATCCGGCGAAACTGGCGGGCGTGAAGTAGAAATCCTGCTTAAAAGTACAAACTGATACTGGCAGGATAAAATGCTTTATGGTATCATAAGTGTGTTCTCGTGTACATGTTAATTACTATTTGGTGATGGAGGCGCAGCATGAAAGAATATAAACCGTTTAAATCGGGCAAGGTCCGCGAAGTATACGATATCGGTGACAGCATCGTCATGGTAGCAACCGATCGTATTTCTGCTTTTGACCATATCCTCAAGAACAAGATTACCCAGAAAGGCGCTGTTCTGACACAGATGTCCCGCTTCTGGTTTGATTTTACGAAAGACATCATCCCCAATCACATGATTTCCGTCGATGTCAAAGATATGCCGGAATTTTTCCAGCAGCCCCAGTTCGATGGCAACAGCATGAAATGCCAGAAGCTGACCATGATTCCTATGGAATGCATCGTCCGCGGCTATATCACTGGCAGCGGCTGGGAAAGCTACAAAGAAAACGGTACCGTCTGCGGCATTAAGCTGCCGGCTGGTCTCAAGGAATCGGAAAAACTGCCGGAACCGATTTTTACACCATCTACGAAAGCCGAACTGGGAGAACACGATATGAATGTTTCTCTCGAAGAAGGAGCGGCATTCCTCGACAAAACCTTCCCGGGAAAAGGCAGAGAATATGCCGAAGCCATCCGCGACTATACCATCGCCCTCTATAAGAAATGCGCTGATTATGCACTCTCCCGGGGCATCATCATTGCCGACACGAAATTTGAATTCGGCCTGGATGACAAGGGAAATATCGTCCTCGGCGATGAAATGCTGACGCCGGACAGCTCCCGCTTCTGGCCGCTCAAAGGCTATGAAGCAGGCAAATCCCAGCCGTCCTATGACAAACAGTTCGTCCGAGACTGGCTGAAAGCCAATCCTGACAGCGATTACCTCCTGCCCCAGGACGTCATCGACAAGACAATCGAGAAGTACAAAGAAGCCTATGAACTCCTGACAGGCAAGGCATTCTAAGCCTTTACAGTATGGCAGGGATATAGTATAATATGTGATGTCGTACGGGTGCCGGGTGTCTCGAATCTCCGACGATCACGTAGCACTTTGCGAATAGATTATTTTTACAAATGGAGGAACGAACTATGTTAAGTGTAGAAGAAAAGAAAGCCATCGTCGCCAAATACGGCGCAAATGAAAACGACACAGGATCTCCGGAAGTACAGATTGCGCTTCTTACGGCCCGCATCGTCTATCTGACGGAACATCTCCGCAGCAACAAAAAAGACCATGCATCCCGCCGCGGCCTGCTCAAACTGGTTGGCCAGCGCCGTAACCTGCTTGCTTATCTCCAGAAACATGACCTTGGCCGTTATCGTGCTATTCTCGAAAAACTGAACCTGCGTAAATAATCGCGTTGTGTGAGGCTGATGTGTACGCATCAGCCTCTTTTTTCAGAACATAGTGTATGTTACAGGTTGGTAGGTTATAGGTCAGTACCGCTTCCCGGCGATACTGACCTATGACCTACAGCCTGTCTGAATTTCTTGTATGACTCTTCATAAGGAGGAAAACGAATGGAAAAACAGGTATTCCAGATGGATTTTGCCGGTCGTCCCCTGGTCATCGAAGTAGGACAGCTTGCCAAACAGGCGAGCGGTGCTGCTCTGGTCCGCTATGGCGATACGGCTGTATTTGTTACCGCTACGGGATCGAAAGAAGCACGGGAAGATGCCGATTTCTTTCCGCTCACGGTAGATTATGAAGAAAAAATGTACTCCGTAGGGAAGATTCCCGGCGGCTTCATCAAACGGGAAGGCAAACCGCCTGAATCGGCGACGCTCTTTGCCCGCCTGATCGACCGCCCGATCCGCCCGCTGTTCCCCAAGACATACCGTCATGACGTCCACGTCGTAGCCTATGACTTCTGCGTAGATCACGACAACGCACCGGAAATCGCTGCCATGATCGGCGCTTCCGTATCACTGTGCATGTCCCACATTCCCTTTGCCGGCCCGATCGCCGGTGTCCGCGTAGGCCGCGTCGATGGCCAGTTTGTCGTCAATCCGACGGTGGCACAGAGCGAAGCCAGCGATATGGATATCGTCGTCGCCGGTACGAAAGACGCCATCCTTATGGTCGAAGGGGGCGCCAAACAGGTACCGGAAGCAGATATCCTCGATGCCATCATGTTTGCTCATGAAGAAATCAAAAAAGTCGTCGAATTCCAGCTGGGATTCCTGCCGCAGATCAGCGTGCCCAAACAGGAATTCGTCGAAAAAGAACCACCCGCCGATATTGTAGAAGCCGTTCATGCCTATGGCGAAGCCAGCATGAAAGAAGCTATCTGCAACGCCGATAAAATTTCCCGCGAAGAAAAGATGAATGCCGTAGAAACGGACATTTATGAACACTTTGCCGATATTTATCCCGACAACCAGGACGACGTCGCTGAAATCACCCAGAAGATGATCAAAGAAATCGTCCGCCATATGATCGCCGTCGATAAAATCCGTCCCGATGGCCGCCGCGTCGATGAAGTCCGCCCGGTCAGCTGCGAAGTCGGCCTGTTCAAGCGCACCCACGGCACGGGCCTCTTTACCCGCGGCCAGACCCAGGTACTGAGCTTCTGCACCCTGGCACCGCTTTCCGAATGCCAGCACATCGATGGCGTCGGCCTGGAAACGGACCGCCGCTACATGCATCATTACAATTTCCCGAGCTTCTGCGTCGGCGAAACCAAATCGTCCCGTGGCCCCGGCCGCCGCGAAATTGGTCATGGCAAACTGGCTGAACGGGCACTGACCCAGGTCATGCCGAGTGAGGAAGAATTCCCCTATGCTATCCGTGTCGTATCAGAAGTCCTCGAATCGAACGGCTCCAGCTCCATGGGCAGTACCTGTGGCAGCACCCTGGCCCTGATGGATGCCGGCGTACCTATCAAGGCCCCTGTGGCCGGCGTGGCCATGGGCCTGGTAACAAAAGGCGACGACTTTACGATCCTGACCGATATCCAGGGAATGGAAGATGCCCTCGGCGACATGGACTTCAAAGTAGCCGGTACCATGAAAGGCGTCACGGCCATCCAGATGGATATCAAGATCAAGGGACTGAGCCGGGAAATCCTCGACAAGGCCCTGAAACAGGCTCATGAAGGCCGTATCTTCATCATGGGCAAGATGCTGGAATGCATCAGCGAACCGCGCAAGGAATTGTCTCCTTATGCACCGCGCATCATCACCATGCACATCGACCCCGATAAAATCCGCGATGTCATCGGGCCGGGCGGCAAAGTAATCAAACAGATTACGGAAGAAACGGGAGCCAAAATCGACATCGATGACTCCGGCCTGGTCTATATCGCCTCTGTCGATGCCGCCGGCGGCGAAAAGGCAAAAGAATGGATTGAAAACCTGACGAAAGACGTGGAAGTAGGGGAAACCTACCTCGGCAAAGTCACGCGCATCATGAACTTCGGCGCCTTTGTGGAAATCCTGCCGGGTAAAGAAGGCCTAGTCCACATTTCCCAGCTGGCCAAAGAACGGGTAGAAAAAGTAGAAGACGTCGTCAATATCGGCGATGAAATCATGGTCAAATGCGTAGAAATCGATGACAAGGGCCGTATCAACCTGTCGCGCAAGGCACTGCTCGGCGGCGGGGACGCACCGGCACACCACAATCACGGCCCGCGCAATAACCGCGGCCGCCAGAATGACCGCAAGAAGGTGCAATAATGAGACACCGGGGATTTGAAGTCGTTACGGCATATGAAGGAAAGGATATTCACGTGCCGCAGCGGAAAACAGCAAAAAGCGCCGGATATGACCTGGAAGCCGCAGCCGACACCGCCCTGGCTCCCCATGCCGTGACGGTCGTGCCGACGGGCCTCAAAGCGTATATGGAACTGAACGAATATCTTTCCATTTTCATCCGTTCCAGCCTGGCCTTCAAAAAGGGCCTCATGCTGGCCAACAGCACGGGAATCATTGACTGCGATTATTACAACAATCCCGATAACGAAGGCCATATCATGATTGCCTATTACAATACAAAAGACGTTCCCTATACCATAAAAAAAGGGGAACGCATTGCCCAGGGGATTTTTATGAAATACCTGACCACCGATAATGACGATGCATCAGGCATCCGCATGGGCGGTATAGGCAGTACGGGCCAATAATGACTAATCTTTGATGTCAGATATAACGAGAGGCTGTCGCAAGAAGGGTTCCGCCATCATGCGACAGCCTTTTTGGTGTAAAATTGACCAGCCACTAACCACTAGCCACTAAAAAAGAGGAGGAAATACACATGAGTATCAGTACAGAACGCATGATTGCGAGAAAAGAAATTTTACATGGCCGGGTCCTCCATGTCACTGTCGATACGGTAGAAATCGACGACGGACAGGGCGGCAAACCGAAGATGGCCACCCGGGAAGCCGTATGGCATTTTGGCGCCTGCGCGATTTTACCGGTGACCGATGATGGCAAAATCATCCTCGTCCGCCAGTACCGCTATGCTGCTGCCCAGCCCATGCTGGAAGTCCCGGCCGGCAAAATCGAACACGACGGGGAAAATCCGGCAGAATGCGCGCACCGGGAACTGGAAGAAGAAACGGGCTTTTCTTCCGACGATATCCAGCCCCTGGGCTACGTGTATACGTCGCCGGGATTCTGCAACGAACGGATATACCTCTATCTGGCCAAAAACCTGAAAAAAGGCCATCAGCACCTCGATGAAGACGAATTCATGAACCTGGAATATTATACGCCGGAAGAAGTGGAACAATTAATCGACAAAAATGAAATTGTCGATGCCAAGACCATCGCCAATTTCCAGAAAGCCAGAAAATATCTTTTCTGAGACACTCCCTTTTTCCGCACACCCGGAACAACCCTATGGTATAATAAAAGATAGAACATATTTCCCAAAGGGGTGAATCATATGAAATTTAAACGAATCATTGTCATCGTCATGGATAGTGTCGGTGCCGGCGATGCCCCCGATGCGGCAGCCTTTGGAGATGCAGGGGCCGATACGGTCGGACATATCGATGCCCGGGTGCCGCTGCGCGTACCTAATCTGCGCCGTCTCGGCTGGGGAAACATTGCCCATATTCACCGGGAACCTACGGAAGTCATCGGATCCTATGGCCTGATGAAAGAACAATCGGCCGGCAAGGACACGACCAGCGGCCACTGGGAATTTATGGGGAATATCGTGGAAACGCCCTTCCCCACATTCCCCCATGCCTTTCCCCCGGACCTGCTGCAGGCCTTTACGGAAAAGACAGGATACAGTTACATCGGTAACGAAATTGCATCGGGTACGGAAATCATCGAACGGCTGGGACCGGATCATTTCCGCACGGGCCTTCCCATCATCTACACATCGGCCGACAGCGTATTTCAGATTGCCGCCCACAACGATGTCATTCCTCTTGACGAACTGTACCGCATCTGCGAAATCACGCGGAAGGAAGTCTGCGTCGGCCCCTATGAAGTAGGGCGCATCATCGCCCGTCCCTTTATCGGGACACAGGGCCATTTCATCCGTACGGGTGACCGCCGGGATTACAGCCGTCTTCCCAAGAAAAAGATGGTCTTTTCCTATCTTTCCGAATCGGGACGCTTTGTCGCCGGCGTAGGGAAAATCGGCGATATATACGCACACATCGGCCTCACCGAATCGTACCATACGGGGGATAATCCGGCAGACATGAAAGCCCTGACGGAACAATTGCTGGCCCACCGGGACCAGGAAGGCCTGCTCATGGCCAACTTCGTCGATTTCGACAGCCAGTATGGCCATCGCCGTAACGTCGAAGGCTATGCCGCCTGCATCGAAGCATTTGATGATATGCTCGGTCATTTCCTGCCCCTGGTCCAGCCTGATGAACTGCTCATGATTACGGCAGATCACGGCAATGACCCGACCTGGAAAGGGACAGACCATACGCGGGAACGGGTGCCCCTCGTCGTTTACAGTCCGGCCCTTACGGAAGCGGTCGATCTGGGCATCCGCAAGACCTATGCCGACCTGGGACAGACCATCATGGATAACTTCTCCCTGGGGCAGCTTCCGGCCGGTACGGGATTTCTTTCTGAACTGAGGTGACGCCTATGTGGCCTATCGATTGCATTGCCCATAAACGGGATGGCCTGGTGCTGACGGACGAAGAAATTGCCCGTTTCATCGGGGATTATACGGCAGGCCGGATCGCCGACTATCAGGCCGCTGCCTGGTGCATGGCCGTGTACCTGAAGGGCATGGATGCAAGGGAAACGACAGCCCTGACAAAGGCCATGGCAGAAAGCGGCGACCTCGTCGATCTGTCCTCTATCCCGGGAATCAAAGTAGATAAACACAGTACGGGCGGCATCGCCGATACGACGACGCTCATCGTGGCGCCCCTGGTTGCTGCCGCCGGTGTACCCGTGGCCAAGATGAGCGGCCGGGGCCTGGGATTTACGGGCGGGACCATCGATAAACTCCAGTCCATTCCCGGCTTTCAGACGGAACTTTCAGAAGACGCCTTCCTCCGGCAGATGCAGGACATGGGAATGGCCGTTATCAGCCAGTCCGGTGAAATCGCCCCGGCAGACAAACTGCTCTATGCCCTGCGCGATGCGACGGCGACTGTCGAAAGCATCCCCCTCATCGCCAGTTCCATCATGAGCAAGAAAATCGCTTCCGGTGCCGACGCCATCGTCCTTGATGTCAAATACGGCGACGGGGCTTTCATGAAGACGAAAGAACGGGCCCGTCAGCTGGCACGGACTATGGTCGATATCGGCCGTCTGGCCGGCCGTCCGACGCGGGCCGTCCTGACCTCCATGGAAGCCCCCCTGGGGACGGCCATCGGCAACAGCCTGGAAGTGGATGAAGCTGTAGAAGCCCTGTCGGGAAAAGGCGGCCGCCGGCTGATGGAAGTCGTAGAAGCCATCGGCAGCCAGATGCTCATCCTGGGCGGCAAAGTGCCAGATGAAGCACAAGGCAGGGCCTGTATCCGCCGGCTGGTAGAGAACGGGGAAGGCCTGAAAAAATTCCGCCAGTTCGTCCGGGCCCAGCACGGCAGTGCGTCCTGGATCGGGAAGCAGCCCCTTACCAGGGCCCCGAAGATGTACACCGCCGTATCAGCCGAAACGGGCTATATCACGGCCGTCCATGGAAGGGCACTGGGAGAACTGGCCATGCGCATGGGCGCCGGCCGGGCCCGCAAGGAAGACGCCATCGACCCGATGGTCGGCATACGCCTGTTCAAAGAATTGTATGACCCGGTCCGGGCCGGGGAACCGTTATTCACGCTCTACGGCAATTCTCAGGCGCCGATGGAAGAACTGGCACGGCAGGCGGCAGAACAGATTACCATATCAGACGGCCCGGCTCCCGTACAGGAACCGGTCGTTTCAGAAATTATTATGTAACCAAAGCCTCTCCGGCAAGGATAGAGCATACCGTTACCTGCGGAGAGGCTTTCGTATATCCGGGAAAGGATCTATATGAAGGAAAAACATGCGATTCCCGTACAAAAAGGGAAAATCTACGAAGTCCCCGTTCTCCGGCTGGGCACCAGCGGGGAAGGTGTCGGGCGATATGAGAATTTCACCATATTCATACCCCGGGCGCTGCCGGGAGAAACCGTCCGGGCACGGATCCAGCTGATCAAAAAGAACTATGCCATAGCGGAACTGACCGGAATCGTCACGGCTTCACCGGACCGTA
Organism: Caecibacter massiliensis; assembly: GCA_900095875.1. Lineage (GTDB taxonomy): Bacteria > Bacillota > Negativicutes > Veillonellales > Megasphaeraceae > Megasphaera > Megasphaera hexanoica. Next base: position 237,916 of record LT608311.1, on the reverse strand, counting down.
TCAAGCCGCACTGTCCCGTCTATGATCAGTGTGGCGGCTGTCAGCTGCAGCACATGAGTTATGAAGGAGAACTAAAGGAAAAACGCCAGCAGGTAGAAGACGCCATCGTCCGTATCGGCCATCTCAGCCATGTCCCCGTACTTCCCGTACTGGGCGCGCCGTCTCCCTGGCACTACCGCAATAAAATGCAGTTTCCTGTCGCGGCAGCCGGCAGGGGAAAAGTCGCCATCGGCTGCTTTGCCGCTTCTACCCACAAAGTCATCGACGTGGCCGACTGTGCCATCCAGAAGGAAGACAACAACGCCATCATCCGTGTCGTCCGCCAATGGATGAAAGACTTCAAGATACCGGCCTACGACGAAGATGCCCGGACGGGCATTGTCCGCCATATCATGGGACGCGTCGGCGTCCATACGGGTGAAATCATGGTCTGCCTGGTCACGGCCGGCGATATGGTGCCACACATGAAAGATTTGGTCCAGCGCCTGCGCCGGGATATCCCCGGTCTGACCAGCGTCGTCCAGAACGTCAACAAGCGCCATACCAACGTCATACTGGGATCAAAGACCCGGACCATATACGGCAGTGATACGATTCACGATTCTATCGGGCCGCTGACCTTCCACATTTCAGCCCAGTCCTTTTTCCAGGTCAACAGCGAACAGGCCCAGCGGCTTTACGAACAGGCCCTGGACTTTGCCAACCTGAAGGGAAATGAAACCGTAGCCGACGTGTACTGCGGCACCGGGACGATTACCCTGTTCCTGGCCCGGAAAGCCAGACAGGTCTACGGCATCGAAATCGTCGCCCCGGCCATCCGCGACGCCGTCCGCAACGCCCGGGACAATCACGTGAAAAATGCCGAATTCATCCTCGGTGACGCCGTCTATAAACTGCCGGAACTCATCCGGGAAGGCATCCGTCCCGACATCATCGTCCTCGACCCGCCCCGGGCCGGCTGCGGTGAACCGGTCCTCAAAGCCATCGCCCAGAGCAGACCGGAACGCGTCGTCTACGTCTCGTGCAACCCGGCTACCCTGGCCCGCGACCTGGCCTACCTGGACCAGCACGGCTACCATACCGCTAAAGTACAGCCTGTAGACATGTTCCCGCGGACCCACCACGTCGAGTGCGTGGCTCTGCTGATACGCAACGACCTAGTTGAGGATTGAAAACCCCGATAAATAAGGGATTCTCGCCGTTTTGCCATCAAGAATGGCTTAACGGTGGGAATCCCTATTTTTCATTTTACGAGAACATACCGACGAACGCTTGTGTGCAGGTTGATGATACGGTTCTAAAAGCAGTCCAAGAGGGTCAACAGAACTGCTGTCAGAGGCGGGGTATCAGGGGAAAACAAACACTCAAAAAGAAGCCTTTACTACGAAGGTAATATTCGTAGTCTTGAAAAGCATGTGGCCGAATGAGATAATATTAGTGGCAAGTAGTCGTATAGGGTGAGTACGCCTTGATGGAGGAGGCCACGGTTGAAATCCGTGCGCTTGCTAAGCAGGACCGTTGATGCGGCCCTGCTTTTTGGTTTATAGAAGCCAGCGTGATATAATCAACGTATAGGATGAAAGGACTACTGAAGATTGGAGGAAAAAATGAATCTCATTGAGGCTATGCACGTCGACATGGTTCAGGCCGTACATTTTCATTATCACGGAACCTATTATATTGCTTCCGGCTGGTGGATGATTGAAGCGTATGAGGATAGCGGGAATAAGGACAAAGTGATTCCTGAATCATACCATGATTTTGATACGAAAGAAGAGCTCATGAATGCGCCACTATTTGACGGAAAGACCATGAAAGATATTTTTGAAGACGTAGAAGATGTCATAGTGGAGACGTAGAAGTTTCATCGAGTAGTATATGTAGCCTTAAAGTTAGGGGGGTGCCCATGGAACAGAAAATGACCTTTGACCAATATATTCGCATGCGCGAACGGAACGCTGACTTTGCCAGGGCACTGGCCCGGACGAACCTTGCCCTTCGCTGTTGGGAAAGGTCTGAGATGTGGGATGAGATTTGTGCAGCTCAATCCATGAAAATCATGTGGCTCTTAGACAACCATATCCTGCAGGCTTTTTATAAGCGCTGTGGCATCGATGTCCTGCCGCTTTCCATCGGTGGCATGTATGGCTATGGCCGGAAAGTCTGCATCCATCCGTACAATTGTAAGCAGGTCAAGGAGGAGAAAGAACTAAGCTTGCTTGCAACCAGCTCCGGCAGAGTAGATGGTGATTATCCCGGACCGAAGATTATCTTGTCCAAGGAACTCGAAGCCGGGGCAAATCCCATCGGCCTCCTGGAACGGGCAACTCTCGCTGCGGTCGGTGGCTGGCCATCAAAATGCAACTGCACGGGCTGTCAGCACAAAAAAGACGCCGATATATACCTGACAATCCATCAAATTCTGATGGGGTATGGAGTGAAAGAGACGCCTATCCTCGGCCTTTCTACTGGATATACTGGCGGTTCGACACATACACTGGCTATCATGGGGCTATGCAAAAAGGAAACTTTTACCTACGACTGGTTCGATTGCAGGACCTTCTGGATCAACCGCAGGAACGGCATACTTGTCTACGGCGGGGGAAGGAGTGCGATTATCGTTCCATACGAAAAATGGTGCAACGGTAGTGTAGAAAAAGGGTTACGATGGATTCTGGAAAATTTTGCAGGCGAAGAGTAATATTCGTAGTCTTGAAAAGTATGTGGCCGTATGGGATACTATAAGTGACAGGTAGTGGTATTAGAAGGATTACGCCTCGAAAGAGGAGACCCCGGTGCGACTCCGAGCGCCTGTAAAAGCAGGACCGTTGATGCGGCCCTGCTTTTTGGTTTGTAGACAGGGGTATGCTATAATAAAGCTATAGCACAGAACTTTAAAGAAAAGAAGTGAAAATAAATGGAAAAATTAGGCCGCATGGAACGGATTGAAGATTTGAGGACTATATGGCCACATGAAGAATATGATTTCTCTAAGTGGCTTGCCCGTGAAGAGAATCTGTCTGCCCTGGGTGAAACCGTAGGTCTTGATTTGGAACTGGAAGAGACGGAATCTGCTGTTGGTGATTTTAGCGTCGATATATTTGCTCGTGAAAGCGGCAGTTCCAGGGGCGTCATCATCGAAAACCAGTTAGAAGATACGGACCACGATCATCTGGGTAAAATCATTACCTATGCCGCCGGCAAGGATGCAGAAGTCATTATCTGGATTGTTAAACGTGCAAGGGATGAGCATAAGCAGGCTGTTGCCTGGCTGAACCAGCATACTGATGACAACATCGGTATCTTCCTCATCGAAATCGAACTGTGGCGTATTGGTGACTCACTTCCGGCACCTAAATTCAACATCGTAGAAAGGCCGAACGAGTGGGCGAAGACGGTCAAGGCGGCAGAAACGTTGACGCCGTTGAAGAAATTCCAGCTTTCGTTCTGGCAGCAGTTCTCTGATTATGCATTCAAGGACGACAAAGATTTCCGGAAGTCCTTTAGCCGTAGGAAAGCATTTGCAATGAACTGGTATAATTTGAGCATAGGCATTTCATCGGTTGTAATTGAATTTACGATCAATACATCCCGGAGAAGAGCTACTGCCGGACTGTATATCTTTGCCAAACGGAGAGACCTTTACGACGGATTGAAGGACAGGGCTTCCGAATTAGAAAGTCAATTAGGTCAATCCATTGAATGGTCGGAAGGGGAAAAGGATGCAAGGATGCTCGTATCCCGGAAATTGGAGAAAGATTTTGATGACAAGAATTATACGGCATACTATGACTGGTTCATGAAAGAAGCCGTAATCCTAAAGAAGATAGCTAGGGATGGTAACAACTGATAAAATATAACAAAATGATAAATCTTTGATTAGAATTTCATAAATTGCATAATTTCCATGTTACAATACAAGAAGATGTGTAATCGAGTGATTTTAAATGGAAAGGAGCAACTTATGATTAAGCAAGATTCTATCTTAGACCGTGCATGGCTCTTGGACTTGGAAGGCAGGACGCAGGAAGCTATTGAACTGTACGAGAAGTCAGCTCGCAATGGCAACACGGAAGCAATGTGCATGTTGGGCATGATGTACTATGGCAAAGACCCGGAAAAGTCTATAGCATGGTATGAAAAGGCCGCTGATCTGGATAGCGTGGACGCCATCGAGAACCTGTCGTACATATACCGGCATGGAATCGGCGTGGAGAAGTCCGTAGAAAAGAGCGCAGAGTATGAAAGGCAGCTGGCGGAACTGCATGCGCACAAAATATGTAATTTCGATGATTTCCACCTCGAAGCCTGTTGCAATGATGAGCATTACCGTGGCTATATTGTGGGAGTTGACGGGTATGAAAGGAAAAGTGCAAGTGGGCCGTTCCAGCACGGCTTGGAATATTTTAGCAACGAAGTTGACGCACGGGCACTGGATGTAACGGTATCCATCCCGGAAATAGACCAGACAATCATTATCGATATACACCAGACACTTAAGGACTGGTGCAAGGGCCGACTCAGGGCATCAGCCTTGATGAACGTCCTGGCGATGAAAGGTGAAAGCGTAACGGTACGATTCAATGAAGACGGTGAAGCATTCCTAAACAGGGATTTTTTCGAAAGAATAATTAAATGAGATAAACAATAATGGGACGGCTTCTGTGTCTGCACCTACGCATTCACAGGGCCGTCGTTTTTTGCATTTTGATATATATATTTTTTAGGGGCTAACTAAATGTCATTCGCTGTGTAATAAACTATGTATCATGATATAATAGTGACTATATAAAACAAAGATAAGATAAAAAGGGAAATGAAGATAGATTATTTTATGTACTTAACATTTTAATCTAAATCGGCGTAAATAGTTTCCTAAGAATCTGCGAAGGAAGTATAAGGGTATGGATAGATTGACACCAGAACAATGTAAAAAGTGCATGTCACATATTCGCTCGAAGGATACATCAATTGAGTTAACTTTACGCAAAGCGCTCTGGCATAGAGGATATAGATACCGCAAAAACTACAAAGACTTACCAGGAAGTCCGGATATCGTAATGACAAAACAGAAAATTGTTATTTTTTGTGACAGCGATTTTTTCCATGGGAAAGATTGGTATACGGTTTTGAAACCAAGACTTGAGAAAGGACGTAATCCAGAGTTCTGGATAAAAAAAATAGAAAGAAACATGCAGCGAGACAATGAAGTTGATAAACAATTATTATTTTTAGGGTGGAATGTAATTCATTTCTGGGGGAGTGAAATTGACAAAAAACTTGATGAATGTATACGCGTGATAGAAGAGGTTATTTTTGATAACATGTTGAACGAATATGATATTTACGAATGCGAAGATGAATATAAGTAATCAATAGCCGGGGAATTCAATATATTCGATATGATACTTATAAGTAAGCACATAAGCGTATAAGCGTAATTTCATTGTCCTTACAGCGATTAAAATAAGAAAATATGGAACTCTAAAAAATACGCAAAAAAGTGTAATTTTTCTATTGCCTTTAACAAACTTGGGTGATATACTGGTGTTAAATCAAATCTTAGAAAGGCGGTGCCCTAAATGAGCGCAAAAAAAATGTCTTATGAGGAATTATTTAACTCTACGACGATGTTTTACATTAATCCAGCATATGAAGCCCAAATTGAAAAAGAAGTTCAGGCAAAAACGGCAAGTATTTCCATGGGCTTGCGTACCATTAGGGATAAAGAATCGCTTAAGCGGTACATTATCGACCACAAGGATTCTCTCGATAATCTTACATCTGTAGCAGAGATATCTGTTGAACGTTTTAAAAGGATGGTATCTATGATTCGAAAGGATCGAGGTTTTCATTTTGCTACGGAGTGGGGGCTCAGTAAAATCAGAACGGCAATGATGGAAAGCCCTGCAATGATGGAAAGCATCCTTAACCTTCTTTGGGACGGTAAAAATGATGAGAAAATGAAGGCTTGCATTCCTGCTTTCTACCTTGAAAATTTGTCGATGGATAAAACAACCTTGCTAAAACTTCAGGATGTCAATAATGTTCGACAACTTGTTAAACGTGGACTGGAAGGTAGGTATAGCAATGGCGTTGGTGATTGTATTTTAGCTGACATAGAAAAGGAACTGAAAAGAGTTTGCTCGAAATATGGGCTGGAATATCAAAGCAATGTGAGGGTTCCTATTTTGGATCGAGCAGTTAGCTTCGTATTGGAATCACCAACTAAACCAAGATTGATTCTGGACGTTTCATATAGTGTAACGACATCGAGTAGCCAAGGAAGCAAAAAAACCGCTGCTAGAAAAACTGTGGAGACGATAAAAAAAGAACGGGCAGCAGGAAGGAATATAATTTATGTGAACTTCTTGGATGGGGCCGGCTGGATTGGAAGACAGGCTGATCTTAAAGAAATTCATAGATGTTCCGATTATGTCCTGAACTTTCAAAACATGGGGCTATTAGAAGATATTATTGATGCACACATTGATGAATTTTGATTTGGAGGTATATCGTTATGAATGCAGAAGAAAGAAAAGCTAAGCTTAAAGAATTTACTGACCATCCAGATTTGGCCTGCCGTACGGGCATTCCTATTACGTACCATGGCAGTATCATTACTTTGAACGCATATGCAATTCCGTTAGAATATCTCGTATATAACCCGTATAATGGGAGAATTGGGAGTGTTGTCAAATCGTATGAAAGACAACATCATCAACTTAATCCGGAAGACCCTGCTGACAAAAAGGTTATAGAGAAGTTTCTTTGGGATTCGAAACCAGATGCGAATAAGAAAACCAAAATGCGACTTCTGAAAGAACATCAACAGAAACATGGTATTGTTACATCTGATGGTATCATTATTGATGGTAACCGTCGAGCAAGTCTTCTAAATAATATAATGGAAGATGAATCCATTCCTTATACAGAAAAAGGGCACTGCCGATTTTTTATTGCAATCATTCTCCCTGATGATGCAGATAAAAAAGAAATCTTAGCACTTGAAACAACCTATCAGATGGGTGAAGACGCTAAGGTAGATTATAATCCTATTGAAAAGTACTTGAAAGCAAAAGACCTTAAAGACGCAGGATTTACAGATGATGATATTGCCAATATGATGGATTGCAAACCTGGGGAAATACGTACAATGCTTTCCGCTTTGGAACTAATGGATGAATACTTAGACGAATACGAATATTCTGGGATGTATACACAACTTGATAAAAATGAAGACTCTTTTTTGAAATTGGATTCCGCCTTAAGAAAGTATAAGGCCGGGGTAGCTTCCATGTGGGATTATGATCCTGAAGCGGATGTTAGCGACTTAAAGCTCATAGCTTTTGATTATATCCGTGCTAACTTTGAACAGACTTTATTCCGTGATATTATATCTGCACCAACTCCCAAGAATCCTGCTTCTAGCTTCTTTGCTAAAAAGGAAGTATGGGAACCTTTTAGAGATAAGCATTTTAAATTAACAGAAAATGTCGATGAAGAAACGGTTGAAGACATTATGGCTAAGAATCCGCCAGACCTTAGCCGTGCTTTAAAAGCCAGGGATCAGCAGTGGCGGCAGAAAGTTGAAGAAGCTCTTGATGACAACTATATTCAGAGTAAAGATTTACTTGAAAACCACGCTAACGCTGCTAAGCCTTTGCAGCAACTTATTAAAGCTTGCCAAGCGCTGGAAGTAGTTGATGTGAATCAGCCGAGCTTCTCAACGGATAAGCAAGTGCGTGGATGTGTTCAGACCTTACAGGATTATGTTAATAAGTTCAAGGATATCCTTGGTTTGTAAAGGAAGTATGTTAAATGAAGAAACTTCGTCTTGAATCAAGCGAAAATGATACCGAATTGATTGTTACTGGAGATATTGATTTAATCTTCCATAACAGAAGGGCGGCACGGTTTCTGAAGGATGCAGTTAATTTCCAGCGAACAAGCCAAAGTCTTGTTATAAATGTTGGGGATAATATAGATAAAACAATTGATCGTATTAAGAAAATTTGTGGATATATATCAGCCAATTTGGAATACTCTGAAAAAGTGTCTGAAGCGGTTAATAATTATGAGAAAGAAGAAGTAAAGTTTGATGAATTTGCTGAAAAGGCTAGGCTTATTCGCGATAACCATTGCGATAAAGAGGAGTTTCAAGAGTTCATTGACTCAGTATGTAAAAACTTGCCTAATAGAAGTTTATATAAACTGCAACTTTTATCGGCATACCATTTAGCCTTTTCTCAAAATTCATGCAATTTTTCCGCTCCAGGGGCGGGGAAAACTAGTGTTGTCTACGGTGCTTTCGCGTATCTATCTAATCTGCCTCCTGATGAAAAAAAATATGTTGATAAGTTACTCATTATTTCCCCCTTAAGCGCGTTTGGGCCTTGGGAACTTGAATATAAAGAATGCTTTGGACAGATGCCTACTATAAAAAGACTTAATGGAAAGGTATCAATACAAGATAAAAAACAATACTTGTATTCTGTTGAACCAGCAAAAATAACGTTATTATCATACGCATCAGTAAATTCTTTAAAGGAGGAACTAATTTATTTCCTTCGTAATAATAAAGTAATGGTAGTGCTTGATGAGGCTCACAAAATCAAGAACACGGATGGTGGCATAATGGCTGCAAGTGTACTTGATATAGCACCGTATTGCTCATCAAGGGTTGTTTTAACAGGAACCCCAGCACCAAATGGATTTGAAGACTTATATAACCTGTATAAGTTTATATGGCCTACTAAAAAAATAATCCCTTATGAAGTTTATCAACTAAAAGATATGAGTAAATCGGAATCTGACTCCAGGGTGGATAATTTGCTTCATTGTATTGAACCTTTTTTTATAAGGGTTAAGAAAAGTGATTTGGGAATACCACCGGCAACAGAACATCCTCCCGTTATAGTTCCCATGGGAGCAATACAACGTAAAATCTATGACATTATTGAAAAAAAATATATGGATGATATAGTTTCTAGTAAAGATAACTGGTTCAGGCAGAATCTTGTCAAAGCTAGACTAATAAGGCTAATGCAAGCGGCAACTAATCCCAATTTATTAAGTGTACCATTAAGGCAATTTGCGGCGATAGATTGTTTTAATCCAGAATCTGTTAATGAAGATTCTTCATTAATTGCAGATATATTGCGGTATTCACGAGATGAAATACCACCTAAGTTTGAAAAGGCTAAAGAAATAATTGAGAATATAATAAATAAAGGTGAAAAGGTCATCGTATGGGCGATATATATTAAGAACATACTTGATTTTCAAGCCTATCTTCAAAAAAGTGGAATTTCATGCAAAACTTTATATGGAGCAACGCCGGTTTCCACTGGAGATGAAGATGAAAATGAGATAGATACCAGAGAACAAATTATCGCAGAATTTCATAAAAAAGATTCTTCTTTTAAGGTTATTATTGCAAACCCTTTTGCTGTTTCAGAATCAATTTCTCTTCACAAGGCATGCCATAATGCAATTTATATGGAACGGAGCTTCAATGCTGCTCATTTTATACAGTCAAAAGATCGTATTCACCGCTATGGCCTTAAACCGGGAACAGAAACAAATTATTATTATCTGCTCTCAGAAGATTCAATAGATGAAGTAATCCATAGTAGATTGATTGAAAAGGAGACAAGGCTTAGGGAAATCATTGAAAGTATGCCTATCCCATTATTTGAAAATGTTGGATTGGAAACTGGAGATGAAGACATCAAGGCTTTGATTAAAGAGTATGTTTATAGAACTAAAAAGGTGTAATTCAGTAGGGAATATTGACGGCTTACTGTTTTTGATTTCCATCATTGAAGGAAAAGAAAGAGTGAGCCGAGATGAAATTCGAAATAGATGTGCCTTAGAAAACGGAATAACAATTAATTGCCCAGGCGCAATTGCATTTTTAGAATATTTATGCTTAGTAGAAGTAGAAGGGGGCTTTGTAAGCCCAGCCGAGTCATTAAATGCCATGATAGGGCTCAAAAAAGATGAAAAAATAAATAAACTCATAACTTTGACAATAAATAAATTAATTGAAGATGGAATTTTTGATAAAGATGCTACCGGTTTTGATGCTGAGAAGGGGCATTTAACAATTAAGAGGTCAGCTTTTCCATTGGCTTATGCTGCTATTAGAAATTTTCTTATTTCTGCAAACGCCCTAGATAAAGATGAGAATGGGGTTATCAGCGTTCCAGAGAATTATGAAGATGATTGGACTTCAAAACTACGAAGTAGAAGAAGAAAATTTACACTTGAACAATTACTGAGAAAGAAAGAAGAACAGAGTAAAAGAGGATTAGAAGCAGAAGAGTTTGTCCTTAAATTAGAAAAAAAGAGGCTTCCATCAAAATCTGAAATGATTAAACGAATATCAGATTTTGATGTAACGGCGGGATATGATTTAGTTTCTTTTAAGACTGAAGATAGCCAGAATTACGATCGATTTATTGAAGTAAAATGCTATCTTGGGGTAGAACGATTTTTTTGGTCAGAAAATGAAAGCGATGTAGCAAGAATAAAAGGTGATAAATATATCCTTTGTCTTGTTGATTATGAACAAATTGGAAAGCCTGGATATCTACCGGAATATATTTATAATCCATATGAAGTTATTTTTAACAACGACCAGTGGATGGTTAATACAGCTTCTTATCGTATTCAAAAAATATAAAAGCGGGTACTTTATTTGTACCCGCTAATAATTAATTTGCATATGCTTCTGCAAGACGGTCAGCAATAGCAGTAATTACTGGAATGCAGACTGTATTGCCTAGTAGATCAAATGCTTCACTCTCTTTGAGAAAGGACAAATCGTAGTCTTCTGGAAATCCACAAAGACGTTCCCCTTCACGAATTGATAACCTGCGTAATCCACCATTATCTATTACGCCTAAGTGAGAAACATCCATAGCTACAAGCGTTGGTGCGAGGTCTGAGGGGTCTAATATTTTTGTGAATTCAAATGATAGTCTACCTGCTACGATATTGTAACCTTTTGATTTCGTTTTATCGGGAACCCGACGATTGTTTTCTTTCTTACGTGGATATTCTAGCGTTAAATACCCCATGTCCACAAGATTGTCGAGGAATTGCTTTAAATTTTTTCGTGGATAAAACGTGGATATTTGTTTTTCTGTCAACGGCATACCATCCATCCAATCTATGCCAATTTCGGCCGCCCATTTTCGTTTCCTACGCTCAAGTAGTAGTAAATTAAGGAATTTTGCTTGTTCATCTGTAGTATTCCCTTTCAATCCAATCTCCCAACTATGGATATTGTCTGCTCCTCCACGCTTATCCTTGATTGCTTTACCAATAACCTGGTCTGGGGTAAAATGAGCGAATAATTTATGTGTGAAATCCGAATTAACGGTGGGAAGTCCGTGTTCCAATATATCTCCCAGTACGGCTGTATGTTCTTCAAAACCATCAAGCGAGATATGGGCATCTCGGGTGCCAACAATATAAACTCTCTTACGTGATTGTGCGAGACCAAAGAACTGACTGTCAATTAGTCTATAAGAAACGTAATAATTCAATTTCTTCAAGTGGTTCACGATGATGGATAAAGTCCTACCATCATCGTGGTTAATAAGTCCTTCGACATTTTCAAGAAGAAAACCGTATGGATGTTTTTCTTTTAAGATTCGTTCTATTTCAAAAAAAAGTGTTCCTCTAGTATCTTCAAATCCTAGACCTAATCCAGCAGCAGAAAATGGTTGACATGGAAATCCAGCGAGCAAGAAATCGAAATCTTCAATATCTGAGGCGGGTATCTTAGTAATGTCTCCTGCGACATAGTCATCATTAAAATAGTTTTTATAGGCCTTTACTGCATAGTCCTTTATTTCACTACTAAACACACAAATTGGATCAAAACCTTTTTTTCGAAATGCATTTTCAAATCCAATTCTTATACCACCCAGACCAGCAAAAAGGTCGATAAATTTTACAGTTTTATTTTTGCCTCTTTTTCTTCGGGCAATTTGGGAACTTATTAAATCGGTACACTTTTCTGAGAAATTTTTACCAAAAGCATACTGATCTATATCTCCTTGGAGGGAAGGTGTTATATAAATTGTTTTGGGTATTTTTTTTTCGTTTATAGGGAGGGGGGTTCTACCAGATCCATCCCTTTTTCCACCTCGTTGTGACATTGCTAAAGACTCCTTTTTAACATGTTCATAGTATAGCATGGCTAAGTTGAATTAGCAATGCCCTTAATCAAAAATAATGCTATTAATCATATTGACATATATAAGATGAAAGGAGTATAATATTATTACGCAAATAAGCGTAATTGCGAAAGGAGAGTTATTATGGCGGGTGAATTTGGTTCTTTTATAGCGCGGAAAAGATTAGAAAAGGATATTAAATTAAAGCCGATTGCGGAAAAGATGGGTGTTTCAGTTACATATCTTTCGGATATTATTAAGGGAAGACGAAATCCTCCTGATAAAGACGGCCTTGAGGCCTTAGCTCAAGCCTTACAACTCGATGAGAAGGAGCGAGATGAAATGTTTGATCTTGCTGGACGGGATCGCAATCAGGTTTCCCCTGATTTACCGGATTATATTATGGACGAATCTCTTCCTAATGCGCGTGTTGCACTTCGTCGTGCAAAAAAGCAAAATTTAGGTGACGATTTTTGGCAGGAAGTTAATAAAATCATTGATGAAAGGAAGGATAGGAAATGAGAGATTTTAATGCAAGCAAATTGATTCCATATATTCCGCGAGAAGATTATGATAAAATTGCAACCGAATTTTTAAGAGAATTTTACCCAGAGGCATTACAAAAACCAATGAGGGTGCCGATTGAAGACATTGCGCAAAATGGACTTGGTCTTGATGTTCAGTATGTGGGCATTTCGGAAGAGCTGGAAATCTATGGTATGACTATTTTTACAGATGGCTTTTTAGAAATATATGACCCGGAGGAAATGTTATACGAAACGAAAAGTTTTAAAGCAAAGACAGTGCTAATTGATCCTGAAGCCGTCAAGAAAACCAATATCGGCTGTAGAAATAACACACTAGCACACGAATGTGTTCACTGGTATAAACATAGATATTATTATAAAATGCAAAATTTTACACTTCCGCGGTATGCGAAATACTGTAAATGTAAAGTAAATGATTTACCTTATGCGAGTGATGATGAAAATATTATGGAATGCCAAGCAATTGGAATTGCTCCAAGAATATTGATGCCACGTGAACCTTTTATTGAAGCTGCAGAGTATTTAGGGATATCTTATGGCAGAAATAATAACGAATCCATATGGACTCTTGCAGATTTCTTTGACGTTTCAAAACAATCAGTAGCGATTAGACTTAAAGAATGCAAGCTACTTTAACTTTTACTGCAATAAAATGTAGTAAAAGTTTCTTTTTCACAGTGTTATACGCTATTAAGCGTATAAGCTTAAAATATTAAATTTATTAAAGAAAGGAGGGAGTTTAATGGATAATGGTCAGCAAGTATCTATCAAATGCCCAATTTGTGGATCACGCATTGCTGATATGACGGCAGAAACGCGAGAGCATGCTAAAGTCTATGCAGACAAGAAATGCCCACCTCAGACGGTTCAAGTAAAGTGCCGCCATTGTAAGCAGGCAATTAATATCAAGTTATAAAAATTGTACGGAGCACGCTGCGAATGCGACAGACGAGCCCGACAATTAGTTATGTAATCTTTTCTTCGGATAAGGTTAGTAACTGGTTGTCGGGCTTTTTTTATTTTCCCAATATGTACTTCTGTATACAGAAAAGTTGTCGCTCTCATGCCTACCGCGAAGGCTTGCCGAAGACGTTCGGCATCGTTCATTAAGCTTCACGGGCAACATAAGGGTTTATGTCAGAATGATGAACGGCTGACCAAACGAGATGGAGGAATCTCAATGGTCAGTATCGCAAAAGACAAGAGCTGCTATTTTGGCTTCTCCATGCAAACCAATGGAGGAAACAGGAATGGCAGGTTATGATGGATTATACAATGATTTTTCGAAATACGCTTCTTTCAATGATATCCCTTGTGGTACAGGAGAAACATTGATGCCGGTAGTTGTCGATGATGATTTCAAGGCATATTTAAAGATGCAGGGTCTAAAAAGATGCAACATTAGGACATGGCATTACGGGAATGGGAAAACGGTGCCTGTTGCATTCATCCCAGTCAAGATTAATGAGAAGAAAACTGCAATGATTTGTTATAAAAAACAAGTCAATAGGTATTTGAAGCGATTCGAGGCGACAAAATGGGATAAGTTAGAATCGCTCGATGAATTGCTCGATGCCGTCAGAGATGAAGATCGCAAAAGTGTCGATCCAACAGCTACAACAGAAAACGAAGATTTGTTTTTCTTGGAAAAAACTTTTCAACTACTGTTAGAAAAGCTGAACGAACTGAACCCAAACTATGGCAAGATTATCAGTTTATTAGCGGCAGGGTACACAAAAAGTGAGGTTCTCGGCAGAATCAACCTGGGAACAAAGAAGTCTCAAGGGTATGTTTTTATACAGAAAGCCCAGAAAAAAGCAAAAGAGATTTGGGAAAAAGACCTGTAAAATAGGAAAGGTGGCATGGAAGCATTCATGAGAAGGCGACCATGCCATCTTTTTAATCCTTCCGATAGAACATACATTCATAACCGTCTGCCCGGAGGAGCAGTCCTGGAATCCATGATGGTGTCCGGCCCATCTGCTTACAGATGGCTTGTACATCTACGTTCGGACTGCATTCGATGATAAGCTCATCGTGTACATGGCCAACGATGAAGCAGTGTGAAAGTGTCTGCATGGCGTAGCAGAGGATGTCGCGGCTGATAGCCTGGACCAGGTTTTCCACGATTTTTGGCCCGTAAGATTCGATGCGGGACCAGTGCTTCGTACTGTCTGTACCGAGGTAGGTGATGCTTTCGCCGCCGAACTTGTTCTCGCCAATTTGTGGCTTGGCGTATGCCAGATGGCGGCCTGAGGGAAGCTCAACAAAAAGTATGCCGCTTTGCCAGCGGAATTGTACGAGGCCGACTTTCGTCGAGATGTGCTGCCTGATAGTTGTCTTGACGGCTCGGTCGATGGCCCACCAGTACTCTACGATATGTGGATTCGAGATGCGCCACGATTCGACGATAACGGGAAGCTCATCCTCGGAAAGGCCCATCTCCAGTGCGCCCATGGCCTTCAGTGCGCCTGTACTGCCACCGTAGCCAAGGGCCAGTTCTGCTATTTTACCTTTCTGCCGTAGGTGACCATTCACACCATGTTTGACGACGGGGACGCCGAACATGTGCGATGCGCTTTCGCAGTAAATATCGCCGTTGTTGGCGAAGACGTCCATCCGCCACTGCTCGCCGGCGAGGTAGGAGAGCACCCGTGCTTCGATAGCGCTGAAGTCGGAAACGACATATTTGTACCCAGGCCGGGGGATGAAGCTCGTCCGGATCAACTGAGATAGGACGTCGGGGATGTTGTCGTACAGCATATCAAGACTTTCGTAATAATCCTGGCGGACGAGTTCACGGGCTTCGGCGAGGTCTGGCATGGAATTACGGTAAAGATTCTGCAACTGGACGATACGCCCGGCAAACCGCCCGGTACGACTTGCTCCGTAAAAACGGAACATGCCACGGCAGCGGTTGTCCTCACAAGCTGCCGTGGCCATAGCGACGTATTTCTTGATGGAACTCTTCGAGGACTGCTGTCGGAGTTTTAAGACAACCGCTACCTCATCCGGGACGTCAGGCAGCGCCTTGGCGACATCTTTTTTTCCGAGAGTTTCCATGATGACGCCTTTTTGGGACAGCCAATCTTTCAGCTGTACGACAGAGTTCGGATTCTCCAGGCCCGTCTTGTCTTTCATCTGCTGCGTCAACATCTCCTGGGTGTGTTCACTGATGCGGATGGCATTGTCAACGAGCTGCCGGTCGATGAGGATACCTCGGTCATTAATTTCTTCCGACTGATGGTATTCCCGCCATACGCTGTCGGGGACAGGGAAGTGCTGCAGACGCTTATGTATCTGCATTTCTACCTCGACGTCTCGCTGGTTATAGAACTTGAACAATTCCCATTTGTCCGGTGCATCCTGAGGTCGATTTCGCGTCCGGCCGCCATTTGCCTTCGTCGGTTTGCAGGGCATACAGAAGTAACGGATAAGCTCCTTGCCTTCCCTTAGCTTCTGCTTGTCAAAGCCGAGGACTTCACCGACCTGCTGCAGGGATTGCGGCAGCCCGTTGTATGCCGACAGGACCATGCTGCAGCGCCATGATATCGGGTTCAGGTAATGGCCGACTGTGTCTTCCGTGATGCTGTAACGGCAGGGCATGAAGCCATCATCCGTATTATCGAGATAGTGAGGATAGTGCCGCAGCAGCCAGGACGACAGGCAGACCCGTTCAAAGGACGCATTGAAGCTCCATTTGATGATGTCGTCGCCGGCGATGGCGTCGATGAGTTTGTCCGGAATCGTCTCGCCGGAAGCGAGGTCGATGACCTGAACCGGGCCGCTATCGATGGATACGCCCAATAGCAGGATATCGAAATCAGGTGATTCAGCATATTTGTAGACGCCAGCCTTCGTAAGGTCTATGCTGCTGTACGTTTCCAGATCCAAAGAAAGCGTCTTCAATTTCATCATCTCCTTGTATGAAAAGAAGGCGGAGTGCAAATCCGCCTTCCCGTCATTTATTTAAACTTTCGAAGTAATCGCTGCATGGTACGGCAGCAAAGCAAATCTTTTAACGATTTATCTTCGTCTGCTACATACATGCCAAGCAGTGCTCCCAGACCGCAGATGGCTGCCCCCAGGATAAGATAGGATGCTTCCATGGTAACCACCTCCTAGTCCAGAAAATCGTCATCATCATCGTCCAGATTAGCGAAGTCATCTTCAGCGCGGGACTTGCCGCCGAGGGGTTCGCCGTCCCGGATTTTTTGCAGGTTATTGAGGCCGCAGGCAATGCCCTTGTTGCCATTGGTATTGAAGGCGTAGAAGTTGATGCTGGCGCGGCCGTAGACACCGGAGTAAACCTCGGAGCGCTCCAGAATAGGGTTGCGGTCGGCATCGACGATACCCGGTGCGGTCGCGCTGTTGGCGTTGATGAAATAGCTGTCGGCATAGGCCGGGTCGCCCGGACGTTCCTTATCGCCATCACGCAGAGGCGTTTTGATGACTTCAAGCGCCGGTACCCGTTTGCTGTTGCCCTTGAGCTTCGATTCGCCTTCTTCGTAAGCGGCCTGGATGGCTGCGTGGATTTTCTTCAGCGTGACCGTATCGCTTTTCGGGATAATTAGGCTGACACTGTATTTCGGATTGCCGCCATTGATGGACTTGGGCTGCCATACATTGGCATAGCTCCAACGCGTATTGACTCCGGTGATGACCTTCATGGGATTCTTGATTTTAGACATAATTTTGTCCTCCTTAGTTTTCATTGAAATCGTCTGCTGCTGAATTCATGGCCGGCCTTTTATCTGAGTCCGGGACCAGTGTAGGTTTTCCTGGCGGTTTATAGACGAGTCCGCCCAGGAGCTCTTCGAACTGCTTCTTGCCGAGCCGTTTGCTCATGGCCGTAACGCCGAGGAGCTTTTGCTCGTACGGATCAAAGCCTGCTTTTTGCACGGCTTCGGCAACGGCATCTTCATCGGTGTATTTCCGATTGGATCTGCCTTCGACGACCTTCCAGCCTTCGAAGTGTGTGCCGGCCTGTGCCTGGGAAAGGGCGTAATCCTTGACGTCGCCGCCCCAGGCCATCAGTTGGTCGATGCGTCCCAGAATGGCAGCAATCTCCACTTCGTCCAGTGTATCCGGCATGGCGAAGTCGTACTTGGCCAGCTCGAGGTTATACTCAGCGCGCTTGCGACACGTTGCTTTCACCTTGCAGAATTGGCAATGCTTGCCGGCGGCGAATTCACCCTTGCCTTCATAAGCAAGCTTTGCTGTCGGGGCCAGGACTGTATCAGCCCAGCGCAGGAGCTTCTCCTTGCTAATTGTCCATGATGAAAGGTTTCCGCGTCGTGGCTGGAATATCGTCAGGGTGACATGTTCGATATCGTACAGGTCATCGAAGGTGTCCAGGGCACCGAGGGCGTCCAGGGCACCGAGGGCGTAGCACATGAGCTGGCTGTTGTGTTCGGCATCGACGAGAACGCCCACGCCGTGCTTGTAGTCGATGATTTGCATCACCTGGTCAGCCAGTATGATGCAGTCACCTGTACCGAAGCCGTTTTCTACCCAACGAGAGAAATCCAACCGCTGCTCGATGAAGACACGCGGGTCTGGGCAGTATTGCTTGGATGCTTCCAACTGTTCCAGGACGTATGCGCAGTATTCGTCGGCGCAATCCTGCATCTCAGCGTTGTAGTAGGTAAGGCCCGGTGTTGGATTCTGTACATCCCGGCCGAGCGCTTTTTCGACGAGGAAGGCGCAGAGTGCATGGCAGTCCGTGCCTTCCTGTGCGTAGGTGCTGGATGTATCCGGGACGTCCTCGCAGAGTCTGGCAGAAGGCGGGCAGGCCAGCCAACGGCTCGATGCCGAGGCAGAGAGGAAGGCGTGCTTAGCCATGTTCGATCACCTTGGCTTCCTTGACAAGTGCCCCGTAGTCCTTTTCATCCAGTTCGCTCAGGCGGGTGACGCCGAACTTCTGTAGTAGCGCCCTTGCTTCCGCTTTCTTGCCCTTGCCGGCAAGGCCGGCCATGATGCCGCGCACTTCTTGGAAATTGTATGTCTTTTCCTCTTGCGCAGAATCTGGCGTTTCGGCGGGCTGCGTTTCTTGTGGTGTTGCCGCTGCGGGGGACGTGTAGAGTTCCTTCAGTCCCCGGAGTGCCTGGACCATGACTTCTGCGCAGGACAGCATGTAGGTCCCGGATTTAATGATTTCTTCGTTTGCTTCGATGATGTCATCGAAGAATTGTGCTGCATCAGGTTTCTTTTCCATGATGTCTTTCCTCCTTTATTTGCTGCTGTTGTCTGAGTTTGTCTGCCAGCAGGCTGGCTACGACGCTGATGGCCATCAGGATGGCGATGAGTTCCTCATTCTTGCGTGTTGCCAGGCTGGCTCTGTCTTTCGTGACCGTATTCATGCTTTTACCTCTCTTTCCGAAGGCCTTTATTTGCCCTTCTACCTTTCCTAAGGAGGTTTCAGGAGAATTTTTCCGGCTTTTTCAGAAATTTTAAAAATTTTTTTCCGGCTCAAAAAAAATATCCGGGTCAGCATCTGCCTTATAAGGAATATAAGGTATGATGCTAACCCGGAATTTTTTATTTAATTTCTCCAAATCACCGGAAAAATAGAGACGAAACCTCCTTAGGAAAGATAGGAGGAGAATTTTCTCCGGATCTAAACCAAATTCCCGAAGGAGGATGAAGTATGTTTTACGTCAAGGAATGTTTTAACAATGTCGAAGTTACTGTGGACATCACAGAGGACAACGTCTTCACGCGCTGCCCCGTCTGCGGGGAAGAAATCGCCGTAGACCTTAATGCCTTGTTCCACGACTGGGATAGCAACCTGACGAACACGGCCCTGCTCTGCAGGGACTGCGCGAAGGAGTTCATGGAGGTGGATGACGATGGTGAGTAAATACAACCATGAAGGCTATCCTGACCCAACGCCATACGAAGCGCTAAAAACGGAGCGTTTCAGTTTTAGGCCGTTCGTCTATATCTGTTCGCCCTTTGCCGGCGACGTCGATGGGAATATCTGGAAGGCAAGACGGTACTGCCGTTTTGCCGTAAAGAAAGGATATATCCCATTGGCGCCGCATCTGCTGTTCCCTCAGTTTTTGGACGATAGTGATGAAAAAGAACGTGCCTTGGGGATTTTCTTTGGCTGTGCGCTGATGTCGAAATGCGCCGAGATTTGGGTGTGTGGGGATGTCATTTCACCCGGCATGAACGAGGAGATTCAGCGGGCCAAGCGTAAGGGCTATCGTTTGCGATACTTCGATAGTAGCTTCAAGGAGGGAGAATAATGCGATTCGAAATATTTACAGCCAACTGCACCGGTGACGCCGGCAACTGCAGCTATCCCAACACGGCGGTTATCACGGGGCCGGAGCAGCTTGCCAGGGCCGTAGGCTATGACCATGTCTGCGCGCTTTACCGGAATCAGTACCGCAGCAAGGACAATTTCATCTGCTCGAGGCTTGGTGTATGGGACTGTGACAATGACCACTCCGATGACCCGAAGGACTGGGTGACGCCGGAAAGCCTGGGAGAGGGCATACTGTCCGATATTTCCTTTGCTACGACACCGAGTCGGCATAACAACCTGCCCAAAGACAATAAGTCTGCCCGGCCGCGTTTCCACCTGTTCGCAGAAATCAACGAATGCAATGACCCGGATACTTACGTCGCGATGAAGAAAGCCGTCCAGAAGAAGTTCACTTTCTTTGACGGTAATGCGCTCGATGCAGCCCGCTTCCTGTTCGGGACGGCAGTATCTGCCGAACAGGTATACTGGCATGAAGGCTGGCTCCATATCGATGATTTATTGGATGAGGAGGACTATGAAGAAGACCCGTCCGAAGCGGCATACAGAGCCGGTGTCATCTTGGAAGGCAGCAGGAACAAGACCATGAGCCTCTTTGCAGGCAAGGTTCTCAAACGATATGGCGATACGGAGAAGGCCCGGTCCATCTATCTGGAACACTCGAAAAAATGTGATCCACCATTGGAGCAAGCCGAGCTCGACACCATCTGGAACAGCGCTGTCCGCTTCTTCCATAAGAAGGTCGTGACCCGGGAAGACTATGTATCACCGGATGAATATAACGCAGACTTCGGTGCGGCATCTTTGAAACCGGATGATTACTCTGATATCGGCGAAGCAAAAATCCTCGCCAGGGAATACGGCGGCGAACTCATCTACACGAGCGCTACGGACTACCTCCGCTTCGACGGCGACTGCTGGCGTGAAGATAAGCAGATGGCCATTGGTGCTGCCGAAGAGTTCCTCGACCTGCAACTCGAAGACGCCAAGGATGCCGTGCAGTCTGCCATGCAGGCACTCATAGATGCTGGTGTCGATAAGGAAATCGTCCGGGACGGCGGGAAGGCGCTGCAGAAGGTCTGCCAGTCCGATACGCTGCTGCCGCTCTGGTATCGTCTGGTCGGGGCACAGGCCTATTTGAAATTCGTCATGAAATGCCGGAACTACAGGAATATGATCAATTTCCAGCATGCGGCCAAGCCAATGCTCGCCATCGACGTCAACGAACTCGATAAGGACCCATTCCTCATCAACACGCCGAAAGCGACATACGATATGTCGAAAGGCCTGGCGGGTGAGCAGCCACATGATCCCAAGGACCTGATTACCAAGATTACCGAGAAATCACCCGGCGAGGATGGCCGGGAATTCTGGGAAGCTGCGCTGCAGCTGTTCTTCAGCGGGGACAGTGACCTTATCGATTATGTACAGAAGACGGTCGGTGTGGCTGCTGTCGGAAAGGTCTACCAAGAGCACATGATTATCGCCTATGGTGGCGGTGCCAATGGGAAGTCTACATTCTGGAATACCATCTATCGCGTCCTGGGAAATTACGCCGGGAAAATCTCTGCTGAAGCGCTCACCATGAACTGTAAGCGTAACGTCAAGCCGGAAATGGCAGAGCTTAAGGGCAAGCGCCTCATCATCGCTTCCGAGATGGAAGAGGGCATGCGGCTCAATACGGCGACGGTCAAGCAACTCTGCTCGACGGATGAAATCCAGGCCGAGAAGAAGTACAAAGATCCCTTTGCCTTCGTTCCATCGCATACGCTGGTCCTGTATACGAACCATCTCCCGAAGGTCGGTGCCAACGACGATGGCATCTGGCGGCGGCTCGTCGTTATTCCTTTCAATGCCAGGATTACCGGCCAGTCCGATATCAAGAACTATGCAGACTACCTTTTCGCCAAGGCCGGCCCTTACGTCATGACGTGGATCATCGAAGGTGCCCGGAAAGCCATAGCTGCTGATTTCCGTATCGAGCAGCCGAAGGTCGTCAAGGATGCAATCGAAGCGTACCGTGAAGACAATGATTGGCTCGGCCAGTTCCTGAACGACTGTTGCGATGTCGGCCCGGAACTCCAGGAACGTTCCGGGCAGCTGTATCAATCATACCGGGCGTATTGTATTTCATCAGGAGAGTTTGTCCGTTCTACGACGGACTTCTATCAAGCCCTTGCAAAGTGCGGTTACACGAAACGTAAGACTAACAAAGGTGCCATTGTCTTCGGATTGAAGCTCAAAGATGGCCAGGACTTCCTAGACTGAGGTGCAGGTCGTGCAGGTTTAAATGAAAAAGTCTGTCAGACTTATTGCAAAGTGCAAGTCGTGAAGGACATATCTAAAACTATTTACAGTTAAAAAACAGCAAAAGTGACAGTCGTGATATTCCATTCTAAAAAGTCGTATAGAAGGATTTTTAGGAAAATATCTTATATAGGGGTTTTAAGGGGCGAGAGTCACGACTGTCACTCACTCTTTGAAGAGTAGGAGGCAGATATGAGAGAAAATAAGATAGAGCAGCGGCTGAAACGGGCCGTGGAGATGCGAGATGGTTTGTGTGAGAAGTGGACGTCAGGCAGTTCGGGATGGCCCGACCGTATCTGTTTATTCCCTGATGGGAAGGCCGGCTTCGTGGAAGTGAAGCGCCCGGGCAAAAAGCCTAGGCCGCTGCAGCTGAAACGGCACCGGCAGCTGAGACGCTTAGGCTTTCCCGTGTATGTCCTGGATGGGATAGAAGAGATTGGAGGTGTCCTTGATGGAATCCAAGAAGGAAATCTATAGACCACACGCCTATCAGCAGTACGCGACGGACTTTATCCTGACGCATCCCATCAGTGCCGTGATTTTATTCCTCGGTGCCGGGAAGACCGTCATCACCCTGACGGCTATCGAACGGCTCATGTATGACAGCTTCGACGTCAGCAAGGTCCTGATTGTTGCGCCGCTGCGCGTTGCGAAGGTGACGTGGAAGGATGAAATCACGAAGTGGCAGCATTTGCAGCACCTTACCTACGCTGTCGCCGTCGGCAGCGTGAAAGAGCGCATGGCAGCCTTGCGGCAGCAGGCCGATATCACGATTATCAACCGGGAGAACCTGCAGTGGCTTATCGAGAAATCCCGGATGCCTTTCGACTACGACATGGTCGTCCTGGATGAGCTGTCCTCGTTCAAGAGCTGGCAGT
Organism: Caecibacter massiliensis; assembly: GCA_900095875.1. Taxonomy (GTDB): domain Bacteria; phylum Bacillota; class Negativicutes; order Veillonellales; family Megasphaeraceae; genus Megasphaera; species Megasphaera hexanoica. The sequence goes on along the minus strand of LT608311.1, from coordinate 214,716 downwards.
CGAAACGGTTTAGGGCGTTCCTGAAGGTCCGGCCAAAGGTCCGCCGCATCGTAGGGCTTACCGGCACACCAGCACCGAACTCCCTGATGGATCTCTTTGCCGAATTCAAGTGTCTCGATATGGGTGAGCGGCTCGGACGGTTCATCACCCAGTACCGCAGTACCTATTTCATGCCGGACAAGACGAATGGCCAGGTCGTGTATTCCTATAAACCACTGCCGGGTGCTGCCGATGCAATCTATGAGAAGATTTCCGATATCACCATTTCGATGAAGGCGATGGACCATCTGAAGATGCCGGAACTCATCTCGAACCGGTATCCCGTCTATATGGACGAGGATGAGTCCAACAAGTATGAAACGATGAAGAAGGACCTCATCCTGCCGTACCAGGACGAAGATGACATTACGGCGGCCAATGCGGCGTCCCTCTCAGGGAAGCTTTGCCAGATGGCCAACGGTGCTGTCTATGCCGATAACGGTGACGTCGTCCGCATCCACGACAAGAAATTGGATGCCCTGGAGGACCTCATCGAAGCGGCCCAACAACCGATGCTAGTCTGTTACTGGTATCAGCATGACCTGAGCCGGATCGAGGAACGGCTGCAGCAGCTGAAGGTGGCATACAGCCGGATTTCGACAGAGGCAAGTATCCGTAACTGGAACGACGGGAAGTACCAGGTCGGCCTCATCCATCCGGCATCTGCCGGGCACGGATTGAATCTGCAGAAAGGTGGGAATATCATCGTCTGGTTCGCGCTCAACTGGTCACTTGAACTATATGAGCAGACCAACGCCCGGATTTGGCGGCAAGGACAAAAAGCATCAACTGTGGTGGTGCAGCACATCATCACAGCAGGCACGATTGACGAACGAATCATGAAAGCATTGGAGAAGAAAGAACGGACACAGACGGCATTGATTGATGCCGTGAAAGCTGAACTGGAGGGATAGACATGGACGCAAAAGAATATCTGAAGCAGGCCTATTACCTGGACCGCCGTATCGAGAGCGACCTATTGGAGAAGGCGTCGCTCCGCCGCTTGGTGCTGAGCGTCCCGGCGGCAAGCCTCAGCGAACACCATAACCCGAACCATCCGACCGAGGCGCCCTTCACCCGGACGCTGCAGCGCATCTGGGAGATGGAGCAGCAGATTGATGACGAGGTGGATGCCTTGGTCGACCTCAAGGAAGAAATTCGACGGACCATCGACCTTGTTGACGACGAGGAGTGCCGGCTTCTCCTACGGCACCGGTACATCCACTTCGAGAAGTGGGACGATATCGCCGAGGTCCTTGGTAAGAGCCGACGCAGGGTGTTGGACGTTCATAAAGAAGCCTTGGAGAAAGTCGATAAAATATTAGAAGGTCAGCACTAAACTGCACACTCCAACACTAGAACTTCACATGCCATATGTGGTATGATAGTCATAGTGAAAAAGAAGAAAGACACAAGCTCTTGTAGAGAAATCTGCAGGAGCTTTTTTTATGGGCGCATAATGTAATCGGGAGCATGACGGTCTCCAAAACCGTTGGTGTTGGTTCGAGTCCAGCTGTGCCTGCCATAATTGATGAGGAGATGATTCGATGCCGCATAGACCGAAGACGCCCTGCGCGCATCCTGGCTGTCCTAAGCTCGTACCGTACGGGCAGAAGTACTGCGAGGTACATGCTAGGGAACACAGCCATGACAGACGGACGGCAGCCGAGCGTGGCTACGACCGGCGATGGCAGAAGGCAAGGGCATGGTATCTCCGCAGGCATCCGTGGTGTGTCCGCTGCAAGGCCGAGGGAAGACTGACGCCCGCGACGGTCGTCGACCACATCAAACCACACCGGGGTGACCCGGAACTTTTCTGGGATGAAAAAAACTGGCAGCCCTTGTGTAAGAGCTGCCATGACAAGAAGACGATGACGGAAGACAGGAACGTCGAGTATAAATACTAGACGCCTTCGTAGAATCTGTCGCTATAGCGTGGGAAGTATTTTTTATCATAAGAGTTGTAGAAAAGAAGTGAACCATAGAACTTCATTCTGTATGCCAGATAAAATGCCATTTCACCGGCTGGCATGACGATACCAGTGTGAGCCCAGTCACCTTGCGGGTCTAGATAGACCCAGTTTGAATTACCACCTTTATCCCAATACATCTTACGCATGTCCCAGTTGTAGAAGAAGCGGTGAGTAGTGACCTTTGTAATAGTTGTGCTGCCATTGATTGCTTTAGGAACATAGCAGATGTTAGCAACGATGATGTATTGCGGTGGATCATACTTTTCGACGTACAGCGAACTACGGTCAAGGTACCAGGCTTCCCCTGTGTGACCATCTACCATGACGTAGTTGGTGTCGCCATCAAGGAAGTGCTGATACATGTTTGCATTGGCTGTGCCACCTATTAGGAACAGGCATAAGGATAAAAGAAGCAAGAAGACTTTCTTCACGAACAACACGACCTTTCAGAAAAAACGAGTTCTTTCTTATAGCTTACTATAAAATAAAAAGCATGACAACATGTACTGAAACACGGTACCGGGCGGGGGTATCAAATCTCTACAGCCCGTCAGCCCAGGACCGGCGCCCCCTCAAACGTGCAAAAACGCGAAATTCAATAGGGGGGATACCCCTCCGGGGGAATATATTTTTTTTCTTGCAGCTTCGGCTATCGGCCGGGCTGCTTTTTTGTTGCAAGAGGTGAAGCGCATGACCGACCGTCAGCGGCAGAAAATCGAACAGATGCGGCGTGAAGGGATGGGCTACAAGGCCATCGCCAATGCTACGGAGCTTTCCCGGGACAGCGTCCGCCAGTACTGCCGCCTGCACGGCCTGGCAGGCTACGGACGTTGCATCGCCGCTATGCAGAAAGGAATGGAGACATGAACAAGAACAGTATGGAATGGAAGACCATCCCTGTCGGCGACCTGAAGCCCGCAGCTTATAATCCGCGCAAGAAGCTCAAGCCCGGGGATAAGGAATACGAAAAAATCAAGAACTCGATACAGGAATTCGGCTATGTGGAACCCATCATCGTCAACTACGATATGACGGTCATCGGCGGCCACCAGCGGCTGACTGTATTGAAGGACCTGGGCTACACGGAAGTCCAGTGTGTCATGGTCCACATCGAGGACGAACACAAGGTCAAGGCTCTCAACGTGGCGCTCAATAAAATCACTGGTGCCTGGGATGAACAGCTGTTGGCTGACTTGCTCGTCGATTTGCAAAGCGTCGACTTCAACGTCGACCTCACCGGGTTCGAAGCCCCGGAAATCGAGCAGCTTTTCTCCAAGGTCCATAACAAGAAAATCGAGGAAGATGACTTCGATGTCGAGAAGGAACTGGAGAAGCCGGCGTTCTCGAAGCCGGGTGATATCTGGCTCCTGGGCAGACACCGGGTCATCTGTGGCGATGCTACGATTCCCGAAACGTATCATCGTTTGATGGATGGCCGAACGGCAAACCTGGTGCTGACGGATCCCCCGTACAACGTCAACGTCGAGGAAACCGCAGGCAAGATAAAGAACGACAACATGCCAGACGATAAGTTCTACACCTTCCTGTTCAGCGCCTTTGTCAACATGGAACAGAACCTGGCAGCCGATGGCTCCATTTATGTGTTCCACGCTGACACCCAGGGGCTGAACTTCCGTAAGGCTTTCCAGGACGCCGGCTTCTACCTTTCCGGCTGCTGTATCTGGAAGAAGAACGCCCTGGTCCTGGGCCGCAGCCCATACCAATGGATCCATGAGCCGTGCCTTTTCGGATGGAAGAAGGGCGGCAAGCATCAGTGGTATTCGGATAGGAAACAGACTACTGTCTGGGAATACGACAGACCGCGGGCAAGTAAGGACCATCCGACCATGAAACCGGTGGCACTCATGGCCTATCCGATACAGAATTCGACCATGACGAACTGCATCGTACTGGACCCATTCCTTGGCAGCGGTAGCACGCTCATTGCCTGCGAACAGACACAGCGTATCTGCTGCGGCATCGAACTTGACGAAAAGTTTGTCGATGTCATCGTGAAGCGGTACATCGAGCAGGCAGGCTCTTCTGATAATGTGAAAGTCCTGCGGGCTGGAAACGAACTGCCGTTCAGCGAGGTGAGTGCCGATGAATGACGGACTGACGCTGGGTAGCCTGTTTTCCGGCAGCGGAGGCTTCGAACTCGGCGGCATGCTGGCGGGCATCACCCCAGTGTGGAACTCGGAAATCGAGCCGTTCCCTATAAGGGTGACGACGAAGCGGCTGCCGTTCGTGAAGCACTACGGGGACATCAACAAGCTCGACGGACACACACTGGAGCCGGTGGACATCATCACTTTCGGCAGCCCCTGCACGGACATGTCAATCGCAGGACGGCGCGAAGGCCTCGAAGGGCAGCAGTCCTGCCTCTTCCACCAGGCCATCCGCATCGTAAGGGAAATGAGGGAAGAAACGAATGGACTATATCCAAGATACATTGTTTGGGAGAACGTCAAGGGCGCCTTCTCCAGCAACGGCGGGGAAGACTTCCGTACGGTCCTCGAAGAGGTCTGCCAGATCAAAAAGCCCGGGGTTCCAATACCTCGATACGAGAAGTGGCAGAACGCCGGGATTGTGCTGGGTGACGGCTTTTCCGTGGCCTGGCGGCTCCTTGACGCCCAGTATTGGGGCGTACCCCAACGAAGAGAACGCATCTACCTTGTCGCAGATTTTGCTGGACGAGGTGCCGGAGAAATACTATTTGAGTCCGAGGGCCTGTCAGGGTATTCTGCGGCGGGCTTCCGAGCGTGGCAAGAAGCTGCCGGATGTACTGGAGGCAGCGCTGCGGAACCAGGCCTGCTCTGCCTGAATGACCAGGGCGGTATCCGCATGGACGTGACTGAAGGCGTGGCAAACACTCTCCGGGCCGAATCCCATCACCCGCCGTTGGTGATGGGCCGCAGGCAGGATGTATTCGAGAACCACGGCAAGGACGCCAGGTACACCGGGCCGCTCGAAGTCAATACGACGCTGACGGCGCACTATGGCACGGGCGGCAACAACCAGCCTTTGGTAGTCAGCCGTGAGGCCTATGGCATCAGCTCGAAAGACAGCAATGCCATGAAATCGTCGAACCCACACTCTGGATTCTATAAGGCTGATACGGCGAGGACGCTCGATGCTAATGGTGGAAATCCCGGCTGCAACCAGGGCGGCATTGCCATTGTGGAAGAAGTGAAGACCTTTGATGTCAGGCAGTCTTCGGACGGCACGATTAACCGCCGTACGCATGCTTACGAGAGCGACACGAGCCGGACGGTCGACCGCACCGGCAACGTCCCCGGGACGAACCACGGCGGCATTGCCGTGGTCGAACTGGCTTACTGTGCCAGCAAGAACTCCTACTTCACATCGGCATCGGAAGAAGTGGCTGGCTCCCTAGTAGCGACGGACTACAAGGATCCGCCGTTGGTGAACCGTCACAGCGCGGTCCGCCGACTGACTCCAATCGAGTGCGCCCGCCTCCAAGGCTTCCCCGGATGGTGGTGCGACGGGCTGGAGCAGCTGGCACCGACGGAGAAGGAGATACAGTTCTGGATGGATGTCTTCGAGGAGCATCGTCTGGCGGTAGGGAAGGCGAAGAAACCGAAGACTCGGAACCAGATCATCAAGTGGTTGAAGGAGCCGTATCGAGACTCGGCGGCTTACAAGATGTGGGGAAACGGTGTGGCCCTTCCCTGTGTCTTCTTCGTACTGGCCGGCATCGTATATTTTTCTGAAAAATCCACAGAATAGGCTTGCTATTATTCCCAAGGTGAGTGATATATGTAGTACCGAAAAACAAGGAGGTACAAACCATGAAAACATTATCATTCCATGTAGAAGGACAGGAACGCAAGACCTTAGTGGATACCGTCAGCGCACTGACAAATAACCGGGCTGTCTACCATCCGGGCAAGCCGAAATTCGCATTTGAGGTAGGCCCGTACACTATCGACTGCAGGGGTACGATGGAAGTGGCCGACAGCGTCAGCACCGAAGAACTGCGCCGGTTGCTCATCCAACTGGCGGCAGTAGGCTTCATACCGGACGAATCGAACGAAGGAACAGCCGAAACTGAAGAAGCGGGAACAGCTTCATACCTGCCGATGATTATCCCGCAGGAAACAGAAGCACCGCAGGCAATAGTAACCATTAAGATGCCAAGGGATGGTTTCACAGAAGCCGACCTCGACAAACTTCGCCAGATCATCCGCTCGAAACACACGCTTCTCAAGAAAGCACTCGGTACGACAGATGACCTGATTATTGGGGAAACGGATGAGGCCATCTCCTTTGGCTGGATTCCTGCCGATGCCGGAGCCGAACGGTGTCAGGCCACGACGCACCTCATCGAGAAACTCTGCCATATGGCTAAGACAGTGAAGCGGGTGAATGCCACAGAGCATGCCGTGACGAACGAGAAGTACAGCTTCCGGTGCTTCCTCCTGCGCCTCGGCTTTATCGGGCCGCAGTACAAAGTTGACCGGAAGGTCCTACTGCACAACTTTACAGGAAGCGCGGCCTTCAAGAACGGTAAGGCGAAGAAAGACTTGCAGATCGAACAGTCGGCCTACGAAGCCTGACGATTTCCTTCCTATGGGGTTCTGGTACGTTGAGACCCCATAGGACCCAGAATCGAACGTATGTGCAAGTGACCTGACAGCCACTATCTCCTCTTAAATAACTATGTGTAAACTTGCAGAATATATACATAATTAGCTTGCTATTTATCCTGAGAAGAGTGATTAATATGTCAGAAGGTAAAAGAAACACATACAAGGAGGAAATCACCATGACAAACAATTACTTCGAACAGGACTACAGCAGGGAACAGGAAATTGAAATGGCATTTGATAAAGCAGAAGCGGCAAACGATGAACAGAGGATGGAAATGGCCAGGAACGACTACGAAACTTTCAAGATCCAGCAACAGAATCGCGGCCAGGCCTACCTCAAGGTGTATGAACTTTATAAATCCATGAAGGAACGCGGCAATGACTGCATCGACTTTGATTCACGGTACTCCATCAGAACCGAGCAGATTCCCGCACTGCTTGAAACGTTGAAAGCATTTAGGATTGCACGGTTTACGTATTCCGACAACGTGACCGATGCCATTGATAAAGCATTACAGTTACAGAAACTTGGGTGCAGGATGGAGGGCCTGACTGAAATCAACAGCTGTTATAAAAACACCTTTACACGCAAGTATGAAAAGAAAGGGGCAATCGTTTTTAGCCTTTAAGCAGGGGCATCAAGCTGCCGGAGACCAGAGTGTTTCCGGCTTTTACCATGTTACGGCATCTTCAGGACCGCAAATCGAACGTATGTGCAATCAATCTGATCGGTTCGATTTCCTCTTAAATAAATATGTATAAACTTGCAAAATATCTACATAATTAACTTGCTATTAGTCCCGAAAAGAGTGATTAATATGTCAGAAGGAAAAAACAAACACCTACAAGGAGGAAACCACCATGATAAACAATTACTTCGAACAGGACTACAGCAGGGAACAGGAAATCAAGAAGGCTTACGACAAGGCCTACCACGCCAAGGACGAACAGGCGATGGATGAATGCCGCGAACAGATGAAGGCCCTGCGGCAGGGGCAGGAAGGCAAGGGCCGGACCTACGTTCAGGTTTACAAACTTTATGAAGAAATGAAGGAACGCGGCAACGACCGCATCGACCTCGGCGGAAGCCTCACCCTTTGGGATGACCGGATTCCGCAGACACTTGAAGCCCTCAAGGCCTACGGAATTACGGAATTCACCTACTCCAGCACGGCGACGGATGCCCTGAATCAGGCGATGATTTTCCAGAGCCTCGGTTGCAAACTCCAAGGCCTGATCACCATCAAGAAATGGACGAAGGACTTCCACACCCGCGAATACGAAACGACGGCGGCCCTCGCCTTCACATTCTAAGAAAAACCGAAGCCGGCGGGCCTGAGAGCCTGCCGGTGATATGCCAAAGGAGATGCCAATCATGAAGATGCCGAACAGAGAAATCATTGCAGAACTTCGCCGAGAATACCCAAAAGGAACACGGGTCGAACTGATTCGCATGGAGGACGTACAAGCCCCACCTGCGGGCACACAGGGCACTGTACGGGGCGTGGACGCCACGGGGTCGCTCCTCGTCCGTTGGGACAACGGCTCCAGCCTGAACGTCATCTACGGCGAGGACGCCGTCCGGAAAGTCGATGCTGTCCGTACCATCTGCTACGGCAAAGAACGGGTGTGGCCGAGCCGGAAGGAAGCCATGGACTTTTTCTGGCAGGGTGTCTGTGCCACCGAGGGGAGCGAACAAGACCGCTACCTGACTATCTTCCAGAAGCTGAAAGAAGGGTGGAATGTATGCAGCGATGATTGAATTATTTTAATATTTATTCTCAAATAAGACTTGCTATTATGTGCCTTTAGAGCGAATATACACATGCAAGAAGGAAAAGCCGAAAGGCTTAAAACAAGGAGGCACATACCATGAACGAAAAAATGATGAAGCAAGTCGAAAATATGAAGAAGCAGACCATCGGGGTCGAAATTGAAATGAACAGCATCCGCCGCGAAAAGGCCGCAAAATTGGCCGCCGACTTCTTCGGCACACGCCGCTACGAATACACCGCCCGCCGCAACGGCTACGACACCTGGAGCGCCTGGGACGGACAAGGCCGGGAATGGAAATTCCAACGCGACGGTTCGATCGCCGGACCGGAACCAGAAAAATGCGAACTGGTCACGCCGATTCTGACCTACGCCGACATGGAAACCTTGCAGGAACTGGTTCGGAAGCTCCGCAAGGCCGGCGCCAAGAGCGACGCCACACGGGGTTGCGGGGTGCACATCCACATCGGCGCCAAGGGCCACACGCCGCAGACGATGCGGAACCTCGCCAACATCATGGCGAGCCACGAACACCTTCTGGCCGACGCCCTCGACCTGGACCGCCGCCGCATGAGCCACTACTGCCGCACGGTCGACCCGAAGTTCCTCGAACAGGTCAACAAGAAAAAGCCCAAGACCATGGCCGCCTTCGCAGACGTCTGGTACACGGCAAACGGTGCCGACTACGGCCGCCACCAACATTACAACGACAGCCGGTACCATATGCTGAACTTCCACGCCACCTTCACGAAAGGCACCATCGAGTTCCGTCTCTTCCAATTCGACGCACCGGCGAACGGCAAGAAGAACGGCCTCCACGCCGGCCAACTGAAAAGCTACATCCAGCTTTGCATGGCCCTTTCCCAGATGGCCAAGACGGTAAAAACCGCCAGCCCGAAACCCCAACAGACGGAGAACCCGAAATTCGCGATGCGGACTTGGCTCCTTCGCCTCGGATTCATCGGGGACGAATTTAAGACGGCCCGCGAAATCCTCACCAAGCGCCTCGCCGGCGACACGGCCTTCCGCTTCGGACGCTAAGGAATCAGCCTTCTGCCTCCTCCCTCGACCGCTTCGGCGGTCTTGAGGTGGTAGAAGGGTAATCCCTTCAGAAAGGAAGGAAACCACCATGAAGACAAACGAAAGACAACCCGAACGTATCTGCCCAATCTGTGGCAAAGCCTACCGCGCCGTACCGGCGCTTTCCCGAAAGGACGGCCAGACCCTCATCTGCCCCGACTGCGGCACGAGGGAGGCACTTACGACCCTCGGCATCGAGCCGGACGAGCAGGAAAAAATCCTCGCCGTGATGCACAAGTTTATGGATAGTTATGAATAATCTTTCTCAAAATGACTTGCTATTATGTGCGTTTAGAGTGATTAATACAGTACCGAAAGGGAACACACACTAAACAAACGGAGGCAAACATCATGAAGGCAAACACGGGAATGAAAATCAAGGCTTACAGAGGCGACTGCATCGGCATCATCATTCAGGCAACGACCTGGACGGGCACCATCATCAAGGTCAACAAGAAAAGCATCCGGGTACACCTGGACGGGATTGAAGCGAAATACGGCAAGCGCGTAACCTACAAAGGCAGCATGGACCAGGAAGTACGTTACACCTTTTGGAAGACCACTTCAGACGGCAGAGAAATTTACAAAAGTGAAAGCCGGATTTACGGAATCATTGAACTGTAAAAGGAGGGACTGGTGATGACGAGATTTGAAAAAGACTGCGAAACGTTGAAGAAGGGCACGGGCCTGAAGGTCCTCCAGAAACGGAAAGCCGAAATCGACCGACTCACGAAGGAAGGCCGAGGTTGCAAGAATCGGTTCCGCCAGACCTGCATCGCGCAGGACCTGATTCGGCTGAAGAAGGAATACGAAGCCCTCGAAGCCTTGTACTAAGAGAAAAGGGAACGGGCATCCGCAGGTAGGCGGGTGCCTTTTCCTTACATATTTTTATTTACATTTCTTGCATAAAAGACTTGCTATTATGTCCATTCAGAGTGATATATATAGTACCGAAAGGGAAAACACACAAACGACAAACGGAGGTACAAACTATGTGGACAAAGGGCAGAATGCAGATTGGAAAAAACACGGTACGGTGGGAAGTCAAACACTTCGACGAAGGCTCGATTTTCGGCATCAACGAAGGCCGGATTTCCAAACTTTGGATCGCCATCAACGGTGAACCGGAAGTCATGTACGAACGCGGCTGGTGCCAGAAACCGAAGAGCGCCATCGCAAAGAAAGTATTCAAGCAACTGATGGAAAAGTACAATTAGAAAGCACAAGGCATCCGCTTGCCGGCGGATGCCTTTCCTATACAGAAAGAAGGTGAACGGCTATGGCTACGAGAGGACGAAAACCAAAGCCTACGGCGCTTAAAATATTAGAAGGGAATCCCGGTCATCGGCCGCTCAACAAGAAGGACCCACTGATGAAGGGCAAACTTCCCAAGTGTCCGTCTTGGCTTGAAGACGATGCCAAGACAGAATGGAAACGGCTCGGCAAGGCTCTGGCCGAGATGGGGATGCTGACCGAAATGGATATGGCAGCCTTCGCTGGCTACTGCCAGGCCTACGCAAGGTGGAAGGCGGCAGAAGAGTTCATCACTCAGCATGGTGATATGGTCCGGACGCCGAACGGCTACTTGCAGCAGGTACCGCAGGTTTCCATCGCCCAGACGAATCTCAAAATCATGCTAAAGTTCTGCGAACAATTCGGTCTTACGCCGTCTGCCCGGAGCCGACTGATTGGAGAAGCCAACGGCAACGAAAATACAGTGGATGAAATGGAACTCATCCTGGGAGGCCGCTGATGGAGTGGAAATATACACCGTCCCAATTCATGCTGCCTGATTCCCATTACGATGCAGAGAAGGCAGACCGGGCGGTGGCTTTCATCGAAAACCTGTGTCACACGAAAGGAAAATGGGCTGGGCAGCCTTTTAAATTGCTGCCTTGGCAGGAACAGATAGTCCGGGACTTGTTTGGTATCGTCAAAGCTGATGGGAAACGACAGTTCCTGACGGCCTACATCGAAATCGGGAAGAAAAATGGTAAAAGTGAGCTTGCTGCGTCTGTTGCACTGTATCTTTTGTACGCTGATAACGAGCCAAGCGCCGAAGTGTACGGCGCAGCCTGCGACCGAAACCAGGCATCCATCGTTTTTGATGTAGCCCGGCAGATGGTTGAGATGAGCCCAGCCCTGATGCGCCGGTCTAAGATTCGGACAGCAGGTAAGCGGATCATTAACTACCGAAATGCCGGCTTTTATCAGGTGCTATCTGCCGAAACAGGGACCAAGCACGGCCTTAACGTATCTGGTCTGATTTTCGACGAAATCCATGCTCAGCCGAATAGAAAGCTCTACGACGTCCTGACGAAAGGCTCTGGGGACGCTCGAGAACAGCCATTGTTCTTCATTATCACGACGGCGGGGAACGACAAGAACAGCATCTGCTATGAGCTTCATACCAAGGCCCTCGATATCATGGAGGGCCGGAAAAAAGACACGACCTTCTACCCGGTGGTCTATGGCCTAACGGAGCAAGACGACTGGACCGATGAGGCAAACTGGTACAAAGCGAATCCGTCACTTGGTTACACCATCCAGATCGACCGCGTCCGAGAGGCCTTCAAAAACGCCCTCGAAAACCCGGCCGAAGAAAACGTCTTCAAGCAGCTGCGGCTGAATATCTGGACGTCGGCTAGCATCCGCTGGATACCGGAGCAGATTTACGATCGGGGAAATATTCCCATCGATATGGATTCCTTGCGTGGCCGCATGTGCTACGGCGGGCTCGACCTTTCCAGTACGTCCGATATCACGGCATTGGTATTAGCCTTTCCACCACGGACGGAGGATGAGAAATACATCATCCTGCCGTTCTTCTGGCTGCCGGAGGATACACTGGAGCTCCGTTGTCGGCGGGACCACGTGCTCTACGACGTGTGGAAGCGTCAAGGATACATTCAGACGACGGAAGGGAATGTCATCCACTATGGCTTCATCGAGAAGTTCATCGAGAACCTGGGGACGATTTACAACATCCATGAGATTGCCTTTGACCGGTGGAATGCGACACAGATGGTCCAAGACCTGGAGGATATGGGCTTTACCGTCGTGCCCTTCGGCCAGGGCTACAAGGATATGTCGCCTCCGTCGAAGGAACTCTACAAGCTCCTGATGGAAGGTAATATTATCCACGGCGGCAATCCCGTCCTCAAGTGGATGGCGGGGAACGTCGTCATGCGGCAGGACCCGGCTGGTAACATCAAGCCGGACAAAGAAAAATCCGTCGAAAAAATCGACGGAATTGTAGCTACCATCATGGCACTGGACCGTTGTATCCGGAACGATAACGGCGGCAGCGTTTATGATGAAAGAGGAGTTATTTCGTTTTGATGGATTTCACTTGACGAAGCAGCTGGCATATGTTTCAGTAGTTTTTTCAATGCGTACTATATTGCGCTTTTCCTCTTTGCTGATGGACTTGGCGTGATTTTTATAATCTTTCCATGTTTTCATGATAATCACCTCATGCAAGATTTGATTTAAGCCATTAGTATTTGAAAAAGGGAAAAGGCACTTTGAAGAACATCCTGGTAGGGAATTTCACTTGCATAGGCATACTTCTTCTGATAAGACTGCCATAAATGGTGCAATCCGGAATCATCCAATAATGCCTGCAAAATATGACTGCCCTCTGTAACCAGTTTTTCAGTACCTCGTTTTTTGCAGGTTGCATCAAACGCAGACCGAAAAATTCCTTTGTCAATGGAATCGGCATAAAGACGAGAAAGCTCATGAATATCGTAGAAATCACGCATTCTGGTATTAAGGATGCCACGGGCTAATACGGTCTGCAGCTTTTCTGCCAGAACCGTTTCAAGATTATAAGACCAGAGGGAGATACTTCTGTCTTCAATCAGAAGGTGATAGTCATATTCGACTTCACGCGGCGTGATGACATCACCCGTTGAAATATCGAGTTTCAGGGGAATAGGCATAGGTCCAATCGTCGCTTCCATAGCAACGCGGATGCCAGGATATTCCATCTCATCCATAATCTGCTCTGTATGCTTTACCCGAAAGGAAACACCGTCTTCCAGATCAATACTACTGATGCTTTGTAGCATCTCGAGCAGATGTTCTTCGGACAGATTTTCATTTTTGATACAAGCATCAATATCCATGGTCGAACGTAGTGCGATGCCAATCATAGAGGTGACGAGAATGCCGCCTTTTATGATGAAATGGTCACGGTACTTCGAAACAGACAGACGTTCCAGAAATCGCTCCATCATGTAGATGCGCATCAGTACTCTGGCGTCGGCATGGTTCTTTTGGGAAAGGCTTTTGATGCGCCCTTTGAGCTGGGCAGGTGAGAGTTTCATCAGAGAAGTACCTCCAGATAGTTTTTGAGAACATTTTGGACACGAAACTGTTTTGCGTACTGCATTAGCTTGTTCAGGTCCTTGTCTTTTCGCTTGGCATAACGCTTGAGGGCGGATTGGAAATCCTGAAATTCAAAATGGCTGCGGCTGCGTACAAGGTCACAGATTGTCCGTTCGAGATCATACATCGGAATTTCATGGCCAAAGGAATTTGTCACCATAATCCTTCCGAGTGGCAAAAGGTCTTTCTTGACTGTATAAACTTTGATTCCAGAAGCTTTCAGTGTCTTTGTGTTGTACCCGGAATACAAGGTGACGGTTGGTTGCAAGGGCTCCCGATCTACAAGGTCATGGAAATACAGTGCTTCGTCATGGGAAAAGACAGCCTGCGGATATCGCATATGAAGTACATAGGATTCGTCTTCCCAGGCATCTGGGGAAAGGTAAATCCCATGCGCGAGTTTTTCAAACTGATGGCTTTGTACAAATTGATAAAATTCATGTTTCTTGATGCCGTTTTTCCGTGCATTTTCGGTAAGGAGCATGCCGGAGGCATCCATACATGCTTGAATGGTATTCATTTGTATCACCAACTTTCATGCTTATATTATAAATGAAATAAGCATGAAAGTCCATAAGAAACATTAGGAGGTATTCTATGAGCATCCCATTTTTATCCCATCTGTTCAAATCTAGAGATAAACCCAAGGATTACTACGTCGGTACGGACATGCGCTATCTGTTTGGCCCGTCGACCAGCGGCAAGCGGGTGAATGAATTCACGGCCATGCAGACGACGGCTGTCTATGCCTGTGTTCGCATCCTGGCCGAGACCTTGGCCGCCTTGCCATTGCAGCTGTACCGATTCACACCGACCGGGAAGGAGCGCGTCTACGACCATCCGCTGTACCATCTGCTGCACGATGAGCCGAATCCGGAAATGACGTCGTTCATCTTTAGGGAAACGCTGATGAGCCACTTGCTCATCTGGGGCAATGCCTACGCCCAGATCATCCGTGACGGCCTGGGCCGTGTCGTGTGTCTCTATCCGCTCCGGCCGGACAAGATGCAGGTGGCTCGCGATGCCGGCGGCACGATTTTCTATATCTACACGAAAACGTCTGATGAAAATCCGAACGTCAAACCTTATGGTCAAGTACCGTTAAAGAAGGAAGAAGTGCTGCATATCCCAGGGCTCGGCTTTGACGGCCTCGTCGGCTATTCTCCTATTGCCATGGCACGGAACGCTGTCGGTATGACGATGGCCTGCGAAGAATACGGTGCATCCTTCTTTGCCAATGGCGCCAGTCCGAGTGGCGTCCTGGAGCATCCAGGCGTCCTCAAGGACCCAGGCAAGGTCCGCGATTCGTGGAACGCCGTCTACCAGGGTTCCAATAACGCCCACAAGGTCGCTGTCCTTGAAGAGGGGATGAAGTATCAGCAGATCGGCATTCCACCAGAGGAAGCACAGTTTTTGGAAACGAGGAAGTTCCAACTGGATGAAATCGCAAGGCTCTATCGCATCCCGCCACACATGATTGGCGACCTTGACAAGAGTTCCTTCAACAACATCGAGCAGCAGTCGATGGAATTCGTCAAATACACACTGGACCCATGGGTCGTCCGGTGGGAACAGGCGATGCAGCGTTCCTTGCTTCTTCCAGAAGAAAAGAAACGGTACTTCCTGCGCTTCAACGTGAACGGCCTCATGCGCGGTGACTACGAAAGCCGGATGACAGGCTACAGTATCGGTCGGCAAAACGGCTGGCTGTCCGCTAATGACATCCGGGAAATGGAAGATATGAACCCAGTGCCGGCGGAAGAAGGCGGCGATTTGTACCTCGTGAACGGTAGCATGACGAAGCTCAAGGATGCCGGTGCCTTTGCCGGGAAAGGAGAAACGAATGAAACATAAATTTTGGAAGTGGGTGCATAACGAGGCACCTGACGAGTTCGGCAGCAGCCGGACTCTTTTTTTGAACGGCGAAATTTCCGATGAGACCTGGTGGGGAGACGAAGTGACGCCTAAGCAGTTCCGAGATGAGCTGAATGCCGGTACGGGAGACATCACGCTCTGGATTAACAGTCCTGGCGGTGACTGCTTTGCTGCGGCCCAAATCTATAACATGCTCATGGATTACGCCGGCAACATTACCGTCAAGATTGACGGCCTGGCAGCTTCGGCGGCCTCCGTCATCGCCATGGCCGGTACGACGGTCTGTATGTCACCCGTAGCCATCATGATGCTCCATAACCCGGCGACCGTTGCCATGGGTGATCGCTCGGCCATGCAAAAGGCCATCGATATGCTGAACGAGGTGAAGGAAAGCATCATGAATGCCTACGAAATCAAGTCGGGGCTGGAGCGGAAACAAATCTCGAAGATGATGGATGCCGAGACCTGGCTCAATGCCAAGAAGGCCGTCGAGCTCGGTTTTGCTGACTCGATTCTTTTCGATGACGAAAAAGACGATGATAGCGAACCTGCAGCGATGCTCTATACGCCAATGACGGTAACGAACTCGCTCGTTCAGAAACTCAAACCGCATCAACTACAAGAACACAAAGTCAAGGCCGCTGACCTTGAGAAGCGGCTCCATTTACTGATTCATTAAAGGAGGACCACATTATGGATATGATTTTACGACTCCGTGAAAAACGGCAGCAGACCTGGGAAGCAGCCAAAGCCTTCCTCGAAACGGCCCGTGACCAGGACGGCCTCATCTCGGCAGATGACGCGGCCCGCTATGACAAGATGGAAGCCGA
Source organism: Caecibacter massiliensis (assembly GCA_900095875.1). Taxonomy (GTDB): domain Bacteria; phylum Bacillota; class Negativicutes; order Veillonellales; family Megasphaeraceae; genus Megasphaera; species Megasphaera hexanoica. The sequence goes on along the minus strand of LT608311.1, from coordinate 198,138 downwards.
GGTGGTGAACCTGGGAAAAGAAATCGAGCGTTTGGAGCGACAGGAACGACTCGACAAAGAACTAGCAAAGCCCGTCTCGACGCCTATCGTCGAAACCCCTGGCGCCCATGTACAGGAAGACGAAAAGACAGGCCGCGCTTCCGCCACGTACACCCAGGCATTCTGGGACAGCATCCGCCGTAAGAACTTTATTGACGTACAGAACGCCCTCTCCGTTGGCACCGATGCCGATGGTGGCTATCTCGTCCCGGAAGAATACGAAAAGATGCTCATCGATAAGCTCCAGGAAGAAAACTTCTTCAGAAGTTTGGCAACGGTCATCCACACGGGCAGCGAACGCAAGATTCCCGTCGTCACCGGCCATGGGGAAGCGGCCTGGATGGAAGAAAATGGGCTCTACCCGGAAAGCCAGGATACGTTCGGCCAGATTTCCATCGGGGCGTACAAGCTCGGCACGGCCATCCGTGTATCGGAAGAACTCTTAAACGACTCTGTCTTCGACCTTCCGAGCTATATCGCCGGCGAATTCGCCCGCCGTATCGGCACGAAGGAAGAAGAAGCCTTCCTCGTCGGCGACGGTAAGAGCAAACCGACCGGGGTATTTCCGACGGCTGACCTTGGTGTGACTGCCGCAAATACGACCATCACCTTCGATGACGTCATCGACCTCTACCACTCCCTGCGCATCCCGTACCGTAGAAAGGCCGTATGGCTGCTCAATGACTCTACGATTAAAGCCCTGCGCAAAGTGAAAGACGGTAATGGCAACTACATCTGGCAGCCCTCTGTCCAGGCTGGTCAGCCTGATACGATCTTGAACCGTCCGTGCTACAGCACGTCCTTTGCGCCGGAACTGGCAGCTGGGAACCGCCCGATTCTCTTTGGCGACTTCAGCTACTACTGGATTGCCGATCGGGAGTACCGTTCCTTTAAGCGACTCAACGAACTGTATGCACCGAACGGCCAGGTAGGCTTCCTTGCCAGCCAGCGTGTCGATGGGTTCCTGACTTTGAACGAAGCCATCAAGGCCCTCGAAGTGAAAGCAAAGGCATAGTCATGCTGGTCACGCTGGAAGAAGCGCGGCAGTACCTTCGGATTGACGACGATGACACGTCCAACGACGAGGTCATCGTCTCATCCCTGGAGGCTGCGCAAAGCCTGTGCCTGGACATTGCCAGGTGCGAGGAAGCCGATGCCGAAGCAAACGCTTCCATCTTTCATGAGGCCATCCTCTATGCAGCGGCCTTCATGTATGAGCACAGGGAGGAAGCCGACTACACAGCGCTTCTTACCATGCTGCGATGGCTGCTCTTCGGGGTGCGCCGTAGCCGGTTTTAAGGAGGCGCGCCATGCAGACGGGAAGACTGAATAAGAGAATACAGATTATTGGTCAAGTAAAGACCAAAGATGAGCACGGCTTCGACACGATGGAAGAGGCCGTGCTCTTTACTTGCTGGGCAGAAATAAAGTCAGCTCGTGGCAAGGTCCTCTACGACATGGAGCGCAAGGACTCGACGGAATATGTGACCATCACCATCCGCTGGCGGCCGAACGTCACTCACGACATGAAGGTGAAATACCAGGACCACACCTACCGTATCGATAACATCGTGGACCCGTATATGCGTCACGAAGCCCTCGAACTGTACTGCACGGAAGACGTGAGGGGGACTGACGGTGAGTGATAACTTTGAAATCCACGGTCTCGACGAGTTTTCCCAAAAATTACTCGATACGGTGAACGAGTTTCCGGGGACTGCTGAGAAGGGCCTCATTACGATCGGCAATCAGCTGAAGAAGGAATGTGTGAACAACACACCGCTTGGTGCAACGGGTAAGCTCCGCAAAGGCTGGAAGCATACCGTCACCGGCTATAACGGGGAAGAACTCACGTATGAACTGAGGAACACGCATCCCGTCCACCATCTTCTCAACAGCGGCCATGTGAAGAAAACTGCCAGCGGCAGAGTCGTCGGCTACTATGAGGGACAGCACTATACGGAAAAATCCGTGAAGATCTTCGAGGCTGAGAAGCTCGAAGACGGCTTGCAGAAGCTGACGAAACGGCTCATCAAGAAAGCAGGTGGCACATGATACACGATTTGGATATCCTTCAGGCTGTCCAGGAGCAGCTCCGGACGAAGTGGCCGGACTGCCCGATATATCTGCAGGAGGTTAAGGAAGGCTTTCAGCCACCTGCATTTTTCTTAAAATCAATGACCGTAGCCACGCCGCTGCATGATGGCATGGTCTATCGGGACACGGATATTTACATCACCTACGTGCCAAAGAAAACGATTCACACCTTCGTCATCTTCCAAACGCTGGCCGATGTGTTGGAGCTCTTCATGGACGGCCTCACCGTGCAGGACCGCCACATCAGCTTTTCCACCATTACGGAAGAACTCCTCGGCGAGGCCAATGATGGTGGCCAGATCACGCTGTCGTTTTCCTACTACGAAGCGGCGACGAAGGAAGAAACAGACGAACTGATGCTCATCCTGCATGAAAAAATTAATGGAAGGGAGTAAGGCTAGATGAAAATGCCATCTATCAACGTTGTGTTCAAGGAAAAAGGCATTACGGCCATTGAACGCAGCGACCGCGGCATCGTCCTTCTCATCTTGAAAGAAGAGACGCTGCCATCGCAAACTGAAATCAATCTGTATACCGTGGATGACATCCCGTCGGAATTGTCGAAAGACAATCAGGAACAGCTGCAGCTGGCCCTTAAGGGCTACGTCAATACGCCGCGGAAGGTCATTGCGGAAATCATCCAGAGTGATGCCGAGGGGTATACAGACATCTTGAAAACGCTGGAAAACCGGCGCTTTGATTATCTCGTCATCCCAGACATTGAGGACGAAAACATCGACACCATTGCCACTTGGGTCAAAGGCATGCGGACGAACAAGCACAAGCGTATCAAGGCCGTGCTGCCCGATTGCACGGCGGATAACGAAGGCGTCATCAACTTCGTCAATGCCACCATCCAGACCAAGAGTAAAACATACACCACGGCGCAGTACTGCAGCCGGATTGCCGGTATCATCGCAGGCACACCCATGACGATTGCCTGTACCTATGCGCCCTTGCCGGAGGTTGTCGGCTGTGACGTCTGGACGCAGGAAGAAATGGATGCCATGGTCGACGCCGGGAAGCTGTTCTTTTTCTTTGACGGAGAAAAGATAAAACTTTCCCGTGGCGTGAACTCGTTCGTGACGACCATGGAAGGTAAAGGGACAGCCTTCCAGAAAATTAAGCTCGTTGATTTGATGGATATGATACATGACGATATCCGTACGACCGGGCAGGACAGCTACCTCGGTAAGTATGCCAATAGCTACGCGAACCGCTGCCTGCTGGTAACCGCGATTCAGGGCTACCTGGACCAGCTGGCCATGGGTGGACTCCTTGAAAAGGACCAGAACACGGCCTATATCGATGTCGATGCGACCAAGGTCTGGCTCGAATCGAATGGCAAGTACACGAAGGACGAGCTGGCTGAAATGTCTGAAATGGACATCAAGATGGCCAACATCGGCAGCAACGTATTCATCGCTGTAGATGCTTCCTTGCTCGATGCCATGGAAGACGTTACGGTCAATGTCAATATCTAGGGGGTGAGTGTATATGAACTACATGGAAGCCAAGCGGGTCATGAACGGCAAGTATGCCGACCTGTATATTGACGGCGACCTCATGGCAGAAGCTATCGCCTTCAAAGCCGAGGTCAACCTGACGAAGGAAGAAGTGAAGATGCTCCGCCACGTCGGTAAGGGCTATAAGGTCACGGGCTACGACTGCAAGGGCGAACTGAAGCTCCATAAAGTATCGAGCTACATGATCAAGAAGATGAACGACAACATCAAAGCGGGCAAGCAGACCGTCGTCACCATCGTTTCCGTCTTGGACGACAAGGACGCGGTGGGCTCGGAACGGATCGTCATCAAGGACGCCACCTTCGACAGCCTCATCCTGGCCGACTGGGAAGTCGACAAGATGGGCGAAGAATCGTACAGCTTCACCTTCTCCGATTGGGATTTAATGGATTTAGCAGGCTAGGGGGTAAGAACACACCATGAACATGATCGATAAATTGTTAAAGGCTGATATCGCCAATAAGCTGGCCGAACGACCGACGAAGAAGGTCAAGATGGAGCGGCTAAGTAAGCTTTTCGGCTTTGACTTCATCGTGACCTTACGTGCCATTGACCCGGCCCGCTACGCCGATATCCAGAAGATGGCTGTCAATATCAGTAACGGCAGCATCGAGTCGACGGATATCTACAAGCTCCAGACACAGACGTTGCTTGCCGGTATCGCTGATCCGGATTTAAAAAACAAAGACCTGATGGAAAAACTCGGTGCCGTCATCCCGGCCGATGTCATTGGGAAGCTGTTTCTCGCTGGAGAAATCGCGGACCTCACGACGCAGATTACGGAACTCAACGGGTACGTCACCCAGCGTGAGGCCGATGCAGAAATAAAAAACTGATTCAGTCTGACGGCGAGGCGCAGGCACTGTATCTGCTTTTCGTCTATCACCATATGAAGCCGTCTGAGGTGATGGCCCTGGGGTATGGCGAACGGCAGATACTCTATGCCTTCGTGCGCTGTCAGGCGGAGGCAAATAAAAAAGAGCCCTCGTGATGAAGGGCTCATATAAAAATTATTCAATAGGACCGACGCAGAGAATCTGGCCATCTTTAGTTTTTATAAAACCAAAGATTATCTCATCATTACGATGAATGCCTAAATCACCATATGGCTCGTTTAGCATAATACCAATGATACTGTGTTCGGTCAAGCCTTTGCATCGAACCCAGCACTGTTCAGGTTTAGCGTCTCCATGGACAATGATAACGGCAACGTCGTCTGGATATTCGGGACTGCGAAATTCATCGAGTAATTCAATGTTCCGGGTTTCTTCGATTTCAGCTGAGTCTTTATAATTATCATCAATAACGGCCGTTTTTTCTAAGAAACCAGAACGGACAGACTCATCTAAAGGTAGTATCTCGTGTTGAGAGACTGCACCGTACCGTATTTTTGAAGAAATAGTACTGTTTCCCTCAAAGATGGAAAGATGACCTTGAGTAAGGCTCCCCATCGATAATAATTCAAATGTAAAACCGGCTGTGTGGTCGATATACCCGTAGAGGATTACCCCATTTGCATCTTCTTTTCCAGGAAATTGGTCTGCGACTTTCCATAAGTTGGTATCTTCTTTACTTAGAGGAAGAAAGAAAAACTGGTGGTATAAATCTCGAAACGATAAGTCGTTGACAATCATAATTGGGCCTCTCCGTTCGTATTTTAATTAATCTTATTATATCATCTTGGCTATCTGTCAGAAAGAGGTGAGGCCAGTGGCCAATAACGTCATTGATGCGGCCATCCGGCTCAAGGATTTGTTCACACCGACGGTAAAAAGCGTCAACGCCAGCATCGGTACGATGAAAACACAGATGGATGCCGCCAAGCAGTCCGTCAGCGGTCTGTCCGGGAAACTCACAGAGCACGAGCGTATCCAGAAGCGGACAGCGAAGAGCATCGAATCGACCGGGAAGAAAATCTCCGGCATGTCGGATAAGATGGCGCTTTTATCAGCTCCGATTCTGGCCGCTGCGACGGCAGGCTTTAAACTCCATAGCGACTTTGCCAATGGCATCGCCAAGGTGTCTACCCTGGTCGATACGACCGTGGTATCCATGCAGAAGGTGAGCGAAGAAATCCGTGCCGTCAGTGACGAAACGGGTGCGGGTGTCGCTGACCTTGCAGAATCTACCTATCAGGCCATTTCTGCTGGTGTCGATGCCGGCCATGCTGTGGGCTTTGTCAAGGAAATGACGATTGCCGCCAAGGCTGGATTTACCGATACGACGACCGCCGTCAATGGCGTCACGACCGTATTGAACGCTTATGGCAAAAGTGCCGAAGAGGCCACGGCCATCACCGACCAGATGCTGCTTGCCCAGAACTTCGGGAAGACATCCTTCGGCGAAATGGCACAGTCCATGGGGAACGTTATCCCGATTGCCGCACAGCTCAATGTCAGTACACAGGAACTGTTCGGTTCCATCGCTGTCCTTACGAAGAATGGTATCCGGACGAGTGAAGCCATCACGGGCCTCAAGGCCGCCTACAGTAATATCCTCAAGCCCTCGTCGGAGGCGGGTAAACTGGCTGCGTCTCTGGGGATGGATTTTAGTGCGGCACACTTAAAAAGCGTCGGCTGGGTGAAGTTCCTGGATGAAGTGAAGACTGCGACCGGCGGCGATGCCGAGAAGATGGCACAGCTCTTTGGTTCTGTCGAAGCCCTCAACAGCGTCCTCGTCCTGACAGGGAAGGGAAGTGGAGACTTCGCCAAGGTCATGTCCCAGATGGGAGAATCTGCCGGCATGACGCAGGAAGCGTATGAAAAGATGCTGACGCCGTCCGAGCAGATGGCCATCGCCATGAACCAGCTGAAGAACGCCGGCATGGACCTGGCTGTCGCTTTTGGGCCGTACTTCAAGATGATGGCCATGCGCGTGAAGGAGCTTGCTGCCTGGTTCAAGGAACTCTCACCGGCAGGAAAAGCCGTCGTCGGAAATATCGCCTTTGGCATCGTGGCCTTCCAATTGTTCGGCTCGACGCTGGGCCGCATGCTGACGGTCGGGGGTAAGGCCTTCGGGACGTTCAACTCGATCGCGACCGGCATCAGCAAGGCCGGCAGCGTCTCGAAGTACCTCGCCACACAGTTTAAAGGCCTCATCCCGGTCTGCAAGGGCATCGGTATCGTGGCCAAGGCCATGGGTTCGACCTTCCTTTCGGCGGGGAAATTGATGATTACCGTCATCCGGGCTGTCGGGGCAGCGATTCTCGCCAATCCGATCATCCTCGTTATTGCTGCCATTATCGGCGCACTGTATTTACTCTGGGCGAACTGGGATACCGTTTCCAAATATATCCAGGAAGCCATCCAGGTCGTCTCGGATGCCGTCGATGCCGGGATGCAGTGGGTGTCGTCTGCCTGGAACAGTGCCATGGAAAGCATCAGCAGTACGGCGACGAGTATATGGGAAGGTATCAAGGACACGTTTAAGAGTGGCGTGAACTGGGTCATTGACCAGATCAATGGCCTCATCGATTCCGTGAATAGCCTCTCCATCGACATCCCTTCCATCAAAGGTGGGCCATCCACACACGTGGGCTTTGACATCCCACGCATCAGTCACTTTGCCACAGGCGTCGAAAACTTCCAGGGTGGCTTTGCTGTCATCAACGAGGACCGTCGTGGCGAACTCGTTCACCTGCCGAACGGTAGTACCGTTGTCCCGCATGACGAAAGTATCCGGGAGGCCTATTCCAGCGGCAACATTACCATTCACATCGATACGATGAACGTCCGTAAAGAGCAGGACATTGATGCCGTAGCGCAGGCATTGGCTGAAAAAATCCGTCTCTATGGTATGAACCGCATGAAAGGAGCCGTGGTCTAATGGCCTCATTCTTACAGTCTATATTATCCGCAATCGGCCGGTCGTCCACAGCCATGACGATCACGCTCTCGGCCGGGACGCAGACCGTAACCTTTCCGGTTTTGCCGTCAGAGCTCATGGTGTCGGTTAGCACCAATCATGGCACCGTCAATATCAACAACTATGGCGATTACCTAATGATGGGCAAAACCGGCCTCAAGACGCTGACGCTTTCGGGCTTCTTCCCGGCACAGAACTATCCCTTTGCGCAGTATTTGATTGCACCATACACCTACGTCGATACCCTAGAAGTCATGCGGACGGGCGGCGAGGTCTGCCAGTTTAACGTCTCTGACACATCCCTTTCCATGCCGTGCCTCATCAGCTCGTTCAAGTTCGGAGAAAAGGACGGTAGCGGCGATGTGTATTACGAGCTGGCCCTGACGGAATACCGCTACGTCCAGAGCCAGACAGCGGCAAAGCCGGACAGTACGACGGGCCTTAAGAAGCGGCCGGAATCCTTCTGGTCAAAGGTGAAGAAGAACGTCACCTACTATCCCGGAGACAGTATCGGTAGCGTGATCGGCCGGGCGGTGGGGAAATCCGTCACACTCAACAATGAACAGTTCAGTAAATTTGAAATCTATCGCAGCATCGTCCGTAATGGCGGACTCAAGGTGGGCGATATCATCAAGCTCACGACGATGAATTTGAAGAGGAATGGTACCGATGTTTCAGTTACAAAAGAAAGCCAAACAGACAAGTGAATCGACAGATTCCACGAAGACGGCATCGACGGATAGTGAAACGAAGCAGGAAGAAAAGCCGAAGGATACGGACCTTTCGCCGTACATGCTGAACCTGCACTGGTCCGGCGATGTCGAGCAGGCCGGACGGAAGCTGGAATTCGACCTGGCCTATACGACAAAGGATAAGACTTGGACCAATGCCGAGTTAGAACTGGGTGACGAAGTGACACTCACCTATACTGACGATACGACGCAGAAAGCATATCCCATTTTCCAGGGACGCATCTTCTCCCGCAGCCGAGATAGCGAATCCTACCTCATGCACTTTGTAGCCTTTGACGGCATTATTTATCTTGCCAAGTCCCGTATCACGAAGAAATACACGAACGTCACCGTGGCCGATGCCATCAAGCAGACCATCAATGACTTCGGCATCGAAGCAGGGACGTTTCCGGACCTTTCTGTCGTCTGCAACTTCATTGCGGATGACATCTCGGCGACAGAAGCCATCAAGCAGGCTCTTTCCTACCAGTCGGCGCAGGATGGAAAAGGCTACCACATCTACATGGCGGATGGAAAGTTCAACGTTGTCTGCACGAACGACCAGGTGGTGGAGTCGTTTTCTATCAGTGACGAAACAAATCTGACCGGAGCCAGCGTGTCAGAATCTATTGAGGACATGATATCGAAGGTCGTCGTGATTGATAGCACGGGCCAGGTCAAAGGGGACATGCCCAATACCCTCGACATTGAAAAGTTCGGTACCATCCAGGCCATCTGCAAGGCGGACCCCAAGCAGGACGACGCCTCTCAGGCCCGGGCCATGCTCAAGACCGTGGCCCATGACATGACGGTTCATGCCTTGGGTAATATCCAATGCATCGCAGGCTTTTCCGTCAAAATCCAGGAAGAACAGCTCAAGGGCCAGTTCTTCATCAAGTCCGATAGCCATAGTATCGAGGGTAACAAACACACCATGGAACTGCATGTCGTTTTCAACCAGCTCCTGGATGAGCAGAAAAAGCAGCTCGACAGCGCCTCGTACAATGCCAATCCCGACTATGTGCCGCCGAAGGAACCACAGAGCGGTTCATCCTACACAGGAGGTGGCACAGCTGCCGGCGGTGATACCGTCGATAGCTGTATGCAGGGCTTCGAAGGCTCTGTCTCTCCGTATGGCGAAAATGGGTGTGTCGACCGGGCGACGATTGCCGCGGCTGGCTATTCGCCCTTTGCCGCCAGGGAATACAACAACGACGTCAAGGACTGTGACCAGCTGCGGGCCGATGCGGAGGCGGCGGGACTTGCCATTCCGTATGACCCGGAAAAGCTCGAAAAGGGAGATATCATCATGTACAACCGCTACAGTAAGTCCGACCCGAACTGGCATGTCGTTGTGTATGACGGCAACGGCGGGTGCTGGGGCAACAGCTCGAACGTGTATAAATGCTTTCACCACTACGAGGGCAGCATTGACATGGGCGGCGATTATTATCCGGCAACAATCATCAAGACATCGAGGGGGTAAGGTATGGACAAGAATCCCTATAACGAAATCCTGAATCTGATGGAGGGCATCAGTAAAGGCTGCAATAGCCCGTCTATCCAGATCGGGAAGATTATCCAGTCGCCGCCGGAAATCCAAGTCGATTATAACGGTATCATCCTGACGAAGGAAGAGTTGTGGATTTCTCATTACCTTCTGGCAAACTATCCCCGGACGGCGAAGGGGCACCTGGTGTCGGCGACGCAGAATCGTTCTGGCGGCAGTGGCGATGCAGAGTATGCCTCCCATAACCACGATATCGACAACGATTACACCGATTCCGTCATTACGACGGATACGTTGAAGCCGGGCATGTATGTAGCGATTATGCCGATGCTCATCAACGGCAGGAAGCAGCAGTACATACTTTTAGACGAAATTGTGAGGTTAGATGGCCATGGCTGATCCGTTCATTGCACGAAATACACAGACAATCCAATCGGCAGCAGATACGTTGCCACTGTTCACGGAGTACGGCTACGACTTCGATACCCAGCAGTTCCTCTATGATGAGAACGGTAACAACGTCACCGTCACCGAGGACGAAGCCCTCAAGGTGTGGATTTATAAAGCTATCCTCACCGAACGGTATAGGTACCTTGCCTACCATGACGAGTATGGCATTACCGTCGAGCCCTATCAAGGGACGATGCCGAATAACGTCTATACGGCGGACCGCATCCGGCAGAACATCCGCGAGGGACTTTCCATCAATCCGTATATAGCCAAGATTAACAGTATTACCATTACGAAGCGGGAGAACGATGACTTGGAAATTACCGTCAATGTGACCTCGATTTACAGCGACGATTCCCTCACCGTAACCGCAGGAAGGAGTGTATGATGGCAGATTTATTTGATGCGCAGACGAAAGATACGATCGAGCAGCGCATGACACAAGTTTTCCATACCCTGGCGCGAGCTGACAAGACAGCCATCGAAGGGAACTTTGCCAGAGACATGATCGATACGAATGCCGTGGAGTTCGAGAACAGCTACGCAGAAATGGCCATGCTGCGGGATGCCGCCTTTGCTGAGACCGCCTGGGGCGAGTACCTCACACTACGAGCTGCGGAGTTTGGCATCGAGCGCAAGCAGGCTGTGAAGGCCGTAGGGAGTGTTACCGTCACCGGCCAGTCCGGGGCCTACATCATCCGTGGCAGCCTGTTCCAGACGAAGGAAGGACTCAAGTTCTACACCACGGAATCTGCGACCATCCCGGAAGGAGAGACGAGCGTTTCCATTCCCATCCAGGCCGACGCAGCCGGTATCGCTTCCAATGCGACGGCCGGAACGATTACGGAAATCCCATACTCCATTCCGAACGTTTATAGTGTGACGAATCCCGAGAAATGCACGGACGGCGCCAATGAAGAAACCGATGCCGCCTTACTCGAACGGCTCCTGTTTCGTGTCCGTCAGCCCATCACGAGTGGCAATGCGAACCATTACCGGGACTGGGCGTTATCCGTGGATGGCGTTGGCAACTGCAAGGTCATCCCGCTTTGGAACGGGAACGGTACCGTGAAGGTCATCATCGTTACAGCCCAGAACGAGTCAGCCTCGTCCGAGCTTATCCAGACGGTCTACGATTATATCGAATCCCAGCGGCCGATCGGAGCGACGGTTACGGTCGTTTCGCCGGCTCCCTTAGTGATTGATATCTCAGTTACCGTCTATGGCGCTGCCGATGTGGATGCCGTAAAGGAAGCATTGATGGCCTATTTCCGTCAAACCGGCTTTTCCCTTTCCTACGTGAGTCTCGCCCAGATCGGAAAGCTCATCCTGGGCGTGGATGGCATCAAGGATTATAAAGATTTACTGCTAAACGGAAAGGCAGCCAATGTGGAACTTACCAACGAGCAACTGCCCGTTGTCGGAAAGGTGGTGCTCACCCTTGCCAGCGAATGAGTGGATGAGACAGTACCCGATTGACGTCTTATCGTATTTACCAAGATTTCTCTCGAAAGACCCTATGTTCCATAAGGCAGCGGATACCTGCAGTACCGAGCATAACCGGCTGCGTCTGGCGTTGCAGGACTTTGCCGATAACCTCTTCGTCCATACGGCCACCTGGGCCATTCCCTTATACGAGCATTTCTTAGGGATAGAGCCAGAAGCCGAGGACACCGACGACATCCGGCGGCAGCGGATTCTCTTTAAGCTGCAGCACGTCGATGTATCGACGGAGGCGTTCATGAATTCCATCATTAATTTATACAGCGTCGGCCATATCGAGGAGGTCAATGAGGAGTATTATTTCCGCGTCTACTGCATTCTAAACGACGAGGATGATGCGACACTCCAGAAGCTGATTACACAAATCGACATCTATAAACCAGCCCACTTGGGATACGCCATCTACCTTGGCTATTCCTGGAATGGCAAGATCTACTGGAACGCCGAAGCGACCTTCTCGACGGCGACGATTACGACGAAAGGAGGCACTACGAGTGTCAACGTATAACAAAGACAAGTGGTCCGATACCTTTCCCAATCGGGCCGGGCAGGAAGTACGGCCGGAGGAGGCCATCGATAATACCCTCGATTATGACGTCAACTTCCCGCAATACATCTCCGATGACCCGGTCGTGTACAACCTGCAGAATAAAACGATTTCGCAGCTCGTAAGTAACGATGAACGGCTGTATGAACGCATCTCGGCGACCTCTGCCGATAGCAACGCACATCTGACGGACCCGAAAGCTCATGCTAAGGGCATCGCAGGGAACGCTGCCAGCAGCACCAAGCTGCAGACAGCTCGTAAAATCCATCGGGTTGAATTTGACGGGACGAAGGATATCACGCTCCCGGATTTTACAGGCTGTGGGGATACCGTTGCCGGTCAGAGTGGTGTCGTTCCGTCACCGGCTGCGGGTAAGACAAACACGGTCCTGCACAGTAACGGCAGCTGGGGTAAGGTTACTTACGCCGATATGGCAGAGGAAACGGTCAAACAGATCCAGGCCTGCCCGTTTCCCGTTTCGTCTGTCTATATCTCCGTGGATGGGAAGAATCCCGCCAACTACTGGCCGGGTACGACCTGGGTGGCCTTTGCCATGGGCCGCTGTCTGATCGGTGCAGGGACTGCCGATAGCGGGACCATGTACACCGGCGGGCAGAAGCTCGGCGAAGAAAAGCATACCCTGAACACGAACGAAATGCCATCTCATGATCATGCGGCATCCTGTGGTTCATCCGGTGCCCATAGCCATAACGTGGATAGTGTCATTACCCGAGGGCGAGATGAAAACGCTGGTGACGGCGGGAGTAACTATTGGTCGAATCGGAGAACGTCGACAGATGGGGCTCATATGCACTCCATTGGTATCAATCGAACGGGTGGCAGTCAGGCCCATAACAACATGCAGCCGTCCATCGCCGTGTATATTTTCAGGCGTACCGCCTAGGAGGTGAAGTCTTATGGAACATTGGACTCAGGTATTAGGGGTATCCGTTTCCGTGCTGACGATGCTGGGTGTCATCTTTAACTTCAGCGTCATTAAGCCCTTGAACGATACCGTCCGAGGCCTCCGGGATTCTGTCGATTGCCTTAGGCGCCAGCTCTACGACACCGAAGGGAAACGACAGGAGATGGCCGAACGGCTCTCCAAGGTCGAGGAGTCTGCTTCCCATGCGCATCATCGGCTCGATGTACTGGAAACCCGTCAGAACCAAGACGGCCAGCCGTAGGAGGTGATTGCATGGGCTTTTCTATCTTTGGCAGCCGTATCATTTTAACAAGAGGCGATTCGGTGGAACTGGTCCTTACTATCACCAATCCCCAGACGGGAGAGCCCTTCGTACCGGGCGGCGAGGACCAGGTGTATTTCACCGTAAAGAAAACCATCCATGACCGGGAACCTGTCATCCAAAAGACGCTCGATCATGGCATCGTCCGGAACGAGGACAGTATCTCGATTCTATTGGACCCGGCGGATACGGCAGACTTATCCTATGGCATCTACAAATACGATGTGGAGCTCGTGACGGTATCGGGCTATACGGATACGGTCGTGCCGCCGGGCCTTTTTATTGTAACGGAGGAAGTGACGACGCATGAACCATCTGCAAGGCAGACTGAACCATAAAAAGAAGCTGCAGGGCCAGTTGTCCATGCCGCTCAAGCCTTCCGGAACGTATCAAAAGAAGGTGATCATCCCCGGTGATACGGAGCAGGTCGTCCGAGCCGATGATGGCTACAATGGCCTGCTCGAAGTCACGGTTGCAGCGATTCCGTCCAACTACGGAAAGATTACGTTCAATGGTTATATCCTGAAAGTGGAATAAAAGGAGAGATGTACACATGTCGAAAAGCATTAAAATCAATGGCGTTACCTATGAAAGCGTCCCGCAGGTCAGTATCCCGCTGTCGAGTGGCTCTGGGAGTGCAGATTTCTACGATACGACGTCCGCTACGGCAGAATCCGCAGATATCCTGACGGGAAAGACGGCCTTCCTCAGTGCCGGTGCCGTCACGGGCAGCATGACGAACAATGGAGCAGTATCCGGCTCCATCAGTACGGCTTCTGGTACGTACACAGTCCCCAAGGGTTACCACAGTGGTACCGGTACCGTCAAGATCAGTTCGACGGAGCAGGCAAAGATCATCGCCGCCAATATCAAGGCCGGGACGACTATCCTTGGTGTGTCTGGCAAGAGCTCCGTTGTCGATACGGCGGATGCCACGGCGGCAGCGGGTACGATTGTCAGTGGCAAGACAGCCTATATCAACGGTGCTAAGATTACAGGCCAGCTAACGACCGTTTCCGTATCCCAGGACAGTACGTCGAAGGTGCTGACGATTGAGTAAGAGGTGATGGATATGAAGGTAGATGTAAAAATAGCCGGTGCCAGTTATAGCAGTGTACCTGCCATTTTTCTGCCCTTAAAGAGTGGCGGCAAGGTGCGTTTCTGCGAGGTTTCCGATACGACGGCTGTAGCATCAGACGTTGCGGCGGGGAAACAGTTCTATACAGCGGACGGTGAGCTGGTGACGGGTACCGCAACGGGGACAGCAGGTGGCGGTGAAAGTAAAGATAAGTACGACACCATGAATGTGTGGAAGATTAATAACAGCAACTATAATACGGAGATTCCGCTGTATCATTTTGGAGCGATTAAAAACAACTCGGATTATATTATGCTGCAAAAAGCATCGAATTATAACCTGTGGGATTTTTCTATCTATCCTGCGCTGGTTACCATGTGGCTGCAAACGAGCATTTATGACAGTGTTGTATCCATTTTTAAAAATCGAGCCTTATCCATATCTGATGGAAGCACGACGATTGAATTTTTGAGTGTTTACAATGCGCTTAAGGGTTCCGACTTTGGTCTAATCATGTGGGGCACATCCAATGCGGATTCTGCAGGATGGGAGCGTATCAAAGCTAATTATAATGCCGGTAAGGATATTACCATCCGGTTAAAGTAGCCGTGGTGTGATAAGGAAGTGACGGCATGATCGAAAAAATCAATATTCCCGACACACTGGTCATAGTGACGCTGGCGGCAGCGTTGCTACTGGCCATTTTTTATGCCCTGAACGAGCTGGCTATGAGCATTGCATCCGGCCTTCTCGGCTATATCGGGGCGAATGTGAAACCGAAAGGAGAAGATAAATAATGGTTGTATTCATCAATCCCGGCCATGCGCCGAACGGTAATCCGGACCCCGGTGCCGTCAATGACACCACGGGCCTTCGTGAATGTGACGTCGCAAAATGCGTCGCGGATAACGTGGAACAGTACCTGAACGCAGCAGGAGTCACAACGGAACAGTTACAGTCCGACAGCCTCGGTGACATCTGCCGGACGGCAAACGACAGTGGCGCAGACATCTTCGTCTCTATCCACTGCAATGCCGTCGATGCAGAGAGCGCGAACGGCACGGAGACCTGGGCCTGTGCGGGAAGCTACCGTGGCAGCATCTTGGCAGACTGCATCCAAAAGCAGATCGTAGAAGCCCTCGGTACGACGGACCGTGGCGTGAAGATCGCCACGCCCGGTGTCAACGGATTGTATGTCCTGAGCAACACAGCCATGCCGGCAGTCCTCGTCGAGCTTGCTTTCATCAGCAACGTAAGCGATGAGCAGCTTCTTGCCGACGATCAGGATGACTTTGCCAGAGCCATTGCCCGTGGCATTACAGACTATGAACTCGTTGTAGGAGGTGAAGCATAATGGATAGAGAAGAAATCCGCAAGGCCGTCACGCAGACGATCGTCACCTTCGCACAGGACGAAGCGAAAGCTGCCCTTGCCAGCATCGACCTGGACGAGGTGGAACAGCTCGTCGAAGCACAGCTGAAGAACCTGACGGACCCACTCGAAGCGGAAGCGCAGACCACGACCAGCTGGTGGGTCAAAATCCGCAACCGCCTGTACATCGCATTGATGAAGCAGGCCGTCAAGACCATCGTAGCCGATGTCAAAAAGAAAATAGCGTAAAAAGAAGCCAGTGCTGAGCGGGATGAAAGTCATCACCTGGCACTGGCTTTTTATTTTTAATTACTATGTATGATCGTCAACTAATTCAATTTTCAGAGATTTACCTAACCCATGAGCTAAGCGTTGCATGGTACGGAAGGAGATATTTAATTTGCCACGCTCTACTTTACTGATGTCAGACTGATCGATTCCTGTTCGCTTAGCAAGTTCCTTTTGCGTAAGCCCTTTTTCATGCCGTGCATCAATAAGTGCTTGAATAAAGGCAAATTCGGGTTCTAAATCGTCATAAGCTTTTTTAAATTCTGGATTTTTTAAACGCTCTTTTAAATCATCATCAAAGCTAAATTCTACTTCAGGATTCATCACTGCCACCTCCTAAAATGCGCTTCATGTAATCTTCTCGATATTTCTTAGCTAATTCTATTTCTTTTTTAGGTGTTTTCTGGCTTTTCTTTGTAAAGCCATTCGTCAAGATAGCTTTATTACCTATAACGAAAAAATACATGATGCGAGTTATATTGCTTCCTTGTTTTGAACGTAATTCATATATTCCATCTGTTAAATATTCCGAATGAGGAAGACGTAAATCACTGCCATTATCTTGAAGCAGCTTAATTGTTCGCATAACTTTAGCCGCCATTTTTGTTTCCAATGATTCGATAAATTCTTGGACTGGGATAGAACCATCTTTCTTTATATAATAAACGACCTTTATTTTAGGCATCCTATCACCTCTAGATTCATTATAGGGGATATATCCCATATTGTAAAGTCGTATTTTATAGAAATTAATAACATGGGAAACTCGGCTTTAATCAAGGAAGGCTCCCTACTTAAGTTCAACTGGTGGGTGTAAATCCGCAACCGCCTGTACATCGTCCTGATGAAACAGGCCGTGAAGACCATCGTGGCCGATGTGAAAAAGAAAATAGCGTAAGATATAAAAAGCCGGTATGGAGTGACATTACTCTGTGCCGGCTTATTTTAATGTCTTGTATATTTACGTAAAAACGGTATCATATAGTTATAATATATTAACAACCTGGCGGACTTAAAATAGGAGGCAAATCGTATGACAGACGAGCAAAAAAGACAGTTGACGATTATGCGTCGCGCTGGTGTAGGTTATGGTACGATAGCCAAAGTACTGAATCTATCCATCAATACTGTAAAATCTTGGTGCCGGCGACATAACTTACCGGACGGCAGTAAACCGTCGTTGGTCTGCGAATATTGTGGCAAGCCCATCATACAGACACCTGGTCGGAAACAAAAGCGCTTTTGTTCGGATAAATGCAGGAATGCCTGGTGGAACAGCCACCTCGACCTGGTAAAACACAAAACCACGCACACCTACATCTGTCTGAACTGTGGGAAGAAGTTCACCGTTTATGGCGGCCGTAAGCGGAAGTACTGTTGCCATGCCTGCTATATCGAGCATCGTTTTGGACAGTTGTCTCAGGAAACAAATCCACGTCCGACGCAGTCGGAGATAACGGCTAAAGTACATACAGCTCGGGAAATTCATCAGGCAACTCCTAGCCCAGACCATTTGCAGAAACAGGTTAAAGTAAATGCTACTATGGATGAAATCCCAGCGTACCGAGAACGTCCGAAGATAGAAAAGAAGATACGTCAGGATGAGGGTGCAATCAAGCCGGCCATGCTGGACGTACAGACTGTTCATAGGGAAGTGCCTAGCACATCCAAAGTGGAGAAACCGGCTGCTGCTTTTGCTTCACAGGAGAAACAGAAGGGAACTTCCTGCCCAGATAAATTGAAGGAACGGTCTAAAGCAAATGAGGCGAAAACTACAACTGTAAACGGACAAGAGGCCCTTAGGATGGATAAGGAAACATTTCACGACGAGGCTGTCTACCAAGCAACGATGCATACCGCTCGTAAAATGCTCGAACAAAAGCTTATCACAAAAAAAGAGTATAAGGCCTTTGAACAAAAGATGATGAAGAAATATAATCCGATATTTGTCGGGCTGGACGAAACGTGAAGGATGGAAGCCATAATATGGTGAAACCTGAAATGATGAAACAAAGGATTGAATCACTAGAAAGCCATATTTTGTTTACGTACAAAGGAAAAGAATGCGGCATAGATCCTTTCTCTGCTTGTAATGTAGATATGTGGTATGGAGATTCTGCCATCACTTTGATGATATCAACGAGGTAATGATTTATCCATTATTTGATGGAAAATCGCTAAATCAAATAATAGATGATTTTGAGGATGTTGAATTTTAAAGTGCGATGAGCTTTAAGAAGGAGTGGAAAAAATGAGGCCTAAGGAATTAGATTGCATTTTATTAAAGGATGGTCGTGAAGGTACCATTCTAGAGGATTCACATGATGGTTATTATCTTGTCGAATTGTCGCCTGTCCCTGACGATGGTGATTTAGAAGTAGTGAGTATTGAAGAAATAGAAAAGATAACTTACAGTGCCTAAAAGATACCCTTAACGGGTGTCTTTTTTATTGCCATTCACAGGCAGGTACGGATAATAAAAATAGCGTAATCAACGACTTCTGCAGGCATCTTCTGATGCTTGCAGGAGTTTTTTGTATTTTTGTGGCATTTTACTGAATGGCTGGAAAAACTCTCGTGAACCCTCCTTAGGAAAGTTAGAAAGGCATTTAAGAAGTTTTGCTTTATAGAAATGAAGACAATGCAGACTAAAAACAGATGCCTGAAAGAGCATTTTTAAATTTTTTGAAAAATTTTGCTGAAAAGCCGGAAAAATTGTCGCGAAACCTCCTTAGGAAAGGTAGAAGGACTTTTTTTTAAGGAGGATTGCTTTATGGAACAGAAGATAATGCAGATTGAACAACAGACTACCATACCCCGAACCTGTACGCACGAGGACCTTGAGAGCACCATCAATTGCCTGCGGGCCAACCAAATGGCCGTGGCGCTCTTTGATGCCGGACTTATTACGGCTGATGAGCTGACTGCTTTGAAGGCTGCTAACCAGCGCAGTTTTGCCGCATATTTATCAGATTTATATTGATATTCGACTTGCTATATCAGTTCGTTTATTGGATATATACGTATGGAAAGTAGGTGAAAACTGATGAAAACAGTAACAAAAATCATGCCGGACAAACCGAAGAAAAAGAAGCTCCGTGTGGCAGCCTATTGCCGCGTCTCGACCAGCTTCGATGATCAGCTGACAAGTTTGGAAACACAGAAAAGCCATTATGAAGAATATATCAAATCCAAGCGCGGATGGGAGCTTGCCGGTATCTATTTTGATGAAGGCATTACCGGGACGAAAAAGGAAGTACGCCCAGGATTGCAGCAGCTCATAACGGACTGCGAACTAGGCAAGATAGACTATATCATCACGAAGTCGCTCAGCCGGTTCGCCCGCAACACGACAGACTGCATTGAGATGGTTCGCAAGCTCATGAATCTCGGCATCCCTATTTACTTCGAAAAGGAAAATATCGATACAGGCAGTATGCAGGATGAGTTCCTGGTGACTCTCATGGGCAGCCTTGCCGAGCAGGAATCACGCTCCATATCAGATAATCAAAAATGGAGCTACCAGGAACGGTTCAAGTCGGGCAATTACAAAGCCGGCTATGCCCCATATGGTTATACTGTCACAGACGGCAAGTACATCGTCAATGAAGAGGAAGCCATCTGGGTGCGCTATATTTTTGAGCAATGTCTGGCAGGAAAGGGTGCGTATACCATTGCGGATGACCTCAACAAGCGGCAGGCACCGACCAAAAGGGGAGGGAAGTGGGCTGAAAGCACCGTGAGAGCCGTCTTGAGAAACGAAAAATATATCGGCGACTGCCTCGTGCAGAAGACGTATATGGATGACGAGTTTAAACGCCATGTGAATCATGGTGAGCGGGATCAGTACTATCTGCAGGATGATCACCAACCAATCATCAGCCGTAAGACTTTCGAGGCTGCGGCCAGAATGCTTGACTTCCTTGGTAAGGAAAAGAATGTGGATCCCCAGGGTGGGAGAAGCTTGAATCGATACCCTTTTTCCGGCAAAATCGTCTGTGGCCACTGTGGAAAACATTTCCAGAGGCGCATGCAGTATACGGGTTCCCTTGTGTACCCGTCTTGGGCTTGCCGTCAGCATCTTGCTGATGTTTCGAAGTGTCCGCAAAAAAGCGTCAAGGAGACTGCGCTTCAACAGGCTTTCATAGTATTGATGAACAAGCTATCTTTTGGACGCAAGCCTATACTGGAGACTCTGAAAAGGGCATTGAACGGAAATACCTTTCAACAGGATCCTGAAAAAATGGAAGCGATAAACAGGCGTCTCACAGAATGCAGGATACAACAGGAACAGTTGGCAGACTTTCTCCATAAAGGGTATCTTCCATCCCATGCTTATAATACGGAGATGGCCAAGCTGAAGATAGAAATGGACACCTTGGAAAAGCAGCGGAGCGTGCAACGTAGTCCTGAGCAGATGGCACAACAGAAGAATCTTGACGAGCTCATACAATATCTGAAGGAGTTTCCGATGCAGACTGCTTTCGATGGTGAGGCATTTACACGCTTTGTTGATCACATACTCGTTCTTTCGCAGACGGAATTCACATTTCATTTGAAGTGCGGATTGAATTTGACAGAAAGGGTGAAGACAGATGGCTAGAGGTATCATTCCGTTTGGATACAAAATGGTTGACGGTACGATCGGAATCGTGCCCAAGGAGGCATTGCAGCTTAGAAGGATGTGTCGAGCCTACTTGTCAGGGCTGTCACTGAGCAAGGCGGCTGCAGCGGTCGGATTGAAGAAAGATCACTCCCGGGCCGGGGCATTGATGCTCAATCCCCGGTACTGTGGTAACGAGTTCTATCCGCCTATCTTAGATAAAGAATTACAGGACGCAGTCCGGGCGGAAAAGGAACGCCGTGCTAAACGCTGGGGGAAGGATAAGCTAAAGAAAAAGTCCCCAAAGCCTGCCCCGATATCGACACAGTTCCATATGAAGAAAAAGCTGGCAACGCACCAGAACCCGTATCGTCAAGCCGAATACATGTACAGTTTAATTGAAAGCGAGGAAACCACATGGCAAATGTAACGATAATTCCTGCCCGCAGGAAAGCAGACAAGTCAACAGAAGAAAAATCCACAGCTTTGCGAGTCGCAGCGTACTGCCGCGTATCTACAGACTCCGATGAACAGGCGACGAGCTATGAAACGCAGATTGAACATTATACCAACTATATCCAAATGCATCCGGGATGGCGATTTGCCGGCATCTATGCCGATGAAGGTATCTCCGGCACGAACACGAAGAACCGCAGTGAATTCAACCGGCTCATCGAGGACTGCATGGCGGGCAATATTGACATGGTCGTCACGAAATCCGTCAGCCGTTTCGCCCGCAACACGCTGGACTGTCTGAAATACATCCGTAGGCTGAAGGAAAGGCAGATTGCCGTTTTCTTCGAAAAAGAAAACATCAATACCCTCGATGCCAAGGGGGAAGTGCTACTCACCATCATGGCATCCCTGGCCCAACAGGAAAGCCAGAGCCTCTCACAGAACGTCAAGCTGGGCGTACAGTATCGGTTCCAGCAAGGACAGGTCCGGGTGAACACGAATCGCTTTCTGGGTTACGATAAGGATGAAGATGGGAAGCTCGTCATCAATCCGGAAGAAGCCGAGGTAGTGAAGCGCATCTTCCGGGAGTTCCTGGAAGGCTGGAGTTATCAGAGCATCGGCGACCATCTTGCGGCGGACGGAATAAAGACCGCCGCGGGCAGTACCTATTGGCGAGGGTCGACAGTCAGGAAGATGCTCCAGAATGAAAAATACATGGGAGACGCACTGTTGCAGAAAACAGTTACAACAGATTTTTTGAATAAAAAGCGGGCCATCAATAATGGCCTTGCTCCGCAGTACTATGTAGAGGACGACCACGAGGCAATCATTCCGAAGGATATCTTCATGAACGTACAGGAAGAAATGCAAAGACGGTCCCGCCGCCGGGGAACTACCGGGCATTTCATTAGTGGCGGGAAATACGCCTTGTCCAATATCGTGTATTGTTCCCATTGCGGGGAAACCTATCGCCGCCTCACCTGGAGTCCGAAAGGTAAAGATCGGATAGTTGTCTGGAGATGCGTCAGCAGAGTAGAACGGAAAAAGAAGAATTTAAGCATCCCATGTTATTCCCGAACAGTCGAGGAAGAGCTACTGAAAAAGGTCGTGGTGAAAGCCATCAACCGGATCCTGCCGGATAAGAAGAATTTCATCCGCATCATGAAAAACAATATCCGGGAAGCCATCAGCCAGAGGACGCAGAAGCCCGTACAAGCCCTTGACGCAAAAATAAAAAAGCTGCAAGGGGAACTACTCGAACGGGTCAAACAAAAACAGCCGTATACAGATCTAACCGAGCAGATGGATAGCCTCCGGGCAAAAAAGGATGCTCTGGCCCTCACGGATGCTGACAACAGGGAAAAGCAGCGGCGCATCAATGTGATGATGGATTTCCTGGAGCATCAATCAGGAAAGATTGCTGCATACGATGAACTTCTAGTCCGCCGGCTGATTGAAAAAATCGTCGTTTTCGACGATCACTTCATAGTCGTCTTCAAGTCAGGCCTGGAGACACAAATCGACTTATAGCATGATGAAAAGGCGCATCCTTCGAGGGTGCGCCTTTTTTTATTGCAATGGAATGTTTTCCTCTATATAATACATTATATAAGGACCAAATAACAGGAGTGTAGAGACGATACGTTCGATGGGACTTTCATTAAGAAAACGGCGAGTCTGCTGATAATTACAGCGAAATTTGCCGAAGAGTAGCATTGGCTTGAGCCATGTGGAGTGCGTGGCTTTGCTGACGAGAGCTCACTCATAACTTCAAACTTAAAAGGCGCTGTCTTCATGCGACAGCGCCTTTTTCGGACTCAAATGCGGCGTTTTGTGCGCCGTTCGTCATAAATTTCAGCTGTGCATAGGATTCACGCGGGACGCCCGCCGCTGCTGTCCATTCTGATAACCGCTCTGCACCTGGCGGGCCGAAAGGCTTTGGGCGTCCCCTGCGAAATCGCATACAGGCGATGGAAAAGGACGGAGACCGCAAAAAAAAACAGCCATATAAGAATATTTCTATGTTGCAAATACGACGGATACCACTGCCGCTATCTGTTATACTCAAGATGTTCCAAGAAACCAATGCATGAAAATAGATTATGCGAGAAAAGGAAGCGATACTATGATCACGAAAGACATGACCTTAGCTGACGTTGTAAAAGCCCATCCGAATACGATTGGATTCCTTAATGGTTTGCATCTTGATTACTGCTGTGGCGGCCATGACCCCATTGCCATGGCTGTCCGTGAAAAGGGCCTGGACGTGGATAAATTCCTGGCCGAACTCAATCAGGTAGCTGCCAAAAAAGCGACACAGCGGGACGTCCATGACGATATCGAAGCGTTCAAGACGCTTAAAGTCACGGAGATGCTTGACGATTTGGAAGCGACGCATCACGTTACAGACCGCAGACTCATGGCTGAAACAGAAGAACTCCTCAACAAGATCCTTATCGTCCATTATCTGCATCATAGTAAAATGCTCACGCGCCTTCATCATCTCTATGCCGGCCTGAAAGCAGAACTGGAAGAACATTTTGCCAAGGAAGAACAGCTCGTGTTCCCGCTGATGCGCCAGCATCCGCATCCGGACAGCCAGACGCTGGCACTTATCCAGGACCTGGAAACGGAGCATACCGGTGCCGGCGACGTCATCAAAGAAATCCAGGAACTGACGGATAACTTCACGCCGCCAGCAGATGCTTGCCCGACCTTCCGCCACACGTATGTTGTCATGGAACAGCTCTTTGACGACATCTTCATCCATATCTTCAAGGAAAACTCCATCGCCTTCCCTGAATACGCCGAACAAGTCTAACGATAAGAAAAAAATCACCTGTTTCAAAGGTCTGATTCGGATCTTTGAGACAGGTGATTTAAAATACAAAAATAGTCGCTCAATAATTTAATGACAAATTTTGATGAGGTTTTTCCAAGTCGGGATAAATCCCATAGTAAGCATCACACCTTTTCAGCTTCAAGGAGAAATTTCATGAAAACATTTCTTAAGTTACGATTATTATTTGTTTACGAAAGATTCGCGTCTAGAGGAAAGACAGAAAACTTCTTGACATTAACTTCAGAAATAAAAATATTGAAGGGCAACGCTTTTGTGATGTATAATAAAATTGTTATATTAATGCAGGGAAGATTGAAAAGCGGGACATTGGAGACGAAAATCGTGTATTGAAAAGAGAAAGCCGAACATTCAATATACAATTTTGATTGCAACAATAGATATGTCAGGACGATGGGACTTCGGACATATTCCCTCAGAGCGAAGCCTTGAAAAAAGGTGGTTTTCAGACAAAAACACACATTGACCAATTCCCGCGGACGAACGCAAATCTGGCTATACACTCGACATCAAGATGAACCAATCGAGCCGCGTCGAGAACGTAGCATTGCAGACGAGGGCGCATTAATTGAATCAACAATCGAAAGAGTGAGGTATAGATTACTACTTGACTCCAGCCTTGGAGCTGGGAATTATTGAGATGACCATTCCGGAAAACCGAAAAGCCGTAACCAGAAGTACAGGAAAAAATAACTTGGTCGCTAACCAACCAAGAAAAGCGACTAAGATAACGACTAATTTATGAAAGTTTTTACCATCGCCTTTACCACTAAAGATACCGTTGACATTGCCGAGTACTTTGGCGCGGAAATGGAGAACAACGTAAATAAGAGTAACCTGCCGCACAGGCAGTGTGTTATTTTTATTGCACTTTTGAAAACGTGATTAACGGATTGTACACTATGATAAAGGTGATGTCATGACAAGAACAGAAATTGAAGCATCGAATTTAAAAGTCATCTTGCATTCCAAGAGAGCGAATATCTATTACCTGGAAAAGTGCCGGGTCATGCAGAAGGATGGACGCGTGCTTTATCTGACAGAAGGTAAACGCGAAAATCAATATTGGAATATACCGATTGCCAATACGACGGTGCTGCTGTTGGGAACAGGTACATCCATCACGCAGGCAGCCATACGGATGCTGTCTATGGCTGGCGTCATGGTCGGATTTTGCGGTAGTGGTGGAACGCCGTTGCTCTCTGGTGTCGAAATTGAATGGCTCAGTCCTCAGAGCGAATACCGGCCAACAGAATATTGCAGGGATGGCTTTCTTTTTGGTTTCAGGAAGACAAGCGGTTGGCAGCGGCAAAAGAATTCCAACTAAAGAGATGCCAGTTCATCGAGCAGGTCTGGCAGAAAGATCGAGACTTGCAAAGCTGGGGATTCTATGCAGATGACGATGATATTCAGTCGGCTATGCATCGTTTCCAGCGGGTCATCCGGCAAGCCGTGGATATCAAACAATTGTTGGCCGGTGAGGCAATCTTTATGAAATCGCTTTATAAATATGCGAGCGAACACGTTGATATGCCAGATTTTGTTCGCCTTCATGATGCTCCTGCGGGAGATAAGGCCAATATCTTCTTGAATCACGGCAATTACCTGGCCTATGGTCTGGCTGCGGTCACCCTCTGGATTTTAGGGATACCGCATGGCTTTGCCGTCATGCATGGAAAAACACGGCGGTGTCCTGCCGCTGGATTCGCTCTCGCAATCGCAGCCAACTCCTCTGGGTGGTGGGAAACCGCGACAAATTCAATGAAGAAGGCCTGGTGCCGGTCAATACAACGCGAAAAAATATCCTGCATAATGAATGGGAAGGTGGTTGGCCGTATCTGTCCCTGCTCAAAGCAGTGGTAGCTGTTGCAGCCCTTTTTCATGATTGGGGAAAATCATCCGATCACTTCCAGAAAAAAATGCGGTCATCATCGTTGGAAAAAGACCCATATCGCCATGAGTGGGTCTATTGTCAATTGTTGGCGGCTGTAGCGGATATCAGTGGTGACACACAGGATGATGATGCTTGGATGCATCTCTTCTTGGAAGGAATGTTGAAAAAGACAACCTTGAAGAACGAGATGAAGAAGCATAGTGATCAGGCAGATGCATTGCCGAAGATGCCGCCAATCATGTGTTTTTCTTTTTCAAAAGGGTTCCTGTTGGATGATGACGACTGGAATAAGGCTGTTAAAAAATGGATGGCCCGTCTGCTCCGGGAAAAAGCACAGCTGCAGCAGCTCTGTACTAATTCAAGCCTGGCTTTGCGTCCGCTCCTTCTATATGCGCGGGAAGCCTTGATGCTGGCAGACCATTTCGTCTCTTCATGTGTTATCACAGCCGTCAGGTTTTGCTGCTCCGCCATGAGCAGGAAGCGTATCTCGATTATGTTCTGCGCCGCAAGCAAGAGAAGGGAGAGCGAGTCGTTTTTTAAGATAACGTTCTTCGTACTCATTTGGATAGGGGTCAAAAGCAGCGGTGTATCATAGGGCTTAGAAAAGAGAGTTTTATAATTTTTATAGTATTAATATTACAACATGAGTCGTGATATTTCCGTTGATGTATGATGTTTTTGAGCGGCAATATACCGTTCAAAGGAGGCTCGTTTCCACGGATGGCTCATGGTTTAAGGTAAAGATGGATTCTCCTTAGGAATCCTCATCAATCGATGGGGATTTTTTGCATTGATAGGTGAACACAGTACGCCTATCGGTAAAGATTTCATGTTGCATTCGTTTCTTTTTTGCTTTGGTTGCTTTGGGAGACAGGATGTACCGGTTTCATTCATGGATAGTTCTACCTTTCTGATAGGAATCCCTCCCCTTATATTTATAATGATAAAGAAGAGAGATTATATCATAAATTGGGGACATTTTCATCTGTGGTCTATTGAGACAATATCATATGTGGTTTATATTATGCTAACTGCCAAGTAAAAGTACTTGACAGTTAGCGTTGCTTACGGTATACTAGCAAAGTACGAATTCACACGGGGCGGTGAGGCGATGATTGAAGATGTTGTACGCAAGGGCAGACTTCTTGATATTTACGGGCCGCTTTTGACAGAACGGCAGCGCCGTTGCATGGAGATGTATTTTAATCTGGACCTGTCCCTCAGTGAAATCGGAGAAGAGCTTCATATTTCGCGGCAGGGGGCCTACGATATGCTCAACCGGGCGTCCCGGTCGCTGGAAGGATATGAATCGAGACTGGGCCTGCTTGCCCGTACAGATGCCATCCGGGAGAAAATCGATACGGCTGTATCGCTGTTGGAGTCTGGCACAGAGTCGGCGCAGGAACAGGCAGAACATATATTGAAAGACATTGAATTGTAATGTGCGTAAATCAGAAAGGGAGGTCCATCAATGGCATTTGAGAGTTTGTCCGAACGGTTTCAGGCTGCATTCAAAAAACTACGCGGCAAGGGAAAGCTTTCTGAAGAAGATGTCAGTGAAGCGCTAAAAGAGATGCGCCGTGCCCTCCTGGAAGCGGATGTCAATTTCGCCGTTACCAAGGACTTCATCAAGCGGGTCCGGGAAAAGGCAGTCGGCGAAGAAGTATTTGGCAGTCTGAATGCATCGCAGACGGTCATTAAGATTGTCCGTGATGAACTGGCCGAACTCCTCGGTGGCACGCAGAGCCGTATCGCCATGGCCAGTAAGCCACCTACCATTATTATGCTGGTAGGGCTGCAGGGCGCCGGCAAGACGACGACGGCGGCCAAACTGGCCAGAAAGCTGCATGGCCAGGGCAAGAACCCGCTTTTGGTCGCGGCAGACGTATACCGTCCGGCGGCTATTACACAGTTACAGGTGCTGGGTCAGGATCTGGATATTCCCGTCTATACGGAAGAAGGGAGCAAAGATCCCGTTGCTATTTCCCAGCATGCCATACCATATGCCTTGAGTCATCTGAAAGATGTGGTCATCATCGATACGGCAGGGCGGCTTCATGTCAATGAAACGCTCATGGATGAACTGGTCCATATCAAGGAACAGGTCAAGCCCCATGAAATCCTGCTCGTCGTCGATGCCATGACAGGCCAGGACGCTGTGACGGCAGCATCTGCCTTCGATCAGGCGCTGGGCATTGATGGCATCATCATGACCAAGCTCGACGGTGACGCCCGTGGTGGTGCGGCCCTTTCCATCAAGGCCGTGACGGGTAAACCCATCAAGTTCATTGGCGTCAGCGAAAAGTTGGACGGCCTGGAAGAATTCCATCCCGACCGGTATGCATCGCGTATCCTCGACCTGGGCGATGTGGAAACGATCATCGAAAAGGCGCAGGCTGCTTTTGACGAAGAGTCGATGGCCAATATGAAAAAGGCCATGAAGAGCAATAGCTTTACCTTTGATGATTTCCTGGCACAGCTGAACATGGTCAAGAAGATGGGGAACATGAGCAGTCTGGTCAGCCTGATCCCCGGGATTGGCAAATATAAGAAAGAAATTGATAAAATCGATATGGATGGCAAGGAATTCAAGCGGATTGAAGCCATCATCCAGTCTATGACAGCCCAGGAACGGGCCAGTGCCAATCCGAAACAGCTCATCAAAGACAGCCGCAAACGCCGTATTGCCAAAGGAAGCGGCACGCGGGTGCAGGATGTAAACCGCCTCATCAAGCAGTTTACGGATATGCAGAAGATGATGAAGCAGGCCAAGAAAATGCAGAAGAACAAACGACGGGGCTTCTTGCCACGTCTTCCCTTTTAGAGGCTTCTCATGAAGCGACAGTCCATATAAGGAGGTGATTTTCATGATTAAAATTCGTTTAGCTCGTTTAGGCGCAAAGAAAAAACCGATCTACCGCGTCGTTGTAGCTGATTCCCACGATGCCCGTAAAAACGGTCGTCCTGTTGCTACTCTGGGCATGTACGATCCGGCCAAAGGCGCTGACTGCCTGACTGTAGACGCAGAAGCAGCTCTGTCCTGGCTCGGCAAAGGCGCACAGCCGACTGATACCATTCGTTCTCTCTTCAAAAAAGCCGGTATCATGGCTCAGTTTGAAGCATCCAAAAAGTAAGTGAGGCTGGATACGATGGAAGAATTGATTGCTTGTATTGCCCGGTCTCTGGTAAAGAAACCGGAAGCAGTAACAGTTACAAAGATTCAAAAGAAAGGCCTCGAAGTCTATCAGCTTCATGTAGCCCCGGAAGATATGGGCAAGGTCATTGGCAAACAAGGCAAGATTGCCAAGGCCCTGCGCCTTGTCGTCAAGGCGGCTGCAGTGAAGGCTAACAAAAAAGTATCAGTGGATATCGTATAGGAGGAACCATGGATCAGATTACGTTGCGTGTACCGGTGACTGTCAAGTCCAAAGTTACACAGGCACTGAAAGACAAAATCATCAGAAATGCTGATCAGGCGTTGAGCGATATCGATCGTGAAGCTCAGAACCTGGAATTCCAGGCTAAGCGCATGATGACCGAACAGGCCAAAATCGACGCACAGGGTTTGATATCTCTTCGTGCACAAGTGGAAGAACAGAAGCAGCACATTGCCGCTGCCAAAGCGAAAGCCCAGCACGAACGCGAACAGGCGGAACAGCTCGAAATCGGCTCCGAAATCCGGCAGGGAACGCTCGAACAGACGGTCGTTGTCAAAGTCGGAGACGATCTGGGCAAACTCATGGGCACGGAAATCTTGCTCGAAGACGACAAGATCATTGCCTTCCGCCAGTAATACGATGACGGGTATGGATCTCTATACTATCGGTCAAATAGTTGCCCCGCACGGTGTGCGGGGTGATGTTCGTATTTATCCCGATACGGATTTTCCCGAACGATTCCTGCATATGAAATACGGGTACATCGACGGCAAGCGCTATGAAGTCAAGGCGGCACGGTTCCATAAACATGTCGTCCTGATGAAGTTTGCCGGTGTCGATGACCGTAATGCAGCGGAACTTCTGGTACACAAGGAATTGCAGGTGCCAAGGGAAGATCTGATGCCGCTGAAAGAAGGGCAGTACTATGTCTTTGATATCATCGGCATAGCTGTCTACAACCTGGAAGGCAGGCTGCTGGGGAAAGTGACGGACGTTCTGAAGACAGGAAGCAATGACGTTTACGTGGTAAACGATGACGCCGGCAATGAGCTTCTATTAGCTGTCATTCCTGAAGTAATACGCTCTGTGGATATCAAAGCGAAGAAGATGGTGGTAAATCCGCCAGAATGGATTGACGAATGAGAATCGATATAATTTCCTTATTTCCTGAATTTATAGAGGCTTTCTATCAGCATAGCATCATCGGCCGCGCACGGGCACAGGGACTCCTGGAGCTCGATGTGACTAATCCCAGGAGTTTTGTCTATGACCGGCACCGCATGGTGGATGACACCATTTATGGCGGTGGCTGTGGCATGCTGATGAAGGCAGGCCCGTTGTTTGCAGCCGTAGAATCGGTGCGCAGAGATGTGCCCCGGCGGCGTGTCATCCTCATGGGACCGGCCGGCTCGACCTTTAATCAGGCCAAGGCGCGTGAGCTGGCTGCTTATGACCAGCTCATTTTGTTGTGCGGTCATTATGAGGGTGTCGATTACCGGGTAGAGCAGTATCTGGCTGATGAAACGATTTCCATCGGCGATTTCGTCGTGACAGGCGGTGAAATGCCGGCTATGATCATCACCGATGCCGTAGCCCGCATGATTCCCGGTGTCCTGGGGTCAGCTGGCAGTGCTTCGGATGATTCGTTTTATCATTCCCTGCTGGAATACCCGCAATACACGAAGCCGGCCGTATTTCGCGGCCATGCCGTTCCAGAAGTGCTGCGCAATGGCAATCATGCTAAAATTGCAGCCTGGCGCCGTGAACAGTCACTGCGCCGTACGGTGGCTAAAAGACCGGATCTTCTACAGGGTTGCTCTCTTTCGGATACAGACCGCATGATACTGGAACGCATACAGAAGGAAACGGAATTATGAAATCATCACTGTATATCGGGCTCGTTCACTACCCGATTTATGATAAAAACTTCAACGTCATTGCTACGGCCATTACGAATTACGATCTCCATGATATTTCCCGGTCGGCCCGCACTTATGGCGTAAAAAAATATTTCATTATCCACCATGTCGAAGCACAACTGGACATGGTGCGTAAGATTATCGATTTCTGGCGCAGCCCTGTAGGAAAGAATTATAATTCGTATCGTACGGAAGCTCTTGACATCCTCGACATCCATCCTTCCATCGGGGCGGCTGTCCAGGCCGTCACCGATGCAGAAGGAAAAAGGCCTTATGTCGTGACGACCGATGCCAGGACGTACGCCAATACGATTTCCTACAAGGACCTCCGACGCAAGAGAGAAGAAGAAGATACTCCTGTCCTGCTGCTCCTTGGTACGGGATATGGCATGACAAAAGAAACGATGGAACAATTTGATTTTATCCTGGAACCAATTTATGGTGCAGGGGATTACAATCATCTCTCCGTTCGTTCGGCTGCGGCGATTATTCTGGATCGTCTTGCCGGCGAGGACTGGTGGAACTAAAGAGGAGGAACTAAGATGTCCGGACATTCAAAATGGGCGAATATTAAACGTAAAAAAGGTAAAAACGATGCGATCCGTGGCAAGATCACGACAAAAATCAGCCGCGAAATCACGATTGCCGTCCGTATGGGCGGAGCAGACCCGACGGGTAATATGCGCCTGAAACTTGCTCTGCAGAAGGCAAAAGAAAACAATATTCCGAAGGATAATA
The DNA here is from genome assembly GCA_900095875.1 of Caecibacter massiliensis. Classification (GTDB taxonomy): domain Bacteria; phylum Bacillota; class Negativicutes; order Veillonellales; family Megasphaeraceae; genus Megasphaera; species Megasphaera hexanoica. Next base: position 166,259 of record LT608311.1, on the reverse strand, counting down.
TCAAACGGGCTATCCAGAAGGGCGCCGGCGCAACGGAAGGCCAGAATTACGAAGAAATCACCTATGAAGGCTATGGCCCGGCTGGCGTTGCCGTTACGGTCAATGTCCTCACAGATAACCGCAACCGTGCAGCAGCCGCTGTCCGTCATGAATTCAGCAAACACGGTGGAAACCTCGGTGAAACCGGCTGTGTTTCCTGGATGTTCAAAAATGAAGGCATTTTCATCGTATCTAAGGAAAACGCAACGGAAGACCAGCTGATGGAAGTCGCTCTCGATGCCGGTGCCGATGATGTCAAGACCGGTGATGAAGAGTTTGAAATCATCACCTCTCCAGAAGCCTTTGATGATGTAGAAAAGGCGCTGGCAGATAGCGGCATCGAAACAGAACATGCCCAGATTACGATGGTTCCGGATAATACTATTGCTCTCGGTGCTGAAGATGCCAAGAAACTGGAAAACCTCATCGATGCCCTCGATGAAATCGATGATGTCCAGGACGTATATCATAATGGGGAACTTCCCGACGAAGAAGAATAATAAAAAATTACAGCTTGCAGACCGTATCTGCAAGCTGTTTTGCATGACAGGGGGATGCTGTGTAGATCACGGCATCCTCTATTTATCGGGGGATATTCAGACATAGCTGAAAACGCATCCTGCATCGGGAAGCTAATACATTGTAAACGTTTGCAGACACTGGCGCATAGCCGGAAGATATGGTTCTTTCGTTTGGGCATCGGCCGTCAGTGTCAGGATATACAGGCTGTTTCCCCATAAAAGAAGGTAGCGTTCGGTGTACAGGTCGATGATCTGATCCCCCAGGTAGAACCGTTGTGTATAGGTCAGACGGGATGCCTGATGGGTGCCGATATGAGTCATACCCGTGTGGATGTCCCGGACGGTATGATCCGTTTTCAATACGCGCCGGTAGGCTTCCCAGCTTTGTTTCAGATAGGCTTTTTGCTTGCCCGGGGATATGGGCTGACTTCGCTTTTCTTCCGAAATCTGGATGCAGAGCCGGCCCTCTGGCTGTACGGCTGCCAAGTGTATTTCCGGACGGGGCGGCGTAGTCAGGGCAAAGCCAGCGGGAAGCTGCAGGGAGATGCCCAGCCTGTCATCCTTCCATTCCCGGGCAGCCGGAGAGGACGGCATGTCCTGAGTCACTGCCGGCTGATGTGCGGCGGCAGCGGCTGGCCAGACTGTCAGAACAGCGATACAAAGGCAAAGGGCCAACAGCCATGATCCGATGAGATGCACCTTAATCCAGTTTCTTTTCATAATAGCGTAACGTAACAGGCAATATTCCATTTAGCATAGCCTTTCCCGTGCTGACTAGTTCAAATCCCATATTTTCATAGAGGTGGCTGGCGGGAATATTATCAATATTCGTGTCGAAGCGCATGACCGTACATCCCCGGGAACGGGCCTGGTCCAGGGCAAACTGTACCATCTGCCGGCCAATGCCGCGGCGGCTGTGCCCGGGGAGTACACAGAGCGTATGCAGTACCAGCACGTGTGCGGAATCTGCCGGATATCGCCAGGGCTGGGAAGCATATTCGTCGTCCTGATGGTGATTGAGGAGCATACTGGCCAGGAGCGTGCCCTCTTCATCGCGCAGTACGTACAGCCAGCCTTCGGCAACTCCCCGTTCGGCTACGGCACGGGTCGGATAGGTTCCCCGCAGCCAGTGCGTCCGGTCGCGATGGGAATCGAAATAATCGAACAAGGCTTCATAGCTCCGGGCTACGTCATCGATGTCACTGGTTGCGGCTTTTTTTATCGTCATAGGCCTTCATCCTTTCTGTCAGTAGATACTTTCAGCATAGGGGCTTTCCCGGCAGATGTCAAGCAGATGTGGTACAATAATAAGAGAAAACGTTGTAACTGTGACGAAATTGTGATGGCCGGCACATGGCATTTCACGGTTCGGTCTGGTATACTAAATCATTATAGTGATAAAAGGGTGAGTACATGGAAACAGATATATACGGCATATACAGGACTTCGCTGGAACAGGTCATGGAAACACTGGTCCGGGAAATCCGGGCGTATAGTGAACGGGAAAAGGCCCGCACGGGTTCGACGATTTATGAACACTTGCTGTACCGCATAAAAACAGACAGTAGTATGCGCGGCAAATGTGACCGGAAAGGACTGCCGCAGACAGAACGATCGGCATTATATGACATTCACGACGCTATCGGGCTGCGGATTGTCTGCCGGTTTATCGACGATATTTATACCAATATTAATTACTTACGCCAGCTGCCTCAGGTAGAGGTAGTAGAGGAGAAGGATTATGTCCGCCATGCCAAGCCCAACGGATATCGCAGCTATCATCTGATCCTGGCCGTGACGACACTGTTTACCGACGTGCTGGGACACAACCCGGGGCGCTACTTTGCGGAAATACAGCTTCGTACACTGGCGATGGATTCCTGGGCCAGCCTGGAACATGAAATGAAATATAAAAAACATATCCAGAATCCGGAAATGATCAGCCGCGAGTTGAAACGCTGTGCCGATGAACTGGCTTCGTGTGATTTATCCATGCAGACCATACGGAATCTGATTCGTGCAGATAACACGGGAGGGAAATCGTAATGAAAATCTTACTGGCAGAAGACGAAAAAGATATGTCGGCTGCACTGGTTGCCATACTGACCCATTCGGGGTATGAAGTCGATCCTGTCTATGATGGAGAGGCGGCAGTCCGCATGGCACAGAGCCATTCCTATGATTGTATGGTGTTTGACATTATGATGCCCAAACTGGACGGGGTACAGGCGCTGCAGCAGATCCGTGATGGCGGCGATGTGACGCCGGTTATTATGCTGACTGCCAAATCAGAAGTATCGGACCGTATCAACGGACTGGATGCCGGAGCGGACGATTATCTGACCAAGCCTTTTGCCATGGCTGAATTACTGGCCCGTCTGCGGGCCATGACACGGCGTTCGACGGCATTTACACCACAGAAACTGCAGACTGGTTCCGTGTCTCTGGACGTGGCGGAACAGGAATTATGCAGTACCAATGCAGTCCGCCTTTCGGCCAAAGAAACGAAACTCATGCAGTTATTGATGATGAATGCCCATAAGGATCTGACAACTAGTGATATCCTCAGCCGCGTCTGGCCTGATGAGGACGAAGATGAAAAAATTGTCTGGATTTACATTTCCTATCTTAAGGAAAAATTAGCGGCCATCGATGCCGATATTACGATTCGGGGCGATGAAGGAGGTCCCTTCCGCCTCGTGCAGGAGTCCTGATATGAGTATGATTAAAAAGATGCACCGGAAGTTCATCCTGGCCGGTACTGCCGCTGTCATCATCATCGTAGTCGGAGCACTGGCCGTCCTCAATGCTATCGTGTATATGCATGAAATAAGGGAAATCGACTGGATTATAACTTCTATTGCTGAAAATGACGGAACGTTGCCGGATGGACGGCAGATTCATCGTGATGCAGGCTGGTCAGCCGTCGATAAAGTACTGCTGGACGGTGATGACTGGATTTCCAGTACACCCGATTTTCTCTACCAGGTACGATATTTTTCTGTCTACTGGGATGCAGACCAGACTGTGTCCCGTGTCGATATCAGTCATACCGCTGCTTTTGATGCTTCTTCAGCAATTGTCTATGCTGACATGGCATCCCGCCTTTCCAGTGATAAAGGTTTCCTCAATAAAGATAAGGCCGTTTATGCCTATCTCAGGAAGGACTATCCCGATGGGTCCCGGCTGCTCATTGTACTGGACAGCACGAAAAATATCATGTCCATCAATCATATGCTGCGCTATTCCTTCTGGTTTGGTCTGATTGTCATTGTTCTGTATGTAATCATTCTGGCGGCTTTGTCCAGCCTGGCCGTCCGGCCTTTTGTCCGCAATATGGAAAACCAGAAACGGTTCATTACCAATGCCGGCCACGAATTAAAAACACCGATTGCCATCATTTCGGCCAATGCTGAGACTATCGAGATGCTCAACGGCAAGAGTCAGTGGACGGACAATATTTTAAAACAGGTCCGGCGCCAGTCACAGCTAATCAATGATTTGATCATGCTGGCAAAAAGGGGCGAACGTTCCCGGGCAGATATAACGCTGCAGGATATAGATATTTCTCATGAAATCCAGTCGGCTGTCCAATCTTTCGATGCCCTGGCCAAAGACCAGGGAAAGATGCTCGTGCCACGCATAAAAGAGGGAATCCATGTCGTGGCGGATCAGCGCTGTGTCTATGAAATCGCCAGTATCCTTCTCGATAATGCCGTTAAGTATTGCGATGAAGCAGGAACGATTACCGTGACTCTGACGACGAAGAAAATCGGCAAGGGGGCTGTACTGACCGTCTCTAATGATTTTGCCGGTGGAAAGGGCGTCGATTATACGAGGTTTTTCGAACGTTTCTATCGGGGGGATGAATCGCACAGCAGTGCCAAAGCCGGATACGGTATCGGCCTGTCTATGGCGGAAGAACTGGTACGGCTGTTGAAAGGCTCTATCAATGTTTCGTATAAGAATGGCGTCATCACCTTTACGGTGACACTTTGATTTTTTACTATCATACGGACTTTGTGATATGATTGAGATATCTTTTAGGAAAGAACAGGTGAATGGTATGGATACAAAGGATACAAAAAAACAACTATGCCGCATCGGCCGGAAGATGAAGGAAGGCGGGCTGGTCGTAGCCTGCGATGGTAATATCAGTTATCGCCGCGATGACGGCCTGATTGTCATCACGCCTTCCGGTGTGCCAAAGGGAGAACTCAGGCCGTCCGATCTGCTGCTCATCGACATGCAGGGGCATATCGTAAAAGGAAAAGGCAAGGCGTCGTCCGAAACGAGCCTTCATCTGGAAATCTATAAGGCCCGTCCTGATGTGAAAGCCATCGTCCACTGCCATCCTGTGACGGCTACGGCGGTGTCCGTGGCAGGGCTGGAGTTTCCCAGTCAGGTTGTAACGGAAGGGCGGGATTTCCTCGGACCGGTCATTACCGTGCCTTTCGCCGAACCGGGGTCAATGGATCTGGCTGTCAAGTGTGCTCAGGGATTGAAGAAAGTCAATGTCATCCTCATGGCAAGTCATGGGGCTTGTGCCGTAGGTACGAATCTCAATCAGGCGTTTTATCGAATGGAAACGCTGGAATCAGTGGCTAAAATATACCGTAATGCCATGACTTTCCATGCAGCCTATCGCGTAATCCATGAAGAAGAACAGGTACATAGCCTGGCTGATGTATTTACTATATGATATTGTGATTGCCGCATAGCCATGTTCTTACGGGCTGATGCAGAAGCGAGATGTGGAAAAACAGGGACTGGCCCATGATACGATTTCATGGGCCAGTCCCTGTTTTGAGTTTGACTCTTGATGTATGATGTTTGATGATTAGACGGTGGCAAAGAAGACGTAACGGATAATCAGGAAGGCAAGTGCTCCCATGACGGCTGTGCAGGGGATGGTAAGGACCCAGGCAGAGACCATCTGGCGCGCTACATTCCAGTGGACGGCTTTAACGCGCTGGGCGGCGCCCACACCCATGATAGAACCGGATACGACATGGGTCGTCGATACAGGCAGGTGAAGCAGCGTAGCCGTAAAGATGACCACTGCCGAGTTGAGATCGGCAGCAAATCCGTGGATGGGATGCATCTTGAAAATTTTACCGCCTACCGTACGGATGATTTTCCAGCCGCCTACACTGGTTCCCAGGGCCATAGCGGCGGCGCAGAGCAGTTTAACAATAGTAGGAACTTCCAGTGTTTCGATGAATCCGCCAGAAAGCAGGGCCAGTGTAATGATCCCCATCGATTTCTGGGCATCATTGGATCCGTGGGAAAAGGCCATGAGAGCAGCGGACAGGATCTGCAGCCTGTTGGCCGTCAGGTTGACGACGGCCGGACGGTAATTATGGCAGAAGGCAAAGAGGAGATTCATGATAATATAACCGACGATGATGGCGGTTATAGGGGACAGGATAAGGGAGAGAAAAATTTTTAATATGCCCCAGCCGTTGAGGGCACCGAAACCGACAGAAATGGCAACGGCGCCAATCATGCCGCCTATAAGAGCGTGAGAAGAGCTGGACGGCATGCCGACGTACCAGGTCAGGAGATTCCATATGATGGCTCCTGTCAGGCCGGACACGATAATCAGTTCATTGATCATACTGGCCGATATGACGATATCGCCGCCAATCGTTTTGGCAACGCCTGTAGAAATCATGGCACCGATAAAGTTCAGGATAGCCGTACCGATGATAGCCAGGCCGGGCCGGATTGCCCGTGTCGATACGCAGGTAGCGATGGCATTGGCTGTATCGTGGAAGCCGTTGATGAAATCAAAAATCAGGGCCAGAACGACGACGAGGATAATCATGTACGTATCAAGCATACTTCATAACCACTCCTTTGATCAGGTTACCCAGTGCTTCTACTTTATCCGCTGTTTCTTCGATGGACGCCATCGTATCTTTCCAGCGGATGACATCCAGAAGCGGCATTTCCCCGCTGAAAATACGGGACATTTCTGCCCGGTAGATATGGTCTACTTCTGTTTCCATCTTGTTGAGCTTTTCCGTATGGTAAATGAGTTCTGCCTGGTGCTTGTCAATATTCTTTAACAATTCAAAGGTGCTGGCCAGTTCATTTCCCATATCGATGAGGACTTCCGTACCACGCACGGCAGCTGGCGTCGATTGGGTAATATGGTACATATCGACGCGCATGATAAAGCCGTGGAGGTTGTCGATACAGTCTTCCAGCCGGCAGGACAGATTGTAAAAATCTTCTCTGTCGATCGGCGTGATAAATACGCGGGCCAGTTGTTTGATGACATCAAAATTGACTTTGTCTGCCCCGTGTTCCAGATTGGTAATTTCTTCCATATGATCCGGCAGGAGTGACAGGTCTTTCATGACTTCGTTGGCGATGACGGCGCCGCGCCGGAATTTCTCGGCATTTTCGATGAGATAGTCAAAAAATTCTTCGTGTTTATTGCTGATGCTGAACATGTAAGGTACGCCTCCTAATATACTCTTTTCAAAGTATACGTATACTTTGTCAGTCCTGTGTAAATACTTTGTAAAAATCATGTAAATTTAAAGGAAGTATTTACTACTTATTTACTACTATTTTACCATGCTTTACCAGCTCTTGACATGTATACAAGGAGAAAAATAGAAAAAAATAACTGACAACCGGAAAAATTCCAGCTGTCAGTTATTATTAGTGAATCATAGTCGTTACGAGGAGGGCCAGATGATTGATTCCCTGGGGAACGCAGGCCGGGACATAGGTTACGATGAGTGCCGTAGAGGCCAGACCTACAACCGTCAGCCAGGCTTCGCAGTCGCTGCCCCAGATATATTCGCCAAGTTTGACGCAAGCGCCGCCGATAGCTACCAAAGCAGTAAGCATGGCTAACGTTGCCACGGGACTGCCGGGATAGAGATGGCTCAGTACAAGAAGTACGAACAGACCTATTACAATCAGATTTTTCATCAAATATTTCCCCCTCAATATTTATAATGGCTATATTATAGCTATGAGATTGGGTGCAGTCAATTACTAATGATTATTTCTTCGTATCAATACTGCAAGTATAAAATGTGTTATGTGACTAGTTCAAATCTCTATGATTTGCTATAATTAAAAACTGGGAATGAATCAGGGGAGAAGGTTGAACATCGATGAGCTGGCTGAAAAAACAATTAGGAAAAGTAAAGACCGGTTTAACCCAGAAGGCACGTCCGGATACAGATCATGTCCTGGATGACATACGGGCGTATACGGCTGAACCGGCCGATGGCCTGCCTGAATACGACCGCCTGTTGACGGTATTACGGAACAGTGCGTCTGAATTGGTAGTGTATTCCCACTTTGAGGCTGATGCGAAATCCTTATGGAATTTGTCTTATGGAGGGTCGTTGGCTGAAGCCGATAAGATTAGCTTTATTTATACGCAGATTCCTATTATTTGTGACAGCATAGAACGTCATCTGTATATGGTACGGACAGCCCGGCAGGCGAAAGCCTCGTATTTTGAAAACCATGAGAGTACCCGGAAGAAAATAGAAAAGCGCAATCTCGCTCTGGACAGTGTCCGAAAGGCCCTTAAAGAGGCTGTGTCGTATGTCCGGGACAGGGAAAATGAATACGACCGCGACTGGGCCGGCAGGAAGTATGTGCCCCTGGATGATATGACGGAAACGGAAGATTTTTACCAGCGCCTCCTGAAGGGTATCCGTAATTTTACGACGTGGCAGCCCGTGTTTGCCAAACTGGATGACGCTGCCAGCTTTGCCCATACCTTGGCCGGATATGAAGAGTCGGCACAAAAAGCCGAATCTTTCTGGCTGGACTGGCGGGAACGATGCCGGTCTTACTTTACGGAACGGGCAGACCTGTCCCGGGAACGCCGGCAGTTCATGAAGGACGAAGAAGAGTACGAACATTCCGGCCTGTGGGGGCGCAAGCCTGTCTTTGATTTCAGCCGCCGCGGTCATCATCTGGAACAGCACCGGGAAGAGCTGGAAGACTGGGAAGACCGCCTGGAAGAGGACTGGTATGACCTGCAGAAAGACTATAAGGGCTATTGCAACCGGATACTCGATATCTGTGATGAGCTTTGTGAGTATGTCGTCGTTCTGGAAGATTGTCTGGAAGAGGAAAAGGAATCCAATATCCGCAGTGGTGAGAAACTGGAAGCCGATTATGAAACCGGCCATGAAGACATATGCCGCCTCGACGAGGAATATGAACGGGTAAAGATCGTATTAAATACATTAGAAACGCTGGGAGGAACAGCTTATGGAGTTTGAGGAAATACCAAAACGGCGGAAAATACAGGATTTCTTTCCTGAAGAACCACCCCGCCCTAGGCGCAGGACACGAATAGAGGAAACAAAGCAGAAGCGGCATAAAGTCGATACGTATCTCGACGATGCGGATTGGCAGTCTCTGCAGCGCTATTGTGAAGAAGCGGATGAAAAACCGTCGGTATTACTGCGCCGCCTGTTACGGCAATTTTTGAAAGAAGAGAAGGGATAAAATGGAACGTCTGGATATTTATGACTACCGTGGCATGTCTACGGGAAGGACTATCGACCGCAGCCAGGAAGATACACTGTCTGACGGGGAATACTTCCTCATTGTCCACGTCTGTATTTTCGATCATGCCGGGCGTCTTCTCATCCAGCAGCGGCGGAAGCCGGGAGATCCGCTGGATGGATGTTGGGATTTGACTGTTGCTGGGCATGTACATAGTGGCGAATCGAGCCAGGCAGCGGCCATGAGGGAGGTGCGCGAGGAGATAGGACTTCCTGTTGATCTTACCGGGCAGGCACCGCTCATGCGGCTCCGGTTCCATCACGGGTTTGACGATATTTATGTCGTCATAGCCGATGTTCCCTTGTCGTCCCTGCACCTGCAGGATGCAGAAGTCCGGGCTGCCCGCTATGCTGCCTGCGACGAGGTGCTCCATATGATTCACCGGCAGCAGTTCCTGCCTTATATGGACAGCTTTATTGAAGCATTGTACGATATGCGCTGTTCCAATGGTTTCATCCGCAGCGATGCACCGTCCGATTTACAGTGAACGGGTAATCTGGCGGAATCGCTCTGGCCACCAGAATGAAGAAAGGGTATAATGAAAATATAAGAACTCTAAAAATGAGGTGTGTAATATGGCAAAGAACTATTATGAATTGCACGTAGCCGGCTGTACACGGCAGCTTCCCATCATCAAATTAAATGACGACTTGGCTATTGCCGGGTTTGTTATCCTGGGAGATGTAGATATCGTATCGGCTACGGCAAGGGAACTGGTTAAAAAAATGCCTGCCGATACAGACGTCATCATGACTGCCGAAACAAAGGGAATTCCCCTGGCCCATGAAATGGCGCGTCTGAGCGGCATGAAACAATATGTCGTGGCCCGGAAATCGGTTAAAGCATATATGGATGATCCTATCTGGGTAGAAGATGAATCCATAACGACAGCAGGCAAACAGCGCCTGTACCTTTCGGCTGCTGACGTGGCGCTCATGCGTGGTAAAAAGGTCCTCCTCGTCGATGATGTCATCAGCACGGGCGGATCGATGAAAGCTCTGAAGGCGCTGGCTGAAAAAGCCGGGGCTCATATTGCCGGACAGGCGGCTATCCTGGCCGAAGGGGATGCGGCAAAACGGGAAGATATCATTTATCTGGCACCGCTTCCCCTTTTGAAACCGGAGGATGCAGAATAGTTCTATGGGAATAACGGATATTTTCCCTTGCATTTCCCGGGCCTTTATGCTAAACTAGTCTAGCATAGGTTTTGTATGATAGATGAGAAGAGGTGTAAATTTTGAAAGAAGGAATTCATCCGAAATACTACAGCAACGCCAAAGTAACGTGTGCTTGTGGTAATACATTCGAAACAGGTTCAACTAAACCGGAACTGCGTGTTGAAATTTGCTCTAAATGCCATCCGTTCTTTACGGGCCAGCAGCGTGCCCAGCAGGCTCGTGGCCGTATCGAACAGTTCAATAAACGTTATGGTAAAAAAGCTAGTAAATAAGCAGTACAAGTGTGCAGCAGAGCAGAAATGCTCTGCTCTATTTGTTTGTGTGGAAATGGGGTGTGCCTTTTGAATAAACCCACTACGTATGTAGGAGGCCAGGCTGTCATAGAGGGGGTCATGATGCGGGGGCCGAAATATATTGCTACGGCAGTGCGGACGCCGTCCGGCCAGATTACGGTCAAAAAAGATGAAGTACATTCATTGTGTGAACGGTACCCGATTTTGAAGAAACCCCTGCTGCGCGGTACGATTGCCTTGTATGAATCCCTGGTATATGGCATGAAATGCCTGTCCTATTCTGCCCAGGCTGCCGGCGAAGAAGAAGAGGAACTGTCCCGCCCGCAGATGATGGCAACGATGGCTTTTTCGATTGTATTGGCCATTGTCATTTTTCTCCTCATTCCGACGTATGGCGCCAAATTCATACCGGGTGTCATGGACAGCGCCGTCCGCCTGAACATTGTGGAAGGCGTATTACGGCTGCTTATCTTCTTATTGTATATATGGGGCATTTCCCTTACGAGCGATATCCGCCGTGTCTATGAATATCACGGCGCTGAACATAAAACTATCTGGACCTACGAAGCAGGAGAAGAACTGACCGTTGATAATGTCAAAAAACACAGCCGTCTTCATCCGCGCTGCGGTACTAATTTTCTGCTCATCGTCATGGTCGTCTCTATTTTTGTCTTTGCCTTCCTGGGGTGGCCGAATCTGGCCGAACGGGTGGTATCACGGATTCTTTTAATGCCTGTCGTGGCTGGTATCAGTTATGAAATGATCCGCATAGCCGCGCGGACGGAAAATCCGCTTGTCCAGGCAATTTTTAAGCCGGGCCTGTATCTCCAGTATCTGACGACGCGGGAACCTCATGCGGATCAGATTGAAGTGGCTATTGAAGCGATGAATGCTGCCAAGCCGGAAGATCATACGGAAACGCCGGATGGTGAAACTGCCACCGTAACGATTACGCCAGTAAAACCCGGAAATGAGGATGCATCCCGTGTCGAATCGGCGTAACTCCGGGATGTGGTAACGAAAGAGAGGAATTTACGTGTTTATTGATAAAGTGCAGGCTGTTGAAAATAAATTTATGGATCTGGAACAACGCATCAGTGACCCGTCGGTCATTGCCCGCCAGGAAGAATGGCAGAAGCTGACACGGGAACATGCGTCGCTGTCCCCGATAGTAGAGGCATACCGTCAGTACAAACAGGTGACGGAACAAATCCGGGACGACCGGGAATTATTGAAAGATCCGGAAAGTGATGCCGAAATCATCGCCATGGCCAAAGAGGAAGTAGCGGATTTGGAAAAGAAGCAGGCCGGACTGGAAGAAGAGCTGCATGTCCTTATGCTGCCCAAAGATCCGCGGGACGATAAAAACGTCATCATGGAAATCCGTGGCGGAGCCGGCGGTGACGAAGCAGCCCTGTTTGCGGGAGATTTGTTCCGCATGTATATGAAATACATCGAAAAACAGCCTGGCTGGAAGGCGAGTATCATCAGTTCCAATGCTCCTGAACTGGGCGGTTTCAAAGAAGTTATTTTTTCCGTTGAAGGCCATGGCGTATATGGCAAACTGAAATACGAATCAGGTGTACACCGTGTGCAGCGTGTACCTGTTACGGAAGCCGGCGGCCGCATTCATACGTCTACCGCTACGGTAGCCGTACTGCCGGAAGCGGAAGATGTGGAAGTCGATCTGAATATGGATGATGTCCGCGTCGATTATTTCCGATCCAGCGGGGCCGGCGGTCAGCACGTCAATAAGACGAGTTCGGCTGTCCGCATGACCCATATGCCGACGGGAATTGTTGTCGAATGCCAGGACGAACGGTCCCAGCTGGAAAACCGGGCCAAGGCCATGCGCGTACTGAAGGCGCGCCTGTTGGACAAAGCCCAGCAGGAAGCCGATGCAGAAGTGACGGAAGCACGGCGCAGCCAGGTCGGTACGGGCGACCGGAGCGAACGGATCCGGACATATAATTTCCCGCAGGGGCGGGTAACGGATCACCGCATCAATCTGACGTTGTACAAGCTGGAAAACGTCCTCAACGGAGACCTGGATGAATTCATTCAGGCTCTGGCGGAAGCGCACCGGGCAGAACTGATGAAAGAAGAATCAGAAAATGAGTAAGTTGTGGACCATAGGGGCACTTCTCACCTGGACGACGCAGTTTTTTGCATCGAAGGGCATTGATTCGCCACGGCTGGATGTGGAAATCCTCCTTTCTCACGTATTGAAGAAGGAACGGATTTATCTCTATGCCCACTATGATGAACCGATGACAACAGAAGAACTGGCCACGTACCGGGAATTGGTCAAAAAACGGGCTGACCGGTTGTCTGTGGCACATATTTTGGGAGAAAGGTCTTTTATGGGTCTGGATTTCCTGGTCAATGAAAACGTGCTGATTCCCCGTCCGGAAACAGAAATGCTCGTCGAAACCGTATGGGAGCAGCTGGAACCGGAAGCGGAGGCACGGATCCTCGACATAGGCACGGGAAGCGGGGCCATCTTGTTGAGTCTGCTCCACGAAAGGCCGCAGTGCCAGGGGCTGGGTGTCGATATTTCAGAAAAGGCGCTGGCTGTTGCCCGGAAAAATGGGGAACGGCTGGGGCTTTCAGACAGGGTAAGCTGGCAGGTAAGCGATCTGTTTGCATCGGTACCGCCGTCTGTCTATGACTGGGTCGTATCCAATCCCCCTTATCTGACGGCAGATGATATGAACCATTTGCAGCCGGAGGTGCGCCATGATCCCCGGCAGGCCTTGTTTGGAGGCAAAGACGGGCTTGACTATTACCGCCGTATAGCCCGGGATGCCGTGCCGTATGTGAAAGTAGACGGGTTTTGTGCCGTCGAATGTGGGGCCGGACAGAGCCGGGATGTTGCCTCGATTCTTACGGCGTCAGGTCATTTCGTATTACAAAAAATAGTAAAGGATTACGGCGGCATCGAACGGGTCGTCGTATTCCAGCGAAAAGAGTAGATCAGTGTGAAACAGACAAAAATAGTCCGCATAACGGACGTAGAAAAAGATAAGGATATATTGGAAGAAGCTGGCCGCATCATCCGGGATGGCGGTATCGTCGTATTCCCGACAGAAACGGTCTATGGTATCGGAGCAAATGGCCTCAATGCCGACTGTTGCCGCAGTATTTACGCCGCCAAAGGGCGTCCCAGCGACAACCCGCTCATCCTGACCGTTCCGGACCAGGAGGCAGCTCATGAGGTTGCCGCGTACGTTTCGCCGACGGCTCAGAAGCTGCTCGATGCGTTCTGGCCGGGGCCTCTCACCATCATCTTCCCACGTAAATCCTGTGTGCCCGATGCTGCCACGGGAGGACTGGATACCGTCGCTTTACGTTGCCCGGACCATGATATTGCCCATGCGTTCCTCAAGGCGGCCGGTGTACCTGTCGCGGCTCCCAGCGCCAACCGGTCGGGCCGCCCCAGCCCGACGACAGCCGGAGAAGTCGCCCACGATATGGATGGACGGGTCGATATGATCATCGATGGAGGTCCCTGTCATATCGGTGTCGAATCGACTATTGTCGAATGCCACGATGATGATACGGTTACAATTCTTCGTCCCGGCGGAGTGACCCTGCCGATGCTGGAAGAAGTCGTGGGAAAAGGAAATGTCGATGTAGACCGTCACATCATTACAGGGAAAGGCGTACCTAAGGCACCAGGGATGAAGTACCGCCATTATGCGCCGTCAGCTCCGGTAACGGTTTACGTAGGCTCTGTAGAACACGTACGGCAGGCTATGGAACAACAGGCGCTGGGACTTACGGCCGAAGGAAAGAAAGTCGGTTTTTTGGTGAGCCGGCAGACGGCTGAAGCATTTCCAAAAGATGCCATGTACATCTGGGGAGACCATGATGACAAGGCAGCCCTGGCAGCCCAGCTGTATACGGGCCTTTTGTTCTTTGACAGTGTCCATGTAGATCATATCCTGGCTGAAGGTACAGATGAAGAAGGCCTGGGAATGGCTATTATGAACCGCATGAAGAAATCTGCCGGCGGAGATGTCCGTTCCGTTTAAGGAAGAACGCTTTATTTTTCTGTCCTGTCAGAGTATAATAAATAAGAAAAGCAAAGGTGTCTGTCGCATCGGTGTTTATTTTGTTTATGTACAGGAGGAAATAGTCTATGAAATTAGTAATTGGTGCAGACCACGGTGGTTTCGATTTGAAGGAAAACATCAAACAATACTTGGACGAACAGGGAATTGCCTACACTGATTATGGTACACATACGCCGGAACGGTGTGACTATCCGGTCATTGCCAAAAAGGTAGCTGAAGCCGTTGCCGATGGTACATTTGACAGAGGTATCCTCGTATGCGGTACCGGTATTGGTATCGGTATTGCTGCCAACAAGGTCCATGGCATCCGGGCTGCTTTGTGCCACGATATGTTCTCTGCCGAATACTGCCGCCGCCACAATGATGCCAATATTCTTACTATGGGCGGTCGGGTCATCGGTCCGGGCCTTGCCAGAGAAATCGTCCGCATTTTCCTTTCTACGGGGTTTGATGGCGGCCGTCATGAAGTCCGTGTCAACATGATTAAGGAAATGGATAAATAAGCCGCAAGGCAGCTATATGTCATAAAGAAAGGAATATGCCACATGCAGATCGAAGTATTAAATCACCCGCTGATTCAGCACAAAGTGACGCTGATGCGGAAAAAAGAAACAGATTCCAAAGATTTCCGGGAATTGCTGGAAGAAATTACCATGCTCATGGCCTATGAAATCACCAGAGACCTTCCCCTGGAAGACATAGAAATTGAAACGCCGCTGCAGAAAATGACGGGCAAGCAGATCAGCGGCAAGAAGCTGGTCATTGTCCCTATCCTGCGCGCCGGCCTGGGAATGGTTCAGGGCATGCTTAATCTCATGCCAATGGCAAAGGTAGGTCATATCGGACTGTACCGCGATCCGGAAACGAAGAAGCCGGTCGAATATTATTGCAAGATGCCTGATATCGAAGGCCGTGATTTCATTATCGTCGATCCCATGCTAGCTACAGGCGGCAGTGCTTCGGCGGCTATTACGCTGCTCAAGCAGCGGGGAATCAAGAATATCAAGTTCATCTGCCTGGTCGCAGCTCCTGAAGGGGTACAGTGCCTGAACCGTGAACATCCCGATGTAAAGATTTATGCAGCGGCACTCGATGACCGCCTGAACGAAAACTGCTACATCCTTCCCGGTCTGGGCGATGCCGGTGACCGTATTTTTGGTACGAAATAACGGACAATAGGAAACGATTCCACTGATAAAAAATGGACTGTAACGTAATGGGAATATTGCCCGTTTTCGTTACAGTCCATTTTAGTTGTTAGTGAGCGCAGGCGACATGGCCGATTTCTTCCGGTATATACGGTGTTTCCTGGTAGACCAGGTTGAGCCAGTTATGATAGAAGATATGGGCATAGCTGCACCAGGTAAAGGCCGGCGTCTTGCGGTCATCATTATCAGGATAATAATTGGCCGGCGGAGCGATGGGAAGGCCTTTATTCTTGTCGCGTGTATATTCCTTGGCCAGTGTATCCCGGTCGTATTCGAAATGGCCGAGAATAAAGAACTGGCGGTTGTCCGGCGTGCCGATGATATTGATGCCGTTTTTGGCATTGCGTGAAAGGATTTCCAGTTCTGGTGTATTGTAGACGGCGACATCATCGATAGCCGTATGACGTGACTGGGGAATAAAATAACGGTCATCGAATCCACGCAGCAGAGGATGGTGGCGACGTGTAAGCTGATATTCATAAATGCCGAACAGCTTCTGGGGCAGGAGCTGCTTTTTGATATGGTAGAAGTGATACAGTGCAGCTTGAGCACCCCAGCAGAACGACAGAGTAGAGTAGACATGGGTACGGGACCAGTCCAGGTATTTTACTAATTCCGGCCAATAATCTACTTCTTCAAAAGGCAGTGTTTCTACGGGAGCGCCGGTGATAATGAATCCGTCATAGTAGGTGTCCTTGATTTCGTCGTACGTGCGATAGTTGGCATCGAGGTAGGATGCATCAGTATTGCTGCTGATATGGGTAACCGTGTGACAGAAATCGACTTCTATCTGCAGGGGCGAGTCGCCGAGGAGGCGGAGATACTGGAGTTCTGTAATTTTTTTGAGCGGCATGAGGTTCAGAATCAGGATGCGCAGGGGACGGATGTCCTGGTGTAGTGCCTTGCGGCGGTCGATAGTGGCGATTCCTTCTTCGTGTAATTTTTCTTTTGCGGATAATCCGTCAATGATTTTGATTGGCATGATACGATTCCTCTTTTCTTTTGATGTACGTTGTAGTTACTTGACGGTTGCCGGCACTATGCAAAAAAAGCTTCCGCCCCAGTAAGGGACGGAAGCACCGTGATACCACCCAATTTCACTGTTTCCTCACGAAAACAGCCTCTTCAGGTACGCAGGCCCTAAGGCCCTCAATACCATAGTACGATAACGGGTACAACCGGACGGCCTGACTATTCGGCACGTCTGCTCAGAGTCCATCTTCTGCAGCGCTTTCTGTGCTCCATTGCACCGGACAGGAGCTCTCTGTGACAGTCCCTGCTGCATACTCTTCTCGTCTTAGCAACGCTATCAAGTTGATGGGCTCATTCTAACATGCTTATACCAGATTGTCAAATAGAAATTGTCAGAAAAATAGCTTGACAAAGACTGCCGGTACGGGTAATATATATAGGTAAGCTTTTCACTTGGACTCCACCAGCCCCGGAGAAAAAGATCCTAAAGCTTAGGCTTAAGATAGTTATTCAGGGAGGATTATACAGCATGAAAACTACATTTATGGCCAACGCCAGCAACATTGAACGTAAATGGTATGTTGTTGACGCTGAAGGTCAGACATTAGGTCGTCTTGCTGCCGAAGTCGCAAAAGTTCTTCGGGGAAAACATAAACCGACATTTACCCCGCATGTAGATACAGGCGATTATGTAATCGTTGTAAACGCAGCAAAAGTAAAACTCACAGGTAAAAAACTCATTCAGAAGACGTATTTCCGTCATTCCGGCTATCCCGGTGGTTCTTCGTTTACACAGGCAGGCCACATGCTTGAAAAACGTCCGGAACGCGTTGTTGAAATGGCTGTTCGCGGCATGCTGCCGAAGAACAAACTGGGCGAACAGATGTATCGCAAACTGAACGTATATGCTGGTGCTGAACATCCGCATCAGGCACAGCAGCCAGAAGAATTAAAGTTGAACATTCGTTAATATAACCGGGAGGAAGATTTCATGGCAGTAGCACAGTACTACGGCACTGGCCGTAGAAAAACCTCCGTTGCCAGAGTTCGTCTGGTTCCGGGTCAGGGTAATATCACAGTAAACAAAAAAGGATTGACCGAATATTTTGGCCGTAAAACGCTGGAACTCGTTATTAAGCAGCCTCTCGTACTGACCGGTGTTACCGAACAGTATGATGTCATCGCTGACGTTAAGGGTGGTGGCCCGTCCGGTCAGGCTGGCGCTATCCGTCACGGTATCAGCCGCGCACTTCTCGAAGTCGATGCTGATTTCCGTCAACCCCTCAAAAAGGCTGGTCTTCTTACACGTGATCCGCGTGAAAAAGAACGCCGTAAATATGGTCTTAAGAAAGCTCGTAAAGCTTCCCAGTTCAGCAAACGTTAATCACGCTGTATATTGTTACAATTCCATAATACAGGTAAACCGCATGAATAAGCTATTCATGCGGTTTTATTTATGTCTAATTTTTTTAAAATTGACTGACTTGAATAAATTCAAATACGTGAGAGCATGAAATACACGTACAATATACAAATTATAAGTGGTTCACAACTTGATGTCATTACATTACTGTATATTAAAATTTACCATGCTTAATTATAATGCAGGCGATGCTACTTTGAAATAATTAAAATAAGATATATAATATTAACATATAGTACATAAAAAATATAAAAACATGGAGGTATGCATATGAAGAACGGACGGAATTTGCGACGACTTATCTTATTCAGTTTGGTTGCTGGTTGTACACTGGGAGGATTAGTTAGCGGAGATGTGTACGCTGATGGATATCCACCTTATGAACAGATTTTGTATATCAACGAAAATAATACGGTAACCCAGAATGACAAAGATCCCAGCCTTAAAGTGGATACGAGTGGATTGCTCAAGGATGGGAATTTTACGTATGATACAGGCGACAAGCTTTCAAAAGAAAAACGGGGCCTTATCATCATGAATTCCAAGAAAGACCTGAATTCATATACTGTTCGTGCCACACTTGGAGCCGATTCGTCTAAGACCATGGCCGATTACCAAAAGAGTGATTATCAGACTGTTTTATTAGAACCGAAATACAATGGTGCTACGATTCGCGATGTGAATCTTCAGGTCGATGGATTGCTAGCCCATAAGTATGGCGGTGGTGTTGGCGTTTATGGCATTTATAGCTCAGGTGCTATGAGTCTTGATAATCTGACGATAAAATCGGATTTAACAAATGCCATTAAAGACAGCGGTATCGTCAATACCAATGCCTATTTCATCGGAAAAGGGACCACAAATATCGGAAATTTGTACATTGATACCAAACTGGATCCCAATTGTACGACGGGACGCAGTATTGCGCATAATGGCTTATATGCTGACCAGGGGGCTGTCATCAATGTCACGGGGAATACCTATATTAACGACCAGATTGCAACGGGAACTCATGAAGGCTACGACAATGAGTATGATATTGATACCAAGGGAAATGTTAATACCATTAGCAAAAACGATGCCGTATCAGCTAAGCACGGTGGTGGTTCAACGGTCAATATCAATGCTAACGAAGATGGAACCATCCTGAATCCGGAGAATACCGTCCAAATTTACGGTAACCTTGATGCAAAAAAAGGAACTATCCGCGTCGGATTTTCTGGTAAAGATTCCTATTGGTATGGTGCCGGTGTCGGCCTGATTAACTATGATGAAGCGACACAAACGTATGGTGATGTCCGCGGTGACAGCCGGCTGCAGGTTACGTTGGCCGATGGTGCCAAGTGGGTTCCCGACATTATGCTGCGCGGAAAAGATGAACAGGGGCTGGATACACGGAGCAATTATCTGAGTGCCATTACCCTCGATAAAGGTGGCATCATTGATACGCATGCCTATAATGTCCATACTGAGGATAAGGATACAGTCAATAATCTGGTCCTGCATAACTTGAAATCCAATGAAGGGACTTTCGTCATGGATGCCAGTGGGGCTAAAGTAAATAATGCTTATCGCAACGCGGGTACCGATTTCTTCACCATTAAAGATGGCTCGGGCCTGGTCTATGTCCAGCCAGCGGATATTTCTGCATTAAAAGGCGTCAGCCCTGATAACCCGGTCCGCTTTGCCGATGCCGCTGCTGGCATTACTTTTAAAGCGATTACTAAAACTTCGGATATTTCAGATGGGGCCCTGTTTGATTATACGCCGGTCATTGATAAGAATATTGTGTCTGAACGGTTTGGGACTAACGGCAATGACTGGTATTTTGTCGATTATTCTGAAAATCCGACGGATAATATCAAGATTCCTGTAGCCTCTGCCTCTGCCGTACATGGTGATTTGTTATCGCACCGGAACATCGACACATTGAACCAGCGTCTTGGTGAATTGCGGGACTATAGTGACACGGAAGATGGTGTCTGGTTCCGCATGAAATCTGGGGAAACGGAATCGGATAAATATGGTCATTACAACTATCGTTGGAACTTCTATCAATTAGGCTACGACCGGACTGTGGCCGATAATCAGAATGGTAAATGGCACATCGGCGGAGCTTTTCACAGTGCCATGGGCGATGTAGACTATCATCATGGAGATGGCGATATGCGTAATTATGGGGGCTCCTTGTATGCTGGCTGGGCTGGCAGCAAAGGCCATTATATGGATTATGTCTTGTCCTACAGCCATTATAACAACAAATACAATGTTTACCATGATGGCATGAAAGCGGCAGATGCGGACTATTCGGATTATGCCTGGATGGTTAGTGCCGAATATGGCCGTAAGTTCGACATGGGCGGTAAATGGTTCATCGAGCCGCAATCTCAGCTGGTATATGGCAAATCTGGTGGAAGTGACTATACGTTATCGAATGGTGTTAAAGTACATGATGATGGAGAAGACAGCCTGATTGGCAGACTGGGGTTCCGCCTGGGCAAATCTTTTGCTACAGCAAAAGGACAGGAACCCAACCAGATTTACTTAAAATTCAATGCTCTCCATGAATTTTCCGGAGATTGGGACATGGCCCTTTGGGGAACCGATGCCTCCTATTATCAGCATTGTGATGGCGGAGATACGTGGTATACCTTTGGAATTGGTGGTAAAGTTTCCCTGACGGACAATACTGTTTTTTATGGAGACGTTGAAAAGTCTTTTGGTGGGGATGTAACAACAAAATGGCAATTCAATGCAGGACTTCGTTTCTTATGGTAAAGAAGCAATAAAGAAGAGACTGCTCCATCGCATAGGTAGGAAAAAAGAATAGGTTTATCAAAAAAGGCCCCGCATGGTGATTCTTTTTAGCGGGGTTTTTTGAGACCTGTTCAATTTTTTAACGGCAGGCCTTTTTTCTTGACAACTTTCCTGTTTCATTTTACACTATATTTGTAATATTGAACGCGTTCAAGGCGGTGAGGATGACGAAAAAGAATCGGGAGAATATGAATGGTGTGCGGCAGCGCATCCTGGCGACGGCAAAGGACTTATTTGTTCATCAGGGATATAAAAAGACGACCATCCGTCAGATCGTCGAAGAGTCAGGCGTATTGACGGGCAGTATTTACTATTTTTTTAAGAATAAGGAAGATATTTTTCAGTCTCTCGTATTATCTCTGTTCAGTCAGTGCAACTATCTCATTGGTGAGCATTTTCATGACGAATCGCCGGCGTTCCGCTATGCTGCCCTGTGTCAGGTCGAGTTTGAAGCGGTCCGTATGAATGAGCTGGTACGGGAAACGTATTATGAAGGCTATACCTCACCGGTCATTTTTGAAAAAGTAACGAATCATCTGACGGAAATGACCATACAGATTTTTGGTGACAGTCTGACTCTTTCCCGTGAGGACGTATTTCTCCGGTCCCTCCTGATTAAGGGAGCTATGCGGAGTTATGTCATCCAGTTCGGCTTTTCTACTTCCGTTGATGCCGGCCGGTACAGCGGAATCTGTCTGCGTACGGCGCTGAAACTATTGGAGGTAGACTGCGATGAAACCGACGCCGTCCTGAAACGGCTGCGGGAGCGGCTGCCGGAAATCAGGGATATCGCCAATACGATGATTCATCAGCAATGAAGCTGTGTATCCGGACCTGTTATTGCGTGAAGGAAGGAGCAGAAAAATAGAAAAATCAAGGTAATCACCACGATTACATGACCATATGTAGTGAAATATATGGAATTTTGTATTCATATGTGTTATAGTGATACTATAGTTAAGAAAAAGTAACACTAAAACAGAACGTGACAAAATCAAATGTAATGAGGTGAAGGAAAATGATACTTTATTTTTCCGGCACAGGTAATTCGTTGAGCGCTGCGCGGTTTTTGGCCAGAGAGACGGGGGATACGGCTGTTCATGTGGTAGATCTGACGGCTCACTGTGGCACGTGCAGGGGAATTCAGGATAAAGTCATCGGTTTCGTATTTCCCGTTTATTTTGGTGATCTGCCTGATCCCGTACGGGAATTTGCAGAATATACACGGTTTGCACCTTCGACCTATTTTTATGCGGTAGCTACTTGTGGCAGTACACCCGGCAATTCCTTGTACAATCTGCAGGAAATTCTGGAACGGAAACGCTGCCACCTGTCGTATGGGCGGGCAGTGCCTATGATTGCCAATAGTACAGCTACATGGAAAAAGGGCGTGACGTATGATTTGAGCCGTCTTGAAACAGCCCGGAAAAAATTAGTATCTATTGCTACAGCCGTACGGGCCAGAACGGTCAATACGGACGAAGTAAAGCGCTCTCTGACGGGATCGCTTATGGCCATGCAGCTTGTCCGGCACATGGGAAAACGGCGCTTTGCCATCAGCGTGGATATAGAGGCCTGTACCGGGTGCGGGATATGTGAGCGTCTTTGCCCTATGCATAATATCACTATAAAGAATGGGAAAGCCCGTGCAGGTGATCAGTGTGTATCGTGCATGGCCTGTGCCCATTGGTGTCCATCGGGAGGTATCCTGGTTCATGGACACGCTATTTCCCGGGAAGACCAGTATCATCATCCCGATATAGAAGTCAAAGACCTTTTCTTGCGCTGATAAAAAAGGGACTGATGCAGAATCGTATTCTGTGTCAGTCCCGTTTCTATATGAGAAAAAAAGGAGTCGGCCCGGTGAATCTTGTTATTGAGCGGCTGCTGCTTTGCCGAGAGCAGCGCATTCTTCTGAATTATCGGGTGTTTCATTGACGATAGCCGTACCAAATACGACAGCGCCGGCGTCCTGGGCGCGCTGTTTCCATGTGTCCATCCATTCGCCGGTTCCCCAGCCATAGGAACCGAAGAGGCCCACTTTTTTACCATTTAATTTGGGAGCGATGGCCGTAAAGAATGGTTCGACCACACTGTCTTCCAATTCTTCTGAACCCATAGCAGGGCAACCCAGGAGAATGACGTCATGCTGAGCGACGGCATCGGGGGTCGTATCTTCCATCAGTACACTTTCTACATCAGCACCGGCGGCTTTAACAGCGGCGGCGATTTCCTGTGCCATAGCTTCTGTGTTTCCTGTACCACTCCAATATGCGATTTCTACCATAATTGAGTCCTCCTTATGCTACGATGAGCTTTTCTAATGTCGTGCCGATGGCAAAGCGGTCCATATAATCTTTGCGGCAGCACGTATAGGCATGAAATAAGGCGGCGGCCTGACGAACATCGCCATATACTTTCCATTCACCGCACAGCTTGGCATGATTACCTTTGTTTGTAATGAACCCCAGCACATCGGCGAGAGGATACCCCAGGAATATTCCTGATTCGTGTGGAAAACAGCCATCTTCCTGGAAGCGCTGGGAGAGATGATCTAAAAGTTGAGATATGCTGCTGTACGGATGATATCCATATGACTGGAGAAACCGTGCAATATAAGATTTCCGGGTATAAGCTTCTACCATTTCCGGACGAAAGACGTATAATAGTGTCCGCTGGGGGCACTGATAGAGAATGCGGAAATATAGCCCTTTACTATTATACTGACGGTTATACTGGGCGACGCTGGTTTCATATTCTTCCGTTGTTCCTTCCCGGTGAAGACAGAGCAGTGCACCTATTTTCAGACGGGCCAGTGTCGGTGCACAGTATGTAACGAGTAAATGATCGATGTTCATGTCAGTCCTCCTTCCTGTATTTTTCGGCCATAGTTACTATACCAATTATGATAACCGATGTCAATAGTTATTTGAGATAAAATATCAAAATAACATGATACAATGTGGATTAAAGCCGTAAAAAAAGAATTTTACGATATTAATTATCATAAACCAATATATAAATCAATCGGATGCGGGCTTTATTTTGATATATATCCATAAACTAGAAGCGGATTATACGCAGAGATCGGAGCGTCTGTCTACTGCATTAAATAAATGTTTATGATAATCATTTATTTAATTTAACATAAAATATATTTTTACACTGTGTATACTATTCAATAATAAATGATAATTATGCAAATTTAACTATAAAAATCCACTATAATAAATATTTAAATATATAAATTAATAAATATATAAAACAACAACAAAAAGATTTATGAAAAAATAAGGCGTATTTTGTTATTGACATTCATTTACTTGCGCGACTATAATAAAGAAGATAAGGGGATTTGTGTATTCCTGTTATTTTTATATGTTGTATCTGTAGTTAGGAGAGGATTTTTATGTTTCAGAATACGAATTTTTGGATTGGCTTAGGTATTGGCGTCGTAGCAGGTATCTTTGGGTATAAGCTCATGCAGCAGAGACAGCAGCAGCTTCTTGCCCTGCAGCAGCCGGCACCGGCAGCCGCTGGTACACCGTCCCTGGAAGAACTGCAGCGTCAGAAAGAAGCTTTGGAAGACATGATTGCCGCACAGGAAGCGCAGCAGTAATATTTAGTCTATATAACCGGTGACAGCCTGGCTGCACCGGTTATTTTGCTAGCTGGCATAAAGGCCAGCAAGGAGGGATACGATGAAACGGATATCATTGGGACTGCCTCTGACCATTTCTCTTGCCGGTACGATTGGATCCCTGGTTGCCGGATCTAAACAGGCACATATTGCCTTTGGTATGGCACTGACAGGTCTTTCACTAATTCACGCATTTCAGAACCGGAAAGCGATGCTTGGGGCATGGGCCTGTAAACCGGTTCTGCCGGTCAGAAAACCGGTGTTGCCGCGGCCAGATGTATTGGACAGACTGCCCTGTGTAAGAAACCCCTTTCCCGGACATGGAGAAGTCGTTTTTTACATACCGGGACGCATACGCCTGTATATCCGGGAACTAAAAGGACAGGAAGGATACAAGAAGGTTTTGTGGGAAACATTAGAAGCCTTCCGTCAGATTGGTCATCTGGACATGAATTCCCGGACCGGTTTTCTGCTGATCGTGTATGATCCGGAAAAAGGAGCGGCATTGGAACCGCTTCGACCTTATATCCGCTATGCGGCATCCCACGCCCGCCGCAAAGGGTTCCCTGCCGGATAAACGCTTACAGGCCGGCTGCCTGCCGGCCTGTAGCTGCACGTATTAATACGGAGCTGTCTCCTGAAACGAACTCATCAGGATCCAGCTCCGTATTTTGTGCTTCAATGTATTATTTATGCCCGCAGGGCTCTCATGGAATTGAGTACTGCCAGAATCATGACGCCTACGTCGCCAAATACGGCTTCCCACATAGTGGCCATACCCAGCGCGCCCAGAATGAGGAGCAATCCCTTGATACCCAGTGCCAGGACGATATTCTGCCAGGCAATGCCTTTAATTGCTCTTGCTACGCGGATAGCTGTCACCAGCTTGGAGGGTTCATCGGTCATGAGGACGACATCGGCCGCTTCAATAGCTGCGTCGGATCCGAGACCGCCCATGGCAATGCCTACATCCGCTCTGGCAAGTACGGGCGCATCATTGATGCCGTCGCCGACAAAGGCTAATTTCTTTCCAATCTGCTTGTGGGCATCCAGCTCTTCCAGCCGGTCTACTTTATCTTGTGGCAGCAGTTGGGCATAATAGGTATCCAGTCCCAGTTTTTGGGAAACGGTCCGGCCAATGTCTTCTGCATCTCCTGTGAGCATAACCGTCTGGGAGACGCCGGCATCTTTGAGTCCCTGGATAGCCTGCCGGCTGTCTTCTTTGATTTCGTCGGTGATATGCAGGCATCCGGCGTACGATCCGCCATAGGCGATGTACACTTTGGTTCCAGCTGCCGGACTGGGAGTAAACGTGATGTGCTTTTGATAGAGCAGCGTTTCATTGCCGGCCAGAATTTCTTTTCCTCTGTAGACGACGCAGATTCCCAGACCGGATAATTCCTGATAATCTGATAAAGTCGTCGTATCAATCGGATTTTTCCAGGCCTGGCGGATAGACTGGGCAATGGGATGGCGGGATTGAGATTCCGCCAGTGCTGCAAGATGAAGGACCGTGTCTTTGGAAAAATTGTCAGTGGAATCGATTGCCGTGACGCAGAATACGCCTTTGGTGAGTGTGCCAGTCTTATCGAAAACAACCGTACCGAGCTGGGTCAGGGCTTCCAGATAGTTGCTGCCTTTTACTAAAATCCCTTTGCGGGAAGCAGCTCCGATACCGCTGAAAAAGGTCAGAGGAATAGAGATGACTAATGCACAGGGGCAGGAAATGACGAGGAATATAAAGGAACGGATCAGCCAGTCGGCCCAGAGACCACCGAAGAAGAGGGGAGGGACCAGACCGAGGAGCAGCGCACTGAAAACGACGAACGGCGTGTAATACCGGCAGAACCGGGTAATGAACCGTTCCGTTGGCGCTTTGCGACTGGCAGCATTCTGTACGAGGTCAATGATTTTGCTGGCCGTCGATTCTCCAAAGGTGTGGCTGACTTTAATTTCGATGACTCCGTCTTTGGCAATACATCCGGAAAGGGCTGTATCTCCGCTGTGAACACGGCGGGGAACCGATTCTCCTGTCAGTGCCCGCGTATCGAGAAGTGAACTGCCGCTGATGACCTGGCCATCCAGGGGAATCCGTTCGCCCGGATGGACGATAATCGTCGAACCGACTGCGATTGTATCGGGGGTTACGGTGATTTCTTTTCCGTTATGCCGGATATGAGCGATGTCCGGGCGGATATCCATGAGCCCGGCAATGGAATGGCGGGACCGGTCTACAGCTAGGTCCTGGAACCATTCGCCAATCTGGTAGAACAGCATGACGGCAACCGCTTCCGGATATTCGCCGATGCCAAAGGCTCCGATGGTGGAAATGCTCATGAGGAAATGTTCATCGAAAATCCGGCCATGGGTGATATTGCGCAATGCCTGCCAGAGAACGTCATAGCCCAGGATAAAATAGGCGGCTATGAGTCCTGCCAGGTAAGTCATACCGGTAAAAGAGTAAAAGGAATGAAGGACCATGATGATGGCATACAGGATGGCGCCGGCGGCCAGGCGGATGATGCGGTTTCGCGTATTTTCATTCTCCTCACTGCAGCCCGGAGATGCTTCTGACTGTTCCTGCACCTCTACATCAGGTTCGTGTGTATGTACGATTGATTCGATGATGGGAGTTATCGTACGGGCCCGGTCCTCATCCAGCGTAATCGTCAGAGTCTGTTTCATGAGATTTACCGTAGAGGAAGTAATGCCTTCCAATTCGCCTACCTCTTTTTCAATCTTAGCGGAGCAGTTCGGGCAGTCCAGCCCTTTTAAAACAAATACTTTTTCCATCTCAAGCACCTTCTTTGATTAGTATAGTATATAAACTTCATTTCTAACATTTAAACATATGAACATATCTTCATTTGTTTTATGCTATTAGCATACGCTGTCTGATGGCAGATGTCAAGATGATATTTTTATTATAATAATATTATTCAGTAAACTGGATTCAGTAAACTGGGCAGGTATTTATTAAGGTTCATATAAAACCTTCAAGCTAGAAGATATTGATAAATAAATCTAAAATTATATAATGCATAATAAGGCACATAAACGTATCTCCGAAGACAAGGCGATAAAATACATGTATATCAAGGGCGTTCAAAAAATTTAAAAACATAATATCACAATATTGACAGTAATTACCGATTTCATATATAATAATTAATGTAAAAAGTTATCAATTTCACAACAACAGCTTCGTAATTCTCAGGAAAGATGGAGCCGGATAAAAGGAGATGTCCCTATGTTTCAGAATCAGGATTTTTGGATTGGCTTAGGCGTGGGTGTACTGGCAGGTATTTTCGGATATAAACTGATGGTCGAAAGAGAACAGCAGCTACTGGCTCTGCAGCAGCCGGCTGCTACAGCAGCATCGGCTACAGTTCCTGTTGCTGAATTACAGCGTCAAAAAGAAGAACTCGAAGATATGATTGCCGCACAGGAAGCAGCACAGGCTAAATAATCAGAAGAAAAGAGACTGTCTCGCCCTCCTGGGACAGTCTCTTTTTCTTGTGATATCAGAATTTGTGAAAGGTAAACAGAATATGCTGCCATTTTCAAAATGGGATATTATTATGCGGTCTGTGCAGATATCTTCTTATATTCCAGGCCGTATCCGGCTCTACAGCAAGCGGCTGATAGGTAATGCCGGATTGTGCCGGCAGGTATATGCGTATATTTCCAGTTATCATGAAATAGACTCGGTTGAAGTCAATATGGTGACCGGTTCCGTATTAATCAAATATCAGCCTGGCCTGCTCCGGACAAATCACGAATTGGCGAAAGTGGAACAATACGTCGTCAAGCGCATAGAAAGGAGATAACAACGTGTCTTATGTATCAGGATTCATGATTGGTGCCTCTATTGGTAAGTCGATTCACCAATTTTTTAGTAACTCCGGCCATTCAGGCGTCGCCCACAACACTATACCAGATTCCCGGCCTGTTCCTGTTTTACCGTTTTTTAGTCGGGCATCCCAAAGTCCGGGACGACGCCGTTATTATGCCAGAAGCCTCGTACGCAATCAGGCCCTGGCCGGCCTCCTGGCACAATGTCTGTATAAAATGTCGGGCATCCGCCGTGTTGAAATCAATCCCCGAACGGGCAGTATCCTCCTCCTGGGGGATGAAAAAACGCTCGATACGGTCGAAAAGGTGTTGAGTGAACAGGTTTTTTCTGTTCCCTTACCGGGGGAAGAGCTGATGAAAGAACTGGACGAAGCTAAAACGATGGAACAGAAAGTCGAATCAGACTTCCGTCATACCGCTGCTGATGTCTGCCGTATGTTCAATCAGGGAGTATCGGACAGTACAGGTCATCTGCTTGACTTGAAAGCGCTGGTTTCCCTCATATTCATTATACGGGGACTGCGCCGGACTATCGCGATGAATGAACGGGCGTCTGGTCCGCAGCTCTTATGGTGGGCGTACAGCCTTTTGAGAGGAAAGTGATTGTTATGTATATGTGTACCAAGTTACGGCTCCATGCAGAAATCCCTGCCCGGATCCGTCCTCTGCTGGGAGTGCGGCTGCGCCAGCTGCGAGGTGTCGTAGCGGCCTCGACTGACGGCCGGCTGGTTACTCTGTATTATAGACGGCCGTTTGATCCCCGCTCGGCTCTGCCGCTGCTCCACAGCTTTGAAAAAACGTATGGTGCAAAACGGGAAGAACGAAAAGATTTGGATATTGCTTCCTATAAACGGGAAGCAATCCTGTCTGTTGGTGGATTTATTGCCATGAATATCCTGCGCAAAACCAATCCGGCATTTTACGATAGCATTCTTTTGTTCCGCCGGCTCTTTACCCTGTTCATTGCCCGCCGGTTCATTAAAAACGGTGTTCTTGGTGTCGTACGCGAACATCAGGCCAATGCCGATACGTTGACGGCGACAGCTGTCGTTGCATCCGTCCTGGCAGGGAAGCCCGAATCCAGCCTGACTCTTCTGGCTTTATCCAACGGGGCAGAAATGCTGACAGAATATGCGGCAGAACGGGCACGCAAACAGATTTCAGGCTTGTTACGGCTGGATCAGCGTGATGTATGGCTTATCGAACAGGGAAAAGAAAAGAAAGTCCCCGTAGAATCGTTAAAACCAGGTGATCACATCGCAGTTCACCTCGGCGAAAAGATATGTGTTGACGGGCGTGTCGTAAGTGGCAATGCCGCGGTAAACCAGGCCTCCATTACCGGCGAATCGAATCCGGCAATCAAGCAGAAGGGCTCTTTCGTCTACGCGGGCAGTGTCATTGAAGCGGGAAGTCTGGTCATTCACGTGGAAAAGGTCGGCAACGATACATCCCTGGCCCAGATTATCCATCTCGTAGAAGAAGCTCAGACGAGACGTGCTCCGGTACAGAACTTTGCCGATAAGATGGCAAATATGCTGGTACCTATTTCATTCATCGGTGCGGCAATCGTCTATGGTGCGACCAAAGACTGGCAGCGTGTTTTGAACCTGTTGTTCATTGATTTTTCCTGCGGCCTGAAGCTTTCTACGGCTACGGCTATCTCTGCGGCTATTGGTGTGGCTGCCCGCAAGGGTATTCTGATCAAAGGCGGCAACTACATCGAAAATCTTGCTGATATCGATACTATTGTTCTCGATAAGACCGGCACCATTACGATGGGGGTTCCGCAGGTACAGCAGATTCAGACGGCACCTGGCGTCGATGAAAAAGAAATGATCCTGCTGGCTGCTTCAGCGGAAATGCATTCAGTTCATCCACTGGCTGTCGCCATCCAGAAATACGTCAAAAATCATAAATGGACGACGCCGTCCCATGATACATCGGAAACGATTGTGGCACGGGGAATGCGTGCCGTCGTGCCTGACTTTGAAACGTATAAAGGCGGTACGATTCTCGTCGGCAGCCGCCGTTTCATGAACGAAGAAGGTGTCACGGGCCTGCCGGAAGCTATGGGAAAGACCGTTGGCAAGAGCCTTCTCTATGTAGCACGTGATGGGGCGTTTATCGGTTTCATGGCCATTCAGGATCCGATACGGCCAGCTATGAAGAAGACGCTGAATCAGATGCGCCGTCTTGGCATCGATGAAGTCGTTATGCTGACTGGCGATTCGAAAGAAGTGGCTGCAGAAGTAGCCCGCGATATGGATATTGATTCCTACCATGCAGAAATCCTGCCGGAAGACAAGGCAAATTATGTCATGAAGCTTCAGAAACGGGGGAACGTCATGATGGTCGGCGATGGGATTAATGATGCGCCGGCCCTTGCATTTGCTGATATCGGTGTCAGCCTGGGTGGCAATAAGACGGATATTGCTGCAGAATCGGCAGCCATTACTATCCGTTCGGAAGATCCGTCCAAATTGTATGATGCCCTGGTCATTGGCCGCAAAACGATGAAAATCATTAATCAGAACTTTACGGCGACCATTGTCGTCAACTCGGCAGCTATGCTGCTGGGGGCTCTGGGAAGGATCAGTCCGCTTTGGGCCGCTGTGATTCACAATACGGCTACACTCGCAGTCGTCATGAACAGTGTCCGCATCCTGGGTCCGGCACGAAGTGTGAAACGATTTTAATTTTCAAAGATATTAGAAATAGATTCATGATATAGTACGAAATAAAAAAGCGAAAGGTATCATATGTAACATATTGTTACGATATCTTTCGCTTTTTATTTATATTAATTATCGATTATATTATCATTATTACATAATATGTTATAAAATTAGGCCTATATAAAGGAATTTACAGATAGATTGCTTAATAAATTTATGAAAATGAAAACAAGTATTGACAACCAGTAAGTGGTTTTATATACTATATATCGTAATGAATAATGTTATCAATAAAGAGAGGATGTGTGAGTATTATTTACGGAGCCTGAGAAGGGAAGCGATGTAAATGAGTGTTGTCATTGTAGGTGGAAATGATTGTATGGTTTGCCAGTACAAAAGTATTTGTAAAAAGTTTGATTATAAGGCAAAAGTATTTACCCAGGTACCAAGCGATTTCAAATCAAAAATCGGTTCGCCCGATCTGGTAGTACTGTTTACGAGTACCGTGTCCCATAGAATGGTACATTGTGCTGTGAAGGAAGCTCAGCGCAAGAACGTAGAAGTCGTTCGTTCCCATACGAGCAGTTCAAGCGCTTTAAAGTCTATATTACAGGCTCGTGCTGAGCGATGTGCATTGTAAATCTCCATTACAGGCCTGAACGGCATCCGCCGTCCGGGCCTGTAATATGGGCAATGGACAGTGGTAAAGGAGGTGTCAGATCATGAACATTGTCAAACTGGCGGATATGAAACCCGGTGTCAGCGGTGTAGTAGAAGCACTGAAAGGACATGGGAATATTCAGCATCGTCTCGTTGATATGGGCGTCGTCAAGGGATCCCATATCACAGTAGTAAAAGTTGCGCCTTTGGGCGACCCCGTTGAAGTCAAGGTCAAAGGGACCGCGCTGGCACTGAGAAAGAATGAAGCAGCTATGATCAGTGTAGCTGTCGGAGGAGGTCATTAGTAGTCATGGATAATGCAGGAACTATCAAGGTTGCCCTCGCCGGCAATCCGAACTGCGGAAAGACGACAATTTTTAATAATATTACGGGTGCAAAACAGCATGTCGGCAATTACCCCGGTGTTACGGTAGAAAAGAAGGAAGGCCGTTGCAATTATGACAATCATAGCCTTTTGTTCGTCGATCTTCCCGGTACGTACAGCTTGACAGCCCGTTCTCTGGATGAAGTCGTTGCAAGAAATGTTATTATTAATGAAAAACCGGACATCATCGTAAACGTCTTGGACGCTTCTAACCTGGAACGGAATCTGTATCTGGCAGCCCAAATCATTGAATTGGGGCGGCCTGTTGTCATCGGTCTGAACATGATGGATATTGCCGAACGCATGGGTGCCCAAATCGATTTGAAAAAACTGGGTGAACAGCTGGGAGCTACAGTGGTTCCTCTCGTAGGCAGTAAAAATAAAGGGACCCAGGAATTATTGCAAGCCGTCATGAATGTAGCCCAGAAAGAAGAAACGGTAAAGAACGCAAACGTCGATTACGGCCCCGACTTGGAACCAGCCATCACCAGCCTGGAAGATATGATCCAGAAGACAGGCATTATCCAGTATCCTGTACGCTGGCTGGCAATCAAACTTTTGGAAAATGACAGTGATGTCGTCAGCAAGGTAAAGGCCATCGATGGAACGGAAGGCATCCTGGCCATGGCCCATACGCTGCGGGATTCCTTGAAGAATAAAGTAGATCTGGAATTCTGCTTTGCTGAATACCGCCACCGTTTTGCTGTACAGGCCTATAATAATGCCGTTATTAAACCGGGTA
Source organism: Caecibacter massiliensis (assembly GCA_900095875.1). GTDB lineage: Bacteria > Bacillota > Negativicutes > Veillonellales > Megasphaeraceae > Megasphaera > Megasphaera hexanoica. The sequence goes on along the minus strand of LT608311.1, from coordinate 133,210 downwards.
CGACGGACTCCCTGTCGGATAAAATCGATAGTGTCCTGACAAACCGCTTCCTGGGCATTCCTATTTTCCTCGGCCTCATGTGGCTCATGTTCGTTGTCGTCATCAATCTTGGCGCATATCCTCAGGACTGGCTGGATACAGGCTTTGGCATGCTCGGTGACTGGTGCAATGATGTGATTGAAGACGAACAGCTTCGTTCCCTCGTCGTTGATGGCGTCATCGGCGGTGTCGGTTCTGTACTTTCATTTGTACCGCTTATTGTACTGTTGTATTTATTCATCAGTCTGCTGGAAGACACGGGATATATGGCCCGTGCAGCTTTCCTCATTGACCGGGCCATGCGTGCCCTGGGCCTCCATGGGAAATCGTTCATACCGATGATCCTTGGCTTTGGCTGCAACGTTCCTGGTATTATGGCTGCCCGTACACTGGACAATGAAAAAGACCGTCTGGTCACCATTATGGCCTGCCCCTTTATGAGCTGTGGTGCCCGCCTGCCTGTGTATACACTTTTGATTGCGGCTTTCTTCGGTGCTTCCGGCCACGGCGGTACGGTCCTCTTCGGCATATATCTGCTGGGGATTATCGTTTCCGTATGCGTCGCGCTGGTACTCCGCCATACAGCGTTTAAGGGCGAACAGGAACCGTTTGTCATGGAATTGCCGCCTTATCATATCCCGACGCTCAAAGGCGTTCTGACCCATATGTGGGAACGCACCGTATTGTACCTCAAAAAAGCCGGTACATTCATTCTTGGCGCTTCCATTCTGGTATGGTTCCTCACGGCCTATCCGATGGATGTAGAATACAGCCAGGATTACGATGCGGCCAAAGAAGCCGTAACGGCCCAGATGGAAGAAACTCAAGCCAGCATCCTGACCGGGTATGGCCTTTCTGACATAGAAGATAATGCTGAATTGAACGATATGTATGAAGCCATGGTAGCAGCAGCTGACGAAGCAGCCGATGAAGCCGACGAAGACGAAGCGGATACAGGTAACTCCCTGAATCCGGCTGCGGCTCTGAGTTCTGTTGAAGATCAGGTCAAGAATTCGGAAGAAGCAGAAAATACGCTGTTCATGGGTAAATACCCAGACAGCTTTGCCGATCTCCAGGAACAGAACCCGACTGTATTTGCACAGGCTCTGCCTTTGTTTGATGCCAAAGCAGAAGCCGATGATGCAACAGCCAAACTCGAAGACCAGCAGAATGCCGAAAAACTGGAACAGTCCTATGCGGCCCGCATCGGCCATTTCGTCGAACCGGTTATCCAGCCCCTTGGCTTTGACTGGAAAATCGGCGTAGGCCTCATTGCCTGCACGGCTGCCAAGGAAGTTATGGTTTCGACACTGGGTACGATTTACAGCGTCGGTGGTGATGATACGCATGAATCGGGCATCGTCGCTTACCTGAGAGACGACCCGGACTTCAATCCGGCCGTAGCCCTCTCATTGATGGTATTTTGCCTGCTGTACATGCCCTGCGTTGCAGCAATGGCCGTCATCAAACGTGAAACCGGTTCCTGGAAAATGCTCCTCGCCGTCGATGGCATGTGCCTCGTATTTGCTTATATTGGTGGTTTTATTACCTATCATCTGGCACTCTTTGCCGGACTGGGTGTATAATACGAATGCGATTCACCATTCTCGTTTTTGAAATTAACTATTGATTTTATAATGGGAATAATGATATACTTAGGGCGCCGGAAGGCGTCCTAAGTATATACCAGTATCACCGAATGAAACGATAGAGAAAGGTTGTGATCTTGTATGAGCATTGCAACGATTATTGTGGCACTTGTAGTATTGGCAGCTGCGTTTTACATCGGCCGTCATATCCGGGGGCTGTTCAAGGGAACGACCAGCTGTTGTGGCAGCAGTGGTTCCTGCAGTGGCAGTTGCCCGTCCTGCTGCTCCCATCCTGAAAAAACAAGTTGGGAAAAGAAATAAGAATTGCATTTTCAGGTATTCTGAGAACATTTTCTCAAAATAGAACCGTAAAAAATCAGGAGTTCGTTTATTATAAGCGGCTCCTGATTTTTTTGTCCTGCAGATGACAAGAGGCACAATATGGGGTATAATCTAGATTGTTGAATATTATTATTAGTACAAGGAGTGTCCGTATGAAAATCAGTGCTGAAGAAATAAAGAAAATCGCACTGCTTTCCCGTCTTAATATCGAAGACGATCAGATTGAAGAAGTCGGGAAACAGCTGAATGACATTTTGGCTTATATGGACCTGTTAAATCAGGTTGATATCACGGATGTAGCGCCTACGGCTCACGCTGTATCTATGCGCAATGTCATGCGCGACGATGTGCCCCAGCCGTCCTTATCCAATGAAAAAGCGCTTTCTAATGCGCCGGAACCGGAAAATGGCTATTTTAAAGTTCCCAAAGTCATTCAGGATTGAGGAGGGATATTGTGGAAGCATTAACCATACATGCACTGCATGATAAACTCGTAAATAAAGAAATATCTGCTGTGGAGCTGACAGAAAAGTTTATTGCCCGTAAAGACACGGTGGAACCGGATATCAAAGCCTTTTTATCTGACAACCGGAAAAATGCACTGGAAGCAGCCGCCGCAGTCGATAAGAAAATCGCTGCCGGGGAAGCTATTGCGGATATGGCCGGTGTACCGGGAGCTATTAAGGATGTCATCTGCGTTGCCGGACAAAATACGACCTGTGGCTCGAAAATTCTGGAACATTTTAAATCGCCCTATAATGCGACGGTCATTGAAAAACTGAATGCCCTCGATTATATCAGCCTTGGCAAGACCAATATGGATGAATTTGCCATGGGCAGTTCAACGGAAAATTCGGCTTATCAGATTACCCATAATCCCTGGAATCTGGATTATGTACCAGGCGGATCATCCGGCGGTTCGGCCGCTGCCGTAGCAGCTGGGGAAGCCGTCTGGTCACTTGGTTCGGATACGGGCGGATCGATTCGTCAGCCTGCTGCCTACTGTGGCCTCGTTGGCCTCAAACCGACATATGGTCTCGTTTCCCGTTATGGTCTGGTCGCTTACGGCTCGTCTCTTGACCAGATTGGGCCATTTACCAATGACGTAGAAGACTGCGCCATCGTCCTCAATGCCATTGCAGGGCACGATGCGAAGGACTCGACGTCTATCCCACAGGAAAAGAAAGATTATAAAAAAGCACTGATCAATGATGTCAAAGGCATGAAAATCGGCGTTCCGGAAGAATTCTTTGTAGAAGGCCTGGATGACCAGTGCCGCAAAGCCCTGGAAGAAGCCATTGATACCTATAAGAAGCTCGGTGCTGAAATTGTGCCGGTCAAAATGCCGCATATGAAATATGGTCTGGCTGCCTACTATATTATCGCTCCGGCAGAAGCCAGTTCCAATCTGGCACGGTACGACGGTGTTGGATTCGGATTCCGGGCAGATGGCACGGACATTGTCGATATGTACCGCAAGACCCGTACCGAAGGGTTTGGACCGGAAGTAAAACGCCGCATTATGCTGGGGACGTATGTCCTCAGTTCCGGTTACTATGATGCGTATTATCTGCGGGCTATGAAAGTACGTACTCTGGTAAAACAGGATTTCGACAATGCCCTTCGCACCTGTGATGTCCTGCTTACGCCGACCGCGCCGGATACGGCATTTAAAATCGGTCAGAATGACAATAATCCCCTGGCCATGTATCTGGGTGACGTCTGCACAGTTACACTGAATCTGGCCGGCCTTCCGGGCATCAGCATTCCCTGTGGTTTCAAGAACGGTCTTCCCATTGGCATGCAGCTCATTGGCAAGGCTCTTGATGAAGAAACACTGCTGCGCGTTGCCTATACATTTGAACAAAACCGCACGGACCTGAAGAAGCCGCTGCCCATGGGGGAGGTTGAACTCTGATGAAATATGAATCCGTTATCGGCCTGGAAGTCCATGTCGAACTGAAAACAAAAACAAAAATTTTCTGCGGCTGCTCCACTGAATTCGGTGCCCAGCCCAATACGCACGTATGCCCGGTCTGCCTGGGCCTTCCGGGAAGCATGCCTGTTCTCAATAAGGAAGTTCTCCATTATGCCGTAAAGGCCGGATTGGCACTTCACTGCGATATCCTGCCGTTCAGCAAATTCGACCGTAAGAATTATTACTATCCCGATTTGCCAAAGAATTTCCAGACATCCCAATATGATCTGCCTATCTGCCTCAATGGCTATATCGATATCGAAGTCGGGGGCAAGACACGCCGCGTTCATCTGACCCGTATCCATATGGAAGAAGATGCAGGTAAACTGGTCCATAGCGGCGCTTCTATCGACACATCGGATACGACCTTCGTCGATTACAACCGTACCGGCGTGCCCCTGCTGGAAATCGTATCCGAACCGGATCTGCGCAGTGGGGAAGAAGCCCGGGCTTATCTGGAAAAACTCCGTTCTATCATGCAGTATCTCGGCGTATCTGACTGCCGTATGGAAGAAGGCAGCATGCGCTGTGATGCCAATATTTCCGTACGCCCCGTCGGCAGTGATAAACTGGGGACGAAGACGGAAATTAAAAATATCAATTCCTTCAGTGGTGTCCAGAAGGGGATTGAATACGAAGCGGTCCGTCAGGCCCAGATTCTCGATGAAGGCGGCACAATCCAGCAGGCGACCCGCGGCTGGGAAGAAGCCAAGGGTATTACGGTCCTGCAGCGTGTCAAAGAAGGCGATGCCGATTACCGTTATTTCCCGGAACCGGATCTGATTCCTATCGAAGTATCGAAGGAATATATTGAAAAAGTACGGGCTGAATTACCGGAAATGCCGGACGCACGGCGCCAGCGCTTCCAGGATGAACTGGGACTTCCCGAATACGATGCCAATCTCCTGACACTGGAAAAACAGACAGCCGACTATTTTGAAGATGTCGTCAAAGAAGGAATCGACGCCAAGACGGCTTCCAACTGGATGCTCGGCGAGTTTGCCAAAAAACTCAATGAAGAAGGCGTAACGGCCGATCAGGCTCCGGTCCGTCCGGCGGCGCTGGCAGGTCTCCTCAAACTCATTGCCAAAGGTACGATTTCCGGTAAGATTGCCAAGAAAGTCCTGCCGGAAATGTGGTCCAGCGGCAAGTCTGCCGATGATGTCGTCAAAGAACAGGGCTTGGTACAGATTACCGATACTGGTGCTATTGAAGAAATCGTCAAATCGGTCATTGCGGCCAATCCGCAGTCTGTCGCCGACTATAAAGCAGGTAAGAAGAAAGCTATCGGCTTCCTCGTCGGACAGGTCATGAAACAGACTAAGGGGCGGGCTAACCCGGGAGTTGTCAACCAGCTGCTCACGAAAAATCTGGAATAAGAAGCAGCGTTCATAGTACATACAATAAAGGACCATGCATGAAGTCTTCGGCTATCATGCATGGTCCTTTGCCTTATGTTTCGTCTGTTATGACGATTATCTCAGGGCTGTCCAGAATCACTTTTTTTTCGTTTTTTTCGGAAGAAATCTTTGAGGAGTGCGGCGCATTCATCGGCGCGGACGCCGGCTGTAATGGAAGCCCGGTGATTGAGAAGCGGACTGTCTGCCAGCTGGAACAGGGACCGTACGGCACCTGCCTTAGGGTCGGCGCAGCCGTAGACTACCCGGTCCAGACGGCTGTTGACGATGGCTCCGGCGCACATGGGACAGGGCTCACAGGTGACATAGAGCGTACAGCCCGATAAGCGCCACCGGCCGAGGGCGCGGCAGGCTTTTTCGATAGCCAGCAGTTCTGCATGGGCGGTGGCACAGGGCAGGCTTTCCCGCAGATTGTAGGCCCGGGCAATAGCTTTCTTCTGATAAATAATGACGGCGCCAATCGGGATTTCACCGACGGCATAGGCTGTTTTGGCTTCTTCCAGGGCTTTCCCCATATAAAATTCATCTTTTGTCATAATGATATCCTTGATTCTTTTTTGCATTCATGGTAGGTTACTATCAGATACACTGATTTTATTGTACAGGATGGTGGAATATAATGCAATCACTCTGGTGGCAGCTTTTCGATATTCTGGGGACCGTGGCCTTTGCCCTGTCGGGTGCACTGGTTGCCGTTTTGCGGCGCATGGACATATTTGGTATTTTCGTACTGGCCGCAGCGACTGCTGTCGGTGGCGGAATCGTACGTGACCTCATACTGGGACGCATTCCCCCGGCTTTTTTCCAGAATAGTATGTATTTCTGGCTGATCATTGCGACTATGGGAGTAACTATCTTTTTCCTGCGCTATATGGATACGCACCGCCGTCACCGCCTCATGCATGCATCTATCAACCTGTACCTTTTCTGTGATGCCATTGGACTCGGTTCGTTTACTGTCACGGGGACATTGCTGGGCTGTTATATGTTTCCCCATTATTGGGTTTTGTGCATTTCTCTGGGGCTGATTACGGCTGTCGGTGGTGGTATCATCCGTGATGTCCTGGCAGGCCGCATCCCGGCAACGCTGATTCAGGATGTCTATGCTACGGCTTCGTTTATCGGTGCCGTCGTCCTCTATGTCCTGTATATCCCCCTGGGCCAGGCAGCTGATGTGGCATCCATTATTTGTTTTGCTGTGACCGTTGGCGTCCGCCTCCTGGCCATCCGCTATCACTGGAATCTGCCAAGAGTCAAGCGGCGCAAGAGAGGACAGCGTTTTTGAAAGCATTTGCATGGCAGATGGTAAATCTGGTATAATAAACTGATAATTTTTTCTATTTCTGTGTATGTCAGAGGTGATAGTGTTGAATGGTTTTCGTAAGGTCTTAGGAGCTGTCGTCGTATCTTTGTGTTTGTGTTCAGGCCCGGCAGCGTTGGCCAAAACGATTTTATACGTGCCGCAGGACAACCGTCCCGTTGACTTTGCCTATACGGTCAGTACGGCAGAAGATGCCGGATATACGGTGATAACTCCGCCAGACCGGTATTTATCGGGGTCTAATTTCCAGGGTTCTCCCGATAAGCTTATGGAATGGGTAGAAGAAAATGCCGGCAAAGCCGATGCTATGGTACTGTCGGTGGATTCCCTGGTCTATGGGGGACTTGTCGATTCGCGCAAACATAACCTTTCTATGGATACTCTGCTGGCCCGTCTGGAAAAGGTAGAAAACCTGCACAGCAAGTTTGGCAAAGTGCCGATTTATGCTTTCAGTACAGTCATGCGCAGTCCCTGGGCCGGTGGCAAGGGCGTCGAACCGGATTACTATCTCAAATCCGGCAGTGACATTTATGAGCTGGCATCACTCCAGGCAAAGATGGATGAAGAAGGATTGACTCCGCAGGAACGGAATGACTGGTTCAGCATCATGCGCCGCGTCCCGGCCGAATATCTGCAGGACTGGTTCAGCCGCCGTAAGAAGAATATGGCCATTAACTATCGCCTCATTAGTGATGCCCGAAAAGGCATCTTTACCTATTACAGTCTCGGTCATGATGATAATTCTGTCCGTACCCAGTCGTCACTGGAATCGAAATATCTTGAACAAGCAGGAGCCGATATCCCGAAGACCAGTTTCGGGTCGTTCCCGGGAGCTGATCAGCTGGGGTTGCTGCTCATTACGCGGGCTAATAATGATTTTAATAATTATCATCCTAAAGTAACGGTCATCTATCCTCTCGGCGGGGGAGAAAAGACTGTGCCGAGTTACGACGGACAAGCTATAGGGAAGACGATTGCCGAACATATTGAAGCTATCGGCGGTACGATAACGGACAAGGAAAAGCCGGACCTGCTGCTGGCCGTCAATACGCCTCTTACGACATCGACGCGTGAATCGGGGAATTTTGAAAATTTCCCCATCATGCTGGACTCGACGCGGACATTCCTCACACAGATAGAAAAGGCTATGGCCCAGAATATACCAGTCAGCCTCGTCGATATGGCCTTTTCCAACGGGTCAGATAATACGCTGATATATGGTTTATATAAGGATAAGATGATGTATCAGCTGGCGGCATATAATGGATGGAATACAGCCAGCAATTCTGTCGGATATGGTATATCTCAGGGGATTCTGGCCCGGTATATGTCTCCCGATGCCCATCAGCGCATGCTGACGACCCAGTATCTGGACAACTGGGCGTATCAGGCCAATGTCCGGGATTATATTTACCGGATACAGCAGAAGGTAGAGGCCAATACAGAGCAGAAGTATTATCCGACGGTGATGAGCGAAATGCAGAGCCGTACGAAAGAACAGCTCCAGCGGTATGCCCAGACATATCTGGGCATCGATCCCCGTACTGTCAATGTCACATTCCCGTGGAACCGGCTGTTTGAAGTCTACGTCGATGTTCATTCTCAGCCGGATGTAAGTCTGGAAAGTGATGTCCGGCAGGGACTGCGCCAGAAAGAACTGGACCGTCTGGCGGCCCAGCAGGAAGCAGCCCGCAAGGCTCTGGAAGCAGAAAAACAGAAAACGGTTAAAGATAAAAATGCCAAGATAGATCCGAAAGTAAAAGAAGAACTGGAACAGGCTGAACAGGCTGCGCGGGAACAGTACGAAGCAGAGTTGCAATCCCAACAGCTGGCCCGGGAAGAAGAACAGGCCCAGAAAAACCGGACCTGGGTTCCCAAAGACTAGGACAGAAGAAGGTAGTTTACAGATTGTAGTTTTTGGAAAAACGGGTGCAGAAGGGACAATATGAACCAGCAAAAAGCCCATGGATGTGTACGATGAAAGGTGTACATATCTATGGGCTTTTTGCTGGCTTTGTTAAGTTCGTACGATGGGGATGACTTTCGTTTTTTCGGTCTTGCAGATAGCGTTGCCATTAGTCGCATTTGTAATGGCCTGGATTGCCGGACCGGCCTGCTCTTCCGGAATTTCCAGAGTAAATGTGACGTCAGAGGCAAAGGAACGGTCTGCGATGCGCACGGCATACGATGGGACCAGACGTTCTATGACGCTCACAAAGGAATAGGGGAAGGAAACGTTTACGACCTGATAAGGGAGATAGTCGGCAATTTCCGCTGCTTCCAGACCGAGGGTTACACAATGGCTATAAACCCGTATGAGGCCGCTGGCACCGAGCTTGATGCCGCCGAAATAGCGGGTGACGACAACAACGGTGTTGGTGATGCTGTTTTTTTTCAGTACTTCCAGCATCGGGCGGCCAGCTGTTCCCGACGGTTCTCCGTCGTCATTGGATTTCTGGATGGCGCCGTCAGGACCAATCTGATAAGCATAACAATTGTGCCGGGCATCCCAGAATTCCTTGCGCCGGGCTTCGATGAAAGCAGATGCTTCCTCTTCGCAGGTCACTTCTCTGAGATGGATGAGAAAACGGGATTTTTTTATGGTATATTCTGTTTCGGCACTGCCATAAACGGACGTAATATGCGGACTGGTCATAATCGGATTTCCTCGCAAATTATAAATGTGTATAAAAAAGCCGCCGGAATCCGGCGGCCTTAGTTTCATTGGTGGGAATAGTTGAATTCGAATCAACGACCTTCACGATGTCAACGTGACGCTCTAACCAACTGAGCTATACCCCCATGCGACTTGTTTAGTATACTCAATTTCACACGTATTGTCAAGTATCTTTGAAGAAAAAATAAAATTTTTTTTCAAAGATACTTACAGTCTGTACATGGCAAATCCTGCAGCTATGGCAGCGAGAAAACGTGTTGGCAGAGGTATCCTATCAGTAGTATAATATGTCTATCGTGCTGGAAAGGGGGAGGAAAAATGGCCCGCATTGTATTGGTTACAGGAGGCGCCCGCAGTGGCAAGAGTCAGTTTGCCGAGCAATATCTGGAGGCGTGTCCCGGACGGCATGGGTATATTGCAACGGCCCGGGTCCTGGATGATGAAATGGCAGACCGGGTGGCCCGTCACCGCAGCCGTCGTCCGGCGTCGTGGCAGACCTTTGAAGTACCGTCTGGACTGGGAAATCAGATTGACCATATTTTACAGCAGACTGATAACATCCTGCTTGATTGTCTGACCCTGTATTTTTCTAATTTCCTGCTGCAGCGTGACGGAGATGATTTCTCCCATATCCTGAAAGAAGCAGAGAACGAATGGGACGGGGTGCTGCGGGCCGTGCGTCAGAGCAGGGATGGTGTCTTCGTCGTTGTTACCAATGAACTGGGATCGGGCATCGTCCCCATGGCAAAAGTGAGCCGCCAGTACCGTGATCTCATCGGTTTCCTGAATCAGCATACCGCTGCGGAAGCAGATGAGGTGTATCTGAGTGTATGTGGCATTACTATGGAAATTAAAAGCCGGCAGGTCCATCTTCCATTGCGGGAGGAACGGCCATGACGAGTTTTCTCATTGCCCTCCAGTTCCTGACGCGGATACAGTTGGCCCGGCATCTGACCTGGACGAATGAGGCCTTTGGCGCGTCACTGCGATACTTTCCGCTGGTGGGAGGCTGTATCGGCCTGTTCCTGTGCCTGTGCTGGTTTGCTGCAGGTCTGGCCCTGACTGGGTTTTACCGGGCCGTGTGTGTCATTATTGCCTGGTTCCTGATTACGGGAGGCCTTCACGCCGACGGATTCATGGACACGGCTGACGGTCTGTTTTCCGGACGAAGCCGGGAACGGATGCTGGAAATCCTGAAAGACAGCCGGGTCGGATCCAATGGGGTCATGGCTTTCTTTTTTCTGGCATTGCTGAAAATTTGCTTTCTGGCAAACATTGAAGGACCGGCAGTCTATGCGGCCCTCCTCGGTATTCCAGTGGCAGCACGCTATGGCACGCTCGTGAGCGTGCTGGAATTCCCCTATGCCCGTCCGGAGGGGTTGGGAAAGGCCTTTGCCGCCTATGCACCGCCGCGTACCCTGGCTTTGGGATTTCTGGCAGCCCTGCCGCCTGTTCTCATAGGAGGTTTTTTGTACCTGACTCTCCTAGGGACAGCTATAGCGGCCAGCCTGATACTCAATACCTATATTGTAAAGCATCTCGGCGGCGTCACGGGAGATACGTATGGCGCCGTTACCGAAAGCAGCGAATTGTTGTTACTTGGCCTCTGTGCCGCTATATATTAACCATTTTCTCCAGAATCTCCCGCTTCTATCAGCAGGAAAGGATTCATCATAGATTACAGGAAAGGACCGAATGTACATGATCAAGCTTTATCTCGTTCGTCATGGTGAAACCGATGGTAATTCCCAACAGTGGTTCCAGGGCGCATCAGACGTACCGCTCAATGCCACAGGGATAGAACAGGCCCGGCGCCTGAGCCGCTTTATGAAGGATATTCATTTTGATGCCATCTATACCAGCACGCTGTCGCGGGCTTATACGACAGCCCAAATCATTGCAGAGCCACACCAGCTGCCGGTACAGCAATATCCGGAACTGAGGGAAATCAGTTTTGGTGTATGGGAACGCCATACCTATGATGAAATCACCAAACAATGGCCGGGAGAAATTGAAGCTTTTTATGCATCTGAAGGTAAAATGCGGGCCCGGGGCGGTGAATCGTTCCTCGAAGTGCGGGACCGTATTACGGCCAAGACGAAAGAGTTACTTAGTCACCATGCAGACGGGGATTCCGTTATGATCGTCTCACATGGTGCAGCTATCCGCTGTTTGTTGTTTGGCCTGCTGGAACTGGATTTCCGCAAGCTCTGGTGTTTTCAGCAGTATAATACGGCTTTTACGATTATTGAATATTATGGCAGCCGCAGTGTCATGACTCTCATGAATTGTACCCAGCATCTGGAAGGGATGAAAGGGTATGAACCACAATGGTATGGGCGGCAGCATAATGTCATGTAGGAGAAGGTCATGGCAAATACGATACGTCTTGATAAATTACTGGGCCATACGGGATGGGGAACCAGAAAAGAAATAAAGGAACTGTGCCGGTCTGGCGCCGTAGCCGTAAATGGCATGTCCTGCAGAGACAGCAGCCAGAAGGTCCAGCCGGGCCGTGATGCGGTAACGGTCAAGGGACAGGCTGTATCTTACGAAGAATTTTACTATCTCATGCTCTATAAGCCAGAAGGTGTCCTGTCGGCGACAGAAGATCCCCGTGCACAGACGGTCATCGACCTGCTGCCCCAGCAGTTTTCTGGTGCCGGCCTGTTTCCCGTCGGGCGTCTGGACAAAGACACGACGGGGTTGCTGCTTCTCACCAATGATGGACAGTGGGCTCATCGCATCACATCTCCCAAAAAGCATGTTCCCAAAGTATATATAACCCGCGTAGCCGGATGTATCCCTGAAGATATAGGGGAACGCTTCGCCGCAGGACTGGTCCTGGACGATGGATTAGTCTGTCTGCCGGCAAAAGCGGTCCGGTCGGGAGAACAGGAGTTGACCATCACTGTGCAGGAGGGAAAATTCCATCAGGTCAAACGTATGTGTGCTGCTGTAGGACTTACAGTAGAAGCATTGCATCGTATGTGCATCGGTAAAGTCATTCTCGACAGGGCATTGACGCCCGGTGCATGGCGTCCTCTAACGGAAACAGAGCGGGAAGCTGTATTCGCATCGTCCGGAACGGATTGAGTGAGAATTTTTCCTTTTCAACGTCTCTGTTATATGATATGATAAGGTGTAGACTGAAAAAATCAGGTGATAGCATGATTGGAGAAAGAATAGACCGGCTGCGCCAGTTCCTCCGTGAACACGTGGCAGACGGCGTCATCATTATGCAGCCAGAAAATCTTCGCTACTTCAGCGGCTTTACCGGCGGGGAGGGAGCACTTGTCGTGACTGGCGCGACAGCCGTTCTCTGGACTGACTCGCGTTATACGGAACAGGCTGCTGGTCAGTCTGGTACCTGGTATACCATTGGCAACCATCAGGGCCGGCTGGCAGAATGCATAGCCCGGAGCCTGCGCGAAGGCGGTGCCCAGGCTGTTGTATATGAAAGCAATTTCCTGACTCATATGATGTTTGAACAGATTGCAGGTCAGACAGAATGTGGTTTTGAGGGGTATAACCTCAACGTCCTGCGCGCTGTCAAGGAACCGTTCGAACTGACGGCTACGCGGAAAGCCAGTGCCATTGCCGATCAGGCGTTTGCCGATCTTCTGCCGTACATCAAACCGGGAGTGACAGAAAAAGAACTGGCAGCCCGGCTGGAAAGCAATATGCTCCTTTCCGGGTCAGAAGAAAAATCGTTTACGACCATAGTCGCATCCGGTGTCCGCTCGTCTATGCCCCATGGCACGGCTAGTCCCAAGGTCATCGAAAAAGGAGATTTTGTCACTTTCGACTTTGGAGCAGTCTGGGAAGGGTATCATTCCGATATTACGAGGACCGTCGTTGTCGGTAACGCAAGCCGGGAACAGCGTGATTTCTACAATATGATCCTGGAAGCACAGAAAGAAGGCGTTGCCGCTGTCCGGGCCGGTGTCAGCCGGAAAGATGTCGATTTCATCGTCCGCAATTATTTTGCTGCCCGTCATGTATCACAGTATTTCACCCACTCCCTGGGGCATGGGACAGGGCTGGAAATTCATGAAGAACCGGTCTTGTCACCGCGCAGTACGGGTGTCCTGAAAGAAAATATGATAGTCACGGTAGAACCGGGGCTGTACATAGAAGGCAAATACGGGGTCCGCATTGAAGATTCCGTTGCCGTGACAGCCAATGGCTGTGAAATCTTAACCAAAACGCCAAAAGATTTGATGGAGTTATAGTAGGAGGAGTTAACAGATGATTACAAGTAATGATTTCAGACCAGGTGTAACGATTGAAATTGATGGTCAGGTATGGCAGGTTGTTGAATTCCAGCATGTAAAACCCGGCAAGGGCGCTGCTTTTGTCCGTGCTAAAATCAAAAACCTGGAAACCGGTTCTGTCGTTGAACGTACGTGGAATGCCGGTGAAAAAGTACAGGAAGGCCATGTAGACCGCCGTCAGATGCAGTACCTTTATGAAAATGAAGGCATGTACTGTTTCATGGATAATGAAACATACGAACAGCTTGAACTGAATAAAGATAGCCTCGGTGATGCTGTTAATTTCCTGAAAGAAGAAATGAACGTTTCTGTCATGATGTTCAAAGGAAAAGTCATTGGTATTGATCTTCCGGCTGCCGTCGAACTGAAGGTCATCCAGACAGATCCGGGCCTGCGTGGTGATACAGCTACAGGTGGCAGCAAACCGGCTACCCTTGAAACCGGCTATGTCGTCAAAGTACCTCTCTTCATCAACGAAGGCGAAGTTCTCCAGATCGATACCCGTACAGGAAACTATATCGGCAGAGCATAAGTTGTCATGGCAAGGGGCTGTCGTGAGAAGTGAAAGGCTTCTTGCGCCAGCCTCTTTTTTGTAGTCAGGTGACGCGTATGGAAACGACGAATCAAAATGACCTGGGCAGTATTCATATCAGTGATAAAGCTATCTCATCCATTGCTGCCAGGACGGCGGCCCTCGTGCCCCACGTCCATGCCCTGGATGCGACGCTGGCTGAATCGGCGGCCCGCCGCCTTGGGAGGGGCAGTCTGTCCCAGGGAGCCGTAACCCGTATCAGCGGCAATGCGGCAGAAATCACACTGCGGCTGATCGTGGAAAGCGGATACCGTATCCCCGATATAGCCCTCAAGGTGCAAAAAGCGGTCAAAGATGCGGTAGAACGCGATACGGGCTGCCAGGTCGACGCCGTCCATATTCTGGTTGCAGGTATCGTCTTCCCGGAAGATAAGGAGGCAGGGCAATGACTGGCGAAACAAAAGACATTGAATTTTTCGTCAACGATTCCGTATATGTCCAGGTCGTGTCATTGGCACTGCAAGAATTTTCTGACCTGATTCCTGCCAAAGGCCGAAATGTGAATGTGCACCAGCAGGAAGGAACGCTGACTGCTGATATCCACATCTATGGATACTACGGCGATAATTTGTGTGTACTGGCCAGGACTGTCCAGGAGCATGTGGCGGCAGCGCTGCAGGAAATGGCAGACCCGCAGACTCTGGAAGTCCATGTGACAGTCGATGATGTTGTATTGAAGGAACAATCCTGATAGGAGGTCCGCGTGAGCAGACATAGAGCACGCCAGAAGGCGTTAGAAATATTATTTTCCAGAGAATTCCATGGAAAAGATGACATTCAGTATCAAGAAGATGAAATCCTGAATTCTGTAAATGGAACAGATGATGAAGATACGCCGGTCGTACAGGATGAAGAAAATTATTGTGATTACCTGGTTACGACGACGACAGAGCATATGAATGAATTTGACCAGATTATCCAGTCTCTGGCAAAAGGGTGGGATGTATCCCAGATGAACCGGGCGGATAAGAACGTCATGCGTATGGCGTTATGTGAACTCCTATACCCGAAAGATGTGGATATGGCCGATGCGGTCATCCTCAACGAAGCCATTGAGCTGGCCAAAGAATTCAGTGGCCATAAGTCGTCCCGGTTCGTCAATGGCATTTTAGGGACGTACGTTCGTCAAAGGAAGTAAGAGGATATGAATCTCTATCTGGGAATCGACACAAGCTGCTATACTACATCAGTATGTCTTCTCGGAGAAGATGGACGTGTCGTACGGGATGAACGGCGTATCCTGACTGTACCCAGCGGTGGCCGTGGAATCTCCCAGTCTCAAATGGTCTATCAGCATACGCGGAATCTGCCGGGACTCATAGAACGGCTCCGCCCGGCGCTGGAAGGCAGCCGGATCGGGGCCATCGGGGTGACTCATCAGCCACGGCGCAGGGAAGATAGTTATATGCCGGCTTTTCTGGCCGGATGGGGTTGTGCACGCAGTCTGGCGGCTATGCTTCAGGTGCCGTTATACTGCATCAGTCATCAGGAAAATCATCTCCTGGCAGCCCTGAGGCCATTGGGAACGGTACCGGCGGATCCGTTTACGGGTCTTCATTTATCTGGCGGGACGACGGACCTTCTGTATGCCGTTGCTGATGAGGAGGGACTGTCCATTTCCCGCATTGGCGGGACCAGCGACATCAGTGCCGGACAGTTTATCGACCGCGTTGGTGTCGCCCTGGGATTTCCTTTCCCCGCAGGCGTGCATCTCGATGCCATGGCCCGGAAGGGAGATATGGACATCAAAGGGAGCCGCGTCTTTTGCCGCGATGGGAAAATCAGCTATTCCGGCCCGGAATCGCAGGCCCAGCGCCAGATAGCCGGTGGCACGGCCGATAGCTGTGCCATGAGCTGCTGGACGCTGAAGACCGTTTGGAACGGCCTTCAGGAACTGCTCGATGCAGGACTTGCCGGTGGCATGGATAAACTGGTTGCCGTAGGCGGCGTCATGAGCAACGGATTCCTCCGCAGCCAGCTGCTGCGTTATGCCGGCCGGCACCATGTCCGGGTCATCCTGGCCCCCGACGGATACAGCGCCGACAATGCCTCTGGCGCCGCATTCTGGGCATTCTGGAAGGAAAGGGGCCATTTATGAAATATGCATCGGTAACAGAGGTCGTACGGCGCATTAAAGATGATCTGCAGAGCGATTACCGCCTGCAGAGCATTGCCATGGAAGGCAGTATCATCGGCCTGAAGCGGGCGTCGAACGGCCATTATTATATGAATCTCCATGACGAAACGTGTTCTATCCGGGCCATTTTGTTCCGCAGTCGCGTAGGCCATTCTATGGATGGCGTGCGTGAAGGGGACCAGGTCGTAGTTATAGGGGCTATCAATGTCTATGAAAAAGGCGGCACTGTGTCCTTTATTATTGAAAAACTCTTTGCCCGTGGCGTAGGTACGCTGCAACAACAATATGAAAAGATCAAGAAAGAGTTATATGAGAAAGGATATTTTGCACCAGAGCACAAAAAAAATATCCCCCGGTTTCCCTGGACTGTCGGTGTCCTTACGTCGGCGACGGGGGCCGTCCTGCACGATATCCATAAAATAGCAGCTGAACGCAATCCCTACGTGGAGATCCGCTTGTTTCCTGTTCCCGTGCAGGGGGCAGGTGCTGAAACGGTCATTGCCAGGACTCTGGAAAAGGCCGGTAAGGATCGGAACCTCGACGTGCTCATTCTGGCCCGCGGCGGCGGTTCCATGGAAGACTTGTGGTGCTTTAATAGTCCGCAGGTCGTACAGGCCATCTATGACGCTCAGGTACCGGTCATTACGGCTATCGGTCA
Source organism: Caecibacter massiliensis (assembly GCA_900095875.1). GTDB lineage: Bacteria > Bacillota > Negativicutes > Veillonellales > Megasphaeraceae > Megasphaera > Megasphaera hexanoica. The sequence continues at coordinate 116,182 of LT608311.1, read as the reverse complement.
TGAGACCGATACGACACTGGCCGACTACGCTGCGGATGTGCGGGCTGCGACACCGACCCATGCGGCCGAACTGGCATTTCCCGACTTTGAAGAAATCCAGATGGACCTGGCAGCTATGGCAGACCAGGCGTATCAGTCTGTCATTCTGCGCCTCGATCGTCTGGAACGGGAATTGGGGCGGACCGTAGCAGCGCTGCAGACCCGCCGCTATGATGCATTCCTTTCTATGAAGGATGAATCTGTATCCCAGCTGGTCCGTCTGGCCCGGCAGCATCTGGACCTGAAACTGACACGGGAAGCGGGGCGCCTGCAGGCTCTGAAAGCATCGCTCAGCGCTATGAATCCGGCCCTTCTGGTACGAAAAGGGTATGGGCAGCTGGAGCAGGGCGGTCATGTCCTCAAGGATATCCGCTCACTTGAGCAGAATCAGCTCTTGACGATACAACTCCTGGAAGGAACAATTTTAACGGAAATAAAAGAGGTAACAATCCATGGCAGCGACAAACGCAAAACTAAAAAACTTTGAAACGAATTATGCGACACTGGAAAAACTGGTGCAGGATTTGGAATCACCGGATCTGACGCTGGCCCAGTCACTGGACTTGTTTGAAAAAGCTATCAAAGTATCCCAGTCCTGCGAAAGCGCGCTGGAATATGCCCGGCAGCGGGCCCAAGTCCTGGCAGATATGCAGAAAGGGCCGGATACAGATACGCTGACAGAGGAGGGAACGCTCGATTTATGACGATACAGGAGTATTTACAGGATAAAAAACAAATGGTCGATCAGCGTCTGGCAACACTGCTTCAGACGGATGTACCCCAGTTTTCCCGTTTATATGAATCCATGAATTACAGCCTCCTTGCCGGGGGCAAACGGCTGCGTCCCGTTTTATTCCTGGCGACGCTGGAAGCATTGGGAAAGAATCCGGCAGAGTATCTCGATGTGGCCTGTGCTCTCGAATGCGTCCATACGTATTCTCTAATCCACGACGACCTGCCCTGCATGGATAATGACGACCTGCGACGGGGCAAACCGACGAATCACGTCGTATATGGGGCGGGCCTGGCAACTCTGGCCGGGGACGGGCTTCTGACTTTTGCCTTTGAACTCATGGCACGCCAGACCCGGCTTGATGCAGATAAGCTGCGCCAGTGCATTGCTGTCTTTGCCAGAGCAGCCGGACCGGCCGGGATGGTCGGCGGTCAGGCCTTTGACCTGGAAAGCGAAGGAAATAAGTCTATTGGCCTTAAAGGACTGCAGCTTCTGCACCGGATGAAAACGGGCGTTATTTTTGAAGCCGCCATTGGTCTGGCGGCCATTCTGGGTGACGCGACGGAAGAACAGCGGCGCATTTTCGATGCCTATGCCCTTCATATGGGACTGACATTCCAGATTACCGATGATATACTGGATTTCACAGGTGATGAAAAAACACTGGGCAAGCCGGTCGGCAGTGATGCCAGAAACAATAAGGCAACGTATGTTACGATTTTCTCTCTGCCGGAAGCCCGGCGCATGGCAGAACAGGCTGCTGCCAAAGCCGTCGGAGCCATACAGCCGCTGGGGGATGGCGCCTGGTTCCTGCGCGATCTGGTAACGTATATGCTGACACGGGTCAGCTGAGGAGGCGGGAGCATGCAGCATAAGGAACGACTGGATGTCCTGCTCGTAGAACGGGGCTTGTCGGAAAGCAGAGAAAAAGCGAAAGCGACCATAATGGCCGGCCTGGTATTCGTCGATGGTCAGCGTCTGGATAAGGCCGGGACCAAACTGTCTCCCGATGTAGACATAGTGGTCAAAGGAAATCCCATCCCCTATGTCGGCCGGGGCGGATTGAAATTGGAAAAAGCCATGGCTGTGTTCCCGATTGATCTTGCCGGCGTGACGATGATGGATATCGGTGCCTCGACAGGCGGTTTTACCGATTGTGCTCTCCAGAATGGCGCTGCTCGCGTCTACGCCGTCGATGTGGGCTATGGTCAGCTGGCATGGAAGCTGCGTACCGATGACCGGGTCATCAATATGGAACGGACCAATATCCGCAATGTGACCGTTGCCGATATCGGAGCTCCCGTCGATTTTATTTCTGTCGATGTATCATTCATTTCCCTGCTTAAAATCATGCCGGCGGCTTCTCAGCTGCTGCGTATGGGCGGCAGCATGGTTACACTGATCAAACCGCAGTTTGAAGCCGGACGGGAGCATGTCGGAAAAGGTGGAATCGTCCGCGACGTCGCCGTGCATCGCGCGGTGCTCCGCCAGGTCATCAGTGGCATTGCCGGTTTTGGCATATCGCCGCTCATGCTGACTTTTTCTCCTATCAAGGGTGCCGACGGTAATATTGAATACTTGTTATACAGCCGTAAAGACGAACCATGCCACGATGATATTACGGACGACATCATTGATGATGTGGTCCGCCAGTCTCATGAAATGTAGGTGATACTATGCGCATCGGTATTTTTCCGAATCTGGTCAAAAAAGAGAGCACCCATGTGGTGCGCAAACTCATCGGATTATGTGAACATCATGAACTGCCCTATTTTCTGCCGGCTTATGTAGCACAGAGTACACAGGATTTTTATCATCATATCGATGCCGGCCACTTGCGCCCCCGTATGACCCTCTTTGATAATATTGACATCGCTATGGTGCTGGGCGGCGATGGCACGATTCTCAAACTGGCCAATCAATTTGCAGACAGGGGAATCCCTATCTGTGGTGTCAATCTGGGGTCGCTGGGGTTTCTCTATGAAGTAGAAACGCGGAATCTGGAACAGCGCTTCCATGACATACTGGAAGGACATTATTTTCTGGAAGAACGGATGATGCTCCATTCCGAACTGGATTATGAAGACGGGACGGTCCAGGTATTGCCCGATGCCCTCAACGATATCGTCATCGGCCATGGCAATGTAGGAAAGCTCATCCGCGTCGATATGAGCATCAACGACCATTTCGTACAGCAGTTCCCCGGTGACGGACTCATCGTATCGACACCGACGGGATCGACGGGGTATACATTTTCAGCCGGCGGCCCTATCGTATCGCCGGAAGTACGCTGCCTCATGGTGACGCCTATATGCCCGCATCTGCTCCTCAAAGTACCGCTGGTGCTGCATCATGAGGACCGGATTTCCCTGTCTGTTGCCAATAGCCGCAACGGCATCCGCATATCCGTCGATGGCATGATGGACCAGGAATTCACCAGGCATATGACCCTGCAGATTTACGAATCGGATAAAACGCTGAAGATGGTGCGATTCAGCAAAAACTATTTTTATAAAAATCTGTTTACAAAAATGATGGGAAATGATTGAAATGGAAGAGTATCTGTTAAAAAACGCTGTCAATGTGTCGCATATGTTGCTGGATCCGTTTATACCACGAGCCAGAGTACTCGTCGATATGACCTGTGGCAACGGGCACGATACGGCGTTTCTGGCAGCCCGTATGGCCCAGGATGCATCTCTATATGCATTTGACATCCAGGATAAGGCCATTGCATCGACACGGAAGCGTCTCTGTGATGAACGGCTTTTTTCAGACCGGGTACATTTGCTGCAGGGATCGCATGACCAGCTCCTGGAACAGATACCAGGTGTAGTGGATCTGATTGTGTTTAATTTAGGTTATCTGCCTTCTGGTGACCATTCTCTTCATACGACCAGTGAAATAACTGTAAAAGCTATAAAAATAGGCTTGCATAAAATTGCGAAAAATGGGATAATTATGTTAGCAGCGTATCCCGGAACTGATGCGGGAGCCGTAGAAGCAAATGCCGTCCGCGCCTATTTGCAGACGGTGCCCCAGAAAGACTATGATGTCTCTATGTGGCAGCCGCTGAACCAGATACATTGTCCACCGCAACTATATATTGTACAGAAAAGAGGGTAATTATGAAGAGATTCCGTTATACGAAGATAAAAGAAATTGTGCAGTCCCGTCCGATTGAAACACAGGAGGAACTGGCCAAAGCCCTTCAGGAAGAAGGCATTGAAGTAACGCAGGCCACGGTATCCCGGGATATTAAAGAGCTGATGCTCATCAAGGTTCCGACCAGTGACGGCCATTACCGCTATGCCCTGAGCCAGGAACAGAACATGCTCATGTCCAAAAACCGCATGGCCCGCCTGTTTCAGGATTCTATCGTCCGTGTCGATTCGGCACTGAACCAGATTGTCATCCATACCATGCCGGGTTCGGCTAATATGGTAGCAGCAGCCATTGACCTGGCAAAGTGGGAAAATGTCATCGGCACGATTGCTGGCGACGATACCATATTGATTATAACCAATAGTACAGAAAGCGTTCCCAAGATTACGAAAGTCATCGTGACGCTTATGAAGGAATGATGGATGATGCTCCAATCACTGCATATCCATAATTTCGCCTTGATTGAAGACCTGCACATCAGTTTTGCCGATGGTGTGACCATCCTGACAGGGGAGACAGGGGCCGGGAAGTCTATTCTTCTCGATGCCATCGGCATGCTCTGTGGCAAACGGGCTTCTGCGTCCTTTGTCCGCCAGGGGACAGACGCATTCCTCGTAGAGGGTGCGTTCTTTTTTTTAGATAAAACAGGTGCCCTGGGTAAGGTGTTAGAGGCGAATCATATTGAATGGGAAGACGGGCAGCTCATTATTTCCCGTAAATTCCACAAAAGCGGCCGCGGGTCTATCCTGGTCAATGGCACACTGGCGCCTACCAGTGTCGTACGGGCGATTTCGGCTTTTCTCCTCGATATCCACGGCCAGTTTGACAATCAGCTCATTTTTGATCCGGCCTATCATGTGACGATTCTCGATTCTTTGACACCGGAATTGAAAAAAGTGCGCCGGGAATATGACAATATGTATTCAAACTGGCGCGATTTGTGCCGGGAAGCGCAGAAGCTGCAGAAAGACGAGGGGGAAAAAGCACGTCTCCTGAGTATCCTCGATTTCCAGATTAAGGAAATCGAAGGGGCCCAGCTCAAGGAAAAGGAAGATGAAGAGCTGGAAGAAGCTATCAACAAAGCCTCGCATTCGGAGCATATCAAGGAAACTCTCCGGACGGCTCTCTATGCCTTTGAGGGCGGAGAGCGGCAGAAAGGCATGACAGAACAACTCGATGAAGTCCACCGGAGTCTGGAAAAGGCTTCTGCGTATGAACCGTCCTTTGCCGGACTGGCTGCGCGTGTCGAGACACTTTCGTATGAACTGGAAGATATCCATGATAGTGTAGTCCGTTATGCCGATAGTTTCACCTTTGATGAAAATGCACTGGACCGGATGCAGTCCCGTCTGGCTTCTATTGAAAAATTGAAACGCAAGTATGGGTTTACTATATCCGACATCATGGAATTCCTGAAAAAAGCCAAAGCCGATTTCAGCCGTCTGGACCAGTCAGAAAGTACGCTGGCTGAACTGGAAAAGCAGATACAGCAGGAAAGCCGTGCTCTCCGTCAGAAAGCAGGACAACTCATGGAACTCCGTACGGCGGCCGATACGATATTCCGGAAGAAAATGGAAGACACCTTGTTCCGCCTGGGCCTCATCAACAGCCGTATTGCCTTTCATCTGGAACCTATGCAGGATATTACAGAGGAAGGGGCAGCCGCAATTGAGCTGTATTTTTCTGCCAATAAAGGAGAAGCCATGCAGCCGCTGGCCAAAATTGCCTCTGGTGGGGAAGTATCCCGTATTGCTCTGGCATTAAAAGCCAATGGCCCTGATTCTGTCGAAGGACGGACGATGATTTTTGATGAAATCGACGTCGGAATCAGCGGGCAGACAGGCCTTCAGGTAGCAGCAGAAATACACAAACTCAGCCGCCGGGGGCAGGTACTCTGTATTACTCATCTGCCACAGACGGCGGCCAGTGCAGACCACCATTACTTCATCTACAAAAAAGAAAAAGATGGGCGGACCGTTACCCAGGTACGGAAACTGAGTGAAGAAGACCATATCCGGGAAATCGCCCGCATGTTTGCCGGTGACGATACGAGTCCTGCCAGTATCACGGCGGCCCGGCAGCTCATCTGCCAGGTACGGGGAAACATATCGGATTGTAAGAAGTAACCCTTTTGGATATAGGTTCATGCTATGGCAAATGGGATGATTTACGTATAAATAAGATGTTATGTATACAGGCGTTTGCCTTGACTAAGAAGAATATAAGGTATATTATTTTTATATATTAGCAGGGTGAGGGAGTAAACAATTTCTTGCCGGAACTGCAGTAGGGAGTGTGATAGTATGCTGAAGGTACTCGTAAACGGTGCAGATGGCCGCATGGGTAGCCAGGTAGTAAAAGCCGTGTATGAAGATAAAGATCTGGAACTGGCAGGCGGTGTCAGCATTACACATATCGGGGAAGACCTGGGTGAGATTGCTGGCATTGGCACGCTGCATATGCCTGTCCGTGACAATCTGGGAAAGACGATTGATGACGTAAAGCCCGATGTTGTCGTTGATTTTACATCGCCGCGGGCTATATTTGATAATGCTAAAACGGTCATTGAACATGGTGTTAATATGGTTGTCGGAACGACCGGTCTTACGGCTGAACAGCGGGACGAACTGGGAAAAATGGCCCTGGCTGAAGGGACATGCATTTTTATTGCCCCTAATTTTGGCCTCGGTGCCGTTCTCATGATGAAGATTTCTACGGAAGTCGCCAAATATCTGCCTGACGTAGAAATCATTGAAATGCACCATAACAATAAGCTGGATGCACCATCGGGCACGTCTATCATGACGGCCAATATGATTGCCGCTGCCCGTAAAGAAGCCGGCATCGAACCGGCACCGGACAAGACCCACGAAAGCCTCGAAGGGGCCCGCGGTACTAAAGTAGATGGCATTCCCATCCACAGCGTACGCCTGCCCGGATATGTGGCTCATCAGCAGGTACTCTTTGGCGGATATGGTGAATATCTGACCATTCGTCATGACTCAATCGACCGCAAATCGTTTATGCCGGGCGTTATCCTGGCTGTAAAGAAAGTCGGTTCTCATCCGGGCCTGACATTCGGTCTGGAAAATTTCTTATAAAACATGCGGGAACCGGCATAATAGGGGGAATTCAGAATGACAAAGAAACCGGTAGTAGCTATTTTGGGTGCCACAGGTGCCGTAGGACAGGAATTTATCCGTCTCATTGAAGAACGGAACTTTCCATACAGTCAGCTGAAATTGCTGGCTTCGTACCGTTCAGCAGGTAAAAAAATGACCGTAAATGGTCAGGAATATACGATAGAAGAAGCCAGGCCGGAATCTTTTGACGGTGTTGATATCGGCTTGTTTGCTGGTGGTTCCATTAGTAAAGAACTGGGACCGGAAGCGGCAAAACGGGGATGTGTCGTTATTGACAACTCCAGCACCTTCCGTATGGATCCCGAAGTACCTCTTGTCGTGCCGGAAGTCAATCCGGAAGACATTGCCTGGCATAAAAACATTATTGCCAACCCGAACTGCTCGACGATTATCATGCTCATGGCGCTGAAACCGATTCATGACTTGTCACCCATTAAAAAAATCGTGGTCAGCACCTATCAGGCTGTTTCCGGGGCTGGCAAGGAAGGCATTGATGAACTCAAAGAAGAAACGGAAGCATATCTTAAAGGGGAAGAAATGCAGCCGAAGATTCTGCCGAGCAAGAGCCTACCCAAGCACTATCCTATCGCCTTCAATCTGATTCCGCAGATTGACAAATTCATGGACAACGATTACACCAAAGAAGAAATGAAAATGGTCAATGAAACCCACAAGATGCTCCACGATGACAGCATTGCCATTACGGCGACGACCGTCCGCGTACCGGTATTCCGCAGCCATGCCGAATCCATTATGGTCGAAACGGCAGACGAACTGGATGTAGAAGCTGTGCGTAAAGCCATCGACGCTTTCCCCGGTGCACAGGTACAGGATAATCCGGCGGAAATGGAATATCCCATGCCTCTCTATACGTCGGAAAAATATGACTGCTATGTCGGTCGTATCCGCAAAGACCTGTACAATCCGAAAGCAATCAATCTCTGGGTTTCCGGTGACCAGATCCGTAAAGGGGCCGCACTCAATGCCTTACAAATTGCCGAATACATGCTGGCCCATGATATGATTAAGTAAATCAATGAACTGGGAGATGAATGTATATGTTAACTTTTCCTAATATTATAACGGCGATGATTACGCCATTTCATGAAGATGGTTCTGTCAATTATGAAGCCTTTGTCAATCTGGCAAAAAAATATGCTGATGAAGGCGCCGGTATCCTCGTAGCTGCGACAACTGGCGAAGGGGCCGTCATGACAGAAGACGAAAAACTGAAACTCTTCAAAATGACGGCTGATGCCCTGAAAGACAAGACACTGGTCATGGGCAATGTAGGAACGAATAATACGGCCCAGTCTATTGCTCTTGCTAAAAAAGCAGAAGAAACGGGCGTTGATGCCATTCTCTGTATCGTACCATATTATAACAAGCCAAATCAGGAAGGCTGTTATGCCCATTTTGCGGCCATTGCTAAAGCGACAAAGCTGCCTATTTTCATCTACAACGTACCTGGCCGTACGGGTGGCAAAATCGAACCGCCGACAGTGTGCAAACTGGCCCACGATTTCCCCAATATCATTGGTCTGAAAGATGCCAGCGGTGACCTTGATTATGCCGGGTATGTAGCAGCCAATGCACCGGAAGGGTTCCATCTCTATAGCGGCGATGACAACCTGACACTGCCTATCGTTGCTGTAGGCGGCGAAGGCGTCGTATCCGTCGCCGCCCATGTCATCGGCAAGGAAATGGATGAAATGATTCAGGCCCATAAAGATGGTGATGTTCAGAAAGCAGCCAAACTGCATCAGAAATACCTGCCGTTCATGAAAGGGATTTTCTGCACCGTAAGCCCCGTTCCCATCAAGACGATGATGAACATGCTCGGCTATCCGGCCGGTCCGTTCCGTCTGCCCCTCGTCGATGCCACACCGGAAGTACGGGCAAAATGCGAACAACTGTTGAAAGACATTGGTAAAATGTAAACTTCCATACAAATGAAAGAGAGACTGTCTCTTGAGCTGACCACCAATTGTTAGACCTAACATCTAACGATTGGGGATCAGTACATCCATGGCAGTCTCTCTTTTTTCTGTCAGGCCATGACTTTAAGAGCGCAATATGGTACAATATTATGTGATTATATGCCCGTTTATACATGTTGCAGAAAGGAATTCATTGTGAATTCATTAGCTATATTAATCCTGACTAAAAACGAAGAAATAAATATTGTCGATGTCGTCCGCAATGCTAAAAAGTGTACAGACGAGGTGGTCGTCATTGATTCAGGCAGTACGGACCGTACGGTAGAACTTGCTAAAGCAGAAGGAGCACATGTCGCCTTCCGTGCCTGGGACGACGATTTTGCAGCACAGCGCAATTTCTCCTTGGAACAGACAACAGCGGACTGGGTTCTCTACCTGGATGCGGACGAACGGCTTAACAATGACCTCATTGCCGCTATCCATCAGGTCCTGGAGGATAGTGATATGGGGGCACAATTCGGAATAAAGAGAAATATGGTATTTAATGGATACCATTTTCATCATGGTATTTTTGCACCGGATACTGTATATCGAATGTTTCCACGTACTAAGGTAAAATGGATAAGTAAAGTACATGAACATCCCGAATGCTCGTTAAGTAGAAAAACTTTACAGGGAAATATTGAACATTATACATATAATAGTTGGCATCAATGGTTAATGAAGGCCGATTATTATACAACCATTTGGGCTGAAGAAAAGTATAAACAAGGAAAGAGAGTGACTTTGGGAACTGCTTTTTTACATGCAAGTTTAGGGACTTTGCGTGCTTTACTTATCAAATGTGCTTTTTTAGATGGCTGGATGGGGATTATTTCATGTGTACAACATGGATTTTATACTATGCTGAAATACGTCAAATTATACGAATTACAAATGCAAAATAAAGGAAAGAAAAAATGAATAGAATTTCTATTGTATTTGCATCAGATGATAATTATGCACAACATTTGGCGGTAGCCTGTGCATCAATTTTAAAAAATGCAGCACATCCAGAAAAAATCTGTTTTTATATTTTGAGCGATAATATTTTCCCGGAAAATCAAAATAGAATTGTACAGACTGTTCATGATTTAAAGGGAGGAGTACAGTTTATCTCTGTAAATAGTGATGATATTAAAGGCTTTACGAGTGATCATATTAGTAAAGCTGCATATTTGCGGCTTACTATTGATCAAGTGCTTCCGGAAACGATCACAAAAGTTATTTATTTTGATACAGATTTAGTTGTTCTGGATGATGTGGAAAAGCTATGGAATCTATCCTTAGATGGAAAACCACTTGGTGCAGCCTGTGATTTTGGTATTATGAAATCTAAACGGATGAGACAACAAAAATTTGAGTCTTTAGGATTGCCAGAAGGAACCCCTTATTTTAATTCGGGGGTTCTTGTCATGGATTTGCATCAGTGGCGGCAAAAAAAATATGGGAATTTAGTTATTGATAATGTAACTAAGCATGCTTTTCGTCATCACGATCAAGATGGATTGAATAAAGTGTTTATGAACAATTGGAAAAATATTCCACTTAGATGGAACGTTATTCCACCTGTATTTATGATGTCTTTAAAAGTATTATGTCGCACCTCATTAAGAATAAAGGCTTTGGAGGCAATAAAGAGTCCGGCTGTTTTTCACTGGGCTGGAAGATATAAACCTTGGGAATTTTCTTTGAATGGACCTTTTAATCAGCTCTATTATGATTATTTGCATTGGACCTCTTTTAAAAATAGTCCAATGCCAAAGCCAAGTGCAGATATGCAAGGAAAGTCCATTATGAGACAGAATTTGCGCATGGAATGGGCGGCTTTTTGGCAAAATATATTAGGGTGAAAGAGTGAAGATTAATGGAATTAAATAATTTAGCATTTGTAATTTGGATGAAGAAGGTAGTCGGCCCTATAAATAAAATAAAATTCAACCACTTATGCCTTATCATGTTGACATTGGCAATATGCGTACAGCGTCTTACTATTGCTGTTGGAAATATGTTTTATGCATTTGCTATCATATTTTTTACTATTGACACTTATCGGAGATATCGTTCTGGTGAACATTTGGTTTTATCGAAACAGATTAAAAGATATTTTTTAGTTTATATATTTTTCGCACTGATGATATTGCCATCAGCAATTTTTAGCTTAAATTCTGGATATTCATTTTTTAAATATATTGATTATTTTGTGCTACGGTTCATTGTATTAATCATGTTAATCTTTTTGAAAATTGATAACGAGGCTATCAAGAAGGCATTGTTTTTCTTTATTGCTTTTATGGCTATTGATGGGCTTGTAACGCTTGCTGAACGGTTCATTACACAGGCGCCCCGGGCACAAGGACTTGGAGATGGTTGGCTTCGCCATGCCAGCATAGTTGCCACCATTTTCCCAGCTAGTATTATTTTATGGATTTCACAGAGAAAATATTTCCTGTCTAAAAACTGGATGTTACTTTGTTCTGTCTGTATTGTCCTAGGGGCAATTGCCAGTGGGACGAGAAGTTCCTGGGTGGGAATTTTATCTGTCATGCCTTTTGTGCTCTATCAAGGTGCGAAATGGAACCCTAAAAAATGTTTTGCCTTACTGGCGATTCTTATTTGTATTGCTGGTGTAATAGTAATGACTCCTCCATTGCACCAACGTGCAGCTTCCATAGTGAATATAACAACAGACCGATCAAATGGCGACCGTGTTGAGGCTTGGAAGAGCGCGGCAGTCATGGTACAGGATAAACCTGTTATCGGTTATGGAATATTACAAGGCGGAAAGGTCTATCTCCAGAACTATCGAACTGCAGCGGATACGCAGGGGCTCGGGCATTTCCATAATATCTATGTCCAGACGGCTGTAGACAGCGGCCTTTTGGGTTTTATTGGTTTAATGACATTCATAGTTTATTCACTATGGATGTTTAGGAGGTGGAATTACCCGTATATCTTAATAGGATTTTGTGCCTGGATTGGTTTTATTATTGTAGGTTTTTTTGATTATACATGGGGAATGTCCGCAGCAGTAAAAACTCTTTGGTTTGTTACAGGTTGCAGTTTGCGTCTACATGATGATGCCTGATGCGTTGTCAATGTATCTCCTATAAAATGTTTGATGAGGTATTTATTATTCTGCTTATTTATTTTTGCATAAATGAAATTATTTTAAATGTGGTGTTTACTACAATTGGGAGTAGAATATCATCTTAATGAGTTTAACTGCTTGAAGAGATAGACTGAGGGGCTATTGCTATGTCACATAAAAAAATATTTATTGACGGTATTATGCATTTAGGAGATATGATTATGTCTTCTTCTGTTATACCTGTATTAAAAAAAGCATATCCAGATTCGGAAATTGTATATTTGGCGACAGCTAATTTAGCTTATGTAGTCTCTTTTTTTAAAGGAATAGATCAGGTGATTCCCTATACTTATCAAAGCAAAGGTGGGTATATGGATGTATACCGTATGGGTAAAATGCTTCGTAAATATAATTTCGATATAGGGATTTCTCTAGATCCCCGTGAAAGAGTTACCTTAATGAAATGGTTTGCGCATATCCCCATCCGGATTAGTATGGAGCAAGCTTTAGGTTGGAAGCTTGGCTGGGAAAAATGGTTTTATACTTATGATTTATCATTCTCAGATGGTTGGAATTATCGAGAACATAGAATGTCTGAAAGTTTTCAACATTTGATGCGTTTATATATGAATGACTCGGAAATAAAGTTTATTCCCCCTGCTTTTTGCCCTTCCGATGATTCCGATATAAAAAAAGCAATTGAATTATTAAAACCAGCTGGTATAGGCAAGAAAAAAATCGCTTTTTGTGTATCAACAACCGATGAATTTAAAGATTGGCCAGCAGATCGATTTTCTATTATTGCCGATTGGTTAATAGAAAAATATAATAGTGTTATTATCATGACAGGAGTTCCGAAGCATTCTAAAAAAGTATCTGAGGTTATTACTCGTATGGTTCATAAAGATTCATGTATTGATGCTGTAGGAAAAACGTCTTTTTCAGAGCTAATTGCTCTGTTTCGCCATGTTGATTTAGTTCTGACTTTAGATACAGGAACTTCTCATATTGCGGGTGCAGCCGGTTGTCCCGTTGTTACTATTTTTACCCATAATACTCCGGAAATATACAGAGCAGCTGGTAAATATACGGGAGCTGTCAGTGCCAATCTGCCATGTTCTGGAAAACATATATGTATTGGCCCAGGCAAATGTAAAAAAAATGATTGTGTAGAAGCGGTATCTGTGTCTATGGTTCAAAAAGAAATATCTCGTATAATGGAGATGGTATGAGTGAAAACTTTTATCGATGAATTTTTCAATAAAGAAAATTTTCTCGTTACTCAATACGATTACAATTATTTGGAAAACTCTCAGCCAAGTTACCATATTTGTTATAATGTTAATAATCAATATATACATATTATGGGTGTTTCTATTGTGTCTGTCTTAGAGAACAATAAAGAGATGCATTTTACATTCCATATTTTTACTGATGGTTGTGATGAGGAAAATCGCAATAAGGTTAAAATTTTAGCTCAAAAATGGAAATGTAGATGTATTATATATATTTTGAACATGAAACCATTTCAAGATTTTCATATTAAGGTTTCTCGCTTTTCAAGAATTACGTATGCACGCCTGTATATGCCCAAAGTATTAAAGAAAAAAGTAAAGCGGTATATTTATCTTGATGCAGATACGATGTGCATTAAATCTATCCGAGCTTTATCTTCATTAAATATGAATGGGGCGCCAATGGGGGCAGTATCAGAACGAGCTTCGGCAATTAAATATCGGGCTGATTTTTTAAAATTAAAAAGTGAAAAGTATTTTAATGATGGTGTTATGCTTATAGACGTAAATTCATGGGAAAATGCTTCTATAACAGAAAAGGCTTTTTCATATCAGAAAGAACCACGTGAACGTTTTTTAGGGCAAAGCCAGGATGTTTTAAATCTCGTTTTTGATGGTAAAAATTATCAATTACCTGCCTGCTATAATGTATACGATGGTGGTGCATATGATGAAGGTAATAGTGTGATTATTCATTGGACGGGGCGCCGGAAACCATGGCAGATGGTATTGACGGATTTCGATGCTCAGTGGCGTACATATAATGCACTATCCCCTTGGAAAACGATTACTAATATATTGCCTGTCAAAAAGCCTGAGAATTATCATGATTTCCAGCAATGGGGCAGGTATCAGAAAGCTCGTGGTAATATATCGGGATATATCAAGGGAATGTTCTGGTATTCGTGGCTAAGAATTCGTTATAAAATTGGAATCCAATAGTGAATATGTCAATTGTTTTTTAAACTGTATAATATGCTTAATATTATGCGACTGAAGGTGTTGCAATGAAGAGAGCAGGGAGACTAATGAAAATAGCGATTGCCGGGACGGGATATGTGGGGCTTTCCAATAGTATGCTTTTGGCACAGCATAATGAGGTAGTAGCACTGGATATTGTTCCTGAAAAAGTAGATATGTTGAACCAGGGAATATCGCCTATCATCGATGATGATATTTCCAGGTTTTTACAGCGCAGTGATATTCATTTCAAGGCGACACTACGCCCTGAAGAGGCTTTTTCCGGAGCTAGTTTTGTCATTATTTCGACGCCAACCAACTATGATCCGGATAAAAATTTCTTTGATACTTCATCGGTTGAAGCCGTCATTGAAGAAGTACTGGAGATTAATCCGGAAGCGGTCATGGTCATTAAATCGACAGTTCCTGTCGGATATACGCAGCACATCAAGGAAGTTTACCATACGGACAATATCATGTTTTCTCCGGAATTTCTGCGGGAAGGCAAGGCCCTGTATGATAATCTCCATCCATCTCGTATCGTCGTCGGCGAACGGTCGGAACGAGCTCATGTTTTTGCAAATTTGCTGGCTGACGGAGCAGTAAAACAGGATATTCCTATGTTGTTTACCGGATCGACCGAAGCTGAAGCTATCAAGCTCTTTGCCAATACCTATCTGGCATTACGTGTGGCTTATTTCAATGAACTCGATTCCTATGCCGAAATGAGGGGACTCAGTACAAAAGATATCATTGATGGAGTGTGCCTTGATCCGCGCATTGGGGATTTTTATAATAATCCGTCTTTCGGTTATGGTGGATACTGCCTGCCAAAAGATACAAAGCAGCTTCTGGCCAACTATCAGGATGTACCGCAGAATCTGATTTCGGCTATTGTTGCGGCAAATAGGACGCGGAAAGACCATATTGCCGATATGATTATTGCCAAAAATCCCCGCATCGTCGGCGTCTATCGGCTGACCATGAAGAGCTATTCCGATAATTTCCGCGCTTCCGCTATACAGGGTGTCATGAAACGTATCAAGGCGAAAGGCATCGAGGTCGTCGTCTATGAACCGACGTTAAAAGACGATGAATTTTTCCATTCCCGTGTTATCCGCGATTTGAATGAATTCAAGAAGGTAAGTGACATCATCCTTACAAACCGCTGGTCGGATGAATTGGATGATGTAAAAGATAAAGTATATACAAGAGATTTATTTGCCCGGGATTAATTTAGTCAAGGAGTTTATTACCATGGCAACATATAAACCATTTGATACATCAAAGAAGATATTGATTACAGGTGCCGCCGGTTTTATCGGATTTCATCTGGCAAAGCGCCTGCTCGATTTGGGGACGACTGTATTGGGATTAGATAATCTCAATGATTATTACGATGTCAGTCTGAAGGAAAGCCGTCTGCGTATATTAAAAGACTATCCATGTTTTACCTTTGTCAAAGGGGACCTGGCTGATGCGGATACGGTGAATAAACAGTTTAAAATGTTCCAGCCGGATATTGTTGTCAATCTGGCTGCCCAGGCGGGAGTACGCTACAGTATCGACCATCCCCGGTCCTATATTGATTCCAATATCATTGGATTTTTTAATATTCTTGAAGCCTGTCGTCATCATCCGGTTGAGCATTTGCTGTTTGCCTCCAGTTCTTCTGTATATGGTAATCAGCAGAAAACGCCTTTTTCTACAAGTGATAATGTGGATCATCCTATCAGTCTCTATGCGGCAACTAAGAAATCGGATGAGCTCATGGCCTATACGTACAGTCACCTCTACGGTATTCCGGCGACGGGACTCCGCTTTTTTACTGTGTATGGTCCCTATGGACGGCCGGACATGGCTTATTTCAAATTTGCTAATAAGATCCGGAAGGGTGAACCTATCCAGATTTACAATCATGGCGATATGTACCGGGATTTCACCTATGTCGATGATATCGTAACAGGTATTGAGCACATGCTTTGTAATCCACCTAAGGCGAATGAATTGGGAGACTTGTACAAAGTATATAATATTGGCAACCATAAACCGGAACAACTTATGCATTTTATCGAAGTACTGGAACAAGCACTGGGACAGAAAGCAGAAAAAGAATACCTGCCCATGCAGCCGGGAGATGTATACCAGACCTATGCAGATGTCACGGATTTGCAGAAAGACTTTGATTTTAAACCAGAAACGACAATTGAAGAAGGATTGGGAAAATTTGCTGTTTGGTATAAAAAGTATTATGATATAAACTGATAAATAAAATTTATCTTTTTTGTATACACTAACTCTATGTTTCACAATATATGAGGTGTCATTGTGTTTGAACAATTCTTTCTATCGATGCAACAGGATATCAAATTATTTTTAGTTTTTCCTATTTTATGTGCCATATTCCGAGCCATTTTTATAAAGGTATATTCTCCCTATCCCAGCTTAAAAGGTCGTTGGAAGGTAGTATGGCATTGTTTCCGGTATGGATTCTGGTGGGGTATGGATTTTAATGCCTACGTTTTTTTGCTGCCCCTGGTTCTGGTTTCTATTCCAGGATTGTTCATCACTTCTTACCATGCGTTAGAGAATGATATCTTATTATATGCAGGATTAGTGTATGCACTGGTATTGTATGCTGCCTTTGTGGGGAAAATGATATTTTATAATCATTTTCATGATACATATAATCAGATAGTCCGTTTAGGTGCTAAAGCGGAAAAGCATAATCTTGTGGATGTTTTCTTTCATCAGGATCATGGACTCCTGTTTATACTGGCAGGGATTCCGTACGGGTGGATTGTTAAGTACTGGATAATGAGTTTTTTAGCCTTGCCAAGTATTCCATATCCTGCTTTTACATCTTCTATAGGTATGTATATATTTAATATACTGATATGTGTGGGTATTATCCTTGGATTTTACTGGTTTCGATATGGCGGTACGTTTTGGCATGATAACAAGCCAGAATGGGATACTATACCGAGTATTGTAAAAAAAGATATTTTTTTTGCTAAAGCAACTGTCGATGATTTAGTTGCTTTGGAACAAGTCAAGAAACAAAAACTGAATGATGCATATACCCATAGTGATGAAGAAGATTTAGAATCATTAAAAGCTGTATTGCCTGTAGAAGCAAATGATATTGCCTCATATCCTAATCCTGTGTATGCATTCAGACATATTGCAAAGGGCCCGAGAATTAAAAAACCATCCCATATTTTTTTAATCGTTGGCGAAAGTTATTTACAACAGTTATTTGATCCGGCATATGATTCTTTGAACCTGACATCAGGCGGCAAAAGATTAATGAATGATGTCCATACGGCTGTTTTGTCTAATTCTCTTTCATCAGGGATTATTTCCAGACCTTCTATTGTAAGTCTTATGTCGGGGATTTTTGACGCAGGTTTGGAACTCAACGAAAAAGAAACATTTTGGAAGGGAACAGTTCCTACAGCATTTCCTTTGCAGTTAAAGAAATTAGGGTATACTTCTACCTATTGGTATGGTGGAAATGTGACGTATGGTAATTTTAATCAGTTTGCACCAGCTTGTGGTTTTGACAGGGTAATGACAGCTACTGATTTTTGTGGCCCGAAGGCTCCTAAAACGTGGGTAGGAGTCTATGATAATGTATTTTTAGATAAAGCAGCTGAACTGATTCAGCAGACCAATTCCGGGAAGCCTGAATTTCATTTTGTATATACGACATCGTATCATGGACCATTTAAAATCAATCTGAAAAAGTATGGATATAATACAGAAAGTGTTATGCCTGATGCTCCTGACGATATCAAACATAATAAGAGTTTGCAGGAAAATTTAGGTACGTTCTGGCTTTCTGATCAGGCCATCGGTACTTTTATTGATCGTATGCGTGCTGCCTATCCGGATAGTCTTTTTATTGTTACCGCTGATCATGCTATTAATATGACGCCGCTGCAACATACCTCTATTATGAATCGGGATTGTTCCATACGGGAGCAGCATTGTCCGGTTTTCATGGTGTATCATAAAGACTTGGATCAGCATATTTTTGCCGGAAACACTATTGGTGGTCATATGAATATCATGCCTACGGTTATTGAACTGATTGCACCAAAAGGCTTTACATATTATTCTTTATTTTCTTCGCTTACTGAACCTATCGACCATTTAGTTACGCCATATCATTGGCTCAGACCGGATGCATATGGAACTTTTGAAAATGAATTTTATCAGCCATTGGGGAAGCATCATAAAGAAGATGAACTCTGTGAAGGACCGATTCCCTATGTAGATGAATGTATGGCGTGGAAAAATTTGACAGGATATATGGTACGCCATCCGGAACTGTTGCAGAAAAAAGAAGACATTCTTCAGCAATAGAAAGGCAGCTTGGCAGTCTCCTCTCCTATGTGTTCATTTGTCATTAGCAAAGCTCCATCCAATGTAAGTGTATCTATCATATTGGATGGAGCTTTGTTGCATGTATCATTACAGGTTGCAGCAATGGTTGATGTTTGGTTGTAGAAAAGGACGACTTTCCGTATAAATGAGATTGGATAACGAGAAGTGGCGGGAAGCTATATTGTCAACTATAAAAAGACGTATTAAAGTTGACGTATGGGACTCAAGGGGGTATAATAAAAGCTGTCATATCAGTATGATAATAATGGGAGGAAAGGCAGACAATGGAGTATAGTATTGCAGAGATAACAGAAAAGGTATTAGCTGGTTATCGGTTCAAGCGGGGCGATGATTTACAAGTATTTCTTCAGGCACCTCTTGAAGAATTGCAGCACGGGGCCGGTGTATTGCAGAAGTATTTTTGTGGGAATCATATCGATTTCTGTACGATTATCAACGGCCGCAGCGGCCGTTGTGGAGAAGATTGCAAGTATTGTGCCCAGTCGGCTTGTCATCATACCGATTGTGAGGAATATGGGTTTCTGCCTAAAGAAGAAATCATTGCGAATGCCAAAGCCAATCAGGATGCCGGTGCTAACCGGTTTGCTATTGTGACATCAGGACGAGCACTGGCAGGGGAAGATTTCGAACGGGCTCTCGATGTATACCGTACGATGCATAGCACTCTTCATATCGGTTTGTGCGCGTCTCATGGCCTGCTTTCGGCTAAGCAGCTGCACCGGCTTCATGAAACTGGTGTTACCAGTTATCACCATAATATCGAGACGTCACGGCGGTTTTTCCCTCAGATTTGCACGACCCATACGTATGATGACCGTATCCGGACAATCCGCCTGGCCCAGAAGGAAGGCTTATGCGTCTGTTCCGGCGGAATCATCGGTATGGGAGAAACGTGGGAAGACCGTCTTGATATGGCCATCAGTCTGGCTGAATTAGGTATCCAGTCTATTCCTATTAATGCATTAATGCCGATTCCGGGAACGCCACTGGAAAACCGTCCCCAGTTGGATGGGAAAGATGTGCTGCGCACGATTGCATTTTTCCGGTTTATCAATCCGGAAGCGAATATCCGTCTGGCAGCTGGCAGAAAGTTGCTGCCTGAAAATGGAGCAACGGCTCTTTTGAGTGGCGCTTCTGCATCGATTACGGGAAATATGCTTACCACATCGGGAACGACGATTGCCGAGGATATGGTTATGCTCAGACGACTGGGGCTCACGAATGATGAGAGTGCCAGAACGTGTGGAACAAATTGTGCCGCCGGCTGTCATCATTAAACAGGGCATTTACAAAGAAGAGGATTGCAAAAAGGGAAGCATTTCTGCAGGTTTGATATGATGCAGAAATGCTTCCCTTTTACTGTTTTTCTTATTGTTTCTTCCGACGGCGCCGGTTATCTCCGCCTTTATGCAATGTTTTATGGCGTTTTTCTTTCGTGGTCTGATAGGTGCTGGCCGGAAGCTTGTCTTTGTATACTTTCTTTTTCTTTGGTGCCGCGTTTTTTGCTTTGACCCGTATCTGACCATTGGCGGCATATTTGGTAATTGTTGCTTCAATCGTGTGTTCGATACGGCGTACCCAGTTTTCATCGGCAGCGGTAGCAAACATGATGGCCAGTCCTTCACTGCCGGCACGGCCCGTGCGGCCTATGCGATGGATATAGTAATCGACGTCGTGGGGGACATCATAGCTGAAAACGTGAGTAATGCCTTCGATATCGATGCCCCGGGCTGCAATATCGGTTGCGACCAGAATCTGGGTACGGGCTCTGGAAAAATCACGCAATACCTGGCTGCGGCGACCCTGACTCATATCGCCGTGGAGTTCACCGATGTTGAACCCGCGGGCAATGAGTTCTCCCGCCAGCCAGGACGTGCGCTCTTTCGTGTTGCAGAACACAATAGCCAGATAGGGATTCATATCGGCCAGCATCTGGCAGAGAAGATCCAGTTTTTTTTCTTCCTGGACCATGTAAATCCGCTGTTCAATCGTATCCAGAGCAATGGTATCGCCTTCAAGGATATTGAGGACTAACGGATGAGTCATATGCTTTTTAGCCAGACTGCGGATTTTATCGGGGATGGTGGCAGAGAAGAAAAGCAGCTGTCTGTTGGACGGCGTCATGGCAATGAGTGTGTCAATGTCTTCCAGGAATCCCGACTGCAGCATCTGGTCGGCTTCATCGACGATGATCCGCCGTACATGGGATAAATCGAGGGAATTACGGCCACAGTGGTCGAGAAGCCGGCCGGGGGTACCAATGATGACGTGGGGGTGGCGATGGAGCTTCTGGAGCTGATTTTCGATGGTTTTGCCGCCAATCAGGCTGAGCACATCGACAGAAAGCGATGGCGCCAGAGTCAATGCCACGTCGGCAATCTGTTTGGCCAGTTCGCGGGTCGGAGCAACGATCAGGACCTGTTCACGCGATAAATCGGTACGGATCTGCTGCAGGGCTGGCAGTAGAAAAGCCAGCGTTTTGCCTGTACCGGTCTGTGCCTGGGCCAGGACATCCCGTCCTTTGAATATGGCGGGAATAGACTGGGCCTGAACGGCAGTCGGTTCATTGATGCCCTGTGTATGCAATAGATTGGTTAATTCCGGCGTAACGCCGAGTGTCTGGAATGTTTTCATGGGTATACCTTTCTCTATTCAAAAAAAATAATATATGTCTCTTTTACCTGTGTTTATTTATTATACCATAAGATTCAACTCTAGGCATTCTTTTTGAAATTTGGTATACTAAACTGTAAATGACTTTTCTTTCAGGAGGCAGATAGCATGAGCTGGTGGCGTGATATTTTCCGTCAATGCGTATTTATGAGCTTTTTCATTATTCCCATTCCCATTGGATCCTATACGATTCACAGCGGTTCCAGTGCGGCTGTGGCGCTCATATCCCATCTGGCTCTGTCTTTTCTGATCCCTCTGGCCTATGTGGGCACGAAGGAAGCGGCGTTTGGCCCGAAACATGCCCGTATCAGCCGTATAAGCTTTGTCATTGCCTGGCTGGTACTGGCAGCTATTGGCGGTGCATTCAGCGCCTTTATGGGGCAGATATGGAAGACATCTTCCTTCTGGGAATGGCCTACCATCGGTCGTGATATTGTTTTTATCGGTATTATGTATGGCGAACTATGTGCGACTATGTTGGGAGCCTATGTCCTGAGCCGGTTTCATGATACCTGCAGAAAAGAGCGTGTGTAAATGAATAACCCATCGTGGCGTCCCTATGGGCTTCATCTGGCCTGGCAGTGCGTCTGGCTGGTCCCTGTTCCTTTTGGGGCGTTTGTTTCTGATAAAGGATTTCTTACCGTTTTGTCTTTTCTTGTATTTTCCCTGGGTTCTTTGACGGTGCCATTGCTGCAGCGTCATCGGCAGGTGAGAAATCAGGGATATACCTTGTATGCTTCACCGGGAATGTATTTCTATGGCGCCTTGACTGGTCTTATGCTGGTGACGGGCTTTTTTGACAGCCTGATAGGTACGCGTCTATGGCAGAATTATTATAGCCGGGTCATTCTGTATGCGTGCTGGATGATCGTAACGATCCTTGTACAAAATCTGCTGGCCTGGGGCTTTGATTTCTGGAAAAAACGGCGCAGGAAATATGCCTGGTCGGAATTTTTCGACCCGGTGCTGTATGCGTTGCCTATCCCCCTTTCGTTTATGACGATGTGCTTCTTTCCCGTACTGGACACGACGGGTCTGGATGGGCCGCTCATTGGCGTCTTTATTCTCCTGGGGCTTTGCGTTTTTCTGCTCATCGCTTTTGTTCTGGCTTCGTTCGCGCTATACTTTTACCCTGCAAAAGAACGGTTTCCCCAAACGGGCGACCGTATCGTTCAGCTCATACGGATTCTTTGCATGAGTCTGGCCTGGCTGGCCCTCAATATGCCGGCATCTCCGTATATCCGGTTCGTCGTAGGTCATACGCCGCTATCGGAAAATAGTATTCTGACGCTGCTTGTTCCTCTTGCTGGAGAGACTATTTCTATCATAGCTGCCGTAGCTGGCAGCAATCTCATTCCACTTATCTGGAACAGGCTGCACCGGAGTCAGGCATAGGGACTGATTTCATTGCCAATCATATATTACAGACAGATACAAAAAAGCTGTCCTTTGCAGGACAGCTTTTTTTGTACATACAGATATTCAGCTTTTTGCACGCTGTTCCTGCATAAATGGCTGTTTCATGATGACGAAACGCACTACATAAGTCATCCAGCCAATGAAGACAGCGGTACAGCCACCGAGGAAGGTGGGCAGATCCAGTGTCGTCATAGCATAGAAACAATAGATGATGGAAACACCGGCAAAGAAATAAGCCGTATTCCGGTTGCACTGGGCATTGGAGATCCCTTCTGTGTCCAGAATGGATTTGAGGGCTGCTGAACAGAGAATATAAGGAATTACGTTAGTAACGACAGCCAGGTTTGCGAGGTTTTCAAATTGTTCGGCCAGAGTCGGGCTGATGGTCATAAGGGATAAGAAGCTCTGCATGACCAGGATGAGCATCATGCCTTTAAGAGGAACATCGGCATCGGTAACTTTGGCAAATACCTTCGGGAACAGACCGCGCTGAGCACTTGTTTTAAAGACCCGGGCCAGCGTAAACTGCCAGGAAAGAAGAGAGCCGGCACAGGAGAAGACCATGAGTCCCATGACCGCTTTGCCTGCTGTAGAACCGAGCATGGTGGCGAAAGCCAGGCCGAACGGAGCACTTGAATTGAGGATATCGTTGTTGGGAACGACACCGGCAATGACGTTGGTCGATGCTACGTAGATGATGGCAACGGCAACGGTGCTGACGAAGGTCGCAATGGGGACGGCACGCTGCGGGTTTTCTACGGCATCCATATTGACAGCTGCCGATTCAAATCCCAGGAAGGACCAGAGCGTGAGGGCGATAGAATTGCCAATAGCGTCCCCAAGACCAAAATGGTTCGGATTCCATGAGCTGACCCACAGCTGGGGATCGAACCAGTACCAGCCGATGAGGGAAATACCCAGAACAGGGATAATGGCTCCCCAGATAGTTATCGTGCTTAGTTTGCCGGAGTAACGTGAACCGCTGAAGTTAAGTGCAGCAGCAATCCAAAGAAGTGCTATAGTATATAGACATGTCTGTAACGGCGTCAGTTCAGTGCCAAAGAAGCCAGCACCATAACCGACGGCTGAAATAGCAATAGCTACGTTTGCAATGACAATAGAGACGGAATAGGAATAACTTGTCATGAAATGTCCAAGACATCCGAACCGATACTCAGCATAACCTCCCATGCCACCCGGCTTGGTAGAGAACATACCACATCGGGCGAACGTCAGTGCCAGGGCTAAAGAGCCGAGAGAAGTAATAATCCAGGAAATAATCGAAATCGTGCCTACTTCGGCAAGTTTCGTCGGCAGCATGATGATGCCGGCACCGAGCATGTTGGCCGCTGCTACAAAGGTCAGCTGAACCAAAGACATTTTACGACGTGAAGTTTTCATTATCAGTCCTTCTTTCTTAGGGCCGGAGACGTGTCGTATCAGGCCGTCTCCTTTGTCATAGTATGGTAAAAATATAGCCCGTTTTTATAGCTAGTACATTGTAGCATGTTTACTATGAAAATTAAATGGTTTTTCGATAAAAAAATAAAATAGTATGATAATTTTTTAAAATCGATAGCCTGGGTATTTTTGGCAGTGTTATTGAAAAAATTTCAAAAAAAAGACAGCCACTATAAAGTGACTGTCTTTTTTAAGACCATCTAGTCGGAATTAGTCGCACATTTTAATTGCTACGGCTGTACCCTGGCCACCGCCGATGCACAGGGAAGCGAGGCCATAACGGGAACCATTGCGGCCCGGTTCTGCCAATGCATAGAGCAGAGTCGTGAGGATACGGGCACCGGAGCAGCCTACGGGGTGACCGAGGGAGATACCGGAACCATAGATGTTTGTTTTGCTCATGTCAGCGCCGAGCTGCTGGCAGCAATATACAGCCTGAGCTGCGAAAGCTTCGTTCAATTCAACCAGTTCGAAGTCTTCCATTTTGAGGCCGGTTTTCTTGAACAGTTTATGGCAGGCCGGGATAGGACCAGTACCCATGATAGCCGGTTCAACACCTGCTGAAGCCCAGTCGAGGATTTCAGCAATCGGTTTGATACCGAGTTCTTCGGCTTTTTTCTTGCTCATGAGAACCAGTGCGCAAGCAGCATCGTTGATACCGGAAGCGTTACCAGCTGTAACTGTGCCGTCTTTTGTGAAAGCCGGTTTTAATTTAGCGAGGCCTTCCAGTGTGGTTTCCGGACGGATATGTTCATCCTTCGTAATGACGATATCGCCTTTTTTGCGGTTGTGGATCGTTACAGGAGCGATCTGAGCATCGAATTTGCCTTCAGCCTGGGCTTTGGCAGCACGCATCTGGGAATTGTAAGCGCATTCATCCTGCTGCTGACGGGTTACGCCAAAGCGGGATGCGATGTTTTCTGCCGTTACGCCCATGTGGTAGCCATTTTCTGTGCAAACCAGGCCATCACGGAGCATCGTATCTTCGAGGACACCATTGCCCATACGATAGCCACGGCGTGCTTTTGCGATAACATACGGAGCGTTGGACATGGATTCCATACCGCCGACGATTACGCAGTCAGCGTCGCCGAGTTCAATCTGCTGAGCGCCGAGGGATACAGCACGAAGGCCGGACCCGCACAGTTTATTGATAGTAAATGCAGGAACTTCCTGAGGAATACCGGAATGGAGAGCTACCTGGCGGGCTGTGTTTTCGCCGCAGCCAGCTGTCAGAACATGACCCATGATAACTTCATCAATCTGATCTACAGGAACTTTAGCACGTTCGATAGCAGCTTTAACAGCAACGATACCGAGCTGGACAGCTGTTACGTCTTTGAACTGGCCGTTGAAGCTGCCGATAGGAGTACGAGCTGCACTTACGATGACTACATTTTTCATTGAAAAACCACCCTTTCTGAGTACAAATAAAATAGTATATCTGTTAGTAGATGTAATATCTGCCACATAGACACTATTTATATCCTGGTGCTTGGGGATTGTGATGGAGCTCTCTTTCTGAATGAAAAAGCTGAGTTCTAAATTTCACAATCTCTATGTGTATATAGTACATTTTTTCACATGGATTTGCAAGTAAAAATTGAAGGAATTCTATACCAAATACTCATATTTATTCTCCAATATTTCCTAAACAGAATACACAATTACCTATCACATTTAAAATATGTATTTACGAACGCGTTCGAGAATACATTGTATAATAAACGATATATGTCAATATGTACTAATTGAGATAAATTTCACAAACCCTGCAAAGGTCTGCATTTAGAAATTCAGGCTGATTCCTTCCTGATTATTCATGGAATATCCGCCTTTTTCGACGAAGAAAAATTCTGCAGCCGAGTTTTCTTCTTCCAGCGGATGAAGCCGTTTGACAATGCCATAGGGGTTGTCGAGAGACAATTCATCCCCGTTGCCGCCAATGAGCCAGAGTATCTTGTAGCCTGATGGAATGGTACGCAGCTTGTCTTCTCCTTTTCCATCGGTGAAATAGAGAAGAAGGTCTATTTTATGTTTATTAGCGTATTCGATGACCGGTGCATAACAGGTGCCACCCCGCCCGGCAGGACGGGCCTGCAGGTCTTTGATTGTCCGGACGGTATATACTTTGCGGATGTGGTCGTCACATTGTATGATAGTGATTTCCGTTTTATATTCCCGTACAATCTGGAAGACTTCTTCCATTGCCTGTTTGAATTCATCATCACTGATACTGCCGCTGATATCGAGGGCAATATATATCTTTGCCTTATAGTTGCGCAGCTGGCCCCGCAGGTCCAGTCGTTCCGGCTGACGGCGGTTGCGGCGGGCCGTCGTTTTTTTATTGCCGCTGGCTACCGTACCGGCGAGTTTCTTTAAATAGAAGTGCCAGGGAAGAGTATGATTGCTGTCCTTGATCTGGGCTATGGCATTGGCAATATGATCCGACAATTTGCCCCGGCTTGCGGCATCGACATATTTTTCTGTGAATCGTCCCAGAAGCTGGGCATCGATTGTGTCTGATTCATTCCAGACATCATGAGTGCGCAGAGGGTCGAATTTGGTCAGGATATCTGTATCAGCCGTATTATCCTCATTGGTGATAGTCGTCGTCTTTTCCCGTTTATCAATGGCTTCCTGTATTTCCTGTACATAATCTTCCAGAGTTCCGAACGGCGTAAGATAGAGGTGGTACTGCAGATTGACCCAGTCGAGCGTTGCCGCATCATCGGGAAGGGGACGCAGGTAAGTGTTGACGACGATATCCATGGCCAGGTTCAGGGCCAGCTTGCTGTAATGATCCTGAAGGTCTTTGGCCCGCTGCAGATGCTGGAACACAATGTGCAGGATTTCGTGGCGTATACAGTTCCCCATCTGTTCGATGGTCAAAGGCAGGAAGATGAAGGGATTGAAATACATGACGTATTTAGCTCCCTTGAAATTCGTCGCCGTGGCCGAACCGATATTGAGGCGGATTTCTTTTCCCATCTGGAAAAAGAAGTATCCATAGAAATTATCTTTGTCATCGAGCAGTTTCAAACTGATTTTGCTGACAAATTCGAAGAATTCCCGCACAAAGTCTGCCGGTAAGTCTTTTGCCCGGCAGGCCTTATCGGAAAGGCGCATTTCATTATCGGCCCATTGGTTCAGTTTTTGGTCGAGGAGTATGGCCTCGGTACGGAGTTGTTTATCCAATACAATCACCCGATTGCTTCATAGGTTTTAAAATAAGCATCAATAAAATGGTCATTCTTCAGGGCGTATTTTCCGACTTCTTTCGTGTTATTGCGGATATCTTTCATTACGCCTATCATGAGATCGACCGGATAATAGTGCAGGAATGTCACCAGCCGTTCGATTGCCTGATTGGGATCGATGGCACCTTCTATGAGCTTGCTGTCAAGCTGGCGCAGGATATTTTTGGCTGCCAGATACAGCCGGGTGTGGGATTCGTTCTCGATCTTTTTGATTGTTTCTGCGGTCATGGACGGACTGGAAAACACATCGGCGTATGACACGAGCGGCTGGGCGTCGGATTCGATGAAGTTGACGAATTCTTCGGCAATGACCTTTCCTACATTACCGCGGATTACATTGAAAAATACGTTCCTTGTATAGGATTCAGGATGTTTGGCATAAATACGGTAAATATCGGAAATCCGTTCGTAACTGCGCGGTGTCGCATTGATATCGTCTTCATTGCGCTGTGACAGATAGTCGGGGAAGGTGGAAATAAATTCCATGACCCGCGGTTCGATTCCCTTAGTGGCAGCCCAGTCCAGCCACTGCATGTAATCCGGTTCCATATACAGCCAGACAAAACGGTTTTTCTGGGCATCATCCATTTCTACAGTCTGATAATCATAGGTATCCGTGGGGTTCATGGCGGCGATGATACGTACGCTTTCGTCAAGGTGGTATCCATTGATTTCATGATTGAGTATGAGGTTCATCAGTTCCTGTTGTACGGCGTGTTCGCAGCGGTTGATTTCGTCGATGAAGAGGAGAACTGTTTTTCCTTCAGCCAGAGCTTCATCGATTTCTTTCAGTTTGTGATGAATGGCATAGACGGTCGTACGGTTTTCGACGGTAGGCAGGCCGCCGATTTCGCCTTCCTTTAAAATATTGCCATCAATATCGATGAGTGTCCATCCGTTTTCTGCCGCCAGATCCGTAGCCAGGGCTGTCTTGCCAATCCCTGTTTCCCCGATGAGAAGTGGAACCGCCTGAGCGGCTAAAACGAGTTTTACACTTTGCAGTGTGTCATTATAATTCATGAATATTCCATCCTATCTCTGTAAAATCTAATAAAAATCTAATAAAACAATATTATATGATATAAAAATTATATCTTAATACTACTATCTAATAATACAATAATAAATGATGACCAGCAAATGGTAAAGAAGAAATAGCTGATTTTCCTGTGGCACGTGGGGAATCTTTTATTGAATCTTTAATTTTTCATCGACCGTAACCTGTTTGGCTTTCCGGCTCCCATATTGGTAGACGAATAATAATTTATCGATCGGACTCCAGCCATAGTCTGTTTCGATGCGCCGGCAGCCAATGAAATCCCGTACATATTTTTCCGGCACATCTTCCTGGGATAATGTTTCTTTCAGGACACTTTTCAGGTCGTCATTGCTGATGAGCCGGTTGCGGGGCAGATAGCGGATGACCAGAATATTGATTTTTAAAAATGTAAGCAGTGTTTCTTTATCCGTATCGACAAATAAACGGATTGCCTGTTCATTATTGGCAATGGCAATGCACTGCGCTTCGAAGGAAGGTTTGTCTATATAACGCAGGGCGGTGTAGTTAATGGCGGCCGCCGCTGCCTGGACGTGAGGCGTCGGATGTTTGATGTAGCGGATGGCATCGTAATTTTGCCGTATGGCAGCGAGCTGCAATTCTTCACTGGGGTTTTCTGCATACTGGATAGCCCATCCTGACTGCTGGATGGCTTCCATGATGAGCCATTCCGGCGGATGTTTGATGTATGCCAGGTTTGTCCAGCTTTTGTGCACGGCTTGTTTCAATAATTCTTTAGGGGCATTGGGAATGAACTGGATGGCTTTTGCTGTATTTTTTAAAGCAGTCAGTTTCATTTCTTTTGTCGGATTGTCAATAAACTCCAGAACCAGTCCGTTTTCGCGCAGAGCGGTCAATTTCATTTCTTCTGTAGGATTGGGAATGTGCTGCAGGGAAAATGGATTGATCTTGATCATTCGCATGTAGTCTTCTGCACTTTTTGTATTTGGCGGTGGAACCGATACGTTAGTATTGTACACGGCTTCAGGCACCTCCTTTACGATAAACGTTTTTCTACATCTTTTATTTTACGTTTTTTGCGGCTGTTTTACAACTGCTAAATCTCTTTACGTTTCAGCAACGTGTTCTGTTTATCGTTGGGAAATCCTGTTAGGTTATATTTATAAGTTTATACTTATTTTATAAAATTACGGTTATGTTCACGGATTAGGCTTATACTTAAAAAAATAAAGGAAAAGTAAAAATAGGTGATAAAGCAGATAAATAAGGCGATTTATGGTAAATTTCTACTAGAAAAGAGAAGCTGTAAGACCGGTATTTCCCTCTTGATTTTAAAAAATGAAAGCAGTATTATAATGGCAGATAGGGAATGGAACACCTTATCGAGATATGTTATTATTTATATATGATGATAATTTATTCAAGATTATTCAGGAGGATGACCATCATGAGTGCAAATGTAAAATTGCTGATTGCTGTTGGAGCACTGATGTCTTTTAGTTTTGTTGCTAATCTTCTTTAATATATAATTGCCTTGATTGTCGTGTTCTTTAGGATGGTGAAACAGATGAATACGAACGTAAAACTGCTGATTGCCGTAGCTGCATTGATGTCTTTCAGCTTCATTGCCAATCTGATCTGATTGTATAAAGTAAAAAACCGCTGTTGCCTGACGGGACAGCGGTTTTTTTGTGCGCCCGGTATAGGTGTATGCCGGGCAGGACGGAGTTACTTTTAGACTCACAGTATATATTATGGAAAATAATAAGCGGCAAAGTAACAAGTAAGCGGTTCCTCATCATTGAGAAACCGCTTACTTGTTAGTGGTGCGCCTAGAAGGATTCGAACCTTCGCACCCGGTTCCGGAGACCGGTGCTCTATCCCCTGAGCTATAGGCGCATGTCATATAACGTACTTTCATATAATATCACGAATTAAAAATTATTTCAAGACCGGATACGCAGGTTCTTGCTATATTTTTACTGGCAACACGTATCTATATATGGTATTATATAAAATAGGCTTAAAATGGAGTTGACGCAATGATGGAACGTATTTATCTGGATCATGCAGCGGCTACCCCTCTGGATCGGAGGGTGCTGGAGGCCATGATGCCGTATCTGACAAACCAATATGGGAATCCGTCCAGTCTGCATTATTTTGGGCAGCAGGCCCGTGCGGCTGTACAACAGGCGCGGCAGCAGCTTGCCCATTGTCTGGGAGTGGCCTCCGGTGATGTTGTATTTACTAGTGGCGGTACGGAAGCGGATAATCTGGCCATACGGGGCTATCTGCGGGCCAATTATCCCCAGGGCGGGCACCTGATTACGTCAGCTGTGGAGCACCAGGCCGTTTTGAATACGTTCAGGGCACTGGAACATGAAGGATATGCACTGACGATACTTCCAGTGGATTGCGACGGCCGTGTCTCTCCTGAAGCGTTACGGCAGGCAATCCGTCCCGATACGGTCCTCATTTCCATCATGTATGCCAATAATGAGACTGGCACGATTCAGCCTGTACAGGAACTGGGAGCTATAGCCAGAGAATGCGGAATCGTATTTCATGTCGATGCCGTCCAGGCCTTTGGTTACCTTCCCGTACATCCTATAGAAGATGGCATAGATCTGCTAACCGTCTGCAGCCACAAAATATACGGTCCTAAAGGCATAGGAGCTCTATATATCCGCAAAGGGCTGCAGCTGGCTTCTGAGGCTTATGGAGGACCACAGGAACATCGTCTGCGTGCAGGAACGGAAAATGTAGCCGGAATCGTCGGATTTGGCATGGCGGCAGCCCTTCTGGAAAAGGAACGGCCGGAACGGATTCAAAAAGTCCGTATAGTGAAAGATCTGGTTTACCACGGCCTTATCGAAGGCAATGACTTGTTGCACCTGAATGGCAGTTTGTCCCAGTCTTTGCCCAATATTATAGATTTTAGTGTAGACGGCATGGAAAGCCCGGTTCTTCTGATTGCCCTGGACCGGCAGGGCATTGCTGTGTCAGCAGGATCAGCATGTGAAGCCGGGGCAGTCGAACCTTCCCATGTACTGATGGCTATGGGCGTCGGTGAGAAATGGCTCCGCAGCAGTATCCGCATGTCCTTTGGTCCGGAAAATACAACAGAAGAGATTTATACGGTGATACAAGCGATTCAGGATATTACCAGATCTCTTAGAAAAGGAGAAAGATTATGACGAAATGTGTCGCCGTTGCTATGAGCGGTGGAGTAGATAGTTCTGTAACGGCAGCGCTCTTAAAGGAACAGGGCTATGATGTCATTGGCATTACGCTGCGTTTATGGGAAGAGGATCCGTCCTGTCCGGCAGTCGAAAATGTCCATTCCTGCTGTTCTTTATCTGCCGTTGATGATGCCAAAGCAGTGGCTTCTGTCATTGGCATTCCCCATTATACCTTGGATTACAGGAAGTTATTCCGTGACGATGTCATTGATTATTTTGTCCAGTCCTATGTAAAAGGGCAGACTCCCAATCCCTGCATTGCCTGTAATAAATTCATTAAATTTGGCCTGTTATGGCAGCAGGCTCAGCAATTTGGCGCCCAGTATCTGGCGACGGGCCATTATGCCCGTATCAGGCATAATGAACAACGCGGCGTCTATGAACTGCTGCGGGGGACGGACCGGCGGAAAGACCAGTCATACGTCCTGTATCAGCTGACACAGGATTTGCTGCCCCATATTTTATTTCCCATGGCGGAACTGGAAAAAGTACAGACGCGGGAACTGGCAAAAAAATTTGGCCTGCCTGTTTTTAATAAACCGGAAAGTCAGGATATATGTTTTATCCCTGATAATGATTATAAAGGTTTCTTAAAAAAACGGGTCCCAAAATGTTTTAAACCCGGAAATTTTGTCGATATCCGCGGTCATGTGGTCGGCCGTCATCAGGGAATCCCCTGTTATACCATCGGCCAGCGCCGTGGCCTTCATCTGGGCGGTCCCGGTGGTCCGTACTATGTCGTCGCTCTCGATGTGAAACGCAATCAGGTCATCGTCGGTTCGGAAGCAGATTTATTCCGTACAGAAGTGATGGCCCGGGACCTCTCATGGGTGGAAGGACGGCCGGAAGGGCCGTTTGCAGCATTAGGAAAGATACGTTACGCGGCCAAGGAATCTCCTTGCATGGTGTACCCCGGCAAGGATGCTATGCGCGTCGTATTTGACACGCCGCAGCGGGCTGTAACGGCTGGACAGGCACTAGTATTGTATGACCGGGAATCGGGGGAACGGGTTCTTGGCGGTGGTGTCATTATTTAATGCTAGAGGAGTAATGAACGTGGCAACTAAATATATCCGTAATTTTTCTATTATTGCACATATTGACCATGGTAAATCGACGCTGGCAGACCGGCTGCTGGAAATGACCGGTACAGTATCCAAAAGGGAAATGGAAGACCAGCTCCTCGATACGATGGACCTGGAACGGGAACGGGGCATAACCATCAAGGCCCAGTCGGCCCGGCTGATTTATGATGCCCAAGATGGCCATCAGTATACCCTGAATCTCATTGACACACCGGGGCATGTCGATTTCAATTATGAAGTATCCCGCAGCCTGGCGGCGTGCGACGGGGCTCTCCTGATCGTCGATGCGACGCAGGGCGTAGAAGCGCAGACTCTGGCTAACGTGTATCTGGCTCTGGAACATGACCTGGAAATCATCCCAATCATCAATAAAATCGACCTTCCCAGTGCAGATCCTGAACGGGTTCGAAAGGAAATAGAAGATGTCATCGGCCTCGATGCCAGTGATGCTATCGAAGTCAGCGCCAAAACTGGATTCGGTGTCGATAAGGTGCTGGAAGCTATCGTACAGCGGATTCCCGCACCGGAAGATGCACCGGATAAGCCGCTGCGGGCCCTGATTTTCGATTCTCATTTCGATTCCTATAAAGGAGCCATTGCCAACATCCGCATTATGGAAGGCAGTCTCAAAACTGGGGACCGGATCCGCATGATGTCCAGCGGCATGGAATTTGAAGTGACAGAAACGGGTGTCTTCATTCCCCAGATGCACCCCGTGGCCTCTCTTGAATGTGGCAGCGTCGGTTATCTGGCGGCGAGCATGAAAAATGTCCGCGACTGTCGTGTCGGTGATACGGTCACGCTGGCAGATTGTCCGGCATCGGAACCGCTGCCGGGATACCGCAAGGCGACACCTATGGTGTATTGCGGCCTCTATCCGGTGGAAACCAATGATTATGACAATCTGCGCGATGCATTGGAAAAGCTGCACCTCAATGATGCGGCCCTGTTATTTGAACCGGAAACATCGACGGCTCTGGGCTTCGGCTTCCGCTGTGGCTTCCTGGGACTCCTCCACATGGATGTCGTTAAGGAACGGCTGGAACGGGAATACGGATTATCTCTGATTACGACAGCTCCGTCTGTTATCTATCATGTGTACTGCACAGATGGCACGATGGTCGCTGTCGATAATCCGTCCCTTATGCCGGATATGACGAAAATCGATCATATTGAAGAACCCTTTGTCAAGACGACCATCATCATCCCGAAAGATATGGTAGGGACGGTCATGGAAATTTCCCAGAACCGGCGGGGTCAGTATCTGACCATGGATTATCTTGATGAAACACGGGTTTCCGTTGTGTACAATCTGCCGTTGTGTGAAATATTGTATGACTATTTTGACACGCTGAAGTCTTCGACACGGGGATATGCTTCGCTGGATTATGAACTCAATGGCTATCAGGCATCGCCCATGGTCAAAATGGATATCCTGATCAACGGGGAAGTAGTCGATGCACTGAGTGTCATCGTGCATAAAGAATTTGCAGCCCGCCGTGGCCGGGCTCTGGTAGAAAAGCTTCGCAGTCTCATACCGCGGCAGCTCTTCCAGATTCCTATCCAGGCGGCTATCGGCAATAAGATCATTGCCCGGGAAAACGTGGCGGCTCTGCGCAAAGACGTACTGGCCAAATGCTATGGCGGGGACATTTCCCGTAAGCGCAAACTTCTGGAAAAACAGAAAGAAGGGAAGAAGCGCATGAAGCAGGTTGGCAGTGTAGAAATCCCTCAGGAAGCCTTTATGGCCGTATTACAGGTAGATGAAAAATAATGATTGGTCTGTATATCCATATTCCGTTCTGCCGTCATAAGTGTCGGTATTGCGATTTTCCTTCTTATGGCGGCGTAGAATCGTATATACCGTCTTATACGGAGGCCCTCTGCCGGGAAATCAGCACTTCCCCCCGGGAGGGCCTTGCTGTCGATACGGTTTATTTTGGCGGTGGCACACCGTCACTTTTGACAATACCCCAGATTGCATCAATTCTGCAGGCTGTGACACAGCATTTTGCCGTCGATTCCCATGCAGAGATCACCTTGGAGGGCAATCCGGATAGTCTCGGCAGGGAGTACTTGAAAAGCCTTCATGAGTTGGGCATTAACCGGCTGAGCATTGGTGTCCAGAGTTTTCAGCCACAGCTTTTGCGCTCTCTGGGACGGATCCACTCATCCCGCCAGGCCGTCGAAGCGGTGGAGAATGCGGCCTGGGCGGGATTTGATAATCTGTCTGCCGATTTGATGTATGGCCTTCCCGGACAGACTGTGCAGATGGCAGCCGATGACCTGTCACAGCTTTTACGGCTTCCTCTATGCCATGCTTCCGTATACAGTCTCATTCTGGAACCCGGGACGTGTCTCTATCATGATGTAACCACCGGTATGGTATCATTACCACCGGATGATCAGGTGGAGAAAATGGCATCCGTGGTACATCAGGTTTTTAAAAGATACGGCTTCGATCATTATGAGATTTCCAGTTATGCCCGTCCGGGACGGCGGTCCCGGCATAATGTCAAGTACTGGACGTATGTGCCGTACCTGGGATTCGGCGTTTCGGCCCATTCCTTTGATGGACATGTGCGGTCTGCCCATATATCCAACATTCCTCAGTATATCCGCTATGCCGGAAGACAGTCTGTCCTGGCGGAATCCGTCGTTATAGATGTGAATCGGGCCCAGGAAGACTACTGTTTCCTCGCACTGCGTATGCGCGATGGCATTGCATATGATGACTTTGCCCGCCGGTTTGGTGTCCCAATGGAATCCGTCTTTGGCAAGGTTGTTGATAAACTGGTGAAACAGGGATTGTTGGAACGGAAAGAAAGCGGCTGCCGTCTCACTAGTCTGGGGCTGGCTTATGGAAATTATGTGTTCAGCCAGTTTATCCGCTGATTCTGGAAAGATGGGCAGATATGGAAAGGAGTGTACCCATATGGTAGCCGATATTATTATCAATATAACGGCCAAACAAGTACAACAGACTTTTTCCTATACGATTCCCGATGGTCTTTCCGTACGTATCGGTTCCCGTGTCCTCGTCCCGTTCGGCCCACGGCGGGAAGAGGGAATCGTGCTGGCTGTACGGGAAGAACGGGACAGTGACCGGCAGTATCAGCTGAAACCCATCCTGGCCCTGTTGTCATCGCAGGCCGGGTTCCAGGAAGAAATGATTCAGACGGCCGTATGGATCAGCCAGTATTACTTATGTGGACTGGCTGATGCGCTGCGGCTTTTCATGATAGAAAAAAAGGGAATTATCCGGCGCGTATACCTTAAAACTGGTCCTGTGCTCCCTGTAACAGAAGAAGAAAGAGCCGTAGCGGCCTATGTGGACGCACGCGGAAAGGCGGAAAAAAAGCAGGTGTGCCGTCAATTTTCCGCCGATTGCGTCGAGGAGATGGTCAGACAGCATCAGCTGGACCAGGAGGATTATCTCCAGAATCAGATTGCCGATAAAATGGAAAAATGGCTGGTTTTCCAGTCCGATGATACGACGGGTATCCTGAAGCGGCGTCCCCGTCAGGCCGCTTTGCTGGCGCAGCTGAAACAAATCCGGTCTGCCCCTTTCTCGTACTGGATCGGGAAGGGCTATTCGCGGGACGTTCTGCTGCATCTGTGTCAGAGCGGTTGTGCTACGATGGAAGAAAAGCTGAGCCATACGGTGGACCTGACGCATCCACTCGAAGGAGATGTTCCTTTCAGGCTCACAGAAGAACAGCAGCGGGCCGTTGATGCCGTACGGAATGATGCAGGCGGCCGCACCTATGTCCTTCACGGCGTTACAGGCAGTGGTAAGACGGAAGTGTACATGCAGCTGACCGAAGACGTGCTGCAAAAAGGAGGACAGGTTCTCGTCCTCGTTCCGGAAATCGCCCTGACCGGACAGATTGTACGCCGTTTCATCCGCCGCTTCGGCAATGATGTCGTCGTTATGCACAGTCAGCTGTCCAAGGGAGAGCGGCGGAATAACTGGCTGCGTATGGCAAATGGGGAAAGTCATATCTGTATCGGCGCCCGTTCGGCTGTCTTTACGGCAGTCCGTTCTCTGGGACTGGTCATCGTCGATGAAGAGCACGACAGCTCTTACAAACAGGAAGAGGCTCCCCGTTATCATGCCGTAGAAGTGGCACGCAGACGGGCTTCCTATTACGGCTGTCCTGTCCTCTTAGGCAGCGCGACGCCGTCTATTGCCGATTATTACCGGACACAGACTGGTCAGTACGTCCTTCTGGAATTAACGCAGCGTGTGCTTAACCGGCCTCTGCCGTCTGTACAGGTCGTCGATATGCGGGAAGAATTGGCCCGTGGAAACCGCCATGTGCTATCAGATGCCATGACAGATCTTTTGCAGGAAACACTACAGCAGAAACAGCAGGCGATCATCTTGTTGAACCGCCGTGGCTTTTCTACTTTCGTCATGTGCCGTAAATGCGGCTATGTTGTCAAATGTGACACCTGTGATGTCGCTATGGTGTATCACAAACAACAAGATCAGCTGCGATGCCATTATTGTGATGCGGAAAAGCCGGTTCCTCTGCGGTGTCCGGAATGTGGCAGCAAATATATCAAATTTTTTGGGACGGGGACGGAAAAAGTAGAAGAACAGCTTCGTGAACAATTTCCCCATGCCCGGATCGTCCGCCTGGATCAGGATACGACGACACGCAAAAACAGTGGTGATCACATCATCGAGGCATTCCGCCGTCATGAATACGATATTTTACTGGGGACCCAGATGGTCGCCAAGGGGCATGACTTTGCCGATGTCAGCGCCGTGGGGATACTGGCTGCGGACAGCCTGCTCAACCTGCCGGCTTACTGGGCTGGGGAACGGACATTCCAGCTGCTGACCCAGGCTGCTGGCCGTGCCGGGCGCGGTACGATTCCCGGACGGGTCGTCATGCAGACCTATGCACCGGAACATTACGTTATCCAATGTGCAGAGCGGCAGGATTATGCAGCCTTTTATGCACAGGAAATACAATACCGGAAGGAACTGTTGTATCCGCCATTTCATCAGATATTGAAAATCGTCATTACTGATGAAAATGAAAAGGCCCTATGGGATACAGGCAATACGCTGGCTCTTTTGCTACAGAACTGGCATACGGAAAGCGGCAGTGATACGGCCGTCATCGGGCCCTTCGTCGATATAATCAAGAAAGTACGGAATAAATACCGCATTGTTATTTTATTGAAAGGCCCGGATCTGACGGCCGTCAAAGACTTTATCCGCGCGCAGCGGGAATTCTGGCGTCCCGGAGTCATTCTCGATGTAGACAGCATGGGCTGAAAAGCCTGTTCCTTTCAAAAGAAAACTGTTATAATGAATACGAATGTTTTTTATCAGCAACATACTTGCATTTTTATTATCTATTGAGGTGGGTATTATGGCACTATTAAAAATTGTCAAAGCGGGTGCTCCGATTTTAAAAGAAACGGCATCTCCGGTCAAGACTATTACTAAAAATACAAAACGGTTACTCAATGACATGGCGGAAACCATGTATGAAGCAGAAGGCGTAGGGCTGGCGACTCCACAGATTGGCAAGTCTTTGCAGATGATTGTTCTCGACGACGGGAACGGCCTCATCGAACTCATCAACCCGGAATTACTGGAAGCATCAGAAGAATTGCAGGATGGCCCCGAAGGCTGCCTCAGCGTTCCCGGGTATTATGGCGATGTAAAGCGTAGCCAGCGCATCAAGGTGAGGGCCCTGAATCGCCATGGCAAAGTCATCGTGTATGAACCGGAAGGATTCCTGGCCCGGATTTTCCAGCATGAAATGGATCATCTCGTAGGAACACTGTTTATTGAAAAAGCAACGAATTTGCGGAAAGTAGAAGAATAATGGAATCATTACGTATTGTTTTTATGGGTACACCCGATTTTTCCGTCCCGTCGCTGAAAGCGATTCACGCTGCCGGGTTTACCATCCAGGCTGTCTACACACAGCCGGACAAGCAGCGGGGACGTGGTAAGAAAGTATCGTCTTCGCCTGTCAAAGAATGCGCTGAAAAACTGGGGATTCCCGTGTTTCAGCCGCAGTCCCTGAAGGATCCCGATGTCATTGCGGCGCTGGCAGATTTTCAGCCCGATGTCATCGTCGTCATTGCGTATGGCAAAATCCTTCCCAAGGCGATTCTCGACATTCCCCGGTATGGCTGTCTGAACGTGCATGGTTCTCTGCTGCCGGCATATAGAGGGGCAGCGCCTATCCAGTATGCTATTAAAGATGGCGTCCGGACCAGCGGCGTTACGATCATGATGCTCGATGAAGGCATGGATACGGGGAAGGTGCTGAAAAAATCAGAAATAGTCCTCGATGCCAAGGAAACGACCGGTACTCTGTTTGATAAACTGTCTGTTATCGGTGCGGAAACGCTGATTCCGGTACTAAAAGACCTGCCCGCCTATGAAGCGGCGGCACAGAGCCAGGACGAATCTAAGGCGACCTATACCGCCAAGATTACGAAAGAAATGACTCAGATTGATTTTTCCCAGCCGGCCGTCGTCATTGAACGGCTCATACGGACGCTGGATCCCCATCCTGGCGCCTATGTCCTTCACGAAGGACACCGCCTGAAAATATGGGCAGCCGACGTCGTACCGGGGACGGAAGCGGAACCGGGCACGATCATTGAGGTCACAAAGACATCTATTACCGTGCAGACCGGACGCGATGCCCTGTGCATACGGGAAGTGCAGCCGGAAAGCCGTAAACGGATGGCGACGGCCCAGTTCCTGCAAGGCTGCCATCTGACTGCTGGCACCATGTTGTAAGGAGAGATGCGTTATATGGACAAGGGGACGACTTTTTTTCTAGTCTATGCCGCATTGGCAGCCGTCGCGACAGCCCTCTGTTTATGGCTGCTATGGACGGTGATGAGACCTGGACTGGCTTATTATTTGCCGGCCATAGCAGTAAATCTCGTCTTTGGACTC
Organism: Caecibacter massiliensis; assembly: GCA_900095875.1. Lineage (GTDB taxonomy): Bacteria > Bacillota > Negativicutes > Veillonellales > Megasphaeraceae > Megasphaera > Megasphaera hexanoica. The sequence continues at coordinate 76,257 of LT608311.1, read as the reverse complement.
CTCGTATGGGGATTTTTACTGCCGTTCCCGCTGCTTCTGCTTCTGGTCTTTACGTCGTGGAAACAGCCGGCACCGGTTCGGCGGACCGTCATGCAATATATTAGATTTCTGTATCCCATGATGCGCCATCTGGCCGGGACGAAACAGCGGAAACATGTTCTGGCTCGCTCGTATATACAGTTTCTGAACGGACTTGTGTTGAAACAAAATCTGCATATCCCGGCAGAACGTATATTGGTTCTGGCGCCTCATTGTCTGCAATGGGATCAATGTCCCCACAAAATAACGCGCCGTGTAGATAATTGCCGGCAATGCGGCCATTGTACGATTGGGAGTCTGCTTGACCTTTCCCGCAGATCTGGCGCCCATCTGGCCGTTGCCTCAGGCGGTACGCAGGCCAGACAGCTCGTCTGTGCACTGCGCCCAAAGGCCATCGTGGCTATTGCCTGCGAACGGGACCTCATCAGCGGTATGGAAGATGTCCTTCCCTTACCTGTTTTAGGCCTCTTAAATGAAAGGCCTTATGGACCATGTTTTAATACCCATGTAGATGTATCGGCATTGTGCCGGTTTTTAGAACGACTGACAGGAGAGAATTATGAACGTACGCGAAACAGCTTTTCACAGTTTACTCACTATATGCAAAGATGACGGATATAGTAATATCGTCGTCTCCCGCACGATTCAGAAAGGAGATATGAATGACAGGGACCGCCGCTTTTATACGGAACTGGTCTATGGGACCGTCCGCTGTCTGAATTATCTGGACTGGATCATTGGAAAACTGAGTTCCCGTACGATCAATAAGCTCGACCCGGTTTGCCTGGTTATCCTGCGCATGGGGTTGTATCAGATTTTCCGTATGTCAAAGATTCCCGAATCGGCGGCCTGCAACGAAGCCGTCAAGATGGCACGGCGCTTTGGCAACCGCGGCATGGCCGGCTTTGTCAATGCCCTGTTACGGAACAGCATACGCCGCCGCTTAGAATTCCAGATTCCGGATCTTTCTGAAAATGCACCGCTTCATCTGTCTCTGACCTATCATCAGCCCGTATGGCTGGTAAAGAAATGGATTCATGATTATGGTACAGATGACACGGTACGTATTTGTCAGTACTTCGATTCCATTCCTGACCTGTGTCTGCGGACGAATACACAGCGTATCAGCCGTGATGAACTGCTGCAGCAGCTTTCGAAGCGGGGATTGCAGGCCGTGGCGGCTTCGTTTTCACCGGAAGGCATTTATCTCAAGGATAATCCGGGCATACAGTCTTTGCAGGAAATCCACGATGGACTGGCTTTGATACAGGACGAGCCGTCCCAGCTCGTCGCCCACGCACTGGATCCGCAGCCCCATGAAGTCATTTTTGATGTCTGTGCGGCGCCCGGTGGCAAGACGACCCATATAGCAGCTCTTGCCGGCCCCGATACGACCGTCTATGGCTGCGATATTTACGAACATAAGCTGAAACTCATCGAAAGCAATGCACGCGCACTGCATCTTACGAATGTGCGGACATTGCTGCAGGATGCCTGTACCATTGGAGACAAGTATAGGGAAAAAGCGGACCGGGTACTGGTAGATGCTCCCTGTTCCGGTCTGGGTGTCCTGCGCCGCAAGCTGGATTTGCGCTGGCGGAAACGGGCAGAGGATTTACAAAAACTGCCTGTACTTCAGAGCCGCATTCTGGAAAGTGCCGCTGCCTGTGTCCGCCCCGGTGGTGTTCTCGTATACAGTACCTGTACGATGAACGATGGGGAAAACAGTCAGGTCATCCAGCAGTTTCTGCAGGCTCATCAGGAGTTTAAGGCCGAGAATTTGGGAAACCTCTGCGGACTCAGCCAGCCTGGCCCTTTTATCCAGCTCCTGCCACAGAAGGATGAACTCGATGGATTCTTTATTGCCCGTCTGAGAAAGGAAGGACATCGTGACTGATATTTTGAGCATGACTGAACAAGAATTGCGTCATTTTTTGGAAGATAATGGCATGAAGCCGTTCCGGGCCAGCCAGATTTTTCATTATCTGTATAAGGAAAATATATGGAAGTGGCAGGATATGCGCCTGCTTCCGCAAAAAGACCGGGACTATCTTCAGGAGAAAGCACCGCTCTATATTCCGGAAGTCGTATCCCGGCTGGAAGCACCGGATGGAACGGTCAAACTGCTGCTGCGCCTTTTTGATGGCCATACAGTAGAAACCGTGCTCATGCGTCATCCCTATGGGAATTCCATCTGTCTGTCATCCCAGGTGGGGTGTGCCGTAAACTGTGCTTTCTGTGCCTCGGCCAAAAACGGATTTGTCCGGAATCTGACGACTGGGGAAATGATATCCCAGCTCCTGGCATTCCGGAAATATGTAACGTCAGATCTCCATTCCATCGTACTCATGGGAACCGGTGAGCCCCTTCTCAACTATGATGCCGTCATTAAATTCATGCGCCTCATTCATGAAAAAAATACGTTCTATCTGGGATACCGCAATATGACTCTTTCGACATCGGGCATCGTTCCCCGTATGTACGACCTGGCAGCCGAAGACATGCCGATTACTCTGGCCGTATCTCTCCATGCGCCGACGGATGAACTTCGCCGGAAAATCATGCCTATTGCAGAAAGATACCCCTTGAAACAGGTACTGGAGGCAGCAGATCATTATTTCCAGGAAACAGGACGGAAGGTTACTTTTGAATATATCCTGATCAAAGACGTCAATTGTAATCCAAACTGTGCCCGGAAACTGATTGAGCTCCTGGGCGGGAAAAATATATTGATTAATGCAATCCCTATCAATGATAATTATGATGTAGGATTATACCGGCCGGGTCAGAAGGCCATGCGGGATTTTGTAGAAACGCTGCAGCATCATGGCTTGTCAGTTACGCTGCGCCATGAAATGGGCAGTAAAATCCAGGCGGCCTGCGGGCAGCTGCGCATAAAACATCTGAATACGTAAGAAGCGATTGACAGTATTCTTCAGATATGCTATGTATTATAGGAGCATAGTCTATACGCACCGTCGAGAGGACGTGAGAGTTTGGGAACATATGGTGAATCTAAAATAGGCCTGGTGCGCAAAGTGAATGAAGATTCATACTATATCAGTGCTGATCAGGATGTATTGGCCGTTGCCGATGGCATGGGCGGGTACGTAGGTGGTGAGATAGCCAGTAAAACGGCTGTTAAAGCGATTGCCTATTATTTTGAAAATTACACATTTACAGCTCCCGTACAATTGGAAAAAGCCGTTCAATATGCTAATTCCTGCATTCTTAGCAAGACCATGATTGATCCGTCGCTGAAAGGAATGGGGACGACCGTATCGTTAGTGACCTTATCGGGTGAACGGGCTTTCTGGGCACATGTCGGCGACAGCCGGATTTATTTGTACCATGATCATAAATTACAGCAGATTTCCAAAGACCATACGATTGTACAGGTCTTGTTGGAAAAAGGAAAGATTACCGAAGAAGAAGCTGAAAATCATCCGAAACGGCATGTCCTTACCCGTGCCGTCGGCGTTGACCGTAATTTGTTAGTTGACAGCGGTATTTTCCAGATACATCATGGGGACCGCCTGCTCCTTTGTTCCGACGGATTAACCTCTTTTGTCAGTCAGGAAGAATTATGCGAGGCACTGGGAAATACAGCACTCAGTGAACGGGAAATCATTAATACGTTATTTGACCGTGTTTATGAAAACGGTGCAAAAGATAATGTGACAGCTGTACTTAAAACCGTTGAATGAACAGATACCTGCTATGAAAGTGGTGGAAATCAGAAATGATTGGTCATATCTTAGACAATCGATATAAGATATTGGAAAAAGTGGGTAGCGGCGGCATGGCCAGCGTGTACAAGGCACAGGATATTCTCCTGGACCGGATTGTTGCGGTCAAAGTCCTGCATAGCAAATATGCCAGCGACCATGATTTCGTCGTGCGCTTCCGTCAGGAAGCCCAGGCGGCAGCTAAATTATCCCATCCCAATATTGTAAATATATACGACGTCGGCTACGACGAAAACGCGCATTATATTGTCATGGAATACGTGCGCGGTGAAACACTGAAAGAATATATTGAAAAGCACGGCCATCTGCCAATCAATACGTCAATCCAGATTACCTTCGACATTGGTGAAGCATTGGAGCATGCCCATGCGAACGGAATTGTCCACTGTGATATCAAACCGCACAATATCCTGGTGACAGAAACGGGACGAATCAAAGTGGCCGATTTTGGCATTGCCAGAGCGATTAATTCCAGTGCGACCAACAAAGGGGATAACTCGGTTCTGGGATCGGTCCATTATTTTTCACCTGAACAGGCCAGTGGTGGAAAAATCGATGAACGGACGGATATTTATTCTCTTGGCGTCGTCATGTATGAAATGATGACCGGTGTCGTTCCTTTTGAAGGAGACACGGCAATCAGTGTGGCTCTGCAGCATGTGCAGGATGATATCCCGCTGCCAAGTAAATACAACCGCCGGATTCCCCAGCTGGTAGAACGATGCATTCTGAAGGCCATGGCCAAAAATCCTGACGACCGGTTTCAGTCCGTAACGGAAATGATGTCGGAACTGCGCATGGCCCAGGGATTTGTCAATACGAATAAAGCCAAAGGCGCACCGCCTATTATTAAAAACAATTTCAATACGCAGAAAATACAGCCGATGAAGGACCGGCAGGAACCCAAAAGAAAAGGCTTTTTTGCCCGGTTCGTCGATTCTATCAGCAATCATTCCAAAAAATCTATCGTCATTGGAATGATGATTGTATTTGTAGCGACTTTCGCCTGGGCCTTTTTCTCCTTCGGTAATTTCTGGAGTACAGAAAATATCACCGTTCCTGATGTGACAGGGAAACAGGTAGAAATTGCCAAGAATATATTGAAGAAGAAAAATCTCGATGTGTCTGTCAAGGAAGTCGAAAGTTCAGATGTGCCGATTGGTGAGGTCATCAGCCAGACGCCGTCAGGCGGTGCTGTCGTCAAAGCCCAGCGGACAATCCATCTGACGGTCAGCAAGGGCAATAAGGGAGAAGAAGTCCTGATTCCGGACCTGAAAGGGCTGACGATGGATGAGGCAGAAAAGATTCTGAAAGAAATCGGTCTTTCCATCGGCAAGGTCAAGTATGAATCCAGTGATTCTGTCGAAAACGGCCATATCATCAGCCAGAATCCCAAATCACCTGATAAAGTAGAAAAGGGAACGAAAATCAACCTCGTGATCTGCCGCAAGAACAGTGATGAAACAAAACCGTCCAAGGCACTGCCCGATACGTCTGGCATGAGTCTCGATGCGGCCATCAAAGCCTTGCAGGATGCCGGTTATAATGTAGGTAATATTTCTAATCTCGACAGCTCGAAAGACCAGAGCCAGGCTAAAGTCACCAGTCAGTCCCAGCAGGGGGATTCTGTCGATTTGTCTGTCGAATATCCGTCGGCGGCACCGGCAGCTGATCCCAATGCCAACAATCAGGAACAGGCCGGAACGACTCATACGGGCATGGTCAATATCAGCGTTCCATCCGGTGCTTCCAGTCAGCATGTCCAGATTGTCGTCAGTGATGACAACGGATCACGTGTCGTCTATGACCGGAACCAGTCTGGCGGGGATAGCATCAGTAAGAGCGTCAGCGGTACAGGCCGGACGAGAGTTAAGGTATATATCAATAATTCACTGGTTCAGGACCAGTACATTTAAAGCGCCACAGGGCAGAGGAGGATTATGACAACAGGCCGGGTCATCAAAAATTACAATGGTTTTTATTACGTCGATACAGGAGACCAGGAATTGGTGGAATGCCGGCGCAGAGGGAAGCTGAAAGCGAAGATACTCGTAGGAGACCGGCTGTCTCTGACTATGGTCGATGACCACAAAGGGGTCATCGAAGCCGTCCTGCCGCGGTCTAATGCGCTCCGGCGCCCGGCTGTGGCCAATATAGACCAGATGTTTATCATCATGGCAGCCCAGTCACCGGATCCGAACCAGTTCCTGGTGGATAAGATGCTCATGACGTGTGAGTACGCCGGCATCCATCCCAAGCTCTGCTTTAATAAGTGCGATTTGGACCGGGAAAAGGCAGAACAGTATCAGTCTTTTTATCAGGACTGCGGGTACGACGTGTACCTCGTATCGGCCCGGACAGGGGAAGGCATCGACGCGCTTCTCCGGCTCCTGCCCCAGAAGATAACGGCTTTTGGCGGCCCGTCCGGTGTAGGGAAATCCAGCCTGTTATCGCGGATCCTGGGACGGGATTTGTCTGTCGGTCAGGTAAGTGAAAAGATCAAGCGGGGCCGCCATACGACACGTCACTCAGAGATACTCTGCATGGATGACCATACGTATGTCGTCGATACGCCGGGATTCAGTTCTCTGGAATTTGAAAATCTGGAACCCCGGGAGCTGATACAGCTGTTCCCCGATATGATGCCATACACCGGTACCTGCCGGTTCAATTCATGCCTCCATTATCATGAACCGGATTGCTGCGTCAAACATGCCGTAGCAGAGGGAAAGATAAGAAAAGAACGATATGAAACGTATTGCAAGATTTTAGAGTCCATTCTGGAAAGGAAACGATTTGCATGGTAGCTATTTGTCCGTCCATTTTATCTGCCGATTTTGCCCGCCTGGCCGATGAAGTCAAAGACGTTGAAAAAGGCGGCGCCGATTATATTCATCTCGATTTGATGGATGGGCATTTTGTGCCCAACCTGACCTTCGGTGTCCCCGTGATTTCCAGCCTGCGCAAGTATACGTCGACGCCCTTTGATGCCCATCTCATGGTAGAACATCCGGAAACGTATATTGATGGCCTGAAGAAAGCGGGCGTCACGTATGTTACGGTCCATCAGGAAGCCTGTATCCATCTGGACCGGGTCATCCAGCAGATTCACGAAGCCGGTATGAAGGCTGGTGCAGCACTCAATCCGGCGACCCCCGTCTCTTCTCTGGAATGCGTGGCCGGAATGGTCGATATGATCCTTATCATGAGTGTCAATCCCGGTTTTGGCGGGCAGAAATTTATCCCGTATACGCTGGATAAAATCCGGGCGGCCCGATCGCTCCTGACGAAGAGCGGCAATACGACAGCCGTCATTGAAGTCGATGGTGGTGTCAATAGCAAGACCGTTCAGGCTGTCAGGGAAGCGGGGGCTGATTTCCTCGTAGCCGGCAGCGCTGTCTTTGGTGCCAAAGACCGGATGGCAGCTATTGCGGCCCTGCGCTGAACGCAGGCAGTGCTTGTATTTCGCATTTTATTATGGTAAAATGTCTTTTGTATGAAAGAACTGAATAGAAATAGTCTTTGGGGCAAGGTGAGAAAGCGACGCTTTCAATTCCTGACCGGCGGTAGAGTCCGCTAACTCCTTATGGGAGCTGAACCGATGGGATTTCGGTACCGACAGTATAGTCTGGATGGGAAAAGACAGCACGGACGTGTTTATTTAGTGTGCTCAAAAAGGCTATTGGTATGTATGTGTACCGATGGCCTTTTTTGTTTCTGTGACAGGAAAGGAAGGACAATCTTGGAACCGATAGAATATATGCAGGAAGCCCTGTCTCTGGCCAGACTGGCACTGGGGTATACATCCCCAAACCCGGCTGTAGGCTGTGTGATTGTCAAAGACGGTAAAATCGTAGGACGGGGCTATCACCACAAGGCCGGTACACCTCACGCAGAAGTATGGGCACTGCGGGAAGCGGGAGATCAGGCTGAAGGAGCTACGGTGTACGTCACGTTGGAACCGTGTGCTCATAATGGACGGACGCCTCCCTGCGCCCGGACGCTGGTAGAAAGAAAGGTGGGAAAGGTCGTCATGGCCATGCTGGATCCCAATCCGCTCGTCGCCGGAAAAGGTGCTGCGATTTTACGGCAGGCCGGTATTCCCGTGGAGGTAGGACTTCTTTCCCGCGAAGCCGCCCAGCTCAATGAAGTATTTATCAAGAATATGATGGTTGAAAAGCCATTTATCGCATCCAAACTGGCCCAGAGCCTGGATGGCCGTATTGCTTCGCGGACAGGTAAATCCCAGTGGATTACCAATGAAGAAGCGCGGCGGGAGGGCCATTATCTGCGCTCTATCTATGATGGAATCCTGGTAGGCATTAATACCATCCTGGCGGACAATCCTCTTTTGACCTGCCGCATACAGCGTAAAGAGCAGGAGGCGCCTCACCAGCCCGTGCGCATTGTCCTGGATACTCACGGCCGTATACCGGAAACGGCACTGGTCATAACGGATAAGACTACCGATACGATCGTTGTCACGACGACATTGTGTCATACAGATAAGATGCGCCGCCTGAAAGAACTGGGCGTCCGCGTTATTCTGGCCCCGCTGACAGGAGAAGGACATATTGACCTGGTACAGGCAGTGAATCTGTTGTGGAAAGAGGGCATACGCAGTATTCTCGTAGAAGGCGGCAGCACCGTACAGGGGAGTTTTTTTGATTACAAACTGGTCGATAAGATATATGCTTTTGTTGGAAATAAGGTTATTGGCGGTTCGCAGTCGCTCCCCTCTGTCGGTGGGAAAGGTGTTGACGATCTGGCTGAATGCATGCCTCTTTCCTATGACAGTGTCAAAATGTTAGATACTAATATATTGATTACAGCTTATAATACAGAAAGGGAGGGTGCCTATGTTCACTGGCATCATTGAGGAATTGGGGATAATCCGTGCCATGGACCGCCGCACTGACTCCATCGTCCTTACGATAGAAGCCCACACGGTTCTGGAAGGTACACGCATCGGCGACAGCATTGCCGTCAATGGTGTCTGCCTGACTGTGACATCCCTGAACGATACTTCGTTTACGGCGGATGTCATGCACGAAACGATGCGGCGGACGTCCTTCTGTGAACTGCGTACCGGTTCTCCTGTCAATCTGGAACGGGCGATGCAGGTCGGCGGCCGCCTGGGAGGTCATATCGTCAGCGGCCATATCGATGGAACGGGCCATGTGTCGCGTATAGAAAACGACGGGATTGCCCGGGTTATCACCATTTCCATTCCCAAGGACATGGCGCCCTTTATCGTAGAAAAAGGTTCCATTACCATTGATGGAATCAGCCTGACTGTCGTTTCTGCCGGAAGCAGCCAGTTTTCCGTATCCATCATTCCCCATACAATGAGTCATACGACACTGATGGGTAAACATCCCGGTGCTATTGTCAATCTGGAAACGGATATCGTCGGCAAATACATTCATCGCTTTATGGAAACAGGCCCCGTAGAAAGCCCGAAAGGCGTTACGATGGAAATGTTGTTGGAAAATGGATTTTAATCCGCTAAATAGAATATTACATACATATTAGGAGAGTGGTACAAATGGTACAAGTAAAAGAAGGTAAATTAATCGGTTCTGGTATTAAAGTGGGTATTGTCGTCGCTCGTTTTAATGAATTCATCTGCAGCCGTCTTCTCGGCGGGGCCTATGATGCGCTGAAACGTCATGGTGTATCCGATGATGACATTACGACAGCCTGGGTTCCCGGTTCTTTTGAAATTCCCCTCATAGCCCAGAAAATGGCTGAATCGGGCAAATACGATGCCGTCATCTGCCTGGGAGCCGTTATCCGCGGAGCCACCAGCCATTATGATCTGGTATGCAACGAAGCTGCCAAAGGGATTGCCCAGGCCAGCCTCAAGACGGGCGTCCCTGTCCTGTTCGGCGTCATTACGACGGAAAATATCGAACAGGCCATCGAACGGGCCGGTACAAAAGCTGGTAATAAAGGCTTTGACGTGGCAACCAGCGCTATTGAAATGGTCAATCTCATTAAAGAATTATAAGAGTAAAACGCTGCACACGACTATCCATCGTGTGCAGCGTTTTTAACTATTTATGGAAATGATTGGCCAGCCGGACTCAGTGGTCATCTTCTTCGATATCCGGCTCCGGACTTGTCGTAAAACCGATGACCCGGCGCGGTTCTTCCGGGTTGGTACGCTTGACGGCCACGAGCAGCAGGTTCAGCTGGGACAAGTGCTGGACCAGTTCAACGCGGGACCCGTCTTCCAGTTCTCCGTAGAACACAATCATGTTCGGGTCCCAATAGCCGACATCCTGGATAGAAAAGGTGATGTTGCCGGCTGATACGAGACGGCCGCCAGCCTGCAGATCATCTGGCAGGTCTTCCTCGAATTTATTGATTAACGTCACTACCCGTTTGTACATATCTGAAGCCAGATAAGGAGTTTCCGGATCTTCTTCCTCATCAGAAGCCCCGGCAGGATTGACCAGCACCAGCTTTGTCTCTTCGTCTTCTTTTTTTGTGGTCTGCTTCAGGACCGGATTGGTTTCCACCGGGTTGGCAGCGGTTTTCGTTTCTTCTGTCATATAAAGTCCTCCTCTCTGCATCTCCTGTATATATTTTATTCGACAACGTACGGTCCGATTCCTGCTTCACGAGATGACTAGTAATTTCCGTACCAGAATAGTATAATATAAAGTACCTTATTACGGAGAAAGGATACGTTACTTATGCAAATGGAAGATAAAATTATACATTATACGTCAGACGAACTGATTCGCGTTTCTGTCGCCGTGACGCGCACGATTACCCAGAAAGCCCGGACCTGCCACAATCTGTCCCCCGTAGCATCTGCTGCCCTGGGGCGGGCTATGACTGGTGCGGTCCTTCTTGCGGGAGATTATAAGAATCATGAAGGTGTATCACTGAAATTCAATGGTGACGGTCCTCTGGGAGCCGTCCATGCCGACTGTTTTGATTCTCATTATGTCAGAGGATACGTCGATCATCCGCAGCTGGATATCCCGCTTAAAGCGAATGGCAAACTCGATGTCAGCGGAGCCGTGGGCCAGCATGGGCAGCTTTCGGTGACGCGCTTTACGCCTGAAAAGATGACTTATACCAGTCAGGCCGAACTCGTATCGGGGGAAATTGCCGAAGATCTGGCCTATTATCTCCTCACATCGGAACAGGTCCCTTCGACGATCAGCCTGGGCGTACTTGTAGCCAGAGATTATTCCATTGCGGCATCGGGTGGATTCCTGGTTCAGGCTCTGCCGGGAGCCAGAGATGAGGATTTGGCACGGGTAGAAGCGAATATTACCTGTATCGGCCCGATTACATCGTATCTCAGCGGCCATCCTGATGGAGAAGAGCTGGCCGGTATCATCCTGAGTGGCATGCATTATAAGGAATTATATCGCCAGCCGTTATCCTGGCGTTGCACGTGTTCACGGGACCGCATAAAAAACGTACTCATGTCATTGCGGCCGGCTGATAAGGAAGAGTTATTGAACGATCCGCAGGTGGAGATGACCTGTCAGTACTGCGGTGCCAGATATGTCATCAGCCACGATGAACTGGTGGCGCTGTTTGAACAGAAAGAGACGTGATATTGTATGGGACATATTGCTATTATCGGAGGAACGGGACTTTGTGACCCGACAATGCTGGACCATGTGACGTCGGGGCAGATGGAAAATTATTACGGGACCATCCGTTACACGCGGGGAGCGTATAAAGGAAAAGAAATCATTTTTCTGGCACGCCATGGCAAATACCATTCCATCCCGCCCCATCTCATTAATTACCGGGCCAATATCCTGGGGCTGAAGAAACTGGGCGTTACGGCGATTTTATCCACGACTGCCGTCGGGGCCATCAACAGGGACTATAAACCAGATGATTTTGTCCTTCCTGACCAGTTTATCGATTTTACCAGTCATTCCCGCCACGGTTCGTTTTTTGATGGCGGCAGCAACGGCGTCGTTCACGTCGATATGACCGAGCCGTATTGTCCGTCCCTGAGAGAAACAGTAGTACAGGCAGCCCAGGAACTGTCTTACCCGCTCCATGCATCAGGGACCTATGTCTGTACGGAAGGACCGCGGTTTGAAACGCCAGCAGAAATCAAGATGTTTGATAAACTGGGCGGCGATATCGTGGGGATGACCAACGTGCCGGAAGTGTGCCTGGCCCGGGAAGCAGAAATGTGCTATGCGACGATTTCGATGGTCACCAATTACGCTGCCGGCATTTCACCCGTTCCGCTGACCCATGCAGAGGTGGTCGAAAAAATGGTGCAGAATTCAAAACGCCTGCGCAGACTGGTCATGCATGCAGTGGATTTGTATGATGACCGCGATTGTTCATGCCGTCATACACTGAAAGATTATGGAGGTTTTTCTGTCTGATGAAAACATTAGCCTGGGAACATCACGCCCTGCAGCTGCTTGATCAGACGCGGCTGCCGGGAGAAGAACGATATCTCTGCTGTACCCGCTGGCAGGAAGTACGCGATGCCATCCGCATACTGGCCGTCCGGGGAGCTCCTGCTATCGGGGTAGCAGCTGCTTATGCCATGGTTCTGGCCGCCCGGGATATTGCAGCCGATGAGCCGGATAAAACACAATTTGAAATCCGGCTGGCTGAAGCCGGAAGGGGACTGGACGGGGCCAGGCCTACGGCAGTCAATCTCCACTGGGCCGTACAACAGCAGATGAATCTGGCGAGAAGGGCTTTGTCCTCTCATACGGTGGCAGAAACGGTGGAGTTACTGGAACAAGGTGCTTGTACTATTGAACGGGATGATGCGGAAATGGACCGTCGTATAGGCCGTTACGGTGCCGGCGAGTTGGGAAAATCCCGGCAGCCATTGACGATCCTGACTCATTGCAATGCCGGGGCATTGGCTACAGCCGGAATCGGTACGGCCCTGGGGGTCATCCGTACTCTGCACAGTCAGGGGCTTGTCCGCCAGGTCTATGCCGATGAAACGAGACCATTATTGCAGGGAGCACGCCTGACTGTGACCGAACTCATGGACGACCATATCCCGGTTACACTGATTACTGATAACATGGCAGCCTGGGTCATGAAGACAAAGGGAATCGACGCCGTCGTCGTCGGGGCGGACCGCATTGCCGCCAACGGCGATACGGCCAATAAGATCGGCACGTATGGCGTCGCTGTCCTGGCCCGTGCCCACAATGTTCCTTTTTATGTAGCAGCGCCTGCTTCTACTTTCGATCTGACCATACCCGACGGGGCGGCTATCCCTATAGAAGAACGGAATCATGATGAAGTGCGCCGCCTGGGCGGCATCGTGACGACACGTCCTGACGTAGACGTGTTCAACCCCGCCTTTGACGTTACGCCTCATGACTATATTACAGGTATTATCACAGAAAAAGGCGTCATCCACCATCCGGATGGCGCTATCCTGGCGACATTTTTTAGAAAAGAGGGTTAATGATTATGGAATCTGTTATTCGCGACATCTCACTTGCTAAAAGTGGTCATGAAAAAATCAGCTGGGTAGACCAGCATATGCCGGCATTAAATGCCATTGGCAATCAATTGAAGAAAGACCAGACCTTTAAGGGGAAGACAATATGCGTCAGTGTCCATCTGGAAGCCAAGACGGCTTACCTGGCCGAAGTATTGCACCGGGCCGGAGCCAATGTCATCGTTACGGGCAGCAATCCCCTGTCTACACAGGATGATGTAGCGGCGGCGCTCGTAGAAGACGGGCTGACCGTCTATGCCTGGTACGGTGCGACAGATGAAGAATATTTCGGTTTCCTCAATAAATCTCTGGATCACCATCCGGACATCATCATCGATGATGGCGGCGATCAGGTACATCTCCTGCATACGACCCGGGCCGATGCGATGGAACATCTTCTCGGCGGCACGGAAGAAACGACGACGGGGGTCAACCGCCTCCACGGTCTGGATAAAGCGGGGGCATTAAAATTCCCTATGATTGCGGCTAACGATTCGTACTGCAAATATTTGTTTGACAACCGTTATGGCACAGGTCAGTCTACGTGGGACGGCATCATGCGCACGACCAATCTGACCGTCGTCGGCAAGCGCGTCGTCGTCGCCGGCTATGGCTGGTGCGGCAAAGGCTGCGCCATGCGTGCCAAGGGACTGGGCGCCCATGTCATTGTTACGGAAGTCGATCCCATTAAAGCGATTGAAGCCGTTTTTGACGGGTTTGAAGTTATGCCTATGGCTGAAGCGGCAAAAGTCGGGGATATTTTTGTTACCCTCACGGGTGATAAGGATGTCATCCGCGGAGAACATATGAAGAACATGAAAGACGGTGTCGTTCTGGCCAATGCCGGTCACTTTGATGTAGAAATCAACAAGCCGGAACTGGAAGCGTTAGCGGTACGTCATTTTGAAGCCCGCCACAATATTGAAGGATATGAACTTCCCAATGGCCATGTTATCAACCTTCTGGCTGAAGGACGTCTGGTCAACCTGGCTGCCGGTGACGGACATCCGGCAGAAATCATGGATTTATCCTTTGCCGTCCAGGCTCTGGCTGCCAAATATATCCTGGAACATCATGGCGAACTGGGAAATCACGTATATGTCCTGCCTCATGAAATTGATACGGAAATTGCCAAGATTAAGTTAGCATCTATGGGATATGCCATCGATACGTTGTCGGAAGAACAGCGGAAATACCTCAATCTGGACTAAGGGGGCTGTGACAGGGATGAAAAAGACACTGATTAAAAATGTCGGCATATATCAGAATCATACGGTCAGCGAACACCAGAACATCGAAATCACCGATGACAAAATCACAGGTTTCCCAAAGGATAAAGACGTATTATTCTGTGCCTATGACGAAGTAATCGATGGTCACAATATGCTGGCTCTGCCAGGATTTGTCAATGCTCATAATCATATTGCCATGACGGTGTTCCGCAGCTATGCCGACGACATGGATCTCATGGACTGGCTGCAACATAAAATATGGCCAGCTGAAGACCACCTCGACGGCGATGTCGTCTATGCTCAGACCATGCTGGGGATTGCCGAAATGATCCGCTGTGGCACGACGAGTTTTGCCGATATGTATTTCTTCATGGACGATACGGCCCGGGCCGTTGAAGAATCGGGCATCCGGGCCTGCCTGTCCCGGGGGATGACGGGCATCACGCCCAGCGCGGAAACGGCGCTTAAAGAAAGTAAACAATTATTCCTGGACTGGCATAAAAAAGGAGATGGCCGCATCACGGTCATGCTCGGCCCTCATGCGCCATACACGAACACGCCGGACTATCTGCACCGGGTCGTTGATCTGGCCCATGAACTGGGAGCAGAAATCCACACCCACCTTTCAGAAACGAAAGGGGAAGTGGAAAATATCAAAAAGCAGTACGGCAAATCGCCTATTGCCTGGTTTGACGAACTGGGGTTGTTCGATACGGGATGCCTGGCGGCTCATTGTGTCTGGGTGGACGATGATGACCTGGATATCATGGCCAGGAAGCACGTCCGTGTTGCCCATAATCCGGGCAGCAACTTGAAACTGGCCAGTGGTTTTGCCCCGATTCACAAGATGCTGGATAAAGGCATTGTCGTCGGTCTCGGGACCGATGGCGCCTCAAGCAATAATAATCTGGATATTATGGAAGAAATGCGTCTGGCTGTACTGGTACATAAGGCCAATACGCTGGATCCACTGGTCATTCCTGCGGAAACAGCTGTCCAGATGCTAACCGAAGGTGGAGCGAGAGCACTGGGCTATCGTGATATAGGCCGGCTGGAAACGGGGTATAAGGCTGATATTACCCTCATAGACCGCAGCGGCCTTCACTGGTATCCGCGTCATGATATGCTGTCGCTTCTGGCATATGCGGCTAACAGCATGGATGTCGATACGGTCCTGGTCAATGGCAAAGTTTTGTTGCGGAACAAAGAATTTACGACTATTGATATTGAAAAAGTCAAATCCGAGGCAGAACGGACAAAAATTAAACTATTTGCTTCCTTATAACACTGTAAAGGACATTCTGCAGCTGTGACTGCAGGGTGTTTCAAGATATATGGCTTCGTTGCGGATTATCGGATGTATCTTCGCAACGGAGACAGGAAAAGTGAGCGGCCCGGAAAATTCCCGGCCGCTTTTTTCTGTATGACACTGGTTCATAAGCAGGGTTTGTGATAAAATATATGGATGACTGTAGCAATGAAATATAATACATACCGGTAAGGTGTGCAGCGAAAGGAAATGACATGGGGTCGATGTTTTCACCATTAACGAAAAATATTGGGATAGATTTGGGAACCTGTACGACACAGGTATTCGTAGAAGGACGGGGCATTGTCATGTCGGAACCGTCCATTTTGGCGACAGACGAACGCAACCGCAAGACGATTGCCGTCGGTCATGCAGCAGAACAGCTGCTTGCCAAGTCACCAGAAACGGTTAAGATCCACAGGCCCCTTTTAAACGGCGTCATAGCCGATTATAATGTGACGCGCACCATGCTGGGGTACCTGCTCAGCAAGTGTGTCCGCAGTGTGCAGCGTCTGCGCATCATGGTGGGTGTACCGGCGGCTGCATCAAATGTAGAAAAAAGAGCTGTCATGGAAGCTATTTTCCAGGCCGGTGCCAAAGAAGCGTATCTGATTGAAACGGCAGCTGCTGCAGCAATCGGTGCCGGTCTGCCTGTCTATGATCCCGTGGGGAATATGGTCATCGATATCGGCGGAGGAACGACGAATATAGCCATTATTTCCCTGGGAGGCATTGTCCTGTCCCGTTCTATTCATCTGGGCAGCCTCGATTTCGATGATGCCATTAAAGAATATATACGCCAGCAGTATGCCATTGTCACAGAAGATTCGACACTGGAAGAAATGAAGATACATAATGGCTCAGCCGTTCTGCCACTGGAAGACCGGGGGTACTACTTTACAGGCCGTGGCATAGACGACGGCCTGCAGCAGGAAGTGGGCGTCAAATCCAGTGAAATCTACCGGGTCATGGGAAAACCGCTGGTCAAGATACTGGATCTGGCCCAGGATGTCCTGAGAGAAACGCCGCCGGAACTGGCAGCAGATATTATGGAACGCGGTATCGTCCTGACCGGGGGAGGCTCTATGCTTCACGGCATGGATCAGCTCTTTTCCCAGGAACTGGGGGTGCCCGTAGTATTGGCGGCTGAACCTGAGCTGGCCGTCGCCCGCGGAACCGGCAAGGCTCTCCATGACAGAGAAAAATTAGGTGCTCTCATCGAAGGGGCAGAACGTATTTACAGAAGGAGATTTTAACATTGTATTCGTTCGGTAAAAAGAGTATCATCGTCGTACTCGTATTATTCATTATCATAGCTGTTGTCGGCTGGGCCTGGCGCCAACGGGATTCCCTGCCTTTTATTACCAAACCGCTGCAGATTGTAGCGGCGCCGTTTGAATACGGTGCCAGCCGCATCATGGATACTCTGTCTTCTACGTTCCACATCGTAGATATCAGCCTGAAAAACCGCATTGAATGGGAATCTCTGGAAAAAGAAAATGCTGAATTAAAGGAACGCAGCGTCGATTATGATGAAATCCTGGCCGAAAATAAGCGGTATCGCGAGCTTCTGGATTTTAAAGCTGCCCACCGTCAGTTCAATGTGCGGGCCGGTTCGGTCATTTCCCGTGATTATGGGACGTGGAGCAATACGATGGTCATCGATATCGGCAGTGAAGACGGCATTGAAGAAAATATGGCCGTCGTGACCCCGGCTGGCGTCGTAGGATTCATCAGCGACGTGTATCCCCATTCGTCGCGGGTACAGCTCCTGACTGATCCCAGAACGAGCATCGGGGCTATTGTACAGCGCCCGGAATCCCGCGTTTCATCCGTAGTCCGCGGGAATGGCAACGTCCCGACAGAACCACAGTTTGTCAATATTGCCAAAGACGCTGACATTCTCGAAGGCGATACGCTCGTAACGTCCGGTTTCGGATCCATTTATCCAAAGGGATTGTATATTGGCACCATCGTGTCCATTCACCAGGATGACAATGATTTCGTCAAATATGCCGTCATCCGTCCCGGCGTCGATTTTTCGAAACTGGAAGAGGTGTTTGTCATTACTCATTCGACAGACAATTCCTCTTATGAAAAACCCGATGTTTCACCGAAGCTCGTGCCGCAGACACAACGCGATAAAGTAGAAGGAGTCAAAGGAGCTGCTACACTATGAGAAAATTAGCCTGTCTGGTTACGGCCTTCGTCGTATTCATACTGCAGGGATCGGTGCTTCCCTTCCTTTTCGGCGGCGTGACCCAGCCCAATCTGATTTTTCTATTTGTGGTGCTCATGTCGCTCCATCACGGAAAAAAAGTGGCAATCTATACGGCGCTCTTAGGCGGATTTGCCCAGGATGTCGTCCTTGGCAATTTCTTTGGCATCCACTTGCTGCCGTATCTGATCATCGCCTGCATAGCCAGCTACATCGGCCAGTACATAGAAGAAGAACAATGGCTGCTTACCTTGCTGGTTGTGCTGGCAGCGACTTTCCTGGACCTGGTCCTGACCTGCCTTGTCCTGCTCGTTTCCGGGCAGTATATCAATATCATCGCATATCTTGTTGAATTCAGTGTGCCCATGCTTATCTATCACGGAAT
Source organism: Caecibacter massiliensis (assembly GCA_900095875.1). Lineage (GTDB taxonomy): Bacteria > Bacillota > Negativicutes > Veillonellales > Megasphaeraceae > Megasphaera > Megasphaera hexanoica. The sequence continues at coordinate 57,844 of LT608311.1, read as the reverse complement.
CCTGGCGCTGCCGGTGAACCATCTGGTCTGGAAGCTGCGCCGTAAGGAAATGTATTATAGTTTTGCCGATTTCCGCTGACAGGCCTGAAGCACGAGGAGTGTAATACATGCTAGAAGCTTTAATGAAAAAAAAGAACCAGGACGGGCGGTTCCGCTATCTGTACTGGATTGTCATTTTTATCTTTGCGGCCCTGATCTGCCGACTAGTGTACCTGCAGTTGTTTGAAGGCAGCTATTATCATGGACTGGCAGACGGCAACCGCCTGCGGGCTATCCCCATAGCCGCCATGCGTGGTGTCATGTATGACCGCAATGGTCAGATCCTCGTCGGTTCCCGACCCAGTTTCATGGTTACTTACGTCCCGACAAAAAAGGGAATATCGGACGCTGAACTGGATTCTCTGTCCAAACTGCTCAATGTTCCCAAAGATAAGCTGCAGGAAAAGATTGCCAAGGGGAAAAACTCCTTTGAACCGACAATCCTGGCCCAGGACCTGACACAGGATATCGTCACCCGGGTGGAAGAACGGCGCAATGACCTGCCGGGCGTATCTGTCGATGTCCAGCCAATCCGCTATTATCCGTACAATTCCATGGCGGCGCAGGTATTCGGCTATGTCGGGCAGATCGACGAAGAAGATATGAAACGGCTCAAGGGACAGGAAGGCGTTTCCAGCATCACCCAGATTGGCCGGGCCGGTCTGGAAGCGTACTATGATGACCTGCTGCGCGGCAAGGATGGCGGCCGTCAGGTCGAGGTCGATGCCAGCGGTACGCCGGTCAAGGAAATGGAACGCAAAAACCCTGTACCGGGGCATAATTTTCATCTGACTATTGATCTCAATTTACAGAAAGCAACAGAAGATGCCCTGGACCGGCAGGTTGCCAACGGTATCGGTACGCATGGGATTGCCGCCGTGGCTATCGACCCCAATACGGGAGCTGTCCTGGCTATGGCCAGCCGTCCCTCCTATAATCCGAACTGGTTTACCCGGGGAATTACAGAAAAGGAATGGGCCCAGATCAATAATAATCCGGCTCATCCCATGGAAAACCGTGTCATCGCCGGCGAATATCCTCCCGGTTCAACCTTCAAACTGATTACCGGTACGGCCGCTCTGGAACTGAAGAAGGTCACGCCTGATGAATTGATTTTCGATAGTGGCCGTCACTGGCTGGTCGATATGCGCAACGCCGGCGGCGAAGCGCTGGGCTGGCTGAATTTTACGGAAGCACTGGCCAAATCGGATAACGTCTATTTCTATGAATTAGGGCGTCGTGTCGGCATCGATAAACTGGCCGAATATGCCCGCATGTTCGGCATGGGTAAAAAAACGGGTATTGCCCTGCGCGGTGAAGCGACAGGGCTGGTTGCCAGTGAAGAATATAAGAAGAAGAATTTCAATCAGGACTGGTATCTCGGCGATACATTCAACTCGGCAATCGGACAGGGGTTCCAGCTGGTTACCCCCCTGCAGGCTGCCATGATTGTCAGTGAAGTCGCCAATGGCGGCATCCAGTACAAACCATTCCTGGTCAGCCGCATCGACAATCTCGATGGCACGCCCTATAAGATTTTTGCACCTGAACAGGTGGGAACGCTGCCTGTTTCCAAATCCACCCTGGACCTGGTCCGGGAAGGGATGCGCAACGTTGCGGAAGAATCGGGGACAGCCGGTTCCTTGTTTGCCGGATTCCCCATCCAGGTAGCCGGCAAGACCGGGACGGCAGAAAATTTTGGCGGTGCCGATCATGCCTGGTTTGTCGCCTATGCCCCCTTTGATCATCCCCGCATCGTCATAGCCGTCCTGACGGAACAAGGCGGTTTTGGTGCCCTGGCTTCCGGCCCGGTCGCCAAGAGCATGCTGGAAGAATTTTTCCAGGTAGGCGCTTATGCTGATGGCAAGAGCCCTGCTCATGATGGGAAAGATAAAAAGAATTGATAGAGAAAGGAGCTATTTCCCATGTCCTATATAATCGCTGTTGCCTCAGGTAAAGGCGGCGTCGGCAAGACTCTGGTCACGGCCGCTCTGGCTGTCTCATTAGCCAAAAAGGGATATACGGTGCTGGCAGCCGATGCTGATATGGGTCTGCGTGACCTCGATTTGCTTTTTGGCGTACAGGATGAGGTCCTGTATGATGCCGTCGATGTCATGAAGCAGCGCTGCAAAGCAGAAGACGCTATTATACCGGTCATGCCGCACCTTGATTTCCTGGCGGCCAGTCAGAAACATACATGGGAAAAAGTAGATGCCCCGACCTTTCAATATACATTGGAGTCACTGGCTCCGGATTATGACTATATCCTCATTGATTGTCCGCCAGGGCGCGGGAAAGCTTACAAATATGCCGTAGCGATCGCCGACAAAATCCTCTTTGTCGTCGAACCGTCCTGGTCTTCCATCCGTGATGCATCCCGGGTCATGCAGTTCTGTAATAAGCATAAACAGTTCCATTATGCGGCGCTGCTCAATAATTTTTACGGCCATTCCGATGGTTTTGTCTCTGCTGATGAAGCATTGGAATCATTGCCGGCAGAGCATGTTGCCGGTATCCTTCCCCATGACCGTGCAATCAACCGGCTGGCCCAGGAAGGGGATATGATCCATATGGATGAAGGCCTTCCTTTTTACCAGGCCATGGAGCGGACCACAGCCTATCTTACGGAAAACGAACCTGTCCCTGTCGCGGAGCTCATAGCCGGCCTGCCTCATGAAGAAAAGGCAATGCCTGCAGCAGGGGAAGGGAAGACAGGGGAAGGGAAGACAGGAGAAATTGCAATATGCGGTGAGAGCACAGGCGTGGACGAAGCTATTCCTGCCGGCGCAGTGGAAGAACTGGCAAAGGCCGCGGCCCACGTTATCCCCGGGTGCAGAAACATGGCGGATGGACTGGAAACAGTCCCGCAGGAACAGGAGGATAGGGAGTCTGAAAACGGCGGTCCCGGGACAGAGACGATCAGTGACAAGAATCAGCCTGTCCCTTCCCCGATGCGCATATCATTGAAGCAGCGGCGCAGCCAGTCCCGCATGTGGCGTCAGTACCGCCGATAGGAGTCAGTAAGAATGTTTAAAAGAGAATGGAAAAATTTAGATAAAGTCATGTTATTTTCGACAATCCTGATTGTCTGCTGCAGTCTGTGTATCATTGGCAGTGCAACTCACATAAACAAAGGGGTCATCAATTACGATTTCGTGGCCAAGCAGGGCGGGGCATTCGTGCTGAATCTCCTGATAGTTTTGTTTTTCAGCCGCTTTGATTACACACGGCTGAAGCTTTTTGCCAAGCCTCTCTATGTGCTGAATCTGCTCATCCTGCTGGCGGTCATGTTCGTCGGTACATCGGCCCTGGGGGCGCAGCGCTGGATCCAGGTCGGCCCGATTACCATCCAGCCGTCGGAATTTTCCAAGCTGATTATGATCATCTGCACGGCAGCCTTGTTATCCAATAAAGTAGATAAACTGAATTCTTTTAAAAGCCTGCTTCCTATCGGTCTGTTTGTCGGGATTCCCTTCCTGCTGGTACTGAAACAGCCAGACCTGGGGACCAGCCTGGTATTTCTGGCTATTACTTTTGGCATGCTCTTTGTTTCCAATGTCAAAATGTCCCTGCTGCGGAATATCTTTGCCGCCGGCGTCGTTCTGGCGCCGATAGGCTGGCATTTCATGAAAGATTATCAGAAATCCCGTATTCTCGTCTTCCTCGATCCCAATGCCGATCCGTTTGGTGCCGGATATCATATCATCCAGTCCAAAATCGCCATTGGTTCCGGTGAATTATTTGGCAAAGGCCTCTTCCAGGGGACCCAGAGCCAGCTGAATTTCCTGCCGGAAAACCACACGGACTTTATCTTTTCAGTCATTGGGGAAGAACTGGGCTTTATGGGCTGTATCGTCATTTTATTCTTATATTTCCTGCTCGTCTACCGGGGACTTGTCACGGCTAAAGAGTGCAAAGACCCCTTTGGCATGCTTCTGGCAACGGGGATTGTTTCCATGTGGGCCTTCCAGATACTGGTCAATGTAGGTATGACCTGCGGTATCATGCCTGTCACGGGGATTCCGCTGCCATTCATGAGTTATGGTGTCAGTGCCCTGACGACGAACATGCTGGCTATGGGCCTGTTGATGAGTATTTACATGCGGCAGCAGACGATGATTTTCTGATGCCGGTCTGCACCTGATAGGAGGTTTCTCTTTGTCACGAACTGTTGTAATCGATCCTGTCCTGCTGAGCAAAGTCAGTAAACCCGCCCGCTACGTGGGAGGAGAATGGAATAGTGTCGTAAAAAATCATGAAGACGTCAAACTGACGGTAGCCTATTGTTTCCCCGATGTGTATGAAGTGGCCATGAGCCATCTGGGACTGCGCATCCTCTATGCCCTGCTCAACGAACGGCAGGACGTGGCGGCTGAACGGGTCTATGCCCCCTGGCCGGATATGGAAGAGCTCATGCGCAGTAAAGGATATCCGCTTTTTTCACTGGAAACGAAGACGCCGGTCATTGATTTTGACTTCGTAGGATTTACACTGCAATATGAAATGAGCTTTACCAATATCCTCAATATGATGGATCTGGCAGGAATCCCACTGTTTTCCCGGGACCGGGGAGAAGACATGCCTCTCGTCGTTGCCGGTGGCCCTTGTGCCTATAATGCCGAACCACTGGCTGATTATATTGACTTGTTCTGCCTGGGCGAATCGGAAGAATCGGTACAGCTCCTGGCCGACACGATCATCGCCTGGAAAGAAGCGGGGAAACCCGGCGGCAAGAAGGGACTGTTGAAGCAGCTGGCCGGCCAGCAGGGAAATTATGTTCCCGCCTTTTATGAACCAAAGTATGGTAGTGACGGCCAGTATCAGGGACTTACGGTCGTGGAAGAAGGCGTTCCGGCCCAGATTGAGAAGTGTGTCGTATCGGATGTGGAACATGTGTATTTTCCGACGAAACCTATCGTGCCCAATATCGACATCGTCCATAACCGGGCCGTGCTGGAGCTGTTCCGTGGCTGCAGCCGTGGCTGCCGCTTCTGTCAGGCCGGGATGCTCTATCGCCCGGTGCGGGAAAAATCGCCGCAGCGGCTGGTGCAACTGGCGAAGGATATTATAAAAAATTCCGGATACAACGAAATATCCCTTATGAGTCTGAGTTCAGCGGATTATTCCTGTCTTCCTGAACTGGTGGATCAACTGCTGGATGCCTTCAAAGACCAGAAAGTCAGTGTCAGCCTGCCATCTTTGCGCATTGACAGTTTTTCCATCGATATTGCCAAAAAGGTACAGCAGGTCCGTAAAAGCGGCCTGACACTGGCACCGGAAGCGGGGACGCAGCGGCTGCGCGATGTCATCAATAAAGGCGTCACTGAAGAAAACCTCATGCAGGCCTGCGAAAATGCGTTTAAGAATGGCTGGTCTACGGTCAAGTTATATTTCATGATGGGCCTTCCTACGGAAACCGATGAAGACCTGGCCGGCATTGCCGACCTGGCCTATAAAGTATTGAATCTATACCGCCAGATTACCCATAAAAATAATGGGAAAGTGACCGTTTCCGTATCCAGTTTTGTACCCAAATCGCATACGGCCTTCCAGTGGTATGGCCAGCTGCCGGTTGAAGAAATCCAGCGCCGTCAGCAATATCTCAAAGGGCTGATCCGGGACAAACATATATCCTATCACTACCATGATGCCAAAACGGGCCGTATGGAAGCCACCTTTGCCCGGGGAGACCGCCGCATGGGCCGCGTGCTCTATGAAGCGTGGAAACTGGGCTGTAAATTTGATGGCTGGACAGAATTGTTTGACTATGATAAATGGATGCAGGCCTTTAAGAATGCCGGCATCGATCCCGATTATTATGCCGCCCGTACGCGGTCTACGGAAGAACCACTTCCCTGGGATCATCTCTCCGATGGGGCGGGTAAAGCCTTTCTCAAGAAAGAATGGCAGAAAGCTGTCGAAGGCAGCCTGACTCATGACTGCCGCCATCTGAGCTGTACTGGCTGTGGCGTCTGTCCTTCGCTCGGTGTCCATGTCAAAGACTATAAGGAAGGAGACAGCCATGGAAAGATTACGTTTAGCTGTTAAAAAAGAAGGGGCACTGCAATTTCTTTCTCATCTGGATTTTGCCCGCTGTGTGCGCTACATCATCATCCGTGCCGGACTGCCTGTTTTGTATTCCGAAGGGTTCAACCCCCATATGAAACTGAGCTTTGCTTCGGCTCTGGGCGTCGGCGTCGGTGCCGATGTGGAATACCTCGATATGGAACTGGCAGAACCCGTACCCGTCGCCGATGTCATAGAACGGATGAACGCTGCTTCGCCCGATGGCTTTTCCGTCCGGGACGGAAAGTACATCGATGCCAAAGCTCCCAAACTCATGGCAGTTGCCAACTATGCCGTGTATGATATCAAAGGACCCGCTGCGCGCCCGGTAAGTCAGGATGAACTGGACGGTATTCTCCAGGCATTCAATGAAGCGTCCGATGTGACCTATGAAAAGGTATCAGTCAAGAAAGGCCACAAAGTACGCCTTATAGCCGTGAAAAACCATATCGTCGAACCGGTGTCTGGCATAGTAGAAAAGGATGGCATCTGCCTTCGTGCGGGAATTCTGGAGACGGAAGACGGGGCTATCAAGCCGCAGCAGTTATGGGACGTGCTGATGGCACAGTTCGGTCTGCCTGTACAGGCAGATCTCGTTCTGGCCTGGCGGCGAGGCATCTATGTCCGCAAAAATGGAACGAATTATTCGCTGTTTGATGGTGTATAGCATATAGTAAAAGACGGAAGGCAGCGTCATTGCAAAGGCAGGTGAAGACGGATGAAGACAATTATTGGCAATATCATGCCGGAGGAAACGAGGATAGCCATTCTGGAAGAAGGGATGCTGCGTGACTTTTCCGTAGAGCGGAATGATGAAAATCACATTGTCAATCATATATACAGAGGGACGATACAGAATATCCTGCCGGCTATGCAGGCCGCCTTTGTCAATATAGGACGCAGGAAAAATGCCTTTCTCTTCCTTGGCGACCTATTCCCGCGGGCAGCGACGAAGGAACAGATCCAGCAGACCCGCATTTCTGTCGGTCAGAGTGTTCTCGTCCAGGTCGTAAAGGAAGAACAGGGCAGCAAGGGCCCGAAAGTGACGGCCAATATCAGTCTGGCCGGCCGCTATGCCGTGCTGATGCCGACAGTGGATTATATCGGCGTTTCCAAGAAAATCCGCGATGAAAAGGAACGGGACCGCCTGCGTGCCATAGCCAGCCAGTTGAAACCGGAAGGCATGGGCATCATTATCCGGACCGTCGCCAGAGATATAGCAGAAAAGGACCTCACGGCGGATATTACGTATCTCCTGCATACGTGGCAAAGTGTACTGCGCCGGTACGAACTGGCACGCAAGCCCAAATTGCTGTACCGCGAAGCCGACCTGGTCATGAGGACAATCCGTGACTATTGTACGGATGATGTAAAAAAAATCATTGTCGATGACAAAGAAGCCTATGACAGGATATGTCAGGTCCTGCCCGATGACGGCTGGAGACAACGGGTCAGTCTGTATCAGGGTGATGAGCCCGTATTTGAATTGTACCATCTGGAAGAACAACTCCGCTGCCTGATGGCCCGGGAAGTGCCTCTTCCTTCCGGCGGCAATCTCATATTTGACAGGACCGAAGCATTGACTGTCATTGATGTCAACAGCAGCCGGTATACGGGGAGCAGCACTCTTCAGGATACGATTTTTCACGTCAATAAAGAGGCTGCCGTGGAAATTGCGCGCCAGCTGCGTCTCCGTGATATTGGAGGCATCATCATCATTGATTTCATCGATATGGCCCAGTCGAACCGGAGAAAGGAAATCCTGGACATCCTCGAACGGGAAACCGCCCAGGATTGTACCAAAACCCATGTCATGGGCATGACCGCATTGAATCTGGTAGAAATTACGCGGAAGAAATCACGCCAGGGACTTCATCAGGTCCAGTTCAGTCCGTGTAACGTCTGCGGTGGTTCGGGATATCTCTATTCTCCTGAAACGGTAGCTATCCAGATTATCCGGCGCCTTCGCCATATGGTACAGGTGCGTCACGTAAAAGGAGATTTCCTGATTAGTGCCCACCAGGACGTGGTGGATTTTCTGAAGGAACGGAAACGGCGGGAAAGACTGGAACAAGAATTATCGCGGACCCTCCACTTCGAAGTGTCCGATCATCCGAACCGGGAAGTCTTTTCTATCTTATCGTGGCATCCATAAAAGGAGGCGTCTCATATGAATCCAATCGTAAAGGCAGTGACGAGCTGCCTTTTTTTTGCAGGTATGTGCTCCAGTGTGCTGGCGGCAGATGGGCAAAACGCATATCTTCAGTCTAAAGTCCGGTATGAAGCGGCTATGGCATCGCTGGCATCGTACGACGATAAGCCGGGACAACTGGCAAAGTCGGAATACCGGGATGAAGGATGGCAGCTGGAGAGCGTTACCCGTATCAATAAGTCCTCACAGGTTGAATTTATCGTCTTGCACAAAAAAGCCGTAGAAGAACACCCGGCCCGCTATATCCTGGCTATATCGGGAACAGTAGACAAAAAAGATATCAAAAGTGATTTGCGAACCCACTCAGTTCCCTTTCACCGGGAAGACGGACTGGAGTCCGGACGGGAAATCCCGTCAGTACACAAAGGCTTCGATGACTACGCCCGGACAATCCTTGATGCGGATCTCGGGGGAAAAAAAGTAGCAGATACATTGTCTTCCCTCATCGCCAACAGGCAAGCTGAACTGCTTGTGACGGGTCACAGCCTGGGTGGTGCTGCCGCCGCGCTCATCGGTGCCCGTATGGCAGATCGTGGTTATTCACCGGGAGATATACACGTTATCTCCTTTGGTGCGCCTGCTGTAGGAAACCAGGCCTTTGCAGATGCCTATGGACAGGCCATGAATCTGGAACGCGTTGTCATAGAAGGAGATCCGGTCCAGCATATCTTACAGGCGCTGCATACACCGTATGATCAGTTTGGAACGAAAATTGTCTGGAAGGATAGTCCTGATTCGTATCATTTCCGCCATCGCATGATCGTCTATGCCGATGCAGCACTCCGTAACTATTATGATAGTTTGTGGGCGTATGAACAGCAGACCGGCAGCCCGGTTTTCATTGAACGACACCCTGTCGTCCATTCTGATATATACGTGGCGCCGCCTGTGTTCACCCTTGATGAAGATATCCAGGATGATATGCCGTATATGCGGGCCGTCATTCATCATACCTTGTATCGTTCTATCAATGGAGCGGCTTTTTCACCGGCCTTTGGCGAGTCTATGGCTGAATCGTGCCGGGCCGCAGCACGGCTGCACAAGCCGTATATCATGCAGGAATATATTACGGTACAAAAGCGGAAAGAAGAAGAGCATACATACTGCATCAGCGTATCCCGGCATATATACGATCAGCAGGGGAGATTCCTGTCGGCAGAGGAGTACACCACCGATACGAGCCTGTTTACTCCGATTCTGGCAGTTCTATATTGTCAGAAGCAGATAAAAATATAGAGTTATAAAGAGTTAAAAACGGTTATTTACTATTTATAACTGTTATGTAAATGCCTGTGCGCTGGAATGGAGACATCCGTGTTTTCCATAAACGAAAAGAGGCGGCGACGAAATGAACGATTGGGTTCATTTCATCGCCGCCTCTTATGGATATCCCTGTCAGGGGATGCATAGATCCGCCTCTATCAGGAAGACTATATAGTCTCTTACTGGATATAGAAGGTCATGCTGACGGTTTCACTCAGCGTGTTTGTACCGGCTTCGACCGGTGCCATATCGGCCGATTCGGCTTTCATCAGGCGGGCATTCATAGCTCCGGCATAAACGCTGGAATAAGATGGCGTACGGCCGCTGATATTGATTTCTTTTACTTTTCCGAGCTGTCCGCCTGCAGCCGTAGCGGCAGCTTCAGCGGCACTGCGGCCGTTATGGACAGCTTCCTTTATCAGGTTGTTTTTAATGGTATCGGCGTGCTCATTGGTAAACGTCATTCCCATGACGCGGTTGGCACCGGCCTGGCCTGCTTTTTCGATGATGCGCGGGATAAGATCAAAATCAGAAACGCGGATGCGCAGATTGTTTGTCACGGTGTAAGAGACAATCTTCCTGCCATTCGTATCATAATTCGGGGTCATATTGAAGTTTGTCGTCTTCAGATCATCCTTAGTGACCCCAAGAGCCTTGACGGCATTGGCAACCTGGTTCATGACCAGGTTATTGTCACTGCGGGCTTTCTGGGCATTGCTGGCCGTGCTTTCCATGCCAATGGTGATGTAGGCTGTATCCGGGGCGACCTGTTGTTCTGCGTATCCCGTCACATTAATGACTGATGGGGCCTGTTCGGCTGCTTCTGTAACGGCAGGAGCAGCAGCGCTGGCTGTTGCCAGCAGGACTGTCAGGGTCAGAGCTTTTAAGAAACGATATTTCATATGTAGAGTACCTCCTTACTTTATTGTATCCTCATATTGGATTTCTGATAAGAATATTATACAGTAAAATGTCTCTTTTGAAAATACGACAAACGATATATAGAGCAATTAGTTTCAAATTGTGAAGAAACTGTGATATTCGTCCTGCATAGCCTCTCTGCTGCCACGGCGATTTACTGGTCTGCATAAAAATATGACTTGTAATTATGAACAGGGTGTACTATAATAAGCGAAGGATAAAAAGCTAGGGGAGCCGCAAGGCTGAGAATGACCCTTTAACCTGATTCGGGTAATGCCGACGTAGGGAAGCTGTTACCGGATATGATAGCTCACCCTGCGGGGGTGGGCTTTTTTGTTATGTATTTTTGGATATGTTTAGGAGGATGTGTCATGAACTACACCACACAGATGGATGCAGCACGTAAAGGCATTGTTACGCCGCAGATGGAAATCGTTGCTAAAAAGGAACAGATGCCTGTTGAAAAACTGATGGAACTCGTTGCCAGCGGCAAGGTAGCTATCCCTGCCAACAAACTGCATACGGCACTCAGCCCGGAAGGCATTGGCAAGAACTGCCGCACCAAAATCAACGTCAATCTCGGTGTATCGCCGGAACATAATAACCATGAAGAAGAACTGCAGAAAGTCCAGAGTGCTATCGATATGAAAGCCGAAGCCATCATGGATTTGTCCAACTTCGGCAAGACCCGTGATTTCCGCCGCAAACTGGTTGGCATGTCTACGGCTATGATCGGTACGGTACCGATGTACGATGCCGTCGGTATGCTCGATAAAGACCTGAAAGATATCACGGTCGACGAATTTTTCTCAGTCGTCGAACAACATGCTGAAGATGGTGTAGATTTCATGACTATCCACTGTGGCATGAACCAGAAAACAGCAGAACGGATTAAACGCAATCCGCGTCTGACGAACGTCGTTTCCCGTGGCGGTTCACTGCTCTTTGCCTGGATGGAAATGAATAAGAAAGAAAATCCGTTCTATGAATATTACGATCGTCTCCTCGACATCTGTGAAAAATATGATGTTACCCTGAGCCTGGGCGATGCCTGCCGTCCTGGCTGTACACACGATTCGACCGATGCCGCTCAGATTGAAGAACTGATTACGCTCGGCGAACTGACCAAACGCGCCTGGGACCACAACGTACAGGTCATGATCGAAGGCCCGGGCCACATGGTTCTCACAGAAATCGCTGCCAATATGAAGATTGAAAAGCGGCTCTGTCACGAAGCGCCTTTCTATGTATTGGGGCCATTGGTTACCGATATCGCGCCGGGCTATGACCACATTACCAGTGCCATCGGCGGTGCCATTGCTGGTTCCTGCGGCGCTGACTTCCTCTGCTATGTCACACCGGCTGAACATCTGCGCCTGCCGTCCGTAGAAGACGTCAAGGAAGGGATCATCGCTACCCGTCTGGCTGCTCATGCGGCAGATCTTGCTAAAGGTATCCCGGGTGCTCAGGAATGGGACGACGCCATGAGCAAGGCTCGTGTCGATGTTGACTTCGAAAAGATGATTTCCCTGGCCATTGACCCGGTCAAAGCCAGAAAATATTATGAATCGAGCAAACCAGAATGTGAAGGAACTTGCTCCATGTGCGGCCGTATGTGCCCGGCACGGACGATGAAGAAAATCCTGGCCGGAGAAGACGTATCTCTTCTCGATGAATGCTGATAGCAGCAGATAGTATTTCTCATAGATAAAGAAAACGGGATTGCCTGTGAAGGTTTGTACCAGCACAGGCAGTCCCGTTTTCCTTAGAGTATGATAGGGAAAGTTTGATGTATCATGAATGGTGCATTTTGTATATTATTTAATTTTTGACAAGCGTCAAACGAACTATGAAAGGAGCTTTGCCTTTTATTTCCATACCAGCAGCAGAGATGCTCCGAATTCTTTCTTGAATTGACTGAGAAGCTGCTTCATTTCATAATCGGCCGCATTGTAGGTAGCTCCCGGTGTGACCGTCAGGATGAGGACGATGACGTTTTCTGCATGAGCTACTTCGATATTATCCACGAGCTGTTCGTAGGTCAGGTCCGACGCTTCAGCCAGGGCCAGCAGGGTAGAGAGGCGACGGATCATCGTCCATTCTTCTTCCGATGGCATATGGGCATACCGATAGGACCGCATGATTTTACGGCTGATACCATGATGGAATCCGGCGATGAACGAGGCGTCGATTTGTTCCATCTGAGTCAGGCCGTAAATCGGTGCATGGCCGATGATGAAAGCCGAATGACGGGCATGATCGTAATAGTTGATGATTTTTCCCACATCGTGCAGGCGGGCTGCCGTGACCAAAAGCCGCCGTTCCTTGGGACCGTAGCCGTGCAGGGGCTGCAGCTGGTCGAAGAGCATTGTCGCTACCCGTTCTACCTGCTGGATATGCTGGTAGTTCGTGTTGGGCAGGGCCTTGAGGAAATTAGAAATGCTTTGTTCCAGGATATCGTCGAAGCGTGGTTTTTCCATATTGGCATAAGCGGCGTAGTATTCGAAGAACAGGCCTTCACGCAGGCCGCAGCCGCTGACGATGAGTTCCTGACTGCGCGTGAGAGAAAATAAGGTATCGATGACCAGGGCCCCGGCGATGATTAAATCAGAACGATCGGAAGAAAGACCGGGTATCTTTTTCCGATTTACTGCCGTACGGGTCGTAATTTCGATGAATAAATTTTCGAAGTTGTCATATGATAGAATATAATTATGGATTTTGGATAAATCATAGCCTGTGATGCGCTGGTCCATCTTGGCAAAATTACGAGCCGTCCCGCCTATACCGATGAGAGGCAGGCCTGCATCAGCGATAAAGGAGACTTCTTCCAACTGGTTGCCGACGTATTTCTGACAGGCTTCCAGGGCATCCGGGTCGGGGTCACCGGAGGTATTGAATTTTTCCGTCAGCGTTACGGCACCAATGGGCACGGATACAGATTTTTTAATTTCTCCATTGCGGACGAGAGTTAATTCAACACTGGCGCCGCCCAGGTCGAAGAGAACAAAATCACGGACGTTGATCGTATTGATGACACCCAGATAACCCAGGTAGGCTTCCCGTTCACCGGTGATGACATTCATGGTAATGCCTGTTTCTTTATTGATCCGCTTTAGAAAATCATCGCCGTTGGAAGCATTGCGGACAGCCGCTGTGGCTACGGCAATACAATGTTCGATATGACCGACATCCATCATGTGTTTGTAGACTTTAAGACAGGTCATGGCTCGTTCCATGCCTTTTTCACTCAGCATCTGCGTTTCGCTCAGACCGTGGCCGAGACGGATGGCTTCTTTTTCCTGATACATAAACGAATACGCACCATTATCTGCTATCTGCAGGGCTACGAATCGGATGGAGTTCGATCCCAGATCAATGATGGCTATTTTTTCCATAACATACCTCTCTTTATATTCAATCAGACTGACGAAGGGCAATACCAACTTGTCGCTAAATACATATTATATCAGAAAAAAAGAAGGGCCGGAAATTTTTTATAGTAAAATAGAGAAATCTTTTACAAAGATTATACAGAAAATAGGTAAATGACCTCTTGAAATCATGTATAATATAGATATTAAAACTAGATACGAGTGAGGGTTGACTATGGAGAACAGGGTAAGGCAGTATGCCGGTATCATTCATATCGGTACTGTAAATATGGCAATGAAAATCATATCGTACACGGCGATGGATGATATGACAATCATAGAAAATGTATCCCAGGAAGTGGAATACGGTGAAGAAGTATTTAAGACACATCACGTCAGTTTCCGTTCCTTAAATGAAATCTGCCGCATTCTGAACGGCTTCAAACAATTGCTGCGTGACTATGATGTACAGGACGTACGGGTCATTACGACGACAGCCATACGGGAAGCCGACAATATGCTGAATGCGCTCGACCAGATTAAAGTACGCACGGGCTTTAAAGTCGAAGTCGTTCACATGACCAAAGAAATTTACTACAAGTTTTTTGGCCTCTATTATCATGTCCTGAAAGGGACCTTTAATTTTGCTGGTCATGCTGTGCTGCTGGTAGACATTACCTCTGGCGGTATGGGCCTGACCTGCTGGCAGGATGACCATCTTCTGTTCCAGCAGAATGTCTATCTTGGTTCACTGCGGATTATGGAAAACTTTACACAGCGTCAGCGCGAAGACATTTCGTTTCCGACAGCAGCGCGGGAATTCATTCATGGCAGTCTGGCACCGCTCTGGGCTAATGTGCGCGAACATGACATCCGCTATATCGTCCTTTCCGGCAAAAGCGCCGTCCTCCTGGGCAAGCTGATGCACATCGAGCCACAGAATGGGGCCACGCTGATCCGGCCGCAGATGTTCCGCGATTTTGTCGAATCCTTCCACGGCCTGACGCCGCTTAAGCTCATGCAGCGCTTCAAATTATCCGAAGGCCTGGCCAATGTGCTCATGCCGACGTTTATGCTGTACTATGAACTGTTCCGGACTATTGAAATCGACATGATCGTATTGATGAGTACGACCTTTACGGAAGGCTATTCCCTGTATTACGTAGCCGAACAGACAGCAGATCCCTATGTGAATCACCAGCGGGGACTGCTGCTTGACCTGGCCCGGACCATCGCCGGCCGCTACCTGTATAATCCGGATCATTCGGCTCGCGTCGAATCGTATGCTGCAAAAATTTTCCAGGCTCTGTATCAACGCTGTGGCCTTGCTTATCATACGGGCTATCTGCTGCGGCTGGCTGCAATTTTGCACGAAACCGGTAAATTTATTAACATGCGCAAGCATCGTGTCTGTTCGTACGAATTGATCCGGCAGACTGATTTATTCAGTATTACAGACGAAGAAAAAGAAATCGTCGCCAGCGTCGCTTCCTATATTGACCCGTACATGCCTTCAGAACATGCGGACTGGGTTGACCGGAATCCAACGCCGGGACTGGAAGTATTGATTTCTAAACTGCAGGCTATCTTTTCCCTGGCAGATGCTATCGATAAGAGTCATACGGGAAAAATCAAGCAGATTCGCGCCGTTTTAGGCGACAAGGAACTCAGATTGTATTATCAGTCGGAACTGGATATTTCTCTCGAACGGTGGTCGTTTATTCAGGCCAGCCGGAATTTTGAAGAAATATTCGGTATTACTCCCCGATTACTGAAAGGGCAGGTGTGATGAGTGGACTTTTTAAACCCCCAGAACTATCTGAACCGGGAATGCACGTGGATCAAATTCAATGAACGGGTGCTGCGCGAATCGGCAGTGCCGTCGAACCCGCTCCTGGAACAGCTCAATTTTGTGGCCATCAGCGCATCGAATCTCGACGAATTCTTTATGATCCGCGTGGCCGGTGTCAAGCATCTCATCGAAAGCGGCGTGCCGCACCATGATATTGCCGGCATGACGCCGCAGGAACAGTTTTCAGCTATCGAACAGATGGTACACGAACAGGTACGGCAGCAGTATGCCTATCTGAATGACCTGCGCGACCGCTTGCGTGGCGAAGGCCTGTATTTCATCAAGCCGTCTGAATTGAATGAAAAACAGCAGTTATGGCTGGAAAATTTCTTTGAACGGGAAATCTACCCGGTCGTCACGCCGATGGCCGTCGATTCGAGTCACCCGTTCCCCTTCCTTTCCAGTCTGAGCCTCAACCTGGCTGTCCTCCTGCGCCGCCGCGAAGGGGATAGCAGCGTCAAGACAGCTATCCTGCCCGTACCGTCGTCGGTCATCAATCGGATTATCAAAGTGCCGGGCGAAACGGGACCACAGCAGTTCCTCTTCCTGGAAGACGTGCTCAGTACCTTTGCTGAACGTTTCTTCCTGGGCTGTGAAATCCTGGAAGTCACGCCATTCCGCGTGACCCGCGATGCCGACCTGGATATTGACGATGATGCGGAAGATCTCCTGGCAGAAGTTGTCAAATCGCTGAAAAAGCGGAAAAAAGGTGCTGCCGTCCGTCTGGAACTGGCTGATTCGGCAAGCCGTATGGTGAAGACCCTGCTCATGACCGAACTGTCTCTGGAAGACCGCGATGTGTACATGATTCCAGGCCCCTTGGACTGCAAGGTGTTTTTCTCCTTCACGGGTATCGAAGGCTACGACTATCTGCGCTATGCACCGGCTTTCCCGCAGCCGGCGTACGAATTAGAAAACCTCCATGCTCCGGATATGTGGACCGCTATTTCGCAGCGCGATATCATGGTCCATCACCCGTATGAAACCTTTGAAACTATCGAAAACTTCGTTCGCCTGGCTGCGACCGATCCCAGTGTCCTGGCCATCAAGCAGACCTTATACCGGGTCAGCAGCAAGTCGCCGATTATTGCGGCTCTGGCTCAGGCTGCGGAAAACGGCAAACAGGTCACGGTCCTCATGGAAGTTAAGGCCCGGTTTGATGAAGAAAATAATATCCACATGGCGGCGAAGCTGGAAAAAGCCGGCTGTCACGTCATTTACGGTATCATGGGCCTCAAGACCCATTCCAAGATTACCCTCGTCGTGCGCCGCGAAGAAGACGGCATCAAACGCTATGTCCATCTGGCGACGGGGAACTACAACGGCAAGACGGCCCGCATCTATACGGATGTCGGTATTCTGACTTCCGACCCGCTGATCGGCGTCGATGCTTCGGCCTTCTTCAACCTCCTGTCCGGTTATTCCGATCCTCCATATTGGAACAAACTGGCCGTAGCTCCGCTCAATCTGCGTCAGCGGATTTATGAAGAAATCGATCAGGAAACGGCCTGGGCCCGGCAAGGGAAGAAAGCTTTGATCATCGCCAAGATGAACTCGCTCCTTGATAAGAAAGTCATCGCCCGCCTCTATGAAGCGTCGCAGGCTGGCGTCAAAATCAAGCTCATCGTCCGCGGCATCTGCGTGCTCCGTCCGGAAGTACCCGGCCTCAGTGATAATATCGAAGTCCACAGCATCGTAGGACGATATCTGGAACACAGCCGCCTCTTTTATTTCTATAATAATGGCCGGGAAGATGTATTCATTTCCTCCGCCGACTGGATGCCGCGGAATCTGAACGAACGGGTAGAACTGATGACGCCGGTCGAATACGAACCTCATAAAGAACGGATCAAGGGAATCCTGAACCTGTATTTCCATGATAACGTTAAAGCCTATGCCATGAACGGCGACGGGACATACCGCTATCTGGCTGATACGCGTAAAGGAGAACCCGTTCATGCCCAGGCGATGCTGCAGAAAGAAGCGGAAGACCATACGCGGCAGCTGCAGAAAAAAGATATCAAGACCAGGGTGCTCCGGCGGACTTCTGGGGATAAATGACACATTTTAGTTACAAATCCGGCCTTATTTTGACATATGCCCCCACTTTCTGATAAAATCAAGAGAATGGTGTATTTGAAATAAGGAGGATATGGATGAGAAAACGTATTTCCCAGCGCATTACGCGCATGTATGTGACTCTGATTGCTTTGCTGGTACTGGTATCTCTGACGGGGTTCGTGGACCGGGGCAGGGCAGTGACCATAGAAGCAGATGGCCGGACGCATACCGTCTATACCCATGCGATCAATGCGGAAGCACTCCTGCGGGAAAACAATATTTCCCTCGGTCATCATGACGAAGTAGAGCTTTCGACCGATACGCTGAAAGAAGGGACGACGGCGACTGTGCGCCGGGCCGTACCGGTGACGATAGAATATAAGAATCAGAAAAAGACCATCCGCACTGCGAAAAAGACGGTGCAGGAAGCAGTCGAACAGGCCGGGTACGATAGTGAGAACTACCGGGCATATGGAGATGTATCGGCTCCTGTCAAAGAAAACATGACCATCAGGGTGGGCGTATTGTCCCGCAAGGAAATCACGGAAGACGAAGTGGTCCCCTATGCCATCGAAAGCATTCCCGATGAAACACTGGGCCAGGGCGAAGAACAGGTCCTGCAGCAGGGTGTCAATGGCCGCAAGACAGTCAGGAATTATCTGGTCAGCCTCGATGGTCAGGTCGTCGGCAAAGAGCACATTTCTACGACACTGGTGGCAGAGATGCAGCCGCTCATCCGCCATGTAGGCACGAAGGAAACGGTAGAAATCAATACGGGCACCATATCCAAGTACAAAGCTGTCTATACGATGGTTGCCACGGCCTATCTGCCGACTGATGGCAACGGCGAAGGCATCACCAAGATGGGGACGCGTGCCCGCTATGGTGAAATTGCCGTCGATCCCAACGTCATCCCCTTAGGCACGACAGTCTACATCCCCGGCTACGGTATTGCCCGGGCGGAAGATACGGGCAGTGATATCCTGGGGAACCGGGTGGACCTGTGCATGCTCGATTATAACCAGTGCATGCAGTTCGGACGCCGGACTGTGCTGGTTTACATATTGGAATAACGCTGTTCCCGCACCGGCGGGACAAAAAACAGGCGCTGCAAGATCGTAACAAGAGATCTTGCAGCGCCTGTCTGCATCCGCTTATAGGGCGCGTATATTTTTATGATCAGTCTTTTTTGAGAGCTATGGGATCTGTTTCCAGAAGGGGCTGGAATGCTTCCGGTTCCGTTTCCTTGATTGATTCGTACTGTTCTTCGGCCATCTTGAGGTCCATCGGTGTGTGGACATCGAAGAATATGGCATCTTCCTGCTTATCCTTGCGGACCGGGATCTGTACCAGGTCGATCTGGGGGAAGAACGAGTGGAGAAGGTGATTGCCTTCGACGATTTTCTTCCGCATGAGAGGCATGAGCCGGCGGTTATACACGGCATGGAGACAGATGTCGGTTCCATCCTGGACGGGAACGACGGCATCGGCCGCCTGGATGTGGAAGGACATCTTTTCAATCATGGGAACGGAAACGAAAGGCATGTTGACGCCGATGACGAAGATATTTTCCGCATCGGTATACTGGAAGGCCGTTGCTACAGCCCCCAGTGTCTGGGCGCCTTTATACACGTCTTCTACGATGAGGGCATCTTTCAGACAGTCGATGTCCTTGAAAATAGCCTTGTCGTTGGTTACGACCATAGGAGATTTGTCAAAGACGAAATCGAGCAGGGTGTAAATCGTTTCAATCAGTGTCGTCCCTTCAAACGAAGCCAGGGCCTTGTTGTATCCCATACGGGAATCATCGCCGCCAGCTAAGATGACAGGTTGCAGGGTTTCCATTTGTTCAAACATGAGCCGTACCTCCTTAAAATAGTCCTTTCTGTGGCCTTACTATTATGTCTTCACGGCAAGGGTACTGCTCCGTCCGGGACATCTGCACCCAGAAGACAATATAACATTATTCTACCATATTGTCATATATTTATCCATAAAAACTTGAAAGACGAAGTCGCAAAAAAAGCTTGTGGCCCTATACGTCTTGTGATATAATATGAAAGGTTCAAAATACACACGCACCGTCGAGCTTGTAACTGTGCCGTTTGCGCGGTTTTCACAAGTGATGACCGGGCGGAGGAAAAAACAGGAGGAATCACAATTATGGCAGTAGTATCAATGAAACAATTATTAGAAGCAGGCGTACATTTCGGTCATCAGACCCGCCGTTGGAACCCTAAGATGGCACGGTTCATCTTCACGGAACGCAATGGCATCTACATCATCGACCTGCAGAAGACCGTTAAGAAAATGGATGAAGCTTACAATTTCGTCCGCGACCTCGCTGCAGAAGGCGGCAAAGTCCTTTTCGTAGGCACGAAGAAACAGGCTCAGGAATCCATTAAAAACGAAGCAGAACGCTGCAACCAGTTCTATGTCAACGAACGCTGGCTCGGCGGTATGCTCACCAACTTCCAGACGATTGAAAAACGGGTAAAACGCCTGAAATCCCTGGAAAAGATGGCTGAAGACGGCACATTCGAAGTATTGCCGAAAAAAGAAGTTACCCTGCTCAAACATGAAATGGATAAACTTCAGAAATACCTCGGCGGCATCAAAGATATGAAGAAGCTGCCTGATGCTCTGTTCATCATCGATCCGAAGAAAGAAGAAATCGCTGTCAAAGAAGCGCGCAAACTGAATATCCCCATTATCGCAACGGTAGACACGAACTGCGATCCCGATGTCATCGATTATCCGATCCCGGCCAACGATGACGCAATCCGTGCCGTCAAACTCCTGACAGGCAAAGTTGCTGATGCTGTTCTCGAAGGCAACCAGGGTGAACAGACCGAAGAAGGCGCTGAAGCAGAAGCTCCGGCAGAAGAAGCAGAAGAAACAGCTGAAGAAAACTAATACCCAGGACAGTCCTGCGTGGTATGCAAAGAGGAGCTGTCGCACAAAGGCAGCTCCTTTTTAGACCGCATGACAGGCTGTCCCGGTAGTATACCGCACTATATTTGACTATATTATTACATTTCACGTTTAGGAGGAATACTCATGGCTATTACAGCAGCAATGGTAAAAGAATTAAGAACAAAAACGGGTGCAGGCATGATGGACTGCAAAAAGGCACTGACCGAAAGCAACGGTGATATGGAAAAAGCAATCGATCTGCTTCGTGAACATGGCCTGGCTGCAGCAGCTAAAAAAGCAAGCCGTATCGCTGCTGAAGGGTTAGTTTATTCTTATATCCATGGCAATGGCCGCATCGGCGTCCTCGTCGAAGTAAACTGCGAAACAGACTTTGTTGCCCAGACAGACAATTTCAAATCCCTCTGCAAAGATATTGCTATGCAGATTGCCGCTGCCAAACCGGCTTACCTCAAGAGAGAAGAAGTACCGGCAGATGTCCTCGAACATGAAAAAGAAGTTCTCCGTCAGCAGGCTCTGAACGAAGGCAAACCGGAAAAGATCGTTGAAAAGATGATCGTCGGCCGGATTGAAAAATTCTACAAAGAAAACTGCCTCCTCGATCAGGAATTCATCAAAGATTCCGACAAGACGGTTCAGCAGGTCGTCAATGAAGCCATCGCTAAGATTGGTGAAAAAATCGATATCCGCCGCTATACACGTTATGAACTCGGTGAAGGCCTCCAGAAGCGCAGTGATGATTTCGTTTCTGAAGTAATGGCACAGGTTAAATAAGTTTAATACGATTCCTATAAGAGAACACCGGTTTTCAGTGTTCTCTTATTTTCTAACAGGAGGAGCCATTATGAACAGAAAATACAAACGCGTTGTACTGAAATTGAGCGGTGAAGCTCTTGCCGGATCACAGGGATACGGCATTGATCCCGTTACGGTCGATGTCATTTCCAAACAGGTCGTTGAAGTTGCCAACAAAGGTATCCAGGTAGCCATCGTCGTAGGCGGCGGCAATATCTGGCGCGGCCTTTCTGGCAAAGCCAAAGGCATGGACCGCGTATCGGCCGACTATATGGGCATGCTGGCAACGGTCATGAATGCCCTGGCCCTGCAGGATGCCATCGAAAAGAACGGCGTTGTCACCCGCGTCCAGACGGCCATTACTATGCAGCAGGTAGCAGAACCGTATATCCGCCGCCGGGCTATCCGCCATATGGAAAAGGGCCGTGTCGTTATCTTCGGTGCCGGTACGGGAAATCCCTATTTTTCGACAGATACGACGGCCGCTCTGCGTGCAGCTGAAATCGATGCCGATGCCATCCTCATGGCAAAAAATGGCGTCGATGGCGTATACGACAGCGATCCCAAGGTTAATCCCGACGCTAAAATGTACACCCACCTTTCTTTCCTCGATGTCATCCAGAAACAGCTGGGCGTCATGGATGCGACGGCGACGACGCTGTGCATGAACAACAACATTCCCATCGTCGTATTCAACATTGACACGAAGGGAAATATCGTCGCTGCCTGCAGCGGGGAAGAAATCGGGACTCTTGTCGATAAAGAAGGATAATCGTTCCTGCGTAGACAAAAAGACATAAAAGCTGTATGATATAGTTAACTAAAAATATGATGAGGAAGTGATTTTCATGGATGTACAGAATACATTGACACAACACGAAGAAAAGATGAACAAATGCATAGAAGCCCTGAAGCGTGATCTGGCTTCTATCCGTACGGGCCGTGCCAGCACGTCTCTCCTGGACCGGGTCATGGTCGATTACTACGGTTCGCAGACGCCGGTCAAACAGGTGGCCAACGTATCGGCTCCGGAACCGCGGCTGATTACCATCGTTCCCTGGGAACGGAACATGCTGAAAGAAATCGAAAAAGCTATCCTGAAATCCGACCTGGGTCTCAACCCGAATAACGACGGAACGATGATCCGCCTGGAAATCCCGCAGCTGACGGAAGAACGGCGTAAAGAGTTTGGCAAAAAGGTAAGCAAACACGCCGAAGAAGCTAAAGTCGCTATCCGCAATCTGCGCCGGGACTGCAATGATCTGTTCAAAAAAGCAGAAAAGAAAAAAGAAATAACGGAAGATGAAAGTAAGGAAGCTCAGACCAAAATCCAGAAAATGACAGATCAGAAAATCAAAGATATCGACGCTTTGAAAGATAAAAAGACTAAAGAAGTCATGGAAGTATGATGGATATACGGATTCTCATTGGCATGCCGTTATGGTATGCCAAATCTGTATTAGAGGGTAAAAATATCCCCTATGTCCTGGAGCAGACTGTCTCGCGGAGTCATTATTTCTCTTGTGACGACCAGGAAATCTATGTCATCCGGGCTGTAGAAAGAGACGGCGTCGTCCACCTGGTGTACAATTACAGCCTGAAAGCGAGTGACAGTGTGCAGCAGGCTCTTCACGATGGAGGATAGGATATGTTTGATACATTTTTTAAAAATAGTGGCCGTCAGGCTGGTGCAGGAGAGTCGTCTTCTCTGGAAGCTCAGCTGGACCGCCAGAATATTCCTCACCATGTGGCCATCATCATGGATGGCAATGGCCGCTGGGCAAAACGACAGGGAAAACCCCGCACGTACGGCCATCATGCCGGCGCTGATACGCTCAAGCGCATCGTCATCGCCGCGGGGGAATTGGGAATCCAGGTCCTGACGGTATATGCCTTTTCGACGGAAAACTGGAAGCGCCCGGAAACGGAAGTTTCGTATATTATGAAGCTCATGAACGAATATCTGAGCAAAAACCTCCTGGAACTGGACGAACACAACGTACGCCTTCATTTCCTTGGCGATATGAGCCGCCTCCATCCAATCCTCCAGGAGTCATTCCGCAAGGCCGAAGAAGAAATGAAAGATAATACGGGCCTTAAACTCAATGTAGCCGTCAACTACGGCGGGCGCATGGAACTGGCCCGGGCAGCGCGCCTTTTGGCAGAAGATGTCCAGAAAGGCCTTCTCAGTCCGGCCGATATTACGGAGGATACGCTGGCTGATTACCTGTATACGGCTCCGGAAAATGATGTGGATCTTTTGATCCGCCCCGGTTCGGACAAGCGGGTCAGCAATTTCCTGCTCTGGCAGATGGCCTATGCCGAATTCTGGTATACGGACCTGTGCTGGCCTGATTTTACGAAGGACACTCTCATAGAAGCCATCTTATCTTTCCAGGGCCGGGAACGCCGGTTTGGCGGCTTGAAATAAGGAAGGTAGACAAACAATGTTGGCTAAACGAATCATTACGGGTATCGTAGGCGGAGGCCTGACGATATTTATTATTTACGAAGGGAACTGGCTCTTCTTTATCATGATGACCCTGCTGGCTCTCCTGGGCTGGCGTGAATACGTGCGCATGCTCCACGCCGTCAAAGCTGATCTGACAGAATATGCCGGCTACGTATGGCTCGCCGCCGTATTTGGGTCCTGGTGGTTTGCCGGGATTAAACTGCTTTTTTTACTGTGCGTCGTCATGATGAGCTGGATTCTCCTGCGCACGGTGGTCTGCCACAAGAGGGTATCCCTTTCGGACAGTGCTTATTCGCTGTACGGACTGCTCTATATAGGAGGCGGATTCCTGGCTATGCTGGCTCTCCGGAACGGTATGCTGGCATCGTATCTGACCGGCGCGTTCCAGAATGTCATGCTCGAACCGGCCCGCTTTTTCGTCTTTCTCCTCGTCTTTTCCACCTGGGCGAGCGATACCTTTGCCTTTGCGGCCGGAAAAGCCGTGGGAAAGAATAAGCTCTGCCCATCCATCAGTCCGGGAAAGACCCGGGAAGGCGCACTGGGCGGGTGTATCGGCACAATCGTCGTAGCACTGATTTTCTCTTTGATTTTTAAATTTTCACTTCTTCACGGCCTGGCTATCGGATTGATTGTTGCCATCATGGCTCCTCTGGGAGATCTGGTAGAATCGGTCCTCAAACGGACCTGCGGCATCAAAGATTCGGGGAATATCATCCCCGGTCATGGCGGCATCCTAGACCGTTTTGACAGTCTGCTCTTTGCCGCACCGGCTGTGTATGCATATCTTATGCTCGTAGCATAAGCGTCAGGACAGAGTTCCTGCCGTGAACGAAAGGTGAATGAAGTTTGGGTATTACAATCGCAGCAACGATTTTTGTCTTCAGCCTTATCGTGTTTGTCCACGAATTCGGCCATTTCATTACGGCGAAATTGTCGGGCATGCAGGTAGATGAATTTGCTATCGGCTTTGGTCCTAAAATCTATAGCTATCAATATGGATCTACGTTGTATTCATTACGGGCAATCCCCCTGGGCGGGTTCAACCGCATCCAGGGAATGACAGAACAGGAAGAATTGAATGAAAAATCCTTCCTGAATAAAAAAGTCCGTTACCGTCTCATCGTCATCGCTGCCGGGGCATTCATGAATTTCGTCCTGGCCGTCGTCATCATATGGGGCGTCATGTTTACCGTGGGTACGCACGACGTTTCGAAAGAACCGGTCGTTGGATCGATCGTGGAAAATTCGGCGGCAGCCCAGGGCGGCATGAAACCGGGCGACCGTATCGTCAGCATCAGCGGCGTGCCAATCGGAGAATGGAAGGATATTTCCCGTACTGTCAATGACCACAGCCGGGACGTCCTCACGGTCGTCGTCAACCGGGACGGGGAAGATGTGAATCTGACCATGGTCCCTACGTATGATACCCAGTCGAAGCGGGCACTCATCGGCGTCGTTCCCGTCGTTACGCGCAGGCAGCATGGCTTTTTTGAATCGTCGTACATGGCCATAGAACGGACAGGGCAGATCTGCTATACGATGACCATGGGGATGTATGGTATGATCCGCGGCACCGAAAAGGCTGACCTGGCAGGTCCCCTGGGAGTAGCCCAGCTGGCAGGACAGGTAGCCTCCGTCGGATTTGTCAATCTGCTCATGTTTACGGCATTTCTCAGCATCAATCTGGGTATCCTCAATCTCCTTCCCATTCCGCTTCTGGATGGGGGATACATCATCATGCTGATCCTCGAAGGCATTACGGGACGCCGGCTGCCCAAGCGGGCCCTGTATTATATCCAGATTGCCGGTATCATCATACTGGGATCGCTGTTTTTATTTGCCATGATACAGGACATCAGTCGTTTTAGTATTTAGAGGTAGTATATGATTACACGAAGAACATCGCGTCCGGTGATGCTGGGAACGGTGACGGTCGGCGGTACGGCGCCTGTTTCGGTGCAGACCATGTCTACGGTCAATCCGGCCGATACGGACCGGGCTATTGCCGACGTACAGCGTCTTTCCCGCCTGGGAGCAGAAATCATACGCTTTGCCGTACCGGACAAGGCGGCGGCCCTGGCCCTGAAAGACATCGTAGCGTCATCGCCCGTTCCCCTTGTGGCGGACATTCATTTCGATTATCGCCTGGCACTCCTGTCTGTAGAAAGCGGCGTGCAGGCATTGCGGATCAACCCCGGCAATATCGGTGCCGATGAACACGTCGTCAAAGTCGTGGAAAAGGTGCGCCCCTCGGGTATTCCCATCCGCATCGGCATCAACAGCGGCTCTCTTCCGGAAGATATATTACAGGAGTATGGCGGTCATCCTACTGCCGACGGCATGGTAGAAGGGGCGCTGCGCCATATACGCATCCTGGAAAAGATGGATTACCGGAATATGGTGATTTCTCTCAAATCCTCCCAGGTGCCGCTCATGATCGAAGCTTATGAAAAGCTGGCAGAAAAGGTTCCCTATGCGTTTCACCTTGGCGTTACCGAAGCGGGGCTGGCCCGCGTCGGTACGATTAAATCGGCCATCGGCATCGGGACTCTTCTTTATAAAGGAATCGGAGATACGATACGCGTTTCCCTCACGGACGATCCGGCTGAAGAAATTAAGGTGGGCCAGGATATCCTGAGCGCCCTCGGCCTGCGCCAGTTCGGACCGGTCCTCATTTCCTGCCCGACGTGTGGCCGGACCCAGGTCCACCTCATCGAACTGGCAAAAGAGGTTGAAGCAGCTCTGACAGGGATTACGGTCCCTCTGAAAATTGCCGTCATGGGCTGTGTCGTCAACGGCCCCGGCGAGGCGCGTGAGGCTGATTTCGGCATTGCCGGCGGAAACGGAAAGGGAA
Organism: Caecibacter massiliensis; assembly: GCA_900095875.1. Taxonomy (GTDB): domain Bacteria; phylum Bacillota; class Negativicutes; order Veillonellales; family Megasphaeraceae; genus Megasphaera; species Megasphaera hexanoica. The sequence continues at coordinate 31,000 of LT608311.1, read as the reverse complement.
TCATCTTTTCCCACGGACAGGTACTAAGGACTGTGCCAGAAGATAAACTGGTAGATGCCCTGCTGGAAGAAATTAACAAATCTATATCGTCGTAACAAGAGAAGCACTGACAGACAGATTATAGCTGATTGACAGTGCTTTTTTTGTGTCATCAATAATAATTACAGATTATGTAACCTTTTTTAATATATTTTTAATCAAATTCTTACTGTATTTTAAGACTGCTTTAATATTGTTTTAATCTTTCCCCTTCATACTATTAGGTATGAATCAGACAGACCTGATACAAGGGAGGATTGAGACGTGAAAGAGAAAAAAGAAATCATCCATCAACTCGATACGGCAAAGTCACACAAAACATGGGAATTGACCCTGGCGGCGATGGAAGCGCGGAATAGTATCCCAGAAGTATTGCTCGACTCACCGGAACGGTTGTGCCAGTTGGCAGAGATTTACGTCATGGCAGCTATTCAGGGGCCTTGTTATGACTGGTATATGTATATGGCAGGCTATGCGCTGGATACGGCACAACGGCTGGCAGGATGTCGTACATCGGTGATGGTCCTGCGCTGCCGGGCGTTTAAGGCTCATATGGAATATATCTTGTATGGCCCGGTGGGAAAGAAAGGCTTTGCCTGTCACCGGCCGGACAAATTGAGCCTGGTCATTCAGGCCATTTCGTACTATGAAAAACTGATGCAGGCAGACTATACGGTATCTGATATGTATCATTATGCTACGATTTTGTTTAAATCAGCAGACGATATCTATCTTCCCATTGTCAGGACACGGCGGCAGATGCAGCTGAAAAAGGCCTGTGCACTGTACAAAAGGATCCTGGATCACAGTGCTCATGATGAATTGACCGGGGAAGGAAAGCAGATGCGCTTAAAGACGGGATATTATTTCTGCCGTGCCAGCCTGTCTTTGATTAAGTCCCATTCCCGGCTGGGCCAGGAGGCGTTCCTCTTGTTCGGCATCACGCTGCCCCAATCCCGCCGCGTGGAAAAGCTGGGACGATTCCACACGCTCCAGCGCATGGCTAACCGCATTTGCCGGCACTGCGGCTTAGACGGGGATGTCCCGCTCATCGAGGAACTGGCCCGGCGGCCGAGAACGGAATTTCCCTATGCCTGTGACTGGTTTTACCTGATGGGGCAGTTGTATGAATGCGCCTATGAACAGCAGCTGTGTCCCTGGCCAGAAGATGCGCTGCGCCGGGCGGAACGATACTATACCTATGCCTGTGATATTGATTACCGGCGCCGGCAGCTGCACCTGTCCGTTTCCGGCTATATGCATATGTATGCAGCATTGTTCCGCCTCTATCATCATTCGTCCCGCCATCGTCCTGGCGTGCCGCCATGGCTTGCGTATCTGCGCAAGTTGTCTTTCCCGCCGGGGCTTAAAACGCTCATCCTCATCCGCCAGGCGATTACACAAGGGCGTTACGAAGAAGCGGCCAGCCAGTTGAAGCAGGTGATGCGATCCCGCCAGTACGACTCGTTCATGACAGAAAAGAAAGTACGAGTCCTCCGCGATATTGCACAGGTCCTGCAGAACGGCCATACCAGGCGGCTGTGTAACCGGTATGCGAAATGGGAAATCGTATATTTTGAGCGGATCCTGCAGACTATGCGCCGGCAGAACGGCTTTACGAAGGCCCGGACCGGTTAGGCATATGCGGAGACAGAGAAAATTTCTCTATAGTATTTCCCCGCTCCCCTGTGGTATAGTAATGATGAGCATCGTAATGATGAGCAGTAAAAAGGGGGAGTGATCCTATGTCTCGTTTAGTAGTTATTATTCAATGTGATATTGTTTCCAAACGCTGTGCCGGATACGGCTGCATGAAATCGTTCTATGACCGGACGGGCCCGTTTGCCGGGTATGACGACCAGACACGCTACATGACGCTGACCTGTGGCGGCTGCTGTGGGGCGGGCATTGCGGCAAAATTGGAAGACCTGAACCACAAACTGAAACGCTATGGAGAAGAAAAAGGCGACGTGGTCGTTCATCTGGCATCGTGCATCTGTTCAGACAATTACCACCGCCCGCCCTGTCCCTTCCGCAATTACATCAAGTCTATTGTCGAACGAAAGGGATTTCCCGTCGTCCTCGGATCGTATCTGTCCAAGGGAGCCGAAAAAAAGCGCCACGAAGGTGTGTATCAGGAATGGGATAAGGGAATGAAAGCATAAACGTTTAACTTATAAAGAACAATCCGTATATATTTCAGCAAGTAAAAGGTTTAACTTTATATTTTTCCAAATTCTTTTAAAAATTCTCTTGCATTTCTGAGATGACTATGGTATTATCTCAATCAACAAGTCAAAATAAAAATGCGTTGAAGGGAAACAGTAGGTTCCAGAAAGCTTTCAGAGAGCTGCCGGCAGGTGCGAGGCAGCAGCGGAATGGAAGTGAACTCGTCTCTAAGCAGCCAGCTGAAATGCCATGGGCAGAGTAGGCGGGGCCGGGGCCTGGCCGTTAACAGACAGGAGGGTATCGACACGAGTCCGTACCTGTAAAGAGCATATCCTTTGGGATATGAATAAGAGTGGTAACGCGCGAGTAAATCTTCCGTCTCTTCTGAGGCGGAAGATTTTTTTATTTTGATTGTGTTAAAAATACATGATCAGGAGTGATTCGGATGAAAAACGTTGAAAAGTACAAAAAAGGATATTTTATGCCGCCCCAGGTGGATATGAGCTGGACAAGCAAAGAGTACCCCGATAAGGCGCCAATCTGGTGCAGTGTCGATCTGCGCGATGGCAATCAGGCACTGGTCATCCCCATGAGCCTTGAAGAAAAACTGGAATTCTACAAAATGCTGATCCGCATGGGATTTAAAGAAATCGAAGTAGGGTTTCCGGCGGCATCGGAAACGGAATTCGAATTTCTCCGCACGCTGGTAGAACGGAACATGATTCCCGACGATGTGACCGTACAGGTCCTGACACAGGCGCGGGAACACATCATCCAGAAGACCTTCAAAGCATTGGAAGGGGTCAAACATGCCATTGTCCATTTGTACAATTCCACGTCGTATGCACAGCGGCAGCAGGTATTCCGCAAATCGAAGGAAGAGATTAAACAGATCGCCGTCGATGGCGCGAAATTGTTGCAGCGTCTGACCGAAGAAGCCGGGGCGAATTACCGCTTCGAATATTCACCGGAAAGCTTCACCGGGACGGAACCGGAATTTGCCCTCGATGTCTGCAATGCCGTCCTCGACGTATGGAAGCCCACCGCCGACCGTAAGGCAATCATCAATCTGCCTTCGACGGTGCAGATGTCCATGCCTCATGTGTACGCCTCCCAGATCGCCTACATGTCCCGGAATCTGAAGTACCGCGATAACGTCGTTTTGTCTCTGCACCCGCACAACGACCGGGGAACGGGCGTTGCCGATGCCGAAATGGGATTGCTGGCCGGGGCCGACCGCATCGAAGGGACGCTCTTTGGCAACGGCGAACGGACGGGCAATGTCGATGTCATTACCATCGGCATGAACATGTATGCCATGGGTATCGATCCGGGCATCGATTTCTCTTATATGCCGGAAGTCGTCGAAATGTATGAACGGGTGACGCGGATGCATGTCCATGAACGGCAGCCCTATGCAGGGAAGCTGGTGTTCGCTGCCTTTTCCGGTTCCCATCAGGATGCCATCGCCAAGGGCATGCAGTTCCGGGAAGATCATCGTGAACCGTACTGGACCGTTCCGTATCTGCTCATCGATCCGAAAGATGTAGGCCGCGAATACGAAGCCGATGTCATCCGCATCAACAGCCAGTCCGGCAAGGGCGGTGTAGGCTTTATCATGGAACACAATTACGGCATCCGCATGCCGAAGAAGATGCGGGAAAATTTCAGCTATTTTGTCAAAAGCGTATCGGATCACCGCCATCAGGAATTGAAGCCCGACGAAATCTACCGTCTCTTTACAGACCATTATCTCGACGTCACGAAACCGCTCGAAATGGAAGATTTCATGATTAAAAAGCAGCATGGGCACTGGAAAGGCCAGATCCTCATGCGGGTGGGTGGCAAAGACATCATTTTCCAGGGAGAAGGAAATGGACAGCTGGCAGCCGTGGCCCATGCCATCTGTGATGCCTACGGCATTACGGTCAGCCATCTGGAATACAGTGAACACGATCTGGACCGTGATCCCAGTTCCCGGGGCATTGCCTATTTCGGTCTCACTGACGAAAAAGGCCAGACAACATGGGGAGCTGGCATCGACACCGATACGATGACCGCATCTGTCCGGGCCTTCGTTTCAGCTATCAACCGCATGCCGGGCATGGCAGAACGGATTACCTTCCGCAATCTGAGCAGCAGTTATGACCAGATTCACGATTTCCGCCGTTCAGCTAGTCATCATTAATAACTATAAGATATGTTGTAAAACTGGAGGATATATATTATGGGAATGACAATGTCACAGAAAATTTTGGCCGCCCACGCCGGCGTCGCATTCGTCAAGGCGGGGGACCTCATCAACTGCCGCCTCGATATGGTACTGGCCAACGATATTACAGCACCGCCGGCCATCGCCGCTTTTGAAAAGATCGGCAAGCCCGTATTCGATAAAGACCGGATTTCTCTGATTCCGGACCATTTCACGCCGAATAAAGATATCAAATCGGCAGGCCTGGCAAAGATTGTCCGCGATTTTGCCAGAAAGCACCACATCACCCACTATTATGAAGTAGGCCGCGTCGGCATCGAACACGTCCTCCTGCCGGAGCAGGGAATCGTCGCGCCGGGCATGCTCACCATAGGTGCCGATTCCCACACCTGCACCTACGGGGCGCTGGGAGGATTCTCGACAGGAGTCGGCTCTACCGACCTGGGAGCGGCCATGGCGACGGGCGAAGCGTGGTTCAAAGTCCCCGATGCCATTAAGGTCGAGCTTACCGGGGAAAAGGCGGAAGACATTACGGGAAAGGATGTCATGCTGACCCTGATAGGCATGATCGGTGTCGATGGCGCCTTATACCAGTCATTGGAATTTACCGGTCCCGGCGTGGCGTCCCTGTCCATGACAGACCGCTTCACCATCGCCAATATGGCTATCGAAGCCGGTGCCAAGAACGGGATTTTCCCCGTTGATGAACAGACGGCAGCCTACGAAAAGGGCCGGATTTCCCATCCTTATACGGTCTACAAAGCCGATCCTGATGCCTCGTACAGCCGGGTCGTCTCCATCGATTTGTCCCAGATCCGGCCCGTCGTCGCCTTCCCGCATCTGCCGGGCAATACCAAAGCCGTCGGGACCTTCGGTGATATCGAAATCGACCAGGTCGTCATCGGTTCCTGCACCAATGGACGGTTGGAAGATCTGCGCATTGCCGCAGACATTTTGAAAGGCCATAAGGTCCATCCCCGTGTACGCTGCATCATCATTCCGGGAAGCCAGCAGGTCTATCAGGATGCCATGCATGCCGGTTATATTGATACGTTCATCGAAGCCGGTGCCGCTGTATCGACACCGACCTGCGGCCCCTGCCTGGGAGGCTATATGGGAATCCTGGCAGCCGGTGAACGGTGCGTTTCGACGACGAACCGCAATTTCCGCGGCCGCATGGGCCACGTAGACAGTGAAGTATATCTGGCAGGGCCCCAGGTGGCAGCAGCCAGTGCCATTCTCGGCAAAATCGCAGAACCTAAGGAGGTCCGGTAATCATGATATTAGAAGGAAACGTATGGCGCTACGGCGACAATATTGATACAGATGTCATCATCCCTGCACGGTATCTCAACAGTTTTGACCCAAAAGAACTGGCGTCTCATTGTATGGTCGATATCGACGAATCCTTTGCACCCAACGTACAGGATGGCGATATCATGGTCGGCGGCCGTAATTTCGGCTGCGGATCGTCCCGGGAACACGCGCCGGTTGCTATCAAGGCATCGGGCGTCCCCGTCGTCATCGCTGCCAGTTTTGCCCGTATCTTTTATCGCAATGCCATCAACGTGGGCCTGCCCGTACTGGAAATCGGCGACGCTGTCGAACGCATCCATGGGAAAGACCGCCTGCGCGTCGATATAGCCAGTGGCACCATTGTCAATGAAACGACTGGTGATACCTTCCAGGCTCCGCCTCTGCCAGGGTTTATCCAGGATATTGCCAAAGCAGGCGGATTAATCGAATACGTAAAGGGGAAATAACCATGTCAAACCATATTGTAGTCATTCCCGGAGACGGAATCGGCGAAGAAATTACGGCTGCCGCCGTACGGGTTCTCCAAAAAATAGATGAAAAATTCCACATCGGCATGACCTATGAAAAGCAGGAAGCCGGCGGAACTGCCTACGACCACACGGGCACGCCGCTGCCGGATAAGACCGTCGACGCTGCCCGCCATGCCGACGCCATCCTGTTTGGCGCTGTCGGCGGGGACAAATGGGATCATGTCGAACCGTCCCTGCGGCCGGAACGGGCACTCCTGGGACTGCGCAAGGCCCTGGGGCTGTATGCCAATCTGCGGCCGGTTACGGTGCCCGATGTCCTGGCAGAGTATTCTCCTCTTAAACCCGATATCGTAACCGGGACGGACATCCTCATCGTGCGGGAACTCATCGGCGGCATTTACTTTGGTGATAAATGTGAATCGGAAATCCACAACGGGGCAGAACGGGCCTGGGATCTGGAAAACTACAGCGTCCCCGAAGTCAGGCGCATAACCCGCTTTGCCATGGAAGCGGCGCAGAAACGGCGTCACAAGGTGACTTCTGTCGATAAGGCCAATGTCCTGGCGACATCCCGCCTCTGGCGGCGGACGGTCATTGATACGGCTTCCCGTTATCCCGATGTGACCCTCAATCACTATTATGTCGATAACTGTGCCATGCAGCTGGCTATCAATCCCCGGCAGTTCGACGTCATCGTCACGGGAAATCTCTTCGGCGATATCCTCAGCGATGAAGCGGCTGTTCTCGGCGGATCCATCGGCATGATGCCGTCAGCCAGCATCGGGGAAGAGACCAGCTTCTACGAACCCATCCATGGGTCGGCGCCGGATATTGCCGGAAAAGGGATTGCCAATCCGTCGGCAACGATCCTCTCGGCGGCCATGATGCTGCGCTATTCCTTTGGAGAAGAAGAAGCGGCCCGTGCCATAGAAGAGGCGGTTGACCAGACACTGGCCGATGGCTGGCGGACGCCCGATCTCTATAAAGACGGATTCAAAAAAGCCGATACGGAAACGATGACACAGGAAATCCTGTCCCACATCTGATGGAAACGCATCTTTCTGCGTTTTTCATATATCCCTTGGTATAACAGCAAAAAGAGGATGTCTCATGAAACCATTTTTTCATGGGGCATCCTCTTTTTCTGGCTGTACGTATGACAGGCATCAATAGCGGCGGAACAGGTTGGTGACTTTTCCCAGGATTTTGCAATTGCGCGTGTAAATCGGTTCATAATCGGGATTTTCCGGCTGCAGACGTACCCGGTCCTTTTCCAGGAAATACCGCTTGACCGTCGCTTCATCGTCGATCATCGCGACGACGATATCCCCGTTTTCTGCCGTATCCTGACGGCGGACGATAAGATAATCCCCGTCGAAGATACCGGCCTGGATCATGCTGTCGCCGCGGACGGTCAGCATAAAGCAGTCGTCGTTTCCGATAATATCAGCCGGAAAGGGATAGACATCTTCGATGTATTCTTCGGCAAATACCGGCTGGCCGGCCCGGACCTGGCCGATCAGTGGCAGGGGAACGATTTTTTTGGACCGCCAGGATCCTTCATCCAGGAGTTCTATCGTCCGGTTCTTTGCCGGGTCGCGGCGGATAAATCCCAGTTCTTCCAGGCGGTGCAGATAGCCGTGGACCGTCGAAGTAGAGCTGAGGCCGACGGACTGGCAGATTTCCCGGACCGATGGGGGATACCCATATTTATGCACGCAGTCACGGATGTATTCAAGGATTTGTTTTTGCCGGGTTGTAAGCATTTTTTCACTGTTCATCATTCGGTATCACTCCCAAGTAAATATACACTTCTATTATACGGTACTATGGAAAAAAATTCAAACGTTTGTTCATCGAAAATTTGTTCTCTCACCCTATTGACAGAACGGACGTTCGCCGATATAATAAAACCATCAAACAAACATGTGTTCTCAAAACATTCGTTCTAAACGGCTATGGGGTGACAGAGTATGAAACGCACGATGGCTATGAAAAGAAAAAGAAACTATACCTGGATAATCCGGCTGATTGCAGCGCTGGTTGTCGTCATCGCCGCATGTACCCAGATGGGGATGGTATATCATACGGATGAAACGTATATCTCCGTCAAGATACACAGCGGGGATACGGTATGGCGCATCGCGTCCGCTGCTGCCGCGCCCGGGACGGATGTCCGCGACGTCGTCGATGAAATCATGGATATCAATCATATCCGCCATTCCGATGACATTTATCCGGGGCAGGTCCTTCAGGTGCCCGTTGAAACGGGGCGGGCCGATACGGTAAAAGAAGTCCTGCACGTACAGAAATAAAGGAACGGGTCATTTTTTCCGGGCGATCTTTAAGATAGGATTATCGATGAGGCGGTCTGCTTCGTCGATGTACTTGCGGACGACCGCTGTAGACCGGTGACGCGTCTGGCGCATGATTTCCCGTTCTTCCACGTGTTCCATTGCAGCCGAAGTGGCAAAGCCGTGGCGCAGGCTGTGGGCGCCGAATTCAGCCGGATCCATTCCCATGAGTCCGACATACCGTTTGACGATGAGGGCGATAGTCTTGTCGGAGATACGGGTCTTGCGGATATGGTGGCCTTTGGTGAAACTGCGAAAGACCGGTCCTGTAGTAATTCCGCTGAGATCCAGCCAGTGCTGGAGTGCACGGACGGCACAGAGGTCCTTATCTTCAATATAAGGGATGGCGACGGTCTGCCCCTGATCGAACTGGTCGGTCTTGGATTTGCGCAATGTGATGAGCAGCCCCAGGCGGTTGAAGTTCAGGTCTTCCACATCCAGCCCGGCAATTTCCGAACGGCGCATGGCACCGTAAAAGCCGACGAGAAGGACGGCTTTATCGCGGGCCTGGCGGAGTTCGTCCCCGTCGAGGTAGTGGAGCATTTCCCGGATGTCATCGAAGAGGATGGGGGCTTTACCGTGCTGCTGGGTCCCTTTCATGCGTTTGATGCCGCGGACGGCGTCTTTTACGATAGGGAAGCGGCAGGGGTTGTCTTTGATGCCGGCAGCGGCAAAGTTTTCCGTCAGGGCAGAGATGCGCCGGGCAATCGTATTGGCCTTGGCATTGTCTGCCAGGTCGTTGATATAGTTGACGATCGTTTCCGGCGATGCCGGAAAGGCTGTTTCGTCATGATAGGCACACCAGTCGCAGAAATCCTTCCAGTCGGACCGGTATGCGTCAATAGTGTTGTCGGCCCGTGATACATAGATACTCTGCCGGGCCTTGTCTGTTAATTTTTCATTATTTGCCAATACGTCGGCGTTGCCGAGATAAAAATGATCTGCCGGTTCAGAAGCCATGACAATCCTCCTGGAATAGGTGCTATTTTACCGCATGAGACGGTACGGTCATACTGCATGTATTTCCTTTATCATATCATATACGATACCCTGTATAATGTATTGTATCATATAAAAAGACAAATACCAAACATTTGTATCATTCTCTCCGGGATACACGTCTATCGGGGATACACGAAAGAAAAAAGTCTGGTTCCTCTGACAGGGTTCTTTTCTGTATACGCCTTGCGGTATTACGGATCCAGATGCGGACTAGGCTTGGCCTTCGGAAAGAAGATGTCAACCGCTATAAGAGCCTGCTGTGTCGTGCCTATTGCGTCAGGACCGGTTCTTGCCGTATAATAGACGGATGAACAAGAAAAAAATAGAAGAGACAATTGAATATGTAGAACAGGAAGTCGTGCAGGATGCCCGGGAAATACGGCAGTCGGCGGCAAGGCACCGCAGGCGCTTCTGGGGCATAGCGGCCGCGGCGTGTCTTTTCATAGCCGGCGCAGCGGGCATTGCATCATATTACCTGCCAAATTATTTCCTTCCCGAAAGGGAAGCATACGTCCATGTGCGGGAACAGATGACTGCCACCGATATTGCCGATCAGCTCTACGACGACGGACTCATCGTCAATCCCGGCTGGTTCCGCCTGGTGGCACGCGTCACCGGCCAGGCCGATGATCTCAAACAGGGGGAATATACCATCCGGTCCGACATGAGTCTCCAGCAGATCCTGGCAAAACTAAAAAGCGGCAAATCAGAAGCAGCCCGGCTGGTCGTACCCGAAGGCTATACGGTGCGTCAGACGGCTCAGGCCCTGGATAAGCTGGGCATCGTCAAAGAAGAGGATTTTCTCCGTGCAGCCAACGATACGAGCCTGCTGTATCCATATATGAAAGGGAACCGCAAGGTGACACTTGTGACGGAAGGCTTCCTCTTTCCCGATACGTACCTCATCGGGAAGGATGCGACGGCAGAGGATGTCGTCACCATGATGCTGAAAAATTTCGACCGTCACCTGACAGACGACATGCGCCAGCAGATTGCAGAGCGGAATATGTCTATCTACCAGTTCGTCACCCTGGCATCACTCATAGAAAAGGAAGCAAAATACGATAAAGACCGGCCGCTCATCGCGTCGGTATTCCTGAACCGCCTGTCCCGGCACATGAAACTCCAGTCTGATGCCAGCATTTCCTATGCCATGGGAACCCACAAGGCGGCGTACAGTATCAGCGAAACGGAATACGACTCGCCCTATAATACATATCGCTATGAAGGACTGCCGCCGGGACCGATTGCCAATCCGGGGATGGACTGCATGAAAGCCATCCTGGAAGCGCCCGATACGTCCTATCTCTATTTTGTTGCTGATAAAGACGGACATAACTATTTTGCCACAACCTACGAGGACCATATGAAGAATGTAAAGGAACATATGCCATGACGGACCTTCTGGAAGAAATACGCAGTCAGGCTGCGCGGGAACAGCTGCCTATCCTGCGGGATCCGGAACTGCCACTATTGACCCGGATCCTCCAGCAGACGAAACCGGCCCGGCTGCTGGAAATCGGCACCTGTATCGGCTATTCTGCCCTGATCATGGCTCCCTTTCTGGCAGAGGGAGGGATGCTGACGACGATCGAGCTCAACAAAGAGCGGTACCGGACGGCCAAGGAGTATTTTTCACGCTCTCCCTACGCGAGGGTCATCACGGCTCTTCAGGGAGATGCGGCCCAGTGGCTGAGCCGCCTGGAAGGGCCGTGGGATTTTGTCTTCCTCGACGGCCCCAAGGGACAGTATGTGCGCTATCTGCAGCTGCTGATGCCACACCTCTCGCCCGGTGCGCTCATCGTAGCAGATAACCTGCGCTATCACGATATGATTTATATAAAGGGGACGCTGCCGCACAAGCACCGGACGGCCGTGACGCGGCTGCGCCAGTTCCTGTCGCTCATCGACGATAGGCGGTATTTTGATTCTGTGTTTTTTGAAAATGGGGATGGCCTGACCGTATCCCGTTGGAAAGGATAAGTATGCAAAAGATGGAATTGCTGGCTCCGGCCGGCAATATGGATAAAATGAAGATGGCATTTCTCTATGGTGCCGATGCAGTATATCTCGGCGGAAAATTATTCGGTCTCCGCGCCTTCAGTGACAATTTCTCCCGGGATGAGCTGAAAGAAGCCGTGGCCTATGCCCATGAACGGGGAAAACGGATCCATGTGACGGTCAATATTTTCCCTCACAATGAAGACCTCACGGCTCTGCCGGATTACCTGCGCTTTTTGCGGGATATAGGCGTAGACGCCCTGCTCATCGCCGATCCGGGGATTTTCAGTCTGGCCCGCAAGCTCGTGCCGGAACTGCCCATCCACATTTCGACCCAGGCCAATACGACCAACTGGGCCAGTGTCCAGTTCTGGCATGACCTCGGTGCCAGCCGCGTCGTCATGGCCCGGGAAGTGAGCCTGGCCGATGTCAGGGAAATCCACCGCCGCGTCCCTGTCGAACTGGAAGGATTCGTCCACGGTGCCATGTGTATTTCCTATTCCGGCCGCTGCCTGTTGAGCAATTACTTCACCCAGAACCGCGACTCCAACCGGGGCCAGTGCGTCCAGTGCTGCCGGTTTAAATATAACGTAGTCGAAGAAAAGCGGCCGGGCCAGTATTTCCCCGTCGTAGAGGACGAACGGGGGACATATATCTTCAACTCCAAAGACCTCTGCCTCCTGCCGTACCTGCCGGATCTGTACGATGCCGGCCTGTGCAGTCTGAAAATCGAAGGCCGTATGAAGAGCGTCCATTACGTAGCTACGGTCGTCAAGGTATACCGCCAGGCTATCGATGCTTACGAACGTGACCCGGAACATTTCCACGTGCGCCCCGAATGGCTTCAGGAGCTGGAAAAGATTTCCCACCGGCCCTATACGCGGGGCTTCTCCGTGTCCCGTCCGACCGAAGCCGATCAGGTATACAGCCATTCCAGCAATACCCAGACTCACGAATTCATCGGCCTCGTCCGTTCCTATGACCGGGAAAAGCACATCGTCTGGGTCGAACAGCGGAATCATTTCAAGACCGGTCAGACCGTAGAATTTCTCCAGCCGAAAGGACCGCTGGTCACCCTTACCCTGCCGGCCATGACCGATGGTGACGGCAACACCATCACGGCGGCCCCCCATGCCCAGCAGCTCGTAGGCATCCCCTGCGATACGCCGCTGGAAGAGTACAGTATGATGCGCCGCGAGGTGATCCGTCATGATGCTTGATGCCGACTGGGTGTATTTCAAGATCGATCCCGGCAATATGACCTTCGTCACCCGTATCATGGAAGGATTTGAATACGTCGGCGTCGTCACGGCCCTCGATGGGAAAAAGGGCATCGGCTTCGTGCGCACTACGGCGGACACGGCCGATGCAGCACGGCGCATCCTTCTGGCCCTGCCCTTTATGGTGACGCTCCTGACGAGGGAAGAAGCACTGAAAGAAACAGAAAAATAGAATAAACAGCCGGCGGCCTGTATGGTACGGACTGCCATTGCGGACACACCTTTCATCTTTGTCAACTACCAGATGAAGGTGTGTTTTTTTGTGGTATTCTATATTTAGTACGTTTTTCGTGAAATTTCCGTAAATAGGGATAACAAACCCTTAAAAAAATATTTTAAGTAGTGTATAATATTTGCATACAAGGATTTTGTTAATCTGCCAAAGCTTAGATAGGAAGACAAATAGAGGAACGGCTGCCCCGGTACGATGGGAGCAGACCGGTATCGATGCAGCTGTTTCCTGCGTGAGGAGGAAATCGTATGAGAAAATCGAATTGTCTGGCCATGATACTGGCAGGCGGCAAAGGCAGCCGCCTCGGTGTCCTGACGAAAGATCAAGCCAAGCCTGGGCTGCTCTTTGGCGGTAAATACCGTATCATTGATTTTACCCTGAGCAACTGCCGCCATTCCGGCATCGGGACGGTCGGCATCCTGACCCAGTACCAGCCGTTGGAACTTAACTGGTACGTCGGAAACGGCAGCTCCTGGGACCTCGACAATGACACGGGTGGAACCTTCGTACTGCCGCCGTACACCAATGGCAATGGCACGAACTGGTACCGCGGGACGGCCGATGCCATTTATCAGAATCTGAACTTCGTCGAAATGATAGGGGATGACTACGTGCTCATCCTGTCAGGCGACCACATTTATTCCATGGATTATTCCAAAATGCTGGATTTCCATAAGAAACATCAGGCGAAAGTCACCATCGGCACCATCCGCGTGCCCTGGGATGAAGCGAGCCGCTTTGGCATCATGGTAGCCGATGACAACATGCGTATCACGAAATTCCAGGAAAAACCGAAGCAGCCCGAAAGCAACCTGGCCTCCATGGGCATCTATATTTTTGACCGGCCGGTGCTGGAACGGTATCTCCGGGCCGATGCTAAGGATGAAACGTCGGAACACGATTTTGGCAAGAACGTCATCCCGGCCATGTTACGTGATCAGATAGCACTCTATGCCTATCCCTTTGAAGGATACTGGAAAGACGTCGGTACCATTGACAGCCTCTGGCAGGCCAATATGGACCTTCTGGCCGATGAACCGCCTCTGGACCTGAGCGATCCCGACTGGCGCATCTATGCCGGCAACCAGTCCATGCCGCCTCATTTCATCGGGCCAAAAGGCAGCGCCAAGAGTGCCCTCATCGCAGAAGGCGCGGCCATCCTGGGCCAGGTATCGGATTCGGTCATATTCTATAATGTCACCGTCGAAGAAGGCGCCCGGGTCACCAATTCGGTCATCATGCCGGGAACCGTCGTCGAAGCCGGCGCTGTCGTAGACAAGGCCATCATCGGCGAAGACTGCATCATCCACAGCGGTGCGGTCGTACACAAAAAAGACGGGTCCGTCGCCGTACTGGGCCGTCATGGCGAAGTGACCGCTGCAGCAACCAGCAAAGGAGATGCATAAGTATGGGCAGCGAAATGATGGGTCTTATCAATTTACAGGACAGCAAGACACTCCCTGAACTCAATGAACACCGCCCGCTGGCGACCGTGCCTATGGGAGGCAAGTTCCGCCTCATTGATTTCACTCTTTCCAATATGGTAAACGCCGGGATCGGCAACGTAGGTATCCTCCTGTCGTCCCAGTCCCGCTCCGTATTGGACCACATCCGCTCGGGGAAGGAATGGGGACTGGCCCGCAAACGGGACGGCCTGTTCTATCTGCCGGCTGACGTGGAAGACATCATCCATCCCGTAGAAGGGGATATCCATTCTTTTTACAAGAATCTGCTTTTCGTCAAGCGCGGCCACAGCCCGTACATCCTGGCGACCAGCTGCGATCTGGTGCAGAATATCGATTACGAGGAAGTGCTCCATTTCCACCGCCGTCATAATGCCGACGTGACTATGATTTATACGCAGGTGCCGAAAGGCAAGGAAAAAGAAGGCTACGTCCTGGAAATCAACGACAAGGACCGGATCACGGGCATCAATTCCAAGGCGGAAATCCAGGCCGGGGACAACCTGTACCAGCGCCAGATCCTCATCGACACGGAAATCTATCAGCACTGCGTCCGCCGGGCTTACGCCAAAGGCTATAAAGATTTTATCACCGACGTCCTCAAGCGCAATGTAGACCGCCTGCGGATTTTTGGCTATAATTATAAGGGGTACGTAAAACGCGTCGATTCCATCCAGTCTTATTTTGAAACCAATATGGATTTCCTCGACGTCCATACCTGGCGGGACATATTCCTCCAGAACCAGCGCCACATCTATACGAAAATCAAGGACGAAGCGCCGGCAAAATACATGGAAGAATCGCACGTCACCAATTCCCTTGTGGCCAACGGCTGCATCATCGAAGGCAAAGTCGAAAATTCGATTCTCTTCCGCAAAGTGCGGGTAGGGAAGAATGCCGTTATCCGCAATAGTATTGTCATGCAGCACTCCGTCGTTGGTGCCGATGCCAATCTGGATTATGTCGTATGCGACAAAAACGCCGTCATCCAGCCGGAGGCTGAACTTTCGGGAACACGAGAAACACCGCTTTGCATCGGCAAATGTTCCGTCATCTAAAAAAGGAGTCCTGAAATAGTGAACACGTGGCAGGATAAAGAAGAATTCAAAAGTGAATTTACCAAAAAAGCACACATTTTGTGGGAAAAGGATCTGCCCGATCTGACACCGAACGAAGTATATCAGACCGTAGCCTTCATGGTCCGTGATTTGGTAAGTGAAGACTGGATCCGCACGAATGAAACCTATGCCGAAGAAAAGGCGAAACAGGTCTACTATTTTTCCATCGAGTTCCTCCTGGGGCGGCTGCTCGATTCCAACCTCATCGGCCTGGGCATGGAAGATGTCTGCCGGGCCGGGCTCAAGGACCTGGGCTGGGACCTGGACCGGATCATCCCGGAAGAACGGGATCCGGGACTGGGAAACGGGGGCCTGGGCAGACTGGCTGCCTGCTTCATCGATTCCCTGGCAGCGCTCCAGCTTCCCGGCCATGGCTGCAGTATCCGCTATCAGTACGGACTCTTCAATCAGCGCATCATCGACGATCAGCAGGTCGAACTGCCTGACAGCTGGCTGGCCGACGGATTCCCCTGGGAAGTCAAGAAGGTCGATAAGGCCGTCAACGTACGCTTCGGCGGCAACGCCTACATGCGCCCTTCCGAAGACGGCGGCCTGGAATGTGTCTACGAAAAATATTCTTCTGTCCGTGCCGTGCCCTACGATGTCCCCATCGTAGGCTATCACAACCATACGGTGAACACCCTGCGCCTGTGGCGGGCCGAATATTCACGGGAAGATATGTACCGCGAATTGTCCCTGGGCGACCGGCACCGGGCCTTCCACTATAAGAACAGCGTGCAGCTCATTTCCCGTTTCCTCTATCCCGAAGACAGCACGGAAGAAGGGCGCAAGCTGCGGCTCATGCAGGAATACTTCATGGTATCGGCGGGCCTGCAGTCCATCGTGCGCTATTACAAGAAAAAAATCAAAGAAAGCCTGTATAAATTCGATCAGTACATCGCTATCCATATCAACGATACCCATCCGGCCCTGGTCATCCCCGAACTCATGCGCATCCTCATGGATGAAGAAGGACTTTCGTGGGATGCGGCCTGGAATGTGACCGTCCGCACCGTGGCTTATACGAACCACACCATCCTGCCGGAAGCGATGGAACGCTGGTCCATTCCCATGTTCAAGTCCCTGCTGCCGCGGATCTATCTCATCGTGGAAGAACTGAACCGGCGCTGGCTGGCCGAAGTCCGCAAGCGCTTCCCCGGCGACGAAGACAAGGCCCGCGATGTGGCCGTCCTCTGGGATGGACAGGTCCACATGGCCCATCTGGCTGTCCTCGGCAGCCACAGTGTCAACGGGGTTGCGGAAATCCACTCCCAGATCCTGAAGGACTCGACGCTGCACCAGTTCTACACCTGTTTCCCGTCGCGTTTTTCCAATAAGACCAATGGCGTCTCCCACCGACGCTGGCTCATCCAGTCCAATCCGCAGCTGGCAGGACTGCTCGATGACACCATCGGGCCGGACTGGCGGCTGGAAGCCAAACGCCTCATAGACGTGGAAAAATTTTCCAAAGACCCGGCCTTCCTCGAACGGCTGGCCCAGGTGAAACAGACCCGCAAATATATCCTGGCCGATTATATCCAACAGAAGTATGAAATAAAGGTAGACCCGGCATCGATCTTTGATATCCAGATCAAGCGGATCCATCTCTACAAACGGCAGCTCCTCAATATTCTCCACGTCCTGCACCTGTATTACGTCCTCAAGGCCAATCCCCGGATGCAGATTACGCCGAGGACCTTCCTTTTTGGCGGCAAGGCAGCTGCCGGCTATGGGGAAGCCAAGCAGACCATCAAGCTCATCAACGTCGTGGCCCGGCTGGTCAACAACGACCGCCGTATCCGCAAGCAGATGCGCGTCCTCTTCCTGGAAAACTACAACGTCTCCCTGGGCCAGCTCCTGTTTCCGGCTGCCGATGTGAGCGAACAGATCTCTACGGCCGGAAAAGAAGCGTCTGGTACGGGGAATATGAAATTCATGATGAACGGGGCCATCACCCTGGGCACCATGGACGGGGCCAACGTGGAAATCCACCGCGAAGTGGGTGATGACAACTGCGTCATCTTCGGCCTCCGGGCCAACGAAGTCATGGATTATTATATCCACGGCGGCTATTCCTCGTGGAATATGTACAGCGAAGATGCGGATATCCGCCAGATCATGAACAGCCTCGTCGATGGATCCCTGGGAAATGGCGAATCCTTCGGCATGCTCTACGATTCACTCCTGGACCGCAACGATGAATTCTTCGTCTTGAAAGATTTCAAACCCTACTGTCAGGCACAGCAGGAAATCGAACGGCGCTACAACAAACGCCTCCCATGGCTCCATTCCAGCGCCGTCAATATCGCCCATTCGGGCTATTTTTCCAGTGACCGGACCATCCGCCAGTACGCATCGGGAATCTGGCACCTGAAACCGGTCAAGAGTTGATGTAATAAAGGAGGTGTGCACGGATGAAACTCAGTGCCATCGATGATTATAGTACCTATCTGTATCATCAGGGAACGAACGACAGCAGTTACCGCCTCTTTGGCGCGCATTTTACGGCGTACCGGCGCAAAGCCTGCGTGCGCTTTGCCGTGTGGGCACCTCATGCACAGGCCGTCAGCGTCGTCGGTGATTTCAATGAATGGAATGAAACGGCCGACCCCATGACGCGCAGCGACAAGGGAAATGGCATCTGGATCTGCTATATTTCCGGTCTTTCCGAAGGGGATAACTACAAATACGCCATCACGACGGCTTCGGGCGATGTCATCCTCAAAAGCGACCCCTATGCCTTCTGGTCGGAAGTCCGGCCCGATACGGCATCGAAGCTGACCAAGCTCCATTATACGTGGAAAGACAAGAAATGGATGGCCAGCCGCAAAGACTACGATTCATACGCCCAGCCCATGCTGACCTATGAAGTCCACCTGGGCTCGTGGCGGCGCAGAGAAAACGGCGATATGCTGACCTACCGGGAACTGGCAGACCAGCTGGTAGACTACGTGAAAGATATGCATTATACCCATATCGAGCTCATGCCGCTGTGCGAATATCCTTTTGACGGCTCCTGGGGCTATCAGGGGACGGGCTATTTCTCCGTGACCAGCCGCTACGGCAGGCCGGAAGATTTCATGTATTTCGTCGATCACTGCCACCAAAACGGCATCGGCGTCATCGTAGACTGGGTACCGGGCCATTTCTGCCGCGATGCCCACGGCCTGCGATATTTTGATGGCGAACCGTGCTACGAATCGGGCAATCCCATCCTGGCAGAAAACAAGGAATGGGACACTATGAATTTCGATTATGGCCGCACGGAAGTGCAGTCCTTCCTCATTTCCAGCGCCCTCTTTTTCCTGAAGGAATTCCACGTCGATGGCCTGCGCATCGATGCCGTGGCCAACATGCTGTACCTCGACTACGGCCACAGCGACGGCCAGTGGCAGCCCAATAAATACGGCGGCCGGGAAAACCTGGAAGCCATCGATTTCATCCGCCGCCTCAATAAAGCCGTCTTCGCCGAAGTCCCCCAGGCCCTGATGATCGCCGAAGAATCGTCGGCCTGGCCGCTGGTGACGAAACCCATCGAAGTGGGCGGACTGGGATTCAATTATAAATGGAATATGGGCTGGATGAACGACATGCTGCGCTATATGTCCATGGATCCCTTGTTCCGCAAAGACCATCAGAACCTCATTACCTTTTCCCTGTGCTATGCCTTTTCGGAAAATTTCGTCCTGCCCCTGTCCCACGATGAAGTCGTCCATGGCAAACGGTCGCTCCTGGATAAGATGCCTGGCGATTACTGGAAGAAATTTGCCGGCCTGCGGGCATTTTACGGCTACTGGATGTCTCATCCGGGCAAGAAGCTCCTGTTCATGGGCGGCGATTTCGGCCAGTTCATCGAATGGAAATACGATGACAGCCTGGACTGGCATCTCCTGGATTACGACATGCACCGCAAACTGCACGACTACGTACGGGAACTGAACGGATTCTATGCATCCCATTGCGAATTCTGGCAGGAAGACTTCGACTGGTCCGGCTTTTCCTGGATCAGCTGTGATGACCGGGACAACAGCGTCATCGCCTTCTTCCGCAAGGGGATCCACAAGGAAGACCTGACCATCGTCGTCTGCAATTTCACGCCTGTCGTGCGCCACGATTACCGCTTCGGCGTGCCCCAGCCCGGCACCTATGTGGAAGTCTTAAACAGCGATGACAGCCGCTTTGGCGGATCCGGCGTGGTCAATGAAGGAAAATTTACGGCAGAAGACATCTCCATGCACGGCATGGACCAGTCCCTGTCCCTGACGCTGCCACCGCTGGCAGCCATATACATCGAACTCGATTCGGCGGCAGAAGCTCACCGCACCGTATCGGCTGCTATGAGCGGCACCGTACAGAAACGGCGCGCCCCGGCCCGGGGAAAATCCCGGACAGGCAAGGCTTCCTCCAAGAAGAGGACCGGGAAAAAACAAAGTTGAATGACATTATCATCATACGATGGGATCATAATTTTAAGAGTGTACTAAGAAGGTGATACAGATGGTAAAAGTATTGTTTGCGGCTTCCGAGGCCGTTCCTTTTATCAAGACCGGAGGCCTGGCAGATGTCATGGGAGCGCTGCCGAAGGCACTGGCATCCAAAGGGATGGATGTGCGTCTGGTCATTCCCAAATACAGCCAGATCGCCGAATCGTTCCGGGCACAGATGAAACCGGTCACCCACGGCATCGTCAATCTGGCCTGGCGCCAGCTCTACTATGGCGTAGAAGAAATCGACTGGAACGGCGTCACGGTCTACTTCATCGATAACGAATGGTATTTCAAGCGGGACCGCCTCTACGGATTTGATGACGACGACGAACGGTTCGCCTATTTCTGCCGCGCTGTCCTGACCATGCTCCCCAAAGTGGGATTCCAGCCGGACATCATCCACTGCAACGACTGGCATACGGGCCTCATGGGCGTCTTCCTGAAAGAAGATTTCTATCATGACCCGTTCTA
Organism: Caecibacter massiliensis; assembly: GCA_900095875.1. Taxonomy (GTDB): domain Bacteria; phylum Bacillota; class Negativicutes; order Veillonellales; family Megasphaeraceae; genus Megasphaera; species Megasphaera hexanoica. The sequence goes on along the minus strand of LT608311.1, from coordinate 10,385 downwards.
CCAGCACATGAAGATTATCTATACCATCCACAATCTCAAATACCAGGGGATTTACCCGCCATCCATCATGCGCGACATCATCGGCCTGCCGCAGGAACTCTTTGACAACGGCAACCTGGAATGTGATGGCTGCGTCAACTACATGAAATCAGGCATGGTCTATGCCGACTACATTACGACCGTGAGCAAGACCTATGCCCAGGAAATCACCTATCCCTATTTCGGGGAACGTCTGGATGGCTATATCCGCTCGGCCCGGGACCGCATCACGGGCATCATCAACGGCCTCGATGAAGATGAATACAACCCGGCGGCGGATAGGCATATCGCCGCGACTTATACGGCCGATACCTTCCCGGCCAGGAAGCATATCAACAAGGAAGCCCTGCAGCGGGAACTGGGCCTTCCTGTCAACCGCAATATCCCCGTCGTCGCCATGGTAACCCGCCTGGTAGCAGATAAGGGACTGGATCTGGTGACCTGCATCATGGATGAACTCATCGAAGAAGATATCCAGCTGGTCATCGTCGGCACCGGCGACTGGGCCTACGAAGATGCCTTCCGCAATCTGGCCCGGCGCTATCCGACCAAGGTGTCGGCCAACATCCTCTTCAACGAAGGCCTGGCCCATCAGGTATATGCTGCCGCCGACATCTTCATGATGCCGTCCCGCTACGAACCATGCGGCCTGAGCCAGCTCATCGCCCTCAAATACGGGGCCGTGCCGGTCGTCCGGGAAACGGGGGGACTCAAGGATACGGTCATCCCCTTCGATAAGTATACGAATCAGGGCAACGGCCTGACATTCATGAACTTCAATGCCCATGAACTGCTGTTTACCGTCAAGAGAGCCCTCAGCTACTACGCCGATCCCGTCGTCTGGGAACACCTCGTCCGCAATGCCATGGAAAGCGATTACGGATGGGACCGATCGGCCCAGGCCTATGCGGATCTGTATCACACCGTATTAGACAGATAATGACACCAAGGACCCCTGCCCGGCATGCTGCGGCAGGGGTTTTGCGATAAAGAAAGGAACGACTATGGAACTACGCCTATATCATGATTCCCACGACAGCCACTACCGGTCCCGCTTTGGCGCCGTACCGTCCGGGTCAGAGCTGACCCTGCGCCTGTCCGTCAGCGGCCGGCCGGCCTCTTCTTGTAAGGCCACCGTACGGCTCTGGCAGAGCAATGCCGGGGAATCGCTCGTCCCCATGACAGCCGCAGGGGATACCTTTGCCGCGACCTGGCAGGTACCGCAGAAGGGCTGCCTCTTGTGGTATTATTTCATCGTCGAATGGGACGGCAAACGCCTGTACTACGGCAATAACCAGGACCACCTCGGCGGCGTGGGAGCCCTCTATGACACGGTGCCGCCGGCGTTCCAGATTACCGTCTACGACAAGAACGCCCATACGCCGGACTGGTTCAAACACGCCATCGTCTACCAGATTTTCCCCGACCGCTTCTGCCGCGGCCGCATGGACTGGCAGCACCTGGCGGGCAAACCCGGTGCCGTCATCCACAGCTCCTGGGACGACCGGCCCTATTACTGCAAGAATACGGAAACAGGTGATGTGGTCCAGTACGATTTCTTTGGCGGCGACCTGGCCGGCATCGGGAAGAAACTCGACTACCTCGCAGATTTAGGCGTTACGGCCATCTATCTCAACCCGGTCTTTGAAAGCTGCAGCAACCACCGCTATGGCACGGGAGACTATCACCGCATCGACCCCTTCCTGGGGACTAATGACGAATTTTCTGCCCTGTGCGAAAAAGCGCGCAAGCGGGGCATCCGCATCATCCTCGACGGCGTATTCAGCCATACCGGCGCCGACAGCATCTATTTCAACCGCTTCGGCCATTATCCGTCCCTGGGCGCCTATCAGTCCAAAGAATCGCCGTACTATGAATGGTACCGCTTTACGGACTACCCCGACGACTATGAATCGTGGTGGGGTGTCAAGGACCTGCCGGACGTAGAAGAAACGACGCCGTCCTATATGGATTTCATCATCCGCAGTGAAAACAGCGTCCTCAAATACTGGCTGAGCCAGGGCATCAGCGGCTGGCGCCTCGACGTCATCGACGAACTGCCCGTGCCGTTTCTGCGCAGTTTCTATCATACGCTCAAAGAAGAAAATCCCGATGCCGTCCTCATCGGCGAAGTCTGGGAAGACGCCTCCAATAAGATTGCTTACAGCGAGCAGCGGGAATACCTCTGCGGCTACGATATAGACAGTGCCATGAATTACGCCCTCCGAGCCATGGCCGTGGCCTTCGTGCTGGGCCAGAAAGACGGCGGCTGCCTGGGGCGGGAACTCATGCAGCTGGTGGAGAACTACCCGCCGGAAAACTGGTATGCCATGCTCAACCTCATCAGCAGCCACGACATCGAACGGATCCTCACGGTCTGCCAGAGCAGTGATGCTGACGTGCGCGGCGAATCCGTCGCCATAGGCCGGGTGAAGCTGCTCATGGCCTGGCAGATGACCATGCCGGGCGCGCCTTGTATCTACTATGGCGACGAAGCCGGCCTCACTGGGGGAAAAGACCCGGATAACCGCCGTACCTATCCCTGGGGCCACGAAAACATGAGCCTCCTGCGCTGGGTGAAACGGCTGACAGCCCTGCGGCGCAAACACGATGCCCTGCAGACGGGGCGGTTCATCCCCCTGTACAGCAAGGGCGATGTCTACGTATATTGCCGGTCCATCGAAGGCGGCCGCGATGTCTTTGATAAGCCCGCCCGGGACGGACTGTTTGTCATCGCCATCAACCGCAGCACGACGGCCGTCCATTCTATCAGCCTCTATACGGACGGACTGCTGTACGGAAAATTGTACAACGCCCTCATCCCCAATATGGAACCGCTGGAAACGACGGGCAGCCGCCTCGATCTGACCCTGCCGCCGCTCAGCCTCGTCGTCCTGGCCGGACAAGAAGGGGGAAAACGGCGGGCCGGCATCCTCCTGCATCCCACGTCCCTGCCGTCGCCGTGGGGCTGTGGCGACCTGGGGGAACAAGCCTATCATTTCATCGATTTCCTCAAGACCGCCGGCCAGAGCCTGTGGCAGGTCCTGCCGCTGACACCGCCTCTCGACGGCGATTCGCCGTATTACTCGCGGTCGGCCTTTGCCATGAACGAACGGCTCATCTCCCTCGATTTCCTGTACCGGGCAGGCTGGCTCAAAAGGGAACGCTATGACCAGTACCGCCAGGAGGCGGCGGGAACCTCGTCCTGGGACGAAGCCTGGCAGTGCAAGGAACGCGCCCTCTGGGATATGTCCCACGACCCGGACCTGGTCATTCCCTGGCAGCCTTTTGACACATTCTGCAGAAAAAATAAGAGCTGGCTCGATGACTACGCCCTGTTTTGTGCTGTCCGTGACTTCTTCAAAGGAAAGGCCTGGACCGAATGGCCGGAAGACATTGCCCGCCACGAAGATGCGGCCTGTGCGCGCTACCGGAAGGAACTGGCCGGTGCGGTCGATCATTACCGCTTCCTTCAGTACATCGTACACCGTCAGTGGCAGGACGTGTGCACCTATGCCCATGACAACGGCGTCTCTATCCTGGGGGATATCCCCATGTTCGTCGCCCACGACAGCGCCGACTGCTGGTCCCATCAGGACCTGTTCGACCTCGATGAGGCAGGAAATCCCAGGAGTGTGGCCGGCGTGCCGCCTGACTATTTCAGTGCCGAAGGCCAGCTCTGGGGCAACCCCCTCTACGATTACCAGGCAATGGCAAAAGACGGATACGACTGGTGGGTCCAGCGCTTCCGCCACACCCTGTCACTGGTCGATGAAGTGCGGATCGACCATTTCCGCGGATTTTCCGCATACTGGTCTATCCCTGCCGGAGCCAGGACGGCCCGGGAAGGGCAGTGGAAACCGGCACCGGGAGAAGACATCCTGCGCCGGGTCTATCAGGAACTGGGGCCGGTGCGGCTCATCGCCGAAGACCTGGGCATCATCACCGACGACGTATGCCGCCTGCGCAGCCATTTCTCCCTGCCGGGGATGCGGGTCCTGCCGTTCCATCTGAAAGAACGGTCTGACGGCCGGCTGTCCTTCGATACGGAACCGTGTTCCATCGCCTATACGGGGACTCACGACAATGACACTACCCGGGGCTGGTACGAATCCCTGCCGGAAGAACAGCAGCAGCGCCTGTGCCTCATGCTGCACCTGTCTAATGATGCCACGGCCAGCGAAGTGACGGCGGCCCTCATCGCATACGTCTACAGCCGCCGGGCGGAAACGGCCATCGTGCCCTTCCAGGACCTGCTGTTCCTGCCGTCATCGGGCCGGATGAACACGCCGGGGACCGTAGAAGGCAACTGGCACTGGCAGCTGAAAGACGGCCAGATGCGCCTGGACCTGGCCCGCTGGCTCTCCCGCCTCTGTCATACGTACCACCGCTGAGAAGGAGACGGGCCATGATCATCAGTGCCAGCCGCCCCGTACGAAGAAACTAGTTTATTTTACAAATAAGCATTATCATACATACTCCCTTCAGGATAATCGTTCCTGAGGGGAGTTTTTCTATATAAACTGCCTGCAGATTAAAATTTTCTCACTATTTTCTAATCTGCATTTTTTTGACATATGCTGGATTTTGTGCTAGGCTCAAATCAGTTCGTTTGCAGGAAGTGCAAATGCATCATGCAAAAAAATTTTACATCTTGAAAGGAGAATCTGTGACATGGAAAGCAAGGAAGTCTTTTCCTGGGATGACGAGATCGAAATCGTCAAACAGGACTATATCGAACTGGAGCCGGGAGAATATCCCTTTACGGTACAGAATATCACCCGGTCCTATTTTGACGGCAGTGACAAAATCCCTGCCTGTCATGAAATGGATGTGGAACTCCTCGTAGAGACGCCCGACGGTGATGCCATCGTCCACGACCGGTTTTATTTCTGCCGGAAAATGCTGTTCAAGATATCGAGTTTCGCCATGACGTTGGGACTGGCCCGGGTGGGGGACCGCCTGAAAATCGACTGGCCGGCCTTGCGCGGCCGCAGCGGACGGGCGCGGATTTCGACACGGGAATACAAGAACCGCCTGTATAATCAGATAGACCGGTATATCATCCCCGAAGAGGACGAGTGCCGTGCCTTCTGACCGGCAGGACCTTCTGGAGGCCCTGTCGTGGATCGACCCGGCATCCTGTACGTATCAGGAATGGTGCGACGTCGGTATGGCCCTCAAATACGAGGGCTGTACGGCTGGCGACTGGGACAGCTGGAGCCGCCGCGACATGGCCCGCTATCACAGCGGGGAATGCGAACGGAAATGGCAGACCTTTTCCAATACGAGGACGCCCTGCGTGACCGGCGGCACCATCATGCAGATGGCCATGGACCGGGGATACGGCAGGGAAATGGGCGGTAATCTCCCTATTTCCCTTGACGAAGCCATCTACATCGACCCGGGGCCGCAGGCAATCCGCATCGCCCCGGCGGCCGCATGTCCTCGGGAAAGCCGGCGGCCTCTCACGGAGCCGCCGCCCCAATGGGACCCCTGTCAGGATATACGGGACTTTCTGGAACGGCTTTTTTCGCCTGATGATTACGTGGGATACGTCATGAAGTCCATGGAACAGAAAGACCGCTGCGTGCCGGCAGGACGGGGCGTATATGGCCGGAAACAGCGCCACATCATCAAAGCCCTCGAAGCCAGCCACGATGTGGGCTATGCCCTGGGGGACTACGACTACCGCGGCGGGGCCTGGGTGCGCATCAACCCGCTGGATGGAAAAGGAGTGCGCAACAGCAACGTGCGGGAATTTACCTATGTACTGGCCGAAGCAGATGACCAGACTTTACAGCAGCAGCTCGATCGGATATGCAGCCTGAAGTTGCCCGTGGCTGCGCTCGTTTACAGTGGAGGAAAAAGTCTGCACGCCGTCGTACATATCGATGCCGGTACGGATTATGACCTGTACCGCCAGCGCGTCGATTTCCTGTACAAGACCTGTCATGAACACGGCTATCACGTCGATGTGTCCAACCGCAACCCCGCGCGGCTCATGCGCCTGCCCGGTATCCGCCGCGGCGAAAGCTGGCAGTACCTCATACCCTATGACAGTCCCTTTCAGTCCTACACGGAATGGCTGGCTGCGCTGGACGATGAAAAAGAGGGGGAAACGCCCATTGAAAACCTGTCCCGCCTGCGCCGCAACCCGCCGCCTCTCGATCCGGTACTCATCGACGGCCTTTTGCGGCAGGGCCATAAAATGATGCTTGCCGGGCCCAGCAAGGCGGGAAAATCCTTTGCCCTCATCGAACTGTGCATCGCCATAGCCGAAGGGACCTCCTGGCTGGGACAATTCCCCTGCCACCGGGGCAATGTTTTATATATCAATCTGGAATTAAATAGAGCGTCCTGTATTGACCGCTTCTGCCGGATCTACAATGCCCTCGGCCTTGCCGGGGACCATGACGACGCCATCGACCTGTGGAACTGCCGCGGTCATGCCCGCCCCATGGAACAACTGGTCCGCGATATCGTCCGCCGGACAGCCGGGAAAGACTACATGGCCATCGTCCTCGACCCTATATACAAAATCACCAATGGCGACGAAAACAGTGCCTTTGACATGGGGCAGTTCTGTAACCAGCTGGACAAACTGGCGGCAGTGAAACAGTGCGCTGTCATCTATTGCCATCACTACAGCAAAGGCAGCCAGACCGTCAAAAAAGCACAGGACCGGGCATCGGGCTCAGGCGTATTCAGTCGTGACGCCGACGCTATCCTCGACATGCTCGACGTCAAAAGCCCTATCGGAGCCCCGCCGGCCTTCCGGATTGAGGCCATCCTGCGCGAATTTGCCCCGCCGCTGCCCTTTTACATCACCTTCGACTATCCTATCCACCATATAGACTACACAGGCCTCATCGCTTCGTATAACGAAGACCTGGACAACCTGGGCCGGGGACGGGAAGACATGCTGGCTGGAAAGAAACAAAAATGCCTCAGCAACCAGCAGCTCATGCGGGAAGTATTTGATGAAATTATGAAAGAAAAGGAAGAAGTCTATATAGGTGACCTGATGAAAAAAATGGGCATGAGCCGCAGTTCCATTAAACGGTACATAGACGAAAGCACGGATTTAGAAAGGAATAAAAAAGGAAACGTATATATAAGAAAAAGATAAATCGAAACGTAATAAATGCCTGCCCAAAACACCTGCCCACATTGGCATATATATAGATATGGACAGTATCACCCTGCAGATTGGCAGCCAGTCCCGGACGGGAAGAGCGGGGAGCTGGAGACTCCCCCGCTCAAACCCGGTCACGGGAACTGGCCCGCGCGGGGAAAGGGAAGGAAGGGCCGCCGTTAGCGGCTGGTGGTTAGTGGGAAGAGATAGTTTGATGTTTAATGTTTGATGTTTGATGAAGCCGGTTCGACGGACCGACTATTTTTACACAAAAATCAGCATACAGGACCCACGACCGATGACGGTTTCCATCCGGCATCGCCGACGGGGCCGTCAGATGCAAGGAGGATGGAAGGAGGCGTAGCAGGGCTACGAAGGGCCGTAGTTCGTTTATCGAAGCCGGTTCGTCGAACCTCATGTTTTAATACAAAAATCAGCATACAGGCCGCACGACAGGAGACGCTTTCCGACCTGAATCGCACGAGATGGTACCAGATGCAAGGCGGAAGAAGGAGGCGTAGTGGAGCTACGAAGGGCCGCCGTTAGCGGCTGGTGGTTAGTGGGAAGAGATAGTTTGATGTTTGATGTTTGATGAAGCCGGTTCGACGGGCCGACTATTTTTATACAAAAATCAGCATTAGGCCGCACGACAGGAGACGCTTTCCGACCTGAATCGCACGAGATGGTACCAGATGCAAGGCGGAAGAAGGAGGCGTAGTGGAGCTACGAAGGGCCGTTGGTCATTCATCGAAGCCGGTTCGCCGGACCGACTATTTTTACACAAAAATCAGCAAGATAGTGCCGCGACGGCCGGCGTTTTACGTCAGGCATCGCCGACGGGGCCGTCAGATGCAAGGAGGATGGAAGGAGTCATAGCAGGGCTATGGCGACTGACGACGACGCGGCAGATGATGGTTCCGGCGGTGAGGCATAGTAAATAAGCCGGGCGCCGCGGTACGTTAGGAGTAGCATTATTATGGATCTGCAACAGCGGGCCCGGTCGGCATTTGCCATTGTACTGGAGGCCATGACACGGCGCCAGTCCCGGCTGCGTGCCGACAGGGATATCCGCACATTGACAATAAAACTTATCGAGAAAGTCGAGGCCGTGGCAGAGCCGGAGGACTGGCCGGTCAGCGAATATACGGACGATTTCCGGCAATACCACCCCGGAGACTCGGCCATCTGGGAACGGTTCTTCTTCCACGCCATGTTCGTCAGTACGGACCTGGCGGACTGCCTGTGCTTTTTGCGGGCCGGCGGTGCTATCCTCATCCCCGATGCCGCCTATGGCTACATCATCCGCCCCGTCATCGGCGGGCACGGCTACCGCAGCCAGAGCGAGTACGACCGGATGAAACAGCCTCTCCGGAAATGGCAGGCCGACATCATCCGCATCCTGCGCCTGCTCCACCACGAGCAACGCCGCTATGCACGGTACGAGGAAGGAAGGCTGGAGTTGTGATGGACCGCGGTCAGTGGTTAGTGGTCAGTGGGAAGGGATAGAAAAGGCAGTTTGAAGTTTGATGTTTGACGAAGCCGGTTCGACGTGCAGGGTATCTTTGCCGTCCCTGAGAAGCGGTCCTTCGCAGGGGTAGCTTGCTACACTGCCGGTTCGTCGAACCAACTATCTTTACAAAAAATAGCATTACAGGCCACACGACGGGAAACGCTTTCTATCCTGAATCGCACGAGATGGCATCAGCTGCAAGGAGGATGGAGGGAGCCATAGCGGGGCTATGGTGACCGACGACGACGCGGCAGATGGTGCCAGATTGGGTGAGGCAGGGGAAAGAAGTTTCCTGCCGTGTGGCCGATTGGTTGCCAAGTGACGAAATCCGTCCCCCTTATAGAGTGAAAGGAGACATGCTTATGAATCCATTTATCCGACATTTTCCCAAAGAACGCATCGTCTATTTCGTGCGTCAGGCTATCGAGATGCTGGTATCGCTCAGGCCCTATGCGGCCTGTCGTACCAGTACCACCTGTCCCTGTCCGGCGGCTTCATCCCGGCCGGTGACGGGCATTGCCATCGGCGATGAAGTGACACTCAATATGCGTTCCCGCAAGCCTGCTGAGCGCAGGCGCGTCGAATTTCCCCGAAGAAAGGAGAGCGAATATGTTTGTTTACCTCAATCCCGGCCATGATATGTTCCGTGACCCGGGAGCCGTCAATGACCATCTGGCCCTGACAGAAGCACAGCTGGCCCGGGACCTTGCCTGGCTCGTCTCGAAACGCCTCGACCAGCACCGGATCCGCAATATCGTCGAGCAGAACGACGACCTCTTTGGCGTCATCTGCAATGCCAACCGCTGGCAGGCCGACCTCTTCGTGTCCATCCATTTCAACGCCTTCAACAGGCACGCCACGGGCACGGAGACCTTCGTGAGCTATACCCCGCACAGCGTCATGGCAGGCCATGCCATACAGCAGAATGTTTGTGCCGCACTGGAACTGCCTGACCGGGGCATTAAGGAAAACATGAACCTCCTGGTCATCAACAGCACATCCATGCCGGCAGTCCTCGTAGAAGTCTGCTTCATCGACAACGATGACGACATACAGCGTTATCAGGCCAGGAAAGGCCAGACAGCCGACGCCATAGCAACGGGCATCATCCAGTACATGGGCCAGGTGGAAGGAAAAGCGGCGTAGGAAGGGCCGCCGTTAGCGGCTGGTGGTTAGTGGAAAGGGAGAGAAAAGGCAGTTTGAAGTTTGATGTTTGAAGTTTGACGAAGCCGGATCGTCGAACCGCATATTTTCATACAAAAATTAGCAATTAGGACCCACGACCGATGGCGGTTTCCCGCCTGAATCGTCGGCGGGGCCGTTGGTTGTGGTTCGTAGTTCGTTCATCAAAGCCGGTTTGTCGAACCGACTATTTATACAAATAAAATCAGCATATAGGCCACACGACGGGCGGCGCTTTCTAATCTGAATCGCACGAGATGGTACCAACTGCAAGGAGGATGGAGGGAGTCATAGCGGCGCTATGGCGACTGACGACGACGCGGCAGATGGTGCCAGATCGGGTGAGGCAGGTGAAAGAAGCCGCCAGCCGTGCGGCCGGAGAGGAGGAAAAGGAATGGCAGAACGTAGTAACTTATCCAATAAGTTGAAACTCGTCGTATCCTACCGGGATGCCGACGACAACGAAAAGACCCGTCAGATCACCTTCAAGAATCTGAAGGGCAATGCCGATGCTAC
>LT608310.1 GCA_900095875.1 Caecibacter massiliensis | reverse complement strand
TATCTGACACCATAGCCGATGATTCCGATGCAAAGCGCCCCCAGTCGTGAGCCCTCGCCTATGCCGAAACACAGTGCCCTATTGTAGCACCTTGCCAGATATATATGAATATCGTAGTTTCGGCAGAAGGGGCTTTATATCATCTGATTTCCAATATCTGAGTCCGAAAAACGTGGCATGCTGGGCTGGCTCCAACCTTGTAAACGAGCTTCATCACACTACACGCAAAAAAGGATTCATAATAGAACTGTGAATGAAAATAAGGACCTGGATTGCTGCATCTGCAACAGTCCAATCAGTAAATGTATCTATGATGAAGGGGATGTTATTGCGTTTTGATTTTGTCAACCAGCTGTAGCTACCTGGAGTCTCAGGTCAAGGGCCCGCATGAGTTTGATGAGGGTATCGAGCTTTGGCGTTGTCTTCAGCGTTTCGATACGGGCTACTGAGGACTGGGGGATACCGCATTGCTCTGCAAGGGCGCGCTGGCTGATACCCAACTCCCGTCTCCGCCGGATGATGGAGGAAACAATGTCGCTTACTTCTTCAATTTCTTCCATATTATGGCGTTCTTCTTCGCTGATTGCCTTTACATGATTTTTATAATCTTCCCATGTTCTCATTGTTCTGTCTCCTTCTGGCGGATGTAATCGTCACGTTCTGCCTTGGCACGGGTGATTTCCCGTTTTGGCGTTTTCTGTGATTTTTTGCGGAAATGATGGAGCAGTACATACTGGCTCTCATCATAGTAGAAGTAAAAGACCCGGTTGTTTCCTGGACGTAGTTCCCAGATATCTTCTTCCAGATGCTTTGTGATATTGACCGGCAGATTGGTGCCGTTTTTTGCGAGCAGATCGATGTAGAAGATAATCTGGTTGTACTGAATACGGGCATCCTTGCTGCTTTGGCTTTTCTCCCGCAAGGCTTCCAGAAAATCCCAGACTTCTGATTCACCACGCTTGTTCTCATAAAATTCAATCTTGTACATTATGATCTCCTTTATTCCCTTATTTAGATGATAGCACAAATGCTATCAAGAGGCAAGATTTGAGTAAGGATTATTCTAATGTAAGCCATTGTGGCACTATGCTTAATATTTATGTATAACAACATGCAGTTCGATGAATCGGCATTTCTACAAACCGAAAATTCCGGTCTATAAGCAACCACTTCGTACGATTCAGGACAGAAACCGCTCCCAGTCGTGAATTCTGTATTGCTGGTCTTATGGCATAAAAATAGCCAGTTCGACGAACCAGCTATCAGTATATATCGTCGGTTCGAAGCACCGTGTAGCATGGCTCCCCTGGGAAGCGGGAGCTGGCGCCAATGGCCGACTTAGGCAGAGAACCGCATTTGAAGGAGCGTAGCGACGCGCAAATGTGTGTAGGGGCTCACGGCTGGGGGACTTCTTCTGTCTGCCTCACCGGCTATAGCATCATCTACGGCGTTGTCGTC